>NZ_CP150340.1:2825000-3410000 GCF_051474675.1 Sorangium sp. So ce406 | reverse complement strand
CGGCAACGGGCGGGAGCGGCTGCGCGACGACCTCGAGGCCGTCGGCAGGGACCGCCTTCGCCGCGCTGATGAACGCGTCGGCGGCCGGGTCGGACGGCGGCTGCCTCGCCTCGACGGCGCGCGGCGGCTCGGAGCGCAAGGCCACGTCGCGCGCGGAGAGAACCGCCTTCCGGATCGCTTCGGCGAGCGCCCTCGCCCTCTCGCGCGTATCGTCGCCGGCGTCAGCCGAGAGCCTCACGACGGCGTGCACGGTGCGGTAGCCCTCGGGGCGGTCGAGCTCGAGCCAGTGCCGCTCGGTGGCGACGCGCAGCTCGTCGTCGGTCACCGGGCCGGCGCTCTCCGCCTCCTCTTTCAGGCGGTGAAGCAGCCGGCGGGCGAGCAGCGCGCTGATCTCGCGCTGCACCTCGGGAGCCTGATCGAGGCCGCGATCACGCGCCTCGGCGGCGAAGAGCGCATCGCGGATCGCCGCGTCCCGGGCCCGCGCAGGCGGGATCTGCTGCGCCGCCGCGATGCGAGCTACCGAGTCGACATGGATATCGCTCGCGCCCACGCGAGCCGCCACGTCGGGCGGCAGCGGCGGAGCGCCCCTCGCGGACGTGGATAGAGCAGCCCACGCGACGGACGCGCACAGGCACGCGGCAGCCGCGATCGCTCGGCGCCCAGGGCTCACGCGCTACCCCCGCGGGGACGAAGGATCTCCGTGGACGCCTTGAGCGAGAGCCCGCCGATCACCAGGAGGTAGATTGCCTTGAAATCCTGGCGATCGCCGAGCGCGTGGACCCCGAAGGCGAAGGAGAACGCCGCGGCGGCGAGGAGCAGAATCGCGAATACGTCGACTGCGCGGGACACGCGACCGAGTGTAACGCGATTTGACGGGGAGCCGGCGGGGATGCGGGGGAGGGTAAGCAACGAGAAGCGGGCCGAGGGCCACGGCCGAACCGCTGCTCAGTCAGCGCAGCATCATCACGACCGCCCCCAGGACGGCGAAGACGATCAGGACGAGCAACTGCCGGACGGCGCGATGAGTGAGCCTCCGTCCGCCGGCCGTGTGCCTGCGTCCGCGGGCGACGGCGACCCCGGAGGCGGCCGTGATCAGCGCGACGGCGCAGGCCACGGCGACCGCCTGGGCCAGCAGGGCGCGATCGGGGTCCCGGACGCGCCACGCGAGCACGAGGATGGCCAGGCTCACGAGCGCACCGAACGCGATCACCGCCGCGGCGAGCGGGGGCAGATGGGCCCGGGCCTGGAGGAGGGGGGCGTCCGGGTCCGGCTCCTGCGGGCGCCGCACGTCCCACCGATCGCGCCAGGAGAGCGCGAAGATGCCCCAGGCGATCGCGCCGATCGCCGCGCGGACCGGGTCGAGGCGCGACGGCTGGAGGGACGGCGACGCGAGCAGCCAGGTCAACGTGGCGAGCGCAAGGAAGGCAGAGATGCCGAGGTGCCGCGCGAGGCGGCGGTGGGTCGCGGCGAGCAGCGGCGCAGCGGCGCCGCAGAGAAAGGCGAGCGTGGCGGCGATGCTGGCGGACGTCGGCGCGCCGCGGCCGAAGGCGGCCGGCGCGACCGTGATCATCCACGCGACGATCGCCGCGAGCAGCGCCTGCGGAGCGCGGCCGGCGCCGAGACCCAGATCGAAGCGCCCTGCTCCGGGCTGCGCGGCCTCGGGGCCCTCCGAGCTCGACGGCCCCTCGAGCCCGCGCGCCCGCCTCCCGCCGCGTCCGCCAGCGGCCGTGGCGGACGACTCGGCTTCGCGCGGAGCGCCGATCGAGATCGCACCGGGGGCGTCCGTGCTCATGGGCGAGCCGCTAGGCCAGGTTCCTCAGCAGGTTGCCCACGGGCAGCACCTCCTGCGCCGGCGCACGCGCGCCGGTGTCGTCGCCGCTCGCGCCCCCCTCCTCCCGGGCGACCTCGAGCCCGAGGCGCTTCCAGAGGCCCGTGTCGAACAGGTGGCTCGGGCGCACGTTGCCGAGGGCGGCGAGCATATTCTGCCGCGCCCCGGGGTGGCGCGCGTCGAGCTCCGCGAGGAGCCGGCTCACCGCCTTGCGCTGGAGGTTCTCCTGAGATCCACACAGGTCGCACGGGATGATGGGGAAGCGCTCCTCCGCCGCGAACGCGGCGAGCTCGTCCTCGGCGCAGTAGATCAGCGGGCGGATCACGACGTTGTCGCCGTCATCGGAGACGAGCTTCGGCGGCATGGACTTGAGCTGGCCTGCGAAGATCAGGTTCAGCAGCAGCGTCGTCACGGCGTCGTCGCGGTGGTGGCCGAGGGCGATCTTCGAGCAGCCGAGCTCGCGCGCGATGCGGTACAGGATGCCGCGCCGCAGGCGGGAGCAGAGGGAGCAGTACGTCTTGTTCTCGGGGATCTTCTCGGTGACGATCGAGTAGGTGTCCTCGGAGATCATCCGGAAGTCGTGGCCGCCCGCGGCCATGTAATCGGCCAGGAGGTGTCCGGGGTAGCCAGGGTGCCCCTGGTCGATGTTGACCGCGATGACGCTGAACCGGACCGGCGCGCGGCGCGCGAGGTCCACGAGGAGCGCGTGCATCGCGTAGCTGTCCTTGCCCCCCGAGACAGCGCAGAGGATCCGATCGCCGTCGGCGATCATGTCGAAGTCGGTGATGGCGCGGCCCATGGCGCGCGCGAGCTTGCGGCGGAGTTGCACGATCTAACCGGTGAAGCCTTCGATGAGGCGGAGGAAGGTAAGCACGCCGTGGCCCGTCCCGCCCTTGGAGACGATACCGTACGGCTTGCTCGCCATCGACGGGCCGGCGATGTCCACGTGGACCCAGGGGACATCGCCCACGAACTCGCGCAGGAACAGGGCCGCCGTGATGGCCCCTCCCCAGCGGTCGGCCGTGTGCTTGATGTCGGCCCAGTCGCTCTTCAGGCCTTCGCGGAGCTCCTCGACCAGCGGCATCTGCCACATCGACTCGCCGGCGGCCTTCGCGGCGCCCCGCACGCGCTCCGCGAGCTCCTCGCGGTTCGAGAAGAAGCCCGACACCGTCGGGCCGAGCGCCACCATGCAGGCGCCCGTGAGGGTGGCGTTGTCGACGATGAAGTCCGGCTTCAGCGCACGCGCGTAAGCGAGGCAGTCCGCGAGGACGAGGCGCCCCTCCGCGTCGGTGTTGATGATCTCCACCGTCCTGCCGTCCAGGGAGCCGAAGATGTCTCCGGGGCGGTACGCCGCGCCGTCGGGCATGTTCTCCGCAGAGCCGATGATGCCGTGCACCTCGACGTTCGGCCTGGCGGCCGCGACGGCGGCCATCAGCGCGATCACGTTCGCGGCCCCGCCCATGTCCCCCTTCATCTCCTCCATGCCCGGAGCCGGCTTGATGCAGAGACCGCCGCTGTCGAAGGTCAGCCCCTTGCCCACGAAGACGAGCTTCCCCTTCGGCTTGCCGGAAGGAGCGTAGACCATGTGGATCAGCCGGGGCTCGTGCGCGCTCCCCTGCCCCACCGCCATGATGAGCTTCATGCCCCGCTTGATCAGCGCGGCCTTGTCGAACACGGTCACCTTGAGCCCGTGCTGCTTGCCGATCCCGGCGGCGACGCGCGCCAGGGCCTCGGGGTAGAGCTCGTTGGGCGGCTCGTTGACGAGATCGCGCGCGACGCAGATCGCCTCGCCGACCTGCTGGCCGAGCGCGACCGCGTCGCGCGCCGCCTTGCCCGGCTTGCCCTCGACGATCACGGTGCCGCGCGAGAGCGCGATCTTGGGCACGCGATCGCCCGTGAAGTAGCGGGTGAACCGGTAGGCCCCGAGCACGAGGCCCTCCGCGACGGACCGCTCCGCGCGCTCGACGCCGGGCGGCACCGCCACAGCGACGCTCTCGGCGCGCACGCCGTTCGCGAAGCGCGCGCCCTTCGCCGCGAGCACCCGGCACTCGACGTCGGTGACCTTGCCCGACCCGAGGCCGAGCAGCAGCACGCGGCCCGGCTTCAGCGCGCCGTTCGTCGCGAAGTCGATGCTCTGATCCTTCTTCCCCGTGAAGTCGTCCCGCTTGACCTGGTGGGCCACGTGCTCGCCCAGGGCCTCCACGAGCCTCGCGAGCACGCCCTCACCCGTCGAAGCGCCTTCGGGCACGCCGATGACGACGACGTCGACGGCGATGCTCAGCGGGTCTGACGAGGCGAGGTTCACTTTGATCGGCATGCGGTCTCCTGAGCCCGGACGTGGAGGGTTTCCAGCGGGGCATCTAATCACGAAGGGCTAACCCCGTCGACGTGGACGATGCCCGCGAGCGGTCGGCCCGAGGCGCGGCAGGGAGAGCGCTTCCCACGCGACAGCGACGCGGCGCGCAGCGGCGCTCAGGTCCGCTCGGGCCTCGTCGTCGGCAGAAGGCTGGCGTGGGCGGGCGCCGCGGGCTCGACAGGCGCCATTGCGGCGGAGCGCCGAGGCGATGCCTGGCTGGACCAGGGCCCCGCGTCCCCGCCCTGAACCCCCGGTCGAGGGGCGTCAGCGCGCGGACCGGTAGATCTGGATCACGTCGGCGAGGAGCTTCAACGCCTCGGCGCGAGGACGCTGGAACGCGTTCCGCCCCATGATCGAACCGAAGGAGCCGCCCGCCGCCATCTCGCGCACGTCCTCGAGCACGGCCTCGGTCGACCTCGCCTCGCCGCCGGAGAAGATCACCACGCGTTTGCCGTTGAAGGTCGTCTGCACGACGTGACGGATCCGGTCGGCGAGCGTCTGGATCGGGATGCTGTACTTCTCGTACATCTTCTTCGCCTCCTCCTGCTCGATATGAGCCGTCGGCGGCTTGACCTTGATGATGTGCGCGCCGAGCTGGGCCGCGATCGTCGCGGCATACGCGCAGACGTCGATGGCCGTCTCGCCCTGCTTGGACAGCCCGGCGCCGCGCGGGTAGCTCCAGACGATGACGACCAGGCCTTTGCGCCTGGCCTCCAGGGTGAGCTCGCGAAGGTCCTCGTACATGCGGTTCCTCGCGCCGGACCCGGGGTAGATCGTGTAGCCGACGCCGACGCATCCGAGCCGGAGCGCGTCCTCGACCGAACCGGTCACCGCCGAGATTGGCTGCTCCACCTTTGCCAGGGTGTCGCTGTTGTTGAGCTTCAGGATCAGCGGCACCTGGCCCGCGAACTTGGCCGCGCCCGCCTGCAGCGACCCGAGCGGCGCCGCGTACGCGCTGCACCCGGAGTCGATCGCGAGCTGAAAGTGGTAGTCGGGATCGTAGGCCTCGGGGTTCGGAGCGAACGATCGCACCGGACCGTGCTCGAAGCCCTGATCCACGGGCAGGATCACCAGCTTGCCGGTGCCCGCGAGCGCTCCGTGGTCGAGCAACCGCACGAGGTTGGTCAGCGTGCCGGGGTTCTCGGAGGAGTACCAGGAGAGGATCTGCTCGACACGGGTCGTGAGCGCCATGAATCACTCCGTCGATGGTGTTGCAGTGAGGAACGCAGGGCCGCCAAGAGCGCGAACCTGCCCCTCCCGATGCGCGCGTAGCGGCGCATACGGGCGGGCGGGCTCGGGCCGCATCGTCAGGAGCTGGACGAACGTGTCCAGCCAAACGCCCCCGAGGCCCGGCGCCCGGTGGATGTTGTACGGAGCCAGGGGATACGCAATTCTCGAAGCCGCGCCGGTCGGCTCTCGGGGGCAGCGGCAGCAGTCACAGGCGCGAGCAGCCGGCGGGGCGGTGACGTCCCTGGCCAACAACGCGGAGGGATCATGTCGCTCTCATCGGACCAACGGAACCTGAGCTGGAAGCCGCCGGAGGCCCAGTCACGGATCGGGATCACGCTCGAGACGTACATCCTCGAGGGAATGCTCGGGTTCCCCGCGGCGACGGGGGCGTTCACCTCGCTCCTGAACCAGTTCGGCCTGGCGGCGAAGCTCGTCACGTCCAAGGTCCGGCGGGCCGGCCTCGCCAATGTCCTCGGCTACACGGGACAGACCAACGTGCAGGGCGAGATCGTGCAGAAGCTCGACGAGGTCGCCAACGAGACGCTGCTCAGCGCGCTCGGGCGGCGCGGGCACTGCGCGGCCGTGGTCAGCGAGGAGCTCGGCGAGATGAGGCTCCTCTCCACCGACCCGCGCGCCAAGTACATCGTCGTCGTGGACCCGCTCGACGGCTCGTCCAACATCGACGTGAACATCTCGATCGGCACGATCTTCGGCGTGCTCCGCAAGAGCGACGCCAAGCTGGGCGCTGATCCCTCGGATTTCCTGCGCCCCGGCCGCGACCTGGTCGCGGCGGGCTACGTGCTCTACGGGTCGTCGACGCTGCTCGTCATCACGACCGGCCTCGGCGGCGTTCACGGGTTCACCTATGACCCGACCGTGGGTGAATTTTTCCTTTCCCACGAGAACATCCGTATCCCGGAGCGCGGCTCGACGTACTCCATCAACGAGGGCCACAGCGCGCGGTGGCCCGAGGAGGTGCGCCGCTGGAACGCCTGGATCAAGGAGGACAGCAAGCACGAGGGGAGGCCCTACGGCGCGCGGTACGTGGGATCGCTGGTCGCGGACGCGCACCGGACGCTCCTCAAGGGCGGCATCTTCGCTTACCCGGCCGATCGAAGCGGCCAGGGCAAGCTGCGGCTGCTCTACGAGGCGAACCCGTTCGCGTTCATCTTCGAGGCGGCCGGCGGCAAGGCGAGCACAGGATCCCACCGCATCCTCGATCTGGTCCCGAAGTCGCTCCACGAGCGGGTGCCGCTCGTCCTCGGCTCGCCCCGTGACGTCGAGGACTACGAGCAGTTTCTGCGCGGTGAGCGCTGAGGCGGCGAGAGCACGGCGCCGCCCCCTGCCCCGACGGGCCGCGGAGAGGGCGGCCCGCCGGTCAGACCCCCTGCGCGTCAGCGCCCCAGATCACCTTGTGGAGCTGGACCTGCACCCGGACGCGGAGGCCGTCGTCGAGCACCCACTGGACGAGATCTCTCGTCGAGAGCTTCCCCCAGACGCACGACGCGAGCAGCGTCACGCCGCGCACGTCGAGGCGCCGCTCGCGGATGGTGCCCCGCATCCACTCGTAGTCCGCCCGGTCGGCGAGCACGAACTTGATCTCGTCGCGCGGCGTGAGGTGGTCGAGGTTCGACCAGCGGTTCCGGTGGGACTCCCCCGAGCCGGGCGCCTTCAGGTCCATGATCTTGTGCACGCGCGGATCGACCCGGGAGACGTCGGCCTCGCCGCTGGTCTCGACGAGGACCGTGCGGCCCGCGTCGCAGAGCTCCGCGAGGAGCGGGAACGACGCGGGTTGCAGGAGCGGCTCTCCTCCGGTGAGCTCGACCAGCGGCGTGCCGAAGGCCAGCGCGCGCTCGAGGACGTCGCCGCGGCGGATCCGCTTGCCGCCGTAGAAGGCCTGCGTCGTGTCGCACCAGGAGCAGCGCAGGTTGCACCCGGTGAGCCGGACGAACGTGCACGGAAGCCCGGCGAACGTCGATTCGCCCTGCACGCTGGCGTAGATTTCGTGAACGACGAGGGTGTCTTCTTTCAAGGAAGCGACGCCTCCGAGGAGCCTGGTCGGCCTGGCAAGCTCCGCGCTGCCAGCGACCCGCGATGGGCGCAAGCTTTGGCCGCGCCGCGCGCGCAACGCAAGCGGCGCGAGGCGCTCAGCCGGACGTGACGCTGACTTCGCCCGCCGCCACCGCCCGGAGGACGCCATCCGCGCCGCGGACCAGGAGGTGCCCCTCGGCGTCGATGCCCGCCGCGACGCCGGCCACGCCCGCCACCTCGACGCGGCGGTCGCGCAGCCAGTCCATCCGGGCGAGATCCTCGGCGAAGGGGGCGAGCCGCCCGGCCTCGAACCTCGCCGCGGCGTCGCCGAGCGCCTGGAGCAGCTCCGCGGCGAGGACCTCGCGCGGCACGTCGTCGATCCCGAGCATCGCCAGCGACGTGGCCCGCGCCGAGAGCTCGGGCGGGAAGCGCGACGTGTGGACGTTCAGCCCGACGCCGACGATCACGCTGCTCACGGAGTCGCCGCGGAGCTGGGCCTCGACGAGGATGCCGGCCAGCTTGCGGCCCCCGACCAGCACGTCGTTCGGCCACTTGAGCCGCACCTCGGCGAGCGGGCCTCCGCCGGGCGCACCGAGGCGCGCCGAGGACGCGAGCCGCCGCTCGACGACGGACGCCACGGCGAGCCCCATGACGAGGGCGATCGGCGCCACGCTGCTCGCCGGCAGGCTGGGGCGCAGCACCACCGACAGGTAGAGGTTCTCCCCGGGCGGGGAGTGCCAGGAGCGCCCGCCGCGCCCGCGCCCCTGCGTCTGCGCGTCGGCGAGGAACGCAGCGCCGTGCGGCGCGCCGGCGGCGGCCGCGCTCCGCGCGTCGTCGTTCGTCGACGCGGTCTCCGCCGCCACGGCCAGCGGGCTGCCGAGCGGCGCGCCGAGGCGCGAGAGCTCGCGCTCGATGGCCCGCGCGTCGAGCGGCCTCACAGCGAGAGATCCAGCGCGATGTCGGCCGCCCGCGCCGAGTGCGTCAGCGCCCCGACGCTGATGACGTCGATGCCCGCCGCCGCCAGCTCGGGGATGCGCTCCAGCGTGATGCCGCCGGAGACCTCCAGGAGAGGCCGGCCGCGCTGCGACGACCGCGCGCGCGCGGAGGCGGTCTTGACGTCGGCGAGCGTGAAGTTGTCGAGCATGATGATGTCCGCGCCCGCGGCCAGCGCCTCGTCGAGCTCCTGGAGCGAGGCGACCTCGACCTCGACCTTCGTCGTGTGCGGGGCGCGCGCCCGCGCGCGGGCGATGGCCGTCGTGATGCCGCCCGCCGCGATGATGTGGTTGTCCTTGATCATCACCGCGCTCCCGAGGTTGTCTCGGTGGTTGTGCGCGCCACCGACGCGCACCGCGTAGCGCTCCAGGGCGCGGAGGCCGGGCGTCGTCTTGCGGGTGTCGGTGATGCGCACCCCGGACCCGGCCGGGATCGCCGCGGCGTAGCGGCGCGCCTCGGAGGCCACGCCGCTCATCCGCTGCGCCAGGTTCAGCGCGGTGCGCTCCGCGCTGAGGAGCGTGCGCGCCGCGCCGCGCACCGTCCAGAGCACGGCGCCTGTGTCGACCGAGGTGCCGTCCGGGACGAGCACCTCGCCCTCCACCGCCGGATCCAGGCGCTGGAAGACGCGGAGGAACACGGCCCCCCCGCACGCGACGAGCGGCTTGCGCGCGACCGCCTTCGCGGTGGCGCGGGCGGAGGCCTCGACACAGGCCTCGGTGGTGAGATCGCCCCCCGCGAGATCTTCTTCCAGAGCGCGATCGATCAAGGCATCGAGCAACGGCGCAGCCAGCACAGGCATCTCCCTCAGCGCCGCACCCCGGCGGCGCCCCCAGGTATACCCGCTCCCACGCGCGCGCATCAGCGCCGTCGTACCGTCAAGGCCTCACAATAACGCACTGCATCATCGCCAACCCCTGGGCTGGCGATTGCGACCTCGGCGGTATGGCTGCCCTGGACGGGACCGGGACGGGACGGATAGGGCTTGCGTCGCCGAAAAAACGGTGCCGATCGCGACCATCGCGACCTTGTGTCGCACAAATGGGGCTGACGTTCGTCTACCAGCCTGTGAGACTCTCCGAGCAACTCCAGCCCCAGCGCCCTCAACGGAGATCGATGCGTCCGCAGGCAGGCCAGGTCATCAACAACAAGTACCGACTCGTGCGCGTCATCGGGGACGGCGGCATGGGGAGCGTCTACGAAGCCCGCCACGAGGTGCTGGGGACGACGGTCGCCCTCAAGTTTCTCCACCCCGAGCTGTCCCGCCGCTCGGGCCTGGTGCAGCGCTTCCTGCAGGAGGCGCGCGTCTCCGCGCAGATCCAGAGCGCGCACGTGGTCCGCGTGGTCGACGTCGACCAGACGACCTCCGGCCTGGCGTTCATCGTGATGGAGTACCTGGAGGGGAAGACGCTCCAGGCCCTCTACGAGGAGCTGTACCGGGCGGGCGTGCGGCTCGCGTACGCCGACGCGCTCGAGTACGCGATGCAGATGCTCGAGGGCGTCGAGGCCGCCCACCGCGCGGGCGTCGTCCACCGGGACCTCAAGCCGGACAACGTCATCATCACGAGGACGTCCAAGGGGGAGCCGCTCATCAAGCTGCTCGACTTCGGCATCGCCAAGCTGAAGGTCACGGGGGAGCTCGATCGCGGGCTCACGCGCCCGGGCGTGATCATGGGCACGCCCGAGTACATGGCCCCGGAGCAGGCGTACTCGGCGGACTCCGTGGACGCGCGCGCCGACATCTTCTCGCTGGGCGTCATCATCTTCGAGATGCTGGCCGGCCGTCGGCCCGTCGGCGGCGATGAGCCCCAGCAGATCGCGGGCGCCTACCTGTCGGGCCAGATCTCGCGGCTCTCGGACCTCGCCCCCGAGATCGCGCCCGCCCTCTGCGCCGCCGTCCACCGCGCGATGGCGGCCTCGCCGCCCGATCGGTTCGCGACCACCGCCGAGTTCCGCAGCGCGCTCGAGCCGTTCGCCCGGGCCGCCCGCGCCCCCTCGGCGCTCACGCCCTCGCCCTCCGAGGTCAGCCTGGCGCGGTCGTCCGCGTCTGCCCTGCCGGCGGCCCTCGCGGCGCCCGGGGTGGCCTCGCCTTCCGCGCTGGCGCCCGCGACCAACCCGATGGGCGACGGCCGCATCAGCGCCGTGCCCAAGACGATCCCGCCGGAGGACGACGGCGCGCAGCGCGCCGTGAGCGGCCCCCCGGGAGCCCCCGGGGCCTCGACCCCCATGGGGGGCTTCTCGTCGGACGCCCGGGGCCCCTCCGCGTCGGCCCCGGGGTTCACGCCCAGGCCGGAGCCCTCGTCGGGCCCGTACTTCGCCCACGGAGGCTACCCTCCGGTCGGGCAGCCTGCGACGGTGAACGCCGCGCCGTACATGCCGCCGCACGGGATGCCCGGCGTGCCGGCCACGAGCCACGAGCCTGGGCCGTTCGACGTGTCGCCGCGCCCGGGCGGGACGGCGGTCGGAAACGCGCCTCCTTTCATGGGCCGGAGCTCGGCGGCGCCCGCGGGCGCGTTCAACGGCGGTCCGGCGCCCGGCTACGGCGGGCCCTACGGCGGCGGCCCGCAAGGGTACATCCCCGGGACGGCGCCGATGGAGCCGCTGCCCGGGACCACGCACGGCGGCTCGGCGCACCGGGCGCAGCCGCCTCGGCGCGGAACGTCGGTGTTCACCATCCTGCTGCTCGCCACGGGGATCACCGGCGCCGTCGTGGGCGGCCTGTACATCGCCAACGAGGTCAACCGCGGGAGGCAGGCGGACGCGGTGCCCACCATGCCGACGCTCCAGCCGGCCATCACGGTCCCCTCGGATCCCGGCCCCGCCACCACGACGCCGCCCGCCACGACGCCCCCCGCCGTGACGTCGCCCGCGGTCGAGCCGCCGCCGGTCGTCGCCAAGCCTCAGCCCAGGCCGCCATCGACCACGACCTCGAAGCCTCCGACGACGCCGAGCGCGACAGGGACGCAGACACCGCCGACGCGGCCGAGCGGGACGACGATCATCCCCACGCTGCCGCCCCTCGTCATCCCCTCGACGTTCCCCCCGTTCCCGTTCCCTGGGTCGACCAGCGCACAGCCTCCGACCAACCCGCCGACGACCACCACGCCGAGCCCGCCGACGACCAGCCCGCCGACGCCCACCACGCCCACCACGCCGTCCGAAAGGCCGCGACGACGCGTGATCATCGTACCGAACAACTGACTCGCCCGGCGCGCACGGTAGGATGCGATCCCGATGAGCAACCAGAATAGCGGTCCGCCGCCCGGATGGCCTGCGCCCCCGAGCGGCATGTACGGCCCTGGCAAGACCGTGCCCGGCGAGCCTCCGGTCGCAGGGCTCAACTCGCCTCAGGGCACCTTCCCCGTGCCTCCCGGCGCCGCGCCGCAGGACCCAGGAGCCGCAGGCGCGAGCGTCCCGCGGACCATCGTCGAAGGCGGGAGCAACAGCGCGCCGCCGCCCGGCGCGTACGGCGCTCCTCCGGGCGCATACGGCGCGCCGCCAGCGGGCGCGTACGGTGCAGGGCCGGCAGGTGGAGCCGGACCGTATGGCCCCGGTGCAACGGCGACGTACGACGGCCCCCCCGGAGCCGGGGGCGTCTACGGGCAACCGCCCCTGCCGCCCGCCGGTCCGTTCGGCGGCTCGCCGTTCGGCGCACCCGGGGCTGCCGGCGCGCCGGGGTATCCAGCGGGGGGCGCTCACCAGATGCCAGGCGGCGCCCCGCCGTACGCGGCCCCGATGCCCGCGCGGCCTCGCCCGAAGAGCTCCGGCCTACCGCTCGCCTTGATCGGGCTCGGTGCGTTCGTGGTCTTCGGGGGCGGCGCGACCGCCTACTTCATGGCGCGGAGCGGAAGCTCGTCTGACGACGCCACGCTGCCCGCGGTCGATGCGCCCCCGCCGACCCCCGTGTCGGTCGCCGGTGACGCGCCGCCGCCCCCGCCCGCGACCACCACGCCCGAGCCACCCCCGCCGGATCCCGTCCCCGTGGCAGCCCCGAAGCCGCCGCCGAAGACGCAACCCAAGCCGGCGTCGACGCCCAGCGCGGGCGCCACGACCACGCCTCCGGCGACCACGCCCACCGCGACCACGCCTCCGGTGACCCCGACGACGCCGTCCGCGACGACCCCCACGCCGACGCCCTCCACGTCCTCGTCGGGCCGGCGGAGGATCGTCCTGCCCGGCAGGAACTGAGCGGATCCACGCCGGCCGCGCCATCGCCGACAGCGGCGCGGCCGGCGCGATCCGGGGTACCCCTGAGCCCGCTTGACATGGCGGTCAGGGTGAGCAGGTTCCGATGCCATGAGCAAATCCGGGATCGCCGCAGTCCTCTCGTTCCTCGTTCCGGGCGTTGGGCAGCTCTATAACGGCGCGTTTCTGCGCTGCATCTTCTGGCTGATCATCACGCCCGGCCTGTGGATCGGCTCGGGCGGCTGGCTCGGCTGGATCTGCCACCTGATCTCCGCGTACACCGCGTACCAGTACGCGAAGCGCTCCGACGCCTGACCCGCGACCCCGAGGCGAGCGCGCCCCCCCGGCGCGCTCGCTCAGGTCGCCTTCGCGAAGATCCTCTTCAGCACCTCGCCCGTCGCCGTCGCCTGACGCGCCACCTCGCGCGGGGTTCCCTCCGCCACGATACGTCCCCCGCCCGCGCCGCCCTCCGGGCCCAGCTCCACCACGTGATCCGCGCACGCGATGACCGCGGGGTGGTGCTCGATGATCACGAGCGTGTCGCCGCGCTCGACCAGACGATCGAGCACGCGGACCAGCCGCGTCACGTCCGCCAGGTGCAGGCCGGTCGTGGGCTCGTCGAGCACGTAGAGCGTGGGCTTGGGGCGCGCGCCGGCCGTCAGCTCCGCCGCGAGCTTGAGCCGCTGGGCCTCGCCGCCCGAGAGCGTGTGCGAGCCCTGGCCGATGTGGAGGTAGCCAACGCCGAGATCGCACATGGTCGCGAGCGGCGCGCGGATCCGCGGGTGCGCCGCGAAGACCTCGACCGCCTCCTCGGCGGTGAGATCGAGGATCTCGCCGACGGACAGGCCGAGGTAGCGCACGTCGAGCGTCGCCGGCTCGAAGCGCGCGCCGCCGCACGCCTCGCAGGGCGTGGTCACGTCGGGCAGGAACGACATCTCGTGCGCGATGACGCCCTGGCCCTCGCACGCGGGGCACCGCCCGCCGGAGGCCGTGTTGAAGGAGAACCGCGCCGGACCGTAGCCGCGCACCTGCGCGTCGGGGCACGCGGCGTAGAGCTTGCGGACCTCGTCCCAGACGCCCAGGAACGTCGCCGGGACCGAGCGCGGCGTCCGCCCGATGGGCGACTGGTCGACGGCCACCGCCCGGAGGATGCTCTTCGGCAGCTTGAGGGCCTTGTGCGGGCCCGGCTCGGGCGCCTCGAGCTTCAGCGCGCGGCGCGCGGCGGGGTAGAGCACCTTCTGGATCAGCGTGCTCTTCCCCGAGCCGGACACCCCGGCGACCACCGTCATCCGGCCCGCGGGGATCCGGAGCGCGTCCCCCTGGAGGTTGTGCGCGCGCGCCCCGAGCAGCTCGATGTGCTCGCGCGCCGGAGGGCGCGCCGGGCGCGCGCTGAGCAGGGCGTCCTCGCCGGCGAGCGCGCGGGCCGTCGGCGAGTCGGGGTTCGCGAGCACCTCGCGCGACGCGCCCGCCGCGACGATCCTGCCGCCCTTGCGCCCGCCCGAGGGGCCGAGGTCGATCAGGTGATCCGCGGCGCGGATGGTGTCGGCGTCGTGCTCCACCATGAGCACGGTGCTCCCCATGGCGGCGAGCCGCCGCAGGTTGTCGAGCAGCCGATCGGTGTCGCGCGGGTGCAGGCCGATCGTCGGCTCGTCGAGCACGTACAGCGCGCCGGTGAGGCCGCTGCCGAGCTGCGCCGCGAGCCGCAGGCGCTGCATCTCGCCGCCCGAGAGCGTGGACGCGCGCCGGTCGAGCGTCAGGTAGCCGAGGCCCACCTCGCAGACGAAGTCGAGCCGGCGGCAGAGCTCCTTGTGCGGCGCCTCGGCGATCAGCGCGCGATCGCCCGTGAAGCGCAGCCCCTTCGCCCACGCCGCCGCGGCGGCGACCGATCGGCCGGACGCCTGGTGGTACCGCTCGCCGGCGAGGCGCACGGCGCGCGGGACCGGCGCGAGGCGCGAGCCCCCGCAGGCCTCGCACGGATCGGGCGTCGCGAGCGCGTCGTCGTCGAAGTCCGAGGCGCCCGTCCCCTCGCACGCCTCGCAGCGGCCCTGCTTCGTGTTGAACGAGAACCAGCGCGGATCGAGCTCCGGGACGCCGACGCCGCAGCGCGGGCAGGTGCGCGTCGTGGAGAGGAGCTGCTCGCCGCCGCGGCCGCCGGCGAGCTTCACCGCCCCCCGCCCGAAGGCGAGGGCGCGATCGAAGAGCGCGCGATCGAGGCCGTCCATGCGCCCCTCGTACATCACGAGGTCGATCGAGTGCTCGCGGCGCTTGTCGAGGCGCGGCGGGCTGTCGGTCGCGCACGGCTCGCCGTCGGCGAGCGCGCGGGTGATGCCGGCGCGGGCGGCGGCGGTGAACACGTCGAGGTACGTCCCCTTGCGCGCCACGACGGCGGGCGCGAGGAGCGTCCGCGCGCCGCGCGTCGCGAGGAGCGCGCGGTAGACCTCGTCCGGCGAGCGCGCCTCGATCGGCACGTCGCAGTCCGGGCACCGCGCCTCGCCGACCTTGGCGTAGAGCAGCCGCAGGTAGTGCGCGATCTCGGTCACGGTCGCGACGGTCGAGTTGGCGCCGGAGCGCGTGGTGCGCTGCTCGAGCGCGATCGACGGGGGCACGCCGGTGACGCGGTCGACGTCGGGCCGCGGCAGCGTGGGGAGGAACTGGCGCGCGTAGGGGGTCAGCGTCTCGAGGAAGCGCCGCTGGCCCTCGGCGAAGACGACGTCGAAGGCGAGCGTGCTCTTGCCGGAGCCGCTCGGGCCCGTGACGACGACGATCTGGCCGTGCGGGATCACGGTCGAGACCTCGGCGAGGTTGTGCTCGCGCGCGCCCTCCACCTCGATCCGCCCCTGGTCGAGCGGCGCGCGCGCGGCGCCGTTGCCGCCGCGCCTGGCGGGCTTCGGGGCGGCGGTCGCCGCGGCCGCCGCGCCGCGCCGCGGTCGCCGCGCAGCCCCCTCTCCGCGCTGCGCGAACCAGTCGGCGAGCGAGCTGCCGGTCCGGCCCGTCGTCCTGGCCACCTGCTCGGGCGTCCCTTCGGCCACGACGCGCCCGCCCTCGCTGCCCGCGCCCGGCCCGAGGTCGATGACCCAGTCGGCCGCCGCGATGACGTCGAGATCGTGATCGACGACGATCACCGAGGCGCCCTCGGCCACGAGCACGGAGAGCGCGGCGTTGAGGTGCTTCACCTCCTCCGGGTGCAGGCCGGCGCTCGGCTCGTCGAGGAGGAAGAGCGCGCCCGCGCACGGCTCGCCGAGCGCGCGCGCGATCTTGAGCCGCTGCGCCTCGCCGCCCGAGAGCGTCGAGAGCGGCTGGCCGAGCGTGAGGTAGCCGAGGCCGAGCTGCTTGAGCGGCGCGAGCGCCCGCCGGACGGCGGGCTCCCGCGCGAAGGCGTCGAACGCCTCGTCGATCGAGAGATCGAGCACGTCGGCGACCGAGCGGCCGTCGAGCTTCACCTCGAGCACCTCGTCGCGGAACCGCTTGCCCTTGCAGGTCGGGCAGGTCAGCGACACGTCCGCCAGGAACTGCATCTCGATCGTCTCGCTCCCCTCGCCCGAGCACGCCTCGCAGCGCCCGAGCGCGACGTTGAACGAGAAGTGGCCGGGACCGAGGTCCCGCGCCGCCGCCTCCGGCTGCTCGGCGAAGAGCGCGCGGATGCGGTTCCAGGCGCCGGTGTAGGTCGCGGGGTTGCCCCGGGAGGTGCGCCCGAGCGGCGCCTGGTCGACGAGCGTGATCGTGCGGATGTCGGCCGTGCCCTCGATGCGCCTGTACAGGCCGGGCGCGTCGACGTCCTTGTAGCCGCGCGCCCGCGCGATGTGCCGGTAGAGCACGTCGTTCACCAGCGTGCTCTTGCCCGAGCCGCTCGGCCCCGTGATCGCCGCGACGACGCCGAGCGGGATGTCGACCGTGACGTCGCGGAGGTTGTTCTCGCGCGCGCCGTGGATCGAGATCTTGCCTGTCGGCGTGCGGCGCTCCGCGCGCGCCGCGACCAGCGGGCTGCGCGCGGCGAGCCCCTCGGGCGGGCCGTCGAAGGTGACGCGCCCGCCCTGCTTGCCAGCGCCGGGGCCCAGCTCGACGACGCGATCGCTCGCCCGGATGACGAGGGGCTCGTGCTCGATGACGAGCACCGCGTTGCCGCGGTCAGCGAGCTCGCGCATGGCCGCGATGAGCGGCGGGATGTCCGTCGGGTGCAGGCCGACGGTCGGCTCGTCGAGCACGAAGAGCGCGCCCGTCAGCGAGGTGCCGAGCGCGGCGGTGAGCGCGACGCGCTGCGCCTCGCCGCCCGAGAGCGTGCGCGCCTGGCGAGAGAGCGAGAGGTAGCCGAGCCCGACCCGCTCGAGGTAGCCGAGCCGCGCGATGAGCTCGCGGCGCGCCATCTCCCCCTGGCCGGTCTGGGGGCGCTCGGCCTCGAGCCGCGCGCGGGCGTCGCGGAGCTCGAGCTCGTGCCACGCGGCGAGGTCGAGGCCGCCGACGCGGTAGAGGAGCGACTCGGGGGAGAGCCGCTTGCCGCTGCACGCGCCGCAGACGTCGTAGGTGCGGTAGCGCGCGAGCAGCACGCGGACGTGCATCTTGTAGGTGCGCGTCTCGAGCCAGCGGAACCAGGCCTTCACGCCGGGGTACTTCCCCTGGTTCCACGTGCCCTCGCCCTCGAGCACGAGCGCGCGCTGCGCCTCGGAGAGCTCGCGCCACGGCCGGTCGGTGCGGATCCCGTTCCGCTCGCAGAACGCGCGGAGCACCTTCCGCTCCCACGTGGTCGAGCGGCCGTTCCAGGGGCGGATCGCGCCGCCCGCGATCGACTTCGCCGGGTCCGGGATCACCTTGTCGTAGTCGATGCCGAGGGTGCGGCCGAAGCCGCGGCACGAGGTGCACGCGCCGGTCGGGGACTGGTACGAGAACAGCCCCGGGCGCGGCGGATCGAAGGCGCGCGCGCACGAGGGGCAGGCGAGCCCGCGCACGAGCCGGAGCCGCGTCGACCCCGCCCCGTTGCCGTTCGGCTCCTCGCTCTTGCGGTGCAGGTGGAGCGACGCGTCGCCGCCGCCGCCCTTCCACGCCTCCTCGATGGCGGCGCCGAGGCGCCGGCGCTCCCGGGGGGCGACGCGGACGCGATCGACGATGACCTCGACCTTGTCCGCGCCGCTCAGCGCCTCGGAGGGCGCCACGCTGTCGATGTCGCGCGCCTCCCCGCGGACGAGCAGGCGACGGTAGCCGGCGGAGAGCAGCGACTCGCGCACGTCGAGGAAGCGCTCGGCGCCCGCGACGGGGATCGGGTACGTGACGAGCGCGGTCGCCCCCTCGTGCGCGCTCGCGGCGAGGTCGGCCGCGCGCGCGGGGTCGGTCCGCGCGGCGGGCGCGTCGCACGAGGGGCAGACGGGCACCGCCTCGCGCGCGAAGAGCGCGCAGAAGTACGGCTCGAGATCGGCCATGGTGGCGACGGTCGACCGCGAGCTCTTGACCGGCGCGCGGCGATCGACCGCGACGCCGGCCGCCACGGGCTCGAGCGCGTCGATCGGCGGCCGCTCGAGCCGCTCGAGGAACTGGCGCGCGTACGGGCTGAAGCTCTCGACGAACCGGCGTTGTCCTTCGGAGTAGAGCGTGTCGAGCGCGAGCGAGGATTTTCCGGCGCCGGACACGCCGGCGATGGCCACGAGCTCGCCGGGCCGGAAGTCGAGGTCGATGCCCTGGAGGTTGTGCGTGCGGGCGCCGCGGAGACAGATCGATTGCATAGAGGCGCGGAAGGGTGGGCCCCGCGGGGATGGCGTCCGGAGCGGACAGGCCCGCGTGAAACCGCGAGTGTTTAGCCCCCTTTCAGCCGAGCGTCCAAGCGTCGCGAACGATCGTGCGTGGGCGGCGCACCGGCGCACGCGCGCTGCGGCCTTGCGTTCTTGGGCGCGAAATTATCGCGTGTCGTGCCGAGTCCGTGCGCTCACCGCGCGCGAGCAAGGCGCGTGCGCTCGTGTCTGTCCGGTTCGATTGGAACAGTGCGGTCAGCGAGCACTTGAACGACGTGGATCGCGAGGGCCTGGCGGACGAGAGCGGCTAGGCGCCGTTGACGAGGAGGAGCGAGAGGTAGCCGTAGTCGTTGCTGACCCAGTTCGCGCTGAAGGTCTGGCCGCACATCCCGATGTTGTAGGTGCCCGCGGTGAGGCCGGTGATCACGGCGCTGAGCCCGAAGGACACGCGCGTGCGCGCCGGGACGCGACCTCCCGTCATGCCGAGTCCGGCCACGCGCACGTCCTCGAGGACCGGGCCGGACGGTCCTGAGCGGTACCGCTGGTAGCACATGTACAGGTTGAGGTTGTCCGCCGGGAGGGTCTCCGCTCCCAGGTATCGATGGGCGGTCGCGTAGATCGCCTGGCTCGTCGACGAGATCTCGACCGAGGCCGTGGGCCCGAAGAAAGCGACAGGCATCCCGGCCGGCAGCGTGTCGTTCGGGCCGATCCCGTGGACCATCAACGACAGCACGACGCCTTGTGGCCCGGCCGGACCGGCGGGGCCGGTCGCACCGCGGGGCCCCTGCGCGCCCTGCGGCCCAGTGGGGCCCGCGGGGCCGACCGCGCCGTCCAGCCCAGGAGGCCCCTCCGGGCCCATCAGACCTTCTGGCCCCATCGGACCGACCGGACCTTCTGGCCCCATCGGGCCGATCGGGCCTTCCGACCCCCTCGGCCCCACCGGGCCGATCTGGCCCTCGGGTCCCATCGGGCCTTCTGGCCCCCTGGGCCCCGCGGCACCCGCGGGCCCGGTCGGGCCTTCCGGACCCCTCGGTCCGACCGGACCTGCCGGCCCCATGGGTCCGGTCGGCCCCACCGGCCCGGCGGGCCCGAGGGATCCCGCTGGCCCCGCCGGCCCCTCCGGTCCTTCAGGGCCCCTCGGCCCTGTCGCTCCGGCGGCGCCCGCCGGCCCCGTCGGCCCCGCCTGGCCTGGCGGCCCTGCCGGCCCTGTCGCTCCGGTGGGGCCTTCCGGACCGGCCGGCCCCGCAGGCCCCTCCGGCCCCTGAAGCCCCGTCGGCGAGCCGACCCACTGCCCGTTCTCGTCGATCACCAGGGTGCCGTTCACCGCGACCCCGCTCTGGTCGATCAGCACCGTGCTGCCGTTCGAGGTGTTCACCGTGACCGAGCTCGGCGTGATGTCGCCGCTCACGTTGCCGGCGAGGAGCGCATACGGCACGCTCGCGACCGTCGCGCGCGGCTTCAGCTCGACGTCGTCGCCGACCGTGATGCCGAGGTAACGCTCGGCGCCGTCGAAGATCGCGCCCTGGAACGGGACGATCGAGCCGAGGCGCACCGAGAAGAAGCCGTCCTCGAACGTGATCGCATGAGCCTCGCTCCAGAGAGGCGTCGACGCATCGCGTTCGTCGTAGAGGGCGAAGACGACCTCGATCGTCTCGTTGATGGGCGCGCCCTCCGCGTCGTAGAGCCGGCCCTGGTGGGTGATGGTCGACGGCACCGCCGCGGCCGCGGTCCCCGCGCCCGCGATCGCGCCCGCCGCCAGGGCGTAAGCCGTCATGTACCGCGCGATCGCCGATGCCCTCATCGCCTGGTCCCCTTCATGGCGAGCTCCCGTTGGCCCCGATGAGCCCGCCCTGCATCCGATATCGGGGTGATGTCGTCGTCTCCTGGTTCTGCGCCGGCTGGCCGAGCGTGAACACCATCCGGTAGCGCGCGCTCTTCGCGACCTCGCCGGCGGTCACCGTCTCGCTCGCCCCGATGGGCGCGCCCCCACCCTGCCCCTCGCCGCCGCTGCCCGAGCCCGCGGCCGCGTCGTGGCCGCCATCGCCGCCGGCCCCATCGCCACTCGCGATCGGAGGACCCACCATCCCCGGGTCGGCGGCGCAGCTACACGCAGGGGTCAACGCAGCGATCACCACCGCTCCGAGCCAGGCGGAAAAGCGCAATCCGCGGTTCACTGAGTCCTCCGGCCCGACGGCGAGTCGTGCTCAAGATGCATTGGACGAGCGACGGCGATCGGCGTCAAGCGACGACCCCGCCGCCGCGCGGCAGCGCCGCCGCGCCCCGCGGGAGCGGCGCGCTCCGCCGGCCCGGCGGGCGCGCGGTGAGACGGTGGACAGGCGGCGGCGCGCGCGCTATGCGGCCGCGTGAGCCGCGCTGACAAAGAGAAGGAACGAGAGGGAGAGAAGCTCATCGTGCGCAACAAGCGCGCGACCTTCGACTACACGCTCGAGGACCGGTACGAGGCGGGGCTGGTCCTGCTCGGCAGCGAGGTGAAGATGCTCCGCGACGGCGCGGCCGAGCTGACGGACAGCTGGTGCGCCATCGAGAACGGCGAGGTGTTCCTGAAAGGGGTCAACATCCCCGTGATGCCCCAGGCGGCGTTCGGGCACGAGCCGAAGCGCGCGCGCAAGCTGCTGCTCCACGAGAGCGAGATCGAGGCGATCCGCAAGGGCGTGGAGCGCGAGGGCATGACGGTGATCGCGACCCGCCTGTACTTCAAGAACGGCCGCGTGAAGGTGGAGATCGCCCTCGCCAAGGGGAAGAAGACCGTCGACAAGCGCGAGAGCCTGAAGGAGAAGGACGCCGCGCGTGAAGCGCGCGCGGCCATCGAGCGAGCCCGCGGCGGAGGTGGGCGCGGCGCCCCGCCCCGCGCGGCGCGCAGCGAGAACCGCGCCCGCCCGCGGAGGCCGGAATGACGCCGCACCTCACCTGGTCCAAGGGCGGCGAGGCCGAGCTCATCGAGATCGACGGCGACCGCGTGCGGCTCCGCTCGACCGCTTCCTCGGCCCCCGGCGCGCGCGTGGAGGGCTCGCTCTCGACCGGGACGGCGATCCGGGTGAAGGTGGCCCGCTGTCGCCTGCTCGCCCCCCACGCGCCGGACGCTCCGACGCCGGCCGAGCGCATCTATGAGCTGGAAGGCCGGCTCATCGACGCAACGCGTGATGTCCGCGCCGAGCTCGCACGGCTCGTCGCCGACGAGCGTCCGAGCTGATCCACGCCGCGGCGCGGCTTGCGGAGCAGCGGATGTTGCGGTGACCCACGGCGACATTTACGCTGGTTTCCATGAAAATTACGTCGCGCCCTCGTGTAATTCTGCGGCGCTGCTCGACGTATGATGTGGCGCGGATCCGCGACATCGTGCGCAGCGGCCTCGAGGAGCTGTCGCTCCGCCCGCACGGCCGGACGCTGATCAAGCCGAACGTCGTCGCCTCCGGCGCGCACTTCCCGCACGCGTATACGCGGCCCGAGTTCATCGAGGGGGTGATCGGCGCGCTCAAGGATCGCGACGACGGACGCGTGACCGAGCTCGCCGTGGGGGAGCGGTGCGGCATCACGCTCCCGACCCGCATGACGTACGAGGGCGCCGGCTACTACCCCATGTTCCGCCGGACCGGGGTCAAGCACTACCACTTCGAGGAAGAGCAGCAGGTCGAGATCCCGCTCACGCACGAGGGCCGGCTGCGCGACTACGTGTTCACGCCGGAGCCCGTCGCGAAGGCCGACTTCTTCGTGAACTGCCCCAAGTTCAAGTCGCATCCCTGGACGACCGTGACCTTCTCGATGAAGAACTACATCGGTATCCAGGACGATCGTCACCGCCTCATCGATCACGATCACCGGCTGAACGAGAAGGTCGCCGACCTCCAGTACATCGTGCAGCCGCAGTTCATCGCGATCGACGCCATCACCGCGGGCGAGGGCCGGATGCTCACGCCGTCGCCGTTCGACCTGGGCCTCATCATCATGGGGAACAACCAGGTCGCGTTCGACGCGGTCTGCTGTCGGATCATCGGCGTCGATCCGCGGAGCGTCGAGCACATCCGCCTGGCCTCGGAGCGCGGGTTCGGACCGATGGACCTCGGCGAGATCGAGATCACGGGAGACGTGACGCTCGAGGAAGCGCAGCAGAAGGCGAAGGGGTTCAAGGTGGGCCTCGTCCGCGTCGAGAAGTACTTCGAGGGCACCAACATCACGGCCTACGCGGGGTCGCCGCCCGAGCCCGAGCACACCGACTACTGCTGGGGCGGCTGCCCGGGGGCGATCGAGGAGGCGATCGAGATCCTGCGCGAGTACGACAAGGAGTGCGACGCGAAGATGCCGCGGATGCACGTCGTGTTCGGCGCCTACGAGGGGCCCATCGACGCGAAGCCGGGCGAGAAGGTCGTCTTCATCGGCGACTGCGCGACGTACAAGGGCAAGATCGGCGATCAGCTCATCAGCATCGACAGCCTGTACCGCGAGCGGAGCGCGCGGGATCCGTACACCGCGAAGCACGATGACGTCCTCGCGAAGATGGTGAAGGTGACGACCAAGCTCGCGATGGCCCGCAACGAGACCGTCATCCGGCTCGAGGGCTGCCCCGTGAGCGTGGCGGAGCAGGTGCTCACGCTGGTCACGCTGGGCAAGACGAAGAACCCGTACTTCGCCGCCGATCAGCTGCTCGAGTTCAACAAGGCATACGTCGCCTGGCGCGGGGCCTCGCTCGCGAAGCGGCTCTCCGGCAAGCCCTACCAGGTCCACGGGGCGTGCTCGCGCGGCGCGGCCGCCCCCGAGCTCCCGTCCGAGCCGCCTAGCCCGCCGGCCGCAGAGTGAGCTCGAAGAGGATCTCGAGCTCGTCGCGCACCTTGAACGCGCCGAGCGGCCCCTTGACCTCGCGCACGCCGAGCGCGGCCATCGAGAGCTGACAGCCCCCCGCCACCCCGACGGCACCCTCTCCGCGATCGCTCGCGGAGAGGCGGGTCGCCAGCGCGGCGCTCCCCGAGGCGATCTGGACGCGCACCTCGGCGCGATCCCGCGCGATCCCGGAGGCGCGGACCTCCACGACCGCGGTGCCCCGGAGCACCTCTTCCCGGATGCGCCGCTCGATGTCGCGACGATCTCCGTCCGAGAGCGCGTCCGGGTCGAGGCGGTCGCCGCGCAGGACCCCCGCCACGCGGAGCCCGGCCGCGGGGATCGAGAGCTCGGCCGTCCAGGCGTCGCCGTCGAGCCGCGCCCGGCCGCGCAGCTCGGACGCGGAGATCTCGAGGTCGTGCGCCAGGCGCGCGAGCATCCCGACGGCGCGGGTGCGGATCGTCAGGCTGGACGCGGCGGGGTCGAGGTGCAGCTCGTTCAAGGGACGAAGCTCCTTGTCGCCAGGAGGCGGAAGGCCGGAGTCAACTGCGAGACCGGAGGCATGCGGGAGACCGGAGAGAGCGCCGTCAGCGGCGCTTGGAGCGACGCGGTCCGTCGGGGACGAGCACGTAGCGGCTCGATGTGGGCTCGGGCTGCCGGAGCAGCTCGGCGCGGAGCAGCGCCTCGGCGAGCCGCGCCTCGATGACCTCGTCGGTGATGCCCGGCTCCAGGGTGACCACCGCAGCCTGGATGTCGCGCGCCAGCGCGTCGAACTCCGCGCTGTCGAAGGCGTAGATGTCGTCGGGGAACAGCAGCGCGAGCGGCTTTCGCTCCACGGCCGTGTTCGTCAGCGCCGCGAGATCGCTCTCGACGATGAGCATGACGCGGGCCCGCAGGCACATCCCCCTGCACCGGACCGCCAGCTCC
The DNA here is from genome assembly GCF_051474675.1 of Sorangium sp. So ce406. Taxonomy (NCBI): domain Bacteria; kingdom Pseudomonadati; phylum Myxococcota; order Polyangiales; family Polyangiaceae; genus Sorangium; species Sorangium sp. So ce406. Next base: position 3,385,909 of record NZ_CP150340.1, on the reverse strand, counting down.
TCCGCCGAACCGACGAGCAGGACCGAACGAGGCGTGTTGACCGCCTTGGTGGCCTCGTCGTCGCCGTGAGTCATTCCTCGGAGAGTACGTGAACGCGCCGATGAAGGCATCCCCTTGCGGCATCGCGGAGGAGGTCAGGCGGCCGGTCGCGGCAGCGCTGGGCCGAGCGCCCTCCGCCGCCCCGGCACGCAGCGCTACTCCCTGCACCGAGCCGCGGCGGCGAGCGCCAGAAGGAGCGCGCTGAGCGCGAGCAGGCCAGCGCTCACGGATTGCTCGAGCCCGAGCGGCGAGGGCCCGCCGAGGAGGTTCATCGCGTTACCCCGCGGCAAGAGCGCGCCCGCCACCCCGGCCGAGCCCCCGAGCAGGAAGTCGGCCACGAGCGGCACGAAGCGGCCGCGGCCGCGCCGCAGAAAGGTGGCGCCGAGCGAGAACCATCCGGCGTAGGCGGCGCCGGTGAGCGCGCCGATCCACCCACTGATGAGCACGTCTCGGACCCATGGCGCAGCGCCGGGGCCGTGGGCGAGCGAGACGACGACGACGGCGAGCAACGCGCCCACCACCGCGGACGACAGGAGCGCGGCAAGGGCGATGCCCAGCGCGACGTGATGGGACGAGGCACCGAAGCGAGCCGCCGGCCAGGCCGCCTCGCGCAGCGCGGTCCGATCGGCCGCGTCGGCGGCGAGGGCGAAGATCGTGAGCGGCGTGACGAGGCGGAACGTCGCGAGCAGCGCCCGATCCACGGCCCCGGAGGAGCCGAACGCGACCTCGATCACCGCGGCGGCGGCCGCGAGCGCGACGCCGAGCCCGAGCGCCAGCAGCGGGCGCCGCGCGAAGAGGCGGCTCAGCGCCAGCTCCACACCGAGCCGGACGGCCAGGAGCGCGGTCGCGCTCCGCTCGGGGCGCCCACCGGCGGGAACCAGCGGCTGGACTGCAGCGCTCGGAGCGCTCTCACCGAGCATCGTGGGGTCCTGTCTCCGCGACGTGCGCCGCACCGTCGGTCGGCGATGGATCGGCCGCGGGCGGTCCGCCGGAAGCGTCGCCGCCGAGGGGCGATGGCAGCGGGCCGGCGGGCGACGGGCCCGAGGGCGGTGGGGCAGGCGGCGCCGGACCGGGCGGCGCCGCCGCGCCGAACGCCGCCACGGCGACCGGATCCTGGGGCGGCGCGCCGGGCGGAGGCGCGGTGCCGGGCGGCGGCGCGGCGTCGCCGACGGGCGCGCCGAACGGCCGGCGCGGGCGCACGGCGGCCAGGTGCAGCGCGGTCGCCGCCCTCACGTCGTGCATCGACGGCGCCGCCGACGAGATCGCGGCGAGCGTGACGTCCTCCCGCGCGGCTGCATCCAGGATCGCGAGCGCCGCCGCCTCCCTGTCCGCGGCCCGGATCCGCAACGTCGACGATGCGCCCGCCGGCCCCTGCTCCCACGATCCCGCGCGCACGGCGGGAGAGGCCGCGAGCGCCGCGGCGAGCGCGCGGGCGCCGGGCGCGTCGGGCCCCCGCTCGTGGAGGAGCACGTGGAGCTCGACCTCGGGCCTCCCTGCGCCCGGCGCGGCCGGGGTCGGGGCGCCGGCGAGGCGCTCGCCGTCGCCGGGCTCGGTCCGGGCGATGACGCCGCGATCGAGCACGTGGATGCGCTCGGCGAGGGCCCTCGCGTCGACGGTCGAGGACGTGATCAGCACGACACAGGCGCCGCCGTCGGAGAGCGCGCGGAGGCGCTCGCGGACCAGCTCCGGCGACGGCACGGCGACGTCGGCGAACGGCTCGAAGAGGCAGAGCAGCAGCGGCTGCGGCACGCCCAGGGCGAGCGACAGCTCGACGGACCGGGCCTCGGCGAAGCTCAACGAAGCCGTACGGCGGGCGAGGAGCGACGCGACGCCGAGCGGATCGAGCAACGCCGCGGCGCTGCTCGGGGGCGCGCCGCGGGCGCGGAGCGCCACGGACATGGAGGACGCCACCGAGACACCGTCGGGCAGCTCCGGGGCGACCGAGAGCACGCCGATCCGCGCCCGCGTGGCCGCGCTCCGGAACGGGTCGCGGCCCGCGATGAGGACGCGGCCCGCGAGGGGCGCGGCGCGCCCCGCGAGCAGCTCGGAGAGCGCCAGCGTCCCGTCCTCCGGCGCGCCGAGGACGGCGTGCACGCCCGGGCCGAGCGCCGCCGTCACGCCGAAGAGGCTCCCGCGGGGGCGCCCCGCCTCGCCGGCGCTGTCGCGCGCGCGCACGCCCTCGAGCACCACGATGGGCGCGCCGGGGCTCATCCGACCGGGCCCCCCGCCGAGCGGGCCGCGAACGAGAGGAACGCGCCGAGCGCGCCCGGGATCGACCACCGCGCGTCGCCGGCGAGGTCGGCGAGCGCCCAGGGGATGAAGATCAGCGAGAGGAACAGGGCGCGCCCCCGCGGCCCGGCGACGCGGCCGCTCGCCGCGGCGAGGCCGCCGAGCGTCACGCCGGAGACGACGCCGAAGAGGGCGAGCGCCGCGCCGAAGGCGAGGTGCTGCAAGGCGAGCAGCGCGGAGCCGGAGAGCAGCGCCGCGAGCGCCGAGAGCGCGGCCAGCGGGAGCGCGACGACCCGCGCCACCTCCAGCATCGCGGCGAGGCTGCGCGCGCCGTGGAGCGACTCCCGCGAGATCCCGCGCGCGGCGGCGAGCGCCTCGATGCCGTCGCGGCGGTCTGCCGCGGGCCGATCATGCGCCGCGGCGAGGGCGATGGGGCCAGCGGCCACCCACGCGAGCCCGCGCGCCGCGGACCCGAGCAGCCCCTCCAGCGACGTCGTCCCGTCGTCCAGCCGGAGCACGAGCGCCATGGCGCCGTACCCCAGCGAGATCAGCGCGGCCATGGCGAGGCCGAGCCGCCCGCCGCGCGCGCCGCGGAGCCGCGCGCAGCCCAGCGCGACCGCGGCGCGCAGCGCCTTCCGGACCGCCGCGCCCCGCCGCCCGAGGTCGTCCGGGCGCCTGATCGGCGCATCGCGCGGTTCGGGATCGTGCGGGCGGGTCATCGGGGAGGCGTATGGACGGTGCGCAGGGAGCGCGCGAGCTGAGCAGCGACGGAGCGCGCCGCTAGCGCTGCCCTTCCAGGCGCGCGGGCGCAAGGCCAATGTGCCATGGTCGAGCGCGCCCCCGGAATGTGGTTGCCGCCGCGGCCCGGCGCCACCCCCTCCGCGGCCCCGGAGCCGGCGGCCTCGGCGCTCGCCGCGACGCCGGGCGACTAGTCGTACGAGAGCCCGCGACGGCCCTTGTGCTTGCGCTTGCGCTCCTTGTCGGCGACGCCGATCTTCCCCCACTCGTACGTGACGCGGCGACGGAAGGCGCCCAGCGCGTCGCCGCCGTAGAGCAGGAGCTCGCGCGGGGAGTCCGTCTCCCCGATCGTCGGCTCCCAGAGGTCGGACGGGACGAAGGCGAGCAGCATCGGCGCGCTGAAGCGCATCCGGGCGATGATGAGCCCGCACGTCGTTCCGTCGCCGGGGCGCGCGCGCTTCGCGCGCTTGCCGCGCCCGCGCGCCTCCGTCTTCGCGCCGCCCGGGCGCGCGCAGCCGCCGCCGAGCACGAGCTCCTCGTTGCCGCGGGGGTGCCAGGTCCACGTGCGCTCGACCTTGAACGCGTCCTCGGCCGGCACGGGCCCGGCCGCGGCGCGCACCTCCTCCGGCGCGAGCAGCGAGAGCTGCGCCGCGACGCGGGCGTCGACGAGCGACTCCAGCCGGAGCGGACGATCGCGCGTCACCTCGAGCACCACCTCGAAGCTGTTCACCTCCCCGGCGCAGCAGCGCACGCCGACCTCGGGGCGGCGCGTATCGGGCTTGACGCCGCGCCCGTGGGCGCAGCGCCCCACGAGATCGCCCGTCGGCCCGTTGCCCCCGCGCAGCGTGACGAGCCCCGGCTTGCTGCTGTCCCGCAGCCACTGGCTCGAGGTCCAGGTCCACACGCCGCCGTGGAGATCGTGCACGCCGAACCCGCTCACGCACCCGGCGTTCACCCCGTTGGGCGTCAGCACCCGGCTCTGCCCGGTAGCGCACGCCGAGGCCTTGTACGTGTCGCCGTACTCGTACGTGGTGTTCGCCGGCCCCTTGCAGGCCCGCTCGATCTCGAGCTCCGTGCAGAGGCGCTTGCCCTGCGCCTCGCAGAGCGCGCGCGCCTCGTCCTGCGCGACGTTCGTGGTCGGGATCGCGCCGACCTCGTTGGGGTACGAGTAAAGGTCGATGTAGAAGCCGTGCATCACGACCTGCGCGCCCGCCATCTCCTCGTCGGCGATGCGCGGCAGCCGATCCGGCGGCGTGCCCGCGATGAGCACGCCCTTCGGGATCCATGCCATGCCCGGGCGCGGCTCCGGCTCGTTCAGGCCCACGTCCCAGGGCGGCGCGGCGTCGAGATCGGCGTCCGTGCTCGGCGACGGGCCGCCGCGATCGCAGCCGAGAGAGGCGGCGAGGAGCCCTGCGAGCGACACGGCGGCGGCGAGGGCCTTCCCCCTCGGCGTGCGGCCGGAGCGGTGCTCTCCAGGGACCACGAGCTCACTCGGGGTCGCGCTCGCGCAGGTTCAGCTCCTTCATCTTGAGCTGGAGACCCTTGCGCGAGATCTTGAGGAGCCGCGCGGCGTGCGTGACGTTGCCGTGCGTCTGCTTGAGGGCGCGCTCGATGAGGTCGCGCTCGAGCTTGCTCATCGCCGCCTTGACCTGCTCCTTGAGCCCGTCGGGCGTCGACGGGGCGAGGGCAGGGTCCGCCGTCGCGGCCACGAGCGGCAGCGACGCGCCGGTCGACGAGCTGGGGCCGCTGCGGATCTCCTCCGGCAGATCGTCGAGGCGGATGCGCGAGCCGTCGGCGAAGAGCAGCGCGCGCTCGACGACGTTCTCGAGCTCGCGGATGTTCCCCGGCCAGCCGTGCGACGACAGGCGCTCGAGCGCCTCGGGCTCGATGCCCTCGATGCTCTTCTTCAGGCGCGCGTTGAACTTCGCGACGAAGTGGGCGCAGAGGTGGGGGATGTCGCTCCTCCGCTCGCGCAGCGCGGGGAGCGCGATCGGGACGACGTTGAGGCGGTAGAAGAGGTCCTCCCGGAAGGTGCCCGCCGCGATCTCCCGCTTCAGATCGCGGTTCGTGGCGGCGACGAGGCGGACGTCGACGTGGATGGTCTTGATGCCGCCGACCCGCTCGAACTCGCTCTCCTGGAGCACGCGCAGGAGCTTCACCTGCATCTCGGTCGGGATCTCGCCGATCTCGTCGAGGAAGAGCGTCCCGCCGGAGGCGAGCTCGAAGCGCCCCGGCTTGGACGCGACCGCGCCGGTGAAGGCGCCGCGCTCGTAGCCGAAGAGCTCGGACTCCATGAGATCCTTCGGGATGGCCGCGCAGTTGACCTTGATGAACGGCCGGTCGCGCCGGCTGGAGTTCTCGTGCAACGCCCGCGCGACGAGCTCCTTGCCGGTGCCGCTCTCGCCGCTGATGAGCACCGTCGTCGGCGTGTCGGCGACCCGCTCGAGGATCGCGTAGAGCTCCTGGATGGGCGGGCTCTCGCCGATGATGCCGAACCGGTCGGAGCCGCCGCGGGGCTGCGCCGCGGAGACGTCGCGCGTGGCGTCCGCGCTCGCGAGATCGCGGGTGCGGAGGGCCTTCTTCACGACGACGCGGACCTCGTTCTGATCGAACGGCTTCGTGATGTAGTCGAACGCGCCCGTCTTGAGCGCCTCGACGGCGTTGTCGACCGTCCCGTGGGCCGTGAGGAGCACGACCGGCCGCGAGGGGTCGTCTCGGAGCGCGGCGCGGAGCAGATCCATGCCGTCGACCTTGGGCATGCGGAGATCGGTGATCACCAGGTCGATGTGGTGCTCCTTCAGGAACGCGAGGCCTTCCTCGCCATCCTCGGCGGTGTGGACCTCATAGCCATCCCGGCCGAGCTGGGCGCTGAGGACCCGCCGGAGGTTCGCCTCGTCATCCACGACGAGGATCTGCTTCTTTTCGGGGAGCATCACCGGGCGAGACTAGCAGAACCGGCCGCCTGGCAAGCGTCGGGACCGCCCGTGCGGCCGCGCCAGCGCCCCGAGCGCGACGTCGGCCGCGCCGTGACGCCGCGCCAGCGCCGCCGAGCGCGACGTCGGCGCGCCGTGACGCCGCGCCGACGCGCTGTACGGCGGCGGGCTTCCCCGGCGGTCGCCCGGGTCGCCCGCTCGGCCCGCCGGGCCGGCAGGGCGATCGCATTGCCTCGAAGTCCGCCCTGATTCCTTTTTCTCGCTGCCGGCGAGACGGATCAGTATGCTGCGCCCACTTCTCGTGGAGGGCGGCTCGGATGCGTGTGCTTCGGACTTGGCTGGTCGGTCTCGGCGCGGGGATGTTCCTCGCTGCGGGGTTGGCCCTAGCAGGAGATCCGGCCATCGAGTACCCCGAGTGCAACAGGACGGCGACGCCGGCCGACCTCGAAGGCGCCAAGGGCGCGCACAAGGCGGCGACGCAGTTCTACGAGCGGGCTGACTACGACCGCGCCATCCAGTACTGGAAGGACGCCTACCAGCTCGACTGCACGGCGCACGGCGTGCTCATCAACATCGCCAACGCCTATGAGAAGAAGGGCGACCGCGCCGAGGCGGTCACTGCGCTCGAGACGTACCTGGCCCGCACGCCGGACGCGAGCGACGCGCAGACGTTCCGGGACAAGATCCAGAACCTCAAGAACTCCATCCGGCCAACGCCGACGCCCACAGCGAGCGAGTCCGCGTCGGCGCCCGTGCTGCCCCCGCCGGTCCCCACCGCCTCGGCGGTCCCGAGCAACACCGTGGAGGCGCCTCCGCCGCAGCCCCCGCACGGCTACGCGCCGTGGATCGCCACGGGCGCCGGCGTGGTCACGCTGCTCGTCGGCGGCATCCTCACTTCGAGCGGCTTCGCGGACATCAGCGCCGCCGAGGAGAGCTGTCCGAAGCGGATCAACTGCGAGCCGGACGTGGCCGACCAGGGCAACCAGGGCCGCACGCAGGCGACCGTCGGCGGCGTGCTCCTCGGGCTGGGCGCAGCGGGCATCGCCGGTGGCCTCATCTGGGAGTTCGGGTTCAACCAGCCCCGGACGCCCTCCGGCCTGCTCGCGCCCGCCGCCAAGCTCCGGGTGACCCCGGTCGCCGGGCCGGGCACGGCCGGCGTCGGCGTGTCCGGCCGCTTCTGACGGCAGGCGAGCTGGTGACCCGCTGCCGGCGCGGCGCGGGCGCAACGTGAGCTGCCATCCCGGCCTGCCGGGGCGCGCTGGCGCCGCATGCAAGCAAGGGGGCGCCCGCCGGCGCATCGTTTACTCTTCCACCGTGCGTCTCAGCTCCTCCGCCCGCTTTCTCCTGACACGGTCCTGTCTGAACAGAGTTGCGATCCCCGGCGCGCTCGCGATCGCCGCGACGGCGGTGCTCGCCGACGCCGGCGAGAGCCCTGCCCCGGCGATCGCGCGGGTCGGCCGGCTCCTCGTGCCCGCGGCCGTCGCGGCGCCCAACTCGAGCGCCGCCTCCACGAGGGTGGCGATCCTCGCGACCTACCCGGGGGCAGCCCTGACCACGCTCCACATCGCCTCCCTCGGCGGGGCCAAGGCCGGGCCCGCGCTCGCCACGCTCCGGCACCTGAGCGATGCGGTCGTCCGCGCCCGCGTCGTGCCGCGGACGCCGATCGTCCTCGCGACCGCCGACACGAGCCCCTCCCGCGATCGCTCGTTCAACGCGAGCCTCTTCCGGCTCGAGCCGCACGCGGCGCCCGTCGCGCTCTGCGACGGCGTGGTGCACGCGAGCCGCCCGCTGGTCACCGCCGACGGGCGCGTCTTCGTCTCGCGCGGCGTCGCCGGACCGGAGCCGCCGCCCGACGGCGACCTCGCGCGGCTGCGGGTCGACGCGCTGACGATCGACGAGGTCGATCTCGCCACCGGCGCGACCCGCGCCGTGCACAGGCACACGGGCTACCTCGCCTTCCTCGCCGGGGCGTGGGACGACGAGCTCGTCGTCTACCGCGTCGCGCCGGGCTCGGCCGACATCGTCCTCGTGAACCCCGACACCGGCGCGACGCGCGTGGTCGCCCCGTCGATCCCGCCATTCGCACGCGATTTTTCCATCGACGCGGCGGCGGGCGCGCTCGTGTACCAGGGGCGGCACGAGGTCGACCCGGGTACGTGGGTCATCGACCGGCTCGATCTGAAGACCGGCAAGCGCACCCGGATCGAGACGAGCGCGAGTAACGGCCTCGCCCCGCACGCCTGGCCGGGCGGCGGGCTCGCGTACACGCCGGATCGCAGGACCGGGCTCCTCCTGGTCGGCGCCCGCGCCGCGCTCCGCGGCCCGCTCGGCGCTGGCGTCGACGCCGTGCAGGCCGTCTCGCCGGACGCAGCGTGGGTGGCCGCGCTGCACACGAACCCGTCCGCGTTCCCCGTGCCGTTCGCGATCCACGCGGAGAGCGGCGAGGTCGCCGCGATCCCCGCGCCGTCCGGCGCGCGCATCGCCGTCGCCGGCTTCACCACCGCGAAGGAGGAGCCGCGATGAGCCGCTGCCTCCTGGGCGCCGCGACGATCGGCGCAGCCGTGCTGCTCGCGCCGACCGCCCGCGCGGCGTACTGCCCCTGCTACACAGCGTCGAGCGCCTACAACGATCGCGGCTGCGCGATCGACGCGGTGCCGGGGACCAACCCCTCGATCGCGGAGTGGAACGCCATCTTCGATCGCGTCTCGCGGGGCCCCGCGGCCTGGGGGGAGGCCGGGCCCGCGCCCTTCGACCTTCGCCAGGGCTGCGACGTGTCCGAGGCGCCGCGCGAGGTCCCCGCCACCTTCCCCTGCGAGCTGCTGAAGGCGATCGGCATGCAGGAGTCGGGATGGCAGCAGTTCTGCGCGCCGGACCGACCGATGGACCAGGCAGGCGTGAGCTCGCGGACGATCATCTCGTTCGATTGCGGCTACGGCGCCTCGCAGATCACGAGCGGCATGCGCAACGGCGACAGCCCGGACTTCGATCCGCGCCGCGTGGCCGCCGATCCGGCGTACAACGCGGCCACCGGCGCGCACATCCTCGCCATGAAGTGGAAGGCCACACGCTGCGTCGGCGACCGGCAGCCGTCGGTCATCGAGCACTGGTACAGCGCCCTGTGGGCCTACAACGGCCTGTCGTACGTCAACAACCCGAACAACCCGAACCACGACGCGGGCCGCGGCGTCTACGATCCGGCGATCGGCGGCGCCGCTCCGTACCAGGAGCGGGTGCTCGGCCGGATGGAGCACACCGGGGAGCGCTGGGAGCGGACCGAGGTCGCGTACCCTGCCCTGGGAGAGATCGGCGGCGACAGGAGCCCGAGCGCGCTCCCGGATCCGCGCTGCGCTTCGCCGACGGACTGCACGCGCACGCGGCCGCTCCACGTCACGCGCTGCGCTGACGAGGGCGGCGAGACGGGCGGCGGCGGCGCAGGCGGAGCCGGCGATGCAGGTGGAAGCGGCGGCGAGGGCGGAGCCGGCGTTGCTGGCGGAACCGGCGGAGCTGGCGGAACCGGCGGCGAGGGCGGAGCTGGCGGAACGAACGGCGACGCGGGAAGCGGGGCCGTCACCGCGGGACAAGGAGGCGCTGGAGCCAACCCGGGTCACGAAGGCAACGACGACGAGGCCACCTCGACGACGGTGGGCGTCTACGGCCGTTGCACCTGCGACGCGCCCGGGAGCGGCGCCGCGGCCGGCGCGGCGTCCTGGCTCGCGCTCGGCGCCGGCGCGCTCGCCGCGGCCTGGCGGCGGAGGCTTCCGGGGCGTCGCCGCGCCGACTAACCTCGCCGACCATGCCACTCCCGCCCGGATCCGAGCGCATCGCCGCGTGGGCTGCCCGGCGAGGCCTTGCGTTCACGCCGCGCCCCGACGAGGCCTGGTTCCGCCGCTGGGAGCCGTACGACACGATCGCGCCGCCCTCCGCCTACCTCTCCGCGTGCACGTGGACGGCGAACCCCGGGCACGCGGTGATCGCCGAGCCCTGGTACGCCGACGGCGAGGCCGAGCCGATCGAGCGGTCGCTGCTCGGCTTCGCGACGCACCCGGCGCTCCCGCGCCGCGCCGCGATGCGCGTGGGCGAGCACTTCCTCACGCGGGTCGCGTTCATCGAGAGCCCTCCCCCGCCCAGGGTCGCGCTCGGAGACGCGCTCTGGGACGCGCACGTGACGACCTTCGCCGCCTCCCAGAGCGACGCCGCCGCGGCGTTCCATCCGCGCCTGCGCAAGCTCCTCGCCCGCCGCGGCTTCCAGGGCCACCTCGAGCTCCGGCGCGGCGGGCTCGTGGTCCACTGCGCCGGCCTGCGGCCCGTCCCGGAGCACTACGAGAGGCTGCTCGGCGTGGTGCGCGAGATCGTCAACGCGGCGATCACGTGAGCGCGTGATCACCTGAACCGGCGTGAACCGACGCGAACCGACGCGAACCGACGCGACCACGCACGCTGACGTGACATGACGCGGCGCAACGCGCGGCGCGCCGGCCGCCCCCGCCGGCCTGCCCTGTCGACGCGTCCGCCGCGCCGTTCTAGGCTCCCCGACCATGGCCAAGGTTCTGGTCGTCGAGGATGAGCCGGCGATCGCCGAGTCCATCGCCTACTTCCTGCGGCGCGACGGGTTCGCGGCCACCGTCGCCACCACGCTCGCGACCGCGGAGCGGGAGATCGACAAGGCGGACCTCATCATCCTCGACCTGATGCTCCCCGACGGCAGCGGCTTCGACCTCATCGGCCAGGTGCGGCGGAGCGCGGCGCGCGCCGCGATCATCGTCCTGTCGAGCCGCGACAGCGAGGCCGACCGCGTCGCCGCGCTCGAGACCGGCGCCGACGACTACGTCACCAAGCCGTTCTCGCCCCGGGAGATCGTGGCGCGCGTCCGGGCCGTCCTGCGCCGCGCCGCGCGGCCCGCGCTGACCAGCGACGCCCCCGCGCCGCTGCCGCTCGCGGTCGACGAGGCCACGCGGCGCGCGCACGTCAACGGCCAGAAGGTCGATCTCACCCGCGTCGAGTTCGATCTCCTCGCCTGCATGCTCGCCGCGCCGGGCCGGGTCTTCACGCGCGCGCAGCTCATCGACCGGGTCTGGGGCGACGGGTTCGCGATCACCGACCGGACCATCGACTCGCACGTGAAGGGGCTCCGGAAGAAGGTGGTCGAGGCCGGCGGCGACGCCGACCTCATCGAGACGGTGCGCGGCGTCGGCTACCGCGTCACGGACAGGCCGGGCCCCAGGGAAGGCGGAGACTGACCCATGCTGCGCCTCGTCGTCACCGCGGCGGCGGCGGTCTCGATCATCCTGCTCGTCGCGCTGTTCGCCTCGCGCCTCGTCCGCGCGCGGACGGCCGGCATGAGCATCCGGATGCAGATCTTCATCGCGCTCGGCGGCATCGTCGGCGCGTTCGCGTTCGGGCTCGGGCTGCTCGTCATCGATCGCATCGAGGCGCGCGCGACGCTGCTCGCCGAGGGCAGCGCGCGCGACGAGGCCGCCGCGTTCGCCGCCGTCGCCGCGATGGAGATGGAGGTCCGCGGCGTCGACCTCGCGGCGGTGCGCGCGCTCGACGGCGAGGCAGAGGGCCCCGCCGCCCAGAGCATCGCCCTGCTCGACCCGGAGGGCCGCGTGCTCCGGGCGCGCGGCGCCTCGCCGGGCGAGCCCGGGACGGTCTTCGTGACCGCGCCCATCGAGGTCCGCGGCCGGCGCGTCGGGAGCGTGCAGGTCGTCAAGCCGACCATCGTGGTGCAGCGCATGGTCGCCGACTTCGCCCCGCCGATCCTCGTGATCAGCACGGTGCTCGGCGCCGCCGCGGCGCTCTCGTCGTTCCTGATCGGCCGCACCATCGCGACGCCGATCGAGGCGCTCACCGAGTTCGCGGTGCGCGTGAGCGAGGGGGAGGTCCGCGCGGCGCCGCCGCCGGCGCAGGGCCGCGAGGTCCAGCGGCTGACGCGCGCGATCGACTCGATGCGCCGCCAGCTCGAGGGCCGCCCCTTCGTCGAGACGTTCGCCGCGGATCTCTCGCACGAGCTCAAGAACCCGGTCGCCGCGATCCGCGCCAGCGCCGAGGTGCTCGCCGAGGGGGCGCTCGACGACCCCGAGGAGGCGGCCCGCTTCGTCGCGCGCATCCGCGAGGCGATCACGCGCATCGAGGCGCTCCTCGGCGAGCTCCTGTCGCTCGCGCGCCTCGAGGCGCGCGGCGTGGAGCACGCCGCGGTGGTCGACCTCGTCGCGATCGCGCAGAGCGCCGCGGCGCGGGCGCGCGAGCGCGGCAGCCGCGTCGAGCTCGACGCGCCGGGCTCGGCGGCCGTGCGCGGCGACGAGCAGTGGCTGTCGCGCGCGCTCGACAACCTGCTCGACAACGCGCGCACGCACGGCGACGCGGCCGCCCCGATCCGGATCGCGCTGTCCCGCGTGGGCGGACAGGTCGCGATCTCGATCCGCAACCGCGGCGAGATCGGGCGGCACGTCGCGGGCCGCCTGTTTCGCCGGTTCGTGACGACCCGCGCCGACCGGGGCGGCACCGGCCTCGGCCTCGCGATCGTCAAGGCGATCGCCGAGGCCCACAGCGGCTCGGCCGAGTGCACCCACCGCGGGCCGCCCGAGGTCGAGTTCAAGATCTCGCTGCCGGGAGCCTGAGCCGGCACCCCTGAGCTCCCCCGCCTTCCCACACCTCCCCCGCGCTCATCCTGGTTTCCGGATGGTTTCCTCCGTTTGACACCGCGCACGATCGGTGGTTGCGAAGGCGCGGCTGGCGGTCGGGCGAGGCGATCTGCGTCGCGCGCGGCGCGTCACGCGCCGATTCCCTTGAGCTCTCCCGCGCCATCCTCCACAGAACCTCCACAATCGCATCACCGTCGTCCCCCCTACCGCGCCCATCCTCGGCGCACAGTGCGTCGTCCCCACCCAGGAAAGCCCATGACGTCCAGCAATCTCCCGAAGCACGTCGCGATCATCCTCGATGGCAATGGCCGCTGGGCAGCGGCTCGGGGCCTGCCCCGCATGCAGGGGCACCAGCACGGCGCGCAGGCCGTGCGCCTCTCGGTGCGCGCCTGCCGCGATCGCGGCATCCCGTACCTCACGCTCTACGCGTTCAGCGTCGCGAACTGGTCGCGGCCCAAGGACGAGATCGACGCGCTGATGCGCATCTGCCAGGAGTTCGCCGAGGGGGAGCACGACGAGCTGATCCGGCGCGGCATCGCGGTGCAGGTGGTCGGCGATCTCGAGGAGATCCCGACCCCGACGCGGCGCGCGATGGAGAAGCTCGTCGAGGACACGGCGGGGGGCACCGAGATGACCCTGGCGCTCGCGCTCAGCTACGGCGGCCGCCGCGACATGGCGAACGCGATGCGCGCGCTCGCCGTCCGCGCGCGGGCCGGGCTGGTCATCCCGGAGGAGATCAACGAGCACTCGCTGCGGAACTTCCTGACCACCAGCGCGATGCCGGATCCGGATCTCATCATCCGCACCGGCGGCGAGAAGCGCCTCAGCGACTTCCTGCTCTTCGAGGCCGCGTACGCGGAGCTGTTCTTCACGGACACGCTCTGGCCCGACTTCACCGAGTCGACCTTCGACGAGGCGGTCGCGACCTACAGCCGGCGACAGCGGCGGTACGGCCGGACCGGTGAGCAGGTCCGGCGCCTCGCGGCGTCGACCTGAACGGAGACGGCGGGGTGCGGCGCTCTCGCGCGCGCCCCACGCCCGCGGCCCTCGTCACGCGCGCCGTGCCGCGCGCGTAACGCTCGATTCCGGGGCCGCGATGCAGTACGAGAGATGCGCTTGTCGTCCCAAGCGCCCGTAGCTCAGCTGGATAGAGCAGCGGCCTTCTAAGCCGCGGGTCGCAGGTTCGAATCCTGCCGGGCGTGCCGAAACGTCCTCGGAGCGTCGCTTGACGGTGCCGCCTGCCGCGGACCACCATGTCCCTGGCGCATGAACAACAAGGTCGTGCTCGTGCTGGGCGGTCTGGTGCTGGGCGCGGCCTGCGCGCTCGCGACAGGGCGGGTGCGCGCGCAGGGGATCGCCCCGCCCGCGCCGGGCGCGCCGGGCGCGCCGGCGCCGCGGTGGGAGCAGGACTGCGAGCAGACGCACGGCATCGAGGAGGCGCGCGCGGTCGCGAAGGCTCGAGGCGAGGGCGGCTGGGAGCTCGTGGCGCTCGACGCCGGCGTGATGTGCTTCAAGCGGCTGGCCCCGGCGCCGCCGAAGCCGGCCGACCCCTGGCCGGGCTACTGACGGCGGGCGGATCGACGCCCCGCGCGCTGCGCCTCCGTCCCTCCGCGCTCGGATCGCGCGCGCACGGGCGCGGGCGCTTCCCCATACCGCCTGCGCGCGCGCCGGTGTAAGCGGATCGGCATGAGCGGAGAGCCCCTGTCGGAGCGAGAGTTCGACGCCGTGGCCGATCGGTCGTTGCGCGCGCTGGATCAGGCGATCAACGAGATCCCCGACGGCGTGGAGGCCGATCTGCAGAGCGGCATCCTCACGCTGGAGTTCGAGGACGGCATCAAGTACGTCGTCAACAGCCACCGCGCGGCGCGGCAGATCTGGATGGCTGCCGAGCGCGCGGCGTGGCACTTCGACTACCAGCCCTCCGAGGGCCGCTGGGTGGCGCAGCGGACCGGCGAGGAGCTCTGGAGCACGGTCGATGCCGTGCTGTCCCGGAAGCTCGGCCGCGCCGTGAAGCTCGAGCGCTGAGCCGCTGCGGTCAGAGGGCGACGCGCATGCCGAGCCCTCCGAGCAGGCCCGTCACGGAGGCGCCGACCCTGAGGTCGAAGGCGACGCGATCCCACGGGCGGAGCGCGAGGCCGATCTCGGGCAGCAAGAGCCACGGGTAGACGACCGGCTTCAGGCCCTGCGGCTTGCCGCTGGGGCGGGTGAACCAGCTCGGCTCGACGTAGCCGGGGTAGTGGTCTGCGTCGTAGTCGAGCTGGTTGCAGTACCGGAAGCTCCCCGCCGGGTCGTTCGGCCCGCGGCACTTCTTGTAGCGGTACGGGTCCCCCGGCACGAAGGAGCTCGGGTCGCCAGGGACGGCGTCGGCCGGGTACGCCTGGGTCCGGTAGAGGTCGCCGAGGAACGTCCAGCCCACGCCGATGCCCGCGCCGAGGCGGAAGGCGAACACCTCGTCACGATCGAGCGGGATGTTCCAGACCAGGCGGGCGCCCGCCTGGAGCGCCTGGAGATCGCTCTCGACGATCTCGTAATCGGTGTCCGGGTGTCCCTTCGGCTTGAAGGGCGTCTCTGGCATCTGGAAGCGCGCGTACGCGACCGAGAAGACGAGGTCGAACCGCCCTCCGAGCCTCGTGGAGAGCGCGATGTCTCCGCCGGGAACGAGGACGTTCCGACCTCCTTCCCCGAGGAGCTGGAACGCGATCTGGGGGATGAAGAAGCCCTGGAAGCCGGCGCCGAGCCACACGTCGCGCTGCCTGCGCCGCGGAGGGGGCGTCGGCTCGGGCATCTCCACGGGGCGCTCCGCCACCTCGCCCGCGCCTGGCTTGCCCTCGGCCGGTTTCTCCGGCGGCTTCGTCGCCACCGGCTTCGGCGGCGGCTTCTTCTCCGGCGGCTTCGTCGCCACCGGCTTCGGCGGCGGCTTCTTCTCCGGCGGCTTCGTCGCCACCGGCTTCGGCGGCGGCTTCTTCTCCGGCGGCTTCGTCGCCACCGGCTTCGGCGGCGGCTTCTTCTCCGGCGGCTTCGTCGCCACCGGCTTCGGCGGCGGCTTCTTCTCCGGCGGCTTCGTCGCCACCGGCTTCGGCTTCAGGCGCAGCTTGATCTCGCGCCGCTGCTTCTCCTTCAGCGTGATCTTCTGCGAGCTCTCCTCGTGGCCCTCGGCCCTGGCGACGACGACCAGCTGCACGCCCGGATCGAACCGTTGCGGCGTCGATGGATCGCCGATCGCCTCCCCGTTGATCTCGACCACGAGCCCCTCGTAGGGCTCGACCGGCTTCACCACGAGCGTCGGAATGCGCGCGTCGATCTGAGCCGCCTTCTTCTTTGCAGATGTGATGGCGGCGACATCTCGCGCGCTGTACCCGGGCTCCTTCTTCTCGCTTGCGACGGTGTGGTAGATCTCGCTCGCCTTCAGCAGCTCGCCTTGCTTCGCGTAACAGTCAGCGAGCGGGACCGCAGAGCTCGGGCGATGCCGCTGGCTCTCGGCGGACTCGAGGAGCGGGATCGCCCGCTTGCAGAAGCCGCCCTTGGCCGCATTGATGCCCTGGTTCGCCTCCTTGTCGCCCGGCGCGGCGAGCGCCGAATGAGCGAAAAGCACGGCCAGGAGGCCCACGAGAGAAGCGATCGGAAGACGCAAGAGGCGCTCAGTTTACCACCTCGCCCGCTGGACGCGCGGGCCGGACGTGTCGCTGCTGCGGATGTCGCGAACGGCACGCCCTGACGAGGATCGCGGAGCGCTGCCCACATTGGCTCCTGGCTTACCCGACAGCCACCTCGACGGAGCGAGCCGGTCCTGGACGGCCCGCCGAGCACCCACCCCGCAACGCGCCCGGAACGCGTCCAGAACGCGCCCCGAACGTCAGGGTACGACAGACGAAAAGCTCGACGCGCTCCGCTTTACACCTTCGACGCTGGACGAGAGCCCCTGTAAGCTCCCCCGGAATGGCTTCCGGCGCAGGTATCGAAGAACCGCACGGGCTGGGCGAGAGCACCAGCGCAGAGGGATCGGGCGGCGGCGTTTTGTCCGGGCCCGTGCGGCGTACATTGAAGGCAGGCGAGATCCCGAACACGCTGATCGAGTGCTCGCACTCGGTCGAGTGCGCGGGTTGTCCGCTCATCGCGGGCGATTACGCTGAGCAGCTCGGCACGAAGCGCGCGCGGGTCGTGTCCGCGGCGGCGCACTACCCGTCGCTCGAGCTGCTCCAGACGAGCCCGGTCATCCCGGCCGATCCGATCACCGGCTATCGCGGCCGAGCGAAGCTGATCGTCGCCCCCTCCGGCGCGATCGGGCTGTACGGCCGCACAGGGCATCACGAGGTCGTCGACATCCCGGGCTGCCGGGTCCTCGCCCCGGCGCTCGCCGCGGTGACCTCGCGGCTCCGCGAGCTGATCGCGTCGCCGCCGCCCGAGGTCCGGCCGCTGCTCCTGCCGTACGATCCGGCGCGGGGCGGCGTGCTCCGCGCGCTCGATCTGCGCGAGGTCCACCTCGCGCCGGGGACGCCGCTCTTCGCGGAGATGGGCGCGACGGAGGACAACCCGGCGTTCGTGCTGATCACGTTCGTCCTCCAGCGCGAGCGCGCGTGCACGCGCGACGAGCTGCGCGAGGCCGGCCGCGCGATCCGCCCGATGCTCCCCCGCGTCATCGGCGTCGCGGCGAACTTCCACGACGCGGAGGCGCCGCAGATCCTCGGCCCCGAGACGATCGTGCTCGACGGCGTCTCGCACGCGGAGGATCGGATCGGGCAGACCTACCACATCGCCGCGTTCGGCTCGTTCGTGCAGGCGCACCGGGCGCAGGCCGCGCGCGTGCACGCGCTCCTCTTGCGCGAGATCGCCTCGCTCGAGAACGACGGGCCCGTGATCGAGGGCGAGGCCGCGATGGGCCCGGCCTCCCGGCGCAAGGAGCCGCCGCGCATCCTCGACCTGTACGGCGGCTCGGGCGCGATCTCGCTCGCCCTGGCGCAGGGGGGCAACCGCGTGCTGATGGTCGAGTCGTTCGCGCCCGCGGCCTCGAACGCCCGCGCCGCGGCGGAGGCCCAGGGGCTGAGCCAGCGCGTCGAGGTGCGCACCGGCGACGTCGCGGAGATCGTCGCCTCCCTCGTCAACAGCTCGGAGAAGTTCGACGGCATCGTGGTGAACCCGCCGCGCCGCGGCGTCTCCCCGACGGCGCGCGAGGCAATCGCGCGGCTCGCCGCGCCGCTGCTCGTCTACGTCTCGTGCGACCCCGACACGCTCGCGCGCGACCTCGATCACTTCTGCCGCCTCGGGTACTCGTCGACGGAGCTCACGCCGCTCGACATGATCCCGCTCACGGAGGAGATCGAGACGATCGCCGCGCTCCGGCGGACGCCCCCGCCGGCGCCGAAGGTCATCTACGACGACGACGGCGTGCTGGTGGTCGAGAAGGGCCCGCACGAGCCGGTGGCCTCGCAGGCGGAGTACCTCGGCTCGCTGCTCACCCGCTGCGCCCGCATCCCGGGCGTCACCTCGACGCCCGTCATCGTGCACGCGCTCGACCCGGGCACGAGCGGCCTGGTCATGCTCGCGCGCAACGAGGAGGCGGCCGCGCGCTGGACCGAGGCGCTCACGAAGACGGGTCGCCTCATCTACCTGGCGGCGGCGAAGGGCGTCACCCCGGGCAAGGGCGCGATCACGCGCGACCTCCGGGAAGGCACGCGCACGTACACGGCGCGCACGCGGTACCGCCGCCTCGCGGTCGCGTCGGGCCACTCGATCCTCCGCGTCATCCCGGACGGCGGGCGCACGCACCAGATCCGGCGGCACCTCGCCGCGATCGGCCACCCGATCCTCGGCGACGAGCGCTACGGCCACGTGCCGACGAACCGCTACTTCGAGGAGAAGCACGGGCTCGATCGCTCGTTCGTGCACCTCGTGCGCATCGAGATCGAGCACCCCCGCACCGGGGTGAAGATGATCATCGAGTCCACGCTGCCCGGCGATCTGCGGTCCGCGCTCGAGCGGTCGACCGGCCCCTCGGTCCTCCGCTTCCTCGAGCAGAAGCACGCGCTCGGCGAGCAGCGGGCCGTGGCCGTGACGAGCACCGCCACGGATGAGCCGGCGCCGAGCAGCAGGATGATCCCGCTGCGCACCGACGACTCCGAGTCCGCGCCGCCGCCCTCGATCCGCAGCCCCGGGCCCATCTCGATCCGCGTCCCGGATCTGGACGAGTCGCCCCGGACCATCCGGCACCCGATCATCTCGACCGGCGACGAGGACTGAGCGGCCGCACGGCTGTGCCCGCCTGCGGCACAGCGGCCGGCCGCGCCAGGCCATGGCGGTGCGCTCCCGCGCCGGTCTTCCCCTCCCCGCCCCCCACGACATCTCGCCCGCGCCGCGGCACCAGGCCCGCGGCGGAGCGTCGTGACCCCGGCACCACCGCCGGGGCGCGGGGCCTCGCGCTACGCCGAGGCGCGGGTCGGCTCGCGTGCCCGACCTGATCCCACCTTGGATCGATGAGCAGCGGGCGGATCTGGTAGGCTTGCCGGCGGCATGTCCACGTTTCCAGAAGACCGCCCTCGCATCCTCGTCGTGGACGACGAGAAGGTGATCCGCGACATGCTGGCCGACTTCCTCGGCATGGAGGGCTACTACGTCCGCACGGCGGAGGACGGCACCAGCGCGCTGAACGAGCTCACGAAGGGCCATTACGACCTGGTGATCAGCGACCTCAAGATGCCGCGGATGGGCGGCATCGCGCTGCTCGACGAGATCGGCAAGACGGCGCCGAACGCGCTCACGGTCATCATGACGGGCTTCGGCACCGTCGAGACCGCGATCGACGCGATGAAGCGGGGCGCCTACGACTACGTGCTCAAGCCGTTCAAGCTGGACGAGGTGGTGCACGTCGTCCAGCGCGGGATCGAGAAGCAGCGGATGGCCGCGGAGAACATCCGCCTGCGCGAGGCGGTGTCGCTCTACAAGGTGAGCGAGGCCATCGCCGCGAGCCTCTCGCTCGACCAGGTGCTCGAGACCGTCGCCGACAGCTGCCTGCACGAGGTGCGCGGCGATCTCGTCTCGACGTGGCTCGACGACGGCGAGGGGAGCTTCTTCGAGCGGCAGCACCTCCGCGGCGCGTCGGTCCCCGCGGACGCGGACCTCGGCCGGCTCGACCCGGCGATCGTGCTCGAGCACTTCCGCCCGGACGCGCTGCTCCTCGAGCAGGGCATGAAGGGGCTCAGGTTCTTCGCGGCCGAGCCGGCGCTGCCGCTGCAGTCGCTGGTCGCGGTGCCGCTCCGGATCCAGAAGCGCCTCATGGGCTTCATCTCCGTCGCGTCGTTCACGCGGACGAAGCGCTTCGACGAGGGGCAGCGCAAGCTGCTCAGCATCATCGGGTCGCGCGCGGCGGCGGCCATCGAGAACGCGCGGCTCTACCAGGACCTCCAGGCGACGTTCCAGCAGACGATCGAGGGGCTCGCCAAGGCGATCGACAAGATGGATCGCTACACCGCGGGCCACTCGGATCGGGTCGCGATCTACGCGGTGATGCTGGCCGAGCGGCTCGGCCTCGGCCCGCACGAGATCGAGATCGTGCGGCAGAGCGCGCTCATGCACGACATCGGCAAGATCGGGTGCGTGCTCAACCTGAACAAGCCGGGCAAGCTCACGAACGACGAGTACGAGGTCTTCAAGCGGCACCCCGCCTACGGGCGCGACATCCTCGATCCGATCAAGTTCCTGCACCCGCTCATCCCCGGCGTGCACCTGCACCACGAGCGCTGGGACGGGCGCGGCTACCCGCTCCGGATGCGGGGCAACGAGATCCCGATCATCGCGCGCATCATCTCCGTGGCCGACACGTACGACGCGATGACGAGCGACCGCTCGTACCGCAGGGCGCTCCCCCACGAGGTCGCGGTGGCCGAGATCGAGCGGTGCTCGGGGTCGCAGTTCGACCCCGAGGTCGCGGCCAGCTTCACGACGCACATCGAGGCGTACCGCGACGAGCGGCGCGCGCAGGGCGAGAAGATCCCCGAGTAGCCATGCCGACGACCTCGCTCCGCGACCTCCTGAAGCCCCCGCACGACCCGGACGCCGCGCTGGCCGCGCCCGGGCCGAGGCGCGCGCGCGCCGCGTGGATCGGCCGGCGCCGCTACGCCCCGATCCACGATCTGCAGAAGCAGCTCATCGAGGCGCGCGCGGAGGGGCGGATCGGCGACACGATCCTGCTCCTGGAGCACGATCCGGTGATCACGCTCGGCCCGCGGGCGAACCCGGAGAACGTGCTGCTCGACTCCCGCGCGCTGAACGAGCGCGACATCGATCTCGTCGCGACCGGCCGCGGGGGCGACGTCACCTACCACGGGCCCGGCCAGCTCGTGTGCTACCCGCTGCTCGATCTGAGGCCCGACCGGTGCGACGTGCGCCGGTACGTGCGGTCGCTCGCGGAGGTGATGATCCTGCTCGCGCGCGAGCACCACGTCGAGGCCGGCGTGGTGGACGGGATGATCGGCGTCTGGGTCGATCGCGCGGCCCCAGAGGAGTGGGGCGGCGCCGAGTGGGCGCGCGAGATCGCCAAGCTCGGCGCGATCGGCGTGCGCCTGTCGCGCTGGCTCACGATGCACGGCTTCGCGCTCAACATCGCGGTGGATCTCAAGGGGTTCGAGATGATCGTGCCCTGCGGCATCCGCGAGCACGGGGTGACGTCGCTCCACGAGCTGACCGGACGCAGGCTCAGCGTCGCCGAGGTCGCCCTCGCGAGCGCCCCGCAGCTCGCCCGTGGGCTCGACATCGAGGTCGGCCGCGTGGAGGATCTCTCCGGGGTCGCCGACCTCGCGGGCGCGCTCCTCGCCCCGGAGGCCGTCGCCGGCGAGGGCCGGAGCGCGCCCTGACCCACGCCGGCCGCCGCCGGCCATGCCTGGCGGCGCGAGGCTCACCGGCGCGATGCTCGGCGGCGGTCGCGCCATCGTCGCGCCGCGGCGGCGCGGCCAGGCAAACGGTGTCGCTCGGCCGTGCCGTGGGCTAAAAGCCGTCGCGTGAGCGCGCAGCCCACGACTCCGCCCCGCCAGGGCGACGGGAGCTCCCCCCTCGGCCGCGGCGCCGCGGCGGCGCGCCCGCCGTGGCCGCGGCCCCTCGCCGCCTCGCTCGCCGCCGCGGCCGGCGCGGCGCTGCTCGCCCTCGCGCTCCTCGGCCCCGTCGCGATGGTCGCCGTCGGCAAGCGCAGGGCCGCCGCGTGCCTCGCGTTGATCGAGGCGCCGCGCGGCCCCGCGCTACCCGACTGCCGCCCCGAGATCCGCTGGTTCGCGCTGCCGTCCCGGCTGCCGTGGACCGACGAGGCGGCGAGCGCGCACGCCGAGGAGCTCGGCGTGCGCGCCGCGGTCGCCGCGTACATCGACGCCGCCGTCGGCCGCCCGGCGCGCGCGGCGCTCGCCAGCGCGACCGAGGCGCTCGACACGACCGAGTCGGTGGTCGCCGCCGGCTCCGGGCGCATCACCTTCGATGCGCTGGGGCCCGCCTGCGGCGCGCCGCGCCTCGGCCGCGAGGCGGCGAGGCTCGGCGACCGCCGCACGCTCCTCGAGCAGCCCGACCGCTGGCCCGACTGGCACGTGCGCGTGCACGCCCTGCGCGCGGCGCTCGCCGAGGGGGACCTGCCGCGCGCGCTCGCGATCGCGAGCGGCTACGCGGGGATGGATCCGCGCGACGAGGACCTGCGCACGACGACCGGCGCGATCCTCTGCCTGGGCAACAGCGCCGAGGCGAAGCGCGGCGTCGAGCTCCTGACGCTGAACCAGAACGACCGGGCGTCGAAGCGCCACGCGGGCATGGCGCGCAACTGGGGCGAGATCCGCGCCGTCCTCGTCGCCTGCGCAGCGCGGGCCGGCGTGGAGCCTCCGCCGACGCCCGAGGACCCGGAGGCCGGCGTGGCCGACGCCGTCGAGGCGCGGCTCGCGCAGCGCGCCCGCCTCGCCGCCGCCATCGCCGGCCCGGGCGCCGCCGAGGCGAAGCAGCGCGCGCTGCGGGCGATCCGGGACCTGCTCGGCTCCGCCGCCGCGGTCGCGCCGGGGGCCCGCAGCGACCTGCTCGCGGTCGTGCTGGCAGAGGACGACGCGATCGACGCGGCCGAAGCCGCCGCGCTCGCGCTGCCCGAGGACGAGGGGGACGAGCCTGCGACCGGGGAGGAAGGCGCTGCGGTGATCGGAGCGGCGGGCGCTGCTCCGGCGGGCGTTGCGCCGGCGCTGCGGGCGGGCTCGCTGCTCGCGATCGACTGGCTGCCGGAGCGCGGGCTCGCGAGGCCCGCCGTCGCCGGGTCGCTCCGCGCGCGCGCCGCGGCGCGGGCCGCCGAGCTGGCCGCCGCCCCTCGGCTCTCGCCGCCGGAGCGCGACGCCCTGCGCGCCTCCGCCGGCGCCCTCGCGCTGGACGCCGCGCGCGAGCTCGCCCTCGAAGGCGACGCGCCGGCGGCGATCGACGCGCTGGATCGCCTCGCGGCGCTCGCCCCGGAGCTCGCGCCGGACGCGGCCCGCGCGCTCGCGCGCTCGAGCGCGTGGCTCCTGGCGGGCGATCGCGATCGCGCGCTCGATCTGATCGAGCGCGTCGACCTCGCCGCGGCGCCGCCGTCCCTCCGCGCCGCCGTGCTCCTGCAGCGCGCCGAGCTCCTCGCCTCGCGCGGGCGCCGGCTCGACGCCGCGCGCGCTGCCGTCCTCGCGGACGAGGAGTCCGCCGCGCGCTCCGACCCTGCGCGCGGCGCGCCCGGCGCGCGCCCCGGGCTCGACCTGCTCGACGTCCGGGCGCGGTGGACCCGGCTCGCCCTCGCGCGTCCCCCGGAGGCCGCGCCGCTCCGGCAGGGCAGCCCGCCCGCGGCGCTGCCGGCGGATCTCTCCGCCGCGTGGCCGTGGGTCGGCTTCGCCAGCCTCGACGCGCCCTGGGCGCGCGCCGACCAGCCGGCGCTCTCGCGCGCGCTCGCCGCCTGGAGCGCCGCGCGCGACGCCCCGCCGACAGCGCGCCGCGCGCTCCGCTACGCCGCCCTTCGCCGGCGCGGCGACGCGCCGCCCGCGCTCGTCCCGTACGCCGCGGTCGCCGCGCAGCTCCTCGGCGACGGCGAGGGCGACGCCGAGGTGTGGCTCGACGCCTTGCTCGCGATCGACGCCGCGCGCTTCTCGCTCCGGCACTACACGTTCGCCCGGGCCGAGGCGGCGCGATGGCGCGGCGACGACAGCAGCGCGGCCGCGTGGCAGCGCCGGCACGACGCCCTGCGCGCCGTGGCCGCCGACCCGACCCGGGCCGAGATCGCGCGCCACCTCGGCCTCTGAGCCGCGCCCCGCGCAGCGCACCCCGGACGTACCCCTGCGGCGTGGCGTTTCGTCCCATGCCCAGAAAACATGGAGCTCACGTCCTCGTACGGCTGGCGGTGGAGGTACTCGGTTCCTACGCTACAGCCTGGCTCGCGACGGATCGCTCGCGGGGAGAGTCCTCATGTGTCCTCATTGCGGAAAGAACGCGCCCGTCATTCACCGCGGGCTCGCTGCGTATTGCACCGCGTGCGGCCGGGAGCGCCTGCCCTTCGCGGGCAAGTCGGTCAGCCTGGCGGGGAAGCCGTCCCGGTTCGGCGGGGCCGTCGCCGGCGCGCTCGGCTGGCTGGTCCTCATCGGCGGCACCGCGCTGGCGCTGCTCCTCGGCCTGGGCGCTGCCGCGCTGTTCCCCGGCTCGATCGCCGGCCTCGCGATCGGCCTGCCGATCGGGTTCGTCGCCCTCACGGTCGGCCTGCTCCTGCTCATCGGCGGGCGGAAGCTCTCGCGCTCCGGGGTGAAGGCCTCCCGTGACGCGCAGGTCCAGGCGATCTTCTCGCTCGCGTCGCACCGCCGCCGCCCGCTCACGGCGCACGAGGTCGGCGTCGTGCTCGACCTGCCGACCTCGGAGGCGGACGCCCTGCTCACCGAGCTCGCCAAGCAGCGCCCCGACGAGGTCGGCGTCGAGATCGGCGAGCGCGGCGACATCCTCTACACCTTCCCCGGCATCTCGGGGCAACCCGGCGTCCGCTTCCCCCAGCCCTCGCTCCGCGTCGATGCGCGCGACGGCGCGCCCGACCCCGCGGCGCGGATCTACGCGGAGGAGTTCGAGGAAGAGGACGCGGGGGTCTCCCACGCGCCGCGCCGCGAGCAGCTCCGCTGAGGATTCCCGCGGCGCGCATGCTAGCCTCGCGCCGCGCGCCCGCATCGAGAGCCCGGGGCGCGCGTCGCCACCTGCGCCCCGCGGTTCGACGCGGGGCGCTCCGGGCCGATCGCCGCCACCGACCATGAGATGCTCCCCTGCCGCCCCGCTCACCGCCGCCGCGCTCGCGCTCGTCGCGCTCCTCGCCCCCTCCCGCGCAGACGCCTTTGAACGGCAATGGCACGCCGGCGCCAGCGTCGGCTACGCGCTCCTCGCGGACGGCGGAACGTACCCCGGGATCGGCGGCAGCTTGCACCTCTCCTACGGCCTCACGGACGCCTTCAACGCGCTCGTCGAGCTCAACACCGCGTCGCACCCGGGCGGCGATCTCATGTTCCTCGGCGCGTCGGCCGGCGCCGCGTACGTCATCGACATCCTGCAGTGGGTCCCTTACGTCGGCCTCATGACCGGCGCGTACGACAGCGTGCGCCTCGCGCCCTGCGGCTCGTATGGCCGGCCGGGCTGCCACCGCGGCCAGTTCGGGGTCTCGATCCCGTTCGGCATCGACTACGCCTTCAACCGCGAGTTCGCCGCCGGCTTCGCCGGCAAGTACACGCTGCTCCTCCCCGGCGCGGGCGACGGTCCGGGGAGCTACTTCACCGCGTTCGCCCGCGCGGAGTTCCTCTGGGGCTACTAGCCCCGCGGCGCGCGACCGAGCCCGCCGACTGGAAGCCGATCCTCGACCCGGAGAGCGCCCTCTCGCGCGTGACCTCCTTCGGAGAGGACGCGCGCGGCGAGCGCCTCGTGCTCTCGCAGGACGGCGAGCACCACGTGCTCTCGCGGGACGGCGAGATCCACAGGTTCACCCGGCGCCGGTGACCCGCGCCGGCGTGCCGCGGAGCCCCGCGCGCGCGGCCCGGCGACCGGGTGCGTCCCAGGCAGGCTTCCGGCGGAAAACGGCTGTCATTCCCGTGCCGTCTGGCGCGGGAAGCGTTTACAAAGAGCGGGCGCAGTCGTGCGAGGCCTCCGAGCAAGCCCGACGGAAGGAGCGGACCGTGGAACAGCTTTGGCAGCGCGTTTCTGAGGGCCGGCACACGGCCCTGCTGGACATCGTCCCCGGGGAGCCCCCGTCGCACCTCGGGCTGCGCGTCCTGCGCGTGCGCTGCGATGTCCCCGAGGCGGCGCTGGGACCGCTGCACGAGGTGCGGACCAAGGTCGAGCGGCTCGTCGGCGGGCCGCCGCCGCTGCTCGATCAGGCGCGGAGCCGCGTCGTCTCGGGGCTCCGGCGCCGGCTCCTCGGCGACGTGCACGAGCGGATGGCCGACGCCGAGTTCATCGACGCCGTGAACCGGCTCGCGCAGCAGACCGATCGCCGGTGGGCCGTCGTCTTCGACGCGGTGGAGCTCGCCGACCATGCCACGCTCGACGTCCTGCGGCGGGTCGTGTCCCGCCACGAGGCGCTCCGGGTCGCGCTCGTCCTGTCCTTCCGCCTGCACGCGCCGACCGGCCCTGCCGGCGAGCTGCTCGGCGCGGTGCGCGCCTCCTTCGGCGCCGACGCCGTCATCCGCCCGCCGGACGGCACGACCACGCTGACGAGCGTGACCGCGCCCCCGCCGCCGCCGCAGGTCGCGCTGCGCGAGCTCCCCGGCGAGGTGCTCCGGGTGCTCCGCGCCGGCGCGATCGTCGGCTCGGGGTTCGAGAGCGAGCTCGTCGCGGCGCTCCTGCGCGTCGACGCGGTCGACGTGCTCGAGGCGCTCCAGCGCGCCGCGGACGTGGGCGTCCCGCTCGAGGACCGCGGCGAGGGGCGCTTCCACCTCCCGCAGGAGACCGTCGTGGCGCTCCGCAGGTCGATCCTCCCGTCGCTCGCGCGCGTGTGGCACCGGCGGCTCGCGACGCTCCTCAGCGAGGACGTGCTCGAGCCGGACGCTCCGGCGCGCGAGCTGCCCGCCGCGGCCGCGGCTGACCCGAAGGGCCCTGCCGCCGCGCCGGCCGCGCAACCCGGCGCCGCCTCGCCCGCGCACGCCGCCGCCTCGCCCGCGCACGCCGCCGCCTCGCCCGCGCACGCCGCCGCCTCGCCCGCGCACGCCGCCGCCTCGCCTGCGCACGCCGCCGCGCCGCCGACGCAGAGCGCGGCCGTCCTGATGTCGCCGGTGGAGCGCCACGTCCTCAGCGGCGCGAGCCTGAGCGCGGCGCGCGGAGACGACGCCGCCGCGCGGGCCGCCGCGGCGCTGGCGAGGCCCGGGGCAGCGCCGGGCCAGGCCGCGCCTGCGTCCACCACGGCGGTGCCCGCCATCGCGACGCCGCGCACGATCGCGGTGACGCCGTCGCCCGCAGCGGCATCGCCCGCGGCCACCTCGCCCGGCGCGACCGCCGCCGGAGGGACGGCAGAGGGCAGCGGCGCACCGGCGATCGAGGCGCAGGACAAGGACCTCGAGCCCGGGCTCCCGGCCGCGCGCGGCGTGGCGCCGCGCGCGGCCGACACGCTGCGGCCGCCGCCGGCGATGGCCCATGCAGGCGCGGGCGGCGCGCCCACGAACAGCGCCCGCCGCGCGCCGCCGCGCGCCGCGCAGGAGCGTCCCACGCCGATCGCGCCCGCCGGGCCCGGCAACCCGCCGTGGCCCTACGCCGAGCTGTTCCACCGCAGCCCGGAGAGCCGCCGCCTCTCCGAGCCGCCCGAATCGGTCCGGTTCGACGCCCCGCCCGACTCGCTGGACGCGCCCATCCCGGGCCCTGTGCGCGTGCCCCCCGATCTCGCGCCCAGCGGCGGCGGCGCCTCCTTCGACGAGCCGATCCGCTCGGTGCGCGGCGCCTCGCTGCGCATCCCCGCAGCGCTGTCCGATCGATCGCCCTCCGGCCCATCCCGCCCGCACGCGCCGTGGCCCGCCGCGGCCGACTCCGCGGCCCCGGCGCGCCTCGTCGACCCGGCGCGCGCGGCGGCCAGCTCCCTGCGCGCCGCGGCCCCGCTCGGCCTGTCCCTGCACCCGGCCCCGCTGGCGCCCGACCGCGCCGAGGCGGCGACCGCTGCAGGCGCCGCGCTGCACGGCGCCGGGCGCCGGGCCCGCGACGCGCGCGCGGCGGCCCACCTGACCGAGGCGGGCGAGCTGGAGGAAGCCGCGCGCCGCTACCGCGCGGCCGCGGCGGAGGCGGCGGCCATGGGCGCGTACGCCCAGGCGCTGAGCTACGGGCAGAAGGCGCTCGCGCTCCTCGACGGCATGCCGCCCACCCCCGCGCGCCGGCGGCTCCGCATCGGCGCGCTCGCCGGCATCGGCCGCGTGCAGTGGCAGGCGGCCGGCCCGGATCCGGCCTTCACGCTCGCGGGCGCCCTCGAGGTGCTCGACGCCGCGCGCGCGCTCCTCGCGCAGGGCGACCCGCCCGAGCTGCACGCCGAGCTCGCCGCGCTGATCGCGAGCGTCTGTTACGACATCGGCGACATGCGCTCGCTGGAGCGCGCGCTGGACGAGCTGACGACGGCGAGCCGGCTGCTGCTCGACGCCGGCGACGCGCTCGGCTCGGCCCGGCTGCTCAACGACCAGGCGGCGGTCTACGTGCGCATGGGCGATCCGGTCCGGGCGACGCACCTCCTGACCGAGTCGCGCCGGGTCTTCGAGGAGCGGGCCCGGCTCGATCCGGTGGCGCGCGTCGAGCTCGCGGAGACCGACCACCTCTTCGCGCGGATCCCGCTCCACGTCGCCGCCCGCCCCGGGCGCGAGTCCGACGCGCTCTCGATGGGGATCGACCACGCGCTCGCCGCGGAGCGCACCTACAAGCAGCTCGGGGACACCCGGGAGCTCGCCCGCGTCTGGGAGACGATTGGCCGGCTGGAGCTCCGCAAGGGTCGCCTCGATCGCGCGACGCAGCGCCTGACCGCGGCGATCGAGGCCGAGGAGGCGCTCGGCGATCTCATCGGCCTGGCCCGCTCGACGGCCGCGCTCGCGGAGGTGCTCTCGGCGAAGGGGCTGCACCGGGAGGCGCTGGCGGTGCTGGCCGAGTCGATGGCGATGAACCTGGAGAAGGGCTCGCCGCTCGGCCTCGCGTACAACCGCCGCGCGCTGAACGCGCTCGTCCCGAACATCTCGCTCCAGGGGGAGGAGGCCGAGATGCTGCGGAAGATCGCGGCGCAGCTCGCGGCGGCGGAGGCAGCCCTCGGCCGCCTGAAGCTACCGGGCGAGCCCGACTGAGCCGGGCGCCCGCGCCGCGCGGCCTTTGACCTTGCCGGGGCGCGGCCGCTCCGGCGAAATGTCCCACATGTCGCCTTCCTCCAAGCAGCGCCGGCGCCGCGGCGGCGCGCTGCTCTCCCTCCTCGCCCTCCCGGCGGCGTGCGCGCCTGTCCCTTCGGCCTCGGCGCCGCCCGCGCCCACCCCAGCCGCGTCCGCGCGGCCGGCGCCGTCAGCCCCGGCCGAGGCGCCGCGGCCTGCGCCCGCGCCCGAGAAGCCGGGGTACGAGGGGCACGGCGCGACCAGCGTTTCTCCCGAGATCCTCGCGCGGTATGCGCCGCCTCCGCTCCCGGACGAGGTGTCGCGCCAGATCCAGGGGTTGCTCGACGTGCGCGCCCCCGGCGGCGGCGTCCTGGGGCCGGACGGCAAGGCGCTCTACTTCACCTGGACGATCACGGGGACGAGGCAGGTCTTCCGGCTCGACGGGCCGCTGCGCTTCCCGCTGCAGCTCACGGGCGGCGAGGATCCGACGGTGGTGGAGGACGTCACGCCGGACGGCGCGCACCTCGTCCTGTCGCGCGACCGCAAGGGCGAGGAGAACCCCGGGCTCTACCTCCAGGACGCGAAGGGCGGCCCGCTCCTCGCCATCCAGCACAAGCCTGGCGTGCAGACGCAGCTCCAGCTCATCTCCGACGACGGGCGGCACGTCTATTATCGAGCCAACGACATCAGGAAGGACGCGTATGCCATCTACCGGTATGACATCGCGTCGAAGCAGCGAGATCTCGTGTTCGATCGCGAGGGCATCTGGCGCGCCGTCGACGCTGCGCGCGACGGCCGCATGCTGCTGGCGAAGGACGTGGGCTCCAACATGAGCGAGCTCTACGAGTGGGCGCCGGGCGCGAAGGGCGCCGCGAAGCCCGATCCTGCGGCCGGCACGCTGACTCCGCTGTTCGGGCAGGGCGAGCGCGAGGACTACAAGGCCATGTACGGCGCGGCGCCCGGCGAGGTCATCGTCCTCACGCCGCGGCTCGGGGAGTACCGCCGTCTCTACAGCTGGAAGGCGGGGAAGCTCACCCCGATCACGCCGGAGATCCCGTTCGACGTCAGCGCCTTCTCCATCGATCGGGCGAAGACGCGGATCCTCTACACGGTGAACGAGCGGGGTTACACGCGGCTCCGCGCGCTCGACGCGAGGACGCACCGCGAGGTCAAGCTGCCGGCGCTTCCGGCGGCCGATCACGTGGTGCCGCTCGCCACGACACGGAACGGCCGGTACACGACGCTTCTCCTGGAGACCTCGAGGTCGCCTGCGACGGGCTATGTCCTCGACTGGACGACCGGCAAGCTGACCCAGTGGCACGCCCCGAGCATGCCCGAGATCGCGCCGGACGCGTTCGCGGCGGCCACGCTGGAGTCCTATCCGGCGCGCGACGGCGCGCAGATCCCGATGTTCGTTCGCCGCCCCGCGCGGTGCGAGCGGCCGTGTCCGGTCATCGTGCATTTCCACGGCGGCCCGGAAAGCCAGGTCAGGGCGGGGTTCAGCGCGCGGGCGCAGATCTTCGTCGACGCGGGGTTCGTGTTCGTCGAGCCGAACGTCCGCGGGAGCGACGGTTACGGCAAGACGTGGCTGCACGCCGACGACGGCGCGAAGCGGCTCGGCGTCATCACCGACATCGAGGACGCGGCGAAGTTCGTCCGGGCGACGTTCGGCCACGAGGGCCGGCCGCCCAAGGTCGGCATCTTCGGCGGGAGCTACGGCGGCTATTCCGCGCTGATCGGCATGACGATGTTCGCCGGGGCCTACGACGCGGGGGCGGCGGTCGTCGGCATGAGCAACCTGGTCACGTTCCTCCAGAACACGGCGCCTTATCGGCGCATCCTCCGGATCTCGGAGTACGGTGATCCCGACAAGGACCGGGAGGCGTTGATCAAGCTGTCGCCGATCACGTACCTGGACCAGGTGAAGGCGCCCCTGCTGATCGTGCAGGGGGTGACGGATCCGCGGGTGCCTGCCGGCGAGTCGGTGCAGATCCAGCGGGCGCTGGAGGCAAAGAAGATCCCGTCCGAGCTCATCTTGTTCCCCGACGAGGGGCACGGGGCGCAGAAGCGGGACAACCAGGTGCTCCAGTACGGGCACCTCGTGCGGTTCTTCCGGACGCACCTCGGGCAGCGGTAAGGACCTTTGTTGTTCGGGAGCGCGGGCGGGCCGGGCCTCCGGGCTGCCCTCGCCTCGGACCTGGGAAGATGAGAGGGGTCCGCGGAGGCGTGCCGGGGGCGGAGAGCGGTGATCAGGAGGGCGCGGGTGCGTCGGTCGGTGAACGCGGCGCTGGTGGGGTCGATCTGGTCACGACGCGGGTCGCGTCCGCGAGGTCCTCGAAGATCTCCGGCATCAGGGACACCTTGCCGTGGAGCCGGAGCACGCTCTCCACGAGGAGCTTCGCGGCACCGTAGATGGTGAGCCACTCGTCGCGCGCGGCCTTCATCTCGGGCGTGATGGCGCGGCGCGCGAGGCGGCGCTTGCGCACGTTCCTGAGGAGCGGCTCGAGGGCCTCGCGGGAGCGCTGGAGCTCGGCCGCCCACGCCTCGTGATCCGGAAGCCGACGCTCGTTCTGCTCGACCGCCTCGAGCGCGTGCGTCAGCGCCGCGGCGAGCTCCGCGGGGCGGCGACGGAGCACCGTGGCGAGCGTCTGGCCCTGGAGGAGGCTGCGGGCCAGCGCGACCCCGCCGGGCCGCGACGCCGCGTGCTCGACGAGGCGACGCATCAGGTCGCGGGCCGCCGCGACCGGATCGACCTGCCCCCTCTTCAGGGCGCGCGGCGCTGGCGGGGCCACGGCAGCGGCGATCGCATCCCGCTTCGCCTCGCCCAGGGCCGCGGTCGCGGCGACGAGGCGCGCGGTGACGGCGCGCAGGGCCTGCTTGAAGCCCGCGTCGACCGGCACGACGAGCCGCTGGATCTGCGACGCGGTGAAGCGGCCATATTCCTGGATGTCGCGCTGGTAGATGGTGGGATCGGACATCGGAGCAACTCCACTGCGCGGGCGCGTTCAGGGCCTCTCGGAGACCGCCGCGGCCACCGGCCAGCCACGCCGCCGAGCGCGGTGGCATGAACGGCAGGCGGCCACAGCCGGTGCTCTCTACCTGACGCGCGCGAGCGGAGGGAGGGAATTTTGCGCGCCATGGCGAGACGAAGCGGTTCGATCTCTCCGGTTGATGGCGCATGCTCGCAGGTACAGGCAGAGGACGACCCATGTCGATGCGTGCAGCACGAGCGGAACGCCGTGCAGCGCAGCAGCTGCGCGGAGGCGGCAGCATGGTGCCGCGCCGGTGCTCTGGAGCTTCGCAGCGCAGCCCGGCGCGTGATGCCGCTCCCGTCGGCGCCGTGCGTCCTTGCGTCAAAACGCCAGCGCCATGATAACTGTCGCTGGCGTTGATGCGGGCAGTCGCCTGGAGAGCGCGGGAGCGGCGGCACGGCCGACAGCGATGATCACGAAACAGCTCAAGAGCCTGCTGATGATCCCGTCACCCAACGCGCTGCGACCCCGGTCGCACGCGCTGCCCCCGGAGGCAGCAGCGAAGGCGCGCGCCGCCGCCGAGATGGGCGGCGCAGCGCGCCAGGAGCCATCGGCGCCGCTCGATGCGGACGGGGCTCCGCGCGCGCTCGGCGAGCTTGCCCCGAGCCGCGCGCCGGCCGTGCCGAGCTACCTGCGCGCCGCGCCGAAGCCGGCGGAGCCGGCCTCTCTGGTTCCTCCGGGCATGCGGGGGTTCGGGGATCTCCGTGGCACCCATCCCGTCTCCGGCGCCGCGTCCACCGCGCCCGTGCTGCCGTTCGGTCCCCCTGCCCTGCCGACTCCCGCGACCCCCGCCGCAGAGACGGCCGTGGTGCCCCGAGGCATGCGCGGCTTCACCAGCCTGACCGGCACGCACCCGACGTCCGGAGCGCCCTCGGCGGCGGTATTGCCGTTCTCGTCCAGCGCACCCGCCGCTCCCTCGAGCCCGCCCTCGGTCCCGGCGCTCTCGCTGGAGCAGTACGCGTCCCTCTGCGCCGAGCTCGCCGTCGCTCCCGGCGACGCCGAGGCCCTCTTCGGCCGATACGGCCTCGGCCAGCCCGACGCGCGCCTTGCCGTGGACCGCTTCTGGCGCGATCGGCTCGCGCGCGACGAGGCGGCGCACCGGCGCTGGCAGGAGCTTTACTGGCAGCAGCGAGCTCGCTCTTCCGCCGTCGGGAAGAGCCCGCAAGAGCCCCGATGAACGCCGCGCCCGCGGGCGCGAACCTCGAGGAGACCCGACCATGGCCATCGACGTGAGCCTGACGTTCCCCGGATCTGGAGTCACCGGCTTCGAGGTCCATCAGTTCGAGTACAGGGATGCCCTCAACGAGCTCTTCGAGCTGACGCTCGACGTGACGACCACCGATCCGGAGGTCGACCTCTCCGGCGTCGTGGGCGAGGAGATCGTCGTCGAGCTCAAGGGAGAGCCCTTCCTCAAGAAGGTGCACGGCCTCGTGCGTCGCGTGCGGCAGCTCTCGGCGGAGCCCACCGGCGTGTCCCGGTACGAGCTCGTCGTGGTGCCCCCGCTCTGGCTCACCACGCGTGGAGCGGATCACCGCATCTTCCAGGACCTCACGGCGGACGATGTCGCCCGGGTCGTGGTGGGGGCGTACGGCGGCCGGATCCCGGCGCCGAGCTCGCTCATCGCCTCGCCGGACCGGCCGGCGCGCGAGTACCGCGTCCAGTACGGGGAGACCGACTTCGATTTCATGTTCCGCGCCCTGGCGGAAGAGGGCCTCATCTCTTATTTCGATCACGGGTCCGGGAGCAGCGACTGGGTGCTCACCGAGGACACGGCCTTCACCGACGACGGCGCGCCCCGGGTGCCATTCGTGCCGCCGGCGGACGCCGGCATGAGCGCGGCGGCCCCGACGGTCTCGTTCATCGCGATCACCTCGTCGATCGAGACGTCGATGGTGACGGTGCGCGATTACGACTTCAAGAAGCCGGAGTACGTGCTCGAGCAGCGTGCCGAGACCTCGCAGAAGGCCTTCGTCCGCGAGGCGACGCTCGAGCGGTACGAGTTCGCGACGAACAGGTTCACCGCCGCCTCCGAGAAGCACGGCGAGGCGCTGGCGAAGCGGTACCTGGAGGAGGCCCGGTCCGAGCGGCGGGTCTTCGAGTGCCACACGAGCTTCGCGCTCGGCGCTGGCGGCCGCTTCACGGTCGAGAAGCACCCGCGCGCCGACGTGAACGGCCAGCTCCTCGTGATCCGGTCGCGCTGCGCGGTGACGGAGGGAGCCGACGGCCACCCTGTGCGGCGGCACGTCCTCGTCTGCGTGCCGGCGGTGGATCCTTGGCGCCCGGCGCGCCGTCCCAAGCCGCGCATCTTCGGCACGCAGACCGCCTTCGTGGTCGGCAACAAGGCCGGCGTGGACGAGATCGACGTCGACGAGCACGGCCGGGTCAAGGTCGAGTTCCGGTGGGATCGCCGCGACCTGCACGAGGGCAACCCGACCCGCTTCGTCCGCGTCTCGCAGGGCTGGGCGGGGCTCGACTACGGCATGGTGATGCTGCCGCGCGTGAACGAGGAGGTCATCATCGCCTACCTCGACGGCGACCCGGACGAGCCGGTCGTCGTCGGCCGCCTGCACAACTCATGGAGCGTCGCGCCGCTCAAGCTGCCGGCCGAGAAGACGCGATCGATCTGGAAGAGCAAGACGTCGCCCGGGGGCGATGGGTTCAACCAGATCATGATGGAGGACAGGAAAGGCGAGGAGCTGCTCGAGCTCCACGCGCACCGCGACAACCTCGTCACGGTCGGCGCGACCCAGACCGTGGACGTGGGCGGCGACCAGAAGGTCCACGTCGCGGGCCAGCGGGAGGACCATGTCGAGGGCGCGGTCAAGGAGGACTACGACACGTCCCTGACGACGACCGTCGGTGGGCCGCAGAAGACGACCGCGAAGGCCGTGACCGAGCGCTACGCCAGCCAGGACACCGAGATCGATGGCAAGAAGCACACGAAGGCGGGCGCGGTGGACGAGGACTTCAAGAGCCTGAAGACGAAGGTCGAGGGGCTGCACGAGGACAAGTTCGGGACGATGAAGCTGGAGGGCGGGAACGTCGAGTGGCGGGTGGGGGCGCTCGACTGGGGGACGAAGGGGCTCAAGTGGGAGCTCAGCGAGGGCGGCACCATCAAGGCGCCGAGCTTCGTCATCGACACGCCGCAGTTCAAGGTCACCAACGCGGGGAGCCACAAGGAGGTAAAGGGCGCATGGGAGACGCTGTGCGCAGCGTACAAGGACACCACGGCACACAAGGCAGCATTTCTCACATCCGACACGAAGCGCGTAACGGTAGAGTACAAGTTCTTCGGGACCAGCCAGAACTTCGGCGTGCAAAAGATCGACGTTACCGGCATGAAAATCGATTTAGCCGGCTTCAAGCTCCAAATAACGCCTACAATCTCAAGAAACTCGGGGAAGTTTCGGACATCGCCGGAGTGAAGACAATGATTGCCGGCATCTTTTCCATCGCGTGAGCAGCTTCCCGCCCGCTTTGTAACCATATCATTCAAGCAAGGATGGGATGGGATCGACGTGAGTCAACCCAGGCCTTCCTGGAACCATCCAGGCTCGCACCCTACCCCCCTCGCCGCCGAGCTCATCAAACCGCCTCTTATCGAGAGCCCACAGAGCTGCGCACGCGAGGACATGAGCAGGCTGATTGGGCGACGTAATCAGAACTTTCGTGCTGAGCCCCGAACTCCAATGGGCAGACAAGCGGCCGACGACTTCGTTTTCAGGGCGACATATGCGCCGGTAGCGCAACATCGCCCTGAGCCATAGACATAGAAAAACAGCAGCCGGCGCGACGAAACAGGCAGCTATGGCCATCTCGGCGTGCTCAAACACGCCGGGGGCGACGAAGAAAAACCCCGTACCGCCCAGGATCCCCAGACAGCCACCTAATCTGAAGACAGGCATCTGGAATCGTATGAGGTTGGCCGGCGCGCGTCGCGGATCGGCGGCGACGTGCACGGCGAGCCACCACCGCCTCTTGATGCGCGGCGGGTGCAGCGCAGCCCACACCGCATCAGGCAGCGCCACCCGCGCCGCGCAGTAGCCGCACGGCACGATCCGGCTCGACCCGTCCGCCACGAGCGGCCCGCCGCACTGCGTGCAGGCGACGTGCACCGGCTCTCGCGGCCGCTCCTCGGCAACCGCCGGCTCGTCGCTCACGAACCCGAGCACCGGGCTCTCCGCCGGCAGCCACGGCGGCTTCGGCAGGATGGCGCGCCCCGCGCCGCACGCCGCGCAGACGCAGCCCCCCTGCGGCGAGAGGCGCATCGGCCGCGGGCAGCGCGGGCACGGCGGCGCGTCGTGCCCGCGCTGCCACTCCACGTGCGGCCCCGGCGGCGGCCCGCCCTCCCCCCACTCCGGGCCGTGCCGCAGGTACCCGGGCGCGAACTGCACCACGTCCTTCTCGACGCCGCGCAGCGCCTCGTCCCAGACCGACGGCGGCAGGGCCGACTCCATGAGGCAGCTCGAGCAGCGGCACCGGTCGGTCAGCGTGTTGACCGCCATCGGCGCGCTGCAGTGGGGGCACGGGCTGAGGAGCTCGATGCCGGCAAACTCGACGGTCGCGGTGCTCATCCTGTCCCTGGGTCGACGGCGCGCTCGAACGCGTTGCGCGACTGTACACGAAGCGGCAGCGCGCAACGCGGCTCGGCGGCGCACACCGCAGGCTCGACCACGATCCCGACCTCGGCCCCCCTCGGCCCGCAGTCGCCGGGGAAGCCGCGACCAACCCGCTCGCTCGTTTCACAGGCTCCGCCACGTCCCGACCTGTCCGATCCGTCGAAATCATGCCGTTCGATAGGTCGCGACCTGTCCGATCCGTCGAAATCATGCCGTTCGACAGGTCGCGACCTGTCCGATCCGTCGAAATCATGCCGTTCGACAGGTCGCGACCTCCGCGCGCGCTCGTCACGAGCGCCGGCCACGATCGCGACCTCCCGGCCCCCTTCGGGCCATCCGCCCGATGCAGCGCCGGTCCCGTCCCCGGCCGTGCGCCACGGTACGCCAGACCCAGGGCCCCATCGCGCGCCGCCGGCCGGGCGGCGGGAGCTCGGCCGGCGGCAGCTCGCCTCCGCGCCCGCGGCGACGCGCCCCTCCTCTATCCCGATTTCTAAGTACTTATCCTTTAGGATAGTCCGCTCCCGCGTCCCCGCCCGTTTCACACGCCTTTCCCCCGGAAACCCCGCCCGAGCCCGCCTGGCATCCTCCCTGCAATACCCCTCAGCGTCCACGCCAGAGTAGCTCAGCGGTCAGAGCACGAAACAACTCCGGACGGTGTTCTCCGGCGCGATGAGCGCCGGCAGTGAGCTCCGGGGTTACTTCCCTTCTCAGGACGAGGTCGCGGGTTCGAGTCCCGCCTCTGGCACAAGGGCGCAGCGCGGCAGTGAGCGTCACGGTTCCTTCGTTCCGATACGACAACCCCCGTGACCACCATCCTCCGCGCTGCGCCCTTCTTCTCGACCCCTCGCCGCGCGTGCGTCGAGGAAGGAGGCATCATCATGGCGTTCTTTCAGCAGCTCAAGCGCAAGGCCAAGCACGACACCGCGTCGCACCTGAACTGGATGGGCGGGCGCTCCTACGACATCGCCGATCCGCTGAAGCGCCTCCGCCTCGCGGCCTCGTCGTGCTTCTTCGGCGAGCCCATGTACTACCACCGTGAGCCGGCGGACCCGCGCCCGGTGAAGGCGAAGAACAAGAAGCACCCCGCCGATGGCGCGCGGCTCTCGGACGCCGACGTGAAGCGCCTGCGCGAGACGCTCGGCGCCGTCGACCCGGCCGAGTGGCGCAAGCTCTCGCCGGCGGCGCTGATCGAGAAGGCCATCGACGAGGCGCTCGCGGCCGATCCGGAGGCGACGCTCGCCGAGGCGGCGCGGCTGCGCGAGGAGGAGCACCTGCGCACGACGCCCCAGGTCATCCTGGTGCGCGCGGCGAACACCGCGTCTGTGCGCGGGACGGGCCTCGTTCGCCGCTACGCGCCGCGCGTCCTCCAGCGCGCGGACGAGCCGGCGGTCGCGCTCGCGTACCAGCTCTACCGGTTCGGCAAGCCGGTGCCCAACGCGCTGAAGCGCGCGCTCCGCGACGCGCTCGAGCGGTTCGATGATCACGCCCTCGCGAAGTACCGGCTCGAGGGCAAGGGGAGCAAGACCGTGGACGTCGTGAACCTCGTGCACCCGAAGAGCCCGAGCGTGGACCGCCTCGCGAAGGGCGCGCTCCGCGCGACCGGCCGCACCTGGGAGTCGATCATCTCGTCGCGCGGCTCGAACCGCTGCGCGTGGCGCAAGGCGCTGCCGGTCATGGGCCACATGGCCCTGCTGCGGAACCTGCGCAACCTCATCGAGGCCGGCGTGCCGACCGAGGCGTTCTTGCCGAAGCTCGTCGCGACGGCGGCGGAGGGCAAGCAGCTCCCCTTCCGGTACTACAGCGCCTACTGCGCGGTGAAGGACCGCGCGCCGGGCGCCGTGCTGGACGCCGTCGAGCAGTGCCTGCACCGCTCCCTCGGCCAGGCGCCGCACTTCCCTGGCCGGGTGATGGTGCTCTGCGACAACAGCGGCTCCGCGCAGGGCACGACCACGAGCAGCCTCGGGACGATGCGCGTCTCCACGATCGCGAACCTCACCGGGGTCGTGGCCGGGATGCGCGCGGACGACGGGCACCTCGGCGTGTTCGGCGACCGGCTGGAGACCTTCGCGGTTCGAAAGAAGGACAGCGTGTTCTCCCAGCTCGACCGGGCGGAGCAGATCGCCCGCACGATCGGCATGGCGACCGAGAACGGCGTGTGGCTGTTCTGGGATCGCGCCATCCGCGAGCGGCAGCGCTGGGACGCCGTGTTCGTGCTGAGCGACATGCAGGCCGGCCACGGCGGCCTCTACGGCTCGCGCCCGAAGGACTACGCGGGCTTCGCCTGGAACGAGCGCTACATCGACGTGGCGAAGCTCGTCGCAGCGTACCGCGCGCGCGTGCACCGCGACGTGCGCGTGTTCCTGGTGCAGGTCGCCGGATACCAGGACACGCTCGTGCCCGAGTTCTACGATCGCACGTACATCCTCGGCGGCTGGGGCGAGGGGCTGCTGCGCTTCGCCGCGGCGATGGCGCAGGCCTAGCGGCGCCCACCTGAAACCCCCGCCGGATTCCTGGCCACCGCATTGACGGATGCGAGCGGCTCGATGACAGTGGCGCCGCGGCGCGGCCCCCAGCAACCACGATCCACAGCCAGCCCGGCGGCCTCGCATCCCCTCGGCGCCGAGGCCGCGGGCCTGCTCTCCGGCGGCGCGCCACCCTTCCTCATGAAGACGATCAAACCCCAGAAGCTCGGCCTCCTCCACCGGGTCTTCGAGGACGGCAGCGACTGCTATCTATCGGTCACGATCCTCGCCTTCTTCTCGCTTGGTCCGCCGGCAGCCCTCCTCTCGGAGATCGATCTCTGGAAGTTCACCGCGGCCGAGCTCGGCAAGGACGCCGTGCTCGACATGGGGATGCCCAAGCCCAGGGGAGAGCTCCTGATCTCCGGGCGGGCTTACCCTCGTGGGGGGCGGGCGCCGGCGTGCGCGGTGCGGGCGCGGCTCGGCGCGGTGGACAAGACGCTCTACGCCATCGGCGACCGGACCTGGCGGCGCGGCGCGCCCACCGACCCTGAGCCGTTCACCGAGATGCCGATCGTCTGGGAGCGCGCCTTCGGCGGGCCGGGGTTCGCGATGAACCCCGTCGGCAAGGGCGCGCAGCCGGTGGAGACCGACACGGGAGAGCTCCACCCGCTCCCGAACATCGAGCTGCCGGGGACGCTGATCACGTCGCCGACCGATCAGCCTGCGCCGGCGGGCTTCGGGCCGATCGACATCATGTGGCCGCAGCGCTTCGCCAGGATCGGCACCTACGACCAGAAATGGCTCAAGGAACGGTTCCCGGGCTTCGCCGAGGACACGGATCTCGGCGTGTTCAACGCTGCTCCCGAAGACCAGCAGATCCAGGGGTTCTTCCGCGGCGACGAGCCGATGGTGCTGGAGAACATGCACCCGGAGAGGCCCGTGATCGAGGCGGCTTTGCCGGGGATCGCGACGCGCGCCTTCATCAACCGGAAGGACGGAGACGGCGAGAGCTTCAGCGAGGTGCCGATGCGCCTCGAGACAGTGCACCTCTTTCCGCACGCCGAGCGCGGGGTCCTCCTCTTCCGGGGCATCGCGCTCGTCGACGAGGACGACGCGGCCGACGTGCTGCACATCGTGATCGGCGCGGAGACGCTCGGCGAGCCCAGGCCGATGGAGCACTACCGCGACGTGCTGGCGCGGCGGCTCGACCCGAAAGCAGGGCACCTGGCCGCGCTGCGCGAGAGCGATCTCCTGCCGCCGCTCCCCTCGGGCGCGCGGCCGCCGCGCGACAGGTCCGATGTCGAGCGGCTCCTGGAGAGCGACGATCTCCTCCGGAAGAACATGCAGGGCGGCGCGCGGCGCAGGGCGGAGGCGAACCGCCGGCAGGCGCGCGCGACGGTCGCGGAGCTCGGGCTCGACCCGGCGCAGTTCGGCCTCGATCAGGCCGAGGAGCCCGCCGTCGAGGAAGCGCTCCCCGACATCGAGGACCTGGGACCCTTCGTCGAGGCGCTGGAGGCGCGCGCGGAGCGAGAGCGGGCCGAGGCGGAGGACCGCCGGGCCAGGGCCGAAGCCGAGGCGCGCGCGGCGTACGCGGCGGCCGGGATGGATTACGACGCGCTCCAGGAAGAGGCGATGAAGCAGGCCGCCGGTCCACCGAGGTTCTCGGCGAAGGCCGAGCGCGAGCGGCTCGAGGATCTCGCGACGCTGCTCGCGAACGCCGGTTACCCGAACGCCGAGCTCGAGGCGACGCTCGCGGATCCGGCGCTGGATGAGCGGCTCGCGCAGATGGAGGCGCAGGTGCTGGAGGGGTACCGGCAGACAGCGCACTTCGGCCCCGCGGCCGGCAGGCTCGTCGGCGAGGCCGCGCGACGCCTGCGCGACGAGGTGATCGAGGCGCACCGCGCTGGGCGCTCGCTCGCCAGACGCGACCTGACCGGCGCGGATCTCTCCGGCCTCGATCTCCGCGGCGCGATCCTCACCGGCGCGCTGCTCGAGGGCGCGAGCCTCGCGGGCGCCGACCTCCAGGAGGCCAACCTCGAGCGGGCCGTCCTCGCCCACGCCGACCTCTGCGGCGCCGCGCTCCGGGGCGCGAAGCTCGAAGACGCGAACCTGGGGCTGGCGAAGCTCGGGGGCGCCGACCTCTCCGGCGCCGACCTGTCCGGCGCGGTGCTCTACCAGGCGGACCTCTCGGGAGCGTCGTTTCGCGGCGCGGAGCTCACCCTGGCGGATCTCTCCGAGGCCACGCTGCGCGACAACGACCTCTCCGATGCCCTGGCGCAGCTCCTCACGCTGCTCCGGGTCGACTTCGCGGGGTCGAGGCTCGCGGGCGCAGATCTCTCCAGGTCCACCTTCATCGAGTGCAATCTCGCGGGCGTCGATCTCTCGGGCGCGCGGCTGATCTCGACCGCCTTCTTCTCCTCGGAGGGACGAGGCGCGGTGTTCCGCGGCGCGCAGGCGGAGAACCTGCGCATGGTCAAGGAGTGCGCGTTCGACGGCGCCGACTTCCGCGGCGCCACGCTCGACGGCGCGAACCTCCGGGGGGCGAGCCTCTCCGGCGTCGACTTCACCGAGGCGCGGATGAACGGCAGCGATCTCGGCGACTGCGACCTGCGCGGCGCCCGGATGGCCTGGATCGCGGCGAGGGAGGCGCGGTTCATCCGCGCCGACCTGTCGGACGCCGATCTGACCGGCGCCGATCTGATGCTGGGCGTCCTCCAGAAGGCGAGGCTCATGGGCGCCGATTTCACCAGGGCCAACCTGTTCCGCGCCGATCTCGCGAAGGTGTTCGGCGACGAGCGGACGCGCTTCGACGAGGCGAACATGGACGAGGTGCGGTTCGTGCCGCGGAGGTCGCGTGGACAGGGCTGAGCTCATCGCGATGATCCAGGGCGGCGAGACGATCGCGGGCGCCTGCATCGACGGGGAGGACCTCGGCGGCGCCGATCTCTCCGGCGGGCTCTTCGAGCAGGTGAGCTTCAAGGGGGCCCGGCTCGCGGGCGCCTCGTTCAAGGAGTCGATCCTCACCGCCTGCGACTTCACCGAGGCTGACCTGACCGGCGCCAACCTGCACCACGTGGCGATGCACCGGTGCGTGCTCGCCCGGGCGAAGCTGGCGCGCAGCACCTGGGCCGCGGCGCAGGTCGCCGAGTCCGATCTGTCGTTCGCCGATCTCTCGGAGGCGGATCTGATCATCGCCGCGTTCGCGAACGCTCGCTTTGCAGGCGCGAGTCTCGCGCGCGCGAGCCTGGATCGCACCGTGCTCGTCGACGCGGACGTCACGCACCTCGATCTCTCGGGCGCTCGGCTGGAGTTCACGCACCTGATCAAGGCGGACATGACGACGGTCGGGCTGGTCGGGGCGCGCTGCCAGAGCGTCGTGTTCATCGGCGGCCGGTTCGCGGGGATGGACCTCTCGGGGCTCGACTTCACCCTGAGCCAGTTCACCGAGGCGGATCTCACCGGGGCGAACCTGACCGGCGCGAACCTCACGCAATGCGGCTTCAAGGGCGCGAACCTCAGCGGCGCTCGGCTCGACGAGGTCAAGGCGGCCAACGCGATCTTCGTCGAGGCCAACCTGACGGACGCGAGCCTGCGCGGCGCGCTGCTCAGGCAGGCCATCTTCGTCGACGCCGAGCTCGCGGGCTCCGATCTGTCGAGGGCGACGCTGGATCAGAGCATCTGGCACCGCGCGCGCTGCGAGCGCGCCCGCTTCCCTGGCGCGGAGCTCACGTACGCCGACTTCTCGCATGCGGACGTCCGGGAGGCGGATTTCACGGGCGCCACGCTCTTCCGGGCGCGTTTTCACCGGACCCGCGACGAGCGCGCCGTCTTCACGAGCCGCGCGCTCGCGCTGGGCGATGACGAGCGGCTCGCCGAGGCGGAGACGTGGCAGGACAGGTTTCGAGGCAAGGCCGGCTGAGCCGGCGCGGGAGGCATGATGCGAAACAACGTTGCGAGGAAGGTTGCGAGGCAGATCGAGCCCGAGGCCGCCTGCCAGGAGGTCGGGCGCGTGGTGCGCGCGGCGGACGGCGCGTTCGTGGTGGCCTCCGGCGCTGCCGAGATCGAGGCGCGCCGCGCCGTGAGCTGCATGGTCGAGCCCGAGACGGACGACGTGGTGCTCGTCTCGGTGCTGCCCGGGCGCGGCGCTTACATCCTCG
Source organism: Sorangium sp. So ce406 (assembly GCF_051474675.1). NCBI lineage: Bacteria > Pseudomonadati > Myxococcota > Polyangiales > Polyangiaceae > Sorangium > Sorangium sp. So ce406. The sequence goes on along the minus strand of NZ_CP150340.1, from coordinate 3,342,767 downwards.
CCGTGCTGGAGCGCCAGGGGAGCGACGTCAGCGTGGTGCTGGAGGGGGATCTGCACGTGAAGCTGCCCGGCGGGCGATTCGTCCTCGGCGCCGCCGAGGGCATGACGTTCGCGTCCGCCAAGGAGGTCGGGGTGGTCGCCGGCGAGGTGAAGATCAACGCGCGCCTGGGCAGCCTCTTCGTGGAGAGCCTTTCGTATCTCGGGACGGCGGTGCAGGTCGAGATCGAGAAGGCCAAGGTGAAGGCGGCGGCGTTCGACGCCTCGGTCGAGCGCGTGGTGGAGCGTGTGAAGCGGGCGTACCGCTTCGTCGAGGAGTTCGAGCAGCTCCGCGCGGAGCGCGTCGACTACGTGGCGAAGAAGAACATGAGCCTGCGCGGCGAGAACACGCTCGTGACGGCCGAGGAGCTGGTCAAGCTCGACGGCGCGCAGATCCACCTCGGCTGAGCAGAGCGGGAGAGCAGATTCGATGTTTGCCAATTCGCAGATGATGGGCATCGACATGGGGCTTCCGGACGTGTGCTTGACGCCCTCGCCCGCGCCGGTGCCCGTGCCCTATCCGAACATCGCCGCCGGGCCGATGGGCGTGCCCGCGGTGTACAACGTGCTCTTCATGGCCGCGCCGGCGCACAACCTGGCCACGACGATCCCGCTGACGAACGGGGACAACGCCGGCGTCGCGATGGGGGTCGCGTCGGGCACGGTCATGGGGCCGAGCCGCCACCTGACCGGGGCCTTCACGGTGCTGATCCGCGGGATGCCGGCGAGCAGGCTGACGAGCATGTCGCTCCAGAACAGCACGAACTGCCCGGGGATGCGCGTCGCGCCGAGCCAGGTGAAGGTGCTGATGCTGGCGCCGTGAGGGGTCGGCTCAGCACCCAGAGAGACGCACCGAGACGCGGCATGATCGCGTCAGGGGCACATCAGCGCATCCGTGACACAATCCTCGCTCGGAGGATCGATGTCGGTGCACTTGTTCGCCGGCTGCAAGCTCCAGATACAGAAGTTGTTGTAAAGGAACCCATCGACTCGATTGAACACGACGTTCACATCCGAGTAGATCGGCCCCTTGTAACAGGCGCTCTGCGCGCCGCCGATGTAGTAGATCTTATCTCCAACCTGCACGGGACCCCCCTCGAGGTGGATGTTCCCGTAGGATCCAACGACGACATCGTCACCCATCGCGTTGGCACGCAGGACCGGGGTGAGCGCGCCCTCCAGCCGGACCTTCACGCCTCCCCACGCGTGGAAGAACTCCGTCGCGGTGGGCGAGCTGAGCTTCATCACCTCGTCGGCCGTGAGCACGTGGGGCTTCGGGGGTTCCACATGGCCGGTCCGCGTCACGCTCTTGATCCACTCGACCTGGAACTGCCCGACAGCGCTCTGGGCGATGAGCTCAGGGCTCTCGCCGCAGTCCTGTCGACAGGTATCCGCCGTCTCGGGCGGGTCGCTCTCGTCGTTGCAGTCCAGATCGCCGCACGCATCGCTGCAGGACGAAGAGCTGAAGAACGTCGTCTCGCCGACAAGATCGAGCACGTCCCCCGGCGCGACGTCGTCCGGGAAAGGATCGCCCGCCGAGGCGTTCTCCAGGCTCGGGCAGACGACGTCGCCGTTCTCATCGGTCGAGGCTTCGCTCCGGGACACGGCCAGGATGCCCGAATTGGCCGCGGTCTCGGTGAGGTTGGGGCTGGACAGGAATACTCCCCAAAGACAGGCCCCGGACCGCGTATCGTCGATGAAGAACTTCTGGCTCATCGCCACGACGCCCTTCAGCTCGACGACCGTATCCCTCGCAACGACCCCCGTGGTGATCTCCTCGATCGTCGCCACCCGCGCCGCCGGCGGATCCTCCGTCCCGCCCCCGCCCCCGCCAGCGCTCCCCGTCGCCGCCGTCGCCCCCGGGCCCTCGTCGCCCCGGCGGCCGCCCTCTCCCGAGCTCGCCGTCTCCGCCCCGCTGCCGCCCTCGCCGGTGGTCCGTCCCGGCTCTCCCGACCACCCCGGCGGCCTGGTGTTCCCCTCGGGCTGGCAGCCGCCAGCGCCGACGGAAACCGCAACGGCGCAGAGCACGCCCAGCCCCAGCAGCCCAACATCCCTGCTACGCATGCGACCCTCCACGACGACAGAAGCGACGCCGTGCGCTCCTCAGGAGCGATCGCGACGCCATAACGCAACGCGCTGCGAGCAGCCTTCCCGACAATGTCGGCGGCCGCTCACAGCGAGCGCATTACGACGGTAGCACAGGTTTCGTTACGCTTTGCCGCCGAGCCCGAAGCCATCGTGCAACGCGCGCACGGCGAGCTCAGCGTACTTCGTCGAGACCAGGCACGAGATCTTGATCTCGCTGGTGGAAATCGCCTGGATGTTGATCGCCTCCGCCGCGAGGAGCTGGAACATCCGCGCCGCCACGCCCGCGTGCGTGCGCATCCCGAGGCCGACGATCGACACCTTCACGATGTCCTCCTCGTACCGGATGCCCACCGCGCCCACGCCGCCGGCGATCTTCTCCATCACGAGCTTCGCCCGCGGGAGATCCGCCTTGCCGACCGTGAACGTCACGTCCGCCTTCACCTCGCCGGACGCGCCGCGCGCCTCCTGGCCGTAGCTCGGCGCGTTCTGGATGATCATGTCGACGCTGATGTTCTCCTCGGCCAGCGCGCCGAAGATCTGCGCCACCACGCCCGGCTTGTCGTTGACGCCGACCAGCATCACCCGCGCCTCGTTCCGGTCCAGGGCGACGCCCGTCACCGTCACGCTCTCAAGCGACTTGTCCTCGCCGACGACCCACGTGCCCGGCACGTCAGAGAACGACGACCGCACGTGCACCGGGACACCATACTTCATCGCAACCTCCACGCTCCGTATCTGAAGGACCTTCGCGCCCAGCGACGCGAGCTCCAGCATCTCTTCGTAGCTGATCCGCTCGATCTTCCGCGCCGTCTTGCAGATGTTCGGGTCCGTCGTGTAAACGCCGTCGACGTCCGTGTAGATCTCGCACTCGGCGCCCACCGCCGCCGCGATCGCGACCGCGCTCGTGTCGCTGCCGCCGCGTCCGAGGGTCGTGATGTTCCCGGCGTCGTCCACGCCCTGAAAGCCGGCGACGACCGCGATCTTCCCGCCGGAGAGCGCCTCGTGCAGCCGCTGCGCGTCGATCGCTTTGATCCGCGCCTTGGTATAAGCGCTGTCCGTCAGGATCTTGAGCTGGTGGCCAAGGAAGCTCCGCGCCTTGCCGCCCTGCGCCTGGATCGCGATGGCCATCAGCGCCGCCGAGACCTGCTCGCCGGTCGCCGCCAGCGCGTCCATCTCCCGCGCGTCAGGCACGGGCGCGATGTCCGACGCCAGCTTGAGCAGCCGGTTCGTCTCGCCGGCCATCGCGCTCACGATGACCACGACGTCATGACCGGCCCGCTGTGTTTCAAGCGCACGCGCGGCCGCCCGCTGGATGCGCTCGATGGACCCGACGGACGTGCCGCCGAACTTCTGGACGATGAGGCTCACGCGAGGTGTGGCCAACTAGTCCAACGTGGACGCCCGGGTCAAGAGGATTTTCGACATCACCGCGGACAGACGAACACAGCATGTCGCGGAAGAACCATCCCCTCCTCCCGGGTCGAACCTGGGATAGCCCGAACATTCCACGCCCAGCGCAGGCCCGATCGCCGGGAATAAACCCCCGGACCCCGCCGCTTCGGGTCGGCGCTGTTGACAGAGATCCCCCCGTCGCTACGATGGCGCCGCCTTTCGCCTGGGTAATGGGCGATCCAGGGCGCCCCGACGGCGCGCCCGTCGGTCAGGGCGGGGGATCGCGAAGGCGAACCGCGGGGCAGGTCGCTCCGCGTCCAAGGAACCATCGAAGGAGGTCATTTTGGCTAGCGATGTGATGATCGAGGCGAGCTCGCTGACCAAGCGCTATGGGTCGCTGCGCGCGCTCGACAAGGTGAGCTTCGAGGTCCATCGCGGCGAGGTCGTCGGCTTCCTCGGACCGAACGGGGCCGGCAAGTCGACGACGATGCGCATCCTCACCTGCTTCATCTCGGCTTCGGCCGGGACGGCGCGGGTACATGGGTACGACGTCTTCGACGAGCCGCTCGATGTGCGCCGCAAGCTCGGGTACCTGCCCCAGCGCGCCCCGCTTTACGGCGAGATGAACGTCTGGGAATACCTCTCCTTCGTCGCCGACATGCGCGGGCTCGATCAGTCGGTGTTCAAGAAGCGGATGAAGGGGATCGTCGAGGTGTGCGGCCTGGCCCAGGTGCTCGGCAAGGACATCGGCACCCTCTCCCACGGCTACCGCCAGCGCGTCGGCCTCGGGCAGGCGCTCGTCCACGACCCGCCGATCCTCATCCTCGACGAGCCGACGAGCGATCTCGACCCGAACGAGAAGGCGGAGGTCATCCGTTACATCAAGGAGATCGGCAAGGAGCGGACGATCCTGCTCTCCACCCACAACCTCTCCGAGGTCGAGGCCGCCTGCGCCCGCGCCATCATCGTCTCCAAGGGGCGCGTCGTCGCCGACGGCCCCCTCGACGAGATCCGCGCCAAGAGCGGCAAGGTCCGGTACGTCGTCACCGTCCACGAGAAGAGGGTCTTCGAGGGCGGTGGGGCCGGCGCCCGCAAGCCCCCGACCGCCCAGGAGGTCCAGGAGGCGCTCTCCAGGCTGCCCGGCGTCACCAGCGTCACCGAGCTGCCGACCGACGACAGCGCCCACAGCTTCCAGCTCCTCGGCGCGCTCGGCGGGGACATCCGGCCCGAGCTCTTCCAGCTCATCGTGCAGAAGGGCTGGCTCCTCCTCGAGATGCGCCGCGACTCGCAGAGCCTCGAGGACGTCTTCAAGTCGCTCACGCGCGGCGACGAGCGCAAGGACCGCGGCCGCAAGCTGATCACCGACGACGAGGACGAGGACGAGGCGAGCGCCGCGGCCGACGACGAGGAAGAAGACGACGACGAGGACAGCGCCGCCGACGAGGCCGCGAAGGACGACGACGGCGACGACGAGGAAGGCGCGGAGGACGAAGCGCCGGCCAAGAAGAAGGGCTGAACGGTATGAGCACCACCCTGACCATCGCGAAGCGGGAGTTCCGCTCCAACTTCGATTCCCCCCTGGCCTATGTCGTGATCTGCTTCGGGCTGATCGCGCTCGGCGTCATCTTCTTCTTCATGAACGGCGGCTTCTGGCAGGCGGACCGCGCCTCGCTGGTGCAGCTCTTCACGTGGGCGCCGGTAGGGCTCTCCTTCCTCATCGTGCCCGTCATCACGATGCGCCTCCTCGCCGAGGAGAAGCGCAGCGGCACGCTCGAGATGCTGATCACCCTCCCCGTGCAGGACCACGAGGTCGTCCTCGGCAAGTTCCTCGGCGCGTGGGGGCTCGTTCTCGTGCTCGTCTTCTCGACGATCCTCTACCCGATCCTGATGTTCTCGTGGCCCTGGCACCTCGGCGCGCTCGACACCGGGCCCGTGGCCTCGGGCTACATCGGCCTCGTGCTCTACAGCGCGGCGGCTGTCTCGATCGGCCTGCTCATCTCGTCGCTGACCGACAGCCAGGTGATCGCGTTCTTCATCACCTTCCTGGTGCTCGCGTTCCTGCACGGCGTGGACAACTTCTCTGACTACGCCCCGTCGTTCATCCGCGACGTCCTCTCCTTCATCAGCTTCGACACCCGCCTCGCGCCGTTCGCGCGCGGCATGGTGTCCACTCGAGACATCGTCTTCTTCCTCTCGGTCACCGCAGGCTGCCTCATGGCCTCGTTCAGGGCGCTCGAGCGCAGGAAGTGGGCGTAAGGACTACCATGGAACGGAAAGTCAAAGCCGCGACGCAAACAGGCGTCTACCTGGCCATCGTGGCCGCAATCCTCGTGGTGGCCAACGTCATCTCGCTGAGCGCCTACAAGCGCATCGACATGACGAAGAACGAGAGGTTCACCCTCTCGAAGGGCTCGGCGCACCTCGTCCGCGAGGGGCTGAAGCAGGATCTCCAGATCGACGTCTACGTCACCCGGGGGCTCCCGAAGCACGAGGCGTTCATCCAGGACCTCACCGACCTGATGAACGAGTACGAGCAGGCCTCGAACGGCAAGCTCCGCTACGCGATCATCGAGGCCAAGACGGACGAGCAGCGCGCCGCCGCGAAGGAGGCGGGCCTCCAGGAGGCCGCGTTCGGCGAGGGGAGCGAGACCGGCCAGGACCAGGCCACGATCACCCGCGGGTTCATGGGCATCGCCTTCAAGTACGGCAGCGAGAAGGAGGCGATCCCGATGCTCTCGCCCGACCAGGCGCAGGGCCTCGAGTTCTGGATCACGAACACCATCCGTGAGATCCGCGACAAGGCGGACGGCATCGACACCAAGATCGGGATCGTGACCGGCAAGGACGAGATCAAGCTCAGCGACGCGAACCTCGTCGCCGCGCAGGGCGGCCGCGGCGGCCCGTCGATGCGCGCGCTGCTCGAGCACCACTTCCCGTTCTACAAGTTCGAGGACGTCGACCTGAAGGGCGGCGACAGCGAGATCAACAAGGAGCTCGCCGGCCTCGTCATCACGCAGCCGGGCAAGGAGTTCACCGAGAAAGAGCTGCGCCGCATCGACCAGTTCCTGATGCTCGGCAACAAGGCGCTCGCCGTGTTCGCCGGCGCGGTGAACCTCAAGGCGTCCGACCCGTCGATGAAGGCGACGCTCAACACCTGGGGCCTCGAGAAGCTGCTCGACGGCTACGGCGTCGAGATGAAGAAGGAGGCGATCCTCGACTGGAGCCGCTCGATGGCCATCCCGGTGCAGACGCAGACGGGCCAGCTCATGTGGTTCCGCGCGCCGGGCATCCTCCAGCTCCAGGAGGACAGCCGCCTCAACGAGGACGAGCAGATCCTCGACTCATCGTTCCCCGGCTTCTTCCGCCTGCCCGAGCTCGCCTTCCCCTTCCCGTCGACGCTGGTGCCGCACCCGGAGAAGCAGCCCGAGGCGACGATGAAGGTCGTCGCCCGCTCGACCCCGAAGACCACGATCGACACGTCCGAGAACATCGACATGAAGTTCTCGGCCGAGTGGAAGCCGAAGGGCGAGTACGCGCAGCGCGCGATCGCGGTGACGATCGAGGGCAAGCTCAAGAGCGCCTTCGGCGGCCAGGAGGGGCTCGGCATCGCGGCGCCCGCGGAGAGCGCGGACCGTGGCCGGATCCTCGTGCTCTCGGCGTCGCAGTTCCTCGCGAACCCGTTCGCCCGCTCGGGCAACCCGCCCCCCATGCCGCCGCAGATGCAGATGATGGGCGGGATGGGCGGCGACGAGGATCTCCAGATGCTCTCGCAGTCCTACGCGCAGAAGTACCTGACCGCCACCATCCTGGCGTTCAAGAACACGCTCGACTGGATGGCGGGGGACAGCACGCTGCTCGCCGCGACCGCGAAGATGTTCAGCGAGACCAACCTGACCTACGCGGACATCGAGAAGCCGAAGCAGGAGGCCACGGACGACGAGGCCACCCTGGCCAAGAAGGCCGAGGAGTACCGGGCGGAGCGCAAGACCGTGCAGCAGCGCGTGCAGTGGACGCTCACGATCCTGCCGGCGGCCCTCTTCGCCGTGTTCGGCCTCGTCCGGTGGCGGCGGCGCGAGAGCGCCCGCGAGAACATCACGCTCGACTGAGCCAGAGCCCCGTGGGGTGAAAGAGCCATGAAGACCGAGCACAAAATCTACATCGCCCTCGTCGTCCTCGCGCTCCTCGGCGTCGGCGTGTTCTTCACGCAGAAGAAAGAGAGAGCGGAGCGCGAGGCGCACTCGGTGACCGCCGCGTCGGCGGATCTGCCGAGCATCGGGGTGTCGAAGGACGAGGTCGAGAAGATCACGAAGATCTCGATCAAGAACGCCGACAAGTCCGACGTGACGCTCGAGAAGAAGGGCGACACGTGGGAGGTCACGAAGCCCGTGAGCGCCAAGGCGCACACGGCGAACGTGCGGAGCATCCTCGACAACCTGAAGGAGCTCAAGCTGAAGGAGGCGATCGACCGGACGACCGCCACCTACGGGCAGTACGAGCTCACGGACGACAAGGCCGTCCACGTGGTCGCCTACAAGGGCGACGAGAAGGCGCTCGACGTCTACTTCGGCAAGAGCGGCTCGCGCGGGCAGATGGCGCGCGTCGAGGGGAAGGACGGCGTGTACGTCGCGGGTGGCTACTCGAGCTACCTCTACACGCGCGAGGCGAAGAACTGGCGCGAGAACTCGATCCTCAAGTTCGAGGACGAGAACGCGATCCAGGCCTCGGTCGAGAACAAGAACGGGCTGTTCAGCTTCTCGAAGAACGACGACAAGTGGACCGGCACGTTCGCGCCGCGCGACAAGGCCGGCAAGATCGGCGCGGCCTCCGCGAAGTGGGAGAAGTTCGACGAGGCCAAGGTGAAGGACCTGCTCCGCGCCTTCCAGGGCCTCGGCGCGGAGGACTTCGGCGACGGCAAGTCCGCCTCCGACACGGGGCTCGACGCGCCGACCACGAACGGCGGCATCGTCAAGATCAAGCTGAAGGACAACGGCGGCGACTTCACGATCAACGTCGGCAAGACCGCGAAGGGGCAGAGCCGCTACGCCACGAAGGAGGGCGGAGACGGCACCATCTACGTGATCTCGTCCTGGTCGGCGGACTGGGCCCTCGCGGAGCCGAAGAAGTTCGAGAAGACCGAGAAGAAGGACGACAAGAAGGGCGAGGACGCCCATGAAGACGAGGCCGCGGGCCACATGGACATGGGCGGCATGGAGTAGCCGGCGACATCGCGCATGAGGGTCGAGAGGCGCCGGGAGACCGGCGCCTCTCGCGTTTTGTGGACCAGGGCCGCGCGGCACGGATGCGTCGCGGAGAACCCGACGCGACGCCCCGGCAGCCGTGGTAATCGGTCGCGCCGGCGCCAGCCCGCCCGCGTCAGCGCCTGCGCCAGAGACGGCGCCACGACGCCGGGAAGCGCCTTCGAGAGCGTGCGAAGTTCGTTTCGCACCCAGGGTGCCATGTGACGAATATTCGACGCACTCTGCGCACGGTTTTTCGTCACTCAGGGCGAGCCTGCGCGGCGTCAGGGGGAGCCCGCGCCACGAAATCAGGCTCGAATACTGGACTTCATTGTTTCCTGTTTGCCCTGGCCCGAATTTCGCTTATGGCTGCGCTCACTCCGGCCCGGGGCGTCCCTGTGGGACGGATCCCTACGTCCGGTCAGCGTGAGACGACACACAGCCATGCGAACGTTCGTCGAAGTCCTCCAGCAAAATGCGGTGCACGCCGATCGAGCGGTCACGTTCGTTCGCAGCTCGGGGGAGGAGCGATCGGTCAGCTACGCCGAGCTCTGGGTCGAGGCGCGGCGCAGGGCGTACGCGCTCCGCAAGCTCGGGCTCCGGAAGGGTGACCGCGTCGCGCTCATCCTGACCGAGGCCGACGAGTTCGTCCTCACCTTCGTCGGAGCGCTCACGGCGGGCATCGTCGCCGTCCCGATGTATCCGCCGCAGTCGCTGGCGAAGCTCGAGGCGTACAGCGAGACGGTGCAGCACATCCTCGCGGCGTCCGGCGCGCGCGTGCTGGTCACCAACGAGCAGCTCAAGGAGATGATCGACGCGTACCTCGCCGCGAACGGCCACGGCGGGGCGGCCGGCGGGCAAGGGCTGAAGATCGTGGTCGAGCGCGACCTGCGCGAGGCCGACGGCGCCGACGCCGCGGGCGCGTCGGAGCCCTGGCAGGTGTCGCTCGACGATCTCGCGTTCCTGCAGTTCACGTCGGGGAGCACCTCGCGCCCGAAGGGCGTGATGGTGACCCACCGCAACCTGTCGGTGAACAGCCACGCGATCATGTTCGACGGGCTGCGGTCCACCCCGGAAGATCGCGGCGTGAGCTGGCTGCCCCTCTACCACGACATGGGGCTCATCGGCTTCGTCATCGCGCCGCTCTACGCGCTCGTGCCGGTGATGTTCCTGCCGACGACGGCGTTCATCCGCCGCCCTTCTCTCTGGCTCGACGCGATCCACAGGTTCCGCGGCACGATCACCTTCGCCCCGAACTTCGCCTTCGCGCTCGCGACGCGCGCCGTCACCGACACGCAGGCGGGGAGCTGGGATCTCTCCTGCCTGCGCGCGCTCGGGTGCGGCGCGGAGCCGATCCAGGCCGACGTGCTGCGCGCGTTCCTGGACCGCTTCGGCAAGCAGGGGCTCCGCCCGCAGAGCATCCTGCCCTCGTACGGCATGGCCGAGGCCACGCTGGCGATCACCTTCAGCGACCTCGAGGCCCCGCTCACCACCGACCGCGTGGACGCGAAGGCGATGCAGGCCGGGAAGGCGCGGCCCGCGAACGGCGGCGCCTCGCTGGAGCTCGTGTCCTGCGGTCGCCCCCTCCCCTGCCACGAGCTCATCATCGCCGGGCCGGACGGGGCGCCGCTCGGCGAGCGCGAGGTGGGCGAGATCTGGGTGCGCGGTCCGAGCGTGGCGGCCGGGTACTTCAACGAGCCGGAGCAGACGGAGGCCGCCTTCGGTGGGGGCTGGCTGCGGACGGGCGATCTCGGCTATACCGTCGCCGGCGAGGTGTACCTCTGCGGCCGCTCGAAGGACCTCATCATCCTGGGCGGCAAGAACTACTTCCCCCAGGACATCGAGCGCGTCGCGTCCTCCGTGGAGGGCGTGCGCGCCGGCCACTGCGTCGCGTTCTCGTGCCTCGGCGACTCGGGGGCCGAGCGGGCCGTGGTCGTCGCCGAGGCCAAGCGGACCGTCGCCGGCGTGGCGCAGGCGATCACCCAGGCCGTGCGCGCCGAGCTCGGCGTCCAGCTCTCCGAGGTCGCGCTCATCAAGCGGGGGACGCTGGCGAAGACGTCGAGCGGCAAGGTCCGGCGCCGCGAGATGAAGCGTCGCTACGAGGCCGGCGAGCTCGAGCTCGCCTCGGAGCTCGACGAGGGCGTCGTGCCCTCTGCCCATGTCGACGCGGACCGCGCGAGCGGAGCGACGTCGCGAACCGAAGGGGGCCGCGCGGGCGGCGCCCCGGCACGTGTCGAAGGAGTCATCGATGGGATCCAGTAAGGCCGAGGTCGAGGTCAGCTACGACGTCTCGAACGAGTTCTTCAGGCTGTGGCTCGACGAGCGCATGAACTACACGAGCGCCGTTTACGAGTCCCCCGAGCAGTCGCTCGAGGCCGCGCAGCTCAACAAGCTCCGGATCCTGTCGGACTTAGCGAAGGTGACGCCCGAGAAGAAGGTCCTCGACATCGGCTGCGGCTGGGGCGCGGCGCTCGAGTACGTGGCCACCTCGCGCGGCGTGAAGCGCGCCGTCGGCGTCACCCTGTCCACCGCGCAGGCCGCGGAGGTGAACGCCCGCAAGATCCCGGGCGTCGAGGTGATCGGCGGCGACTTCCGGACCTTCACGACGGCCGAGCGGTTCGACAGCCTGATCTCGATCTGCATGATCGATCACCTGTGCTCGCCGGAGGAGGCGCGCCAGGGCAAGGCGATCGACATCTACAGGGCTTACTTCAAGAAGGCCTGGGAGCTCACGAACAAGGGCGCCTGGTTCGGCCTCCAGACGATCCTCCGCAACCGGACGCCGCGGATGACGCCCTGGGGCGGGCTCCCCGCCGGCACGCGGAAGGACCTCGAGGACATCTATTTCGTCACCAAGGAGATCTTCCCCGGGGGCTTGAACCCGCGGCTCGAGGACATCATCCAGGCGGCGAACCCCTACTGGGAGGTGATGCAGGTGAACACCCGGCGGGAGCACTACCAGCGCACCACCGCGGAGTGGCTCCGCCGGCTCAGGCTGAACGAGAAGACCATCCGGTCGACGTGGGGGGACAAGGTCTTCGATGACTACGATCGTTACCTGTCGACGTGCGTGAACGCGTTCGACAAGCACTACAGCTCCCTCGCTCAATACGAGCTTCGCAGGATCGACTGAACCATGACGGACAAGACCAATCTGCTCGAGATGTTCAAGACGGTTGCCGCCCGCGTGGACAAGCGCGAGTTCCCCAATGTCACCGCGGCGTCGGTGATCACGGAGCTCGGCATCGACTCGCTCTCGATGATGCAGATCGTCGGAGAGATGGAGACGGAGCTCGGGATCATGATTCCGGACGAGGATCTGGTCGAGCTCATCACCGTGGGCGACCTCTGCAAGAAGGTCGGGGAGCGGCTGGAGGCGAGCGCATGAGCAAGCTGGAGGAGAAGATCTTCCGGGAGTACATGGCCTTCTTCGAGAAGGCGGAGCGCGAGCGCCGCTGGAACCTCTTCCAGGACATCCCCTGGGAGCGGGTGAACAAGGAGGCGAGCGAGGAGCTCGCGCTCTGCGCGGAGACGTTCTGCTCGGTCGAGATGTACCTGCCCGACTATGTGGCGAACGGCATCAACCTCGTGCGGAGCTACTTCGGCCAGGCGTGGTTCCAGGCGAACTGGGCCTACGAGGAGTCGAAGCACTCGCTCACGCTGATGCAGTATCTCCTCCGCTCCGGCAAGCGCACCGAGGAGCAGCTCACCGACCTGCAGCACCAGCTCTTCACGAAGCAGTGGAACCTCCCGTTCCACACGCCGCGGCAGATGACGTTCTACGGCTGCGTTCAGGAGATGGCGACGTTCGTCATCTACGTGAAGCACCGGGAGCGGGCGGCGGCGGAGAACGACGAGTGCCTGCGGACGATCTACGACTACATCGCCCGCGACGAGATCGCCCACTGCCGCTTCTACCAGAGCGTCATCAAGGTGCTGCTCGAGGAGGACCGCGAGGGGACGCTCGCGGATATGGCGCACGTGTTCGCGAACTTCGAGATGCCGGGCGTCGGGATCGTCCCCGACTACGACTCGCGCATCCTGAAGATGCGCGAGGCCGGCATCGACCGGAACGTGTTCATCCAGAAGGTCTACATGCCGATCCTGAAGTACCTCGGGGTGGGCCGGCACGAGATGCTCGCCGCCCAGCGCGCCGCGATCGACCTGCGCCGCAGCGGGGATCGTCGCCGCGACACGTCGATCGAGGGCCTCGCGGGAGCTCCCAACCTGAACGACGCTCCGCAGGCGCTCTCCGCCTGAACGTCTCTCCCCCTGGCCTCCCCTCACCCACAAGAACGAGTACCCCGATGCGAAGGCGCGTCGTCGTGACCGGGATCGGCGCCGTCTGCCCGCTGGGCAACGACGCCGCGACCACCTGGCAGAACCTCCTCGCCGGCAAATCCGGCGTGGACTACATCCGCGACTTCCCCGTCGACAAGCTCCGCAGCGACATCGCCGCCAGCGTGAAGGGGTTCGACGTGGGGCAGTACCTGTCGCCCAAGGAAGCGAGCATCTACGGCCGGGTGACCCACCTGAGCCTCGCGGCGGCCGTGGAGGCGCTGCGCGAGGCGGGCATCGCGCCGGTCCAGCGCGCTCCCGCGGCGGACGACGAGGCGGCGGAGAGCGCCGGCGCGACGTCGCCGGCCGCCCTCGCGGCGCCGGCGGCCGGCGGCCTCGATCGCACCCGCGTCGGGTGCCTGATGTCGACCGGGATGGGCTCCGTCGAGATCTTCGAGGAGCAGGTCGCCCGCAGCGCGGCGCGCGGGCCGAGGGCGGTGTCGCCCTTCTTCATCCCGGGCGTCATGCCGAACGGCGCCGCGGCGCTCATCGCCATGCGCTACGGGCTCATGGGGCCGTCGTACAACCTCGCGAGCGCGTGCGCGACGGGCACGCACTCGATCGCGACCTCGGCCCTCATGATCGAGGCGGGGGAGGCCGACGTGATGGTCGCCGGGGGCGCCGAGGCCGCGACGCGGCTCAACACCGTCGCGGGGTTCGGCAACGCGAAGGCGCTCGCCCGCGCGGTCGACGGCGATCCGACGCGCGCGAGCCGCCCGTTCGACCGTCGCCGCCAGGGCTTCGTGATGGGCGAGGGCGCGGGCGCGCTCGTGCTCGAGGAGGAGCAGCACGCGCTGGCGCGCGGCGCGAGGCCGCTCGCCTACGTGGCCGGCTTCGGGATGACCACGGACGCGGAGCACCTCACGCGCCCGCACTCCGGCGGGCTCGGGCTCGCGCTCGCGCTGGAGCGCGCCCTCGCGCGTGCGGGCGCCGCGCCGGAGGCGATCGGCTACATCAACCCGCACGCGACCTCGACGCCGCAGGGCGACGCCGCGGAGGTGCTCGCGCTGCGGCGCGTGTTCGGCGATCGGCTCGCGCGCATCCCGATCTCGGCGACCAAGTCGATGATGGGGCACCTGCTCGGCGGCGCTGGCGCCGTGGAGACGATCGCGGTCGTGTGCTCTCTCCGCGATCAGCTCCTGCACCCGTCGATCAACGTGGATGAGCTCGATCCGGGCTGCTCCCTGGACGTCGTGCGGGAGCGGCGCGGGGTCGACGTGCGGTACGCGGTGAAGTGCTCGGCGGGCTTCGGCGGGCACAACTGCGCGCTCGTGCTGGAGCGGGCGTAGGCGCCCCGGCGCCCTCCAGGCCACCGCTGGCGGTCCCCTCCGCCCGGCGCTAGGTGGGCGCCATGGCAGCCCACACGAACCGGCTCGCGAGCGAGTCGTCGCCGTACCTCCTGCAGCACGCGCACAACCCGGTCGAGTGGTACCCGTGGGGGGCCGAGGCGCTCGACCTCGCCCGGAGCGAGGACAGGCCGATCCTCCTGTCCATCGGCTACGCCGCCTGCCACTGGTGCCACGTGATGGAGCGCGAGTCGTTCGAGGACGAGGCGATCGCCCGGCGCATGAACGAGCTCTTCGTGAACATCAAGGTCGACCGGGAAGAGCGGCCCGACCTCGATCACATCTACCAGCTCGTCGTGCAGCTCATGGGCCGGAGCGGCGGCTGGCCGCTCACGGTGTTCCTCACCCCCGATCAGCGGCCCTTCTTCGCGGGCACGTACTTCCCGCCGAAGGACAAGTTCGGCATGCCCGGCTTCCCGAAGGTCCTCGACGCGGTCGCCGACGCCTACCGGAGCCGGCGCGACGAGGTCGAGCTCCAGGCGCAGGAGATCACCCAGGCCATCGAGCGCACGCAGCGCGCGCCGGGGCGCGCCGCAGCGCCGGCGAGCGCCGCCGAGCCCGCCTCGTCGGACCTGCTCCGGCGCGCGTCGCGGCAGCTCCTCGCGCGCTTCGACGACCGCCACGGCGGGATCGGCACGCGGCCGAAGTTCCCGAACACGATGGCGCTCGACGTGCTGCTCCGCCGCGGCGCGCTGGAGGGCGATCGCGTCGCGGCCGACAGCGTCGAGCTCACGCTCGACCGCATGCGCGACGGCGGGATCTGGGACCAGCTGCGCGGCGGCTTCCACCGCTACTCCACGGACGAGCGCTGGCTCGTGCCGCACTTCGAGAAGATGCTCTACGACAACGCGCTCCTCCTGCGCCTCTACGTCGACGGCTTCCGCGCGTTCAAGAAGCCGATCTACGCCGAGGCGGCGCGCGAGCTCGTCGGTTACCTGTTCGCCGAGATGCGCGACCCGGAGGGCGGGTTCTACGCGTCACAGGACGCCGACTCCGAGGGGAGCGAGGGCAAGTTCTTCGTGTGGACGCTCGACGATCTGCGCGCGGCGGTCGGCGAGGATCAGCTCGCGTACGACGTGGCCCGCCTCGTCTTCGGCATCACCGAGGAGGGCAACTTCGAGCACACCGGCGCGACGGTGCTGTCGCAGCACCGCACGGTGGAGCAGGCCGCGGCCGTCCTCGACGCGGGCGCGGGCGCCGGGACGCACCTCGGGCGGTGCCGCGAGGCGCTCGCGCGCGCCAGGACCAGGATGCTCGCCGCGCGCGAGGCGAGGCCCCGGCCGGCGCGCGACGACAAGGTGCTCGCGAGCTGGAACGGGCTGCTCATCGGCGCGCTCGCCGACGCGGGCCGCGCGCTGGATGAGCCCGCCTGGGTCGACGCCGCGGCGCGCGCGTTCGCGCTGTTCGAGCGGAAGCTCCTGCGCGGCGGCCGGGTCGGCCGGTACCTCAAGGACGGCGCGCCCGGCGGCGCGAGGGCCGAGCGCGGCGGCGTCGGCGCGGCCGCGATCGATGTGCGGCCGGGGTTCCTCGACGACCAGGCGTACCTCGGGAACGCGGCGCTCGACCTGTACGAGGCGACCTCCGATCCGCGCTACGTCGGCGTCGCGCGCGCGATCGCCGACGCGATGATCGCGCACCACTGGGACGAGGCCGCGGGCGGGTTCTTCTTCACGCCGGACGACGGCGACGCGCTGATCGCGCGCACGCAGGACATCTACGATCAGGCCGCGCCCTCGGCCGTCTCGATGGCCGCGCAGCTCTGCCTGCGCCTCGCCGAGATCGCCGACGAGCGCTACCTCTCCCCGGCGGAGCGGCAGCTCGAGGCGCTCGCGCCGGCCGCGCTCGAGAACCCGTTCGGGCTCGGCCAGACCGTGTGCGTGCTCGACCGCCTGGCGCGCGGCAGCGTGACGGTCGTCGTGGTCGGCGAGACGGGCTCTGCAGCGGCCGGCGACCTCGCCCGCGAGGCGTTCAAGGCCTACCTGCCGAACCGGGCGGTGGTCGTCGTGGATCCGGCGCGCCCGGAGAGCGCCGCGGCGGTGAAGGTCGTCGCCGAGGGGAAGCCGGCGCGCCCCGGCGAGGCCGTGGCCTACGTCTGCCGCGGGCGATCGTGCTCGGCCCCTGTCACCGAGCCGGCCGAGCTCAGGGCTCTGCTGGGGTAGTGCGGCACGCGCGGAGCTCGCACGGCCCGCGGCCCGGGATGCTCCTGCACGAGCACCCGGACACCGGGCCTGGCGCGTGGGTCTGAGCGCACCCGCGCCCCACGCCCTCGGCGCGGGCCTCGCTCGGCGCGCAGATCTCCACATCGAGCTTCGCGTCGTCGTCGAAGTCCGTGACGAAGGTGCAATCGCACTGGTAGGGCGCCCCCTGGTCGGGGCGGCACGCGCACGAGAGGACCGCGAACAGCAGAGCTCCCGCGCGCGCCGCCCCGCCCCGGCACCTACGGCGTGACCGTACCGCCACTGCTGCCGCCGGCGTCGTTGCCGCCCGCCTTGTTGCCGCCGGTGTTGCTCTCGCGGATGTGGAACTCGACGCGGCGGTTCTTCTGGCGCCCGGCCTCGGTGTCGTTGGTCTCGATCGGCCGCCTCGGCCCGAAGCCTGCCGCCGTGAGGCGGGCCGGATCGATGCCGCCCCGCTCGATCAGGTAGGTCCTCACCGAGTGGGCGCGGTCGTTCGAGAGCTTCTCGTTGAGCTGGTCGGAGCCGCGGTTGTCCGTGTGGCCCTCGATCGCGACGAGCGTGATCTCCGGGTTCACCTTGAGCAGCCGGACGACCTCGTCGAGGATGCCGTAGCTGTTCTGCAGGATCCTCGCGCTGCCGGTCGCGAACTGCACCTGCTTCAGGATCTGGATCTCGCTCGACCCGGTGATCCGGCGGATGAACTGCGGGCAGCCGTTCTTCGCCGGCTCGGGGCTGGGCTCGCCCGGCTCCTTCGGGCAGGCGTCCTTCGCGTCCGCGATGTTGTCCTCGTCGGCGTCGTCCTCCGGGCAGCCGTCGGCGTCGTTGATCTTGTCGAAGTCCTCGGGCTGATCCGGGCACTTGTCGCTGGTGTCGGGGATGCCGTCGCCGTCGCGATCGGGCAGCGCCGGGCAGCCGTCGCTCGGGTTCGGCATCTTGCCGTCCTCGGGATCGGTCGGGCAGAGGTCGATGTCGTCCGGGTAGCCGTCCTTGTCCGTGTCCGCGGAGCGCGGCGGGGGCGCCTGGAAGCGCCTGCCGGGCGACATGGGCTCGACGTCCGAGATGCCGAACGCGTAGCCGATGACGCCGACCAACCGGAAGTCCGGCGCATAGCCGCCGCTGAGCCGCGTCCCGCCGCCGACCCCGAGCCACCCCTTCTTCTTCTCGTCGAGGGCGAGCCGCCCCTCGGCCATCCACTCGAGCGGGGTGTTGTCTCCGGTGAACGTCGTACCCCGGCCGAGGCCGGTGGACCCGAAGATCTGCGCGCCGAGCCGCATCGTCCCGTTCCGCAGCGGCACGAAGCCGCCGACCCCCCAGCGCCACTCGTTCGACACGTTGAAGTCGTTGAGCGAGGCGAACGGACGGAACTGCACCCCGGTGTTGAGCACGAAGAACATCGACTTGAGGTCGATCTCGCCCGAGATCCCGACCAGCGCGCTCGTGCTCTTGTCGCCGGAGAACGAGTATGCGTGGCCCGTCGGCACCCACGCCGCCGCGTTGACGCCCAGCTTGAAGGAGCGATCGTCGGAGCGGTACAGGATCGCCCGCGCGTCGAGCCGCATGTCCATGATCGCGGCCGCGGACGGGCTCGCCGCGTCCTGCGCGCCGCCGACGTCCGAGTCGTTCGTCTGGTTGCTCGTCTGGAATCCGATGAACGGCAGCCCAACCTGGACGCTGAAGCGGTCGAGGAACTCGACGCCTCCGTTGAGGTACCCGATGAACTGCGAGGACACCGGCGCGCCATGTTCCCTGCTGAACCGCTCCGCGGAGCGCTCGTCGTTCAGCATGTTCTCGACCCGGAAGGGGTTGAGGCCGAAGCCCAGCCCGAACTGCCCGAAGAAGCGCGTCTGCGGCGCCACCTGCGGCCGCCAGAGCGCGATCGAGTCGTCGGGAGCGCCGGCCATGTAGAGCCGGTCGAGGTAGAACGTTCTGGTCTGTGCGCTGGCAGGGAGCGCGCCCAGGAACAACGCTCCCGCCGCAGCAGCGCCCAGCGCGCGTCGCCTGACGCTCCGCGCAGTCACGTGCTGCTTCTCCCCCCTGTGTCCTCCGGTGCGCGCCAAATTCCCTCCTGTGACCCGTCTAGAACGGCCATCGCGGTCGATCGGAGGCTACACGCTAACCCAGGTACCTAGAAAGGTGAGAGAGAACGGCGAAACGGGGCCACGCCGCGTCGTCTTGTGTTGACCTGAGCCGAATGCCGTGCTTTCTTGCGCGCCCGCTTGACGTGCGGCCAGGTTGCCGCCGTTCGCGGTCCAGAACGCCAAGGGACCACCAGCCATGAAGCGCACCTACCAGCCCCATAACACCCGCCGCGCCCGGACCCACGGCTTCCGTGCGCGAATGGCGACCGCCGGCGGTCGCAAGGTCATCAACAATCGCCGCCGCAAGGGCCGCGCCCGGCTCGCGCCCACCATCTACAAGAAGTAACGCGGCGTGGCGACGCCAGCGCGCCCGCGCTCGTCGGCGTCCGCTTCTTTCCCCCGCGCGCGGCGCATCCGCAAGCGGGCTGATTTCGTCCGCATCCAGAACGGCGGGCACCGCGTCACCACCCGCCACCTGCTGATCCTCGTCTCGGCCCCTACCGCCGCGATGCCTCGCGGCGGGGCCCGCCGCGGCAAGGAGCGCGGCGCCGCGCTCGGCGAGAGCGGCGCCGCCGCTGTGCCGCCCTCGCCGAACGCGGCGTCCCGCCTGGGCCTCGTCGCCTCGCGCAAGGTCGGCGGCGCCGTGGCCCGCAACCGCGCGAAGCGCCTGCTCAGGGAGGCGTTCCGGAGATTTCCGGAGCTGTTCCCGGACCGCGTCGATATCGTGGTGATCCTGCGCACCGGCGCCGGCTCGCTCGGCCTCGAGGACGTCCTCGCGGAGCTGCGCAGCGTGGTCCCGGTTGTCCGCCGCCGGGCGCGGGACGCGCTCGCCGCCTCGCCGCCGATCGCCGCCGCGCGCGGCGCGGACGAGCGCGCCGCGGGGGATCCGGCGCCACCGGCCCGAGGATGATGCCGCGCAGCCTTGCGCCGTGGTGCGCCGAGCCCCAAGCTCCGTGCTCTCCCACGGGTCACCGCATGCTGGCGAAGCTCCTCCTCGCGCTGATCCGCGTCTACCAGATGACGCTCTCCAGGGTCATCGTGGCGTTGATGGGGCCGGTCTGCCGGTTCGAGCCTTCCTGCTCACGCTATGCCGCGGCCTGCATCCTGGGGCATGGAGCGCTGCGGGGGAGCTTGCTTTCGCTCAGACGACTGTGTAGGTGTCACCCGTTTCATCCGGGCGGGTTCGACCCTCCTCCTCCACCTCGTCTTCGCCGTGGTGCGGCGGCCGAGATGCCGCCGCAACGGGACGCTGACCGGCGGGATGCGGCACGCTGTTCGTCTACTGGCACGGAGCTCGCCCCGCCTCCCCGGCAGGCGGACTTCAGCGGCCGGGTCAATCTCATGGACTGATCCCGCTCGACCGTCGACTCGGCCCCGACGGCGCGGCGCCCGACACGTCACGGAGCGAAGCCCATCTGGAGCGACCCTGGGCAGCCTCGTGAGGAGTCACGAGATTCCAGCAGCCAGGGGCGCGGATCGAGATCCTGGGACCGACGAAGGACTTCATGGAACGCAGCAATATCGCCAAATGGCTGTTCCTCGGCCTCGCCATCTTCCTGTTCATCCAGTACGGCAAGCCGCTCCTCTTCGGCAGCGCCGAGGTGCAGTTCCAGCCGCTCGACGTCAACGACAGCACGGCCCCCGCGGAGCGCGCCCCCGCGGAGGCCTGCGTCGTCGAGGGACCTCGGTTCAAGGCCGAGCTGTCCACGCGGGGCGGGTCGGTGCGGCACCTCTGGATGACCGACCCGAAGTACACGACCGGGAACGGCGAGCGCCAGCCGATGGACCTGGTCACCACGTCGCTCGAGTCGCGGATGCCCCTCAGGACGGACCTGCGCCTGCCCGGCGGCAGCGCGCCGCAGGTGCCGTTCGATGATCTGGACTGGAAGCTCTCGGCGCAGGACGGCAAGAGCTGCACCTTCACCTACGCCGATGACACGACGCGGCTGACCAAGGTCGTCGCCGCCACGGGCCGCCCCTTCGAGCTCTCGCTGCAGGTGACGGTCGAGAACCTCGCGCAGGAGCCGCGCAAGCACCGGTTCGCCGTCGAGCAGACCGCGTGGCGCACGCAGAAGGAGACCGAGGGCCACCTCGGCCTGATCTCGGAGTGGATCACCGAGACGGTCGCCGCGACCGACCAGAAGACCGAGCGCCAGCACCCGGACGCGTTCGAGCCGAAGGACTTCAAGGACCCGGAGTTCACCCCCGAGCGCTGGCGCCGCACGCCGGGGAGCGCGCGCTTCGTCGCGGTCTCCAGCAGCTACTTCAGCAAGATCGCGATCCCGCAGGAAGGGCCCGGGCAGCCGGTGGCCGAGACGCAGATCGAGGAGATCTGGGACGCGGCGAAGCACCCGCAGAAGGGCAACGATCCGAGCTTCGGGCACGTCTACCGCGCGCGCCTCGCCTATCCGGAGCACGAGCTCGCGCCCGGCGGCGCGGTGACCTACAAGGTCCTCTCCTTCACTGGCCCGAAGGAGCGCGATCTGCTCGCCGGCGTGGGCCACGATGCGAGCGAGGTCATCAACCTCGGCTGGTTCTCGCCGATCGCGAAGATCCTCGTCTCGTACCTCTACGTCCTCTACGGCGCCGTCGGGAGCTGGGGCTGGGCGATCTGCCTGCTCACGATCACCGTCCGGATCCTGCTCTTCCCGCTGAGCATCCAGCAGATCAAGAGCGCCGCGGCGATGCGCAAGCTCAAGCCGGAGATGGACGAGATCAACGCGAGGTACAAGGACGACGCCACCCAGCGCGGCCTCGCGATGCAGGAGCTCTGGCGCAAGAACAAGGTCGCGAACCCGGTCATCGGCTGCTTCCCGATGCTGCTCCAGATGCCGGTGTGGTTCGCCCTCTACACCGCGCTCCAGACGGCGGTCGAGCTCTACCACACCCCGTTCGGCCCCGTGATCCCGGACCTGTCCGCCCCGGGGAAGTACTTCATCATCCCCATCGTCCTCGGCGCGTCGAGCTTCATCCAGCAGAAGCTCATGCCCCCGCAGGGCGACCCGGCGCAGCAGAAGATGATGCTGTACCTGATGCCCGGCATCTTCACCGCAATGATGCTCTTCCTCCCGGCCGGCCTCGGCGTTTACATGCTGACGAACACCTGGCTCGGCATCGGTCAGCAGTTGCTCGTCGAGCGGTACCTGAAGGCGAAGGACGAACGGGCCGGCGGCATCGTGGTGCGCGAGGTCGCGACCGCGGAGCCCCAATCCGCGATGAAGAAGACTCCCGGCGACGACGACAAGTCGGCGCCTGCTCTCGGAAAGGGAAAAGCACGTGTCCGTGGATAGTGAAGCTGCCGAAAGGGGAATCGACGCGGCGGACGTCGATGTCGATGCAGAGGCGCAGGGCGCTGGCGACGCGGCCGAGTTCGTGGAGGACGGGCGCGCCGACATCGCGCTCGACTTCGTCATCGATGTGCTCGCGGCGATGGGCATGGACTGCACCGTCGACCTCCTCGAGAACGAAGAGGAAGATCCGCCCGAGGAGATCCGCCTCGAGATCGAGGGGAAGGACGCGGGCCGCGTGATCGGCAAGAAGGGGCAGACGCTCTCGGCGCTGCAGTTCCTCGCCAACCGCGTGATCAACCGGCCCGGCAAGAAGCGGCGCCACGTGATCATCGACGCCGAGGGCTACCGGCAGCGCCGGGAGGACACGCTCTCTTCCATGGCGCGCCGGCTGGGCAAGCAGGCGGTCGAGGAGGGCAAGATCATCACCTTCGAGCCGATGAACCCGCAGGACCGCCGCGTCGTCCACCTCGCCCTGGCGAAGTTCCCCGGCGTCGTCACGAAGAGCGACGGCGAGGGAGAAGCCCGCCGCGTGCAGATCATCCCCGTCCGTCGCTGAGCCCGTCGCCAGCACAGAACGCGGCGCGCATCCGCGCTCTTGCCGCCGTTGACACCCGATCGCCCGCATGCATAATGCCGCACCTCTCCGGTACCCCCCGGGGAGGTGCGCGAGCCTGCGCTCGCGTCCATGCTCCCGGAACCGCAACCGGGCAGCATCTGCGTTCATGGCGTGAAGCCCACGGCCGCGCGCGGTCTCCGCTCCGCCGGACGCAGCCCATGAACGGCGGCGGCCCTGCCCCCTTGAGCAGGGGACCGCGAAGACGGATCCCCGACCCTTTGAAGGATTGACCGACCATGCAGACCTCGAACATCCTCGCGAAGATCGAAGCTCCCCTGTTCCGCGAGGGGATCCCGGATTTCCGGGTCGGCGACACGGTGCGCGTCCACTACCGGATCGTCGAGGGTGAGAAGGAGCGCATCCAGGTGTTCCAGGGCGTCGTGCTGAAGCGGCACCGCGCCGGGGTCCGGAGCACCTTCACCGTGCGCAAGGTGAGCTTCACGGTCGGCGTCGAGCGCATCTTCCTCCTCCACAGCCCCCGCATCGACAAGGTCGAGGTCGTCTCGCGCGGCGTGGTCCGCCGCTCGCGCCTGTTCTACCTGCGCAACCTCGCCGGCAAGGCCGCCCGCGTCCGCGACGCGAAGGACTGATCCGCCCCCGCCGGCGTCCCGGCAGCTCGAACAGAGCGCCCCGCAGATCCGGCTGCCAGGCGGGCAGCCGTCCTCTTGCTCCGCGCGTGCAGCTTCACCGGCGCGTCGCCGCAGCCCCTGCGCGACGCGATGCGCGCTCGCGCGCCGGCCGCATTGTCGGCCGTCAGCAAGGATTCCCGCATACTTCTTCTTGATCCTCGGCCGAGCGCCCACGGTATGCTCGCGGCGGCGGCGCCCGGGGCGCCGCGAAACCCGAGAAGGATCACCATGCTCTGTCCGCGTTGCGGTGCGCCCGCGACCCCCGCCGATAAGTTCTGCGCTGTCTGCGCCTCGCCGCTCGCCCCGTCCGGGCCCGGTGCGTTTGGAGCGCCGCCTCCTCCGCCCCCGCCTCCTCCGCCCCCCTTTCCTGCTCCGGGCTTCGGCTCGCCCCCCGAGCCTCCTCCCAACTTCGGCTCGCCGAGCGGCGGTTTTGGTCCGCCCCCGCCGGCGCCGTTCGGGGCTCCTCCCGGTTTCCCGCCGCCGCCCGAGGGCGGCGGTTCCAGCTTCGGTCCGCCTCCGCCCTTCGGGGCGCAGCCCGGCGGCTACGGCGCGCCCCAGCCGCCGCCTCCGCTGCCGCTGAAGCCGCCGCCCTTCCCGCCGGAGCCGCCGGTGTTCGGCGCGCCGGGCGGCAGCTACGGCTCGTCACCGGGCTATCAGGATCAGCAAGGCGGCTACCCCGGGGCCCCGCGGCCGGGCTTCGGTCCGCCCCCGCAGCAGCAGGGCGCGCGCTGCGTGCAGGGGCACGCGATCCCGGCGGGCGGCTCGTTCTGCATGGAGGGAGGCCACCCGATCGCCCTCGACGGCATCCAGATGAGCGGCGACGCCTTCAACCAGACCGCCTACCCGCCCAACCAGGGCGGGCCGTCCGCGCCCCCGCCCATGATGCAACCCGGCGGCCTCGGCGGAGGCTATGGCGAGCCGCCGCCCCCGCCTCCCCCGCCGCCCCACCAGGGCATGCCGCTGCCGGCGCCGCCGCCGCCGTACATGTCCGCGCCGCCCGCGGTGCACCAGCACGCGTCGGCGCCGCCGAGGGCCGGGAGCATCGGGCAGGAGCGCCGCCCCCTCGCGGGCTTCCTCGTGAGCTTCCAGGACGACCCGCTCGGCAAGTTCTGGCCGCTCTGGCACGGCAAGAACGTCGTCGGCCGCGCGGAGACAGGGCAGAAGGTCGACATCGAGATCGCTCACGGGACGACGTCGACGCATCACGCGACGCTCGAGGTCGAAGGCGGTCGCGTCGTCCTCGCCGACCTCGGCTCGACCAACGGGACGTTCCACAACGAAGAGGCGATCGGCTTCCAGGGCCGACGCGAGCTGCGCGATGGCGACAAGATCCGCTTCGGCGGCTACAGCGTCATCCTGTTCAGCGTGGCCGCGCGCGCTTGACGGGCCCCATCGCACGAGGAGAGCCGTTGCCCAGCCCGGCCCCCTTTCCCCGCGACGTTCGACCGGCACCTGGCGCCCCTGCCAGGCTGCGTGAAAACCAACCGGATAGCCGCCGCCAGCGCGCGGCGGCCGCCCCGCTCGCGCGGGGAGCGCTCCTCTGCTCCCTCGCGCTCGCTGGAGATCCCCACGCATGACTCCCTCTCATGACGCGACTCGCCCGATCCAGTCCATGAGCGCCCCCGCCCGTCGCGGGGGGCGCGGGGGCAGAGCCCTGCTCTGCGCCCCGCTCCTCGCGCTCGCGGCCGCCGTCCTCGCGCTCCTCGCCGGCCAGGGCCGCGCCGAGGCCGCCCCCGAGGCGCACCTGCTCCGCGTCGACCCGCGCGCGAGCACCGTGGACGGCTCGCCCGTGCTCACGACCGTGCTCGAGGTCGTGCAGAACAAGCGCCTCAGCGACATCACCCGCAACTGCGCCGCGCTCACGGGCGACGCGAACCTCGACTGCGTCGCCGACGCGATCGAGCAGCCGTCGGCGCTCTACTCGTCCTTCGATTTCCCCGAGAAGAACGCGATCTTCTCCGTCACGGTCGACGGGACGGACCTGCCGGCGAAGTTCGAGTCGAAGGCGCGGTGGGGCGACAGCGCCGGCCAGCCGGGCGTCGGGACGGCGTGGCTCATCCTGATCGACGCCGCGTCGAGCATGGGCACCCGCTTCGACGAGGCGAAGGCGGTCGCGAGCGCGTTCGTCAACGCGATGCAGCCGAACGACATCGTCGACGTGATCTTCTTCAACGATCGCGGCGTCGTCGAGGACTCGAAGTGGGTCAGCAACAAGCAGACGGCGGCGCAGGCCATCGGCGGCGTCACGCGCACCTACCCGACGCAGGGCCGCACGCGCCCGCTCTTCACGATCATCAAGAACGCCGCGACCGACGCGTTCAAGGAGCTCGGCAACGCCGGCCAGGGGGTCCCGGTGCCGATGCACCAGGCGATGGTGGTGCTCTCGAACGGCTCCGCCGGCGCGGATCCGAGCTCGACCGCCGCGGCGTCGAACCTCCTGCGGGACTACCTGACGAAGGGGCGGTTCCCCGAGAACAACGACGTCCTGCCGAAGACGCCGGTGCCCGTCATCTCGATCTGGTTCCCGAGCCGGCTCGTCGAGGAGTTCACGGCGAACGCGCGCGAGTTCATGGAGGGGATGGCCAACACCGAGATCGGCGGCTTCTTCAGCGTGGTGCGCGACGGCCAGCAGCGGCGCGCGGCCAACATCGTCAACGCGATCCGCACCCGCTTCAACAAGATGCACATCGTGAAGTGGCGGGTCTCGTGCGTCGCGCCGAGCATCACGCAGACGTTCAAGCTCGCGTTCATCAACACGGATCCGCCGATCGCGGGCGACGCCACGTTCCAGAACGTCCCCGTCGGCATCGATCCCACCGCGTGGCCGCTCGACATCGACCGGGAGGCGACCGATCGCGCCGCGAAGAAGGACCCGCTCTACCCGGGCGGCACGGTGAAGATCTTCGGCAACTTCTGCTGGGGCGGCAACACGCAGCGGGCCGAGATCTACATGGTCCCGAAGAACCAGGCCGCGCCGCAGTCGCTGCAGGGCGGGAACCTCGAGGACGCGAAGAAGGCTCAGCGGACGCTGATCGAGGGCGGGATGCGCGGCAAGGCGGTCACCGCCGGCGACAGCGTCGTCGAGTTCGAGCTCCCGGACACGGACAAGTTCCTCGTGGGCAAGGGCGACCAGATGACGGCGCGCCTCATCGTCTACGACAACCAGGCGCGACGGACGAGCGCGGTCACGGCCGACAAGATCCTCACGCTGAAGGCGAAGGAGGCGCCGCTGCCGTACCTGCTCATCGGCGGCGTGACCTTCGGCGGCGTCGTCATCGTGCTGCTGCTCGTGTCGATCTTCCGCGGCGGCGGCGGCCGTCGCCGCGGCGCGGTGGCGGCGGCGCCGCCGCGACCCATCGTGGCGGGCGGCGGGCCTGCGGCGCCGCCGTACGCGCCCGCGCCGCCTCCCCCGGGCGACTTCGGGTACGGCGGCGGGCCGATGATGCCGCTCCCGGGCGGGGCCAGCCGGGCGACGCTCTCGGGTCCGGCGGGCATCTTCACCGTGCATCCCGGCGTCGAGGTGCGCGCGGGCCGCGACGGCGCCACGTGCATGATCGCGCTCTCGGAGCCCCGCGTCTCCGGCACCCACGCGAGCCTGAAGCTCGAGGCCGGCCAGCTCTTCGTGCGGGATGAGGGGTCCAACAACGGGACGTACGTGAACGGCCAGCGCACCGCCGCGGCCGTGTGGACGCCCGTGCCGCCCGGTGCGTCCTTGAGGTTCGGCCCCGTCGAGTTCAGCGTCCGTTTGGAGTAGCGTGTCCGAGGCTCGGCCTCACGCGCCGAGCGACGCTCCCCCATGATGCCCCCGACCGAGTCCTCCCTTCACCTCACGATCGAGTTCGCCCAGGCCAGCGATGCGGGTCGGGATCCGAACAAGCAGGTCAACGAGGATGCGTGCGGTTACGCCGAGACCAAGTTCGGTCACCTCTGCGTCCTGTGCGACGGCATGGGCGGGCACTACGGAGGGAGCGAGGCGAGCCGCACCGCGATCAAGACCATCTTCGAGGTGATCGAGCAGACGCCGCCCACGGTGGATCCGAGGGCGGCGCTCAAGGCCGCGATCGAGGAGGCGGGGCGCCGCGTCTACCAGCTCGGCGGGCCGGCGGACAACCGCGTCCGGCCCGGGTCGACCGTCGTCGCGATGGTCCTCCACGACGGCGGCGTCGACATCGCGCACGTGGGCGACAGCCGCGCGTACGTGATCCGGAGCAACCAGATCTACCCCCTCACGCGCGACCACTCGATGGTGCAGGGGATGGTCGACGCGGGCATGATCACGGAGGCGCAGGCGATCGGCCACCCCGACGCGAACAAGATCACGCGCGCCCTCGGGATGAAGCCGGAGGTGGAGGTCGAGGTCCGACCCGAGCCGATGGAGCTGTACCCGGGCGACGTGCTGATCCAGTCGAGCGACGGCCTCACCGACCTCGTGCTCAGCGGGGACATCCTCGGGTGCACGCGACAGGCGCTCGCGTCGGGCTCGGTCGAGCACGCGTGCAGGATGCTCGTCCAGCTCGCGAACCACCGCGGCGGTCACGACAACATCACCGTGCAGATGGCCCGGGTCATCGAGACCGGCGGTCGCTCGCTGACGATCGCGCAGGGGCCGCCGGGCGCAGGTGCCGGGGGCGACGAGCCGCGCCCGTCGGGTCCTCAGGAGACCCTCGCGATGACGCAGCCCGAGGGGGCTGCGGGCGGCGCGCCGGCCGGCCCCGCTGCCGCCGCCAGCACGCCCGTGCCGGGCCTCGCGGCCACCGCCGCCAGCACGCCCGTGCCGGGCCTCGCGGCCACCGCCGCCAGCACGCCCGTGCCGGGCCTCGCGGCCACCGCCGCCAGCACGCCCGTGCCGGGCCTCGCGGCCACCGCCGCCAGCACACCCCTGCCGGGCCTCGCGGCCACCGCCGCCAGCACGCCCGTGCCGGGCCTCGCGGCCACCGCCGCCAGCACACCCCTGCCGGGCCTCGCGGTCGCCGGCAGCGCGCCCGCGCCGCGCCCGGCGCCGACCAGCAACGCGGCCACCGTGGTCCCGACAGGCAGCGGCAGCACGCCTGCGCCGAGCAGCGATGCGATCACCGTGGTCCCGACGGGCAGCGACCGCAAACCCGCCGCGGTTCCGCAGGCTGCCAGCGGCGCGCCGCAGCTCCATCCGACGACCATCGACAGCGCGACCGCCGTTCCGGCCATCCGCCCGACAGTCACCGACGACCTGCCCCCCGCGGTCTCGCAGGCTGCCAGCAGCGCGCCGAAGCTCCATCCGACGACCATCGACAGCGAGGCTGCGGTCGTCGCGACGGTCACCGACAACCTGCCCCCGGTGGCCCCGCAGGCTGCGAGCGGCGCGCCGAAGCTCCGTCCAACCATCGACAGCGCGCCCGCCGTGAGCCCGACAGCCACGGACGCCGCCCTGGCGCTGCCCCCGACCGTGCCGGGGGCGCCTCCGCCGAACGCGCCCGACGCGCCCGCCGTGCTGTCTCCCCTGCCCCTGAGCGCCCCCGCCGTCCCCGTGCCGCCTCCGGGGGTCCAGGGCGCAGCGCCTCACCCGGCCCCCTTCGGCGCGCCACCGCACCCGGGCGCCTCCTACGGCGCGGCGCCTCACCCGGGCCCCTTCGGCGTGGCGCCGCATCCGGGGCCCTTCGGCGCGCCACCGCCCCCAGGCGCTGCTCCCTACGGCGCGGCGCCTCCCCCAGGCGCCGTCTTCGGCGCGCCACCGCCCCCAGGCGCTGCTCCCTACGGCGTGGCACCTCCCCAAGGCCCGCCGGGTCCTCCCGGCGCGCCCTACGGCGCAGCGCCTCACCCGGGCGCCGCCTTCGGCGCGCCCCCTCCACCTGGCGCTCCTTACGGCGCAGCGCCTCACCCCGGCCCCTTCGGCGCGGCACCTCACCCAGGCTCCTTCGGCCAGGCACCTCACGCGAGCGCCGCCCAGGACGCTCCGCCGGTGTCGGTCGGCTTCTCGGGACACCACGCGCCGGCACCGGGCGTTCCCCCTGCCGCCGCCCCGCACCATCACCTCGCGCCCGCCCCGCCCAACGCGCACGGCTACGGCGCGCCAGCGCCCAGCTTCTCTGGACCCGTGTCGTCGTCTGCGTCGCCGAGCATGCCGACCACCGTGCGCGCCCCGCGCGGCGCCACCATCGCCGCCATCGCCGCGATCTCGGCCGTGATTCTCGTGCTGCTCGCCGTCCTGCTCTGGCAGCTCACCGCCGGCTGAGCGCGACGACGGAACGGCGTCCCACGCGCTCCGTGCGCTCGAGCACGCCCGACAACGTCCCACGACGCTCGATGAAGACGGACGAGCGCTGCACGGCGATCTCGGCCGCGGAATGCAATTGAAGAAGGACCATATTCCGGATTAGCCTAGCTCTCCGGAGGTCCCTCCATGCCTGGAGACCAAGAGCTCGAGTGCGGACACGACATGGACGGCACACCTGCGGACATGGAAGACGAGCCCGAACCGGCTCGCACGCCCTCCCTCGAAGAGGCCCGCGCCGGCTTCATGCTCCTCGATCTGTGATGCGCTGAGCCGCCCGGCTCCCACCCGTCACGACGCTCCGCTCGAGAAGCTCTGTTCGCCCAGCAGGCGAAACCGTCCCGCCGAGCCCCGCGCACCGCGCTGCGCCCACGAGACAGGCGCTCCTCTCCTCGCCCTCGCCACGTTCCTGGGCATCTCTCCTTCCCGCGCGCCTGCGCACGCTCCGGCACATTCCCACGCACGCGCCACACGCTGCCGCGGACGACGACGCGCCTCTTTCCTTGCTCTCCCCAACGGCCTGTGGTGAAACCGGGCCCGCATGATCCCGGGGCTAGGCAAACAAAGCATCACGATCGGCAGCGCTCCCACCTGCGATGTGGTGCTCGTCGCTCCCGGCGTCCTGCCCGAGCACGCGCGCATCATCAACCAGGGCGGCGGCAAGCTGATCTTCGTCTGCGGGCAAGGTCCCGCGGCGGCGAACGGACGGACGCTCGCGCCGGGAGAGCAGCTCCCGTTCGACTTCCGCACCCAGTTCGTCGTCGCGCAGGCGCCCGTACCGCTCAACCATCCGGCCATCACGCTGATGCTGGCGTCGCCCGGCACGCTCGCGCCCGCGCCCGGCCAGGTCGTGATCGGGCGAGACCCCGGACGCGCGTCCCTCGTGCTCCAGCACCCGAGCGTCTCGAGCCAGCACGCGACCGTCACGCTCGATCGCATGATGGTCATCGACCACAACTCGACGAGCGGCACGTACGTGAGCGCGCAGCGCATCGCGCCCGGCACGCCGACGCCCATCGATCCGCAAGGCGCCGTCGCCTTCGGGCCCGTCCCGGTCCAGGTCAGCCTGCTCATCCAGCTCGCCCAGGCGGCCCGGATGTCGGCGCTGCCCGCCGCGCCCGGCGCGAGCGCCCTGCCGCCCCAGCCCTCCCCGGCCGGCTACGCGCCGCAACAGCCCTCCCCCGCCGGCTACGCGCCGCCGCCGCAGCCCGCCGCCGGCTATCCGTCGCAGCAGCCCGCCGCCGGCGGCTACGCGTCGCAGCCCGCGCCCGCCGCGTCGTCCCTGCCCGCCGCCGCGGGCGCGCCCGGCAAGAAGAACAAGACCGTCCTCGGCCAGCTCGACTTCTCCGGCGGCGGGTCGAACGTCAAGAAGATCGGGCGAACCCCCGACAACGACATCGTGCTCGCTCACCCCCAGGTGTCGAGCCACCACGCCCTCCTGCACTCGATCAGCGGGCAGCTCTACGTCGAGGATCGCGGCAGCGCCAACGGCACCTACGTCCGCGGCAACCGCATCGCGCCCGGCCAGAAGATCGCCGTCCAGAGCGGCGAGAAGATCTACATCGGGCCCATGCCCCTCCAGATCGAGATGGGGGGCGCGGGCGCCGTCGAGGTCGTCCAGGAGGAGTACTCCGCCGATCGCTGGGCAGGCCGCCCGCTCTACGAGATCGAGGCGTGGAGCCTCTCGCTCCAGGTCCCCGACCGCGACAACCCCCAGGAGCAGAAGACGCTCCTCGACAACGTGTCGTTCAAGGCGCTGCCGGGCGACATGATCGCGCTCATGGGGCCGTCGGGCGCCGGCAAGACGACGCTCCTGCTCACCCTGAACGGCTACCTGCCGCCCACGAGCGGCGTCGTCCGCATCAACGGCGAGGACCTCTACAACATCTACGACACGCTCCGCGGATCCATCGGCTACGTGCCGCAGGATGACCTCGTTCACCCGGAGCTCACCGTCTTCGAGGCCGTCCGCTACAGCGCGAAGTTCCGCCTCCCGCCCGACTACACCGAGGCCGAGATCGACGCGCGCGTCGAGCAGACCATCAAGGATCTCGGCCTCGAGGGCGTCAAGAACCTCCAGATCGGCAAGCCCGAGAACAAGATCCTCTCGGGCGGGCAGCGCAAGCGCGTCAACATCGCGCTCGAGCTCGTCACCGACCCCGTCATCCTCTTCCTCGACGAGCCGACGTCGGGCCTCGCCGCCGACGACACGACCGCGCTGATCACCTTGCTGCACGACCTCACGAAGGCGACCGGCAAGACGATCATCATGACGATCCACCAGCCGGCGAAGGACGAGTTCGAGAAGTTCAGCCACGCGCTCATCCTCGGCTACGGCGGCATCCCGATGTTCTTCGGGCCGACCCGGCCCGACGCGTACCGCTTCTTCGGGAGCTGGAAGGAGCGGCACGGCCAGCCCAACGACGTCGACAACCCGCGCGACATGTTCGAGATGCTCGCGCTCCGCGAGCGGCCCATCTTCGACCAGCTCCGCGCGCGCGACCCGAACGTCTCGCGCGGCGAGGCCCGGAAGCTCGCGGCCGTCGAGTGGCGCAAGGAGTTCTTCAACGACGCCAACGCGACGTACCGGCGCATGTACTCCGGGCGCCGGGAGATCGGCACCGGGCAGGGGCAGCGCGGCATCCCGGCCGGCCGCGCCACGACGAAGGGGCAGCTCGGCCTGCTCCTGTCGCGCTACTTCAAGGTGAAGAAGCGCGACATCGGCGGCACCCTGATCATGCTGCTCCAGGCCCCGATCATCGGCATCCTGCTCGCCATTGTCTTCGGCGGGCAGGAGAAGGCGATCCCGGCCTGGTGCCTCGGCGCGCTCCAGGAGCTCGGCCGCCGCGCCGGCGGCGCGGACCAGAGCGCCGACGTCCTCAAGGGCATGGAGGTCACCACCGACCACACCGCGGCGATCTTCTTCCTCGTCGTCGCCGCGGTCTGGTTCGGCACCTCGAACGCGGCGCGCGAGATCGTCAGCGAGCGGGCCATCTACCTCCGCGAGCGCATGGTCAACCTGGGGCTCGTCAACTAC
Organism: Sorangium sp. So ce406; assembly: GCF_051474675.1. Taxonomy (NCBI): domain Bacteria; kingdom Pseudomonadati; phylum Myxococcota; order Polyangiales; family Polyangiaceae; genus Sorangium; species Sorangium sp. So ce406. Next base: position 3,310,257 of record NZ_CP150340.1, on the reverse strand, counting down.
GTGCTCTCCAAGTACCTGCTGCTCGCCGTCTTCTGCGTCATCCAGTGCACGATCCTGCTCGCGATCGTGTTCTTCGCGCTCGGCTTCCACGGCGGCATGCAGGCGTTCGCCATGCAGCTCGCCGCGCTGACCGCGACCTCGATCAGCGCCGTCGCGATGGGGCTCCTGCTCTCCACGGTGGTCGCCTCGTCCGAGGCGGCGATGGCGCTCACGCCGATCGCGCTCATCCCCCAGGTCGTCCTCGGCGGGCTCATGGTGCCGATGACGACCGTGCCGCACCTCCGGCCGCTCATGTACATCATCCCCGCGCGCTGGGGGTTCGAGGGGGCGATCGCGCCGGAGCGCGCCGCGATCGCCGAGGACCCGGCCTGGGTCATCGATCTGCACCGCACCGACACGATCCCCGCGGAGTTCATCGAGGCGGGCAAGTTCAAGTGCGCCATCGCGCAGATGGCGGCCGACAACTACGCGGGCGCGTGGGGCTTCACCACGTACGACCAGACCTGGCTCCCCTTCGCGGTGCTCGCCGGGATGACCCTGCTCATCCTCGTCACGCTCTGCGCGGTCCTCAAGCGGCGCGATCCGGTGTGACCCCGCGATGACGCAGGAGCCCGCCCCCACCCGCGCCGGAGGCCCGCTCCCGCGCCGCTCCCGGAGGTCGCGCGCGGCCGCGCTGGCGGCGCTGCTGACGGCCGCCGCGCTGCCGCCCTCCCCGGCGCGCGCGCAGCAGCAGGGGCCGCAGGCGCCCGCGGAGCCGCCGAGCGTGCCCCGCGGCGAGGGCGGCGCGATCGTCACGCCCCCTGCCGCCACGGCCGCGCCCGCGGGGCGCGCGACGCCGCCGCGGGCGCTCAACTACACGCCGCCGGAGTACCCGCCCGAGGCCGAGAAGCAGGGGCTCGAGGCGTCGGTGACCCTGCAGCTCGACATCGACCGCGACGGCCGCGTGAAGCAGGCGGTCGTCGTCGAGAGCGCCGGGCACGGGTTCGACGAGTCCGCGGTGGCCGCGGCCCAGAAGCTCGAGTTCGAGCCCGCCCGCCGCGCCGACGGCACCCCCGCCGCGGCGCGCATCCTGTACCGCTACACGTTCACGCTGAAGACCGCCGCGGCGCCGCCGCCGCCGGCCGACGGCGCGCTCTCGCCGCTCGCCGACAACCTCCGCGGCACCGTGCTCGCGAGCGGCGGCGACGTGCCGCTCGCGGGCGCCACCGTCTCGGTCGCGCGCGCGCCGCAGGCCGCCGGCGGCGCGCCGCCTTCCGCCGCGGCGCCGGAGGTCACCACCGACGAGCGCGGCAGCTTCGCCTTCCTCGACCTGCCGCCGGGGCGCTACCAGGTCACCGTCGCGGCGCCCGGCTTCGAGCCGCTCTCCGTCGAGGAGGACATCGCCGCCGGCGAGCAGCTCGAGGTGAAGTACCGGCTCCTGCCCCGCGGCGACGGCCTCGAGGTCACCGTCCGCGGCGATCGCCCGCCGCGCGAGGTCACGAAGCGCACGCTCGAGCAGCGCGAGATCAACCGCATCCCCGGCACGAACGGCGACGCGCTGCGCTCGCTCCAGAACCTGCCGGGCGTGGCGCGCCCGCCGACGCTCGCCGGCCTGCTGATCGTGCGCGGCTCCGGCCCGCAGGACACGCAGACCTTCGTCGACGGCACGCAGGTGCCGCTCATCTACCACTTCGGCGGCCTCTCCTCGGTGGTGCCGACCGAGATGCTGGAGAAGATCGACTTCTACCCCGGCAACTTCAGCGCCAAGTACGGCCGCGTGCAGGGCGGCATCGTCGACGTCTCCCTGCGCTCGCCGAACGAGGACGGCAAGCTCCACGGCCTCGCGCAGGTGGACCTCATCGACGCGCGCGTCCTGCTCGAGGGGCCGGTGCCGTTCCTCGAGAACACCCGCTTCATGGTGGGAGGCCGGCGGAGCTACATCGGTGACTCGTTCGGCCCGGTGCTCGAGGCCGCGGGCGCCGGGGTGACCCAGGCGCCCGTCTACTACGACTACCAGGTCCTCCTCGAGACAGAGCCGACCCCGTCGTCGCGCCTCCGCCTCACGTTCTTCGGCTCGGACGACGCCCTCGAGCTGCTCCTCGCCGATCCGCAGCCGAGCGAGCCGGCGCTCTCCGGCGACGTCGGTCTGCACACCGCGTTTCAGCGGCTGCAGCTCCGCTACGACCACGAGCTCACCGACAAGGATCGGCTCGACGGCGTGCTCGCGATCGCGCGCGACGACGCCGACTTCGGGATCGGCCCGATCTACTTCCAGATCGATCTCAAGACGCTCTCCGGCCGCCTCGAGTACGCGCGGCGCATGTCGAAGGGCGTGGTCTTCAACGCGGGTGTCGACGTCTTCGCCGGCCTGTACGGGGTGAACTTCCGCGGCCCCGCGCCGAACCGCCCCGGCGAGCCGCCGAACCAGCCGTTCTCGACGCGCGCGCTCCAGGAGATCTCGCGCGAGGGCGAGTTCTTCTACCCCGCGGCCTACGCCGAGCTCGAGCTCGCGCCGAGCCCCCGGGCGAAGATCGTCCCTGGCGTGCGCCTCGACTACCAGGACCTGAACCAGCAGGCGACCGTGAGCCCGCGCGTCAACGGGCGCGTCGACGTGGTCCAGGGGTTCCCGCGGACGACGGTGAAGGGCGGCGTCGGCGTGTTCCACCAGCCGCCGCAGTTCCAGGAGGTGATCCCGCCGCTCGGCAACCCGGGCCTGAAGGCGACGCGGGCGCTGCACTACGCGGCCGGCGTCGAGCAGGACGTGACCCGGAACATCGAGGCGTCGGCCGAGGGGTTCTACAAGCAGCTCGACGAGCTCGTCGTCGGCGTGAACCAGCCCGGAACGGCGCAGCTCGACTACCAGAACATCGGGTCCGGCCGGGTCATCGGGGGTGAGTTCCTCCTCAAGTACAAGCCCGACGATCGCTTCTTCGGCTGGGCCGCGTACACGCTGTCCCGCAGCACGCGGGTGCCCGGGCCCGGCGAGGCGGAGCGGCTCGTCTCGTTCGACCAGACCCACATCCTGACGGTGCTCGGCAGCTACCGCCTCGGCGACGGCTGGGAGTTCGGCGCCCGCTTCCGCCTCGTCTCCGGCAACCTGGTCACGCCCAACGTGTGCAACGTGAACGAGCTGAGCTGCGATCCGTACCGCACCAACGCGCTCTTCTACGCGCCCACCGGGACGTATACGGCGATCCCGTTCTCGACCCCGTTCAGCGAGCGGCTGCCGGCGTTCCACCAGCTCGACGTGCGGCTCGACAAGACGTGGAAGTTCAGGACCTGGAAGCTGTCGGCCTACCTCGACGTGCAGAACGTCTACAACAACGCGAACAGCGAAGCAATTCAGTACAACTACAATTATACAGCCCGCCAGTACGTCACGGGGCTGCCGATCTTGCCGAGCTTCGGGATGCGAGGAGAGTTCTGAGATGCGATCGACGCGATCGACGGGCGGCGCGGCGCGGCACGCCGGCGCGGGTCGCGGGCGGAGGTGGCGGCGGGCGCTGCTCGGGACGCTCGCGCTGAGCGCGGTCGCCGCGCCGGCGATCTCCGCCGGGTGCGTGGCGGGGTTCGACCCGCCGAGCCTCGTGGACGGGCTCCGCGTCTTCGCGGTGGTCGCCGACAAGCCGTACGCCAACCCCGGCGACGAGGTCACCTTCCGGATCCACTACCAGGACGGCCTCGGCGGCCCCGAGGACGGGTCGCGGCCGGTGACGGTCTACTGGTTCGGCGGGTGCGAGAACCCGATCGGGGACGACTACTACGGCTGCTACCCCGAGTTCGCGGCGCTCGCCGACGCGTTCGAGGCGTGGCAGCAAGCGGGCGATCCGACGGCCCCGCTGCCGGCGCTGAACGGCGTGCGCCCGAGCGTCGGCGACACGTACACGATCACCGTCGGCAAGGACATCCTCGAGGGCCGCAAGCCGCCGGCCTCGGGCCCGGCCTACGGGAGCGCCTACGTCTTCTTCGTCGCCTGCACCGGGAGGCTCGGCCCGGTGGAGGACCAGGGCACCGGGCGCGCCGGGACCTTCCCCGTCGGCTGCTTCGACAGCGAGGGTCGCCGGCTCGGGCCGGACAGCTTCGTCCCCGGCTACACGCAGGTCTACGTCTTCGCCGACGAGCGCCAGAACCCGAACCCCGTGGTGAACGGGCTCGAGCTCGACGGCGCGAAGATGTCGGAAGACTTCGCGATGCTCTCCACCGCGACCCCCTGCCCCATCGACGCGGAGGAGCGGCGCGAGGTCGGGTGCAACGCGAGGGATCCGATCGAGGAGTGCCGCACCGTCACGATCGAGGCGATGATCCCGGAGAACGTGGCCGACCCCGATCCCGACGCGAAGCAGAAGGCGCTGAAGGAGATCGTCTGGGTCAACTACTTCGCCGACCTGGGTGACATCGACGGCGGCATCAAGCTCGTGAGCGACGCGTCGAGGGGGTACCTCGGCGACCACGCCGTGACGTGGATCCCTCCGGCCGAGCCGGGCGTCGCCACGATCACCGCCGTCGTGCGCGACGCGCGCGGCGGGTCGTCGGTGGTGCAGCGCCTCGTCCGCGTCGAGTGACGGCGGCCCCGAGGCGCGCGGCCGCGGGGGCCGACCGCGAGAGGGCCGCCCCCATCAGCCGCAGCCGGCCTCGATCTGCGCGAGCTGGTCGATGAGCTGCACCGGGTCGCACGCTGCGCACAAGGGGTCGGCGGCGTTGTGGCTGGCGAGCCTGGCCACCTGGGCGAGCAGCTCGAGGTGCGCGCGGCCGCCCTCGCCGCAGACGAGCACGACCACCAGCCGGAGCGGGGCGCCGCCCGGCGTGGGCACGGCGAGCGGCTCCGCCAGCGTCGCGAGCACGGCCGCCTGGCAGGCGCCGGGGACGATCGCGTGCGGGACGGCGACGCCGTTGCCGAGCGCGGTGGGCGACTCGCGCTCGCGCCGCAGGATCTCCTGGGCGAGCGCGCTCGCGGACGGCGCGCCGCCCGGGGCGGCGAGCCGGGACGCCGCGACGTCGATGACGTCCTCGATGTGCGCGCACGAGAGGTGCAGCACGATGCGCTCGGGCGTGAGCAGCGCGCTGAGCCGCCGCGCGGGCGCCACGCCGAACGGCGCGCTCACCGGGAACTCGGCGTCGATGAACGCCTTGACGCGCGCGAGCTGCGGGCCGCTCAGGTTGCGGCGCGCGACCTCGACGAAGAGCGCGTTCGCCGCGGGGACGCGGTCGAGGTAGCGGGAGACGAGCGGCTCGACCTGGTGGCCGAGCTCGAGGAGCAGCGCCGGGGGGAGCTCCAGCGCGCCCGCGATCGCCGTGAGCCGGTCGGGCGTCGGGATGGCGTCGTGCCCGTGCTCGACGCGGCTCAGGTAGGCGCTGGAGACGCCGATGCGGTGCGCGAGCGCCCGCAGGCTCAGGCCCGCCTCGACCCGGAGGAGCCGCAGCGCGGCCCCGAACTCGGCGAGGGCGCGCGCGCGGGACGCGCTGTCAGCGTCGGAGAGCGCTGGCATGGAATGTCAGGTGCGATCGGGCCCGGCCGTGAGGGCGGTCGAGAGCATCGGCTGGGAGGGCGCCGGCGCCGGGGCGGGCACCGCCGCGGGCTCGTAGCAGCGCACGACGAGCAGCGAGGTCGGGCACCCCTGGATGATGTGCTCGGCGCGGATGCCGAACCGGCGCTGCGCGAGGCCCCACTCGGACCCGACGCCGACGAGGACGAGGTCGTAGCCGCGCGACGCCTCCTGCAGGGCCGCGTCCGCGGGCGACTCGTGGTGGACGACCTTGAGCGTCACCTTGGCCTTCCGCAGCGCGCCGCCCTCCTCGCCCTCGAACACCTCGTCGACCGTCTCCTGCGCGCCGAGCGCGTCGTCGGCGCGGCGCTTCGGGTTGACCACGTGGAGGATGGTGACGTCGGCGCCGACCTGCTGCGCCAGGCGGCGGGCCAGGGCGAGCGCCGCCCTGTCGTGCGCCGTGCCGTGGAAGGGCACGAGCAGCTTGCGGACCGCCGAGAGCCCGCGATCGATGAGCACGCCGACGTCGGTGCGGGCGCCGCGCATGACCTCGTAGACCGTGCCGCCGAGCACCGTCTGGCTGATCAGCGGCTTGTGCCACCCGACCAGCACGAGGTCGGCCTGCTTCACGTCGGCGACGTTGCAGATGTCGTGGCTCGGCTTGGGCGAGACGAAGGACAGCGGCCGGACCTCGACGTCGAGCTCCTTGGCGCGCGAGAGGAGCGGCGAGAGCGCGGCCGCCCCCTGCCGCTCGGGGCCCTGATCCAGGTAGAACGAGCCGCGATCGGTGGGCGGGATGAGGCGGAGCGCGTAGAGGCGCCGCGCCTCGGGGCCGCGGCCGGCGAGCGCGCTCGCGAGCGTCACCATGCCGGGGCCGGTGCGCTCGTAGGAGACGCACATGAGCACGGTGAACACCTCTGCCGCCGCGGGCAGCGGCGTCCGCCCCGGGGCGTCGACGAGCTCCTTGGCCAGCTCCTCCGGCGGGTAGATCCAGCGCAGGAGCGGCGAGGTCATGAAGGTGGTGACCAGCGCCATGAGCACCATCATCGTGAACAGCTTGGGCGAGATGATGCCCAGATCGAAGCCGAGGTTCAGGACGATGAGCTCCATCAGGCCGCGGGTGTTCATGAGGATGCCGACCGCGCTGGCCTCCCGCCAGCTCTGGCCCGTGATGCGGGCGGCCACGGCGCTGCCGCCGAACTTGCCGGCGCAGGCGACCAGGATGATGAGGCCGCACATCACCCAGCCGTCGGCCGAGTTGAGCAGCCCGATGTGCGTGCGCAGGCCGCTGAAGGCGAAGAACAGCGGGAGCAGGAAGACCACGGCGACGTCCTCGAGCTTCTCGGCGAGGCTCTGCGCGAAGCCGGTGCCCTTCGGCATGATCGCGCCGAGCATGAAGGCGCCGAACAGCGGGTGGATGCCGATCATCTCGGTCATCCAGCTCGACACGATGAGCAGGAGGAACGTGACGGCGACCAGGTTCTGCGAGAGCCCTTCCTTGCTGGAGCCGCGCTCGCCGAGCCGGGCGAGGAAGGGGCGGACCAGGAACAGCATGCCGGCGATGTAGGCGACGGCGAAGACGGTGGTCCACACGGCGCCCACGAGCCCGGTGGAGCGCGCGATCGAGACGACGAAGGCGAGGACGCACCAGGCGGTCACGTCGTCCACGGCGGCGCACGTGATCGTGAGGGCGCCGACCTTCGTGCCCAGCAGGCGCTTGTCGGTGAGGATGCGCGCGAGCACCGGGAAAGCCGTGATGCTCATGGCCACACCCATGAAGAGCGCGAACGACATGAACGGCACGGAGCTGCTGGAGAGCCGCGGGTACAGGTAGAGCGCGAGCAGGCCGCCCAGCGCGAACGGCACGACGATGCTCGTGTGGCTGATGATGACCGAGGCATGGCCGCGCCCGCGCAGCAGCTTCGGGTCGAGCTCCAGCCCGATGAGGAACATGAAGACGATGAGCCCGACCTCGCTCACCAGCTTGAGGAGCGGCAGCGACTCCTGGGCGAACAGGACCGCCGACGTGTCGGGAAAGAGCCAGCCGAACAGCGACGGGCCGAGCAGGATGCCCGCCGTGACCTCGGCGATGACCATCGGCTGCTCCAGCCTGCGGGCGACGAGGCCCACGAGGCGCGCGCACGCGATGATCAGGAACGCCTGGATGAGGAAGCGGCTCAGCGGATTGTGGATCAGGGTCTCCATCGGGAACGCTCCCCCCTGGTAAGTGTTAAGTGAACGCTTATCAGCGGGCCGTCTCGACTGTCAATAATTAGGATGCGCAGCGTCAAAGCCGAGCTCGCCATGACGCACAAGCGGCGGCGCGGTCGGTGGAGGTGCGCGAACAGCCGACGGGCGTGCGCGCGCAGCGGAGGCACGTGACCGTCCCGTCGCGGGGCAACGCCCCCGCAGCGCGATGGACGCTTTGACGTGGGTGGAGCGCGGGCGGCTCCCACGCGTCGCGCCGACGGAGCCGCCGGGCGGCTGCGCTCACCAGTCGGTCGGCAGGTAGTCTTTGAGGAACTGGCCGTGCATGTGCTGGCCGGTCAGCAGCCCGGAGAAGATCGGATCGCAGATGCGGGCGGCGCCGTCGACGATGTCGAGCGGCGGGTGGAAGCCGTGCTCCTCCAGCTTGCGGGCGGCGAGGGCCGCGGGGTCCTCGTCCGTGACCCACCCGGTGTCGACGCTGTTCATGAAGATGCCGTCCTTCGCGTAGTCGGGCGCGGAGGTGCGCGTCATCATGTTGAGGGCGGCCTTTGCCATGTTGGTGTGAGGGTGCCTGTCCGTCTTGTAACGGCGGTAGAACTGCCCCTCCATCGCCGACACGTTGACGATGTGCTTGTCGAAGGTGCGGTGTCGCACCATGAGCGGCTTGAGCCGGGAGTTCAGCACGAAGGGGGCGACCGCGTTGACGAGCTGGACCTCGAGCATCTCGACGGTCGGGACCTCGGCGAGCGTCAATCGCCAGCTGTTCATCGTGCGGAGATCGACCTGCTGGAGATCGGCGTCGTAACGGCCCTTCGGGAAGAGCACGTCGTCGAGCGGTTCGTCGCCGGGGCCGGGGATCTGGGAGAGCAGCGCGGGCTCGCGGAGGCCGGCGGAGGGGTCGTCGCCCGCGATGAGGGGGAGCGCGCCGCGCGCGCGGAGCCCGTCGTACTCCTCCAGCAGCGGCCGCGCGGCCTCCGGGAGCGCATGGACCGGCGCGGCCTCGCCCTCGATGAGGTGGCCGTAGAAGCCCGGCGGGCGGCGCACGGTCTGACAGGCGTTGTTGATGATGACGTCGAGGCGATCGAGCGTATGGAGGAGGTGGCGCGTGAAGCGCTCGACGCTCGGCGTGTGGCGGAGGTCGAGGCCATAGATGGAGAGGCGCGAGCCCCAGACGTCGAAGTCGCGCTCCGCCGAGAAGCGGCGGGAGGCGTCGTGCGGGAAGCGGGTCGTGACGATCACCCGCGCGCCGGCGCGGAGCAGCATGATCGCCGCCTGATAGCCGATCTTGACGCGGGCGCCGGTGACCAGCGCGACGCGGCCGTCGAGCGGCGCCGTCTGGCTGCGCTTCGCATGGTTGAAGTCGCCGCAGGCGCCGCACATCGAATCATAGAAGAAGTGCACCTTGCGGAACTCGGCCTTGCAGACATAGCACTTGCGCGGCTTCGCGAGCTCCGGAGCGCCGCGCTCGCTCGACGGCGCGGGCTCCCCGGCGGCGGGCGGCGCGGAAGGCGGTGAGCTCAGCGCGGGGGGCGCGGCGATGCCGGGAGGAGCGAGCGAGGGGGCGTCCGGCGTGCGGAACACGGGCTCACGGCGGGCGGCGCGGATGCCGACCGCGTCGAGGAGCGCGGTGTCGGCGGACCGCTGCGCGCGCCTGTCGCTCTTGCGGAACGCCCTGGCGAGCTCCCGTTGCTCGGCGCGCTCGGGGCGCGAGACGCGGCCGGCGGCGAGGAGGAGCCGGCGGCGGTCCTCGGCGCTGATCGAGGCGAGCTGCGCGCGATCGTCGACCAGGGACTCGAGCACCCTCAGGCAGGCGTCGAGTTCGGCGGGGGTGAACGGCCGGCCTGAGCCGGCAGCGTCGCTCTCGGAGCTCATCGAAGCGGGGGTGCATAGCACGCGGGCGCCCAGGCGCGAACCGGCGGCCGCGAGCGGCCGCGGAGCGCGGCGACGCGGGACCTGAGGCGGGAGGATCAGCGCTGGTACGGGCAGGGCTTGCCGTTCTCGCCCGTCTCGGCGAGCCCGCCCGCCGCATCGACGGTGAGCGTGGTCGGGAACGGCTGGCCGCCCGGCCCCTGCGACGCCTCGGCGACCGAGAGCGAGACGGTGTCGCCGGAGCGCTTGAAGGCCCCCTTGCGGTGGACGATGCCCGACCAGATGCACGCGACCCGCGGCGGGCAGGGAGAGACGCGATCCTCCGCGGTGAAGCTGCCGTCCTTCGCGAACGAGAGCACGCGCTCGTAGTTGCGGGGAGCGCACGCGGCGGACCTCCAGGTGCCGAGCAGCGCGTCGCCGCCGGGCGCCGGGGTCGTGGCCTGCGCCGGCGTCGTCGGCCCGGAAGCGGTCGGCGCCTGCGTCGTCGGCGCTTGCGTCGTCGGCGCCTGCGTCGTCGGCGCTTGCGTCGTCGGCGCCGGCGCGGTGGGTGGCTCGGCGGGCTCCGCAGGCGGGGCGGGCGGAGTCGGCTCGGGCGCCGGCTCGCGCGGGCCGTTGCCGGTGCACGCAGCGAGCGACGTCAGCAGCGCGACGAGGGGGAGCGTGGAGGTTCGCATCACGGCCGCTCATCCCATGGCCGCTCGATGCCCGCAACCGCGCGCCGCGGCGCCCGACGCGACACGAAGCGCAATGAAAAAGCCGAGAGCGCGAGCGCGGCTCGCCCCGCTGGAGGAAAGCGCGTGAGGCGGCCGACGCGGAGCTGCAATGACGTTGACGCGCGCACGCGAGCCGATGCAATGCAGGAGAGATCGGTCTGACCATCACCAGGAGGCTGAAGTGCTCTCTTCGACGCGCTGTCGCTCGATCGGTATCCTCGCCGCCACGTTGAGCCTCGGTTGCTCCACGACGGTACGGGACTTCAGCTCCGGCGCTGGTGGGAGCGGCGGTGACGACGGTGCGTCGTCCTCGTCGGGCACCGAAGCGATCTCGTCGAGCAGCAGCAGCAGCAGCAGCAGCAGCGGCGGCGATGGCGGCGGCGGTGGGGACGGAGGAGGAGAGACCGCGCCCAGGGCCGCTCTGCCGGTGCCTCCTGGCCCGGATCGCTTCATGTGGCAGGGGTCGCAGACCGCGTTCCTCGACCAGGCAGGGGAGCCGTGCGAAGCGCTCGTCGCGATCGCGGTGGGCGACCGGGCGGTCTGCTACGGCGGGCCCGGCGGCGTCCTCCGGTGCGCGGGCAGGATCTACACGCACGTCTTCGGGCCGCAGTTCACGGACGTGCCCGGCGCGCCCGCCGTCGCCCAGATCCTGATATCGCCCACCTTCAACAGCGAGGATGGCAACGCGATCTGCGTGAGGACGCCCGGCGGCGAGGCGCAGTGCATGGGCAACTCCAACAGCTGGGGGCAGTTCGGCGGCGGAAGCTCGGACCCGTCGGCCAGCTTCGTGCCCTGGGGAACGGGGGTGCTCGCCGCCGGGATCGCGACGGGGACGTGGGACCAGCTCTGCGCGCTCACGGTCGGCGGAGAGGCGCTCTGCTCCGGTCACGACCACGGAACGAGCCCGGTCCGGATCGGGCCCGCCAGCAGGTCGGTCGCGGTCGACACGTTCGGCGTGGCGCTGCTCGACGCTCCGGACCTCTTCCGCATGGAAAACGGCCGCGCCGAGTGCCGCGTCGGGCCGGACGGGTTCAGGTGCCGCGAGAGCACGGGCGGCGCGCCCGGCGAGGTGGTCGACGGCACCTATGCCGACCGCGTCGGGCGCTCCTGCTGGCTGACCGCGGCCGGAAAGGTGGAGTGCGCCGTCACCAACAGGTTCGAGCCGGGCGTTCCCCCGCAGCCCCTGGCGCCGATCTTCACGCAGCGACCGGTGCTGGCGCTCGCTGGAAATTTTTACACCGACTCGATCTGCGCTGTGTACGACGACGGCTCGATCTCCTGCTTCGGGAGCAACGATCACGGGCAGCTCGGCGTCGCGGACGCGCAGCTCGCCGCCGAGAAGATCGTGCAGCCGCCGGGCTCGATCGACGTGAGCTGCAGGTGAGCAGCAGGTGGCGGCGCGCGTGAACGCCCCTCGCGAAAGGCCCCCGCGCGCTACTGCAGCAGCGCGAGGAGGTCCTCCCGCGTGAGCGACACCGCCCGGTCCGCCTCGCCCAGCGCGGCGCCCGCGATCGCGCGCTTGCGCTCCTGCAGCGCGAGGATCCCCTCCTCCACCGTGTCCTTCGCGACGAGCCGGTGCACCATCACCGGGCGGTGCTGCCCGATGCGGTGGGCGCGATCGGCCGCCTGATCCTCGACCGCCGGGTTCCACCACGGGTCGAGCAGGAAGACGTGATCCGCCGCGGTCAGGTTCAGGCCGGTGCCGCCCGCCTTGAGCGAGATGAGCATCACCGGCGGGCCGCCCGCCGACTGGAACGACCCGACCACCCCGGCGCGATCGCGCGTCGAGCCGTCCAGCCGGTTGAACGGGATCCCCGCCGCGGTGAGGTGCGGCTCGACGAGGTCGAGCAGCGACGTCCACTGCGAGAAGACGAGCGCCTTGTGGCCGTCCGCCACGCACTCCTCCAGCGCCTCGAGCAGCCGCATCACCTTCGACGACGGCGTGGTCCGCGACGCCGGGCCCGCGTCTCCGCCGCTCGATCCCGGGATCAGCGCCGGATGGCATGCCGCCTGGCGCAGGCGGAGCAGCGCCTCCAGCGCCGCCATGACGCTCGCCCCCTCCGCGAGCCGCGCCACCACGTCCTTGCGCGTGGCCGCGCGCACGGCCTCGTAGAGCTCGCGCTCGGCCTCCTCGAGCTCGCAGTAGAGCACCATCTCCGAGCGCGGCGGCAGCTCGGGCGCCACCTCGCGCTTCAGGCGCCGCAGCACGAACGGGCGGATCTTCTGCCGCAGCTCCGCCGCCACGCCGGCCGCGCCCTCGGCGATCGGCCGGCCGTAGCGGTCCTGGAAGGCGCTGCGCCCGCCGAGCAGGCCGCGGTTCGTGAAGTGCAGCAGGCTCCAGAGCTCGTCGAGGCGGTTCTCGACCGGCGTGCCGCTCAGCGCTACGCGCAGCTCGGCGCGGAGCGCGAACGCGGCCCGCGCCGCCTGGCTGTCGGGGTTCTTGATCGCCTGCGCCTCGTCCAGCACCACCACGTCCCACGCCTGCGCCGCGAGCAGCTCGACGTCGTTGCGGAGCACGGCGTACGTCGTCAGCGTGATGTCGGCCGCGGGGTCGAGCGCGCGCCGCGCGCCGTGGTAGATCGCGAACCGGAGGCCGGGGCGGAACCGCCGGATCTCGTCGGCCCAGTTGTGGACGACGCTGCGCGGGCATACGACGAGCGTCCGCCCGCGCACGGCGCAGAGCGTCTGCAGCGTCTTGCCGAGCCCCATGTCGTCGGCGAGCACCGCGCCGAGGCCGGCGTCGCGCAGGAACGACAGCCAGTCGACGCCGCGGCGCTGGTACGGGCGCAGCGTCGCGGTCAGGTCGTCGGGCAGCGGCGCCTCGGGGAGCGACGCGAAGCCGTCGAGCAGCGGCATCAGCTTGTCGAAGCCGGACGGGCGCGGGTGCTCGATCTCGTCGCACAGGGCGGCGAGCGCCGGGAGGGCCGCGGGCGGCACCTCCTTGTCGTCGCGCCGCGCCGCGAGCAGGTCGGCGACGCGCGCGCCGTACTTCTCGAGCCACGCCGCGGGCAGCGGCGCCCAGCCGCCGCCGAGGAGCGGCACGAGCGGCAGGCCGTCCTGCCACGCCCGGATCACGGCCGCGGCGTCCGCGCGCTTCCGCGGCGCGCCGCCGCCCTCGCCGTCGCCGGCGGCGCCGTCGTCCCGCCCCGTCGCGAGCTCGAAGTCGACGTCGAACGTGCGGTCGTCGATGACGAAGCGCGGCACGAGCTCGGCCCTGCCGAACAGCTCGCCCCGCGCCTCGGCGAAGGCGCGGGCGTCCCAGGCCTCGAGGCGCGTGGCGAAGCGGACCGCCTCGGCGCCGTCGAAATCGACCCGGCGGCCCGGGATGAGGTGCAGCTCGTCGCGCAGCCGGATGAGCAGCACGCGCTCCGCGGCCTCGTCGCGGACCGGCACCGGGCCGGACAGGTGCACGAGCCGGCCGTTCTCGATGCGCGCCTCGGGCGGGTCGCCGTACACGAGGCTGGGCACGACCGAGAGCGTGTGGTCCTTCTGGCTGAGCTCGAGCAGGATCCGCGGCCGCGACGCGCCGCCCGGGCGGGGCAAGCGCTGGCTCTGGACGGTGACCGGGACGCGCTTCGTGAGCTCCGGCAGGACCTGGGTCACGAGCTTGCCGAGATCTCCCCGCGGGAACACCCGCCGGAGCGGGAGGCGCTCGAGCTTCGGGCCGGTGAGGTCCGTCTCGCGGAGCAGGTGCAGCGTGCCGCCGCACCGGACGACGCCCGACGCGATCACCTCGTCGATGCGCGGGTCCCGCTCCACGACGAGCGCGACGCCGTCGTCGTGATCGCGGACCGCGGCGCGGGGGCCGATCGCCTCGCTGGAGACGCGGACGGGCGCGCCGTCGAGCTCCACGTCGGCGACGCCGGCCAGCGCGGCGAAGAGCTCGGGCTGGCGATCCGAGGGGAAATACCCGTGCTGCTTGGTGCCCACGAGCCGGTCGACCGCGAGGTCCTCGTGGGTCGGGTAGAGCTCGGGCAGCTTCGGCCCGGGCCGGTCGGCGCTCATCGGGGCCCGCGCGATCCGGCCCGCGAGGCTGGCGAGCGAGACCCGGAGCGGCTCCTCGGCGCCGCTCGCGTGCACGATCATGCGCTCGAGCGAGAGCACGAGGCCCTTGCGCCGGAGCCGGTACCGCAGCCGCGCTGGCTGGGTCGGCGCGGACGGGCGGGTCTGCGCGGCCGGCGAGGCTGGCGCGGCCGGCGAGGCGGGCGCGACCGGCTGGCCCGGGGCGACCGGCTGGCCTGGAGCGGGCGGCTGGGCCGGCGCGGCCGTCTGGCCTGGCGCGGACGGCTGGGCCGGCGCGGGCGGCTGGGCCGGCGCGGCCGGCTGCGAGAGCGATATGGCCGCCGCGACGGCGTGGGCGCACGGATCGACCTTGCCGCCGCAGTCGCACGTCCACTCGGCGTCCGCGGGGTAGAGGGTGACGGTGGGCGCGACGGGCTGGCCCGCCGCCTTGACGCGGATCACGACGGACTCGCCGCGGTCCTCCCGGCCGAAGGCGGCGCCCTCGCGGGCGAGCTTCACGCCCTGGGACCAGAGGCCCGGAAGACAGGCTTTTCTGATGGCTTCGAGCAGACCCTGCACTGAGACTCCAGACGCCGACGCCAGGCCCACGCCGCGCTCGCGCGCTCTCCCGGACCGGCGCCGCTTCTTGTCGATGTTCACAGGAAGACGAGAGAACGGGAAGGATATCAGGCGTCTCCTTCCGCCGCCTCGTGTTCCAGATCCCGGGAGCTCGCCCGGCGAGCGCGGGGCGCTGCTCTAGCAGGAATTCACGGGCCGCGCGGCCCGGCGCCGCGGGGCTCTACCGGCGCGTCAGGTGCTCGCGGTAACGGTTGGTGAGCTCCATCCAGCGCAGCGTGAGCATCGGCTCGCGCTCGAGCCGGTCCTGCCAGCTCCGATCGACCGCGCTCCACAGGTCCCGGTCCGCGATGCCGTGGCGCAGGAGCGCCCGGTCGAACGACGAGGCCACCCCGACCGACGACTCGGCGCACAGGGCCGCGTACTGCTGCAAGCTGATCGAGGGCAGCGCGCGCGGCGTTCCGCGCTGGTCCGGCTCCGGGGGCGGCCCGGGGGCCGCTGCGCCCGACGGCGTCGGCGCGGCGCTGCCCTCGCCGGGCTCGCCGGCGGACCGCCGGAGGGTGACCCCCGACCGCGCGCTGCCGCCGTCGAGCTCCAGCAGCTCGGCATCGCGCGGGAGCTTGATCGTGGGCAGCGGCATGGCCCGCGGCACCTGGATCGCCTGGTCGGCCTCGCCCTCCGACGGGTAGCCCTTCGCGCTCGCGGGGGGGACGATCGCGGACTGCGGCGCCCAGGTCGCCCGCCGCGGCGGCGCGGAGGGCTCGTCCCCCCACGCGCCGGCGCGCTCGCCGCTCGGCGCCGAGAACGACAGGACCGGACCGGCCTCGGTGATCTCCATCTGCAAGACCAGCTCACCGTCCCTGCCGCGGACGACGAGGCGATCGCCCGACAGGGTCGCCTCGATCTCGTAGCGACGCCCGGACGAGAGCGAGACGGTCGCGGACGATACCAGCGCGTCGCTCGGCGCCCCCCGCGAAGCGGCTTCTTCCTGAGGACGGGGCGCCGGGTGCTGCAGCGCGGGCTCGTTACCGGATGGATCCCCACTCATCTGGACCCGAGCGTAACGCAGCAAGCGCGCCTCGCGAGCGCTTTTCACGACCGCCAGAGGCGCTCGCGCGCATGGATACAGACCGGCGCGCAGCTCGCCTGTCGGAACAGCACGCCGCGCATGCCCCGCGTCCAGGCGGCGAGCGAGCCGGTTGTGCTCCGTTGCGTTCATCTGTGTTCCGTGGCGCTCGCTTGCGTCCCGTCGCGCTCGACAACAGAGGCATACGCCATGAGGCGAGTCGCCATTTCGAAAAATGAAACATGGCGCCCGACGTGGCGCGGCGCGGACAAAAGCAGCCTGCCCTCACGATCGCTTAGAATTCGCCAGGCCAGACCGCAATGCGCCTCGCAGCGTGATTCGTCGGCGTTTCCGGCGCGTCCTTGCCTGAAACGATCGGATCTGTAGTAAGCCGAGCGCCAGTCGGGGGCCGCGAGCTCTTCCCGAAGAGGAGATCTCATGAAGAAGACCCGTCTCGCGCTTGCGCTGCTGTTCGCCGCGAGCCTCGGAAGTTGCACCATCATCGATAGCACCTCGGTTTATCTGACGTGCTCGCAACAGTGCAGCACGGCGCTCGATCCTGATGCGTGCATCGCCGGGTGCGGCACGTGCAGCGGACAGTGTGTCGACCGGGCTCCGGTGGGCTTCGACGGCCCGGCCCTGCTCTGGGTCGGCAGGACGGTGGATGAGCCGCAGTGCCCTGCATCCGCCCCTGCCACGGTGTACAAGGGGTACGAGTCCCTCGACGATCCCTTCATGTGCAACCCGTGCCGGTGCAGCGAGCCGGCCTGCGCCCTGCCCGACGGCCTCAGGACGGCCGCGTCGGCGAGGTGCGACGGAGCGGGGCTCCCGCTTCAGGGCGCCCGGGACATCCTGAATGGCGCCTGCGTGCCGAGCGACGCCCTGGCGAGCGATCACAAGGCGCTCTTGCTCGGCTCGCCCAGGGTCACGCCCTGCGAGCCCCGCGAGGAGCTGCCGCCCGTGCCGCTCATCGTCTCCCCGTTCCCGCGGTGGTATCGCTCCGGCAAGGCGTGCGCCGGCGTGACCCGGGAAGACACCTGCGCCACGCTGGAGAAGACGTGCGTGCCGGCCGAGCAGATGCAGGACTTCTCCCAGTGCATCATGCACCTCGGCGAGGGGGAGGTGACCTGCCCGCCGGAGTACCCGGTGCAGGTCGTGCTCTACGACGACATGAAGGACGAGCGCCGCTGCACGCGGTGCGAGTGCGGCCCCCCGACAGGCAGCGAGTGCTCTCTGACGCTCCTTTCTTACCGGGACGGGGCATGCAGCGTTCTGCTCGCCGCCGGCACGGCGTCGGGCAAAGACCCGGGCTGCCTCGCCCCGACGCCCGGGGTCCAGCCCAAGAGCATGAGGGCGGTCTGGCACGTCAACGAGCCCGGGAGCTGCGAGCCGCGCGGCGGAGAGCCGGTCGGAGACGTGATCTTCACCGGGCCCAGCACCTTCTGCTGCACGACACGTCCGGACAGGAACAGCCACTGAAGGCCGCCTCGCCACGCGCGCCCAGTGAAGAGGGCCCGAAGGCGCGGAATAAGGCGTTTCCTGAATGAACATCAGGCATTACCAGAACAGCAACGACAGAGAACGGTCTTGCACCTAGGGTTCCATCGCACGACCTGCGGGATGACAAAAATCTCTCGAAAGAGAGAAATCAAAGAGTCAAAATACAATGCGCCCTCGTGCGCTCTTACGCGCACACAAAAGGCTTTACCTGCGCGCCAAAGTCAGTATCTACAAGATCACGACGTGGGAGCGATGAGGCCGAGCCCACCTCCGCCGCACGGCCGAGGTGCAGTGTCCCACGGGCACGGGAGACGTTGAGGAGGGGGGGCACATGGGGGGGTGTAGCGGCCGGAGGGGAGGCGGCGGGGTGCTTCGGATCGAGGCGTTCACTCCGCCCGGTGCGGTAGAGATCCCGCCCTGACCGGTACGCCGATGGTACGCGTCGGTTGCGCCGCCATGCTCGCTGTTTCCATGGCAACGGCCTCGGCGCACGCGGATACGCCTCGGTCTGAATCACCACGGGAGACGCAGCAAACGCAACGGGAGGCGCAGGAGGAAGATCACATGTTGCGCGGCGAGATCTCCGCGTCCCCGCTGCTCGCGGTGGGGCTCTTGCCCGCGCTCGCCGGGGGCGCGTCGTTCGCGACCACGTTCCGCTGGCCGAGCCTGTCGATCTCCGTCGAGGCGCGCATGCTCACCTCGCTGGCGGACACCTTCGCGGATGGCGTCCTCGTGCATGCGAGCCTCGCGATGCCGGCGCTCGACATCTGCGGTCACCGCGGGGTCCTGTCGGTGTGCGCGGTGTTCGACGCGGGCGAGCTGCAGATCACGAGCGACCCGGATGTCAGCATCCAGGCGCGCAAGCCCTGGGTCAGCTCGGTCGGCCTGCGGGCCGCCGGAGACTGGCCCTTCTCCGCGCACCTGTCGTTGCGCGGCTTCGCGGAGCTGCGCACGAACCATAGCCGTCCATCGCTCTGGGTGAACAACCGGGAGATATGGCAGGTCCCGCCGCTCTCCGCGGTGGTCGGCGTGGGGCTCGCGCTGCCCGTGGACGCCCTGTAGCGGAGCCACCTGGCCGCGCCTCGGGGAGATGCGGCCCTTTCGCACTCGAACCCTGGCCTGAACGAGCGCGTCATCACGCCGCGATGAGCACCATGTCCGCAACGTCAGCGAGGAACACCGGGACCGGCGGAGCGGCGCCGAGGCGGCCGAGGGCCCTCGCGCGGGCGTGCCTCGCCGCGGCGGCCGCGGCCCTGCTCTCGCCCTCGCGCGCCGGGGCCTCGCCGCCGCGGGCGGCGGTGCAGCTCGAGTACCGGCGCGCCCCGGGGGCCGAGCGCTGCCCGGGCGAGGGGCTCCTTCGCGAGGAGATGGCCAGGCAGCTCGGCTACGACCCGGTGGAGCCCGCGGCGGCCCTGCAGGCCAGGACCCTCATCTTCCGCGGCCCCGGCCGGGAGATGCACGCCACCATGGATCTCCACGACGCGGACGGCGCCGTCACGTGGTCGCGCCACCTGGTCGCCTACAACGACGATTGCAGAGAGCTCGTCATGAACATGGCGCTCTCGCTGCGCGTCGCGCTCGACCCGAGCCTGCGCGTGCAGCCCGCGCCCCCGCCGCCCCCGCCGCCCGCGCCCCCCGTCGAGGTCGCGGCCGAGCTGCCCGTGCGCCCTGCGGGGCCGGAGCTCAGGGTCGGGTTCACGGGGGCCGCGGTGTTCGGGCTGCTCCAGGACACGAGCCCCGGGACGGTGCTCCACGCCGCGCTCCGCTATCCCTCCTTCTCGCTCGGCCTGGAGGGCCTCGTCCAGTGGCCCGCCGAGATGAGCGTCGACCGGGGAATCGTCTCGACCTGGCTCGCGGCCGCGAGCGCGGTGCCGTGCTCGCAGGTGCGCTATCTCTTCGCCTGCGCGTTCGTGTCGCTCGGCGTCGTGACGACCGCCACCCGGGGCGTCTCGCTCGACGAGACATCGACGCTCTGGCTCGCCACGGGGCCGCGCGCCGGTGTCGAGCTGCCGCTCTCCGACTGGCTCGCCGTCCAGATCTACGGAGACATCATGCTCCGCCTCTCGGAGCTCCGCGTCGAGAGCCCGACGGCCGTCCTCTGGGTCCCGCCGTCTGCCGGCGGGCTCGTCGGCCTCCGGGTCGACTTCGGCCTCGTCGGGGGGATCGAGGCGCCCGCGCGGCGCGCTCTCGTGGGTCGGGGCGCATGGGCGCGGCATTGACCAGCTCCGCGGCGGCGACGTCGCCGCGCTCGAGGGGAAACGAGGGGAACGAGGGGGAACAGATGGGGGCAGCGTCACGCAAAAGCACGTCCGAGGAACCTTCCCACGCCCTGATGGCGGCCATCACCGATGAGCATTTCTCGTTCATCGCCCGCTACCTCGCGCGCCTCGGGGTCCGGGCGCAGGACATCGACGATGTCGCCCAGGAGGTGCTCGCCGGCGCCTACCGCGCGCTGCCGCGCTTCGATCCGAGCCGGGGCAGCGTGCGGTCGTGGCTCATGGGCATCGCCACCCACCAGGCGTCGAACCATTTCCGGCGGGCCCACCGCCGGCGCGAGCGCCTCCGGCCGCTCGACGACCTCGAGGCGCTGCCCGACGCCACGCCCGACTCCGAACAGCGCGCCATCGCGAGGGACCGGCGCTGCGTGCTCGACAAGCTGCTCGAGGAGGTGCCGCTCGAGCGCCGCTGCGTGTTCGTCGCCCACGAGATCGAGGAGATCGACATGGCCGAGATCGCCCAGCAGCTCTCGATCCCCCTGAGCACCGCGTGGAGCCGCCACCGGCTCGCCTGGATGGACGTCGAGGCGGCGATGCGGCGGTGGCAGGCGCGCCAGCGCGGCCGCGGTCTCGCGCTCATGCCCTTCGGCGCTAGCGCCCTGGTCCAGGAGGCGCGCGCCGATCGCGACGTCGCGGGCACGCTGCTCGCGAGGCTCTACCGCCGCGCCCGCGGCGCGCTGTCGTCACGGAGGCTCCCCTCCACGGGCGCCGTCCCCACGCCGGCCGGCGCGCTCCACGCCGCCGCCGCCGTGGCCGTCCCGCTGGCAGGCGCCGCCGTGTCCTTCGCGATCGTGCTGGGCGCGATGCGCGCCGCCGCGCCCCGGTCCCCCGCCGGACATCCCGCTGCGACCGCGCCCGTCATGGCCGCCGTCGCACCGCCGCCGCCCGAGGCCGCGCCGCCGCCCGCAGAGGCGGCGCCGCCGCCCACGGACGCAGCCCCGCCGCCGAGCGCCGCTGCAGCGCCGGACGCTCCGCCGGGCGGCGCGAGCGCGGGCGCCTCGAACGCGCGGGCAGGCGCCGAGGCGCTCTCCGGACGAAGATCCGCGCCACGTCCCGCCGGCGTCGCGCCCCCGCCCGCCCGCGAGGCCGCGGCGCCGGCGGCCGTGTCGAGGGACCAGGAGATCGCCGCGGAGCGCGCCCTCATCGACGGCGCGATCGCCGCGTTCTCGAGCGGCCGTTACGCGGAGGCGAACCGCCGCCTCGTCGAGCACGAACAGCGCTTCCCTGCTGGCCGCCTGAGCGCCGAACGAACCGCAGCGCTCCGCGCGCTCCGCGCCAGAGCCGCGCCCCCCAGTCCGCCCTCCCCGGCATTCTAGAGCCGCTCTCCGCCGCGTCCGGCACAGCGATCCAGATCAAAAAACCCCTTCGAGCGCCAGGAGAAGCACCGAGCTCTCTTCTCGTTCGCCCTGCCCCTCATCCGCGTTGCCGAGCGGACAGAAGGACCTATTTCAGGGGGTGATGACGTTTCTTTGAGATGAGAGATCGGCTCCTCCTAACTAAGCGAGCATGGGACAACCGCACCGCGCCTCCGCTCCGCTGATGCCGCTGGATAGACAGCGCGCGTTCGTACGGCTCTTCCGGGGCAAGACCTACGACTCCGTCTGGAACTGGCTCAAGCGGCTCGGGGTCCCACGCCGCGACCGGCGCGACATTCTCCAGGACGTCTTCCTCGCGGGATACCAGAGCTTCCCCACGTACGATCCGCTCCGCGCGCGGCCGGAGCGGTGGCTCAACCGGATCACCGTCCACGTGGCGGCCCACTACCGCGACCGGGCGCACCACCGGCGCGAGGAGCTGTCCTCCGGTGGGCCCCCGCGCGTCGCCGATGAGCGCCCGAACGCCGAGGAGCAGATCGACGCGGAGCAGACGCGCTCGCTCATCCTGTCGCGGCTCGGCGCCCTCCAGGAGGAGGAGCAGCGGATCCTCATCGAGCACGACATCGAAGGCGTGCCGATGGCGACCGTCGCCGAGCAGCACGGGATCCCCCTGTCGACGGCCTACAAGTGGCGCACGCGCGCGATCGCCTCGCTGCGCGCGCAGATCGAGGAGCCCCGCGCAGCCCCGAAGCGCCGGCGGCCGCCGAGCCCCGCGGCGCGCGGCGCCGGGGAGCAGGCCGCACCGCCGGCCGCGCCGCCGGAGCGACCCACCCGCGCGGTCGGCGCGAGCGCGAGGCCGGCTGCGGCGCCCCGCCGGCCACCCCCGGGCGGCAGGCCGGTCCGCCTGAAGCGCGGCGCGGAGCAGGCGCACGCGCCGGCGGACGCATGAGCGGGCGGCGCCGGCCGGCGGCCCCAGCGCCCTGGACGCCCTCGGCAGCCCGCGAGCGCCCGCGAGACAAATCTCCAGGTCGAGCGAAACCGAGCGAAACGCGCGACGAACCGACCGACGAACCGACCGACGAGGAGAAAGCGCGTCCGTCCAACGTGTGGGTAGTCGGGGCATATCGCAACGCGCTATGCTGGAACCTCAACGATGTACTACTCGACCGACGACCTTCGTATTGCAGGGCTCAGGCCCTTGATCCCCCCCGCGATCCTTATCGAAGAGATCCCCGTCAGCCCCGCGGCTTCCGAGACCGTGGCGTTCGCGCGCAAGGCCGCCGAGCGCATCATCTCGGGCGAGGACGACCGGCTCCTCGTGGTGGTGGGCCCCTGCTCGATCCATGACCCCAAGGCCGCCCTGGAGTACGCCGCGCGGCTCCGGGAAGAGCGCGACCGGCTGAGCGACGACCTGCTCGTGGTCATGCGCGTCTACTTCGAGAAGCCGCGCACCACGGTCGGCTGGAAGGGGCTCATCAACGACCCGGACCTCGACGGGAGCTTCTCGATCAACAAGGGGCTCCGCGTCGCCCGCGGGCTGCTCCGCGACATCGCCGAGCTCGGGCTCGCGAGCGCGACGGAGTTCCTCGACACGATCTCGCCGCAGTTCATCGCCGACCTCATCTCCTGGGGGGCGATCGGCGCGCGCACGACCGAGAGCCAGATCCACCGCGAGCTCGCCTCCGGCCTGTCGTGCCCCGTGGGCTTCAAGAACAGCACCGAGGGCGACGTCCAGATCGCGGTCGACGCCGTGCGGGCCGCGCGCGAGGCGCACCATTTCCTGTCCGTGACCAAGCAGGGGATCTCCGCGATCGTGGCGACGCGCGGCAACTCGGCGTGCCACGTGATCCTGCGCGGCTCGCAGCGCGGGCCCAACTACTCGGCCGAGCACGTCCGCGAGGCCGGCGACCGCATGACCAAGGCGGGCCTGCCGCGCCGGATGATGGTCGACTGCAGCCACGGCAACAGCCAGAAGGACCCGGCGCGCCAGCGGGCCGTGGCCGAGAACCTCGCCGACCAGCTCCGCGCCGGCTCGCGGGACATCCTCGGCGTGATGATCGAGAGCCACCTCGTGGGCGGCCGGCAGGATCTCGCGCCGGGCAAGCTCCCCACCTACGGCCAGAGCATCACCGACGCGTGCCTCGGCTGGAGCGACACGGTGCCGGTGCTCGATCTGCTCGCCCAGGCGGTCCGGGACCGGCGGGCCAGCAAGGCGGCCTGACCCCGCCGCGGCGCGGCGGCCTGACCCCGCCGCGCCGCGCCGCCCCACGTCGCGGCGTCGCGGCATCGTGCCGGCCTGCGCGGCCCACCCGGGTTGCGGCATGATGGGGCATGCGGTTCCCCTGCCCTGACCTCGAGCCCCCCTACTACGCCGTCATCTTCACCTCGCGCCGGACGCCCGGAGACGACGGCTACGGCGCGATGGGCGAGCGGATGGATGCCCTCGCCCGGGAACAGCCCGGCTACCTCGGCATCGAGAGCGTGCGCTCGGCCGACGGCCACGGGATCACGGTCTCCTACTGGCGCGACCTCGAATCGATCCGCGCGTGGCGGCAGCACGAGGAGCACCGCGCCGCGCAGGCGCGCGGGCGCGCGGACTGGTACGAGGCGTACGAGGTGCGCGTCTGCCGCGTCGAGCGCGCGTACGGCGCCGACCGACAGGGCGCCTGAGCCGGGCTCAGCGCGGCGCGCCGGCCCCGCTCGCCGGCGCGATGCCCCTGCCGCGCCGGCGGCCGACGCGCTATGCACCCGGACCGCCTCGGAAGGAGCCGTCATTCTCTCGGAGATCCTCGTCATCCTGGCCCTCGTGCTCGTGAACGGCGTCTTCTCGGGCGCCGAGATCGCGGTCGTCGCGATCCGCAAGACGCGGCTCGACCAGCTCGTGCAGTCGGGGAGCCGCCGGGCGCGCGCGGTCAAGCGCCTCCGGGACAACCCGGAGCGCTTCCTCGCCACCGTGCAGATCGGCATCACCGTCGTCGGCGCGACGGCGAGCGCCTTCGGCGGGTCGACCCTGGCGAAGGACCTCGAGCCGGTGCTCCGGGCCGTGCCGTTCATCGGGGACGCGGCCGAGGAGCTCGCGCTCGCCACGGTGGTCGCGCTCGTGTCGTTCCTCTCGCTCGTGCTCGGCGAGCTCGTCCCGAAGTCGCTCGCGCTCCGCACCGCCGAGCGGTACGCGATGCTCGTCGGCCCGCCGCTCCGCGGGCTGTCGTCGCTCGCGCGCCCGCTCGTCTGGCTGCTCACGGCGAGCTCGAACGTGGTGCTGCGGATCTTCGGCGACCGCACGAACTTCGTCGAGGCGCGCATCTCGCCCGAGGAGATCCAGCAGATCGTCGACGAGGCCGCCGAGGCGGGCTCGGTCGACAGGCGCGCCGGCGAGATCGCCTCCCGCGCCCTCGATTTCGCCGGGCTCACCGCGCTCCAGGTGATGCTCCCGCGCGGCCGCGTCGTGGCGCTCCCGCGCGGGGCGACGGCCGAGGAGGTGCGGCGCACCGTGCTGGATCACGGCCACACGCGGATGCCCGTCCACGAGGGGTCGAACGACAACGTGATCGGCTACGTCACGATGCAGGAGGTGCTCGCGCTGCTCTGGGGCGACGGGCAGTTCTCGCTCGAGAGCGTCCTCCGCCCGGCGTACTTCGTCGTCGGGTCGATGCCGGCCGTCGATCTGCTCGCCGAGATGAAGCGGCGGCGGATCCAGCTCGCCGTCGTGGTCGACGAGCAGGGCGGGATGATCGGCATCGTCACGATGGAGGACCTCGTCGAGGAGCTCGTCGGCGAGATTTTCGCCGAGAACGAGGCGCACGCGCGATCGCAGGAGACGATCCAGCGCGAGCCGGACGGGTCGGCGCTCGTGCCCGGGGACATGCCGGTCCACGAGCTGAGCCGGCAGCTCGCGATCGAGCTGCCGGACGACGTGCGCTGGTCGACGGTCGCCGGCCTCTGCATGGGGCTCGCCCGGCGCATCCCCGCGCCCGGCGACGTCCTGACGACCCCGGGCGGGGCGGAGCTCCACATCGTGGACGCGAGCCCCCGGCAGATCCGCACGGTGCGGGTCCGCGTCCCGCCGCCGGCCGAGGCCGACCTCGACGACGAGGAGCCCCGCCGCGAGGGCTGAGCGCGCGTCAGGAGGCGGGGGCGGGCGCGGCCCCGGCGTGCCTGCGCTGGAAGTAGTCGACCACCACGTAGCGCCGCGCGAGGAGCCCGAAGACGACGGCGGCGATGAAGATGAGCGCCGCGAAGAACAGGTACTGCATCGCGCCCGTGAACACGTTGAGCGCCGCGACGCCGGCGGTGATCAGGTTGCCCACGGTCACGGTGAGGTTCCAGAAGCTCATGATGGTGCTCTTCATCTCGCGCGGCGCCTGGGAATAGGCGAACTCGAGGCCCGTGGTGGACACGAGCACCTCGGCGAACGTGATGAGCAGGTAAGGCCCCGCCTGCCAGAGCACGCTGGGCGCGCTGCCCGACGTCATCGTGAGCTCGATGGCGGCGACCGCGACGAACGACAGCCCCGCGACCGCCATGCCCGCCGTCATGCGGCCGAGCGCCGAGAGCCGGAACCCGCGCCGCTCGAGGGCGGGATAGAGGATCATCGTGTTGAACGGGATGATCAGCATCACCATGAGCGGGTTGAGCGCCATGAGCTGCGACGGGGCGAGCCGGTGACCGAGGACGTCGAGGTCCATGCGCGTCGCCTGCACGACCCAGGTCGACCCCTTCTGATCGAACAGCGCCCAGAACACCGGGATCGGGGCGAAGATCGTCATCACCCGCAGGACGGCCTTGGCGCCCTCGATGGCGCCCTCGGGGTGATCGCCGCGCGCCGCGTCGAGGAAGTGCCCGCGCGCGGCGCCGCCACGCC
Organism: Sorangium sp. So ce406; assembly: GCF_051474675.1. NCBI lineage: Bacteria > Pseudomonadati > Myxococcota > Polyangiales > Polyangiaceae > Sorangium > Sorangium sp. So ce406. The sequence continues at coordinate 3,284,408 of NZ_CP150340.1, read as the reverse complement.
CGTCGCGCCCGCCCCGGAGGGCACCCCAGAGGACGCGGAGGAACGAGTGCGGGTTCTTGCCGGTCGGGGGCACGTGCACGTACCTGTCGCGCCCCATCCAGAACACGAGCGTCGCGATCAGCATGAGAACGCCCGGGATCCCGAACGCTACCCTCGGCCCGAACCACTCGAGCGTCTTCGGGATCAGCGCGGACGCGAAGAACGATCCGAAGTTGATGATCCAATAGAAGAGGGCGAACACGTGCTTGACGAGGTGCTTGTTCTCCTCCGAGAACTGGTCGCCGACGTGCGCGGAGACACACGGCTTGATCCCGCCCGAGCCGAGGGCGATGAGCGCGAGCCCCGCGTAGAACCCGGTCGGGGTGCTCTCGAAGAGGGCGAGGCAGGCGTGCCCCGCGCAGTAGATGAGCGAGAGCCAGAGGATCGTCCGGTACTTCCCGAAGAAGCGGTCGGAGAGGAAGCCGCCGAGGAGCGGGAAGAAGTAGCAGGCGCTCACGAACAGGTGGTAGTTGGCCTTCGCCACGTGCTCGTGGATCAACATGTAGTTGATCATGAAGAACGTTAAGATGTTCTTCATGCCGTAGAAGCTGAAGCGCTCGCACCCCTCGTTTCCGATGATGTACTTGATCTGCGGGGGGAACTTGTCCGTGCTCGTAGCGGTTTGCGTCATGGCAGGCCCTCGCTCGCGCGCCCTCGCCGTGTAGACCGCCTCCCGCGCTCCGGCAATCTGCGGCCCTCTGCCGTCCCGAAAAGATCCGCCTGCGCGGCGAGCGCGCGCCTGGCGAGCCCACGCAGCGGCGAACAGGGCGGCGCGCGCGGGTGCGCGCTCACGGCGCTCCTCGCCTGCCCCGCGGCTCCATGTCAGGCGCGCTCTCCGGATGTTCCCGCGCCAACAACGCCGCCTCGGGGCCCGGTGCGAAATGCCCCGCTGCGGCGCCACGCCGCGGAAAAGCGTCCGTGATCCGGCCCGCGGCGCCGTGAACCACGGTACGCGCGTTGCTTTGACTGCCAGAAAGATGAAGTGGTCATTCAGGGTCGCCCGGGTCGCCGGGATCGACGTCAACGTGCATGCGACGTTCGGCCTCATCGTCGCCGTCGGCGCGCTCCAGTGGAGCGGCCGCCACGGCGCCCGGGGGGCGCTGTTCGGCGCCGCGCTGATGCTGGCGCTCTTCGCCTGCGTGGCCCTGCACGAGCTCGGTCACAGCCTCGTGGCCCGGCGCTTCGGGCTCACGGTGCGCGAGATCCTGCTCCTGCCGATCGGCGGCGTCGCCATGCTCTCGGGCCGCCCGCAGAGGCCGCTCCACGAGCTGCTCATCGCGCTCGCCGGCCCCGCCGTGAACGTCGCCCTCGCCGCGCTGCTCCTGCTCGCGGGCGCCCTCCTCGGCTTCCTCCCGGCGTTGACCGAGCTCGGCGCGGCCTCGACCCCGTCGCTGCAGACGGCGCTCCTCTGGCTCCTCGGCGCCAACATGGCGCTCGCGCTGTTCAACATGATCCCCGCCCTGCCGCTCGACGGCGGGCGCGTGCTCCGGGCGGGGCTGTCGATGGCCGTCGGCCCGGCGCGCGCGACGTCCGCGGCCGCCGCGATCGGGCAGGTGATCGCCGTCGGCCTGTTCGCGGTCGGCCTGCTGTCTGGCCACCTGGTGCTCGCCTTCATCGCGGTGATCGTCTTCCTCGGCGCGTCGCAGGAGCGGGCGGCCGAGCGTGCGAGATCGGTCCTCGGCGGCGTCCCCGTCGGGCGCGCCTACAACCGCCGCGCGATCGCCCTGTCGCCGTGCGACCGCGTGCACGACGCGGCCGAGCACATTCTCACGACGTACCAGTCCGATTTCGCGGTCCTGCTCGAGGGGGAGCCGATCGGCGTCCTGACGCGCGCCGACGTGATCCGCGCGCTCGCCGAGGGCGCGGGCGGCGCCTACGTCGCCGGGATCATGCGGCGCGACGTCGTCCGCGTGGGCGCCGATCGGTCGCTCGACGATGTGGCGCGGCTCATGTCCGAGAAGAGCGCCCCTGTGGTCGCGGTGTACGACGGTGAGCGATACCTGGGCCTCATCGGCCACGACGACGTGGCCGAGGCGCTCACGCTGCTCCAGTTCCTGCCGGCCTCGAGGCTGGGCGGCGCCGCGTCGCCCGCGGCGCAGCGGGCGCATGGGCGCGAGGCAGCGGAGGGGCCGCCGCGGCCCTGACGCACGACAGCGAGCCGCGTGAACGCGCCTTCAACGCGGGCCCGCGAGCATTGACAGCCTGGAAGGCCATCAGCGTATCCTCCCCGGTAGCTGCTCTTCACGACCCCCGTCGCCGGCATCTCTGCCGAGGGAAGGCTCATGCAAAAGCTCAGATCGCGCTCCAGGCTCGCGCCGACGTACACCCTGCTCTGGCTCGCCGCGGCGGTGCTCGCCTCCGTGGCGTCGTGCTCGGACGGCGGAACGACCACCCCGCCCACGTGCGTCGCGCCGCTCGCCTCGTGCGACGACGTCTGCGTCGACACCACGTCCAGCCCGGATCACTGCGGCGCCTGCGGCGCCGCCTGCGACGATGGCGAGACGTGCGTGTCGGGCACCTGCGTGGGCTGCGACGAGGGCCAGACGGCGTGCGGCGACGGGTGCTTCGATCTCCAGAGCGACGAGGCGCACTGCGGGAGCTGTAACAGCGCCTGCGAGGACGGCGAGACCTGCGAGGACGGCGCCTGCCAGGGCGGCGGCTGCGCCGCGGGGCGCACCGACTGCGACGGCGTCTGCGTCGACACCGCGTCCAACGCGGAGCACTGCGGCCGCTGCGACAACGCGTGCGACGAGGGCGAGGTCTGCGAGGACAGCGCCTGCCAGGAGGGCTGCTCCGACGGGCTCACCGACTGCGGCGGCGCGTGCGTGAGCACCGAGACGGACGCGGATCACTGCGGCGAATGCGGCAACGCGTGCGACGGGGACCAGACCTGCGTGGCCGGCACCTGCCAGGACGCGGAGGACTGCGGCTCGGGGCTCACGTCCTGCGGCGACGCCTGCGTCGACGTCCAGACCAGCGCCGCGCACTGCGGCGACTGCAACACGGCGTGCAACGACTCGCAGGTCTGCCAGGCCGGGATGTGCGCGTGCACGGTGGGCCCGGGCCAGGACCTCGGCAGCGCCGTGCCGCAGATCGTGAACGGCACGACGGCCGGCGGGTCGAGCACGTACGCCCCCTCGTGCGTGGCGACGAGCGCGAGCGAGCGCATCTACGCGTTCACCGCCGCGACCGCGGGCGTGTACTCCTTCGACAGCGCGGGGTCCGGGTACAACGTCGTCCTCGCGCTGCTCGACGCGGGGGGCTGCGCCGAGATCGCCTGCAACGCCGACCCGGGCGACGCCGTCGTCACGGCCGATCTGGCCACGGGCCAGACCGTCTACGTCGTGGTCGACGGCGCCGACGGCGAGACGGGCACCTTCGAGCTGAGCATCACGCGGCGGAGCGCCCCGAGCTGCCCGGCGGGCACGCTCGGCTCCGCGGTGCCGCAGACGATCACCGGCAGCACGGTCGGGCGGCCCGACAGCGTGAGCGCCACCGTGACGGAGACGTGCGGCGACGCGGACAGCCCCGACGCGGGATACGCGTTCACGGCGCCGGTCACGGGCGACTACGTGTTCGACACGTTCGGGTCCGAGTTCGACACGATGCTCCACGTGCACGACGGCGTCTGCCGGGGGCCTCAGCTCGGGTGCAACGACGACACCCTGACCGAGGACTCGGAGGTCACGGTCAGGCTCGAGGCCGGCCAGACCGTCGTGGTCGTGGTCGACGGGGCCCGAGACTCCACGCCGGGCGCGTTCACGCTCCACGTCCGGCGGGCCGTCCCGCCGCCCGTGTGCGACAACTCCGGCGTGTGCGGCGATTCCGTCGAGGGGTGCGTCGCGTGCGCGTTCGACGGGAACTGCGCCGACGAGCTCAGGAGGTGCACCGACAGCGAGACGTGCCTCGAGTACGTGAGCTGCATCCGCACATGCCGCCCGGGAGCGGAGTGCGATGCCTGCAGGGCGGCAGCCCCGGAGAGCGCCGCGATCTTCGACGCGGCCCTCACCTGCGCCTTGTGCAACGAGTGCCGGAACGACTGCGCCGGGACCGACGAAGTCGTGTGCCCGTGAGCGCGCGGGCGCGTTAGAAGCGCTGCGCGGGCCGTGGTAGGACCGCCCCGATGCGGCGGCTCCTCCACGGCCACTTCTGGACGATCGCTCCCTGGCTCAAGCATCAGCTTCGCGCCCCCGCGCTCCCCCCGACCTCCCCGTTCTCGGTGCACGTCGACGAGACGCCTGCAGGGCCCGTCCGGCTGCTCGGCAGGATCCGCCACCGGGAGGGCGCGCGCGCAATCCTCGTCATCGTGCATGGGCTCGGCGGCACGGCCGAGAGCTACTACGTGGTCTCGGCCGCCGCGCAGGCCGAGCGCGCCGGGCTCGCGTCCCTGCGCGTCAACCTGCGCGGCGCCGGGGGCGACGGGGCCGGCATCTACCACGCCGGCCTGTTCTCCGATCTGCACGCCGCCGTGGCCTCCCCCGAGCTCGCCCGGTACGAGCGCGTGCTCCTCGTCGGCTACTCGATCGGCGGGCACCTCGCGCTCCGCTACGCCGCCTCGGGCTCGCACGATCCGCGCCTCCGCGCCGTGGCGGCCATCTGCCCGCCGCTCGATCTCGCGCGGTCCGTCGCCGCCATCGATCGGCCGGAGCGCTGGCTGTACCGCCAGCACGTGCTGTCGGGGCTGAAGGAGATGTACAGCGCCGTCGCGTCCCGCCGCGACGTGCCCCTGCCCCTCCGCGAGGCGCTCGCGATCCGCACGATCCGCGAGTGGGATCTCCGCATCATGACGCGCTGGTTCGGGTACCAGAGCCCGGAGGCGTACTACGCAAGCGAGAGCGCGGCCCCGCGCCTGCGCGACCTCGGCGTCCCGTCGCTGCTCGTCGCCGCCGAGGCCGACCCGATGGTGCCGCTCGACACGGTGCGGCCGGTGCTCGAGGCCCACCCGCTGTCGCCGCTGCTCGACGTCCAGTGGCTCCAGCTCGGCGGGCACGTCGGCTTCCCGGGGACGCTGAGCCTCGGGTTCGGGGCCGCGCCGGGCCTGGAGTCCCAGGTCATCCACTGGCTCGAGAGGCACTGAGGCGCGCGCGCGATCCGTCGACCACGCGGCCGCCGGCCTCGCGGAGGCAGCCGCGTCACCCCGGCCGCGCGGCGGGCTCGAGCGCGTAGACATCGACGTCCACGCCCGGGCTGTAGAGCACGTGCGGCGCCCCCTCGGTCGCGGGCAAGCCGGCCGCGGCCACGACGCTCTCCTCGACGTGGCTCACCTCGGCGCGGTGGAGCGGATAGGGCGCGTGGTGCACCTGCCCGATCCGGAGCTCGCCCCCGCGCGCGGCGAACAGCAGGTAACGCTCGGCCAGGAAGTGCTCGAACGTCCCCGGCGCCGCGGGGCCGATCGGCGCGCCGACGCGGTAGCGCGCCTCGAAGCGCGCGGGCACGGGGCCGGGCCAGCGCCGCTCGCTGCGGTAAAGGACCTCGCCGTCCCGCGCCTCGAGGGCCATCGAGGCGTGGTGATAGGGCAGGTGCCAGCCCGCCCGGGCCACCAGGACCGCGAGGGCCTTGGCCGCATCCAGGCTGAAGAACCACACGCCCGGGTCCCGCCCCTCCCGGTGCACGTAGGTGCGGACGTTGAGCTCGTGAAAGTTCGAGATCCCCGGCACGCTCGGCGACCACCACGGGGTGACGTCGCGCATGGTGAAGGCGACGACGCCGACGTAGGCCCTGCCCTCGAACGTGTCGAGCTCGAGGCCGGGCGGCACCACGGCGCGGAGCGCGGCGGCCGGCGTCTCCCAGTGCAGGAAGAGCAGCTCTCTCCAGCGCTGGAAGCCCGCCGGGCGGCCGCGAGGGCGGAGCGTGGGCGCGAGTCGATCCACGGCCCGGAGGATAGGACGGCGCGGAGAAAAGATCCCCCCTCGCGGCAGGCGACGCCATGGGGATATCCTGCCCGCAGCAGCGCGGTCACGGACGATAGCGGTCGGCAACAGACGCCAACAGACGCCAACGGACGCCAACAGACGCCAACGGAGCGGAGGGCAGGATTGAAGAAGCTCATCAACGCGCCGGAAGATCTCGTCAGCGAGGCGGTCGAGGGCATGGCGATGGCGCACGCCGATCTGCTCCGGGTGAACACCGCGCCGCTCTTCGTCACGCGCGCGGCGCCGAAGGAGAAGGGCAAGGTCGCCCTCGTCTCGGGCGGCGGCAGCGGGCACGAGCCGCTGCACGCCGGGTTCGTCGGGCGCGGCATGCTCGACGCCGCCTGTCCGGGGGCCGTGTTCACGAGCCCGACGCCGGACCAGATCGCCGAGGCGACGCGGGCGGTCGACGCCGGCGCCGGCGTGCTCCACATCATCAAGAACTACACCGGCGACGTGATGAATTTCGAGATGGCCGCCGAGCTCGCGCGCGAGGCGGGCACCTCGGTCGAGGGCGTGCTCGTGAACGACGACGTGGCGGTCGAGGACAGCCTCTACACGGCCGGACGGCGCGGCGTGGGGACGACCGTGCTCGCCGAGAAGATCTGCGGCGGCGCCGCGGAAGCCGGGCGACCGCTCGACGAGGTCGCGGCGCTGTGCCGGCGGGTGAACGCGCACGGCCGCAGCATGGGGATCGCGCTCTCCGCGTGCACCGTGCCGCACGCCGGCAAGCCGTCGTTCGAGCTCGGCCCGGCCGAGATGGAGGTCGGCATCGGCATCCACGGCGAGCCCGGCCGCCGGCGCGCCCCGCTGGAGCCCGCGGATCGGCTGGCCGAGCTCCTGATGCAGCCGATCCTCGAGGACCTGCCGTTCAACCCGGGCGACGACGTGCTCCTGTTCGTCAACGGCATGGGCGGGACGCCGCTCATCGAGCTCTACGTCGTCTACCGCAGGGCGCACGCGATCGCGCGCGAGCGCGGCCTCAACGTCGCGCGCAGCCTCGTCGGGCCGTACATCACGTCGCTCGAGATGGCCGGCGTGTCCGCGACGCTGCTCAAGCTCGACGGCGAGATGATCCGCTGGTGGGACGCGCCGGTGCACACCCCGGCCCTCCGCTGGGGGGCCTGAGCCATGCAGACCCTGAGCGGCGACCACATCGCGGCGTGGATCGAGCGCGCGGCCGACGCGCTGGAGCGCGAGAAGACCTACCTGACCGAGCTCGACGCGGCGATCGGCGACAGCGACCACGGGGTCAACATGGCGCGCGGCTTCACGGCGGTGCGCGCCCGGCTCGACACCCTCGATCGCGGCGACGTCGGCGCGCTGCTGAAGGGCGTCGGGACGATCTTGCTGTCGACCGTCGGCGGGGCGAGCGGGCCGCTCTACGGCACGCTGTTCCGCGACGCGGGGCAGAAGGTGGCCGGCGCCGCGGCGGTCGACCTCGCGGCCCTGACGGGCTGCCTCGAGGCGGGCCTCGAGGGCGTGCGGCGCCGCGGCAAGGCGTCGCCCGGCGAGAAGACGATGGTCGACGCGCTCGTCCCCGCGGTCGACGCGCTCAAGGCGGCCCTGGGCGCGCCGCAGCCCGACGGCGCGGACGACGGCGGCGCGCCGCTCGCGGCGGCGCTCGCCCGCGCCGCGGACGCGGCGAAGGCCGGGGCGGAGGCGACCGTGCCGCTGATCGCCCGCAAGGGCCGGGCGAGCTACCTCGGTGAGCGCAGCGCCGGGCACCAGGACCCCGGCGCCACGTCGTGCTGGCTGTTGCTGCGGAGCCTGGCCGCAACGGCAGGCGCATGAGCGGGGCGGCGGGCCGCGTCGGGCTCGTCCTGGTGTCGCACAGCCGTGCGCTCGCCGAGGCCACCGAGACGCTGGCCCGCCAGATGACGGGCGAGTCCGTCGCCATCGCGTGCGCCGCGGGCGCCGGCGAGGGCGGCGTCGAGCTCGGCACCGACGCGACCGCGATCGCCGCGGCGCTCGAGCGCGTCTGCGGGCCCGCCGGCGCCGTCGTGCTGATGGACCTCGGCAGCGCGATCCTGAGCGCCGAGACGGCGCTCGAGCTCGTCGATCCGGAGCTCGGCGCGCGCACCCGCCTGACCGGCGGGCCGATCGTGGAAGGCGCGGTCGCCGCCGCGGTGCGGGCGGCGGCGGGCGGCACGGTCGATCAGGTCGCCGCGGACGCGCGGCAGGCGCTCGCCGCGAAGATCGCGCAGCTCGGCGAGGGCGAGCCCTCTGCCGCGGCGACGGCGATCGCGGCGGCGGCCACAGCGGGCGCGGCGGCGGCCACAGCGGGCGCAGCGACGGCCGCGACGGCCGAGGTAGCGACCGCCGATCCGAGCGGCCTGCACGCCCGCCCGGCGGCGCACCTCATCGCGCGCGCGGCCGCCTTCGACGCCCGGATCACGCTGGAGAACGTGACCAACGGCCGCGGCCCGGTTCCGACCGCGAGCCTGATCGCGCTCGCCTCGCTCGGGGCGCGCCGCGGCGACGTGCTGCGCGTGCGCGCGACCGGGCGGCAGGCGGCCGAGGCCGTCGAGGCGCTCGTGGCGCTCCTCCAGCGCGAGGCGGAGGCCGCCGCGCCCGCGGCGATCGCCGTGTCGGGCTTCGCCATCCCTGTCGCGCCGGGCGTCGCGCTCGGCCCGCTGGTCCGGCTGGCGCGATCGCTCCCGGACGTCCCCGAGACCACGGTCGACGACATCGCGGCCGAGGTCGAGCGGCTGCGGCGAGCGCTCGAGCTCGCGGCGCAGGACCTCGGCAACGCGCTGCGCGGCAGCGACATCCTCGACGCCCACCAGGCGCTGCTCTGCGATCCGGCGCTCGTCGACGAGGCCCTCTCGCGCATCGAGCGGGAGCGCTGCAACGCCGCGTGGGCCTTCTGTCAGGCGATCGACGCCGCGGCCGCGATCTACCGGCAGCTCGAGGACCCGTACCTCCGGGCGCGCGAGGCGGACGTCCACGACGTGGGCCACGCCGTGGTGCGCGCCCTGCTCGGCGGCGCCGCGGGCACGGTGCCCGACGGGCCGCCGGCGGTCGTCCTCGTCGACGATCTCACGCCGTCGGAGGCCGCGCGGCTCGACGCGGCGCGCGTGCTCGGGGTCATCGACCGGCGGGGCGGCCCGACCTCGCACGCGGCCATCCTGCTGCGCGCCGCCGGCATCCCCGCGGTCGCCGGGGCCGCGGCGCTCGTGCCGGAGGCGGGCGGCGCGCGCGCCGGCCTCGACGGCGCGACCGGCGAGGTGTGGATCGACCCCGATCCCGAGACCGCGCTCGCGATCGAGCGGCGGCGGGCGGTCCTGCGCGCGTCGCGGCGGCCGGCGGCCGCGCGCGACGGCCGCCTGCGCCTCGCGTGCGGCCGCGCGGTCGAGCTCTGGGCGAACGTGGCCGGGCCGTCGGACGCGCGCGCCGCGCGCGACGCGGGCGCCCTCGGTATCGGGCTGCTGCGCACCGAGATGCCGTTCCTGGGCCGGCTCGACGAGCCCGGCGAGGCCGAGCAGGCGGCGCTGCTCGCCGAGACGTTCGCGGTGTTCGCCGGCGCGCCGATCGTGGTCCGCACGCTCGACGCCGGCGGCGACAAGGCGCTGCCGTACCTCGCCCTCGAGGCCGAGACGAACCCCAGCCTCGGCGTGCGCGGCGTCCGCCTGTCCCTCGCGCGGCCGGCGCTGCTCGAGGCGCAGCTCCGCGCGATCCTCGTCGCGGGGCGCGGCCACGACGTGCGCGTCCTCATCCCGATGGTCTCGACCGCCGCCGAGGTGAGCGCGGTGCGCGCCGCGCTCGAGCGCGCGCACCACGCGCTCGCTGCCGCCGGCAGGCCGCACCGCTGGCCCGTGGCCACGGGCATCATGGTCGAGGTGCCGTCGGCGGCGCTGATGGCCGAGCGCCTCGCGCGGCAGGCCGACTTCTTCAGCATCGGCACGAACGACCTCACGCAGCACACGCTCGCGGCCGAGCGCGGCCACGCGCGGCTGCACGCGCTCGCGGATCCGGCGCACCCGGCCGTGCTGCGGCTCGTGCGCGCGGTGGTGGAGGCGGGGCACGCCGCGGGGCGGCCGGTCTCGGTGTGCGGCGAGGCCGCGGGCGATCCCGACGTCGCGCCGCTCCTGGTCGGCCTCGGGGTCACGCAGCTCAGCATGTGCGCCTCGGCGTTCGACGCCGTGGAGGACGCGCTCGCCGGGGCCACGTTCGCGGAGCTCGCGGCCGCCGCCGAGGAGGCGCTCGCGGTCGACGAGGCGTCCGCGGCCCGCGCGACCCGCGCGGCGGCGCGGCGGCCGGGCTGAGGGCCGGGCTACCAGGGCTGCCGGCTGCCTCCCCCAGACCGTTTCCGGTGCCACCGGGGCTGGCCGGCTGCCTCCCGCAGACCGTTTCCGGTGCCACCGGGGCTGGCCGGCTGCCTCCCGCAGACCGTTTCCGGTGCCACCGGGGCTGGCCGGCTGCCTCCCGCAGACCGTTTCCGGTGCCACCGGGGCTGGCCGGCTGCCTCCCGCAGACCGTTTCCGGTGCCACCGGGGCTGGCCGGCTGCCTCCCGCAGACCGTTTCCGGTGCCACCGGGGCTGGCCGGCTGCCCCCGGCAGACCGTTTCCGGTGCCGCCAGGGCTGCGGACCGCCCCCCGTAGACCGTTTCCGGTCCCGCCAGGCTGCCCGGATGTCTGCCCTTCACGGGTTGCGCGCGCCCTCTCCGCGCCGCAGCCGCGGACACGCCGTTCTCTACAGCGCGTCTACCGGCGGCGCGCCGTCGTGCGTGCTGCGCGCCGTGGCGTCCTCCGCCGACTGCGGCGCGCGGACCGGGTGTCCGAGCACGCACGCGCCGTCGCCGGGCAGCTCGGTCGCCTCGTCGCACGCGGCCAGCTCCCAGCCGCGCGCCTGGTCGGCGTCCGACCCGGAGAGGTCGGCGCCCCGGAGGTCCGCCTCGCTCAGATCGGCGCCCTCGAAGGTCGACTCCATCAGCGCCGCGCCCGACAGGTTCGCCCCGCCGAGGCGCGCGTTCCGGAAGCTCGTCTGGGTGAAGTCGGCGCTGGAGAGGTCGAGCCCGGACAGGTCCACGCCATCGAACCGGCGGTGGCCGCTCCGCGCGAGCAGGCGCGCTGCGGCGGACCGGCTCTCGGCGTCGCCCGACGAGAGCGTGGCGCGCAGCCGGAAGACGGCGAGGCGGGACGGGTCGATCCCGTGGACGAGCGTCGCGGCGAGCGCGGCGACCACGAGGCGCGCCCCGAGGGCGCGCGCCGCGCCGCGCTCGGCCCCGAACGGCGGCAGCGCGAAGGTCAGGAGCGCCGCGCCGAGGGCGCCGCCGGCGTGCGCGGCCCAGAGGAGCCCGGGCTGCGGCACCTTCGCCAGCGCGACGGCGGCCGCGAGGACGAGGAGCAGCGCGCCGCCGGCGCCGGCGAGGCGCAGCTCGACCGGCCGCGCGAGCAGGGGCGCCTCCTGCGGCTTGCGCGGGGCGCCGGCCGCGGCCGGGCCGCGGCGGGGCCGCGGCGGCTCGGCCGGATCGGCGGCGCGGCGCGGCGCCACCGCGGCCGCGCCGTGGCGGCGCGACTCGGGCGGCGCGGACATCCGCTGCGATTCGGGCGGCGCGGATATCCGCTGCGATTCGGGCGGCGCGGACATCCGCTGCGACTCGGGCGGCGCGGACATCCGCTGCGATTCGGGCGGCGCGGACATCCGCTGCGATTCGGGCGGCGCGGACATCCGCTGCGATTCGGGCGGCGCGGACATCCGCTGCGAATCCGGCGCCGCCCCCAGCCGCTGCGAATCCGGCGCCGCCCCGACGCGGCGGCTCCTCGCCGCGCTCTCCGGGACCGCCTCGGCGCTGGCGAGCGCCTCGCGCAGCGGCGACGGGAACGCCCCGACGTCGTCGAACGACGCGCCCGCGCCCGCGAGCGCCAGGATCGCCTCCTCGTCCAGGCCCGAGCGCGCGCACGCCGACGCGTCGACGCGCGCGTTCGCGAGCGAGCTCGCCGACGAGAACGCGCGCGGCAGCTTCGCGCCGCGCAGGTCGGCGGCCGTGAGCAGCGCCCCGCCGAGCAGCGCCCCCGAGAGGTCGGCCCAGCGCAGGTCCGCGCCGGTGAGGTCGGCGTTCACGAGCGACGCGGCGTCGAGCCGCGCCCCCGCGAGGTTCGCGCCGCCGAGCTTGGCCCCGTCGAGCCGCGCCCCCGCGAGGTTCGCGCCCTGCAGGTCGGCGCACGGCAGGTGCGCCGCCGCGAGATCCGCGCCCGGGAGCTCGATCGCGGCGCCGTCACCGCCGCGCCGCGACGAGAGGGCGCCGAACAGCTTGTGGAGCGCGGCGTGATCCATGGCGCCCCCTACTCGTCCGGGTCGATGGTGCCGATCGCGCTCGCGAACACCACCTGCCCGTCCTTGAGATAGCCGTCCAGCGCGAACCACGCGTGCGTCCCGTCCCTGTCGAGGTCGCCGCGCGCGTAGGCCGCCCACCTGCGGTCCGGCGGCACGTCCGCCGGCCAGTGGGAGGCGGATACAGGCATCGGCGAGCCGCCGAGTCGATATCGATACTGATACGACTGAGGGTGGGTGACCTCGAATCCGAGGCACTTCCACCCCACGGTCGGACTCCCCGTGTTGTAGTCCATGCCCGGCCTGGGATCGGGCTGGTACTTTATCCCTTGCACCCGATAGAACGCGTTGGGCACGGTGACCGCGTCGCTGCACAGCGGGTGGGCCGCCGCACTACCCGTGTTCGACTGGAGCCTGTCGGCGGACGCGACGACGGCCCTCGAGATGGCGCCGACCGTCTGCTTCGCCTCGGCCGACGTGGCGAGCACCAGGTACTTCGACACACCGTGGGTGGCCAGGGCGGCCAGGATCGTCACGAGCCCGCCCGCGAGCATCACCTCGACGAGCGTGAACCCCCGTGTCCCCCGCCGCCGAGATGCCGAATCGACTTCAGGTAATAAATTCCTTGCCACGGTACATGTATAACCGGACTGTTCGTCGATGAACAGACGGAAACCCAGTGTCGCGGCGGCAGAGGCGCTGTTTGGTCGGGTGCTGTGGGGAGCGCGGTTGTTCGAGCGGCGCGCCTCCCACGTGGGCGATGCGAGAGGCGGCGTGGCGCGGTGGTGAGCGCGCGTGGTGCGCTCGGCGTGACGGTGAGCGCGCGTGTCGCGCTCGGGGCTCAGGCGCGCGGGCCGGACGCCCTGCGCTCAGGCGCGCGGGCCGGACGTCTTCGGCGGCGGGTCTCCCGCGAGGAAGGCCTCCAGCGCGTCGGCGATGCGCTCGCCGGTCTTGCCGTCCCACCCTTCGGGCACGGAGCCCCGCTTGCCGCGGCCGTCGAGGATGGCGTCGACCTCGCGCGCGATGAGCGCCGCGTCGAGCCCAACAACGATGTTGGTGCCCTGGGTCACGGTGACGGGCCGCTCGGTGCCCTGACGCATCGTGAGGCACGGGATCCCGAGCGCGGTCGTCTCCTCCTGGATGCCGCCGGAGTCGGTCGCGACGAGCAGCGCATTGCCCATCACGGTGACGAAGTCGTCGTATCCGAGCGGCTCCATGATCCGGAGCCCCTTCGTCTCGCGCAGGCGCCCCGACAGGCCGAACGCCTCGGCGCGCGCGACCGTGCGCGGGTGGACGGGGAACACCGTCGGCAGGCGCTGCGCGATCGCGGTGAGCGCGTCGAGCGTCTCGGCGAGCCGCTCGGCGCTGTCGACGTTGGCCGGGCGGTGGAGCGTCGCGATCGCGTACTTCTTCGGCTCGAGCCCGAAGCGCGACAGCGCGTCGGTCTGCCGCTTCAGGGCGTAATGGACCGAGTCGATCATCACGTTGCCGACGAACTTGACGCGCTCGGGCGGGATGCCCTCGGCGAGCAGGTTCGGGTGGGCGTCGTGCGAGGGCGTGAGCAGGAGATCGGAGAGCTGGTCGGTGAGGACGCGGTTGATCTCCTCGGGCATCGTCCAGTCGCGCGAGCGCAGCCCGGCCTCCACGTGGACGACGGGGATACCGAGCTTGGACGCCGCGAGCGCGCCGGCGAGCGTGCTCGTGACGTCGCCGACGACAACGACCACCTTGGGCCGGTGCTCCATCAGGTCCGCCTCGGCGCCGACGAGGACGGCCGCCGTCTGCTGGGCGTGCGAGCCGCCGCCCGCCTTGAGCGTGTGATCGGGCGTGGGCAGGCCGAGGTCGCGGAAGAAGACGTCGCTCATCGTCGGGTCGAAGTGCTGGCCCGTGTGCAGGAGCCGCATCGGCAGGCCGCGCGCCTTGAGGGCGCGGCAGATGGGGGCGAGCTTCATGAAGTTCGGGCGCGTCGCGGCGACGAGGTAGATCATCTCGACCCGCGAGCATGCCGTGGTCCGCGCCGCGCTACCAGCGCGTTGTGTCGAGGTCGCTGGCGCGACGCTTTACGCGGGCAGTGCCGTCCTGTACACGCGCCCCGTGCGTCTGACCGTGCTCCTCCACGGCGATCCGAAGGCCACGCAGCAGGCCCGCCTCGGCGCCGCGCTCGCCGCCCGGGGCCACCGGGTCATCCTCTGCGACGCGCCCGGGATCGCGGCCTCGATCCGCGGCGAGTACGGGCAGCGCTGCGAGGAGCTGAGGCTCCTCTCCTCCCTGGTCCCACACGCGCTCCGGCGCCTCTGGGCGCGGCGGCGCGTGCGCGAGCTCGGCGTCGACGTCGTGCACCTGAACTTCCTGCGTCCGTGGCACGACCTCTGGTCGAGGATGCAGGGCGGCCCGCCGATCGTCGCCACCGCGTGGGGCTCCGATATCAACCCCGAGGTGTTCCGGCGATCGCCGTGGACGGTCCGCCGGGTCAACCACGTGCTGTCGCGCGCCTCGGCCGTCACGGCGGACAGCGTGCCCCTGCTGGCGAGGGCGCGGGCGCGCATGGGCGAGCGCTCCCTCGCTGTCCCCTGCGAGATTGTGCTCTGGGGCGTGGATCTCGCGACGTTCGCGCGGCAGAGGGCGCTCGAGGGGGCGGCGCGCTTCCGGCGGGAGCTCGGGATCGAGCCCGGCAAGCGCGTCCTCCTGAGCCCCCGGCAGACGAAGCCGCACTACCACGTCGATCGCATCCTCCGCGCCTTCGCCGCGAGCCGGTGGGCCAGGGAGGGCGTCTTCGTGATCAAGCTGTACGGCCGGCACGACGAGCCCGCGTACGTGCGGAAGCTCAGGTCGATGGTGCGCGAGCTCGGCGTCGGCGCGAGCGTGAGGTTCGCGGAGCCGTGCCCGTACAGCGAGCTCCCTGGCCTCTACGCGATGGCCGACGCCGCGGTCTCGCTGCTCGAGGTCGACGGCGTGCCGTCCACGTTCTGCGAGCTCGCGGCGCTCGAGGTGCCGATCGTCGCGAGCGACCTGCCGGCCTACGAGGGCGTGCTCGATCGCGATCGCGCGCTCCTGGTGCCGCCCGCCGATCACGCGGCGCTCGTCGCGGCGCTCGACCGGCTGATCGACGAGCCCGACCTCGGGCCGCGCCTCGCGGAGCGCGGGCGCGCGTGGGCCGTGGAGCGCGCCGACTGGCAGCGGTGCGTCGACCAGTTCGAGGCGCTCTACCGCGCCGCCATCGTCGCCTCCGCCGCCACCTCGGGCCAGCGCGCGTAGCGGCCAGCTCGCGCGGCGGTCAGCTCGCGCGGCGGTCAGCGCCGCGGCGGCGCTGCGCCGCGCCCGCCGGCGAGGCGCTCGAACAGCGCGACGATCTCGGCGACCTGCGCCTGCCGCGTGAGCTTCCCGATCTCGTCCTCGCGCCGGGCGGGCAGCTCCCCGCGGCGGAAGCGATCGTAGGCGCGCTCGAGCGACAGCGCCCCCAGCTCGACGTCGTCCGCGGGCACCGCCTCCCCTGCCCCCGTCCGCGACAGCACGAGCGCCGCGTCGGTCCCGGGCACCACGAAGGCGATCACCGGCGGGCCGGCGGCGATGTACTCGTAGAGCTTGCCGGGCGTCGAGAGCGGATCGAGCGCGCACAGCACGAGCGCGTCCGCGTCCCGGTAGCGGGCCACGATCTGGTCGTGCGGCACCGGCTTCTCGACCCGGAGGTGCGGCCGGAGGTGCGGGTATTTCCTGGCCTCCCGCTCGGCCCACGCGCCCGCGGCGCTCACGATGGAGAGCTCGAAGCCGGGCAAGGCGCGCCGCGAGAGGAGCCGATCGGCCGCGCGGAACACCGAGGCGAGGTTGTAGTCGCCGTACATGTTGCCCGCGAACATGAGGCGGAAGCGGCCGCCAGGATCCGGCCGGGGCGCGTACGGCGCGGCGAAGTCCTCCGCGTCGAAGCCGTTCCGCACGAGGTGCACCTTGCCCTCCGGCAGGCCGCGCCGCTCGACGAGCAGCGAGCGGAACGGATCCGCCGTGACCAGCACCGCGTCGGCGCCCGCGAAGATGCGCTCCTCGAGCCGCCGATCCACGCGCTGGCGCATCCGGGCGATCGGGCCCTCGCCGCGGTAGAGCGGCAGGAAATTGTTGTCGGTCCACGGGTCCCTGAAATCGGCCACCCAGGGGACGCCGAGCGCGCGCCGCGCGTGGTCCCCGAGGAGGTGGGCCGTGAAGGGCGCCGACGTGCTGAACACGAGATCGAACCGCTCCTCACGGAGGATCGCGGAGAGCCGCCGCCGGGCGAACGGGAGCCAGCCGAGGTAGGCGTCGACCGGCAGGGCGCCGAAGAGCGTCCCGAACCCGACCGCGGCGCGCGTGCGCTCGACGCGGACCCCCTCGGGGACCTTGGAGAGGAGCGACCGATCGACCGCGGTCCTGCCGCGCTGGCCGGACGCGAGCACGACCGGCTCCCAGCCGAGGGAGGGCGCGATCCGGCTGAGGTGAAGGGCGCGCTGCACGCCGGCTCCGCCGTGCGGCGGGTAGAAGTAGCTGATCAGGAGGAAGCGGCGCTGCGGCATGCGGGGGCCGCGCGCGTGATACCACACGGCCCCGCCCCGGTGGCGCTCCTATCGAGGAGAGCCCCGCCCCGGCTCAGTGCCCCGCCGTCGCGCCCGCCACGCGCTGCACGCCGGCGTCCGCCGGCTGGGCCTCCGCCGCCGTGCGCCGCGCCTTCCGGAGGCGCCACCACCGCTCGACGCTCATCACCGGCAGGATCGTCAGCGCCACCAGCGTCGAGTTGATCCACGACCCGAGCGAGAGCGGCGCCGAGCCGAACAGCGTGTGCATGAACGGCGCGTAGACGAAGCAGAGCTGCAAGGCGAGGAGGGCGCCGATCCCCACGTAGATCCAGGGGTTCGAGAAGAGCCCGATCTTCAGCATCGAGTCGCGCAACGACCGGCAGTTGAGCACGTAGAAGATCTGGAACAGCACGACCGTCGTGACCGCCGCGGTCTGGGCCTCGCGGTAGGCGACCTCCGAGACGACGCCGCCGCGCACCTCCGTGAAGTACTCGTACAGGAAGAGCCCGATCGCCCCCGCCGTCATGAGCACCGCGACGATCGCCGTGCGCACGAGCACGAACCGGCTCAGGATCGGCTCGCTCGGGTCCCGCGGCGGGCGGCCCATCACGTCCTTCTCCATCGCCTCGAACGCGAGCGGCAGCGAGAGCGCCACCGTGGCCACCAGGTTGACCCAGAGGATCTGGACGGCCGTGATCGGCATGAGCGGCGCGCCCCCGAGGATGGGGAAGGTCATCACCGCCACGAGCAGGATCAGCGCCTCGCCCAGGTTCGTCGGCAGCACGAAGGCGAGCGCCTTGACCAGGTTGTCGTAGACGCGCCGCCCCTCCTCGACCGCCGCGCGGATGCTCGCGAAGTTGTCGTCGGTCAGCACCACGTCGGCGGACTCCTTCGACACCGCCGTCCCCGTGATCCCCATGGCCACGCCGATGTTCGCCTGCTTCAGCGCCGGCGCGTCGTTCACGCCGTCGCCCGTCATCGCGACGACCCTCCCGTCGGCCTGGAGCGCCCTGACCAGGCGGAGCTTGTGCTCCGGCGCCACGCGCGCGAACACGTTCGTGGACGCCGCCGCCGCGCGCAGCTCCTCGTCCGAGAGCCGCGCGATCTCCGTGCCGTTCATCGCCCGCCCGCCCTCGCGCACGAGCCCGAGCTGCTCGCCGATCGCCCGCGCGGTCGCCAGGTGATCGCCCGTGATCATCTTCACGGTGATCCCGGCGTCATGGCACGCCTTGATCGCGTCGATCGCCTCCGGCCGCGGCGGGTCGATCATCCCCTGGAGGCCGAGGAGCTCGAACCCCTCCGCGAGGTGCGCCTCGTCGAGCGACGCCGCGTCGCGGCCCTGCGTCCGCGACGCCACGGCGAGCAGGCGCATGCCCTGCGCCGCCATCCGCTCCACCTCCGCGATCACCTGGGCGCGCTCCGCGTCGCCGATCGCGGCGCGCCCGAGCACCACCTCGGGCGCCCCCTTCATGAAGATCACCCGCTCGCCGCCGGGCGCCTCGTGGAGCGTCGCCATGAGCTGCAGCTCCGACGAGAACGGGACGGCGTCGATGCGCGGGTACTCCCGCCGCGTCGCCTCGACGTCCACGCCGAGCTTCTGCGCCGCGACGACGAGCGCGCCCTCGGTGGGGTCGCCCTCGATGCCGCACGCGTCGCCGTCGCGCTTCATGCGCGCGTCGTTGCAGAGCAGCCCCGCGCGGAGCAGCGCGCGCACCGGCTCGGGCGCCTCGCCCACCGGCGCGCCGTCGCGGCGGAGCTCGCCGACGGGCGCGTAGCCGACGCCGGTCACCTCGAGCGTCTCCCCGGCGCCGCCCTGCGCGGAGGCCCCGGCCGGGGGCGTCCCCGCGGGCGTCCACAGCGCGCGGACCGTCATCTCGTTGCGCGTCAGCGTGCCGGTCTTGTCGGAGCAGATGACGCCGGTGCTGCCCAGCGTCTCGACCGCAGGCAGCTTCCGGATCACCGCGCGGCGCCGCGCCATGCGCTGCACGCCGATGGCGAGCGAGATGGTGATGATCGCCGGCAGCCCCTCCGGGATCGCGGCGACCGCGAGCGAGATCCCCGCGAGCATCGCGTCGACCGGCGGGTAGCCCCGGAGCAGCGCGACCCCGACGATGACCAGCGCGACCGCCACGATCGCGATGGTCAGCACGCGGCCCACCTTGGCCATCGAGCGGGTGAGCGGCGTCTCGATCTCGGTCGCCTCGTGGAGCATCGATGAGATGCGCCCGAGCTCGGTCGCGCCGCCGGTGGCGAAGACCACGGCCGTGGCCGTGCCGCTGGTCACGAGCGTCCCGCCGAACGCGAGGTCCTTGCGGTCGCCGACGCCGGCGTCCTCCGGGACGGCGTCGACGTGCTTGTCGGAGGGCACCGACTCGCCCGTGAGCGCCGACTCATCCACGCGGAGGTTCTTCACCGAGATCAGCCGCGCGTCCGCGGGGACCTTGTCGCCCGCCTCGAGCACCACCACGTCGCCGGGGACCACGTCGGCCGCCGGGATCACGCTCCGCTGCCCGCCGCGCACGACCGTGGCCGACTGGGGCACCATGCCGGCGAGCGCCTCGATCGCCTTGCCCGCGCGGAGCTCCTGCACGAACCCGATCGCCGTGTTGAGCACCACGACCGCCAGCACCACCGACCCGTCGATGGCCTCGCCCATGATCATCGCGAGGGCCGCCGACGCGAGCAGCACGTAGATGAGCGGGTCGTTGATCTGGCGGAAGAGCAGCTTGAACGCGCTGTCGCCCTTCGCGCGCTGGATCACGTTGGGCCCGACGTCCTTGAGCCTCCGGGCGGCCTCGTCGGCTGTGAGGCCTGTCTCGGCGCTCTCGATCGCGGCGAGCGCCTCCTTGATTGGCAGGCTGTGCCAGGCGGTCCCGGACGTCGATGGGAGGGCGGGTTGCGACATGCAGTGTTCTCCTGTGGAGAGCCGCGCTGTGCGCGCTGCGCGCACCGGCGGTGGCAGCTTCTCACCACGAACTCGGCAGGTGCTTGGCACGTGTCATGCCAGTACGCAGCCGGGGCAGTTCAACACGGCCAGGAGTTCCCGCGCACGATTTGCGCCGGCCCGTTTTGCTACAGTGGGGAGTTTTGCCCCGCCGCCTCGAGCGGGCCTCAGACGCGCGTGTAGGCGAACGTCCCGTCGATGTTGAACAGCCGGGTCGCCTGCACGACCTCGGTCACCGTCACGCCGACGCGCGGCAGGAGCCGCTCCGCGACGCCGCGGCTCAGGAGGTCCTTGCGGAAGTAGCGAAGCTTGCGCGGCGCGACGTACCCCTCGAGCTCCGCGAACGTGAGGCGCTGGTACTCGGGGGTGCCGGGGACGTGGCGCCGCGAGATCACGTCATAGAAGAAGAAGACGCCGCCCGGCTTGAGCTGGGCGAGCGCCTTCTCCATGAGGCGCCGCTTGAGCTCCGCGTTGGTCACCGACGACAGCACGGCGAGCATCATCACCATGTCGAACGGCCCGCCGACGTCGGCCTTCAGGAAGTCTCCCGCCATGAAGCGGATGCCGGCGAAGCGCGATCGCGCGACGGCGGTGCGCTGGGCGATGAGATCGATGCCGGTGAGGCGCGAGGGGTCCGCGCCGAGCTCGACCAGCCACGCCAGGTTGGAGCCCGCCCCGCAGCCCACGTCGAGCACCGACATCTCGCGCAGCGCCTCGGGCGTGCGCACGCCGCACGCGACGAGCGCCTCGCGCATGCGGCGCTGCCGCTGGCGCGCGACGAGGTACGGATACCCGTTGAGCAGGCTCGCCCAGGGGTTCGCCGGCAGGAAGCGCTCGGTGTAGTACCGGTTGATCGCCTCGAGGTCCTGCTCGAAGCCGCCCTCGCCCTCGGCCATCAACCTGCCTCCCCTCGGCGCCGGTAGAGCGCGATGATCCAGTAGGGCTGCGCTCGCGCGCCCGAGGCCAGCCGCCACGCCACGGTCGCCCCGTCGAGCGCGAGGCGACCGACGCGCTGCGCGAGCCGGACCCGCGGCGCAGCGAGGTCGACCTCGCCGCAGCCGGGGCAGGAGACGCGTACGCCCCGCGGGAGGAACCAGCACCCGAGCCCGCGCTGGCGCAGCCGCTCGATCCGCTCGCTCGTGGCCTGCTCCGGAGGGCCGCCGAGCTCGGTCGCGATCCGCTCGAAGCGCGGGAAGAGGCGGTCGAGCGACGCGGCGTCGAACGACTGCAGGTGGCCGTAGATGTTGAACTCCAGCCCGCAGCGCGGGCACCGCGCGAACCTGTGGCGGAGGTTCTCCCGGAAGGGCACCGAGATGAACAGGTACCGCGCGGCGATCCGATCGAGCTCGCGCGCCGCGGCGGCGAGCACCGGATCGGGCAGGTGCTCGAGCATCTCGCTCGAGAAGGCGAGGTCCACGGCCCCGTCCGGCAGCGGCAAGGCGTCCGCGCTCGCCTGCAGGGTGCGAACGCGGAGCCTCGCGAGGGCCACGGGGCTGCGGTCGATGGCCAGAACGTCGTAGTGCTCGGCGAGGCGGTGCGTGAGGTAGCCGTCGCCGCAGCCCACGTCGGCCACCGTGCGCACCCCCGGCGGCATCATGCGCAGGAGCAGGTCGCCCTTCGCGACGATCGCCGGATCGGCCGCCGTCTCGGTGTGCTGCCAGAGCCGATCGTAGAAGATCTCGCTGTCTTTCGCCTGCTCCGCGCCGCTCATCGCGGGTCGCATGCCACGACGACCGGCTCGCAGGAAGGGCTTCTGCCTGGTTCCTGTGGTACCGAGCCGCCATGCGAGGCGAGCAGCCGCCCCCCCCCGACGCGAGCGCCCCGCCGCGGGCACCGGAGCCCACGCCGGCGGCGCCCGCCGGCGGCGCGGAGGACGGCGCGTCGCTGGCCGACCGGATCGGGATGATCGTCGGAGGGCAGCTCGTCAGCACCCTGATCAACCTCGTGCAGGGCGTCGTCGTGGTGCGGCTGCTCGGCAAGTCGGAGTACGGCGTGCTCGCGTTCGCGACGGTGCTGTTCACGACGGGGCGTGATCTCGCGCAGCTCTACGTCCCGGAGTCGCTCCTCTACTTCACGCCCAAGGTGACCCGCCCCGAGCTCAAGGGGCTCGTGCGGCAGAGCATGCTCCTCCTGCTCGGCCTCGGGACGCTCACGGCGCTCGTCTTCGCCGCGTTCGCCTTCCTCCCCGGCGTCTTCCTCGGCGGCCGGGAGGGGATCACGGCTCCCCTGCTGCTCATCGGCCTGACGAGCGTCGTCGGCTTTCCTGCGAGCGTCTTCGGCCCGCTCTTCATCGCCACGAACAACCACCGCAAGTCGGCGGGCGTCGCGCTGCTGGTCACCGTGGCGGGCGCCGCGGGCGCGCTCGTCCCCGCCGCGCTCGGGTGCTCCATCGCGTGGATCCTGGCCGCCCAGTGCGCGGCGCAGGCCCTGAGGCTCTGGCTGTCGTACCGGCTCTACGCGCGGCTGTTCCACGACGTCCCCCTCGCGCCGTTCCCGGGCGGCGTCAGGGCGCAGCTCGCGTACGCGCTCCCGCTCTCGGTGACCCGCTTCGCCGGCCTCTTCAACCAGAAGCTCGACAAGTTCGTCGTCGGCCTCTTCTTCAGCGCGGGCCTGTTCGCCGAGTTCGCGGTCGGGTCGCAGGAGCTGCCGCTCGTCAGCGTCCTCGCTTACTCCGTCACGTCGACGATGCTCCCCGACCTCGTCGCGCGCGCCGAGGGCGGGCGGACCCGCGAGGAGGGAGCGAGGGCGGCGATCGACCTCTGGCACTCGGGCATCCGCAAGACGACGCTGATCATGCTCCCCGTGGCGGCGTTCCTCCTGCTCTTCGCCGAGCCGCTCATGCGCACGATCTACGGCGACGAGTACGCAGGCGCGGCCGTCCCGTTCCGCATCTACTCCGCGCTCATGCCGCTGCGCGTGACGGCGTATGGCATCATGCTGATGGCGTTCGGCCAGACCGCGATCATCCTGCGCATCCAGGTGCTGGCCATGGTGTTCAACACCGCGGCGAGCCTGGCCCTCCTGCCCACGATCGGCATGATCGGCGCGCCGCTCTCGGCCGTCCTGACGCAGGCGATCATGATCGTCCTGATGGTGGCCCGCATCGCGCGCTTCTCGGGCGTCGGCCTGCGCGGCGTCTTCCCGTGGGGTCATTACGGGCGCGTCGCGGCCAGCGCCGTCGTCGCCGCGGCGCCGCTCAGCGGGCTGCTGGCCTCGAGCGCGATCGACGAGCGCCCCGGCGTCTGCCTCCTGCTCGGCGCACCGCTCTACGCGGCGCTCTACCTCGTGGCCGCGCGGGTCACCGGCGTGCTCGCCCCCGAGGACCGGGCGTTCGTCGCGCGCTGGCTCCGCCTGGAGCCGCTGCGAAGCCGCCATGGTTGAGCCGCTTGATCGGCCCGCGCCCGGCCGCTCGAACCACAGCCGCCCACCGTCGCTGTCTCGGGCGGCAGGACATCGGACCCCTGCGCGAATTCCGCGCAAGCTGCTTGAAAGGGCGGGCAAGCTGGAAAGATTGGCAGTCTCCCGGACGCCTCTCTCATGGTTCCCGCCTTCGTGTGGATTTCGCGCCGATCGATGCTCTAGGCTTACTCGCCGGCCTCATCGGCGCCTTGTGCGATGGAGACGACCATGAGCGAAGACCAGGAAGTAGGATTCCTCCTCCAGGTCATCTCGGGCCCCCTGGCCGGACAGACCGCGCGCATTCCGGGCGACCGTCCGCTGCTCGTCGGCCGCGCGCCCGAATCGGATCTCTCGATCGCGGGCGACGGCGAGCTCTCCGCCCTGCATTTCTCGGTGGAGCAGATCGACGGCAGCTACCTGCTCCGCGATCTGGGGAGCCGCAACGGGACGCAGGTCAACCGCGAGCGCGCGCGCGAGGTCTCGCTGCGCGACGGCGACGAGATCCGCGCGGGGGCGACCCTGTTCGCGGTGGTGCGCCGCGAGGCGAACGGCGCGAACGGTCGATGCACGCCGACCCGGCCCGCGCCCCCGTCGCGGAGGACGCGGCGGGCCGCGCCCGCCGCGACGGGCGCGCCGTACGCCGCGTCGGCGCGGGCGCGGCTCCGGCAGGAGCGCTCGCCGCTCTTCGCGGTGCTCGACGCCGCGCGCGACCCGCGCATCCGGCTGCTCCTCGTCGAGGCGGGCGAGCAGACCGCGTCGCTCTACGCCGGCTTCCAGGGCGAGCTCCTCGCGGACGTCGGTCCCACGCTGGTGCACCTCCCGCGCGAATCCACCCTGCTCGACGCGCTGATCGACAGCGGCTGGGGCGACGGCTGGGGCGTCTTCCTGACGAGCAACCGCCCGTTCGGCGACGTGCGCAAGCACCTCCGCCGGTTCCTCCTGGTCGAGAGCGGGGCGGGCAAGCAGCAGTATTTCCGGTTCTACGACCCGCGCGTGCTCCGCGGCTTCCTGCCCACGTGCGGTCCGCGCAAGATCGAGGCGCTGTTCGAGGAGATCGAGGCCTTCGCGATGGAGGCCGAGGATCCGGGCAAGCTCCTGCGCTTCACCGCGCAGGGCAGCAAGGCGCTCCGCGAGGAGTCGGCGCTGGAGCGGGCGGGCTGAGGTCAGGCCCGGCGGCCGAGGCGCCGCGCCCGGCGCGCGGGCGCGCGGCCCGGCAGCTCAGCGCGGCGGCGCGCCGGCCCCGCCCGGGTCCGGCGGGGGCAGGTCCCAGGCGATCACGCGCAGGAGCTCCGCTACGCTGAACGCCTGGGCGAAGCAGCCGCCGGGGTGATGCGGCGGCTCCCCGGACGCGACCTCGGGCACCTGGTTGAGCGCGATCTCGTTCGAGGCCGCGGAGACCACGAGCCGGTGGAGCAGCGGGATCACGTGCTCGCCGAGCGTGGAGTAGCGCTTCGCGGCGCGCGCGTAGAACCCGAGCAGGAACGGCCACACCGTGCCCTGGTGGTAGGCGCTGTCGCGCGCGTCGGGGCCCCCCTGGTACCGGGGCACGTAGGCGGGATCGGCGGGCGAGAGCGATCGCACGCCGGCGGGGGTGACGAGCTCCAGGCGCGCCCGCTCGAGCAGCGCCGAGGCCTGCTCCGGCGTGAAGCACGCGGGATCCACGGCGACGGCGATCACCGCGTTGGCGCGGACGGTCGCGTCGCGGAACGCGCCTTCCCCCGTCGCGTGCTCCGAGATCACGTCGTAGGGATAGTGGGTCTCCTCGCACCAGAAGCGGGCCGCGAAGGCCCGGCGCGCCGCCGCGGCGGCCGCCTCCGCGCGCCCGGCGAGGCGCTCGTCGCCGGCGGCGCGCGCGAGGCGCGCGAGCGTCTCCGAGCCCTTCGCCCACAGCGCGGTCAGCTCGACCGGGCAGCCGGCGCGCGGGGTGACCGCGCGGCCCCCGACGCGCGCGTCCATCCACGTGAGCCCGTCGATCGCGCCCTCGCCGCTGCGGCCCGCGGCGAAGAGGCCGTCGGCCGTGATGTGGATCCCGTTCCTGGTGCCGCGCAGGGCGGCCTCGAACGCGTCGCGCAGCGCGCCGAGGAGCTCGCCCGCGACGAACGGGTGCGTGTCGCCGACGGCGTCGGCGAGCAGCCGGGCCGCCTCGAACAGCCACAGCGTCGCGTCCGCCGTGTGGAACTCGGCGGGCTCGCCCGCGTCGGGGAGCCGGTTCGGCACGAGGCCGTCCTGCATCGCGTCGATCATCGCGCGGAGGACGCGGATCGCCCCCTCGGTCTTGCGCGGCACGAGGTAGAGGCCGGGGAGCGAGATGAGCGCGTCGCGGCCCCAGACCTCGAACCACGGATAGCCCGCGATCACGCCGGGCCGCGCGGCCGCGTCCGCGCGGAACGCCTCGGCCGCGATGGTGAGCCGCCGCTCCAGCAGCGGCCGCCGGGGCCCCGGGTCCTCGGCGCGGATCGCCGCGCTCGCCGCCGCGAGCAGGTCCTCCGGCTCGGCCTCGGGCAGCGCGCCCACCGCCACGAGCAGGTGGACGGGCTCGGCGCCGATCACCGTCTCGAAGTGGCCGGGCGTCCAGAGGTCCTCGAGGAAGTCGAGGCCCCGATCCTGCTCGCCGAGGTACTCGAACCGGCGCCACCAGTCCTGCGAGCCCACGAACGTCCCCTGGTAGCGGAAGCAGATCCGCGGCAGCGCGCGGTTCGGCTGCACCCGGACCTCGCCGATCGCGGGTCGGTCCCGGCCCGCGCCGGGCTCTCCGCGCGCCGCGCCGGCGCGCAGCTCGACCTTCTGGGAGATGCCGCCGTTCTCGCGGAGGAGCTGGTGCATGTGGCGCGCCGCGAGGAGCGGGCGCAGCGTCAGCATCACCTGGTCCGCCCCGCTCCAGGTGTAGCGCAGGACGGCCGCGTTCTCGCCGCGCACGAGGCCGAGCGTCACCTCGAGCTCGCCGCCGGGCAGGGCGTACGCCCAGCGCGGAAGCGGGTCCTGATCGAACCGCTCCAGGTAGAACGAGCTGGCCTCCGGGTCGATGCCCGGGAACTGGTGCTTGGCGAGATCCCACCGCGGCCACGACGCCCGGCGGTCGGTCGGCGAGCTCTGGGCCCGGAGCGGGCGGACGCTTGCGTCGACGTGCGAGAGCATGACGTGCCGGCGCCGCGGAGGGTCCAGGGCCGCGACGAGCAGGCCGTGGTAGCGGCGCGTGTGCATGCACGCGATCGTCGAGCTCGCGTAGGCGCCCGCCCCGTTCGTGTGCAGCCACTCCTTGCGCGCGATGGCGAGCTGGCCGCGCACCTCGACGTGCGGCCACGGCGAGGCGTGCTCCAGCGCCGCGCCCTGGGGGCGCGAGGCCGCTGGCGGGGACGAGATCGGGTCGTGAGCCGGAGCGCTCCTCCGGGATCCGTCAGAGCTCATCGACCGCCGGTGGCCTTCCTGAGCGAGTCCTCGGCGGCGGCGCGCATCACCTCGACCGGGGCCGGCAGGCCGGTCCAGAGCGTGAACGACTGCGCCGCCTGGCCGACCAGCATCCCGAGCCCGTCGGACGCGCGGAGCCCCCGCTCGCGCGCGATCCGGAGGAAGGGGGTCACCGGCGGGTTGTAGACGACGTCGTAGAGGCACACGTCCGGCGAGAGCGAGTCCCACGGGATGATGCTCGTGACCTCCTCGCCCGGCGGCCCGCCGAGCATGCCGGCGCTCGTGGCCTGGATGATCAGGTCGGCCGCGACGGCGAACTCGCTCCAGTTGAGCCGCAGCGCCACCGAGGACTTGCTGCTGATCGACCTGTCGGTCGGGATCGGCCAGGGCGCGGTGAGCGCGCCGAGCTCGGACGCGCGCTGCCCCGCCGGCGACTCCAGCATCGCCTCGGTGCTGGTCCACGACCGGGTGGTCACGCTGATGAGGTGGTAGCCGAGCATCTTGCAGGCGGCGATCGCCGCGAACGCCGCGCCGCCGGCCCCGATGATGACCGCGCGCTGCCGCGGGCTCGCGAGCGCGCCGGGCCGCCCGGCCGGATCGTCCCCGCCGGGCGGGGCGGATCGGAGGAGCTGCGCGAGCTCGTCGCGGAGCGCGAGCACGTCGGTGTTGTGCGCGGTCACGCGCCGCGACTCGGTCGCGCAGAGGACGTTGGCGACGCCGACCTCGGCCGCGCTCGAGTCGACGTCGTCGACCATCGACATGATCGCGCGCTTGTGCGGGATCGTGACGTTCGCGCCCGCGATGAGGCCGCTCCGGATGTCGCTGACGAAGCGCGCGAGCTCCGCGCCGGTGGGCACATCGAACGCGCTGTAGATGTGGGGCAGCTGGTGCGCCCGAAACGCGGCCGAGTGCATCGCCGGCGAGACCGAGTGGCCCACCGGGTGCCCGACCAGACCGAACATTCGCCGCTCAGGGTTCGACATGATGCCTTTCTTCCGGGCCGGCCTCTGCTCCGCCTTGCCCCGCCGAGACCTGCCCGGAGGCGCCCGCGCGACCGAAGGTCGGGGCGCGCTCCTCGGCCACGAAGCCGAGCCCGAGCTGCTCGCACGCGGGCGCGCCGGGCCGCGACCTGCTGCGCCTCGGCGCGCGGCCAGCCCCGGAGGCGCGCGGCCCGCCGTTCTGGCGCGCGGGCGCGGCGGCGGCCGCGGGCGGGGCGGCGGCGGTCGCGGGCTCGCCGGGCTCGACGAGCGGCTCGTCCGGCCCCGCGGTGGCCACGACGCGCGCGAGCACCGCGCCGTGGTGCACGCGGACCGCGATCGGATCGCCCGGCGCCACCTCGCGGTGATCGCGCACCGCGCGGCCCGACGCGTCCGTCGCGATGGCGTAGCCGCGCGCGAGCACGCGCAGCGGCGACATCGCCTCGAGCCGGGCGACGTCCCTGGCGAAGCCCTCGCGCAGGAGGGCGACGTGGCGGTGAGCGGCCGCGGCGAGGCGCACCGACAGCGGCCGGAGCGCCCCGCGGGCGCCGGCGATCACCGCGCGCGGGTGGCGCGCGGCGAGCCGCCGCTCGAGGCGCTGCAGCCCGGCGCGATCCTCGACGAGGATCCGCTCCATGCGCCGCCGGAGCCGCGCCACCGCGTCGTCGATCCGCTGCTGCGGCTCCGCCAGGATCTGCGCCGGCGAGCCGAGCCGGGCGCGCTGCCGGTCGACGTCGGCGCGCGCGGCCCTGAGCCGGTGGGCCATCGCGCGGCGCATGCGCGCCTCGAGGTGCTCCAGCGCCGCGCGCCGCGCCGCCGCGTCCGCGACGAGCATCTCCGCGGCCTGCGAGGGCGTGGCGGCGCGCGCGTCGGCGGCGAGGTCGGTCAGCGCGACGTCGATCTCGTGCCCGACCGCGCTCACGATCGGCACGCGCGCGGCCGCGACCTTCCGGACGACGATCTCCTCGTTGAACGCGCTGAGGTCGTCGGCCGAGCCGCCCCCGCGCCCCACGATGATCACCTCGATGCCCGGGAACTCCTCGAGCAGCCCGATCGCGCGCACGATCCGCTGCCCCGCACCCGCGCCCTGGACCGGCGTGCGCGCGAGGATCAGCCGGGCGCCGCCGCGGCGGAACGCGACGGTCACGATGTCGTGGATCGCCGCGCCGTCGCCGCTCGTGACGACGCCGATGATCTGCGGATCGACCGGCAGCCTGCGCTTGCGCTCCGGCGCGAAGAGCCCCTCGGCGGCGAGCTTCTCCTTGAGGCGGAAGAGCGCCTCGAGCAGCGCGCCGCGCCCGGCGAGGCGCGCGTCGTCGGCGCAGAACTGGAGCCGGCCGCGCGGCACGTAGACGGTGGCGCGGCCCGTGAGCACCACGCGCGCGCCGTCGGCGAGCAGCTTGCGCGCGCGCGGCGCCGCGGTCCGGTACATCACGCAGTCGATCGCCGCCTCCTCGCTCTCGTCCTTGAGCGTGAAGTACGCGTGGCCGCTGCCCACGACGCGCAGGCCCGAGATCTCGCCCTCGACGCGCACGTCGGCGGTCGACCCCTCGAGGATGCGCTTCAGCCGGCGATCCAGCTCCGCGACCGAGACAACCTCCGGCTCGGCGCCCTTCTGGCGGCGCGAGGGCGGCGGGCTCGCGAGCTCGCGCGGCTCGGCGGCGGGGATGGCCGCGAACGAGAGCTCGGGCGGTAGTTCGCGGCGCTGCACAGGGCAGACCTACCCTTTTGCTCGGCCTGGGGAAAGACTCTCCGGCCTGATCCCGTATCAGGGAAGCCCGCGGTCCGGCCCGCTGCGAGGCTCGACGCGAGGCCGCTCCGCGAGGGCGCCACGCGCGCAGGCGCTTTCGGGTGATAAGGCCGGCTCGTGATCCGCAAGGTCCTCATCGCGAGCCGCGGCGAGATCGCCGTCCGAATCCTCCGGTCGCTGCATGAGGCCGGCATCCAGGGCGTCGCCGTCCACGGCGACGTGGACCGCGGCAGCCTCCATGTCCGCCTCGCGGACGAGTCGTACCCCATCGGCCCCGCACCTGCGGGCGAGAGCTACCTCCGCATCGATCGCATCCTCGACGTCGCCCGGCGCTCGGGGGCCGGCTCCATCCACCCCGGGTGCGGGTTCCTCTCGGAAAACCGTGAGTTCGCGGAAGCGTGCGAGCGGGCTGGCATCCCCTTCATCGGCCCGCCCACGAGCGCTGGAGAAGGCGAGCCTCCGGCCGCGCCACGTCGAGAGCCCGATGCTCGGCGATCGCGAGGGCAACCTCGTGCACGTCTTCGAGCGCGACGGCTCGATCCAGCGGCGCCGGCCGTGTCCAGCGCCCTCGCGCCGGGCGCCCCGCAGCTCTCGCCCTGGTCACCCGCCACAGGGTCTTCCGGTGAAGCACAGCGCCTTCAGGTGAGCCCTTCGGGTACCCCCGCGGCGCTCCTCGCGGCCTCGGGGCGCCCCTTGCGCCGCCGTCCGGAGGGCGAGAGCGCGCGGTCGTGCTCTGACGCGCCGGAGGCGAGACCAGGCGCGAGCGACCGCGCGGCGCCATGCCACAGCACGCGGCGACGCGCGGCGCATTCCGAGGAGCGCGAAGAGAAAAAGAGAAAACCGACAGCGCGCCACCTACGCAGCGCGTCGCCCAAAGTCTCCTCTCGCTCTGGTCTCGCTCGATGCTATCCTACCCCGAACTTTTCGGCTGGGGTGGAGGTGCGATGGGACGCGAGGCGAAGGGCCAGAAGGACCCTCTTGAGGCCGTCGCCACGCTCCCACCGATCGAGGCCCGCACGCACGAGCCTCCGCCCGCGACGGGGTGGCCGGCCGCGCAGCGCGCCGACGAGCCGGTGAGCGATGCAGTCGCCGGGTCTTCCACGGATTCCCTGCCTTCCCCGTCGCCGCGGTGGTTCGACGCCACCCCGCCCGACGCGGCGCCGGCGGGGGTCGCGCGCCCGCGGCGGCTCTGGTCGATCCCGCTCCTCGTGGTCGCGCTCGTGCTGGTCGCGACCGCGCGCAGCGTGGTGGTCCGCGCGCTCTTGCCGCTCGCCCTCGTCGCGGCGGCGGTGGCGCTCCTCGCGCGGGGGCGGCGGCGCCTCTTGCCCCCCGCGCAGGCGAGCCGGCGCGGGCTGAGCCTCGACGGCGACCAGCTCGTCCTCCAGGGCAAGGGCGGCGCCGCGCAGCACGTGCTGCTCGCGACGTGCGAGCGGTTCGGCGTGACGCTCCTCGCGACCCCGCGCCGCGATCGCATCGTCGCCCTGCTCAGCTCCGGCGCCGGGATGTCCTCGATCGGCGCCAGCTTCGACGGCCCGTCGCGCCGCACCTTCGCCGCGCTGCTCGACCGCGCGTCCGTCGTGGGCTCCGACGACGTCGGGCTCGACGCGATCGGCCCGGACGGCGAGCCGATCTCGCTCGGCCCCGCGGCGCTCGCCGCGCTCCTCGACGAGCTCACGGCGCGCTCGCCCGGGTGCCTCGATCGCTTCCTCGCGACCGACGCGCGCGGCGCGACGCTCAGCCTCGACAGCCTGGAGCTCCGCGCCGGCGGCCGTGTCTTCGATCTGACAGCGCCGCTCGAGTGGCGCGCGTTCGTGTTCCAGGAGGCGCTCGGCCAGGCGCTCGCGGTCTACCAGGGCACCTGGGTGCGGCAGGGGACGAACGAGATCGTCCTGGTCTGCCTGCTCCCTGCGATGACGCCGGCGCTCGACGCGCCGAGCGCGTCGCTCGGCCCGCTGGATCGCGGCGCGCTCCGCGACCTCCGGCTGATGCAGGGCTCGCCGGAGAGCCCGCCGCCCGGCGATCAGCGCGTGGCCATCGATCGCCTGCTGATGGTCCCGATCCGATCCGCGCTGGACAAGGCGCCTCGCCCTGCCGCGCAGGCGCCGCGCGCGCGCGCATGAAGCACGACGACGCGCGCGCCAGGGTAGTCCTGACGGAACGACTCGGGCGAGCTCCGACGTCGGGCTTCGCTTGACGCGCGCGTTCGGGCGCGGGTAAACCGCGCCCAGTACTCGGTCGATTCAAGTCACCACGTCCCACACGAGATCCGGAGGCGATCCATGGCCGTCGATATCCAGAGACTGTTCAACGAGGAGCTCCCTGCTGCCCTGGCGAAGAATTCCGACACGGCCAAGCAGATCGGCGGGAAGTATCAGATCAACGTGACGGGCGACGGCGGCGGCGAGTGGCTGATCGACCTGGCGAGCGCCACGCCCAGCATCGCCCCCGGCAACCCCGGCAACGCGGACGTCACGATCGCGCTGACCGCCGAGGATTTCCAGAAGCTGCACGAGAACCCGCAGGCGAACTCGATGCAGCTCTTCTTCGCGGGCAAGCTCAAGGTCACGGGCAACCAGATGCTCGCGATGAAGCTCCCGAAGCTGTTCCAGCTCAACGCGGGCTGATCCAGGCGCCGGCGGCTCGCTGGGCGCCGCCGCGCGCCGCGACGGGCCGCCGCCGGGGCGCGGCCCGGGCGCGACCACCGCGGCCACGAGGCGCCGGCTGGGCGCCGGGACGTGCGGCACGGCGGACATCACCTCCGTCTCTTTTCCTCCCCACCGCAGCCCGCGCAGGACAAAGAGGTCGCCATGCGCCCGCTCACCGACACGCGCATCCTCGATCTCTCGAGGCTCCTGCCGGGGCCCTTCGCGACCCTCGTGCTCGCGGATCTCGGCGCGACGGTCGACAAGATCGAGGACGTCGCCGGCGGCGACCTCCTGCGCCACATCTCCCCCCAGATCGCCGGGGAATCGGCGGCGTTCCAGCTCCTGAACCGGGGCAAGCGCAGCGCCCTGCTCGACCTCAAGAAGCCCGAGGGGCGCGACGCCTTCCGGCGGCTCGCCGCGACGTACGACGTGCTCGTCGATCAGTTCCGCCCGGGGGTGCTCGATCGGCTCGGGCTCGGCCACGAGGCGCTGCGCGCGGACAACCCGCGGCTCATCGTCTGTGCGCTGACCGGCTACGGCCAGACCGGCGCCCTGGCCGAGCGCGCGGGGCACGATCTGAACTACGTCGCGCGCGCCGGGGTCCTCGGCGCGCAGGGACCCGCCGAGGGCCCGCCGCAGGTGCCTGGCTTCCAGGTCGCTGACGTGAGCGGCGGCCTGTGGTGCGCCGTCGCCGTCCTCGCCGCGCTGCGGGAGCGCGAGCGCACCGGGCGCGGCGCGGTGCTCGACATCGCCATGACGGACGGCGTGCTCGGCTTCGCCCTCCCGTCGCTCGCCGAGGCGCTCGCGGGCGGCGCTCGCGCGCGGGGGGCGGACCGCGACGGCGAGGCCCCGCACGGGCGCGCCGCGGGCGACGAGCTGCTCACCGGCGGCATCGCGCCGTACAACACCTACCTCTCGAAGGACGGGCACGCGATGGCGCTCGCCGCGCTCGAGCCGAAGTTCTGGGCCTCGTTCTGCGAGGGAGCTGGCCTCGATCCCGACCTCGGCGCGCTGCGCCCCGGGCCGCATCAGATCGAGCTCAAGCGCAAGCTCGCCGCCGTCTTCCGGGGGAGGACGCGCGCCGAATGGGAGGCGTTCTCCGCCGAGCGCGACTGTTGCCTCGAGCCGGTCCTCGATCCGCGAGGCGCCGCCGCCGATCCCTACCTCGCGTCGCGCGGGCTCCTCTTCGAGATCGCCTCGGCGCGCGGCCCGATCCCGCAGATCAGGACGCCCGTCACGCCGCGCGGGGTCGCGTTCGCGCCGGCGCCCGGCGCCGGAGAGCACACGCGCGCCGTGCTCCGCGACGCGGGCTTCTCGGAAGCGGACATCGACGCGCTGATCCGCGCCGGCGCGGCGCGCGAGGCGCGCTGACCGCCGTCAAGGCGCGCGCTGACGGCGCGCCGGCGAACGGATCGCGAGGCGCGCTGACCGCCGGCGCGTCGCGCCGAGCGCCGCCGTCAGCCCGGCGCTCGGCCTCGCGTCGCTCGCCTCAGATCTTCTTCAGCTCGTCGACGAACTCCCAGTCGGCGATCAGGTGCTTCTTGAGCAGCAGCGACAGGAGCGCCGCGAACATCGCCTCCCAGCGCACGTTGTTCCCGAGGATCTCGCTCGCGTCGGCGCCGTGCGAGACGGCGCGGAGCGCGGAGACCAGGTCGCGCGCGGTCAGGCCCGTATCGTCCGCGGCCGGCGCCGGCGGCGGATCGGACTGCGCTGCGGCCCGGGGGGCGGGGGCCGCCTGGCGCTGCGGCTTGCTCCCGCGCGCGGGGAGCGTGATCGTCGTGCCGTCGAGGAGCGTGAGCGAGACCATCCGGCGCCGGCCGCGGCCCTGCGGCGCGGGGATGTTGCGCACCTCGCGCTCGCTCGGGGGCTCCTCGCCGTAGTCCGCCGGCGCGGTCGCCGGCGGCGGCTCCGGGGGGCTCTCCGGGACGCTGCGCGCCGCGGCGCTCGCGCGCCCGAGCACGGCGCCGAGGAGCGCCGCCGCCGGCGTGCTCGGCGCGGGCGCCATGTCCATGCTCGGCGCCGTCTCGCTGGCGGGCGTCACGGGCCCCGGCGCGGTGCTCGGGCGCAGCGTCTTCCGCCGCTCCGACGGCGTGGCCGGCGCGGACTGCGTCGTCGGCGCGGACTGCGTCGTCGGCGCGGACTGCGCCGCCTGCGAGGACTGCGCCGCCTGCGCGGATTGCGCTGCCTGCGCGGCCGCGAGCAGCTCGGGCGACGGCGCCACCTTCAGCGTCGGCCGCGAGCGCTCGTCGGGGCGCCCGCGGATCTGCCGCTCCTCCGGGCGGCCGCGGACCTCCCGCTCCACAGGCCGCTGCGCGGGGCGCGGCGCCTCCCATCCCAGCTCGTCGTCGAGGACGCCCACGTCGTCGGCGTCGACCTCCGAGGTCTCGATCGCCGGCAGCGCGTCCTCGACGAGCCGGGCCCCGGAGCGGAGCGCGGGCCTCGTCAGCAGCAGCGGCTCCGGCGTCGACGCGACCTCCTCCGAGTGCCTCGCGGTCTCCGGCGCCCTGGCGAGCTCCGAGGACGGCGGCGGATCGACGGGGCGCGCCCGCGACTGCGGCTCGCTCACCTGCGCGCGCTGCGCGGGCGCCGGCGGCGGCGCCGAGCGCGCCCGCGCCCCGTAGTAAACGCGGATCGCGTTACGGATGTCGCTCGGCGGAGCGATCATCGCGCGCACGGGCAGCCCGGAGAACGCCATGCACTCCTTCATGCCGTCCTCGTTCGTCGGATCGTCCATGGCGACGTAGAGCGTCTCGCCCTGGTTGCGGACGTGGCGCACGTAGATCGGCACGAGGCAGTACCGCTCGGCCACGTCGTGCGGCACGAGGTTGAGCAGCTGTCGCGAGAACTCGATGTGGAGCAGCGACACCCAGGGAACGGCGAGCTGGTGTGACAGGATCTGCGTCAGCTGGGTCTCGTTGATGAGACCTTGCTCGACGAGGAGCGTCCCGAGCCGCCGCCCGTCCGTGCGCTGCATGTCCAGGGTGCTCTCGAGGGCCTCCTGGGTGATCATCCGCGCGTCGACCAGGAGCTGACCGAGACGTAGGCGAGGCGTAACCATCGCGCCCGAGGTTACCCCAAGTGGGATCCAGGACCTAACAGACGGCTGGACGAGCCCCCCCGCCCCCCTCCCGGCCGCGCCCCGGGGGCCGGCGCCGACCTCGACCCCAATCGCTATCCCGAACGTGGTAAGGTCCCGCGCGTGTCCACAGTGGTCTGCCCGCAATGCGCGAATCCGTGCGAGCAGGCGCACAAATTCTGCCCGGTGTGCGGCTTCCCGATCTCGGAGTTCAACCGGACGTCCGACGACCCGCTGATCGGCACCACGCTCCCGGGCAACTACGTGATCCTGGAGCTCGTCGGGGTGGGCGGCATGGGGCGCGTGTACCGGGCCGAGCAGAAGGCCCTGGGGCGCACGGTCGCCGTCAAGATCATCCATCCGCACCTGCTCGGCGACGAGAGCGCGTCCGTCCGGTTCATCACCGAGGCGCGCGCCGCGAGCCGCCTGAACCACCCGAACTCCGTCGGGGTCATCGACTTCGGCAAGAACGGCGGCCAGCTCTACCTGGTCATGGAGTTCCTGCGCGGGCGCGACCTCGCCCGCGTCGTCTACGAGGACGGCCCGCTCCCCTTCCGCCGCATCGTCGACATCCTCTGCCAGGTTCTCGCGGCGCTCTTCGAGGCGCACCACCTCGGCATCATCCACCGCGATCTCAAGCCCGAGAACATCGTGCTCGAGCCGATGCGCTCGGGCGGCGACTTCGTGAAGGTCGTCGACTTCGGCCTCGCGAAGATGAAGGCGGAGGTCGCGACGACGAACATCACGAGCCCGGGCATCGTCTGCGGGACCCCGGACTACATGGCCCCGGAGCAGGGCCGCGGCGACCCGATCGACGCGCGAAGCGACCTCTACGCGTGCGGCGTCATCCTGTTCCAGCTCCTCACCGGCCGGCTCCCCTTCGAGGCAGAGTCGCCGACGCAGGTCGTGCTGATGCACCTCTCCCTGCCGCCGCCGGATCCGGCGCTCGTCGCGCCCGAGCGCGAGATCCCCGAGCCGCTCGTCGAGGTCACGCTCCGCGCGCTCGAGAAGGAGGCCTCGCGCCGCTACCAGTCCGCGGACGAGTTCGCGGCCGCGCTCCGGTCGGCGGTCGGCACGTTCGACACGCCCTCGGGCCGCTTCTCGTTCGCCGAGGCGACGGTCATCTGCGCCGCGTGCCGCGCCATCGTGCCGCGCGGCCAGAAGTTCTGCGGCGAGTGCGGCGCCCGGATCGCGCAGCCGCACGCGCCCGCCCCGGCGCCGCGCGCCGCGCAGGGCGCCGCGCCCCCCACCGCCCGGCGCGATCGCGCGTCCTCGGCGCCCCCGCTCCCGCTCCCGTTCGCGGCGCGCGAGGACGACCTCGCGTGGCTCGACGGCTGCCTCGCGGACGTCGAGGGCTCGGTCGTCGCCGCGCGCATCGTCGGCGAGCACGGCGTCGGCAAGACGCGGCTCCTCCGCGAGTTCCTCGACGTCGCCGCGAGCCGTGGCGACGTCGTGATCCAGACCGGCCCGGATCCGTGGAGCGCCGAGGTCGGCTACTACGCGCTCCGCTGGGCGATCGCCGGGCTCGCCGAGCTCCCGCCCGACGGCGGCAACGCGTCGAACTGGAGCGGCGCGACGCCCGAGGCGCGGCGCGGCCTGCTCGAGATCTTCGGCAAGGGCGACCGCGGCAGCGACGTGCGCAGGCACGCCTGGAACAAGCCGGCCGCCGGGGGCCTGTCGCCCGACGACCGCCGCTTCATCGCCGCGGAGGCGCTGCGCTGGGCGCTCTCGCGCGCGCAGCAGGCCGCCTTCCCGCACCGCGTCCTGCTCGCGGTCGACGATCTGCACGCCGTCGACGGCGCGAGCCGGAACGCGTTCGCCGACGTGATCGCGGAGCCGCCGCTCGCGGCGCTGCTCATCGTCGCCAGCCACACGCCGGGCTTCGATCCCGAGTGGGGCGGGGCCGCGCGCACGCTCGGCGGCCTGCCTAAGGACACCGCGCTCTCGCTCCTCCGGAGCAGCGTGAGCCTGGACCACCGCGGCGCCCGCAAGACGCCCCCGAGCACGGGCGGCGCGCGCCTGTCGCCGCGGCGCGACGCCGCGGACGGCGCGACCGATCCGGCCGCGCTGGGCCTGCCGCCGAGCGCGGCGAGCCCGTCCGGACCGGGCGGCGAGGCCGCGACGGTGCCGCCGCTCTACATCGACCAGCTCGTCCGCTACACGCTCGAGGGCGGCAGCGACCCGCCCGCGCGGATGGCCGACCTGGTCGCCGCGCGCATCGAGCGGCTGCCGCAGGACGCGCGCCGCACGCTGCAGGCGCTCGCGGTCATCGGCGACGCGGCCGACCGGCCGACGCTGCAGCGCCTGCTCCCGGACATCCGCGCCTTCGACGACCTGCTCGGCAAGCTGGTCGCGGCGGGCATGATCGAGGAGCACGCGAGCGGCATCCGCACGACGCACCCGCTCCTGCGCGACGTGACGCTCGCGACGATCCCGGCCGGCGTCCGGCGCGACCTGCACGCCAAGGCGACGTTCGACAGCGCGGGCGACCCGCTCGCGCTGCCGATCGAGGTGCAGGCGATCCACGCCTACCACGCGCAGAACGCGTTCGTCGCGCTGATGCTGCTCGAGCAGGCGGCGGATCGCGCCGCCGCGCGCGGGGACAACGCCGGCAGCGTGCTCGCGCTGCGCCGCGGCCTCGACCTGGCGCGGCGGGAGATCTTCCGGGGCGAGCTCGACGACCCGGTGCGCGCGGTCCTGATCTTCAGCCGCAAGCTCGGCGAGGCGCTCGCGCGCGCGGGCGACCTGACCGACGCCGACGGCGTGCTGCGCGAGGCGCTCGACCTCGCCGGCCCCGGCGGCCCCGATCGCGCGCTCGTCCTGGGCGCGCTCGCGCACGTGGCGCACCAGCGCGAGCGCACGGGCGAGGCGTCGATGTACCTGCGGGAGGCGATGGACCTCGCGCGGCAGAGCGCCGACAGCGACGTGGTGCAGTCGCTCGACAAGATGCGGCGCGAGTGGATGTCGCGCTGAGCGGGGCACCGTGAACGGCGAGGAACGAGCGCAAGGGCCCCGATCTCCGGCGAAGGCAGCGGCGACGGCCGAGCGCGCGCCGTTCATCGCGCGGTGGGACCTCGACAAGACCTACCTCCGCACGGACTTCGACACGCTGCGCGATCTCGTACGGACCGCGATCGAGCGGCCGGATCAGAAGCGCACGGTGCCCGGCGCGGGGTCGCTGCTGCGCGAGCTCGGCCGCGCCGGGGTCGAGACGCACATCCTCTCGGGCAGCCCGGAGCAGCTCCGCTCCCGCATCGAGCAGAAGCTGCGGCTCGACGGCGCGCGCTGGGCGTCGCTCACGCTGAAGCCCAACCTGCAGAACATCCTCAGGCTGCGCTTTCGCGCGCTGCGCGGCCAGCTCGGCTACAAGCTGCCCGCGCTGCTCCAGCGGCGCTGCGAGCTCACGAGCCAGCGCGACCCGAGCGGCGCGCTGATCCGCGAGGTGCTCCTCGGCGACGACGCCGAGGCCGACGCGTTCGTCTACTCCCTGTACGCCGACGTCTGCGAGGGGCGGGTCACCCCGCTGGAGCTCGGCGAGGTGATGCGGCTCGGGCACGCCTATGACGACACCATCCTCGATGCGATCCGGTTCGCGAGCTACGTGGAGAAGGGCCCCGTGGTCGAGCGGATCCTCATCCACCTCGACCGGCAGTCGTCCCCCTCGGACTTCCGGATCTTCGGGGACCGGGTGGTCCCCTTCTACAACTACCTGCAGGCGGCCTTCGTGCTGCACGAGGACGGCCGCATCGGCGCGCACGCCGTGCTCCGCGTCGCCCAGGATCTGGTCGTGGCCCACAACTTCGACAGCGCCGCGCTCGCGCGGAGCTACGTCGACCTGTCGCGCCGCGGCCACGTCTCGGGCAAGGGCATCGCGTCGCTCGAGGCTGCCTACGGCGAGCTCGCGCAGCGCCGGGCCGCGGGCGCGAGCGACCTCGGCGCGATGATCGCGGAGCTCACGCGGCTCTGCGGCGACCTGCGCCCCGCGATGAGCCGGCCGCACGCGGCGATCGACTACCGCGCGCTCGCCGTCGGCCACAACCGCCGCGCGAAGCGCCGCCGCTGACGCGCCCTGCCCTCGTTCGACCGATCCGCGCGCCTACAGCCAGGCGTTGTTGAGGATCTCGCCGACGCCGCCGGCGCCCGGCACGATGTACTGGATGTTGTTCAGGCCGCGCTCCTCGTCCCAGTGCGTGCCCGGCTCGGTCTTGAGGACGCGCGCCGGCGAGAGGCCGCGATCGAGGCGCAGCGCGTAGATGATGGCGTCCGGGTGGGCGTCTGTGACGCGGCGGATGTACTCGGGCGTGACGATGAGGTGCATGGTGATGCACTTGGCCGGCCGCCCCTCGAGCGCGGTCTTGTAGTAGGAGAGGGCGCTGACCATGGATGTGCCCGTGGCGCCCATCGGATCGGGGAAGAGCACGTGGCGGCCCTCGACGTCGCGGCCGATCTTGGCGTCGTGCCATGTCGCGCCGATGACCTCGCCCTGCTCGTTCGTCTGCCGGCTCATGAACAGGTGATCTTGCCGGACCAGCGCGGGGTCGAGGACCTCGTTCAGGAGCTCGTAGACGACCTGCGAGGGCATCGTCCCGGCGCGCGCGATGCCCACCGTGACCACCTTGGTCGCGCGCGAGAGCGCGGCGCCGCGGTAGACCGCCTCCGGATGGGACGAGATCATCCGGGTCGGGACGTCCACGCGCGCGCGCCCCAGCTCGGCGGCGAAGACCACGCGCGCCAGGATCTGGTAGAGAACGCCGACGAGGCGCCCGACGTCGGGCTGACCCGTCTCCGGGGAGCAGGCTCGAGCCAGCAGCGTCCATGCGAGTGGGTCATCGAGGAGGTGCACGCCCGGACCGTACCGGTGGGCGATTTCGGGGGGCCGGAATCGACTCTCAGCGTACGCAACGTCGACCATCGTTTTTCTGTTACACTACCTGGCCCGGCGCGGGGTATTCCTCCGGGTGCGCGCCGGAGCTCTCCCCGGGAGCGAAACGGTTTCGAAGCGATGAGGGCGCCCGCCCCAGCGGGTCGCCCGGTGGACTTGCAAAGGAAGGGATGTTCGGTGGATAGCGACCTTGCCGAGTCGGTTACGGCGCTCAAGGATGCCTTTGCCCGAAGAGGCATCCCCGCGAGGTTCGGAAAGGCGGCTCCAGCGGTGGTGGAAGAGCTGCGCAGGACGCTGCGGGTGCCCGCCAGGTACCGCGCTTTCCTGCTGGAGGCAGACCCGCTCGACGTCGAGACGGTGACGCCGGTCGAGCGCGTACGCCTCATCCCTTCGGAGAAGCTCGCGGCCGAGCAGCAGGCGAGCGGCGGCGAGAGCTCCCTCGCGGGCTGGCGCAAGAGCTGGATCCTCATCGCGCGCAGCGCCCTGCTGGGAGATCCCTACTTC
Organism: Sorangium sp. So ce406; assembly: GCF_051474675.1. NCBI lineage: Bacteria > Pseudomonadati > Myxococcota > Polyangiales > Polyangiaceae > Sorangium > Sorangium sp. So ce406. Next base: position 3,244,063 of record NZ_CP150340.1, on the reverse strand, counting down.
CTCGATATCTCGAAGCTCGACGCCGAAGGGGACTGTCCCGTGTTCACCTGCATGACCGGGACCGAGTCGCTCAAGCCGGAGCTCTGCGCGTCGAGCTTCCAGCAGTTCCTTCGCATCCTCGCGACCTCGATGGAGGTCGCGTCCGGCTTCGGCGAGAGCGGCCTCGACGACGACGACGAGGCGATCTTCCGCGAGGCGCTCGCGCCGAAGATCAAGACGATCGACTCCGCGGCCCTGCGCGCGGGCCACTGGACGTGACGGAGCGTCCACGGCGCGCCGCTCGCCGGGCGCGCTGGGGATCGAGCTGACCGTGCCATGGCCAGGTGCCCGGCTTGCAATGCAGAGAACCCGGGTTCCGCCCGGTTCTGCGTGTCGTGCGGCGCGTCGATGGCCGCGCGGGGCGTCGCGACGCCCTCCGCGTCTCCTGCGCCCCACGCGCAGGCGACCGTCCCGGGCCAGCCGCTGACCGAAGCGCTGCTGCCCGAGGATCCAGCGCACCGCGTCAGCCAGGCGGCCTTCGGCGCTGACGGCGCGAAGCTCCCGCCGGCCTTCGGGAGCGCCTTGCTCGTGCCGGCCTCCGGCGGCGGCGCGAGCGCGGCGGCGGCGGCGCCGCACGTCGTCCCGGCGCCGCTGGCGGGCTCGCTCCCGCGGCGGGCTCCAGGGGGTCACCTGCCGGCGGGGACGCTCGTCGATCAGAAGTACGTGGTCGAGCGGGTGCTCGGCGAGGGCGGCATGGGGGTCGTCTACCTCGCGCGGGACGTCCACACCGGGCTGCACGTGGTCCTGAAGGCGGTGCGGCAGGAGCTCGGTCACCGGCCCGACGTGCGCGCGCGGACGCTCGCCGAGGGCCGCGCGCTGGCGCAGATCGATCATCCGAACGTCGTCCACCTGAAGGCCGTGGTCGCGGAGCGGGACGATCTCTGGCTCGTCATGCAGTACATCGACGGCGAGAGCCTGGAGCAGACGCTCGCCAGGTACGCCGAGGAGCGCCGGCCGATGCCGCTGCCCGAGGCGCTCTCGATCTTCCGGCAGCTCGCCTCCGGCATCGCGGCCGCGCACCGCGAGGGGGTGATCCACCGCGATCTCAAGCCTGCGAACGTCCTGATCCGCCGCAAGGACGGCGTCGCGAAGGTGACCGATTTCGGCATCGCCAAGGCCGAGGCCGACGCGCTCGCGGGGCGCGGGATGACCAAGGGGATCATCGGCTCGCTCTATTACATGTCCCCGGAGCAGGTCCTCGGGCGCCGCGACCTCGACAAGCGGGTGGACATCTACGCGCTCGGCGTCGTGCTCTACGAGATGCTGATCGGGCAGGTGCCGTTCGACGCCGAGAGCGATGTCGAGATCATGCGGCTCCACGCGGAGGTGCCGCTCCCCAGCGTCAGCGCGGTGCGGCGCGACGTCCCGCCGGAGCTCGACGCGTTCCTCCGGAAGGCGTGCGCCAAGGACAGGGCGGACCGCTTCTCGAGCTGCGAGGAGATGCTCGCGGCGCTCGACGCGATCGCCCGCCCCGCGCCGGCCGCGACCGCGGCGCCCCTCGGCGCGTCGAGCCGGCCGCCGCCGCCGGCGGCCACGACCGTGGACGAGATCCGCGACGCGGCCACGGGTGGCCCGCTGGCGGGCAGGCCTGCGAGGTCGCATCGCGGGCGGGGGTCGCGGCTCGCGATCGGCGCCGGCGCCCTCGTGATGTTCGGCGGGGCGGCCGCGCTGCTCTGGCTGGGCGTGCTCGACAAGCCGCGCGACGGCCGCCGGAGGGGCGCCGCGCCGCCGCCGGCCCCGGTGACCAGCGCGAGCTCCGCCGCCCCTGAGGCGAGCGCGCCGCCGCCGGATCCGTCGCCGCTCGCGGGCCTCACCGGCCTGTGGGTCGGCAACGGGCGCGAGCTCGAGGCCGTCCTCGCCGGCGAGACGCTCGAGTTCCGGGTCCGCCACCCCGAGCAGTTCGCGCCGCAGGACTACGTGGAGGGCGAGGCCCGCTTCTCGCTGCGCGAGATCCCCGGGGAGACCGGGGTGTTCGCCGTGGAGGACCGGCTCCGGTTCATCGCGCCCGAGTCGCGCCAGTTCGATCCGTCGCGCTCGCGCGGCACCTGCCAGGACGTCCGCAGCGCCGTGGAGGGCCGTCCCTTGCGCGCGAGCTTCGACGGGACGCGCCTGAGCGTCGAGTTCGCGAAGATCGAGCCGTCCGCGGGCAACTTCGTGATGGAGCGCAACAAGGTCGTGAGCTGCGTCGGCCTCAGCGCCCTCCCCGCCACGCGCGTCGTGAGCACGCTGTCGAGGATGTGACGCGACACGCCGCTCCGGAGCGGCGGCCTTCTGGCGCGCGCGCCCCGCGCGAGGCGCTCCGCTCAGAGGCCGCCGACCGCCGGCACCGGCTGCGGCTTACCGGCGTGGATGATCGCGCACCGGACGGTGGTCGACGACGTCGGCGCGCTCGCCCTCCCGCCGCCGAGGACGAGCGTGGCGAAGATGTTGCGCGCGGCGGTGTCGACCTCCGCGGCGCCGCGCGGCGGGACCGGGTTCCCGCTGGCGTCGAACACCGTCACCGCCTGCACGACGCCGCGGGCGATCTCGCCCTCCGGGAACGACATCATCACCGCGATGCGGACGTAGGCCGACGCCCCCTCGACGACCCCGAAGCTGTGCGGCTTCTTGGCGAAGGCGCCGCAGAAGCCGCTCGTGCCCATGCCGCCGTTCGGGCCGTAGTTCGCCGACGCCCACTGCCCGACGTTGACCGTGAGCCCGCTATCGCCCGACCCCTGCGCGTACTGGACGCACTGGGCGAGCGCGGGATCCCACATCGATCCCGTCGGGCACTGCCCCACCTTGGCGCAGGCCTGACCGGTCCACACCTCGTCGCGCGCGCAGGTCTGCGAGAGCGGGACGCACGCGGCGGTCGGCCCGTCGACGACGAGCTCCTGGCCGGGCGGGCACCCGAGCTGCTGCCCGGCGCCGACGGCGACCCCGATGTTGCTCGCCACCTGCTCGCGCGACACGCAGTAGCCCGTGCTCTGGTCGATCTCGTCGCCCGGCCTGCAGCGGTCGGGGGCGCACCCGCCGGCCTCGTAGTGGCGACCCACGCCGCAGTAGGCGTTCGCCGCCTGGGGCGTGAGGCACTGGCCCGCGACCGAGAGGTAGCCCTTCAGGCAGCGGCAGCGGTTCTGCGTGGTGTCGAAGCCGGCGCCGTCGCTGCACGACGAGATCGAGCAGCGGCAGCTGCTGCCCTGGCAGATCTTGAGGAAGCAGGAGTTCTCCGGGCACCCGACGAGGACCGCGGGCGCGAGCGCGAGGAGCGCGAGCGAGATCGCGGTGGGGGCGACGCCAAACGAGCCGGGCCGCATGCGGGCGACCCTACTCCATCCGGTCGGGCCGGGGAACTTCGCGGCGCGACGCGCGGCCGTGCACGCGCGCGCCGCGCGACCTGCGACGGCGGGCGCGCGGCCGGCGTACCACCGGACGGGGTGCTGTGGTACGGGGTGTCGCCGTCCGGGCGGAGATCCCGCCGCGCCGGTCCCACGTGAAGCCATGCTGCCCATCTACATCGAAGGTTCGCCTGAGTTCGAGTCCACCCTGTCTGCCCTGCGCGCCCGCGGCACGGGCGATCTCGCGAACGTCACGCCTGCGGTGACCGAGATCATCGACGACGTCCGGCGCGGGGGCACGGCCGCCGTGCTCCGCTACATCGAGAAGTTCGAGCGGAGGACGCCGAAGGCGCTCGTCCGCCACGCGGGCCCGGAAGCGGAGGGCGGCTTCGGCGGCGCCGAGGCGCTCGCCCGGCTCCCGTCCGACGTCCGCGCCGCCCTCGAGACCGCGGCCGCGAGGATCGCGCGGTACCATGAGCGGCAGCGCGACGCGGGCGACCTCGGGCCGGCGGACGCAGCGCAGGGCGGGCCCGCGCTGCAGGCCGGGTTCAGCTACGAGGAGGAGGGCGTCCTCCTCGGCATGCGCGTGCGCCCCCTGCGTCGCGTCGGCGTCTACGCGCCGGGCGGCAAGGCGCGCTACCCCTCGAGCGTGCTGATGTCGGCGATCCCCGCGCGCATCGCCGGCGTGCGCGAGATCGTCCTCGCGAGCCCGTCGGCGGACGACGCCACGCTGGCCGCGGCGCACCTCTCTGGCGTGACGACCCTGCTCGACTCGGGCGGCGCGCAGGCGATCGCGGCCATGGCCTACGGGCTCCCGGAGCTCGCGGCGGTCGACAAGATCGTCGGGCCCGGCAACGCGTATGTCGCCTGCGCGAAGCGGCTCGTCTTCGGCGACGTGTCGATCGACGGCATCACCGGCCCGAGCGAGATCCTGGCGCTCGCCGACGACTCCGCGGATCCGCGGCTCGTCGCGGCCGACCTGCTCTCGCAAGCCGAGCACGACGAGGCGTCCTACGCGCTGCTCGCGACGACCTCGGCCAAGCTGGCGGAGGCGGTCGCGCGCGAGCTCGACGCCGCGCTCCCCGAGCTCACGCGGCGCGCGATCGTGGAGCAGTCGCTCTCCCTGCACGCCGCGGCGCTGGTGGTCGGGTCGCGCGCTCGCCTCGCCGAGATCGCCGATCAGCTCGGGGTCGAGCACGTGGCCTTCCACGTGGCCGACGCCGAGGCGCTGTTCTCGGAGATCGGCACGCTCGGCGCCGCGCTGCTCGGCAGCCTCACCCCGGTCGCGGCGGGCGACTACCTGGCGGGGCCGTCGCACGTGCTCCCGACCGGCAACTCGGCCCGCTTCGGCTCGCCGCTCGGCGTGTACGACTTCGTGACCCGCGCGAGCCTCATCCGTTACTCCAGCGCGGCGCTGCGCGCGCAGGGCCCGGTCATCGAGAAGCTGGCGCTGGCGGAGGGCCTCCAGGCGCACGCCCGCGCCGTGACGCTCCGCCTCGCGAGCACGGCGCTCGACCCGGCGAAGCGCGACCCCTCGAAGACCTGACGTACCCTCACCGCCGACGGCCCCTCGCCGCCTCGTCGATCGCGCCGCGCCCTTCGGAGCGCGGCGGTCGAAGGGGTGGCGCCGACGGCTCGGACGCGCGCCGACGGCTCGGACGCGCGCCGACGGCTCGGACGCGCGCCTTACCATCGCCGCGCGCCGTCCATTCCTCGCAGCGACGAACGAGCACGCGCGCCTCCGCGCCGAGGCGCGCGTGCGCCGTTCTCACCGGCCACATCGCGTGGCGACACGAGAGGCCGCACGGACCCACAATGCCCGCGCGGCCTCTCGGCGCCCTGCGCTCAACTCGGCTTCACTCGACGCGCAGGTAGCCTGCGTTGATCAGCTTCAGCACGGACTGCGCGGTCTCCAGATCCGTCGCGGGGCTCTTGTTGAGGACCATCGCGAGGTGCCCGTGGTTGAAGACGACCTGGAGGACGTCCAGATCGACGGGCGAGAGATCGCGGAGCAGCGGCTTGAGCGGCTGGGGGATGACCAGGCGCGCCGACAGATCCGGGAGCTGGTGCCGGATGTTGTTCAGCTCGTCGATCTGCCGGAGCCCCTCCATGAGGAGCTCCTGCACCGTCGCGCTGATCTCGCCGGTCATCACCCGTTCCTCGGCCGGCTCCAGATCGAACGTCCCGCCGGCCCACGTGAGGATCCGGTAGACGCTCTTGAGCGGCGGGACGTCGGTCAGATCGTTGATCGTCGCAAAGGTCACGATGCCCTTGCGCAGGTAGATCTTGCCGACGTCGTCGTCGGAACGGACGACGAGGACTCCGCTCTTCTTCGATGTGCCGAAGAGCTGAAGCAGATCGGGGAGCGGGATCTCGTCGATCGACCCGGACATCGACCGGGTCTGACCGCTCCTGAGCGAGGGCTCGTCCATGCGACGGCGCGCCGGGGGCGCGCCGGGATCGGTGGAGACGACCTTGAGGATGCTGGTGCCGATGAGCACCCGATCGCCCTCCTTCAGGGTCGTCTTCTTGATCTTCTCGCCGTTGACGAACGTACCGTTCGTCGAGCCGAGGTCCTCGATCACGATCTGCTGATCGGTACAGGCAATCCGGGCATGGCGCCGGGAGACCATGTCCTCGACGAGGACCATGTCGAGGTCGCTGGAGCGACCCACGACGATCTCCTGCTGCTCCCCGAGGGGAAATTCGCCGCCTTGGTACTTCCCGGAGATGAAGCGCAACGCCAGTTGCCGCGTTGCCGACACCTTGGGAGCGTGGTTATCCATCGCAGGGAGTAAAAACCTTCGAGCGCTACGCGAGCGCCAGCAGGGGGCAAAGTCTAGTTTCACCGAGCAAAGGTGGTCAAGAGATCCGGTCTGTTCTTTCAAATGAGTTCGCCCGCTCGGGTTAACGCAACGCGCCGACCGCCCTCCTCCAGTCCAACCCAGAGCCCACCCCCGCCGGCCATCGGGCGCGCCCAAATGCGTCCAATCCGCGAGGAAACCGGCCACTAGCGACGGCTGAGCCCGCTGGGTTCCACGTCCCGGCCCCTCCGCAGCAGGCGCCCTCCTCCACGGAGATCGCGGCCGCTCGGTTCATAGCCCTTGCTTTCGGCCCCGGCATGTTGAACGGCCTCGGCGTGAGCTCCGAAGCGACGCAACGCACCCTCGCCGCAGGCGATCCGCTGGGCACGCACCGCGTGCTCGACCCCCCCGGGGCCCTCCCGCAGCCGGCAGAGCGGCTGGACGCCGACGCCTCGCGCCACTTCGAGACCGAGATCGTCGTGGACGTGGCGACGCTGAACATCGACGCCGCGAGCTTCCGCCAGATGGAGGAGGCCTCCGACGGCGATCCGGCCGGCGTGGCGCGGCTCGTCCTCGAGACGGTGGCGCGCCGGGGAAAGCAGCACAACCCGGTCACCGGCTCGGGCGGCATGCTGCTCGGCGTCGTCCGGCGCGTCGGATCGCTCGCGGAGCACCGCGGCGTCGCCGCCGGCGACCGCATCGCGACGCTCGCGTCGCTCTCGCTCACGCCGCTCTCGCTCCGCCGCATCGTCGCCGTGCGCCCTGCGTCCGCGCAGATCGACGTCGAGGGCACCGCGATCGTCTTCGCGTCGGCGCCGCTCGCGCGGATGCCGAGCGACATGCCCGAGCGGCTCGCCCTCGCGCTGCTCGACGTCGCCGGCGCGGCCCCCCAGGTGGCGCGCCTCGCCGGCCCGCGCGACAGCGTCGTGGTGCTCGGCGCGGGCGGGAAGTCCGGCCTGCTGTGCGCGGCCGAGGCGCGGCGCTGCGTCGGCCGGTCCGGCCGCGTGATCGGCGTCGAGGCGTCGCCGGAGTTCGCCGCCGACCTGCGCGCGCTCGCGATCTGCGACCACGTCGCCGTGGTGGACGCGCGCGACCCCATCGCGGTGCGCGACGCCGTGCTGCCGTTCACGGGCGACGCGGGCGCCGACCTCACGCTGTCGTGCGTGAACGTCCCCGGGGTGGAGCTCAGCGCGATCGTCGTGACGCGCGATCGCGGCAAGACGTACTTCTTCGCGATGAGCACGAGCTTCACCGCCGCCGCGCTCGGGGCCGAGGGCATCGGCAAGGACGTCGACCTCTACATCGGCAACGGCTACGCGCACGGCCACGCCGAGCACACGCTGGCGCTCGTGCGCGAGCACCCCGCGCTCGAGCGCCTCATGGCGTCGCGCTACGGATGAGCACGCCGCGCGGCGCCAGCAGGCCGCGCGCCCCGGCGCCGCGGCTTCGGCCGGGGCGCGCTCGCCGGCGTCACCCGGCCCGCTCCTGAGGGGCCAGCTCCGCCGCGGGCAGCCCCGCGGGCGCCGGCCCGGCCGCGGGCGCGGCTGCGCCCAGCTTGTCGACCGCGGCGGGGAGGATCACGGCGAAGGTGCTCCCCTTCCCTTCGTAGGAGCGCACCTCGATCCGGCCGCCCGCGCTCTGCGCGATGCGCTGGCTGATCGACAGCCCGAGCCCCGTCCCCTTGTCCTTCGTGGTGAAGAACGGCAGGAAGATGTTCGCGAGCACCTTCTGGGAGATGCCCGGCCCGTTGTCGGTGACGTTGAGCTCGACGAACGGCTCGTCCGAGCCGGAGCCGGGCCGCGTGCCTCGGCCGAAGCGGACGCGCGTGGAGATCACCACCTTGCCCCGGCCCTTCATCGCCTGGACCGCGTTGCGGAACAGGTTCATCAGCACCTGCCGGAGCTGCTCGGGATCGATGGCGACGCGGGGGAGATCGGGATCCAGCGTGACCTCGACCTCGAGGTGATCGTTGCGGCGCTCGATCGAGAGCACCTGCAACGTGCGGCGCACGATCGCGTTCACGTCGGTCGGCACGACCGAGCCCTGCGCCGGCCGCGCGAGATCGAGCACCGAGCCCACGACCCGGTCGAGCCGGTCGACCTCCTCGAGGATGATCCCGATGAACTCGCGCGAGGACGGGTCGATCTCCGCCTCCGGCACGGGATCCGCGAGGAGCTGCGCCGCGCCCTTGATCGCGCCGAGCGGGTTCCTGATCTCGTGCGCGAGCCCGGCCGCCATCTGGCCCAGGAGCGCGAGCCGGTCCCGCTCCTTCATCTGCGCGTAGAGGCGCGAGTTCTCGAGCACGACGCCGATCTGCGCGGCGAGCGTCTCGAGCAGCGTCAGCTCCTCTGGCGAGAACGCGTCGCGCACGCGCGTGTCCGCCACGACGAGGAGCCCGATGGGCTCGCCCTGCTCGTCGCGCGCGCAGAGCACGACGCCCGAGCAGAGGCTGCCGAGCACCTCGGCCGCCGCCAGCACCGCGTCCTCCGGGACCTGCGGCCGCACCTCCGTCCGCCGCGCGAAGTTGCCGTCGTCCTCGGCGTCGCTGCGGCTGCGGCGCGCGCGCCGCTCGCGGGCCTCGCGCTCGAGCTCCTCCATCGCGAGCGGCCCGCGCTCGAGGCGATCGAGCATCGCCCTCGCGGTCGCCACCTCGATCCGCTCGGGGACGCGCGGCCCGAGCGAGGCGAGCCGGTCGAAGCCGGTCCCGTCCTGATCGCGCAGGTAGAGCGCCGCCCCCGTGACCCGGCGCGACTGCTCGAGCGCGCTCATCACGATCGCGCCCATCTCCTCGACCTCGAGCGTGTGCACGAGGCGCCGCCGCGCCTCCGCGAGCGATCGGTCGAGATCGAACCGCTCCCGCAGGAAGAGGCGCTGGATCTGCTCCTCGACGCGCTCGCGCAGCGGATCGAACAGCACCAGGATCACGATCGCGGCGAGCACGGCGTTCAGGTACATCGTGTTGAAGCCGCCGATGAACGTGAGCAGCAGGTAGAAGATCAGCGCGATCAGGAACGCGACCGCCGTGGCGACGAGCAGGCGCGCGAGCATCTCGTAGGCGTCGAGGAGCCGCTCGTGGCGGAGCGCCTGGGCGAGGACGAAAAGGAAGACGATCGAGAGCGCCGCGCCGACCGGCGGCGGCTCCGCGCCGAGGAACCAGGCGAAATCGGCGACGCTGGCGAGCCCCGCGAGCGCGCCGATCACCACGAGGAACCGCACGCGACGCTGCGTCGCGCGCGAGGAGCTCCGCTTGCCGCGCTGGCCGAGCGTGTACAGCCCCGCGGTGAGCAGCGCGAAGACGTAGGTGAAGATGCAGCCGCGCGTGAGCCAGTCGAGCCACGAGCCAGGCTCCCGGCTCACCAGCACGAGGACGAACAGCGGGATGACGAGCACCCCCGCGAACCGGAGCAGCCGCGAGCGCCGGTCCTGGTCGTGGGGGATCATCGCCTCGAAGAGCTGCAGCGCGAACTGCGGCAGCAGCACGGCGAGGATCGCGGTGAAGCGCTCCCAGATCGAGGCCTGGAAGAAGCCGAAGAGCGACTGGGACAGGTACCAGAGCCCGACGTCCGCGGCGAACGCGGCGAAGAACAGGTGGACGCGCCGGACGCGGCCCCGGAGCAGCGTCGAGGCCGCGATCGCGAGGGCCAGGGCCCCGCAGACCAGGGTCGTCCGTGTGCGGAGATCGAACCCGAGCGGCGCCACGCGCGAAGGCTACCGCAGGGCGCCGGGCGGCAACCGCAAAACGCGCCAGGGCGACCGGCCGCGCGGCGCAGGGGCGCGGCCGCGCCGGCCCGGCCCTCGGCTCAGCGCGTCCCGTCGCCGTCGGACGGCGTCTTGTCGTGGCTGTCGGTGCGGCTCGGGGGGCACCACGGGAGCGGATCCGGCTCCGAGTCGTCGCGCTCCCGCGACCGCACGTAGCTCGTCGCGGGCCACCGCTGGTCGGCGGACGGCAACGCCACGTCGCGCTCCCGGAGCGACCCGGGCGTGACGACGTCGATGACCGGGAGGCCGACATCGCCGTCCAGCTCGTCGGACCTGCCGGGCGCCTCGTCGGAGATCATCGGGTCGAGATCGCTCCACGCTTCCACGCCCTGCTCATCGTGCTCCGCGGGCGCGATCGCGCACCCCAGAATCAGCAGCAGAGGCGCCGCGAGGCCCCCGAAAAGCCAACTCGTCCAGCAACCTCGCATCAGTTCAATCCTCCGAAGTCCCGCCAAAGCCATACTGTTTGACAAGCTGGGAAAGCCGCGGGCGCTTCATGCCCAAGAGCACGGCCGCGCGCGTGATATTCCCACGACTTTCGTCGAGCGCCCTAGCAATGCACTCGCGCTCGATCTCGCGCTTCATGTCGCTGAGGCTGACCCCTCCTCGGACATGCGCGTACGCGAGCTCCAGTGGCGTGCGATCCGCGGGCATCGAGGATGGCTGAGACTCCGGCGCCGCCCGCTCGGGCGCAGACGCGTGAGGTGCGCTGGGAGGCTCGCTGGAATGGCTAGCAGGGTGCGTGCCAGCCCTCGACGTCATCGGCGTGCTCGTCGGTTCCGCGGCGTCGAGGTCCCGCAGCCCCTCGACGTTCGTGGTGAAGTCCTCCAGCTCGATCACCTCACCGTCCGCGAAGATCGCCGCAGCGCGCAACGCGTTCTCGAGCTCGCGCACGTTGCCCGGCCATGCGTGCCGCGACAGGGCCGTGATCGCCCTGGTGGAGAGGCGCTTCGGCGCCGTGCCGCGCTCCGCGGCGATCCGCTCCAGGATCGCCGCGGCGATCACCGGCAGGTCGCGCGGGCGCTGCCGGAGCGCGGGGACCTCCAGGACGACCTGCCGCAGGCGATAGTAGAGATCTTCCCGGAACTCGCCGCGCGCGACCATCGCGCGCAGGTCGCGGTGGGTAGCGCAGAGGATTCGGACGTTGGCGCGCAGCGGGGTGACGCCGCCGACCCGCTCGAACGTCTTGTCCTGGAGGACGCGGAGCAGCGCGACCTGCGTGCGCGGCGAGATGTCCCCGATCTCGTCGAGGAAGAGCGTCCCGCCCTCGGCGAGCTCGAAGCGCCCGCGGCGGCGCGCCGCCGCGCCGGTGAACGACCCCTTCTCGTGCCCGAACAGCTCCGACAGGAGCAGCGTCTCGACGAGGGCGGCGCAGTTCACCTTGACCAGCGGGCCCCCCCGCCGCGCGCTCACCTCGTGGATCGCCTCGGCGACGAGCTCCTTGCCGGTCCCGCTCTCGCCGTGGATCAGCACGGTGGCGTCGCTCGCGCCGACCTTCTCGATCTGGTGGACGAGGCTGAGCAACGCGGGCGTCGTCCCCACCATCCGCTTGAGCGCGGGGGCGACGGCGGACGGCCGCGGGGCGCGCACCGAGGCCCGCGCGCACCCGGCGCACGCGATCGATCCGCAGAGCTCGCAGCCCCTCGGCTCGGCCTCCGCGGCGCTGCGCGCGCACGCCTCCAGCCGGGTGAGCTCCGCGAAGCTGCGGCGCGAGAGGAACCGGCGCGAGATCTCGGGCGGGAGCGACTCGGCGATCCGGTCGCGGAGCGAGAGCGCCGCGTCGAGGTGCGATCGCGCGGCCGCGGGCTCGTCCTCGGGGGCGTGCGGCGTCCGGTCCACGGACGACGCGTGGTGCAGCAGCACGTGCGCCTCCAGGGCGCGCTCGCGGTTGTGCGCCTGGCGCGACAGCGCGAGCGCCTCCGCGGCGGCCTGCCCGAACGGCTCCCCCGCGGCGCGGGCGCGCAGCGCCTCGAGGAGCGCGACCTCGGCGCGCAGCCAGTCGGAGCTCGCCTCGGCGCGCGCCCGCTTGATCATGTGCGCCGCCTGCAGGAGGTCTCCGTCGTCCAGCGCGATGCGCGCGGCGATCGCGTAGCACTCGCCGAGCTTCGAGCCCGCGCCGTACGCGAACGCGGCGCTGAGCTCGGACCAGGCGTCGGCCGTGCGGCCGCACGCGAGGTGGATCTGCGCCGCGACGTACGCGACGTGCGTGATCCGCACGCCCGGGATGACGTGACCACAGACCTTCCGCGCGAACGCGAGCGCCTGCTCGGCCTCCTCGATCAGCCCGAGCTGGAGCCGGATCTCGGCGAGGTTCGCGATGAGGTTCACGAGCGCGACCTTGTCGCCGATCTTCCGGAAGATATCGATCGAGCGCTCGAGGAGGCGCAGGGCCTCCGGGTACTCGTGCTTCAGGTGCGCGATGACCGCGAGGTTCGTGAGCGCGTAGCCGGTCGCGACGCGCTCGCCGCGCCGCTCGCCGTCCGCGAGGACCCCGGCGAGCATGGAGCGCGCCTCGTCGAGGCGGCCGCTCGAGAGCATCGCGATCGCGCGGTTCAGCCGGGCGCGCAGCTCGCTCACGTGCTCGCCCGCGCACGCCGCCTCCCACGCGTCGGCCGCGAAGTGCACCTCCGCCTCGGCCCAGGCCTGCTGCGCGAGGAGCAGCTTGCCCAGGATGTTGCGCGCCTGCAGGCGGGTCGCGATCTCGCTCGCGCCGGCGAGCCCCTCCTCCGCGTGCCCCCTGGCCGCCGCGAGATCGCCCGTCTTGCAGCAGAGCTCCGCCATCTCCACGGCGCCGCGCGACCGCTCCGCGGGCGTCGCCGCGCGCGAGAGCGCCCGCGAGAGCACCATCGCGGCCGTCGTCAGGTCGCCGCGCGCGCTCGTCGCGCGGCCGTGCACGAGCAGCGCGGCGAACGACTCGCGCTCGCGCATCGCCGCCGAGGAGAAGTCGATCGCGAAATCGACGTCGCCGAGCCGGAGCGCGAGCTCGGCGGCGCGGAGCAGCCGCTCGCCCGCGGCGGCGCGGTCGCCGGGGAGCGACCGCATCGAGCGCGCCCAGCGCTGCCAGAAATCGGCGCGCGCCGACGGCTCGCCGACCGCGGCGATCGCCTGCGTCGCCGCCGCCTCGGCGCGGTCGTCACGGCCCAGCGAGGCGAAGAGCTCGCTGGCGCGCGAGGCGCTCCACGGATCGGACGACTGCGCCTCGAGCGCCTCCGCGACCGCGAGCACGTCCTCGGGATCGACGCCGGCCGGGTCGACGACCGCGCGCCGCGCCGCGACCCACCCGCGATCGTCGACCTCGATCAGGCCGAGCGCGGAGAGCTCCTGGAGGGCGCTGTGGCGCGCCACGTCCCCGAGGCCCTGATCCGCCCGCCGGTCCGCGATCAGGCCGAGCTGCGCGGACGCCCAGGGCCGCTGGCTGAGCGCCAGGCGATCGAGCAGCCGCCGGGCCGCGCCGCCGGGCGGCTGGCGCGCGGGGCGCTGCTCGGGCGGCGCGCCGAGCACGGCGGAGCACCAGCCCTCGAGGGCGTCGAGCCGCTCGAGCCTCGCGACGACCCGGCGCTCCGCGTCCGCCGCGGCCGCCTCCCAGAAGCGGTGCAGATCGTCCGGCGAGGCGACGGCGTCGATCGTGAGCGCGCTCGTCCACGGCCGGATGGCCGCGTCGCTGCACACGATCACCAGCGCGGCGCTCGAGCCCCCGGCGATGAGGCGCGAGAGCTCCTCGAGCACGAGGCTCCCCCAGCTCGTCGGCTCCCCCTCGGAGACGAGCAGGATCGCGCCCTGCGCGGCGGAGCCGATGCCCTGCGCGGCCGCCGCCGGGTCGGCGGAGACGACCCCGCAGCGCAGCGCGAGGTCGCGCCAGGGATCCCGGTCCGCGGCGTGCGCGGCCGAGATCAGCGAGCGCCCCACGCCCCGCGCGCGACGCGCGAGGTGGGAGCAAACCGCGTCCAGGACCGACCGCTGTCCATGGACGTGGAGCACCCCACGGGACGCGGCGTCGAGGACACGCTCGTCGAGCGCCCGGAAACCTCCGGCGTCGCTCGTCGTGGCGGAAGAAACACTGGCTGCAGCGACTGATCCCAAGGCACCAAAAGCGTACCTTCGCGCTGGACCTCGCATCAACGAATCCCGCGGTCGAACATCGATAAGTTCGTGCCGCGTTGGTGGAAAATTCCAGCGTAGCTACTTGCTTCCGTCCAGGGCCTGTTCGATGGCGTCGAACGCGTCGGGAGGCGCTTCGCCGAGGGCGCGGGCCAGCGGGAGCTGCGTGGCGGCGGCGGCGACGTAGAAGGGCACGAGGTGCGGCGCGAGCCGGCGGAGCGTCTCGAGGTGCCGCGCGACGCCGGCCGCGTCGCCGCGCCGCACCGGCCCGGTGAGCGCGTCGGGCACGCCGAGCACCTCGACGTTGTCCGCGACCGTGCGGAGCAGCGGGCCGAGCATCTCGGCGGCGGTCTTCCGATGGATGCCGGCGCGCTCGAGAAGATCGACCCCGGCGGCCGCCAGCGCGGCGGCGCCGTTGGCGACGAGGCCCGCGGCGGCGTGGTAGGCGACGCGGTCGAGGCCGGGGAACGTGCGCGGGGCCATGCCGAGGCGCACCCCGAGCGAGCGCGCGACGCGCACGGCGGCGGGATCGCCGTCGACGTGGAGCTGGCCGCGATCGAGGAACGGCAGGAACGCGGGCGAGGCGAACGAGATCATCGGGTGCATCTGCGCAACCGAGACGCGGTCGCCGCGCACCGCCGCGAGCGCCTCGGGGCCCAGCGCGCCGGCGCAGTGCACCACCGCGACGTCCCGGTGGCCGACGAGCCCGCGGTCGCGCAGCGCCTCTGCGCAGGGCGCGATGTCGCGATCGCGCACGGCGAGGATGACGAGGTCCGCCTCGATGCGCTCCGCCGGCAGCCCATCCCGGGCGGGCCTGAGCGTGACAGGCATCCCCGCGTCGCGGATCGCGCGCGAGAGCCCGCGGCCCACCTTGCCGCCGCCGTAGATGAACACCTCCAGAGGCGCGCCGTCATCGCGGCGCATCGGCGACGGGCGCGTGCTGTCCATATCGTTCATGGCTTGCTCCCGTAGAGGCCGTGCGCGAGCGCGTAGTCCAGCACCGCGCTCGGCACGCGCTGGCGGACGGCCTCCAGATCGCCCGCGGCAAAGGCGCGGCGGACGTCGCTGCTCGAGATCTGCGGGAGCAGCACGTCGGCGGCGCGCAGGGCGGGCCGGGCGACGGCGGCCGCGTCGTCGGGGTGCGCCGCGACGGACGCGACGAAGCCGGAGCGGCCGAGGACGATCGGCGGCGCGATCTGCTCGATGCGATCGAAGCGGTGCCACCGCGGGAGATCGGGCAGCACGTCGGCGCCGACGAGCAGGCGCATCGCCCAGCCCGGGTGCGCCGCGGCGAGGTGCTCCAGCGTGCGCAGCGTGAGGCTCTCGCCGCCCAGCTCGCGCTCGACCGTAGACACCGATACGCCCGGGAGCCAGCCGAGGGCGAGGTGGCACATCGCCAGGCGGTGCTCGAACGGCGCGAGCTCCTTCGAGAACGGGTGGCGGTAGACGGGGACGACGAGCACCTCGTCGATCGGCGCGACGGAGATCGCGTAGGTGGCCGCGAGCACGTGCGCCACGTGCGGCGGGTTGAAGCTGCCGCCGAAGATGGCGACCCGCCGCGCCTCGGACGGGCGCGAGGGCGGCGCGCCCGCGCGCGCCTCAGCCGTGCGAGCCACCTTGAACCCTCAGCCTGGGGCCGGCCGCGGACGGTCCCACGATCTCGCGCGCGGTCACCGCGCCGCTCGCGTTCATCACCTCGATCCGCACCCCGCCCTGCCCGTCGTCGAGGAGCGCCGTGCCGCCCTCGGAGCCGATCGGCCCCGGGGAGAAGAACGTCCGCGGGCCGACCTTCTTGATGAGCGGCCCCGAGCTCTTGCCGAACACGAGCAGGGACGCGGCCACGATGTCCTCCTCGTCGAGCGTCGCCTTGTCGAACACGAAGAGCGCGACGCGCCCGTCCAGGATCTCGATCGTGCGCTGGCCCGGCGGCAGGCTCATCAGCACCTTGAGGCGCAGCCGCGCCCGCTCGGACGCCACGAAGGCGTCGATCGCCTCCGGGGTCGACGTCGCGCACCGCGCCGCCCGCTCGAACAGGGCGCCCTCGGTGGGGTTCGCGCCAACCAGGCTCTGCGCCCAGCCCTCGACGACCCGCTCGAGGGCGTCGTCGTCGGCGACGTAGATGACCCGCTCGGCGTGCCCTTCATCGAGCAGGTGCTGCGCGCCACGAGCGAGCGCGGGCAGATCACCCTGTGCAGGGCCGAGGACGCCGAGGCGCATCGGCGACAGCATAGATCAGCGCCCCAACCGGGGGACACCTTCTCCGCTTCGCGCGATCGCGCGGCGCCTCCCTCCTCCACGGCGCGCGGGCGTCTGCTAGCGTCCGCGCATGTTTCGGCGAGGTCGCGCGCTCCGGGATCCGGTCACCATCACCCTCGACGGAGCGGCCGTCCCGGCGGAACGGGGGGAGCCGCTGGCCGTGGCGCTGATCGCCTCGGGGCGCGTGACGCTCGCGCGGAGCCCGAAGCTGCACCGCCCCCGGGCGCCGACGTGCCTGCGCGGCGGCTGCGACGGCTGCCTCGCGCGGGTCGACGGCGTGCCCAACGTGATGACGTGCCTGCGCCCGGCGACCGGCGGCGAGCGCATCGAGGTGCAGAACGTCGTGGGCTCGCGGCAGACGGACCTGCTCCAGGTGACCGACTGGTTCTTTCCGCAGGGGATCGACCACCACCACCTGATGGCCGGCGTCCCCGGCCTGTCCGCGGTCATGCAGTCGATCGCGCGCAAGCTCGCGGGGCTCGGGCGGCTGCCGAGCGCGGCGCTCGCGGCCGAGCCCGCCGCGCGGCTCGACGTGGACGCGGCGGTGATCGGCGCCGGGCCCGCCGGCGTGGCGGCGGCCTCGGCGCTCGCGTCACGGGGGCTCCGCGTCGCGCTGATCGATGACGGCCTCGCGCCCGCCGGGTCGCTCGCCGGGGCGCCGCGGCGCGCGGCGGAGCTCCTGGCGCGGCACCCGCTCGCCGGCGTCCACGTGCTCTCCAGGCACGTGGCCGCCGGCGTCTACCTCGGCGAGCTGCTGGTCGCCGGCGACGCGGGCGCGACCGTGATCAGGGCGCCCGCCAAGGTCTTCGCCACCGGGGCGCACGACGGCGTCGCGGCGTTCCCGAACAACGATCTGCCCGGCGTCTTCTCGGCGCGCGCGCTCTGCCGGCTGCTCGCCCACGGCGTCGAGCCGACCGGCCCGATCGCCCTCGCCGGCGAGGGATTCTGGGCCGACGAGCTCGCGGGCGCGCTCGGCGACCGCATCGCGGCGCGGATCCCGCTCGCCGCGCTCGCCGCGGTGAACGGGATCTCGCAGGTGAAGGGCGTGACCGTGCGCGAGGCGCCCTTCGAGCCCGACAGCCCGACGACCGACCTGAAGGTCGTGGCCGTCGCCGTGGACGCGCCGGCCGCGCCCTCGTTCGAGGTCGCCGCGCAGGCAGGCGCGCGCGTCCAGGCCGACCCGCGCTCTGGGTACGCCGTGCGGGTCGACGCGCGCGGCCGCGCGGGCGACGGGGCGTGGGCGCTCGGCGAGTGTACCGGCGCCGCGCTCGACCTCGCCGCCATCGAGCGGGCGGCGGCGACCGTCGCCGACGACGTGCTGGCGGCGCGCGGCGCTGCCGCCTGAGCCTGCCATCCGGTCGGCCCTGGCCGCGCGGCCACATGAGCCCTCGCTCGACCGGCCCCGGCCGCGCTGGATCGCGGTCGCGCGGCGGGTCAGCCCTCGATCATGAGATCGAACAGGCCGACGCCGCCCGCGATGAACACCACGTCGAACACGCCCATCAGCGCGATGTAGTCGGTGAGCTCGCCGATCGACGCGCCGCCGAAGAGCTCCCGCGTGCCCGCGACCGCGGCGAGCAGGGTGGGCGCGAGCAGCGGAAAGAGCACGCTCGCGAGCACGAGGTCGCGGGCGCGGGTGCGCACGGTCATGGCCCCGAACAGGGTGCCGCTCGCGGCGATGCCCGGCGTCGCCGCCAGGCAGAAGAGCGCGAGCCCCGCGCCCGTCTCCACGAGATCCACCGCGAAGAGGAGCGCCGCCACCGGGATGATGATGGCCTCGACCGCGCCCACGAACAGGCAGAGCCCGAGCGCCTTGCCGGCGAACAGGGCGCTCCTCGCGATCGGCAGGACGAGCAGGCCCGCGAGCGCGCCGTCCTCGCGCTCCCGCTGCCAGGTGCGGCTCAGCGCGAGCACCGACGCGAACGCGACGCTCACCCAGATGACGCCGGGCGCGACCCGCTCGGTCGCGTCCTGCCCCGCGTGGAATGCGAGCGACGCGATCACGGCGACGAGCACCGCGAAGAACCCGCTGGTCGTGACGATCTCGCCCGTGGAGAGCTCGATCGAGAGGTCCTTCCCCGCGACGAGCAGCGCCTGGCGCGCCCAGCCCGGCGGGCGGCGCCCGGGGGGCGCCGCGCGGCCCGCGATCACCGTGGTCTGGGGCGCCGTGGCGTCGGAGGGCACGGCGCGGCTCAGAGGCTCAGGTACGTCTGGTCCTTGAGCCCGCGCTCGTAGTCGGCGAGCAGCCGCATGCCCTCGGTCGGCTTGAGGAGATCCTGCTTGATCGCGCCGTCGACCTGCGCCTTCACCTTCCCGACGAGATCGCGGTTGTCGTACTGCGTCAGCGCCAGGACCTCCTGGATCTTGTTCCCGGCGATCGTCTCCTCGATGTAGTACCCGCTGTCCTCGTCCTCATCGAGGAAGACGTGCACCTCGTTGACCCGGCCGAACAGGTTGTGGATGTCGCCCATGATGTCCTGGTACGCGCCGGTCAAGAAGATGCCGACGTAGTACGGCTTGTCGCCCGAGATCGGGTGCAGCGGGAGCGTGTCCTTCACATCGTTGAGATCGATGAACTTGCTCACCTTGCCGTCGGAGTCGCACGTGATGTCGACGAGCGTGCTGTCGGCCGAGGGGCGCTCGTTGAGCCGGTGGATCGGCACGATCGGGAAGAGCGCGCCGAGCGCCCAGTGATCGAGCAGCGACTGGAACACCGAGAAGTTGCAGATGTACTGGTCGGCGAGCTGCTTGCGGAGCTCCCCGAGATCGTCCGGCACCTCCTCCGGGTCGAGCTCCGACGCGATCTTCTGCATGCTCTCGGCGATCTCCCAGAAGAGGATCTCGACCCGGGCCTTCACGTCCAGGTTGAGCAGGCCGAGCTCGAACATCTTCTGCGCCTCCTCCTTGATCTGGAGCAGGTCGTGCCACGACTCGCCGAGGTTCGGCGAGGAGAGGTTGTCCTTGATGTAGAGGAGGTTCTGGATGAGCTTGTGCTCCTCGGTCTGGATGTCGATCGGCGACATCGGCGTCTTCTCGATCGAGCCGAACGCCTGGACGACCAGCACCGAGTGGTGCGCGACGATCGCGCGCCCGGACTCCGAGACGATGTTCGGGTGCGGCACCCGCTCCTCGTCGCAGATATCGGCGATGTTGTGCACGATGTCGCGCGCGTACTCCTCGACCGAGTAGTTCATCGACGAGTGGAACGTCGAGCGCGAGCCGTCGTAGTCGATGGCGAGCCCGCCGCCGACGTCGATGTACTCGATGCGCTGCCCCATCTTGCGGAGCTTCGCGTAGTAGCGCGTCGCCTCGCGCACGGCGCGCTTGATGATCAGGATGTCCGGCACCTGCGAGCCGATGTGGAAGTGGAGGAGCTTGAACGAGGCGCTCATCCCGGCCTCGTCCATGATCCTGATCGCCGCGAGGATCTCGGCCGTGGAGAGGCCGAACTTCGCGTTCTCCCCGCCGGAGGTCTTCCACTTGCCCGCCCCCTCGGTGAGCAGCCGCACGCGCAGCCCGATCATGGGCTCGACGTTCATGTCCTTGGCGACGCGCGTGATCATCCGCACCTCGGAGAGCTTCTCCGCGATGAGGATCACCTTCTTGCCGAGCTTGCGCCCGATGAGCGCCGTCCGGATGAAGTTCTCGTCCTTGTAGCCGTTGCAGACGATCAGCGACTCGGGGTCGGTGTGGACCGACAGGCCGGCGAAGACCTCGGGCTTCGAGCCGACCTCGACGCCGTAGTGGTAGGTCTTGCCCGCGTCGAGGATCTCCTCCACGACCTCCCGGAGCTGGTTCACCTTGATCGGGAACACGCCGCGGTACGTCCCGCGGAACTTGCTCTCGGCGATCGCCTTGTTGAAGGCCTCGTTGAGCGACCGCACCCGGTGATGGAGCAGATCCTGGAAGCGGATCAGGAGCGGCGTGCGGAGCCCCTGCTCGAGCGCCGCGTCGACGACGTCGCGGATCGCGATCTTGCTGCCGCGCTCCTGGAGCGGCGCGACCGTGAGGTTGCCGTCCGGGCTCACGTCGAAGTAGCCGCGGCCCCAGCGATCGATCATGTAGAGCGACTTGGCGTCTTCCGTGGTCCAGACGCCGGTCTCGGTCTCGTGCGCGCTGCTCACAGTCGTTCTCCTTGGCGGGGCTCGCCGGGGGCGACACCCGCCTTTCTGGGAGGGCCCAAGAGGGGATTCACGCTCAACAGGGGGACGTCAGATCGTCGGTCCGACGCTGGACGGCTGGACACCGCGCGCTGGCGACGCGGCTCAATTACGATAGGAACGCCGGACCTTCAAGGGCAGGCAGCCCGGTCAGGTCCGACATGGATGGGCGCGGTCGGTGGGCGGCGGCTCAGGCCTGGGTCTTCGGGGTCGCCGAGGCGGCCTTCGCCCGCTTCGAGGCCGACTGGTAGAGATCGTAGAGGCGCGGGACGGGGTACGCCTCGAGGCGCTTCTTGTACCCCTGGTCCTTCGACCGGTTCAGGACCGTGAGCGTTTCCTCGATGAGGCGCGCCCGCGTCCCGAACTTCTCCTTCACGGCGCTGAACGTCGCGTGAAGACGGAGGAGCTTCGCGTTCGAGACGTGATCGAGCCCCTTGCTGCCGCCCCGATCCGAGCTGACGCGCCCGAGCCAGAGGTCCTCGGTCGCGAAGCCCTTCACGGCCTCGACGAGCTTCGCCTTGTCGCCGAAGCGCTCCTTCACGATCGCAAGCGGATTCTTGATGGCCATCGCTGATACTCCCACGGGCAGGCGAGGCCTGCGCCGGTCATGCGCGAGATGACTCGCGCGGCATTGAAGAGGGAGCGCGATCTAGCAGAGCGGCCTGGGTCACCGCAAGGCCGCGCTGCGGGAGTCGCGGGAGTTCGGCGAAGCGGCGGGGCGCGCTCCTACGCTGGTCGGGGGCGCTGGTCGGGGGCGTCGACCGGGCGCGTCGCTCGTCGGCGCTGTACTGGGCCCCGGATCATGGTACACGCCGCGCCGATGCTCAACCTGGGGAGCTGGCTCGTGGCGAACGTCGACTGGCTCCGACCGCTGCGGCCGCCGCTCCAGGAAGCGGCCTCCCGCTTCGCCGAGCCGTCCTCCGCCCTGGCGAGCACGCTCCTCAAGGCCCTGTTCCCGGTCGCCGCGTTCATCGCGCTCGCGCCCGTCCTCTGGCTCTTCTTCCGGCGCACCTGGCGGGAGCTCGACGTCGAGGCCCACGAGCACCAGCGGCGCACCCTGGCGGCCGGGGGCTACGACCGCCGCCCCGCCGTCCTGTTCACGATCACCGCGCTCGTGCTCATGCTGCAGCAGTACTACGGCGGCCGGGCCGTCTACGACGCGCACATACGGCCGTGGCTGCGCGAGGTCGAGCTCGCCCAGGCGCTCTCGCCGGCCGGCGCGCTGCTGCCCGTCTCGCTCCGTCGTTACGACGAGCTCTACAGCTACGTCTGGTGGTCGTTCACCCGCGTGTTCGGCTACGTGGCCATCCCGATGGTCGCCTGGAAGCTCTGCTTCCCCAGGGACAGCCTGCTCGACATGGGGCTGCGCGTCCGCGGGCTCGCCAGGCACGCGTGGATCTACCTGCTCTGCCTGGCCGTCGTGGTCCCGGCGGTGTTCATCGTCGCCAGCGCGCCCGACTTCGGGACCTATTACCCCTTCTACAAGCAGTCGTCGCGCTCCTGGTTCGACCTCATCGCCTGGGAGGCGATGTATTTCGCCCAGTTCTTCGCGCTGGAGATCTTCTTCCGCGGCTTCTGGCTGGCCGGCCTGCGGCACACCATGGGCTCCGGCGCGATCTTCGCGATGATCGTCCCTTATTGCATGATCCACTTCGGCAAGCCGTACCTCGAGGCGGCCGGCGCCGTTGTCGCCGGGATCGCGCTGGGGTCGCTCGCGATGCGCACGAAGAGCATCTACTCGGGTTTCCTCGTGCACGTCACGATCGCGCTGCTCATGGATCTCGTGTCGCTGTCGAACCGCGGCGCGCTGCCGCGGACGTTCTGGGCGACGTGACGGCCGCGCGGGCCTGCGCGCGGCGGCTCAGCCGAACGTCTCGGCCAGCTTGCGCATGATCTCCGCGCGGTTCCGGTCCCGGATCTCGCGCCGGTAGAGCGCCTGGAGCCCGATGGCGGCCGCGCGCGCCGCGTCGCGGTGCTCGCCGTCCCACGGGAGCACCGCGAGCCGCCGCCAGAGGATCTTCTCCAGGAGCCGCGGCCTGCGCCTGGCCAGCGCGCCGCTCGCGAGCTCGATGACGCGGGCCGATGTGGGGTCGGCGCGCATGGCGCGCACGAAGAAGCCCACGGCCGCGGTGACGCGGCGGCCGCCGTGCAGCGCCTGTACTCCCGCGTCGCACAGCGCCTCCGCCCGCTCGCGGGGGGTCGCGGCGCGCCGCGCGCGCTCCCGCGCGGCCTGCACCTCGGCGCTCAGCGCGTCCCGGCGCCGCCGCGCGGGGCGCATCTTGACGATCAGGAACAGCAGGAAGAGGGCCGCAACCCCCACGAGCACGTGTCGCCAGCCGATCTCCATCGCGCCCGCCTTAGTACAGCGCCCGGGACGTGCTCACCAGACAGACCTTCCGCCGCGACGCCCACGAGCACGCACAGGGGCGCCACGGCGCGCTGGCGCCCCCGCGAGGCGTCCCGGAATGGCGCCGCGGATCGCGGCGTTGCTTCCGCCGCCTCGCTGCGCCGTCCATCCATCCGCTGTTTCCGCCGACTGATTCCGCCGTCTGCTCCTGGTTCCGCCGTCACGGTGCGGTTTGCGCGAGCGGACGATCACAACCTATGCTTCGGCCAGAGATGCCCGTCACATCGACCTCCGGCTCCTCCCTTCGCCTGCCGCTCCGCGCCCTCGCCGCCGCGCTCGGGCTCGCCGCCCTCGCGCTGCACCCGGGCAGCGCGCACGCCGACATCTTCACCTACACCGACGCGGATGGGACGGTGCACTTCTCGAACCGCTCCAGCGGCGACGGGCGGTTCAAGCTGTACATCAAGGGCGACGGGCGCCGATCGCCGGCGCGCGCCGGCGTGAACCCGGTCGCCCCGAGCGACAAATCGCTCGAGCGCTTCAGCCGCTACGACGCGTGGATCCGGCAGGCCGCGACGCTCTACCAGATCCCCGAGGAGCTCGTTCGCGCCGTCATCAAGTGCGAGAGCGACTACGACCCGCGGGCCGTCTCGCCCGTCGGCGCGCAGGGGCTGATGCAGCTCATGCCCGAGACCGCCCTCCGCATGCAGGTGCGCGACGCGTTCGACGCGCGCGAAAACATCTTCGGCGGAACGCGGTACCTGCGCATCCTGGCCAACCTCTTCAACGGAGATCTCGATCTCACCATCGCCGGGTACAACGCTGGCGAAGGGGCGGTCATGCGGTACGGCGGCATCCCGCCGTACGCGGAAACGCAGGCTTATGTGACGCGCGTGCGGACCTACTATGCGCGCTACCGCACCACGCGGGACACGACGCTGGCTTCCATCGAGCCCTGACCGGCTCGCCCGCCTCGGAGCACCTCCGCCCGCCAGCCGAAGACACGGCACACACCGCCCCCGACGGGTGTGTACCGCGATGCTACGATCCGATAAACCGCTGCCCCTGCCTCTCCCGGGCGGGCCCCGAGGGGCGCAGGCGCAGGCAGGCGGCCATCCGCTGACGCCCTCTCTTCTCCGCGCGGACAAGGGTCCACGACATGACGACCACCTCGAGCCTCATCGAACTCACCAAGCGAAACAGCGACATCGCGCCCCTCAAGCCGCCGGTCGACCCGGCGTCGCTCCAGCACGCGCAGCTGCTCGAGATGCCCGACTTCCGGCGGATCCCGGCGTACGCCGACGTGACCGACGAGCAGTTCATGGATCACCGGTGGCAGGCGAAGAAGTCGATCACCCGCCCGGACAAGCTGCTCGACACGCTGCGCGGGATGGTGTCGGACGATTTCATCCGCGACGCGACCGAGGGCTTCGCGCACGCGCCGATGAGCGTCCGGGTCTCGCCGTACATGCTCTCGCTCATCGACTGGAACGATCCGTACAACGATCCGCTCCGGACCCAGTTCATCCCGCTCGCGTCGCGCTTCCTGCCGGACCACCCGAAGCTCGGGCTCGACTCGCTGCACGAGCGCGCGGACGCGCCCGTCCCCGGGCTGACGCACCGGTACGCCGACAAGGCGCTCTTCCTGCCCCTCGACACGTGCCCCGTGTACTGCCGCTTCTGCACGCGCAGCTACGCGGTGGGCATCGACACGGAGGAGGTCGAGAAGACCCACTTCAAGGTCGACGAGGACCGCTGGAAGCGCGCGTACGCGTACATCGCGTCGCGCCCGGAGCTGGAGGACATCGTCGTCTCCGGCGGCGACGCGTACAACCTGCGGCCGGAGCAGCTCGGCGCGATCGGCGAGACGCTCCTCAGGATGCCGAACATCCAGCGCATCCGCCTCGCCACCAAGGGCCCGGCCGTGATGCCGCAGAAGCTCCTCACGGACGACGAGTGGATCGACGCGGTCACGCGGACCGTGGAGCTCGGCCGGAAGCTGCACAAGGAGGTCGTGATCCACACCCACTTCAACCACCCGAACGAGATCACGGGCATCACCCGCGACGCGATGAACAGGCTGTTCGAGCGCGGGATCACGGTGAGGAACCAGTCGGTGCTGCAGCGCGGGGTGAACGACACGCCCGAGACGATGAAGCTGCTCGTGAAGCGCCTTGGGCACGTGCACGTGCACCCTTATTACGTCTACATCCACGACCTCGTGCGGGGCGTCGAGGACCTGCGGACCACGCTCGCGACCGGGCTCATGATCGAGAAGCACGTGCGCGGCTCGACCGCCGGGTTCAACACGCCGACGTTCGTCGTCGACGCGCCCGGCGGCGGGGGCAAGCGCGACGCGCACTCGTTCGAGCACTACGACCGCACGACCGGCATCTCCGTGTTCGAGGCGCCGAGCGTCAAGCCGGGGCAGCGGTACACGTACTTCGATCCGATCGATCAGCTCCCGCCCGAGGGGCGCGCCCGCTGGGCGGACCCGGCGGAGCACCAGAAGATGATCGACGAGGCGCTCCGCGCGTCGCGCTGAGGCGGCCGGGCGCAGCGGGCCGAGCGCGCGTCGCTCGAAGAAACCGGAATCAGGTCGCCTGCCAGCACGCAACTCCATGGTGTGTCCCGCCGACTTCGGAGGGACCCAGCTGGAGGCTGCTACCATGACCCTGCGCATGCCATCGAAGAACCCCGCCGCATTTCATCAGGCCCCCGAGGCGACGTCGCCCGCTGCCCAGAAGCTGCCAGGCCACGGCGATCCGCCGCGCGTGGACGAGCGCCTGGTCCAGGTCGAGAGCCGCGAGGAGATGATCGGCGGCCGCCGCGTGCTCGCCGCGCCCGCGGCCCCTCCCCACGGCGACGCCCACTGCCAGGTCGACGGCGAGGCGCTCTTCCACGTGCGGCCCGGATACGTGGCCTCGACCGACATGCTGACCCGGACGGATGACGGCTCGGACTTCGCCACCGACACGTCGATTCGCAAGGAGGGCAACGACCCGACCACCGGCGCCCGTTACCTGGAGGAGGTCGTGTTCGAGGTCGTCCACAAGCAGCCGCTGCGCGATCTCATCGACCGGGCCGAGCGCCTCACGGCGCGGGGCATCCGGCGGATGTTCGCGCTCTTCGTCCAGCGGCGCCTGGTGGCCGAGTGGTCGCCGGCCGAGCGAGCGTTCCGGCCGCTGCCCATCGACGCGGAGATCGAGGACGCCTGCCTGATCCGGCCGCTGCCGGTGCGGGCGCTGCTCGACCGCGCCGAGGGGCGCAACGCGGTCGCGCGCGTGCTCCTGGACGAGAAGAACCCCGTCCTCGCCGAGGCCCAGCAAGAGGCCTTCCGCAGCGGTCTCGCCGAGGGACACCGCAAGGCGATCGAGCGCCTCTGCCAGGCGCTCCAGATCGAGCTCACCGGCGAGCGACATGCCACGCTCGCGCGCCTCGACGCAGCCGCGCTCGAGGAGATCGCCGCGCGCGTCGCCGCCGAGCGACGCTGGCCTTCCTGAGCACCCGCGCGCAGCCTGGCCGGAGCGCTGGCGAGGTCCGCCGGAGCGCCGGCCAGGTCTATCCGTCGGCGGGCGGCGGCTCCGCGTAGCGCGCGAGCGCGCCGGCCAGCTCGCGCTTCACGCGGTCCACGAGATCGGGCGGCTCGACCACGCGGGCGGTCTCGCCGAAGCCGAGCACCCACGTCGCGAGCTCGGTCATGTCGCCGATGTGCATCGTGAGCCGCACGCCGCCGGCGGGCAGCGGCGTGATCTCCTGGGACGGGTGGACCTTGCGCGTCCGCACGAACTCGGTCACGCGCTCGTCGAAGTCGATCACCACGCGCCGGGGCTCGCCGCCGCGCCAGATGCCGAACTGGCCCTGGAAGTAGTCGTCGATCGAGAAATCAGGGGGCAGCTCGAAGCGCTCGGTGACGGCGCACTCGGTGTCGCGCATGCGATCGAGCAGGAACGTGCGCACCTCGCCGCGGCCGACGTGGAGCCCCACGCAGTAGATCGCATCCTTGTAGAGGACGAGCGCGTACGGGTGGATGAGCACCCGCTCCTCGCGCCCGTCGCGCGCGCGGCGGTACCGGCACCTGAGCGGGCGCAGGTCGGCGACGGACTGGAACAGATCGTCGAGCTCCTCGGTGCGCGCGGCGTAGTCCTTGGGGGCGAACGGGAGGTAGAGGAACCGCTCCTCCAGCCGCGCGTCGGCGACGCCGGCGTTCGGCCCGCGCCCCGGCCGGCGCGCGACGCCGAGCAGGCGCTGCGCGGCGAGATCGATCTCCTCGAAGAGGGTCGAGCCGCGCATCGGCTCGAACAGCCGGCGGGCGGCGAGCAGGGCGTACGCCTGCGTCCGGCGCACCTCGACGCGCCGGGGCGCCTCGCTCGGCGACAGCCGCCAGAGGCGCGGGCCCCCAGGGCGCGTGGCGACCGAGACGAGATCGAGCTCGCGCTTGACCTCGACGAGGTAGCGCCGGAGCGACCGCGGCGTGACGTTGAGCTCGCGCGCGAGGTCGTAGATCGTCAGGCCGGCAGGGTGCTTCTGCAGCAGGCTGCGCAGCGAGTCGAGCCGCCGGTGCTGCGTGAACGGGCCGCGCGGCCGGCCGCGCTGCGAGCCGCCCCTGGCCTCTCCGGCGTCGTCGTCGTCCTCGTCCTCGTCCGGCGGAGGAGGCCTCTTCGAGGCGGCCGCCGGCGGGCTCGCCTCGGCCCGCGGAGGGGCCGCCGGGGGGCGCACGCTCGGCGAAGCTGGGGGGCGCACGCTCGACGAAGCCGGGGGGCGCACGCTCGGCGAAGCCGGGGCCGCCGCGCCCGGCCTGACGTCGAGCCCCGCGTCGCCCGTGAGGCGCGGCGCCGCGCCTGCGCGCGGCTTCGACGGCGGCAGCGAGCTGCTGGAGAACGGGTCGGCCGCCTGGCCGACGCGCGCGCGGGGCGCGCCCGCGGACCCGCTCGAGCCGCCGGCACCCCGGCCGCGAGTCGGCGAGGCGGCCGGCGCATGGGCACCCCCGGGGCCTGTGCGAACAGCGCGCGCCATCAGCTCAGCGCTCTATCGCATCACCCCCGCCCGTCCAAGATGTTTGTCCCGCGCGACGCCGGCCGAGCGGCGACCGCCGCTCGGCGCGCAGGCGCGAGGCGCGCCGCCCGGCGCCCGCTGGGCTCCGAGGCGCGCGCGGCGGGCGGCTCACCAGGGGCGATCGCGCATCGTCTTCTTGTACTGCTCCTTGTAGAGATCGTGGCACTGCTTGCAGCTCGCCTTGGCGCCGTCGATGTCGCCGGCCTTCGCCTTGGCGGCGCCTGCCCTGGAGATCGCGCCCCAGCTCCCCATGCCCGGCGGCGGCTTGCCGGCCACGTACTGCAGCGCCGCCGCGATCTTCGCGCCGTCGCCGCTCGAGGTCGCCGAGGCCATCGTGCTCTTCATCCAGGCCTGCATCGGGCAGAGCTTCTGTCCCTTCGCGCCGCACTCGACCTTCTTCTCGCCCGCCTGCGCAGCGCCGGTCGCCGCCGGTCCGGCGGCCGCGGCCGCCGACGCCGCGGCGGTCGCCTTCGGCGCGGCCGCGGCCGCCGTCTCCGCCGGCTCGGCCGCAGCAGCGGCCGTCTCCGCGGGCGCGGCCGTCGGCTCCGCGGTCGCAGCGGCCGGCACGGCCGCCGTCGCCGCCGGCGCGGCCGTCGTCGCCGCGGGCGCGGCGCTCTCGGTCGGCTTGTCCTCGGCGACCGCCCCCGGTGTGGTCGCGTCGTTCCCCTTGCTGTCGCAGCCGAGCGTGGCGAAAGACAGGCCCGCGAGCAACAGCGCGAGCGGGGTGATCGTTCTCCTCATGCAGTCTCCTTGGGTGATGAACAGAAGCGCTCCCGTGAGCGCGAGGCCGAGGGATGCGTGCCGCGGTCCCCGGCTTCGTCGCGCAGTGTAAACGGGTCGCCGTCCGTCCGCTGCGTTCGCGCGCGCGGCACGGCGGAGCGCCGCTGGCCCGGGTGCCCGCCCTGATGCGCCTTCACGGACACCCATTCCGGCAGGTGGTGGCAGATTGGACCACGGGGACCGGAGGGCTGGTAGAAAAGTTCAGGAACGCATTCGCCTGGAGAGGAGCGCTTTTCCCCGATGCCGGCGACCGCGGGGCCCTTGCTCGCCGGCCGTCAGGACCGCCGCGCTGGGCGCCTCAATTGCGCGTGCCGGGCGTCGAGGCGAAGCTCGACCACTGGAAGTTGTCGAGGAGGGCGACGGAGTCATTCCAGGGATCGCCCGTATCCCACAGCACGAACCGCAGTTCGATGATCTCCCCCGGGCTGACATTGCCGTTCATGACCAGCCACCCGGTCCCGCCGCCGGCGAGCTCGCTCGCGCCGCACCAGCCCGGCTCGCCGTCGAACTGGGCAGCCGGCCGCGCGACGTCGAACCCCGTCCCCTGGAGCTGATCGACGCCCGCGCAGGTCGTCGTCGTGCCGGGGACGGCGCCGCCGCCGCACCCGGTCTGGCCGTTGACGCACTGGGTGAAGAGCCCGGTGCCGCCGAAAGCGAGGTTCACGCCCAGCGGGTAGACGGGCGCCCCGGCGGGCGGAGGGTCGTGGAAGGCGAGGTTCCTGTCCGCGGGGTTCGGCGCCTCCCCCGCGAGGGGCGCGAACGACGAGTCGAGCAGCGCGAGGAAGAAGTCGTTGAACCGGCTGCACACCCATTCGGGGTATTCCGACGAGAGGAAATAGGTCGAGACGCTGAATGAGCTCGCGTTCGTCGGGACGCGGATGCGCAGCCGCAACATCACGGGATCGTGGGCTGTCGACCCGCCCTGCGGCTCCGGACACCCGGGCGCGTTCGGGAGGTTGCCGCCGTTCGCCTCGAGCCAGTCCTCGGGCACGCTGCTCGAGGTCCCCATGTCCCGACCGCCCTGGAACGGAGCGAAGCTCGGCCTCGTGTTGTTCGGCGCCGCCTGGGCCGCGGCCACGCCGGTCGAGAGCACCGCGAGCCGCGCGCCCCGGAGCGGCGCGATGCCGGAGCCGAAGCCCTGGCGGATCGACCGCTGGGCCGCCGCCGGCGCGCCGGCGGCGTCGGCGCGGTGGAAGCTCGCGGAGACGACCCCCCACGTGCGCGCCGCGGGCGACGACGGGGCCGCCGCCGTGGTGACGCAGAGATCCATCGCCCTGGCGTAATCGAGCGCCGTGGCCGAGTCGCTCGCGAGCCCCGCGTCGCAGGGCGCGGCGTTGTCGACGGCGCCGTCGCAGTCGTCGTCGACGCCGTTGTCGGCCACCTCGAAGGCGCCGCGGTTCACGAGGGCCGGGGTGCTGCACCCGTCCGACGGGGAGTCGCAGCAATCGCCGTCACAGGCGGTCCAGCCGTCGCCGTCCTGATCGGGGGTGTTGTCGACGGCGCCGTCGCAGTCGTTGTCGATGCCGTCGGCGCACGCGTCGAGCTCCGGGAGCACCTGGCCGAGGCACGGACCCCACCCGAGGCCGTTCGATCTGCAGGTGGAGACGCCGGGGGCGCAGGGAGAGACGCCCTCGGTGCCCGGCGGCCCCTGGTAGCACGCCCTGGTCTCGTTCGGCGTGCACGAGCAGGGCCCGCGCGCCGCGACGTCGTGCTCGCACCCGTCCGCCGGGTCCTTGTTGCAGTCGATGAACCCGTCGTCGCAGGCGCTGAGCGCGCAGGCGCCGTCCTCGCAGGCGCTCTCGCCGTGGGCCAGCGACGGACAGGCGCGATCGCAGGCGCCGCAGCTCCGCGCGTCGGTCTGGAGGTCGCGGCAGAGGCCATCGCAGCACGCGGCGTCGCCCTGGCACGGGCGCGACGCCGAGCACCCCTCCACGCACTCGCCCTCTCCGGTGCACGACATGCCGGTCGGGCACTCGTCGCTCGCGGCGCAGCCGACACAGGCGCGCTTCGCGCGATCGCAGGTGAGCGCAGCAGGGCAGTCGGACTCGGATTCACACCCGGCCACGCAGCGCTTCGCCTCGGCGTCGCAGTGCTG
This sequence comes from Sorangium sp. So ce406, assembly GCF_051474675.1. Lineage (NCBI taxonomy): Bacteria > Pseudomonadati > Myxococcota > Polyangiales > Polyangiaceae > Sorangium > Sorangium sp. So ce406. The sequence goes on along the minus strand of NZ_CP150340.1, from coordinate 3,213,353 downwards.
GCCGGCCGGGCACGCGGCCGCGCCGGGGAGGCACGCGACGCAGCTCCCCGTCGCCCGGTCGCACAGCGGAGCGCTCGGGTCCGCGGCGCAGTCGGTCGGACAGTCGACGGCGTCCTCCCCGCCGCCGCCGAGCGGGACGTCGGGGGGCTCCGCGCTGGCGCAGGACGGCGCCACCCCGGACGCGAGCGCGAGCGCCGCCAGGGCGGCCAGCCCTCCGGTCCAGGCCAGCGGGCGGCGACGGACAGCGCGGGTTCTCTTCGGCATCGGCAAGCTGCTCCCCTCCGCGAGGCGGGCACACCCGAGGGGCGCCGGCCGCAAGATCGTAGACTACCCCGCCGCCGGCGAGCGCGACGGCCGATCCGCGAGCCCGCGACATGGCGCGCGCGTCGCGGGACGCGCAGCGACGCGGCCACAGGCGACCGCGGCCACGCCGTGACGCGCGCGCCGCGCGGCGCAACGAGCCGCGCCGAGGCGGCCGGGGCGGAGGTGCGACCGGGACCGGCGATCAGCGCGCGCGCTCGTACAGCGTGAAGGCGCCCTCGCGAGCGACGCGGCGAAAGGGGGTGCGCGCCGCGGCGAACACCGACCTGTCCGGCCGCTCGTTCCGGAGGATCACGTAGTCGTAGGCGACGCCGTGGACATCCGGGTTGAACCACTCACCGCGGTTCGACGGCGGGGCGGGGAGACGGCGCTTCAACGTGAAGGGGAAACCCACGTTGTGCCAGCCGTCCGCGCTGAAGCCCCCGCGCATGATCTGCACCCACGAGGAGAAGTGGTTCGTGCCCTCGATGATCAGGGCCTCATCGGTGCGCGGCGGCAGCGACACGAAGAGCACCTCGGCGCCGGGCGGGATCCGCTCCACCATGCGCGCGAACGGCTCGAGCCGCTCGTCGAAGCTCGCGTATTTCTCCGAGAGGTGCAGCGGCAGCACCAGCGCCGCCACCGCCGCGGGCGCCATCAGCAGGCGAGAGAGGCCCCGGAGCGGCGCCGGGATGGCGAGGAAGCCGAAGAAGCAGATGAGCGGCGAGAAGCGCCCGCTCACGAACCACCAGTCGAACGGGCGGGCGAGGTGCAGCGGCACGAGAAAATAACAGGCCACCATCGCCGCGCACAGGGCGAGGGAGCGATGGCGATGCAGCCGGTCGAACAGCGAGCCGGGAGGCGGAGGACGCTCCGCGCCCCGGCGCGGGAAGAAGCGCACGGCGGCGCTCCGGAGGGCGAGCAGCGACGCCGTGGCGAGCAGCACCCAGAAGAGCCGGGTGTCGAGATCGCCCGAGACCGAGTCGAGCGTGTACGCGGGGAACGACCTGATCATCTCGTGCCAGGGCACCCAGGCGCCCTGGAAGCGCGGGCCGCTCCGCAGGTCGACCATGGGGCTCTTGAAGGCGACGAGCTGCCAGAGGAGGAGCGCGACAGCGGGCGCGAAGAGCGGGAGCGCGCGGGCGATCCGCGACCACCGGGGCAGGTGGCAGAGCATCAGCACGGCGACGCAGACGTAATAGCCAAAGAGGATGAGCGGATGGCTGAGGCCGCAGCCGACGCTGAGCAGCGCCACCGCGGCGGCGCGGCCGAGGCTCGGCCGATCGAGGTGGGCGTCGAGCGCGACGACGCCGGCGAGCAGCAGGGCAATGCCGACGAGGAACGGCAGGAAGCCGCACGCCCAGGAGAGGCTGAAGGCGAGCGGGAACGTGAGGACCGAGAGCCACGGGCTGCGCCGCGTCCGGCGCGCCCAGACGAGCGCCGCCGCGGGGATGCCGAGCACATAGCCGGAGAGCACGAGTCGATTCGCGTTCTCCAGACTGACCACGTGGGCGATGACGTGCGTCAGGATGTGATAGGCGCCGTACGGGGCCGGGCGCAGGCTGAGCTCGTAGAAGTCGCGGAATCGAGTCCACGGCGCGTCGAAGTTGTGCCAGATGTGGACGGCCGCGAGGTGGTTCGGCAGGTCGAGCAGGGGCAGGAACCGCACGCGCCATATCGGCACGATGGCCGCCACGGCGAGGAGCGCGAAGGTCGCGACAAACGCCCTGTCGCCCGGCCATCGTCGTGGCCCCTTCGCCCCGGCGAGGGAGTCCCCGCCGGCGGGGCGGCCCGGCGCGTCGTGGGCGAGCTCGGCAGTCGCGGGCGGGAGATCGCTGTCGGGCGGGCTCGATTCGGGCGTTCGCATCAGAAGGGTGGCCCTCCCTGCCCTCCGCGCTGCGGGTGGGCCGATCGAGGCGCTGCGAGCCTTACCACAGGACGCCGCGCCGATTGCAGCGCCGCGCGTCTTCCTCTAGTTTCAGCGGCACCTCGTCGGGCGGACACGGCACGAGATGACACCCCACTGGCCATCCGGAGCGGCGCGGGGCGCTCCGCGCAGCCCTCCAGGAGACCTGAATCCATGAGGCACCTTGCTGGCGTCGCAGGCGGCGCCGCCGTCCTGCTCGCCCTCTCCACGCCGCGCGCGCAGGAGCCCGAGCCCGCGGCCGACGAGCCCGCCGGCGCGATGCCGGCCGACGCGCAGGGCGGAGCCGTCGAGTCGACCGGCGAGCCGGAGAGCGCGCCGGAGCCCGCCGCGCGCCCGGAGGCCCCGGAGCGCCCGCGACCGCCGCGGGAGAGGCCGGCGCGGGCCGCGGCGGCGGTGCCACCGGCGCCGGCCGCGCCGGGGGCCGCGCGCGACGAGCCCCTCGGGCCGGGATTCCGGGAGCGGGTGCGGCTCGCGCTCGGCCCGCTGGAGGTCACGCCGATCGCGCTGATCGCGCTGCAGGCCGCGCCGTACGTGGGCGACGACGCGCTGAGCCAGGCGGGAGACAGCGCGGAGCAGCCCGGCTTCCGGCTGCGCCGCGTCCGCGCCGGGCTGTACGGCGACGTCGCGGGGCTCGTCCGGTTCGCGATCTCGACGGATCTCGCCGGGGGCGACGAGGGGACAGCGCGCATCCACGAGGCGTGGGGCGGCGTCACGGCGATGCCCGCGCTGGAGGTCTATGCGGGCGCGCGGACCGTCCCCTTCTCGCGCTCCGCGATGGCCGGCGCCGGCGACGGGTCCCTCACGGAGCGGCCCCTCGCCGTGCGCGCGATCGCCCCGTTCACGCAGGTCGGGATCCAGGCCGAGGGGCACTTCCATGACCGCGCCTTCAGCTACCACGCGGGCGTCTACAACGCCTTCCAGCGCTCCGATCAGTTCTACACGGGCCATTCCGAGAGCGTCGCCCCCCTCGGCAACCGCTTCGAGGGGATCGCGGTCGCCGGCAGGATCGCCACCGAGCCGCAGGGCCCGCTCGGCCGCACGATCCAGGACGTCGCGCACTCGCCCTTCCGGATCGGGGCGGGCGCCGACGGCTTCTTCAGCGACGGCGGGGCGCGCACGCTCTACGGCGCGAGCGCCGACGTGCTGCTGCACGCCTCGGGGCGGCACGCGCTCGGCGAGGTGCTCTGGACCGGCGCGAGCCCCAAATCGGTGCCCACCCAGCCGATCGCGCAGGTCACGTCGGTCACGTCGCTCGCGCTCGTGCTCGAGGCAGGCTACATGATCGTCGCCCGGAAGCTCGGCGTCTCGGGTCGGGTGGAGTGGATCGACCCCAATGTCGATGTCGAGGACGAGGGGGATAACGTCGTGCTCACGGGCGGCGTGAGCTACCACGCCTATGATGATCTGGTGAAGGCTCAGCTCGATTACACGCACCGTGAAGAGCTCGGCGGGCTCTCGCTCTCGAACGACGCCCTGATCCTGCAACTCCAGCTCTCGCTGTAGGGGAGATCGCTGTGCGGCGAACACACCGCTGGTTCACGAGGGTCGCCCTCCTCCCGCTCGCCGCCGCCGCGCTCGCCGCGCCCGCGCTCCCGAGCTGCGGAGAACAACGGCTGCTCCGCGCCAAGCAGATCGAGCACCGCGCCGAGCTCGTCGGCGGCCCGGTGGCGATGGCGGACGTCGGCGACTTCCTGCTCGAGAACGACCAGATCCGCGTGGCGATCCTGGGCGGGCGGGACTCGCCGGGCCCCGGGATCTTCGGCGGCGCCATCGTCGACGCCGACAGGCGGCGCGGCCGGATCGGTGAGGAGGGCGGACAGGGGCGAGACCGGTTCGCGGAGATGTTCCCGCTCGCCAACCTGATCGTGCCCGACCCGACGGCGACCGACGTCTCGGTGCTCGCGGACGGGTCCGACGGCGCGGAGGCCGGGATCCGCGTCGAGGGAGACGGCGAGTTCCTGTTCGAGGCGATAGGCCTGCTCCGGGCCCAGGAAGACCTGCTCGGCCTCTTCTTTCCCAACGTGCGATCCAGGATCCGCTTCCGGACAGACTACCTCCTTCGCCCGGGCGATCGGTTCGTGACGGTGCGCACCACGCTCCTGCTCGACGACAAGCCGCCGCCCGGCTGCGCGCCGCAGCAGGGCTGCGAGGCGTGCCCGAGCGGGTACCAGCAGGACCCGGGCGGATGCCCGACCTGCGCGTGCAGCGATGTCCTCCCGCTGGACAACGCCACCGCCCCTGTCTCCGTGTTCGGCGGCATCCTCGGGGATCCGCCGGACGAGGCGCAAGAGGCGCCGTCGCGCCGCGCCGGCATCGTCGCCGGAGACTTCGTGTTCTTCGGCAATCAGAACGACGTCTTCGCGCCCGGGGCGGGCTTCGACGAGGACACGGCGGTCCAGGACGCCTGGAACGCGGGGCGGAACTCGTTTCAGGAGCCGCTCACCTTCGATTTCGTGGCCGCGGCCGGCGGGGACGTGAGCTACGGCTACTTCACGAAGGCGGAGGAGGGCGCGGCGCCCTCGGTGGTGAACGTGCCCCTCTTCGCCAGCGCGGCCACGGCGTTCGTGTCCGCCAGCCGATCGTGCCTGTTCGGCGAGGAGGACGACGCGGCGTGCGACGTCCATCGCGCGTTCAGCTACGAGCGCTACCTGGCCGTGGGCGACGGCGACATCGCGAGCGTGACCGACGTGATGCACGCGCTGCGGGGGACGGCGACAGGCACGGTCAGCGGCCACGTGCTGTGGGAGAGCACGCTGGAGGCCGCGCCGAACGCGCGGGTGTTCGTCTTCTCCGATCCCGATCCGTCGCGGCCCTTCGGCTCGCTGGACGAGCTCGTGGCGGCGAACCGGGAGGCGCGCGGCGACGTCGGCCTCGTCAACGAGATCGACGCGGACGTGGGGCTCGACCCGTCCGAGGACGGCGATTTCCGCGGCGCCCTGCCGCCCGGCAGCTACGTGCTCGTGGCGCGGAACGCGGCGGGGACGGCGACCTCGGCGCCCGTCCGGGTGAGCCTCCGGGCCGGGGAGCACGTCGCGGTCTCGCCGCGCCTGCCCGCGCCGGCGACGGTGCGCTACCGCGTCGCCGACGGGAACGGCCAGCGGATACCGGCCAAGATCGCGTTCGCCTCGCTCGACGCGGCGGGGCGGAGGCTCCCGGGGGACGGCCGGCGCAGGGTGTACCTCGGCGACGGGCGGCTCGGGAACGGCAACCGCGCCATCGAGGTCACGGCCACCGGCGAGGGAGAGGTGGAGATCGAGCCGGGGCGATACCAGATCACCGTGTCGCGGGGCATCGAGTACGGCATCCACGTGGAGCGCGACGTGACGCTCGCGCCGGGCCGCGCGGTCCAGCTCGACGCGACGCTGGTGCGCGAGGTCGACACGGCCGGGTGGATGTCGGCCGACATGCACCTCCACTCCAGGCCGAGCTTCGACAGCGGCATGCCGCTGCCGCGGCGGGTCGCCACGATCGCGGCGGAGGGCGTGGAGCTCGCGGTGTCGACCGATCACGACGTCGAGACCGATTACCACCCGATCGTGCGCGCGCTCGGGCTCGCGCCCCACCTCGCGACGGCGGTCGGGGCGGAGATCACGACGCTGGAGCAGGGGCATTTCATCGGCTTCCCGCTCCGGTACGACGAGCTCGACGTGCCGAGCCACGGCGCGCACGACTGGACCTGCGAGCCCGGCGGGACGATCCTCGACGCGATCCGCGCCTCGGGCGACGGCACCGTCGAGCCGCTGACGATCGTCGCCCACCCGCGCGACGGGTTCTTCGGCTACGTCGAGCAGCTCGGCGTCGACACGTACACGATGGATCGGACGCCGACGTTCCTCGAGGAGAACAACCCCGTCTTCCGGACCGCGAGCTGCGAGTTCGACGCGATGGAGCTCATCAACGGCAAGCGGTTCGATCTGGTGCGCACGCCCAGCCTGGCCGAGGTCGTCGACTGGAACCGCTGCCTCGCGCGGCTGAACGCCGCCGGGAGCGCCGCCGAGATCGAGGCGGCGTGCCCCGAGGTGCAGGGCTGGCTGCGCGCGCCCTGCGCGGAGACGCCTGCGCCGGGCGGCGACGCCGGCGCCGCGCCGGGGCCGATCGCGATCGCGGACTGCAGGCGTCGCGCGCGCACCGAGCTCGCGTGGGCGCTCATGAAGCGCGTCCTCGCGCGGACGCCGGACGAGCAGGAGAAGAACTGGGGCTTCGCCGGGACGACCCCGGACAGCCAGGAGCTCTGCGGGCCCGCCGCGCTCGGCGACAAGGCGGTCGACCCGGAGGCGCGCGACGAGCCGTGTACGTACCGGGCGGGCCAGGTGGACGACTACTTCCGCTACCTCGAGCGGGGCTTCGTCCCGGCGCAGATCGCGAGCAGCGACGGCCACGACAGCTCGAAGGAGCCGGGCTTCCCGCGGACCTATTTCCGCAGCGCGACCGACTCCCCTGCCGCCCTCGAGACGCCGGCCGCGGTCGAGAGCCTGCGGGGCGCGCACGCCTTCACGACGTACGGGCCGTTCATCCGGGCGACGATCGGCGGCAAGACGTACGGCGAGGTGGCGGCCGGGCGCGCGGGAAGTCCGCTCGAGGTCCTCTTCGACGTCCAGACGGCGAGCTGGTTCGGCGTCGATCGGGTGGAATTTTACCTCAACGGCAGAATGATCCGGCTGCTGGAGCCGGACATGCCGCCGAGCGCGCTCGTGGACGTTCGCGGCAAGGTCACGTTCACGGCGCCAGACCGGGACTCCTGGGTGGTGATCATCGCCATGGGGCTGGAGGACAGGAATCTGATGAGCCCAGTTTCCCTGGAGGTCCCGTTCGGGGAGATCCAGCTCTCCCGGCTGGCGAGCGACGCGTTCGGCAGGATCCCCGCGATCAACGCCCTGTTCGCGCCCACACCGACGGTGCCTGACTGGTCGCCCGTCCCGCCCTACGCGGTCACGAACCCGATATACATCGATGTGGACGGCAACGGCCGTTACGACGCGCCGCTGCCGCTGCCCGACTTCTGCTCTCGCCCGTGCGATCCGGACGTGCTCGACCCGGAGCAGTGCCCCGCGAAGCAGGACTGCCTGACCGAGGAGAAGGTCTGCGGCTTCCCGATCCCCGGCAAGTGCGACCACCGCCGTCCGGCGCTCGGGCATCACGACGACTGAGGGTCGGGCCGCGGAGCCGCGGGGGCGGTCGCGGCGCGCGAGGAGGGCGCGGGGGCGGCCGCGGCGTGCGAGGAGGGCGCGGGGGCGGTCGCGGTGAGCGAGGAGGGAGCGGGCGTCGCGCACGTGGAGCGCACGCGCGCGACGCGCGCGGCCAGACCGGCGCCTGACGGCCGTCGGAGAGGGGGTCTGCGTGCGCGCGGCGAGCCACACGCACGCAGACCTGGCGGTATTTCGGGGGCAAGCCGGCCAGCCGCTCCGGGCGGAGCTTACCGGCCCTCGATCGCCTGCGACTTGATGTGGAACTCGACGCGCCGGTTGCGCTGCCGGCCTTCCGGCGTGTCGTTGGACACGAGCGGCCGGCGGGAGCCGAAGCCGGCGGAGGTGAGCCGCTCCGACTGAACGCCCTTGTTGATGATGTAGATCCTGACCGCGGTGGCGCGGTTCTGAGCGAGCCTATCGTTGTAGTCGATCGTGCCCTGGTTGTCGGTGTGCCCCTCGATGCTGAGCAGCTTGATCTCGGGGTTCGCCTTGAGCAGCCGCACGACCTCGTCGAGGATCGGATAGCTCTGCGGGAGGATCCTGGAGCTGTCGAACTCGAACTCGACCTGCTTCATGATCTCGATCTCGGCGGAGCCCTGGATCCTGCGGATGTAGTACGGGCAGCCGTTCTTCTCCGGGTCGTCGACGACGACCTGCCCCGGCTCCTTCGGGCACTTGTCGACCACGTCGGGGATGCCGTCCTGGTCCGCGTCCTCCTCGGGGCAGCCGTCGCGGTCGTCGATGCCGTCCTTGTCCTCGGGGTCGTCCGGGCACTTGTCGACCACGTCGGGGATGCCGTCGCCGTCGCGATCGGGCATGTCCGGGCAGCCGTCGCTCGGCTTCGGCTGCTTGCCGTCCTCCGGGTCCTCCGGGCAGAGGTCGATGACGTCGGGGTAGCCGTCGCCGTCGGCGTCCTTCTCCTGCTCGATCACGAAGTTGAAGCCGGGCGAGCGGGTGTCGGACTCCTCGATGCTGAACGAGCCGCCGACGATGGCGACGCCCCGGAAGTCGGGGGCGTAGCCGCCGCTCATCCGGGTGCCGACGCCGGCGCCGGCGTAGAGCGCCTTGTCCTTGGTGAGGAACATCCGGCTGTTGAGCTGCCACTCGATGGGCGAGGCATCGAGCTCGCCGCGCGTCTCCTTGATGAGGCCGAACGACCCGAAGACCTCGGCCCCGACGCGGATCGTGTCGTCGCGCAGCGGGACGTAGCCGCCGACGCCGTACGTGAGCTCGGTGCCGACGTGGAGCTCGTTGAGCTGCACGTGCGGCCGGATCGCGACGCCGGTGTTGAGGGTGACGATGAAGTCCTTGAAGTCGTACTCGGCGCCGAGGCCGAACGCGCTGCTCACGGTCCTGTCGCCGGCGAAGGAGTACGTGTTGCCGAGGGGCACGAAGACCGCGCCGGTGAGCCCGAGCCGGAAGCGGCGCTCGTCGAGCTCCAGCGGGACGACGCGCGCGTCGATCCGGAGGTCCATGGGGGCGGCGGTCTTGAGGTCGACGCTCTGGTTGAGGCCGAGGTCGCGGTTGTACGTCTGGTTGCCGTCCTGGAAGAGGATGACGGGGAACGAGACCTGGAGGGAGCCGCGGCCGAGGATCTCCACGCCCGCGTTCAGGTAGGTGATGAGCTGCGAGGTGACGGGCCCGTCGCCTTGTAGCTGCTCCTCGATGGCGAGGTTGTCGACGTAGTTGTCGTTGCGGAGCGGGTGGACCGACACGCCCAGCCCGAGCTGCCCGAAGAGGCGCGTCCGTTCCCCCATGTGGGGGCGCCAGACGCCGAACCCGTCGTCGGGGGCGCCGGCCATCCTGAGGCGATCGAGGTAGAAGGTCCGGTCCTGCGCGTGCGCGGCGGAGGGCGCCAGCGCGGCGAGGGCCGGGGCGGCCAGGGCCGCTGCGGTCAACGCGCAGCGAAGGCGCGACCGGCGTCGCGGCTTCCGGCCCGGCAGGTGTCGTCGATCCATCACGGTGAGCTGTCCTCCAAGCAACGCTCGAAAAACGAGGTTGACGCGAGCTTTCCGCCGCATGCGGGCCGGCGTCCGGGCGGGAGACTACTCGGGCCGGGGGAGGATGTCTCCTGGGTCGAGCCAGGAGGTGCGAGGAGGGCGCCAGGGGGGAGGAGCGCGGCGGGGTGCCGGGTCGGCGAGCGAGGGGTACGAGCGGGCTCTCCGCTGCCCCGTCACCCGTCCAAGGTGGCGACGAGCGCGGCGCACCTCCCGACATCACCGATGCGCCACAGCGAAGCCGAACTCTCTATCACCTGGGGGTTGCGCAATCAAAACGTCCTCAGTCAAAGGACTTGTCACCACAGGGCGCCCGAAATAGAGATATACAACATCCTCCTCCGCCATGGAGATCGCAAAATCCGAATAACCGTCCCCATTCACATCTCCAGGTGACCCCAGACGCTGCCCTGTCCTGTCTTCGATAGCATCTCTGTAGATGGCAACGTCCGGCTCGCTCACATTTGATTTGCCATCACCCAGATACAGAAGCACCTTTGGAGATCGGTCGGCAACCGCGACATCATCAAATCCGTCGCCATTGACATCACCCACCGTCGCAACCGTCACGCCAAACGCGTCGCTCCCTGTCAGGGTCACGCTCGGCGTCGTCTCCAACCCCTGGGGTCCACCGAGATAGACATACACACGATTGTCCTGCATGGCGCCAACGATGATGTCATCGAACCCATCACCATTGACATCGCCGGCGGAGCCGAACGAACTAACGAACCTGGAGTCGCCGGAAGGATCCACGAGGTCCGCCTTCGGCGTGGGATCGAAGCCCTGACCCGGGTTCCCATGATAGATGCGCACGACATCGTGTTCAATCGTATGAAACAGCACCAACACATCGGAAAAACCATCCCCGTTGGTGTCGCCAGCCGATGAAACGAGCGCGACCGCATTCTCCAGGTCCTCCACGCGCTCGCCAAGATCGAGCTCGATCGGCCCCTCGAGTTCTGCCGCGCCGCCTAGGTACAGAGACGCGGTCAACCTGGAGCGGCCGGACGTTCCGACGATGACATCGGCAAATCCGTCCCCATTGACATCACCAGCAGCAGACACATACGGACCGAGAAAACCCTCTACCGAATTTCCATCGAGCCTGATGTAATCCGAATTAAATCGGTCTCTGCTGCTGCCACGGTACACGAATGCATTGTCCCTGTAGGGCGCCCCAACCAGCACATCGGCATAGCCATCGCCGTCGACGTCACCGGCGCACGACAAAGATATCCCGAAGCCATCGTTGGCCCCGGAAGGACTGAAGACAATTCCATCATCGTCCAAATCAAATTGTGCGCCGGAGACCCCGTAGTAGAAGTAGACGGCGCCGCTGGTGGGACTGCGACCGAACGCACTGATCGCAACGTCGTCGTAGCCATCAGCATTGTAGTCGCACTTGGTGCGGCCTACGTTGACCCACCGAACCCGCGAATACTCCGAGCAGGCGTCCTGCGCACACGCGCGTACGCGCCAGTAGTACCGCCGTCCGACGGGTGGAACCAGTGCTATCGCCAGATCCTCTTCAGGCTGGTACTCGGTAAGCTCGGTAGTTATCGAGACTGCATTGGTGAGCTCCTGATCGGCGCCGTACTGCAGTTCGTACTCGATGGGCACACCGGAAGACGAGGTCGACGCCTCCCACACAAACCTGGGTCGAAGCGAGCCGATCTTTCGTTGAGCGCCCAGATAGGCATCGTTCCTGGGGAGCCGCAGAACGGGCACTGTCGGCGGCTCGCCTGAGCCGCCGCCATTTCCGGACGACGTCACCCCGCTGCTGCCGCCGGACGTTACCCCGCTGCTGCCGGCCGCCGAACCGCCGGGCGTGTCGACGAACTCATCGAGGCCAAGGATCTTGCTGCACCCCGTGAGAAAGATGATGGCGATCCATCCCACGTCAGCCCCGAAGACCACTTTCGATCGACGAGTTCCCATGGCATCGACAAAACCATGTCTGACATGTCGATGTCAAGCAACGGAGCCAATATGCGCCACGAATCTCCGGAGTCGAGCGGAGAGAGACGGGGCAAGGTGCCATGCCAGATGCGGCTCTATCTCCGCGAGATAGAGCCGCACACGTCCAGCACGCGTGGGTTCACCGCGGCTCAGGGGGAATCGTGACTTGGTTGATCGGCTGAAAACCAGCGCCTGCAGGATAGGCGTAAGACACCAGCCGGGTAACGTTGGTCGTCCCCCACCCCCAGACAGTCACGCCGAAGGGGAGCTCGCTTGACATCACGTGACGACCGTTGACACAGTCCCCATTTCCCTCGAAGTCCCCGCTCACAAGCTGCACCCGCGTGTACTCGTACTCTCCAATCCGCTCCCAGCCGGTAAGCGTCCCCAGACAATCCAAGGTTACATCAGCAAAGCTCCCGTCGAGCTTGGATGGGGTCCGCACAACGTTCAGGCTCGTCTGCGGGTATGTTGGATCCGTAAACAGGACGTAATAGTTCAAGAACTGCGAAGGCGGAATCACATTGACCCACTCCGGGTCGCCCTCCTCTGCATAGTTCTCACCTCCTGTCATGTACCCACCGAGGTAGAACGGATTCTGCCCACCCTGGCTACGCACCACGAACGGGCCGGACGCCCTGAACTCGCGAACCTCTCCGAGCTTCAGCTTCTCAGGAGCACCATCGGGTCTGGAGGGTTCCCAATGCAACTCGGTGTCATCGACCATACCCACGAGGCGCCACGGGGGAGCTTCCTCATTTCCAGCTTGCCCGTCACCACCCGTGCGGCCCTGATACCGCACAGCCACATACTCGTTCCCGGTGGCTCGCACAGGCGCAATCTGCTGGTGAGCAGAATCGCAATCGGTAACGTCAAGTGGAACATTCATACATGACGACGCACCGAACACACCAATCGGTTTGTCGGACAGAATTGGGCTACCCGTGAGCTCCGCAGGCTGAGCGATCTGAAGAAACTCTCCCTTCTTCAGAGTATATGTGATCGGCACCCCCTTGGTAGCCGGAGCGACGATCGGGGTATCGGTCGGCCCAGCGCCTTCGATGTCCGCATTGGGAAGTATCGTCACATTGGTGTCATCCTCGCGCGCAACGATCTCCAGAGCAGGCAGGCCGGTTGGCGTCAGCTCGGAGACAGGATACGCGTTCACCGCAACGTAGTTCGTGTCCCACGAACTGGTTGGCAGCAACAAAGTCGCGGACGTGTAGCTCGTCAACCCACCACCGTACGGAACAATCTGATAGGCGACAACAGGATAGTCCGTGGTGATATGAAACGCTGAACCGCGCCCAGTGTACTCGCCCGCATTGGCGTTTTTGGGGATCCCCGTCTCATCGGGCACCGCAGGGTCTTTCGGGCACCTGATCAGCCCCCCCGTCCTGCTGCGAGACAGGAACAACACAGCGACCTCGCCGGCGCGAAGGCCTTCGCTCGCAACATATGGATCGTAGGTGACATTCGACCCCTGCCCCCTCGGGATGAAGGCGAAGTTCTCGACGGGCAGCTCCGTGCCATCTCGCTCGACAGAGATGTGCACTTCCTTTTCCCATGTATTCGCAACGAACGCCGCGAAGCATGCGCCCTCTGCCTGCGTTCGCTGCACCGTCTTCAGCGCCCAGAAATCGCATCCATACGAGCTCTTGGACTCCTCCGCCGCGTTGCACGGGCCCGGCACGCACTCGGCGTTGATGCACCCCTCTTCCGGCCCGCACGTCTGCAGCGTCACTCCGTTGCAGCTGATGACCCTCTTCAGGTCGTTCGAGCACGTCGGCTCGCACCGCCCCCCCTCCCCGAAGGTCCCCGCGCTATCCGTGTCCCCGCCGCCCTGGCCGCCGCCGCCGCCGCTCGTCGCGCCGGGGCCCGTGCCGCTGCCGGTTAGCTCGTTGAAGTACGAATCCGAGCAGGCGGCGAACGAGCCCGTCACACCGGCTGTCGCTGCAAGAAGACTCACTATCGCGTGTCGACGGTATCTAGCCATGTTCGCCATCTCTACAGGGCTCCTTCCCCCACAAGCATCCTGAAACTCTTGACTGCGAGCCTAACACGGTTCCCGCGCCCTGGGGAGGCCCGCGAAAGCGCTCGCGTTTTTTCACCGGCCTCATGAGAGGGGGTTCCGGGTTTCAGGAATGCAATGCGCGACCAGCCCCGCGCCACGACCGTCTAGCGCCCGGACGGATAGGCGCCCTGCTGAGCGAGCCGACCTCACGCCTCTCCAGCGGGTGGGGCGAGGTGTTCAGGCGGTTGCGACCCGCTCACGACCGGTCGCGACCGATTGGGACCGTTCGCGGCCGCTCGCGGCCGACCGCCACGCGTTACGCCCGGCTACGGCCGCTTACGACCGGTTACGACCGATTGCGACCGATTGCGACTTCCACGCACCTCGACCCTACTCCCGCTCATGAACCTCATCGCCGTCGTGCGCAGCCCCCGCCCGGCCGCTCCCGAATATCCGGAAAAGGACGTACAGCGATGGGAACAGCAGCACGAATCCGACGCCGAGCACCCAGACCAGCAATCGCAGCGTCCTCGGGTTCGCCGCGGCCCCGGCGAGCGTCACGTCGGGCACGACCAGGAACGGGTACTGAGAGGCCGCCCAGCCCAGCAGGATCAGCGTGACCTGCGCCGCCGCCGCGAGGCGCGCCAGACGGAAGCGGCGGGTCCACAGCGCGAAGAACGCCGCCGTCGCGGCGAGGCCCGTCGTGACGTGAAGCGGCCACGTGATCGGATGATCCGTCAAGCCCTCTCGGATGAGCGGAGCGCCCCGGAACGAGGCCGCGAACGACGCCAGCGCGAGCGCCGCGACCACGCAGCCCGAGAGGAGCGCGCGCCGACGGAAATCGTCGACCAGCGCCGGCTCCGTCGCCTCGTTCGTCAGGTAGACCGCCGCCAGGAACGCGAACAGCGCCAGCGCGAACAGCCCGACCACGAACGGAAACAGCGAGAGCCACGGGGCGAAGAAGCCGCTCGTCACCACCCCGGACGCCACCCGGATCCGACCCGACGCCACCGCGCCGACGATCATGCCGAGCAGCACCGGCGCGATCACGCTCGCCAGCGAGAAGACGAATCCCCAGCGCTTCTGCTGCCTGTCACCCCGCGAGTCGTAGCTGCGGAAGCTGAACGCCGAGCCGCGGAACACGACGCCCACGAGGAACAGCGTGAGGGGGACGTGCAGCGCGATCGAGATCGCCGCGAAGGCCGGCGGAAACGCCGTGAAGAGCAGCACGATGGCCAGGATCAGCCACACGTGGTTGGCCTCCCAGATCGGGCCCATGACCCGCTCGATCAGCGCGCGCTGCTCCTGCTTCCGCGGGCCGGAGGCGAGCAGATCCCAGACGCCGCCGCCGAAGTCGGCCCCGCCGAACAGCGCATACAGGACGAGCGCCGCCACCATCACCCCGCCGAGGAACCACTCAACGTGCATCGGCCGCGCCCCCCTCGAGCGCGCGCGGCGCGCCGCCGCCGGCCGTCACCCCGGGCTCCCCGCCGCCGCCCGTCGCGCTTCCCCTGCCGGCGCGCGGGCCCCCGCCGCCCGTCACCCCGAGCGGCGCCGCGCGGAGCTGGCGCACGAGCAGGTACGTCACCATGACGCCCAGGAAGACATAGAGCGCCGTGAACATCCAGAAAGGCGCCGCCAGGTGTGGGAACGGGGTCACCGCGTCGCGCGTGCGCATCGCGCCCCGCACGATCCACGGCTGGCGACCGAACTCCGTCACCAGCCAGCCCGCCTCCATCGCCACGATGCCGAGCGGGCTCGCCAGCACCGCCGCCCAGAGGAACGGGCGCTGATCCGGGATCCCCCGGCGGCGCCACGCGAGCACCGCCGCGACCAGCGCGAGCAGCGCCATCGCCGAGCCCGCCGCGACCATCACCTGGAACGAGAGGTGCGTCGCCGTGACCGGCGGCCACTCGTCGCGCGGAACAGCGTCGAGCCCCGTCACCACCGCGTCCGGATCGGCGTGCAGGAGCATCGACAGCCCGCCCGGGATCTCGATCGCGTGGTCGACCTCACCCCGCTCCACGTCGGGCAGGCCGCCGATGAGCAGCGGCGCCCGGGCCGAGGTCTCGAAGTGCGCCTCCATCGCCGCGAGCTTCGCCGGCTGCCCGGCCCCGACCTGCACCGCCGCGTAATGGCCCACGAACGGCTGAGCCAGCGCCGTCACCCCGGCGATCGCGAGCGTCACCGCGAACGCCTTCCGGAACAGCGGGCTGCCAGGGTGCCGCAGGAGCACCAGCGCGTGGATCCCCGTCATCACGAACGCCGTCGCCTGATAGCACGCCAGGATGCCGTGCAGGGTCTCGTGCTTCCACGGCGGGCTGAACATCGCCGCGATCGGGTCGATGTCCACCGGGCGGCCAGACGCCATCGAGAAGCCGGCCGGGTCGTTCATGCAGGCGTTCACCAGGATCACGAAGAACGCCGAGAGCGCGCCGCTCAGGGCCACCAGCGCGCCGGAGAGCAGGTGCAGCTTCGGCGGGAGCTTGCCGCGCCCGTAGAGATAGATGCCGAGGAAGATCGCCTCGGTGAAGAACGCGAAGCCCTCGAGCGAGAACGGGAGCCCGACCACCTCGCCGAACGTCCCCATGAAGCTCGGCCAGAGGAGGCCGAGCTCGAACGAGAGCACCGTCCCCGACACGGCGCCGACCGCGAACAGGATCGCCGTCCCCTTCGCCATGCGCTTCGAGAACTCGAGGTAGTCGCGATCGCCCGTCCGATGCCAGAGCGCGTCCGCGATGACCATGATCAGCGGCAGCGCCACCCCGGCAGCGGCGAAGATCATGTGAAATGCCAGCGACAGGCCCATCTGGGCCCGGGCGTAGAGGAGGCTGTCCATGAGGCGCCGTGCGGCTCCCTTCCAGAGCGAACGCGACCGGCACCGGATCCGCTCTCCTGCGGGGGCGGCCCGCGCGCTCCCGGGCACCATAGGGACGACCGCGCCGGGGACAAATAGGGTCGAACCCGGCTAAGCTCGGCGCCGATGCACACCCTTGTCGAGCTCGTCGCGAAGAAGCGCGACGGCGGGCGGCTGTCCGAGGACGAGATCGCGCGGATCATCCGCGCCCACGGCGAAGGCGAGCTCGCCGACTACCAGATGAGCGCGCTGCTCATGGCCGTCTTCTTCCGCGGCATGGACGACGCCGAGACCGTCGCGCTCACGAAGGCGATGCTCCACTCGGGCGACGTCCTCGACCTGTCGAGCGTGCCCGGGCGGAAGGTCGACAAGCACTCGACCGGCGGCGTCGGGGACAAGGTCTCGATCTGCCTCGCCCCCCTCGTCGCCGCCTGCGGCGTGCCCGTCCCGATGGTGTCCGGCCGCGGGCTCGGCCACACGGGCGGCACCCTCGACAAGCTCGAGGCGATCCCGGGGTTCGACGTCGGGCTCGACACCGCCACGTTCGCGCGCATCGTCCGCGAGGTCGGGACGTGCATGATCGGGCAGACCGAGCGGATCGCGCCCTCGGACAAGCGCATCTACGCGCTGCGCGACGTGACCGCCACGGTCGAGTCGATCCCGCTCATCGTCGCCAGCATCCTCTCGAAGAAGCTCGCGGAGGGCATCGACGCACTCGTGCTCGACGTCAAGGTCGGGCGGGGCGCGTTCATGAAGACCCTGGACGACGCCCGCGCGCTCGGGACCGCGCTCGTGCGCGTCGGGACCGCGGCCGGCAAGCGCGTCTCCGCGCTGCTCACCGACATGAGCGCGCCCCTCGGGCGCACCGTCGGCAACGCGATCGAGACGCGCGAGGCGATCGAGGTGCTGCACGGCGGGGGCCCGGCCGACCTCGTCGCGTGCACGCTCGCCCTCGCCGAGGAGATGCTGATCGCCGGCGGCGCCGCGGCGAGCGCCGCCGAGGCGCGCGTCAAGCTCGAGGCCGCCATCGCGAGCGGCGCGGCGGCCGAGGTGCTCGCGCGGATGATCGCCGCGCAGAAGGGCGATCCGGCCGTGGTGCGAGATCTGGGCCGGCTCCCCAGCGCCCCCGTCGTGGTCGAGGTCGCGGCGCAGGACGAGGGGTACGTCGTCGCCGTGGATCCGCTGGAGATCGGGCTCTCCGCGGTGGCGCTCGGCGCCGGACGGACGCGCGCCGACCAGCGCGTGGACCCCGCCGTGGGGATCGAGCTCGCCGCCACGCGCGGCGACCGGGTGGACCGCGGGGCGCCCCTCGCCCGCATCCACGCCCGCCGGACGGAGGACGCGAAGGCCGCGGCCGATCGCGTCCGCGCCGCCTTCCGGCTCGGCCCGGCGCCGGCCGAGGCGCCCGCGCTCGTGCTGGAGCGGATCGAGCCGTAGGCCCGCGCCCGAGGCCGCTCGCGGGCGGCGCGCGGCCCAACTAAGCTGGCCGTCATGCGGACCCCGCGGCGCGACCTCACCACGCTCGGCTACCGGCGGATCATCCAGCTCCTCGTCTACCTCGTCATCGTCCCCGGCGTGCTCCTGTCGGGCGTCGGCTTCCTCCTGCTCGTGCTCGGCGAGGCCCAGTACAACCTCATCATGGGCATCCTGGTGCTCACGTTCTGCGGGACGCTCGCGACCGGGGTCATCCTCGTGTGGGTGTTCCTCCGGCGCGAGCGCAACCTGTCCGAGCTCCAGGCCGACTTCGTGTCCAAGGTCTCGCACGAGCTTCGCACGCCGCTCACGTCGATCCGGATGTTCACCGAGACGCTCAAGCTCCGTCGCGGCGACACGGTCAGCGAGGACCGCTGCATCGACGCGCTCACCAAGGAGAGCGCCCGCCTCCAGCAGCTCATCGACCGGCTGCTCGACTGGGGGCGCATGGAGAGCGGCCGGCGCGTCTACGAGCTCTCCGAGCACCACCTCGAGGACGTCGTCGACGAGGCGGTCCACGCCTTCGAGCCGACCCGCGAGAAGCGCAGCGTCGAGCTCGACATCGACGTCGACGCGAACCTCCCGCCCGTGCTCTGCGATCGGAGCGCGCTCGTCGACGCGATCGTCAACCTGCTCTCGAACGCCTACAAGTACGGCGGTCAGCCGAGGAAGATCTGCGTCTCCGCCCATGTCGTCAACCGGTCGGCGCTGATCACCGTGCGAGACAACGGCAAGGGCATCGCTCGCAAGGAGCACAAGCGGATCTTCGAGAAGTTCTACCGGGTCGACGATCTCCTGGCCCGACAGCAGGAGGGCTCCGGGCTCGGGCTGTCGATCGTCAAGCACGTCATCCGCGCGCACCGGGGCCGGATCCTCGTGGACAGCGAGCCGGGGAAGGGCAGCACGTTCACGCTCGTGCTGCCGATCCGGAACGCGCCCAGGACGAGCCCCGCCGGGAAACGTTCACCGGACGCGCCGGACGCGCCGGGCGCCGCGCCCGACGCCGTCCCCGCGCGCGACGCCGTCGCCGTCGCCGCGCCCCCCGAGGCCGCGAAGCACGCCGCCGGAGCGGACGCGCCGCCGTAGGCGCGGCGCCTCCGGTCCGGACATGGACATGCTAGAGGACGTCCCCAGCATGACCCGGAACCCTCAAGCCTCAGCGCGGACCGTCCTGCTCGTGGAGGACGATCCCAGCATCGCGATGGGTCTCGAGATGAACCTGACCGCGGAGGGCTACCGCGTCCTCGTGGCCGAGGACGGCGAGCGCGGGCTCGCGCTCGCCCGCGCCGGCGGGATCGATCTCATCATCATCGACGTGATGCTCCCCCGCCTGAACGGCTTCGAGCTGC
Source organism: Sorangium sp. So ce406 (assembly GCF_051474675.1). NCBI lineage: Bacteria > Pseudomonadati > Myxococcota > Polyangiales > Polyangiaceae > Sorangium > Sorangium sp. So ce406. Next base: position 3,194,288 of record NZ_CP150340.1, on the reverse strand, counting down.
TCCGCATCCTGCGGAGCGAGCGGCGCACCCTGCCGGTGATCATGCTGTCCGCGCGCGGCGCCGAGATGGACAAGGTGATGGGCCTCGAGCTCGGCGCCGAGGACTACATCACGAAGCCGTTCAGCCTGGCCGAGCTGCTCGCCCGGGTGAAGGCGGTGCTCCGGCGCGACGCGATCGCGCGCGCGAACGCGGAGCAGCTCCGCGCCGGCGACATCGTGATCGACGCGGCGACGCGCGAGGTCCGCCGCGGCGACGCGCTGATCGAGCTCACGGCGACCGAGTTCGACGTGCTGCTCTGCCTCGCCGAGGCCGGCGGCCGGGTCCTGTCCAGGGAGCAGATCCAGGCCAAGGTGTGGGGCCCGACTCACCACGGGACCCCGCGCACGATCGACAACTTCATCCTCCAGCTCCGCAACAAGCTCGAGGACGACGCCGCCGCGCCGCGCCACCTCGTGACGGTGCGCGGGGTCGGCTACCGCTTCGTGCCCTGATCACGGGTCGCCGGGCCGCGGTGCGCGCCGTCGCGCAGCGCGCCGCGCGAGGCGCGCGCGCCTGCCTGTCCACGACCGGCGCGAGCGCCCCGCCGAGCCCGGCCCCGGTGGGCCGGCCTCCTCAGGGCGCCTGACAGAACTTGTTGATGTTGTCGACGAGCGGATCTTCCTGCTTGATCGCCTTCTCGATCGCGGCCTGAGCGGTGTTGCTCTTCTCCGCGTCGTTCGCGTCGGCCGCGGTCGCGAGGTCGCGCGCGGCCTTGGCGACGTCCTTGGCCATCGCCTGGTACTCGCCCGAGAACTTCTGCAGCTCCGGGGTGGTCAGCTTCACCTGCGCCGCGTCGGCCGCCACCTTGTCCATCGCATCGGCCATCGCCTTCAGCTCGCTCGACCCGCCCTGGTCGGTGCCAGCCTTGGTGCCCTTCTCGATGCTCTGAACGCCCTTGTTGATGACCTCGATGAGCGCGTTGCACTCCGAGACCTTGTTCTGGCCGCAGCCGCCAGCGCCGGCGACGAGCCCGAGCGCGGCGAGCGCCGCGAGGGTGACCTGGGTGCGCATTCTGCTGTGTCTCCTCATGTGGTGAGCGAGGCCGGTCCGCCCATCCCTAAACGCCTGGGCATGAACCCATATTTTGCGGGTATGTTTCAACATGGAATCGGCGATCCGCGTCCGCGGCCGCCCCCAGCGTCACGACCGAACGCGCCAGTTGCCCTGGAAAGTTCGGCCGATGTCGTCTGCCGTCGGGTCCGTGATGATGAGCTCCGGCCGGCCGCCTTGCGCGAAGACGATCGTGTTCTGCCGGAAGACCCGGCCGAAGGCGATCGCCTCGTCGCGGTCCATGCCGTGGACGAGCCAGGCCGGCTCGCGCCAGATGCCCTCCGGCTCGGCCTCGGATCCCACGCACGGCTCCACCCGGTAGCACCCGAGGATCAAGAGATCGCGGAGCACGTGGTGGCGCTGATCGTTCACCCGGCGAGGGATGAGCATCGAGCGCGGGTTGTAGGCGGTGAGCACGGCGAACTTGCGGGTCAGGAGGTCGGGGAGCCCGGCCTGGTCCTGGACGATCTCGCCGTCCAGCGAGACGCGCAGCGTGCCCGCCGCCGTGGGGAACTCGTAGATGGTCGAGAAATACGACCGGAGGAGCGTCTGATCCATCGTGAAGCGGTGGGTGTGAGGGGGCCGCGGCGCTCGGCGCACCGGGTGCGTCGCACGGCGGAGGGGCCCGTGGCCTGAGCGCCCGGGCCGCCGGGCGCGACGGCGGAGGGTTACCAGAGACGCGCGGCTCTGGCTACTCGGCGGCGATCGGCGCGCCCCGCGTCCGCCGCAGCGCCCGGACGCCCGGCGCGCGCTTCCCCTACCCCGCCCGGTGCGCTAAGCGTTCCGCGCGATCGTTCCAGCGTGCGTGCGCGTGCCGCGCGCGCTGGCAAGGATCGCCGCGCCGACGGCCCCGACCCCCCGATGTCCCGATGATCGAGGTCGAGCACCTCTCCAAGTCCTACGGTCCTCACCAGGCGGTGAGCGATCTCTCGTTCCGGGTGAACCAGGGCGAGATCGTCGGCTTCCTCGGCCCGAACGGGGCGGGCAAGAGCACGACCCTGCGCATCCTCGCGGGGTTCCTCGGCGCGACCTCCGGCCGCGTGCGGGTGGCCGGGTACGACATCGCGGAGGAGCCGATGCGCGCGCGGGCCTCGCTCGGGTACATGCCCGAGACCTCGCCGCTCTACCCGGAGATGCGCGTCTCGGAGTACCTCGCCTTCCGCGCCGAGCTGAAGCTCGTGCCCCGGCGCGCGCGCCGCGACGCTGTCGCGCGCGCCCTGCGCGACGCGCGCGTCGAGGACGTGGCGAGCGTCATGATCGGCCACCTCTCGAAGGGCTACCGGCAGCGGGTCGGCCTCGCGGACGCGCTCGTCAGCGACCCGCCGCTGCTCATCCTCGACGAGCCGACGGCGGGCCTCGATCCGAACCAGATCCGCGAGGTGCGCGCGCTCGTGCGCCGGCTCGGGCGCGACCGCACCGTGCTCCTGTCGACGCACATCCTCTCCGAGGTCGAGGCGACCTGCACGCGGGCGGTCGTGATCGCGCGGGGGCGGCTCGTCGCCGAGGGGTCGATCGACGAGCTGCGCGCGATGCGGCGCGCCTCGGGCGTTCGCCTGGTCGTGCGCGGCGCGGCCGACGCGGCGCTCGCGGCGGCGCGCGGCGCGGCGGACGTCCGCTCGGCCGAGGCGGAGCCGGCCGGCGACGCGGCGCGGCTCACGGTGGAGTTCGACGCCGCCGCCGATCCTGGCGAGGCCACCGAGCGCCTCGTGCGCGCGCTGGTCGGCGCGGGCATCGGCGTGCGCGAGCTCGTCCCGCACGCCCCCTCGCTGGAGCAGGTCTTCTCCGAGCTGACCGCCGGCGACGACGGCGGCGAGCAGGGCGCCGCCGGGGAGCCGGCCGCCGCCGGGCCGGTCGGCGGCAGCGAGGCGCCCCCGCGGGCGCCCCGGAAGAAGGGCAGCGCGGGGCGCCGCGGCACGGGCGGCACGGGCGGCACGGGCGGCACGGGCGGCACGGGCGGCACGGGCGGCACGGGCGGCACGGGCGGCACGGAGAAGGAGCGGCGGTGAGGGGCTTCTGGCCGATCTTCAAGCGCGAGCTCTTCTCGCTGTTCGTGACGCCGCTCGCGTGGGTGCTGATCACCACGTTCCTGCTCGTGCAGGGCGTGCACTTCTTTCTGATCGCGACCCAGTTCGCGGGCGAGGTGGAGCTCTCGGCCGACACGGGCCCGGTGCAGGTCTTCTTCGGCCAGACGATCCTGATCTACCTGCCGCTGCTCTTCGTGTGCCCGCTGCTCACGATGCGGCTCTTCGCCGAGGAGCGCAGGAGCGGCACCATCGAGGCGCTGCTGACGGCGCCCGTGGGGTCCACCGGCGTCGTCCTGGCGAAGTACGCCGCGGCGCTCGTGACGTACGTCGCGATGTGGGCGCCGACGCTGCTCTACGTGGTCCTCATCGGGAGGACCGGCGAGCTCGACTGGCGGGTCGTGGGGTCGAGCTACCTCGCCGTGGTCGCGATCGGCGCCGGTTACCTCGCGATCGGGACGATGACGAGCGCGCTCACGAAGAGCCAGCTCATGGCCGCGGTGCTCAGCACGATGGCGGTGATGGGCCTGTTCATCCTCGGCATCGGGGAGTTCATCTTTCCGGACGGCCCGGCGCACGACCTCTGCGCCTACGTCTCGGTGTGGACGCAGATGAACGATTTCTCCCGCGGGATCGTCGACCTGCGCCGGCTCGTGTTCGACGCCACGGTGATCGCGCTCCCGCTGTTCGTGACCGTGCGCGCGGTGGACGCGTGGAGGTGGGGCTGATGGCCGAAGAGCAGCCGCGCCAGGTCCCGCCGTCCGCGCAGGTCGGGACTCCGCCTTCGCGGGTCCCTCCGTCCGCGCCGATCGGGACTCCGCCTCCGGGCACCTCGCTCGGCGAGAAGCTGTCGGCGAGCGTCGGCATCATCGCCGCGATGGTGCTCGCGGTGCTCGTCAACCTGCTCGTCGCCCGCCACTACAGGCGCTGGGACTGGACGCAGGGCGGCCTGTACACGCTGAGCGACGCGACGGTCTCGACGCTGCGCGCGCTCGAGGAGCCGATCCGCGTCTACGTCCTGCTCTCCGAGGGCGACCCGCTGACGCTCTCGGTGCGGCACCTGCTCGACGCGTACCGCGCCGAGACGTCGCGGATCCAGGTCGAGGTGACCGACCCGGACCGGCGCCCGGCGGAGTTCCTGGCCGTGCAGCAGCGCTACGGCGTCGTGGCGGGCAAGACGGAGGACGGGCGGATCGTCACGGACGCGGCGATCATCGTCGCGCGCGGCGACAGGCCGCACTTCCTGACCGCGAGCGACCTGGTCGAGGTCGAGGACGAGGACGACCTGCGGGCGCGCCCGCGGCTCGAGCAGGCGCTGACCGGCGCGATCCGCAGCGTCGTGCGCAGCGAGCGGCCGATGGTCTGCTTCGCGGGAGGCCACGGCGAGAAGTCGATCGAGGTCGGCGGCGCCGGCGGGCTCGCCGCGCTCAAGGACCGGCTCAACAAGAACAACTACGAGGTCGTGGAGCTCGACGGCGGCCACGCCGACCACGACCACGATCACGATCACGGCGACGAGCCCGGCGCCGCGCCGAAGGAGCCCGCGCCGGAGGTCGATCTCGGCCGCTGCCGCGTGCTCGTCCTCGCCGAGCCGAGCCAGCCCGTACCCCCGCGCGACGTGGCCCGCTACCGCGCGTTCGTCGAGAAGGGCGGCAGCGCGCTGCTCGCGCTCGGCCCCGTGCCCGACGAGAGCGACCAGCGCTACGTGGACCTCGGGCTCTCGGGCCTGCTCGCCGTGGCGGGGGTCGAGCTCCGGTCGGACTTCGTGTTCGAGCTCGATCCGAAGCTCCGCTCGACGCAGGGCTTCGGCGAGACCTTCTCGCCGATCGTGAAGCCGCACCCGATCACCGAGGGGCTCGTCAAGGCGGCCGATCAGGGCCTCGGCCCGGTGCTCACGGTGGCGAGCTCGCTCGCGCCCACGAAGGCCGGGCCGGTCGCCCCGGCGCCGCTGCTCGTCACGAGCGACCGGGCCTTCGGCATGGTCGATTTCTTCGGCTGGGCCAGGGACCCGTCCGAGCCGAAGCCGCGCGCCGGCGATCACCCGGGGCCGCTCACGGTCGCCTACGCCGCCGAGCTGCCGAAGCCCGCCGGGTCGAGCGCCGCGCACGGGCCGCGGGTCGTGGTGATCAGCTCGCCCAGCGCGCTCTACGGCGCGAACTGGCAGAGCCCCGAGCTCCGCGGGACGGCCGTGTTCGTCGAGAGCGCGCTGTCCTGGCTCGCCGCGAGCCCGCCCATGCTCGACATCCCCGACAAGCCCGCGGTCACGGCGGGCCTCCGCCTCAGCGAGGACTCGCTCGCCGGCATCTTCCGCTACGTCGTCCTGTACATGCCGCTCGCGGCGGCCTTCTTCGGCCTCGCCGTGTACCTCTCGCGGCGCGGCTCCGAGCGCCGCGCCGGCGACAAGGGCGGCCCCGGCTCGCCCGCCGGGCGCGGCTCGCCGGGCGGATCCGAGCGCGAAGGGGCCCCGTGATGCGGCCCCTCCGCCGGCACGCGACGACGCTGATCCTGGTCGCGCTCGCCGCCGCGGCCGCCGTCGTGCTCCTCGTGCTCGACCGGGGCTCGGTGTCCACGGACGAGGCCGAGCGCCGCCGGAGGAACCTCTTCGAGGCGTGGCGGCCCGACGAGATCACCGAGCTCACCGTGACGATGGCGTCGCCCGGCGCCCCGCAGACAGCGCGGCTCACCCGCGGCGAGGTCAACGACGCGGGCCAGCGCCCCTGGAACGTCGAGATCGACGGGCAGCGCTACCCGGCCGACGAGCCCACGGTCGACCAGCTCCTCGGGACCCTGGAGTTCGCGACGGCGGAGCGCCGCGTCTCCGCCGAGGCGGTCGACGCCGCCGCCCTCGGCCTGGCCTCGCCCCGGCTCACGATCGCGCTCGCGATGGGCCCGCGCCGCGAGCGGCTGCTGCTCGGCGGCAGCGCCCCGACGCCGCCCGGCGCCGTCTACGCCGAGGTCGCCGGCCGGGGCGTCTTCGTCATCACGAAGCAGCTCGCCGCGGCGCTCGACGTTCCGCCGGATCGCCTCCGCTCCCGCAGCTTCGTCCCCTACCTCGCCACGGAGCTCTCGGGGCTCACGCTCGACGGCGACGGCGGCCCGCGGCGCTTCTCGCGCGCCCCGTGGGGTGGCGGCCGCGGCGCCGGCTTCCGCTTCGCCGAGGGCGCGCCCGAGGGCAGCGGCGTCCGGGTCAGCGCGGAGGCGATGGACCGCGTGCTCTCGGCGCTCGGCCGCCTGCAGGCCGACGGGTTCCTCCCCGACGAGGTGGCGCAGCAGGCCGCGGCCTCCGGCGGCCCTCGGGTCACCCTGACGCTGCTGCCGAGCGACCCCTCGGCGAAGCCCGGCGTGATCGAGCTCGGCGGCGCCTGCCCGGACCGGCCCGATCACGTCGTCGCGGTGCGGCGCGAGCCGACGCGCGCGGCCGCCTGCGTGCACGAGAGCGCGCTCGAGCCGCTCACCGAGGACGCGTCCCGATTCGTCGACCTTGCCCTCGTGGGCGCGCCGCTCGACGAGGTCGCCGAGGTGAAGCTCGCGGTCGGCGACCGCGGCGAGGGCGGCGCGCGCTCGCTGGAGCTCGCGCGCGCCGGCAGCGAGTGGCACCTGCGGGCCCCGGAGGACCGGCCCGTCCCGACCGAGACGGGCCGCGCCCTCGTGCAGGCGATCCTCGACGTCCGCGCGACGCGCCTGCTCCCGACGGCGAGCGACCCCCGCGCGCTCGGCCTCGATCCGCCGCGGGCCACGCTCCGCGTCCTCTCGACGCCGGCGGAGTCCCCGCGCGAGGGCGAGCCGCAGGAGCGGCTCGAGACGCTCGAGATCGGCGCCGAGCAGGCCGGCGTGGTGCACGTCCGGCGGCTCGAGGACGGCGCGATCGCCGAGATCCCGGCCGCGGCCGCCGGGGCGCTCCTCCCCTCGGACGTCTCGCTGCGCTCCATGCAGGTGTTCGATTTCCCGCCCGATCGGATCAGCGCGCTGCGCATCGAGCGCCCCGGCCTGGTCCAGCGGCTCCGCAGAACCGGCGATGGCGCCTGGCAGCTCGTCGAGCCGAGCGGCGAGGGCCTGGCCGCCGACAACGCGCTCGCGGAGGAGCTTGCCGAGCTGCTCGGCGGCCTCAAGGCCGAGCGCTGGGTCGCGCCGGACCCCGGCCAGGGCTACGGGCTCGCCGCGCCCCGGCTCGTGGTCGAGGCCGAGCTCAGCCCCGCGCCCGACGCGGGCGACGCCGCCGCGCGCGCGGCCCGGGTCGAGATCGGCGCGCGCGCCGGCGCAGGCTCGTTCGCGCGCGCCGGCGACGGCGCCGCGGTGTTCGTCGCCCCGCCGGCGCTCGAGACCGCGGCCGGGCGCCTGCTCCTCCGCCGCGACGTCTTCGCCGTCGCGCCCGAGGACATCGCGCGGGTGACGCTCACCCCGGCCAGCGGCAAGCCGGTCGTGCTCGAGGCCTCCCCGGGCGGCTTCACCGTCGCGGGGGCGGCCGATCACGCGAGCACCGCCGCCGCGGGCGTCCGCGACGCGCTCGCCGACCTGCGCGCCGAGGGCGCCGTCGCCCTGGGCAAGCCGGAGCAGCACCACGGCCTGACCCCGCCGCGGCTCCGGATCGCCGTCGATCTGGCTCGGCCGGCCGCCGCGCCGGCCGAGGGCGGCGCGGGCGCGCCGCGCCCCCCGGGGGGGTCCTTCACGATCGCGATCGGCGCGGGCGACGCTTTCCGCGGCACGAACGTCGTCTATGCCCGGCGCGACGGCGTGAACGCTGTCTACGCCATCGCGCAGTCCAGGGTGCGGCCGCTCCTCGAGGCGGCCGGCGTCGCGGCGGCCGCGGCGCCTGCGGGTCCTCGCTGAGCGGCCCTGCTCGAACGGACTATTTCGTTCTGGCGGCCCACCTGTGCTAGGCGACGTGCAGGCATGGCGAAGGCGGACATGGCGAAGCGGCAGCGCCCGCTGACGGTCGACATCCCCCGTCCCGGCGATGAGCAGCCGGTCTGGTCACGGGTGGGGGTGATCGCGCTCGTGGGGTTCGTCGTCGGCGTCGCCTGGCCCAGGCTGGCCGGCGTCCGCATCGGCCCGAGCGTCCCTGGCGACCTCAAGCCGACGACGGCCGAGACCGCGGCCCCCGCGGCGCCCTCCCCCGCGGCCGCCGCGCCCGGCACCGCCGAGCCCGACGCCAAGCCCCCCGAGGCCGCCGCGAAGAACCAGCAGCAGATCGTGGTCGGCCCGGGCAGGATCACGCGCTGCTCGGACAAGAAGAACAAGAAGATCGAGGACTGCGGCGAGCTCCAGTTCGACCCGCTCGCGCTGCCGCGGCTGAAGGAGCTCGCGCAGTGCCCGGCGGCGCTCGGGGTCGAGGGCAAGCTCCCGATCGGCTTCGAGCTCAACTTCGAGAAGAAGGAGGTCCAGGTCGTCAAGGGGAAGAAGACGAGCCTCCCCGCCTCGACGGTCAGCGGCATTCTCCAGTGCGCCGCGCGCGAGTTCTCGAACGTTTCCCTCGAGGAAGTCCCCCACAAGTACCGCCGCTACTCCCTTGTTTACACCGCCACCTTCGTCCCCCCGGGCGCGCAGGCGGAAGCTCCGAAGACCGAGGCGGGCAGCGAGGAGCAGGAGCAGGCTGCCGGCACGACCACGAGCGAGACCGCGGCGAGCGGCCTCGCCACCGTGAGCTGGGATACCGCGCTCGTCCGTGGGGCGCCCAAGGAGGGCGATGTGGTCATGCGCCTCGTGCGTGGGACTCGCGTCAAGCTCGTTGGCCGACAGAACGATTGGTACAAGATCGAGCACCGGGGGAAGACAGGATGGATGTACCGCGGCGCCATCGGCCTCTAGCCGGGTTTGCCGCGGCCGGCGCCGGGCTGACGCGCCGGGGTGGCCGCGCCTGACCAGCCTGGAACCGATCCTCCAGGAGGTGCTCGATGGCTCGGTTGGACCTCGGAGGTTGTGAGCTTTACTACGAGGAGCTAGGGCACGGTCGCCCGATCGTGTTTCTCCACGGCGTCTGCATGAGCGGGCGTTTCTTTCACCGCCAGCTCCCGTATTTCTCCGCCGGCCATCGCGCCGTCGCGCCCGACCTGCGGGCGCACGGCCGCTCGACCCAGGTGCCGTCGGGCCACACCCTCCCCACCTATGCGCGCGATCTCCGCGTGTTCCTGGAGCGGCTCGCGCTCGACGGGGTGGTGCTCGTCGGGTGGTCGATGGGTTGCCTCGTGATCTGGGAGTACGTGAGGCAGTTCGGGACCGCGCGCCTCGCGGCGACCGTGCTCGTCGAGCAGTCTCCCTCCGACTTCAAGTGGCCAGACTGGCCGCTCGGCGCGTTCGACCTCCCGGCGCTGACGGAGGCGATGGAGCAGCTCCAGACCGACCGCGACGCCTTCGCGCACGAGTTCATCTCTCTCATGTTCAAGGATCCGCCGGGCGAGGCCGACCGGCGGTGGATGTTCGATGAGATCACCCGCATGCAGCAGTCGATCGCCGGGTCGATCCTCTTCGATCAGACGATGCGGGATTATCGTCCGGTCCTCCGCTCGCTCGCGGTTCCATCGCTGGTCGTCATGGGGCGGGACGAGAAGCTGGTCCCGGTCGCGGCCGGCGAGCACCTCGTTCGCCACCTCCCCGACGCGCGGCTCCTCGTCTTCGAGGAGAGCGGCCACTGCCCCTTTCTCGAGGAGCCGGACCGGTTCAACGAGGAGGTCCACCGGTTCATCCGATCGCTGCCGTGACGGGGCGCCCGCAGGCCCCGCGCCCGCCTGCGCGCACCGCCCGGGCGGATCCCCGAGCGATTCCAGGGCCGCGCGCAGGCGGGCGCGCGCCAGTTCGCGTAGAATGCGCCGGTCCAATGTCGCGCAAGCTCTCGCTGCCCCTGGTCAAGCTGGACAAACTCGTTGGCGCCGCGGCGCCCGCCTCCCCGAAGCCGACGGTGGACGCCGTGCGCGAGCGCCTCGGCGGGCGCGCGTCGACCGAGCCGGGCGTGGGCGAGCTGGTCACGCTGACCACCGCCGCAGGCAAAGCGCTGCCCGGCGTGGTCCTGTTCAGGCGCGGCGCCACGGTCGACATCTGGATCGACGCCACCGAGACAAAATATTCCGTCCCGGACGAACAAAGGCGCTCGTTTCTCGCGCACGCCACCACCAGTCGCGGCGTGGTTCACCGCGCTCAGCACGCGGACATCGCGCCGCTGCGCGTCCCCGCGCCGGAGGCGCTCGTCGCTGTCGCGTCCGACGCGCGCGTCTTCGCTGCCCTGAGCGAGGGCCAGCGCATCCGGTTCCAGGACGGCGGCGATCTGGCCGAGGGCACGCTGGTGGAGAAGTGCCGTTTCGGCGGCCTGGTGCAGCGCGACGACGGCGTCCTCCTCGGCGTCGGCTTCCGGCGGCTCTGGCCGGCGCAGCCCGCGGATGCGAAGCGGAACTGAACGAGACCGCGCGAAATCGCGAGTTCTGTGCGATGACGGGTCGAGCACCCCCGCGTGAGCGGGTATCCATGCCCGACATCGCTCGTCGTCGGCGCGGAGGATCATCCGTGGAGGCGTCCGACCTCGCTCATGTTGCCTGGCAGCAGCGGAGTCACCGAGGGCCCGCGCGGGCCGCGGGAGCGCGACGGGAGCTCGCGGAGGCCGCGCCGAGCGCCCCGGGACGGCGAACGTGCGGCTTGTACCTCCTCCGCGGACGCGATAGACAAGCCACATCATCGTAGCTCGCGCGCCGCGCGACCAAGTTGGAGGTACACGTTGAAGCTCGCTTGCTCGTTCACGGTCGCCCTTGCGCTCGCCCTGCTCCCGGGCTGTGGGAGCTCGATCTCGAGCCTGTGCGAGGACAGGTGCGATTGCACCGGGGACTGCAGCCCGGATGACGAAGACGACTGCATCGACAACCTCGAAGACGCCGAGCGCGAGGCGGAGGCACAGGGCTGCGAGGAGCAGTTCGACGCGGCCATCTCGTGCGTGGAAGACGAGTTCGCGTGCCGGGGTGGGGACGTCGACGTCGACGGGTGCCGTCAGGAGGTCGACAACCTGGGGAGCTGCACCGATCTCCCGACCGGCCTCCTGTTCTGGGCCGCCATCAATAACTGAAGGGTGACCGCGCGCCGCCCGCCTGTTCGTGCGGAGGTCTGGCCCGGCTTCTACCCCCTCCCCACACCCCTGGAGCCCCGCCTCCGCCGCCCCGGCGCGAGCTGCCTATTCGCCGAGGTGGGTGCGGACCTTCGTGAGCAGCGTGTCGCTGTCAAAAGGCTTGATGAGGTAGTCGGTGCACCCGTTGGCGAAGCCGATCTTGATGCTCGTCTGATCGCTCCTCGTCGTCATCATGATGATCGGCACCGTCTTGGTCGCGTCGAACGCGCGGAGCCATCTGCAGGCCTGAAAGCCGTCCATGGCGGGCATGACGACATCCATCAGGATGAGATCGGGGCGCTCGGCCACCGCCTTCGCAATGGCCTCCTTGCCGTTGCGCGCGATGACGATGTCGTAATCGTCCACGCCGAGCGTGAGCTGCTGCGACAGCAGTGAAGTCAGCGAGTCGTCGACGACGAGGATCTTCTTCTTCTTCGCTGCGTCGCTGGCCTGGTTACCTGGCGCGGTCGGCCGGCTCCGCGGCGCCGAGTCGGAAGCGGAGGCCGTTTCCGGAGAGCTCTTTCGCGAGGAGTCGACACGACGATCGGTCATGAGGGAGCCTCCATGAGGGGGCGCCCTTCCCTGGGGCGCCTCCGGAGTGTTCAGGTTGCAACGAGTGGTCCCCCCGCCACCTTATCAGGATCGCTACCGCACCGGAACCAAGTTCCACTGTCACCCGATGTGGGCCAACCCCGCGAAAGTACTCCTGAACAGACCGTCGCGCCCACGCCGGCGACCCGCTGTTGAGATCGCCTGAGACAGGCGGAATCAACCTGGATGCAACGACACGCGCGGATCCGGGCGAGGCAGAGGCTCACGCACGAACGTGAGGACGGAGCGGCAGCGCCTGCTCGCCGGCACAAGAAAGAAGGAATAGTGCCCAGGGACGGAATCGAACCGCCCACACGAGGATTTTCAATCCTCTGCTCTACCAACTGAGCTACCTGGGCTTGCTGCGGGCCCCGCGCTTACGCCGAAGCGTCGGTCACGGGCGGGCTACGTTACGCGGATGCGGGGCCATGTCAAGCAATTCTGCATCGTGTTCCGTCCGTTCATGCTTTCAAAGCCCGGGAGCAGCGGCGCGATCGGACAGCCGCAGGGCGGCCGCGAGCCAGGAGGCGCGCAGGTAGGCCGCGACGGCGAGCGCCATGAGCTGCGCGGCGAAGGCGGCGGCGACCCGCGGGCCCGTTCCGACGCCGGCGAGGTGGATACCCCACGCCCCGCAGGCGAGCGCGACGATCGCGAGGGCGCCGCGGGAAGCCCAGGCCCAGGCCGCCGCGAGCGGCGCCGCTTGCAGGGTGGCGAGCCCCCTCGAGGCCGCGGCGTAGAAGCCCCGCTGCTCGTCGATGAGGGCGACGCGCGCGAGATCGTGGAGCAGGCCGATGGCCGCGACCGGCACCAGCGCGGCCGCGGCGACAACGACCGCCGCGATGTCGCGGCTGCGCGGCAGGACCAGGAGCTCTGCGCACAGCTGCATCCCGGGGAGCAGGACGAGCGCCGCCGCGGTGACCTGGGCCGCGAGCGCCAGGCCCCAGAGCAGCGCGAGCGGGCCGAGGGCGCGCGCCACGCGGCCTCCGAGGGCCTGCGCGGAGAGCGGCCCGCCCTGGCTCAGCGCGGCGAGGAGCACCGCGAGCGGGACCAGCCCGAGCGCGGCGGCGATCAGGGCGCCCACGCCGAGCTGGGCGGCCATCGACGAGGCGGCGACCGCCGCGAGGCGACCGAGCTCGGTGAGCATCAGCCCGCCGGGGTCGAAGAGGATGGCGTCGCCGCGGGGGTGGTGGCCGACGACCTCGGCCGCGAGGACGGACAGCGGGGTCGCGACGACGACCGAGGCGACCGCCCGGTGGCCGAAGTAGAGCGCGACCGCGCCGAGCCGCTGGTGCGCGGCGGGGCGCCGTGGGGCCGGTGGGGCGCCTGGCAGCTCGGCCCGGGTGACGGCCGGCGAGCTCGGCGCCCTCGTGGCCTCCTCCGCTGCGGCCCCTTCTGCCGCCGGCGCGCCCTCCTCCGTGGCTGCCTGCTCCACCGGCGCGCTCATGGTCCGAGGAGCGTGAGCGCGAGCCCGACGCCGAAGCTCGCGCGCGAGAGCACCGCGGGCGCGAGGAGGTCTCGGTCCGAGCGGCGCGCGTTGTTCGCGAGGTCGTCGTCGAGCAGCACCCGGCGGTCGGGGTCGATCACCACGGCGACGAGCGGCGAGGCGCCGGCGTACGCGATCCTGGCGACGCTCTCGCGCGCCGGCCATCGCGCCCGCTGCACACCGCCGTCCGCGCCGTGCAGCTCGACGTCGACGGGGAGCACGAGGGAGCCGCGGCGCCGCACGACGGCGTGCCCGCGGTAGGCCGGCGCCTCGCTGCCGCCCGCGGGCGGAGCGTCCGCCCCGGCGTCCGCAGGCGGAGCGTCCGACGCGGCGTCCGCGGGCCACGACTGGAACGTCGCGACGGCGTAGTCGACCCATGCGCCATCGAAGAGCCCGGCCCGGAGCGCCTCGGCCGCCTCGTCGCCCGCCTCCCGCCGCATCGCTTCGAGCAGCGCCTCGGGGCCCGGGTGCCGGAAGCGGTTCTCGCGCGCGTAGCGGCCGACGGCGCGGCGCACCACGTCCTCCCCGTACACGCCCGCGAGGGTCGCGAGGAGCACCGCGGGCCGCGTGTACGCGAGCCCGGCGTAGTCCTCGCCGTCGATGAACGCCGTCGCCGGCTGCGCGACGGCGCCGTTGTGGCCCGACGCGATCGCGCCGACGCGGTACTGCGCGAGGAGGTCGAGCTCGATCCCGAGCAGCCGCGCCGCGGAGCCGTCGCCGTAGCGCGCGCGCAGCGCGTCGGCCTCGGCGTACGTGGTGAGGCCCTCGTCGAGGAACGGGTGGCGGTGCTCGTTCGTGGCGACCAGGCCGTAGAACCACTGGTGCGCGAGCTCGTGCATCGTGACCGTCTCGACGAAGCGCACGCCCACCGCGGGCCACAGCCAGCTACCGCCGGTCGTGATGAGCGTCGGGTACTCCATCCCGCCGGCCTCCTCGGCGCCCTCGGGCGGGTGCACGATCGTGAGCGTGCCGTACGGGTAGCGGCCGAACGCCGCGCCGAGGCGCGCCAGGCCGAACCGGACCAGGTCGATCTCCAGCGCCGCCTCACGCTCGTTGCCCGCGGGGTACAGGCACCGGATCGCGACGCCGTCCTCGGTCGTCGCGCGCATCTCGCGGAAGCGGTCCCACGCGGCGAACGCGAAGTCGTGCACGTCCTCCTGCACGAACCGGCGGACCGCCCGCCCGTCGCGCCGCTGCTCCTCGACGAGCCGGCCCGTGGCCCCGACCGTGAAGCCCTCTGGCACGTCGACGGTCACGTCGTACGCGCCGAAGTCCGCGTAGAACTCCGAGAGCCGGTGGTACGCGAAATGCGCCCAGGTCCCGTCGGGCTCGAGGCGCGCGATCTTCGGGAACCACTGCCCCACCATGTGGAAGCTCCCGTGGTGGCCCGTCCTCAGCGCGAGCGAGGGGAGGTGCGCGTCCCACGCGAGGTCGATCGTGATCGCGTCCCCGGGCGCCACGGGCTGCGGCAGCTCCACGCGGATGTCGGTCTCGTCCTCGGGGTCGCCGGGCGTCGTGGGCTTCCCCCCGGGCCACACGTCCGCGCCTCCCATCTCGCGCACGGCGAAGCGCGTCACCTGGATGTGCCCGTAATCGTACAGGATTTCGCTACCGCGAAAGCCGCCGACGGGCGCGCGGAGGAAGGCGGTGCGCGGGTTCTTGAAGCCGTTCAGGTAGAGGTGGACGAACAGCTCGCGCTGCGGCGCGCGCGAGGCGTTGCGCCAGACCAGCGTCCCCTCGCCGCGCATCGTGTGCTGCGCCGGATCGAGGCTCGCCCGCAGCGTGTAGCTCGCGATCGGGTCGGCGCGCGCAGCGAGCGCGGCGTCGGGTGAGGGCGCGGACGCCGCGGGGGTCGGCGCAGGGCGGACGGCAGCGGCAGCGCCTGCCGGGGCGGCGGCAGCGCCTGCCGGGGCGGCGGCAGCGCCTGCCGGGGCGGCGCCCGCGAGGTCGATCGGCGGCGGCAGCGAAGGAGCGCCGGGCGCGATCGTGGCGAAGAGCGACGCGCCCGCGCGGCCGGCGAGCAGCGCGAGCAGGAGACCGACAGCGGCCTGGAGAGCCGTGCGCACCCGTGCAACCTAGCGAGCCAGGGCCATCGCGGAAAGCTGCCTCGGGGGCGCTGCGGCCCGCCCGGCGCGATCCGGGGCGCGACGCCGCGATCTCAGGCCGTCCCGGCGGCTAGGCGCTGCAGACGATCCCCTCCTGCACGAGCTCGTACAGGATCCGGAGGGCCTCGAGCGTCTGCATGCCCGACACGTCGAGGATCTCGTCGATCGAGCTGTACCCATCGATGCACGACAGCAGGAAGCCCGCGCGGTGATCGAGGTTCAACGAGCGGAGCTGGTCCGGCGGCACCGCGAGGCGGAGCACGCGCGAGCCGTCGCCGAGGCGCGACTGGTACATCTGCCGCAGCATCTCGACGCAGCTATCGGCGTACTGCCGCGCCACCCAGTCCTTCGGGTTCTCCTCGAGCAGGCCCTCCGCGAGCACGAGCGCGCCGCCGAAGTCGCCCTGATCGAACCGGTGCTGCATCTGCTCCCGCGGCCCCGGAATGCTGAGCTGGGGCGCGGTCACGCGGGAATGAACCCCCCGGTCACCCTTCGTGACGGACGCAGGGGAGCGCTCGGTCTCGAGCGGGCGCGGCACGCGCGCGCCGCCCTGCACGTCGCCCGAGACCTGGTACGAGGTGGATCCGGCGAGCGCGCCCGTCCCGCCGCGGAAGGCGGGCTCGTCGTCCTCCACGATCAAGCCGTAACGGAGCGTGCCGGGCGGCGGCGTGATCGGCTGCTCGTCCAGGGGAAGGCCCGGATCCTCGAAGCCGAGCCCGAGGTCGAGGCGGAAATCGATGCCCAGCGGCCCGCCGTCGTCCGGACCGGGCGCGCGGCCCCTCGCGATCGAGGGGATGCGGACGTCCCGCGAGTCGACCGGGGGGCCTCCAAAGACGTCGATCTCGCCGAAGCCGTGCGGGTACGGCTCGCCCGGCTCGCGCAGGAGATCGTCGTCGAGGTCCGGCCCGAGCTCGCGCTCGACGTCGAGCGACCCGAACCCCAACCGCCCGCCGGGACGCGACGGCACCCCAGGCTCGTCGCACTCCAGGCCGAGCTGCGCGCCCTCCCGGGACGGCGCGCCGTGCTTGCCCGAGAAGGCGCTGCCAGGCGGCGGCTCCCAGGGGATCGTCCTGCGGGCGGGCGGCGGCGGGTACCCCTCCGCCGGGACCTCCGGCGGGCGCGGACGCTGGGCGGTGATCTCGGAGCTCGAGTGAGAGCGACGGGTCATCATCTTTGCCACGTATTCGCTGACCGGGATCGGCGGCGGAAGGGTGATCTTCCCCTCGGCGTCCGGCTTCACGGGAACGCCGGACGCCGGGGTCTCCATGCGGGGTGACCCCTGCTCCTCGCGCGCGCGTGCGGCGTGCGCGAGGATCTCCTTGGAGGCGACCGGCTGGGTGTCCTCGAGCTCGTCCACCTCGTCGTGCCCCCAGGAGGCATCCAGGGTCTTGGAGTCAGGCGGCACCGACCGCATTGTCTTCCCTCATCGCGGCCACGGTTCACCCCTGCGGCCGGGCTACGACACCCTTGAACATCCGGTGGGTGCGCGAGAGCGCCTCCATCTGCTCCTTGACCGCGGCCGCGTCGCGCCGGCCGATGGCCTGACGCGAGCGGTCGACGATCCCGCGCGCCTTGCCGATGGCGTCGCGGCCGAAATCGCTCGACGCCACGATCTGCTCGACCTGCGGGAACATGCGCTCGATCTCGGCGATGAGCTTCTCGGCCTCCTGCCGGACGCCCTCGAACTGGTCGCTCGCGCGGCGATCGACGAGGTACTCCTTCGCCGCCTCCATCATCTCGCCGACCTCCTCCTTCGTGAGGCCGCTCGAGGCGGTGACCTGGATCGACTGCTGCTGGCCCGTCTCCAGATCCTTCGCGCTCACGGAGACGATGCCGTCGCTGTTGATCTCGAACGTCACCTCGATCTCGACCTGGCCCTTCGGGGCGCGGCGCAGGCCGGTGAGGATGAACTCGCCGAGCAGCTCGTTGTCGGTCGCCTTCGTGTGCTCGCCCTGCATGACCAGGATCTTGACCGCGGTCTGGTTGTCGCGGCTCGTCGTGAAGATCTTCGATCGGGCCGTGGGCACGGTCGTGTTCTGCGGGATGAGCTCCTCGAAGTTGGACCCGAACGTCATGATGCCGAGCGCGTGCGGCGTGACGTCGAGCAGGATCATCTGCTTCGTCTCGTCCACGAGCGCGGCCCCCTGCACCGCCGCGCCGAGCGCGACCACCTCGTCGGGGTGCACCCCCTTGCACGGCTCGCGCTCGAAGAAGTCGCGCACGGCCTCCTGCACCCGCGGCATGCGGGTCATGCCGCCGACGAGCACCACGTCCTCGATCTCGTCGCGCTCGAGCCGCGCGTCCTCGAGGGTCTGGCTGCAGATCTCGATGCACCGCTCGACCAGGTCCTCGCACAGCCCCTCGAGCTCGGCCCGCGAGAGCGTGCGCTGGAGGTGCAGCGCCTCGTTCCGCGCGCTCGAGATGATGAAGGGCAGGTTGATCTCGGTCTCGAGCACGCTGGAGAGCTCGCACTTCGCCTTCTCGGCCGCGTCCTTGAGCCGCTGGAGCGCCATCCTGTCCTGCCGCAGGTCGACGTCGTGCTGCTCCTTGAAGCCCTGCACCAGCCAGTCGATGACGCGCGCGTCGAAATCCTCGCCGCCGAGGAACGTGTCGCCCGCGGTGGCGATGACCTTGAAGACCCCGCCCGCGCCGATCTCGAGCACCGAGATGTCGAACGTGCCGCCGCCGAGGTCGAACACGGCGATCGTCTTCTCGACGTTCTTGCCGAACCCGTACGCGAGCGCCGCCGCCGTCGGCTCGTTGACGATGCGGATGACGTCGAGCCCCGCGATCTGGCCCGCGTCCTTCGTCGCCTGCCGCTGGTTGTCGTTGAAGTAGGCGGGGACGGTGATCACCGCCTTCGAGATCGGCTCGTTGAGGTAGTCCTCGGCGAACAGCTTCATCTCCTGGAGGACCATCGCGCTGATCTCGGGGACCGAGTACGTCTTGTCGCGAAGCTGGATGCGGACGTCCCCGTGCGGCCCCTCGACGATCTTGTACGAGGCGGTCAGGATCGCGTTCTTCACCTGCGGGGACGACCACTTGCGGCCGATCAGCCGCTTGGCGGCGTAGACCGTGTTCTCGGCGTTGGTGATCGCCTGCCGCTTCGCGATGTGCCCGCAGAGCCGCTTGCCGGCCTCGGTGATCGCGACCATGGACGGCGTCGTCTTGTACCCACCGCGATTCGGGATGACGGTCGGGACGCCCTCCTCGACGATGGCAACACACGAGTTCGTGGTGCCAAGGTCAATGCCGATGACACGCTCCATCGATGCCGCTGCTCCTCTTGTGATCTTCGGCCCGAACGGCCGCCGAGGTCACGATGCTAGAACGTTTCGCGGAGCCGAGCGGGTCAATCGTGCGTGGCCCCCGCGGAAGTCGGCGCCTCCCCGCCCACCCCGGGTCGGCGCGGCGGAGCCATCACGCGACGAGCGGCCACGACGCGCACGCGCGCGCACCTGTCGACGCCTGAAGGAAACAGGGCTTCGTCCCTCGCGAAATTCAGCCGCCGGGAAGCCGAAGCGCCGGCGGGATCCGCGGCTACGGCACTAGACTTGCTTCCCGTATCGCTTCGCCTGCTCGCGCGCTTGCGCGACGAGGCCGCGCAGCCTGGGGTCGTTGCCCGCCAGCTCGGCGGCGCGGTCGAACTCGCCGTTCGCGCTCTTCGCGAGCGCGGCGGCCGAGTACGCCAGCGCCAGCGTCAGCCGGTACTCCACCGACGAGGGCACGAGCTCGACCGCACGCCGCGCGAACTCCACCGCGCGCCGCGTGTTCTCGCCGGTCTGCAGCGTCGCATAGGCGACCCGCTCGTGCGCGCCGGCGTCGTCGGGGCGACCGTTGCACACCTTCGCGTAGCTCAGCGCCGCGTCGAACCAGCGCCCATTCTGCGCCTCGTAGTGGGCCTGCTTGAGGTAGCCGTCCGCCAGCGTCGCCGCCGCGAGGCGCTGCGCGTCGGCCGAAGCCTTCTGGAGCGCGACGTCGTCCGGCGCGAGCGACGCGGCGATCCGGTACGCGTTGGCCGCGGCCGCGTAGTCGTTCCGCTCGAGCGCGACCCGGGCCGCCTCGGCGTGCCGGGCGATCTGGTTGCGGAGCGCCTCGCCGCGCGCGGCGTCGTACCGCGCCTTGAGCGACTCGACCGCCCGCATCGACTCGGGCGAGCGGAAGCCGGCCGGGGCCCTCGGCGTGGTCACGACGACGGTCGTCGCGACAGGCGCCGCAGGAGACGCCGCGACCGACGTCGCGGCGGTCGCCGCGGAGGGCGCGCCCGCCGGCGCGCGCCGCAGGCCCCCGGTGAGCTTGCGCGCGAACGTCTCCCGTCGATCCTTCGCGCTCGGCGCGGGCGCGACCGGCGCGCTCGCCGGCGCGGCCCGCGCCGGCGCGCCGCCGCCGTCCGGCGAGCTCGCCTCGTGCGACGGCGGCGCGGGCGTCGCCGCCCGGGCGGACGCCGCGGGCGCGGCCTGCTCCGCGGCGGACGGGCGCGCAGCGGCCTGCTCCGTGGGCGCGCGGTCGGAGGAGTAGCGCCCGGGAGACGCGGCCACGTCGCGCGGATCGGCGAAGGCGGCGCGCACCGAGGCGTCGACGGCGGTGGTGATCGTGGCGATGTCGCGCGGCGTCTGCTCGATGAGCGCCGCCATCGCCCGGTTCTTGTGGGTCTGCTCGAGGTACCCGTCGTACTCGGCGCGCCGCTGCTTCGACGTCAGCGTGTCGTGCGCGAGCGTGATGCGCGTGAAGATGGCCTCGATCTTCTGCTTGTACGAGCCGAGCTGCTTGCGGAAGTAGGTGTCGGGGTGGAACTCCGGCGCGAGCAGGTAATAGGCGCTCTTGATCTGCTTCTTGTCCGCCTGGTCCGAGACGCCGAGCAGCGCGTAGTAGCTGAGGTCCTCGAGCCGGTAGTAGAGGTCGAGGATCCGCCGCTTTCGCTCGGGGGTGAGCTCGACCGGCTCGTCGAGCTCGGCAGGATCGTAGAGCGGCGGGGACTCCACCTGATGGAGCGCATCCCGACCGAGCGGCGGGACCGGCTCGCCCGCGGAGGACATCGCCCTCTCCGGATCCGCCGCGCCCCCGCGCCGCCCGGCGTCGGAGGCGCCCCGCGGCGGAGGCTGCCCGGCGACGTCGCCGTCCAGCGTGATCGCGCCGAGATCGCGCAGGCGTCGCAGCGTCTCCACGGTGTCGCCGTGCGACATGCCCGTGACCAACGACAGATCCCGATCGGTCAGGACGCCGTCGATCCGGGAGAGGAGGAACGCCTCCGCGGGTTTCAGCGGGAGCGACTTGAGGTCGTACCCGGGCTTAAGCCTTGGAACACGGAACGTCATCGGCTCGGGCAGCGGCCCCTCTCGCCGAGTCTAGCGAGGAACGCGCGCGCGTCGCAATTGCAGACCACGGCGGCCGCGCGCTTCGTCGGGCGCGCGCTTCAGCGCGGGTTTTCGGGGGCGCTCTTCAGGGCCTCGGTGATAACCTGGTCCTGGATCGAGATCGCGCGCTCCAGCAGCTCGACCGCGCGCTTGCGGACCTGCGCGGCCGCCTCGCGCTCACCCCGCTCGTCCAGCGCCTTCGCGCGGCGCTCCTCGACCACGCCCGCCACCTCGTAGAGGTGGCCCTGGAAGTGGGACGGCGCGGGCGCCAGCGCGAGGCCCGCCTCGACGTCGCGCGCCGCGGCGTCGAACTCGCCGGCCTCGCCCCGGATCTCCGCCAGGCGGGCGTAGGTGTCCGCGATCACCTCGGCGACCTCCGGCGGCGCGCCCGGCGGCCTCGGCGCGGCGATGATCCCCTCGAGGGCGCGGATCGCCGCGGCGCGATCCCCGGCGCCGAGCGTCACGTCGGCTGTGTGGTGCGCCGCGCGCGCCCTGGAGAGAAAGGCGAGCAGCGTCGGATCGACGACCTGCGCCGGGGCGCACGCGCACGCCGACTCGCCCCGGGCGCCGGTGGCGCGCGCCTGCGCGTCGTCGCGCGCGCACCCGGCGTGCGCGGCCGCGAGCCACGTCAGGCAGGCGGCGGCGAGGCGAGCGCGCAGCATCAGCGTACCCCCCACGCCGCGTAGCGGTTCTGGCGCAGATCGGACGCGCGCGCGGCGGCGATGCGGTCGATCCGCGCCGTGTGGCCGCCCTCCCTGGGGAACGGCGCGGCCGGATCGAAGAGCGCGGCGGTCGAGCGCGCCTCGATCAGCCGGGACAGCGGCGCGGCAGCCGCCGCGGCCTCAGCGGCGGGCGCGCGCGCGCCGGGAGCGTGCGCGACGGGGGCGCGCTCTTGCCGGATCTCGCCGAAGAGCAGCGCCGCGGCCGCCGCGACCGCGGCGAGGGTCGACAGCGCCGCCATCGTGACCGGCGCGATGCGCCTGGCGCGCGGCGCGGGCGCGGCGCGGAGGGCGCCCTCGACGAGCGCGCGACCCCGGAGCTCCGGGAGCTGCGCCGGACGCCACGCGGCCCGGAGCGCGACGGCGAGCTCCGCGAGCTCGTCGCGCGCGTCGCTCGGGCCGCGAGTCCCCTCGCCTCCGGCGCCGCGCTCAGGCTCGCCCTCGGCCCTCGGCTCGAGCGCCTCCCGCAGGCGCTCGGCGGCGCGCCGCTCGGCCCTTGTCGGCGGCGCGTCCTCGTCGCCGAGCGCGCGCGCGAGCAGCGCCTCGTGGTCCGCCCTGTCGAGCCCGACAGGCCGGGCCGCCGCGCGGAGCGCGTCCGCGAGCGGGACCTCGCCGCGATCGAGCGCGTCGGCGAGCGCGCGCGCCGCGCGCAGCTCGGCGGCTCCCGCGGGCGCGAGCGGCTCCTCCTCCGGCGCCGCGACGAGCGCCAGGCGCCGGCCGTGATCCGCCCCGGCGCGGCGCTCCAGCGCCTCGTCTCCAGCCGTCGGCGCGCGGGGATCCGAGGGCAGC
Organism: Sorangium sp. So ce406; assembly: GCF_051474675.1. Lineage (NCBI taxonomy): Bacteria > Pseudomonadati > Myxococcota > Polyangiales > Polyangiaceae > Sorangium > Sorangium sp. So ce406. The sequence goes on along the minus strand of NZ_CP150340.1, from coordinate 3,172,057 downwards.
CGCGGCTTCATCGCGACCCTTCCTTGGGCTCCGCGCGCGACGCGGCAACCCCCGCGGCGAGCGCCTTCTTCAGCGCGGTCATGGCGCGGTGCAGGACGACATCGAACGTCGCCACGCTGACCCCGAGCGCGAGCGCCACCTCGTCGCGAGAGCGCTCCTCGAGCACCCGGAGCCGGATCGCCTCCGCGTAGCGCGGGTTGAGGCGCCCGAGCGCGTCCTCGACGCGCGCCCGCGCGTCGGCGAGATCGCGCTTCTCGCAGAGCTCGACCTCGCCGCGGGCGGTGAGATCGGTCTCCGCGGCGTCGATCTCGCGCTGCAGATCGTCGGGCTCGAAGAGCGCCTCGCGGCGGCGCGCGCGGAGCATGTCGAGCGCGATGCGCAGCGCGATCACGCGGAGCCAGGGGTAGATGCCGCAGCTCTGCCACTGAAACTGGGAGAAGCGCTCGACGACGCGCGCGTACGTCTCGGCCAGGGCGTCCTGCGCGGCCGCGTCGGAGCCGAGGCGGGGGAGCAGCACCGAGCGGTACAGCGCGGGCCCGTACCGGCGGAGGAGCAGGCCGAGCGCGGCGCGATCGCCCTGCGCGGCGCGCTCGCACTGGAGGCGCTCCGCCTCCAGATCCGGCCTCGCTGCTGCCACGGCGGTCACGGCCGCGACGATACCCGGACGTCGCGAGGATCGCACCGGTGACCGCCTCGCGCCCGCGGCGGGACAGCGCGCCCGGCGGCCCAGGAGCGTGGGAGCGCCGCCGAGGTGCGGCCGCGCGCCGCCGCGAGGGCGCACCTCGGCGGCGGCGAGGACCGGGCGCGGGAGGGCTGCCGCATTCACACCTCGACAACGGGCCAAACCCGTGGACCTTACGGCCAGGAGCCGCCACAGTGTGCCGGCCCGGGCGGCCGTGCGTCCGCCGTGAAAGGAGCCCTGGTGACCGTCGATACACGATTCACGCTGCGCGCACGCCCCGGGGCTGGGCGGCGGGTCGGGCTCGCCCTGTGACGGCGGGACCGCCTGGCGAGCGGGGGCGCTCGCTGCACTGCGCGCGCTGCAGCGCCCTCAATGGCAGAGATTTCGACCGGTGCATCCGCTGCGGCGCGCCGCTGCTCGCGCCCGCGGTCCACGCGGCGCCGGCGCGAGGGCGCCTCGACGGGCGGAGCCTGCTCGCGACCAAGATGCTCGTCGGGGTCACCGCGTTCGTGTTCGTCGGGCAGATGATGGCCGCGCACGCCCGCGGCCTCGGCCTGCTCTCGGGGTGGGACGCGTCGAACTACCTCCGCTTCGGCGCGCTCCTGATCTTGCCCGGCGCCTCGTTCGAGCCGTACCGCCTGCTCTCCGCGGTCTTCGTCCACATGGGCGTCCTCCACTTCGCCATGAACATGATGACGCTCGGCATGCTCGCCCGCGCCGCCGAGCCCGCCGTCGGCTCGGCGCGGTTCGCGATCACCTACGTCATCACGGGCCTGTTCGGCTTCGCCGCCAGCGCCGGCTGGAACATCCTCGTTCAGCCCGAGGTCGTGTGCACCGCGGGCGCGAGCGGCGCTGTGTTCGGCGTGATGGGCCTGCTGCTCGGCTGGCTCGTCCGCCGCCGCGACCCGCGCTGGAAGGACCTGGCGCTCCAGGCCGTCTTCTACATCGTCCTCTTCGGCTTCGTCGTGAACGCGTCGAACACCGGCATCCGCATCAACAACGCCGCGCACATCGGCGGGCTGATCAGCGGCGCGCTGCTCGGGGCGATCTACGCGGGCGCGGGGCGGCGCCGGTACGAGGGTGTGGTGAACGCCGGCGCGCTCGCCGGCGTGCTCGCCTGCGTCGCCGCGCTCGCCCTCGCCCAGCGCTCGCCGATCTGGCGCGCCACCGAGTCGCTCGAGGGGCTCTCGGAGCTGGATCCCCCCGGGATCGAGCAGCGCCTCGAGCAGCCCTGAGACCCGGTCGGCCGGGTCGCGCGCGCGGGCGGGCTCGGGGCGTGGCGCGACGCTGATTGCCGCGCCCTGCCCGAACGTCTAAGCGGCATCCTCGCATTCACGTGGGGGGCGGGCCCGTCCGTCCGTTCCCTCCCAGGAGACGTCATGGTCCGAACCTCATCGCGCATCGCCTCGTGCGTGCTCGCCGCGTCGCTCCTCGGCGGCTGCCATGTCACCATCCAGAGCGGCGAGCGGCCGACGGAGGCCTCGCCGCCGCCCCCGCCGCCCCCCGCCAAGACGGCCTCCCGGGGGCGCAAGCCGGCGAAGCCCGACCCGGAGCCGGCGCGCCGCAAGCAGCCGAAGTGGCGCCTGCCCGCGAGCAACGCGCCGCGCATCACCGCCCCGAACGCCTTCGGCAACGGGGAGGGCGGCGCCTTCCGGGGGCTCGCGTACGTGATCCCCGAGAACACGAAGAAGGTCCCGAGCTTCGACGGGCTCGTGCCGTTCGCGATGCTCTTCACGGACAAGTTCGAGGTGAAATCGCAGGCGTTCTCCGGCGGCTTCCCGGGCGCGCTCGTGCAGAACGAGTGGTTCGCCCTCCGGTTCGAGGGCGAGTTCCAGGTGCCGAAGGAGGGCGTGTACCAGTTCCGGCTCACCTCGGACGACGGCGCGATCCTCTACGTGGACGACAAGCGCGTGGTCGCGAACGACGGCATCCACACGGCGAAGACCGAGGACGGCGAGACGCAGCTCGCCGAGGGGACGCACCGGCTGCGGCTCGACTACTTCCAGGCGGCGCGGGGCACTGTCGCGCTGATGCTCCAGATGGGACAGAAGGACAAGTTCGAGCCGCTCGTCGGCCTCCGCTGACGACACGCGGCGCGCGGCCGCCTGGAGCGCGGGCCACGCGGCCCCGGGGGGCGCCGCGCTCCGGCGTGCGCGCGCGCACGCTCCGGCGCCCTCGATCCCCTTTTCGTGTATCGTCGCCGCCGCCCATGGCGTCGGTGAACCCACTGTCGCGCGAGCTCGTATTCAAGATCGTCTATTACGGGCCCGGTCTGGGCGGCAAGACGACCACGCTGGAATACCTGCACGCCACGGCGAAGCCGGAGTACCGCGGCAAGCTCGTGTCCCTCGCGACGCCGGTCGACCGGACGCTCTACTTCGACTTCCTGCCGGTCCGGCTCCCCCAGCTCCGCGGGATGAACGTGCGGCTCCAGCTCTTCACGGTGCCGGGGCAGGTCTACTTCAACGCGACCCGCAAGCTGGTGCTCACGGGCGCCGACGGCATCGTCTTCGTGAGCGACTCGCAGGCCGTCCGGGCCGACGCAAACATGGAAAGCCTGGAAAACCTGCGCGACAACCTCGCCGAGCAGGGGCGAGAGCTGCGGCAGGTCCCGCTCATCTTCCAGCACAACAAGCGGGATCTGCCCGATCTCCTCCCGCTGGACGACCTCGACGCGATGCTGAACCCGTTCCGCGTGTTCTCGCTGGCCACCTCGGCGAAGACGGGGCTCGGCCTGTACGAGGGGCTGGAGGAGATCAGCGCCGCCGTCCTGCGCGCGTTCGAGAGCCGGCTGCCCGACGCGATGGGGAGCGGGCTCGGCGGGTTCGACGCCATCGAGGGCGGGCTCGTCACGGCCCTGCGCGACGCGTCGCCGCCGCCGTCGGCGCCGCTCGACGCGGTGATCTCGCGCCTCGCGCCGCCCAGCAAGCCGTGGTCGACGATGCCCCCGGACTCGACGATCGGCGACCCGAGCGAGGGCGAGGCCGCTCCCGGCGCGACCGGGCTGGCGAGCCTCGGGGTCGCGCAGCGCAGCGCCGGAGGGCCGCGCAGCGCCGGCGTCCGGGAGCCGGCTAGCCGCGAGATACCGTCGTCGCTGCGGCTCGCGGCGCGGCGGCTGGCCGCGTCGGCGGAGGCGCCGGCGACCGCGCGCGCGGACGGCCCGTCCGCGGCGACGAGGCACCTCGCGCAGCCGGGCCTGTCGTTCGTGGCGCTGTGGCCGACCGCCGAGCGCGAGGTGGTCGCGGAGATCGAGGCGGCCATCGCCGCGGAGCGGTACGCCGTGGCGGTCGCGCGCTGCGACGCGATCGTCACGGAGATCTTCGACAGGGCCGCGGAGCTCGCGGGCGCGAGGGAGGCGTCGCGCGACCCCGCGGCCGTGCCGGCGCTGCTCGGCCTCGACGGGCGCCGCTACCTCGGGTTCCGCGCCGCGGTCCGGAGGGCCCGCGCCGGCGGCGAGGTCACCGAGCGCGACGCGCTCAAGGCGTTCGCCTTCGTCATCGACGCGCGCCTCGCCGAGAGCGCGGTCTGACGTGGCCGGGGGGCGCGCCCCCCGAGCTCACAGGCGATCGAGCGAGGCGACGCCGGAGTAGCGGCGCATCGACACGCTCATGAGCAGCGCGATCGCGACCATCACCGTGGTGACGCTCGATCCGCCGTAGGAGAACAGGGGCAGCGTGACACCGACGACCGGCAGCACGCCCGACGTCATGCCGAGGTTGATGACCGCGTGCCAGAAGATGATCGCCGCGCAGCCGACCCCGAGCACCGCGCCGAAGCGGTCCTTGGCCATCGACGCGATGCGGATGCCCCACACGACCAGGAACGCGTAGAGGCACACGAGGACCACGCACCCGACGAATCCCCACTCCTCGGCGAAGACCGGGAACGGGAAGTCGGTGAACTGATCCGGCAGGAAGAGGAACTGGTTCTGGGTGCCCCTCAGATACCCGTTGCCGAACAGGCCGCCGTTGCCGATCGCCACGCGCGAGTGGTGGGCGTGCCAGCCGCGGTGCAGGAGGTCCTCCTCGGGGTGGAGGAACACGAGCACGCGGGCGCGCTGGTAGTCGAGCAGCACGTACTCCCAGACGATCGGGATCGCGATGACGATGGACACGACGAACAGCGCCGCGCTCCGCCAGCGCACGCGCGTGACCGCCGCGATCGTCAGGAAGACGAAGACGAGGATGAGCGCCGTCCCGAGGTCGGGCTGCTTGAGCACGAGGAGCGCGGGCACCGCGGTCAGCGCGGCCGGGATCGCCAGGTCGCGCAGGGTGCGGCCCTCGTTGCGCGGGTCGTCGTGCAGGTACTTCGCCAGCGCGATGACCAGGAACACCTTCATGAACTCGCTGGGCTGGAAGCGGAAGGCGCCGAACTCGATCCACCGCGCGGAGCCGCGCACGTCGCGCGCGAGCACGAAGACGAGCGCGAGCGAGAAGACGCCGAACGTGTAGAGCACGTACCCGAGGCGCTCGAGGTGCCGGTAGTCGATCGCGATCAGCACGCCGCCGATGATGCCGCCCATGAACAGCCAGTAGACCTGGCTGATGTAGAGCTCCGCGCGCGATCCCGAGTAGACGCTCGTCGCGCTGTAGAGGTTGACGACGCCGAGCACCGCGATCGACACCGCGGCGATGAAGAGCGGCCAGTCGAAGTGGTCGCGATCGCGAGAGAGAGAGTCGCCCCGGATCATGGCGTGCGCCCCGACGCGGCGGGCGCGCGGCCCGCGCTGCTCTTGCCCGCGCGGGGCCCCTCGTTCGGGCCGCCGCGCCGCTCCTTCGCGAGCTCCTGGTACGCGCGCACGACCTCGAAGGCGACCGGCGCCGCGTGCTTGCCGCCGGCGCCGCCGTGCTCGACCAGCACGACGACGGCCACCTCGGGCGCGCGCGCCGGCGCATAGCCGGCGAACCAGGCGTGCTCACGGTTGAAGTACCAGACCCGCTCGGCCTCGACGCCGCGGGTGAGCCGGTGCGAGACCTGCGCGGTCCCCGTCTTGCCCGCCATCTCGACGCCGGCGACGCGCGCCTTGAAGGCGGTGCCGCCCTCCTCGTTCACGCCGGCGACCATCGCCTTGTGCACGAGGGTGAGGTTCTCCGGGCGGATGTCGATCTGGCGGCGGACGCGCGGCGTGAACTCCTGCACGACCGTGCCGGCGCTCGTCTCGACGGCCCGCACGATCTGCGGCTGGTAGAGCGTGCCCCCGTTCGCGAGCGCGGCGTACGCGAGCGCGAGCTGGAGCACGGTGACCGTCGTCGCGCCCTGGCCGATCGCCGCGTTCAGGCCGAAGCCGAGGCGGAACTGGCCCTTGTTCCGGAGCGTCATCCACGCCCGGGTCGGCATCCTGCCGCCCGCCTCGGCGTTGATGCCGAGCCCCGTGCGCGCGCCGAGCCCGTAGCGCTGTCCCATCTCGGCGATGACGTCCATGCCGACGCCGTACTCCGCCGCGAGCCGGTAGAAGAAGACGTTGCACGACTCGGCGATCGCCTTCTGCATCGCGACCGGGCCGTGCACGTGCGTGCACCGGAAGGTGCGCTTGCCGAACGTGAGGGCGCCCCGGCAGCGCGTGGACTGGCGCGGATCGATGAGCCCCTTCTCGAGCGCCGCCAGCGCGGTGAACGGCTTGAACGTCGAGCCGGGCGGGTACGCGCCGGAGAGCGTCTTGTCGAGCGCGGGCTTCAGCGGATCGGAGTAGAGCCGCCGGAAGGCGTCGCGGATGACCTGCTTGCCCGAGCCGCCCGAGAGGGCGTTCGGGTTGTAGCCGGGCTTCGAGTAGAGCCCGAGGATCCGCCCGGTGCGCACGTCGATGACCGCAACGCCGCCGGCGAGCTCGCCGCGCATCGCCTTGTCGATCGCCTTCTGGATGTCGGCGTCGAGCGTGAGCCGGAGGTCGCGCCCGGGGATCGGGTCGACCCGCCGCGGCTCCTCGATGATCCCGTCGCCGCCCGCCCGGCGCCGCCCCTTGGCGTCGACGAGCACCTTCTCCCAGCCGCGCGTGCCGCGGAGGTAGCTCTCCCACGCGCGCTCGATCCCGGTGACGCCGATGCGATCGCCCTCGATGTAGCCGACGCTCCGGAGCGCCGCGAGCCGCTCGGCGTCCACCTCGGCCATGTAGCCGAGGACGTGCGAGCCGACCTCCTCGTAGGGGTAGTAGCGCACCGGGACCGGCACCACGTCGACGCCCGGCAGCTCGGCGTCGTGCGTCGCCAGCGTCGCCACCGCATCGCGAGAGATGTCCTCCTTCAGCAGGATCTGCTGGCTCTTGCGCGGGCCGTCGTCGGCGCGGATCGCGGTGATGAGCGCCTCGAGCCGGGCGCGCTCCTCGATCCCGACGCCGAGGTACTCGACGAGCTTCGGCCAGGTCGTCTCCATGTCGAGGCGCCGCGGGACGACGTACACGTTGTACGAGGGGCGGCTCGCCGCGAGCACCTTGCCGTTCTTGTCCCGGATGATGCCGCGCGTGGTGGCGAGCGTCACCCGGCGCACGATGTTCTCCCGGGCGACGGCCTTGTTCTCGTCGGCCTCGAGGATCTGGAGGTAGAACATGCGCCCGATGAGCACCATGAAGCCGACGACCATGCCGAGCGCGATCCACCGGAAGCGCCGGCGGAACTCGCTCACGTCGGAGCGCTGGACGAGCAGGCTCACCGCGGGCTCTCCCCCGGCCGCGGGACGTTGATCGTCGCCTGGTGCACGCGCTCGGCCAGCCGGAAGACGAACGGCGCGAAGATCGCCGTCGACACCGCGTGCGGGGCGACGAGCAGGGCGAGCGCGCGCGGGCGCGCCGCGTCGCCCCCGAAGATGGCGGTGAGGATCACGATGAGCACCCCCTCGACGAGGCCGAAGACGAAGGCCAGCGCGATCTTGGTGAGCAGCGTCTGCGCGGCGAGCCGGACGCCGGCCGCCCGCGACACGACGAAGGTCGCGACGGTGATGAAGGTGAACAGGCCGACCGGCGCGCCGGCGAAGAGATCGAGCAGGTACCCGAGCAAGAACGCGAGCGCGGCGCCGCGCGCGATCGAGTACTCGTGCACCCCCATGAACACGACGAGCGGCAGGAGCAGGCTCGGCGTGGAGCCCGGGATGTTCAGCTTGCCGATCAGCCGGAACAGGTTCGACTGAACGATCAGGAGGGCGGCCCCCATGAACAGGAACGCGGAATTCCTCATCGCGTCACCTGCGCTGCGCCTGCGGCGGCGTCTCCTCCGGCGGCGTCGTCGTCACGATGAGCACCTCCTCCAGGCGGGAGAAATCGACCGCCGGCGCGACGTACACCTGCTGGTAGATGCCGAAGTCGCGGCGGACGACCTGCGTCACGGTCCCGACCGGGATCCCCTTCGGGAAGCGCCGGCCGACGCCGCTCGTCACGAGGAGGTCGCCGACCTCGATCTCGTCGGTGCGCTGCACGTACTCCACGCTGCACGAGTACTTGGTCTCGTCGCCGGTGCCGCGCACGAAGCCGCGCGCGCCGGTGCGCTCGACGACCACATCGACGCCGCTGCCGCCGTCGACGACGAGCCGCACGTCGACCGTATCGCCGGCGCTCTTCAGCGTCGTGCCGACCACGCCGTCCGCGGAGAGGACCGGCAGGTTGGAGCCGATGTCCCGCGCCTCGCGATCGAGCGTGACCCGCACCACGCGGAAGAAATCGTTGGTGCTCTTGCCGACGACCTGCGCGCTGACGACGTCCGTGCGGAGGCTCTGGCGCAGGTCGAGCAGCCTGCGCAGGCGACGGTTCTCCTCCTCGAGCGCCTCGAGCTTGCGGACGCGCTCGCGCATGCGCGCGATCTGGGAGGCCTGCCTGGCGTTGTCCTCCTTGACGTCGACCAGGTAGATGTAATCGCCCCAGAGGTTCGAGATGCCGCGCGCCAGCGTCGCGGCCGCGTACTGGATCGGCGCGGCGATGCCGATGATGATCCGGTCGGCCCCCGTGTTCTGCTTCGGGTCGCGCATGCTGGCGCGCAGGAACCAGAACGGCACCGCGAGCGCCAGCAGCACGATCACGAAGTCGCGGTAGCGTTTGAGGTTCACCGTGGCTCCCGGACCCAGGTAGTACGAGGCGCCCCGCGAGGCCACCCCTGTCGACGCCGCGCGCGGCGCCCACGCCGAGGAGGCGCGCGCCGCGCGCCCCAAGAGAGCCCCGCCGGCAAGCTCACGGGCGGGGGACGAGACGGACGATCAGCTGATCGTGACCTCTTTCAGGAGCTCGAGGTGATCGAGCGCCTTGCCGCTGCCGAGCACCACGGCGCTGATCGGGTCGTCGCACACCATGACGGGCAGCCCCGTCTCCTCGCGGAGGAGCACGTCGAGGTTCTTGAGGAGCGAGCCGCCGCCGGTGAGCACGATGCCCTTGTCGACGATGTCGGCCGCGAGCTCCGGCGGCGTGCGCTCCAGGGCGATGAGCACGGCGTCCACGATCGCGTTCGTCGGCTCGCTCAGCGAGTCGCGGATCTCGTCGGAGTTGACCACGACCGTCTTGGGGATGCCCGCGACCATGTCGCGCCCCTTGACCTCCATCGTGAGCTGCTGCTCGAGCGGGTACGCGTTGCCGATCGTGATCTTGATGCGCTCCGCGGTCTGCTCGCCGATGGCCATGTTGTACTTGCGCTTCATGTAGGCAATGATCGACTCGTCCATCTTGTCGCCGCCGACGCGCACGCTCTGCGAGTAGACGATGCCGGCGAGGGAGATCACGGCGACCTCGGTCGTGCCGCCGCCGATGTCGACGACCATGTTGCCGCTCGGCTCGGTGATCGGCAGCCCGGCGCCGATCGCCGCCGCCATGGGCTCCTCGATCAGGTAGACCTCGCGGGCCCCGGCGCCCTCGGCGCTCTCCTTCACGGCCCGCTTCTCGACCTCGGTGATGCCGAACGGGACGCAGATGATGATGCGCGGCTTGACGAGCGTGCGGCGGTTGTGCGCGCGCGCGATGAAGTACCGGAGCATCGCCTCGGTGATCTCGAAGTCGGCGATGACGCCGTCGCGCAGCGGCCTCACCGCCTGGATGTTGCCGGGGGTGCGCCCGAGCATCTCCTTCGCCTCGCGGCCGACGGCGAGCACCTTCTTGCCGCCGCGAGCATCGCGCTGCACGGCGACCACGGAGGGCTCGCACGACACGATCCCCTTGCCCTTCACGTAGATGAGCGTGGTGGCGGTGCCGAGATCGATCGCGAGATCGTTCGAGAACAGGCCGTAGAGCCAGTCGAAGATCATCGCTGCGTCCTAGAGATGAACAAGGTTAAGCCGAGCACCGCGAGGTGCGCAGACGCCTGACCCGAGGCCCACACGCGCGGGCCTCGGCGGCAGCAGCCAGCGGCGCAACGTGGCCTAGCCCTTCGAGATCTTGCCCTCTTTGTGCTCGGTGTGCTTGCGCTCGGTCGGGCAGAACTTCTTGATGACGAACTTGTCCGTCATCGTCCGCTTGTTCTTCGTCGTGTGGTAGTTCGCGCGGCCGCAGGTGCCGCACGTGAGCTTGATGATGTCGCGCATCGGAGGTCTCCGCGGACAGGGCCGGCCTGTTTCCACAGACGGCCCTGGTTGAACCCAGGCGGGGCAGCACGGAAAGCGCTGGCACCGCACCCGGCGGGGTACCAGAGGACGTGAGCGGGGTCAGCGACGCCCGACCGCCCGTCTGGAGGGCGCCTACCCTACGGGAAACGGTGCAGTTGTCAACCGGGAGAGCTCATTCGTCGTCCCAGTCGTCGCGGCCGCGATCCCAGTTCTTGTTGTTGCTGCGACGGCCACCGCCGCCGGCGCCACCACCGCCCCCGGGAGGGCCATCGCCGTCGTGAGCGCCGCGCCGCCGGCGATCGTCGAAGGTCTTGCGCGCAGGGGGCGGGGGCGCGCCGCCACCACCACCGCCGAAGCCGCCGCCGCCACCACCGCCGAAGCCGCCGCCGCCACCACCGCCGAAGCCGCCGCCACCACCGCCGAAGCCGCCGCCGCCGCCGAAGCCGCCCGGGCGCTCCTCGCGCGCCGGACGCTCGCCCTTCGGATGAGCGAGGTTGACGACCAGCCGACGGCCGCGCACGTCGACGCCGCGCAGCGCATCGATCGCGGCGCGCGCCGCCTCTGCGCTGGCCATCGTCACGAAGCCGAAGCCGCGCTTGCGACCGTCAGGGTCCATCGGGAGGTGGACCCGCACCACCGGCCCGGCGCCCGTCGAGCCGATGAGGCCCTCGACCTCCTCGACGCTCGCGTCGTAGGGCAGGTTGCCGACGTAGAGGGTGCGATCCGGCGCTGCGGCAGGGCCGCCGCCCATACCGCCGCCCGGGCCGCCGCCCGGAGCGCCGCCCGGACCGCCGCCGGGGCCCATGGGGCGACCTTCGCGTCGCGGCGGCTCGGCCTGGAAGGGCCGGACCGAGATCGACTTGCCGCCCTGAAATGAACCGTCAAGCGACTCGCGCGCGGCGTTGGCTTCGCCGGTCGTCGAGAGCGTGACGAAGCCGAACCCGCGCGGACGACCTGTCGCGCGATCTTTCGGAAGACTGACCTCGACGACGTTGCCGCCGGTGGCCTCGAAGAGTTGCCGCAAAACGTCTTCGGTGATGGAGTCGGGCAAGCCCGCCACGAACAACTTACGCGAATCTTCAGCCATTGTAGAAAAACCTGGGGTTGGCCCCTGCGTTCCCTCTTTTTTGGTCCACTCGCTCCGTGATCGATGTCGATGATGCGGAGCCTTTCGCGAGCGCGCCTCGTTCGACCCGTCCTTCGGCGGAAGGGGCAACCGAGCTCAATCGAGCGAAGGTCGGCGGGCCGACCCTCTGGTGCAAACTCCACCCCACGATATCTAGTGCCCCAGGCGCGTCAAGGGACCCGCCGCGGGCGAGCGAGCCAAATGCAGGCCCTGACGGAGCGCTCCCGACCCCCGCACCCCGAGGTGCGGGTCCGCGGGCGGGGGTCTCAGGGGGACTCAGCGCATGCCGCCCCCGTCGCCTCCGTCGCAGGCGGGCGGCGCGAAACCACGGGCAAACAGCGCGAAAACCCCGGCTGGAAGGCAAGGACGGAGCGGCCCAGCGGCGACCGGCGCATCAGGTCATTACCTGATGTCGAACTACCCGACACGACCGCGGGACGACGGCGCCCCGACCCCGGAAAACCCGGCAGGGGCGGGCTACCGTCCGGCCCGGGCGCGAGGAGCACGCGGCTCCTCGGCCCCGTCGTCCGCGTCGTCCGCGTCGTCCGTGTCGTCCGCGTCGTCATCCGCGACGCGCGGACCGCCGCTGAGCGGCCCTGCCCCGGCGCTCGACGCCTCGCCGCGCGCCGCCATCCGCAGGAAATACAGGCCCACCGCGAGCAGCCCGAAGCAGGCCCACTGCGCCGGGGTGAGGCCGCCGTAGCGCGGATCGCCGCCGAGCACCGTGCCCTCGCGCTCGCGCAGGAAGTCGAGGCCGAACCGCACCGGCGCGTACGCGGTGCACATCACGCCGGTGTAGAACCCGAGCGGGCGATGGGGGTTCCTGCGCCAGAGCACCGCGAACGCGATCGCGAGGGGGATCGTGAGCAAGCACTCGTAGAGGCCGAGATCGAACCGGCCGACGTATCCGTTCCCGAGCGGATATCGGACCGCGAACCACGCGTCGGAGAGGCGGCCCGGGTGATCGTGGACCGACGCGCAGCCGGCGCGCCCGAACACCCACGCGAGCGGGAAGGCGCTGTTCACGACCTCGCAGTACGGCAGGATCTTCTCGCGGCGATAGAAGCGCCACGAGGCAGCGCCGATCAGGGCGCCGGTGAAGCCGCCGAAGCTCGACAGGCCGTCCCAGAGCGCGAAGAGGTAGAGCGGATCGCGCGCGACCCGATGCGGGTGATAGAAGATCGCATCGAAGACGTGCCCGCCGATGAAGCCGGCCGCCACGACCCAGAAGATGAACTCGCTCATCTTCTTCTCGTCCAGCCGCCGCTCGCGCGCGTGCCGCGTCGCGACCACGGCGCCGATGTAAACGCCGAGCGCCACCAGCGTGCCGAACGGCTTGATCGAGGGCGGCTTGGCCGGATCGATGTACTGGCCCACGATCGGGATGTGCTCCAGGAACGAGAGCGGGATCTCGGGGAGCTGGATGTAAGGGATCAGGGGGCCGGACACGCCGCTCCCCTAGCGCAGCGGCGCCGCGAAAGCCATCCACCGTCGAGGGCAGCCGCGCCGATCCCCGGTTCGCGGCGCGCCGCTGACGCGCGACCGCGGCCTGCGCCGGCGAGCACAAGGCCGCGCGCGCCCGCGCGGACGCTGCGCGCGGACAGGCCAGGCCCGGCGGTCGGGCCGACGTCATCAAGTGTTCGCCAACGGCCGGCGAGCGGCGTAGATCTCGCCGCATGAGCCGCTCCACCGTGCGCGTCGCGACGCTGACGCTCAGTGATACCCGGACCCTCGAGGACGACGAGGGAGGAAAGCTCCTCGGCGCGCTCCTGACGAGCGCCGGCTTCGCCGTGACGTCCCACGCCGTCCTGCGCGAGGAGCCCGAGCTCCTGCGCGCGGCGATCGAGCAGATCGCGAGCGCAGGATCGGCCGACGCGATCGTCACCACCGGCGGCACGGGGATCGCGCCGCGCGACAGGACCTTCGAGGCGCTGGCGCCGCTCTTCGACAAGACGCTCGACGGCTTCGGCGAGGCGTTCCGACGCCTGAGCTGGGACGCCATCGGGCCGAACGCCATCCTGTCTCGCGCGGCCGCGGGCGTCGTGCGCGGGCTCGTCGTGATCGCGCTGCCGGGCAGCCCGAAGGCGGTGGAGCTCGCGGTGACACAGCTCATCGGCCCCGTCCTCGCGCACGCGGTCGCGCTCGCGTCCGGCAAGGGCGGTCACCACCACCGGCACGCGCAGGAAAGGGAGCAACGCGGATGATCCCCTTCGAAGAGGCGCTCGCGCGGCTGCTCGCGACCGCGGTTCCGGTCGGCCCCGAGCGGGTGTCGCTCGACGACGCGGCCGGGCGCGTGCTCGCCGAGGACATCGCCGCCGCCGACGCGATGCCCGCGTTCGATTACAGCGCGATGGACGGCTACGCCGTGGCGTCGGCCGATCTCGCGGGCAGCGGGCCCTTCACGCTCCCCGTGCGCGGCGAGAGCGCGGCCGGGCGGCCGCTGCCGGCGCTCGACCCGGGCACGGCGTGCCGGATCTTCACCGGCGCGCGGCTGCCGCCCGGCTCGGACGCGATCGTGCCGCAGGAGGACGTCGCGCGGAGCGGCGACGAGATCACCGTGAGGGAGGCGCCGCGCGCGGGCGCCTGGGTGCGGCGCAGGGGCGCGGACCTCGCGCAGGGCGCCGTCGCGCTGCGCCGCGGCGCGCGCCTCACGCCGGGGAAGGTCGCGCTCGCGGCCGCGCTCGATCGCCCGAGCGTGCTCGTCGCGCGCCGGCCCGTGGTCACGGTGCTCTGCTCCGGTGACGAGCTGCGCGCCCCCGGCTCGCCCGGCCCCGCCGGAACGGTCGCGGAGTCGAACAGCTACTTCGTGGCCGCGACCGCGCGCGCTGCGGGCGCGGCGGTCCGCATCGCGCCCTTCGTCCCGGACGACGCGGCGCGCGCCGCGGAGGCGGTGTCGACGGCGCTGCGCGGGTCGGATCTCGTGGTGACCGTCGGGGGCGTGAGCGTCGGCGACCACGATGTGGTCCGGCCTGCCCTCGAGGCCGCGGGCGTGACGCTCGACTTCTGGCGCGTCGCGATCAAGCCGGGCAAGCCGCTCGCGGTGGGCCGCGCCGAGCTCTCGCGGGGCGGCGCGGTGCACGTGCTCGGCTTGCCGGGCAACCCGGCCTCCGCCTCGCTCACGTTCGTCCTCTTCGGCGTGCCGCTGCTCCGCGCCCTCCAGGACGACGCGGCGCCGCTGCCGCCGCGCGTGGTCGTCCGCGCGGCCAGCGCGCTGCGGCGTCAGACAGGGCGCGCCGAGTTCCTCCGCGCCCGCCTCGAGATCTCCGGCGGCGAGCTCGTCGCGCGCATCTCCGCGAACCAGGCGTCCGGCGCGGTCACGAGCTTCGCCGAGGCCGACGCGCTGATCATCGTGCCGGCCGACCAGGATCGCATCGACGACGGCGACCGCCTCCAGGCCATCCGCCTCGCCGAGATCTGACCGCGCGCACGCGCGTTCACACGCGCACGCGCGTTCGCACGCCCCGCGCTGCATCGTCGCCTTGCAGAGCAGCGCGCGTTTTTATCTCACGAACGCAGCTTTGATCTCGTGTCAGCGCGTCATGCGGGACGGCAGATGACCGCGCGGCGCGCGCGAGATGGCTCGCCTTGACCCTCGCGCGCGGGCACCAGAAGATGGCCTTCGCATGCTCATCCTCGGGATCAACGCCTACCACGGTGATGCGTCGGCCGCGCTCCTCGTCGACGGGCAGCTCGTCGCGGCGGCGGAGGAGGAGCGGTTCAGCAGGATCAAGCACTGCGCGGGGTTCCCGCGGCTCGCTGTCGAGTACTGCCTCAGCGCCGCGGGCGCGCGCGTCGAGGACATCGACCACATCGCGATCGGCCGCGACACGAGGGCGCACCTCGGCGACAAGCTCCTCTACGCGCTGACGCGGCGCTCCCCCGCCGGGATCCTCAAGGGGTCCTTCAGCGCGAGCGATCCGAAGGTGCACCTCGGCGCCGCGCTCGGCATCGACCCGAAGCGCATCCGCGCCGCGTCGCACAGCGTCGAGCACCACCGCGCGCACCTCGCGTCCGCGTTCTTCCCCTCGGGCTTCGACGACGCGGCGGTCGTGTCGATCGACGCCTTCGGCGACTTCGTCAGCACGATGTGGGCGCGCGGCCGCGGCAACAAGCTGGAGATCCTCCGGCACGTCGGCTTCCCGCACTCGCTCGGGCTGTTCTACTCGGCGCTGACGCAGTACCTCGGGTTCCCCAAGTTCGGCGACGAGTACAAGGTCATGGGGCTGTCGGCCCACGGCCAGCCCGAGCTGCTCGACAAGCTCCGGCAGGTGGTGCGCGTCAAGGAGGGGGCCTTCGAGCTCGGGCTCGAGTACTTCCAGCACCACACGAAGGGCATCGCGATGACGTGGGAGGGCGAGCCCCGCTACGGCGCCATCCACTCCGAGCGCCTGGTCGACCTGCTCGGACCCGCCCGCAGCCCGAAGAGCCGGATGGAGGACCGCTTCAAGGCGGTCGCCGCGTCGACGCAGGCGGTGTTCGAGGAGGTCTACTTCGAGCTGCTCGCGACGGCGAAGCACCTCACCGGCTCGCCGCGGCTCGCGCTCGCGGGCGGCTGCGCCTACAACTGCGTGGCCGCCGGGAAGATCCGGCCGAAGGGGCTGTTCGACGACGTCTTCATCCAGCCCGCGGCCGGCGACGCCGGCACCTCGTTCGGCGCGGCGCTCTACGTCTACCACCACACGCTCGACAACCCGCGCCGCTTCCAGCAGACGCACAGCTACTTCGGCCCTGCCTTCTCGCAGGAGGCGATCGAGGAGCTGCTCCGGCAGGAGCAGGTCGCGTTCGAGACCCTCCCCGACGAGGACCTGATCCCCCGCGTCGCCAGGGCGCTCGGCGACGGCAAGGTGGTCGGCTGGTTTCAGGGGCGGATGGAGTTCGGCCCGCGCGCGCTCGGCAACCGCAGCATCCTCTGCGACCCGCGGCGGCAGGACACCAAGGACATCATGAACGAGCGGATCAAGCGCCGCGAGATGTTCCGCCCGTTCGCGCCGGCGCTCCCCCTCGAGCGCGTGGGCGACTACTTCGAGCAGACCTCGCCCGACCCGTTCATGGTCAAGGTCTCCAGGATCAAGCCCGAGCGCCGCGCCGAGATCCCCGCCGTGACCCACGTCGACGGCACCGGCCGGCTCCAGACGGTCACCGCCCAGGAGAACCCGCGCTACCACGCGCTCCTCCACGAGTTCGGCCGGCTGACCGGCACGCCCGTCCTCCTGAACACGTCGTTCAACGCGAGCGAGCCGATCGTTTGCACCCCAAAGGAAGCGCTGGACTGCTTCCTCCGGACGAAGATGGACGTGCTCGTCCTCGAGCGGGCGTACCTCGAGCGCGCGCAGGTCGCCTAGGCGGCGCCGCGCGGGCCGACGAGCTCGTGAAAATCACTGCGGAAACGGCCGGGAAAGCTCAGGCGATAATTCCTGGTTGACGTGGAGCGAGGGGACGGCAAATGGGCGTCCCCGGCATGTGGAAGAACGGGACGGCGGGCGCCATGCCCACCTCGACGGAATGCCGGAGCGAGCGGGTCCGGCATCCAGGGGTGCTTGAACGCCCAGCCTCGAGCATGATGCCGGCCCGCCGCGCGGCGCGCGCGCGGACCTGCTCACCCACGGGCCCACGGCGCGGCACGCGCCCGAGGCCTCCCCTGCGTAACGGTCCGCGCCGCGGCGGCCGAGGCGGTCAATGAGGATGGATGCGAATCGGATGAAGCTCGTACTCGAAGACGGCACGACCATGACGGGCCGGTGCTTCGGCGCCCCGCGCGCGGTGAGCGGCGAGGTCGTCTTCAACACCGGCATGACGGGGTACGTCGAGACGCTCACGGACCCCTCTTACAGAGGCCAGATCCTCGCGATCACGTACCCGCTCGTGGGCAACTACGGCGTGCCCGCGCCGCGGCAGGCAGGCAGCGTCGACGGGCCCTACGAGGCCGACCGGATCCAGGTGCAAGGGCTCGTCGTGCAGAGCTACGTCGAGCGCTACAGCCACCACGCCGCGGTCCGCTCCCTCGGCGCCTGGCTCGCCAGCGAGGGGATCCCGGCGATCACGGGGATCGACACGCGGACGCTCACGCGGCGGCTCCGCGAGGCCGGCACCATGAAGGGCTGGCTGTTCCCGGCCGAGATGGACCTGGAGCGGGTGAAGCGCTCGGCCGAGGCGGTGGACATGCGCGAGGAGGTGTTCCGCCTCGTGTCGCCCCGCGAGCCGATCACCTACGAGGGCGGCCCCCTGAAGGTGCTGCTGATCGACGCGGGCGCGAAGGACAACATCGTCCGCTCGCTCCTCCAGCGCGGGGTCACCGTCATCCGCGCGCCCTTCCACGCGCCCATCGCCGAGCTCGCCGAGGCCGCCGACGGCGTCCTCATCGGCAACGGTCCCGGCGACCCCAAGGACCTCGGCCAGCTCGTCGCCGCGGTGCGCGGCCTGCTCGGCACGTACACCAAGCCGATCTTCGGCATCTGCCTCGGCAACCAGATCCTGGCGCTCGCGGCCGGCGGCGACACCTACAAGCTGCCGTACGGCCACCGCGGCGTGAACCAGCCGGTGCAGGACCTCCTGAGCCGCCGCTGTTACGTCACGAGCCAGAACCACGGGTACGCGGTGAAGCACGAGTCGCTCCCCCCCGAGTGGGAGCCGTGGTTCATCAACATCAACGACGGCACCAACGAGGGCATCCGCTCTCGGCTGCGCCCCTTCTTCAGCGTCCAGTTCCACCCCGAGGCGACGCCCGGGCCCGAGGACGCCGGGTACCTCTTCGACGACTTCCTGCGCCTCTGCGGCGCGATGAAGGGGTCGGCCGATTCGCGATTCAAGACCGCAGGGACCGCCACCGCGGAACCCCGCGCCACCCCCACCGCAGGAAGGAGCTGAGCCATGTACGGCGCCTATCTCCCCAAGAAACCCCGGCGCGTCCTCGTGCTCGGCTCCGGCGCGCTCCAGATCGGTCAGGCCGGCGAGTTCGACTACTCGGGGTCGCAGGCGATCAAGGCCCTCAAGGAAGAGGGGATCGCCACCGTCCTCGTGAACCCCAACATCGCCACGATCCAGACGAGCGAGGGGCTCGCCGATCGCATCCACCTCAGCGCGGTCACGCCGGAGTTCGTCGAGCGGATCATCGTGAAGGAGGAGGTCGACGCGATCGCCCTCTCCTTCGGCGGCCAGACGGCGCTCAACTGCGGGCTCGAGCTCCACGACGCCGGGATCCTCGACAAGTACGGAGTGCGGGTGCTCGGGACGCCGATCAAGGCGATCCGCGACACCGAGGACCGGCGCCTCTTCATCGACCGCCTCGACGAGATCGGCGTGAAGACGGCCCGGAGCCGCGCGTGCCGCACCCCGGCCGAGGCCATGGCCGCGGCGCGCGAGATCGGCTTCCCGGTGATGCTGCGCGGCGGTTACGCGCTCGGCGGCAAGGGCAGCGGCATCGTCGAGAGCGAGCGCGACCTCGACGACGCCGTGCGGCGCGGCTTCGCCGGCGGCGTGCCCCAGGTGCTCGTCGAGGAGTGCCTCCGCGGCTGGAAGGAGATCGAATACGAGGTCGTCCGCGACGGGCGCGACAACTGCATCACCGTCTGCAACATGGAGAACCTCGATCCGATGGGGATCCATACCGGGGAGTCGATCGTCGTCGCCCCGTCGCAGACGCTGAACGACGAGGAGTACCAGCTCCTCCGCTCCGTGGCGCTGAAGACGATCCGCCACCTCGGCATCGTCGGCGAGTGCAACATCCAGTATGCGCTCAACCCGCACAGCACCGACTACCGGGTCATCGAGGTGAACGCGCGCCTGTCCCGGTCGAGCGCCCTGGCCAGCAAGGCGACCGGCTACCCGCTCGCGTACGTCGCCGCGAAGATCGCCGTCGGCTACACGATGCCGGAGATCGCCAACGCGATCACCCGCAGGACGACCGCGTTCTTCGAGCCGGCGCTCGACTACCTCGTCTGCAAGGTGCCGCGCTGGGACCTCGGCAAGTTCCGCGGCGCCTCGATGCGGATCGGCAGCGAGATGAAGAGCGTCGGCGAGGTCATGGCCATCGGCAGGACCTTCCCCGAGGTCATCCAGAAGGCGCTCCGGATGCTCGACATCGGGGTGAAGGGGCTCGACCCGGACGCGTTCACCTTCGAGGACCTCCCCGACGCGCTGAAGAACGCGACCCCGCTCCGGATCTTCGCCGTCGCCCGCGCGCTGCAGGAGGGCATGTCGGTCGACGCGATCCACGATCTCACCAAGATCGATCGGTGGTTCCTGAACCAGATCGAGCCGATCGTGCGGATGCAGCGGGACCTGAAGGCGCTCAAGGTCGCCGTCCCGGCGCAGGTCGACAGGGCCGCGCCGGTGCAGGAGCCCGCGATCGACGAGGCGACGCTGCGGGAGGCCAAGCAGCTCGGCTTCAGCGACCGGATGATCGGCACGCTGACCGGCGCGGCGCGCGGCTCCATCCGCGAGCTCAGGAAGCGGCACGGCGTCGTGCCGCACCTCGCCCAGATCGACACGCTCGCGGCCGAGTTCCCCGCCGAGACGAACTACCTCTATTCGAGCTACCACGCGTCGGCCACGGACGTGGCGCCGTCGTGGCGCAAGAAGATCATGGTGCTCGGCTCGGGCGCTTACCGCATCGGATCGAGCGTCGAGTTCGACTGGTGCTGCGTCAACGCGATCCGCGCGGCCTCGGAGCTCGGCTACGAGACCATGATGCTGAACTACAACCCGGAGACGGTCAGCACCGACTACGACACGTGCGACAAGCTGGTGTTCGACGAGATCAGCTTCGAGACGGTGCTCGACATCTACGAGCGGGAGCAGCCCTACGGCATCGTGGTCAGCATGGGCGGCCAGGTCCCGAACAACCTGGCGCTCCGGCTGCACCAGGCGGGGGCCCGCATCCTCGGCACGAGCGCGGGGAGCATCGACGCCGCCGAGGACCGGAAGAAGTTCAGCGATCTCCTCGACCGGCTCGAGATCGATCAGCCGCGCTGGGCCCACGTCACCGACGCGGCCGAGGCGGGCGAGATCGTGAACAGGCTCGGGGGCTTCCCCGTGCTCGTGCGGCCGAGCTACGTGCTGAGCGGCGCGGCCATGAGCGTGGCGCACGAGCCCAACGAGCTCGATCGCATCCTCGCCCGGGCCAAGGCCGTCTCCCCCGTCTACCCCGTGGTCGTCTCGAAGTTCGAGACCCACGCCCGCGAGGTGGAGATCGACGCAGTCGCCGACCGCGGGGAGATCATCCTCTGGGCGATCAGCGAGCACGTCGAGAACGCCGGCGTCCACAGCGGCGACGCGACGCTCGTCCTGCCCCCGCAGTCGCTCTACATCGCGACGATCCGCAGGATCAAGCAGATCGCCCAGCAGGTGGCGCGGTCGCTCTCGATCACCGGGCCGTTCAACATGCAGTTCCTGGCCAAGCACAACACGGTGAAGGTGATCGAGTGCAACCTGCGCGCGTCCCGGAGCTTCCCGTTCGTGTCCAAGGTCACGGGGAACAACTTCGTCCGGGAGGCGATGCGCAGGATGCTGGGCGTGTCGCAGCCGGTCGAGAACCGCGGGCTCGACCTCGATTACGTGGCCGTGAAGGCGCCGATGTTCTCGTTCTCGCGCCTCGTCGGGGCCGATCCGATGCTCGGCGTGGAGATGGCGAGCACCGGCGAGGTCGGCTGCTTCGGGGACGACATGCACGAGGCGCTGCTCCACGCGCTGCTCGCGACCGGCTTCCGGTTCCCGAAGAAGGGCGTGCTGCTGTCGCTCGGCCCGCTCGAGGACAAGTACTGGTTCGCCGACGAGGCGCGCATCATCGCCGAGCACCTCAAGCTCCCCATCTTCGCGACGCCCGGCACGGCCGAGGCGCTGCGGGCGCTCGGGCTCGCGTGCACCACCCTCGCGAAGCAGCCCGATGAGGGGGAGACGGCGATGAGCGCGATCGAGCAGGGGAAGGTCGATCTCGTGATCAACATCCCCCGCGAGTACGACCAGCTCGGCCGGCCCGACGGCTACCTGATCCGCCGGCGCGCGGTCGACGCCAACATCCCGCTGATCACGGACCTGCAGCTCGCGCGCGCCGTCATTGGGGCGATGCGCGCGAAGCGCATCGAGGATCTGCGCACCCTCGCCTACGACGAGTACATCGCGCGGAGCCCGGTGGCGCTGCGCTGACGCACGAGCCCGCGCGCCCTCGACAGGGGCGCGCGGGCGCCTCCACGAACAACGAAGCCAGCGCCGGTGTCGCTCCGCGGCGCCAGGGCGGCGGGCGCGCCCAGGTCGCGACCGGCGCCGTCAGCCCGCTGCGGCGGTCGGCGCCGTCAATCGTCCTTCGTGACGATGAACCAGCCGTTCACGATCGAGCCGGAGCCCATGCCGGAGCCGTAGATCCGGTTGCTGCCGTCATTGCGAAGGCACATGCCGATGTTCCACGTTCCCTCGCCCAGCACCGTCGTGGCAGACACGGAGTAGGTGGCGCGCGTCGACGAGAACGGGTGATGCGCGAAGCCGGCCCCGAAGAAATTCACGAGCTCGGCCGTGACGCCCCCGACCTGCTGATAGCACAGGCCCACCATGGCGATCTGGGCAGGATCGGTCGGCCCCAGCCCGAGCGGAGCGGAAGCCGAGCCGGTCACCCGCTGGCTCCCCTCCCGGATGGTCACCGATGCCGGAGGACCGACCCAGCTGTAGACGGCGCTGTTCGCCGTGAAGTGCGAGGCGACGTTGCCCGCCAGCGCGAGGGTCGCCACGACGCCCGACGGCCCGACCGGCCCCGGAGGGCCAGGCGGTCCCTCGGGCCCGGTGGCCCCCGGCGGCCCCTCGGGCCCCTCGGGCCCCTCAGGACCCCGCTCGCCAGGCGGGCCCGCCACGCCAGGCGGCCCCGGCAGCCCCTGGGGCCCCTCGGGCCCAGGAACCCCCTGCGGTCCCTCGGGACCCCGCTCGCCGGGCGGGCCTGGCGGCCCATCGGCCCCCGGCGGCCCCTGACGCCCCTCCGGCCCGGCGATGCCGCTCGGGCTGCCCACCCAGTTGCCGTTCTCGTCGATGACGACCTTGTCGCCGATCTTCACCCGCTTCGGCGTGATCTCGCCGATGGCGTTGTTCGCGACCATCGCATAAGGAACGCTGCCGATCGGCGTGCGAGGCTCCATCTCGGGATCGTTACCGACCGTGATGCCGAGGTAGCGAACCGAGCCGTCGAAGACCTTCGCGGCCTGCTCCTCGCTGAACTCGAGCACCGTGGAGAAGTAGCCGTCGTCGAACGTGATCGCGATCGACTCGCTCCAGAGAGGCTCCTCACCCTCCTCGGCGTCCGCGGAGGCGTAGACGGTGAACGTCACCGGAAGCGCGTTGTCGACCGGATCGCCGTTGGCCCCGAAGAGCCGCCCCTGATGCGTGATCTGCGTTGGCACCGCGGCGGCCGCGCCGCGCACGAGGCCGAGCGACGCGGCGAGAAGAACACCCACCGCGAGGAGACGCGGTCCCATCCCGTTCATGGCAAGCTCCCGTTCGCCCCCACCAGACCGCCCTGCATGCGGTAGCTCGGTGAGGTCGTCTTTCCCTGATTCTGAGTCGGCTGACCGAGCGTGAAGACCATGCGATAGCTGGGACTCCTCACGACCTGGCCCGCGCTGACCACATCGCTCGCGGCACGACCCCGGTCCGCGACCTCGGACACCCCGCCCTCTCCGCCCCCGCCCTGCGCAGCCACCTCAGGAGAGCCGCCCGCCCCGTCGCCGCCAGCGCCGCCGGATCCCCCGACGCCCACCGGCACCCGCGCGCCCTCCGAACCGCAGCTGCAGCCGGGCGATACGGCGACCAACGCAACGGTCAGCCCGAGCCACGCAGAAAATTGCAATCGCGCCATCAACGGGTTCCCCTCTGCTTCCGGGGCTCACAATCCGGAACACAAGGTACGCGCGCCGGCCACCAGGTTCAATCTCTATCCAGAGCCATCGCGAGGGATCAGGGCGTATGTCGAGGTCAACGGGCGCGACACGAACATGAAAACGCGCCGGCACGCCCCGGCCACGAGGAGATGTCCATAGGCGAGGTGCGCGCCGAGAATCATGTCCTCTCCGGCGGAACGCTCTCTCTCCGTCCTTTTCTCCCCGTGTGTCGTCAGGCGGCCCCGTAGTCCCCCTCCCCGGACGCGTTGAGTCGCCCTCGCCGATCAGAGGGCTGGGCTCCGGATTGGCCCGACTCCGAGGAGCATTCCGCCGCGGAGCATGCTTTTCCAGGTCATCGATCCGAGAGGCCTTCTGGCCACCTTCCGGACGGTGTTCCTGGCCGAGCTATGCGACCCGCCCTGGTGCTGAGCACGCCCATCGCGGTCGCGCTGGCCGGGGTGGTCAACTCGCGCCTGAACCCGCGCTGGACTCAGGGGCTCGCCGGCGCCCTGCTCCTCGTGATGGGCGGCATCAACCTGGTTGGCGCGCTCCGTCCGGCCGCGGGCTAGCCCCCTCCGCCGCGCCCCCCGGGCGCCGACCGCGGCCGGCGCGCGCCGCCGCGGGGGCGACGCGCAGCTACAGATCGCCGCCGGGCGGGCACGCCTCGCCGCGCTCGCCGCGCTCGCCGTCCTCGGCGCCCGGCGCGCCGCCGGCAGCGTGGCGCAGCTCCTCCGACACGGCCCCCGGGTTGAACGTCATGAACCACCGGAGCGACCACCAGAGCAGGTTGAACCACGCCGGCGCAGGCAGCCGGCGCGTCACGCCGACCTCGGCGAGCCCGGCCGTCGCGAACACGACCGGCAAGAGCGTCCCGAGATCCGCGCGGTAGTCCAGCGCCTCGCGCACGTCCGCGTTGATGCCGGCAAACGCATGCGCGAGCGCGCGGGCGACGCGCGTCGGGCCGGGGTGGGCGTCGGGCCGGGGCGGGGCGAGCAGGCGGCCGTCGTCGTCCCGCGCGTCGCTCACCAGCTCGGCGAGCCGGCCGCGGAGCCGCTCCGGATCGAGCCCGCCCTCGAAGCGCTCGACGATCACCGAGCCCGTGGCCGGGCGGGCCGTCACGACCTCGCAGCCGGGATCGGCCGCGAGCAGCGCCGCGACGCGCGCGCACGCGCCGCGATGGCCGGCCAGCGCGGGCGCGCGCAGGCGGACGCGCCGCTCCAGAGCGTGGGCGACGAGCACCGGCGCCCTCATGACGACGGCTCGCCGTGGAGCGCCGAGGCGCCGTTGCTCTTGCGCGGGGCACGCTCGCGGCGCGCCGCGCCCGCGGCCCGGTGCCGCGCGCGCTCCGCGACCTCGGCCCAGAGATCCTCGGCGTGCTCCCGCTGGCGCTCGACCAGGGCGAGGCCGAGCTTGCCGAGGTGGACCCCGAGCGCCGCGACCTCGACGATCACGGGCCGGAGGTGCTGCTTCTTGCCCATCAGGAGCACGGCGCTGCCGACCCCCAGGGCGAATGACGGCGGATGGAACCTCATCATGCGGTGCCTCCCTCGCGCGCCGCGCACACGCAGCGCGCGCCCTGATCCGCGCGCCCCGCGCGCGCGGCGTCGACGACGATCACGATGTCTCGGCCGGCGTCCGGGAAGAGCCCGAGCCGGCCGCGCAGCAGCGAGGGGAGCGCCCCCGCGGCCACGGCGAGCGCGAGCTCCCCGGCGCCGAGGCGCGTCGCCCCGAGCAGGCCGCCGAGAGAGCGGGAGCCGAGCGCGAGCGCCTGGAGCGCGGCGGTCGCGGCGAGCGCGCGGGCGACGTGCGGGTTGCCCCGACGGGGGGCGGGCCCCGGCGCGCCATCCGCGGCGACCGCGCCATCCGCGCCATCCGCGCCATCCGCGCCATCCGAAGCGCCGGCGCGGCAGGCGAGGATGTGGAGGAGCTGCGCGGTCACGAGCGCGGTGAACGCCCGCGTGCCCGCGGCGGCGCGGCCGCCGAGCGCGTACGCCGCGAGCGAGGCGCCGGACATCAGCGCCGCGTCCGCGCCCAGCGCGCGGACGTCGCGCGGACCGAACAGCCGGGCCCGGGGGTCGCGCGGGGGGCGCCGCATCACGCCCGGCTCGGCCGGCTCCAGCGCGAGCGCGAGCGCGGGCGCCACGTCGGTGAGCAGGTTGATCCAGAGGAGCTGCAGCGGCGTGAGCGGCGAGGCGCCGGTCAGGGCGCCGGCCAGCATCGCGAGGACCTCGCTCGCGTTCGTCGCGACGAAGTACGCGATCGCGCGGCGGACGTTGTCGTGCAGCCGCCGGCCCTCGCCGACCGCCTCGGTGAGGCTCGGCAGGTCGTCCTCGGCGAGGACCACGTCGGCCACGGCCCGGGCGATGTCGGTGCCGCGCTTGCCCATGGCCACGCCGACGTCGGCCGCCTTGAGCGCGGGCCCGTCGTTCACGCCGTCGCCGGTCATCGCGACGATCTCGCCGCGCCGCTGGAGCGCCCGCACGATCTCGAGCTTGGCCTCGGGCGTGACCCGGCTGTGCACGGCGTCCGCCGGGATGCCGAGCTGGGCGCCGATCGCGCGCGCGGTCCGCTCCTGGTCGCCCGTGAGCATCAGCGCGCGGATGCCCGCGCCGGAGAGCGCCGCGAGCGCCTCCCGCGCGCCGGGGCGCGGCGGGTCGCGGAGGCCGACGAGGCCCGCGAGCGCGAGCGGGGCGTCGTTGTCGGGGCGGCCGTTCTGCCGCCACGCGAGGGCGAGCACGCGCAGGCCGCGCGAGGCCATCGCCTCGTTGCGCCGGAGCGCCTCGCCCCGCGCCGCGCCGAGCGCGTCGCAGCGCGCGACCACCTGCTCGGGCGCGCCCTTCACGAGCTCGATGTGCCCGAGCTCGGGGTGCTCGTGCACCGTCACCATGAACGCGCGCTCCGCCGAGCGGCGCTCCTCGCTCACGCGCCGCGCCGCGAGGCGCCGCGCGGACACGGGGTAGCCGACCGCGAGCGCGAACTCGACGAGGGCGCGCTCGGTGCCGCTGCCCTGGACGACCTTGCCCACCTCGCTCAGCTCGACGTCGGCGTTGAGCGCGGCGATGCGCGCGAGCGCGTGCACGGGCGCGGCGCCGACGTCGACCTCGCGCCCGTCCTCGGCGAGCAGCGCGATCTCGCGCCGGGGCGCGACGCCGCCGTCGGCGCGGGCGGCGTCGGCGCGCGCGCGGCCGCCGCGCACGACGCGCAGGACGCCCTCGCCGGGGAGGAAGATCTCGTCGACCCGCATCCGGTTCTCGGTGAGCGTGCCGGTCTTGTCGGCGCAGACGACGGTCACCGCGCCCAGCGTCTCGGCCGCGGCGAGGCGGCGGATCACGATGCCGCGGCCGAGCAGGCGGCGGCTCGCGAGCGCGAGCGCGGTGGTGCCCACGGCCGGGAGCCCCTCGGGGATGGCCGCGACGCCGAGGGCGACGGCGCTGCGCGCGAGCGCGCGGATCGGCCGCCGCCGCGCGAGGCCGACCACCACCACCGCCGACGAGCTCGCGAGCGCGAAGGCCGCGAGGCGCCGGCCGATCCAGGCGAGCTCCTGCTCGATCGGCGGGGCGCGCTCGCCCTCGCGGGAGAGCGCGCGCTGGATGTCGCCGAGCGCGGTCCGCCGGCCCGTCGCGACGACGACCGCAGCCCCCTCGCCCGAGGCGACCGTGGTGCCCGCGTAGACCATGCTGCGGCGATCGGCGAGCGGCGCGGCCGCGTCGACCCGCGCGACGCTCTTCTCGGCGGGCTCGCTCTCGCCGGTCAGCGTGCTCTCGTCGGCGGCGAGGTCGCGCGCGGTGACCACGCGCGCGTCCGCCGCGACCGGCTCGCCGGCGCGCAGCGCGAGCACGTCGCCCGGCACGACCTCCGAGGCGGCGAGCCGCTGCTCGCGGCCGTCGCGCACGACGCGCGCCCACCCGACCCGGAGGTCGCCCCACGCGTGCAGGAGCTCCTCGGCCCGGGACTCGGTGTAGGTGCCGACCGCGGCGTTCGCGCCGACGACGAGGAGGACGGCGCCCGCGTCGATCACGTCGCCGAGCGCGAGCGACAGGCCCGCCGCGCCGAGGAGCAGCGCGGTAGGCACTGTAAAAATCTGCTGTGCGAGGATGTCGAGCGACGAGCGGGTCGCGACGCCCGCGAGCTCGTTCGGGCCGAGGTCGCGGAGGCGGCGCTGCGCCTCGGCGGCGCCGAGCCCGGCGCGCGGGTCGACGCCGAGGGCGCGGGCGACATCGCGCGCGTCCTCGGCGTGGGCGTCGTGGACCCCGTCCGGCGCTCGCCGCGCGCGGGGATCGTCCTCGCCCGCCGCGCCGTCGCGGGCGAGCGCGCGGGCCGTTCGACCGCGCGCCGCGCGGACGAGCGCGCCCGCGCCCTCGGCCATGACGCGCGCGGCGCGGCGCGCGGAGGGCGGCGGCGGGGCGCCCGGCACGGCGTGCGCGCCGAGCACGGCGGCGGCCGCCTCCGCCGCGTCCTCCCGGAGCCGCACGAGCACCCGCCCGGTCCGCGCGCTCGCCCGCGACGACACGACGCCGGAGATCGCGGCGAGATCCCGCTCGATGCGCGCGGCCCGCGCAGGATCCCCGAAGAGGCCGGCGACCTCCGCGCGCACCCGCGCGATCCCGGCGCGCCCGTGCAGATCGCGCCCACGCGCGCCGCGGAGCCACCCGGCGATGCGCCCGCCGCGGCTCCCGCCCTCGCCGGGGTGCCCGATCCAGCTCGTGCCCGAAAGCTCCATGATCCTCCGCGCTGGGCCGGAGACCTCTTCAAAGGTCGAGCCAAAGGTCGAGCCAGCGCCGATGTGCGGGCGGGCCACATCGATCGGACGAGCCGCGCCGGGCCGCGCCGGGCTGCGCCGGGCCGCGCCGGGCCGCGCCACGCCGCGCCGAGCCGGCCGCGGGCCGCGTCAGCCGTAGCTCTGCTTGAGCAGCTCGATCTCGCGCTCGAGCTCGACCACCGGCGGCGCGCCCCCGACCGCGGCCCGGAGCGCGGCCAGGGCGCCGCCGAGGTGGCGCGCGACGCGGATCCGCCCGGTCGCCTCGACCCGCTCGCGGAGCAGCTCGGCGACGGCGCGGAGGTCGCGCTCGCCCTCGGCGACGCGGAGCCGCCGCTGCGCCTCGGAGAACGTCCGCGGATCGGCCACCTCGGCGAGCCACGCCCACGGCCACGTGGAGCGGCGGTGGCGCAGGTCCTCGAGCCCCTTGTCGGCGCGCGCCCTGGAGGTGATGCCGCCGAGATCGTCGAGCATCTGCAGCCCCACGCCGACGTCGCGGCAGCACCGCGCGACGCGCCGCACGAGCAGCGCCCCCGCGCGCGCCGCGCGGGCGCCGACGTAGCCGCAGAAGCCCATCAGGCTGCCGGTCTTGAGCCGGGTGATGCTCGCCACCACCCCGGGCACGAGCGGCTGATCGAGGTCCGCGACGCGCACCGTGAGGTCGAGCGCCTGCCCCTCGTGGCACCGCATGAGGGTGCGGCCGAGGCGGCGATACAGCGCGAGCCGGGTCGCGGCGCCGAGGGGGGCGCGGCCGAGCAGGTCGAACGCCCAGAAATACATCCAGTTGCCGGTGTTGATGGCGAGCGGCACCCCGCAGACGCGATGGAGCGCCGGCGCGCCGCGACGCGCCGCCGAGTCGTCCTGGACATCGTCGACGATCAGCGAGCCGGCGTGGAGGATCTCCACGAGGAGCGGCAGCTCGTCGGGGAGCTTGCCCGGGTCGCCGCCGCCGAGCGCCCAGCAGAGCGCCACGAGCCGGGCGCGGAAGTCCTTGCCGGGGCGCTGCAAGAAGTCGCGCGCCGGGCCGATCAGCGCCTTGCCCCACAGCGCGTCCGGCAGCGCCGACGGGAGCGCGCCGGGCGCCGCGCCGAGCGCCCGCTCGAAGGCGCGGCTCAGGGGCGTCTGGCCCGGGTGCGCCGCCGCGGTGTGGCCGTTGACCCGTCGCTTGTCTTCAGGAGGCTCGTCGAGAAGGAGGGTTGCAGGAGGAAGGCTCGACCGCGGCTCGCTCATGGATCCATCGCTCGTGGCAGACCGGGTGACACGGCGCCGCGCCCGCCTCGCGCGGCGCCGTCGCGCTCCGAGGACCGCGCGCGCACAGCATCGATCGCATGAACCAGGAGCGCCAGCGCGGCCCCCTGCAGCGCGGGCGCGCGTTCCGGACGCCGCGACGTCGCGGCGCGCGGGACGCCGGCGCAATACCCGCGCAGGGACGTGGCCGCGCGCCGCGCGCTTCCGCCTTGACGCCCCGCCGTGGGGCGCCCCATCCTTGGCGGGCATGCTCCGCGTCCGGCACGCGCACCGACGGCGTGGCCCGCTCCTCCGCTGGCTCGGCGCGGTCGTGTCGGTCCTGCTCGTGATCGGCCTGCTGGGCCAGGGCCACACGTTCCAGACGCTCGGCATCGCCGTCGCCTGCACGCACCCGGCGGCGACCGCCCTCGCGGACGCAGACGACGACGGCGGGAGCGACGGCGGCTCGCACCGCGACTGCCCCCCCGACTGCCACGATTGCGCCTGCGGTCACGTGCCCATGACGCTGCCGCTCGTCGAGCCGCCCCTCCTGTGCGTGCTGCTCGCCCCCTTCGAGCTCGATGAGCTCGCGCCGCCGGAGACGCCGGGGCGCGCCGCGCGGAGCCGCCTCGAGAGGCCGCCCCGCCAGCCGCGCGCCTGAGGCCCCGCGTCAGGAGAGGCGCATCGCCGGGACGCGCGCGCCGCGCGTTCCGCGTGCCTCGCTTCGTGGAGCGCGCGCACGCCGTGCCGCGCGCGCGAAGCGCGGCGAACGCCCCTCGCCTCGCCTGACGACCGGGATCATCGCGGCTCTTGCACGAGCGCTGTGCGCTCGGGGTTGCCCGGCCATGTCTCTCTCGTTTGCGCGTGCTCTGTCGACCGTCGCTCCGTTGCTCGTCCTCTCCGCCCTCGCCCTCCCCGGGCCGGCCCTCGCTGCCGACCCGGCGCTCACCCGCGCCCGGGTGATCGAGCTGGCCCGCGCCTCGCCCGCCTCGCGCGTCGCCGCGGCCGAGGTCGCGGTCGCGCGCGCCGCCGCGGGCGCGTCCGGCGCGCTGTCGCTCGAGAACCCGGTCCTCGCCGGGGCGGGCGGCGTCCGCTTCAACCCCGACGGGAGCAGGCCGGCGGCGGCCATGGCGTCGCTCGCGTGGCCCGTCGACCTCGGCGGCCAGCGCGGGGCCCGCGTCGACGCCGCGGAGGCCGAGCTGCGCGCCGCGGAGAGCGCCGCCGAGGACGGCCGGCGCGGCCTGGTGCTCGCGGCGCTGCTCCAGCACGCCCTGGTGATCCGGGACGAGCGGCACGTCGAGCTCGCGCGGGCGCGGCGCGCCCTGGGCGATCGGCTCCTCGCCGCGGCGGAGCGGCGGCGCAAGGCGGGCGAGGCGCCGGAGGTCGACGTCGCCGTGGCGTCGCTGCAGCGCGGCCGCGACGCGGCGGCCGAGGCGGCCGCGCAGGGCGCGCGCGACGCGGATCTGGCGGCGCTGCAGGTCCTGCTGGGGCTGCCCGCCACGGCGGAGCCGGGACGCCGCCTCGAGGGGCCGCTCGTCCCTCCGGACGAGCCGCCGCCGCTCGCGGCGCTCCTGGACGGGCTCGCGCAGCGCACCGACCTGCGCGCCGCCGCGGCGTCGCTCGACGCGGCCCGGGCGAGGTCGGCGCGCGAGCAGGCGGCGCGGTGGCCCACGGTCACCGTCACCGCCCAGTACGAGCGCGACGACGGCGCCAACATCGGGACGCTCGGGCTCGCCGTGCCGCTGCCCCTCCTCAACGCGAACCGCTCCGGCGCGGCGACGGCGGCCGCCGAGGTGGACGTCGCCGCGGCCCGGAGCGCCGCCGCGCGCGCGGCCGCGGCCGGGAAGATCCAGGAGCTCCACGCGCGCTACCTGGCGACGCGGCGGGCGCTCGAGGCCCTGAGCCCGGCGGCCGCCCTGGGCGAGAAGGCCGCCGCGCTCGCGGCGCGCGGCTACGAGCTCGGCGAGAACGACCTGCCGAGCGTCCTGCTCGTGCGCCGCGAGGCGCTCGAGACGCAGGCGGCGCTGCTCGACGCGGAGCACGCCCACGCGGCCGCCAAGATCGAGCTGCTCGTCGCCGCAGGGAGGATGCCCCGATGAGCGCTGACAACGGAAAATTCGAGCTGTCACGGAAACGCGTCGCGGCGCTGGCCGCCGGGGCGCTCGCGCTCGTCGGCGCCGCCGTGGGGGCCACCGTGCTCGTCGAGCACCGCCTGCACGGGCACGGCCACGGGGAGGAGCGCGGCGCGGGGGAGGCGCACGACCACGACCACGGCGAGGACGACCACGACCACGGGGAGCACCAGGGGCACGGCCACGGGGACGCCGAGGATCGCCCGCGCGCCGCGCACGACGACCACGCGCACGACGACCACGCGCACGGCGGCGAGGACGAGCACGCCGGGGGGAAGCTCAGGCTCTCGCCGGCGATGATCGAGAACGCCGGGCTCGAGCTGCTGACCGCCGGGCCGGGCAAGGTCGCGGTCACCCTGCGGCTGCCCGGCGAGATCGCGCTCAACGCGGAGGCCGTCGCGCACGTGACGCCGCGCGTGCCCGGCGCGGCGCGGGAGGTGAAGAAGCAGCTCGGCGACGCGGTGAAGAAGGGCGACGTGCTCGCCGTGCTCGACAGCCGCGAGCTGGCCGAGCTGCAGCGGGAGCTGCTCGCGGCCAAGGAGCGGCTCACCCTCGCGGAGGCGAGCTACGCGCGGCAGGACGCGCTCTGGAAGGAGCAGATCTCCGCCGAGAAGGAGTACCTCGCGGCGAAGCAGGCGGTCGCGGAGGCCCGGATCGAGCACCGGAGCGCGGCGCAGAAGCTCGGCGCCGCCGCGGGCACAGGCGGCGGCAAGGCCGGCGGGTACGCGCTGATCGCGCCGATCGACGGGACCATCATCGAGAAGCACATCGCGGTCGGAGAGGTGCTCAAGGAGGACACGCAGGTGTTCGTGATCGCGGACCTGTCGACGGTCTGGGTCAACGTGACCGTGTACGCGAAGGATCTCCACCGCGTGCGCGTCGGCCAGACCGCGTGGGTCACGGCCGAGGGGACCCCGGCGGCCGCCCGGGGGGCGGTGACGTACCTCGGGCACGTGCTCGACGAGGGGAACCGCTCGGCGAGCGCCCGGGTCGAGCTCCGCGAGCCCGACAAAGGCTTCCGGCCAGGGCTGTTCGCGACCGTGGACGTGAGCGTCGAGGAGGTGGACGCGCCGGTGGTCGTCTCGGACGAGGCGATCCAGCGCGTCGACGGCAAGGAGGTCGTCTTCGTCCAGGAGGGCGACGCCTTCGAGGCGCGGCCCGTGAAGCTCGGGCGCCGGGGGGTCGCGGCCGCCGCCGGGCAGGGCGCGCCCGTCGTGGAGATCGAGGCGGGGGTCTCGGCGGGCGACCGCTACGTGGGCAAGAACAGCTTCGTCCTGAAGGCAGAGCTCGGCAAGCCCGAGGGCGGCCACGCGCACTGAGGCGCCGAACGACCATGCTCACGCTGCTCTCGCGCCTCCTCGCCTTCTCGGTCCGGCATCGCTTCCTCGTCGTCGCGCTCACGCTCGCGGCGGGGGCGCTCGGGGCCTACAACTTCACCCGCCTGCCGATCGACGCGGTCCCGGACATCACCAACGTCCAGGTGCAGATCAACACGCAGGTGCAGGCGCTCTCGCCCGTCGAGGTGGAGCGCCGCGTCACCTTCCCCGTCGAGCACGCGATGGGCGGGCTCCCGCGCGTCGAGGAGGTCCGCTCCCTGTCGCGGTACGGCCTCTCGCAGGTCACGGTGATCTTCGAGGACGGCACCGACATCTACTGGGCCCGGCAGCTCGTCGCCGAGCGGCTCGCCGCCGCGCGGGAGAGCCTGCCCGACGGCCTCGGCGCGCCGCAGCTCGGCCCGATCGCGACGGGGCTCGGCGAGATCTACATGTGGACCGTCGAGGCGGCGCCCGACGCGCGGCGGCCCGACGGCGCGCCGTACGATCTGACCGACCTGCGCACGCTCCAGGACTGGGTCGTCCGGCCCCAGCTCCGGTCGGTGCAGGGCGTGACGGAGATCAACTCCATCGGCGGCCACGAGCGGCTCTACCAGATCGCGCCCGACCCGGCGAAGCTCGTCGGCTACGGGCTGTCGTTCCGCGACGTGCTCGACGCCGTGGCGGCGAACAACGCGAACGCGGGCGGCGGCTACATCGAGCACCGGGGCGAGCAGTACCTCATCCGCACGACGGGCCTCGTCGAGGGCGACGACGACCTGCGGGGCATCGTCGTGGGCCACCACGGCGGGGCGCCGATCCGCGTCGAGGACGTCGCCGAGGTCGTCGTCGGCCGGGAGCTGCGCACGGGCGCCGCCACCGAGGACGGCGAGGAGGCGGTGATCGGCACCGCGATCATGCTGCTCGGCGAGAACAGCCGCGCCGTGTCGCGCCGGGTCGACGAGCAGATGGCGACGATCAACCGGTCGCTGCCGCCGGGCGTCTCGGTCAAGACGATCTACGACCGCACCTACCTCGTGGAGGCGACGCTGAGCACGGTGCGCAGCAGCCTGCTCGAGGGCGCCGCGCTCGTCGTCGCGGTGCTGTTCGTGCTGCTCGGCAACTTCCGGGCGGCGCTCATCGCCGCGCTCGCGATCCCGTTCTCGATGCTGATCGCCGTCACCGGCATGGTCGAGGGCAAGATCAGCGGCAACCTGATGAGCCTCGGGGCCATCGACTTCGGCCTCATCGTCGACGGATCGGTGATCATCGTCGAGAACTGCGTGCGGCGCTTCGCCGAGGAGCAGCGCCGGCTCGGGCGGACGCTCACGCGCGATGAGCGGGTCGCCCTCGCCTACGAGGCGTCGCAGGAGGTCCGCAAGGCGACGATCTTCGGCGAGATCATCATCGCGATCGTCTACCTGCCGATCCTGACGCTCACCGGGATCGAGGGGAAGATGTTCCGCCCGATGGCGCAGACCGTCGTGCTCGCGCTCGCGGCCGCGACGATCCTCTCGATGACGTTCATCCCCGCGCTCGTGGCGCTGCTCCTCACGGGCAAGGTGTCCGAGCGGGAGAGCGCGGCCTTCGGCTGGGCGAGGCGCGGCTACGAGCGCGCGCTCCGCTGGGCGCTCGCCCACCGGCGCGCCGTCCTCGCCGCGGCGGGCGTCGCGCTCGCGGCCTCGGGGCTCGTCGCGGCGCGGCTCGGCAGCGAGTTCGCGCCGAAGCTGAGCGAGGGGGCGCTGGCGCTCCAGCCGGCGCGGATCCCGTCGATCAGCCTGACCACGAGCGTCGCGATGCAGGCGCAGCTCGAGCGCGTCCTCAAGGCGCGGTTCCCGGACGAGATCGAGCACGTCTTCGCCCGGACCGGGACGGCCGAGGTCGCGACCGATCCGATGGGCCCGAACGTCTCCGACACGTACCTGATGCTGAGGCCGCGGAGCGGGTGGACGAAGGCGAAGACGCAGGAGGAGCTCGCCGAGGCCATCGAGCAGGTGCTCCGCGAGGTGCCGGGGCAGAGCTACGAGTTCAGCCAGCCGATCGAGCTGCGCTTCAACGAGCTGATCAGCGGCGTGCGCAGCGACGTCGCGGTGAAGATCTTCGGCGACGACCTCGACGTGATGCTCCGGGAGGCGCGGCGCGTGGGGGCGATCCTCGCGCGGACGCCGGGGGCGGCCGACGTGAAGGTGGAGCAGGTCACCGGGCTGCCCGTGCTCACGATCGACGTGGACCGGCCCGCTGTCGCCCGGTACGGGCTCAACGTCGCCGACGTGCAGGCCGTGGTCGCGACCGCGATCGGCGGCGTGAGCGCGGGCGAGGTGGTCGAGGGGGACCGGCGGTTCGACATCGTCGTGCGCCTGCCCGACGCGGTCCGCCGCGACGTGGACGCGCTGGCGAAGCTGCCGATCCCGCTCCGCGCCGCGCCGGAGCGGCCGGGCGGGCCCACGACCCCGGCCGTCGCCGCCGCGGCGGGGCACCGCGCGGCGTTCGTGCCGCTCGAGGCGGTGGCGAAGATCTCGCTCGAGGAGGGGCCGAACCAGGTGAGCCGCGAGGACGGGAAGCGCCGCGTCGTGGTCCAGTGCAACGTGCGCGGGCGGGACCTCGGCGGCTTCGTCGCCGACGCGCAGGCGCGGATCGACGCCGAGGTGAAGCTGCCGTCGGGCTACTGGCTGGCGTGGGGCGGCCAGTTCGAGAACCTGCTCGCGGCGCGGGAGCGCCTCGCGCTGGTGGTGCCCGTCGCGCTCGGGCTGATCTTCGGGCTGCTGTTCCTGTCGTTCGGCGCGATCAGGAACGCGGCGCTCATCTTCACGGGCGTCCC
Organism: Sorangium sp. So ce406; assembly: GCF_051474675.1. Taxonomy (NCBI): domain Bacteria; kingdom Pseudomonadati; phylum Myxococcota; order Polyangiales; family Polyangiaceae; genus Sorangium; species Sorangium sp. So ce406. Next base: position 3,136,647 of record NZ_CP150340.1, on the reverse strand, counting down.
GCTCGCGCTGACCGGCGGGATCGCCGCCCTGTGGCTGCGGGGGCTCCCGATCTCGATCTCGGCGGCGATCGGGTTCATCGCCCTCTCGGGCGTGGCCGTGCTGAACGGGCTCGTGATGGTGACGTTCATCGAGAACCTGCGGCACGACGGCGCCTCGCTCGACGACGCCGTGCTCGAGGGGTCGGTGTCGCGGCTCCGCCCGGTGCTGATGACGGCGCTCGTGGCCGCGCTCGGCTTCGTCCCGATGGCGCTCGCCACAGGCACCGGCTCCGAGGTGCAGCGCCCGCTGGCGACGGTCGTCATCGGCGGGGTGCTCTCCTCGACCCTGCTCACGCTGCTCGTGCTGCCGGTGCTCTACCGGCTGTTCCACCGGCAGGGCGAGCCGGCGCGAACGGAAGCGCGAACGGAAGAAGAGGCGGCGGGCCCGTGAGCGCGCCGGTCCGAGGAATGCTCCCGCACGAAGAACGATCTCGACAGAAGGAGGCTTGATGTCCCGTCCCTGGATTGCCCTGGTCCTGTTCCTCGTCTACTGCGCGCTCGCGTTCGGGTGGCGCTCGCTGCGGCAGCTCCGGGCGACCGGATCCACGGGGTTCCGCGGCATCTCGGGCCCGCCCGGCTCGGTGGAGTGGACCGGCGGCGTGCTCTTCGTCGCCGCGCTCGTCCTCGCGGTGATCGCCCCGATCGCCGAGCTCGCGGGGTGGGTCGCGCCGCTCGTCGAGCCCGGCGCGGCCGTCGTGGGGGTCGGGGTCGCGACGGTTGTCGCGGGGATGGCCGGCACGCTGTGGTCGCAGGTCGCGATGGGCGAGTCGTGGCGCATCGGCGTCGACGCGGCCGAGCGCACGCGCCTCGTGACGCGCGGGCCGTTCAACCTGGTCCGCAACCCGATCTTCAGCTTCATGACGCTGACCGCCGCCGGGATGGCGCTCGTCGTGCCCGACGCGGTCGCGCTCGCGTCGCTGCTCGCGCTCGTCGCCGCGATCGAGCTGCAGGTCCGCTTCGTGGAGGAGCCGTACCTGCTGCGCACGCACGGCGACAGCTACGCGGACTACTGCGCTCGCGTGGGGCGCTTCGTGCCAGGGCTCGGTCTCCTGGCCCGCTAGCGGGGCGGCGCGCCGCTCACGCCGGCGGCGTGAGCGAGGCCGGGAGCTCCAGCGGCAGGTGCAGGACCATCTCCGTCCCGTGGCCGATCCCCTGGCTCTCGGCCGAGACCGTGCCGCCGTGGAGCGCGACGATGCCCTTGACGAGCGCCAGGCCGAGCCCGAGCCCGCCGCGGCTGCGCTCCCGGCTGCGCTCGGCCTGGTTGAACGGGTCGAACACGCGCGCCAGCATCGCCGGATCCAGACCGATGCCGGTGTCGCGGACGCGGACCACGGCGGAGCCCTCCGCCGTCGCCGAGAGCGCCACCGTCACGCGGCCGCCGGGGTCGGTGAACTTGCCCGCGTTGTGCAGCACGTTGCTGAGCACCTGCGACAGGCGCGTCGGGTCGCCGTGGACCCAGAGCGGATCCGGCGGCAGATCGAGCTCGAGCCGCAGCCCGCTCGCCTCCAGCGTGCTGCGGTAGTCCTCGGCCGTCTGCCGCAAAAGCCGCGAGAGCTCGCACCGCTCCCTGCGGAGCTGGACGCTGCCGCGCGCGACGCGCGAGACGTCGAGCAGATCGTCCACCAGCCGGGCCATGTGCGACACCTGCCGGTCGATCACGCCGCACGCGCGCACCAGCGGCGGCTGCTGCCCCGCGATGCGCTGCAGGACCTCGACCGCGTTGCGGATGGGCCCGAGCGGGTTGCGCAGCTCGTGCGCGAGCATCGCCAGGAAATCGTCCTTGCGCCGGTCGGCGTCCTGCAGCGCCGCCTCCGCGCGCTTCCGGTCGGTGACGTCGTGGGCGATGCTGATCACGAGGCGCCGGCCCGAGGTGTCCTCCCCGAGCGGCGCGGAGCTGAAGACCCACGTGCGCTGCTCGCCGCTCGCCGTGGTGATCGCGAGCTCGCGCTCGTCCGACCTGCGCTGCATGCCGTAGAGCGCGTCGATCACGGAGCGCACGGTGCCCTTGTGCGGCCCGTACGCCCGCTCGGTCCACGCGGCGATGGTGGAGATCTGCTCGACGGTGTACCCGCTGATCTCCGTCCACGCGCGGTTGACGCTGACGACCTGGCCGTCGTCCGCGTGGATCATGATGGGGAACGGGGTGGCCATCACGGCGCGGCGGAACCGCTCCTCGCTCTCCCGCAGCAGGAGCTCCGCCTCCTTGCGCTCGGTGATGTCGATGACCGAGCCGACGTAGCCGAGGAACTCGCCGTCCGGGCCGAGCCGCGGGGACGCCGAGTCGATGCACCAGCGGTAGGCGCCATCGCCGCGGCGCAGGCGGTAATCCAGCCGGAAGGGCTCCCGCCGCTCGTGGGCGCGCCAGAACGTCTCCGCCGCCGCCGCCTTGTCGGCGGGGTGCACCGCCGCGAGCCAGCCGAAGCCGAGCCCCGTCTCCTCCGTCTGGCCGGTGAGCTCGTACCACCGCCGGTTGAGGTACGTGCACGACGCGTCGACGCCCGTGACCCAGATCATCACGGGCGCGTGATCCGCCATGTTGCGGAAGAGCTCCTCGCTATCGGGCAGCGTCAGCTCCGACACCCGGCCGCCCGCGAGCGCGCGCCGGAGCCGCTCCTCGCCGTCGCGGAGGCCCTCGTCGGCGCGCTTCCGGTCGTCGATGTCGGTGAATGTACCGAACCAGCGCGCCGCCCGACCGCGGGCGTCCTGGATGGGCTCAGCCCGGCCGAGGAACCAGCGATGCACGCCGTCGTGGCGCCGGAGGCGGACCTCCAGCTCGAACGCCGCGCCGCGCGCGAGGGCGGCCTGCCACGCGGCGGCCACGTGCGCCGCGTCGTCCGGGTGGACGACGGCATCGGGGCCCGCGTCCCTCGCCTGCTCCGCCGTCAGGCCGGTGTACTCGCGCCAGCGGCCGTTGACGTAATCGCACGCGCCGTCGCTGCGCGCGCCCCACACGAGCTGCGGGAGGGCCTCGGCGAGCAGGCGGAACTGCGGATCCAACCCCCGCTCCACGTCGCCGCACCCGCAACCCGGCAAGGCCACGTCCATGTCAATTATCATGAATTCACCGCGATCGAACAGGAGGGCTCGCCCGTCAGCCTCCGGACGTCGATCGGGTTTCTTCCGCCGAAGCGACGTGCACGCCGCGAGCGTTCTTGTCTGCTTCGCCTCGTGCCGCAAGCGCGCCGCGCATCGCGGAGATCACCGAGAGAGCATCAAAAACAGAGAAACTGAGCAATCTGGATGCAAGGGTCACGACACCACGGCATCGGCCCATTCGCGGGTGCCTCGCGTGGGACGCGCCGCGCAGCGGCGGCCATGGAGCCGGCGAGCCGCCGGGTTCGTGGCGCTAGCCGCGGCCGAACCGCTCCACGAACTGCCGGTGCGCCGCGAGCTCGGGCGCCTCTCCGCCCCAGAGCTCCTTCTCCCGGTAGCCGGTCGACACGGACAGCACCTCGATCCGCCGCCCTTCGGCCCGGAACCGCACCCGCCACGAGGTCACGGCGAGGCGCATCGCGTCCCCGTCGGCGCGGATCCGACGGTACGGGTGCGGCTGCGGGCCGAGCGCGAGCACCCGGTCGACGCGCTCCCGCAGCGCGATCCCGTGCGCCGCGTCGAGCCACGCGGCCTGCTCGGCCGCCCGCTCGGTCCACGCCACCTCGAAGCCCGGCTCCGGGTCGGCCGGCGCCCCGGCGGACGGATCGCCCGCGAGCGGCGCGACCCAGCCGGTGCGCGCGTGCGGGTACGCGTCGGCGTACGGCACGTACGGCTTCAGATCGAGCACCGGCGTGCCGTCGATCATGTCCACGCCGCCGACGCGCAGCGAGAGCCCGTCCACGCCGAGGAGCTTGACCACGCTGAGGCCGATCGGGTTCGGGCGGTGCGGCGAGCGCGTCGACAGCACGCCGCGCCGCTTGCCGGCGCTCCGCGGCGGCAGGACCTTCGGGCGCCAGCCCTCGTTGAGGTGGAACCAGAAGACGACCCAGAGGTAGTCCCACCCCTCGATGTCGCAGAGCGCGTGCTCCAGCCCGCGGCCGGGCACGAGCTCGATCGTCCCCTCCGCGCCGGCCGCGGCGTGCGGCTGCCGCGGCGCGCTCACCCGATCGGCGAACGGCGTGCGCACCACGCCGATGGGCGTGAACGTGACCGGCTTCAGCATCACGGGAGCGACGTAATCGATGTGATCGGCGGGGTCGACGCGATCGACCTGGTGGGCCCGGCCGGCGCGACCCCCGCGGCGCGCGCGGCCGGCGTCAGGAGCGCGGCACCTCGACGATCAGCACCGCCGGGCCCTCGAACGCCGCCCGGCCGCGCTCGAGCGGGACCCGCTGCGCCGCGCCGCCGAACCGCGGCTCCTCGCTGAACGCGAGCGCCCGCGCCTCCGGGCGGCCGAGGTCGACGTCGAGCGCGCCGCGCAGGGCGACGAGCGCGACCACCGTGGTCTCGGCGCCGCGGCGCTCGATGCGGATCGCGTCCGGCGAGATCGCCTCGGCCGAGAAGTCGCCGCGCCCGCGGCGCCGCAGCGCGGGGTGCGCGGCGCGGAGGCCGAGGAGCTCGCGGTACCACGCGAGCACGCCGGCGTGCTCCGGCCGCTGCCGCTCGCTCCAGTCGAGCTTGGAGCGCTGGAACGTCCGCGGATCCTGCGGATCCGGGACCTCGGCGCCGCTGAACGACGTGAAGTACTGGAACTCGCGCCGGCGGCCCTCGGTCACGAGCCGGCCGAGCTCGGCGTTGTGGTCGGTGAAGTACTGGAACGGCGTCCGCGCATTCCACTCCTGCCCCATGAACAGGAGCGGCGTGTACGGCGTGATCAGGAGCAGCGCCGACATCGTCCGGAAGGCCGCCGGGCTCACCGCCGCGCCCAGCCGATCGCCGAGCGCGCGGTTGCCGATCTGGTCGTGGTTCTGGATGCAGTGCACGAAGCGCGGCGGTGGCACCGGCTCGGCCGGCGTCCCCCGCGGCTTGCCCGCGTGCTTCGAGACCTGCCCCTCGTAGAGCCACCCCTTGCGGATCGTCGCCGCGATGTCCTCCGCCGTGCCCCGGTGGTCCTCGAAGTAGCCGTCGCGATCGCCGGCGAAGAGGACGCGGAGCTCGTGGTGGAAATCGTCCGCCCACACGCCGTCGAGGCCGTGGCCGCCCTGCTCCGCGGGCGTCACGAGGCGCGTGTCGTTCAGGCTGTCCTCGGCGATCACCACGACGCGCCGGCCCCCGCCGGCCGCCCGCGCGCGATCGGCGATCTCGCGGAGGATGTGCGGCTCGGTGTCGTCGAGGATCGCGTGGGTCGCGTCGAGGCGGAGGCCGTCGATGTGGAAGTCGCGGATCCACATCTCGGCGTTCGAGATCGCGAGCGCGCGCACCTGCTCGGCGCCCTCGCCGTCGTAGTTCACCGCGTCGCCCCACGGCGTCTTGTGGCGCTCGGTGAAGTAGCGCTTCGTGTAGGCGCGCAGGTAGTTCCCGTCGGGGCCGAAGTGGTTGTAGACGCAGTCGAGGACGACGCCGAGCCCCGCGGCGTGGGCCGCGTCGACGAGGCGGCGGAGGCCCTCCGGGCCGCCGTAGGCCGCGGACGGCGCGAAGAGATCGACGCCGTCGTACCCCCACCCGCGCTCGCCAGGGAAGCTCGCGACGGGCATGATCTCGAGCGCCGTGATCCCGAGCTCCCGCAGCTCGGCGAGCCGCGGGATGAGCGCGTCGAACGTGCCTTCCTGGGTCGCCGTGCCGACGTGCACCTCGTAGAGGACGAGATCCTCGAGCGCGACGCCCTCCCACCCCGCGTCGGTCCACGCGAACGACGGGTCGTCGACCGCCGAGGGGCCGTGCACGCCGAACGGCTGCGCGCGCGCGTAAGGATCGGGGAACGGCCCCTCGCCGTCGATCCTCACCTTGTAGAGCGCGCCGGCGCCGAGGCCCGGCGCCGTCGCCTCGAAGTAGCCGCCGCCGGTGGGGGCCGCCGGCAGCGCGCCGGTGATCTCCTCGCCGTCCTTGCCGTAGGTGACGATCTCGACGCGATCGTGATCGGGCGCCCAGACGCGGAAGCGGACCGCGCCGCCCTCGATCCACGCGCCCATGGTGCGAATCGCTTTCATGTCACTGACCTCGCTGTGGCGCCCGCAGGAGCAGGGCGACCGGGAAATCGGAGAGCACGCGGTCGAGCGGGAGCGCCGCGCCGCCCTTCGGATCGGACGTCGGGGCCGCGTCGCGCGGCGAGGAAGCGGGCGCCGACGCCTCGATCTCGGCGCCGGTGAAGAGGTCCTTGTAGACGCCCGGCTCCACGTCGACGGAGGTGCCCGCCCACACCTTGCCGATCGGCGGGGCGACGGCGCCGCCGAGCAGCCGCGCGCTGAACCGGGGCGCGATCACGACGAGCGAGCGCGCGTTCGACGCGTCCGCCTCGGCGCGGCGCGAGAAGGCGACGACGTGGGACTCGCGCTCGCCGGTCACGGCGCGCGGCGCGTAGGCCCCGTCGGCGCCGAAGAGCGCCGGGTACCGCCGGCGCAGCTCGAGCGCGACGTGCGTGACGAAGAGCTTGATGCGGCCGTCGCGCGCCTCGGCGCAGAGCTCGCGCGCGAGCGCGGCGTCCCCGCCGCTCCACCGCGCGCGGACGTCCGCGAGCGCCTTCACGCGCGACGCGTAGTCGACCGCGCGGCGGTTGTCGGGGTCGACGAGGCTGAAGTCCCACACCTCGTTGCCCTGGTAGATGTCGGGCACGCCCGGCGACGTGAGCTTCAGGAGCGTCTGCGAGAGCGACCCCCACATGCCGTGGTACGCGACAACGCGCGCGAGCGGCAGGAGCGCGCCGATCACGTCCGCGGACGAGATCGCCTTGCGCACGAACGCCTCGACGGCGGCGTCGTACTCGGGCTGCGCGTCGATCCACGACGTGTTGACCTTCGCCTCCTTCGTGGCCTTGCGCATGTAGTCGACGAGGCGGCCCGTGTAGGCCTCGAGCGCGTCGCCCTCGGGCGCGCGCGGCTCGCGCTGCTCGCGCGGTTCGCCGGATGAGCCGAGCAGCGGCTCGATCGGCAGGCTCCCGAGGACCGTCTGGTAGAAGAGGTACTCCTCGTTGCTGTCCGGCGCGACGCGCCCCTCGATCTCGGCCTTGAGCGGCGCGGCCGCGGCGGCCGCGCGGTGGAGCGCCTCCTCCCAGGCCGACGGCAGCTCCGAGAGCACGCTGATGCGCGCCCGCACGTCCTCGCTGCGCTTCGTGTCGTGCGTCGACGTGGCGAGCATCGAGTAGGGCCACGTCCTGTGCCGCTGCACGTTGCCGCGGTGGAACGCGAGGACGCTCGCGCCGTAGCGCTCGGGCTCGCCGCCGACCTCGTTGAGCGAGACGAGCCGGTTGTAGATGTAGAACGACGTGTCCTCGAGCCCCTTGGCCATCACCGGCCCGGTGAGCTGCTGGAACTTCATCACGAAGTCGCAGAAGAGGTGCCTGTCCTCCTCGCGGAAGAGGTCCGTGCTGTCGAGCATCAGGACCGAGCGCACGAACGTGAAGATCGAGGCCTCCATCGTCGGGTTGCGCCGGCGCGCGAGCGCGACGGCGCGGCCGATCGCGACCCGGTCGTGATCGGAGATCGTCGGCGTCCGCTCGTTGACGTACGTGCGGTACACCGGGAAGCACGCGATCACCTCGCGCAGCGCGTCGTTGAGCGAGCCGAGGGTGAAGTCGCGGAAGCGACGGTCGCGCTCGGTGAGCCGGTTCAGGGCGTGGCTGAGCACGTTGAGCTCGCTCGCGAGCGCCGTCCGGAGGATGACCTTCTTCTTCTCGTAGACGAGCGTCTCGAACTCGATCCGGTCGCCGAGGAACCGCTCGTAGATCGAGGTCATCGCCGCCTCGCTCGACGCATCGACGAAGAGCTCGCCCACGGCCGCGGTGAAGTCGTACCCGCTCGTCCCGTGGACGGTCCAGGCCTCGGGCAGCGTCTCGCCGCGGGCGAGGATCTTCTCGACGACGACGTACATCGGCCGCGCGAGGCGCGAGCCGCGCCCTCCGGCGCTCGCCCGCTCCGAGAGCGCCGCGCGGAGCGCCGGCTCCAGCCGGGCGAAGCGCGCGCCGGCCGAGGCGCGGCGGCGTGAGTCCTGGAGGCTCCGCGGCTCCGGCTCCTGCGCGGCCTCGGCGAGGAAGCGGCGGCGGCAGCGCTCGATCAGGTAACCCTGCTGGAGCTCCTCGAAGTAGCCGATCGGATCCCAGAGGCCGTCGGGGTGGTCGATGCGCAGCCCCGTGACCTGGCCCCGCTCGCAGAGCTCGAAGACCAGCCGGTGCGCCTCGGTGAACACCGGCCGGTGCTCCATCCGGATCGCCGCGAGGTTGTTGATGTCGAAGAACCGCCGGTAGTTGATCTCCTCGGCGGCGGTGCGCCAGAAGCTCAGCCGGTAGGCCTGCTCCGCGATCAGCGCCTCGAGCGGGTCGAAGCTCCGCGGGTCGCCGACCTTGCCGTTGATGCGCTCGACCCCCTCCTCCACCGCGGCCGCGACCTCCGGTGAGTCCGCCACGAGCGTCGCGAGCCGCCGCTTGAGGACCTCCTTCTCGCGCCGCCGCTCGATCACCTTGGCGCGCTGCGTCTCGGTCCGCGGCGGCAGGTTGCGGAGCCCGGTCAGGATGCTCTGCAGCTCGAGGAGCGCGTCGTGCTCCTCGCCGAGCGCGGCGGTGAGCCCGGGCACCATCGGCCCGATGACCATCCCGTACGTCCGCGGGTTCACCGGGAACACGTGGTCGAAGTAGCGGAGGACGAACGCGCCGTTCTCGAAGGCGATCTTGAGCTCGCCGCGCTCGAGCACGCGCCCGTAGTGATCGCCGAGCACCGGGAGCAGCACCATGTTCCTGAGCTCCGTCTTGAGCGGCGCCCAGTCGATGTCGAAGAACGCCGCGTGGAGCGAGCTCGGGCCGTTCTCGAGGACGTCGTTCCACCAGAGGTTGTCGGAGTTGCCGACGCCCATGTGGTTGGGCACGAAGTCGAGCAGGAGGCCCATGCCGCGCTCGGCGAGCTCGCCCGTGAGCCGGTCGAGGTCGCCGCGGTCGCCGATGGCGGGGTTCAGCGTGTTGTGATCGACGAGGTCGTAGCCGTGCAGGCTCTCGGGGGGCGCCTTGAAGAAGGGCGAGGTGTAGAGATCGCTGACGCCGAGCGCGTCGAGGTAAGCCACGATGCTCCGCGCCTGCTCGAACGTGAAGTCCTTGTTGAGCTGCACGCGGTACGTCGCGCGCGGCAGCCGCGGCGCCACGCCCTCGGACGCCGTCTCGACGAGGCGCGCCACCGTCGCCTGCTGCGCGGCGCCGTCTGCCTGGCTGTTCCTCTTCTGATCATCCGACGCTTCCGTCATTCGTCGTGTGCCTCCGCGGCAGAATCTACTTCAAACGAGGCTTCGTGAAGGAGGGGATTTGCCAGAATCGCCGCGTGCGCGCGTCGCGCCGACTCGGCATACGAAGGAAGAACCTGAGGCGCATAGGGAACCGCAGCAGAGGCGCGCCCAGCGGCGCCCGGACACGCGCTGAGCGCCTGGAGGCCGTAACCAACATTCAACCCGGTTTGCCGGCGCGGGGCGCCGGCGGGCGTGTGGCTTTTCGTCTCAATGGATACAAGGACTGGCCACCGCGGAGCCCCGCTGAGAGGGCGCGAGTTCCGGCGCGCGAGCATGGCGCGCCCGGCGTGTGCGCGCCATGCTCGCGCGCATGGAACAACAGCGGAGCGCGCCGAGCTGGCAGGAGATCCGGCAGATGGCGCGCGAGCGGTTCGGCGTGAAGACGTTCCGACCGGGCCAGCGTGAGCTCATCGAGGCGGTGCTCGCCGGGCGCGACGCCCTGGGGCTCCTTCCGACGGGAGCGGGCAAATCGCTCTGTTATCAGCTCCCGGCGCTGCTCCTGCCCGGCCCCGCCGTGGTCGTCTCACCGCTGATCTCGCTGATGCAGGATCAGCAGGAGAAGCTGGCAGAGGCGGACATCCCCGCCGCGAAGCTCAACTCCACGCTGAGCGCGACGGAGGAGCGGGAGACCGTCGACGGGATACGGCACGGCGATCTCCCGCTCATCTACGTGACGCCCGAGCGGCTCGAGAACCCGGAGTACCTCGATCTCCTCCGCCGGTCGGGCGTGTCGCTCTTCGTGGTCGACGAGGCGCACTGCGTCTCGCAGTGGGGCCACGACTTCCGCCCTGCGTACCTCGGCCTCCGCGACGCGGTCGCCGCCCTCGGCCGGCCGCCGGTGCTGGCGCTCACGGCGACCGCCACGCCCGAGGTGGCGAACGACGTCGTGGAGCAGCTCGGCATGCGGGCCGCCGCGGTCGTGAACACCGGCATCGACCGGCCGCAGCTCTCGCTGGAGGTGATCCGCACCCCGAACGAGGAGCGCAAGCGCGAGCGCCTCGCGCGCCTCCTCGAGGAGGAGAGCGGCGTCGGCATCGCCTACGCGGCGACGGTCCGGATCGCGAACGACCTCCACCGCTGGCTCGAGGGGCGCGGCGTGCCGGTGGGCCAGTACAACGGGCAGATGCGCGCGAAGGAGCGGGAGGAGACGCAGCAGCGGTTCATGAACGACGAGTACCGCATCATCGTGGCCACGAAGGCGTTCGGCCTCGGCATCGACAAGCCCGATATCCGGTTCGTCGTGCACTACAACTTCCCCGACTCGCTGGAGAGCTATTACCAGGAGGCCGGCCGCGCCGGGCGCGACGGCCGCCCGGCGCGGGGGATCCTCCTCTACCGCGTGGAGGACCGGCGCATCCAGGCGTTCTTCCTCGGGGGCAAGTACCCGCGCCCCGACGAGAGCTACCGTGTCTACGAGACCCTCGGCCGCCTCGAGGCGCAGCGGGCCGACGGCAAGCGGCGGGCTGGCATCCCTGTGAAGGCCCTGGCGGAGGTCGCGGACCTGCCCGAGCGCAAGGTGAAGGTCGTGGTCGCGCTGCTCGAGGCGGCCGGGATCATCGACAGGAGCCGCGGCGTGCGCCGGTTGCGCGACTTCGCCGACGAGGCGGAGCTCGACGCGTTCCTGAAGGCCTACGAGGAGCGGCGGGCGGGCGACCGCGAGCGCCTCGAGGCGGTGATGCGGTACGCCGAGAGCCCGGAGTGCCGGATGGCGGTGATGAAGGCGTACTTCGAGGACACCGAGGCGCCTGCGGGGAACGGCGGCGCGACCGTGGAGGCCTGCGGCCGCTGCGACAACTGTCGCCACACGGAGGACTCGAACCGCGCCGTGGTCGACCGCCTGACGGCCGCGGCGCCGCCCTGATCGATCGGCCGCCGCGGCGCGCCGCGAGGCGCCGGCGGGGGGCGCGCTCCTTCATCTCCTCTCATTTATTTCATCTCCTCTGAACTCCTCACCATCCTCCGGCCAACGGCGTTGTCCGGCGCGCGGCCAATGGCGTTCGGCGTTCTCCGTTATGTTCGCATCGGCTCCGTCCATGCGGGCGGAGCGGGGCAACAGCGTTCGCCATCAAAGAATCAGGAGACAGAGTGATGACCAGCTCTTGGAGATTCGTCGCGCACTCGGAGGCTCGGCGCAGAGCCCTGGAGTTCGCGAAGCAGGCCGCGGCCGCGGACTGCTCGGTCTTGATCGTCGGGCCCACCGGGGCGGGGAAGGACATCCTCGCGCGCGACATCCACCAGCACAGCCGGCGCTCGAAGCACCGGCTCATCACCGTCAACTGCGCCGCCCTGACGCAGACGCTGTTCGAGAGCGAGCTGTTCGGACACGTGCGCGGGGCCTACACGGGGGCGACCGCCTCGAAGCGCGGGCTCGCGGAGCTCGCCTCCGGCGGCAGCCTGTTCCTCGACGAGATCGGGGAGCTGCCGATGGAGGCGCAGGCGAAGCTCCTCCGCTTCCTCGCGGATGGCTCGTTCTGGCCCGTGGGCGGCAGCGAGGAGCGGAGCGCGGACGTCCGCATCCTCGCCGCCACGAACCGGGACCTCGCCGCCGGGCTCGACGCGACGTTCCGGACCGACCTGTTCTTCCGGCTCAGCGTGTTCACGATCGTCGTGCCCCCGCCGAGCCCGGACGATCTGCGCACGCTCGCGCGGGTGCTCGCCCTGGAGATGGGCGAGCGCTACCGCGCGCCGCTGCCCGCGCGCGAGGTGAGCGCCGTCGGCGAGCTGGCGAGCGGCGGGGTGTACCGGGGCAACGTCCGCGAGCTCCGCAACGCCGTCGAGCGGTACTTCCTGGTGCGAGACCCGGCGCGGACCCCCGAGGAGAACTGGACGGCTGCGTGCGGGCTCGACCTGCTCGCCCAGCAGCTCGGGCCCGCGCCGGACGCCGCGGCGGCTCCCCAGCTCCACCTGCGAGGGATCGAGAAGCTCGACGACCTGCTGTTCCTGAAATGCGCCAGGGAGACGAGGAGCGCGCGCGAGCTGTCACGGCGGATCAATCGGTCGCTGCCGTACGTGTACAGCCGCCTCGCAAAGCTCGGCATCAAACCGAAAGACCTTCAATGCACCGAGAGCCTCGAGCGCACCTCGGCGAAGGTCCGCGCGTCGCTCGCCCCCTATCGGTCCTCGTTTCTTCAGCTTCTTAAAGAAGCTTAACAAATAGATCACTCCCTCCCGGTGCCGCCGCCGGAATGACCGCACCGCTCGATGGAACGGCCGTTGCGATAGGGCGGCGAGGACGGCGAACGTCCCAACCGAAAGGATGGAGGAGCGCATGCTGACTCTGGGCCTCGCAGGGGGCTTGGACCCTGTCTACGACTGCCGTTACGACGCGCCGCAGTACTTCACGTACGACGCGGCGGCCGTGCTGGTCGAGGACGGGCAGGTCGTGGCCGCGGTCGAGGAAGAGCGGCTGAACCGCGTTCGCCGGACGAACAAGTTCCCGTTCGACGCGCTGCGGGCCTGCCTGAGGCAGCGGGGCGTCGCGCTCGGGGACGTGGACCGGATCGCCTATTATTCGGGCGAGGAGACGGCCAATTTCCTCGTGGGGCGCCTGCGCGCGGCGTTCCCCGAGCTCGCCGGCATCCCGGACGCGCGCGGGCTGCTCCGGGCCGCCATCCAGCGGGAGATGCGGTGTGAGATCGATCCAGCGCGGATCGTCTTCGTGCCGCACCTGCTGACGCACGCGGTGAGCGCCGTCGCGATGTCGGGCTTCGAGCAGGCGCTCGTCTACGTGATCGACAACGAGGGCGGGGTCTTCACCGGGACGTCCGCCGCGGGGAGCCGGTCGTGCCTCACGCAGCTGGCGGCCTTCTCACCGCAGAAGTCGCTCGGGGAGCTGTGCCATCGCGCGATCCGCGCGCTCGGGTACAGCCCCTTCGAGGAGGCGGAGGCGATGGAGCTCGCCCCGCAGGGCGACCCGGCCGCGCTCCGCGCCGCCATGCGCGGCGTGTACAAACTGCTGCCGGACGGCGACTACGAGCTCGCGTTCCAGGGCCTGCCGGCCGTGCTCGCGAAGGCGCCGGGCAGGCTGCGCGGCGAGCCGGTGGAGCAGGCGCACAAGGACGTGATCGCGGCGCTGGAGGAGGCGATCTCCGAGATCGTGCTGCACGTGCTGCGGCACCACCGCACGACGAGCGGCGTCCGGCGGCTGTGCCTGGCCGGCGGGGGCGCGCAGATCTGCGCGGTCAACTCCCGTGTCCTCGCGAGCGGCCTGTTCGATGAGGTGTTCGTCCAGCCCGCGGCGCACGACGCCGGGTGCGCCCTCGGCGCGGCGCTCTACGCGGGCGACGCGCCGCCGCGCCGCGCGCCGCTCGATCACGTGAGCTGGGGGACGGACCTCGGCACCGCCGACGCGGTGCTCCCCGCCCTGCGCCGCTGGGGCGCCCTCGTGACCGCGGAGCGCCCCGCGGCGCCGGCCAGGAGCGCCGCCGAGCTCATCGCCGGGGGCGCCGCCCTCGGGTGGGCGAACGGCCGCTCGGAGATGGGGCTCGTCGCGCTCGGGCGCCGCGTGATCGTCGCGGATCCGCGGGACGAGCGGCAGCGGGGGGCGCTGAACGCGATGAAGCGGCGCGCGCCGCACCGGCCGCTCTCGGTCGCGATGCTCGCGGAGGACGCCGCCGAGCACCTGATGCTGCCGTGCCCGCCCGACCAGCTCCGCTGGAAGAGCTTCGCGCTGCGCGTCCGGCGCGAGCGCGGCGCGGCGCTGGCGGCGGCGCTGCACGCGGACGGCACGGTCCGCGCGCAGGTGGTGCGGAAGGAGGCGGATCCGAGGCTGTTCGCGCTGCTCGGCGCGTTCAAGGAGATCTCCGGGGTCGGCGCGCTGCTCGTAACGTCGCTCGACAACGGGGCGGAGCCGCCCGCCGAGACGGTCGATGACATCGTCGCGCTGCTCCTCACGAGCGGCCTCGAGGCCGCCTTCGTGGACGACGCGCTCGTCCGCAAGCAGCCCGCGCCGCTCGAGGAGCGGCTCCGCCTGGCCGTGGAGGTCCCGCGCTCGACCCAGGTGTGCCGCACGCGCGGCTGGCACGACGGCGCGCGCGCGGGCGACGCCTGGGAGCTGCGGACGAGCTACGACCGCGGGCTCCGCCGCAAGATCTCCCGATCGGCGTACGACGTGCTGGTGAACGCCGACGGCAGGCGCCCGGCGGCGGCGCTGCTCGACGGCGCGGGGGCCGACGTCGCGGACGAGCTCTGGGCTCTCTGGACAGAGCGGCTCGTCCGGCTCGCGCCGGCCGAGCGCGCATGAGGGGGCCCGCCGGACGGGGCGGCCACGCGGGCGTGGGACACGACGGACGCAAGGAGAAGAGCCGTGAGCTCGAATGACATGACCATGGGCGCTGGACGCAAGGCGCGTATCAGGCTGGATCTCGCGCGGCAAACGCAGCTCGCGGCCGACGCCCTGAAGAAGGCGCTCGCGGAGCGGGATCTCCCGGCCTTTTACCGGGTGTTCCGGTCGACGGATCTGCCGTTTCTCGGGCTCGTCTACGAGGGGGACGCGGCCGGGCTGTTCCGCGCGTGCGCGCACGTGCTGCACCGGCTCGGGGGCATCTCGCCGGCTGTCGCGCTCGCGGTGGAGAACCACTTCTATGTGAGCTCCGCGATCGCCACCTTCCCCATCAGCGATGACGAGCGGCTCGACGCGCGGCGGCGCGCGCTGCTCTCCGAGATCGTCGAGGGGCGCCGGCTCGTCGCGAACACGAACTCGCGGGTTCACGCGGACCGCGTGGGCGCGGTGGGCACGAGGGCCCGGAAGGTCGCCGGCGGCCACGTGGTGAGCGGCGCCGCGTCGTACACGTCGCTCGCGACCGAGGGAGATCTCCTCATCTTCACGACAGCGCTCGAGGAGGGCTTCCCCGCTGTCTTCATGACGCGCCCGCGGGGCAACCCGGCCGTGGAGATCGGCCCGTACCTGTTCCCGGACGCGATGATCGACTCGGACACGCGCAAGATCGTGTTTCACGATCTCTTCGTCCCGGACGAGGACCTCCTGCTCGGCGGCCAGGGGCCGGAGGTGATGCAGCTCCTCCTGTTCGAGATGGTGTGGCACCAGGCGCTGATCCCGGCGCTGTACCTGGGCGCCGCGGCCCAGGCGATCGAGGAGTCGCGCCGGTTCCTGCGCGCTGTCCGCGCCCGGGAGGGCGCGCCGCTCGCCGAGCTCGACGGCATGGTCGTCGACGTCGGTCGCCTGGTGATCCGCTACCGCGCCGCGTGCGCGGCGGTCCGCGAGGCGGGCGAGGCGATGGGCGCGATCCGCGGCGCGAAGGACCGCGCCGAGCGGCTCCCGCGGCTCTACGAGCTCGCCGGGGCGGCGAAGTACACGGGCACGCGGTGCGCCGAGGAGATCGTCGCCGCGGCGCGCGGCGTCGTCGGGGCGCGCGCGTTCGCGGGCGACAACGTCCTCGAGCGCCTGTCCAGGGAGGTCGTCTTCGGCCCGCTCGGGCCGGAGGTGAACGCCGTCATCGAGCGCGCCCACGGGCGGCGAGCGCTCGGAGAGGGCGAGTTCGACGGCGCGGCGTCGTCGCCGTGGCTCGATGGCGCGATGAGCGCGAGCGGCAAGGAGGAAACATGCTGACGCTGGGGCTTTCTGGCGGGTTGAGCTTCGCCCACGAGGAGATGTACGACATCCCGCAGAGCTTCACGCACGACGGCGCGGCGGTGCTCGTCGACGACGGGGAGATCGTCGCGGGGATCGAGGAGGAGCGGCTCAACCGCATCAAGCACTCCAACAAGTTCCCGATCGAGGCGACGCGCTTCTGCCTCGCCCGGCGCGGCGTGAGCATCGATGAGGTCGACCGGATCGCGTTCTACGCGAGCGAGGAGTACTGCAACGCGCTCCTCGGGCGGGTGCGGCTCCTGACCGGGGGCACGCTGCCGCGGATCGACGCGCGCACGCTGCTCGCAGCGAAGCTCGGCCAGGGGCTGGGGCGCCCGATCAATCGCGACAAGATCGTGTTCGTGCCGCACCACCAGGCGCACGCGGCGAGCACCTACCTGCTGTCCGGCTACGACGACAGCCTCATCGTGGCCATCGACGGCTCGGGAGACTTCCTGTCCGGGCTCGTGGCCGTGGGCTCGGGCGACCGGATCGAGGTCCTCTCGACGATCCCGGAGTCGAAGTCGCTCGGGAACTTCTACGTCTCGGTGATATCGCTGCTCGGCTACGGGGTCTTCGACGAGTACAAGGTGATGGGCCTCGCGCCCTACGGCGATCCCGCGAAGTTCCGCGCGCAGATGAGCGCGCTCTACACGCTGCTGCCGGACGGCGACTACGAGGTTCACCGCGATCGCGTGGGCGCGCTCGCGCAGGTGATCGAGGTGCGCAGGAAGGGCGGCCCCTTCACCCAGCAGCACCGGGACGTCGCGGCGTCGCTGCAAGAGGCGCTGGAGGCGATCGTGCTGCACGTGCTCCGCCACCAGCGCGAGGCGACGGGCAAGACGCGGCTGTGCCTGGCAGGCGGCGTCGCGCACAACTGCACGATGAACGGGAAGATCCTGTATTCCGGGATGTTCGAGCGGGTCTTCGTGCAACCGGCGGCGCACGACGCGGGCTGCGCGCTCGGGGCCGCGCTGCACGTGACCCTCGCCGAGGGGGCCTTGAAGACGCGTCGGCGGCTCGAGCACGTGTCCTGGGGCAGCGACGTGGGCGGCGAGGCGGAGATCGCCCGCGAGCTCGCCGCCTGGTCCCGCTTCGTGCGCCACGAGCGCGCCGAGGATCTGCCGGCGCGCGTCGCCGACGTGATCGCCGGCGGGGCCGCCGTCGGCTGGGCGCAAGGAGCATCGGAGTTCGGCCCGCGCGCGCTCGGCCAGCGGAGCATCCTGGCCGACCCGAGGCCGGCCGCGAACAAGGACCTCGTCAACGCGATGGTCAAGAAGCGCGAGGCATACCGGCCGTTCGCCCCCGCCGTCCTCGCGGAGGACGCGCGCGAGTACTTCGAGCTGCCGCCCGGAGAGGACGAGTTCCCGTTCATGATCTTCGTCATGAAGGTGCGTGAGGACAAGCGGGACGTCCTCGGGGCGACGACGCACGTGGACGGCACGGCCCGCGTCCAGACCGTGTCGGAGCGGTCGAGCCCGCGGTTCTGGAGCCTCCTCAAGGCGTTCAAGGACAGGACGGGCGTGCCGGTGCTGCTCAACACCTCGTTCAACAACAACGTGGAGCCGATCGTCGACTCGGCGCACGACGTGGTGACGAGCTTCTTGACGACGGGGCTGCATTACCTCGCGATCGGCGACTTCTTCGTCGAGAAGCGCCCGTGGACGTGGGAGGACCTCGCGACGCTCGCGCTCGAGATCCCGAGGCACGTCCGCGTGGACCAGATACGGCGATTCGTGGCGATGGATCGCGCGGCCACGGTGTTCGAGCTGCGGAACACGTACGACGCCGGGGTGCGGGTGGGCGTGTCGCCCGACGTGGGCGAGGCGCTGGTGCGCGCGGACGGCGCGCGCTCGATCGGCGAGCTGCTCGGCGAGGCGGGCGCGGGCGATCCCGCGCGCATGCAGAAGGCGGTCCTCGAGATCGAGGGGCTCTGGTCGCAGCGGCTGGTCTGCCTGCGCCCGCGGGCGGCCTAGCGCGTCATCGCCTGTCCGTCATCGCCTGTCCGTCATCGCGTGTCCGTTGCCTTCAGGGTGGTAAAGCTTGCATGCTTAACGAACAGCAACTCCTGGCGCGCGCGGCCGCGCTCGCCAGCATGCTCCGCGGCACGCCGGTCGTGCGGCTCGATCACGAGCACCTCGAGCTCTTCGTCAAGCTCGAGTACTGCAACGCGGTCGGGAGCATCAAGGACCGCCCCGCGCTCTGGATCCTCAAGAAGGCGATCGAGCGCGGCGAGATCGGCCCCGGGACGACGGTGGTGGAGTCGTCCTCGGGCAACTTCGCGATCGCCCTCGCCGCGTATTCGCAGCTCCTCGGGCTCGACTGCATCCCGGTGATCGACCCCCACATCTCCGCGGTGAACGAGCACGTGCTCCGCTCGCTCTGCGCGCGGGTCGTGAAGGTCGAGGAGGAGGACGACACGGGGGGCTTCCTCAAGACGAGGCTCGATCGCGTGCAGTCGCTCTGCGCCGCGCTCCCGAGATCGTACTGGCCGAACCAGTACAGGAACCCCGACGGGATGATGGCCCACTTCCACACGACGGGCCGGGAGATCTGCGACGCGTTCCAGGAGCTCGACTTCGCGTTCGTCGCCGTGAGCTCGGCGGGGACTGTCGCGGGCCTGTCGCGTCGGCTGAAGGAGCATTTCCGGGGGATCAAGATCATCGCGGTGGACGCCGAGGGATCGGTGATCTTCGGCGGACCGCCGCGGCCGCGGCGCATCCCGGGGATCGGCGCGGGGGTCGTGCCGGACCTGCTCCGGGAGGCGCTGATCGATGATGTCGTGATCGTGCCAGAGGTCGAGTCGATCGCCGCGTGCCGCACCCTCCTCGACCGCCACCGGCTGCTCGTCGGCGGCTCGACGGGGACTGTCTACGCGGCGATCCAGCGGTATTTCAGCCGCGCGAGCGGCCTCACGAGGCCGAAGGTCCTTTTCCTCTGCGCCGATCGCGGCGTGCCTTATCTGGACACCGTTTACAACCCCGCGTGGGCGTCGCGTTACGCCGAGGGATGAGCGATGCGCTTTGGTGTGGTCTCTGGCAGTGTCATTCGTCGCCTCATCGAGGGTAACCCCGAGGAGTGCGTCAAGGCGGTCGAGGACGTGTACCTCGCGGGCCACCGGGGCGAGGTGGTCTGTCCGAACAGCTATTTCCTCCGCTTCCCTGACCGGCCGGACGCGCGGATCATCGCGCTCCCGGCCCACCTCGGCGGTGGTGAGCCCGTATCGGGGATCAAGTGGATCGCCAGCTATCCGGCGAACATCCGGCAAGGCGTCCCGCGCGCGTCGGCGGTGATCGTCCTGAACCGCGCGGACAACGGGTATCCGTTCGCGTGCCTCGAGGGGTCGATCATCTCGGCGGCGCGCACCGCGGCCTCCGCGGTCTCCGCCGCGGCGGCGCTCTCCGGGGGGCGGCGCGCGGGCACGCTGGGCATCGTCGGGACGGGGCTCATCGCCCGGTACGTCGTCTCGCTGCTGTCGCGCCTCGGCTGGGAGATCCCGGAAGTGCTCCTGTACGACACGAACCCCGCCGAGCCCGAGCGGTTCATGGAAGGCGCCTTCGATCCGGCCTGGCGCCGCCGTGTCCGGGTGGCGAAGGACCTGGAGACGGTGGTGCGGCAGAGCGATCTCCTGGTGTTCACGACCTCGGCCGGGGCGCCGCACGTCCACGATCCGAGCTGGTTCTCCCACAGGCCGGTCGTGCTGCACCTGTCGCTCCGCGACCTGTCGCCCAGCATCGTCCTCTCATCGTTCAACGTGGTGGACAGCGTCGAGCACGTGATGAGCGCCGGGACGTCGCTCCACCTCGCAGAGCAGGAGTCCGGCCGGCGCGACTTCGTGACGGGGACGCTCGCCGAGGTGCTCCTCGGTGAGCGCGCGGTGCCGCGGACGAAGCCCATCGTGTTCTCGCCGTTCGGGATGGGGACGCTCGACCTCGCCGTGGCGAGGTGGGTTTACGCGCGCGCCGAGTCGGCGGGCGACGTTGTGTGGATCGACGACTTCTTCGACATGACGCGCTGACGCCGGGCGGGCCTCTCGCAGAGCGCGACGGAGCGCGACAGAGCGCTGGAGCTTTTCGATGAACGGTGACGTGTTGCGTGATCTGGGTCGCTGCGCGACCCTGGTGGATCTCCTCCGCTCGCGCGCGGAGGCCCAGGGCGACGCCCTCGCCTTCCGGTTCCTGACGACAGGAGACGTGGACGGCGGCGCGGAGGAGTGGACGTATCGAGATCTCCACGCCCGCGCCACGGCGATCGCCGCGTCGCTGCAGGCGGCGGGGGGCGCCGGGGAGCGCGCGCTGCTCCTGTACGCGCCGGGGCTCGACTTCATCGCGGCGTTCATGGGCTGCGTCTACGCCGGCGTGGTCGCGGTCCCGACCTACCCGCCGAACCCCGCCCAGATGGATCGCACCCTGCCGCGGCTCCGCGCGATCGCGCGCGACGCGGGCGCCAGGTTCGTCCTGTCGACAGCGCAGATCGCCTTCATGGCGGAGGCGCTCGGGCAGCAGGCGCCGGAGCTCGCCGAGCTGCGCTGGATCGCCACGGACGCGATCGATCCCGGCGCGGCCTCGGCGTGGCGCGCGCCGGCGATCTCGGGGGAGACGCTCGCGTTCCTCCAGTACACGTCGGGCTCCACCGGGCACCCCAAGGGGGTGATGGTGAGCCACGCGAACGTGATGGCCAACGAGCGCGCCATCCTCGCCGGCTTCGAGCACGACGCGGGCTCGTCGGGCGTCGGGTGGCTGCCGCTCTTCCACGACATGGGGCTGATCGGCAAGGTGCTGCAGCCGATCTTCGTCGGCTTTCCCTGCACGCTGATGTCGCCGCTCGCGTTCCTGGAGCGGCCGATCCGGTGGCTCCAGGCGATCTCGCGCTTCCGGGCCACGACGAGCGGCGGGCCGAACTTCGCGTACGATCTCTGCGCGCGCAAGGCGACGCGCGAGGACCTGGCGGCGCTCGACCTCCGCTCGTGGACGGTGGCGTTCAACGGCGCGGAGCCGGTCCGCGCCGAGACCCTGGACCGGTTCGCGGCGACGTTCGCGCCCTGCGGCTTCCGCCGGGAGGCGTTCTACCCGTGCTACGGGCTCGCGGAGGCGACGCTGCTCGTCTCCGGCGGCCTCCGCGCCGCGCCGCCCGCCTGCGTGAGCGTCGACGCGGGCGCGCTCGCGCGGGGGGTCTCGCTGGAGGTGGACCCGGCCGCCGCTGGAGCGCGGCGGCTCGTGTCGTCGGGGGCGCCGCGGTCGCGCGTCGCCATCGTGTCGCCGGAGGGCGGCGAGCGCCGCGCGGACGGCGAGATCGGCGAGATCTGGGTCGCCGGCCCGAGCGTCGCGGGCGGGTACTGGGGCCGCGCCGAGGAGACGGCGCGCACGTTCGGCGCGCGCCTCGAGGGCGACGACGCCGGGCCGTACCTGAGGACAGGGGACCTCGGCTTCCTCTCGGGAGGGGAGCTGTTCGTCACCGGGCGCATCAAGGACCTCATCGTCATCCGCGGGCGAAACCTGTACCCCGACGACATCGAGCGGACGGTGGAGGCGGCGCACCCGCGCGTTCGCCCCGGCTGCGCCGCGGCGTTCTCGATCGAGGTCGGCGGGGAGGAGCGGCTCGCCGTCGCGGCCGAGCTCGACACGCGGGGCGGGGGCGAGGCGCCGCCGGACGTCGTGGAGGCGCTGCGGTCGGCGATCGCGCGGGAGCACGACGTGCAGCCGCACGCGGTGGTGCTGCTCCGCCCGCGCACCATCCCGAAGACGTCGAGTGGAAAAATCCAGCGGCACGCGTGCGCGCAGGGGTTCCGGGACGGGACGCTCGAGACGCTCGCCGTGTCGGTCGCGCCGGAGGCGCCGGCGGGGGCGGAGCGGGCGCGCGCCGCGGCCGATCCGGCGCGGATGATGCGCCTCGCGCTGCGCGCGGTGCCCGCGCCGGAGCGCGCGGGCCTGCTCGTGGAGGTGGCGCGCGAGGAGCTCGCCCGGCTCGCGCGGGTGGACGTCGGGAGCGTCGCCCCGACCTCGAAGCTCATGGCGCTGGGGCTCGACTCGCTCGCGGGCGTCGAGCTGCAGGCGCGCTTCGAGGAGCTGCTCGGCGTCGCGGTGCCGGCGCAGCTCGTCTGGCAGGCGGGGACGGTCGAGGAGCTCGCGGCGGCGCTCGCGTCGGCCCTCGACGCGCCGTCGCCCGCGCCCGCCCTCGCGCCCGCCGCGGCGGCGGGGGAGCCGATCGAGCTCTCGTCCCACCAGCTCCGCCTGTGGTTCTTCTGCCGGTTCGCGCCGGAGAGCCCGCTCTACCACGTGGTGTTCGGCGCCCGGATCGTCGGGGCGCTCGACGAGGCGAAGCTCGAGGAGAGCCTCGCGGCCGTCGTCCGCCGGCACCCGGCGCTGCGCACGGTGTTCCGCGAGATCGCCGGGGAGCCCCGGCAGATCGTGCTCCCCGAGGTGGCGGTGCCCCTCGCCCGCGCGCGCGTCGAGGGCGCGGGGGCCGAGGAGCGCGAGGAGCGCCTGCGCGCGCTCGCCGCCGCGTGGGGGCAGCGGCCGTTCGCGCTCGAGGAGGGGCCGCTCCTCCGGGTGTGCCTGGTGTCGCTCGGCGAGCGCCACCACGTGCTCCTCTTCGCGCAGCACCACCTCGTGACCGACGGCCGGTCGATCGAGGTGCTCGTGCGCGATCTCGCGGCGGCCTACGCCGCGCGCGCGGCCGGCCGGGCCGACGCGCGGCCGGCGCCGCCCCTCGGGTACGCCGACTACGCGCGCGCGCAGCGGGCCGCGCTCGCGCGGATGGACGCGGAGCGCGCCTACTGGAAGGCGAAGCTCGGGGGGCTGCCGCGGCTCGACCTCGGCGCCGAGCGCCGGCGCCCGGCGGCGTCGCCGTTCGCCGGCGGGACGGTGCGCTTCTCGCTGCCCGCGCCGCACGTCGAGGCGGCGCTCGCCGCCGCGCGCGCGGAGAACGCGACGCTCTTCGTCGCCCTGGCGGCAATCTACGCGGCGCTGCTGCACCGCACCACGGGGCAGGAGGACCTCGGCATCGCCGTCGTCGTCGCCAACCGGAGCCGCCCCGAGCACCAGGAGATCGTCGGCTTCTTCGCGAACACCGTCGTCCTGCGCGTCGATCTCGGCGGGAGCCCGAGCTACCGCGAGCTCGTCCGCCGCGTGCGCCGGACCATGGCCGAGGCGATGGAGCACGCCGAGCTGCCGTTCGACGAGATCGCGCGCGCCGCCGGCTTCCGGCGCGAGGGGGATCGGGACGCGCTGGTCCAGGCGAGCTTCGTGCTGGAGAGCCCCTCGGAGCCGCCTGCGGGCGTCGAGGGGGCGCTGTGGCGGCCCGTGCTCTGGGCGCCCGACGGGGCCGTGGAGGGCACCGCGAAGTTCGATCTGGGGCTCAGCGTGGCGCGCCTCCACGGCGAGCTCGTCGCCGCGCTCGAGTACCGCGAGGACCGCCTCGCGCGCGACGAGATCGAGCGCATGGCGGGTCACCTGGGCGTGCTCCTGCGCGCCGCCGCGGAGGCGCCGGACCGCCCGATCGACGAGCTCCCGCTGCTCACCCCGGACGAGGAGCGCACCCTGATCGCGGGCTGCAACGAGACCGCGGCGCCCCTCCCCGACGCCTGCTTCCACGACCTCTTCCGCGAGCAGGCCGCCCGGACCCCCGCGCGGATCGCCGTCGCCTGCGGCGAGCAGCGGCTCTCGTACGCGGAGCTCGACCGCCTCTCCGACCAGGCGGCGCAGGCGCTCTGCGCGCGCGGCGTCGGCCCGGATCGCCTCGTCGGCCTGCTGACGCGGCGCGATCTCGACTTCGCTGTGCTCGCGCTCGGCGCCCTCAAGGCGGGCGGCGCGTACGTGCCGCTCGACCCCGGGCACCCGGCGCACCGCAACGCCGACATCCTCGCGCGCGCGGGCGCCCCGCTCCTCCTCGTGGGCGACGCGATCCCGGGCGCGCTGCGGGGCGAGATCGCCGCCGCCGGCCCGGCCGCGCCGGAGGCGCTCTCGGCGGGCGAGCTGCTCGCCGCGGGCGCGACGGCGTCCGGCGCCGCCGCCGCTCCTGCCCGCGCGCGGCCGGAGCACCTCGCGTACGTCATCTTCACGTCCGGATCGACCGGCGCGCCCAAGGGGGCGATGGTCGAGAACCGGGGGATGCTCAACCACCTGTTCGCGAAGGTGCGCTCCCTCGGGCTCGGGCCGTCGGACGTCGTGGCGCAGACGGCGCCGATCAGCTTCGACATCTCGGTGTGGCAGCTCCTCTCCGCCCTGCTCGCGGGCGGGGCGTGCCGGCTCGTGCCGGACGAGATCGCGACCGATCCCGTGCGGCTGCTCGACGCCGTGGGGGACCTCGGCATCACCGTCCTCGAGGTCGTCCCGTCGCTGCTGCGCGGCGCGCTCGACGAGCTGGAGTCGCGCCCGGCGTGGCGGCCGCGCCTCGACGGCCTGCGGTGGCTCATGCTCACCGGCGAGGCGCTCGCGCCGGATCTCGCGCGCCGGTGGCTCGCGCTCTACCCGCAGATCCCGCTGATGAACGCGTACGGCCCGACGGAGTGCTCGGACGACGTCGCCCAGCACGTCATCGCCGAGCCCCCGCCGGAGGACGCGGCGTACGTGCCGATCGGGCGCCCGATCCAGAACACGCAGCTCTACGTGCTGGATCGGCGGCGTCAGCCCGTGCCGCTCGGCGTCGCCGGCGAGCTGTACGTGGGAGGCGACGGCGTCGGCCGGGGGTACCTCCACGACCCGGAGCGCACGGAGGCGGCGTTCCTGCCGGATCCGTTCTCCCGCGCGGCGGGGGCGCGCCTCTACCGGACGGGCGATCTGGTGCGGCGCCTGCCCGGCGGCGAGCTCGTGTTCCTGGGTCGGATCGACCACCAGATCAAGCTCCGCGGCTTCCGCATCGAGCTCGGCGAGATCGAGTCGGTCATCGCGCGGTGCGCGGGGATCCGCGACGTCGTTGTCGTCGCGCGCGAGGACGCGCCGGGAGATCCGCGGCTCGTCGCGTACGTCGTGCCCGAGGCCCCCGCGTTCGATCCGGGCGCGCTCAAGGAGCAGCTCGCGTCGCGCCTGCCGGGCTACATGGTCCCGGCGGCGATCGTCCCGCTCGACGCCCTCCCGCTGAGCGCGAACGGCAAGGTGGACCGCAAGGCGCTGCCCGCGCCCGCGTGGACCGCCCCCGGGGAGCTCGCGGCGCAGACGGCGCCGCGCACCGGCCTCGAGCAGGCGATCAGCGACGTGTGGCGCGCCGTCCTCGGGGTCGAGCGCGTCGGCGTGCACGACGACTTCTTCGCGATCGGCGGGCACTCGCTGTCGGCCACGCGCGCGGCGGCCCGCCTGCGCGACGTGCTCGGCGTCGACGTCGCGGTGCGGTCGCTCTTCGAGGCGCCGACCGTCGCCCGGCTCGCCGCGCAGCTCGAGCGAGCGGCGCGGGGGGGCGCGCGCCCGGCGCCGCGGCCGCTCTCTCCGGCGCCGCGCGGCGCGGAGGCGCCGCTGTCCTTCGCGCAGCAGCGGCTCTGGTTCCTCGATCAGCTCGAGCCGGAGAGCGCCACGTACAACGTGCCCGCGGCGCTCCGGCTGCGCGGCGCGCTCGACGTGGAGGCGCTCGCGGCCGCGATCGCGGAGGTGGTCCGGCGGCACGAGGTCCTGCGCGCCACGCTCCACGCCGTCGACGGCCGCCCGGTGCAGCGCTTCCAGGCCGCGCCGGACGCGTGGCCCCTCCCCCTCGTCGACCTCGCGGCGCTCCCCGCGCCCGAGCGCGAGGCGGCCCTGCAGCGCCTCTCGTCGGAGGAGGCCGCGAGGCCGTTCGATCTGGAGAAGGGGCCGCTCCTGCGCGCGTCGCTGTTCAGGCTCGCGCCCGAGGAGCACGCGCTCGTCATCACGCTCCACCACATCGCCTCGGACGGGTGGTCGCTCGGCGTGCTCGCGGGCGAGCTCACCGCGGCGTACGCGGCGTTCGCGCGGCGGGAGGCGCCGCGGCTGGCCCCCCTGCCCGTCCAGTACGCCGACTACGCCGCCTGGCAGCGGCAGGAGCTCACCCCGGACGTGCTCCAGGCCGAGCGGGAGGTGTGGCGGCGCAGGCTCGACGGCGCGCCGCCGCTCGAGCTCCCCACCGACCGCCCCCGCCCCGCGACGCCGTCGCGCCGCGGGCGCACGCACCGGTTCGAGCTGCCGCCCGACCTCGCCGCCGCGCTCCGGCGCCGTAGCCAGGAGCTCGGGGCCACGCTGTTCATGACGCTCCTCGCCGCCTTCGAGGCGCTGCTCCACCGCTACAGCGGCCAGGAGGACTTCTGCGTCGGCACGCCGGTGGCCGGCCGCGGGCGGACCGAGATCGAGCCGCTCATCGGGCTGTTCGTGAACACGCTCGTCCTGCGCGCGCGGCTCGACGGCGAGCCGACGTTCGCGGAGCTCGTCGGCCGCGTGAAGGCCGACGCGCTCGAGGCGTACGCCCACCAGGACCTGCCGTTCGAGGTGGTCGTCGACGCGCTCGCCGTGGAGCGGGACCTCAGCCGGAACCCGCTCTTCCAGGTGATGTTCGCGCTCCAGAACGTGCCCCCGCCCGCGCTCGCGCTGCCGGGCGTCGAGGTGTCGCCCGTCGCGCTGGAGACCGAGCAGGCGCGGTTCGATCTGACGCTCTTCCTCACCGAGTCCGGCGAGGCGATCGAGGGCGCCATCGAGTTCGATCTCGATCTGTTCGACCCCGGGACCGTCGCGCGGCTCGCGGGGCATTACGAGACGATCCTCCGCGCCGCCGCCGCGGATCCGGGCGGCCGCGTCGCCGAGCTCCCGCTCCTCACGCCGCGCGAGCGGCGCGAGGTGCTGATCTCGTGGAACGAGACGAGCACCCCGCCGCCGCCCGCCGCGTGCCTGCACGAGCTGCTCGACGCGCAGGCCGAGCGGTCGCCCGAGGCGGTGGCCGTGGCGTCCGACGGCGGCGAGCTCACCTACAGCGAGCTCCGCCGCCGCGCCGACGCGCTCGCCCTGCGGCTGCGCGCGCGCGGCGTGCGGCCGGAGACGCGCGTCGGCCTGTGCGTGCGGCGGACGCTCGACATGGTCGTGGCCATCTGGGCCATCTTCAAGGCCGGCGGCGTCCACGTGCCGCTCGACCCGGGCTACCCCGCCCAGCGGCTGGCGCTCATTCTCGAGGACGCGGCCGCGCAGCTGCTCATCACCGAGCGCGCGCTCTCGACGCTCGTGCCGGCCGGGTCGGCCGAGGTCCTCCTGCTCGACGAGATCGTCGCCGACGCGGCGCAGGACGAGGCGCCCGCCGCGCTGGAGGCGGGCCGGCCGGACCAGGCGGCGTACCTCATCTACACCTCCGGCTCGACGGGCCGGCCCAAGGCCGTCGTGATCGAGCACCGCCAGGCCGTCGCGCTCGCGTGGTGGGCGCGGCGGGCGTTCTCGGACGAGGAGCTCGCCGGCGTCCTCGCGTCGACGTCCACGTGCTTCGATCTCTCGGTCTTCGAGCTGATCGTGCCGCTCTGCTGGGGCGGCAAGGTCGTCCTCGCGGACAACGCGCTCGCGCTGCCCGCGCTCCGGCGCGCCCGCGAGGTCACGCTCCTCAACACGGTCCCGTCCGCCGCGGCCGCGCTCCTCGCGGTCTCCGGTATCCCCGCGTCCGTGCGGACCGTGTGCCTCGCCGGCGAGCCGCTCCGCGCCTCGCTCGCGCGCGACGTGCTCGCGCTGCCGCACGTCGCGCGGCTCTTGAACCTCTACGGCCCCAGCGAGACCACGACGTACTCGACCGAGGCGACCGTGACCGCCAAGGCGCGCCCGACGATCGGCAGGGCCATCGATCACACGCAGGTCTACGTGCTCGACGCGCGGCGCCAGCCGGTGCCCGTCGGCGTGGCCGGCGAGATCTACATCGCCGGCGCGGGGGTCGCGCGCGGCTACCTGGGGCGCGACGAGCTGACGGCCGAGCGGTTCGTCCCCTGCCCGCTCGACGAGGCCAGGGGCGCGCGGATGTACCGCACCGGCGACCGCGCGCGCTGGCTCTCGACCGGCGAGCTCGAGTACCTCGGCCGGCTGGATCACCAGGTGAAGATCCGCGGCTTCCGCGTCGAGCCGGCGGAGACCGAGGCCGCGCTCGCCGCGCACCCCGACGTCCGCGAGGCGCTCGTGCTCGCGCGGGACGACGGCCCGTCCGGCCCCTGGCTCGTCGCCTACCTCCTCGCCCGGCGGCCGCTGGACGCGCAGGCGCTGCGGGCGTTCATCGCCGAGCGGCTGCCCGAGCCGTTCGTCCCGTCCGCCTTCGTCGAGCTCGACGCCTGGCCGCTCAACGCCAACGGCAAGGTCGACCGCAAGGCGCTCCCGGCGCCCAGCCGGGAGGACGTCGCCGGCGAGGGCCGGCGCGCGCCGTCGACCCCGACCGAGCAGGCCCTCGCGGGCGTGTGGGGCGAGGTCCTTGGCCGCGGCGGGATCGGGGCGACCGACGACTTCTTCGCGCTCGGAGGCCATTCCCTCCTCGCCGTCCAGGTCGTCGCGCGCGCGCGGCGGCTGTTCGGCGTCGAGCTGCCGCTGCGCGCCGCCTTCGACGCGCCGACGGTCGCGGCCCTCGCCGAGCGCATCGATCGCGCGCGGCGGGACGGCGGCCGCGGCGCCCTCCAGCCGCTCGGCCCGGCGCCCCGCGGCGCGGAGGCGCCCCTCTCCCCCGCTCAGCAGCGCCTCTGGTTCATCGAGGAGCTCCAGCCCGGCACGGCGGTCTACAACATGCCGATCGGCCTCCTGCTCCGCGGCCCGCTCGACCGCGCCGCGCTGGCGCGGAGCCTCGATCAGCTCGTCGCGCGCCACGAGGCGCTGCGCACCCGGTTCGAGCTGCGCGGCGGCCAGCCGGTGCAGGTCGTGATCCCCGAGGTGCGCCTCGATCTGCGGCTCGTCGACCTGTCCGGCGTCCCCGAGCGCGAGCGGGAGCGCGCCGCGCGGCGCACCGCCGAGGACGAGGCGCGCCGGCCGTTCGACCTCGCCTCGGGCCCGCCGATCCGCGCGGCGCTGCTCCGCCTCTCCGACGAGGCGCACGTGCTCCTCGTCACGGCGCACCACATCGCCTGCGACGGCGGCTCGATCCCCGTGCTGTTCCGCGACCTGTCCGCGCTCTACGAGGCGGCGCGCGCGGGCCGCGCGCCGGATCTGCCGCCCCTCCCCGTGCAGTACGCCGACGTCGCGATCTGGCAGCGCGCGCAGGCCGACGCCTGGCGAGGGCAGCTCGAGTACTGGAAGCGCGCGCTGTCCGACCTCGAGCCGCTGGAGCTCCCCACCGACAGGCCGCGCGGGAGCGCCCTCTCGCACCGCGGCGACACAGTCCCCGTGAGCCTGCCCGCGCCGCTCGTCGAGGCGCTCCGCGCGCTCGGCAGGCGCGAGGGGGCGACGATGTTCATGCTGCTCCTCGCCGGCTTCGTCGCCCTGCTGCACCGGTACACGGGCCGCGCCGGCGTCGCCGTCGGCTCGCCGACCGGCGGCCGCACGCAGGTCGAGATGGAGCCGCTCGTCGGCTTCTTCGTCAACATGCTCGTCCTGCGCGTCCGCGTCGACGACAACCCCACGTTCCTCGAGCTCGTGCGGCGCGTCCGGCAGGTCACGCTCGAGGCCCAGGAGCACCAGGACGTCCCGTTCGAGCAGGTGGTGGACGCCTTGCAGGTCAAGCGCGACCTCGGGCGCACGCCGCTCTTCCAGGCGGCCTTCGCGTTCCAGGGCGCCCCGGAGCGGCCGCGGGCGCTCGGGGAGCTCGACGCGTCGCCGTTCGCCGTCGACACGGCGACAGCGAAGTTCGACCTCCTGCTCGCGCTGGAGGAGGGCGACAAGGCCGTCTCCGGCGGGATCGAGTTCAGCGCCGACCTGTTCGATCGCGCCACGATCGAGCGCTGGCGAGGCCACCTCGAGGCCCTGCTCGAGGCGAGCGCCGCGCGGCCGGAGCTGCGGGTCGGCGATCTGCCGCTGCTCGGGCGCGAGGAGCGCGATCTCGTGCTGCGCGCCTTCGGCGCCGGCCCCTCGCAGCCCGCCCCCGGGGCCGCGTGCGCGCACCGCCTGTTCGAGGCGCAGGCCGCGCAGGCCCCCGAGCGGACGGCGCTCCTCTTCGAGGGCGCGCCGGTGAGCTACGGCGAGCTGAACCGGCGGGCCAACCAGCTCGCGCACCACCTCCGCGCCCGCGGCGTGGGTCGCGGCGCGCTGGTCGGCGTGTGCATGCCGCGCTCGCCGAACATGATCGTGGCGCTCCTCGCGGTGCTCAAGGCCGGCGGCGCGTACGTCCCGCTCGACCCGACCTACCCGCGCGACCGGCTCGCCTTCATGATCGAGGACGCGCGCCCCGCGCTGCTCATCGCCCAGGCCGAGCTCCTCGCGGCGCTGCCCGCGGCGCTGCCGCCCGTCGTGCGGCTCGGGGAGAGCGAGCCCGCCTTCGCGCACGAGCGGGCCGACGACCCCGACGCCGGGGCGCTCCCCGACGACCTCGCGTACGTCATCTACACCTCCGGCTCGACGGGGCGCCCGAAGGGCGTGCTCATCGAGCACCGCTCGCTCTCCGCGTTCGCCGAGGCGCAGCGCAAGCTGCTCGGCGTCGAGCCGGGGACCCGCGTCCTCCAGTTCACGCGCCTCAGCTTCGACGTCTCGGTGATGGAGATCTTCGTGCCGCTCTTCGCCGGCGGCGTCGTGTGCCTCGCGCGCGCCGAGGCGCTCATGCCCGGGCCCGGGCTCGTCGATCTCCTGCGGCAGCAGCGGATCCAGATGGCGATGCTGACCCCGTCGGCGCTCATGGCGGTGCCGTTCGACGCGCTCCCCGACCTGCGCGTGCTGTGCGTCGCCGGCGAGGTGTGCCCGGCGGAGCTGCCGCGGCGCTGGGCGAGGGGCCGGCGCTTCCTCAACGGCTACGGCCCCACCGAGGCCACGGTGCTCGCGACCTCGGCCGAGTACGCGCCCGACGTCGCGCGGCCCACGATCGGCCGCCCGCTGCCGAACACGCAGGTCTACGTGCTCGACGCCCACGGCCAGCCGGCGCCCATCGGCGTCCCCGGAGAGCTCCACATCGGCGGGATCGGCCTCGCGCGCGGCTACCTCAACCGCGACGACCTGACCGCGTCCCGCTTCGTGCGCGCGGCGTTCCCCGAGGCGCAGGGCGCGCGGCTCTACCGCACCGGCGACCTGGTGCGGTGGCTGCCGGACGGCGAGATCGACTTCCTCGGCCGGCTCGACGAGCAGGTCAAGATCCGGGGCTTCCGCATCGAGCTCGGCGAGATCGAGGCGGTGCTCGCGTCGCACCCCGACGTGGTCGAGGCGGCGGTGGTCACCCGGCAGCACGCCCCGGGCGACGTGCGGCTCGCGGCCTTCTTCATCCCACGCGGCGGGCGCGCCGACGCCGGCGCGCTGCGCAGGTTCCTGTCCGAGCGGCTGCCCGACTACATGGTCCCGCCGGTCCTCGCGCCGCTCGAGCGGTGGCCGCAGACGCCGAGCGGCAAGATCGATCGCCGGGCGCTCGCGGCGTCGGCGCCCGCGGCGCTCGCCGCAGGCGCCGAAGGAGCGCGCGTCCTGCCGAGGACGAGGGTCGAGCTCGAGCTCTGCGCGCTGTTCGAGGAGCTCCTCGACGCGGGCGGCGTCGGCGTGACCGACGACTTCTTCGCGCTCGGAGGGCACTCGCTCCTCGCCGTGCGGCTCATGGCCGAGATCCGCGCCCGCTTCGGCCGCGATCTCCCACTCACCAGCCTGTTCCGCGCGCCCACGGCCGAGGGCCTCGCGGCGCTCCTGCGCGAGCAGCAGGGGGCGCCGCCGGGACGCGCCTCCGTCGTCGTCCCGCTCCACGCGCCCCACGTCGGCGGCGCGCGCGCGCCGCTCTTCTTCGTGCACCCCGTGGGCGGCAACGTCCTCTGTTACGCCGACCTCGCGCGCGCGCTCGGGCGGGATCGCCCCTTCTACGGCATCCAGTCGTTCGGGCTGGAGACCCCGCCGCGCGCGCTCGGCAGCCTCGGCGAGATGGCCGAGGCCTACTGCGACGAGCTCCGCCGCGTCCAGCCCGAGGGGCCCTACCTCCTCGGCGGCTGGTCGATGGGGGGCGCCGTGGCCTTCGAGATGGCCCGCGTCCTCGAGCGCGGCGGGCGGCGCGTCGCCGCCGTCGTCCTGCTCGACGCCTACCTCCCGCCGTTCGACGAGCCCGGCGACGATCTCCCGCCGATCGCGCAGTTCGCCGCCGATCTCGCCGGCATCTCGGGCGCGTCGGCCGCCGCGGAGCTCGCCGGGCTGGGCGACGGCTATCTCCATTCCGCGTGGCTGCTGGAGCGCGCGCAGGAGCTCGGCGCGCTGCCACGCGAGACGACGCTCGGCGAGCTGGAGGCGCTGCTCGACGTGTTCCAGCGGAACGCCGCGCTGCTCGCGCGCTACGCCCCCGGCGCGGTGCAGGCCCGGGTGGAGCTCTTCCGCGCCGAGGGCTCTCCGCGCAGGGATCCGCGGCCTGCCTGGGCCCGGTGGGCCCCCGGCCTGCGGAGCCACGTCGCGCGCGGCGATCACTACACGCTGCTCCGCAGGCCTCACGTCGAGTCGCTGGCGGAGCGCATCCGCGCAGCGCTGCTCGAGGCGGACGGCGGTGACGCCGGGAGCACTCCGCCGCCGGCGTGACCGCCGCGGCTCGCCGCGCGCCGCCGCGCGCCGTCGCGCGCCGCCGTCAACCAAGGTTCTTCAGACGACTCGGCTCGATTCCATCAACCGCATCCAAGAGGAAGTCCCATGCCCAACATCGCCGTGCTCACCAACGACCTTCAGTACGAGTTCATCGACAAGATGCCTGGAGGTCGCGAGCTCCTCGCCCGGGTGGCGCCGCAGTTCAACATGTTCCTCGGCGCCATCCGCGCCCTGGGGCACACCGTCGTCCACCTCCAGCTCATCAACGATCCGTCGGACCCCCAGATCCAGCGCCGCTTCCGCGGCAAGGAGATCCCCGCGATCAAGGGGACCCCCAACGCGGAGCTGATCAAGGACTTCGTCCATCCGACCGACCTCGTGATGGTCAAGCACCGTGACAGCGGGTTCTACGAGACGCCCCTCGACGACAAGCTGAAGGAGCTCGGCGTCAAGACGGTGCTCGTCACGGGCATCCAGACCCAGATCTGCGTGCAGACCACCGCGGCGGACGCGTTCTTCCGCGGCTACAAGGTGTGGGTCCCCGAGGACTGCGTGTTCTCGCTCAAGGAGGAGGACAAGAAGCGCTCCCTCGAGTGGATGGCGTCGTACTGCGCCGCGATCGCGCCCGGCGCGGAGATCATCAAGCGCCTTCGCCAGAGCGACGACCTGCCGAGCCGGGAAGAGCTGCTGGCCTGACGAACCGGGACGACGAGGCCGAGGAGCCGGGCGGCCTCGTCTCCCTCACGCACCCTCACCGAAGACGCTGCGGAGCCACCCCTGGAGCTTCACATGACAAGAGAGCACGCCAACGAGAATGAAGAGGTCGTCCTCGACCACGGGACCGGCGCCCGCCTGAGCCGGGAGCTCGTCGAGCGCATCGCCGCGACGCTCGGCGACACCTACACCGGCGCGATGGAAGACAGCGCGATCCTGGAGGTGCCCGCGGGCCGGATCGCCGTCACAACGGACTCGTTCGTCGTCACGCCGCTGTTCTTCGGCAACGGCGATATCGGGAAGGTCGCTGTCTGCGGCACGGTCAACGATCTCGCGGTCAGCGGCGCGAGGCCGCTGTACCTGACCCTGGGCCTCATCATCGAGGCGGGCTTCCCGATGTCCTCGCTGATCCGCGTCCTCGAGTCGGCGCGCGACGCCGCGAGGGAGGCCGGCGTGAAGATCGTCGCCGGCGACACGAAGGTCGTCGGCAAGGGCGAGGCCGACCGGCTCTTCCTCAACACGACCGGCGTGGGCGTCTTCGAGCGCCCGCCGCTCGTGAGCCGCGCCGTGCGGCCCGGCAACAAGATCATCGTGAGCGGGTATCTCGGCAACCACTCCATTCACCTGCTGTCGGTGCGCGAGGGGCTCGGCTTCGAGAAGCGGGTGCAGAGCGACTGCGCGCCGCTCAACGGGCTCATCGACGCGGTCCTCCGGGGCGTGCCCGGGGGCGCGGTGACGGCGATCCGCGACGTGACCCGCGGGGGCCTCTGCGCCGTCCTCCACGAGTTCGCGCGCGCGTCCGGCGCGGAGCTCTCCTTCGCGCGCGCGGCGCTGCCCGTGCTGCCGGAGGCCGTCATGGCCGCGGACATGCTCGGCATCAACCTCATCCACCTCGCCAACGAGGGGTGCCTCTGCCTGTTCGTGGAGGCGGACAAGGTGGGTGACGTGCTCGGGATCCTCCGCGCGCACCCGTACGGCCGCAACGCGGCGGTCATCGGCGAGGTCAAGAGCGCCCCGGCGCCGGCCGTCTCGATGATCGAGCCCGATGGCACTCAAACCCTGCTCGAGGAGCTCTATGGCGCCGAACTCCCCCGACTCTGCTGACGCCCGGCCGGCCGTGACCCGCCGCTTCCGGGTCTCGGGCATCGTCCAGGGCGTCGGCTTCCGGCCCTTCGTGCACCGGCTCGCGCGCGCCGTCGGGGCGCGCGGCTGGGTCCTCAACGACTCTCAGGGCGTGCTGCTCGAGCTGCAGGCCGGAGACGACGAGATCCAGACGTTCCTGCGCGCGCTGGTCGAGTCGCCGCCGCCGCTCGCGCGGATCACGAGCGTCCGCGAGGAGGCGCTCGCCGAGCCCGCTCCCCGCCACGACGACTTCCATATCCGCGGCAGCGTCGATCTCCGCTACACGGACACGCTCATCCCGCCCGACTCGGACGTCTGCGCCGACTGCCTGCGGGAGCTCCGGGACCCGGCCGACCGCCGGCATCGCTATCCGTTCATCAACTGCACGCACTGCGGGCCGCGCTACTCGATCATCTGCGACATGCCGTATGACCGGTCGCAGACCACGATGCGAACCTTCCCGATGTGCCCCGCCTGCGCGCGCGAATACGAGGACATCGAGGATCGGCGCTACCACGCGCAGCCGAACGCGTGCCCCGCGTGCGGCCCCCGGCTCACGCTCACCGACCGGCTCGGCGCGCCCATCGACGCGGCAGATCCGGTCCGCTTCGCGATCGAGCGGCTGCGCGAGGGCGCGCTCTTCGCCGTCAAGAGCCTCGGCGGGTTCCACCTCGTGGCGGACGCCCGCAACGAGGCGGCGGTGAAGGAGCTGCGCCGGCGCAAGCGCCGCGACGCCAAGCCGTTCGCGATCATGGTGGCCGACTGCGAGGCGGCGAGCCGCCATGTCGAGCTCAGCCCCCCCGAGCGCGCGCTGCTCGAGAGCCGGCAGCGCCCGATCGTGCTCCTGCGCCGGCGACCCGGCTCCCTGCCCGACGCGATCGCCCCCAGGAACCCGAGCTTCGGCGTCATGCTGCCGTCGACGCCGCTGCACCACCTCCTGCTCGAGGACCCGGCGCTCGACGTCCTCGTGATGACGAGCGGCAACCTCTCCGGGCACCCGATCGCGTACGACAACGACACGGCGCTCTCGCAGCTCCGCGACATCGCGGATTACTTCGTGCTGCACGACCGGGATATCCGCACCCGCGTCGACGACTCGGTCGTCCGGCTCACCGAGGCAGAGGGCCTCGACGCGCCGCTCCTCTCGTTCATCCGGCGCTCGCGCGGCTACGCCCCGTACCCGATCCACCTGGCGCAGGGCGTCGGCGCCGTCGTCGCCCTCGGCGGCGAGCTGAAGACCACCGTGGCCGTCGGCAAGGACAACCAGGTGTTCATCAGCCAGCACATCGGCGACCTGAAGAACGACTCGACGTTCAGCGCGCACGTCGACTGCTCGTCGCACGTCCAGCGGCTCCTGTCCGTGCAGACGGACACGGTGGCGTGCGACATGCACCCTGCGTTCCGCTCGACGCGGGCGGCGAAGCACCAGGGCGGCGCGCAGGTCGCCACGGTGCAGCACCACCACGCCCACATGGCCGCCTGCATGGCGGAGAACGGGCTGAACGAGCGCGTGATCGGCGTCATCTTCGACGGCTCGGGCTACGGCCTCGACAACACGATCTGGGGCGGCGAGTTCCTGGTGGGCGACTACCGCGATTTCATGCGCGCCGGGCACCTCCGGCCGATGTACCTCCTCGGCGGCGACAAGGCGGTCAAGGAGCCCATCCGCGTCGCCATCTCGCTGCTCGTGGAGACGTTCGGCGACGAGCTCGGCGGGCTCCGCGTCCCCGCGCTCGCCGACCTCGCGGACGAGCGCCGCGAGGTGTTCGTGAAGATGGCGCAGCGCCGGCTGAACGCGACGCCCACGACGAGCATGGGCCGGCTGTTCGACGGCGTCTCGTCGCTCCTCCGCGTCTGCCACGAGGTCGAGTACGAGGCGCAGGCCGCCATCGAGCTCGAGGCGCTGCTCGATCGGGACTTCCGCACGGCGGCGCCTCTCCGCTACGGCATCGACGAGCGCGACGGCCGCCTCGTCGTCGACTACCGGCCGCTGGTCCGGGACCTCCTTCGCGCGCTCGACGAGCCGGACGCCACGCCGGCGCACCTCAGCCGCCGGTTCCACTCGACGGTGGTGGACGCGATCGCCGCCGTCTGCCTGCGGCTCGCCGAGCGGTACGACGTGCGCCGCGTCGTCATGAGCGGCGGCGTCTTCATGAACGAGTTCGTCCTGATCAACGCGCTCCGGCGCCTGAAGCAGGAGGGCCTCACGCCGTATTGCCACCGGCTGGTCCCGCCGAACGACGGCGGGATCTCGCTCGGTCAGATCCTCGTCGCGGCCGCCCGCGTCCCGTCGGACCGGGGGCAGCGCCCCGCCACCACCGAGCATCCATGAAGCTGCTCTCCTTCGTCGCCGGATATTCCCGGCGGATCCTCGTCCTCGCGGTCCTCGCGGGGGCGCTCTGCGGCGCCTGCAACACGGCGGCGCTCGTGCTGATCAACCGGTCGCTGCAGGGCGACCGCGGCGCGGTGATGTGGTCCTTCGCCGCGGTGTGCCTGCTGCTCCCGTTCGCGCGCTACCACTCGGAGGTCCTGCTCACGCGCCTCAGCCAGGGGGCGCTCTTCGATCTCCGGGTGCGGATCTGCCGGAAGATCCTCGGCGCGCCGCTCCGCCAGCTCGAGGAGATCGGCACGCCGCGGATGCTCACGGTGCTCACGGACGACGTCCCCGTCATCACCACGGCGCTGCAGCAGATCCCGATCATCTGCATCAACCTCGTCGTCGTGGTCGGCGGCCTCCTCTACATGGGGTGGCTGTCGCCCGTCATGCTGGCCTCGGTGGTCGCGCTCATCGCCCTCGGCGTCATCGGGTATCAGCTCCCGATGGGCCGGGCGACGCGCCATTTCCGCCGCGCGCGCGAGGCGACCGACGAGCTGATGAAGACCTTCCGCGGGCTCACGCGCGGCGTGAAGGAGCTGAAGCTCCACGCCCGGCGCCGCGAGGCGTTCCTCGCGACGTCGCTCGAAGGGGAGGCCGGGGCCGTCCAGGAGAGCAACGTGCGCGGCATGGTCGCGCTCACCGCCGCGAACGGGTGGGGACAGGGGGTGGTGTTCACCATCATCGGCGTGACGCTCTTCGTCTTGCCGCTCTTCCAGGTGGCGAGCCCCGAGGCGCTGATCGGCTATTCCCTCATCCTGCTCTACCTGATGACGCCCATGCAGGTCCTCATCGGCGCGCTCCCGGCCCTGAGCCGGGCGGGCATCGCCGTGAAGAAGGTCGAGGACCTCGGCGCGAGCCTCAAGGTCGACGCCGGCGAGGCGCAGGCGACGGCCCCGCTCCCCGAGAAATGGAAGCGGCTGGAGCTCGCCGGCGTGACGCACGCGTACCGATCCGACGGGAAGGACGACACCTTCACGCTCGGCCCCATCGACCTCGGCGTGCGCCGCGGCGAGATGATCTTCATCGTGGGCGGCAACGGCAGCGGCAAGACGACCCTCGCGAAGCTGCTCACCGGCCTTTACGAGCCAGAGGCCGGCGAGATCCGGCTCGACGGCGAGGCGATCACGGACCGGAACCGGCACGCGTACCGGCAGCTCTTCTCGGTGGTGTTCTTCGACTTCCACCTGTTCGAGCGCCTGATCGGGCTCGACGCTCCCGAGCTGAACGTCCGGGCGCGCGCTTACCTCTCTCGCCTTCAGCTCGATCACAAGGTGTCTGTCGAGGGGGGCGTCCTCTCCACGACGTCGCTGTCGCAAGGCCAGCGGAAGCGCCTCGCGCTGCTCACGGCGTACCTCGAAGACCGGCCGGTCCTCTTGTTCGACGAGTGGGCGGCGGACCAGGATCCCGTCTTCAAGGACGTCTTTTACCGCCAGATCCTCCCGGAGCTCAGGGCCAGCGGCAAGACGATCATCGTCATCAGCCACGATGACAGGTACTTCGGGGTGGCGGATCGCGTCCTCAAGATGGACTTCGGTCAGCTCGTCGGCGAGGCGCCGGTTACAGCGCGAATGGACGAGACACGTGCCAGCGCCTGAACTAGAACCCGGCGCGTTCGTCATCTGACGGCGAGCCCCCGGGAGGTGTGATGGAACCGCTGGTCTTGTATCTAGGTACGAAGACGTACTCGACGTGGTCGCTCCGCGCCTGGCTCGCGCTGAGGCACACCGGCGCTCCGTTCTCCGAGGAGGTCATCGCCCTGTACCAGCCGGGGTCGCGCGAGGCGCTCCTCCGGCGCTCCCCCTCGGGGCGGGTGCCGGCGCTGCGGCACGGCGACCTCGTCCTCTGGGACTCCCTCGCGATCTGCGAGTACGTCGCCGAGCTCTTCCCCGAGGCGCGGCTCTGGCCGGACAATCGCGCCGCGCGCGCGCTCGCGCGGTCGGTGTCGAGCGAGATGCACTCCGGGTTCACCGCGCTCCGCAACGCGATGTCCATGGATCTGCGCCGGGAGATCGCCCCGATCGCGCCGGACGACGCGGTCGAGGCGGACATCGCCCGCGTGACGGCGATCTGGGCCGAGTGCCGGCGAGCGCACGGCGACAAGGGCGAGTACCTCTTCGGCCATTTCACGATCGCCGACGCGATGTTCGCGCCGGTGGTCACGCGGTTCCGCACGTACGCGGTCCCGCTCGCGGGCGCCGCGGCGGAGTACGCCGAGGTGATGTGGCGCCACCCGGGCCTCGCGGAGTGGGTCGCCGCGGCGCAGGCGGAGCCGCTGCCCGGCTAGAGCCCCCCTCGCTCAGGCTCCTCCCTGCTCCGCGCCGCCGCGGGCCCCCGGGCGAGGGCACCTCGCCGGGGGCCGGGCCGCCCCGGAGGACCCGGGCGACGGCTACAAGGCCTTGCGCGACTTCGGCGCCTTGCTGCTGACCTTCTTCTTCGTGTTCGTGCCCTTGCGATCGAGGAGCCGCAGCACCGCCACGGAGCGGTCGACGAGCAGGTAGCGCTCTCCCCCTGCCCTGGCCGGCACCGTGCGCGCCGGCTCCCCGGCGGTGCGCGTGTCGACGAGCACCTCCCAGCGCTCGCCGAGCTCGATCGCGGGCAGCACGAACTCGAGCGGCGAGTGGTTCGCGTTGATGAGCACGAGCAGCGTGTCGCCCGTGATCATCTCGCCGCGCGCGTCGGGCGTGCAGATCGCGTCGCCCCCGAGCAGGTAGCCGATCGCCCGCGCGTTCGGGTGCGTCCAGTCCTCCGGCGTCATCTCGCCGCCGTCGGGGCGGAACCACACGATGTCCTTGAGCCCGCTGCCGTGCACGTAGCCGCCCGAGAAGAACGTCCGCCGGCGCAGGACCGGCTGGCTGCGCCGGAGGGCGATGAGGCGGCACGTGAACTCGAGGAGCTGCTTGCGCCGCTCGTCGAGGTCCCAGTCGTGCCACGACATCTCGTTGTCCTGGCAGTAGGCGTTGTTGTTGCCGTTCTGCGTCTTGCCGATCTCGTCGCCCGCGTTGATCATCGGCACCCCCTGCGAGAGCAGCAGCGTCGCGAGGAGGTTGCGCTTCTGCCGCTCGCGCAGCTCGACCACCGCCGGGTCGTTCGAGGGCCCCTCGACGCCGTGGTTGTAGCTGTGGTTGTTGTTCGTGCCGTCCCGGTTCCCCTCGCCGTTCGCCTCGTTGTGCTTCTCGTTGTACGAGACGAGGTCGTTCAGCGTGAACCCGTCGTGCGCCGTCACGAAGTTGACGCTGGCGTACGGCCTCCGCCCGCTCGACGCGTAGAGATCGCTCGACCCGGTGAGCCGGTAGCCGAGGTCGGCCGCGAGCAGGTCCCCCTTCCAGAAGCGGCGCACCGAGTCGCGGTAGCGATCGTTCCACTCCGTCCAGAGGACGGGGAAGTTGGCGACCTGGTAGCCGCCCTCGCCCACGTCCCACGGCTCCGCGATGAGCTTCGTGCGCGAGAGGACCGGGTCCTGGTGGATGATGTCGAAGAACGAGCTCAGGCGGTCGAAGTCGTGGTGCCCGCGCGCGAGGGCCGACGCGAGGTCGAAGCGGAAGCCGTCGACGTGCATCTCGGTCACCCAGTAGCGCAGGCTGTCCATCACGAGCTGGAGCGTCTGGTAGTGGCGCGTGTTCACCGTGTTCCCGCAGCCCGTGAAGTCCATGTAGTAGCGCGGGTTGTGCGGGACGAGCCGGTAGTAGGTCCAGTTGTCGATCCCCTTCAGCGAGAGCGTCGGGCCGAGGTGGTTCCCCTCCGCGGTGTGGTTGTAGACCACGTCGAGGATCACCTCGATCCCGGCGGCGTGGAGCGCCTTCACCATCGCCTTGAACTCGGTCACCTGCTGGCCGAGCCGCCCGCTCGACGAGTACCGGCCGGCGGGCGCGAAGTACGAGAGCGTGTTGTAGCCCCAGTAGTTGATGTGCCCGCGCTCCCAGATCTCGCGCTCGCTCGCCATCTCGTGCACGGGGAGCAGCTCGAGCGCCGTGACGCCGAGCTTCTTGAAGTGGGCGATCGCCGCCTCGGACGCGAGCCCCGCGTACGTGCCGCGCAGGTTGGCGGGGACGCCCGGGTGCCGCTGGGTGAAGCCCTTGACGTGCACCTCGTAGATGACCGTGTCCTGCCAGCGCGTCGCCGGCGGCCGGTCGCCGTCCCACGCGAAGCGGTGGTCGACGACCACGGACTTCGGCGCGCCCCACGCGCTGTCGTGGTGGCAGATCTCGAGGTCGTCGAGCGCCGCCGGCGCCGGCGGCGGCGGCGGCGGCGCGACGCTCTCCTTCGCGCGCGCGTCCGCGGCGCGGCGGTCGCTCGCCGTCTTGCCCGCGCGCCCGCCCTCTCCCGCGGCGCCGTCGCCCTTCGCGGCCTTGCCCGGCACGCTCTCGGGCGGGTGCTCCCCGCGGTCGTACGCGTAGAGCGGCGCCTTCCAGTTCGGCTCGCTGGAGAGCGCGTACGCGTACGGATCGACGAGCAGCTTCGCCGGGTTGAAGCGGTGCCCCGAGCGCGGGTCGTACGGCCCGTGCACCCGGTAGCCGTAGAGCTGGCCGGGCTTGAGCCCCGGCACGTACCCGTGGAAGACGTGGGCCGTGCGCTCGGAGAGCTCGATGCGCACGCGCTCCACGACGTCGTCGACGGCCTCGAAGAGGCAGAGCTCCACCTTCGTGGCGGACTGCGAGAACAGCGCGAAGTTCACCCCTTCGCCGTCGTAGGAGGCGCCGAGGGGGGTCGGCGCGCCGGGCCATATGCGTCTGGTCATCGGAAAATCCTGTGGAGCCGCGTATTCGCGAATTTGGCGCCGCTGTCGAGACACAAGCGCGTCCGGCGCGGTTTTTTCGCGCGCCGGGGGCGCGTCCAGGGCCGCCCGTCCGCTCGGGCGGCGCCCGGCCGACGGTCGGGCGGCGCCCGTGTGGCCTCCGGTCGCGCTCCGAGCGCGCGCGCGATCGCCACACTGCGCGCGCGGCTCGGCGCGCGATCGCCCCGCGATCGCGGGCGTTTCCGCGATGATCGCGCGGAAGGAGCATCGCGAAGCCGCGCGACCCGGGATAGACTCCGCCCCCGAACGCCTGGAGCCAAGTCAAGAACGCACATGTCTTCCCCCTCTGCTGAAAACCAGTCCCAGGGCTCGTCCCAGAGCTCACCCTCTCCTTCCGGCGCGCGCCGTCGCATCTCCGGCGTGACGGTGCCGCTCTTCTCGCTGCGCAGCGATCGCTCGTGGGGCATCGGCGAGATCGGCGATCTCCCCGAGTTCGCCGCGTGGATGCAGCGCGTGGGGCTGCGCCTCGTGCAGCTCCTGCCGCTCGGCGAGGTGTCGGGCGGCGAGACGTCGCCGTACATGGCGCTCTCCGCCTTCGGGATCGATCCGATGTACATCTCGCTCTCGGCCGTGCCCGAGCTCCCGCCGGAGCTGGTGGGCGAGGCGCTCGGCGAGGACGTCGAGGCGCTCGAGCGCGCGAAGCAGAGCCCGCGCGTCGACTACGATCTCGTGCGCCGCGTGAAGGGGCGGGCGCTCCGCTTCGCCTTCGACAGGTTCGAGCGGGAGCACCACGCGAAGCAGACGCCGCGCGCGGCCGAGCTGGCCGCGTTCGTGAAGCGGCAGTCGGACTGGCTGCCCGACTACGCGCAGTTCCGCGCGTTCAAGGACGGCTTCCAGGGCATCGCGTGGTGGGACTGGCCCGAGGAGATCCGCCAGCGCAGGCCCGAGGCGATGGAGGGGCTGCGGCGCGAGCGCGCGCGCGACATCCTCTATTACGAGTAC
Organism: Sorangium sp. So ce406; assembly: GCF_051474675.1. Lineage (NCBI taxonomy): Bacteria > Pseudomonadati > Myxococcota > Polyangiales > Polyangiaceae > Sorangium > Sorangium sp. So ce406. Next base: position 3,094,168 of record NZ_CP150340.1, on the reverse strand, counting down.
GTCCAGTGGCTCGCGCACACGCAGTGGGAGGCGGCGCGCGCGGCGCTCCGGGACAAGGGGATGGAGATCATGGGCGATCTCCCGTTCATGGTGTCGCGCGACAGCGCCGACGTGTGGGCGCACCAGGACGAGTTCCGGCACGACATGTCGGTCGGCGCGCCGCCGGACCAGTTCAACACGGAGGGGCAGAACTGGGGTCTCCCGCCGTATTTCTGGGCCAGGATGCGGGAGAACGACTTCGCGTGGCTCCGGCGGCGGTGCCGCTACACGGGGCTCTTGTACGATCGGTTCCGGATCGATCACCTGGTGGGCTTCTACCGGACGTACATCTTCCCGGAGAACAAGGGCCAGGGGGGCGAGCGGCCGAAGGCGACGTTCGATCCGGCGGAGGAGCCGGCGCAGCGCGAGCACGGCGATCGCGTGATGCGGGCGATGCTCGAGGGGGCTGCGGAGACGGGGGCGCAGCTCATCGCCGAGGATCTCGGCGCGGTGCCGCCGTGGGTGCGGGCGTCGCTGACGGCGCTCGGCGTGCCGGGCTACAAGGTGCTGATCTGGGAGAAGGACGACGTGGTGTTCCGCGATCCGGCGGAGTACCCGGAGCTGTCGGTGGCGTGCTTCGGGACGCACGACACGGACTCGGTGGTGGTGTGGTGGGAGTCGCGGGACGAGCGGGAGCGCGCGGGGGTGCTCGATCTGCCGCAGCTCGCGCCGCGTCGGCAGGAGTTCGGCCGGGAGTTCACGAACGAGACGCACCGCGCGCTGCTGGACCTGATCCACGGGTCGAAGAGCGAGCTCGTGCTGCTGCTCGTGCAGGACGTGCTCGCGACGCGGGAGCGGGTCAACACGCCGGGGACGGTGGGGCCGGAGAACTGGTCGCTGCGGCTCGCGGCGCCGCCGGCGGAGATGGAGCGGGATCCCCAGGTGCAGGGGGCGCTCGAGCGGGTGCGGGAGAGCATCAAGGCCAGCGGGCGCGGCTGAGAACTGCCCGGCCCGAGGCGGGGGGGTTCGTGGGGCGGTGCGGGGGCCCCGCCGAACTCGCCTGAGCCATGAGCCATCCGGCTTCGCCGGATAACTCATGGCTCAGGCTCAAACATCGGCCCATCCCCCGCACCGCCCCACGAACCCCCCCGCCTCGGGCCTACCCACGTTCCACGTTGGGACGTGAGCTGGAACGGACATCGGTCCACGAACACGCCTCGGGCTTGCCGTCCTGACGGGCGACCTCGCCTGGCTTGACATGCAACCGATTGGTTGCATAATGCTCCGGTGAGCGCCGGCTCGATGGACAAGGTCTTCAAGGCGCTCGCCGATCGGAGCCGGAGGAAGCTGCTCGACCGGCTGCATGCCGAGAGCGGGCAGACGCTCGGGCAGCTCTGCGAAGGGCTCGAGATGACGCGGCAGGCGGTGAGCAAGCACCTGGCCGTGCTCGAGGAGGCGAACCTCGTCGCCGTCGCGTGGCAGGGGCGGGAGAAGCTCCACTACCTCAACCCCGCGCCGATCGGAGAGATCTACGACCGCTGGATAGGCAAGTACGACCGCGAGCGCGTGCGCGCGCTCGACGCGCTCAAGCGCGCGCTGGAGGGAGAGAGCAACGATGAGTAAGCCAGAGTTCGTCTACGTGACGTACATCGCCTCGACGCTCGAGAAGGTGTGGGAGGCGCTGACAACCGGAGAGTTCACCAGGCAATACTGGGGCGGCAGGACCATCGAGTCCGAGTGGAAGCCCGGGTCGGCCGTGAAGCACATCAAGGAAGACGGCTCCTTCGACTGGCAAGGCGAGATCCTCGCGGCCGAACGGCCGAAGCTCCTCTCCTACACCTTCGGCAACGTCCACGGCGAACGCCCGTCGCGCGTCACCTTCGAGCTCGCCCAGTTCGGCGCGCACGTGAAGCTCACCCTCACCCACGACCAGTTCGACGAGGGCAGCAAGGTGCTCCCGGCCATCAGCAACGGATGGCCCGCCATCCTGTCCAGCATGAAGAGCCTCCTCGAGACAGGGAAGGCCCTCTACCCCGAGTGGCGGTGACGTGGCGGTGCCCCGGGCCCGCATCGACATGTAGCTTCACTGCAAATCCGTCGACCCGCTGTAAACCCCGGTCCGTGACGCGCTCGGGTGGTTGGCGGGCTCACGGGCGCTGACTCGCCGCGTCGGGTGGCAGATTTCACGAGTTCGTGAAGTACATGCCGGCGAAACATTCCGGAAAACTGCCTTCTCTTACCTTCGCGGTCGAGGAGGCCACCAGTGAACGAAATCAACGCCTCGGACACCACCTGGCTCCTGGTCTCGTCGGCAATGGTCCTGCTGATGACGCCAGCGCTGGCCCTGTTTTACGGGGGCATGGTCCGAACAAAGAACACGCTCAGCACTTTCATGCACAGCTTCTTCGCCATGGGTCTCGTGACCCTGGCGTGGGTGACCATCGGATACTCGATGGCGTTCGCCGAATCCAAGGGCGGGTTGATTGGCGGCCTTGATTACGCGTTCCTGAACGGCGTCGGCACCGAGCCGCGCGCCGGGACGACGGTCCCTCACCTCCTGTTCATGGCGTTCCAGATGATGTTCGCCATCATCACGCCGGCGCTGATCTCCGGCGCCTACGCGGAGCGCATCAAGTTCTCGTCGTATGTCGTCTTCACGCTCCTCTGGTCGCTCGCTGTCTACAGCCCCATCTGCCACTGGGTCTGGAACCCGGGCGGGTGGCTCCTCGCGCGCGGCGCGCTCGACTTCGCGGGCGGCACCGTCGTGCACCTCGCCTCGGGCGCGAGCGCGCTCGTGATGGCGATCGTGATCGGCAAGCGCAAGGGGTACCCGACGCGCAAGATCGTCCCGCACAACCTCACCATGACGCTGCTCGGCGCCGGCCTGCTGTGGTTCGGCTGGTTCGGCTTCAACGGCGGCTCGTCGCTGGCCGCGAACGGGCTCGCGTCGGTGGCGTTCGTGAACACGCACATCGCCGCCGCGATCGGCGCGCTCGCGTGGGCGCTCATCGAGGGCGTGCGCTTCGGCAAGCCGTCGCTCCTCGGCGTCGCGTCGGGGCTCGTCGCGGGCCTCGTCGCCATCACGCCGGCCGCCGGCTTCGTCGGGCCGATGGCCTCCGTCGCGATCGGGCTCGCGGCGGGCGCGGTGTGCTACGGCGCCGTGATGCTGAAGGGCAAGCTGGGCTATGACGACAGCCTCGACGCGTTCGGCATCCACGGCGTGGGCGGCCTGCTCGGCGCGCTGCTTACCGGCGTGTTCGCCTCCAAGGTGTGGAATCCGGCCGGCCAGGACGGCCTGATCAAGGGCAACTCGGCGCTGCTCACCGAGCAGGCCATCGCGGCCGTCGTCGCGGCCGCCTACGCGGCGGTGGTCACCCTCGTGCTCGTGAAGGGCATCAACGCGGTGATGGGCTTCCGGGTCAACGACGAGACGGAAGACGAGGGCCTCGACGGCGCCCTCCACGGCGAGGAGGCCTACTCGCTCGGCGAGGGCGGCGCTCACGCCGTCGAGTCGGTGCCCCCGGCCTCGCCCGTGCACTCTCCGTCGCCGGTCCTCGCGCGCGAGACCGCCTGATCGAGCGCAGCAGCAGCTCGCCCGCGGGGGTCGCCTGGCATCGCCGGGCGGCCCTCGCCGCTTTTTGTATCCCCTGCGCCAGGATCGCGTCGGCCCCCGACGAGCGTGTCGTGTGAGGCTGAGAAGAGAGAATGAACCACAGAGGCACAGAGGGCACAGAGGAAGAGAGAGAGAGAGAGAGAGCTCAGACAAGCTCGGACAGAGCTGAGAATCTTTGTTCTCTCCCCTCTGTGCCCTCTGTGCCTCTGTGGTTCGTCTTCTCTCTCCTCCACGAGCCTCGCGCGCCCCGGCGCGAGCCGCGTCACCTGCACGCGAAGGAAGGCTCGCCGGTCTCCCCGCAGCCCTGCTCGCACGCGACCCTGGCGCACCCGCAGCGGCGGAGCGCGCCGCGGTCGTCGGCGCGCTGATCGCAGTCGGCGCCGAGGCTGTGGCAGTCGTCGTTGCAGCGCGCGATCTGCGCCGGCGACGGCGCGCAATCGACGCGATCCGGGCCGGCGGGGCCGGCGCCGCTGCACAGGTCGACCGACGCGACCTGCTCGAGCAACGGAATGCGCCCTCCGCTCAGGCACTGCGCGTGCGGCTCGCAGACATGATCCCGCAGCACGGCCAGCACGCGGACGCGCTGCCCGCGCAGCGCGCGCCAGTCGGGGCCGAGCCAGCGCTCGGCGTCCTCGCGCGACATGATCCTCCCGGCGATCATCGGCTGCGCGCCCTTCGTCAGCTCCAGCGTGCCGACCCACCGCTCGCGCGGAGGCGCCTCGCCCGATCGCCCGGGCTCCGCCGGCGGAGACGCGGGCGGCGCGCCTGCAGGCGCGGCGCTCGCCGCCGTCGCCGCCGACGCACCCCGCCCCGCCGACGCCCCTTGCGCGGCCGACGCTCCCGGCGCGTCCGGCGCCGTCGACGCGCCCCGCGCCGCGCTCGCCGGCGCAGGGCGCGCGCCCTCCGCGCAGCCCGCCGCCCCGGCGCAGCACGCGCCCGCCAGCGCCGCGCAAAGCCACGACCGAGCTCCCGCCGCGACGAGAGCGCCCCGAGGTGCGCGCACCGTCACGCCCTCCCCTGCCGCCGCCCCGGCCGCGGATCGGGCGGCGGCGAGCCCGCGCCGCCCCGCCCCTCGCGGAGCGCGCGGAGACCCGCGGGCGCGACCGCTTCGAGCGCCGACGACAGCGATCGATGCGTGGCGAGGTCCCCGAGATCGACGTCGAGCGCCACGAGGCGCGCCGCGATCTCGGGACGCACGCCGACAAGGACGACGCGCGCGCCGAGCAGGGCCGCGGCGCGGTGGGTCTGCTGGAGCGCGTGGGCCACCTGGGCGTCCACGAGCGGGACGCCCGTGATGTCGAGCAGCACGCAGCGCGCCCGGTTCCGGCTCACCCCCTCGGCCACCGTGTCGAGCACCTGACGGGCGCGGTCGCCGTCGAGCTCGCCGATGAGCGGGACGAGCAGCACGCCCTCGAGCAGCGGGATGAGCGGACAGCCCAGCGCGCGCACGGCCGCCGAGAGCGCCAGCTCCCGCTGGTAGGCGTCCTGGAGGCTCGCGTGCTGCGCCGACAGCGACTGCATGAGCGCGTCGCGCTCGAGGGCCGCGCTGAGGAGCGCCCCCCAGATCGCGACCGTGCCCTCGTCGCCGGCGATCTCCAGCGAGCCCGGGCCGACGGTCACGAGCACACCCCAATCGCGCTGGGGCGTGCGGATCGGCAGCAGCGTCACCATGAACGGACCACCCACGGTCGAGGGCGGCAGCAGCTCGGCGGGCGGGAAGGCCTCCCGCGGCACGACGCCGCCGATGGGGGGAGTCGGGCTGCCATCGCGGCTGTAGCCGCCGGCGATGACGAGGCGCGCGCGCGTCTCCGGATCTTCCCAGAGCCCGAGGCAGCTCCAGACCACGGTGGTCGAGTCGAGCCAGGAGAGCGAGCGCGACGCGTCGTGGGTGCCGCCGAGCAGCGTGAGGCTCACCTCGTGATCGGACCGGACGAGCTCCCCGAGCTGCGCGACGAACTCCCGCTCTGCGTCGAGCCGGGCCAGCATGAGCGAGAGGCGCAGTCGCTCCAGGAACTCGTCGACGCGCTCCTCGGCCGCGCCGTCGTCGGCCGCCCCCTCGGCCGTCCGCGCGCGGCGCCGCCTGGAGGCTCGGCCGAGCCAGCGGACCATCCCCATCAGGCTCTCGACGTCGGGCGTGAGGCGCACGGCCTGCTGGCAGGCGGCGTCGATATCCGCCGCGGGAGTGGGCGTCGCGCCCTCGATCGCCGCGGTGAGCCCCTCGATGACGCGGGTGACGCCGGGCCAAACGGACGCCGGCGGCGTGCCGGGCGGGAGCGGGGTGAGCAGCTCGACCATCTGCCGGGCCAGGAGGTCGCCGGCGTCGTCCTCGGGCGCCGCGCCTTCCGCGCGGAGGAAGCCCTGGAGCGTGCTGCACCCGCACGTCCGCCGCCGGACGAAGGTGGTCGGCGCGAGCACGGGGCCGGGCGCGACGACCTCGCCGGCGAGCTGCGCCAGCACGAGCTCGTACGCGAGCCTTCCCAGCGCGTCGAACCGCTGGCGCACCGTCGTCAGCGGCGGGGTGGCCCATTGCGCCTCGACGATGTCGTCGAAGCCGATGATCGCCAGGTCCTCGGGGACGCGGTATCCCGCCGCCTGGAGGGCCGGGATCAACCCGAGCGCGTTCTTGTCCGTGGCGACGACCGCTGCCGTGAGCTCTGCCCGCCGCGCGATGATCGCCTCGGCGACGTTCTGCCCCCCGGAATACCAGTTGTTCTCGGTCTCGAACACGAGCCCTGGATCGAAGGGGACGCCGTGCTCGGCGAGCGTCGCCTTGTAGCCCTCGAAGCGGACGCGGATGTCGTCCTGCTCGATGGAGCCGACGAACGCGATGCGCCGGTGTCCGTGGTCGATCAGGTGGCGCACCGCGCTCCGGATGCCCGTGGCGTTGTCCGGCATCGCGGTCGGGCAGCCCGCCTCGGGCGCGCAGGTGCTGACGGTGACGAGCGGGACCCGCGCCCGCGCGAGCCGCTCGACGCCCTCGGTGGAGAGGACGACGATCCACCCATCCACCTGATCCCCGGCGAGCGACGGGGCCTGGACGTCCTCGGGGGTGGCGCGAATCACCACGACACGGTGCCCGCGCTGCTGCGCCGCCTCGTGGACGCCTCGGAGGACGGCGTTGAAGTAGAAGCCGTCCAGGAAGGGCGTGAGGACGCCGATGGTCGTCGGGCGAGAGTGCATGGTGGGCGCGCCTCGGGGGAGGGCCGATGCTACCCGAACCGGGCGCCGCGAGGGGGCGCGCGGTTGACGGGGAACAGGAGCGCGCCGCGCGGCGGGATGGAGGGACACAGGGAGAGCGGCAGCGACGTCACGGATCTCCCGCCCACCCACGGAACAAAGGGAGAAGGGCTCGACGCCCACAGCCGAGAAACCAGGTGCAACCGTCTTGTCTCGCGTTCGGCACCTCTATGCAGCCGCTCGGGGCTCCATCGCCTGCACGCGTCGCTCGGCCGCCCACGAAAGAAGCTCGATCACGTTGCTCTTGGGCGGAGCGCTCGCCGCCACCGCGCCGAGCCCGGCGAGGTAGAGCGCATCGAACGTCGGATCCTGTCCTGCGAGGAGGCTGTCGAGGATGAGCTGAGTCGCATGGAGCTCCCTTCTCAGCTCCTCGGAGCGGGCCTGAACCAGCCCGACACTGGTCGCCTCTCGCGCCCGGATCCACCGCGGCCGTGCGCTGGCCGCCCTCGCCAGCTCGATCTCCGCGAGGGCGTACATGAGGCAAACCTCCGCTCCGGCCCTGTCGAGCGACGATCTCGCCCGGCCGAGGTGCTCGTCGGCATCCGCGGCGGACAGAGCACGCGCTGCCACGAGGAGGCCCATCGCGGTGAACTGCCGGTTGTCGGGCTCGAGCCGGTGGGCCCTGGAGAGCGCGCTCCACGCCGCCTCGAGGTCCCCCCCAGCCTCGCTGAGGCGGTAAGCCGCCCACCAGAAGCCCGGAATCCCGGGGAACTTCGACAGGACGACGTTCACCTCGCGAAGCGCGCGCGCCCGCTCGGCCGCCGACGTGGGCACGAGCGCGCCAGCGGTCCTGAGCTGCCGCAGCGTCGTGCAGCCCCCGATGAGCTTCGCAAAGCTACGGCGGCTCGCCTCGTAGCGCGGCGTGAGTCGCGCGAGCAGCGCCTCTGCCGTACCGCCGTCCACCTCGCTCTTCTCGCGCAGGATCCGCCCCCAGACCTCGCCCGCCCCCGGAGGATTTCGTCCCTCGACGAGGCAGAAGCACTCCTCCACGGACGCCCCGAGGCGGGCCGCCGCGGGGCAGGACGGCAGGACCTCGACGGCCCGCCGCTCGATGCGCGCCGCTTCGTGCAGCAGGACGCAGGCCTCGAACGTCGCGTCGGGCCCCCCCTCCGCGAGGCGAGCCGTCGCGCGCAGCTTGAGCTTGCCGCTGCTCGCCAGGCCGAACTCATACAACTCCGACACGCTCGTCACGGTTTGACCTGCTCCATCATGCTGACCCGAGGCGAGGCGCACCAGAGGGAAAGATGGACCTCGGCGATGTCGCGCCGGGCGCGCAGCTCCGAGGCCTTTCCGCTCCTCGTCCGCGCCTTGCTCCCCGAAGCCATGCCATCCCGGACCATCAGCAGCGCGCTACGGCCACCGGTGGCGCGCCCCGCTGCCTCGATGCCGCGGAGGGCGCCCGGCGTGACGTCGAACAGGATGTCCGGCGCAGAGCCCTTCCGCATGGTCTTGACGCGCCGGCCGGGCATCAGCGTGGAGATCGCCACAAAGGTCAGCCCGTACGCCGCCAGTTCGGTCACATGTTCTCGAGGTCCTTGGCAGACGTCCCGCTCCCCCGGCGGGCAAGCGGCGCCGCCGCGCTTCAGCTCGCCGCGTGCGAGCTCGCCAGGCCCTCGCCGCTTGCGGCGCGATCGTGGCGGGCAGCCTCGGAGAACGCACCAGCGGACCGGATCCCCGGCAGCATGCACCGGATGAGCGAAGGAGCATCCCAGGGGAGCCACGCACCGCAGCTCCCGTCCACCATCAAGGTCCGCTGATGGTTGATGTCGTACACGATCATGTGATCGATGGGCCCGGCGTAGAAATGGAGCGTGACGAGCGGCTCGCGCTCGCCGGCGTCTCCCATGGAGTGGACGAGGCCGGACTTGACCTCGAGCACGTCGCCGGCCTTCACCCGCTCCTCGCGGACGAGGCACAGGCCATTATGCCGCACCTGCCATTGCCAGTGGATCGCGGCGCCGCGCACGACGCGCACGGCCCCCTCCGAGCCGCCGTGATCGTGGGGCGCGCACGGCGTCCCGCGCGTCCAGGTCGCCAGCATGACCTCCGCGTGCTCGGTCTGGAGGAGAACCCGACGCCCATAAGGGTGCGTCGGGTCCTCGGTACAGAGCGGGTCCACCTCGTCGCTCGGAAACTCGTCGCCTGTCATGACCCTCCGGAGCAGATCCATCGAGGGCCGCGTCCTCGCGAGCTCCTGATACCGCGCAACAAAATGCTCGTTCAGCGACATAACAACTCCGTTCACAGTAGACAAGTCAGCCCACCCAAGAATCGCCCCCAACTGCTGCTATGGACGGGACGTCGTGTGCCGCAACTCTCATGCGGTCCCCTGGCGCACGCAACACGGTTAACACTAAAATACAGACGATACTTATTCGCAGCAGCGCAGCGACTTCACGATTCTTAACCTTTCGCCATCAACGCACTTTTCAGCCACAAGAAAACGATAGCTTCGATCCTCGCGCGGTCAGGCGCGATCACGCGGACATGGCCTCCTGCGACCACAAAAGCGTGGACAAGGGTGGCTGAGCTCAGTAGGGTTCTCTCGCCCTGTCGTGAGGCGCCGTCTCTTCGACGCACGGCCACACGGCGCTTCGATTCACCATGACTTCCGTGTCGCTACCCTGCGTGTCGCGCGAGGCTGAACAGGAACCTGGCATGTCAGCACCCACCGTCCGACAGCCGGCAGGCGCGAGCGCTCGTCCCCTGATCACCGCGCTCGCGTCGGCGCTCGGTTACGGCCTGTGGGCGGCCGCGTGCAACTGGCCGCACGGCGGGACTCCGGCGGTCCGGGCCGGCCTCACCCAGGGGTGTCTGAGCTTCGCGGCGACGCTCTCGATGGTCCTCCTCCTCGAACGGCTCTTTCGCCTGGGGAGGACCCCGCTGCAGGGCTTCTTCGCGGCGTCCCTCGGCACCACGCTGATCGGCGCCTCGGCCATGTGGGGAGTCCACGCCCTCACGGGGACGCCGAACATCCTCGCGACGGTCGCGCCGTCGGTGTCGATCGGGACGATCTTCTTCGTGTCCTACGCCTGGGGCCTGCTCGTCTCTGCCAGGAGAGAAGCGGCTCCACGGCCGGACCGGCGGGCAGCGTAGGAAAGGGGGCAGGACGTGGCGACCATCCGAAAGGCGCAGCCAGGCGACGTCGACGCGATGACCGGCATCTACAACGAGGCGATCCGCGCGCGCGAGCTCACCTACCACACAGGCGAGCAGGCGGCGGAGCAGGTCCGCCGCTGGCTGTTCACGACCGAGGCGTACCCCGCCTGCGTCGTCGAGGAGGACGCCCGCGTCGTGGGGTGGTCCGCGCTGGTCCGGTTCCACGAGCGGGCGGCGTACGCGCCGACCGTCGAGATGTTCACGTACGTCGCGCCGGCGCACCGGCGCCGCGGGCACGGGAAGGCGCTCGTCGCGCGGATGATCGACGCCGCGAGGCGCAACGGCTTTCACTCGGTCGTCGCGCTCGCCCTGTCGAGCGATCCCCTCGTCCCCTGCTGGATCGAGCGCGCCGGCTTCACGAAGGCCGGGTACCTGCGGCTCCCGTCAACGTCGTCAGATCGCCTCGCGGAGGTCACGGTACTCCAGGCGATGGTGTCCTGAAGAGGAGCATCGAAGATGATCCGGCAGGCGTCCACGGAAGACGCAGAGGCGATCGCCCGTATCTACAACCAGAACCTCGACGAGCAGGGCTTCGCCAACTGCGATCTGACCCCTCAGACGGCGGAGTACCGGCTCAAGGCGATGCGGGAGGGCGGGGATCGGTACCCCACCTTCGTCTCGACGTCCGACGACGGCCGCGTCCTCGGCTGGTCGTCGCTGAAGCGGTGGTCCACCAGGCCCGATATCGCCGACGTCGCCGAGATCGCGGTCTACGTCGACCGATCGAGGCGCGGGAACATCGTCGGGGCGCAGCTCCTTTGCCACCTGCTGGGCGCGGCGCGCGAGCGCGGCTTCCGCTCGCTCATCTCCATCGTGCTCGGCAGGAACGTGACGAGCTTGCGGGGCGTGCTCGCGGCGGGCTTCGCGGAGGTGGCGCGCCTGCGCGAGGCGGCCTTCCTGCGCGAGCAGTGGGTCGACATCGTGTGGCTTGAGAAGGATCTCACGGTCCCCGACAGCGCGGAGCTGGCGCGTCACCTGGCGCGCTTCGCGCCGCGCAAGGGGCAGGAGGGCGGAGGAATCATGATGCAGAATGGCGAGACGGGGTCGTACGAATTCGGGGCGTTTCGCGACAATGACGTCGAGCTCGGGCGCCTCAAGCATCAGGCGCGCGTGGGGATGGCCCTCGAGCGCGCCGTCTGGGCGAAGCTCGGCATCAAGCCAGGCATGAGGGTGCTCGACCTGGCGTCCGGGCCCGGGGTGGTGAGCTGTGAGCTGGCGAGGGCGGTCGCCCCCGGCCACGTCGTGGGCGTCGACGCGAACGATCGATTCATCGCGATCGCCCGCGCCGTGCAGCAGGAGGAGCAGGTCGAGAACCTCGAGTTCCGCCGGGGGAACGCGTACGAGCTGCACTTCGAGGCCGGCTCGTTCGACGTCGTCTATGCGCGCTTCCTGTTCCAGCACCTCGACCAGCCGCAGCGGGCGCTCTCGGAGATCTTCCGCGTCCTCCGGCCCGGCGGCATGGTGTGCGTGGGAGACATCGACGACGGGTGGCTCATGCTGCACCCGGAGCCGGCGCGGTTCCCGGCCTTCGTCGCGAAGGCCGCCGCCGCGCAGCGCGCCAAGGGAGGAGACCGGGCGATCGGGCGCAAGCTCCACGGCCTCTTCAAGGCCGCCGGGTTCGCGGACGTGCGAAGCAGCGTGCTCCCGGTGACGAGCCAGGATCTCGGGCTCAAGAACCTCCTCGACATCATCACGGGCTTCAAGCGGGAGCTCATCCCGGCGAGCCAGATCGAGGAGGCGGAGCAGGACCTCGCGAACGTGTACGCGGTCGCGAGCGACCCGGATGCCTGGGGCGCCGTGGGCGTGTTCTACGCGGTAGGCAAGAAGCCGTAGAACGGAGCGGCCGGGTGAGGCGCTCCCGAGGGCGAGGCCCGGCGCCGTCATGGCCGATGGCCTCACGGGTCCCCCCGAGAGAAACATAGTTGTAAAATTCCAGCACCCCATCGGCGAGCGGGTGCCGCGGGGCCCGGGCGTCGGCATCGCCAGCGCCCACCGAGACGCACCTACCCGATGCGACCTGCGCGCGCGAGGAGCGCGCCGAGACGGGATGAGGAGCCCCGCCCGTCGAGCCTTCTCCACCCCGCGCTTCTCGTGTACACGCGAGGAAGGCAGCCAGCAATGGCAGCGTAAATTGGTGTGACTTGCCGCCCCCCCGGGTGTACACGACCGCGCTCCGATTGGCACGTGAGCTAACATCTCCGTCATGACGCGCCGCTCCGCACGAAGTCGCTCCGTCGCCCGAAGGACCGCCGAACAGCCGGCGAGGAGCACGCGATGACGAGCGCGGGGGGCGCGCGCGCGCTGGTCGCGGTCGTCCTCGCGGGCGCGGCGATGGCGCCGGCCGGGGCGCGCGCGGAGGAGTGCGACCTCGCGGCCGCGGACGTATCGTGGGCGCGCCTCGAGGGGGCGGAGGCCCAGTGCCCCTCGGCGTCCCAGGTCCGCGCCGAGGTCTCGCGCCGGCTCGGGCGGGAGCTCGTCACGACGGGCAAGGTCACCTCGATCGAGGCCGTGGTGCGCGGGCAGCCCGGGGCGTGGTCGGCCCAGGTCCGGACCGAGGGGTGCGACGGCGCCCCCCCGACCGTCCGCACGATCGCCGATCACGGGATGAGCTGCGACGGGATCACGGCCGCGGTGACGCAGATCATCGTCCTCGCTGTCGATCCCGACGCCAAGCTCACCTCCCCCGACCCGCCGCCGCCGCCCGCCGAGCCGCCGCCGCGCCCCCCACCCCCGCCGGCGCCGCCCCCGGCGACCGGGAAGACGCCGGAGCCGCCGTTCCCCTGGCCGGCGGAGACCCGTGCGACCCCGCCGCCGCCCCCGCCGCCCCCGCCGCCCGTCGGGGTCTCGATCACCTGGCGCGGGCTCGCGTCCGTGGGCCTCGTCCCCTCCCCCGGCGCCGGCGTCGCCCTGACGGGCGCGTGGTCCGTCCTGCCGCGATGGACGGTGGAGACCGGGGCCCTGTGGCTCCCGGAGCAGCACGCGACCGACGCGACCTTCGCCTTCGGCCTCAGCGCGGGCTGGCTCGGCGCGTGCGTCGAGGCGGTCCACAGCGACGCCGTCGCCCTCGGCCTCTGCGGCCGCGTGCTCGCGGGCGCCGTCTACGCCGTCATCGACGAGGACGAGCGGTACGTCCCAACCGATCCCGGCGCGCGCGGGTGGGTCAGCGCCGGGGCGGGCGCGCGCCTCGGGATCCGCGTGGTCGGACCGCTGCGGATCGAGACGGGCGTCGACCTCTTCGCCCCCATGACGCGGTACAGCTTCCGGCTCGAGGGCGAGCAGCCGCCGCCCTTCGAGCAGCCGGCCGTCGGCGGCGCGGCGTTCGTGGGGGTCGGCGTCACCTTTTGATGAAGGATCCCCCGCCTGCCGGCATTCATCGAGCCGTGGAGCAATGCATGACCGCGGAGGTCCTCGGCAGCGCCAGGCAGCCGCCGCAGAACCTCGTCGCCCTGCACGCCGAGCACAGCGGCTTCGTGTGGGCCACCCTGCAAAGGTTCGGCATCCACCAGCCCGATCTGGAAGACGCTTTCCAGGACGTCTTCATCGTCGTCCAGCGGCGGCTCCCCTCGTTCGACTGGGCGTGCCCCGTCACGACCTGGCTGTTCGCCATCTGCCGGCGGGTCGCCGCCTCGCACCGCCGCCGCGCCCACACCCGGCGCGAGCGGCTCGGCGAGGTGGTCGACGACGTCCCGGACTCGGCGAGAGGCCCCGAAGAGATCACCTCCCAACAACAGGCGAGATTGCACCTCGAGGCGATCCTCGAGGCCATGGATCTCGACCGGCGAGCCGTGTTTGTCATGTTCGAGATCGAAGAGATGCCCTGCAACGAGATCGCGAGCCTGATCGGCGTCCCCGTCGGAACGGTCTACTCGCGGCTCCATGCGGCGCGCAAAGAGTTCGCGAATCTGTTAAAGAAGGCCGAAGCCGAGCGGGCGCGCAGGGGGAGGACATGAGCGATCCGAAGCGATGGATCCTGGACAGTGGGAGCGCCCCCGAGGGGGCGCGCGAGCTTCTCCTGGCCGCGTCGCGCCCTCGGCCGATGACGTCCGCCGAGTTCGCGCGCACCGCGGCCCGCGTGGCGCCGCTCGGGACGGCGAGCGCGGGCGCCGGGGCGACGCTGCCGATGTGGGTCAAGGGGATCTTCGTCGCGGTGGGCCTCGGGATCGGCGGCGCCGGGCTCTACCTCGCCCTCGACGACGGCCAGCGCGCCGGCGCCCCGGCGACCGCGGCGCAGCTCGCGGACCTGCCGCTGGAGGAGCTGCTCTCGCGCCCGAGCCGCGGCCTGTCCGCGCCGGCGCCCGCCAAGGCGGACCCCGCGCCGGCGCCGGAGGCGCCGCGCCCGGCCGCGTCCGTCCCGCGCCGAGAGCTGCCGAAGAACACCCGGCCGGCCGCGCCCGCGCCGGCGGAGGCCGCGGCGATCGACAGCGACGAGCTGCTCCGGGAGTCGAACCTCATCGACAGGGCCAGGGCGGCGGCGGCGCAGGACCCGGACGCCGCGCTCGCGGCGGTGAGCGAGCACCAGCGCGAGTTCCCGGCCGGGCGGCTCGCGGAGGAGCGGGAGTACGTCGCCATCCGCGCGCTGATGCGCCTCGGGCGCGTCGACGAGGCGCGGGCGCGCGCGGCGTCGTTCCTCGCGCGGTACCCGTCGACCTCCTACGCCGATCGGGTGAACCGGGCGGTCAGCGCCGCTCCCTGAAGAAAAGATGAGCCCGCCCGCGATCCTGTGAAGGATGGCGGGCTCAGCCGCATTCAGGGGGCGTGAGCCGATCGTCGACGCCCCTGCCCCGGCGCCCCGCGCCGCCCGGACGAGGATGTCCGCCCGCGCTCTGGGTCCTGCTCGCGGCGACGTCGACGCTCCCGCTCGCCGGGTGCTCGACCGACGTGGCCACGATCGGCCGCATCCCGCTCGGGGACGGCCAGCAAGACGGCATGTCGGTCGGCGGCGGCGCCGAGGCCAGCTCCGGGATCGGCAGCGTCGCGTCGAGCTCCGGCGGCGGCGGCGCCGAGGCGAGCTCCGGCGGCGGCGGCGCCGAGGCGAGCTCCGGCGTCAGCGTCGGTGCGACAAGCTCCGGCGTCAGCGTCGCGTCGAGCTCCGGCGGCGGCGCGCGCTGCGAGCGGCGGTTCGAGGGGAGGATCCGCGACTTCAGGAGCGCCGAGCGCGGCGGACACCCGGACTTCGAGGCGTTCGAGGATCGCGGGGGGCCGGGCCAGTCCGGCCTTGTCGAGGCGCGGCTCGGCCCCGACAGGAAGCCGGTCTATCGCAGCAACGGCACGCCGGACGTCCTCTCCGGGCCGGAGCGCTTCGATGAATGGTTCCGTGACGTGCCGGGGGTCAACGTCCCGATCCCGTACGCCGCCCCCGTCCAGGTGACGGAGCGCGGGATCGGCGTCCTCAGCGACGAGACGTTCTTCCCCATCGACGGCGAAGGCTGGGACGCCGCGTCGCGCGACGACGCGCGCCACAACTACGGCTTCACGTACGAGCTCCACATGACGTTCGAGTACCAGGCGGGAGATTTCCTCGTCTTCGCGAGCGACGACGATCTGTGGGTGTTCATCAACGATCGCCTGGTGGTCGACCTCGGCGGGGTCCACGAGCCCACCGGGACCACCCTCATGCTCGACGACCTGGCCAGGAAGCTGGAGCTCGAGATCGGGCAGCAGTACCCGCTCGACGTGTTTCACGCGGAGCGCCGCAGCCCCGTGTCGGCGCTGTCGTTCGCCACGCTGCTCTCGTTCACCAACTGCGATCCTATCGTGATTCCCGGCTGACGCCGCGCCGCCCGGGCTCGTCCCTCGCTCCGTGATGGGAAAGAAGTGAAACCCGATCGAGATCCAGAGGACACACAGCATCTTCGTTCTCTCCGCTGGTGACTCTGCGGTTCCCTCTCTCATGGAGCCGGGGACGAACCCGGGCGGCGCGGCGCCGCGGGCGCGCGAGGCGATCTCGCGCGCAGGACGCCCCCAGCGCGCGAATCGCGCAAAAGATGCTGGCCGGCGCGCCGCGGAGCGAACCATGAATAGAAAAGTCCAGATCGCTTGATTTGATCGCAAACCAGACTACCATCGCTGCTCGTGATCGCGCCCGGGGCGTCGCCGAAGAGAACGGCGCGCGGAGAGGCGCTCACAGGATCGTCCATCCCATGAATCGATGAGGCCATGCTGCCGTGGCAGCGTGGCCAGCGGCGATGCACGCCCGGATCGGGCGCGCGCGTCTCCTCGCTCCTGGAGCAGGGTCGCGGCGCGCTCGCGCGCTCGCCGCCATGGAAGCCGCTCCTTCGTCGCGCGCGCCGCGCAGCGCGGCTGCGCTCTCATCGTGGTCATTCTCAGGAGGTCTCATGTTCTCCAGGTCGTCGCGTTCGAGCAGTTCAGTGCGCACTCACTCCGATGATGCCTCCGCCGGCGCGTGGCGGAGGTCGCGGCACGCCGCGCTGATCGCGCTCGCGCTCTTGCCCGTCGCGTGCTCGGACGTCGGGCCGGACGGCGGGCCGGCGGATGTCCCGGAGGGCGACACCACCGAGGCCGCCCAGGCGCTCGCGCTGGACTTCGACATCGATCCGCGGAAGTCGCTCCTCGTCACGGAGACCGACGTCGTGGGCGCGTTCACGCTGGAGGAGGTGCTCCAGCAGCTCATCGATCAGGCGGGCGCGAGCGTCACCACGACGCCGCTCACGCTGTTCCGGCAGCTCATGAACAACCAGCGGCCGGGATCGAGCGACCCGAACAACATCGGCCCGAACTGCGATGATGAGCCGCCGAACGCCGCCGATCTGGAGCCTGTGGACGATCCTCCGGTCGGCTTGCCCCCCCTCGCGCCCGAGGAGAAGACCCAGACCGGCTCGATCAACGGCTGGCCCGTGTTCTGCCCCCGGACCGCGGACGACATCGACAGCGATCCGTTCGCCGATCCGGGCAGCGACAGCGCCTACATGGCCACGACGCTGGCGAACCGCTTCGACCTCGCGCCGCCGGACGGCGCCCATTGCGGCGAGTACCGCATCGTGTTCGCGAAGCGGTCGGGCATCACCAACGGCCTGAACCGCAACTTCATCATCTTCGAGGCGCAGCTCCCCAACCCGAACCCGAGCCAGGGGCGGCTCGGGTGCCTCCCGGTCGTCCAGTTCTGGGCCGACCAGTCGGACCCCGCGAAGAGCCCGGCGACGAGGGCGGCGGAGCTGCACGACTTCTACTTCGATGGCCTGAGCGGGTTCGAGCCCGTCGTTCACATCGATCACTACGGCCCCGAGGGAGGCCAGATCCGCACCAACGAGTTCGTGAGGCCGGGCGGCCTCCCGCTGAGCTCCTGGTCGCTCCGGCAGTTCGAGACGACGCACGCCGGTCCGACCGGCGGCTGGCTGCTCATCGCGCCCTCGTTCGTGTCGGACAACCCGGCCGGGAAGCTCTTCACGAGCGCGTCGGGCGATCAGCGCGTCACCGCCTTCCAGGGCACGTTCTTCCCCGGCGTGGTGGAGCGGCTCGCGGCCGCGGACGACATCAACCGCTTCGCGTACGGGGCGGCCGTGCCCAGCCAGCACGAGGCGGGCGAGAGCCTGATGATCCCGCTCCACAACAACTACCTGAACAAGTTCACCACGGCGCCGGCTGCCTTCAGGAACGGCATCCAGGCGAAGCTCACCGCGATGGGGAGCAGCTTGACCCCGGAGCAGCTCGTGGGGCGCGCGCAGTCGCTCGCCTGCGCGGGGTGCCATGAGCCCGTGAACGTCGACAACGAGTTCTTCAAGACGAAGCTGGACGAGAACGGCCAGCCCGTGCCCGACTTCGACGATCCCGAGAGCCCCCTCGACGTCGGCTTGCCCGAGAATCCTCTCCGGACGCTGGGGTTCACCCACACCTCCGAGCAGACCGAGCCGGTCGACGAGACGACGACCCGGGAGCGCTTCCGCATCTCGAAGATGCTCAGCGACGTGTTCCTGCCGTTCCGCAAGAAGGTGATGGAGCAGTTCCTCGTCAACAACCCGATCCTCGGGTTCGAGAAGCCGGGAGCGTGGACCTCGCCGCAGGCCCAGCTCTCGGTCCACACGGGCCGGGTCGAGGAGGGCATCGCCTCGCTCCAGGTGAAGACGCCGGCCTCGTTCAACGCGATCGTCAGCCCGAGCTTCAGCGCCGCGGGGCTCACGATCGGCGACAAGATCACGGTCGATCTCTTCGTGTCGCCCGCGCAGCCGAACCCGAGCTGGGTCGGTAACCTCGAGGTGCTGATCTCGATCCCGTCGGCCGGCATCAACAACCAGTGGGCCGGCAATGTCGCGCTAACGCCGCTCACGCGGGGGTCGTTCCAGAGGATCCAGTTCGCCTCGCTGCCGACGGGCACCAAGAACGCGCTGATCGCGGGGGCCAGCGACGTGAAGCTGCAGTTCAACTTCAACGTGACCAGCAATTCGGGGCCGTACTACCTGGACAACGTCCGGTTCGAGAACTGACCGCGGGCGGGCGCTCCTCGGAGCGCGCGCTCATGAAGAGGGCGCCGGCTCCCCCCGGCCGGCGTCCTCTTCCTTTTATTTTGTTCTGCAGGGGATCCCCCTTTCCGGCGCGGGTGCGCCCGGGCCCGACCGTTCGAGCTGCCTCGGCGATGGCCGCTCCGCACGGTAGGGCCGGGGGAGGCTATACTCCCCCCATGCAACGCGCCGCGCACGCGCGTCGTCTCCGTCACGTTCGCGCGCCCTCCCCGCTCCACTTCCCGGAACAGGCCCTCCTGCCGGAGACCAAGCGCCACCTCGAGATCAGGACCCTGCTCTACGTCGTGCTCAAGACCTTCTCGGATCGAGCGGCGATCGGCTCCGACCAGTTCGTCTACTGGTCCGCGTCGGATCCGAGCCGGTGCCTTGCGCCGGACGCCTTCGTCCGGCTCGGCACCCCGGACACGCCGTTCGGTTCGTGGAAGACGTGGGAGCGCGGGGCCCCCGAGCTCGCCGTCGAGATCGTGAGCGAGCACGACGCGGATCCGCAGACCTGGGCGGAGAAGCTCGGCAAGTACCACGAGCTCGGTGTGCTGGAGCTCGTCGCGTTCGACCCTGAGGCCGCGCCCGGGGAGCGGTTGCGGGTCTGGGATCGCATCGACGGCGATCTGGTCGAGCGGGTCGTCGAGGGGGAGCGCAGCCCGTGCACCGTGCTCGATCTGCACTGGGTCGTCGTCCCGGCCGCAGGCCTGCCGGCCGCGCTCCGTCTCGCCCGCACCCCCGACGGGGCCGAGCTCGTCCTCACCCCCGAGGAGGCGGAGCGCCGGCGCGCAGAGGCCGAGCGCCGACGCGCAGAGGCCGAGCAGACCGCCCGCGCGTCGGCGGAGCGGCGCATCGCCGAGCTCGAGGCCGAGCTGCGCCGGCGGGGCGGCTGACCGCGCGGACCGCTGGCCCGGCCCCGCGATCGGTGGTCGAGGCGACCGCGACTCCTACCAGTTCGCGTTCTATATGGATATCTTGTTCTTTCCGGGGCCGCCGCTCCTGGATCGCCGACATTCATCCGGTGAGCAGTCGTCTCTCCCCGCGCGTCCTCGCCTCTCGCTGCGCGGCACGTCCGATGTTCGCGCGGTGAGGCGCGGGGGGAGCAGGACCTCTCGCGCGACCTCGGCGCCTGCCATCCTTTTGAGGAGCAGCCGGACCGCTTCGCGTCCGATCGCGCCGACGTCCTGATCGACGGTCGCGACCGGATAGCGCAAGAGATCGGCCATCAGGATGTCATCGAATCCGACGACGTCGATCTCGTCGGGCACGGAGAGGCCGGCGGCGCGGATGCCCCGCAGGGTCCCGACAGTGGTGCAGAAATTTGCCGCGTAGACGGCCAGAGGTCGACGCAGCCGCTGGAGAAGCTCGACCATGCGCGTCTCGGCCTCTTCCGGGGTGGCCTCCTTCAACTCCTCGACGGCCGCCGCCTTGGCGCCGCTCCGCGTCAACTCCGCCCGGAACCCGTCGAGACGATGTCGGTAGGTGGGGATGTCGAGCGGGCCGCCGATGTAGACGAGCGACCGATCCTTGTGCCTGAGAAGGTGGCGGAGCGCCAGCGCCGACCCGGCGGCGTGATCGGTGCGCACGCACGGCACGTCGAGGTCCGGGACCGCCCGGTCGATCTGCACAAAGGGAAGTCCCTGCTCGTGCGCCGCGATGAGATCGCAATCCCCTCCGGAAACCGGGGACACGATGAGCCCATCCACCCGGGACTCGTGCACGAGCTGCAACGCGCGACGCTGGCGCCCCGCGTTACCGGCCAGGTGGCTCACCACGAGGGTGTAGCCGTGGAGCTCGGCCTCGCGCTCGGCGCCGACGGCTATCCCGGCCCAGACCGGGTTCGACAGGTCCTCGACGGCGAGGGAGATCGCGTACGATTTCTGCTCCCGGAACGCCTGGGCCATGGCGTTGGTCCGATAACCCAGCTCCTGGGCCAGCATCCGGACCCGCTCCACCGTGGCGGCGCTGATGCGAAATTTCGCATGCTTGCCCGTCAGGACGTGAGACACCGTGGTCTGGGACAACCCCAGGTGTTCGGCGATGTCCTTCATCCGGACCGGACGCAGACCGGGCACGTGCGGGGGGGCGGGGTCGTGGGGATCGCTCAAGCTCGGGCTCCCTTCAGCTAATTCGGATTAGCTGTTGACGCTAGCACGGACATGCATAGTCTTGAAGCGGAATACGCGGTCGGTGTTCGCGGTCCCCCGCGCGCGAGGGAGCCATGGCAGCGATTCCATGGATCCAGCGGGACTTTTGGCGAGGAGGCGCTCACTGCGTGAGTGAGCGCCGATCCGACAACACCTTGACGTTCACCGGCGGGCTGGAGCGGCCAGGTCATTCTGGCTCAAGCCCGTCTGCTGCAGGAGACGACAATGGCACGGAGGGAACCGGTGATCTTGGGCTTCATGGGCAACCGGGGCTTCTTTCCAACGGAGTTTGCGGAGGAGGGAGCGAAGGCCACCCGATCGGCTGTGGGCCGTGTGCTCGGCGAGCGCGTGCGCTACGTCGATCTCGGCAACGTGGAGACCTACGCCGACGCGCGCGCGGCCGCGGGCGTCGCCCAGCAGTACCGCCGCGCTCCCGACGGCGGCGGGGCCATTGGCGTCATCTGCTCGATGTACAATTTCTCCGATGAAAACGGGATCCGAGACTTTCTGCGGCTGGCCGACCTCGACGTGCCGGTGCTGCTGCACACCGAGCCTGACGCGCGCGGTCTGGGACGCATGGGACAGAATGGTCGGCGCGACGGGGCGTGCGGGCGCTTTTCGGCCGCCAACGCGCTCCGCCACATCGGCTACCCGTACACCCTCACGTCCAGGCATTGCGAAGCCGTGAGCTCGGCAGCCTTCGCGGACGATCTCCACGCCTTCTACGCGAGCTGCGTCCTGGCGTCGAAGTTCCGTCGCCGGGGCCGCGGCGTGCGCCTCGGGCTGGTGGGCTCGGGGCCCGACGCGTTCCAGACGGTCACCAACGTCTCCACCGAGCTGCTGGGGCACATGGGCCTGAGCACGGTCGGCCTGGAGTTGATCGCGCTCGATCGACAGATGCGCAAGGTCTCGCCGCGCGAGCTATCCGCTCAGCTGGAAGCGGTCTCCGGCTACATGGCAGCGGCCGACGTTCCGCGCGCCTCGCTGGAAGCGATCGCCCGGATGGGCGTCGTCTTCGATCGCTTCGTGAAAGAGAATGACCTCGACGGCATCGCGGTGCGCTGCTGGACGGAAATGCAGAAGTACCAGATTGGCGGTGAGGTGGGCGTGATGCCCTGCACCTGCATGAGCATGCTCTCGGACAAGCTCATTCCCGCCGCCTGCGAGACCGACATCGCGGGCTGGATGGGGATGTACATGCTCCAGTGCGCTTCCGGGCTCGTGCCGCTGCTGGGCGACTGGAACAACATGTACGATGACGCGCGTGAGGAGGTGGATCTCTTCCACTGCGGCGTCTGGGCCAGGAGCGTGATGCGCCCCGGCGCCCGCATCACCCGCCAGGAGATCCTGGCCACCCAGGCCGACATCGGCGCGGAGAACACCTGGGGCGCCGTCGACGGCGAGCTCAAGGCGGGCACCTGCGCTTTTCTGAGACCTTGCACCAACGCGCGAGAAGGCAGCGTGTTCCTCTACGGCGGGGTGGGCCGGGTCAGCGAAGAAGGCATCGACACGTTCGGCACGCGCGGCCGCATCCAGATACCGCGCATCCAGGAGCTCTTTCGCTATCTGACGCAGCCCGAGCGCGCGGTGGAGCACCACACCGCCCTCGTGGTCGGGACGCACAAGAACATCGAGCTGACGATGAAGGCGATTCGAGACGCGGTGCCCTACATCAATGCCCAGGCGGGCCTCAGCCGCAGCGGCCGAGCGCTGATCGATTTCTACGAGCACAGCCAGGTGGGCGAGCTCTGAGGCCGCGCCGCCCGGCGGCCCCCTGCCGAGGCCGACGCGCGTCAGCCCTCCTGTAGCGACGCCAGCAGTCCCCGGAGGTAATCCTTCACCGCCTCGTCGGTGGTGAGGCCGATGGCGATGGTCAGCGCCTCGGCGGCCGGGGCGGCGTCGCCGGCGCGGGAGAGCAGGTGACCCTTCGCGGCCCAGTAGGGCTGGTAGGAGAGCATGCGTTTGTCGGCCTCGAGCGGCGTCAGATCGGCGAGCGCCGCGCGCGGGCCGTCGACCTCGGCGCGCGCGACCGCGCGGTTGAGGATGACGACCGGCGAGCCCGTGCGCGCGAGCAGCTGGTCGTAGAGCGCGACCACCGCCCGCCAGCTGGAGATGCCGGTCAGGCGGCGGGCGACATGCGCGGACTGGATCGCCGCCTCGATCTGGTAGCGGCCGCTCGGGCCCGCCGCGTTCGCGCGACGCATGAGGCTCTCGGCGAGCGCGATCATCGAGTCATCCCAGAGACTCGTGTCCTGGTGTTCGAGCGGCACATAGGCGCGGGCCGCGTCGCGCCGGGCCGCGCGGCGGGCGGTGGTGTAGAGCATCAGCGCCAGCATGCCCTTGGCTTCGGGCTCGTCGGGGAGCAGGGAGACGACCAGCCGACCCAGCCAGATCGCCTCGTCGGCGAGCTCGGGTACGGCGTCATCGCCCATCTCGTTCCAGCCCTTGGTGTAGGCGGCATAGATCGCGTCGAGCACGGCGGCGAGGCGCTCGGGCAGCTCCTCCGGGTCGGGCACGCGAAAGGGAATGCCCGCGTCGCGGATGCGGGTCTTGGCCCGGACCAGCCGCTGTCCCATCGTGCCGGCCGGGACAAGGAAGGCAGCGGCGATGTCCTCGGCGGTCAGGCCGAGGATGGTCTGGAGGATCAGCGGCGTGCGCATGCCTTGCTCGATCGCCGGGTGCGCGCAGGCGAACATCAGGGCGAGCCGGCGGTCGGGGATCGCGTCCCGCTCGTCCGCCATCGCGTCGAGCTCGTCGCCGATGAGCTGCACCTGCTCGTCCCCGGCCTTGCGGGTCTGCCTTCGGCGGGCGGCGTCGGTCTGCCGCCGGCGCGCCGCGGTCAGCAGCCAGGCATCCGGGTTGTCCGGTACGCCGTCCACCGGCCACATCCGCAGGGCTGCCGCGAAGGCTTCGCCGAGGGCGTCCTCGGCGCCCGCCACATCGCGGGTGCGAGCGGCGAGGAAGGCGACGAGGCGGCCGTAGCTCTCGCGCGCCGCGCGCTCGGCGGCTCGGGCGGCTTCGTCCGCGACCATCAAACCGGACTTCTCCCTTCAGGCGGCGGTCGACGATGTGCCCGAGGCCAGGCTCCAGCGCGAAGCGACCGATGCATCGCGGCAGAGCTTCCGGCTCGCCGGTCGAAGCGCCCACGAGGCGACCGCAAGAGCCGCGAAGCCGAGCGTCACCGCGACGTGCCACGCGGCGCTGTGGCAAACCAGGTGGGACACGGCGGCGCCCGTCATGTTGAAGACGATGCCGGCGTAGGCCCACTCCTTGACCCTCGGGAGTCCAGGCGCCAGCAGCGCCAGCGACCCGAGCAGCTTCCATACGCCGAGGATCATCACGAAGTACACGGGGTAACCGAGCTGCTTCATGCCGTCGATCGTCTCCGGCCGTTGCGCGAGCTCCGAGAGGCCTCCGCTGGACATCGCGAACACGAGGATCCCCGTCGTCATCCAGTACGCGATCGACTTCGCTGTCGCCTTCATGGTTCACCTCTCGTTTGAACGTCGCCGCGCTCGCGCGCCGCGGGGCGCCGCGCGCGAGGCGGAGCTGCCTCGTCCGCGACCATCAGCGCTTCCAGCCCGCCTGGGCGTCCACGATCGGCCGGATCTCGATCGAGCCGTACTTGCTCGAGGGGCAGCGCTTGGCCCAGACGATCGCCTCGTCGAGGCTCGGAGCTTCGATGATGAAGTAGCCGGCGAACTGCTCCTTCGTGTCGGCATAGGGGCCGTCGAGCACCTCGGTCTTGCCGTCGTGCCGGCGCACGGTGGTCGCTGCGGAGCTCGGCTGCAGCCGCTCGCCTGCGGAGCAACCTTCGGCCTTATCGAGCGCCTCCTTGAACGCGCCGTACTCGGCCCCGAGCTCCTTCTGAGGGGCCGCGGCGAGGGCGGCTTCGTCGTGGTGGATCAGCATCATGAATCGCATGTCCTTCGCTCCTTGACGGAACTTCATGTCCCGATGCCCCCATGACGCGCGAGCCTCGACGATTTCTACCGGCCCCCAAAAAAAATCGCCCGCCGCACCTGGGCCACGCGGGAAGCCCGTGCCGGGCGCGCTCGGGTGCCGTGGGAAGCCCGATACCGCTGTTGGCTCCATCACAATGCCGTCCTGCCGGTGAGGTCAAGGATCGCGCGGGGCCGGTGTCTTCAGAGCGCTCGGGACGTCGGCACGTCCCACGCGACGTGCAGCGCGGTCGGACCGCGGTGCACGAGGTTGGGCACGTACGAGGGCGGCGCGTCGCCGGCGAGGCGCGCGCCCCGCAGGCGTCGCGTCAGCTCGTCGAGCGCGATCGAGCCTTCCATGCGCGCGAGCTGCGCGCCGACGCAGAAGTGCGGGCCGCGCCCGAACGCGAGGTGCGGCCCGGCCGCGCGCTCGAGATCGAACCGCTCGGGGTCCTTCACCCCGGGCAGGTCCCGGTTGGCGGATCCGAACAGCACGAACACCCGCGCGCCGCGCGGCAGGGCCACCCCGCGGATCCGGCAGTCCTCGCTCACGGTGCGCGTCATTCCCTGCACGGGCGCGTCGAAGCGCATGGCCTCCTCGAGCACGCCGGGGATCACCTCCGGCCGATCGCGCAGCGCCTGCCAGGCGCCAGGCGCGCGCAGGATCGACACGAGCGCGTTGCCGATCATGTTCGTCGTGGTCAGGTGCGCCGCGAAGATCAGCACGCACAGCGTGCCCACCAGCTCCTGCGTGTCGAGCGGGCTCTCGCCCTCCGCGCGCGCCTCGATGAGCTCGGTCACCAGATCATGGCGAGGGTTCGCCCGGTGGTCCTCGACGAGCGCGCGCAGAAAGTCGCGGTATGCGACGATGCTGCGCGCCAGCTCCGCGCGCTGCTCCTCGGGCAGGAAGCCCATGAGGAACATGGTCTCGTCGTCGCACCACCGCTTGACCTGCTCCATCTCCGAGAGCGGGATCCCGAAGAGCTGGCTGGTCACACGGATCGGCAGCGGCGTGGCGAGGCGCGCCATCAACTCCGCGCGCCCGTCCTGCTCGAACCCGCCCACCAGCTCGCTCGTGATCGCGCGGATGAACGGCTCCATCCTCGCCGCGAGGCGCGGCCCCGCGAGCGCCTTGCTCACGAGGCCGCGCACCCGCGTGTGGACCGGCGGATCGCTCGACAGGAGCGGATAGACGCCGCTCCGGTCCTTGCCCAGGATCGCCAGCAGCTCGGGCGAGGGCTCCTGCATCGGCGCGAGGACCTGCGCCGAGCTGAAACGCACCGGATCCTTGACCACGGCCGCGACGTCCTCGTGACGCGACACGAACCACATCCCGAAGCTCGGGTTGAACACCACCGGCGCATCGCGCCGGAGCTCCTCGAAGAGTGGATAAGGGTCCTCCAGGTGCGGGGGAACGAGGTGGTTGAAGGCGCGGGTGGTCTCGTTCGACATGTCGCGGTGCTCCGGGCAGCGGCTGCTTCTGTCGGCCTGCGTCAAATTACGCTGTATCAGCAATCTAACACCGATACTACCCGAGGGGTGGGCTGCATACTCCAAACGATCGGGCGCGATGGCGACGACGACTGGACCGCGCGCCGCGCCGGTGTATACCCCCCCTCGACATGGTGCATTTGGACGAGAAAGTTGAGCTACTCTTCGCGCAAATCGTTCGCCGCAACCCCGGCGAGTCGGAGTTCCACCAGGCGGTCCGTGAGGTCCTCGAGTCCCTCGGCCCGGTGCTCTCCAAGCATCCCGAGCTGACGCGCCACAAGATCATCGAGCGCATCTGTGAGCCCGAGCGCCAGGTGATCTTCCGCGTGCCGTGGGTCGACGACCGCGGCGAGGTGCAGCTGAACCGCGGCTTCCGTGTGCAGGTGAACAGCGCGCTCGGTCCCTACAAGGGCGGCATCCGCTTCCACCCCACGGTCTACCTCGGGACCATCAAGTTCCTCGGCTTCGAGCAGGTCTTCAAGAACGCGCTCACCGGGATGCCGATCGGCGGCGCCAAGGGCGGCGCGGACTTCGACCCCAAGGGGAAGTCCGAGGGCGAGATCATGCGCTTCTGCCAGAGCTTCATGACCGAGCTCCACCGCCACCTCGGCGAGTACACCGACGTGCCGGCGGGCGACATCGGCGTGGGCGAGCGCGAGCTCGGGTACATGTTCGGGCAGTACAAGCGCCTCACGAACCGCTACGAGTCGGGCGTGCTCACCGGCAAGGGCCTCGCGTGGGGCGGCTCGCTGGTGCGCAAGGAGGCGACCGGCTTTGGCGCCGTCTACTTCGTCGCCGACATGCTGCGGGTGCGCGGCGAGAAGCTCGCAGACAAGACGTGCGTCGTGTCGGGCTCGGGCAACGTCGCGCTCTACGCCGGCCAGAAGCTGGAGCAGCTCGGGGCCCACGTCGTTGCGTGCTCGGACTCGAGCGGCTACGTGCACGACCCCGACGGCATCGATCTCGCGCTGCTCAAGCAGGTGAAGGAGGTCGAGCGCGCTCGCATCAGCGAGTACGCGACGCGGCGCGGCCGGCGCTCGCGCTTCGTGCCGGGCGGCAACGTCTGGGAGGTGCCGTGTCAGATCGCCCTCCCCTGCGCGACGCAGAACGAGCTGAACGCGCGCGACGCGGCGCTGCTGGTGAAGAACGGATGCCGCGCCGTCGCCGAGGGCGCGAACATGCCCACCACGCCCGAGGGCGTGCGCGTCTTCCTCGAGTCCGGGGTGGCGTTCGGCCCCGGCAAGGCGGCGAACGCCGGCGGCGTGGCGACCTCGGCGCTCGAGATGCAGCAGAACGCGAGCCGCGACTCGTGGTCGTTCGAGCACACCGAGAAGCGGCTCGCCGAGATCATGACGAACATCCATCGCACGTGTTACGACACGGCGGAGGAGCTCGGCGTGCCGGGCAACTATGTGGTGGGCGCGAACGTCGCGGGGTTCCTGCGGGTCGCGCGCGCCATGATCGCGCTCGGCGTGATCTGACGGCGGGCCGCGGAGGCGGCCAGTCGGGATTCCCCACCACCTGCTACTGACGTCCCGTCGACAGCGCGCTCGACTGCTCGCCAGGGTCGGCGCGCTCGACCACCTCGCGCCGAGCGAGGACATCCGCTCGGCCGCGTGGCAGAGGGCAGGCTCTCTGTGACGCCTGGTGCGCGGCGGCCGAGCGCTCCCCGGCGAGCGGGCGAGCGGGCGAGCGGCGGGACGGACCTGCGTCCGCCGTGGGCCCCCGGAGGCCGGCTGGACCATACTGCGCTCCGAGAAGCAGGTGCGCATGGACTTCGACGTCGACTTCGCGATCGTGGGCTCCGGCTTCGGGGGCAGCGTCTCCGCGCTGCGCCTCACCGAGAAGGGCTACAAGGTCACGGTGCTCGAGTGCGGCAAGCGCTGGAGCAAGGAGGACTTCCCCAGGACCAACTGGAATGTACGGAAGTTCCTCTGGGCGCCCAGGCTGCTGTGTCACGGCATCCAGCGGCTGACCTTGCTCCGGGACACGCTCATCCTGTCGGGCGCGGGCGTGGGCGGCGGGTCGCTCGTCTACGCCAGCACCCTCCTCGTGCCTCCCCTCGAGGCCTTCTCGGGCCCGGGCTGGCCCGCCGGCACGGACTGGCGCGGCGAGCTGATGCCCTTCTACGAGACCGCGAAGCGCATGCTCGGCGTGACAGCGAACCCGAAGCTCTGGCCGGCGGACCGGCAGCTCCGGCAGATCGCCGACGAGATGGGCCGCGGGGACACGTTTCACGTCACGAACGTGGCCGTGCTCTTCGCGAAGGAAGGCGAGCAGGAGGGGCAGCGCGTGCCCGACCCGTTCTTCGGCGGCGAGGGGCCGGAGCGCGCCACGTGCGTCCACTGCGGCGGATGCATGGTGGGCTGCCGCTTCGGCGCCAAGAACACCCTCGATCTCAACTACCTTTACCTGGCCGAGAAGAAGGGCTGCACCATCCAGCCCGAGACCATGGTCACCGCCATCGACGCCCTCCCGGGCGGCGGCTACGAGCTCACCCTGGAGCGCTCCACCGCGCTGCTCCACAAGCGGCGCCGCCGGCTGCGGGCGCGGGGGGTGGTGCTCAGCGCCGGCGTGCTGGGCACGGTGAAGCTCCTGCTCCGGGCGCGCGCCGAGGGTCGTTTACCTCATCTCTCCGCGCAGCTCGGCAATTACGTGCGCACCAACAGCGAGGTCATCCTCGGGGTGACCGCGCGGGACGACCGGATCGACTACTCCCGCGGCATCGCGATCACGAGCGGCATCTACCCGGACGCGCGCACGCACATCGAGCCGGTGCGCTACCCGGCCGGCTCCGACGTGATGGGCGCGCTCGGCACGGTGCTCACCGACGACAGGCCGGGATTGCCGCGCTGGCTGCGCTGGCTGGGCCGGCGGCTGCTCCACCCGATCGACCTGATCTCCGGGCTCCTGCCGTTCAAGTTCGCGAGGCGCTCCACGATCCTCCTCGTGATGCAGACGGTGGACAACTACATGCAGCTCGTCTGGAAGCGCGGCGGCATGACCACCCACAGGCCGCCCGGGCAGCCGAAGCCGCCGGCGTACATCCCCATCGCCAACGAGGTGGGCAAGCGGCTCGGCGTGCTGATGAACGGCACCCCGCGCAACGCCATCAACGAGGCCGTGCTCAACGTCCCGACCACCGCGCACATCCTCGGCGGCTGCGCCATCGCCGACAGCCCGAACCGCGGGGTGATCGATCAGCACAACCAGGTGTTCGGCCACGAGAACCTGTATGTGGTCGACGGCTCGATGGTGCCCTCGAACCTGGGCGTGAACCCGTCCCTCACGATCACCGCCATGGCCGAACGGGCGATGAGCAAGATGCCCCTCAGGAGCGACAACCCCGCCTTCACCGGGGCATCCCGGCTGCTCGAGGCGGCGGCATCCTCGACGCACGACCACCTCGGAGCGGGCGTCGGGTCTCCCGAGGACGAAGCTCGGGTGCCGGACGTGGTTTGATCGACGCATGAGACCCCGGTCAGGGGCGCCCCGCCGCGACGCGCCGAACTAGCCGCTAGGGGGCGCGGCGCTGGGCGCGGCGCCGGGCCATTTCGGTTGACGCCGTCCATGTGAACGTTCACAATCGGCTCTCTAACGATCCTTTCGCCTGGTCCAGGACAGGCCGCTCGGTGCCTCGACGTCGACCGCGGGCAGACGGCGGACAGCGCCGCAATTCTGACCCGGGAGTGCAACGGTCAGCGGAACCAGCAGTGGGCCAGGATGTCATCCCGCGCTCCGGAGCACCACACGCCAGCGTCCATCGGCGAAGCAACCACGCGCAACATCGAGGAGCGATATGGCACGTCCGGGAAGCAGTTCGAGAGCACGATTCTTGGTGGCGCTCTTGTGGACTTCCGGGTGCAGCGACCCGGGGACGACGACCGGCGGAGATGCAGGACCCGATGCCGAGCCTCGCGCGTGCTCCGAGGGCGCCTGGGATCATGATGGCGACAGCGCGACGAGCTGCGTCGCATGGACAGGCTGCACCCCAGGCACCTTCGCGAGCGCCGAGGGCTCGCCCACGGCGGACCGGCGGTGCACGCCGTGCCCGGAGGACACCTTCAGCGACACGATGAACGCGCCGAGCTGCAGGATGCACACGCCCTGCGCGCCTGGGACGAGGCAGACAGCGCCGGGGACGAGCGCCACGCCCGCGCAGTGTGACGCCTGCTCGCCGGGCACGTACTGCGCAGGCGGGACCGCCGCGCTCGTCGATTGCGCGGACGGCACCTGGGACGACGACGCCGATCCCGCGACGACATGCGTCGCGTGGACCGACTGCGTGCCAGGGAAGCACGTCGGCACGGAGGGGAGCAGCACCATGGACCGCAGCTGCCTCGAGTGTACGAACGGCGAGCACTCGGCCACGATGAACGCAACCAGCTGCTCCCCGGGTGCCTGGGTGCTGAGCTACTTCGGGCCGCAACAGGACGTGCCGAGCGATTCGCTGCACCTCGCCTACAGCACCGACGGGCTCCGCTGGTCGGCCCTCGCCAACGGACGGCCTGCGTACCAGCTCACCGGGATGGGCACGAATCACATCCGAGATCCGTTCCTGTTCCGCAAGAACGATGGAACGTACGTCTATATCGCCACGGACTGGACGCTCGCGGAGAACGACGCGAACTACTGGAACCGTCCGAGCTCCAAGATCTTCGTGGCGGACTCGACCGACCTCATCACCTTCACGAATCCCCGGTTGATCACGCTCACGAACCTCCCGGGCCCTGGAGCGACCCCGATGCACGCCTGGGCCCCGGAGGCGTACTACGACCCCGATCGCAAGCTCTACGCGATCATCTGGTCCGGAAACGACGCCACGGGCGCGAACCGCATCTACGTCAGCTACACCGAGGACTTCGTCACCATCGTCAACCCGACGCCCGACGTGCTCTTCGATCCGGGCTACAGCGTCATCGACGCGACGATCACGCAATGGAATGACCGCAACTACCTCTTCTTCAAGGACGAGACGGACAGCAGCGGGAGCGCGCTCACCGGGTCGGGCAAGGACATCCAGATCGCGCGCTCCTCGACGCTCGCGCTCGATCCGGCGACGTTCACGCGCTGGAGCCCGGACTACATCACGCGCGGGTCGACCCAGAGCAGGAGACGAGCGACGGAGGGCCCGTTCGTCATCAAGGATCCGCGGCAGGATCGATGGTACCTGTTCGCCGACTACTACCTGAACGGCGGTGTGTTCGGGTGCTGGAGCACGACGGATCTCGACACGGATCCGGGCTCCTGGGCGGAGCTCCCGAGCGCGCAGTACAGCTTTCCATCCGGCGTGCGCCACGCGAACGCGGTCCGGGTCACGCAGGCGGAGCTCGACGCGATCATCGCCCACTACTGAACAGGGTCTCACCTTCCATGCGCGTACCGAGATCTCCCCACCCAGAGCGCCCTTCCCTCTCTGCGCCATGCGTCGCGCTCACGGCGGCAGCTGGCGCCTTCGCCGCGCTGCTCGTCGTCGTCGGGTGCTCGGATCGGCCCTCGACCGATGCGCCGGGCGCGTCGACCGGATCACCGAGCAATTCATTGCGGATCGTGACGACGGGCACGGCGCTCAGCACCTCCGAGTCCGGCGGGCGGGTGACCGTGAGCGTGGCGCTCGACGCCGCGCCGAGCGGGCCTGTCACGGTGCCGGTCTCGAGCTCGGATGCGACCGAAGGAACGGCCTCACCGACGACCGTCTCCTTCACGGCAGAGGATTGGAGCGTCCCTCGAGAGATCACGGTCACGGGCGTGGACGATGCGGAGCGCGACGGGGATCAGATCTTCCGCGTCCGCCTCGGGCCCTCGGTCTCTGCAGACCCGGCGTGGGACGGCCTCGTCGCGGAGTCCGCTGACATCACGAACACGGACGACGACGGTCCAGGGACGCCAGCGATCGTCGTCAGCGACCCGTCGGGGCCCCTCGCCGAGCGCGGCGCGCCCGTGACATTCACCGTGCGCCTCGCATCGCAGCCGAGCGCGCCCGTGACGATCGCCCTCAGCGTCAGCGACACGACCGAGGCGACGCTGAGCCATGCGGACCTGACGTTCACCGAGGCGAGCTGGAGCACGGCGCAGACCGTGACCTTGAGCAGCGTCGATGACTGGCAGGCCGACGGAGCTCAGCCCGTACGTGTCGTCTTCGGCTCACCGGCCAGCGAGGACCCCGAGTACGCGGCCCTCGCCGCCCCCGCTGATCTCGAGCTCTCCAATCTCGACGACGACGTCGGAGGGGGTTACCAGATTCGCACGACGCACATGGAGGACGCCCCGCTCTACGTCGCGCACTCCTATTATCATGGGATGATCACCGATCTCGACGACAGGGCGAACAACCAGCTTCCTGCCGACTTCCAGTGGAGAGTGGTGCCCGGCCTCGCGAACCCGGATGATCCGGCGCTGGTGTCGTTCGAAGCCGTGGGGTTCGGCGGTCACTACCTGCACGTCGACAGCTTGAATCCGACCCGGTACCCGCCGCAGAGTGAGACGTCCAACCGGGCCGGCGGGCTCTGGCAGACGCCCCCCGAAGAGAGGAGTCACCTTCTCTGGATCGACGAGCTCACGGATACCACCACGTTCCGGAGGGACGCCACGTTCCGGATCGTGCCCGCGCTGAACGGGGATCCGGCGATGGTCTCGCTGCAGTGGTACGCGGACGCGACGCGTCATCTCCGGCACCTGAACTACCAGATCCACGCGCACGTGCTCGACGGCACGGCGGGCGAGAGCTCGGAGGCGTCGTTCGCGCTCGAGCCGCTCGGCTATCTGATCTCGCAGCGCGCTGATCCCCACATCAAGCGGCATACGGACGGTTACTACTACTTCACGGCGAGCGTGCCGACATACGATCGCATCGAGATCAGGCGCGCGGCCACGATACGAGGCCTGGCCAGCGCGACCCCGAAGGTCGTCTGGACGAAGCACGCGACCGGCCCGATGGCGGCGCACATCTGGGCGCCCGAGCTACATTTCATCGACGGCAAGTGGTACATCTACTTCGCCGCCGGAAGCTCGACCGACGTCTGGGCCATTCGCATGTATGCGCTCGAGAGCTCATCGGCCAACCCGATGGATGGCACGTGGATCGAGCGAGGGCAGATCGTGACGGACTCGGACACCTTCGCGCTCGACGCGACGACGTTCGAGCGCGACGGGAAGCGCTATCTCGTGTGGGCGCAGGAGGACCCCGGCGTCGGGGGCGACAACAGCAGCTTGTTCATCGCGGCCATGGTGAACCCGTGGACGCTGGCCAGCCCCAACGTGCGGATCGCCAGACCCGAGCACGCCTGGGAGACGGCGGGGTTCGCGGTCAACGAAGGTGCTGCCGTGCTCGAGCGGAACGGGCGGGTCTTCATCAGCTACTCGGCGAGCGCGACGGACGACCGCTACTGCCTCGGCCTGCTCACGGCGAGCGCGACGGACGACCTGCTGAGCGCAAGATCGTGGACGAAGAACGAGAATCCAGTGTTCGTCAGCGCGAACGGGCTGTACGGCCCGGGCCACAACTCGTTCACGACCTCGTCGGATGGATCGATCGACGTGCTCGTGTACCACGCGCGCAACTACAAGAAGATCACGGGAGACCCGCTCTACGACCCGAACCGTCACACGCGCGTCCAGCGGCTCGAATGGAACGCAGACGGAACGCCGAACTTCGGCGTACCGCTCCTGAACGGCGCGAACACGATCGGCGACTGACCGCTTCGAGGAAGAATCGAGCACAGGGGGCGCGGCGCTGGGCGCGGTGCCGGAGCCGGCGCGGCCGCCCAGCCAGACGGGGCGGCGGCGGGACAGCCGCAGCAGGTGCGCGTACCAGGCGGCGAGCGCGTGGGGGATGGCCGTGCAGACCCACGCCTGGCAGCAGCACGTCGACGGCCCGGCCGGCAGTATCTCGCCGACCGGCTCGCCGCCGCTCGGGGCGCAGCCGCCGGGGTCGACGGCCACGACCTCGGCCGACTTGCTGCCGAGGCGGGAGCCATGAACGCGGCGGGCAGACAAATTCAGATCTGCCGCACCTGGCGCCGCGCCCAACCGGGCCGGCCTCTGGTAGCCTCCGCCGCGCCGCCGACCGACCGGCGGAAACGAACGGAGAAAGAGACACCACCATGGCCATCGTTCTTTACCACCACCCGTTTTCGCGCGCCGCCAACACTGTGTGGATGCTCGAGGAAGTCGGCGTCAAGTACGAGCTCAAGTTCGTCGACATCATGGCCGGCGACCAGAAGAAGGAGGACGTCACGAAGCTCAATCCGATGGGCAAGCTGCCCGTGCTCGTCGACGGCGCCACCGTCGTCACCGAATCCGCGGCGATCGGCCTCTATCTCGCGGATCGTTATGCCCCGGGCCGCCTCGCGCCGAAGCTCGACGACGCGGCGCGCGGCACGTATTTTCGCTGGTCGCTCTTCGCCCCCTCGGTCATCGAGCCCGGCTCGATGGCCAAGGCCAGCAACTGGGAGTTCCGCGCCGGCTCCGCCGGTTGGGGCAACTACGACGACATGATCGCGACGATGGAATCGGCCATCGCGGGCCGTGACTTCGTCCTCGGCAAGGAGTTCTCGATGGCCGACGTCATCTTCGGCGGCACCATCGCGTACATGCTCGACTTCAAGATGCTCGAGCCGCGCCCGAGCTTCACCGGATATGCCGAGCGGGTCAGAGCCCGCCCGGCGTACGCGAAGAGCGAGGCGCGCAACAAAGCCGTGATGGACGAGCGCGGCATCAAGATGCCTGGGGCCTAGAGCCCCCTGGAGGAGCAGGCTCGAGCTCCTTCTTCGCGTGCTCGGGTATCCGGACGGCGAGGGCGCCGTCGTCGACGGCCCCGGACGTTAATTCTGCCACACCGTCAAGTTGGAGCTGCCGCTGCTCGAGGGGTTGAACACCTCTGTTGCCATCACCTGGTAATTGTGAGTACCAAGGTTCCACCCCTTTGACTTCCAAGCATTCACGTGATTGGAAAACGTGATGGTGCTGTTGGTCCCGGTGGGCCTCTTCGACGTTCGGACACTCCAGTACTGATAGAACGTCGCGTTGCCTATGATCGAGGGCGCGTTGACTCGCTGCATCCTGTACAGGTCGTAGGTGCCCCCGTCCGTGGTGACTGAGCCCGCCGGCGTTCCGCCCGGCGGTCTCCAGCTGCCCCAGCTGTCAACGACGTAGTATTCCACGAGTGGGTTTGTCGTCCACCCATAGAGAGTCAGATATGCATTGCTGCTGCCCGTCGACCAGACGCCGGCATTGTAGCCAATGCTCCTGCTCGATGACCCAGTGTTCCAGCCCTTGCCGCCAACGAAATTATAGTTGCCGTTTGCCCAATTGACAGCGTAGTTGCCGCCGCCGTTCAAGTTCATGCTGACCGACCCGCCATCTTTCCAGAACGTGTACCACTGGCCGTCCGTTCCGGTTCGATTCGAGCTTATCGTGAGAGCGCTTTGATCGGCGGTCAGATCGGTCTCGTCCATGTCCGTTTCTGCGCCATCCATGACGCAGTTGGTCAGTAGGAGTCCAAGAGCGGAGCACACGCCGAGCCGGGTGATTTTGTTCATGGCGATCGCCTTTCTTGGCCTATCTATTGTTCGTGACTGACAGTTGCGTCAAGCCGATTGTGCATCGCAACCGAGCCTGATCATCAAGAAGGTGCGATATTACCAGATGTGGAGTGACGATGGTGGCTGCAGGGCTGCACAAGCCCCCTCCCGGCGTGAAGCGACTCGATCTGCTCGAAGCCGAGCGGCCACGCGAGAAATGCACAGCGGCCCTGTCGTGGAGGCCTGTCGGCTCGACGCTGAGCGGCCACGCGAGAAATGCACAGCGACCCTGTCGTGGAGGCCTGTCGGCTCGACGCTGAGCGGCCACGCGAGAAATGCACAGCGGTCCTGTCGTGGAGGCCTGTGCGCGGCGCCTGCGAATGCGCCGTCGCATGTGTCCACGACGACCGAACAATGGGAGCCGGTGAAGAGATCGATCCCGATCCCGATGACGGAGGTCCCGGTGCTCATGACGGCCCGCTTCGGGGGAAAGCGTAAGGATGAGGTCTCATTGTGAACGTTCACGTCGCGGATGTCAACGCCGATCCGCCAGCTCGACCACCCCCGAGCTCCGTGCGCCGGGCGCTCGTCACCGGGCGTCGGCGGACGCTCGGCGTGACCGGGGCGGCGGGTCGGGCGAGTCGGCGTTCGACGACCTCGCGCTGGCGTCTCTGCTGGATCCGCGTAGGGTGGGCGCGTTGCGAGACCGACCGGATGGCGCCCATCGTTCCCGACAAGAGCAGGATCAAGAGCTCCCCGGAGAGGCGCGATCGCAGCGCTGCAGGGAGATGCTGCCAGGGGGCAATCCGGCGGTCGAGGAGGGGCGCAGCTCTTCAAACTCCATGAGCTCGCCCGTGCGCCGGGTGGCTCCATCTGGGTTGCGATCTCGTCTGGAGAGTGATGCAGGAGCAAAGCGTCGGTCTGGGCGCCGCGCTACATGAAGGTGAACTATGCGTTTTCGGCGACATGGAACAGATGTTACGGATGTGACCATTCACATATCGAGCACCGAAGGGAACTCTTCGGCCAGCATCCAGCTCGCCGATGTTCCACGCGCGGATGGTTTACCCACAATAACGAGCAGTGATCCTGATGTGGTCAGCGTGGATGGGACACCTCGCATACGCGCCGTTGGCAATTTTTCGTTTCACCTCAACGCGCTTGCTACAACGTCAGGCAGTGGCGCTGTAACGGTGACTGCGTCGACACGGTCCGGAATCCAGGCGACACTGAGGGTTGTGGTCGACGCGGCGATAGAGTTGCCGGATCCTGCTACTGAAGCTGGAGCTGTCGCCAGACTGTTGATGTCGGAGGCCCGCGGCCCTTCCCACGCAGACTACGTGGCGGCAGACACATTGGATAGTATGGGGTGGATGCAACGGGTCCTGGAGAACCGCTTGGCGAACGATCCTTCTCGATTCGGCGCACGCGGGGCGAGGAACTTGATCGACATCATTCGCGCCCCCGATCAGTTTGATGGGTTTTCCGATTACCCGAACTACGATCAGGGGATTCGTCGTCGGCTGCAGCAGATGGTCAACATCGCGAACAACGACAACGATCGAATGCAGGCGGATTTTCAAAATTTCATACAAAATTCCATTGATGTGGCTCGGTTGCGGGTCGCCATCCGGGACCCAAGCTCAACAGGCCTGTTCGGGTGGAGAGCCGCAGGGACTGGAAGTCCAGGTCCCAGATTCGCGAGATTCCGCACGCTGGCTGGAAACACGTTCTTCACGTTGCTGCCATGATTGAAACCGTGACATGATCTGAGATTTTTGCCATGCATGGGCGCGCTCCGGCTGTGGCCAGCAGCGAGCCGCGCCAGGAAGCAGGGGCATGGTGCAGTCGCATGCAGCGCTGTCGAGGCATCGATGTGCCGTCTCGCATCGGAGTGACCTCGGCCGACATCGGCGGCGACCAGACCGTGACGGCGTGCGGGATCAGACGCTCGCTGTCCGCGGCTATCGACACCGCGGCCTATCACGCGCGAAGCCGCTCGAGGCAACCGCTACGACGACAGATCCCCCGCGCGCTCGGTCGAGAGCGGCAGCTCGACCCAGAAGGTCGAGCCCCGGCCGACCTCGCTCGACACGCGGATCCGGCCGCCGTGCGCCTCGACGATGGTGCGGGCGATGTAGAGGCCGAGCCCGAG
Source organism: Sorangium sp. So ce406 (assembly GCF_051474675.1). Lineage (NCBI taxonomy): Bacteria > Pseudomonadati > Myxococcota > Polyangiales > Polyangiaceae > Sorangium > Sorangium sp. So ce406. The sequence goes on along the minus strand of NZ_CP150340.1, from coordinate 3,056,469 downwards.
CCCCCCGAAATGCTTCGACGAGACGCCGCGGCGAAATCGTTCGAAGAGCTGCGCCTGCACTTCGGCCGGGATCCCGATCCCACGGTCCGTCACCGAGAGCCGCGCGACCCGATCTTCCCGGGTGATGGCGATGTCGATCGGCCGGCGTTCCCCGAACTTGATCGCGTTGGTGAGGAGGTTGGTCACGACCTCCTCCAGGCGGTGCGAGTCCCACCGGCCGATGACCGGCTGCTCCGCGCGCACGGCGACCGCGCTGCCTGACTGCGCGATCTGATGGCCGAGGAGGGCGACGACCTCGTCCACGAGCGCGCGCAGATCGACGGGCGCCGTGTACAGCTCGAGCCTCCCCGCCTGGATCCGGGAGACGTCGAGGAGCATATCGATGAGGTCGGTGAGGCGCTTGACCTGGCGGCCAGAGAGGGCGACCGCGGCTCGCACGCGCTCGACGTCCATCCCCCGCGCGAGCCTTTGCCCCAGCGATTGAATGGCGAGCTGCAGGCTGGTGAGCGGGGTGCGGAGCTCGTGCGAGGCGATAGAAAGGAACTCATCCCGCAGGTGCACGGCCTCCTCCGCTGCCGTGCGCGCCCGCCGCTCGTCCAGGAGGAGCTGATCGCGCTGCTGCTCGGCGCGCACACGCGCGGTGATGTCGCGGAAGCTCCAGACCCGCCCCACCACGCGCCCGCCGAGGCGCTGGGGCTGCGAATAACGCTCGAAGACGCGCCCGTCTGCGAACGGGATGGTCTCGAAGCTGGACTCCTCGGGCGAGGCGTAGAGAGCGCGGATCCTTTGCAGGAACGCCTCGGGATCGAGGACCTGGTCGGAGACGAACGTACGGAACGTGGCGTCCGAGCCGGTGGAGAGGATCTCGTCCGGGATGCGCCACATCGCCGCGAACCTGTGATTCTGACGTACGACGCGCTGCTCGTCGTCGACGGCGAGGATGCCGTCCGCCGTCGATTCGAGCGTGGCCTCGAGGAGCGAGTAGGAATGGCGGAGCACCTCCTCGGCGCGCCGTCGCTCCGCGTTCTCCTGCTGCAGATCCGCGTAGAGGCGCGCATTCTCGATGGAGCTGGCCGCCTGGGCCGAAAGGAGCCGGATCACCTCGACGCGATCGGGGGTGAAGGCAGAGCGGGTGAGGTCGTTCTCGAGATAGATCACGCCGGCGAGGCGGCCCTTGTAGACGATGGGCGCGGCGAGCGAGGAGCGCGGCGCACCGCCGGCGAAGCAGGGATCGCGCCCGAACGGCCCGTCGATCACGAGATCGCCGAGCAGGACGGTCTCGCGCGTCCGCGCCACGTACGTGACGACGCTGGCCGGCAGGTCCTCGCGGCCCTCGAGGGGCGCCGCGCCGAGCACGTGGACCGACCCATCCCGGATGTGGTGCTCGGCCTCGACGACGAGCCGTCCGTCACGCAAGAGCAGGAGGACGCCGCGCCGCGCGCCGGCGTTCTCGACCATGATGCGCATGAGCGCGTCGAGCAGGCGGTCGAGGACGATCTCGCCCGAGATGGCCTGGGAGGCTTTGAGCACCGAGCCGACGTCGAGCGCGGCGCCGGCCTGCGGGCTCCGCTCGCCGCGGAGGGTCTCGCCCGGGACGAGGTCGGGGTACGCGTGCTCGAGGCGCCGCATCGCCTCCGCCGCGCCCCAGCGGCCGTACGCCCTGTGCGCCTTGGTCAGGTAGGCGCCGGCGATGGTCTCCTTGCCGAGCGCGCGGAAGCAGCGGCCCGCGAGCTCGTTGCCGAGCGCCTCATCGTGGAGATAGCCGCCGCGCTGCGCGAGCGCGATCGCCTCGTCGTAGCGGTCCCCGGCGGCGCGCGCGTCGCCGCGGGCGCGCTCGAGCTCGGCGAGGAGGAGGGCGCGGCGGTGCGCCAGGTTCTCCGGGCAGAGGTCCGCCCAGCGCGAGAGCTTTTCGGCGAAGACCTCGGCGCGGGCGAGGAAGAGCGCGCGCTCCTCCGGGGAGACGACGTCCGCCGCCTGCGTGAACGCGATGCCTGCGTAGCAATGGAACGCAGGGTTGCCATGCCAGGCCGCCACGGCCGGGATCTCGATGTTCGGCGAGAGCGCGGCGCGCGCCGCTTCCTCGAACGCCCCCTGGAAGACGCAGAGGACGACGATGTAGAAGTGGGCGAAGAAGAACGAGGCCTGGTTGTCGATGCGGCGGGACTCCTCGATCACCTCGTCGATATCGACCCACGCCCCCTTGAGCGCGGCGGGGCGCTCGGTCTCGACCGAGAGCTGGTGGGCGATCTGTCCGACCGCGCCGACCATCCAGGTGATGGCATTGAACTCGTCGAGCTTGCGCATCGGCTGGTAGCTCTGCGCCTCGGCGAGGATGTCGGAGAGGGGGAGGCCGCGCAGGAGGCTGTTCGTGATGCCGTTGACCGTGTTGTAGAAGGACCAGATGTACTGGCCCGTTTCGAGCCCGGCGTGCATCCCGGCGACCAGCGACGCCTTGCAGGTGGCGTAGCCCTCTCGCCAGTGCTGCACGAAGGCGCCCCACATATTGCGGAGCATCGCCTCGCACTTCTTGTCCGTGTAGCGGTCCGCGAGGTCGACGGCGGCGCGGCCGAAGCGGTAGCCGAACGCGATGTCGCCGCGGGCGCAGAGCAGCATCCCGAAGTTCATGCAGCCGAAGATCGAGTTCTTCGAGAGCCCGTGGCGCAGCGTGTTCTCGAGGATCTGCGCGACCGTGATGCCGAGGTTGTTCGTGGCCAGGAAGTAGCAGGGGAGAAAGAGCTCCTGGAGCACGTCCTGCATGGCGAGGATCTCCGGGTCCGCGAGCGGCGGCAGGCCTGGCAGCGCCTCGATCGTCCTTTCCCGGACGACCTCCATCGTCGCCCGCACCTGGGCGTCGAGCATGACGTCGTCCGGGAAGGGAGGCAGGTCGATCCCGAACGGGCGCAGGGCCTCGAGCCCCTCCGCGAGCGCCGCTGGCAGGTCGTTCTTGAGCACCTGCACGTTCATCTTGAGCCGCAGCACCTCGGTGCGGTCGAGCCGGCTCGCGGCCCGCTCCAGGCCATCGGAGAGCATCGCGAGGGCGTCGTCGTGCCGGCCGCAGAGCGAGAGCATCAGGGCGGTCCTCTTCGCGTACTCGAGGCGGAGCGGGTACTGTGACGCCCAGGCGTCCTCCGGAAGGCGCAGGAGGCCGACCTGCAGGTAGCGCAGCGCGGCGCCGAAGGCGGCCGAGTCCTCGGCGCGGCATGCGGCCTCGAGGCTCATGCGGGCGAGGTGCAGGCGCTCCGCGGGGTCCGACACGAGGTCGCCCGCGCTGTTCAGGTGGCCGACGACGTCGAAGAGGCTCTGGCTCTCCGAGAGGTCCAGCTTGCCCGCGAGCAGACGGCCGATCCGGAGGTGGAAGGCGGGTCGGTCCACCTCCGGGATCATCGCGTAGGCGCCCTCCTGGACCTTGTCATGGGCGAAGCAGTAGCCGCCGCGCCCGGCGAGCACGAGCCCCTCGCTCACGGCGAGATCGAGGCGGGCGTACGCGTCTTCCGGCGAGCACTCGTTCACCGCGGCGAGCACGTCGAGGTCGAACCGGTTGCCGATCGCCGCGGCGAGGTTGAGCGCCTTCACCGTCGCCGGCGGCAGGCGCGCGATGGTGCGCACCATGAGGTCTGCGACGTTGTCCGTGTACCGGAGCGCGTCGATCGCGGCGAGATCCCAGCGCCAGCCTGATCCGGCTGCGTACGCGAGGACGCCGTGGTCGTGCAACGACCGGACGAACTCCTTGACGAAGAACGGGCTGCCGCCGGTCTTCTTCTGCACCGCATCGGCGAGCGGCCCACAGTCGCTGCGCTTGAGGCTATCCGAGAGCATCTCGATCAGGTGCGGGCGCGCGAGCGGGGCGAGGACGATATCGCGCACGACGAGCCCGGCCTGCTTGAGCTCCTCGATCGCCAGGACGAACGGGTGCCCGGGCGATACCTCGTTGTCACGGTAAGCGCCGCAGAAGAAGAGCGCATCGAGCGAGTCGTCGGCGAGCAGCGCGCGGAGCAGCACGAGGCTCGCGGGGTCGATCCACTGAAGATCGTCGAGGAACAGGACGAGCGGGTGCGAGCGCCGGGCGCACACCGAGACGAACAGCAAGAAGCACCGGTTCAGGCGGTTCTGCGCCTCGATCGGGCCGAGCGCCGGGACGGGCGGCTGCGGGCCGATCACGTGGGAGAGCGACGGGATGACGTCGCAGACGACCTGCGCGTTCGGCCCGAGCGCCTCGAGGAGCGCGCTCCGAAAGCGGAGGATGCGCGCATCGCTCTCGGTGAGGATCTGCCGCACGAGGCCGTCGAACGCCTGGATCACCGCGCTGTAGGGCGCGCCGCGGTTGTACTGGTCGTATTTGCCGCTCGTGAAATAGCCCTTCTGCCGCGCGAGCGGCTTCAATATCTCGTGCACGAGCGAGGACTTCCCGATCCCCGAGTAGCCGGAGACGAGGACGATCTCACGGCTGCCCTCGAGCGCGCGCTCGAACGCGGCGGTGAGCGCCTCGATGTCATGCTCGCGGCCATAGAGCTTCTGGTGGATCCGGAAGAGGTCCTGACGATCGCGCTGGCCCGCGACGAAGGGCTCGATCGTCCCCGTGCCGCGCAGGGCCTCGCGGCAACGCTCGAGGTCGGCGAGCAGGCCCTCGGCGCTCTGGTAACGCTCCTCGGCGTTCTTCGCGAGCAGCTTGAGCACGACGCCGGAGACGGCCTCGGGGATGGTCGGATCGACGCGGGACGGCGGCGCGGGCGCGAGGGCGAGGTGCGCGTGAATAAGCTCCATCGGGTCGAGGGACTCGAAGGGGCGCTGACCCGTGAGCATCTGGTACAGGATGACGCCGAGCGCGTAGAGGTCGGTCCGGTAGTCGACGCCGCGGTTCATGCGGCCTGTCTGCTCGGGGGAGACGTAGGGCAGCACCTCGGCGATGACCGCCGGCGCGTAGAGCCGTTCGTGCGCGCGGGTGATCTCGGCGTCGACGCCGAAGCCCTTGATCTTGACCGCGCCGCGCGCGCCGACGAGCACGTTCTGCGGGCGCAGATCGCGGTGGACGAGCCCGGCCGCGTGCACCGCGGCGAGACCTTCTGCGAGCGCGGCCGCGAGATCGAGCGCCTCGCCGACCGGCATCCTGCGTGAGGGGCGCGCGGCGAGGATCCGCGCGAGATCGCGGCCCGGGAAGTCCTCGAGGACGACGATCAAGGAGCCGGCGAGCGCCTCGACGCCGCGCAGCGCGACGAGGCGGGGCGAGGCGAGGCGCGCGACGCGCTCGTACTGGTGCTTGAAGCGCGCGACCTCGGCGCCGGTCGTTCCTTCCGCGCGCAGGATTTTCAGCAAGACCGGGACACTGTCACCTTCGCGGCATGCGCGGTACAGGGTGAAATCGGCGGTTTCCTCGATCTTCTCGCGGAGCAGGTAGCCTCTCTCGACGATCATCGCAAACCTTGCTCGCTCGCCCATCAAGGCGACGCATTGCGACCAGCTAATTTTATATGCCAGAGGGTGTGACCTGGCACCGGGGGAGTTTGGACCACGCCGAGCTCGTGCGATTCCTGGGTGTGCGGGCGCGTGAGGTCGTCAGGACACTCCGAGCGCCGCCCTGGAGTCTGGACGCTCGGCGCACCCCTTGGCGGCCAGGGATCTCCTGCGAGGGGTGTTCTGCCTCTCCCGGAGCTCGACGGCCAGCCCGCCGTGCTACGCACGGGGGAGAGAGCGCGTCTTCAACGTGCCGGAAGAAGGACCGGATTGCCGCGAGGCGATCGTTGCGTGTTTGCGCCTGGTTGCCGCGAGCCGGCTCCGTCCTAGGCGACGTCGGGCCGTGTCATCAGCGGCGAGCGCAGGTGCAGCTCCAGGTCGGAGGTGGTCAGGGGCAGCGTGACCCAGGTGGCCGTCGCGGTCCCCGCGTCGGCGTCGACCGCCACCCGGACCCGGTGCGGGCTGGTGATGACGTGGAGCTCGGCGACGAACGTCCTGCCCTGCCAGGCGCCAGACGCGACGACGGGCCGGCCGAGCGGCGAGCTCTCCCGCCAGGCACCGTGGCCCACCTCGAGGTCGAGGAGCGACCCGAGTCGCAGGAGCCACCCGGCGTCGGTCGGATCGACGACCACCGTGATTCCGTCGGGCAGGGCCGAGTTCTCGGCGGAGGCGTCGAGCCTCGCCGTGACGGAGCGCTGCGGGCCGGCCGAACCCCGTACCTGCGGGAGGGATAGCCCTCCGAGCCGGTCGGCGAGGAGCTCGTCGTCATGCGAGCCGTCCGGATGGCCGACGCCGGGGAGCAGGCACTCCCCTATGGCGTCGAGCACGTCTTGAGCGTGCTGGACCTCCTTTTGGGCGCCGGTCACGGCGACTACCAGGTCGTGCGATGGGACGACCACGCAGTGCTGACCGAATGCGCCCTTACCGTGATAGCCGTGGCGCGACATCCAGAACTGGTAGCCGTAGCCGCAGAGAAAGTCGGGGCCGTCGTCCCCCTCCGCCTGGTGCCGGCCGTCGATCTGCCGGCTGGTCGCGAGCTCCACCCACTCGGGTGGGACGAGCTGCTGCCCGTTCCAGAGACCGTCGCGCAGCAGCAGCTCGCCGAAGGCGGCGATGGCTTCGGTCCGCAGGTGCAGACCGTGGAACCCGAAGGCGGCACCGCTCGCGACGCGGTCCCACTCGGCGTCCTCGATTCCCATCGGCTTGAAGAGGCGCTCGTCGAGCAGCTCCGGGAGCCCGACGCCGGTGACCCTCTCCACCATCCGGGCCAGGACGTAGGTGGTGGAGTTGTCGTAGGTGTGCCGCGTTCCCTCGGGCGCGTCGAACGGCACGCGCAAGAAGCCCTTCACGAGGTCGCGGGGCTCCAGGCCCCAGGCCGCGGTGAGGCTGTCCGTGTCGTGCCCGGCCGTCATCGACAGCAGGTGGTGAACGGTGATGCGGCGCCCCTGCTCGGAGACATCGGAGGGGGCGTGGTCGGGCAGGACGTCCACCACCCGGTCGCCCAGGGCGAGCAGCCCGTCGGCGATCGCGAGCCCCACGGCGATCGACGTGAACGACTTGGTCAGCGAGTAGAGAAGGTGCGGGCGCTCGGCCGAGTACGGCGCCCACCACCCTTCGGCGACGACGTGCCCGCGGTGCACGACCATGACGGAGTGGCACTCGACGGAACGATTCTCGAGGCGGTCCAGCATCGCGGCGATCGAACGGGACGACACCCCCGAGGCGGCCGGGGTCGAACGTGGCAGCAGCGCACGCGGAGACGACATCCCGACACCGTAGCCGCAGGTCGGCGCCATGCTCGAGGATTCGTTGAACGCCTTCACCACCGGGCCTGTGCGCCCGGGCGCGGTGACGTTCCTTCAGAAACTCGACGCAGGCGCCGCCTCGCCGTGTCGAACGCTGCCGGAGCCGGCGCGTGCTTCGCTCGGTCGCGCGCCGGACGACATCCTGATTGGCCTTCTCGATATCTTGACTCACGCGCTGCTGCATGCCGGCGCGACCGATCTCCTGACTATGACTCTCGAGGCTCTTCGGGAGATTGTGATGGTCGTGCAGGCCTATGCCTGGCAGCAGAACGTCGACGGATCGGCCGGTAGCATCTCGCCGACCGGCCCGCCGCCGCTCGGGGCGCAGCCGCCGGCGTCGACGGCGACGACCTCGGCCGACTTGCTGCCGAGGGCGACGCCGGGCGGCGTGACCCCGCAGAACGGCGCCATGGAGCTGACGAGGATGGATCCGACCTGGCCCGCGCACGCGCCGTCGCTGTAGACCGCGGCCATGATCGTGCACGACGCGCCCTCGGGCTCCCCGCAGCCGCACGCCGAGCAGCCGCGGGTGTCGTCGGCGCCGCCGTGGAAGACGTGCCGGTCCAGGTACGGCTCCTCGCACGTGACGTCGCCCTCGTGGAAGATGCACGTCAGGAAGCCGCCAGGCGCCGGAACGCCGGGCTGCTCCGGCGAGGGCATGCAGGTGCTCCGGTCGCCCGGACACTCGGTGTAGGCGCCGGGGATGCAGCCGAGCGCCCGGGTCTGCCACGGGTCGCGGCGGGCCGGCGGCGGCGGCTCGTCCACCCTGGGCGCGCAGGCGCCGGTCACCGCCACGACCGGCGCCTCGATTGAGATGGCCTGCACGCACGGCTGCCCGCCGCAGCCCTGGCCGGCGGGGATGGCGTTCTCGGCGGTGCAGGCGCCGTCCCAGGCCTCGGGCGCCGCGAAGGAGGTCACGACAGCGCCGGAGGCCTCGCCGGCACACGTCGTCGCCGTGTGAGCGGACCAGCCGAGCGGGAGGCGGCACGAGGCCGCTGCCGCATCGGGCGGGTCGCACAGGCAGGCCGCACAGGCGAGCGGCTCCGGCGCCAGGTCGGCGAACCCCTCGTAGCCGACGTTCGGCGCGGCGGCGGGGCAGTCCGGCGCCTGGTCCGGCGGGCCGAACCAGAGCAGCACCGGGCCGAACCAGCCGAGCGGCGCCGGCGGGACGCAGTCGCCGGCGCAGGCCTGCTCTTCGCCGCCGCCGGCACCGCCGCTGCCGCCGGCACCGCCGCTGCCGCCGGTCCCCCCTGCCCCTCCGTCGCCCCCGTCCCCCGTGCCCGCTTCGGGATAGGGGCAGCCCGGCAAACCATATTCGCTGGGCTGGCAGGGACCGTAGACGGCCGGAGTGTCGCCGCAGCCGAGGACGAGCAGAAGGCAAACGGGCAGCGAAAAGGGGATGCGCATGCCGAGCAGCCTATAGGGTGTCCCCGCATCCGCACAATCGGCAGTTTCCTTCAAACGGTCAGTTGCACTTGCCATTCCCAAGCCCCTTCAAAGATTCTCTCCAGATGCTCGTTACAGACTCATTGCTCTCAGGTTCCTTCAGTAGCTGGTCGTGACGCCCAATCCGAAGGCAGCGCCGAGCGGCGATGACGTCCAGCGGAGCGGCGCCGGCGTCGCGCTGTCGTGCGTTACGCGCGTGAACGCCGCCTCGTTCACCATCCAGGTCGCCTCGGCGTAGCCCTGCACGGACCACCTGCGCGAGAGGGGCCACTCGGTACCGAGGCGCCCCCCGAGACCGAACACGGAATCGCTGCGCGCAGCCATGGTCCACGGGTCCCGAGCGGAGAACCGGACGGCGCCGAGGGTGGCGAGCCCGCATCCGAACAGCGGGCCGCCGCGATAGCAAGCCAACGTGGCCGCCGTGAAGCCCGTGGTGCCCATGAGGATGCCTTCCACCTCCTGCGCCAGGGAAACGACCCCTCGCCCTTCGACAGCGATCGACCAGTCGGAGCGGCGAACGCCGAAGGACAGCGTCATTCCGGTCGCCACGCCCGGCGTGATCCCGAGGCCCAGGCTCGCTCCGAGCCCGGCTTCCAGGCGCAGCCGCTCCGGCCCGGCCGGCGGTGGCTCTGGTCGCGGCGGCGCCCCGGCCGCCGGCCCGGTCGGCCGGGGCGGCTCCGGCGCAGCGCGCCGCGCCTGCGGGGGCGGCGCCGAGGACCCGGACGGCGGCGCGGCCCCGGACGGCGCCGAAGGCCCGGGCGGCGCCGAGGGCTCGGTCGACGAATCCGCCTGCTCCGGCGCGCCGAGGAGCTGCGCCACGATGGCGAGGGCCACGCCGGACAGCAGCTCCTCGCAGCCGCTCCGGGTGCTGAACCCGTCGGCCCATTGAGTTTTCCCTTCGCGGTCGCGCAGCGCCAGCGAGGCCGTGAGCTCGGGTCCCTCCCGCGCGATGTGGATCGTGAGCGCCCGCGGCGCGTCGTCCTCGAACGGGTCGGCCCCGAGCCTGCGGGCCACCTCCGAGCCCAGGAACGTCTCGTCGGGGCAGCGTTCGGCGCCGGGCCCTCGCTGGACCTCGATCCGCACCGCAGGCGGCTCCGGCGCGGCGTGCGCCTCCGCGGCGTGTGCCACCGCGGCGCAGAGCAGGCCCATGGTGGCCGCGACGGCGGCGCGCCCCGGGCGTCGAGCGCCCCGGAGCGCCCAGGCGGCGCCGCGGAGAGGCCGCCGGCCGAGCTCCCGTCGAGCCCTGGGCCTGCTCATCGCGACGGCACCCTTTCTGGCACGCCCTGCTCCGGTGGGGCGGCGAGACGTGTCCGGACGAGCGCGCGGAGCCGCTCCCGTACGGATGTCAGCCGGCCGAGGGGGAACCGCTCCTCGTGCGCGGCGAGCTGCCGGAGCGTCCCGGCGGGGTCGCCGGCGGAGAGGCGCTCCTGCGCTGCGTCCAGCAGCCGGCGTTCCTCCACGAACGCGTCCTCCCGCTCGCCGGCCGGCGGCGACGCCCGCGGAGCGGCACGGCAGGGCCGGTCGAGCGCCCCTGCCGCCGGAGCGCCGGTCCGCGGCTCCGGTGCGCGCTGCGGCGCGGTCGCTGCGAGGGAGGCGCCGCGCGCAGGCAGCTCGCGCAGCGCCGCCCCGGAGCGGTGAGCCCAGAGCGGCGGCGGCGGCGTCAGGGCGAGCAGCGCGGCCGCCGTCACGGCCGCGCCCGCCGCGGCCCACCCGAGCGCGCGGGCGATCCGGACCGAGCTGCGTCGCAGGTTCGATGGCGCAGCCAGCGGCGGTGCTGGCGCAGGGGGTGTCGATGCCGGCGGTCGCGCCGCGGGCAGCGCGGCGGACGGCGCGGCGGACGGCGGCGCCTGCGCTGGCGATGTCGGTGCCTCCGCGTCGTGGTCCTGCGCCAGGAAGCCCGACGCCAGAGGAAGCGGGAGCCAGAAGGCGCGCAGCGCCTGGCGCTGCTCCGGGCGCAGCCGCTTGACGGCGGCGCGGTAGTCCTCGCGGGCGAGGCGAAGCCGGTTGCTGGCGGTGTTGTATTTGAGGCCGAGCTCGCGGGCGATGTCGACGAGCGGCACCTCGTAGGCCTCGTACATGACGAGGAGGACCCGCCGTTCGGGATCGAGCGTGTCGAGCACCCCGGTCGCGAGCTCCAGCCGCTCTCGCCTCGCGAGGCGCTCCTCGCCGCTCGGCGCGGGGTCGACCGCCTGGCGCTGCGACACCAGGTGCAAGCCGGCCGGCACCTCGCGGCGGCGGTGGGCGCGGTGCAGGTGATGGCTGACCTTGTGCAGTGCGATCCCGACCACCCATCGGGCTTCAGGGCTGCGCCGCCGGCGCTGGCCCTGCGGGCCTGGCGGGTCGGCGGCGGAGGGAGCCTCGCGATGCGCCGGGGTCCAGTCGGGGTGGAAGCGGTCGAGGCTCTTGTACGCCGCGAGCAGGATCTCCTGCAGCAGGTCATCGACGTCGGCCTCGGCGACACCCAGGAGTCGCACAAACCCGGGGAGAACCTCCGTCGCGGCAGCGTGAATGGAATTCCAGATGTCGTCGCGGGATCTGCTCATACCTAGAATTGCGTGGAGCTTTCCCGGTCCGTTTGTGGAAACGCACCGCCGACGCACGGGCCGGGGACGCCCCTGCTCGCGCCGCGGTCTGCGCGGGGCGCTCGCCGAGGTGCGGGGGTGGGGCCGCGCCCGCAGCGCCGAGGTGGTCGGCGGCGGCCTGGGTAGGTCGCTCTCCGGCGCGGAGGCGGAGAGCCTGCGCTACGACCGGTTCGGCGGCGGCCGCGGGAAGCTGGCGCGCAACCACGCGGCACGCGACGCGGCGGGCACGGTCCACGAGACGCGTGTCAGAAATCCCGCCAGGAATTCCCGGGCGGAGAGAGCGGTCGCCGGAAGCAGTAGCAATTCGTAGTTTTCGCCTGCTTCGCCGCCGAGGACACGGCGCCGCCGCCGGGGCGTTCAGTGGGCCATCGTGGCGACGAAGACGTCGGTGCCGGCCGCGTACGGTATGGGCCCGCTCCCGAAGTCGGTGGCCCGCTCGACAGCGCCGGTGAGGGCGATCGTGCCGTTCGGGGAGACGGCGATGTCGTTCGCGGTGGCGTCGAAGCTGCTCGTCCAGAGGGCCGTGCCGCTGGGGTCGAGCCTGGAGAGGCCGTCGCCGGCGATGACGATGCCGCCCGAGGGGTCGAGGGCGAGCGCGTCGCCGAAGGGGATGGGCTGGCTGAAGACGTGCTCGCCCGCGGCGTCCAGCTTGATGAGGACGGGCCCTTCGGGGAGCACGCCGCCGCCGAAGTCGACGGTCCCGTCGGTGTAGGCCGTCAGGAGGAGCTCGTCGTCGGCGTCGACCGCCAGTGCGAGGGCGGACGTTCCGATGTCCGTGTCGGCGGGGTCCGAGGGACCGAGCTGGCGGCTCCAGACCACGTCGCCGGTCGGGGTGAGCTTCTGGACGGTGAACCGGTGAGCGCGAGGGTAGTACGGGTCATCGGGGATAAACTCGCTGATGGACGCGCTCGCCGCGAACACGAAGCCGGCGCTGTCGACCGCGAGGAGGGTGTTGTCGCGCTGATGCTGGTCGTCGACATGATGCGGCGGCCCCGTCATGAGCTGCTCGCTCCAGAGCAGGCTTCCTGCACTGTCCAGCTTCGCGACAACGGGGCCGGATTGATCCCAGTACTCATAGCCCCGGAAGAGCGCCACGTAGACGTCGCCGAGCGCGTCGATGGCGAGTTGTTCGAAGCGCTCGGAGATCTGCTGTTCCAACACGGATCGCCGGCTCCAGATGAGGTTCCCCTCGGGGTCGAGCTTGGCGACGAAGACTGTATCGTCACCGGGTAGGGGCAGGGGCTCGCAGGTGCCAAAGTTCATGCCCGAGCTTCCGTAAGTGTTGCTGTCGATGCCGGCCAGCAAGACGTTGCCGCTCCCATCGACGGCGACGGCGCCGCCCGCCTCGGCGTCAGCGTCGCCGAAGCGCTTGCTCCAGAGCAAAGCGCCGGAGGGATCGAGCTTGAGGAGAAACACGTCCGTGAGGCCGGCGCTGGTCAGCGGGCCGGCGCCGAAGTCGACGGTACCTTCGAAGGAGCCGGTGACATAGTAGTTGCCGGCGGCGTCGCTCGCGATCGACCAGCCCACGTCGGCGCCGGTATCGCCGTATCCTCGCGCCCACGGCGGCTGCAGAGGACAGTGGGGCTCGCCGTCGCAATTTTCGTCCTCCGGCGTCGCGCAGACCTCCGCGACGGGCGTCACCTCGCCGACGCAGGGACCGTACGCACCACCGTTGGGAAGACATGTCTGCGTGCCAGGAGCGCAGGGCCCGACGCCCCGGGTCCCGGCGGGGCCGGTGTAACACGCGACGACGGAGCCCGGCGTGCACGTCGCAGGCGGGTCGCCGCCGCCCGTGCCGGTCGACCCTGCGCCGTCGCCGCCCTCGCCGTCGTCGTCGCTCCCTGGCGGGTTGAACGTGGCGACGAAGGCGTCGGTATTCCCTCCTCGATAGGTGAGCGGGCCGGTTCCGAAGTCCACGGGGCCGAGCGCGCTGCCGACGATGCCGACAGCGCCGTTCGGGGACAAGGTGAGATCCGCCGTATTGGCATCGTAGTTGACCGACCAGAGCTCCGTCCCGCTCGCGTCGAGCATCGCGAGGCCGCGCCCCGCAACGATGATGTCGCCGGTGGGATAGACCTCGATCTCGCTGCCGAAGCGGACGGACCGGCTGAACATGAGCTCGCCTGCGGCATCCAGCTTGACGAGGGCGTAGCCGGCGGGGAGGATCCCGCCGCCGAAGTCGATGGATCCGTCCGTCTTGCCCGTCACGAGGATCTCGTCCTCCGCGTTGGTCGCCACCGCGATCGCCGTCACGCTGCCGCCCAACACAGGACCCAAGGTGGATTGGAAATCTCGCGACCAGAGCAGATCGCCTGTCGGAGCGTACTTGGCGATGATGAAGCTCGTCGCAACGTCTGTGCTGGGGTTCGGGGGGTCCGCCTCGGGGGACGAGCCGATGTTCCAGACCGCCGCGACGGCGTTACCGGCGCTGTCGAGCGCGATCTCCGCGCCGATGACGTAAATCCCTGGTAGCCTCCTTGTCCACAGGATTTCCTTGCTCGCTGCGTCGATCTTCACGAGATAGCCGTCCCCCCATTGGCGGTACACGACGTACACGTCGCCGTGATCATCAACGGCGATCTGCTGGACGGAGTACAACTCCAAGCCAGCATAGGGACCACGGCTCCAGATGTGGTTGCCGTCGGGATCGAACTGGGCAACGAAGAAGGCGGAGCCATCGGAGGGGAGAAGACACCCGTGCAGATCGAGGCCCGGCGACGCGAGATAGTACCTGCCGGCGAGGAGGACGTTGCCGTTCTCGTCGACCGTCAGGACGGCTCCGTCCTCGTCGGCCTTACTCCCGAAGCGCTGGCTCCAGAGCACCGAGCCCGCGGCGTCGAGCTTGACCAAGAAGATGTCCGACCCTCCGGCGCTGGTCAGAGGGCCGGTACCGAAATCGACGGTTCGTGTGAAGGAGCCCGCGACGTAGTAGTTGCCGTAGGCGTCGCTCGCGATGGACCAGCCCACGTCCGCGCCAGGTCCGCCGAGGCCCCGCGCCCAGGGCGGCGGCTGAGCGCAGTGGGGCTCGCCGTCGCAATTTTCGTCCTCCGGCGTGGCGCAGAGCTCTCGAGCGGGCGTCACCTCGCCTGTGCATGGGCTGTAGCCGAAGCCGTCGGGGCGGCAGGTCTGCGTCCCGGAAGCGCAGCGCCCGACACCGTTCGTCCCGGCAGGGCCGGTGTAGCAGGCGACGACCGAGCCCGGCACGCACGTGCCCGGCGAGCCGCCACCGCCGGTCGAGCTGCTGCCGCCGCCAGTGTCGGGCGCGCCGCCGGTACCGGGCCCGCCGCCAGGGCCAGGTGCGCCGCCGTCGCCGCCAGGGCCGGGCGCGCCGCCGTCGCCGCCAGAGCCAGGTGCGCCGCCGTCGCCGCCAGAGCCAGGTGCGCCGCCGTCGCCGCCAGAGCCTCCCGCGCCATCCGTGACACCGCTGCTGCTTGCTCCCGGAGAGCCGCCGCTGCCGCCTGAGCCCGCTCCGCCGCCGTGGAGGACGGGCTCGCACGCGGTGAGACCAGCAAGGGCCGCGATGGTCAGGGCGGAAGCGACCCACGGACGACCCCCTGGGCTAAGACCACCAGAATCGATGTGTTCGGTCATGCCCGCTTCGTTGCACGACAGGAGCGCCGCATTCATCCGGCCCGGCCTCAACGCCGGCAGAGGACCCGGATGTCCTGCGCTGGGCTATCGTCAGGGGACATGACCGCCGGCGAACAAGGCACCCCCAGAGGCCCCTCGCTGCGGGCGGCACGGTGGCGCTCTTCCGAGACTACGGGACCAGCACCGGGCGGATACTCGCCCGGGGTGTGATCGAAAAGACCGATCCAGTTATCTTCAATGTGGACGCGTTCCTGATGGTTGGCAACAAGACTGGCGGCGCCTTGTGCGACGACTTCGAAGGAAACAACCGCTTCACCGGCACGGTGTACTGGGCGAAGATCGAGGTAACGGGCCCACCTGCCATCGAGAGTCCCGAACACCGCCTGCACGCGCTGATGGCGATCGATTGACACCTTGACTCGGCCGAACGGGCGGCCCGCTCCCGCGCTCAGCTCTCCCCCAGCGCCGCCACGACGAGGTCTCGGAGCGCGGCCGCCGCCTCAGCCACCGTCGGGGTCGACGTCAATATCGCTCCCGTACCCCGATCCCGGCAACCCGCGGGAGGACCAGGTCCGGGAAGGTTAGCCGGGCGTCGGCGCGCAGGCCGTCGGGTAATGCTCAAGACGGCGCAGCTCAGGGCGCTGGCGAGCGAGATGATCACCGCAGCCCGAGGCGACGGCTCGGTCACGGCGAGCTCCCCAGGCCCGGGGCTTGACGCTTGGGCCCGGGTTGGGCCCACGCCTTCCGAGGGGGTGCGATCCGTCGTCAGGCCCTCCCAGTATCTCCGTGGAAGCACCGGATCGCGACGGTTCCTCCCCCGCGGGAGAGTCCCGCCAGCAACACCGATCGATGACGAGCGGTCGCCGAAAACAGTAGCAATTTTGACAGCTTCCGCCTGTTTCGCCGCTGAGTGAGGGCGACTCCGGTGTGGCCCAACGGGGCACCCTCCGCCATTGCGCCGCCGGCGCGGCCCTCCGCCACGCGGGTGACCATGCCGGTCGTGTTGTCCTGCGCTCCGGGCCCGACGGCCCGCGCCTCATCGCCCACGGCCGGAGAGGCCCTCGTGCTCCCGGCGCCCACCCTCGTCGCCGTGTGGGGTTGGAGGCGCTGCGCCTCGGGCTCTCCCGGCGGATACTCCACCCTGTCCGAGGCGATGATCAGGAGATCCGCGCCCGACCGCTCGAGGGCCGCGCAGAGCTCGCCCACCTCGTCCGGCAGCGCGGAAGGGCAGGACGTCCTCGATCAGGTTCGCCGCCGTGGCACACATGCGTCGGCCCAGACACGACGGGAAGAAACCGCGTCCTTTACAGCTGAAGGCCACCACCCGACTCTCTTCGCAGCGCTCGCACCGGAGCCGCGCGAGCTAGGCCTTTCCAAAGAGCCCGCGGAAGAGCGCGTCGAGCGCCGCCCGGGTTGTCTGCCGACTTGGCGACGTGCCCGTCGGGCTCGCGACGATCGAGAGCGCGAGCCCTTGGATGACGGCCCAGACGTGCTCCGCAGCCTGGTCGACCGGCACACGCAGCGCATCGCTTTTCGCGCAGCGCTCGATGCGGTGCCGCATCAGCGCGTACGCCTGCGAGAACATCGAAGGGAGCTCGACCGCACGCGCCATGACGGCCGCCGTAACTGCTGGATGCGCAACGGCAAATTCGAGCACCTGCTCGCAGCTCGCGCGGAGGTCCGCGACGGCATCGGACGTCTGCGCGAGCGCACGCTTCTTCGCCATGAACTTCTCGAGCGCGACGGCATGGACCGCCGACAGGAGCCCGTCACGGTTGCCGAAGTGATGGTAGAGGGTCGGCATCGTGACGCCCGCTTCCTCGCAGACCCGCCGTGTCGTGAGCGCGGACGCTCCCTCCTCTTCGAGCACGCGGTACGCGACGTCCAGCAGCGTATTCTTCACATCGGCCATCGATGGAGGGTAGCACAGCTACCCTAGCGCCCCATCGGCTTTCAGCTCCGACATAGCGCCGTCGCGTCCGAGCAGGCGATCGTGGATCGGATGTCCGGTCTTATCGCATGGTCGGGCAAGGGCGCCGCACGACGGGCGTGCCCTCCATTCCGTCCGCGTGGGAGACGTCCACTCGACAGCCTCTTCGCGGCGCTCCCGTGGCGCCCTCAGCAAATAGTATAGCGACGCTATAGACACCGCGTATAGCTTTGATATAGTAACTCTCGCCGGCCGACACCGGCAGGAAGAGTGCAGAAATGGCCGAACTCATTTTCGTCACTGGAGGTAGCGGCTTCGTAGGCGCCGCCATCATTCGGGCAATGGTCTCCGCGGGGCACCGCGTGCGTGCGCTCGCGCGCAGCGAGGAGAGCGCCCGAACCGTTTCATCCCTCGGCGCCGAGCCGGTCCGGGGCGATCTCGACGACGAGCGGTCGCTCGCGGCGGGGATGCGCGGTTCGACCGTCGTCGTGCACGCCGCCGCATCGCTGACCAGCGGCGTACGCTATCGCGACCACGAACGGACGAACGTGGAAGGCACGCGAAGGGTACTGACCTGCGCGCGCCAGGCCAAGGCTCGGCGGTTCATCTACGTCAGCGCGGCGTCCATCGTCATCGAGCCGGGCCGCCCTACCCACGGCGACGAGACGCTCCCCGTCGTGCATCACCGGTCGATGCCGTACAGCGCGACCAAGGGCCTCGCGGAAAGAATCGTGCTGGAGGCGAACGGCAGCGAAATGTCGACCATCGCCGTCCGCCCTCCGTTCATCTGGGGCGAGGGCGCACCGTCGATCGGGCACATTGCCCACGCGTTCCACGAAGGACGCTTCATGTGGATCGGTGGCGGCGAGTATGCCTACAGCGTTTGCCACGTCGACAACCTCGCAAGCGCCGTCGCCCGCGCCGTGGACCATGGCCTGGGCGGAAAGGCCTACTTCGTGACCGACGACGACGTGACGAGCATGCGTCAGTTCTTCACGGACGTGATCGAGGCGACGGGCCAGCCGGCCAAAGCGCGGGCCGTCCCGTACTGGTTCGGAGCCCTGCTGGCGCGGATGATGAGCCTCGTCTTCGCGCTGTTCAGACCCGGCAAGCAACCGCCTCTCAGCCTCGAGACCGTTCGGCTGATCGGCAAGCGCCTCGAGCTCTCGAACGCGCTCGCGAAGCGCGAGCTGGGCTACGTGCCCCAGGTTTCGCGCGAGGTCGGCGTCTCGCGATTGCGAGCAACGGCGTCGAACAAGCTCGTCCGACACGGCTCGACGCACGCATCCGTTGCTGCGCAAACGCTGGTCATCCTCGCGCTCGCGGCGACCGCTCTGATGACGACGGTCCGTGCTTTCGCCGCACCGCCGACCGAACCCACGGGAATGTGGCAGCTCTATGACGATTTCGCTGACGATTCGGCACCTCCACGAGCGCGCGGCGACGTACCACCCGCGGGCCCCCCGCGTCAGAGAAGTTGTCGCCCCCTCTGATCCGCTTACTCAGGATCAGGTCACCGGTTTCGGGGAGCGGAGACAGGCTTTGAGGTGAGAGAGTACTCAGAATCCTTCAAAAGAAAAATCGTCCAACGGCTCCTCGCCCCAGGAGGACCGACGGCGGTGGCGCTGTCCGCGGAGACGGGGGTGCATCAGACGACGCTCTCGCGCTGGCTTCGCGATGCGCGTAGCCTCGCGCCCATGTCGGACGACGCTCGTCGCTCCGCCCCTTGGGGCGAGCTGCGCCTGCCTCCCGCCGGCGGCGCCGCCTGATGTCACGACGCGGTCGCTACAAACCGACGCGCTCAAGTTTGCACGGCTCACCCCACCCTCGACCGACACCCCAGCATGACGCGCGGGCGGTTCGAGCGCGGCGCGCACCGCCAGGAGACGCGGGCCGGCCGCGTCGCCGTAGCGGTCGACCGGGAGTGTAGGAAGCGCAACGGGGGCCCTCGATGTCGAGCCCTTCGGACTTGTTGCGCCGGCGGAGAGCGTGTTGACTCGCGCGCATGTGCGACAACGATTCCTTCGACGACATGGTCGCGTACCGCCTTCGCCAGGAACGCCTGGCGAGGCGCACCTTCGGCTCGCTCACGCTCGGCGCGGGCCTCGCGACGCTCCTCCCCCTCGGGTGCGCGCCCGCGGAGCCGGCGACGTCGCCCACGCCCGCGGCGCCGGGGAGCGCGGCCGCATCGACGGGCACCGCCGCCAGCGCCGGCGCGACGACGACCGAGTCCGAGGTCAGCATCACGACGCCGGACGGCACCTGCGATGCGTACTTCGTCCACCCTGCGGCCGGCGCGTCTCCCGCGGTGCTCGTGTGGCCGGACATCTTCGGCCTCCGCCCCGCCTTCCGCCAGATGGGGAAGCGGCTCGCCGAGTCGGGCTACGCCGTGCTGGTGGTGAACCCCTTCTACCGCAAGCAGAAGGCGCCGACCGCGCCGCCGCACCCGGATTTCGAGGACAAGGCGACGCGCGAGGCGCTGATGGCGCTGATGCGCTCGCTCTCGGCGGACACCGCGGCGACGGACGCGAAGGCGTTCACGGCGTGGCTCGACCGGCAGCCGTCGGTGGACAAGGCGCGCAAGATCGGGACGACGGGCTACTGCATGGGCGGGCCGCTGGTGATGCGGACGGCGGCGGCGAACCCGGAGCGCGTGGGCGCGGTCGCGAGCTTCCACGGCGGGGGGCTCGTCACGGACGAGCCCGACAGCCCGCACCTCTTGATCCCGAAGATGAAGGCGCGCTTCCTGATCGCGATCGCGGCGAACGACGACGCGAAGCAGCCGGAGGCGAAGGACAAGCTGAAGGAGGCGTTCGCGCAGGCGTCGCTGACCGCGAGCGTGGAGGTGTTCGAGGGGACGAAGCACGGGTGGTGCCCCCCGGACTCGCACGTGTACGACGCGGTGGCGGCGAACAAGGCGTGGAGTGAGATGCTCGCGCTGTTCAAGGCCGCGCTGGGGTAGGCGACGAGGAGAGAGCCCGCGGAGCTATTGCGGGGCGACGACGTGTGGCGCGGCTCTCGTGCCGAGACGGCGGAGGCGCATCAGCGTTGCGCCCGGGAGGGCTTGCAGCGGGTCACTGTCACACGAGCAGCGCCTCGAGCTCCGGGAGCCGGCCGAACATGTCCGGGAGGCCACGCACGCCGTTGCGCACGGACTCGTGCGACAGCGCGAGGTCGGGGCCGGTGCTCGTCTCGACACCGGCGAGGCAGCGGAGGATGTTCCACCTCGTGAACCCCAGCCAGCCGCCGATCATGAACACGAACCAGCTTGGACCCGACGGCGGCAGCGCTCCGCCCCCTGCGACGTAGCCGTCGAGGACCGAGCGGAAGATGGTGGGCTCGATGTCGTCGAAGCCAGGCCCCTTCGCGAGGTTCAGCGCGGTCGAGCCGAGCTCACTGGCCAGGTCGAGCATCCCCGAAAGCTCCCAGTCGAGCACCACCGGCCGACCGTCTCGAGCGAGCAGGTTCCACGGTTGGATGTCCTTGTGGGTCAGCACGACGGGGCCTGGCCGTTCGCAGGTGTCGACGAAGAGGGCAATCGCGAGGAACGTCTCGACGTGGGAGGCGAGTTCGTCGGCCCACGGCTGTCCGGTCGCCGCCGCCCGCTCGGCGAGCTCGGGCCAGTCCCGTGACGTCGGGTCCTCGAGCGACACGTGGGTCCACTCGACGTCGAGCGCGTGGATGCGCGCGAGGATCTCACCGATCTCGAACGCGTACGCCGCCGACACCGGTGCTTCGGGCACCTTCTCTCCCTCGACCCACCGGTGGACGAGCGTGTGGTGGCTGGCCGAGATCGGCTCCGGCATCGGGATTCCGGCAGCGAAGGCCGCCCGCTCGAACCTGAACACGTCCTCGACGTGGTACGTCCAGCGGCGGTCGACGAGGTTCAGCTCCTTCACCGCGAACGACCCCTGGTCGGTGTCGAGCCGGTACATCCGGTTGGCGAACCCGCCGTGGACGCGGATCATCGGCCCGATCGGCGCGCCGAGACGCGAAAGGCTGGAGGGCACGTCGTCGTCCGCGGTCACCCCACGCAATCTAGGGCTCGGCGCGCAGGCAAATCAAGCCGGAGCGCAGCGCGAGGAAGTGTATCGCAGCGCTAGCCGCGAGTCGGCACAAGAGCGAGAGCAGATCCATGTCCACCGCGACAGTCCCGTCAGCGAAGGCGCGCTTGAGCGAGAGCCTCACCAGGCCGTCGTGCTGCGGCTCGACGCGCTCCTTTGCGATCGGGGGTCGGCGCGTGCCGCCTCCGTGCCAGCATGCAGGAGCCTCTTCGCCGCTCGTTTTCCCACCGCTCCCCGCGGCGTCCGCAGTTCCGCCATGCGGGCTCGACGTTCGGCCCAAGCTTGCTCACCCCTCCGGTGCCACTGGCAGCCCGAGCAGCCGACCGAGCGCCTCGTGAACGATCCGGGCCGCCACCCTGAGCCGAGCCGTCGCCCTCGGGGAGGCGGAGGCAGCCTGGGTCGTGCACGAGGTAAGACGCCGCTTGACTCGTCGATCCCAAGAGTCAGCGGGCGGCTCGGGCGTACGCCCCCGGCGTCACCCCGGCGATGCGCTTGAAATGCCGGTGGAGCTGGCTCTGGTCGTAGAGCCCCACGCGCGCAGCGACCTCCGCCTGAGGGACTCCCCGGGCGAGCAGCGCCCCTGCGAGGCCGACGCGCCGGTGGGTCACGTACGCGTGCGGGGGAAGCCCTACCTCCTCGCGGAAGGCACGACAGAGGCGGAACTTGTCGAGTCGCGCGTGGGCGGCGAGCTCGTCGAGCGCGATCGATTCGGTGAACCGCGCATCGAGGAGCTCGCGCGCGCGCGTCACCGCGCGAGCCCACGCGCTGCGCGGACGGGGCGGATCTCGGCGCATGGTGGTGAGCTCACACAGGGCGGCGAGCGCCTCGGACGACACACCCGCGAGCTCGAGAGGCGTCGCGTCGCCGCGAAGCAGCGAGCGATGCAGAGCCGCCAACGGTGCAGCGCGCGGGTCGTGCGCGCACAGCGCGTTCTCCGTCGGGGGCGACGCGGGAGAGTCCAGCGTCGCGCGCGCCTCGTCGACCATGCGCGCGTCGAAGATCACGACTTGAAACCGCCGCTGGCCCTGGCGGGCGTGCTCTGCGAAGACCTCTCCGGGGACCTTCACGTCGATCGTGCCCGGGCCGCTCGACCAGCGCGCGCCTCGAAGCGACCACTCGGAGCGGCCACTGAAGTGGAGCGCGGTGGCGTAGCGGTCCGTCACGCAGGTGAACAGGGGCCCGTCGCTCCGGAACTGCCCGACGGTGAGGCCGGGGAGCGCAGCCGGGCGTGAGAATGCGATCCGGCTCCGCCCGCGCTGCGCCGCCGAGAGGTCCACGCCGAGGACGATACAGCGCGGCCCTTCTCGGCGCCAGGGCGTTCTCGGGCTGCTCCCCAAGGACGCGCCTCGAGCCAAGATCGCCCAATCTCCTCTGGACGCTCGGTCGTAGATGGCGGGCATGAACGTCCAGCGAACAGCGCTCGTCACGGGCGCGAACAAGGGGATCGGCCTCGAGACCGCCCGCCAGCTCGGCCGCGCGAGCATGACGGTGCTCGTCGGAGCACGCGACGAGGAGCGCGGCGCGCGAGCCGCTGCGGCGCTGCGCCGAGAAGGCATCCTGAATGGCCACCGCGGCACGCAGACCGTCGAGGAAGGCGCCCGCGCGTCCGTGAGGCTCGCGCTCCTCGACGACGCCGGCCCGACCGGCGGGTTCTTCGACGCGCGCGGCCCCGTGCCCTGGTGAAGAGAAGTGAGTGACGAAAGGAGCAGGACGACATGACGACGATGGTGACGTTTTCGTTGGGGAACGCGGGGCAGATGAAGGGCGCCCTCTCCGAGCCGCCTGGCTCGGGCAAGGTCGGGGGGCTCGTCGTGGTCCACGAGTGGCACGGCCTCAACGAGGTGATGCGAGCGCATTGCCAGCAGTTCGCACAGGCGGGCTTCCTCGCGCTCGCCCCCGACCTCTATCACGGCAAGCTCGCCGAGAACGACGAGGAGGCGGCGAAGCTGATCGGCGCCTTCGACTTCCAGAAGGCCGTAGGTGAGCTCGGCCACGCGGTCGGCTACCTGCGGTCGCATCCCCGGTGCAACGGGAGGGTCGCGGTCGCGGGCTTCTGCTTGGGTGGCGCGCTCACCCTCGCTGCGGCACGTTACCTGCGGCCGGCCCTGGAGGCGGCGGTCCCGTTCTACGGTCTGCCGCGGATCGCACCGGAGGAGTTCGCCGAGGTGAAGACGCCCATCTGCGGGCACTACGCCAGGGTGGACGACTGGGCGAACCCTTCCGTGGCCGAAGCGATCCAGAAGGCGGCGCGCTCCGGTGGAGGCGAGATGGATCTCTATGTCTACGACGCCGGCCACGCGTTCATGCGCTCGACCGATTCGTCCAGGTTCGAGCCGAAGAGCGCCGCGCTGGCGTGGCAGCGCACGGTCGAGTTCCTCCACACGCACATTGGCTGACGCGTCAGGCGGTGCCGGGCCAGGGCTGCGCCGGGTCGGAGCGGCCGGCATCGGGAAGAGACGTGCTCCTGGTGGGGCTCCAGGTGACGGACGAGACGTCCTACGCCCGCTACCGCGCCGGCATGCTGCCGATCCTGTTGTCCTGCGGCGGCACCTTCGGCCACGATGTTCCGATCGCGCGACCGACACAGCGGCGCGAGCGGCAGCGCTGACAGGCCCGCTGGATCACGGCTGGCCTCAAGGCGTGTAGACGATGTCGCCGTCATCGAAAAAGCCGCCGGGGATCGAGACGCCGACCGCGCCGTAGTAGTTCACGTCGACGGCGTCGACGCCCGCGCCTGGGCTGCCCAGGTCAGAGAAGGCGAAGCGGTTCGCCGCAGCGAACGTGCCGCCCGAGCTCCAGCACGTGCCATGGCCATCGAAGCTCCAGCTCCCGCCGCTCACGGTATGGGGACGGAAGCGCAGGTAGCGGCAGGTGACGGGGGCTTCGCCGGGATTGTGGATGATGATCGTGAAATGCCCCCTGAGCGAGCCGTCGGCCTGCTGGCTCACCGAGCCCATGAAGCTGGCATAGCCGCGCACGCCCCATCCGGAGAGCGTCGGCAGCGGCCCGGCCGCCGCAGGGGACGTGAACGCTGTAACCGCCAGGCCGGCGGCCATCATGAGCGACAGGACGAGGGAGCGGGTCTTGTGGGTCGTGTTCGTGGGCATCATCGTCTCTCCTTGATCGTTGCAGCAAGTCTCGCGGGCGGCTTCC
This sequence comes from Sorangium sp. So ce406, assembly GCF_051474675.1. Classification (NCBI taxonomy): domain Bacteria; kingdom Pseudomonadati; phylum Myxococcota; order Polyangiales; family Polyangiaceae; genus Sorangium; species Sorangium sp. So ce406. The sequence continues at coordinate 3,032,450 of NZ_CP150340.1, read as the reverse complement.
TTCGTGCGGAGACCAGGCGGACACTGGCATGAGGCGTACCAGGGCCCGCGAGGGGAGCGGGTCGAGCGGGGAGGCTGGTTCAGCCGAGATCCTGGAAGGGGCGCGGCGCGAGGGACGCGGGCTGGAGGGACGCGCCTCCATGTCTGGTGGTGGCTCGCGGCACCACCGAGGGCGCGCGAGCCGTCGTGCCTTGGTGAGAGGGCGTCACAAGCAGCCTTCGCTCTGACAAGCAGCCTTCGCCCTGACAAGCACGCGAGCTTCCCAGGATCGAGGCTCGCCGGTCGGTGGGGTTGGGCCCACCCCCACCCGACCGGCTGCGATCCGTCGTCACGTCTCCCTGAAATCCCCGGCAAAGCACCGGATCGCACCGGTTCGTCCCCGCGGAATCGTCCCGCCAGGCATTGCTGACGCTCGGAACCAGGGCGGCCGCGAAGCGGGTGCCGGGGTGCGGAGCGGGGCGGAGCCCCGAGGAAACAAAGCCAGGGCCGCCCACGCGAAGCCGCCGCGAAGCGGCGCAAAAGTCCGGCCAGACGCGGCCGGACTTCGCGCGGGCGGAGTCAGCCGACAGGGGGCGCGGCGCTGGGCGCGGCGCCGGGAGCCGGCGAGACCGCCATGCCGGCCGGCGCGGCGCCGGGAGCCGGCGGGGCCGCCATCCCCGCCGGCGCGGCGCCGGGAGCCGGCGGCGCGGCCGTACCCGCCGGCGTGACCGGCGCCGGCGTGCCGGGCGACGCCGTCGGCCCAGCCGGCGCCTCGTCGGCCGGCGCCGCCGTGGTATCCGTGGACGACGTCGCTCGGCCTGTGCGCCCCTTGTAGAGCGACGGGGCGATCACGTCGGCGTCCTCCTCGTCCCAGCGCAGGAAGGCGACGGCGCGGCGGATCTGGTCATAAGCATGGACGAGCAGCGCGAAGGCGCGAGCCCGCCTGTCCGCGGCCTCGGTCGGCCCGGGTCCCTTGCCGTGCTCCCGCACGCCGAGGGCGGCGAGCAGCTGCGGTCCGATCTCCCCGGCGCGCTTCACCTCCTCCTCGGTCGCCGCCGTCTTGCCGGCGATCTCGGACCAGCTCGCGCTGAACAGCGCCGAGAGCGCCACGAGGTCGTTGGCGATGTCGATGTGCCCCTGCCCCGCGCGGATGTCCGCAACCGTCGCCGCGTCGAGCAGGCCGCGGCGAGCGAGCGCCTCGGCGTCGCCCAGCAGGTTCTCGCGCAGCGGGGTCGCCTCGGCGAGGAGCGGCTTCAGCGCGTTCTCGGCGCCTCCGCTCGACAGCCAAAGAAGGTGCGCGTACCAGGCGGCGAGCGCGTAGGTCTCGAGCCGGTCCAGCCGCGCGATATCGAACGTCGGCAGGTGCGCCGCGATGTCGCCGCGCAGCGCGCGGAGGCCAGGAAGCACGCCGAGCACCTGGGAGACCACGCGGGGAACGTCGAGGTTCAGGGGGATGAGCCGGTCCGGGCTCAGCGCCTCGATCTCGGGCAGCGCCTTGTCGAACGCCGCCGCCGCCTGAGGCGCGGCCGAGGGCTTCCTGGGAGCGGGCTTTTTCTTGACCGAAGAAGATGTCGCCATGAGGGGATTACCTCTCGCTTGTCCCCATCGCCGAGCCGTGGAGGACAGGAAAGGACACGCCCTCCACCCCCCGCGATGGACGTTGTTGTGAGCGCCCGACGCACGTCGAACGTTCCGGCCAGGCATAACGACCGGTCCGGATGCGTCAACGCGCCTGGCATGATCCTGACGACATGCCACCGGATGTCGCGAACCTGCGCCCGGGCAATTCGGCTGCCCGGTCCGGGCCGTTTCCGGTGCCCCGAGGGCTGCGCGGCAGCCTTCCCCATACCGTTTCCGGTGCCCCGAGGGCTGCGCGGCAGCCTTCCCCATACCGTTTCCGGTGCCCCGAGGGCTGCGCGGCAGCCTTCCCCATACCGTTTCCGGTGCCCCGAGGGCTGCGCCGCTGCCCTGCCCACACCGTTTCCGGTGCCCCGAGGGCTGCGCGGCAGCCTTACCCGGACCGTTTCCGGTACCCCGAGGGCTGCGCCGCAGCCTTACCCGGACCGTTTCCGGTGCCCCGGGGGCTCCGCCGCAGCCTTGCCCGGACCGTTTCCGGTGCCCCGAGAGCTGCGCCCTTTGCAGCGAGCGGCAGGCATGGTTGGCGAGGCTACCTCACTGAGATCGCGGTCCCGTTCTCGCGGAAGGTCACAGGGGAGATTGGTGAGGATGCCTCCAGGATCCGAGGAGAGTGCTCCGATCGCTGACGATTGCATGAAGGAACCGCACGCTCAGGACATCCACTGGACAGGTGGCATGACCGACCCGTACGGAGCAGCGCGAACCAGCGACAGACGAGCTCCCCACGACCGGTCCGCACCATGGAGGGGCATGTGGGCGTAGGCAGCAGGCGCGGCGACGTTCGCTCACGGGACAGCCGCACCTCACGCGGCCCGGCGCCGGTCCGCCAGGCCTCGTCTCCCATCACGGACGACTCATCCGTTATGATGGACAAAGCGCGCTGGCCCTGTTATGTCGCGCCCATGTCCAACATCGTCATCATCACAGGAAGCGTCTCCCCGCGATCGAAGACGGCGGCGCTCGCGGCCCGGGTCGCGGCGCGCCTCGGGCGTGAAGGGTTTCGCGTCACCACCGTCCATGTTCGTGACCTTCCCGCCGAGGATCTCCTCTTCGGGAGGGTCGATTCGCCCGCCATCGCGGAGGCGACGCGGGTGATCGCCGAGGCGGCCGGGGTCGTCATCGCGACGCCCATCTACAAGGCCGCGTACACGGGCGTGCTCAAGGCGCTGCTCGACCTCCTGCCGCAGTTCGGGCTCGCAGGGAAGGCCGTGCTGCCGCTCGCGACGGGCGGGACGATCGCGCACGTGCTCTCCATCGACTACGGGCTGCGGCCGGTGCTCCAGTCGCTCGGCGCGCGGCACGTGCTCGCAGGGCTGTTCCTCCTCGACAAGGCGCTGCGCCTCGGCGAGGACGGGCTGCTCGAGATCGATGACGAGCTCGGGAACAAGCTCGAAGAGGTCGTGAGGCCCTTCATCGACAGTGTCATCCGCGAAGGCCTCGCGCTCCCGGCGCGCGAGGTCGCCGCCTGAGGTCCGGCCGGGGAGGAGGGCGGCGCCCTTCGCTTCTTTGCACGTGCATTGCAGTACTCGCGCCAGGCAACTCGCTGGCGCGCCGAGGTGAAACCCATGCGCTTGCTCACCCTCCCCGCCCCGGAATTGACGATGCCCCCGACCGAGCGCGCCAGGGCGCTCGTCTTCGAGGACCCCAGGTCGCACCAGCTCCTCCAGCGCGTGAAGCAGGCCGCGGCGAGCGACGCGGCCGCGCTCCTCAGCGGCGAGACAGGGACCGGCAAGGAGATCCTCGCGCGGCACCTGCACGAGCTCGGCGGGCGCCGCGGGCGGCCGTTCATCGCCGTGAGCTGCGGGGTGCTGTCGCCCTCGCTCGCGGAGAGCGAGCTCTTCGGCCACGAGCAGGGCGCCGGCGCGCGGAAGCGCGGCCTGATCGACGCGGCCCAGGGCGGCACGCTCTACCTCGATGAGGTCGGAGACCTCCCGCCCGGCGCGCAGGCCCGGCTGCTGCGCGCGCTCCAGGAGCGCGACGTGATCCGGGCCGGCGCGCGGAGGGCGGCGGTCGACGCGCGCGTCATCGCCGCGACGAGCGTGCCGCTCGAGAGCGTGGTCGCCGCCGGCGGGTTCCGCGAGGACCTGCTCGCCAGGCTGAACGGCGCGCACATCGCCGTGCCGCCCCTGCGCGAGCGGCCGGGCGATATCCTGCCGCTCGCGCGCTATTTCGCCGGGCTGTACGGGCGGCGGCTCGGGGCCGCGCCGTGCGCGCTCGCGTCATCCGCGGTGGAGCTGCTGCTCGCGCACCCGTGGCCTGGCAACATCCGCGAGCTCGAGCAGGTCATTCACCAGGCGTCGCTCGTCTGCCGCGCCGGCCGCGTGACAAGGGACGATCTGCGGTTCACGAGCCTCCAGCCGAAGGCCCCCGCGCTGCCGGGCGCCCCGAGCACCGTCGACGGGCTCATGGCCACGCTCGAGGCCACCATCGCCGCCCTCTTCGAGAGCGGCTGCCCCAACGCGCACGAGCGCGTCGAGGAGATCGTGATCCGCGCGACGTACCGCCGCTGCGAGCGCAACCTGGGGCACACGGCGATCCGGCTCGGCGTCAGCCGCGAGCTCGTGCGCACGCGCCTCTTGCAGTTCGGCGAGATCGGGACACCGCCAGCCTCGGAGCCCCCAGCCTCGCTCTCGAGGACCGGAGAGGCGCGCGCGGCGGTGAAAGGGCCCCAGACGCTCCAGTCCTGAGGCATTCACTCGAATTATCGGGGGAATTAACAGGGAGGCGGGGTGGCGGGGAGAGAGAGATTCAAATCCTCCCCGCCTCCCTGTTCAATTTCTCTTCTGAAAAGGGCCGGCTCGTCGCTGCTGCGGCTCAGCTCTGCGACCGCTGAGGGAGGATGTCGTTCGCGATCACCTCGCCGAACGGGCCGGTGAGGTTCGGGCGGACGTCAGGCCCCTTCTGGCCGATGGAGAGCCGCGGGAAGAGCAGCTCGGCGACGCGATAGGCCTCCTCGAGGTGCGGATAGCCGGACAGGATGAACGTCTCGATCCCGAGCTCCGTGTACTCTCGCATGCGGCGCGCGACCGTCTCCGGATCCCCGACGAGCGCGGTGCCGGCGCCGCCGCGCACGAGCCCGACGCCGGCCCAGAGGTTGGGGCTTATCTCGAGCGCGTCGCGCCGCCCGTTGTGCAGCGCCGCCATGCGCCGCTGGCCCTCGGAGTCGAAGCGCGAGAAGGCCTGCTGCGCCGCGGCGATGGCGCGGTCGTCGAGGTGGCGAATCAGGTCGTTCGCCGCCGCCCACGCCGCCTCCGCGGTCTCGCGGACGATGACGTGCAGCCGGATCCCGAAGCGCACCTCGCGCCCCTCGGCCGCCGCGCGCCGGCGCACGTCCGCGATCTTCTCGGCCACGGCGGCCGGCGGCTCGCCCCAGGTCAGGTACACGTCGTGGTGGCGCGCCGCCAGCGCGTGCGCCGCGGGCGACGAGCCGCCGATGTAGAGCGGCGGGTGCGGCGCCTGGATGGGCGGATAGAGGAGCTTCGCCCCCTTCACGCGCAGGTGCTTGCCTTCGAAATCGACCGTCTCGCCGGCCATGACGCGGCGCCAGATCGTGAGGAACTCGTCGGTCACCGCGTACCGCTCGTCGTGCCCGAGGAAGACGCCGTCGCCCTCGGACTCCGCGGGGTCGCCGCCGGTCACCACGTTGAGGAGCAGCCGGCCGCCCGACAGGCGGTCGACCGTCGACGCCATGCGGGCTGCCCACGTGGGCGAGACGATGCCCGGCCGCAGCGCGACGAGGAACCGGAGCCGCTGCGTGAGCGGGATCATGGCCGACGCGACCGCCCAGGCGTCCTCGCACGACCTCCCCGTGGGGAGCAGCACGCCGTGATAGCCGAGGTCGTCGGCGGCCTGCGCGATCTGGCGAAGGTACGAGAGCGAGACGGGGCGCGCCCCCTCGGCCGTGCCGAGATAACGGCCGTCGCCGTGCGTCGGGAGAAACCAGAAGACGTTCATTGAAAGATGGGCTCCTCGCCCGTGCATCGCCGGGCCGGAGGCCCGTAAGCACGCCCCGCGCCGAGGTCGCGAATCGAGGAATTCGCGCGCGAGCGCAGGCCGCCGCGACAAGGATCCCCCCGCGCGCCATGCCGCCGTTGCTGCTCCAGCAACACCTCACGCGCAGGCGTTGCTGCTGGAGCAGCAGCCGCCGGACGAGCCCCCTCGCTCCGCTCAGCGAATGTGCGCGGGCAAGGCGATGGGATGGCCATGGCACGAGTCGTGCCCAACCGCGCGGTCCAACGACACGTGCTGACGACACGTGCCAAGGACGTGCCACGGACGCGCGGCGTCGCGACATGGCCCGTCGATCGAGGCCGAGGCATGCAGGGCGAAGCCGCTCACGTAAGCAATGGACAGGCGCACCCGGCGCCGAGCAACGCGCTGGAGATCGCCGACGAGCTCTCACACGCTTTCGCCGCGACCGCCGTGGAGCGCGACAGGCGGGGCGGCACGCCGAAGGAGGAGCGCGATCGGCTGCGGCGGAGCGGGCTCCTTTCACTCTCCGTGCCGGCGGACCTGGGCGGCTGGGGAGCGCCCTGGCCCGTCGTGCTCGAGGCGGTCCGGCGCATCGCGCGCGCCGACAGCGCCATCGCCCACGTGTTCGGCTTTCACCACCTGATGCTCGCGACGCTGCGGCTGTTCGGGAGCGCGGGCCAGGCGAGCCGCCTTCAGGCGGACACCGTCGCGAAGCGCTGGTTCTGGGGGAACGCGCTGAACCCGCTCGACACGCGCGCGCGCCTCGTGCGCCGCGGCGACGCCCTCGTCGTGCGCGGCGCGAAGAGCTTCTGCTCCGGGGCGAGCGACTCGGACATGCTCATCGTGTCGGCGATCGATGACGCGACGTCCAGGCTCGTGGTCGCCGCCGTCCCGACCGGGCGGCCAGGGATCCGGGTGCTCGGCGACTGGGACAACATGGGGCAGCGGCAGACCGACAGCGGCACCGTCGAGCTCGACGACGTCGAGGTGCGGGCCGACGAGCTCCTCACGACGCCGGGGCCGCTCGGCTCGACGTTCGCCTCGCTGCGCCCGTGCCTCGCCCAGCTCGTGCTCGTGAACGTGTACCTCGGCATCGCCGAAGGGGCCCTCGAGGAGGCGCGACGGTACACGCGCGCGCGGCGGCGGCCCTGGATCGCGGCCAGGGGGACGCCCGCGACCGAGGATCCCTATGTCCTCCTCCGGTACGGCGACATGTGGCTCGGCCTCGAGGCCGCGCGGCTGCTCGCCGATCGCGCCGGGGCGGCGTTCCAGGCGGCCTGGGAGGAGGGCGACCGGCTGAGCCCCGAGCAGCGCGGCGCGTGCGCGATCGCGATCGCCGCGGCGAAGGTGGCGACGTCGCGCGCGGGGCTGGAGATCACGAATGGCATGTTCGAGGTCATGGGGGCGAGCGCGACGACCGCAGACGCCGGGATGGACCGGTTCTGGCGGAACCTGCGCACGCACACGCTCCACGACCCCGTCGATTACAAATCGCGCGAGCTCGGCGCCTACGCGCTGAACGGCGCGATCCCGGAGCCGAGCTTCTACTCCTGAGGAGGGCGCGGGACCGCGCCCCGGACAGGGCGGCGCGCGGGACCTTCCGGAGAGCGACGCGGGCAGGCGGCGCGCATGCGCCGCGGGGACCCGGCCAGGCGGCGAGATCGCCTGACCGGAGCGAGGCAAGAGCGAACGGCGCGGGTGCGCCGACACGAGGAGATGGAGATGGCCAGACGAGATGAAGCTGCGATCCGCGAGAGCGTGAAGGCGATCGTCGCCGCCGCGATCGCGCCGAACGCCGATCGGGTCGACCGCGAGGGGGTCTTCCCGCGCGAGAACCTCGAGGCGCTCGCGCGCGAGGGGTGGAATGGAGTGCTCCTGCCCGAGGAGCTCGGCGGGCTCGGGCTGGGCCACGGGGCGTTCGCCATAGCGGCCGAGGAGATCGGGCGCGCGTGCGCGTCGACCGCGCTCGTCTATGTCATGCACACAGGGGCGGCGCAGACGATCGCGCTGTACGGCAACGACGACCAGAAGGAGCGGTGGCTCAGGCCCGCGCGGCGCGGGCTCGTCGGCACCTACTCGACGAGCGAGAAGGCGTCGGGCGGCCACTGGTGGTTCAACTTCAGCGAGGCGAAGCGCGACGGGGACGATTACCTGATCTCCGCCGACAAATCGTTCACGACCAGCGCCGGGAAGGCCGACTACTACGTCCTCCAGACGCGCACGCCGGGCGCGAAGGGGCCGACCGACATCACCTTCTTCATCGTCGACGGGACGCGGCCCGGCATCGAGGCGGGCCGCTGGGACGCCCTCGGGGTGCACGGCAACCACAGCGGGCCGATCCGCTACACGAACGTGCCCGTGCCTCGCCGCGACCGGCTCGGCGCGGAGGGCCAGGGCAAGGACATCATCTATCACGGCGTCTCGCCGGTGTACCTCATCGGGCTCGGCGCCGCGTGGCACGGGGTCGCGCGGGGCGCGCTCGCGTCCGTGACCGAGTACGCGCTCGGCACCGTGCACCGCGACTTCGATCGCCGCCTCGCCGACTACCAGGTCCTGCGCCAGCAGCTCGGGGAGGCCAAGGTCCTCGTCGAGAGCCTGCGCCCCTGGCAGGCGGCGCTCGCCGAGCAGCTCGACGCGCTCCAGGCCGCGGGCAAGCCCCAGGGCGAGCTGCTCATGCCGCTCACCGAGTTCAAGGTCCACGCCGCGGAGGTGGCCAACAAGGTGGCGCGCCTCGCGCTCGACGTGAGCGGCGGCTACGGCTACCGCCGCGGTCCGCTCGAGCGCGCCTTCCGCGACGCGCGCGCGGCGATCGGCATGGGGCCGTCCAACAACATCGCGCGCGAGTGGATCGGTAAATCGCTCGTCGGATTGCCGCTCGAGCTCTTCGAGGCCGGCGGAGAGTGAGCCCGCGCGGGCACGGATGGAGGAACCAGATCATGAGCAACAACGAAAGCATCACGCCGCCCACGTCGATCGCGCCCGCCGGGCGCGCCCCGGTGAAGTTCGCGTACTGGGTGCCGAACGTCAGCGGCGGCCTCGTGGTGAGCAAGATCGAGCAGCGGACGCACTGGGGTATCGACTACAACCGGAAGCTCGCGCGGCTCGCGGAGGACAGCGGCTTCGAGTACGCGCTCAGCCAGGTCCGCTACATGGCGAGCTACGGCGCCGAGTACCAGCACGAGTCGACGTCGTTCAGCCTCGCGCTGCTGCTCGCGACCGAGCGGCTCCGGGTGATCGCGGCCGTCCACCCGGGGCTGTGGCACCCCGGGGTGCTCGCGAAGCTCGGCGCGACGGCCGATGACCTGTCCGGCGGGCGGTTCGCGGTCAACGTCGTGAGCGGCTGGTTCAAGGGGGAGTTCACGGCGCTCGGCGAGCCGTGGCTCGAGCACGACGAGCGATACCGTCGCTCCGAGGAGTTCATCCGGGCGCTCCGGGGCATCTGGACCGAGGACCACTTCTCGCTGCGGGGCGACTTCTACCGGATCAACGACTTCACGCTGAAGCCGAAGCCGGCGCAGAAGCCGCACCCCGAGATCTTCCAGGGAGGCAACTCCAGGGCGGCGCGGGAGATGGCCGCGCGCGTGTCGGACTGGTACTTCATGAACGGCAACTCCATCGAGGGCGTCCGCGCCCAGGTGACCGAGATCAGCGAGCTCGCCGCGCGCGCGGGGCGCCGCGTGAAGTTCGGCCTGAACGCGTTCGTCATCGCCCGCGACACCGAGGAGGAGGCGCGGCAGGTCCTGCGCGACATCATCGCGCACGCGGACGTGGAAGCGGTGAACGGCTTCGGCGACGCCGTGCGGCAGGCCGGCCGGGCGTCGCCCGAGCGCGAGGGCATGTGGGCCAACTCCAACTTCGAGGACCTCGTGCAGTACAACGACGGGTTCCGCACGGGCCTCATCGGAACGCCCGAGCAGATCGCGCGGCGGATCGTCGCCTATCAGGCGGCCGGGGTCGATCTCGTGCTGACCGGGTTCCTGCATTACCTCGAGGAGGTGGATCACTTCGGGAAGAAGGTCCTCCCGATCGTCCGCGAGCTCGAGGCCGACGAGGCCCGCAAGGCGGCCTGAGGACGTCCGGCGCCCGCGCGTGCGCCGGAGCCACGCGCGGCGCTCGGCCACCATCGACCCTTCACACCAACCCCACCCTCGGAATCGCGCGCGTGAAGCCGCCTTGCGGCGCCGTTCCGCGCGCGTTCGGCCTACGATAACCCCATGTCCAGCAATCAACCCGAGCTCCCCTCGCCCGCGCCCGGAGCGCGGCGTGGCCGGGCGAGCCGCGCCCTCGACGCGCTCGAGCGGGCCGGCAACAGGCTCCCCGATCCGGCCGTGCTCTTCGTCGTGCTCGCCGCCGCGGTCATGGTCCTGTCCGCGGCCCTCGCGCCGCTCCAGTTCAGCGAGATCGACCCGCGGACGAAGCAGCCGCTCCAGGTCCAGAGCCAGCTCTCGGGCAAGGCGCTCACCGAGTTCCTCTCGAGCATGGTCCCGACCTTCACGGGCTTCCACCCGCTCGGCGTGGTGCTCGTGGCCTTGCTCGGGGTCGGGATCGCCGAGCACTCCGGGTTCATCAACGCCGGCCTGAAGAAGCTCCTCGCGATCACGCCGAGAGCGCTGCTCACGCCCATGCTGATCCTCGTCGCCATCGTCAGCCACACGGCGGCCGACGCGGGCTACGTGCTCGTCATCCCGCTCGGCGCGGTCATCTTCCAGGCCGCGGGCCGCCACCCGCTCGCCGGCATCGCCGCGGCGTTCGCCGGCGTCGCGGGCGGCTTCAGCGCCAACTTCATCCCCTCCAGCCTCGACCCGCTGCTGCAGGGCCTGACGCAGGCCGGCGCCGGCATCCTCGACCCGAAGCGCACCGTCAACCCGCTCTGCAACTGGTTCTTCTGCAGCGCCTCGTCGCTGCTGATCATCGGCCTCGGCTGGTACATCACCGACCGGGTGATCGAGCCGCGCGTCGCCCGGATGCCCGTCGACGCGGCCCCCGAGCAGGACCGGCGCATGGCGGACCTCACGCCGCGCGAGGCGCGCGCGCTCTGGGCAGGCCTCGGAGCGATGGCGCTCTGCGTGGCCCTGCTCGTCGCCGCGTGCGCGCCGCCATCGTCGCCGCTGCGCGCGCCCACCGGCCAGCTCACGGTCAGCGCCGCGCCCCTCATGAACGCGATCGTGCCGCTCATCTTCCTCTTCTTCCTCGTCCCGGGGCTCGTCTACGGCTATGCGGCCGGCACCTTCACGAGCCACCGCGACGTGATCGGCGGGATGAGCAAGACGATGAGCACGATGGCCTATTACCTGGTGATGGCCTTCTTCGCCGCGCAGTTCATCTACCTGTTCAACAAGTCGAACCTCGGCGCGCTCCTGGCGCTCAAGGGCGCCGCGGGGCTGCAGGCGCTGGCGCTGCCGAGCACGGTGACCATCGTGGGCATCATCATCCTCACCGCGACGGTGAACCTGCTCATCGGCTCCGCGTCCGCGAAATGGGCGCTGCTCGCCCCGATCTTCGTGCCCATGCTCATGTCGCTCGGCATCTCGCCGGAGCTCACCCAGGCGGCTTACCGCGTCGGCGACTCGACAACGAACATCATCACACCGCTCATGGTGTACTTCCCCCTCGTGGTGGTCTTCTGCCAGAAGTACGTGAAGAGCACCGGTATCGGCACGCTCATGGCGCTGATGATCCCCTACTCCATCACATTCCTCGTCGCGTGGAGCCTCTTTCTGCTCGCCTACTGGCAGCTCGGCCTCCCGCTCGGGCTCGACGCGCCTTACGTCTACCCGTGACAGGATCGCGGCGCGCGATTTGCTTGGCGCGCCCCGTCTTCGCGGCCCGCGCCGGTCACGGGCCCGCGCACCCGCGCCCCCGCCCGCTGAGCGCTGCCCCTCTCGGCGCAGCGCCGTCCGGTGCGCAGGACGGGCGCACGGTTTGCGCGCCCGTCGCAGACCATGCGCCGGTCGCGACGGGCTCTATCCGGTGGCCCTCCCCACGGGTCCACGGCACCGGAGATGCTACAGGTGGCCATGACCTGTGCGCGGGACCACCGGGACCGTGAGCGCAAGCGCCGAGTTCGCCGCGATGACACGGAGTTTTCATCGGGGCGCACCGATTGCGTGTCCGGCGCGAGCGCTGCGCGAGCGATGCTGCCGCGGCCTTCGGAATGACGTCCAGGCGCCGGATCGAGCGATGGCGCGAGGCGTGCAAGCCAGCTGGAGTGTGGGGTCGGACGGCGAACCCAGAAAGGGGCTTGTATGAGCTCAACACATCTCGGGGTGTCAGGGAGCTGTAGCGGCGCGTCGTCGGGGCCGCTCACGGCACGCGACGGCGCGCCGGTCGTTCGTGGCACAGCGGCAGCGGTGCCTTCCGAGAAGGCGGCCGAGCCGCCACCCGCCGTGGCGAGCGCGCTGGCCCGCGCCGCGGAGGACGGGCGCGGCGAGCGCGGCGAGTCGTGGGGGCTCTGCAGCGCGCTGCTCGCGGTGGCCATCGGCTGGATCGCCTGGTCGCAGCCGGCGCCGAGCGCCCGCACCGTGCTGTTCGTCGCGCTCTGTCTGATCCTCGTGTCGATCGAGTACCGCCGCGCCGGCGCGCGCTTCCGGAGCGCGATCGCCGCGGCCGGGATGGCGCACGGCCTGAGCGCCGGCGAGGCCGCGCGGGAGGCGTGGCGCCACGACGCGGCCTTCCGCGAGGCCCGCGCCGCAGGGGAGAGCACGGCGGACGTCGACGCCAAGCGCGGCTGAGCGATCCCCCGGGCCGACGGGGCCCGCGGCCGCCCCTCGCGCGAGCGCAGGAGTTGCGCGCGGGCAAAAAGCTCAATCGGTCGCCGGCCCGCAGGTGTGCTCGGGCCGCGCAATGCGACGAGGACCTACCTTGTGAGCGCCGGCTCAGCTCGTCGCTGGCAGAGACGCGCGCATTCCGTGAGATACTCGACCCCATGACGCCGGGGGAGAGGCTGGGGGCGCGTTATCTTATCGAGCGGCAGGCGGGGAAAGGCGGTCTCGGCACCGTCTATCGGGCGCGCGACGTCGAGAGCGGCGCGCCGGTGGCCATCAAGGTCCTGCGGGATCCGACCGACGACAAGCGCAGCCGGTTCGCCCGCGAGGCGCGCGCGCTGGCCGCCCTCGCGCACCCGTGCATCGTCCGCTACATCGCGCACGGGCAGACGCCGGACGGTGAGCTCTACCTCGCCATGGAGTGGCTCGAGGGCGAGGACCTCGCGGCGCGGCTCGCCCGCGGCCGGCTGGAGCCGGCGGCCGCCATCAAGGTGCTGATCCGGGTGGCCGAGGGGCTCGCGTTCGCGCACGCGCAGGGCATCGTCCACCGCGACATCAAGCCCCAGAACATCTTCCTGCCGGGCGGCGAGCTCGAGCGGGCGACGATCGTCGACCTCGGCCTGGCGCGGCTCGCCGACGCGACGACGGCGCTGACGCGCACCGGGGCGACGGTGGGCACGCCGTCGTTCATGGCGCCGGAGCAGGTGATCGGCGAGGGCGAGGTCGACGCCCGCGCGGACGTCTATGCGCTCGGGTGCGTCCTGTTCGCCTGCCTGGCGGGCCGGCCGCCCTTCGCCGCGGCGCACCCGCTGGCCATGCTGGCCAGGGTGGTCTTCGAGGAGCCCCCGCGGCTCGGCGCGCTCGCGCCCGGGTTGCCCGCGGAGCTCGACGCCTTCGTGGCGCGGCTGCTCGTCAAGCAGCCGGACAGGCGCCCCGACGCGCGGGAGGCGCTCGAGGAGCTGCGCGCGCTCGCGACGTTCATCGCGGAGTCGTCCTCGCGCGCGCCCGCCTCGGTCCCCGGCCTGACGCGCCGCGAGCGGCGCCTCGTCAGCGTGATCCTCGCGCACGCGCCCGACGCGGACGCCGGCGCGCCCGCCAGCGCCGACTCGCACGCCGCGACCGCCTCGCTCAGCGACGCCCCGAGGCTCAGCGCGCTCTACAGGACGTCGCAGGCGCTCCGGCAGGTCGCCGCCCGGCACGGCGCGCAGCTCGAGCTGCTGCGGGACGGCTCCCTCGCGGCCGTGATCACCGGCGCGGGCTCGCCGACCGACCTCGCCGTGAACGCGGCCCGCTGCGCCATGGCCCTGCGCGACCTCCTGCCCGGCACGCACGTGGCGCTCTCGACCGGGTGGGACGAGCTCGAGAAGACGCAGCCGATGGGGCAGGTCATCGATCGCGCGAGCGCGCTGCTCGCGGGGAGCACGATCGCGCGCGCGGCCGCTCGCTCGCTGGCCGATCGCAAGGCCGCCGCCACGCTGGCCGCCTGCGCGCCGTCCGATCCCAGGGACGCCGCCACGCTGGCCGATCGCGCGGCCGCCCGCACCCTGTCGCCGCGCACGCTGTCCGATCGCGCGGCCGCCGGCGCGCCCGGCTGCGCGGAGCCCACGTCCCCCGTCCTCCTCGACCGGATGACCGCGGACCTCCTGGGCGATCGCTTTGAGGTGTCGCTCGACCGCTCGACGCTCGCGCTCATCGGCGAGCTCGAGCCCGCGGACGAGGCCCGCAAGCTGCTCGGCAAGCCGACGCGGTGCGCCGGGCGGGAGCGCGAGCTGCTCCTCTTGCAGTCGACGTTCGACGAGTGCGTCGCCGAGTCCGAGGCCCGCGCGGTGCTGGTCACCGCGGAGGCGGGGGTCGGCAAATCGCGCCTGCGCCACGAGCTCGCGCGGCGCCTGGCCGCGCGCGGCGGGCCGCTCGAGCTCTGGATCGCGCGCGGCGACCCGATGCGGATGGGCGCGCCGTTCGGCTTGCTCGGCCAGGTCGTCCGGCGCGCGGCGCGGCTGCTCGACGGCGAGCCGCTCGAGGCGCGGCGGCGGAAGCTCGCGGCGCGCGTGGCGGAGCACGTGGCGGAGCCGCTGCGGCAGGCCGTCACCGAGTTCCTGGGCGAGATGGTGGGCACGCCCTTCCCCGCGGAGGCGAGCGTGCTGCTCCGGGTGGCGCGGCAGGACGCGAAGGTCATGGGCGACCAGATGCAGGCCGCGTGGGTGGAGCTCGCGCGCGCCGAGTGCCGGGCGCGGCCGGTCCTGCTCGTGCTGGAGGACCTGCACTGGGGCGACCGGCCGACGGTCGAGTACGTGGACGCGGCGCTGCGGCTCCTCGAGGGCGAGCGGCTGATGGTGCTCGCCCTCGCCCGCCCCGAGGTGCGCGAGTCGTTCCCGGACCTCTGGAGCAAGCGCGCGCTGACGGATCTGCGGCTCGTCGGGCTGTCGCGCCGCACGTGCGAGAAGCTCGTCGGCGAGGCGCTCGGCGCGGTCGACGCCGGGGTCGTCGCGCAGATCGTCGACCGCGCCGGGGGCAACGCGTTCTTCCTGGAGGAGCTCGTGCGCGCCGCGGCCGAGGGCCACGGCGGCGGCGTCCCCGAGACGGTGCTCGCGATGATGCAGTCACGCCTGGAGGGGCTCGCGCCCGACGCGCGGCGGGTGCTGCGCGCGGGCAGCGTGTTCGGCAGCGTGTTCTGGCGCGGCGCGGCGGGCGCGCTGCTCGGGGCCGAGGCGGACGGGGCGCACCTCGACGCCTGCCTGGCGGAGCTCGCGCGGAGCGAGCTCATCACGCGCCTGCACGAGTCGACGTTCCAGGGCGAGGTGGCGTACGCCTTCCGGCACGCGCTCGTGCGCGACGCGGCCTACGAGATGCTGACCGAGGGGGACCGGCTGCTCGGCCACCGGCTCGCGGGCGCGTGGCTCGCCGACGCCGGCGAGACCGATGCCATGGTCCTCGCCACGCACTTCGAGCGCGGCGGCGAGCTCGAGCGCGCGATCGGCAGCTACCGGCGGGCGGCCGAGCAGGCGCTCGGCGGCAACGACTACGCGGCGGCGATCGAGCGCGCCGAGCGCGCGGTCGCGTGCGGCGCGGCCGGCGAGGCGCTCGGCGAGGTCGAGGCCGTCCAGGCGGAGGCGTACCGCTTCCGGGGCGAGAGCGCGGCGGCCGACCTGCACGCGACGAGGGCGATGCTGGCGCTGCCCGAGGGGAGCGCGTCGTGGTGCCGCGCGGCGAGCGTCGCGCTCTGGGCCGCCCATCACGTGGGGCGCGGGGACGCCGTCGTCGCGCTCTCCAGGACGCTGTGCGCGCGGTGGTCGGCCGAGGCGGTGACCGGGCCCGAGCTCAGCGTCATGTCGCAGACGGCGCTGATGCTGCTCTACATGCAGGGCCAGTGCGAGGAGACAGACGCGCTGACGTCGCGCATCGACGCGTCGTTCGGGCGCTTCCAGCACGACCCGACCGTCAGCGCGCCCGTCCTGCGGCTGCGCACGCACCGCGCGATCCTGGCCGGGGACGTCGGCGCCGCCTGGGAGCTCTGCGAGGCGGCGGTGCGCTGCTACGAGGCGGCGGGCGACGTGCGCGGCGCCTGCGGGGCGCGCATCAACGCCGGTCATTTCTGCAACGAGCTCGGCGCCTACGCCGACGCCGCGCGCCAGCTCCGCGCCGCGCTGGCCGACACGGGGCGGCTCGGCCTGCTGTTCATGGCGGCGTTCGCGAAGGAGAACCTCGGCCGCACGCTCCTCCAGCTCGGCGATCTCGGCGAGGCGCGGGCCCTGCTCGACGACGCGCTCCGGTCGTTCGTGGCGGCAGGCGACCGGCGGATGGAGGGCGGCACCTACGTCTACCTCGCGGAGGTGTTCCGGGTCGCGGGGGACCTCGACCAGGCCGAGGCCGTGGCGCGCCGCGGCTGCGAGCTGCTCGCCGACGTCCCGCCGCTCATCCCGTGCGCGCTGGGCATCCTCGCGGGGGTGCTGCTCGCCGCGGGGCGCGCCGCCGAGGCGCTCGAGGTCGCGAACCGGGCCGCGGAGCTCGCCGCCCCGATCATCGCCGCGCAGGGCCACCTCGAGGAGGGCGAGTCGCAGATCTACCTGGTGCGGGCGGAGGCCCTCGAGGCGTGCGGCGCGCCCGGGGAGGCCCGCGTCGCGATCGCGACCGCCCGCGAGCGGCTGCTGGAGCGCACGGCGCGGATCGCGAACCCCGCGTGGCGGGCGGGCTTCCTGGAGAACGTGCCCGAGCACGCGCGCACGCTCGCGCTCGCCCGCGCGTGGCTGGGCGAGCGCGACGGCGCGGCGATCGCGCCCGCAGAGAGCGCGCCGTGAGCGCCACGAACCACAGAGGCACAGAGGGCACAGAGGGAAGAGAAGAGATAAAGAAGCTTCTATCTTCTCTCCCCTCTGTGCCCTCTGTGGTTCAAATCTCTTCGTTCCTGGGCGTTTCAGGCTGATCGGCGCTCTGGCTGGAGATGGCCTTCACGGCGCTGTCGCTGCGGACACCGGCGCTTGCACGAGGCCGGCGCCGACATCCGAGGCGGGCGCGTTGAGCTGGCGCGCCGTCGCCAGCATGCGCCGCCAGATCTCCGGGGCGCTCGCGTGCGGATCTGCCTCCATGAGCAGCCCGAGGACGCCCGCCACGTGCGCTGCCGCCGCGGTGGTGCCGCTGAGGGTATTGTAGGCTTGCGGCAGCGACCACGAGGAGAGCACGCCGACGCCCGGCCCCACGATGTCGATCTTGCCGCCGTTCGAGAAATCCGCGACCCGAAGGTCGCTGTCGACCGCCCCGACCGAGAGGATCGTCACGACGTTCGCCGGCGAGCCGGTATACTGGATATCGCCTCGGGTGCGATGGCTGCCCTGGCCCGCCACGCCGACGATGATCGCACCTTGCGCCAGGGCGCGCTCGCCGAGCGCCCGGTACGCCTCAGTGGGGGGCCGCGCGCTCCCGAGGGGCAGCAAGAGGACACGACACCCGTTCTCGAGGGCCCAGTTGATCCCGTTCATGATCCAGCCGTCGGCGCCGCCTCCCTGGTCGGACAGGACCTTGACGATGTACAGCTCGGCCTCGTACGCGACGCCGTAGCGCGGCCCCTGCGATGGATTCCGCGGCCCGCAGGCGATGCCGGCCGCATAGGTGCCGAAGCCGTTCCCGTCCGGCGCCGTCTCTCCCGGCACGAAGGACCGGTGGACGACCTTCCGGCCCTGGAAGTCCGGATGGTTCATATCGAAGCCCGCGCCGAAGATGGCGACCCGGATCCCGCGCCCTGCGAACGGCGACTGTTCGACGCCGATCGCGCCGAGACCCCAGGTCACGTCCCCCTGCCCGACCGGCCCGGGCGCCGAGAGCGGGTGAACAAACCCCTCGTCCTCGACGGAGAGGAGAATGCCCTTCGCCTGGAGCTCGTTCATGACCGACAGGACCGCCGGTGAGGGATCGGTGACGACCATCATGTGCAGCCTGTCGAACACGATCGCGTCGGCCGTGGCCATCGTCTCCGGCGGCACGGCCCCGCCGCGCTCGGAGGCCACCACCACGTCCATGCCGACCGCTGAGAGCGCGCGCGTCATGGCGGGAATGTTCACGGTCGGGCTGAGCACGACGAGCTTGCGGCCCGTGGTCCTGTGCTCATCTCTCGGAGGATGGATGTCTTTCATGGCTCGCTTCTCCCTGTTGCGTGGCATGGGCGAGCGCGATGGCGCGTTCATGGCAGAAGGCGCCCGCCGCCGCCGGCACGCGGGCGCCTCCCGCCTGGACTCGCCATGACGGCCGCGTCGGCCCAAGGTGGGCCCGTGTTCGCGATGGATTACCGGGTGTCAGACGCTCGCGGCGAGGGGATCTGGACTCCACCCCTCTCCATGATGGGCCCCTCGCGCTGCGCGGGCGGCGAGGAGGGGACCGACGCCTTCTGCTTGCCAATCGGCTCCGCCTGCTCCGTCCTCGCGGACACCGGCGCCTGCACCAGGCCAAAGCCGACATCCGAGGCGGGCGCGTTGAGCCTGCGCCCCATCCTCTGCAGGCGCCGCCAGATATCCGGGGCGCTCGCGTGCGGATCCGCCTGCATGAGCAGCGCCAGGACGCCCGCCACGTGCGGGGTCGCCATGCTGGTGCCGCTGATGGTGTTGTAGCCCTGCGGCAGCGGCCACGAGGAGTGCACGTTGACGCCTGGCGCCGCGATATCGATCTTGCCGCCGTTCGAGAAATCCGCGACCCGCAGGTTGCTGTCCAGCGCCGCGACCGAGAGGATCGTCCCGGAGTTCGCCGGCGCGCCCGTATACTGGATGTCGCCCCGGGAGCGATGGCTCGCGTTGCCCGCGGCGGCGACGATGATCGCGCCCTGGTTCAGGGCCCGCTCCCCGAGCGCCCGGTACGCCTCCAAGGGAGGCCGCTGGCTGCCGAGGGACATCGAGATGACCCGGCACCCGTTCACGAGGGCCCAGTTGATCCCGTTCATGATCCAGCCATCCGCGCCGGAGCCCTCCGGGCCGCCCAGGACCTTGCCGATGTACAGGTCGGCCTCGTACGCGACGCCGTAGCGCGGCCCCTGCGCCGAGGCCTGCGGCCCGCAGGCGGTGCCGGCCGTGTGGGTGCCGTGACCGGCCTGGTCCTGGACCGTCTCTCCGGGCACGAAGGACTGATAGACGACCTTCCGACCCCTGAAGTCGGGATGGCGCAGATCGAGCCCCGTATCGAGGACGGCGACCCGGATCCCGCGCCCCGTGAACGGCGAGGCCTCGACGCCGATCGCGTTGAGACCCCAGGTCACGTTCCCCTGCCCGAGCGGCCTGGTCCCAGGCTCGTGGAGCTCGTGGCCCGGCCTCTCCTCGCGGACGCCGCTCGGGGACTCGCCGCGCGCGCGGGCCTCTCTCGTGTACCCCTCTGTCGCCGTAGGCGCACCGCCGGAGAGGAGATGATCGATGAGCCCGTTCACGCCGGCCCGATAGCCATCCAGGTACTCTCGCTGCGAGGACTGCAGGGCGGGCGCGGAGATGGCGTGAACGTACCCCTCGTCCTCCACCGAGAGGATGACGCCGCGCTCCTGGAGCTCCTTCATGACGGCGAGGGCCGCCGGTGAGGGGTCGGCGACGACCATCGTCTGGAGCCTGTCGAACACGACCGCGTCGGCCGTGAGCATCTTGTCCGGCGGCACGGCGCCGCCGTACTGGGAGGCCATGACCACCTCCATGCCGACGGCTTCCAGCGCGCTCGCCATGGCGGCGATGTTCACGGTCGGGCTGAGCACGACGAGCTTGCGGCCCGTGGTCCTGTGCTCGTCTCTCGGCGTATGGATGTCTGTCATGGCTCGCTTCTCCAGGGTGAATCGACAGTTCGACAGCACGGAAACCCCATCACGGGGCTCCGCGTGAGTCTATGAAGTCGACCTCTCACCACGGCAAGCTGACCGTCCGAGCTGCTCAGAGCAGACTCCGCGCAATCCAGCGCCGAGCGCGGGCACGCTGGTCTCAGCGGACTCCACGCAATCCAGCGCCGGGAGCTCCAACCTCTGTCCTATCGCGGAGAGGGCTGGATCCGAGGCATCCCCTCAAATTCTCAGGAGAATTGAACAGGGAGGCGGGGAGACGGGGAGGAAAATCTTCAAAATACTCTCCGTCTCCCTGTTCAATTTTCTCGCTGAAATGGCTGCAAAAATGAGGGATTCCTCAGGCGCTGGACCCGAGAGAGCTGCTCACCCTACGCCGCGAACGCCGCCGCGTGCTCCGCCGCCCATTGCGCGAACGTGCGCGCCGGCCGCCCTGTCACCTGCTCGATCGTCGGGACGACGGTTTTGCCGATCTCCGGCGTGTTCCCGTAGATCTCGACGAAGAACTCGATGGCCTCCGGCGAGAACCCCGCCGCCGCCCACCGCTCCCGCGCCTGCTGCTCGGTCAGCTCGACGAGCTTGATCTCGCGGCCTGCGGCGGCGGCGAGGAGCTCGATCTTCCGGCGCAGACTCAGCACTTCCGGCCCGGTGAGGGTGTACGTCTTGCCCGCGTGACCGCCCTGCGTCAGCGCCGCGACAGCGACCGCGGCGATGTCGGCCTCGTGGACCGCCGCGCTCAGCCGATCGCAGAACGGCTCTCGTACCACCCCCTCGCCGCGGATCGACGGCGCCCATTCGAGGTGATTCGCCATGAACTCCACCGGCTGAAGGAAGGTCGCGTCGACGCCGCTGGACGCCACCGCGGCGTCGAGCGGGGCGGACGATCCGCCGAGCAGCACCGAGATCCGGCGCACCCCCGCTCGCCTGGCGAGCGCGACGATCTGCTCCCCGGTCTGCAGCGGCGCGTGATCGTCGCCGCCGAAGTTGATCAGGTGCAGCGCCTCGACGCCCTCGAAGGCAGCCGCGAAACTCTCCGGCGCGGTCAGATCGCCGGCCACGGCCTCGACGCCTGCGGGGAGCTTCGCCCTGCCCGGGTTGCGGCTCAGCGCGCGGACGTGGTGACCGCCCTCGGCGAGCTGCTTGACGATCTCGCGGCCGACGGTGCCGGTCGCGCCTGTGACAAGGATCTTCATGGATTTTTCCTGTACCTTTGTAAACACCGCCGATGTCCCGGCGGCCTCTCGGCGGTTGTGCTCGACGCCTCGACGCGCGGATTCAGCGCCTGGAGACGGTGAACGGCGCCCGGAGCGTCGTGGGCTCCCTGGCGGCCGTCGCACCCACCAGCCTGCGCCACCCCTCCTGACAACCCGTGGCAGCAACGCGCGCGGCGCGATCGCGCCGCGCCCTCGCCGGCCTCACGCCGGCGCGGTGCCGCCGCGCTCCCAGGCCTGACGCCACTCCTTCGTCAGCGTCCGGCGGGGCCTGCCGTAGGGCTGCGCGGTGAGCGCGAGGCCGGCGATGCGATCGGCGCGAAAATGCCGGAACGACGCGCGCAGGCAGCACCACGCCGCGATGATCTGCTTGCCCTCGTAGTACACGAGCTGCACCGGCCAGACGTCGCGCTCGGTGCTGCTCCCCGACTCGCTCCGATAGCGCATCGCGAGCGCGCGCTCCGTTCGCATCGCCTGCCGCACGAGGCCGAGCACGGGCTGCGGCACGGCGCCGGGCCCTGCGAGCACGACGGGCCAGAGCCCCGTGTCGTCGATGCGGCCGCGGAGGTCGTCGGGAGAGGCGGCCGCGATCTTGGCCACCGCGTTCTGCGCGGCGCCCGCGAGGCCCTCGTCGGCCTGCGAGCCGACCCAGCGCGCGCCGAGCACGAGCGCCTCGAGCTCCTCCGCGGTGAACATCAGCGGAGGCAGGAAGAAGCCGGGCCGCAGCACGTAGCCGACGCCCGCCTCGCCGTCGATCGGCGCGCCGAGCCGGATCAGCGTCTGCACGTCGCGGTAGATCGTGCGCACCGAGACGCCCTGCTCCTCGGCGAGCTGCGCCGCGGTGACCGGGCGCCGGTGGCGCCGGAGCGCGTCCATGAGCGCGAAGAGGCGCTCGGTCCTGTCCATCGACGGCGACGATCGCAGGACGGGCGGCCTGTGTCGAGCGCCGGCGCGAGCACGGCGCCGCGCCGCGCCCGTCGGTTCGCCGGCGGCCGGGCTCGTTCCTGGTTTCAGGAGAGAGGGAACCACACAGGCACAGAGGGCACAGAGGAGAGATAAACGACGTGGGCCCGGCGCGCCTCCGTGGCCTGGATCCCCGGCGCGCACTGCCCACGACGCGACATCGACGCTCGCGGCGGTCTCGCCCATTGCGGGTCTTCACACCGCGCCCGCGAGCGCCCTACATGCGTTGCTCGCCGGAAGATCTTCACAGCGTCATCGCGCAGTGTTCGAGGATCTCCATGCGAGTCGCGCTCACCGTCGACTCGCACGCTTGCGTCCGGGAGACGCGCCGCGTATCGTCGGCCGTCGAGAGCCCTCCGCGGCGGTGAAGGCGCGCGGGCCAGTCGAGGTTACGCCGTGCGAACGCCCTGGCCTCTCCCCGTCGTCGCGCTGACGCCGGCCTCTTGCGGGGCCGTGCGGTGGCGCATGCAGGGAGCAGAGCGGCTCACGGTCATCGTCAAGGCCACGTTCGCGCTCGTCCCCGACCGGACCGCGGAGCTCGCCGCCCCGGCGGAGCTCATCTGTGCCGATCGGCTGCGAGACGGACACGGCAGCCTGGAGGAGGCGTGTGAGACAGCGCCTTACCTGCCCAGCGCAGGGGTCCTGGTGCGCGGGCACGCGGCCGCGCCCGCGGGCACGACCGCGACGGCGCTGTCGGTGCGGGTCGCGCTCTTCCGCGAGGATCGCTGGATCCTCGACAAGGTGCTCCACGTCCACGGCGACTGGACGCGAGAGGCCCCGAGCCCGCGTCCATTCAGCCTCATGCCGCTCGTGTACGAGCGCGCGTACGGCGGGCCGCACGTCGACGCGAACCCTGTCGGCGTGGGCGCCGGGGCGGCGCTGCCGAACATCGTCGATCCGACCGATCCGGCGAGGCCGGCGGGCTTCGGGCCGATCGCGAGGCACTGGGCCCCGAGGAGCGGCCTCCTCGCGCGCGATCGGTCGATCGAGCCTTCGGCCCCGGAGCTCGATGGCGGCTTCGACTTTCGCTATTTCCACGCCGCTCCGGCGGACCAGCAGATCGAGTTCCTCCGCGGCGACGAGTGGATCTTCCTCCAGGGGCTGCACCCCCGCTGTCCGTGGCTCCGGTCCCGCCTGCCCTTGGCGCGCGGGCTCGCGCGGCTCCATCGGTCCGGGGCGGGAGGGGAGGAGCACGCGCAGCCGATCGAGCTCGTCGCGGACACGCTGACCATCGACGCGGACCGCCTGCGCTGCTCGGTGATCTGGCGCGGAAACGTCGCGCTGCTGCCCGACGACGCGCCGGCGCGCATGCGCGTCGTCGCGGGCGTCGAGATGCCGGGGTGGCCCCTCCTCTGGCCCTCGGCGGCGGCGCCTGCTCTGCCCGCTTCCTCGAGGGCAGCGCCGGGGCCGCCTCCCTCGGCTCCAGCGCCGGGGCCGCCTCCCTCGAGGCCAGCGCCGGGGCTCACCGGGGACGAGCCAGCGACCGAGAACGACGCGCGCGCCGCGTTCGAGGGCGAGCCTGGGGCCGCGGCCGGGCATGGCGGGCTCGGGGTGGGCGTCGCTCGGCCGCTCGCGCCCGTCGTGATCGCGGACGCGGCGAGCGCGCCTGTCGACCGGGGCGTGGAGATCCCGGCCGGGCACTGGAGCGTCGTCACGCAGCAGGTGACGCGGCTCCACGCGGTGCCTGCCCTGCCCTTCGTGCGGCCCGAGGAGCCGCGCCTCGGGCCCGAGGAGCCGCACTGGAGCGCTGTCACGCAGCAGGTGCCGCAGCTCCACGCGGCGCCTGCCCTGCCCTTCGTGCAGCCCGAGGAGCCGCGCCTCGGGCCCGAGGAGCCGCACTGGAGCGCTGTCACGCAGCAGGCGGCGCCGCTGGCCTCGGCGCCTCCCCTGCCCTTCTTGCCCGCGCCCGAGCCGCCGCCGCGCCCCGAGCCGCCGCCGGGATCGGTGCCGTTCGCGATGCCCTTTGCGCGCGCCGGGGCCGATGCCTCCTCGCCCGAGCCGCTCCCCCCGGTGCTGGCACCTCCGCTCGCCGGACTCGACGAGACGCACCCTGTCGTGCAGCCGCCTTCCACGGTGCCGCCGCCTGCGCCGCTCGACGACACCAACGCTGCCGAGGACGGCCCGCGCTCGCTCGCCGCTGAAAAGCTCGTTCCGGCGCCCGCGATCCCCGCCCCCGCGAGCGCCGCCACCCCCGCCGACGCTCCGCCCAGCGGCGCTCCGCCCGCCGACGCTGCACCCACGGGCGCCGCTGGCTCCCCTGCGGCCGCGCCCGCCGAGCCGCCCCCGCCCGAGCCGGAGGGCCGCGGCCTGCGCGCGGAGGTGATCGCCCGCCTGAAGCGCGGCCAGCCGCTCTACGACCTGGAGCTCGCGGGCGCTGACCTCGAGGGCATCGACTGGAGCGGCGCCTCGCTCGAGCGCATGAACCTCGCCGGCGCCACGCTCGCCCGGTGCAACTTCGCCTCGGCGCGCCTGGCGAGAGCCAACCTGAGCGGCGCGGACCTGACCGCCGCGCGCCTCCACGCGGCCGACCTGACGCGCGCCGATCTCTCCCGCGCCACGCTGGACGACGCGCAGCTCTGCTCGGCGAAGCTCGACGGCGCGGACCTCACCTCGGCCAGAGGCGCCAACGCGCGCTTCGACGGCGCGTCGCTGGACGGCGCCGACCTGCGGCGAGCGCGCCTGACCGAGGCCGTCTTCGACCGGGCGAGCCTCGCCGGCATCAACGGGAGCAAGGCGGATATCCCGCGATCGAGCTTTGTGCGCGCCAACCTCTCCGGCGCCATCCTGCGCGCCGCGAAGCTCAAGGAAGCGCGGCTCCCGTGCGCCAACGTCGACGGCGCCGACCTGCGCGAAGCGGACCTCACGGGCGCCAACGTCCATGGCGTCAACCTCGCCAACGCGAAATCGGGCGGTGCAATTTTGCGCTCCTTGATAGAGACCCCGCCTCCTGACGAGGACATTCACGCTTCTTCACACGATTGACTCCGTGGCTCGCTTCCGTCTGGCTCCATGAGACGCGTCCCCTCGGGACGATCAGGCGGAGCATTCATCACCAAGGGAACGGGTTCGAGTCGGAAGAACGGCTCGTTCGAGTCGCACACGCTCGGCACGACGAAGGAAGATCGAGCGGCCGGAGGAGCCGAAGCCCGATGAGCTCGCGGAGTACACCGGGCGGATGGAGCTCGAGGCCGCCGACGCTCCGTCAACCCGCCGGGCGTCAGCCTGGCGCCGGGCCAGGTCGAGGTGCTGCTCCTCCCCCCTGGGCCGCACATCGCGTTCCGCTCGGTACGCCCGCTCCCGATGGATCCGCTCGAGGCGGGGCGGACTCAGCCTTGAAGCGGCCGGTCGGCCGCTCGGCGACAGGGGTGCGGTTCGAGGCTATGCTCCGCGGATGAGTACCACAGAGCTCAGCACGGCGAACTTCGAGCAGACGGTCGACTCGAACGACATCGTCCTCATCGACTGGTGGGCGCCCTGGTGCGGCCCCTGCCGGGTCTTCGCGCCCGTCTTCGAGAAGGCGTCCGAGAAGCACACGGACATCGTGTTCGCGAAGATCAACACCGACGAGCAGCAGGATCTGGCCCAGGCGTTCAACATCCGATCCATCCCGACGCTCTTCATCTTTCGCGAGAAGGTCCTCCTCTTCGCGCAGGCAGGCTCCCTGCCGGCGTCGGCGCTCGATCAGGTGATCGAGAAGGTGCGCTCGCTCGACATGGACGAGGTGCGCACGAAGATCGCCGAGGAAGAGGCCAAGCGGACGGCCGGCGGCGCCGAGGGCGGCGAAGGCGCCTGAGGAGCGCCGGCGCCCGGGCTCGCCTCCGCGCCCGGGCGCCGGGGGCGCGGAGGCGCGGTGTCAGCTCTGGCTGCCCGTCTTGTTCCCGCGGTAGTCGGCGACCCCTGGGATGGGCGGCAGCCACGGGACGCGGTGCACGGTCCAGATCTGGAAGGACGGGGGCGGCAGATCGCTGGGCCTGTCCATCGAGCCCAGGAAGATATCGATCTCCCGCGCCCCGTCGCGGCGCCAGAACAGCGCGGATCCGCAGGTCGAGCAGAACTGGCGGACAGCGATGCTGGAGGACCGATAGGTCGCGGGAGAGCCGGAGAGCAGCGCGAAGCGCTCGTCAGGGAAGGTGGCGAACGCCGGCATGGGTGAGCCGCTCTGTCGCCGGCACTGGTTGCAGTAGCAGAGGTTGGTGCTCGAGGGCGCGCCGCGCGCGTGGTAGCGGATCGCGCCGCACAGGCAGCCGCCGGTGTGGTGAGCCTCGGTCATGGACGTCGCCTCCGTTCTCCTGGATGGTGCGAGCGCCAGCCTGGCCCCTCCCGGCGCACGTCGCAACCGCGCGCGCACCGCGACCGCCGCGGCGCGGCAGCTCATGGCGATGCGCGGAGCGGCCGGCAGAGCGCGTAGCCAAGGGCGCAGCCGAGGCCATACAGCGGAAAGTCCATCAGGTCGAATCCGCCATTTCCGCCGAGCAGGAGCCGCCCCGGCACGGTGCTGCGCGCGGCCCACAGCCAGGGCGCGTCGCTGAGCTGCAGCAGCTCGATCGCGCACGTGGCGGCGAGCACCGCGAGCGCCAGCCGGTGGGTGCGGGCGGAGATCCACACGAATTGCGCCGCGGCGATCCACACGACCTCGTAGAGCACCGCACCCGCGCTGTTGCGCAGCCACGCCGGACCGCCGTGGAACCGGGCGATGAGGCCGACGGGGACGACTGCCACGATGAGGAGGACCAGCAGGATGCGCTTGCGCGCGGCTTCCGGCATTCGCGCAGCCTACAGCGCCGTCCGCGTGGGGCGAGCACGACCGTGAAGACGCGTGCGCTCCTCATCGACGGGGCCAGCGCGCAAACCGACCTCGACCATCACGACGGCGGACAGACAGAGAGGAAAACTCCTCGCCTGCTTCAACCACGGCGCCGCTTCGACGGCTCTCGCGAGGCAGGAGGGCCAGTCCTGCAGTGGGAGGTAGGGATGGTGCCCCCGCGGAAACACTGGTAAGTTTCAAGGCCTGTGCCGGCTGCGTCGTCCGCGCTCGCCCTCCGCGCTGCCCGAACGGCCGGGAGCGCCGTCGCCTGCGCGCTCCTCGCCCTCCCTGCCGCGGCGGACGAGCCCCGCGCCGCGCGCGGGCCGGTGCTCGTCCTCGCCGCCTCCCCGGGCGCCGACCGCCTCGACACGCGGGCCGTCGACCTTGTCGCGGCCCACATCCGTCCCCTCGGAATTCGCCTCCAGATCGTCCGTTCCGGCGCGTCGCGGCCCGCGCTGCAAAAGCTCCTCCCCGACGCCCGCGCGCTCGCCGACGCGTGGGACGCGCGGGGCGTGCTCTGGGTCGACGCCGGATCGAGGGGCGAGCTCGCCCTGTACGTGGTCGAGCGCGACGGCCATCAGATCTACGGCCGCCGCATCCCGGTCGTGCCCGGGCAGACCGCGACGGCCCTCGAGTCGCTCGCCAACATCGCAGGCGCGGTCGCCGAGGAGCTCCGCGAGGGGCACGTCGCCGCGCTGACCGAGGTGAAGGTCGCCGCGAGCGAGGCGGGAGCAGCGGCTCCGCCCGAGCCGGCGGCTGCGCCCGCGCCGGGCGCGCCCCTCGCCGCGCCGCGCGGGCCCCTCGCTGCGCCGGGCGCGCCCCTCGCCGCCCCCGCCGCGCCGCCGAGCCCGCGACCGCCCGTGGCCCGGCCGGAGGCCCCCCGCGCGCCGGTCCGGCTGCCCGCGGTCGCGGTCCTCGCCGGTTACACCGGCGCGAACTTCAGCAGCGAGGCGCCCTGGCAGAGCGCCGCGGCGATCCGCGCCTCCTGGGCGCCGGTGGACCGCGCCGTCCTCGGCCTGGGCTACGAGCTCATGCCCGCGACCACCATCGGCGACGAGCAGTTCGGGTACGAGCTCGCGCGCCACCCGGTGACCACCACCGGCCAGATCCGGCTGCGGCTGCCGCTCGGCATCGACCTGCAGCTCGGGGCGCGCGCCAGCGTCGATATCGTCCAGCGCGTCCCGCAGGGCGGCGCGCCGCCGCCCACGCGGCAGCCGCAGGCGGCCCCGCCGGCGCCGCCGCCCCTGCCGTGGAAGGGCGATACGCCGCCGCCGTACTACCCCCCGTGGCCGCCGCCGCCGTACCCCCGGTGGCCGCCGCCGCCGATGACATGGCCGCGGATGGCGCCCCAGGAGCTGCCGCCGCTGGAGACCCAGACCGACGTGCTCGTCAGCGTCGCGCCGGTCGCCGAGCTCGGGTACCCGATCACCGAGCGGCTTCGCCTCAAGGCGATGCTGGGCGTGGACTTCCTCCTGACGCAGCCCGACGGCTCCGTGCACCCGAGCCTCGCGCTCGAGCCCCACCCGGTGCGGGTCGTCGCGGGCCTCGGGCTGGAGCTCGGGCTCGCCCTGCCAGCGCCGCCGGCAGCGGCGGGTGTGGTCCGGCGGTGAGCGCCCGCGCCGCGTGAGCCGACGCAGAAAGAAAATTGACCCGGTTCGGCCGAGGCGCCGCACCAGGTCACGGCGATGGACGCTGAGCACTCACGAGCGCTTCGCGCGAGCCTCGGTCCGGTGCCCGAGCTGCGCCTGGCCAGCGCCATGACGCGCCCCGTCCCCCCCGCCGCCCCCTCCGCCCCCGCGGCGACCGTGCCGCTCGACCTCGAGCGGATGCGCCGCGCCGGCGCGGGGGATCCCGCGGCCCAGGCCTGGCTCATGACGCAGGTGATGTCGCGGGTGCGCCGGATCGCGCGCGCGTTCCTCCGCAGCTCGGCCGACGCCGACGACGCCGCGCAGCTCGCCCTGCTCGCGATCCTCGAGAGCGCCTCGACCTACCGCGGCGAGGCCGCCGTCGAGGCCTGGGCCAGGCGCGTCGCCGTGCGGACCGTCCTCCGGTACGTCAGGCAGCAGCGCCGGGACGGCGCGCCGGTCGCCCCGGAGAGCGCGATCGACGAGGAGGTCGCCCAGGCGCCGCACCAGCCCCCGTTCGAGGCCCTCCCGCGCGAGGCGCGCGCGTACCTCGACGCGCTGCCCGAGGCGCAGCGCGATGTGATCATCCTGCACCACGCGCTCGACTACTCCATCGACGAGATCGCCGGCATGACCGACGTCAGCCCCGACACGGTGAAGAGCAGGCTCCGCCTCGGGATCGGCGCGCTCCGCAAGCAGGTGCGCCAGGACATCGCGGTCGGCCGCAAGAGGACAGCATGACAGGGACGCAGAAGTCCGAGATCGACCTGGACCGCCTGCCCGCCATCCTCGCCGCTGACGCGCGCGGCGAGCCGATCGGCGTGGCCGACGCGGAGCTCCTCCGCCGCGCCGAGCAGGACGACCCCGCGCTGCGCGCCGAGGCGCCGCTCTGGGCCGCGATCGGCAAGCTCGGCGATCCGCGCGCCGACGGCCGTGAGCTCAGCGACGCCGCCATGCTCCAGCGGGTGCTCGCGCGCGCCGCGGCGGAGACGGCGCCCGCGAGCGCGGCGCGGCCCCGCGCGGCGCCGCGGCCGGCGCTGCGACGCGGGTTCGCGGGGTCGATCGCCGGCGTGGCCGCCGCGGCGACCCTCCTGGCCGCGCTCGCGGCGGAGCTGGTCGACGGGCCCGCGCAGGCGCCCCCGCCCGCGCCGGGCGGCGGCGAGGCGCTCGATCCGGGCGGCGCGGGGCGGGAGGTCCCGAGCGTCCCCCCGTCCGCGCCGGGAGCGCCGGCGCTCGACCAGGGCGCGGCGGCGAGCGCGCCGCCGCCCGGCCCGCCGGCGAGCGCGCCCGCGGCCGACGGCGCCCCGGCGAGCGAGCCGCCGCCCGGCCCGCCGGCGAGCGCGCCCGAGGCCGACGGCGTCGCCGAGGCCCCGGGGCGCGCGCCGCAGCCGCCCAGGCCGCGCGCGGCGGAGCCCGCGGTGAGCGCCGAGGCGCTGCTCCTGCGCGCCCAGTCCCGGCTCGCGCAGGGGAAGAGCGCCGAGGCGAGCGCCGCGTACCGCGACCTGCTCGCGCAGCACCCGTCCAGCCCCGAGGCGCGGGCGGCGCTCGTGTCGCTCGGGCAGCTCGCGCTGCACCAGGGCAAGGCGGCGGCGGCGCTCGGCTATTTCGAGCGCTACCTCGCCGGCGGCGGCGGCTCCCTCGCCGCCGAGGCCCGCGTCGGGCGGGTGCAGTGCCTGCGCCGGCTCGGGCGCACGGCCGACGAGCGCGCGGCCATCGCCGACTTCCTCGCCCGCCACGGCGCGAGCGTCCACGCGCCGCGGCTGCGCGCGCGCCTGTCCGAGCTCGGCGGCGGGTGAGCGCGAGGGCCCGCGCGGCCCGAGATCCAGAGATCGCCGGTGTTCGCGCCGGTGCGCCGCCCGTAAAAAACTTTGACCCGCGATCTCGCATGGCCACCACCTGGCCACCGAGATGTCGCAAAAACTTCTTCGAATCGTAAAATTCCTTTCCCGCGGCGCGTGGCGCGTCAGCGCCGTCGGCGGGGTCCTGGGCCTCCTGTCTGCCAGCTGCTCGACCACGACGACGGGCAACAACCCCCCGGACCCCGACGGGGCCGGTGGGTCGGATGGCTCGACCGGGGAGGGGGACTCCACGCGCCTCATCGGCGCCTTTCAGGTGCGCTCGTCGCCTGCCGCGCCCTCGGGGGACGGCGCGCCGGAGGCGGCCGGGACCACCGCGGTGCTCGGCAAGATCTACGACGGGACCACGCCCTCGCAGATCATCTGGGAGCTCGCGGCCGAGGAAGGGAGCTGCCGGCTCCTCACGCCGCGCGTCCCGTTCTGCAACCAGCCCTGCGGCGGGAGCGCCGTCTGCGTGGAGGACGACACGTGCCAGGCCTACCCGGCCGCGCACAGCGCCGGAGACGTGACGGTGCTCGGCCTGAACGTCGAGTCGGGCGAGGCGTCCTTCGTCATGAAGCCCACGGCGAACAACTACCAGCCGCCCGCCGGCGTGAAGCTCGGTTATCCGCCCGCCGACGAGGGACAGACGGTTCGCCTCGAGGCGAGCGGCGATTTCTTCAGCGCCTTCACGGTGGAGTCGAAGGGCGTGAGCCCCCTGGAGCTCCTGAACGACGCGATCAACCTCGAGCCCGACCAGGCCGTGCAGCTCACCTGGACCCCGCCGGGGCAGGCCGGCATCTCGGAGGTCTACGTGAAGCTCGATATCAGCCATCACGGGGGCACGAAGGGGATGATCGAGTGCTCCGCCGAGGACACCGGCTCGCTCGACCTCCCGGCGTCGCTCGTCACGCAGCTCCTCGACCTCGGCGTCGCGGGCTTCCCGACGATCGTCGTCACGCGCAGGGCCGTGGGCTCCACGACGATCCAGCAGGGCCGGGTCGATCTCGTCATCTCGTCCCAGATCGAGCGGTCGGTCGTGATCGCGGGGCTCACCTCGTGCAACGACGACTCGCAGTGCCCCGAGGGCCAGACCTGCCAGAGCGATCTCACCTGCAAGTGAGCCTCACCGGTTCCCGGTGCGACCAACAGCCCAGCTTAATAGAACAAAGGAAACGGAGACCATGACCATCGCTTATCGCTCTCTCTCCCTGCTGCCCCTCGCCCTCGCGCTGCTCTCGCCCGTCGTCGGCTGCTCCGGCTCGGACCCGGAGGTCTCGAACGACGGAACGACCGGCACGTCGTCGAGCGCCGGCGGCGGCACCACGACCACCGGCGGCGGCACCACGACCACCGGCGGCGGCGCCACGACCACCACCGGCGGCGGCGCCACGACCACCACCGGCGGCGGCACCACGACCACCACCGGCGGCGGCACGACCGAGAAATTCAGCTTCTTCGTGACCAGCCTCGTCGCCATGCAGCAGCTGTCGGGCTCGCAGGAAGGCTTCGGGGGCGATCTCCGCTTCGGCGAGACGGGCCCGGGCGCCGGTCTCCGCGGCGCGGACAAGATCTGCGCGGCGATCGCCGAGAAGAGCATGCCGGGCGCAGGGAGCAAGGGGTGGCGCGCGTTCCTGAGCGCCGTGGCAGGAGAGGACGGCAAGCAAGTCGACGCGATCGACCGGATCGGCGAGGGGCCCTGGTACGATCGGCTCGGCCGGCTGGTCGCCAACAACAAAACGGAGCTGCTCAACGATCGTCCCAGCGCGGCCGACGAGGCGATCATCGACGATCTGCCGAACGAGGACGGCGTCCCGAACCACCAGCCCGATCCGAGCCAGCCCGAGGTCGACAACCACGATATCCTGACGGGGACCAACGACGAGGGCAGGCTCTACAGCGCGACGGCGACGTGCAAGGACTGGACGTCCGCGGAGGGCAACAGGGACACCGAGGGGAGGCCGCGCGTCGGACACTCGTGGCCGAGGAACTTCGGAGGAGGATTCGGAGACGGCGGCGGCCCCGGCTTCCCCGGCGGCGGGCCCGGCGGCCCCGGCGGCCCCGGCGGCGATTTCAACATGGCCAACTGGATGTCGTCCCTCGACGAGTCGGGGTGCGCGCCGGGCGTGAGCCTCGTGGAGATGGGGCCGCCGCAGCTCGACGTGCCCACGGTCGGATCCGGCGGCGGTTACGGCGGGATCTACTGCTTCGCCCTGACGCCCTGACGCCCTGACGCCCTGACGCCCTGACGCAGGCGTACCGCCGCGCGCCCCCCCTCGATCAGCTTACTTGTCTCAGGAGGATTCATGGTTCATCGCAATCGCATCACGTCGATCCTCGCGCTCGCCCTGCTCGCCGCGGCGCTGCCAGGCGCGTGCGGCGGCGGCTCGCCCGACGACGTCGGCGCGACCCCGGAGGTCTGCGAACGTACGAGCGAGGACGGGTCGACGGAGTTCCTGAAGCGCGTGGGGTGCGCCGCGGACTTCGAGGCGCTCGCGTCGGCGCCCGTCGACGCCAGCCTGCCCGGCGCGCGCTCGGTCAAGGTGGTCCTGGATCGCGCCGATCAAGACGCGCTGTATTTCCAGAACAGCGTGCTTTATCAGATCCACTACGACTTCGTGTCATCGCACCTCTCCGGCGACGCGCTGCCCTACGTCCCTTCCCTCTCCGAGTTCAACGCGACCGAGTACTTCACGCCGGATCGCCGCTTCGTCCTCGGCGCGGTGACGCATTACCAGGGCCCCGACGTGTGGGCGCTCGAGCTCTCGCCCTACGACACCGCGTCTGCGGACATGATCACCGCCCTGTTCAAGGCGGTGAAGGCGGCCTCGTTCTTCGGAACGAAGCTCGCCTTCCACCCCACGTCGGAGGCCGTGGCGGTCGAGGCGCAGAAGCTCCCCGCCGACATCCCCGTGGTCAGCACCGGCGATCTCTACGCCGGGATCGACTACCAGCCGCTCTCGCTCGGCACGGCGGTGGGGCGGCTCCACTTCGCGAAGGCGGCGGATCTCGCCGACGAGTACCTGTCCCACCAGGACATCGTGGTCCTCGACGAGGCGCCCAACGACATCTCGGTCGTCCAGGGGATCATCACCGAGGAGTTCCAGACGCCGCTCTCGCACGTGAACGTGCTCTCCCAGAACCGGCGCACGCCCAACATGGGGCTGCGCAACGCGATGAACCACCCGGATCTGCTCGCGCTGAAGGACAAGCTGGTCGAGCTCACCGCGGGGCCGTCGTCCTGGAGCGTCCGCGAGGTCACCGAGGCGGAGGCCGAGGCGTTCTGGGAGGCGCACAAGCCCGAGCCCGTCACGCTCCCCGAGCTGGATCTGACGGTCACCGATCTGCGCGACATCGAGGAGGTGACCCCCGATCCGGCGGACGGCGAGCCGCTCCGGGACGCGATCAAGAAGGCCGTCCTCGCCTTCGGCGGCAAGTCGGCCCACTACTCCATCCTGGCGAGGATCCCCGAGGTCCCGATCCAGAAGGCGTTCTCGATCCCGGTCTACTACTACGACCTGTTCATGAAGCAGAACGGCTTCTACGAGCAGATCGAGGCGCTGCTCGCCGATCCGCAGTTCAACACCGACGCGGCGGTCCGCGACAAGGCGCTGAAGACGCTCCGCGACGACATGAAGAGCGCGCCCATCGACGCCGAGCTCCAGGACCTCCTCCGGGCGAAGATCGAGGCGGAGTATGCCGGGCACCCGATGCGCTTCCGCACCAGCACGAACAGCGAGGATCTCGACGGGTTCCCGTGCGCCGGCTGCTACGACTCGAACACCGGCGATCCGACCGACTGGGAGGATGTCCTCGACGCCATCCGCAAGACGTACGCGAGCGCCTGGAAGCTCCGCACCTTCGATGAACGCACGTACTACGGCATCGATCACAGGACCATCGGGATGGCGCTGCTCGTGCACCACAACTTCCCGGACGAGGAGGCGAACGGCGTGGCGCTGACCAACAACCCGTTCGACCCCACCGGGATCCAGCCCGCCTTCTACGTCAACGTGCAGACGGGCGGCGACGTCGAGGTGGTGGCCCCGCCCGCCGGCGTGACGAACGACGAGTTCCTCTATTTCTTCAACCAGCCGAACCAGCCTGTCACGTACCTCACCCACTCGACCCTGATGCCGGAGGGCCAGACGGTCCTCTCGGCGGCGCAGATCCATCAGCTCGGCGTGGCGCTCGACGCCATCCATGAGCGGTTCTCGCCCGCTTACGGCGCCGCGGCGGGCAACAGCGGCTGGTACGCGATGGACGTGGAGTTCAAATTCGACGACGACGCGAGCCCGAACGAGCCGGCGACGCTCTACATCAAGCAAGCGCGCCCCTACCCCGGCCGCGGGGCGGCCGCCGGAGCGCCGTGAGGCGGCTGCGCGCGGCGCTCGCGCTCCAGCATGCCGGCCCGGTGATCGCCCTGGCGCTCACGCTGGGGGCTGCCCTGTGGCTCCACCTGGACATCAGCCCGGGCGGGCAGGTCCTCGGCTTCGCGGTCGCCCAGCCCGGCGAGCCCCAGCAGCCCGTGAGCGCGGGCTCGCGCGCGCACGCGGTCGCCTGCGTCCCCGAGCGCGCCTCCCTCGGCCTGCGCGAGGGAGACGCCGCCGAGCTCCGCGTCCGCGGCCAGGGCGGCGACCCGATCGCGGGCACGGTCGTGGCGGTGGGCCCGCTCGTCTCCGCGCTCCCGCTGCACTGCTGGCCGACGCCGAAGGTGTCCGCATGGGGCCGCGTGGTCACGATCGCGCTCGACACGCCGGTGGCGCTCTCCCCCGGTCAGGCGTTCGACATCACGCTCGACAGCCCCCGCGGCGACGACGGAGGCCGCCTGGTACGCCGGGAATGATGAGGAAGCAGCTCGCGGTGTCAGAGGGGCAGACCTGCCAGGGCGATCTCACCTGCCCATGAGCCTCGCCGGACACGGCGTGACGAACAACGTGGCTTGATCAGGACAAGGAGACCGACACCATGGCATTTGCTTATCGCTCCCTGTGGCTCCCTCTCACCATCGCGCTGTCCTCGCACGTGCTCGGCTGTTCCAGCGGGGACATTGGCGCCTCGAGCGACGGCTCGAGCGACGGCGCGACAGACGCGTCGTCGAGCTCCGGCGGCGCTGCGACCACCGGCGGCGGCTCCGCGACCACCGGCGGCTCCGCGACCACCGGCGGCTCCGCGACCTCCGGCGGCGGCTCCGCGACCAGCGGCGGCTCCGCGACCTCCGGCGGCGGCTCCGCGACCAGCGGCGGCTCCGCGACGGCGAGCAGCAGCTCCACCGGCGGCGCGACGACGGAGCCGTTCAGCTTCTTCGTGACCAGCCTCGCGGCGATGCGGGAGCTGTCGGGCTCCCAGGACGGCTTCGGGGGCGATCTCCGCTTCGGCGAGACGGGCCCGGGCGCCGGTCTCCGCGGCGCGGACAAGATCTGCGCGACGATCGCCGAGAAGAGCATGCCGGGCGCGGGGAGCAAGACGTGGCGCGCGTTCCTGAGCGCCGCGGCAGGAGAGGACGGCAAGCAGGTCGACGCAATCGACCGGATCGGCGAGGGGCCCTGGTACGATCGGCTCGGCCGGCTGGTCGCCAACAACAAGGGCGAGCTGATCGGCGAGCGTCCCAGCGGGGCCGACGAGGCGATCGGCGATGATCTGCCGAACGAGGATGGCGTCCCGAACCACCAGCCCGAGCCGAGCCAGCCCGAGGTCGACAACCACGACACCATGACCGGGAGCAACCAGCAAGGCCGGCTGTCTGGCCCGACGGCGACGTGCAACGACTGGACGAGCGCGTCGGGCGACAGGAGCTCCGGGAAGCCGCGCCTCGGCCACTCGTGGCCGAGGAACTTCGGCGGCGGGGGCGGCGACTTCAACATGGCCCACTGGATATCGGCCCACGAAGCGCCGGGGTGCTCGCCCAGCGTCAACCTCGTGGACGCGGGAGGACCGGCGCAGGGCGCGACAGGCGTGGGATCCGGCGGCGGTTACGGCGGGATCTACTGCTTCGCCCTGACGCCCTGACGCCCTGACGCCCTGACGCCCTGACGCACGCGTCCCTCCGCGCGTGGCGCCGACGGAGGCCGCCTGGTAAGCCGGGAATGATGAGAAACCGTGGCGCTTTCCCCCTCCTTTTCCTGCCCCTCGTCGTGGCGAGCCAGAGCGGCTGTCCGGTCGACGAGGGGGCCGCGTCCGCGGTGGTGTTCGACCGGTCGGTGCTCCACAGGGTCGAGATCACCGTCGATGACGCGCATCTGAACCAGCTCGCGACGGACCTCGACGAGCGCGTGCCGTGCACCCTGACCTACGACGGCGAGGTCGTCACCGGCGCCGGCATCCGGCAGAAGGGCAACGCGCTCGTGGAGCTCTCGGAGAAGCCGAGCTTCAGCCTCAAGTTCGACGAGTTCGACGAGAAGGCGGATCTGCACGGGCTCAAGAAGCTCCTGCTGAACAGCGCCAAGCAGGACCCGACGTTCATGCGCGAGCAGGTCGGCGAGGAGCTGCACGCCCGCGCCGGGTTGCCCGCGGCGCGCAGCGTGCACGCGGTGGTGACGCTGAACGGCGTCGACAAGGGGATCTACGTCGTCACCGAGGCGATCGACAAGCGGTTCCTGAGGCGCCATTTCGGCGAGGTCAACGACGAGGGGGCGCTCTACGAGGGCCCGTGCTGCGGCGACTTCGTCGAGGATATCGACGCCGTGGAGCTCGACGGCGGGGACGACGACGGCGCGGCCGAGCTCCGCGCGCTCGCCGACGTCATCCGCGACGCGCCGGACGAGCAGCTCGCCGCGCAGGCGAGCCAGCACCTCGACCTGGATCGGTACATCACGACCTACGCCCTCGAGGCGCTGATGGGCCACTGGGACGGCTACGCGTACCGGGCGAACAACTACTATCTTTACGAGAACCCCGTGGACGGGCGCTTCGTGTTCATGCCCCACGGGATGGATCGAATCCTGGAAGACCCGTGGTTCGACACCGAGACGGCGCCCGTCGCCGTGCTCCCGGGCCGGATCCGCGAGATCCCGGCGCTCGACGAGCGCTTCCGCGCGGAGCTCACCCGCCTCGCGAGCGAGGCCTGGGACGAGGGCGCCTTGCTCGCGGTCGTCGATCTGGCGGCGCGGGTGATCGGCAACGCCAGCGCCGGCGAGGCGACCCGGGCCGATCTGCGCGAGTTCACCGCGAACGTGAACGCCCTGCGCGACGACCTGAAGCTGCGCCGCGACCTGATCGATCCCGCGGTCGCGTGCGGCGACGGCGACGTCGGGGGGCTCGAGACGTGCGATGACGGCAACACGACGGGGGGCGACGGGTGCAGCGCGAGGTGCCGCATCGAGCCGTGATCGGCGGCGCCCTCACGCCACCCCGGGACGGCCGATCACCCCGTGATCCCCACCGTGATCCCCAGCACGAGGCGCGCCGGCGGGGGCAGGAGATCGGCGTCGTCCACGAGGGTTGACGGCATGCCGCGGTGCTCCCGCGCGACGAAGCCACACTGCAGCGCGCGCCGCGGGGCGCCGCTGCGGTTGCGGGTCCCGGCGTGCCAGAGGTGGCCGTTGAAGACGAGCAACGAGCCCGCCTCCGCCTGGACCGTCGTCTCCTGGGGATGACGGCTCGCGGGATCCGCGAGATCTTTCGGCGGCCTCCGGCGCAGCTTGTGAGACCCCGGCACGAGCCGCGTCGCGCCGTTCTCGGGCACGACCCTGTCGAGGTAACACAGCGCGGTCACGACGTGGAACAGGCCCGGATCCCCCTGCGCGCCCCAGTCCATGTGCAGGCCCTGCTGGCCCAGGCCGGGCCGCGGGCAGCGCCACGCCACCGCCCCCAGCGCGAACGGCCGGCGGAGCACGTGCCACGCCGCCGCGAGCAGCCGCGGCCACTGGAGGACGCGGAGGATGGCGCCCTGGCGCTCGCCGAGGCACGCCAGCTGCTGGTTGCCGCCCTGGGCCGTGACGCCCTCGCTCCCGTCGCAGTCCGCGCGCAGCGCCTCGAGCCACGCCGGGTCGATCGCCGCGCGGAACAGGACGTGGCCCGCGTCGTCCAGCGCGCGCTTCTCGTCGGCGGAGAGCGCAGCCGGCCCCGCGCCGAGCGCGGCCAGGGCCTCCTCGAACGCGCCGTCCGGGTCGAGCGTCGGATCTCCCACGGCGCCCAGCATACACCGGCGGCGGCCGCGCTGGCCGCGGGCGCGCGGCGCGACGTCAGGGCGACATCACGCGCCGCCGCGCGCGGGGCGGAGCGCGAGCGGCGCGGTGCCGGCGAGCAGCCCCGCCGCGAGGGCGACCACGCCGCCGAAGCCGACGCAGGCGCAGCCGAGCGCGCCCGTCAGGGCGGCGACGCCGCACGCCGACGCCCACGAGGCCCCGAGCCGCTCGGACCGGCGCAGCGCGCGCGAGAGCAGCACGCCCGCGGCGATGCCGCCCGTCAGGCACGCAGGGACGCAGATCGACACGCACCCTTCCGGCGTGCACAGGTGACCGTAGACGCGCGCCGCGTGCGCCGCCGCGAACGGCACGAGCCCCGCCGCCACGCCCGGGAGCACGCCCCGCCCGAGCTGCCGCCCTCGCCAGGAGAGCAGCGCCGCGGCGACGTAGAGCGCCGCGCCGATGACCGCGGTGGTGAGCGGGCGGTCGCTCATCAGCGCCGCCACGAGCGCGATCGCGAGCGTCGGGGACGCCGCCCAGGCGGCCTGTCGCGCCCTCCCGCGCTCGTACGCGCGATAGGCCCTCTCCTTCAAGCCCACGAGCGCCTCAGGTTCCATAGATCCTCCTCCACGCCTCCCGGAGGCGGGCAAATGCGCGCTCGCGGCGCTTCCGGAACGCCGCGCCCGACAGCGAGGGGTCGCGGTCGCTCTCCAGCACGGTCGCCCGCAGCGTCTCGCGATCTGCCTCGGCCAGCGTGCCGAGCACCTCGCGCGCCGCGTCGTCGAGATCGCGGGCGATCGCCGCGTCCTCGGGCGTGGGCGCGTCGGCCGCGATCGACGGGACGAGCTCGTCCGGCGCTTCCCTGGACCGCGACCGCCGCCGCCGCGTCGTGCGGCACTCCCACGCCGCGATCGCGAGCGCCCAGGTGAGCGCGTCCGCCTCGGGATCGAACGAGCTGGCGCGGTCGAAGACCTTGAGGAGCGCCTGCTGCGCCGCGTCCTCGGCGTCCGCCTCGCCGCCGAGCATGCGGCGGCAGAACGCGCTGATCGCCGGCCACAGGGCCGCATAGACAGGATCGAACGCCGCGCGATCGCCGTCAGCAAGGCGTCTCATCGACGCGTTGAGCAGCGATCGCGCGCGCGGTTCCAAGGGCGATGGTCCTCAGCCGCAGGGGCAGTCCGGGCAGGGGCAATCCGCGCACGGACAGCCGCCCGCGAGCTGCGTACCCGCGTAGGCCGCCGTGGGGATTCCGAGGACGGCCGCGATCAGGGTCACCTTGAGCCAACGACGCATGGGCGTTCTCCTTTTCTGCTTCTTGTTCCGGTCCGGCCGGCTGTCGTCGCCTGCCTTCCTCGGCTCTAGGCGCGAGCAGGGCCGAGCGTGACACCCGCGGCGATCGAAATCCTGGCGCGCCCGTCGTTGCAGCCCTGGCGGGCCCGGCTTACCACCGGCGGCGCTTGCACGCGTTCGCTCGCATCACCCTCGCCGCCGGCATCCTCCTCCTCGTCACCGGCGTGCTCTTCCTCGCGAGCGCCGCGCTCGGCTGGCTGGGATGGGCCTTCGACCCGGACATCGGAGCGCTGTTTGGACGGGCGCGATCGCTCCAGGCGCCGGCGGGCGTCGCCATGGCGCTCGTCGGCGGGCTGCTCGCCGCGCTGAGCCGGGCCACGCTCGGCGACGAGGCGGCGGCGCGCGCCCAGCGCGATTTCGAGGTCCAGGTCCGCCGGGCGCACGGCTGGATGTCGCTCCTGCTCGGAGCGGCGGCGCTGCTCCTGGGAACGGGGCTCGCGGCGCACACCGCGCGGACCGGCGAGCTGGTGGTCGCGCTCGCCCTCGGGAGCCTGATGCTCGGCGGGAGCCTGTTTGCGCTGTGGCCGAAGGGCTCGTCGCTCCCGCGCTGGCTCGCCTGGCCGCTCGTGCTCGGGTTCGCGGGGGTCAACGCGAGCAGCGCGGCGCGCGCGGCGCTGGGCATCGCGCGGGCAGACGCCGGCTGGGAATCCCTGGGCTCCGGGCCCGCGTGGCGCTCGCCCCTCGTGCTCTTGACGCGCCGGGGGACGCTCTTCGCCACCACCCGCGGCGACGAGAAGAGCAGCCATCTGAGCCGCGACGGCGGCCGCTCGTGGGAGCGCCTGCGCCTGCCCGGCCATCCGGGGACGAGCCTGGTCGAGGACGCTGCCGGCGGGCGGATCTGGATGGCGCCGGGCGCCGGGCGCGCGCTCACGTTCTTCGATGAGGCCAGGCGAGGCTGGTACGAGGTCCCCGCGCCGGTGGAGGGCGCCATGCGAGGCCTCGCCGTCGATGAGCGGCAGGTGCTCGCGGCCTACGCAGCTGGGCTCTACCAGAGTCCCCACGACAGCGACGGCTGGACCGCGTCGCCGGAGGTCGAGCGCTGCTCGGCGCTGGCCGCGTTCCGGGACCGCCGCCTCGTCGTGGGCTCGCGCTGGCTGCTCTCGGACGACGGCGGCGAGCGCTGGCGCGAGCTCGACCGGCGTGGCGTCCCCGATCTCGCCGCGAGCGCGGCGCTCGGGCCGACGCGAGCGTACATCCTGGTGCACGGCGGGCCGATGGGCGGCGCGTGGTTCGTGGCGGTCGCCGGCGAGCGCACGCAGCTCGAGGCGGCGCCGTGCACGACGGGCTCGGCCGTGCAGGTCAACCCGGAGCGCGAGGACGAGCTCGTGATCGGTTGCTCGGGAGAGGGCGTGCTGCACAGCGCCGACGGCGGGAAGAGCTGGCGCTCGCTCGGCCTGGCGGGCGCACAGGTCGAGTCGATCGCCGTCGACTACGCGCAGCGCTGGGTTTACGCCGGCGCGCACGCCATCCTCGGGGCAAACGGCCTCTTCCGCCGGAGCTTCTGATCTCCGCACCTCCCGGGCCGCGCAAGCGCCGCTCGCGCCCAGAGCGCGCCTCGACTCCCGATTCCAGCTTTGCAGGTCATTCCGCCAGACAGGCTGAACGTGCTAGGGTGGCGCGCCTATGTCCGGCCGCTTGTGTACCGCTGCCCTCGGCGTCCTGTGGCTCGTCGGGTGCACGTCGTCGCGGCGCGACACCGGCTCGACCGCCGGCCCGGCGGGGAGCGCCGGCGTGGCGGTCGCGGAGCCGGAGGGCGCACGACCGGCGGACGCCGTCGCGCCGGCCGTCGCTCCGGCGCCCTCGCCGGCGGCTCCGGCCGCCGCGGTCGCGCCCGCCGTGGCCGCAGGGGAGCCGACGGCGCCGGCGGCGCTCGCGCGCGTGTACTCGAAGAGCCGCGAGGTGATGATCCGGGCGGCCCCGCGGCCGAAGTCCCAGTGGATCGGCCAGCTCACGATCGGCAGCTCGGTCCGGCTGAAGAGCGCCGAGCCGCTCCGGGGCGCGGGCGACTGCCCGGCGTTCTACGCCGTCGAGCCGCGCGGCTACGTCTGCGTCGACGGCGAGCGCGCCACGCTCGACGCGGCCGATCCCATGCTCCAGACGCTGGCCGCCCACGCCCCGCTGGCGGATCAGCCGTTGCCGTACCGCTACGGCGAGTCGCTCGGGCTCAAGCGCCTCTTCCAGGTGGAGGGCTTCGAGACCCCGGAGTGGCCCTCGGGGATGCACGATACGCGGCACATGCAGGTCCGCCCGCGGTCGTCGGTCGCGTGGACGCGGGAGGTCGAGGCTGGCGGAGCGACGTGGCTCTGGGCGTCGGATCTCACGTTCGTGCCGAAGGACAAGGTCAAGCCGTACGAGGGCGCCACCTTCCAGGGCGTGCACCTCACCTCCGAGGTCCGCCTCCCCGTCGCGTTCTTCCGCCGCAAGCCGCGCCCCAAGTACCGCCTCACCGAGGAGAAGCAGCTCGAGAAGACGGACGCCGTGTGGGAGCGCCTCGACAGGGTCGGGCTGACGGGCAAATCGAGGCAGGTCGGCAAGCTCACCTACCTCGAGACCCGCGACGACGGGTACTGGGTGCTCGAGCGCGACGCGGTGGTCGTCAAGCCGCGGAAATCGCGGAACCCGTGGGGGCGCCCCATCCAGCTCGGCGGCGGCGCGCCCGAGGCGGTGGCCGAGGGGCCGAGGAACACGTGGATCGAGATCGCCGCGCTCGAGGGCTGGCTCATCGCCTACGAGGGCGACCGGCCCGTCTTCGCGACGCTGATCTCGGCCGGGCGCAACGGGGCCGAGGATCCGGAGAGGACCGAGGCCGAGCCCTTCGTGCCGCCCTCGACGACCCCGCTCGGCCAGTACCGCATCAACCGCAAGTGGATCACGAAGACGCTGATCACGCCCCACGTCGACGAGGACGACTGGATCGAGGCGGAGGTGCCGTGGAGCCAGCACTTCTTCAGCAAGTACCTCCTGCACGCCGCGTACTGGCACAACAACTGGGGCGACGGGCAGAGCGGCGGGTGCGTGAACCTCTCGCCGGTCGACGCGAAGTGGCTATTTCACTGGACCGAGCCGGCCGTGCCCGAGGGGTGGTACGCCGTCCAGGTCACGCGCAAGGACCCGTCGACCCGCCTCGTGATCCACCG
Source organism: Sorangium sp. So ce406 (assembly GCF_051474675.1). Classification (NCBI taxonomy): domain Bacteria; kingdom Pseudomonadati; phylum Myxococcota; order Polyangiales; family Polyangiaceae; genus Sorangium; species Sorangium sp. So ce406. The sequence goes on along the minus strand of NZ_CP150340.1, from coordinate 2,989,759 downwards.
CTGATCCGCGGCCGCACGCGCGCTTGGCGCGCGCCTATTTCGCGGCCGGCGCGGCGCCGCCGCCCTCGCCCGTAGCGGCCATGCGCCGCATGCAGAGCTTCAGGCCGGCGCGCAGGTTGCCCACCGTCGTCACGCCCGACAGGTCGAGCCCCAGCGCGATCATCGTCTGCGCCACGTTCGACCGGATCCCCGTGATGATCCCCTCCGCCCCCAGCAGCCGGATCGCGTTGATCATCTCGATCAGGTACCCCGCTGTCCCGGTGTCGACCGCGTCCACGCCCGTGAGATCGAGGATCGCGAACCGAGCGTCCTTGTTCACGATCGCGTCGAGCAGGTTGTCCATCACCTCGGAGATCCGCAGGCTGTCCACCACCCCCACCATCGGCAGCGTCAGCACCTTGTCCCATACCTCGATGATCGGCGTCGACAGGTCGCGGATGACCCGCTGCTGCTTCTCGATCAGCTCCAGCTTGTTCCGGAGCTCTTGCTCTCGCTGCCCCGCCGCGGTGGCATCCATGGTGATGCTGACCGCGCCGGGCTCCCCGTCGTGGCGCACGGGGACGACCCATGTCTCCCAGTTGATGCCGTGCGCCTCGGTGACGGTGTGCGCCGCATGCCCTTCGATCGCCTCCCGGACGGCCTCCACCGCCTCCGGCGCGCCCGCGTAGAGCTCGTAGAAGCTCTTGCCGACGTGCTCCCCCGGCTTGATGCCGGAGACCTCCAGCCCCTTGCCGTCGTGGAACCTGAAGGTGCCCTCGCGATCGTACCTGCACACGGCGACCGGCAGGTTGTCGAGGAGGGTCCGGAGGAGCAGCTCTGCCTCTCCGACCTTCGCCTCGGGCTCCTTGTCGATCTCCGCGCCCGTCAACGGCTCCCCTGCCCCCATGATGCGACCGCTATTTCGCCGCCGGCGCGGCGGCGCCGCCCTCGCCCGCAGCGGCCATGCGCCGCATGCAGAGCTTCAGGCCGGCGCGCAGGTTGCCTACCGTCGTCACGCCCGACAGGTCGAGCCCCAGCGCGATCATCGTCTGCGCCACGTTCGACCGGATCCCCGTGATGATCCCCTCCGCCCCCAGCAGCCGGATCGCGTTGATCATCTCGATCAGGTACCCGGCCGTCCGCGTGTCGACCGCGTCCACGCCCGTGAGATCGAGGATCGCGAACCGAGCGTCCTTGTTCACGACCGCGTTGAGCAGGTTGTCCATCACCTCGGAGATCCGCAGGCTGTCCACCACCCCCACCATCGGCAGCGTCAGCACCTTGTCCCATACCTCGATGATCGGCGTCGACAGGTCGCGGATGACCCGCTGCTGCTTCTCGATCAGCTCCAGCTTGTTCCGGAGCTCCTGCTCTCGCTGCCTCGCCGCGGTGGCATCCATGGTGATCGTGACCGCGCCGGGCTCCCCGTTGTAGCGCACGGGGACGAACCATGTCTCCCAGGTGAGGCCGTGCGCCTCGGTGACGGTGTGCGTCGCCTTACCCACGAGCGCCTGCTTGATGGCCTCCACGGCCCCCGGCGCGCCCGCGTAGAGCTCGTAGACGCTCTTGCCGAGGTGCTCCCCCGGCTTGATGCCGGAGACCTCCAGCCCCTTGCCGTCGTGGAACCTGAAGATGCCCTCGCGATCGTACCTGCACACGGCGACCGGCAGGTTGTCGAGGATGGTCCGGAGGAGCAGCTCTGCCTCTCCGAGCCTCGCCTCGGGCTCATTCTGGATCTCCGCACCCGTCATCGACATCGACGTACCGCCCCCCGTCATGGAAGCCTTCTACCCCGCGCGCGTGCTGCTCGTCGAGGGTCTGTCGACCCCCGCCGGAGCGTTTCGTGAACCCGCCTGAGGAAATATCGCACCGCATCGCTGAGCTCGCCCGGCGCTCGCTGCGCGATCGACGCACTCGCCATCTCCGCGGCCGCGGCTCCCGTGCTCGCCCGAGGATCGCCGCGCGCCTTATTTCACCGCCGGCGCGACGCCGCCGCGCTCGCCCGCCGCGGCCATGCGCCGCATGCAGAGCTTCAGGCCGGCGCGCAGGTTGCCCACCGTCGTCACGCTCGACAGGTCGAGCCCCAGCGCGATCATCGTCTGCGCCACGTTCGACCGGATCCCCGTGATGATCCCCTCCGCCCCCAGCAGCCGGATCGCGTTGATCATCTCGATCAGGTACCCCGCTGTCCCGGTGTCGACCGCGTCCACGCCCGTGAGATCGAGGATCGCGAACCGAGCGTCCTTGTTCACGATCGCGTCGAGCAGGCTGTCCATCACCTCGGAGATCCGCAGGCTGTCCACCACCCCCACCATCGGCAGCGTCAGCACCTTGTCCCATACCTCGATGATCGGCGTCGACAGGTCGCGGATGACCCGCTGCTGCTTCTCGATCCTGTCGATCTGTATCTGGAGCTCCCGCTCTCGCTGGCTCGCCTCGGTCGCGTCCAGCGTGACGGTGATGAGCCCATCGGGCTGCCCGCGCTGGTCGCGCACCGGGACTTGCCATGACTCGAAGACGACGCCGTGCGCCTCGTAGATCTGGTGCGAGGCTTCCCCCGCCAACCCCCGCCGCAGGTCCTCCACGGCCTCCTCGTGATCCGCGTAGAGATCGAGCACGTTCGCGCCGACGAGCTGGCCCGGCTTCATGCCGACGACCCCGAGCCCCTTGCCGTCCTGGAAGGTGAAGACGCCCTCGCGGTCGTACCTGGCCACGCTGATCGGGAGGTGATCGAGGACGGCGCGGAGCAGCAGCTCCGCCTCTCCGCGCTCCTCCGCGAGCTCATTCTGGATCTCGTCGCCCGCCGTCAGCTCGCCAGCGCCCGTCATGGGAATCTTCTACCGCGGGCGCGCGCTGCGCGTCGAGAGTTCGCCGACCTTCGCGGAGCCTTTCGTGACCGCGCCGAGGGAACCATCGCGCCGCCTCGCGGAGCAAGCCTGAGCCCGCCTGGCCCGCCGGCGCGCGCATGAAAAACACCCCTGGCGCCCGCTCGTCCCCGCGCGCCGCGGATCCGGCAAGTGTACAACGAACACCGAACTTCGCGTACAAGATACACCGATGGAGGTTCGCATGTCTGTCTCGTATGAGCACCCGCGGCCGGCGCTGACGGTGGATTGCGTCGTGTTCGGCCTCGACGACGGGGACCTCAAGGTCCTGCTCATCCGGCGGGACCTCGAGCCGTTCCGCGGCAGGTGGGCGCTCCCGGGCGGCTTCGTGCGCGTCGACGAGGCGCTGGACGACGCCGCGCGGCGGGAGCTCGCCGAGGAGACGGGGCTCTCGGGGGTGTTCCTGGAGCAGCTCTACACGTTCGGCGCCCTCGGGCGCGACCCGCGCGAGCGCGTCGTCTCGGTGGCGTACTACGCGCTGGTCAAGCTCGGGGATCACCGGGTCAAGGCGGCGACCGACGCCCGCGAGGCCGCGTGGTTCGCGGTGGACGACACGCCGGCGCTCGCCTTCGATCACGAGGAGATCCTCGCGGTCGCGCTGGAGCGGCTCAAGGGCAAGGTGCGGTACCGGCCGATCGGGTTCGAGCTCCTCCCGCCGAAGTTCACGCTCTCGCAGCTCCAGCGGCTCTACGAGGCGATCCTCGAGCGCCCGCTCGACAAGCGCAACTTCCGGAAGAAGGCGCTCGGCACCGGGCTGCTCGTGGAGCTCGACGAGGTCGAGCAGGACGTCGCGCACCGCGCGGCGCGGCTCTACCGGTTCGACCGGCGGAAGTACGAGCGGCTCGAGAAGGACGGCTTCAGCTTCGAGATCTAGGCGCCCGCCGCGGCCCACCGGCCCCCCGGACGCCACACCCCCCCGGACCTGCGCCCGCGCAGGGCGCGCTCCGCCCGGCGAGGGCGGCCGGCCCGCCTCCGGCCGGGTTGACAAGTGTACGATCGACACTAAGCTTGGTGTGTAAGTTACACGAACGGCCGGCCGCTCACCGCGTCCGGGCGCGGAAGGGAACACCATGCCTCGCGAGGTCGCTTTCTTGGCTGACATGGGTGGCGACGCGGCCTTCGAGGTCGCCGGCGGCACGGTGACCGGGGCCGACCACCTCGCGGCGGGGCGGCCCAACCAGGACGCCTATGCCTTCCGGATCGACGGCGGCTGCCTGGCCGCGGTGGTGTGCGACGGCTGCGGCAGCGGCGCGCGCAGCGAGGTGGGCGCGGCGCTCGGGGCGAGGATCGTGACCGAGCAGGTGCTCGGCGCGCTCCGGCGCGGCGGAGACATCGAGTCGCCGGAGACGTGGGAAGAGGTGCGGCGCGGCGCGCTCGCGCCGCTCCGGGCGGCGGCCGGCGGCATGGGCGGGCGCCTCACCGAGGTCGTGTCGACCTTCTTCCTGTTCACCGTGGTCGGCCTCGTCATCGCCGGCGACAGGGCGTGCGTGTTCTCCCTCGGAGACGGCCTCATCGCCCTCGGCGACGACCTCCTGCGGCTCGGCCCGTTCCCGGGGAACGAGCCCCCGTACCTCGGGTATGGCCTGCTCGATCGCCCGCCCGGCGGCGAGGCGCCGCGCTTCACCGTGCACCGCGCGTTCCCTGCGAGCGCGCTCCGGGCTGCCCTGCTCGGGACCGACGGCGCCGTCGATCTGCTGGAGTCGTCAGCGCGGCAGATCCCGGGCGGCGGCGGCGAGGTCGGCCCGCTGTCGAGGTTCTGGGAGGACGATCGGTATTTCCGCAACCCCGACGCGGTGAGGCGGCGGCTCGCGCTCATCAATCGAAACGTGGCGCGGCCGGTGTGGAAGGAAGAGCGCATGGAGCGCGAGGGCGGGCTGCTCCGCGACGACACGACGCTGGTGGTGGTGCGGAGATCCCCGCGGCAGCGCGATTGACGCGCGCCGCGCGCGGCTCGGCGGAGGACAGCTCGGCATTTCTTGCGCCCGAAGGAGGCGAAGGTGGACGCATATCTGGGCACGAAGCGGATAAAGCTCGATCCTCGGGCCTCGATCGGCAAGGGCGGGGAGGCGGACGTGTTCGACCTCGGCGACGGCCGCGCGCTCAAGGTCTGGAAGACGCCCGATCACCCGGATTACGCCGGTCAGGGCGCCGAGCAGCGCGCCGCCGAGGCCCGCATCGAGCGCCACCAGGACAAGCTGCGCGCGTTCCCGACCGCGCTGCCCGATCAGGTGATCGCGCCCGCCGAGCTCGCGACCGACAGGTCGAAGAAGCGCATCGTGGGTTACGCCATGCGCCTCGTGCGCGGCGCGGAGCCGCTCCTGCGCTACGGCGAGCCGTCGATGCGCCACGGCGGCCTCTCGGCGGCCGCCGTGTCCGGGGTGCTCGCGCGGCTCCACCGGACGGTGGCGGCGATCCACGACCGGGGCGTGGTGATCGGCGACTTCAACGATCTCAACGTGCTTGTCGCCGGCGGCGAGGCGTTCGTCATCGACGCCGACAGCTTCCAGTTCGGCCCGTTCCTCTGTCAGGTGTTCACCGAGCGCTTCGTCGATCCGCTGCTCTGCGACCCTTCCCTCCCCCGCCCGATGCTGGCGCGGCCTTACGCGCGCGAGTCCGACTGGTACGCGTTCGCCGTCATGGTCATGCAGAGCCTGCTCTGCGTCGGGCCGTATGGAGGCGTCTTCCGCCCGCGTTCCGCGGCGGCGCGGGTGCCCGAGAGCGCGAGGCCGCTCCGCCGCATCACCGTGTTCGATCGCGAGGTGCGGTATCCGAAGCCGGCGATCCCGTACCGCGTCCTGCCCGACGACCTGCTCGACGCGCTGTACCGCGTCTTCGTCAAGGACGAGCGCGGCGTGTTCCCGCGCCGGCTGCTCGACGCGCTCGCCTGGACGAGGTGCCCTTCGTGCGGCGTCGAGCACGCGCGCGCCGCCTGCCCGACCTGCGCTTCCGCCGCGCCGGCCGCCGTGAAGTCGTCCACCGTGGTCCACGGCGAGGTGCTCGCGACGCGGATCCTGAGCACGCGCGGGGTGATCCTTGCCGCGTCCGTCGGCGCCGATGGGCTCTCTGCCCTGGTGCACGAGGGCGGGCGATTCGTGCGGGAGGACGGCGCCGTCGTCATGTCCGGCGCGCCCCACCCCGCGATGCGCTTCGCGGTGCAGGGCGCGGCGACGCTGATCGGCCGCGGCGGCGAGCTCGTGGTGCTCTCGCCGGGCGCCGCGCCCGAGCGCATCCAGGTGGATTGCCTCGGGACGAGGCCGATCTTCGCCGTCAACGAGCGGGCCCGCTACTGGGCGCGCGGCGGCCAGCTCCTGCGCAGCGGCAGGCCGGGCGCGCCCGCGCTCTCGGGCGAGGCGGGCGCCGTCGCGATGGGCGATGTCCTCGAAGGGCAGACGATGTTCTGGGTCGGCCCCCGGTTCGGCCTCGGCTTCTACCGCGCCGGCAGCGTCTCGATCGCGTTCGTCTTCGACGCCGAGCGGCCTGGCCTCAAGGACACGGTCAAGCTGCCTTTCCCCGGCGGCAAGCTCACCGCGGCCACGTGCGTGTTCGACGCGGGCGCCGGGCGAAGCTCCCGTGGCGAGCGCTCGCGCGGCGACCGCGCGCGCGCGTGGCTGTTCCTCGCCGCCGAGCAGGCCGGGCGCACGGTGCATCGCTGCGTTGTCGTGCGCGAGGACGGCGAGGTCGAGGCCGCCGCCGACGGCGACGCGGGGGGCGGCTCATGGCTCGGGGCGCTCACCGGCAAGTGCGCGGCGTCGGGGTTCCTGCTCTCGGCGACCGACAGCGGCGTCGTCCGCGTCGAGGTCCGCGGGGGAGCGCTCGTCGAGGCGCGGCAGTTCCCCGGCACCGAGCCGTTCGTCAACCAGGCTTCCCGGCTGCTCGTCGGCCCCGAGGGGCTGTTCGTCGTCGACGCGCAGGCGATCACGCTGCTTCGCATCTCGTGAATCCACGGCTGTTCTTCAGGCCCGCGCGCGCGGGCCGTTCGAGAGGAGAGAGACCATGAAAACGACAGAGCTCCCGCTGCCCGCCTTCTACGATCCGAAGAACGCCGAGCGGTGGGGTTATCACCCCGACGAGACGGCGCTCCACGGCGCGGCCGCGGCGTGGAGGAAGGCGCACGGCGTGAAGCCCTCGGCCGCCGACGCGCAGAACGTCCACCTCCTGCTCATCGACGTGCAGAAGGACTTCTGCTTCCCGCAGGGCTCGCTCTACGTCGCGGGCAGGAGCGGCACGGGCGCGGTCGACGACAGCCGCCGCATCGCGGAGTTCATCTACAGGAACCTCGGGTCGATCACGAACGTCACCGTCACGATGGACACCCACTTTGCATACCAGATATTCTTCCCGGCCTTCTGGGTGGATCGCGAGGACCGGCCGCTCACTGCGCACCGGGAGATCACGACGGCGCAGATCGACGCGGGCGAGGTGCGGCCGAACCCGGCCGTGGCGCGGTGGCTCTGCGGCGGCAGCTACCCGTGGCTCATGAAGCAGGTCCGGTATTACTGCGAGGAGCTCGAGAAGGCGGGCAAATACAAGCTCTACTTGTGGCCGCCGCACTGCATCCTCGGCAGCGACGGGCACGCGCTCGCGGGGGTCGTGCACGAGGCGCGGATGTTCCACGCGTTTGCGCGCGGGGTGCAGTCGTGGGTGGAGGTGAAGGGCGGCAACCCGCTCACCGAGAACTATTCGGTGATGCAGCCCGAGGTGCTCACGCGGCACGACGGTCAGCCGCTGGCGCAGCGGAGCACGCTCTTCCTGAAGACGCTGCTCCACGCGGACGCGGTGATCATCGCCGGCCAGGCCGCGAGCCACTGCGTGCGCAGCTCGATCGAGGACATCCTGACGGAGATCGCGCTGACCGATCGGGCGCTCGCGAAGAAGATCTACGTCATGACCGACTGCATGTCGCCGGTGACGGTGCCCGACGGCAAGGGCGGCTTCCTCGCCGACTTCACCGCCGAGGCGGACAAAGCGCTGAGCCGCTTCGCCGCGGCCGGCATGAACCTCGTGAAGAGCACCGACCCCATCGCGCGGTGGCTCGTCTAGCGCGGTGATGGCCGGGCCGGTGAGGTGAAGAAGAGAAGAGAGAATTTGAACCACAGAGGCACAGAGGGCACAGAGGGCACAGAGGGCACAGAGGGCACAGAGGAAGAGAGAGAGAGAGAGAGAGAGAGAGAGAGAGAGAGAGAGAGAGAGAGAGAGAGAGAGAGAGAGAGAGAGAGAGAGAGAGAAGAGATAGATAGATAGATAGATACATAGAGCCAAATACTTGCTCTCCTTCTCCCCTCTGTGCCCTCTGTGCCTCTGTGGTTCAAATCTCTTCTCTTCCTCTCATCGAGCCATGGAAGAGCGCCGGCGAACGCGCGACCAGCGCCGGCCGCCCCTGATTTCGCGCGCTTGAAACGTGTGACCGTGGAGGTTTCGATGAACATGAGCAAGGACGACGGAAACAGGCCGGCTCGCGACGGCTCGCTCGATATCGAGCAGCTCTTCGAGGCGGCGCGGGACGAGGGCGCGCTCTCGCCCGAGGCGATGCAGGCGCTGCACATCACCGACATCGGCGCCCAGATCCAGGCAGGATTCGGCGTGCAGGTGGACGACGTCGCGTCGTCGGAGGTGGTGCTGGTCACGGTGATGCCCGACGACTCGGGATCCATCAAGTTCGCCGGCAACGCCAAGGCGGTGCGGGACGGGCACAACCTCGTGGTGAGCGCCCTCGCCGACTCCAGGCAGCGCGACTCGATCCTGGCGCACAATCGTTATCTGAACGGGACGGTGCTGTACCCGTATTGCCCGATCGCGCAGGCGGTGAAGATGGACACGAAGAACTACGATCCCCTGCTCGGCACGCCGCTCTACGACCAGACGGTGGTGCTCCTCGGCACGGTGATCGCGAAGGCGCAGGAGTTCGCGCTGAGCGGCGTCCCGGCGCGCACGGTCACGCTGATCATCTCCGACGGCGCCGACGCGGGCTCGACGTGGGCCAAGGCGAAGGACGTGTGCGCGCTCGTCCGCGACATGCGGCGCGCCGAGTCCCACATCGTGGCGGCGATCGGCATCAACGACGGCAACACCGACTTCCACGCCGTCTTCCGCGACATGGGCATCGAGGACCGCTGGATCCTGACGCCGAAGAGCGACGCGGCCGACATCCGCAAGGCGTTCGCGCTGTTCTCCCAGTCGGCGGTGCGCGCCAGCCAGGGCGGCGCGTCGTTCTCGAAGACGGCGGCCGGGGGCTTCGGCGGATAAGGCAGGTCAGGCCGCCGCCACCAGCGGGAGCACGCCGTAACGGCGGCGCAGCTCGTCGAGATCCACCGCCATGACCGACCAGAAGTCCCAGTCGTCCATCAGGTCGATGTTCATCCTCGTGCCTCGGACGAACGATCGCACGATGTCGTCGGCGAGCCCCGGCGTCGCGAGCATCCCCTGCTGCGCGGGCGCGAGCACCGTGAGCTGGACCCCTTGCTGGAGCTGGACGAGCAGGAACACGAGGATGCCGAACGGGTTCTCGCGGCGATACCCCGCCTGGAAGGCGATCGTCATCGCCTCGCCGCGCAGGTCCGTGCCGTAGCCCGCGAGGATGTGGCTGAGATCGTGGGTGAGCACGCCCTCGGGCACCCCGCGCTTCTCGCCGGGAAAAGAGAAGCCGTTCGCTCGATAGAAGGTGAAGAGCGCCTTACCGAGGGTGCCCTCCCTGTAGCTCTCGAGAGAGCGGTAGCGCGCGGCGACGGGCTCGTTCTCCGCGAGGCCGGCGAAGCTCGCGAGGTTCCGGGCAAGGCCGTAGACACCGCCCTCGTCCAGCATGCGCCGCACGCTCCTGCCGAGCAGCGCGTTGCGGGCGATGTCGATGCGCAGTAGGAGCAGCCGACGCTCGTGGAGGCGATGGATCTGGCGGACCGCGTCGGGGCGGGCCCCCAGCGCGGCGGCGAAGCGCTCGACCTCGAGCACCTCGCGCTCGTCGATGCGCTCGCCGCACAGCGTCATGGCGCACAGGCCGTTGACGAGCTGCTCGCGGAGCGCGGGGTCCCCGACCGCGCGCGCGAGCTCCTCGGGCGCGATCGGGGCGAGCGCATCGACGTCGACGTCCGTGTGGAGGAGGTGCCGCTGCACGGCGGCGATGGCGGCGCGGCGCGGCTCGTCGAGGGGGCCGGCCGAGGTGAGGACGTCCTTGATGGCGCGCAATCCCGCGCGCGCCTGCTCCTGGCTCGGAATGATGTAGGTCATGCCAGCAAGGATGCGGACGAGCGCGCGTCCCGTCCTTGACCGGCGGCGCCAACGTGTTGCCCCGGCGCGCCGTCAGGCGGAGCGGCGGTACGCCGCGGGGCTGTGCCCGGTCCAGCGGCGGAAGGCGCGTGAGAAGGCGCTCACCTCGGAGAAGCCCAGGAGGAACGCGACCTCGGAGATGGTGCGGCCGCGCTCGCGCATGTGGGCCACGGCGAGCTTGCGGCGCGCCTCGTCGAGGACGCTCTTGTAGCTCTCGCCCTCATCGCCGAGCCTCCGTTGCAAGGTCCGCGCGCTCATGCCGAGGGCGCGCGCGGCGGCGGCGACGTCGGGGACGCCGCGCCCCAGCGACTCGATGAGGTGGCGCTCGAGGGCGCTGCGCACGCTGGGCTCGGCGGGGAGGCCGGCGAGCAGCTCGTCGGCGTGCCGGCGGAGGACGGCGCCCAGCGCCGGATCCGCGCGCACCGTGGGGGTGTCCAGGAACGAGGCGTCGAACAGGACGGCGTTCTCGTCCGCGTCGAAGGCGAGCGGCACGGCGAGGAGGCGATCGTACTCGCCGCGATCCGCCGGGGCGGCGTGGGCGAAGGTGATCCGGTGGGGCGCGAACGGCACGCCGGTGAGGGCGCGCGCGCGCAGGACCCACAGGCCCATGATGAAGCTCGAGAGCTGGGGCGGCGCGACGGCGCCGGCGAAGCGCTGCGAGACGCGGGCGCGCGCGCCGTCCACCGTGAGCCGCACGTCCAGGGCATCGTGGATGAGCCGCTGATACCGCAGCACGCAGTCGATCACCTCGCGCACCGTGGCGCACTGGCCGGTGACGAAATCGACGACGTCGAAGAGCTGGCCCACGAGCAGCTCGGCCGCGTGCAGGCCGAACGCGGGGTCGCGCGCGAGCTCGGGGATACGGGTCCACGCGCGGACGACCGTGTCGTGCGGAACGCGGGCGGTGGGGTCCTCGAGCAGGGCGGGGTCGACCTCGGCGGCGGCGAGGGCCGCGCGCGGGTCGACGCCCGCGCGCGACGCGGTGAGGACGCAGAGTCGGATGGCCTTGATGCAGCCGGTGGGGCGCATGACGCTCGACTCCCTGTCCTATCCCATCCTGCGCCCGCCTTCACGGGCGCGCGTCCTGGCCCGGCAACGAGGGAGGCGGCTGCACGCAGGAGCCCGCGCGCCGGGGTCTCGCGCGGCCGACCTGCGAGCCGGCGTTTCGCCCCGCGGAACTGGCGCGCGCGACGCCGTGCCCGCCATCGGCTACGCCTGCTCCGCCGGCCTCCTCGAGGCGCGGCCGGAGCGCCCGGGGCGCAGAGGTGGTTCTTCATGACGGTCGTGCGGTGGAAGGCATTGGAGCGACGCGTGATCCAGCACTCGCCGTGGCGGAGGATCGAGGACGTCACCTTCGAGCTTCCGGACGGGCAGGTCCGCACGTTCTCGCTCAAGAAGGAGGGGCAGGTTGTCTGCATCCTCCCGATTTCACTGAAGAATCGCGTGATCTTGGCGCGCCAGTACAGGCCGGGGCCGGACCGGATCCTCGACGAGCTCCCCGGCGGCGGCGTCGAGCCGGGCGAGACCCCGGAGCAGGCGGCGGCGCGCGAGCTGCTCGAGGAGACGGGGTATGTCGCCGGGCGGCTCCTGCCGCTCGGCCGCCCGCTCGAGTGCGCCTACTCGACGATCGAGCGCCACGCGTTCCTCGCCGTGGAGTGCGCGCGTCGCGGGGCGCAATCGCTGGACGAGACCGAGTTCATCGACGTGATCGAGAAGCCGATCGAGGCCTTCGTCGCGCAGCTCAGAGAGGGCGCGTGCACGGACCCGGAGGTCGGGTGGATGGGTCTTCACGAGCTGGGGTATCTGAAGACGCACGAATGATCCGGCCCGCTCCGGCGTAAGCGCGGCGTCGCGCGCGCCGCCTGCACGTCCATCGCTGCCAGGCGCGCGCGCCGCGCTATGTTGCGGCCGATGCCCAAGCGCGATCGCGCCCCCCTCGTCCCGGGCGTCGACGGCTCCGGTCGCACGCCCAACGCGCCATCGACCTCGGGCGGCAGGGCGCGCGCGCGCCTGCCGCACGTGGACGACCGGCTGGCCCCGCCCGAGACGCGGGTGGAGTACCTCGACGGCGCCGAGCTCTTCGCCGCCCCGGCCGAGCCGCCGCAGGCAACCCAGCACTTCGCTCTGACCTACGTGCTCGGCGCTCACGTCGCGAAGGGCTACCGCGGCGCCGTCGACATGCTCACCCGGACCGACGAGGCCAGCGACTACGCGCCCGACGCCAGCGTCTTCGCGCAGAAGCCTGACCGAGGAGGCCGCCGACGGCTGGAGGAGATGGCGTTCGAGGTCTGCGAGAAGCAGGCCCTCGATCAGGATGGCGCAGCAGGCCATCACCACCGTGCTGCGGTCGCGCGGGATCGACGTACCGGCCGGGGTGGCGCGCGCGATCGCCGGCTGCGACGACGTGAACAAACTGCGGCGATGGCTCGCGAAGGCGGCCACCGCGACGACGGCGGCCGAGGTCGTCGCGCGCTCCCGGCGCAAGCGCTGACGGCGAGCGCGGCGCGACCGCGCCCCGCGTCACTCGGCGTGACCGCCGCGGCGCACCTGCTTCTTCTCGCCCGTCCGCCGCTTCTCGTCGAGCCGCCGCGCCTTCGACGCCCGCGTCGGACGCGTCTTCCTCCGCAGCACCGGCGGCTCGAGCGCCCGCAGCAGCAGCGCGCGCAGCTTCTCGCGCGCGTCATCCAGGTTGCGCTGCTGGTCGCGCGTGAGCTGGCTCACGATCAGCAGACGTCCCTCGGCGTCGAGCCTCCCGCGGGCGATCTCGCGCAGCCGCGCCTTGGCGTCGTCGGCGAGCTCCGGCCACGCCGCGAAGTCGAGGCGCAGCTCGACCTTCGAGGCGACCTTGTTGACGTTCTGACCGCCGGGGCCCGACGCGCGCACGGCGCTCCAGCTCAGGAGCGCGGCAGGGACGGTCAGCTCATCCTTGATGACGAGGGGTTGGGACACGGTGGCTCGCTCTGCCCGGCGGAGGCCGCGCGCGACGCGCGGGCGGGCGCCCTGCACCTAGCACACGCCGCGGACGAGCTCAGCGCCTGGCGTGGCGCGTTGCCCCGACGCTCGCTGCGATCGGGGCACGACGCGACACAGCCATCCGCCCGTGCCGGGGCCGCCGGGCCGGCGCGCAGCCCCTCACCCCGCGGCCATCGCGGGCGCCGGGGCGTCGTCGCGCCGCACGCGGTGGAGGATGAGCTCCTCCAGCCAGCGCTCGAAGGCCTTGCCCTCCTGCTCGTCCGGGTCGTCGCGCGTCACCTCGACGCCCTTCTCCGCGCGGCCGCCGCTGCGCTCGATGACCGTCTCGACCAGCGAGGTCCACGTGTAGGTCTGGATCGCGCCGCCCAGCGTCTCCATCACCAGCAGGTCGGCCAGCGTCGACGCGCGGTTCCACGTCTGCACCTCGAAGCGGACCGCCCCGTCGCCCGCCGGCTCGGCCAGGAAGCGCACGGCGCCCGCGAGCGGGTGGCCCTCGAGCGTCGCGAGGGTGATCGCGCGGGGCGCGACCTCCTCGACGCGCACCTGGACGTGCCCGCGCAGCGGCAGCGCCATCGTGAGCGTCGCGCCCGGCGCGATGCGCTTCGGGCTCGCGGGCTCGGCGCCGACCACGACCGTCTCGCGCGGCGCCAGCGACGGGAACTCGTCGCGCAGCAGCGCGATCAGCCCCTCCGCGTCGAGGCGCGAGCCGCGGATCACCGCGCGGTACAGCTTGCGGTGCATCGGGCCGATGCCCTCGGACGGCAGCCGCTCGGGCAGCGAGTCGCCCAGCTTGCCCAGCGCCTCGTCGAGCGGCGTCGCCTTGACGCCGAGCACGTCGAGGGCGTTCTCGCGGCCCTCCGGGATGACGTTGCCCTCGGTCACCATCGTGATCTGGTCGGCGTTCACCGGCGTCTCGATGCCGAACTTCGCCGCGAGCTTCGCCCCCGTCGACTCGATCCACGCCGGCAGCGGGAGCCGGGTCGGGTGCCTGTCGGTCATGGCCTCGAAGCGGTCGAGCACCTTGTTCATCGACGTCACCTCGGGGCCTGCCAGGTCGAGCTCGCGCCCCGCGAGGTCGGCGCGCTCGGCCGCGGCGGCGAGCGCCTCGCCGCAGTCCTCGCACCAGACCGGCTGGAACGGATCGTCCCCCTTCCCGACGAGGGGCACGACCGGCAGCGTGCGCATCATCTTGAGCAGGAGCGAGATCTGCTCGTCGCCCGGGCCGAACACGTTGCCGGGGCGGACGATGATCCACTCGCGCGAGAAGGTGCGGGCGATGTCCTCGCCCTGCTTCTTCGAGCGGTGGTAGGCCGACTCGCCCCGGTCGGCGCCCAGCGACGAGACGTAGACGAAGCGCAGGACGCGCGCCCGCTCGGCCTCGGCGACGAGGTTGCGCGTGCCCTCGACGTTGACGCGCTCGAACGTGACCTCCGGCGGCCGCTCCGCGACCACCGCCGCGAGGTGGACGACCGCGTCGCACCCCTCGGCCGCGCCGTGCACCGACGCGGCGTCGCCGATGTTGCCGTCGAACGCCTCGACGTCGCCCTCGAACGCCTTGCGATCGTCGCTCGCGTGGCGCGACAGGAGCCGGACGCTGTGCCCCCTCCTCAGGAGTCGCCGCACCACCTCCGGGCCCACCACCCCTGTGCCGCCGGTCACCAGTACCTTCATCGCGCGTTCTCCTTTGCACCCATCGGTGGCCGTCGACAGGCGAAGGCCGTGCCAGGCCCGGGTCGCGGCGCGCCCGGGATTTGCTGGAGCGCAGCCGCATGAGCCCCCGCGCGAACGCCTCACGACGCCCCGCGAACGCCCCGCAGCGCGCCGGAAGCGCCTCGCAGCGCACCGCGAACGCCCCGCAGCGCACCGCGACCGCCCCGCAGCGCGCCGGAAGCGCCTCGCAGCGCACCGCGACCGCCCCGCAGCGCACCGCGACCGCCGCGCCGGCGCCGGCGCCGCTCGTGACGCCCGACGGTCGCTACCTGATCGTGCGCGGACGCCTGTGGCGTCGGACCAACCCCGCGCTGCCGGAGGACGTGCGCGAGCGCCTCGTCGCGGAGCTCATGGCGGCGCGGCGCGAGGTCGGGCGCGCGCTGCGCGCGGGCGACGAGCGAGCGCTGCGGGAGGCGCGCAGCCGCGTGCACGCGGCGAAGATCGCCCTGGGCGAGCGAGGTCCGCCGTGGTGGACGGACGGCGCGCCCGACGAGAACCGGCGCCTCGTCGCGTCCACGGCCTACGCGCGCTGGTACGACGAGCTCCGCAAGGGCGAGGCGCCTGTGCGATAGAGGCGCGCATGCAGCGCCAGCCCGACCCTCCCGCCACGTCGCCGGGCGCGCCGCGCCGCGGCCGCGCGCCCGCTCCCCGCGTGAGCCCGCTGCGCTGGCTCGGCGTCGCGTCGGGCCCGGCCGCCGCCCTCGCGATCGCGCTGATCCCGAGCGGGCTCCACGCCATCCCCGGCCACGGCCACCGCCCCGCGTACGCGGCCGCCGTCGCGGCGTGGATGGCGCTGTGGTGGCTCTTCGAGGTCCTCCCCATCGCGATCACCGCGTGCTTGCCGCTCGTGCTCTTCCCGCTGCTCGGCGTGTTCGGCCACGGGCCCGCCGGCGACGCAGCCCGCGCCGTCGCGCCGTTCCTCGACGCCTACATCTTCCTGTTCCTGGGCGGCATGGCGATCGGCGCGGCCATGGAGCAGTGGAGCCTGCACCGGCGGGTGGCGCTCCACATCATGCGGGCGATCGGCGCCGATCCGAGGCGACTCCTGCTCGGCATGCTGGTCGCCACGAGCGCCATCTCCCTCTGGATCTCCAACACCGCGACCGCCGTGATGATGGTCCCGATCGGCCTCGCCCTGCTCGCGCAGCTCGAGTCGGCCGCCGGCGGGCGACGGCTCTCGCACTTCGGGACGGCGATCATGCTGGCGGTGGCCTACGCCTCCAACGTCGGGGGCATCGGCACGAAGATCGGCACCGGCGTGAACTCGATCTTCTGCGGCTTCCTCGCGGAGAAGCTGCACCGCGACGTCGGCTTCTTGCAGTACATGGCGCTCGCCCTGCCGTTCGTGGTCCTGTTCGTCCCGCTGCTCTGGCTCGCCCTGTGGCGCGTGGGCAGGCGGGACGGGCTCGCCGCCGGCCACGCGCGCGACGTGCTCGACCGCGAGCTCGCCGCGATGGGCCCGATGAGCCGCGGCGAGAAGAAGGTCGCCGCGGTCTTCGCGGCGGCCAGCGCGCTCTGGATCCTCGCCGACCCGCTGCGCGCCGCGATCGCGCCGCACCTCCAGGCCGCGCTCCGGGGCGTCGGCGCCGCGATGGGATCGGACGCCGCGGCCACCTTCGCGGTGCGGGGCAAGCACGTCGAGGCGGGCGTGGCGATCCTCGCGGCGTTGAGCCTGCTCGCCCTGCGCGCCCTCTCGCTCGCCTCGCTGCGGCGGATGCCCTGGGGCACGCTCGTCCTGCTCGGCGGCAGCTTCGCGATGGCGGCCGGCATCGAGGGAGGCGGGCTCTCCGCGTGGATGGCCGCGCAGCTCGCGGCCGTCGCCGAGGCGCCGCTGCTCGCGCAGATCGGCCTCGCCAGCGCCGGCACGATCGCCCTCTCGGCGCTGGCCTCCAACACCGCGACGGTCAACGTCGCCCTCAACGTGCTCCCCCGCGATCTCGGCGTGCTGTTCGCGGCCACGATCGCCGCGTCGTGCGACTTCATGCTGCCCGCCGGCACGCCGCCCAACGCGATCGTGTTCGGCAGCGGCTACGTGCGCCTGCCGGCGATGATCAGGACGGGCTTCCTGCTCGACGTGGCCGCCGCCCTGCTCATCACCGCGTACGTCTACGGCTATGCGCGGCACCTGTTCGTCGGGTGAGCGCATGAGGCTCCGCGGCGAGAATTCGTGTATAAAGCCAGGAATTGCGTCGATTCCGGCCAGCGGGAGGCAGGAGGCCTATGGAGGGAAATGTCATGATCGCGACAGACATCCTGTCGAGCTCGCCAGGCAGCGCGCCGCATCCGGCGGATCGGACCGTGAGCGAGGGAGGGCCGCGCGGATGAAGCTGGCCACCTCGGCGTCCACGGCGGCTACGGCGAGCGCGGCGTTCGGCGAGGCCATGTCCGCGCTGCGCGCGGGCCTCGGCGCGGAGCCCGATCACGTGTTCCTGAGCTACACCGAGCCCTACGACGTCGGCGAGCTCGCGCGCGCCACCGCGGCGCTCCCGTCCTCGGTTCGCGTGCACGGCTCGAGCTCGTGCCTGTCCGTCATGACCGGCGCCGGCGTCCATGGCGCGCCCGGCCCCGGCCTCGCCCTGCTCGGGATCGCCGACGCGGAGGGCGCTTATGGGGTCGCGGCCGAGCGGATCGACGGCGCGCCGCGCGCGGCCGGCGCGCGCGCGGCGCGGCGCGCGATCGAGGACGCGGGGCGGGCAGGCGAGCTCCCCGCCCTGCTCTGGCTCACCGCGCAGACCGGCGCGGAGGAGGACGTGCTGCTCGGCATCGAGGACGTGGTCGGCCCCAACGTGCCTGTGTTCGGCGGCTCGTCGGCGGCGGACTCCCTCGACGGGCGCCAATCGCAGATGGAGCGCGGGCGGGCCCACGAGGGCGCCGTGCTGCTGTCCGCCCTCTACCCGTCAGGGGAGATCTCCTATGCGTTCAGCAGCGGCTACGTCCCCACCGAGCACCGCTGTCGCGTGACCCGCGCCGAGGGAAGGCGCCTGCCCGAGATCGACGGGCTGCCGGCCGCCGAGGTCTACAACCGCTGGACCGGGGGGCTCATCTCCGCGCAGCTCGGCGGCGGATCGATCCTGGAGCAGAGCGCGTTCCACCCGCTCGGGCGGCCCTCGGGCTGGATCGGCAAGGTCCCCCAGTTCCTGCTCATCCACCCGAGCACCGTGGAGAAGGACAACTCCATCACGCTCAGCGCGAACATCCACGACGGGGACGAGCTCGTGCTCATGCACGGATCGCGGGAGAGCCTGATCGGCCGGGTCCGCTCCGTCGTCGACGCCGCGCTGGAGGCCGCGCCGCCCTCGTTCCGCGCGCAGGGCGCGCTCGTGATCTTCTGCGCCGGGTGCATGCTCGCCGTGCGCGACGAGATCGAGCGCGTCGCCGAGGGGGTGGTCGCCTCGCTCGGGGCGACGCCGTTCCTCGGCAGGTTCACCTTCGGCGAACAGGGGTGCTTCATCCGGGGCAAGAACCAGCACGCGAACCTCTCCATCGCCGTCGTCCTGCTCGGCCACTGAGATGTGATGGAGGACGAGGCCGCCCGCGAGACCATCGCCGAGCTAGAGCGCGCGCGTGAGGAGGAACGGGCGCTCCGGCTGGAGGCCGAGGGGCTGGCGGAGGCGCTCCTGCTCTTCACGGAGCCGGGCACCTTCGCGGAGACGCTGGCGCGCGTCGTCGACGCGACAGCGCAGCGGGTCGGCGCCGCCGCCGGGGTGGTGATCGCCTTCGCGGATGGGTCGGACGGCCGCGTCCTCCTCTCGACCGATCCACGCCTGTCCGGGACCGTGTGGGAGGCCGGGCCTGCGTTCACGCGCGCGCTCGCGGGCCGGCCGGTCGCCAGCTTCGATCTGAGCCAGCTCGTCGAGTGGCAGCGCCAGCCGGCGTCCATCCTCCAGCGCTACGGCTCCGCGCTCCACGCGCCGCTCGAGGCCGGCCCCCTGCGGGCGCTGCTCGTGCTCGTCCATCCGGCCCGCGCCTTCTTCGACGCGCGCCACGTCAGCCTCGTGCGCCGCCTCCTGCCCGCGGCGGCGCAGGCGCTCGCGCGCGCCCGCGCCGAGGAGGAGCTCGCCCGGGCGCGCGAGCTCGCGCACGAGCGGGAGATCACCGAGAAGCTGACGCTCATCGAGCACCAGCGCGCCGTGATGCGCGCGCTGTCCACGCCCATCCTCGAGGTCTGGAGCCGGATCCTCTGCGTCCCCGTGATCGGCGCCGTCGACGAGGAGCGGTGCGCGCACCTGATGGATCGGCTCCTCGCCGCCGTGACGGCCAGGCGGGCGCGCGCGGTGGTCATCGACGTCACCGGGCTCGACCGGATGGAGGCGAGCGCCCTCGCGCTCTTCCTGCGCGTGGCGACGGCCGTGCGGCTCCTCGGCTGCGCCTGCGTGCTCGCCGGCATCGGCCCGGAGGTCGCCCGTGATCTCGTGCGGGAGGGCGTGCCGTGTAGCGAGCTCGTGACGTACCGCCGCCTGCACGACGCGCTGAAGGCGCTGCTCCCCTCCTCCCGCCGGTGATCCGGTGACGGACCGCCGGCGCGTGCGCCCGGCCTGGCAGCGGCGCTTGGCTTGCCGCGCGCCGCTGCCAGGCCCGGCGACAACGTCCCGCCGCCAGGTCCGGCGCCCGCGCGCGGCTCAGGACGCCTTGCGCCGCGCCGACTCCCAGCCGCGCCGCACGGCGCCCCTGGCCTGGTCCCAGGTGCGCCCGCTCTTCATGTCGTTCCACTCCTCCCGGAGCTTGCTCTCGACCCGGTCGTCCCAGTCGCTGTGCTCGCTGTACTGGCCCGCCGCGCCCCAGCCGTAGCGCAGCCCGGGCTCGACGTCGTCCCAGTCGCCGTTCGGCACGTGGGGCGGCGGGATCGGCTGCTTTCCGAGCGCCTGCTTCACCGTGTCGTCGATGTCCTGGTTGAGCTCCTGCCCCTTGTTGTTGGTGAAGTCCGCCTTGGTCTGCTCCCAGTCGCGGCGCAGCGCTTCCTTCACGCGCTCCCACCCGGACGTCTTGTGCTCATCCCACCACCTCGGATTGCTCGCATGGCTCATCGGTACCTCCTTGGATTCGATCGAAGGGGCGCCGGCCCGGAGGCCGAGCGCGCTGCGAGGAGGCGCTGATACACGAACGGTGCCGTCGCGTTCGAACGCAGGAGACCTGCATGGATCACCGTGTCTGCATGCAGCACGCGCGATCGCGGTCTGCCCTCTCCTCCGCTCCCCGAGGCGCGCCTGCGGCAGGCGGCCACGGGTGGGACAAGCTGCCTCAAGCCGTCCCTTCGAGGCGGCGAAGCGCCGCGACGCTCCCCGAGGCGCTTCGATTCAAAAGAGGCAGGCCGGCCGGTCGTGTACGATGGCCTGCATATGACCGAACGGGCGGGGCGGGACGGGGCACGGCTTCGCGCAGCACCAAGCTTGTCCTTCTGGGTCGCAGGGCCGCTCGTCTTCGCGCTGCTCGTCTTCGTGGGCCCGGGGCTCTGGATCGCCGCGTGGGCCATCGAGCGCGCGATCCTCACGAACGAGCTCGGGGTCCACACGCGCACGCACGACGAGTGGACCCGCCGCATGAACGACCGCCTGATCGAGGCGGAGGCGAGCGTCGCCCGGTACGGCCGCATCCTCACCATGGCGCTCGAGGAAGACCCCGCGGGCTCCCCGGAGCGGTTCGACGCCCTGGTCGGGCCCGCGCGCGACGGCGGGATGGTGTCGCGCAAGGAGGGCTTCACGGTCGGTCGAGACGCCGTCGTCTGGCTGCCGGCGGGCTACCCGCTCGACGACAGGGAGAAGCTCTTCCTGCTGGAGGCGAAGCGCGTGACCGAGCTGTACTCGGCGGGAGCGCCGGGTGAGCCCATCAATACATGGATCATCCCCAGCCGGAACGGGCTCGTGATGTACTGGCCCAGCTACACGAACTACATCGACCAGGTCGACACGACCGTCGATTTCGTCAACTCCGAGTGGATGACGCTCGTGCTCCCGGCGAACAACCCCGAGGGGAAGCCGCGCTGGACGCCGACGAGCTACGACCCGGCGGCGCGCGAGTGGATGGTGAGCGTCGTGGCGCCGTTCTTCCGCCGCGGGGTGTTCGCGGGCAGCGCCGGGCACGACGTCACGGTCGACGCGGTGATGGCGAGCTTCCGGGAGCTCTCGCTCTACCCGGGAACGGAGAACGCCCTCGTGAGGGGCGATGGAACGCTGCTCGTGTCGAGCGTGCACCAGCGCGAGATCCACGACAGCAAAGGGACGCTGACGGTCGACTCCGTGGGCGACGCGGAGCTGAAGCGCGCCTTCGAGACGGCGAAGGGCGCGGGCGCCGGCCCGGCGCGCGTGGTCGGCGGCAACGATCAGCGCGTGATCGTGGCGGCGCGCCTCGCGGCGCCGGACTGGTATCTCCTCACCGACGTGCCCCGCGCGGCGCTCCTCTCGTCGGTGAAGGGGCTGTACTGGAACTACTGGCTGATCGCGGCGGTCTCGATCCTGGCGATCGTGGCGCTGCCCGTGCTCGTGATCATGCGCGTGACCTTGCCTTCCGTGCGGAAGCTGGTCACGGCGGCGGAGCGCATCCGGGGCGGCGATCTCGATCAGCGCTTCGAGGCGTCGGGCACCCGGGAGTTCGTGCACATCGGCGACGCGCTCAACGCCATGGCGCAGCAGCTCCGCGCGTCGTTCGCCGCCCTGGAGAAGACGAACGAGGAGCTCGAGCAGCGCGTCGAGCAGCGCACCGCCGAGCTCAAGGAGGCCACGATCGCCGCGGACGCGGCCAACCGGGCGAAGAGCGACTTCCTCGCCAACATGAGCCACGAGCTGCGGACGCCGCTGAACGGCATCCTCGGGTACGCCCAGATCCTGAGGCGCTCCACGCGCCTCGGTGAGCAGGACCAGCGCGGCGTCGACGTCATCGCCGAGTCCGGCGCCCACCTGCTGACCCTCATCAACGACGTCCTCGATCTGGCGAAGATCGAGTCGCGGACGATGGAGCTCCACCCCAACGATTTCGACTTTGCGTCGTTCCTGCGCGCGACGGTCGAGATCTGCCGGGTCCGCGCGGAGCAGAAGGGGATCGAGTTCGTCTACAAGCCCGGCCCCTCGCTGCCCGCGGGCGTGCGCGTCGACCAGCGGCGCATGCGCCAGGTCCTGCTCAACCTGCTCGGCAACGCCATCAAGTTCACCGAGCGGGGCCGCGTCACCTTCACGGTCGTGGAGGTGCAGGACGGCGCGCGCGAGGGCCTCCCGGACGACGGCGCGGGCCGAGAATCGCGGACCGGGAAGCGCACGATTCGCTTCGAGATCGAGGACACGGGCAGCGGGATCAGCGCCGAGCACCTCGACCAGATATTCCTGCCCTTCAAGCAGGTCGGCGACAAGAAGCGTCACAGCGAGGGCACCGGGCTCGGGCTGGCCATCAGCCAGCGGATCGTCGCGCTGATGGGCAGCTCCATCCAGGTCAGGAGCGAGCTCGACAAGGGCAGCGTCTTCTGGATGGACCTGACGCTCGCCGAGGCGCCGAACTGGATCGACAAGGCGAGGCTCACCGAGCAGGGTCGTATCGCCGGCTACGAGGGCGCGCGGCGGAGGCTCCTCGTGGTGGACGACAAGCGCGAGAACCGCGCCGTGATCGTCAACATGCTGGAGCCCCTCGGGTTCGCGGTGACGGAGGCGAGCGACGGCCAGGAGGGCCTGGACAGGATCGCGAACGAGGCGTTCGACTTGATCATCACCGACATCGCAATGCCCGTGCTCGACGGCTGGGAGATGATGCGCCGCATCCGGAAGATGCCAGAGCGCGCGGGGGCGATCGTCATCGCGTCGTCCGCCAGCGCCTTCATCACCGACCAGGACAAGAGCCTGGAAGCAGGCGCCAACGACTTCATCCCCAAGCCGCTGCAGATGGATGAGCTCCTCGAGAAGGTACAGCGACACCTCTCGCTGGCGTGGATCCACGAGCGGCAGGACGGCGCGCGCGAGGAGGCGGCGCCCAGGCCCGACCCGGGGGTGCCCCCGGCGGTCGACCCCGCGGACATCCCCCCGCCTCCCGTCGAGGATCTCAGGGCCTTGCGCGACCTCGCGCACAGGGGGCTCGTCAACCAGATCCAGAAATACGCCGACAGGCTCGATCAGGCGAGCCCCGGGAACGCGCCGTTCACCAGGCACCTGCGCAAGCTCGCCAGGGACTTCCGGCTGGAAGCCATTGAAGAATTCGTCGGCCGGCACCTCGACAGCGGCGCCCCGTGAGCGGCGCTACGTAAGCGCGCCTTTTTCATTGTGAAAAACTTCACTTCACGTACGTTCAAAAAATGCTGCCCGCATGCTGCCTGCGCCGCATCCTGGCTGTATGCACCGGTGCTACAGCCGCTCTTCTCGCTGCCGCTCTCCCTGCGGCGGCCGCCACGCCGTTCACGACCTTCGAATCGGGCCAGGTCCGCCCCATGGCCCTGTCGAGGGACGGCAAGCTGCTCTTCGCGGTGAACACGCCCGACAACCGGCTGGAGATCTTCCGCGTCCAGGCGGATCGTCTGCGGCTCAAGGCGTCTGTGCCCGTGGGCCTCGAGCCCGTCGCCGTGGCCGCCCGCGGTGACGACGAAGTCTGGGTGGTGAACCACCTGTCCGACAGCGTGAGCGTCGTCGATGTTCGAGACGAGGAGAAGGCGCGCGTCGTTCGCACGCTGCTCGTCGGCGACGAGCCGCGCGACATCGTGTTCGCCGGGCGGGGGCGCTCGCGCGCCTTCATCACCACGGCCCACCGCGGGCAGAACATCCCCTTCGATCCGCAGCTCACGACGCCCGGCGTCGGGCGCGCGGACGTCTGGGTGTTCGACGCCGACCACCTCGGGACGTCGCTCGGCGGTACGCCGCTCTCCATCGTGACGCTCTTCAGCGATACGCCGCGCGCGCTCGCGGTGACGCCGGACGGCAGCCGCGTCTATGCCGCCGCCTTCCACTCGGGGAACCGCACGACCAGCATCGACGAGAGCCTCGTGCCGAACGGCGGCGAGGCCGAGGGCGGATTGCCCTGGCCCACCACCAATTTCGAGGGCATTCCCCAGCCGGAGGTCGGGCTCATTCTCAAGTTCGACGGGGCCCACTGGGTCGACGAGCTCGGTCGTGACTGGGACAGCGCGGTGCGCTTCTCGCTGCCCGACAAGGACGTCTTCGTGATCGACGCGCTCGCCAATCCGCCGCGCCAGGTGGACGGGCCGCGCGGCTTCTTCACGGGCGTGGGGACGATCCTGTTCAACATGGTCGTGAACCCGGTGAGCGGGAAGGTCTATGTGTCCAACACCGACGCCCGCAACGAGGAGCGCTTCGAGGGGCCGGGCCTCTTCGCCGGCCACAGCGTGCGGGGCCACCTGCACGAGAGCCGGATCACCGTCCTCGGCCCGGGCGGCGTCGTCCCGAGGCACCTCAACAAGCATATCGACTACGACGCCTGCTGCGCGCCGGTCTCGAACGGCGAGAGCGCGAAGAGCCTCGCGCAGCCGACGGGGATGGCCGTGACGCGCGACGGCGCGACCCTGTATGTCGCGGCGCTCGGCTCGGACAAGATCGGCGTCTTCGACACCCGGCAGCTCGAGAAGGGCACGTTCGTGCCCAGCGCCGCGAGCCAGATCCACGTCCCCGGGGGCGGCCCGACCGGCCTCGTGCTCGACGAGGACAGGCAGCGGCTCTACGTGCTCACGCGCTTCGACAACGCGATCTCGGTCATCAACACGCGGACGCGCCGCGAGGTCACGCACGTGCCGATGCACAACCCCGAGCCTCCGAGCGTCGTCCGGGGGCGCCGCTTCCTCTATGACGCGTCGCTGAGCTCGAGCCACGGCGACTCGTCGTGCGCGAGCTGCCATATCTTCGGCGACTTCGACAGCCTCGCGTGGGATCTAGGGAACCCGGACGGCACAGCGCTGGTGAACCCGGGGCCGTTCTGCACCGATCTCTTCGGCCAGGACCCGACCCTCCATCCGATGAAGGGGCCAATGACGACGCAGAGCCTGCGCGGCATGGCCAACCACGGGCCGATGCACTGGCGCGGCGACCGCACCGGCGGTCATGACGCGCCCACCTCGCAGCCGGACAGCGGGGTGTTCGACGAGCGGGCGGCGTTCCAGAAGTTCCGGGCGTCGTTCGTCGATCTGCTGGGGCGCGACGAGCCGATCTCGGAGGAGGACATGGAGGCCTTCACGGACTTCATCCTCCAGGTCACCTATCCGCCCAACCCCATCCGGGCGCTCGACGACTCGCTCACGCCCGATCAGCGCGCGGGGCGCGACTTCTTCGGGGGGCCTGTCTCGAGCATCCTCGGCGAGTCGTGCATCGGGTGCCACGACGTCGACCCCGACGCCAACCCGGACGACTTCGCGCCTGGCTTCTTCGGCAGCGACGGCGGATCGGCCAACGCCAACGAGTCCCAGGTCTTCAAGGTCCCGCACCTGCGCAATCAGTACCAGAAGATCGGGATGTTCGGCATGGCGGAGTCGTTCGTGTTCCCGTTCGGCGGCTCCAACGCGCACATGGGCGACCAGGTCCGCGGCTTCGGTTTCCTCCACGACGGCGGGGTCGATACGCTCTTCCGCTTCAACTCGTTCTCCGATTTCGTCCAGATCCCGGAGAACCCCGGCGGCTTCCCCATCGGCCCCGAGGGGGACCTGCTGAAGCACCAGGTGGCAGCGTACATGCTCGCGCTGGAATCGAACCTGAAGCCGATCGTCGGCCAGCAGATCACGCTCACGTCATCGAACGCGGCGGTGGCCAGTCCGCGCATCGCGCTGCTCATCGCGCGCGCCAACGCCGGCGACTGCGATCTCGTGGTGAAGGGCTGGTCGCACGGCGAGGAGCTGGGCTTTCTCTACACCGGGAATGGCCGGTTCGAGCCCGACCGTGTGCGCGAGCCGCGGCGGTGGGACACCGAGCTCCGTCAGCTCCCCGGGGGGCACCGCGGCGAGCTGACGTACACGTGCGTGCCGCCCGGATCGGGGGAGCGGATCGGCATCGATCGCGACGGCGACGGCTTCCGCGACGGGGACGAGCGGGACGCGGGCAGCGACCCGGCCGACCCGACGAGCGTCCCGTGACGGAGGGTTGACGGAGGGCCCCTCAACCGGCGAGCCCGAAGAGAGACCGTGCGCTCCGCCGGCACCGCCCCGCGCCTCGTACCGGAGAACCCGCCGCTCGTCGGGCAAAACCCCGGCCTGGTCATCCATCGCTCGATCTCGCCACCCCGTCTGGCAACGTGGGTGTCCCATGACGTCCCGTACAAGACGAGATCCTCCGTCGATGGTAGTTGCCCTCACCGCGCTGATGGTTCTGAACACCGCATGCGGGTCGAGCTCCGGTACGCCGGACGCGCCTGACGACCTCCGCAACGAGCTGGATCGCCGCCTCGATGCCGCGGCGATGGCCGGGTTCTCCGGATCGGTGCTGGTCACGGTGGACGGGGTCACGGTGCTGGCGCGCGGCTACGGCCTCGCGGACCGAGACAGTGGCGTGCCCGACGTCGCCGACACGGCATACGATTTCGGCTCCGTCATGAAGGACCTCACGGCGGCGGCCATCTTCCAGCTCGAAGGCGAGGGCAAGCTCAGCGTGACGGACCCGCTCGCGACCCTCTTCGACGACGTGCCGGCCGACAAAGCCGAGATCACCGTCCTGCAAGTCGTCCAGCACAGCGCCGGGTTCGACGAGTACCACGACACCGAGGGAGACTTCGAGCCCATGGCGCGCCTCGAAGCCCGCCAGCGGATCTTCGCGCAGGAGCTGCGGTTCGAGCCGGGAAGCAAGGTCGATTACTCGAATTCGGGCTATACGTTGCTGGCCGACGTCGTCGAGACCGTCTCAGGGCGAGGGTTCACCGAGTACGTGCGCGACGAGCTCCTGACGCCGGCCGGGATGCAACACAGCGGCTTCTTCGGCGACCCGGTGTGGGAACGGGTCGACACCGCCATCGGGTACGGTGACTCGACGTTCGGGAGCAACGACCCGGCCGCGTGGCCGTACACGTGGTCGCTGGTCGGCAACGGCGGGCTGGTCACGACGGTCTCCGATCTGCAGCGCTGGCTGGTCGCCGTCTGGGGCGGGGACGTGCTGGACCCGGCGGCGCTCGACGCCTACCGGACGCTGTACCTTTCGGGCGGAACCTTCGAGGGCAAGACGGTTTACGGCTATGCCGGGGGCAGTGACTACGGCTTCGGGGGATACGCGGTGGACTGCCCGGAGGCGAACAGCCGCGTGATCCTCGGGACGAACGCGAACGAGGCGTTCGATATCGAGCAATTTGGGGGCGAGCTGGCCAGATTCGTTCTCTCGTCGAGATAGGGCGAGCTCAGCCTGGCTGACGAATGCCCACGGTGTTCTCCAGCAACCGCTGCCGGACCTCCCGCGCCCGATCGCGCGACACGGGGACGCGGAGCGTGGGGCCGACTTCGACGATCAGCTCTCCCGCGAGCCGGCTCAGCCCCTGCGCGTGCGCGGGGGCGATGAGCCAGTTGCGGTGCACGCGTAGAACGCGGCTGCCCAGGGCTGCCCCGAGCGCGTTGAGGGAGAGGTCCATCGAGAATACACCCTCGACGTGGTGGACGTAGGTGAGGCGATCTACTGTCTGAAATGCCAGCATGCCATCGAGGTCCAGGAAGACCAGGCTGTTGCTCTTCCGGGCGACAAGGCGCCGCCGCGCGGCGCCATGGGTCGGCGGCCGGCGCCGCTCGAGCAGCCGTGCCGCGCACGTGGTGATGCGATCGAGCGTGAACGGCTTCAGGAGATAGTCGACGACGCCCAGCTCGAACCCGTCGAGCGCATACTGCGCCGAGGCGGTGGCGAGCACCACCGCCGGGGGGCTCGCCATGCCGGCGAGCGACCGGGCGAAGTCGAGCCCCGAGCGATCCCCGGGCCGATCGACGAGGCGGACGTCGACGAACGCGACCTCGATGCCGAGCTCAGGGCGCTCGAGCACCTCTCGGGCATCCTCGATGCTCGTCACCGCGGCGATGTCCCCGAAGCTTCCCGTGTCGCGCAGCAGCTCTACCAGGAAGTTGCGAGCCGGCCATTCGTCTTCGATGATCAGAGCGGACAGGGGCTTCATGCGGTCCTCTTTGGCAACACGATCTCGACGCGTGTCCGGCCGGGCTTCGCGTCGACCCACAGCGAAGCGTGGGCGGATTCGAGGGCGATGCGGCGCCGCACCAGGTCTAGCCCCCGCCCCCCGGGGCGGGCGGAGCCCGGGTCGAAGCCTGGCCCGTCATCCTCGACGATGCAGCGCAAGCGGTCCGCGTCGTGGGCTATCCGCAGGGCGACACGGCCGCGGTCCGGCCGACGGAGCGCGCCGTGATGAACCGCGTTCTCCAGCAGCGGCTGCAGCAGCAATGCCGGAAGGACGCAGTCCTCCGCCGAGCGGTCCACGTCCCACTCGAACGCGAGCCGCCCGACGTGCCGGGACTCCAGGATCCGAGCGAAGCCCCGGAGCCAGCTCACTTCGTCGCGCACCGTGTGACGGTGCCGTCGCGACTCCTGCATGGCGTCCCGCAGCAGGTCCCCGAGCGTCGCGATGAGGTTGCGGGCTTCGCGCGGCTCTTCGGTCACGAGGCCTGCGATCGTGTTGAGGGTGTTCAGCACGAAATGGGGTTCGAGCGCGGCGCGGATGCGCGCGAGCTCGGCCTCCTGGCGGAGCGCGTGTCGCTCCTGCTCCAGCCTTCGCTCGGCGCCGATCCGGCGCGGCAGCTCGACGAGCAGGGCCCAGAAGCCGAACAGCGCGTCACCGTCGAAGAAACCGACGACGGCGGTGGCCCAAAACGTCTGTCGCGGGACTTCGGCGAAGGACTCGGGCAGCGCCAAGACGAGCAGGAGGACGGCAAGGTGGGTCAGCGAACTGGCGATGCCGGCCGTCAGCGCGAGGGCAAGCAGCTGCCGCCAGACCGGCATGCGTTGCGTGTCGAGTCTGTGCGCCACCACCGTGAGCGCGCCGAGAACCGCCGACACCCACGCCGCGATCCCCAGTGCTTCCCGGGCGTCGAACTTGCTGGTGCTGACCCAGTCGAGCAGCCAGAGCACGGCCGTCGTGATCAGCACGGCCTTGCCGAGGTGGGCCTTCCCGTGGCTGGTGGGTTCGCGCGCCGCCGCCGCGACGCCACCAGTCTGGGCTAGCATCGTCCGGGTTCGGCCATGGGTTCCTGGGGGAAAGACATCACGGGAACGTGGCGTCCGCAACGTCATGGCCGCGCGCGGACCCGGCGGACGGCCACCGCGACGAGCACCCGCCGAGGTTGGCGCCGGCGAGCGCGGCGAGGACGAGGGCGAGGCAGAGGCGACGAACGCGCACGCGGTGGGTCGATGTGGGCATGAGCCCCCGGAATGCACCCCCGGGCTCATGGGTGCGGGCGGGCGCCAGCGTCCCGCTCGGCGCGGAGGCCGTCCGGATCTCCTGATTTCGCATCGAAGACGACCACGCCGGCACCACGAGCCGCCTCGCATCGACGCCGCCCCGAGCAGTCGGCGCCGAGCCAGATGGTTTGAACGACAGCTCCCATCTCTCGCCTCCCCGCCTCCCTGTGAATCTCTCCTTCTTCCTCTCCGCCCACCCCTCAGTCGATTGGACAACCGAAGCCGCCGGATCAGGACACGGCCCCGGCGCCCGCGAGGATGGCCAGCGGAATGCCAACGGCGAGCGCACGGCCCTTGATACGAGCCGGAATCTCGAGGTCGATAGCCACGATCTTGACCTGCATACCCCTCTCCTGCCGATTGCAGGTCGGAGCCTATCGGCCACCCGGGGCCGCACCTCGGCGAAGCGCCATACCGACGTGCGCAGAGCCAGGCTGTGGGGTGAAGGCGGCCCCTTCGACGCATGGGTACATCATTGACATAACGTCGCTTTTCCAGGCGGGCCGGATCGCATGGAAGGGTGTCCTGTCAACCCAGAGCAGGTCCCGCAGCTGGTGCTTGACGCCGCCGAAATCCCGTCGGGATCCACAGCCCGGGCGAGCACGACGCCCTCGAGGCTTGAGCGGCCGCCGTGCCGAGGCATCACCTCAACCTCTTCGGAAAATTGAACAGGGAGGCGGGGAGACGGGGAGGGAAAATCTATAAACACTCCCTGTCTCCATGCCTCCCTGTTCAATTTTCCTGCTGAAAAGGACTGCCAATAAGGAGATCCCTTATGTCGCCAAGGTGAGCGCCGAAGGTTCTGCCGGAGCGGCAGTTTTTCTCGACTGGGCGTCTGCGTGCGGAGCGTAGGAGACGCTCGGGTATCCGTGATAGGTTCGGTTCATGGTGGCATCGGTCATCGGGGGGCGCGGTGGCGACGGGCGTGGGCGTCAGCGCGGGCCGTCCGCGAGCTGGGTCCTCGCGGCCGCGCTCGTGACGGTCGCGAGCGATGGGAGGGTCACGCGAGCGACCGGTGAAGAGGAGAACGGTCGGAGGAGAGCGCTCCGTCTACCTCGCCGGCCAGCTCGACGGTCCCGGTGACTTCGGCTTCGGACCTGTCGGCGGGCAGCGCGAATTCATCGTGGTGCGGTTGGTCAGATAGCCGTTGACAGAACATTCTTCCACGCGATCCGGCCCTCATGAAAAACGACGCTGTATCTACAATCACTCCATGCATCCGACGGCGCGCCTCCACGGCACAGCCCGCCGAGCGGCGGCTGCCCACCCGCACAGCGCCGCCGCTGGCTGCCGGCAAATGTAAGGAAACAGGAGCGCCGGTGCGACAAAGCAGATTGTCTCCGCCGTGTTTCTTGTCGCTAGGCTCTTGCTTGGTTTCCCCGCACACTCGTACAGTCACCGAACATAGTAAACCTTGCGAGTAGCGTGAATCCTGCGCCGAATGCCTTACCCAGCGCCCCGGCCGAGCTCGGTCCCGGGTCCGTGCTGGGCCGTTACGAGCTGCTGCTGCCGATCGCGGCAGGCGGCATGGCCATGGTGTGGGCGGCGCGGCTGAAGGGGACGCGCGGCTTCCAGAAGATCGTCGCCGTCAAGACGATGCTGCCGCAGCTCTCCGAGGACGACCAGTTCGAGCGCATGTTCCTCCTGGAGGCGTCGCTCGCGTCCCAGATCCGCCACCCGCACGCCGTCGAGATCCTCGATCTCGGCGAGCAGGACGGCGTGCTGTTCCTGGCGATGGAGTGGATCGACGGCGTTCCGCTCAGCCAGGTGATGAAGGCCTCGAAGCGGCAGAACGGCATCCCCATCCCGATCGCCGTGCGCATCGTGGTGCAGGCCTGCGCCGGCCTGCACGCCGCGCACGAGCTCAAGGACGCGAGCGGCAAGCTCGTCGGCCTGGTGCACCGCGACATCTCCCCGCAGAACATCCTGGTCACGTACGACGGCATGGCCAAGGTGGTGGACTTCGGCGTGGCCAAGGCCACCGCGTTCAACGACAGCACGACGCGGGCCGGCCAGCTCAAGGGCAAGGTGAGCTACACGGCGCCGGAGGCGGTGCGCGGCGACGCGATCGACCGGCGCGTCGACGTGTTCGCGATGGGCATCCTGCTCTACGTGCTCACCACCGGCGTCCACCCGTTCCGCAGGGAATCCGAGGGCGCGACGCTGTTCGCCATCTCGTCACCGGACCCGGTGGTGGCGCCGCACACGTTCCAGCCCGGCTACCCGCCGTTGCTCGAGGCCGTGCTGCTGCGCGCGCTCGAGAAAGAGCGCGACCAGCGCTACGACACGGCCAAGGACCTGATGCGCGCGCTCGACAGGGCGCTGCCGCCCAGCCAGCGCGCCACCGACGAGGACGTCGCGAACTTCATCCGCGAGCTGTTCGAGGACCAGCAGCAGCAAACGCGCGCGGCCCTCACCGAGGCGCTGGAGCGCGCCGACCGCAGTCCGGTGAGCAGCAACCTCGGCATCTCCGACGTGACCGGCACGAGTCACTCGACGGTGAGCGCCTTCCACACCGTCGACATCCGCCGCGCGGCCTCGGGTGAGACCGCAACGAGCACGCCCGACATCGAGATCCCTCCGTTCGCGCGCTCCAACAGCCGCGTGCTCCCCGCCGTCGTGATCGCCGGTCTCGTCGCCGCCGGCGTGCTCGCCTTCCTGCAGCTCCGAAGCGCCGACGCACCAGCCGATCTTCCTTCCGTCGCAGCGCCCGCCGCCCCGGCGCCGGCGCTCCCCAGCACGCAGGCGTCAGCGCCTCCCGAGGCGGAGGCGCCCCCTGCGGCCGAGGCGGACGCCGACGGCGCCCCCCCGGTCGCGCCGTCGGCCTCCGCCTCGGCCAGCGCAGCGCCGGTGACGGCCCCGCGCCCGGTGTCACAGCCGAGCGGGCCCCGCCGTCAGAACAAGCCCGCCGAGCAGATCAAGCCGCCGAGCCCGGCGCCAACCCCCGCGCCGTCCAGGTCGTGGAAGCAGGATCCGGGGTTCTAGCTCGACCCCCTCAGAACGCTCCCGAGAGGCTCGCGCCCATCTCGGAGCCGCCCACGATGGGCGCGAGCTCGAGCGAGATCTTCTCGGGCTCTTTGGGCTTCTTCCGCTGAAGGAGCAAGATCGCGGTCGCCGTGCCGACCGCGGCGACGCCGACGCCGAGCGCCACCTGCGCGCCGTAGTGATAGAACTTGAGGTCGTCGTAGCGCGACTCCATGGAGGCCGGGCACGACTTGCCGCCAGGACCGCAGGCGTCTTCCAGATCCTTGAGCGCTCCCTGGCGGAGCACGAACAACACCCCGGAGCCGATCAGGCTCGCGGCGCCGACGCCCCCGATGACGTACGGCACCACCTTGGACGGCGGCTTCTCCTGCAAGGCGCCCGCCTGGATCAGCAGCTCTTGCGGCAACGCTTCGAGCGTCACCTCGACGCGCGTCACCCCCCCCTCCTTCAGCTCCACCGTCTCTTGAAACAGCTTGTGATTGGGAGCCTTGGCGGTGAGCGCGTGAGGCCCGGGATCGAGCGGCACCTCGACGCCGATGGACGTACCGCCGAGGGCGACGCCGTCGAGCTCCATGGCCGCAGAGCCCGCCCCTTTGCCGCGCACGATGACGAGCTTCGGGATCCGGGCCCGCAGCCGGCCGATCGCCTGCTCGACCTCGGCACGAAAATCGGACCCGACGGCGTCGGCCTCCGCGAGCGCAAGCTCGTAGCCGCCGAGCGCGGCCACGAGCCGCCCCAGATTCTCCTCGCAGACGGCGATGTGGAAGCGGACCTGCGGGGTCATCCGTACCTGGCCGACCTCGCGGAACCGCTGCAGGGCCGCGGCCCAGTTACCCGCCTGCTCGAGCTCGGTCGCCTGCTGGAACTGCGCGCGAGCTCGCTTGAGCTCGTCGCCGTCCTGAGCGAGCGCGGGCGCCTCCAGCAGCAGCAGCAGCACCGCTGCGACAGGGAACATTCGTGGAAAATTCCTCGCCACTGCGGCGCGGAACATTCGTGGAAAATTCCTCAGCGCTGCGACGCGGAACATTCGTAGAAAATTCCTCATACGACGCTTGCCATCGTGAGCTTGCCATAGTGACTTGCCTTCTCCGCCGCTGTCAACGCGGCGTTCGCGCCGCGCGACGCCGCGCCGCGTCGTCGGAGGTGCGAGCGTGCCGGCAGAGCTCCGCGCGCGGATCCTGGCGCTGGCTCGATTTATGGCCGCGAAATCCGCCGGAGAATGGTACTTTTGTCGTTGGATGTCGACCCCGACCCTTCTACGTTGCTTCGCGCTGCTCCGCGCGTTCTCGGCCGCCGTGCTGACGGCGGGGATCTCCGCCGTTTCGTGCAGCGTGCCGGACTTCGAGTTCGCGCCGGCCGGCCTGCCGGCGCACTGTACCGACGACGTGCAGTCCGACGGCGAGACGGGCCTGAACTGCGGCGGCGAGTGCGAGCCTTGCCCGCTCGGCTCCGCCTGCGCCGCGAGCCGCGACTGCGCCGAGGGCGAGTGCATCGACGGCCTTTGCCAGGAAGCGGGTTGCATGAACGGCGCCCGCGACGGCTCGGAGTCGGACGTCGATTGCGGCGGCAGCTGCGACAAGAAGTGCGCGACCGACGAGACTTGCAACCTTCCCAGCGACTGCGAGAGCCGCGTGTGCCGAGAGGGCCTGTGCGTCGGGGCGACCTGCACCGACGGCGTGACCAACGGCGGCGAGAGCGACGTGGACTGCGGCGCCGAGTGCAAGCTCTGCGAGGACGGCGAGACGTGCCGATCGAGCAGGGACTGCCTGAGCGACGATTGCATCGGCGAGGTGTGCGGCCCCACCTGCTCGGATGGCTTCGCCAACTGCGATCGTCTGGCCGAGGGTGAGTGCGAGGTGAACGTGCGCACCGACGTGGACAACTGCGGCGGCTGCGGCCAGAAGTGCGCGCTGCCGCACGCGACGGCCGAGTGCCAGGGCGGCGCCTGCAGGGTCGAGGCGTGCGAGGCGCCTTACGCCGACTGCGACGGTGATCCCGAGAACGGCTGCGAGGTGAACACCTCGACCGACTCGAGCCACTGCGGCGGGTGCGACACGCTGTGCCCGGCCGCGAACGGCGACGCGTACTGCGAGCAGTCGGAGTGCAAGATCGAGTGCGACGAGGGCTACACCGACTGCAACGGCGCCATCGACGACGGCTGCGAGAGGGCGACCACCCGCGACGTGCTGCACTGCGGCGGGTGCGGCATGGCGTGCACGCCCACGGAGGGCGGCAGGCCCTGGTGCCGCAACGGCGTGTGCGGCGAGACGGTTTGCCCGGCCGGCAGGGGCGACTGCAACGGCGACCCCGAGGACGGCTGCGAGGTGGACCTCGCCGCGGATCCGGAGAACTGCGGCACGTGCGGCGGCCTGTGCACGGTCGCCAACGGCACCGGCAAATGCACGGCCACCGGCTGCGCCATCGACACCTGCGCGCCGGGCTTCGCCGACTGCGGCGGCGGCTACGCCGACGGCTGCGAGACAAGCACGGACACGAGCCTCAGCCACTGCGGCGGCTGCGGAGAGGCCTGCACCATCGCCGGCGGCACCCCCAAGTGCGAGGCCGGCGACTGCAAGGTGAGGACCTGCAACAGCGGGATGGGCGACTGCGACGGCAATCCGGACAACGGCTGCGAGACGAACATCAACGTCAACCAGACCCACTGCGGCGCCTGCGCGGCCGCCGGCGGCGTCGACTGCAACACCATCTACGCGAACGCCACCGCCACCTGCCAGGCCGGCGCCTGCAGCTTCGCCGGGTGCCGGGCGGACTACGCCAACTGCAACAGCTCGCTGACCGACGGCTGCGAGGCCAACGTCAGGACCGACGAGGGGCACTGCGGCGACTGCAGCACGCAGTGCAACACCCTCCACACCACCAGCAACCAGTGCATCGACGGCACCTGCAACCCGGTGTGCACGACCGCGCAGTACGACGACTGCGGCGTACCGAAGAACGGCTGCAACATCGACCTGTGGAACGACGAGAGCAACTGCCTCGGCTGCAACCTCGTGTGCCAGAGCGGGGCCAGCGCCCACGTCGTCAGCAACAACTGCAGCGCGTCGGGCTGCAGCCCCGTGTGCAGCGGCCTGTGGCGCGACTGCGACGGCAACGCGATGAACGGCTGCGAGAAGGACACCTCCAGCGACATCAACGCGTGCGGCGCTTGCAACACCCGGTGCCTCCTGGCGCACGCGAGCGCCACCGCCTGCACGGCCGGCACCTGCGTGCCCACCTGCGACCCGGGCTGGAAGGCTTGCGGCGCTCCCAGCGCCGGCTGCACAACCCAGCTCGGCACCGCCAGCAACTGCGGCGACTGCGGCCACGTGTGCTCGGGGACGAGGTCCATCTGCTCGAACGGCAACTGCGTCGTCACGCCGGACATCGTCGTCGTCAACTCGGGCACGACCGGCACCTTGAGCACCATCGGGGACTCGGCGCCCCTCATCAACGTGACCCACGCGCTGCAGACGCCGCGGGACCACGATCGCATGGTCCTTGTCGGGGTCGTCGCCTCCGAGAACTCGCTCGTGCCGGTGAGCGTCACCTACGACGGCACGCCGATGACGCTCTTCAACACGCAGCGGGTGCCGGGCGAGAGCAACGCCGCGGCGCACATCTATTACCTCCTGGACAGCCAGCTTCCGGCCGGCGCCGGCAACCAGCCCGTGGTGGTGCAGATGGCGAACTCGAACACCTGGGGCGTGTACTTCGCCAACGTGGTGGAGCTGAAGGGCGTGCACCAGGCGAACCCGTTCGCGAGCACCACCACGACCGGCATCCACACCAGCGCGACGGACTGCGGCGCCACGGCGATCCGAGGGGTCAGCACCAACTTCAGCGCGAGCGGGTCGTTCGTGTACACGGTGATGGCGGCGCGCAACGCCAACGCCAGCCCCACCATCAGCCCCGGCGCGGCGACCTCCACCATGAACCGGCGCCTGACCGAGCCGGCGACCATGGTCGCGCTGGCCGGCTACCTCGTGGCCAACTCCAACACAACCATCTCCTGGACGATGGGCGGCTGCTGGAGCACCGCCGGCGTCGGCGTCGCCGTGCGGCGCGCCGGCCTCTGAGCACCTCGAGGCGCCGCGCTCGATGTACGCGGCGCAGAGGTCGCGTGCGGGGTGCCTGGCTGCTCGTGGGTCTGCTGCTCGCGCCCGGGGGCGCGTGCGCCGCCGCGCCGGATCGCGCCGGCGCGCCGCCCGCCCCGCAGGCCGCGGCAGCGCCCGGCGCGGCGGCTGCGCTGCGCCCGGCGCTGCCCGCGCCGGCGCGGGGCCGCCTCGACGCGGCCGTGGCCGCGAACCGCGCCTGCGAGGGCTGCCACGACGAGGTCGCGCGGGAGTGGCGCGCCTCGCTGCACCGCAGCGCCGACACCGAGCCGGCCTACCGCCGGGCGTTCGCCATCGAGCCCATGCCCTTCTGCCGCGGCTGCCACGCGCCGGAGGCCGTGCCGGCGGAGCCCGAGCCCGAGGCCGTGGGCGCCCTCGGCGTCGGCTGCGTGACCTGCCACGTCACCGCCGCCTCGTCCGCCGACGCCTCGGCCGGCGTGCTCGCCGCGCCCTGGACCCGGCCCGGGCCGCCGCCCGCCGCGCCGCACCCCGTCGTGCGCGACGCCCGCTTCGCCGGCGCGGCCGCCTGCGCCTCCTGCCACGAGTTCTCCTTCCCCGCGGCGCGCGGCAGCCGCAGGCCCGAGCACCTCATGCAGTCGACCCTCACCGAGCACCGGCGCTCGCCGGCCGCGGACCGGCCCTGCGCCGACTGCCACATGCCCGCGGGCGCGGCGGGCCGGCGCAGCCACGCCTTCGTGGGATCGCGCGACCCGGCCTTCGTCCGCAGCGCGGTCTCGGTGTCGGCCCGGCGCACCTCGGCCACGGCGGTGGAGATCACCCTCGCGCCCGCGAACGCGGGGCACGCGTTCCCGACCGGGGACCTCTTCCGGCGCCTGGAGATCAGCGCCGAGGCGCTGGGGCCCGACGACATGGTGCTGGGACAGACGGACCGATTCCTCGCGCGCCACTTCGCGATCAGGCCGGGCCAGGTCGGGCGGCACCTCACCGCCGACGACCGCGTGCACGCGGCGCCGGTGACGGTGCCGCTCGAGGTGGGGCCCGCCGGAGAGGGCCGGGAGATCGCCTGGCGGGTCGCGTACCAGCGGGTCGCGCACCCCGAGGGCGTGGACGAGCGCGACGCTCTCGTGGAGGGCGAGATCACGGTGGCGTCCGGGAGGCTCGCGCCGTGAGCGCGGCGGCTTGCGGGCGAGCGACGAGGAAACGAGCGGAGGAGGCCGAATAGCGATGCGCGGAAGATCGATGGGCGCGGGCG
The DNA here is from genome assembly GCF_051474675.1 of Sorangium sp. So ce406. Lineage (NCBI taxonomy): Bacteria > Pseudomonadati > Myxococcota > Polyangiales > Polyangiaceae > Sorangium > Sorangium sp. So ce406. The sequence continues at coordinate 2,952,309 of NZ_CP150340.1, read as the reverse complement.
TGCTGTGGATGATCCTCGCGGGCTGCGGCTCCGCGCCGCCGCCGGATCCGGCGGGCGCGGGCGCGCGCCCGTCCGGCGACGCGCCGGCGCCGTCCGGCGACGCCGCCCAGGAGGCGCAGCCCGCGCCCGGGGCCTCCGCGCAGGCGGCGCCGGCCTCGCCGTTCATCCCGGTGGCCCGCGCGCCCTTCGATGAGGTGCGCCTCTTGCCCATCGAGGGCGCGATGCTCCTCGCCAGCGGCGTCAGCGCCCAGGACGAGGCCGACGGCTGGTGGGGCTACCCGCTCGGCGTGCTGCTGCCGGACGGCACGATCGAGGTCCAGAAGTCGCTGCGGCTGCCGTCCGGCGCCCGCCACGTGGCCGGCGTGGTGGGGCGCTGGCCCGACTCCATCGACGTCATCGCCACCGGGGACACGGGGCGGACCGGCATCGCCGAGCTCTGGACCCTGGGGCCGCGGGGCTGGCAGCAGCGCCACGAGAAGCACGGGAACTCGTTCGTGGGGCTGGCGAAGATGGGGGCCTCGGTGGTCGCGCTGCAGGCCCCGGTGATGGCGCCGTTCTTCGCGTCGCAGTTCGTGGCCGTGCGGGGGCCGAAGCCCGGGCTGAAGCTCACCCCCTCGGTGAAGAAGGAGTGCTTGATAGAAGGCCTGGACCACCCCATCCAGCGCACGGCGGTGCTCCCGGTCGCGGTGGGCTCGACCGGCGACGGCAAGGTCCTCAGCTACGGGCGGAGCTGCGCGGGCGACCCGTCGCTGGAGCTATGGCAGCCCGGCGCGACGACCTCGACGATCCTCGGGCTCGATCGCGCGAAGCGCGAGGATCACCAGAGCGCCTCGCCGCAGGTCCTCACGGGCGCGGCGAACGACGCCTGGATCTTCGACGGGTTCGTATCGCGCTTCGACGGCGCGACATGGAAGGAGGTCGAGGGGCCGAAGCCCGAGGCAGGCGTCGCCGACGCCGCCGTCGCCGGCGACGGGACGCTCTGGGTGCTGAGCGACGGCGCTGTGTTCGCGCGCCGCGGGGAGACGTGGGAGCGCACGCCCCTGCCCGAGGGCGTCAAGGCCCACGACCTGGCGACCGCGAGCGACGGCACCCTGTGGATCGCGGCAGGCGGGGCGCTCCTGCGCCACGGCAAGCCCGGCGAGCGCTCCGGCGGCTCGACCGTGCCGCTCGACAAGGCGCCCGGACCGGAGCTGAAGTCGTCGCAGCGTCAGCTCGTCAAGCCGGGTGGTCCGGCGTGCCCGCGCAACCTGGTCGTGCTCTACACCTTCAGCAAGATCACCCCCGACGACTACGACTTCCCGCTCACCCGCAAGGCCCTCAAGGGGCACACCGAGTTCGCGAGCGCGCGCTTCGCGGTGACCCGCGACGGCGGCCAGAGGTTCTTCGCCGCGCTCGTGCCGAGCTTCGACATGGGCCAGAAGCTCTCCGCGCTCATCCGCAAGGAGGTGCAGGGCTCGAACCCCAACGTCGTCTGCGCCGACCCGGAGGTCCTGCGCGAGCTGAAGCTCGATCTGAAGTCGGGCGAGGTGGTGAAGTAGCCCTGAGGGATCCCCTTATTTAGCAGCCCTTTTCAGCGGGGAGCGGGTCAGAAGTCTTGCCAGGGATCTGCCTCGCGAGAGGAGAGATTCAACGCAAAGGCGCAAAGGCGCAAAGGCGCAAAAATGCATGAATTTGTTCTTAATTTTGCGTCTTTGCGTCTTTGCGCCTTTGCGTTGAAATCTCTATCCGGATTCATGGCCGGGCTCCTGGAGGGCGGAACTGGTCCTTGTCATCCCTGTGATGGGAGGCCGACGCTGACCAGGTAGGCTTCCAGAGCCGATGCATGATCGGACGACACGATGGCGCCGATATATCCGTCCGGCCGGACGAGCACCCAGTCGCCGGGCGACACGCCATAGGCAGCGCGGAGATGGCCGCCGTCATCGACGATGTCGCCGTGCGGCCCGACGGCGTGAATGTGGAGCCCGGGGCGCGGCTTGACGGCCGAGCGCCGGTCCAGCCCGTAACCCAGCAAGGTCCAGTGCGGCCCCTGGAAGAGCTTGAAGAGCCGTGTCGGCACCCCCGCCGCGCCGCGGACGGGGGCGTCCGGCGCTCGGTCGCCGGCGAGGATGCCGCCGCCGCGCTCCGGCGTTTTCATGGCCAGCGACGACTCCGGGTATCCCAGATCGAGCTGGTGCACCTCGCGCCCGCGGCGCATGACACCTCGCTTTGCCGCCTCCAGCAGCTTCGTCGCCAGGCCGAGCATCCCCGCGGCGATCGGCCGGCGCTCCTCCTCGTAGGTCGCGAGCAGCGCCTCCGGCGCGCCTCCCAGGACGGCGGCGAGCTTCCAGCCGAGGTTGTAGGCGTCCTGCACGCTCGTATTGAGGCCCTGCCCACCCGTCGGCGGGTGGATATGCGCGGCGTCGCCGGCGAGGAAGACGCGCCCGTCCCGGTAACGGTCGGCGAGGCGCGCGTTCATGGTATAGGCCGAGGCCCAGGAGACCGAACGGATCACGATGTCGCCCCGGCCCGTGCGGCCCGCGACCATCCCCGTGAGGCCTTCCGCGGAGAGATCGACATCGCCCTCCAGAGGGATCGGCGCCTGCAGCTGGAACATGTCGGTGCCGGCGAGCGGGCACAGCGACATCCGCGTTTCCATCGACGTTGTGTTGAACTGATGCCAGGCGGCCCTGCTGAGCCCATCCAGGACGACGTCGGCGACGACGGCGCGCACCCCCAGGGTCTTGCCGGGAAAACCGATCCCGAGCGCGTGCCGCACGACGCTGCGGCCGCCGTCCGCGCCGACCAGATAGCGGACGCGGACGGTCTCCTCGCCCGTCGGGCCAGCGATGCGGGCGCTGACGCCCTCGCCATCCTGCTCGAAGCGCTTCAGCTCGCGGCCGAACTCCGGGTAGCTCCCGAGCTCCGCCAGACGCTCGCGCATCGCGGCTTCGGTCAGGAACTGGGGCACGAGGAGCGCCAGACGATAGGGCTCGCCGGGCGTCGGGTCCTGAGGCTCCATGATCTGCGACTCCTCGTAGCCTCCGTCGTCGCGATACTCCCGCTGAGGCGGGTACAGGCCGCCGGCCGCGACGACGCGGTCGAGGATGCCCAGATCCTCGAACACCTCCTGGCTGCGCGGCTGGATCCCCTTGCCGCGCGAGCCGGGAAACGGCCCGTCCAGCCTCTCGATGAGCCGGAACGCGACGCCCCGACGGGCGAGCTCAATGGCCAGGGTCAACCCAGCAGCACCCGCGCCAACGATCAGGACATCCGTCGAAAAATGTGATTCCACGGCGAGCTCCGCTTTATCTTGGACTGCGTTTCAGATATGTGTACTATGCATATAGTTACACCGAGCGAAGCGTCAAGAGAATTTGTGCAAAATACACGGACTACAAAAAAGAAGCTCCGCGAGCTCCACGGCGCCATGGTCGATCTGGTGGCGCTCATGAATCAGCCGCAGCGCGACCAGGCGCTGCTCGCGGAGGCGGGCATCTCCCTGGATCGAGCCCTCTTTCCGCTGCTGGTGGGGATCGAGCGCTACGGGCCGATCGGCGTGGTCGAGCTCTCGGAGAGAGCCGGGCGCGACTACACGACCGTCAGCCGCCAGGTCGCGAAGCTCGAGAGCCTGGGGCTGATCGAACGTCGGCCAAGCCCGGCCGATCGTCGCGTCCATGAGGCGGTGATCACCGACAAGGGGCGGCAGATGACGGAAGCACTGGACGCCGCGCGTCAGAGGATTGCGGCCCCTACCCTCGCCAGGTGGAGTGAGGAAGACTTCAACGACCTGGTGCGCCTGATGCGCCGGTTCGTGGACGACTTGATGGCGATGTCGAGCGGAACGGATAAGACCTGAGGGGCAGATCGCGCCCCTCCTCGACGGGGTGTCGCCCGGGAGCGGACGCCGGTGGCGGCCAGCGGTCGGCTTGCATTTGCGGGTGCGCGGCAGGTAGCTTGGTGGAGCCGCGGGCGCCCGACCCGGGTCGGTCGCCTGCGGCGTTGTACCCAGGAATCGCCTCTCTTTCGATCGTGGCACTGGGTTTGCCCGGGGGCGTTCGCCCGGTCGGTCGGGCGAGGAGGTTTTGGACGATGCGCAAGCTGTGGGCGGCTACGGTGGTGGCGGCTGCGGCGCTGACGACAGCGCCGCGACCCGCCGAGGCGTGCGGCGGATTCTTTTGCGGACGACAGCCGGTGGACCAGACCGCGGAGCGGATCTTGTTCGCGACGAACCAGGACGGGTCGGTCACGATGGTGACGCAGATCCAGTATGCGGGCGCGGCGCCGGACTTCGCCTGGGTGATTCCGCTCGCCGAGGTGCCGGCGGCGGACAGCCTCGCCGTGTTCCCGCAGCTCGCGCTCACCGCCCTCGATGCAGCGACGGGCCCGCAGTTCCAGTGGCCCGACGGCCCGACCTGCTACCCCCCCGTGTTCGACGGCGCGGGGCCCACCGCGGGCGGCGGCGGCGTCGATGACGGCGGCGTCACGGTGCACCTCCGGGAAGAGGTCGGGCCGTACGACGTGGCCGTGATCGAGTCGACCGATCCCGAGGCGCTCGTCGCCTGGCTTCGTGGCAACGGGTTCCGCGTCAACGACGCGATGGCGCCGTACATCCGCATCTATACGAGCGAGGGGATGAAGTTCCTCGCGCTGCGGCTCCAGCCGGACGCCGAGGTCAGCGACATCCAGCCGTTCCGCTTCACGCTTCCGTCGGGGTCGCCGTCGATCCCGATCCGGCTGACGGCGATCGCGGCCGAGCCGGAGATGGGCATCACCGTGATGCTCCTCGGCGACCGGCGCTACGGGCCGGCCAACTGGCCGGACGTCGAGATCGACGACGACCAGATCGTCTGGAGGCCGTACGAGTGGCCGATGCAGACGAACTGGACGGCGCTCGTCGCGCGCGGCGTCGACGAGGCCGGCGGTCGCGGCTTCGTCACGGAGATGAGCGGACCGACGGCCACCATCGCCGAGCAGGTCCGCAACACGATGAGCTCGGACGAGGCGCAGGTGGCCGCGCGCGACGCGCTGCTGCCGCTCCTGGAGGGCAACGCGACCATCACCCGGCTCTACACCCGCCTGTCGCCCGAGGAGATGACCGTCGACCCGATCTTCCGGCGCACCGACGGTCCCGAGGTATCGAACGTCCGCGTGCTCCCGCGGTACGTCGAAGGCCGCGACCTGTGCGTGGACGCTCCGGGCGGCGAGTCTGCCGCCGCGTCGCCGTGCGACTTCGCGGCGTGCGGCGCAGGCGGCCTGTGCCGCGTCGTCGAGGTGGAAGGCGGCGCCCAGCCCGTGGCCGCCTGCGCGTGCGTGCCGGGGACGACCGCGCGCACCACGTTCGATCCGTCGGGTCGGCCGACGGTGACCTGCCAGGACCTCCGCATGTCGTTCCTCAACCCGGGTGACCGGGCGCTTCCCGACGCGCCGCCGCTCGCGGATCCCTGTGCGACGTTCGATTGCGGTCCGAACGGCGAGTGCGTGCCCATGAACATGACGCCGACCTGCCGCTGTTCGACCGGTCATGTGGCGGTCGGCGCCATCGCCGCCGACGGCAGCCGGGAGACGACCTGCGTGCTTCCCGACGAGCCCGTCCCCGCGTCCTTCTACGACGGGCGCGTCCCGCAGCTGCCCGATTCGCTGCCGGGCGGCCGACCGGTCGACGTGCCGCCGCCCGCCGTCGAGGCCACCTCGGGAGGCTGCAGCGCCGGCGGCCATGCTGGCAGCGCCGGCGGCCTCGGCGGCGCGCTGCTCGGGCTGCTGTTGGCCGTGCGCCGCCGCCGGCGCTCGTAGGAGTCGCCGCCGTGCCCTGCTCGACGTCCGCCGCCGGTCTCGTCGTGCTCCTTGCGCTCGCCCCCGGCTGCGCCGGCGGGGACGAGCCGCCGGCGCCGGGCGTCGTCGAGCTCGGCACCGGCGAGTGGCAGTTTGAGCCGCTGGCCGACGGCCAGGAGGTCGAGCTCGCCCACGGCGCGCAGGGCGGCTGGCACCTGTGGACCAGCGTCCGGACGCTCGGCCTGGAGCCCGAGGGCGTAGAGCTCGAGGTCACGACGACCGTGATCGACGACCCCTCCTCTGCGACGACCAGCCGCGGGCGGATCGAGCTCACGGAGCTCGAGGACGGCCGGTGCGAGTTCATCGGATGGCCGGCCGTGCTCGGCGAGCCAGCTTGTGCCATCGGCCAAGCGCTCCGGATCAGGGGGGTGGTGACCGACGCGCGAGGCACGGTCGCGATCGGCGAGCGGCAGGTGCGCCCCCGATGGAACAGCGACGAAGCCTGTGCTGGCCGGCCGTAGGGAGCCCGGGCCGCGCGGGCAGACGTGGCAGGCCACCACAGAGTACTTTGAACGATCGCTCTGCGTGACGGCATCAAGAGCACCGCAGAAGCTCCCGCCATCAGGCAGCCGATGTCGGTCGCATCGCGCCGTTGCTCTATCGTCGCCCTGTGAAACGGCGGCGACACCGGGCATTCGGGCGCGCTCGCGTCCTTGATTCGGCCTTGTAACCGGCCCTGGTGGGGGGAGGACGCGGCGCGCAGGGGCTCGGGCTGAGCCGCAGGGTGAGCCTCGCGGCTCAGAGTCGGCAGATGCCGGTCGCGTCGCGGGAGCAGGAGGCGCTCGTCTTCGAGCTCGATGTGCTGCCGAAGAAAGCCTGCGTGCCGGTGATCGTGCGGAGCAGGCTGCACGTCCAGCGGCGCATGGAGGGCTCTTCGAACAGGTTCGAGGCCACGCACTCGGGGCGCTTCGCGCACACGTCCGTGCAGGCGATGTCGTCCCAGCCCGTCGCGTCGAAGGACGCGATCTCCTCGCCCGTGCGGAGCCTGCCGATGAGGTCGCGGGTCTTCATGCCCATGGCCGACATGATGAACTCGTGATTGCGCGGGGAGATGAGCGTGTAGCCTGCGCGGTTGCCGAAGGAGTCCCAGGGGTTGGTGCCCGAGTAGACCCCGAGGAGCGTCATCGCCTGGCCCGGGGGCAGCCCGTTGGAGCCGCCGAGGCTCCCCAGGGCATGGACGCCCCAGGCGGGGCCCCAGGCGTAGAGCGGGCCGCCCGTGTCGCCGCCGCGGGTACCCGCGGTGCCTTCCGGGGAGGCGGGATCGTTCGTCAGGAGCCAGCTCAAGGCGTAGTTGCTCCCCGACTGGCGGACGGAGGTCACGTGCTCGGCCAGGATGCCAAAGGTCGAGGGGTCGCCGTTGTGGGCCCCGAGGCCGGTCTGGAACGCCAAGCTGCCGTAGGCCGGGTCGCGGCTGTTCAGCCAGGCGGGCACCTGCCAGGGCACGGTCCGGTCGAGCTCGAGGACGGCGATGTTCCACGAGACGTGGCCGGGGTCTTGCCAGTTGGTCGTCGCGTTGACCCCGGCGCGCTCGAAGACGCGCTCCACCTTCGCGCGGGGTGTGAAGGCGTCGTCCGGCGCGCCGTCCCAGAAGAACCCGATCATCGACCGCGTCGACGGCATGCAGCTCGCCGCCGTGATCACGTGACGAGGACCGATGATCGTGCCCGTGCACCGGACGGCGCCGATGCCGGGCACGTCCGTATTGACCGAGACGGTCGAGTGCCAGGCCCAGTCGGTGGCCCCCAGGAAACGCACATTGTTTCCCGAGCCGTCGTAGAGCGCCGCAGAGGCGTCGCCCGTCTCCTCGATCTCGTCGGCCTGGGTCGACTCGGCGCCGACGTCGCTCTGCTCGTCAGCGAGCTCGACCGGCGCGCACGCCGCGGCGAGGAGGCATGACACCAACGCCGAAATATAAGACTTGTTGTTAAACATGTTCACCGGCCTCATATTGCATCCCTCTCGCGATCGATTCGCCGCTGCGCGGCAAATCTCAGGTCTCTACCCGGGCGCGGCCGAAACGCAGGAGCCGTCGTCGCCCGTTTCTTCGTGCGGATCGTCGGCCCGTCCTGCGCGCTCCCGACAGGTCGCCCGCGCCTGGCGAGGGGCATTGCACCTCGCAGGCCAAGCGCGCCGGGAGGCCGCGCCGCGCGACGGCGAACGCGCCCGCGGAGGTATTCGCCGTCGCGCTGCGCCGCCGACGGCCCGCCCGCGGCGACGGGCAGCCCGCGGTCACCTGTCCTGTCGTCGCCTGGGAGGCCACATCGACGAGCCGATGTGGCTTGCCAGGCGACAAGGGGCGGCGCAGCGCCCGAACCGTGGACACCGGCGACGGCCACGCAAAGGAGAAAAAGTGCACCCGATCGTGGACCTGCAGATCGAGTACGCGATCGCGACGCGCGGGCCCGAGGCGTCCATCTTCCCTGCCCTCGCAGAGCTCGGGGCGAGCGCGACGCTCTACGGGGAGCCGGTCAGCCGCTGCGGGGGGAGCGGGCCAGTGCCAGCCGACCGAGGACCACGCCGATCAGCCCCAGCACCAGGGCCAGGATGGCCCCGCCTCGCCCATTGCCGGTGCCGACGCCACCGGTGGAGGTGGCGAGGTGCAGCCCAGCGAGGAGCATGCCGATCACGCCCAGCACCAGGGCCACGATGGCCCCGTCACGCCCGTTGCCGGTGCCGATACGACCGCCGGAGCGGGCCAGCGCCAGCCCACCGACGACCGCGCCGATCAGCGCCACCACCGCGGCCACGGTGGCCCCGGCTCGCCCGGAGCCGGTGCCGATGACCCCTTGCGCGGCCGCCGGTGCGGCAAGCCCGACCCCCCCGAGCAGCGCGGCCGCGGCCGCGAAGCGCTTCCTTGCCCTGTTCACCCTGACGGTGGCGCGCGGCCGTGCGGCCGCCCGCGGGGCTGCTTTGAACTTGTTCCCAGGATCGCCGACCTTCGTGTCAACCTGGAGCGAGCGTTGCGTCATGACCCATGTCTACGACCGTCGGGCAACCCGGTCTTGGACGAATTGGAAGCGGTCCGGCGCGTCGCCGGTCGCGCTGCGGTGCGCCCCGGCGCCGGGCCTTCGCGGTCATCCGATCAGGACACCTCGAGGTCGCGCGTGGCGCCGGCCCCTTCCCCGCGCCCCCTCCGGCGCGGCTGACGCGGCGATGGCGATGTGGTGCAACTTGACGCGCTCGCGGGAGGACTGGGCGATGAGCGCGGTCGGCGAATCACCGGAGAGGGCCACGAACTCGCGGATGAGGTGCGACTGATCGCAGAACCCTGACGCGGCGGCGAGCCGGGCCCAGTCCGGATCGCGCTCCCTCTCGGCCGACGAAAGCGCCCGCCGAAAGCGGGTGATCCGGGCGAAGGCCTTCGGGGCGAGGCCGGTCTCGGCGGTGAACACGTCGATGAGCCGGCGGTGGCTGATGCCGAGCGTGGCCGCCACGTCGGCGACGCGCCGCTCGCCTCCCTCGAGCGCCGCGATCGCGTGCGGCACCAGGGGATGACCGGGGCGCGCATGCGCCAGGCGCTCGAGCAGCGCGCGCTCGAGCAGCGCGAAGCGAGCGCGCGGGTCCGGCGCCGCGCACAGGCGCTCACGGAGCTCCGCCGCTCGCCGCCCCCAGAGATCCGCGAGGTCGACGTGCGTGTCGGTCAGCGCGCCGGGCGGCGCGCCGAGGAACGGCCACGCGCCGCCAGGGCGGAAGTGGACCCCGACCATCGACGCGTGCTGGCGTGTGTCGACGCCGAAGGAGGCCTGGTACGCGCCCGACACGACGGCGCCGGCGTGGCGGCGAACGGCGGGGCCGTCGTGGATGCGAAGCTCGTCCTCGTCGAGGTTGACGACGAGCTGGAGGGTGCCCGAGGGCAGGATGCGCTCGGCCGCGCGGGGCGGAGCAGCCGAAAGGCACCAGAGCTCGGCGACGTGCGCCGAGAGCGGCGGACCCGGCACGTGGCGGACATACAGCACGTGGACATCATGGCCGACGATCACGTCGCCGGCCACACCGCTGCGCGGCGGTCGCCCGCGCCGGCGAGCCTCCCGGCCAGGTGGAGCGTCCCGCGACGGAACGCTCACTTCATGTAGCGTCTGTCGAGCTTGCCGAGCTGGCTGGTGAAGCCGGCTCTCTGCATCTCCGTGAAGTGCGGATCGTGCATCGCGTGAAGCGTCACGGTCATGTGCGCGCCGTGCGCCAGCGGGGTGAAGAGGACGTCGATGTGGCTCTCGTAGGCCTCGACGCCCGGAAGAAAGTCGATGACGCTCGTGATGGTGAGCGCCTTCTCCGGCGAGAAGGCGCTGAAGCGGGCGCGCACCTCGTGGGACGTCGGCTGCCCGCCGCGCTTCATCGCCTCGATCATCTCCTGGGAGTCGGCGATCATCGTGTAGTGGAGGAGCCCGTTCTCCTTCGGCTCGATCGCGTGGACCTCGACCCGGAATCCCTCGGGACCCCACCAGGATTCGAAGCCGTCCTTGGTCGCCCAGAGCTCCCAGAGCTCCGAGACCGAGGCCGGGTAGGTGCGTTCGATGAGGATGCTGGCTTTATTGGCTATCGCGTTCATTCACTTCGTCCTTTCTTGGTCCCGCTCTTCCGCGCCGTTCGTCTCGCCTCGAGCGCATCACCGAACCGATCCAGGCGCTTCTCCCAGAGCGACCGGTAGCGCCCCACCCAGTCGTCGAGCTGCCGGAAAGGCTCCGGGCGCAGCGAGTAGAGGCGCCTCGTGCCTTCCGCCCGCACCGCGACGAACCCGGCCTCCCCGAGGATCCGCAGGTGGCGCGAGACGCCGGACTGCTGGATCGAGACGATCTCGACGAGCTCACCGACCGCGCGCTCGCCGTCGAGCAGCGCCTCCACGAGGAGACGCCGCGTCGGGTCGGCCAGCACTTCGAACAACTCCGAGCTGGGCATGGGCGCAATATGCACTAGCGTGTATATTCACGCAAGTAAATATTGTCGCGCGCCGGCGGTCCTCCTGCTCGCCGCCGGCGTCCATGCGATCGCGCCGCTGGGCAGCACCGGGGTGTTACCCTACCTCTCGGACGAGGTGCGCGAGGCCGTCACCGCCCTCGTCGTCAAGCGCGTGGCGGGCCGGGCTCCACTGCTGGTCGAACGTGTCGAGCATCACCGCGTAGAGGACCGTGCACCACGCGACGACGCGACGAAGAGGCCGCCTCGCGCCGGTGGCGGGCATGCGGAAAAGATGTAACCTCGCCGGCGCATGCATCCTTCGAGGAAGACACATCGCTCCATGGCCTGCGGGGCGTCTGGGGAGAGGCCGCCCACGTGCCGCCGCTCCTGATCCTCACCTACGTTGGATTCGTGAGCCTCGGCCTGCCGGACGCGGTGCTCGGCGTCACGTGGCCCTCGCTGCGCACCGCGTTCGCGCTCCCGCAGAGCGCGCTCGGCGCGCTCCTGGTCGGGACGGGCGTCGGGTATTTCTCGTCCAGCGTCGCGGCGGGGAAGCTCGTGGAGCGGCTCGGCGTGGGCAAGCTGCTGACGCTCAGCAGCGGGCTCATCACGGTCGCCATGCTCGGTTACACGACGACGCCGGCCTGGCCGCTGCTGATCCTCTGCGGGCTGATCGCCGGGCTCGGCTCGGGCGCGATCGACGCGGGGCTCAACACCTACGCGGCGAGCAACTTCTCCGCCCGCCACGTGAACTGGCTGCACGCCTGTTACTGCGTCGGCGCGGCGCTCGGCCCGCTCATCGCGACGGCGGCGCTCGCGACCACCGGCTCATGGCGCTCGGGCTACGCGATCATCGGCGCGATCATGTTGGTCCTGACCACGGCCTTTGCCGTGGTCAAGGGAGCGTTCCGCGCGCGGGCGGCGGCCGCCGGAGGCCCGCAGGAGGCGCCGGGCGTCCCCGTCCCGCTCGCCGCGGCGCTGCGGCAGCGCCGCGTGTGGCTGCAGATCGCGGTGTTCTTCCTCTACACCGGCCTCGAATTGGTGCTCGGGCAGTGGAGCTTCACGCTCAACACCGAGGCGCGCGGCGTCGCGGCGGAGACGGCCGGGGTGTGGGCGGGCGCCTACTGGGGCAGCATCGGCGTCGGGCGCGTCGTGCTCGGCATGGCGGTCGATCGGGTGGGCGCGGACCGGCTCCTGCGCATGGCCACGCTGACGGCGCTGCTCGGAACCGTGCTGTTCGCGGTGGGCCCGGCCTGGCCAGGGGCCGCGGGGCTCATGCTGGCGGGGCTCGGTCTCGCGCCGATCTACCCGACGTTGATGTCCCGCACCCCGGCTCGGCTCGGCCCCTACACCGCGCACGCGATCGGGTTCCAGGCGAGCGCGGCCATGGTCGGCGGCGTGGTCCTGCCGAGCCTCGGCGGCGTGCTCGCCGCGCGTGTGGGGCTGCCGTCGATCGGGACGCTCGCGGTGGTCACGGCCGCGGGCCTGTGGCTGCTGCACGAGGTGCTGGTCCGGTCGACGCCCCCTCGGGGCACGAGCGACGGCGCGTAGGCGCCGCGCGAGCGCCACAGAGCCACTTGCCACCCAGACGCCGCTCGCCTCACCCGGGAGGGTGGCCGCCGCGCGGCGCGATTCAGGCAGGCTTCGCGCCGCGGGGCCGCCGGGCGGCCCGCCTCGCGACATGGATGATCCCGAGCGCAGCGAGCATCCAGCGCGGCGCGCCGGTCGAGGCCCCCGCCGGCGGCGATACGCCACATCCTTCGGCGAGGGCGTCCAGGGCGACCACCTGCGACGGCCGCGGCCGTGAGCCCCGCCCGTTGCCCGGATCGACTCATCGATGGACTTCCGTGGTCGGCTCTTTGATCTCCACCGTGACACGGCCGACCGAGCACTCGGGCGGGCAATCTGGACCGTTGGGCCGCTCGACCGCATAGATCGGCGCCGCGCGGGTATCCGTGAGGACCGCCTGGTCACGCACCACGCGGAGAGCGACCACCTTCGGTTGCATGCGGGGGATCGTGATGGCCGCCAGGGAGCCGTCGCCCTGACGGATCATGCACTCGGGCATTATCTCCTGCTGGCTGGGGTTGGGCAGGGATGCAGAGCAGCGCCGCGTCACGCCGTCCAGATCCACGATGAAATGATAGCGACCGGGCGCTACCAGCTCGGGTTCGAACTTGATCTCGACCTCGTCGCCGCAAGCGGCTTCCGTGCACGCCTTGGTGCCTCCGGGCCGGCACGACGCCAGTCCGATGAAGACGATGGCGGCCGCGGCGCGACCGAGCCTTCGCGACGTGGATGCCAACGACATACGTGTTCTCCCGATGTTCTGAGCACCGCCCGTAGCAGCGCGGGGTCCCGGAACGCTCATCTAGCACGACTTCAGCAGATGTCGCCAGCGCCTCCCGTCGCGCGACGGTGGCGCGGTCGGCATGGATGGGCGCTGATAGCCGGCAAATTGAACACCGCGGCGCGGGCTTCCGTGGCTGACCCGTGGACGCCGATCCACTTCAACGGGGGCAAGGACCAGGGTGAGGGAACAAGCACTCTCAGATCGTCGCCGTGGATCCGTGCGGCTGCGCCCCGAGCGGCGACGAGCCGATCGGCGACGTGGTGCGGAAGGAGCCGTCGACGTTCTGCTGCCTGGCGTAGGGGCCGCGCCTGGCCCTGATGCTGCTACGCAGCGACCAGCGCCTCGAGCGTCAATCGCTTTCCACGCAGATGGCATCACCGAGCGGGCGAGGGTCCGTCGCGCGGACGTTGCAATCGTAACCTGCACCGTCGATGGAGCCCCCTCCACCGATCCTCGCGATCCCCCAGAGCCCGACGTGCGAGCAGATCTCCGCCGAGTTGGCGGAGACGGTGGCGAAATCCGCGTGCTCGAAGCCTTCCAGGCACTGCTCTCCGCCTCTCACGACCGCAAAGGTAGTCCCGCCGATCTCGAAGAGCTCGTAGTTGGGCTTGCAGAGGATGTAGTCCAGCTCGCGGGTATCGTCGGCGTGCTGCTGGCAGCCGTTCCACGGGCCATCGATCGAAGACCCGTCTGCGATGCGAAAGACCCCTGAATAGGGGAGCTCATCGCAGCTGAAGGCAAACGTCCAGAAGGCGTCGAGTGGGGTCAAAGGCGTGTATCCTGCGGGGCAGGTTTCGCCTTCGTAGACTCCGTACTCCACCGCCTGAGCTTCGGCGGGTGCGCTCAGCGAGATGCCTCCGACGACAAGGCCGCAGATCAGGGCGCGCATGAGCATCGTATGAGAGATGTTTTTCATTTGTTCGCCGATATATTGTTAGGATGAGTTATGTTTCCAGACCAAGCGCGTGGCCGGGCGCAGGGACTCCCTGGTGCGTCCGGAGACAGGCGCATCCCGCCCGCCCCGCGACCGCGCCGGGATCACGTCCAGAGTATGCGGCGACACCGTAGGCGACGCCAGACAGCGAGCTGAAACGGCGGCGTTCGAGGAGTGGAACAGTGCTATCGCTGCTGCAGCTTGATTTTTGCGGCCCTTCTCAGCGGAAAATTGAACAGGCAGGCGGGGAGACAGTGACCCAGCGCAACGGCCGAAGAGGCCAGCGACAGCATGGCGTAGACGTCATCGGCCGCATGAACGCGTTGTGGGACGGCGCGCAGGCCAAGAACACAGATACACTCAGCGAAGCAGCTACACGCGCGGAGGTTGCCAAGGCGGAGAAATTTCGTTGGCGGGGGATACCCCGCCCAATTCGCGCCCCCTGGGGCGCGGGCAAGCCCCGGCATCTCGACGCACGGACGTTGGGCAGAGAGGAAGATGGAGAGGGAGAGATTCACAGGGAGGCGGGGAGGCGGGGAGGCGAGAGCCGGGATCAGACGGCCTCGAGCTCCAGCACGAGCTTCTCCTCGACGACAACGTCAGCCGGCCCCGAGGGAGCTCGAACGATGGTCCCCATTTCTCGCCTCCCACCCTTATCTGTTCTCTCTCTCCTCCCCGCCTCCCCGCCTCCCTGTGTACTCTCTCTTTCTCTGTCTCCCTCCCAACAGGCCGCTGCTGCCGGCAGCGAAAGCACGCACGTGGCGAAGGGGATGTTGGAGGGCCCCGCAGGAGGCGCGCGGTGCTCAGCTCGCGCTGGGGTCGGCGATGCGGCCGACGAACAGGATGCTGCCGGTCGCGTTGTCGCGGATGAGGAACAGGAAGGGATTCACGAGCGCGAGCGACGCCGGCAGGGGCGCCGACTCGTCGCCGACGATGACCGCGGTCGCCGCCGCCGCCTCGGTGCCGGCCTCGTTCACGCCGACGAACGCCTTGTGGATGACGTCCTGGATGAAGGGCTTTCCACCGGCGTTGATCCCGGTGAAGTCGGCGGCGCCGGGCGTGAACGCGACCTCCATCCCCATCGCCTTCAGCGTGTCCTTCAGGCTCAGCTTGTATTCGAACTTGAACTTCGGCATCGTTGTGTCGACCAGGTGCTCGCTCATCGCGCTGACGATGCCGTCGACCTTCGCCGCGTCGAGCGACGCCTCGAACGCGTCGAGCGTGCCCGCCTCCGGCAGGATGATCACCATCGACAGCTCGTCCCCGTCGTAGGGCATCGCGACCGCCTTGTAGCCGTCGCCCTCGGCGTACGGCATCTCCAGGCTGCCGTGCATCAGGGGCACGGTCACGTCGGTCCCGTCGGCCGTCGCGAACTGGCCGTCTTCCGTCGCGGTGGTCTCGAACGGGGTGCGCCACGCCGCGTTGAAGTAGATGGCGTTCGTGAGGATCAGCACCGTCTCGGGGGTGATCGCCTCGACGGGCACCAGCTTCTCGATCTTGCCCTCGGTCTGCTCGCTGACCCAGCCGTTGACGAGATCGACCGACTCCTGCGGCTGGCCAACGAAGTCGACGACGTGCATTCCGGCGCCGTAGTTCAGCCCGAGCGTGTCCAGGAAGGCGGTCTCGAACGGATAGCCGATCTGCCCCCAGAGCGCGTTCACGACGTTCAGGCGGAAGCCCTTCCCGTCGGCGCCCTGGGCGCCCTGACCGCGGCTCTCGAGCTCCTGGTCGATCCAGTTGAACGCCGGGTGGAGGTCGTCCTGCCCCAGGTCGAAGTGCAGCGTGCCGGCCATGGCCGTCTCGGTGTCGCCCTTCGCGCCGGCCCACGTCATCGCGAGCGCCGTCGAGATGCTGTAGGGCGAGTAAAAGACGTTGCCCGGCTTCTCGCGGAGCTGCTGGTAGAGGTCGAGCGCGAACGCGGAGTTGCCCGAGACGAGCGCGGCCTGGTCCTCCGCAGGAACGTCCGGGGTCGAGATGCGCTGTTTGTCGGAGGCGACCACACATCCGGGCGTGTCGTCGCACGTCTCGCCTCCCGGATCCGGGTTCGGGTCCTCGTTCGGCGGATCGGTGGAGGAGGTCTGGCAACCGAGGGTCGAGGTCAGGGCCAGGGCGAAGAGCGGAGCGCAGGTTCGTAGGGTTCGCATCATGCCGGTCCCCGAGCATTCGCCGTGCCGCGCGGGCGTCCGATCGGGGGCTCCTGGGCTCCGAGGCGGCACGCGCGGCGAGGACGAGGCGCCGCGCGCCGCGCGCGCCGGAACCCTGACATCCGGCGAGAGGGCTGGCCCGGTCTGGCACACGATCCCGACGCGAGCCCGGAGCGGGCCGTGGTCGTCGCACCGCAAGATCGTGAGCCGTGCGGCGCGGCCCGCCCTTGCAGCGGAGCGGCCCGTGGGATCGTCCGGGCTGCGTGGCCCGCGAAGCCTTATCAAGCCATCCATGGCCGGTCTCATGGCTACCCGCCGATGGGGCCACGACGGGCGACGCTCGCGCCGACGCGGACGCGCGAGCGACGTCGTGCCGCGCCACGCGCGTGGCCGTCACAGCGCGCGGTCACCGCTGCCTGCGCCCGGCTCCGCGCTGGGTCGGGCTCGCAGCCGACACGCGCAGCCCGCGGCGCGTGGCCGGTAGCGCGCTCTCGCGGCAGTGTGGACAGGCAGGTGGCGCCAGCAGGCCGACACGCGCTGGAGCCGCGCAGGTGGCCGCGCACTGGCGCACGCTCTGGACGGGACGACCTCTGGCCCGTGTCGTGTTCTCGTCTAGATTCCGTTTGACGCCGATCCCGTGATCAGAAGAATGGGGCGCGTCGCCACGCTGCTCGCGTGTTTCTGACGAATGTGAGGGAGACGATGAGCACGACAGACCGGCAGATTTCATCGTCGGCAGTGTTCGCTCTACTGCTCAGTGTCGTCCCGACGCAGGCAGACGCGTCCGAGCTGAGTGCCGGAATCAGCTTCGGGGGGATCCAGGCTGGCACCGTGACGCACCTGGCGGTGAGCCCACACGCGGGAATATCGTGGCGCATCAACGGTAACATCCTATTCAATGTTCACGATCTGCTCAGCGTCGTGCCTCCTATCCAGACGGGTGGGGCCGGCGTCTACAATAGCATCATCGCCGCTCTCGGATATGGCTGGAAGAATGTCGATTTCAGCGCTGGCCCATCCGTCGCGATCTACTTCATGCCGGCTTGCGGAAGTACATTGTGTGGGCACGTTGCCGGGATGGCGGTAGGCGCGCATGCGCAAACCAACGCGTACGCTGCAGGACCGCTCGGCGTGTCGCTGAGCGCCAATGTGGATTGGGTCGGCGGGAGCAGCCTCGTGCTCCCAGGTTATGTGTCCGTGCTCGTCGTTGTCGGTCCTGTGCTTCGGTGGAGCATAAGATGAACGCAAAAGCAACTTTGCTGACGATTGTAGGCACTGCCATCTGCATGCTGACGGCATGCAACTGGACGGTAGGGGACTGCTATCCCCGCGAGGAGTGGGTGAAGGGTGAGGGCGCAGGTGGACCAGTCGGGCCGCCCGTTCCCATCTTCAGCTCCAGCGCATCGGGGGACTTCGGGGCTGCGCCGCCGGAAGGCCCGCAGGATGGCGACAAGGAGAAGATCCAGTGCAACAAAACGGAGGACGACGACGAAGAGGAAAGCCCGAGCGACAGCTCGGAGGTGCCGACAGCTAGCCCGACGAGCCCGCCGGATCCCTGCCAGCAGAGCGGCGCTCCAAGCATGGGGTGCACAGGCGTCAAGCCGATCGACCCACGGGCTTTCAATTTTGTTACGATCGTTGCCCACGATGGGACAGTCGCGGGTGGTTGGCAGGAGGCAAAGGCACACCTGGTTTTTGCCCACAATCAAGAGGGCGACGATGCGTGCATGGTTCACATCGGGATGCCATTGCGAACCGAGGTCTGGGGGAAGATCTCGGCGGACAGGGCAGCCAGCATCAGCGCTGACGTGGCAAATTGGTCAGCGAATGAAGTGTACAAAAAGGATGGAGGCGAAGATCTCCCTCCTGGTATATTCTGCAGGACGCTCAAGGCCAGGATGACAGAGCAATTTGGAAGCGATTACTACAAACCCCTCGGCGCCAGGATCCAGAATCCATGAAACACAGCCTCGACCAACTACTAGACATTGTGTACCAATACTACCCCCGTAGCGCTGGAATCACCAATGATGTCGACGAAGAGCTCATCCGACAGACCGAAGAGCACGCCCGGCTCGTGGCCGCGCGGATTCAAGCATCAAAGGACGAGCGATGGAATTCCATGCTGCGTCGCATCGGAGACCGCTTCCCTGGCATGCTCAGAAACCACTCGCTGCATCTCACCTCCGGTGGCTGTGATGGCTGCTATTCCTTCACGATTGACCTTCGAAAGCCTACCGGTGATCCGCTGTGGTTTCAGATAAGCTTTCTTGCTCCTTACTACATTGTCCACAGCTCGCGTACGGTCGAAATAGTGAAGGAGCCAAGGGACTCTTTCACGGTCTCTTTTCGGGGCATGCTATTCATCGTATCTCGAAGCCCGGCCGACCCGTGGCTCATCTCGAACCCGCACCACGACAGCCCAAGGACCGTCACCGCAACCCGGCGATACGTCGCCTTCGATCTGTCGCCCGACGAGCAGCCGTGCGCGGACTGGATCGCCCATGAGATCGAAGCGACCTTCGGCTGCGAGCGCATGCCGCCGGAGGTCGGAACCGTCCTCGTGCCGGATGTGACGACAGGCGTGCGACTTCCCGGTGAGGTCAGACTCTACGACTGCTTGTTCTCGGACCAGCATACATGGGTGAAACCGTCGTCGTCCGAAGAGCCGGCACCTCGCGCGGAAGTCGATGCGAGCAGCCTCACGGAACGGTTTGTCGATGTCCTTACCGTGCTCCGGGCGCACCACCAGATTGGATTGATCC
Organism: Sorangium sp. So ce406; assembly: GCF_051474675.1. Classification (NCBI taxonomy): domain Bacteria; kingdom Pseudomonadati; phylum Myxococcota; order Polyangiales; family Polyangiaceae; genus Sorangium; species Sorangium sp. So ce406. Next base: position 2,933,409 of record NZ_CP150340.1, on the reverse strand, counting down.
TCAGGTTACCAGCGATCGCTCGAAAGCTGCCGGAGCCAGAACGACAGTCGTTAGCCGTCTTTTTGTCGGCATCGACGGATGGATTCCTGCACAAGGATAAGATGCTACAGGAGCTTGCGCGCATGCGTCCGCACGACGAATCGCCGGAGACTCTCCGCGCCATGGCGGCCAAGCGCGAGCTCGAGGCGCTGGTCGCGTCGTGGGACGGTGAAGGCGAGCCGCCGGCCGCCATGGTAGCCTGGGCCTCCAGCTTCCTGGCGAGTTGGCCCGTGGACTCGGAGTCCGAAGCTTCGTCGTAGCCGTCGTGGAGATCCGCGCCGTCCTCCCCTGACGTGCTTCCGCTATTCGGGGAAGCGAAGCGTCGGGTGAGCGCGCCGTCGTCACCTGTGACCCTCCTCTGATGCCCGGGTGGGTGGACCCTACGTCCAGCGCCGCTACGCCTCCGCCTCGTGGGCCGCGCAGGATGCACCAGCGCGATCACGAGCGGCGATCCGCGCGATCACGACCGTGATCCCGCCGATCACGATGCTGATCCCGGTGATCACGATGCGCTGATCCGAGCGATCACGCAGCGGTGATCTCTGTGATCACGATGGCGTGAAATCCGCACCTACTGCGCTGCCGGTCTGGGCGTTCCGGGGAACATTCTCTGCAACGCAGGTGCGCCAGGCTTCCCGTTCACCGTGAGCGTCCCGCCCGCTCCGCGCACGATGGCGGGAGGCGTCACCTCTGGAAGCTCCAGCCGCCGGAACGCGGCAGGATCTGAACGCGGCCCGGCCTCTGGTCCGGCATACCATCCAATTTCCCCGCTTGGCAGTTTGCGTGCGACAATGACTCCATCACCGTCGTTCGGCCATTCTTCTGGCCTGTAGACACCGGTCGTCCCGTCCGGATGCTGGACGATCACAGCCTCGGGATAGCTGTCGAGGAGCTCGCGGTTTCGCCGGATCTCCGTGGCGCTTGGCGTGCGTTGGGGATCGGCAGGATCTAACGCTGGCGTGTTGTGCGCCGTTCGCTCGGGAACGCTGGACGGCTCGGCCTTGTGGACCGGCGCGACGAAGGCCATGCAGATGGCCAGTTGCGCCTTCGTCGAGGCGAGCTCGGTGCGTTCGGCCTTGCAGTCGTCTCGGGTAGGCGCCGCGGCGATGGGCGACGATGGCACAGGGGACGACGAGGTCGATGCGCTCTCGAGCGCCTGGGCGAGCGGTGCGCCGCGCGGCATGGCGCGCCCGATGAAGACGCCGACGATGCCGGCGACGAGTGCGAACAGAAGGGAGCTGCGCATGGTCATGAGAGGCCTCGCCGCTACAGCGGATAGCCTGGTGGTACAGGCTGTGCGGTACTCGTGATCTCGGTTCGGCACTCCTGAGGAATGACAATGGCCGCAGGCTTGTTCCCGATGGATGAGAGCTCGTGGGGCACCTGGAGCTGGCGGCTATCCTCGAGAACGCGCTGGAGCTTGGCTTCGGCGGCTTGCCTGGGGTCTCCTCCCTCGCTCGGCGGGGGTGGATGGGGCAGGAGGCGGGGATGCGCCGGCGCGGCGGCGGCCGGCGCCGGTGGTGGGCTGGCCGTTCTGCTCGCGCTCGGCGCGGAGGCGTTCGAGGAGGGCAGAGGCGGGCTCGTCGTTCGGGTCCTGGGGGACGAGCTCGCCGCGGAAGGCTTTGGCGAGGATGGCTCGACTCAAATCGCCAAGAATGCGAGCAAGATCAGCATGTTGATCCTTCAACGATTCTATGCGTTGAAAGATGTACCCCAATCGTCGCAGAATCTTCACCTGCTCGGCTCGCGGAGGCACAGGGACGAGAATTCGCTCAAGCAAGTCAGTATTGTACCCAGGACGGGTCATCCCACGAATACCGGATGCGACTTGGTTTTTTACGTACGGTGCACCCGACAGCGCATAAACAACAAGCTCTGGCGCAACAACCTCTTGATTCACTCGGAAACGAAGTATGTGGCCCGTCATTCGCCAATCGCGAACATGGCCCGGTGCCACACAAACTTTTCCCAGTGTCGCACCCGACCGAGCAAACAAAACATCTCCCGCCTGCACGTCATAACGAGAGAGCTGCCGAGCCTTCTCTTCTGTAACGTAGTAAAGGCCCTGATCCGTAAATCCAACTCCAGTGAGATTCCCGACCGCAATTACTGGCACGCCTGTTACGACGAATTCGCTACTATGAAGCTGTGCGCCGAACGGACCGGTTTGCACTGGTGCTAGCGGGTCTTGACCCAGTTCCGCAATCCGTGCCCACGCCCAACCGTCTGGCACTTCCGGTAGCTCGCTCGCATCCACCGGCGTTGGTTCCTCGTACTTCTCCTTCCACCGGTCGTCCCCCGGCGCCTTCCCCTTCGCCCGCATCTTGGCGAGCTCCGCCTCCTCCCACCGCCGCCGCCGCTCGGCGCGGATCCGCTTGAGCAGCTCCTCGGCCGGCTCCACGTCGGGGTTCTTCTCCCGCCAGTCTGCCGTGAGATCGCCGCGGAAGGCGGCTGCGAGCACGGACTGGCGGAAGCGCTCGACGAGCGCGGGGATGGCGTCGAGCGCCTCCTTGGCGCGGCGGCTCTTGGCGGTGAGGGCCTCGATCTTGGCGACGATGCGGCGTTGCTCCTCGATTGGCGGCACGGGGACCGTCAGCTCTCGCAGCTTGGAGCCATTGACATTGGCTTGGCCAACCTGCTGGTTCACGACTGACGAGATCCAGTTCCTGCCCTCCCATGAATTGATATAATGGGCAAGCAGCTTCGGCTCGTAGCCGCGAAGCCGAACGCGCAACAAATAAGAGGCGAACGAGCAAGGAGCGGGATACCCCTCATAGACCGCCGTCTTCCCCACCAGTTCAGGGCTATTCGTGCGATTAAAGAGCACGTCCTGTGGTTGGAGCAGCAGCTCAGGAAATTCGTGATGGTCTTTAGGAAGAATTTTGAGCTCGCCGAATACGAGTCTCCCTTCCACGATATTGCCCATCCGCAGGACCGGGACCCCAGTAGACGATTCGCTCGTTTTCGCAGACGAGCCATACTGGATCAGTGTCGACAGTTCGCCAACGGTCGCTGACGCCCACCCTTCAGGCCGAGCGCTCATCGACCGACCTCGATCAAAGCGCTGAGCGCCTCCATCTCCTGCGTCGCGGTCCGCAGCTTCTCCAGAATCTCGGCCGCGATTTCCTCCGGCTCCGGGAGGTCGTCCGCCCCATGAACACTCTCGTCCTTGAGCCAGGCTATATCGAGGTTATCCCCCCGCGCCTTGATCTCCTCCCGCGTGAACCTCCTGAACCGCCCCTCCACCCCCTGATCCTTCCGCCGGCTCTTCCCGTACGGATCCCCCCCGAACGCCTTCTCGAACTCCGCGAAGTGCTCCTGCCCGAGCGGCGTCCGCTTCCCGAACGAGGGCATGTTCGCCCGCAGGTCATAGACCCACACCGTCCTGGTGTTCCCCTTGTCCTTGCGCTCCTCCCCGCGCGTGAAGAACAGCACGTTCGTCTTCACCCCCTGCGCGTAGAAGATCCCCGTCGGCAGCCGCAGGATCGTGTGCAGATCGCACTTGTCCATCAAGTCGGCCCGGATCTGCGCCCCGGTGTTCTCCTCGAAGAGCACGTTGTCCGGGAGCACCACCGCAGCCCGCCCGCCCGGCTTCAGGCTGCGATAGATGTGCTGCAAGAACGCGAGCTGCTTGTTCGAGGTCGGATACGTGAAGTCCTTCCGCGACGGCAGCCCGCCCCCCTTCTTCGTCCCGAAGGGCGGGTTCGTCAGGATCACGTCCGCAGGCGCCAGCCGCTCGCCGTCGGATGCGAGCGTGTCCCCGCGCACCAGGTTCGCCTCGATGCCGTGCAGCATCAGGTTCATCAGCGCCAGCCGGTGCGCGTCCTCCACCAGTTCCATGCCGTAGAACGCATTCTTTCGCTGGAACTCCTGCTCGCTTTGGCTCAGCGCATAGATCTTGTCATCCGCCTTGATGTATCGGTCCGCCGCGATCAGAAACCCCGCCGTCCCCGCCGCCGGGTCCTGCACCAGCTCTCCCGCCTTGGGCTGGACCAGCCGCACCATGCAGTCGATCAGCGGCCGCGGGGTGAAGTACTGCCCGGCGCCCGACTTCTTCTCGCTCGCGTTCCGCTGGAGCAGGTCCTCGTACATGTTGCCGAGGCCCTCCTCGCGCGCCGAGTACCAGTCGAGCCGCTCGATCTCTTTCACCAGGGTCTCGAGGTTCCTCGGCTGCTTGATCGACGTCTTGGCGTTGACGAAGATCGCCTGAACGCGCCCCGACGCCTCGGTGCCCAGGTGGAGCAGCGTGGCGCGGTAGAAGGTGAGCAGCGCAACGCCCGTCTTGCCCGAGAGATCGTCCCAGCGATACCCCTTGGGCAGCTCCTTCTCCGTGCCCGTCTCCTTCGCCATCTTGAGGAAGAGCAGGTACGTCAGCTCGGTGAGGTACTCGTGGTAGGTGATGCCGTCGTCCCGGAGGACGTGGCACAGGTCCCAGAGCTTGCGGACGATGTCGGCGGTGGTCATGGTCGGCGCGCCCTCCGTATCACAGTCAGCCCGCCGCCCTCTCCCAGATCGCCTCCTTCAGATCGCCCAGCACCTTCTCGAGCTGCCCGTCGAAGATCTTGTCGATCCGCTGGAAGCCGCCGTCGGCCTGGAACTGCCCGCGATCGAGCGCCGCCCGGTCCACGACCTCGTCGGCCTTGATCTGCTTGCCGATGCGCTCCAGCCAGCGGCGCTGCACCGGCGTCCACGCGCGGCTCTGGGCGATCTTCGCCACCGCCCGGTCGACCCGCTCGCCGTAGGGCACCAGCGGGTCGCCGAGCGCGGCCCGCCGGATGAAGCCCATGACGGAGGCGGCGATGTCGGCGTTGCTCTTGTTCCGCCACGCGGTCCGCAGCATCGCCTCGCTGTAGCCCGCCCCGTCGAGCGCGAGCTTGAGCTCCCGGAGCTGCTCCCGGGTCAGATCGCGCGGGCGCTGCGTGACGAGGACGAGCGCCGGGAGCGTGTTGCTGTGGTCGCGGAGGTAGGCCGCGAAGCTGTCCAGGTAATCGTCCGGCCGCGCCGCCTTACCGTAGCCGTGCCCCACCTCGATCACCCGATCGGCGTGGTCCGAGACGATCATCGGCCGGCCGGCCTCGAGCTTGTTGTCGAGGAGCCTGACGAGATACCCGTGCTGGGCGAAGAACTCCACCGCCGCGTCCGGCGTCCCCGCCTTGAGCTGGCGTGCGACCTCGGCCGGCGACGCCCCCGCGATGCCCTCGAACCGGGCAAGGCCCTCGCCCTTGAGCACCTGCCGCTTGCGCTGGAGCTTCGCGATGAGCTGCTCGAGCACCACCGCCCGCACCTCGGCGTCCTTCTCCGTCCGGAGCTCGTCCACGAGCTTCTGGAACGAGAGGCTCACGTCGTTCACCACCGGCGTCATCGAGGTGAGCTGGTCGAAGTTCTCGTAGAGCGCCACCGCGTCGAAGATGCGGAAGCTCGCCTTCTCGATCTCCGGACAGAGCCGCGTGGCCCGGCCGATCATCTGCTCGTAGAGGATGCGGCTCTTGACCTGCCGCAGAAAGACAAGGTTGCAGATCTTCGGGACGTCGATGCCGGTGGTGAGCAGATCCACGGTGACGGCCACGCTGGGCAGACGCTCGTTCTTGAAGTGCCGGATGAGCTGGAGCGGGCGATCGACGCTGGGGTGTCCGGTGATCTTGGCCACCGTGCCCTCCTCGATGCTGCCGTACCGCTCGACAAACGCCGCCTCCAGCAGCGAGACGACAAGATCGGCATGGGCGTCGTTGACGCAGAAGATCAGCGTCTTGCCCGGGAGCGTGGGGTCGATGTGCCTGGCGAGCTCGGCGCACACGACCTCGTTGAAGCTCTTCGTGATCACCTTGCTGTTGAAGCCGTCGATGTCGACCTTCACCTCGTCCTTGACGTCGACAAGCTCCTCGGCGGCGGTGCGCGGGTTGAAGAGCCGCATCTTCTCGCCCCGCTTCCAGATCATCCCCTTCTTCGCGAGCTCGGTGACGATGGGCACCGGCGGCTCGTAGTCCACGAGGCAGCCGTCGATCACCGCCTCCCGGTACGAGTAGAGGAAGACCGGCTTGCCGAAGATCTCCTTGGTGTGCGCCGCGGGCGTGGCCGTGAGGCCGATCTTCACCGCGTCGAAGTGATCGAGCACGCGCCGGTACCTGGAGACGTAGTCGTCGTCGCTGCGGAAGCGCAGCTCGACGTCGCTCATCTCCTGGTCGAGCGTGTACCCGCGGTGGCACTCGTCGACGACGATGCAGTCGTACTGGTCGACAGACGGCACGTCGCCCTCCACCTTCGGGTCGAGGACGCGCTTGACCATGCCCTGGATGGTCGCGACATGCAGCTTGGTGCCCGCGTCGGGCCGCGCGTCCTCGAGCCCCTTGATGTTGTAGATCTCCGCGAACGTCTGCAGGTTCTCGAGCCGCACGTCCTTGAGCGCGTCCACCGTCTGCTCCCCGAGCGCGCTCCGGTCGACGAGGAAGAGGATGCGCCGGAACCGCTGGGCCTTGATCAGCCGGTAGACGAGCCCGATGGCCGTGCGCGTCTTCCCCGTCCCCGTGGCCATCGCCACGAGGCACGCGCGCTGCCCGCCCTCGATCGCCGTCTCCACAGCCCGGATGGCGCGGATCTGGTAGTCGCGGAGGTCGAGGTAGCCCGTGGGCTCGCTCTCGAGCCGGGCGTGGGCGGCGGCGATGTCCTGCTTGAAGAGCGCGACGAGCCCCTCGGGCGTGTACCAGCCCTCGAGCGGGCGCGCGAGGTTGGTTGAACGCCGCGCGTCGCGGAACCAGATACCGCTCTTGGTCTCGATCTGCTTGAGATACGCCCGCCCGTTGGTGGCGAAGAGGAACGGCACTCGGTGCCCCTTGTCCCACGGACCGCCCGCGAACCTGGCCTCGCCCTCGAGCGTGAGACCGCGGCTGTAGCGGACCGTCTGCTGTTTGAGGACATTGGCCACGTCCACGCTCATCTTCTTCGCTTCGACGACCGCGAACACCTCGAGCCCGACGAACAGCGCATAGTCGACCGGGCCCGTCTCCGTCGGCCACTCGGCGATCGCGAGGTTCTTCCCCTTCTGCGGCCTCGTCCCCCGCCGGTAGTCCAGGTGCTCGGAGTCGGCCTCCCAGCCCGCATTGCGGAGCTGCGCGTCGATGATCCGGCGGGTGGCGGCCTCGTCGAGGAGGATCGCCTGCGCCGCCTCGGCGGCGCGCTCGACCACGGCCTGGATGGCGGCAGGCGGCGCGGCCGCGGCCTGCTCCTGGAGGGCCGCGAGCTCGGCCGCGAGCTGCGCCTTCTGGCGCTCGAAGGCCTCGACGTCCTTCGCCCGCTTCTGCTCGGCCTCGGTGGCGAGGGCTTCCCAGAGCGCCCCGTCCTCGGCCGCCTTCCGGGCGCGCTCCTCGGCCGTGAGGCGCTTCTTCCCCTCCTCCTCGGCTGCCGCGCGGACGGCCTCGATGTCGACCTTGCTCCTGGCCAGCTCTGCGCGCAGCCGCTCGAGCTCGGCGGCGAGCGCGGCGTCTTCCTTCGCCGGGTCGGGGGGCGGCACGAAGGGGCCGGGGTCGAACTTCCTGCTGTTCCCGAAGGAGCGCTGGAACCAGACGGCGAGCTCGCGCGCCATCTTGAGCTGGTGCAGCGCCTCGCGGTGGTCGCCGCGGATCTCGTGGGTCGCCTTGTTGCCGGCGACGCGCAGGTCGTGGAAGAGCTGCCGCGTGGTCGCGTCGAGCGCGCCCCGCTCGCGGAGGCGGCTGATCAGCGTGGCCTGGTTGTCCTCGGGCGACGCGTAGAGCCCGAGGCGCGCGGCGGCGCGCTGCGCGAGGATCTCGCCGAACTGCCGCAGCTTCACCAGGCAGGTGTTCGGGTCCTCGGCGAAGTAGCGCTCCGCCTGCGTTCCGAGGACGACGAGGCGCGGGTCGTGGTGGGCGAGAAAGGCGAAGTTGGGCGATGCGGCAGGGGGCACGGGATCGGCCTCGCGCGTGGGTGGGGGACCGTTCCATGGAACACCAGCCCGGGGCGCGGGTGGAAGCGGAACGAAACCAATCTGGACGGTACCGCGTAAGCAGCAGGTGCTCAGCGGCGCGCGAGCGAAGGGCACCTTTCCGGAAGATGTGCGCCAGGACCGGCGCGGCGCTGGAGGCGCCAGCCTCCACACATGGAGGTCATAGCCTCCAGCGGGCGACGAGAGCGGCCGCGCCGGGTTCTCGGCGTCCTTTCGATCCTCGCTCCACCCCGGCGCTCGCCCCGCGAGCAAACACCTTGTTTCCCCGCCTCATGTCGACCATCTCGCGCCGATCGCCGTCGCGAGCAGCGCCCTGCCCGGCCGGCCAGCGCGGCTTGCAGAGCATGGACCTGAAGTTGCTATTCGGTAGCTCAGGTCGGTCGCGCTGCTCGCGCTGGTCAGTACGTCGCGCTGCTCGAGCCACCTGAGTCGCTGACCCGGCGACTTCCACCATGACCGCAACGGGCGTCGAGGGGGCCCCGTTGACGTCTCGATCTCCCCTCTCCCGGGCGCGCCTCGCGCGCAGGCTTGCCTGCGCGCTGCCGCCGAGGCGCGAGGATCGTCTTCACATGAACGCAACCAGAGGTGAACGCATGAGATTGACATCCAGCAGAGCATCCTTGACGCTCGTCTTCCTCTCCTTGCTCGCGGGCTGCGCTGCGCCCGCCGAGCCAGACCCGGCGGAGGACACAGGGGTGGAGTCGCAGTCGCTCGAGTGCGACAGGGACTGCATCCGGGCGATGGTGAACAGGCACCTTTCGCTGATGGGAGAGCTCGGGGACGAGCGCTCCTACGAGGTGTCCCTCCGGGAGCTCAGGGCCGTCGGTCCGGAGGTCGTCACCGGGGCCGTCTCGGCCTACCGCGCCTGGTCGCTGTCGGCGCCGCCCGATCCGGAGGAGCCGGCGCGGCCCGGCGAGATGCGGTGGCGCGCGGCGCACCTGCTCGGCGCCCTCGGGTTCCGCGAGGCCATCCGCTCGCTCGACGCGATCGCGAGGTCTCCCCTCCCCGAGCCCGGCGCGGACGAGGAGCTCTTCGCGGACGAGGTCCGCGTCCGCCTGCGCGCGATCGCCGGGCTCGAGAAGCTCGGCGCCGCGTCCGAGCTGCGGGCCATCTACGCGCTCGGCGGCCTCATGGGCAGGCCGGCGGCGGCGAGCCTCTACGCGCTCGGCATCGACATCGGCGGCGTCCGGTTCGTCGACGGCCGGACGGCGCGCGCCGAGGACGTCGCCGACACCACCGACCTGAACCCGAACGCCGGGCGACCGGTGCAGCCGGACACGCCCGGCTCTCTTGAATTCCGTGTGACGCCTCGGATCGACACCCCGGCCACCGATGCTCGATGAGGGATTGACCATGCGAACGACGATCAAAGCGACTCTTGCGTTCTGTCTGCTCCTTGGCCTCTCCTCCGAGGCCCGCGCCCAGACGTGCGACACCATCAGGAACACCGAGCCCGCGGTGCAGAAGAGCTTCTGGTGCACGCAGCCGTGGGTCGACTTCTTCTGGGACGCCTACGATTTCGACAAGGGAGACTGGGACGGCGGCTTCGGCTGGGAGGCCCCGTGCGATCTGAAGAGGCCGCTGGCGCGCACGTTCCAGGCGATCCAGCTCCTCAGCTACGCGTCGCCCAACCAGCCGACCAAGACGAACGATTTCAAGGGGAATATCCTGCGCTGGGGCGGCAACTACGCCATGCGCGAGATCGACGAGCTCGACGGGCGGTGCGGCGACGGGACGGCGCGGGCGCGGACGACCTGGGGCGTGTTCGTCGACAACCGCACCGAGCTCTACATGCCGTTCTTCTTCAACGAGAACGTGGTGGAGCGCGCGGGCACGCTGATCCACGAGGCGCGCCACGCGGACTGGTGCGGTCACAACGGCAACGACGGCAGCAACGCCTGCCCGGCGAAGAGCGACTCGTGCGACGAGAAGTACATGGACGGCTGCTCGGGGGTCGGGTCGCCGAGCGGGAGGGGCGCGGTCGGCTACCAGGTCCTGTGGCTGTGGTGGTATGCCGCCGAGGCGGACGCGGCGCACAGCTCATCGACGATGAAGGACTTCGCGAGGGACGAGGCGAACCGGATCTTGAACACGATGTTCGACGTCGACCCGTGCTTCAACATCACGAGCAATGGTGGCAAGATCATCACGTGCTAGGAGGGCGGCGCTCGCCGGCTGCCTGTGGGGCGCGCTGTGCGCGGCGGGGTGCGCTGGCCATCGCGGCTCGGACATCCCGCCGGCGCCCTGGGCGCAGCTCGAGGTGAGCCGCGGCGCCGGCGAGCAGACCGTCCTCTGGATCGACCTGAGCGGGACGTTCGAGGGGTCCAAGGGGAAGGTGGCGCTCGGCGGCGCGCTGAGCCCGGAGCAGCTCTCGGGCCTCCGCGCGCTGTTCCGGGACGAGCGGGTCGCGATCTACCGGCGCGACGCGCTCCCCACCGACGGGAGCGTCGATCTCGCCGGCAGCGCCGACCGGCCGGTCTTCCGCGTCGTGGTGCGCGAGGAGAGCGCCCGGATCCAGCCGGGCTCGGAGCGGCTGTCGGCGTACTTCGCCGAGCGGTCGCAGCACGCCGAGACGGACGAGATGCTGGCGGAGGTGAAGAAGATCATCGCCGCGGCCACCGAGGCCCGCTAGCGATGCAGCCCCGTCGCGCGCGCTGAGCCGACCTACTGCGCCGGGAACCGCTCGGCCATCCAGGCCTGCCACGATGGCTCGGCGCGCGCGGCTGCGGGCTTGGCCTCATCGCCGTAGAGATAGACGCGGATCGGCAGGAAGACCCGCCCCGCCATGGGCAGCGCGAACAGGTGCGCGATGCCGGGCGCCGGCTCCTCGAGGCGGAGGAGCAGCTCCGGGTGTTCGCTCGATCCGACCCGCTCGACCACGCCGGCGAGGGGCGGCGCGCCGGCCGCCGTGCTCACCCGCTGCCCCGCGGCGGCGCCCGCGAGCCCGAGCGGGCCGACCAGCGCGTCCCACGTCGTGGCGACCGGCGCGGCTCCGGCGCCCATCACCTGGAATGGCACGCAAGGGCGGCCGCGGAAATGCGCCAGGTAGAGCCGCAGGAGCCGGAAGAACGCCACCCAGCCGTGCTCGTGCCCCTCGAACTGCTTGTCCCAGTCGTCGGTGCTCGCGAACCAGCTATGCACGACGCGCACGACGCACGTCCCGCCGGACTGCGCCTCGACGATCCACTCGGTCGCGACCGTCGGGGTGCCCGGCCCCATGTCCTCCGGGCTCTCGGCGGTGAACCGGCGAGGCGGCTCCCAGGCGGTGATCTTCGCGACCGAGTCCATGCTCGAGCCCGGGCCGAAGTGAGAGACGGTGGTGCCGCCCTCGCGCTCCTCCACCTCGCTCGGCACGAACCACGACGAGATCCCGGGCCCTGTCGCGATGGCCTCCCACACCTCCTCGGGGCTGCCCGGGACCTCGACCTCGGCTTGCACGGACCGGCGTCCGGACGCGTCTTTTCTCACTGGCATGCTGGCTCCTTTCTGGGTGTCTCGTTCGGTGTGGGGTGAGCGACGATCACCAGGCGATGCGACCGCCCGCCGGGCGCAGATTCATCGTGGTAGCGCGCGACGAGCGACGTCACGGCGCGGGTGAGCTCGCCGGTGAAGGCGGCGCGCTCCGCCGGAGACCGGAAGCGGACCTCGGTGTCGATCGCCAGGGAAGCAAGGCGCTTGTCGGCCTCCCGCGACAGCCGCAGGAGGTCGCTGACCTCCCGCACGACACGGGCGCCCAGGGCGATGAGGTAGCTCGCGGAGAGGCGGTCTGCCGTGCGCTGCGGATCCGCGGCGACAGGCCCGAGCGCGCGCGGCGACACGACGTAGGAAGCCGCGCTCGCGACGAGCAGGCGCTCCGTCAGGCCGCCCCACTTTCGCGTCTCGGCGACCCGCACGAGGCCGTGCGCCTCGAGGGCGCGCAGGTGGTAGTTGATCTTCTGGCGCGCGATCCCGAGGCGCGTGGCGAGCGTGGCGGCGGAGGCCGGCGCGGCCAGCTCCGACAGCAGCCGGTTCCTGACTGGCTCGAGCGCCGCCGTGGCGGCGGCCGGATCGTCGATCACGTCAACGTCAAGCACGTGACCCTACCTAGCCTTGACAACTTTTATTGTCAAGGGTCGCCGCCACGGCTTCCCCGGGATGGGTGGACGCCGGCGCGCGCGTGGCCGCCGCTGGCGCGCGCGTACACTGCGCCGGCCCCCTGAGCCGCGCCGTCGCCCTCAGACATCACGACAGCCTGCCGCAGGGCGACGTGTGCCCATGGCGGCTCGTGCTGCATCTGTCGCGCGCACCCGCGAGGGGTATGCTGGCGGGCATCGTGGACTGGGATGACGTGCGCCATTTTCTCGCGCTCGCGCGAACGGGCTCCGTTCGCGCGGCGGGCTCGATGCTCGGCGTGAGCCACTCGACCGTGGCGCGGCGGGTCGAGGCCCTCGAGACGCGGCTCGGCGTGAAGCTGTTCGACCGGCACCGCGATGGGTACCTGCTGACGGACGCGGGCAACGAGATGGTCTCGGGGGCGGAGCGCGTCGAGCGGGAGATGGCCGCGCTGGAGCGCGGCCTCGCCGGGCAGGACGCGCGGCTCGAGGGGCCCGTGCGGGTGACCTGCACCGACCCCTTCATCGCGAAGTTCCTCCTCCGCGCCTTGGCCGGTCTCTGCGAGCAGCATCCCGGCATCGATCTCGAGCTGGATGCCGATGCCAAGAACCTGGATCTGTCGAAGCGCGAGGCCGACATCGCGGTGCGCGCGCTCCTTCCGAGCGCGTCCCCGCCGGAGCACCTGATCGGGCGGCGGCTCGTCCCCATCACCCTCTGCAACTACGTCGCGACCGCGCACGCTGCCCAGCTCGACCCCGAGCGCGGCGCGCGCCCCGCGCGCTGGCTCGGATCCAACCTGCGCAAGATCGCCGAGGAGCTCGTCGCGTCGTCGAGCTATCCCGAGGTTCCGATCTGGGGCACGTTCGAGTCGATGGCGATCATGATGGAGGCCGCACACGCGGGCCTCGGCTTCGTGATGCTACCCACGTACGCCGGCGATCCGGAGCCAGGGCTCCAGCGCCTCGCGAAGCCGGACCTGCGCTACGTCGCAGACTTCTGGCTCCTCAGCCACCGCGACCTCCGGGACAACGCGCGCCTGCGGGCCGCGCGCGAGGGCATCACCGCGGCGATGACAGAGCGCGCAGCGCTGTTCCGCGGCGAGGCCGAGGGGTGGCGCGAAACTGCGCCCCTGCGTCACGAACTTGCACCGGGCGCAGACGCGCCGCGTGCATAGGATCGTCGACCACGATGAGCACAGACGCCAAGTTCTGGGACGGTATCGCCGAGAAGTACGCCGCCAAGCCGGTGGGGAACGTCACGGCCTTCGAGCGCAAGAAGGCAATCACCCGCGAGCACCTGCGCCCGGGCTCGACAGTCCTCGAGATCGGCTGCGGCACAGGCTCGCTCGCCCTGGAGATGTCGCCGTTCGCCGGCCACATCCACGCGATGGACGTCTCGTCCGAGATGATCCGCATCGCCGACCAGAAGAAGCAGGTCCAAGGCGTGACCAACGTCACCTTTCGCCAGGGCACGCTCGACGGACGTGCTCCGTATGAGCCCGAGCACTTCGACAGCGCCTGGGCCTACTCCATCCTCCACCTCGTCCCCGATCGGAGGCACACCCTCAAGACAATCTTCGACCTCCTCAAGCCCGGCGGCTCGTTCATCTCGTCCAACGTCTGCCTCGGCAGCACCTGGGTACCTTACGGCGCGATCATCACGGTGCTGCGCTGGTTCGGGAAGGCGCCGGTCGTCCATGTCTACGATCGCGAGACGATCCTCCGCGAGATGCGCGAGGTAGGGTTCGTCGAGATCGAGGAGAGGGAGGTTGGTGCTGGGGGGATGGTTGCGTTCGTCGTGGCGAAGAAGCCGGGGTAGCGCGCAGCTCGCTGCGACCGAAGATCATGCGACCGGGTTGCCGGCGACACGCGCCGGCGGGCTCAACGCCGCGGCATGCAAGCGGGGCGGCTATCGCCCCCGGGCCGAACTGCTGCGCCGCACGTTCGCGATCGATGTACTCGCGTGCCCGACCTGTGACGGCAGGAGGAAGGCGCGCTCACGCGCCGCCGGGGAGGCCCTGCGCCTCGATCTCCCGGTAGATCGCCGCAAGGCGCTGCGCCCAGGCCTCCACGCCCTCGGCGCTGAGCAGGCCGTCCTGGCGGATCTCGAGCAGCACGCACGGCAGGCCGCGGGCCTCGCCGTGCACGGGGATCCCGTAATCTCCGCCCGCGCTCACGTGGTACGGCTCGTTGTCCCCGACGCAGAGCCCGGGCTCGCGCCGCAGGAGCTCGATGAACGGCGCGGCGAGCCGCCTGTCGCGCCCGTAGAGGACGGCCGCGTGCCAGGGCCGGTCCTGGCCGGGCATCGACGGCGTGAAGCTGTGGACGCTCAGGATGGCCGTGGGGTGCCCGCCGTCGCGCCGCGCGTCGAGGAGCGCGGTGATCGCGTTGTGGTAGGGCCAGAAGCACGCGTCGGCCCGCGCCCTGGCCTCGGCGGCGTCGATGACGTTGGCGGGGATGGGCACGCCGCAGCTCACCTCGGGGATGGAGCTCGGCGCGCCCAGCGGCCGGTTGCAGTCGATGACCAGGCGGGAGTAGCCGGAGAGCACGAGCGGCGCGTCGAGGAGCACGGAAAGGCGGCGCGAGAGGAGCGCCGCGCCGATGTCCCAGCCGGTGTGCTCACGGAGCGCCTCCTCCTGCAGGGCGAGCTCGGGGAGGCTCCGCGGGACCGCGTTGGAGGCGTGGTCGCAGAGCAGGACCGCGCTGGAGCGGCCCTCGGGGTTGACCACCTCGAACGCGGGCGGCTCGTCGGGCGCAAGGATGCGTGAGGCAGGCGGAGGGGAGCTCATGGCGTCTCGCCGGAGACATAGCAGACCCGGGCGCCCCCGCGCCGCGCGCTCGAGGTGGCGCCGCGCGCGGTCAGGACGGCGACGTCACGCAGCCGCGCAGAGGGAGCTCGGCGCGGTCAGGACGGCGACGTCATGCAGGCGCGCAGCGCGAGCTTCGCGCGGTGCAGGAGGACCGCGACGTGGCCGGCCGAGATGCCGAGCGCCCGCGCCACGTCCTCCCCCGGCTGCTCCTCGAGCATGCGCAGCGTCACGACGGCCTTCTGGATCTCGCAGAGCTCCTCGACGCACGCCCGCAGGCGGACGTGCTCCTCGGCGCGCGCGATCGCCTCGTCCGTCGCCGGGAAATCCCCCGCGGCCTCCGGGTGCGCGTCGACGTCCTCGTGCGGCCGGGCGCGGAAGTGACGGCGCCGCCGGTTGCGCGCGGCGTTGCGCACCATCGCGGCCAGCACGCCCCCCCACGCGCCGGCGTCTTCCGGGAGCGCGCCCCGCTGCGCCGAGGTGAGCAGCGTGCAGAGCCCCTCCTGCACGCAGTCGACGGCATCCTCGGGCGTCACCCCCTCCGCGCGCGCCAGCGCGGCGAGCGCCGAGCGCTCCGAGCGCACAAGGTGCGACACATGGCTCAGAATGTCGTCCGCGTCCTTGATGGCGTCCATGGTCTACGGAGGTCAGGTCTCGAGCCTCGCCCATATTACAGCGCCGAGCGTTGTAATGGATGCCGATCTCGGGACCTGGGCAGGCATGGAGGATCACGCGATGTCCACGAACCGTGTCCACGAGATCGACGAGCTGAGCTTCGACGCCGAGGTGCTGGAGGCCGGGGTGCCTGTCCTCGTCGAATTCACCGCGACGTGGTGCCCGCCGTGCCGCGCGCTCGCGCCCATCCTGCACAAGCTGGCGGAGGAGGGTGCAGGCCGCCTGAAGGTGGTGGCGGTCGACGGCGACCGCTCCCCGGCGCTCGCCCGCCGCTTCAACGTGCGCGCGTTCCCGACGGTCATCGCGCTGGACGCGGGCAAGGAGGTGGCGCGCCACGTGGGGCTGACCACGAAGGAGAAGCTCCTGAAGCTGGTGGAAGGTCGGGGGCGCTCCGGGGCGACGCCGGAGGACCGAGCGCCCTCGCCGGCGTAACGGCGAGCCGGCCGAGCTCCGTGGCCGGGTGAGGCTGCGGCGGGCGAGCGCGCGGTCGCTGCGGGCGGCAGGAGCCGCGGGCGAGCTACCGTCGTTGTCGGTCGCGGTCGCGCTGTGACTCGCGGCCGCGCTGGGTGCCGCGGTCGCGGTGCGTGCCGCGCTCCCGCTGCTGGTCGGCGGCGGGGAAGCTGACCCGGCGCGTCGCCTGCTCCTCCCCGGAGACCTCGAACGGCCCCACCGGGAGCGGCTCACTGACCGCCTTGCCGTTGTCGTCGAGGAGCGTGATCGTCCCGACGTAGTCATCGGCGATGACCTGCACGCTGGTATCGAACCGCTCGCACGGGACGACCTGCCTGGTGACATGGTTGTTCTTCGTGCTGATGAGCAACAGCTCGACCGCCTGCGCGCCGTAGGTCTTGCACTGGTCGGCCTCGGTCCTGTCCTCGATCGACCACTGGACGGTGACGAACCCCATCTCCTCGGGCTTTGCTTCTCCAGGCTCTGTTTCTCCAGGTTGTGTTCCGCCGGCCCCATGATCCATGCAGCCGACCAGCGTCGCTGCACAGACCGCTGCCACAGAGTAGATACTTCGCATTCCTACCTCGCTGTGCTCGGCGCCGATCCGGGCGCCGCGCTCCGCGCCAGCAACACGGGTGCCACGCGGATCCGGCGGCGCGGCGGCGAGCTCGGCGCGCCCCGCGGTGGGGCGGCAAGCGCGATATCGCCCACGATCCGGCGCGGCGGCGCGGCGGCGGGCATCGACGGCGGGCCGACGAGCGCAGGGATCGAGCGACGCGCACGCGCTGCGCGGCGGCGGCCGCGAGCACGGCGCGTATCGGGCGAGCGCGCGAGTCGGCGTATCCGGCGGTGGACGTCGCTCCGGGAGCGACCTCCCGTGGCGCCACCGGAGCTCCCGTGTCGCCGCCGGGACCGCGATCCCGGCCGCCGCGCCCGCGGCGCCGCGCGAAGGAAGAGCTTGAAATCCTCGACAACGTCCGACATCTTCGCCGCCAACCAGACGCGAGCGGCGCCGCGTCACGGCCGCCTCGAGCCGCGAGCATCGCACCTCAGAAGGGCCCCACCGTCGATGCGCACGCCCGAGAACGCTCGCGACAGCCGCCGAGAAGCCGCCCTCGGCGTCGTGTACGGCGTCGCCGCCTACAGCTCCTGGGGCATCGTCCCCGTCTTCTGGAAGCAGCTCCGTCACGTCGGTCCGGTCGAGATCCTCGCCCACCGCACGGTGTGGAGCCTGCTCGCCTTCGCGGCCCTCACGCTGGCCACGGGGCAGCTCCGCGCGCTCGGCGCGGCGCTGCGCGACCGGCGCGTCGTCGGGGCCATGGCGGCGACCGGCGCGCTCGTGTCGGCGAACTGGGTCCTGTTCATCTACGCCGTCGCCGTGGGGCGCGTGCTCGACGCGAGCCTCGGCTACTTCATCAACCCGCTGCTCAGCGTCCTGCTCGGCATGGTCTTCCTGCGCGAGCGACTCCGCCCGGCGCAGTGGATCGCGCTCGGCCTCGCCGCCGCGGGCGTCGTGCACCTCGCCGTGCGCGCGGGCGCGGTCCCCTGGATCGCGCTGGCCCTGGCCGGGACGTTCGGTGTCTATGGCCTCCTGAGGAAGGTCGCCGCCGTCAACTCGCTCCCTGGCTCCACCCTCGAGACGCTGTTCATCGCCCCGCTCGGCGCCGCCTACCTGGCCACCCTCCATGCCCGGGACGCCGGCGCCATGGGCCACGTCGACCTTCGCACCGACGTCCTCCTCGCCGCGACGGGCATCATCACCGCGCTGCCGCTCGTCTGGTTCACGAACGCGGCGCGCCGCCTGTCGCTGACCACCCTCGGCTTCCTCCAGTATCTCGCGCCGAGCGGCCAGTTCCTGCTGGCCGTGCTGGTCTATGGCGAGCCGTTCACGGCCACGCAGGCCGTGAGCTTCGCCTGCATCTGGACCGGGCTCGCGGTGTTCAGCGCGGACGCGGCGCTGCGCGCGTCGGCCGCGCGCTCCACCTCCGATCTCACGAGATCCTAGTACCTCGGGTCAGAGATCCTGCCAGGGACCGGTGTCGCGAGGGGAGAAAGAGCTCAACGCCAAGGCGCAAAGGCGCAAAGGCGCAAAGGCGCAAAGGCGCAAAGGCGCAAAAAAGAAACAGATTTTGTGCAGTTTTGCGCCTTTGCGCCTTCGCGTTGAAATCTCTCCCCAGATCGCTGGCCGGACTCCTGGCGGGCGGAACTAGGCCAGAGCGACGCGTCGCCTGACCGGGCGACGTCGGAAGGGCTAATCGCCGCCTCGGGCGGAGAGCACCCGCCGGATCCGGTCGGCGATACCCCGGCTCCGGGCGACGATCGTCACCTGGCCCCTGCTCATCGCGGAATAGCGCGTCCCGTCGAGGTGCTCGACCACGCCGTTCGCCTCGCGGAGGATCAGGGCTCCGGGTGCATGATCCCATGGCAGCATCCGGTAATAGACACAGAAATCCCTCTCGCCTCGCGCGACGCTCGGGTAATCGACGCAGGAGCTGCCAGCGCCCTGCACCGGCCTGTAGGCGCCCTCCGCGCGGGCCTCGATCTCCGCGCCCACCTCGCCGGGCATGAAGCGCGTGTAGATCGTCCCCGCCGGCGCCTCCGCCCCGTCCACGGCGCCGGCGAGGAAGCGCGCGCCGTTCAGGAAGGCGCCGGCCCCCTCCTCGGCGAAGAAGGTCTGTCGCCGCGCCGGCAGGTGAATCCAGGCGGCGCGCGTCTCAGAGGCGCTCAGCAGCGCCACCATGATCCCGAAGCGGTCGTTGCCCTCGACGAAGTTGCGCGTCCCGTCGAGCGGATCGATGAGCCAGCACCAGCCGCCGCCGCCGAGCGCGTCGAGCAGCCGCGGATCGGCGTGCGCGGCCTCCTCGCCGACCGCCGCCGACCCGGGCAGGAGCGCGCAGAGGCCCCGCGACAGGCGCCGCTCCGCCGCGAGATCCACGGTCGTCACGACGTCGCCGGGATCCAGGGCCGTCGCCTTCGACGTCACCTCCGCCTGGGCGATTCGCCGCCAGAACGGCAGTATCTCCTCGCTCGCGACCTCCTCCAGGAAGGCGCCCACGCGCGCCAGATCGGGCATCGACATCGCGGCACCCTACCTCGCCCGGCGCCGCCCGCTCCAGGCAAAGCGGCGCGCGCCTCGCCCCTGCGGCGCCGGCAGCACCGCGCTGCGGATCCGGTGCTCCGGGAGCAGCAGCGCGCGGCGCCGACCCCCGGAAATCCCAGGATCCCGGGAGAGCGGCACGCCCGCTGCATGACGAGCGCTCCATGCATAGACGTCAGTTCTTGGGGGGCGCTGCGGTCGTGGTATCCGGAGCGTTCTTCGCAGGCAGAGCCCACGCTGCTGGGCCGAGTGTGATCCGTGTCGGCGTGCCCGGCGTCGGCGTGGGCAATCGCCCCGTCACCGGCGGCAGCTTCTTCTCCTTGCTGCACCTCCAGGGGAGCCTGGCCGAGGAGTTCAAGAAGGACGGCATCGAGGTCAAGTGGAACTTCTTCCGCGGCGCCGGCCCGGCCGTCAACGAGGCCGTCGCGAATGGCCTGCTCGACATCTGGACGCACGGGCACCTGCCCTCGGTCGTCGGCCGGGCGAGCGGCTTGAAGACACGCCTCCTCGGCAGCGCCAGCCGGCGCGGCCACGCCTACCTGGTGGTGCCCTCCGACTCGCCCATCAACGGGGTCAAGGACCTGCGCGGCAAGAGGGTGGCTTTCCAGAAGGGCACGGCGACGCAGCTCTCCGCGAACCGGATCCTCGAGGGCCACGGCCTGACCGAGCGGGACATCCGCGCCATCAGCATGGACGCGGCCACGGCCAAGGCGGCGATCGCCACGAAGGACATCGACGCGGTGTTCGGCGGCACCGACTACCTCTCCCTGCGGGACCAGGGGATCGCCAAGATCGTCTACTCGACGAAGGGGGACTCGCCGACCTACCCGAGCAACTCGGGCATCGTCGCGCGGGAGGACTTCATCAACGAACATCCCGACGTCGTGCAGCGGATCATCACGCTCGCGGTCAAGTCCGCGTCGTGGGTGTCCGACGAGAAGAACCGCACCCAGGCCTTCCAGCTCTGGTCGAAGTCGGGCACGCCCTTCGCGAACTACAAGGAAGCCCAGCAGGGCGAGGACATGAAGCAGAACGCGAGCCCCCTGCTCGACGAGTACGTCATCGCTCGTTACAGGTCGGCGGTGGCCGACTCGAAGAAGTTCGGCCTCATCAGGAACACCTTCGAGGTCGAGCCCTGGACCGACCGGCGCTTCCTCAACCGCGCGCTGAAGGACCTCGGCCTCGAGCGCTTCTGGGCGGAGTGGGACGCGAACGGCAAGCCCAAGGGGTGACCGCGCCGGGCCGCGGGCGCGCCGTGCGTGCGTCACGGCCCGCGCTGCGATAGACGTGCGCTCCGGCGCGCGCCTCCGGCGGAGACGCCTCGCGCGTCGCGACCGGAGGCGAGACGATGAGCTCCGAAGACACCGCGCAGTCGATCAACATCTCGCACATCTCGCACCTCTCCCACATCCCCCCGTGGATCGACGGCCCCGCGGCCTGGTATGGCCCCGCGACGGCGCAGGGCGAGGGCTGGATCGAGCACCTCACGCCCGCGGAGATCGAGGAGGTCGAGTCCGCCGTCCGCCGCTTCGCCGGGACGGGCAAAGACCCGGCGAGCCTCCGCAGCGAGGACTTCCCCCTGCCGTCGCTCGCCGCGCGCCTCCGCCGCGTGCTCGCCGAGGTGCTCGACGGCCGCGGCTTCGCCCTGCTCCGCGGCCTGCGCGGGCGCTGGCTGGATGGCCCCGGTCGCCCCGACGCCCGCGCGGCCGCGATCGCGTTCCTCGGCATCGGCAGCCACCTCGGGAGCGCGCGCTCGCAGAACGCGCGCGGGCACGTCCTCGGTCACGTGAAGGACCTCGGCCTGTCGAGCCAGGACCCGAGCGTGCGCATCTACCAGACGCGCGAGCGGCAGACGTTCCACACCGACTCGTGCGACGTCGTGGCGCTGCTCTGCCTCCGCACCGCGAGGGCGGGCGGGCTCTCGGCGCTCGTCAGCTCGGTCACGCTGTACAACGAGATGCGGCGGGCGCGCCCGGACCTCGTCGAGGCGCTGTTCGCGCCGATCGAGACCGATCGCCGGGGCGAGGTGCCCGCGGGCGAGAGGCCTTATTTCAACATCCCGGTGTTCAACTGGCACGCTGGGCTCCTGTCCGCCATCTACCAGCGGCAGTACATCGAGTCGGCGCGCCGCTTTCCGGGCGTCCCGCCGCTCACGGCCCGGCAGGTCGAGGCGCTCGACCTGTTCGACGCCCTCGCCAACGACCCCGCGCTCCACATGACCATGGAGCTCCGCCCGGGCGACATCCAGCTCGTGCACAACCACACGCTGCTCCACGACCGCACCGCCTTCGAGGACTGGCCCGAGCCCGATCGCAAGCGGCACCTGCTCCGCCTCTGGCTCGCGCCGCCCGGCGCGCGGCAGCTGCCGCCGGTGTTCCGCGAGCGCTTCGGCGCGCTGACCCCGGGCGACCGTGGGGGCATCGTGGTGCCCGGCGCGCGCCTCCACGCCCCGCTCGACGCGGCGTGAGCGCCGGAGGTCACGCGCGCGGGCGCCTGCGGGCGGCTCACGGCAGCCGGTCGGGATCCGGGAACCCCCACGTGAGCTCCGGCTCGCCGAGGAACTCGGCGGTCCCGACCACCTCGACGAGCAGCTCGCGCAGGTTGCGCCCGGACCGGGCGAAGGCCGCCGCCAGCGCCTCGATGCGCGGCCCCAGCCCCACCGGAGCACCATCTTTGGCGGACGATAGAGGATCGGTCGCGTAGTGCAGCGCCATCTGCGCGATGCAGGCGTGGACCTCCGGGAGCTCCCTCAAGATCTCGAGAAGCTCGCGGACATCCCCGTATCTCGGCTCGCCCGGCACGCCGGTCACCCAGCCGGAGGTGTCGAACGGCTCGCCGCCGTCGTCCGCGAGCTCGCGCCCCATGCTGTCGAACCGGAGAAAGGCGAACCCCGGCGGGTTGAGCTGGCTATGGCATATGTCGCAGGTGCCCGGGGCGGTGGCCTCGATCATCTGCTTGCGCATCGATCGGCCGATCACGAGCTCCTCGGGCGGCGAACCGTCGGGGAGCTCCGTGCACAGCAACGCAGAGCGGACGAGCCAGCCTCGCTTCACGGGCCAGGAGACGGGATAGGCGCTCCGGAACGTCGTCATGATGGAGGCGCTCGTGAAGAGCCCCATCCGGTTCGGTGAACCGTACGGCGCGCGCGTGGGCTCGTCGCCCTCGACGCCGCTCATCCCGTAGTGCTCCGCGAGGCGCGCGTCGACGAAGGTGTACGGGGCGAACATCAGCGTATCCAGGGTGCCGTCCTCGTCGAGGACGACCGCGCTCCCGTAGGCCGCGACCTCCTTGCGCATCGAGGCGAGCAGCGGGTCGTCGACGGGCTCGCCCTCGGGGGTGAAGGCCCTGAGCAGCTTCGAGCGCAGCCACCAGTGAAAGAAGCGCCCCACGCCGTCTCTGGCGCGCGGATCCTCGAGCATCTCGCGCGCGAGATCCTGGACGGCCTGCGCCTCCACCGGAGCCGCGAGGCGCGCGCTGATCTCGCCGGCGAGCGCCCCGTCGTTCCACAGGAACCTGGTCAGGCGCTGCGCGACGATCTCCGGAGCGGCGGGCGGGATCTCGGGAAGAGCGGTGTCCGCGCCGCCTCCGCCCGACGCACCTCCGCCCGACGCGCCGCCGCCGCCCGAGTCGCCCCCGCTCGAGACGCTGCCGCCCGGCGCGCCCTCCTCCGGAGCCGATCCGCACGCGACCAGGCTGCCCGCGGAGGCGGCGATCAGCAGCGCGGCCAGGGCGCTGAGCCCGGGAAACGCCGACTTCCCGCGATGCAACGATTCGACATGCAAGCAAGTCATAGGATGAGCGCAGTCTTCCACGGTTCTCTGTCGAGTTGACCAGGAAGGCATGCTCCTGACATCCCTCCCCCCCGCTCCTCCCCTTCGCGCGGCGCGCGGGCGCGGGCCTCGTGGCTCACGGCGGCCGCCAGGGGCTCATCGCGCCATCGCGCCATCGCGCCGGCCGCGCCGCCGCGAGGCACGCCCGGGGCGCGTGCCCAGCGCGAGGCGCGCCCCCCGCATGCGCACGCCGCGCGCACACGGCGCCGGCACGCGCCTCGCAGTGCAGGCCCCTCCCATGGCTGACTTGCCTCCGGCCCGAGCGGCAGAGGGATGTCCCGGCGGCCACGCCGGGCGCCCGGGCGGCGGCGAGGGGGCGCCCTTCACCGCCGCTTCGTCGGCCGCCCGGAGCGACGCTGCCCGCCGCGCGCGGCGCCGTGCGCTGCTCCACGCGGCGCTCGGCGTCGTTGGCCTCGCCGCCCTGGTCGCGCTCATCCGGCACGTCGGCGCGGCGGAGATGCTCGACGCGGTGGCGCGCGCCGCGCCGCTCCTGCCGCTCCTCGCCGCGCTGGAGGCCGCGCGCCTCGGGTGCGAGACGCTCGCGACGGGCGCGCTCTGCCCGCGGCGGAGCGTCCCGCCGGCGGAGCTCGTGCGCATCCACGTCGTCTCCTACCCCGTGATGGCGCTCATGCCGGCCGGCCGCGCCGCGGGCGAGGCGGTCAAGGCGGCGCTGCTCTCTCCCCACGTCGGCGCCCCGCGCGCGGCCGCGATCGCCACGGCGAACCAGTCGCTCGCGCTCCTCTCGGCGAGCCCGCTGTCGCTCCTCGCCGCCCTGGCCCTGTGGCGGCTCGGCGGCGGCGCCTCCCCGCTCGCCCTCGGCGTCCTCGCGCACGCCGCGCTCCTGGCCGCGAGCGGCCTCGGCGTCGCCTACGCGGCGCGGCAGCGCGCCGCCTTCGCCTGGTTTGCCCGGCGGTTCGCCCGCGCCGGCCACGCCACGGCCGCCTTCCAGGAGGCCGTCCGCGAGCGCCCGCCCGTGCCGGCCCGCCCCTTCGCCGCCCACGTGGCGAGCCGCGCGCTCCAGGCGGCGCAGTACGCCGTGCTCCTCGCCGCGGTCGGCGCCGAGGGCGGCCCCGTGCGCGCGCTCGCCGCGTACGGCGTGGGCGCGGCCGGCACGGCGGCCGGCGACCTCATCCCGGCCCAGATCGGCGCGACGGACGGCGCCTTCGCGCTCGCCGCCCCGCTGTTCGGGCTGACCGCGAGCTCCGCGATCGCCATCTCGGTGCTGGTCCACCTGCTCCAGGCGACCTTCGCGCTCGCGGGGATCGCCGTGACGTTCGCCTGGCGCCGCAGCCCTCCCCGTCCCTGAGCCGCCCCCCGGAGCGCGTGGAGCTCGTCCACCCTCACCGGGGCTCGTCGCGCTTCCGGAACCACGTGGAGAGGTAGCGCTCCCCGAGGTCGATGAAGGCCTCGCGCATCATGCTCTCGTAGACGATGGCCTCGAGGGTCCCAGGGCGCGGGGAGGCGGTCTGCCCTTGGATGAGCCCGGCCGGGATCCGCCGCGCGATCTCGTCGCTCGTGAGCAGCGGCTGAGCGTCTCCGGGCAAGATGAACTTCGTTTTGAAGAAGAACTTGAGCCCCATGATGATGATCGGCGGCTTCTTGCTGCCATAGGCGATCCCGGACGACTCCACGCGATAGCTCACCACGAGGGACGGGGAGGTCACGGAGGGCGGCTCCTCGGCGGCGCCCTCGAACGGCGGGCCCGGCTCGAAGGTGACGAGCTCCGGCTCGAACCCCCGCGCGAGCCCCTCTGCCAGCGCCGACGCGGTCCGCTTCTCCTGGGGATCGAGGCGGGTCGCATCCACGTAGCGCGTCGGCAGGGACGTGACGCCCCTGAACATCGGGCTCTTCATCACGAGATCGTCGGCGCGCTTCAGGTCCTGCGACGGAAGCCGCCGGAAGCGGACCTGGACGGCCGGGCCCCGGAGGCCCTGCGGCGTGCGCTCGGGCCCCACGCGCTCCGCATAGGCGAGGAGCCGCCGCACGAACTCCGCGTTCTGCTCGCTCCCTTCGGGCATCTCGCTCCTGTACCGATCGAGCGCGCGCACGTAGAGCGCGTGCCTGGCGTCGTTGAACGCCTTGTCCAGGCCGTGCTTCGGGTAGCGCTCCGCGAACGCCAGCAGCGCCGCGAGCGTGCCCACCTCCCGCGCCCGCTCGAGCTCCGCGGCGAGCGCGGCGCGGCGGGCCGCGGCCACCTCGGCCTGGATGCCCGTCCTCGGGTAGGCGCGGATGAAGTCGTCGATGGCCTCCACCGAGCCTTTTGCCACCGCGAGGCGCAGCTCGGCCCGTGGCAGCAGCACCTGCGAGACGACCTCCCCGTGGCCGCGGCCGCGCGTGATGTAGCTCTGGTACGCGGCCACGTCGTCGCGCGCCCGCGCCGCGGCGTACATCCGAGCGTCGCTCATCCGGTTGCGGAGGAAGAAGAGCCCCAGGCCGAGGGTGACGCCGACCGCGGCCGCGAGGAGCCATCGATAGCTTTGCCACCCCGGTACCTCGCGCGAGAGCGGGATCGGCGACGCGAACGGGCTCTCGATGGCGGGCGGCGCGAATGGATCGAGCCGGCGCAGCTCCGCGGCGTCGGGCCTCGCTTTCATGCGGCTCCACGCCGCCTCGATCTCCCGGATCACGTCGTCCGAGCGCGACGGGTCCTCGAGGGGAAACGCGTGCCGCGTGCCGCCGAACGTGAGGACCACGGCGCCCCGAGGGGCCGCCGCGACGCGCGAGAGCTCCGCGAGCGAGAAGACCCGGAGCTTGTGGTCGCGCGCGTCGATCAGGTTCGCGGGGAAGACGAACAGGCCGGGCGTGAACGGCAGCGAGACGAGGGCGGCGTTGTAGGCGAGCGCCTGGAGCACGCCGATGGCGGTGGTCGCGGCGAGCAGCACGTACGCGGCGGCCGCCGCCCTCGGGTGGAGCGCGAGGGCGCTGTTGACGTCGCCGAGGCCGGCCGCGCAGAGCGCCGCCAGCAGGAGGCCCGCCGCGGCGCTGACCGCGAGCCAAACCGCGATGACGCGCCGAGTCCCGAGCCGGCTGACGATCGGCGCCGGAGCGAACCGCCCGCGGAACGCCTCGATCAGGCCGTCCTGAATGGCACGCGGAAGCGTGTAAAAATCGATCACGGTCATCGCGCTGCTCCCACTCGGCGCCGGAGCTCGGCGCCCTTCCGCACCTCGACCTGCCGATCGACGTTAGTGCATTTCGCCCCGAGCTCCGAGACCGGAGATGGCAACTCCTTGCAGCAGGAGCGTGCGACAAGGCGTCGACTTCTGCTCCTCTGGCACTTGTGCAGTCTAATCAACGCCGGCGCTGCGGTCGGCTGCGGCGGCGGCGAGCCCCGGGGCGACGGCTCGAGCGCGCGCTTCTTCCCGGTCTCG
The DNA here is from genome assembly GCF_051474675.1 of Sorangium sp. So ce406. Lineage (NCBI taxonomy): Bacteria > Pseudomonadati > Myxococcota > Polyangiales > Polyangiaceae > Sorangium > Sorangium sp. So ce406. Next base: position 2,907,095 of record NZ_CP150340.1, on the reverse strand, counting down.
TACGGCTTTCGGCCAGGCGAGTCAGCGGATCAATGTGAGGGGCCGCGAGGCGACCCCAGGGGCCGATTCCGGCGCCGCCGGAGCAAGAGCAGCAGCCCGATGCCTGCCCACGGCGCCCCTGCCCTCGGCGCGGCGCCCGGCCCGACATGGCAACCGCAACCGCTGCTCGCCCCACCGCTGCTCGCGCCACCGCTGCTCGCGCCATCGCCCCCGCTCCCGCTCGTCACGGGCACGCAAGCGCCGTTCGTGCAGGTGCCCCCGGGACAGCTCGTCCCATCGGGCTTGCGTGGAGAGGAGCACCTCCCCGTCCCCGGGTCGCAAGCGCCCGGTTCATGGCAATCGTCCGGCGCCGAGCAGATCACGAACCTGGCGCCGGCACAGGCGCCCGCCTGGCATGTATCGCTCCGGGTGCAAGCGTCGCCGTCGTCGCACGCGGTGCCATCGGCCACCGCTGCGCTCGAGCACTCCCCCGTCGCCGGATCGCACGCGCCCACCTGACACGGGTCCGAGGGGCACACCACGGGATCGGCGCCGGCACAGACGCCCGCCTGGCATGTATCGCGCTGGGTGCAAGCGTCGCCGTCGTCGCACGCCGGGCCCGTGAACAGGGCGCAGGTGCCGTCGGCGGCGGCCCCGGCCACGACCGAGCACGCGTCGCACGGGCCGCCGTCGCACGCGGTCTCGCAGCAGACCCCGTCGGCGCAGAACCCGCTCGCGCAACTGGCCCCCTGGGCGCAGGCGCTGCCCAGGGACGCGAGCGCAAACCGCTCAGCGCTCGCCAGGATATTCATGATATTCCCTCCGTTCCTGCGACCTTCGCCGCCCACCACCAGCACCTCGCCGCTCCCGAGCCGCGTCGCGGCGTGGTGACCGCGGATCTGGCTCATCGCGCCGCCCGCCGACCAGGCGTTGACCGCCGGATCGTACAGCTCCGCGCTCGCCACGAAGCGCCCGCTGATGCCCCCGCCCGCGACCAGGACCTTGCCGTTATCGAGCAGCGTCGCTGTGTGGTCGCCGCGGACAAGCCTCATCGGCGCGGTCAGAGACCACGTGTTCGTCCCCGGGTCGTACACCTCCGCGCTCGTGAGATCCGAGCTCTCGCCATAGCCGCCCGCGACAAGCACCTCACCGCTCCCGAGCAGCGTCGCCGTGTGGTCATAGCGAGCTCGACTCATCGGCGCGACCAGAGACCACGTGTTCCTCTCGGGGTCGTACACCTCCGCGCTCGTGAGATCCGCGCTCTCGTCATAGCCCCCCGCGACCAGCACCTTGCCGTTCCCGAGCAGCGTCGCCGTGTGACCCGCGCGGCGGTGCCTCATCGGCGCGGCGAGCAACCACGCGCCCGTCCCGGGGTCGTACATCTCCATGCTTGCAAGAAACTCGCTCCGGTCACGGTGAACGCCGCCTGCGACCAGCACCTTGCCGCTGCGGAGCAGCGTCGCGGTGTGCTGTGAGCGGGCCAGGCTCATCGCCCCGACCGGAGACCAGGTGTTCGTCGCTGGGTCGTACAGCTCCGCGCTCGGCAGCTGGGTAGCGGGACTGCCACCCCAGCCGCCCACGACAAGCACCTCGCCGCTCTCGAGCAGCGTCGCCGTGTGAGTCCAGCGGGGCCAGCGCATCGATCCGGCCAGAGACCAGGTATTCGCCGCCGGATCATACAGCTCCGCGTCTGCCGGCGTGTCCCTGGGGCCCGTTCCGCCCACGACCAGCACCTTGCCGCTCTCGAGCAGCGTCGCCGTCTGGTCCGTGCGGGGCCTGCTCATCGTGCCGGCCGGAGACCAGGGGCTCACGGCCACCGGGTCGTACAGGTCCGCGAGCATCACGCCGCCCACGGCGTCGTCACCGCCCGCGACAAGCACCGCACCGTCCTCGAGCAACGTCGCCGTGTGGAAGCGGCGAGCCTGGCTCATCCCGCCGGCCAGCGACCACGTGTCCGTCTCTGGATCGTAGAGCTCCACGCTCGCGACGACATCCAGCGCGTCGCTGGCGCCCCCCGCGACAAGCACCTTGCCATTCCCGAGCAGCGTTGCCGTGTGGTCCGTGCGGGGCTCGCTCATCGCGCCGGCCAGAGACCACGTGTCCGTCTCTGGATCGTAGAGCTCCGCGTTCGCCACACGGGCGCCGGCGCCGTCGTCGCCCCCCGCGGCCAGCACCTCGCCGCTCTCGAGCAGGGTCGCCGTGTGGAAGCGGCGAGCCTGGCTCATCGCGCCGGCCGGAGACCACGTGCTCGTCTCTGGATCGTAGAGCTCCACGCTCGCGACGACATCCAGAGCATCGTTGGCGCCCCCCGCGACAAGCACCTTGCCGCTCTCGAGCAGCGTCGCTGTGTGCCACGTGCGGGGCTCGCTCATCGCGCCGACCAGAGACCACGTGTTCGTCTCCGGGTCGTACAGGTCCGCGCTCGCGACGGCCCAGCTGCTGTTCCCGCCCACGGCAAGCACCTTGCCGTCCTGGAGCAGCGTCGCCGTGTGAGAGTGACGCGCATAGCTCATCGGTGCGGCCAGAGACCATGTGTTCGTCGCCGGGTCGTACAGCTCGGCGCCCGTCCCGTCGTCGCTCCCCGACCCGCCCATGCCGCCCGCGACAAGCACCTTGCCGTTCCGGAGCAATGTCGCCGTATGGTAGCCGCGCACGTGGTTCATCGGCGGGGCCGGAGACCATGTGTTCGTCGCGGGGTCGTACAGCTCCGCGGTCTGTACATAGAGCCCGGACACGGCGCTGCCGCCCGCGACAAGCACCTTGCCGTTTCCGAGCAACGTGGCCGTATGGTATCGGCGGACCTCATTCATCAACCCAGCGGGCGCCCATAGCGGATCGACCAGCACCTCCTCCCCGTCCGCATCCACCTGGAGCTCGATCCTCGCCCCGCTCCCCACGAGCCTCGCAAGGACCTCTCGCCCGTCTGCCGCATAGGCCCTGGGCGCGGTCACCGAGAGCCGCACAACGCCGGCCGCATCGACGACCTCGATGCCCTCGCCGCGCTGCCGCACCGTCGCGTCCTCCACCTCCCACGCTGCCGCCGCTTCTCCGGCGCGGACCGTATCGGCCTCGAGGTGCAGCCACTCCTCCACGCCCGCCGAGACCGCCGTCCAGAACGACGTCCCGCCCGCCCGCGGATAGGCCACCGCCCGATCCGTCAGCGCGCCCTCGCCGAGCGCGCCGCTCTCCCGCACCCGCACCTCCACGCCGCCGAACCCGCGGATGCGGATCGCCTCGCGGCCGTCACGGGGCAAGGTGACCCGAGCACGCTGTCGAACGCCCGGATCGCCCGGCGCCCCCGGCGCAAACCCCTCTCCTGTGACGGTGAAGGCTGCGCCCTGTTCGAGCACCTCGGCCGCCCTGTCCGGGAAGCGCTGCCGCAGCGCGCTCGCCGGAGCAGGCGCGGCGGTCTCCGCGCTGCAGCCGAGTCCACCGCTGGACGCAGCGGCAATGAGGAGGATCAAGACGAAGAGCCAGAGGCGCCGTGACCGGCATGTCGTGTGCACCCACCCAGTAGACGAGGTGCACGCGACGGCTGTCCACGAGAAAATATCCGCCACACCATCATCATGTGGCATGAGGCGCTCGATCGGGCGGGCCGGTCAGGCGACGACAAATTAATTCGAAGGATCGATCCCCGTGACGGCATCAAGAGCACGAACAGAAGCTCGCGCCGTCAGACAGCCGATGTCGGTCGCATCGCGTCGTTGCCTCTCGCCGCCCGGGGTCATCAGGGCTCCTCGGCGCGCCTGGCGCTGCGCCCGACGTCGGCCGCCTGGCTCGGTCCGGTCTTGTTCGGCGATCCAGCTCGACGGAGTTCACCATGAAATTTTACACCATCCTTGCTTCATCAGTTCTCCTTGGGGCGTGCGTGGGACAGATGGACGGCGTCTCCACCGATGGGGCGGACGACGAATCCACCGCCGCCGTTGAAGACACCGTCGATGGCGCGCCGTCGGCGGGCACGCGCCCCCCGACGCACGAGGAGGCAGAGGCGATCCTCGATCGCGTTGTCGCGCTCTACCAGGACCACGCCGCCGCCGCGAATCCGGCAGGTACCCACAAGATCTCGTGGAGGATCGACTGGGACAGCGATGCGGTCAGCGCCCATGTGCTGCTCAAGCCCGGGCAGGACTGGACGATCGAGGTGACCAAGGGATACCTCACGGTCTCGAGCATGACGACGGAGGTGTTCGCGCTCACGATGTGCCACGAGATGGGACACTTCATCGGCGGGTTCCCGTTCAAGACCTCCCGCGGCGGGAACAGCACCGGCGAGCTGGGCACGTCGGTCTCCTCCGAGGGGCAGTCCGACTACTTTGCCACCAAGGATTGCTTGCCGCGGCTGTGGGCGAATGAAACCGAGGCCAACGCCGCGGCGTTCGCCGAGCTCGACCCTTCCGCGCGCGAGCGTTGCACGACGGCGACCAGCGACCTGGCGAGCCAGCAGCTCTGCGGCCGGATCCTGCTCGCCAGCCTGCAGACGGGGCGGTTCTACGAGGAGCAGGCCGTGCTGCAGGCGCCCAGGGAGCTCGTCTACCCGCGGTTCGACACGCCGGACACGACCGAGGTCTCGGTGACGAAGGAGGGCCATCCTGAGTCCCAGTGCCGCCTCGACACGCTTGTCGCGGGAGCCCTGTGCAGCGTCAAGGCGACGGGGACCGAGATCCCGGGGTTCGTGCCGCCGTATGGCGAGTACAGCGCTGCGAGCGAAGACGCAGCGCGCCCGTTCGCGTGCCAGACCGGCCCCGGGGCTCGACCGAGGTGCTGGTTCCAGCCGGACCCTGAGGTCACCGACTGCTCCGAGCTCGGTGAGGCAGCGTGCGTCGTCGAGGACGGGGTCCACGGGGTCCGGTACTGCGGCACGACGTCCGGTGTGAGCTATTACTGGTGCTTCGCGGACGAGGTGTGCAAGACGAGCAGAGATGGTTTCTCGGACTGCTATGCTCCCGACGTCGATCCCGACGAGGGGTCTCCCTGAACGCGATCGGAGGCTTCGGAAGCCAGCCCACGCGCCGGGCGAGCGGCGCCCGAGGCGGCGCGGTCACCCCTTGACAAGGTGCCGTTCGATCACGCCCACTGATGAGCATCCGCGCCGTCGTCGGGGTGGGTTGCGGGGACGTGAGGCGCATGGTCACCGGTCTCGATCTTCATGCAACCTTGCACGGCATCGTGATGGACGCCGTGGGCGCCGTGCCCTCCGCGCAGCGCGGGAGCCTCGTGGCCCGGGACGGGGAGCAGCTCGTCTACAAGGCCTCTGTCGGCCTCGCTGGCGTGCTGGTGAGCCCGCAGGAGGTCGTCGGCGGCGCGGGCCCGGCCACCGTGCTCTCGACACTCTCCACGCTCTCGACGCTCTCCACGCTCTCCACGGCTGATTCGGCGGACAGCGCCCGGGTCATGGCGGCCGCCGACTGGTACCGCGAGCACCTGCCGGGCGCGTCGGCGCTGCACCTCGTGCCCGCCGGCGCGGTCGTGGTCCTCACCCCGGTGCACGTGCAGGGACAGACGATCGGCGTGCTCGCCGTCGAGCAGCCGGACGGGCAGGCGCCTTCCGCCGAGGCCTCGGCGCGGCTCCGCGCGCTGGCCGCGAGCGCCGGCGCGGCGCTGGAGCGGCGAGAGCTCTACAACGACAAGGCGCGGTCGGCCCAGGAAGTGCGCGTGCTCGAGGAGGTGCTGAACGCGGTGGCCGCGCGGACCAGCACGCATGAGCTCGTCGAGATGATCTCGAAGGGCATCAAGAGCGTGCAGCTCGGGCCGCAATGGCGCTCCGTGCACCTCGTCCTGCTGAGCGACGCTCCCTCTGGCGGCGCGCGCGGCGACGCCGCGGCCCGCGAGATCCGCATCTACCACGTCCCGCACCGTTCGCCGTTGTCGTTCTGGAACAACGTCCGTGACGGCGCCCTCACCGCGGGGCGCAGCGTCGGCCTCCACGTGGACGTCCGCAACGCCCCCGCCCACAGCGCCGTCGAGCAGCGCGCGATCCTCGAGGACGCCATCGACCGGGGCGTCAACGGTATCGCCGTGGCGCCGATCACCCCGGAGGTCCTCGAGCCGGCGATCCGTCGGGCGGCGGAGGCCGGGATCCCGGTGGTCACGATCGACACGCCGCCCGCCGAGGGCAGCCGCGCTCGGGCCTACATCGGCACCGACAACGTGGCGGCGGGGCGGCTCGCCGCGGAGATGATGGCCCGGCTGCTCCCGGGCGGAGGCAAGATCGGCGCGCAGACGTTCTGGCTCAGCGCCATCAACAGCCGCGAGCGCATCGAGGCGTTCCGCGCGGCGGCCTTGGGCGCGCGCACGCCCCTGGACCTGCAGCCGCCGTCCGAGAGCCGGTTCGACATGGAGCTCGGGATGCAGATCGCCCGGGAGGCCGTGCAGACCGGAGGAGTCGCCGGCGCCCTCGGCGTCTGCGCCGTGAACGGCCTGTCGTGGGGCGCGGCCGCGAGGGCGCTGGGGCGGGCGGGGGAGCTCAAGATCGTCGCCTTCGATCTCCTCACGGACACGCTCGAGATGCTCCGGGAAGGGACCATCCACGCGGTCCTGGTCCAGCGCGAGCACGAGATGGGCTACCGCGCGGTGAAGCTGCTCCACGACATGGCATCGAAGGGCGTCGAGGCGGCCCTGGCCGGGCTGCCCACGCGGGCCGGCTCCGGGGGAGGGTCCGCGCTGCGCTTCATCGACACCGGCGTCGACGTCGTGACCATCGAGCGCACGCCCTGGTCGCTCCCCCTCTCCGACTACCTGCCTCTCGACGCGAACCGCAAGGCGGCGAAGCGGAGGGAGCAGCTCCCGTACGAGAGCCGCGACAAGGAGCTCCTCCTCGTCACCGTGGACGCGGGGAACGAGGGGTACCGCGACGAGCGAGCCCCCCTCGACGCAAGGTCGATGGTGGGGCGGGTGCTGAGCACCGCCCGGCCGATCATCGTCGACACGCACTCGGGCGAGCTCCACGACGCGCCCGATGTCGTCGAGGCGCGCGGGAGGGGGGCACATACCCTGGTCGGCGTCCCGCTGCTCGCCGGCGGGTCCGCCTTCGGCGCCCTGGTCCTGGAGAGCGGGCGCCGGGCGGCGTGCTCGCTCGACGATCTCACGACGATCGAGCGCGTCGTCGACACGATGGCCGTGGCGATCGAGAACGCCCGGCTCGTCCACCGCATCACCGAGCGGACCCATGCGCTCGAGCACGCGAACCGTCACCAGGAGTCGCTGCTCGACACGATCCGCGAGCTCTCGAGCCCGGTGGTGCCCATCGCGCGGAACATCCTCGTGATGCCGATCGTCGGTACGATGGACGCGCAGCGGTCCGGCCGCTTCATCGAGTCGATGCTGCAAGACGTCACCGAGCACCACGCGCGCGTGGTGCTGGTCGACGTCACGGGGATGGCGTTCGTCGACGCCGCGTCGGTGGAGCACCTCCTGCGGGCCGCGCGGGCGGCGCGGCTGCTCGGCGCCGAGGTCGTGCTCGTCGGCATCACGCCGGCGGCGGCGCGGCTGATGGTGGAGCAGGGCGTGGACCTCGGGAGCCTCATCACCCGCTCGACCCTGGAGCTCGGGTTCGCTTACGCGCTGTCGAAGACCGGCGGCCAGATCGTCTATCGCCGCTCACCGCACCTCCAGCCCGTCTGAGCCGCCGCCCGGTCGAGGGGCGGCTATCGAGGAGGCCACGCGCGAGGGGAACAGCCTCGTATCGAGGTACCTGCATGAACGGGCGCTCGAGCGAGGAGAGGCCCTCGCCCGAGCCGCCGGGGGACCGGGCTACTTCTTCATCTCGGCGAGCGTGGCCTTGAACTGCGCGACGTTCTCCTTGTTGATCACGTCGACCCCGGTGTCGATCACCTTGCTCGGGGGGATGGCGGCGATGGCCGCGTCGCCCTTGGTCGCGAGTTCGTGGAGCCACTTGCTCCCCAGGTAACCGAACTGGAACGGCTTCTGCACGACGGTGCACGCGACGGTGCCGTTCTCGATGCCGGCGAGCGTCGCCTCCTCCTCGTCGAACACGGCCGGGAGGACCTTGCCCTTCTTCCCGAGCGCCTCGACGGCGGCGACGATGGCCGGCCCATTGTACGACCAGAGGCCGGTCGCGACGTCGAGGTCCGGGTGGGCGTTGATGATGTCCTCCACGTTCGTGCGCGCCTTGGCGAGATCGGTGTTGTCCTCCCGCTTGTCGATGAGCTGGATGTTGTGGGGAGTGACCACGTCCTGAATGCCCTTGAGGCGCTGGGCCGCGTTGTCGACCGCGAACATGCCGACGAAGGCGGCCATCTTCCCGCCTTTCGGCAAGAGCTTCACGATCTCGTTGCCGAGCACCTTGCCGGCCTCGTAGTTGTTCGTGCCGATGTAGAGCAGCCGGTTCGATTTCGGGGCGTCGGAGTCGAACGTGATCAGCTTGACCTTCGCCGCGACCTTGTTGAGCGCGGTCACCTGATCGTCCGGCGCCAGGACGCTCACGCCAACGGCGTCGTAGCCCTGGCTGGCGAGGCTCTCGAGGATCTGATTCTGCTCCGTGGGCGTGCTGTTCTGCGGCACCTTGATGTCAACCTGGATCTTGGCCTCTTGCTCGTATTTGTGGACGCCGGCGAAGGCGATCTTCCAGAAGTCGCTGGATCCGTTCGTCACGAACGCGATCTTGACTACCTTGTTCGTGGCTTCTTTGTCGTTGCCTTTGCTGCTGACCTCGCCCCCCTCTCCCTGATCGCAGCCTGCGATCAACGCCATCGACAGCATGGTGAACGCTGCACACGCGAGCTTCCAGAGACCCTTCTGTTGATTCATGGCAGTCCTCCCCGCTTCGTCCGCGCCAGGCGTGCGTCGAGACGACGTCGCGTCTCCGCTACATCGGTGATGCCCCTGAGCGAGGCTAGCGACTCACCTCGCCGATGTCGCGCCTCGCGTGAACGATCCAGGCCGATCTCATCGGCTCCGGCGTGGTGCAAGCGTGTGCGGTCCCACTAAATCTGGATGACAGGTGAGGCGAGGCACATGGGATGTGCGGTGCGAATCTCCTGATTGTGGGGTTGCTGCTGAGGGTGTGTCCGTAAGGCGGCGACGTGGTGCGCGGGAGGCGCACCGAGGTCCGTATCGGGAGCGAGGCCTCGGAGATATCGGATCGCCCGGCGGCGCGCCCGGAGCTGGCGGCTCGCGTCCCCCGGAGCGAGCATGAAGAAACATCGAGTCGGGCGGCCGCGAGCCGCCGGTCGTCGCGAGCGTTGGTTCTACGAGCTCAGCTGCGCTCGCGCGTGAGGCGCTCCAGCTCGGCCAGGGCCGCGGCCAGCTTCCGCTCGGCCTCGTCGGCGCGCTGCCGCTCGTCGTCGGCGCGCTGCCGCTCGTCGTCGGCGCGCTGCCTCGCTTCGTCGAGGCGCCGTCTCTCCTCGTCGAGGCGCCGTCTCTCCTCGTCGAGGCGCAGCTCGGTCACTTCGATGCGCGCTTCGAGGTCGCCTACCATGGTGCCGAGCCTGGCGAGCAGCTCGTGCGTCTCCGGGAGCGCCGTTTGCCCGTGGAAGAAGCGCAGCCGATCACCCTGAAGGCCGAGGTCCAGGCCGAGCACCGCGCTCGTGAGCCGGCCCTCCTGCGGGACAATCGGCTGGTAGCGCGCGGTGCCCTGGGCGAGCCGGAAACCGCGAAGCTGGCGGCGACGGCGATCGAAGACGAAATACTCGGAGATGCCCAGCGACGCGTAGCGGGTGACGTTGTCCTCGAGATCCTTCTTGGCCTTTCCGCTCCAGAGGATCTCCAGCGCCAGATCGACGCCCCTGCCCTCGGCGCTCACGGACCAGTGGGCCCGCTCCTTCACCTCGACGTCGAGCACCGCGATGAGATCGGGCGCAAACATGCGCGCTGCCGGGTAGTAGACCGGCAGCTCGCACGCGAGGTACACGCGCCGCCCCATGCGCTGGAAGTACCCACCCAGCGCGTCCCGGGCCGCCACCTTCGGGTTGAAGTGGAAGTCGCCCTCGGGGGGGCTCGCCTCGGAGACCTCGAACTCCGACGGCAGCGTGTCGAGGACGCGCTGCCGCTCCTCCGGCGTCATGCGGTCCCAGAGCTCCTGCGGGGGGGCTCGCGGATCGTCGGGGTCGATCACCCAGGACATGGGCGAGCGCTGCATGGTCCGAGCATAGCGAGCCCGCGCGGGCGCGACCACGACGCGCGCACCGCCTCGCCCGCGTGGGGGCGCTCCGGACCGCGCCGCTCAGCGCTGCGCTCCCCCGCTCGCGCCGTCGTGCGCCCGGGAAGCGGATCGCCTTCCGCGCGCGCTGTGTCTTGCGTCCCACGAGGGGTCCCACACCCCCGCAAGCGCTCTGCGCCGCGTCTCCAGGGGGTCCCGCACCCCCGCAAGCGCTCTTCTCTGCGGTCCAGAGGGGTCCGGACCCCCCATGTGGCACAACGAGCAGGGCGTTTGCGGGGTTGATGGCACAGAAATTCCGTCGGAAGCTGCGTTCTCTGGCACAAATTCGCCCCGCAGGATGCTCGGTCGGGCGTTCCCGAGGGGTCCGGACCCCGGTGTGTCGCAGTGCATTGCGGTTGAGCCAGTGCCGGACCCCCTCCCCTGGCACAGCGCAACGCCCGCCTGACCGCCACGACCAACCCACCACGGTCGACGACCGCGTTCGCGCGGGACGGCGCCCTCGTCCCTCGTCCCTCGTCCGTCGTTCCCGCGTCCCTCGCCCGCTCGCCCGCAAACCGCCCGCCTCCAGCGCTCCGCGCCCGGGGCGGCGATCGCGACCGTGGCACAGATGCGCTGGCCTCCCTCCGGCCGTTCGGCCTAGGGTGTGCACGCATGATGGCGGAGAAGACCGGTGGCCCTGGACGGGACGTGCTCACCCAGCGCGAGGCCGAGGAGCGCGCGGCGCGCATCGGCAGCGCGCGCTACGAGCTCTCGCTCGACCTCTCGCGCGGCGGGAGCGGCTACCGCGGCGAGGCGATCGCCTACTTCGACGTCCGCGGCCACGGCGACACCTTCATCGACTTCCGCGGCCGGCGCATCGAGCGGCTCGAGATCAACGGCGTCGAGGTCGAGCCCGACTGGACCGACTGCCGCATCCGGCTCCCGGGCAAGCTGCTCGACCCGGAGACGCGCGTGCGCGTCGTCTACGAGAACGACTACGACCATACAGGCGACGGCTTCCACCACTTCCGCGACCCGGAGGACGGCGAGGACTACCTCTACACCGACCTCGAGCCGTTCAGCGCGCACCGCCTCTTCCCCTGCTTCGACCAGCCCGACATCAAGGCGAGCTACCGGCTGTCCGTCACCGCGCCCGAGGACTGGGAGATCATCGGCAACGCGCGCGTCACGCGCACGTTCGCCGCGGGCCCGGGGCGCGCGACGCGCGTGTTCGAGGAGACCACCCGGTTCAGCACCTACATCTTCGCGCTGATCGCCGGCCCCTACAGCGGCGTCCGCGACGAGCACCGCGGCATCCCCCTCGGGCTCTACTGTCGCAGGTCGCTCGCGCGGCACCTCGACCCCGAGGAGCTCTTCACGATCACGAAGCAGGGCTTCGACTTCTACCCCGACTTCTTCGACTACCCCTACCCGTTCACCAAGTACGACCAGGTCTTCGTCCCGGAGTTCAACGCCGGCGCCATGGAGAACGTCGGCGCCGTGACCCACAGCGAGCGGATGATCTTCCGGGACCCGCCGACCGACCACCAGCGCCTCACGCGCGCCGAGGTGTTCCTCCACGAGATGGCCCACATGTGGTTCGGCAACCTCGTGACCATGCGGTGGTGGAACGATCTCTGGCTCAACGAGAGCTTCGCCACGTACATGGCCTTCCTCGCCATGGAGCAGGCGACCCGGTTCCAGCCGTCCGCGTGGAAGGCGTTCAACGTCATCAAGAGCTGGGCCTACCGGCAGGACCAGCTCGTGACGACGCACCCCATCGCCGGGGAGCTCGCGGACACCGAGCACACGTTCTTGAACTTCGACGGCATCACGTACGGCAAGGGGGCGGCCGCGATGAAGCAGCTCGTCGCCGCGATCGGCCTGCCGGCCTTCCGCGACGGGATGCGCCGGTACTTCAAGCGCTACCAGTACGGCAACGCGACGCTGCGCGAGTTCCTGTCCGCGCTCGAGGAGGGCTCCGGCCGCGACCTCGGCGCCTGGTCGCGCGTCTGGCTGGAGAAGGCGTCGCTCAACACGCTGACGGCCGAGTGGGAGCCCGACGGCGACCGCATCGGCCGCCTCCGCGTGGTGCAGACGGCGCCCGAGGACTACCCGACCCTGCGGCCGCACCGCATCGACGTGGCGCTCGCGCGCGAGGAGGACGGCGCGCTCGTGGTCGACTCCGTGCCCGCCGAGATCGACGGCGCGGCGACCGAGGTCGCGGCCGCGCGCGGGCAGCGGGCGCCGCTCTTCGTGTTCCCGAACCACAACGACCTCACGTTCGCGAAGATCGCGCTCGACCCGGGCTCGCTCGCGTTCGTGCGCGAGCACATGGGCCGCGTGGACGATCCGCTCCTGCGCCAGCTCCTCTGGGCGTCGCTCTGGAGCATGGTGCGCGACCAGAAGCTCGCCTCCCCCGCCTACCTCGCGCTCGTGAGGGACAAGCTGCCCGCCGAGCCGGACCTGTCGCTGCTCGAGCCGGTGCTCACGAACGCGGTGACGGCGCTCGCGCGCTACGTGCCGGACCCGATGCGCGACGCCGAGGCGAGCGCGTTCACGGGCCTCGCCCTCACGGCGCTCCGGGCGGCGCCGCGCGGCGACGCGCAGATCGTCTGGGCGCGGGCGCTGCTCAACGCGGCCTACTCCGCGCCGGATCTCGCCCTGGCCGCGCGCCTCGTCGACGGCGAGCTCGAGGTGGACGGGCTCGAGATCGACCAGGAGATGCGCTGGACCGTCGCCGTGAAGTGGGTCGCGCGCGGGATGGAGAGCGCGGGCGAGCGCCTCGCCGCCGAGCGCAAGCGCGACCCGTCCGACCGCGGCCAGCGCGCCGCGCTGCGCGCCGAGACCGCGCGGCCGGATCCCGCGGCGAAGGCCGAGGCGTGGGAGCGCTTCCACGAGGGCGGGTACGGCTCGCTGCACCAGACCAGCGCGGCGATGTCGGGCTTCAACTGGTCGTTCCAGCGCGCGCTGCTCGATCCCTACGTGGCGGCGTTCTTCGAGCGGGTGCAGCAGGTCTTCGAGACGCGGACGCACGAGCTCGCGTCCGCGTATTTCACGCACCTGTTCCCCTCGTACCGCGTCGATCGGGACATCCTCCGCCTCGCCGAGGCGCAGCTCGCGCTGCTCCTCCGGCAGAGCCCGGGCGGCGCGCCGCGGCTGCCCATGCTGGTCCGGATGCTCCGCGAGGCGAGCGACGACCTCGCGCGGGCGATCGCCTGCCGGGAGCTCGCGGCGGCGAGCGGCCAGGCCGCCGAGGCGCCGGCCCGCGAGGCCGGGGCGCGCTGAGCGGGGCGACCGGGAGGCAGGGAGCGCGGCGCGCGAGGCGACGATGATCGTGCAGCTCGGCAAGGCGTCGCTCGCGTGGACGCGGGCGGATCTCGAGGCGAAGCTGGAGGGCCACGCGCGCGTCCTCATCGACGTGGGCACGGGCGACGGGCGCTTCGTGTACCGGCAGGCGGGCTCGCACCCCGACACGTACTGCATCGGGGTCGACCCCGCGGGCGAGCGGATGCGCGAGGTGTCGTGGCGCGCCGGCCGCAAGCCCTCCCGGGGCGGCCGGCCGAACGCGCTCTTCGTTGTCGCGTCGGTGCAGGCGCTGCCCGAGGAGCTCACCGGGCTCGCGCACACCCTCACGCTGAACTTCCCCTGGGCGTCGCTGCTCTCGGCCCTCGTGCTCCCCGAGGCGCCGGTGCTCGAGGCCCTGCGCCGCCTCGTCCGGCCGGGCGGCGAGCTCATCGCGCTGCTGAACCAGAGCGTCTTCGACGACCGGCCGTACGCGGCGCGGCTCGGGCTCCCCGAGCTGACGGACGCGTGGGTGGAGGACGCGCTGCGCCCCGCCTACCGCGCCGCGGGGTTCGAGATCCGGGCGAGCGAGATCGTGGACGGGGACATGCCGCACCAGACGAGCTGGGGACAGCACCTCACGCTCGCCTCGGGCCGGAGGACGCGCCTGCTCACGGCCGAGGCGATCGGCTAGGGCCCGGATTCATTGCCCGGCGCACCGACGTCCGGCCAGGGAGCCAGAGAGAGAGAATTTAACGCAAAGGCGCAAAGGCGCAAAGGCGCAAGGAAAGAAAGAATCTGGACATTCTCTCATTGTATATTTCATTCTTTTTTGCGTCTTTGCGCCTTTGCGTTTAATTCTCTCACTCGCATGCGCCTTGGCGTCTCTGCATCAGCTCATCTCCCGCTCGCATGCGCCTTGGCGTCTCTGCATTAAGGAGAAGCAATTCCGCGTCCGCAGCGCCTCCAGGAAGGGGATGAGGTAGAGCAGCGACGCGTAGTTGTGCCCCCTGGGATTGCCCAGGTAGACCGCGACGGCGTCCCGGCCGTGGCGCGCCTGCGTCTCCCTGAGCCGCCCGGCCACCTCGTCGAACGCCTCGTCCCACGAGATGGGCTGGAACCCCGACCCGGCGCGCCGGACCGGGACCCGAAGGCGGTCGCCGTCCTCGTGGAGATCCTGGAGCGCGAGCGCCTTCGGGCAGATGTACCCGCGGCTGAACGGGCCGCGCTGATCGCCGCGGATCGAGGCGATCCGGTCGCCCTCGACCTCGATCGCGATCCCGCACATCGCCTCGCAGAGGTTGCAGGTGCGGTGGTGCGTACGCGTGGCCCCCTGGCTCGACGTGGCGCTCGAGATGGCGCCGGAGCCTACCAGCGCCCCCCGGGGCCCGCGAGCGCGCCGCGGCTACGCCCGGACCCCGTGGGCGGCCTCCCGCTGCTCTGTCACCCGGCGGACCGTCTGCGCGGTGTTCCTGTCGTCCTCGCGCTGCGCGATGTCCGACAGGCTGATGACGCCCACCAGCCGGCCGTCCGCCTCGGTGCACAGGACGCGCGACTTGTGGTGATGCCCCATGAGCTGCTCCGCGCGCAGCACGTCGTCGTCCGGCCGGCACGCGATCACCTCGGGGGTCATCACGTCACCCGCCCTCGTGCTCAGCGGGCGGTTGTCGGCCAGCACCCGGATGGCGAGGTCGCGATCGGTCAGCGTCCCGAGCACCCGCCAGGCCTCGTCGCAGACAGGGAGGAAACCGACGTTCGCGTCGCGCATCTTGCGCGCGGCCGTCCGGATCGTGTCGTCCGCCATGATGCACTGGACTTCCCTTGTCATGATCTCCCGGCACAGCATGCTTGCCTCCTCAGCTTCGTTTGCGGCATTCGCTTTCGTCGCCGCACACGCGTGGACCTTAGGGGGTCCGCGCCGGCAGGCGAAGGAGCAGCGGGATGAATGCGGCGTCGGGCGCCGCTGGACGGACATTCTCGGGCTCACCCCCTCACGCCGGTCATGCGGGCTCGAGCCGGCGGGCGCGCCGGACCCCACGACGGCGTGGCGTCGCGCCGCGGCGCCATGCAACCTGGGGTGCGAGGCACCATGTCGGAGCGGATCACGAGGGCGGTCATCCGCCGGGCGCAGCCGGGAGACGCCGCCACCATCGCGCGCGTCGAGGTCGACTCCTGGCGCGCGGCCTACCTCGGCCTCGTGCCGGCGTCCGATCTCAACGCCCTCTCCACGCAGGCGCGCGAGGCGATCTGGCGGCGCATCCTGAGCCACGGCGCCGCGACCGGCACGCGCGCCTGGACCCTCCACGCAGAGGACGCCGCGCTCGGCTTCGCGAGCGCTGGACCGACGCGCGACGACGACGAACCGCTCGACGTCGGCGAGCTCTACACCCTCTACCTCCTGCCCGCCGCGTGGGGCCGCGGGCTCGGCGCCGCGCTGCTCGACACCGCGCAGGCCGATCTCGCGCGGCGCCGCCACCGGACCATGACGATCTGGGTCCTCGAGGGGAACACCCGGGCGCGCCGCTTCTACGAGCTCTCCGGCTTCACCCGCGACGGCGCGCGGCGGCCGGCGCGCGTCGGCGCGGGCAGCCTGCCGGAGGTCCGCTACCGCCGGGCGCTGTAGCGCGCCGGGGAGCCCCTCCCGGCAGAGCCCCGGCTCAGCGGGTGGCCTGGACCTCGGCCGGCGGGCCGAAGCGCACGACGATGCTGCTGTAGCCGCCCCGCGGGTCGTACTCGGACGAGATCTTCCCCCACGGGTACTCGTAGGGCGGCGCGCCGAGGATCGACTCCAGCCAGGCATCGTGGCTCGCCTTGCGCTCCGCCTCCTCCTTCTCGGACCAGTCGTTCCAGAACGCCTTCGACTCCGCGCCCACCTCGAAGAGCTCGACCGACGCGAGCTTCCCGCTGCAGAAGTGCAGCGTCATCCGGAAGGTCCGGAAGCCGATGCGCTGGCGCGACGTCTTGTATCCGCTCCACGGCTGCGTCTGGCTCAGGGCGTTGGCCGTCCGCGCCAGCGGCGACGACAGGAACTGCGCTTCCGAATACGAGGGGCCGATGCGAACCCCGGATGAGAGCTCGATCTCGCCCGTCTGTCGATGGATCATCCAACCCTCCGGCCGGTCGGCGCAGCATACACCACGGCTCCAGGCCCTGTGCGATCAGCCGGACGACGACGACGACCGGGCGCGGCGGTAGCATGCGGGCGGACTCCGCCTCTCCAGGGGCGCCAGCGTGGGTGTTCGACCGAACCCCCGGCCTCTGCGCGGCGCCGCGCCGGCCCGCGCGAGGCGATCTCCGCGGCGCGGCGCGCGCACACGAGAGCTGCCGCTATCCTCCTCTGTCGACATGGCGCCCACGATGTCGCGCGCGACCAGGGCGACGCGCTTTTGCTGTGGGCGTAAGTCGATGCGGCACGACGTCGGCTTTTCCCATTCATCATGACCGGAACCCGGTAATATCGGTCACCTCTCGAGCCGGGCCATCCGAGCCATCAGAGGTCTTCTTGCCGCGCTGCCCATCCTGTCATCGACGACTTGCAGCCCTCGCCGTCTGCTCAGCGGACGGCGCCACGGCGCCGCGCCACGCCGCGCCGCTCGATCTCGACGCCGAGGCGCCGCCGTCCCTCGCGGGCTTCCGCGTCGGCCAGCCGCTCGCGACCGGCGCGTTCTCGGTCCTCTGGGACGCGACGCGGCTCGACGACGGCGCGCCCGCGGTGCTGAAGATCAGCAGGGCCCACACGCTGCTCGCGCGCGAGCGCTTCCGCTGCGAGACGTGGGCGCTCGAGCAGCTCGGCCCCCCGGTCTCGCCGCGCCTGCTCCAGAACGGCGTGCTCGAGGACGGCCGCGCGTAC
This sequence comes from Sorangium sp. So ce406, assembly GCF_051474675.1. Taxonomy (NCBI): domain Bacteria; kingdom Pseudomonadati; phylum Myxococcota; order Polyangiales; family Polyangiaceae; genus Sorangium; species Sorangium sp. So ce406. The sequence continues at coordinate 2,889,879 of NZ_CP150340.1, read as the reverse complement.
ATCGCCATGGAGCGGCTCCACGGCGAGACGCTGGCGACCCGCCTCGAGAGCCTGCCCGCCGCGCTCGACCTGCGCTCCGCCCTCGACGTCGCGCTCGCCGTCCTGAGCTGCCTCCAGGCGGTGCACGAGCGCGGCCTCGTCCACGTCGACCTCGCGCCCGAGAACGTCTTCCTCGAGCCCGGCGGCGGCGTGCGGCTCCTCGACTTCGGCCTGTCGCAGCGCGAGCGCGGCGTCGTGTGCCACCCCGCGGACAGCGTCCTCACCACGCTCGGCGCCATGCTCGGCGCGCCCGAGTACGCCTCGCCCGAGCGGCTCCGGGCCGAGCCGATCGACGCGCGCGCGGACCTCTACGCCTTCGGCGCGCTCCTCTTCGAGCTGCTCACGCTGCGCGCGCCGTTCTCGGGCGACCGCGCGAGCGTCGCGCAGGGCCACCTGAGCCGGCGGCCGCCCCGGCCGGGCGAGCTCGCGCCCGTCCCCGCGCCCATCGAGGCGCTCGTCCTCGCCTGCCTCGCCAAGGAGCGGGCGCTCCGCCCGCGCGACGCGGCCTCGCTGCGGGCCGCGCTCGCGTCGGCGGGCGCGGCGGCGCTCGGCCCGCCCGGCGAGGCCGCCGCGCCCGAGGGGGACGACGCGGCCTCGATCTCCTCGGACCGGCACGACACGGTGGTGCTCGCCCTCGAGGCCCGCGGCGCCGAGGCCGAGGTCCGCGCCGCCGTGGCCCGGCACGAGGGGCACCTCGCGCGGCAGCGCGGCTACCGCTTCGTCGCGATCTTCCCCGGGCCGAAGGAGGCGGCCGCGGAGCGCGCGCTGCTCGCCGGGAGCGAGATCGTCGCGTCCGTCGGCGCGCCCCTCGCGATCCACGTCGCGCCGCTGAAGCTCCGGCGTGAGGCGCGCGACGCGGACAGCGTCCAGGTCGTCGCCGGGCTCGCCGTGGAGCGGCCCGAGTCGTGGCTCCCCGCGGAGCCGTGGCGCGGGATCGCGCTCAGCGCCGAGCTCGTGACCGCCCACCCCGGCTTCGACGTCGCCGCGGCGAGCGAGGACGGCCGCTACTTCTTCGCGCAGGAGGCGCCCCTGCCCCCGGGCGATCGCGACGCCGCGCGCGCCGCGCCGACGCCGCCGCTCGTCGGGCGCGACGACACCCTGAGCGCCCTCGACGAGAGCCGCGAGCGCGCCCTCGCGGGCCTCGGGCCCGGGCTCTGCGCGCTCGTCGGCGAGCGCGGCGCCGGCAAGTCGCGGCTCGCCGAGGAGCTCGCCGAGGGCACCCGCCGCGCGCACCCCGGCGCGCTCGTGATCTCCCTGCGCGCCGAGCCGGAGCTCCCCGCCCGCGCCGCGCCCGCGCCGCCCGGGAGCGGTCGCTCCGCGCAGACCGCGGCCGCCCTGCTCGCCGCGGTGCTCGGCGTCGCGGACGGCCCCCCGCCGGGCGACCCGCGCGCGCTCTGCGTCGAGCGGCTCGGCGATCCGCTCGGCGGCGAGGTGTGGCCCGCCGTGGCCGCCTGCCTGGGCTGGCCCGCGCGCGCCGCCGACCGGCCGCCGCCTGCCGCGCGCCGCGGCAGCGTGATCCGCGCGCTGGCCGAGGGGCTCCGCCGCCGGGCGATGGAGCGGCCGGTCGTCGTGATCCTCGACGACGCGCACCTCGCCGACGGCTTCACGCTCGACGCGCTCGACCTGGCGACGCGCCGCGAGGAACAGCTCCCGCTCTGGGTGCTCCTCGCCGGCGCGCCCGAGCTCGCGGCGCGGCGCCACGCGCTGAGCGCCCGCACGAGCGCGCGCGATCACGTCGCGCTCCTGCCGCTCGACGACGCCGCCGGGCTCCTCCTCTGCGCCGAGCTCCTCCGGCCCGCGGAGCCCCCGCCGAGCGCCGCGCTCCGGCGCATCTGCGCGTGGGCCGGCTACAACCCCCGCTGCCTCGTGGAGCTCACCCGGGCGCTGAAGCGCGGGGGCTTCGTGCGGCTGCGCGCGCGGTCGAACAGCTACCAGCTCGCGACCGCCGATATCGAGAAGCTCCCGCCGTCGCCCGCCTGGCAGTGGTTCGCGGTGCGGCAGCTCGAGGCGCTCCCGTCGGAGCTCGCCGCGTGCGCGACGCTGTGCGCGGTGCTCGGCTTCGAGCTCTCGGAGGACGTGGCGGCGGCCGCGCAGCGCTCGCTCGAGCGCGAGGACGCGGAGGCGACGCGCGTCGACGTCCCGGGCGGCCTGCGCGCGCTCGCCGCGCGGGGGATCCTCGCGCCGCGCGGCGCGCAGGAGGTCGCGCGGCGCGAGGACACGCCGTGCGGAGGGGCCCGCTACGCGTTCCGGAGCGCGCTCCTGCAGGAGGCGATCTACGCGCTCCTCCCGGAAGAGCAGCGCGCCCGGGCGCACCGGCACGCGCTGGCCGTCTGGGAGTCGCTCGCCGAGGCGCAGCCGAGGGCGCCGGAGCTGCTCGAGCCGATCGCGCGCCACGCCGCGGCCTCCGGGGCGCGCGCGCGCGCGGCGCACGCGTACCTGATCCTCGGCGATCTCCAGCGCGACCGGCACAACAACGCCGTCGCGGAGGGGCACTACTCGTCCGCGCTCCTCTGGGCGGATGGCGACGATCAGCGCCAGCGCTACCTCGCGCTGCTCGGCCGCGCGCGCGTGCGCTACCGCGTCCTGCGCACCGGCGACGCGCTCGACGATCTCCGCTCCGCGGGCGCGCTCGCCCGGACGATGAAGGACCCGCGGATGATCGCGGAGGCGCTGCTCGAGGAGGCGACGGCGCTCGACTGGGCCGGCGCCTGGGAGGAGTCGGCGGCGCGCGTCGAGGAGGTGATCCCGCTGCTCGACCCCCGCGAGGGCCCCGTGGACGCCGCGCTCGCCGCGCGCTTCGAGGTCGCGGCCGGCCGCTCGTCGTTCCGCAAGGGCAACCTGGAAGACGCCCTCGAGCGGCTCTCGCGCGGCGCGGAGTTCGTCCGCGAGGCCGACCACGACACGCACGTGACCGGCCTGACGCTCCTCGCCTGCGTCCTCGCGCGGTGCGGCCACCTCGACGAGGCCGAGCAGCGCTTCGACGAGGCGGTGCGCTGCTGCGAGGAGCGCGGCGACCGGGTCCACCTCTGCGCGGCGCTCGTCCGCCGCGCGGAGCTCTGGCCGGCCCTCGACGCGCCGGATCGCGCGATGGCCGATCTCCGGCGCGCGGTCCAGCTCGCCCGCGAGGAGGCCAACACCTGGGCGGAGCGCGAGGCGACGATCAAGCTCGCGGAGCTGCTCTACCTCTGGGGGCGCGAGGACGAGGCGCTGCCGCTCGTGCGGCAGGTGCGCTCGCTCGACGAGCAGTTCAAGGACCGGCCTGTCTACGGCAGCGCGCTCCTGCTCGCGCGGATCCACGCGATGCGCGACGAGCACGCCGAGGCGAGCCGGCAGCTCCGGTGGCTCAGGGCGCAGGGGGCGGTCGCGGATCTCCCGCACTATGCCCAGGCCCTGCTCGGCGTGATGCAGCTCGCCGTGCGCGACCCGAGGCACAGCATGGAGGGCGCGCGCACGCGGGCGACGCTGCGCGAGGAGGGGGAGCCGGGCGGCGAGATCGGCAGCGGCCTGAGCGCCGACCAGCGGGTCGAGCTGCTCTACTGGCGCGCGCGCGCGCTGCTCGACGCCGGCCGACCCGACGACGTGGCGCTGCTCCTCGCGCGCACCGCGCCGCTGCTCGCCGAGAGCCGGGCCTGGCGCCCGCGGTTCGCGAAGCTCCGGTCGGTCTACGGACAGCTCGCGGGGTAGGCCGGCCGCGCAGCGCCCGCGCGCCGCGCAGGGCCGCGCGGGCGCCGCGCGGCGCGGCGGCGTCCTCGCTCGAGCTGCGCGGCGAGCGCCGGCGCTCGCCGGATCACCTCGGGTCGATGCGGAACACCTCCCCCGTGAGCATGACGACGTGGAGCTCGCCGGCCGCGTCCTCGCCGAAGGACGCCGCCGGAAGGCTCGACGCGAGATCGTCCGTGATCTCCACGTGATCGCGCACCGTCGCGCCGTCCCACCGCAGCGTCCAGAAGCGGTGCGTCCCGTAGTCACCGTAGACGTACCTCCCCTGGAGGCACGGGATCGCGGCGCCGCGGTAGACGTATCCGCCGGTGATCGAGCCGCCCTCTCCGCTCGCGTGGCTGTGCTCCACGGCGGGCGCGACGCCGACCCGGGAGCACCCCGCCGCGACGCAGTGGTTGCCCTCCATCGTCGGCCAGCCGTAGTTGCGCCGCCCGGTGCGGGCCGGCTCGATGTTGAGCTCCTCCCACGCGTTCTGTCCCACGTCGGCGATGTAGAGATCGCCCGTGCGCCGGTCGAAGCTGAAGCGCCACGGGTTGCGCAGACCGTGGTCCCAGACGAGCGGGTTCACGCCGTCGCCGGTGAGGTTGCCGGACGGGCCGAGCCCGGTGTCCACGTCGATCCGCAGGATCTTGCCGAGCGGCGACGAGAGGTCCTTCGCCGGAGAGGTCGAGTACGGGGTGACGGCCGCGTCGCCGACGGAGGCGTAGAGGTGGCCGTCCGGCCCGAAGGCGAGCGTGCCGCCGGCGTGGTTCCAGCCGCCGTGCCGCGCGTCGAGGAGCTTCCGGACAGGCAGGTTCGCCGCCGACGTGTCGGCGACATCGGGGTTCGAGGCCGAGCGGCGGAACTCGGCGATCGTGACGTTGCCCCTGGGCGCGGCGGTGTAGAACAGCCAGAAGCGGCCGTTGCTGGCGTAGCTGGGGTGGAACGCCATCCCGAGCAGCCCGCCCTCCGCGGTCGGGCTGGGCGTGCACACGAGCGGGTGCGCGCTCGCGGGGCGCGACGGCGGGCACGAGGTCCCGCCCCGGATGTCGAGGAACGGCGTGGCCTGGAGGACGCCGTCCTTGATGAGGCGGACGACCCCGTCCTTTTCGAGGACGAACATCCTCGACCTGTCGCCCGGCGGGCTCGTGAGGAAGAGGGGCGCCTCCAGCCCGGACGCGATCTGCGTGAGCTTCAGGCGGGGCACCCCGGCGCACGCGCCCCCGGCGCCGCTGACGGGGCTCGCGCCGCCCGCACCGCCCGCGCCGGAGCTCGCGCCGCCGGTGCCAGGGCCCGCGCCGCCCGCGCCGCCCGCGCCAGCGCCGCTGCTTGCGCTCGCGCTGCTCGCGCTGCTCGCGCTGACGCTGCTCGCGCTGCTCATGGCCGCTCCGCTGCTCCCGCCGCTCGCCGCCCCGGCGCGCGGTCGCAGCCCGTCGATCCACGCGCGGACCGCCGCGAGCCCCGCCGCGTCGGCGACATCCGACGCGATCGGCGGCATCTGCGCCCGCGTACCGCGGTGCGCCATCCGGCGCACGACAGCGCTCGACTCGGGATCTCCCGCCGTGATCCGGTGGACGACGCCGGCCTCCCAGAAGCTGGGCGTCACGCCCACGCCGGTCGTGTACGTGTCGGTGCTCTCCACCGTGGTGTTCGCGGCGAGCAGGCGTGTCCGCAGCGTCGCGACCCCGGTGCTGTTGTGGCAATTGCCGCAGTTCGCGTGCAGGTAGCCGAGCGCCGCGGCGGCCTCGGCGTCGCCCGGCGGGCGGAACCCGCGCGGCCTCGGGACGGTGAGCCACCCGGCGCGGCTCAGCGACGCCATGGTCTCGCCCGGCCCGTCATGGCTGAGCTGCAGCGCGCTGAAGCCGAGGATCCGCTCCGGGAGCTTGCCGTGGCACTCCCAGCAGTCCGCGGTCCGCGGGATGTCGTGCCGGGTGCCGCGCGCGTCCTCGACGCCCTCCTCGACGAGGAACGCGTCGTTCCTCGACGGGTCCCACGCGTACGCGGCGAACAGCCAGTCGTCGATCCCGGGACCGAACCGGTGGATGAGCCGCGTCTCCACGGCCACGCCCTCGGCGCGGAACTCCTTCCAGAAGCGCGTCCCCACCGGCAGCGACCAGTGGTCCATGTCGCTCGTGTCGATGGTGGAGCAGCGGGGCAGGTACACGAAGCGCCGCTTGCTCGCCCCGTCCGACCAGAGCTCGTACGCGGGGCGAAACTCGAGCGTGTTCGCCGCGCGCGACCGGGTCGCGATGTCCGCGTAGAGCCCGGTCTCGGAGAGCCGCGCGGGCGGCGACGGGTCGGGCGGCAGCGCGCCGGGGTCGACGCACGGATCGTCCGCCGCGCTCGAGGCGCCGGTCGAGCTCGACGTCACGGCGCTCGACGTCGCGGTGCTCGACGCCCCCGTCGTCGCGCCCACGCAGGGCGCGCAGTGCGGCCCTCCGCAGTCGACGCCCGCCTCGTGGCCGTTCATCACGCCGTCCGCGCAGGTCACGTAGCAGACCTCGAGCCGGGGGCGCTCCTCCGCGCGGTCGATCTCGCTGCTCCTGAGGTTGGTGACGCGCGCGGGCGCCTCGTCGAGGAGCACGCCGTGGTTCTCCGCGGTCCCGAGCACCCACGTCTGCACGAGCGACGACACGTCCGTCACGCGGGCGCCGACGCCCGCCTCGGCCGCGATCGTCGCCGCGCGCTCCGCGTCGAAGCCGCCGTCGCCGAGGCTCTGCCACGTGACGGTCCGCTCGTCCCACGGCGCCGTGACGCGGTGGACGCTGATCGCGCTGCTCTCGAGCTTGTGAGTCTGGTGGAGGCCCAGCGTGGCAGAGACGACCGTCGCGCCGGCGGGCACGCGAGAGAGGTCGAACTGCACGACGGACCGGCGGTGGCCCGCGCGCGCGACGAAGCCAGTCGAGAGGTTCGGAGAGGTGGAGTCGTTCCAGGCCGGAGCGTTTTGCCACAGTGTCGCATCTCTCACCGTGCCGAGCGTCCCGCGCCGGAGCGTGACGCACACCGCTCCGTCGCTCGAGAGCGAGAGAGAGGCGGCCCCGAGCGCGGGCGGCTCGCCCGCCTCGACATCGCCGTCGGCTCCGCGCGCGAGGCCGCGCTCCGCCTCGGGGCCGCCGCTGCAGCCGAGGGCCGCGGCGGCGGCGCCGGCGAGGACGCCGCGCCTCACGAGGGGGTGAACGGCCGAGATCACCGTCGATCGATGGGAACCGCGGCGCGCTCGCCCGGGCGCAAGGGACCGTCGTTTCATACAGCGATAACCTCCTTGTGGGGTTGACCACAGGGGATCTCCCCCCGCGGCTGACGGCGGTGGTGAGCGAGGCGCTCGGCGCTGCGCCGGCTCCACGACACACTTCACCGTCGATGGGCATCGTGATCACTTCAACGAGCGTGCCACCGAGCTCATCATAACGCGACGCGTTATAGACTAAAACGCGGACTGAAACGCGGAGGACACCCTGCGCTCCTGCGTTGTCGATGGACACCACCCTACATGAGCGCCGAGATCACGCCGCCCGCGGAAGTAGTGGTTGGATCCAGCGCGGGAGCAGCGTAGGATAACAGGTTGTGTCATCTCCCGAACCGACGCAGGGTGCCTCGCTGTTCCTCTGCATCACCTTCTTTCCGAGCGAGCGCCTGGCGACGGCGGTGCTGCGGCTGGTGTCCAGCTTCTGCGGCGCGGTCCTGGACGACGCGAACGTGAGCTCGCGGTTCTACATGGCCGCACACGAGCTCGCCGAGAACATCACCAAGTACTCCACCGGCCCTCGCGTGAGCCTCGAGCTCGCGCTCGAGGAGGACGAGCGGTCGCACATCATGAAGATCCGCGCGCGCAACGAGGCGTCCCCGGAGCGCCTGAGGGAGGTCGAGAAGCGCCTGCTCGACCTCAAGACCGCGAGCGATCCGCTGAAGCACTACGACGAGCTCATCACCGGGACGGCGATGATCGAGGGAGTCTCCGGCCTGGGGCTCGCCCGCGTCCGCGCCGAGGGGGGGCTCGACGTCGATTACAAGATCGAGGGCAACGAGCTCACGATCATCGCGCACGCGCCGCTCGAGCGGTGGAGGACGAATGAGCAGCTTAAGGGTTGATCACGTCGTCACGGACAGCTTCGGCATCGAGCCGGCGCTCCTCGGAGACCGCCTCAGCATCAAGCTGACCGGCACCGGCGATATGGCGGCGGCCGCGCCGCTCGGCGGCTATTGCAAGGAGGTCCAGGAGGAGGTGAGGCGCCTCTCCCTGGCCGCCGTCGAGTTCGACATACGGGCACTCTACTTCCTGAACTCGAGCTGCCTGAAGGCGTTCATCGCCTTCATCTGCGGCGTCGCCGCCCAGGGCCTCAAGTGCGAGATTCGCTTCGTCACGGACGCGCGGCTCGCGTGGCAGCGGCGGAGCCTGACGGCCCTCGAGCGCATGTCCCCGAGCCTCGTGTCGATCGACGAGAAGGTGCGCTGAGAGCGACGCGCATGGCGGCGAAGCGCCCAACGATCGCGCTCTTGGTCGATTATCTCACCGGCGAATACCAGTCCGAAGTGCGCTTCGGGGTCGAGCGGGCCGCCGAGGAGCACGACGTCAACCTGCTCGTCGTCTTCGGGGAGACGCACGCTCGCTCGGGCTACTCGATGATGCCGACAACCAGCATCTACCCGCTCATCAGCGCGGAGACGGTCGACGGCCTGGTGATCCTCTCGTCGGCGCTCACGAACCACTTCGGCACCGAGCGCACCCACGCGTTCTGCCGGTCGTACGCGCCCCTGCCCATGTGCAGCGTGGGGCTCGCGCTGGACGGCGTCCCGAGCGTCATCGTCGACAACGCGCGCGGGGCCGAGACGATCGTCGCGCACATGCTCGACGACCACGCCTGCCAGCGCGTCGCGTACATCAGCGGGCCGCCGAGCAACGAGGAGGCGACGCTGCGCGCCGACGCGTACAGGAGGGCGCTCGCGGCGCGCTCGATCCCCTACGACGAGCGGCTCTTCGTGTCCGGCGATTTCCTGATCGAGAGCGGCCGCCGCGCGATGCGCGAGCTCCTCGCGCGCAGGGTCGACTTCGACGGGGTCATCGCCGGGAACGACAACATGGCCCTCGGCGCGATGGACGAGATCAAGGCGCACGGCCTCGACGTCCCGGGCGACGTCCTCGTGTGCGGGTTCGACGACGTCGCCGTCTCGCGCGTCACGAAGCCGTCGCTCACGACCATCCGCCAGCCGATCAAGCAGCTCGGGGCGCTCGCGGTCGCGAAGGTCGTCCGCATGATCCGCGGCGAGCGCGTCCCGGAGTGCAGCCTCCTCCCGGTCGAGCTCACGCGCCGCGAGTCGTGCGGCTGCGGCTACTACGCGACGGTGCCGCGCACGTCGGCGCGCGCGTTCGCGGCGGCGCCGGCCGCGCACGGGCCCCCGTCGCTGGCCGATCAGCGCGACGCCGTCGAGCGCGCGCTCGCGAGCGCCGTGCTCTTCCCGGGCGCGCCGCGGAGGGCCTGGCCGGGCGAGCTGCTCTCGGCGCTCGAGGAGGAGCTCGCGGGGCAGGAGGGTCGCTTCCTGCAGGCGCTGAAGCGCGTGCTCGACGACGCGACGCGCGAGGGCGTCGCCCTCGACCAGTTCCAGGGCGTGGTCACGCTGCTCCGCGCGCGGCTCCGCCGGGCGTGCGCGGGCGCGCAGCACGAGGACGTCGAGCGGCTCTGGCACGCATGCCGCGCGCTGATCGCCCACGCCTCCACGCGCGCGGAGGCGGAGCGGCGGCTCCACCTGGAGCGCGCCTCGGTCCACCTGAGCTGGACGGGGAGGTGCCTGTCGACGTGCCTGAGCCTGCCCCTGCTCCGGCGCACGCTGGCGGCGGAGCTGCCCGGCCTGTCGCTCACGCGCGCCGCCGTGTCGCTCTACGACGATGCGGGGCGCGCCACCCTGAGGCCGCTCTTCCTGATGGAGGACGGCCGCGAGGTGGAGCCGCCGCGCGGGAGCTTCCCGGCGCGCCGCCTCGCCCCGCCCGGCTTCCTCGGCGCCGCCGAGCGCTGGAGCGTGTTCGCGATGCCGATCACCTTCGGGGAGGCGGAGCACTACGGCATCGTGGCGCTCGGCAGCGGCGCCAACGAGGTGGTCTACGACACCCTGCGCCTCCAGCTCGGCTCTGCGCTGAAGGCCGTGGCGATGCACCGGGAGATCGTCCGGGAGGTGGAGATACGCGAGCGGCTGGAGCAGGAGCAGCGCCGCCAGGAGAGCGTGGTCGCGCAGCACATCCAGACCAAGCTGGTGCCGCCGCGCCTCGCGATCGAGGGGCTCGATCTCTGCGCGTTCATGAGGCCCGCGGCCGAGGTGGGCGGCGACTACTACGACGTCATCGGGACGCCGGAGGGCGGCTGGATCGGGATCGGCGACGTCGCGGGGCACGGCCTCGCGGCCGGCCTGGTCATGCTGATGATCCAGAGCATGGTGGCGGCGATGGCGCGCAGGGCGGAGGTCGTGAGCCCCGCCGAGATCGTCTCGGCGCTCAACCAGGCGCTCCACGACAACATCCGCGGTCGCCTGAAGCGCGACGAGCACGCGACGCTGGTCCTGCTCCGCTACGAGCGCGGCGGGCGCGTGACGTTCGCGGGCGCGCACGACGACCTCATCGTGTGCCGCGCGAGCACGCGGCGCTGCACCTGCATCCCGAGCTCCGGCGTCTGGGTCGGCATCCTGCCCTCCATCGACGCGATGACGCGCGACGCCGAGCTCGTCCTCGAGGACGGCGACGTCCTCGTGCTCTACAGCGACGGGGTGACGGAGGCGCGCAACGTCCACCGCGAGCAGTTCGGGCTCGAGCGGCTCTGCGCCGCCATCGAGGCCACCCAGGCCGAGCCGGTGGACGCCATCCGCGACCGGATCCTGCGGGACGTCGACGGCTGGTGCCCGAGCCCGGACGACGACATCACGATCGTCGTCGCGCGCTACCACGCGCCTCCGGGCGACCGGTAAGCCGGCTCAGCGGCGCGCTGGGCCCCGGCGCACGGCGGCCCGCGCCTCGGCGACGGTGCTCTGCACCGCGGACACGAAGCGCGGCGGGAAGTGCTCGGGGTCGGTGAACCACGACGCCACGCTGCTCACGGCGCTGCGCATCCCGGAGCCCTCGTCCGCGACCGCGCCGGCGAGCAGCCACCCGGTGCCGAGGGCGAGCCGCGTCGGCGGCAGCCCCGCCTCGCGGACGAACGACCGGGAGAGCGCGCGGCAGGCCTCGTCGGGCAGGCGCGCGCGCCGCGCCTCGAGCAGCAGCCCGGCCGCCTCCACGAGACGCTCATAGGACGCGGCGCGCCTCGGGATCGCGCGGCACAGCGCACGGTGCAGCACCCGCAGGTGCTGCTCCAGGAGCACGCTGGGCATGCCGCGGTTGGAGAGCAGGCCAGCGAGCCAGAGGATCTGGCGCTCCACGACGGGGCGCGTATGCGTGGCGAGGGTCACGAGGAACGCGCTGTCGCTCCTCGTGAAGCGCCGCCCGCGCTCGCCGTAGCGAAACCCGTAGTAGGGCGTCAGCTCGAGGGAGAGCTCGCCGGCGCGCACCGCCGCGGCGACCTCGCGCGGATCGTCGGGGACCGGGGTCGATCCGGCCTCGGGGTTGAGGGGGTGTCCCGCCATCGGAGCACGAGGCGCAGCGGACGGGCGAGCCCGTCAGCCGGTGACGCGCCCCTCGATGATACCGCCGTCGGCCGTGATGGCGACGACGACCTCCGAGTCGACGAACAGCGACACGACCGGGCCGACCCAGGCGTCGTTCTCCCAGACGCACTCCCACGACCCGGCCATCGGCGGGACGCCGCCGCGCCGCACCCAGATGCGCCCGGCGCTGCCCGCCCAGGCGCGGCCCTCGCTGTCGATCGTCGCCGCCGACAGGGCGCGCCGCGGCTCGATGTTCTCCGTGAAGACGCTCTGCCCGTACCGCCAGACGACGCTCCCCTCCGCGCCGACCGCGATGCCGAGCCCCAGATCGGGCCGCCCCGCGCAGGCGACGAACGCGCGCGCCGGCGGCGCCGGGATGCGCTCCAGGTGCCAGTCGAGCGGGGCGTAGAGCGCGACCAGCCCCTCGCCCGTCGTCGACCGACCGACGAGCAGCCACCGCTCGTCCTCGACGCGCGCGACGGCCGCGAGGAGCGCGACGCCCTCGGCCGGCATCGGCCGCAGCCACCGCTTCGCGATGAACGCGTGCAGGAGCGGCCGCGGGTCGTTCTGGGTCGTCGAGACCAGGATGCCCATGTCCTCCAGGTCGCCGCTCAGCGCCACGTGGCTCTGCGGCTCGCCCGGGAGCTGGAACACGCCCGTGACGCCGCCGGTCGTGTACACCGCGAGCGTCGAGGCGTCGCCGCCGAGCAGCCAGCGGCCGGGCCCGATCCGGTGCACGAAGCGCACGCCCTGCGGGCTCGGCAGGCCTCCGGACGACGCCTCGCTCCAGCCCGTCCCGTTCCAGAACAGCAGCCCGCCCGTCCCCGCCGCGAGGCACCGGCCGTAGCCGTCCCAGGCCACGCTCCGGATGACCGAGTCGAGGCTCGGGTGGTGGAGCACGCTCCACGTCCACCGCTCGACGATCGTCGACACCCGCTGCGGCGCCTCCCGCAGCGCGCGCGGCGGCTGCACGCTGACGAGCTCGGCCTCGATCGCGCGGTCCGGGCTCGGGCGGTCGGCGCCCCTCGGCTGGCGCGGCGAGAGCATCGTCTGGCCGAGCTCCCCCGTGAGCTGCACCGGCGACTTCACGTGCGTGGACGGGATGGTCATGGGGGCCATCTCCTCCGGGGCGCGCGCGCGCTGCTCGCTCGCGTTGGCGACGAGCCGCTGCTCCAGCGCCGAGACCGGCGAGGCGGGGCGGAGGTACGGCGAGAGCATCGCGGCCACGGCCACGGCCTCCTGGAGGCGCTCCTGCGCCTCGCCCGCCGACGCCCAGCGGAGCGCGAAGTCGATCGACTTGCACGCCTGGTCGTTGCCGCGCAGCGCGGGGTGCAGCCACCTCGTATCGAGGATGCTCCGGCGCGTGCGCGCCATCGCCGCCATGAGCGCCTGCGCCTGCGACTCCGCGACGATGTACTCCTCGCCCGTGAGCACGAAGAAGATGACGCACGCGAGGTTGAAGATGTCGGTCCACGGGCCGATGGTGCTCGGATCGGCGGACAGCATCTCCGGCGGCACGACCCCGGCGTTGCCGACGACGCCGGCCATGATCGTCTCGCGGATGCCGCGCGGCCGCGCCAGGCCGAAGTCGCTGATCTTGAACAGCTCCTCGTCGCCCGACCCGCAGCACAGGATGCTCTCCGGCGTGAGCTGCCGGTGGACGACGCCCACGTCGTGCACCGCTGACAGCCCGCTCGAGATGCACTCGATCGCGCGCGTCGCGCGCGCCGGATCGAACGCATGGCCCGTGGCCTGGATGGTCCCCTGCACCCGCTGGCGGAGCGTCACGCCCTGGACGCCGCCGTGAACGTACTCGATCGTGATCCAGGGGAGATCCAGGGTCTTCGTGCCGCGCCGCACCGCGAACGTGCCGGTGTCGATGAGCCGGACCACGAACGGCGTCGGAGGGACCTGCTCGTTGAGGCGGCCGAGGGACACCGCCTCCTTCTTCACGATCACCGCCGCGGACGGACCTAGCTGCCTGAAGAGCGACGGCCGGAGGATCTTGACCACGACGGGGGTCTCGCCCTCGGGCGCCGTGCGGACCGCGTAGTACGAGACGAACATCGCCCCGGACCCGGCGCGCGACACGATCCGATAGCCGATGCTCGACGAGAGGTCGCTGCCGATCGTGGCCCCCTGCAGACCTCCGAGGGCCTCTTCATCGCTGGGTATTGTGAGCACGTGAACGACCATAGCGCACCCGGCGCGCCGTGGCGCAACTTGCCGAGGGCAGCGAGGCGCCCGCCGCGGGCGTCGCGCGGGTCGCCGCGCGCCGACCCGCGCCGCGCCCTGTAAGCCGGCGCGGGCGTCGCGCGTTGCACGGGCATGAAGAACCAGAGCTCTCTGTCACGCCGGCTATGTCTCGCCGGGTTTCTGCTGTCGACCGCGCCCCTGCTCGCCGCCTGCGCGCCTCAGGCGACGCCTCAGGCCGTGAGCCCGGAGGTCAACACCATCACGGTCGTCGGCCGGGGCGAGGTCAGCGCGAAGCCGGACGTCGCCCGCACGCAGCTCGGCATCGAGGTCATGGCGCCCACGGTCGCGGAGGCGACGAAGGCGGCCGCCGCGCGCATGAACGAGATCTTCGTGGCGCTGAGGAAGGCCGGGATCGCGGACAAGGACATCCAGACCAGCAACTACTCCATCCAGCTCGTGCGGCAGCCCGACGTGCCGCCGTGGGGGCCGGCCGCCTACGCGCAGCCCATGGCGGCCTCCGCGGCGGCGTCCGCGCCCGCCGCTCAGGCCGCCGCGCCCGCTGCGCCCGCCGCGCCCACCGCGCGCGGGCCCAAGCCGACGCCGCCGCCCGCGGCGAAGGCCCCGCCGCCGCCCGACCTCGCGCCGCCCCAGCCGGCTCCGCCGGCGCACTTCTACCGGGTGAGCAACACGGTGACGGCCGTCATCCGCAACCTCGACCAGGTCGGGGCGGTGCTCGATGCCGTCACAGCCGCTGGCGCGAACAACGTGTGGGGCGTCTCGTTCGACCTCGACAAGACCGACCCGCTCGAGGCGCAGGCGCGCGAGAAGGCGATCGCCGACGCGCGGGCGCGCGCCGAGGCGCTCGCCCGGCTGCAGGGCGTCGCGCTCGGCCGGGTCGTCGCGATCAGCGAGATCATCGATTCGGGCCCCGTCCACGGCCGCATGGCCATGGCCTCCGCTGCCTACGGCGACGCGGGCACCCCCGTCGCGCCCGGCGAGGTGCAGCTCAGCACGCAGGTGAAGGTCATCTACGCGCTGGACGGCGCGCCGGCCGGCACGCGCAAGTGACCTCGCGGCGCGACGGGGCCGCGCGTCCTCCGCACCGCGCGCCGCGGCCCCGCGCGCCGCGGCCTCGCGCGCCGCTTCCGCCGAGGCCGTCCAAATGCAGCTAGATGCACCGCGCGCCGCCCGAGCGGATACAGTTCCAGCGTCCGGCTCGGGCCCCGCGCCCTCGGCCCCCTGCACCGCGCCACCATGACCGTTCCGCCCTGCCATCCTCCCGTCCGCGCCGCCGCCCTCGCGGCGCGCCCGCGCTTCGCCGCCGCCCTCGCGCGCTCGCTCGCGACAGCGGCGCTCGCCGCGTCGGCCGCGGGCTGCCTCGTGATCTCGCCGCCGGAGTACGATCACCCCTCGAAGACCGCGCCGGTGCTCACCGAGCCCTTCCCGCCGCCGCACATCCCGATCCACATCGACGAACAGGACGTGCGCAAGTCTTTCAGCGCGTCGGTGCTGTCCGAGGACAACGGACAACCCGTGGAGGTCGCCCTCTACGTCGATTACGGCAGGCGCAGCCCTGACGGGAGCGCATATCGAAGGCTCCGCGCCCCGTGGTCGGTCGGGGCGGGGACGATCGCCGGCGGACAGCGCTCCTTCACCCTCGAGTGGAGTGTCGAAGGTATGAATCTCCCGAGCGACGGGGAGACGCCGGAGCGGGAGTGCCACACCATCACGATGATGGCGTCGCACGACTTCAACCAGTGTTATTGCCCGGCCGATCCGGAGGACATGGGCTCGATCACCTGGCAGCTCATCAAGTGTGACCCGAACGAGCCGGGGTGCCCCGGGTCGTGCCCTCCGCTGGACTGCGAGAAGACCCCGTGCCGATTCTGCGATGACCCCGATTTCCTGGAGGAGTGCAAGGACCCCTGACGCCGCGGCGGCGTGGTACATGGGGTCCGATGATCGCTCCGCCTGACGTGCAGCTCGACGCCCAGCCATCCCCCGCGCCGCGCGGCGGGGTCGTCCGGCCCGCGCGCCGGCCGCCTGGGTGGATCGCCCCCGGGCCGCGGCCCGCGACGCCGCCGGATCGCCCGGAGGTCTGGCCCGGCCCCGGCGAGGACCTCTGCTACCTCTCGGGCGATTTCCGCATCCTCCAGCGGCTCGACGGCCACCGCTGGTCGGCCGACGACCTCGTGACCGCGTGGTTCGCGGCGGAGCGGGTCGCGCACGCGCCCCCGCGCCGCGCGGTCGACCTCGGGTGCGGCATCGGCACGGTGCTGCTGTTCACCGCGTGGCGCTTCCCGGACGCGCGCTGCGCGGGCGTGGAGGCGCAGGAGGTGAGCGCCGCGATGGCGCGGCGCTCGGTCGGGTGGAACGGCCTCGACGCGCGCTGCGAGGTGCGGTGGGGGGACCTGCGCGATACGGCGTCGGTCGAGGGCCTCGGCCCCGCGGGTCTCGTGACGGGCACGCCGCCGTACCTGCCTGTCGGCACAGGCATCGAGTCCTCTCATCTCCAGCGCGGGCCGTGCCGCTTCGAGCACCGCGGCGGCGTCGAGGACTACTGCCTCACGGCGGCCCGGCTGCTCGCGCCCGGCGCGCCGTTCGTGGCCTGCGCGTCGGCGCGGCAGCGGGGGCGGGTCGAGGCGGCCGCGGCGGCCGCGGGGCTCGCGCTCGTGGCGTGGCGCGATGTCGTCCCGAAGGAGGGCAAGGCGGCGCTGTTCTCTGTCTATGCGCTGCGCCGCGCCGGGGAGGCGGCGCCGCCCAGCGACGAGCCGCCGCTCGTGCTGCGCGGCACGAACGGGCGCTTCACGGAGGAGTTCAACGCGCTCTGCCGGACGATGGGAATGCCCGTGTGACGTCTGCCCCCGTGCATCACCGTTCTCGGAGATCTCCAGGCTGCCCGTCGGAGGCCCGCCGCTTCCGCGTGGACGGTGGGGCAGGACCGCGGTAGTCGTTCGTCGATGGGCCTCCGGATCACCCAGGTGGATGCGTTCACGGGCAAGCCGTACCGCGGCAACCCGGCGGCCGTGTGCGTCCTGCCCGAGGCGCGCCCCGCGGCGTGGATGCAGGCCGTGGCGCGCGAGATGAACCTCTCGGAGACGGCCTTCCTGGTCGGCCGCGGCGACGGCGGCTACGATCTCCGCTGGTTCAGCCCGGCGGTGGAGATCGCGCTCTGCGGGCACGCCACGCTCGCGAGCGCGCACGTGCTCTGGGAGACAGGCCAGCTCGCGCCGGACGCGCAGGCACGCTTCTCGACGCAGAGCGGCCTGCTCACCGCATCTCGCCGCGACGACGGGTGGATCGAGCTCGATTTCCCGGCGAAGCGCCAGGAGCGATCGGAGCCGCCGCCGGGCCTCGAGCAGGCGCTGCGCGTGGAGCCGCTCTACATCGGCAGGAACGCGCTCGACTACCTCATCCTCGTGGGCTCGGAGGACGAGGTCCGCGCCGCCAGGCCCGATTTCGGCCAGCTCGCGACCGTGCCCGCGCGGGGCGTCATCATCACGAGCCGGAGCTCGTCCCGGGACTTCGATTTCGTGTCGCGCTTCTTCGCGCCCGCCGCCGGCGTCAACGAGGATCCGGTCACCGGCTCTGCCCATTGCTGCCTGACGCCGTTCTGGGCGGCGCGCCTCGGCAAGACCGAGATGGTGGCCTATCAGGCCTCTGCGCGAGGCGGCGTGGTGCGCGTGCGCCTGCGCGGCGATCGCGTCGATCTCGGCGGACAGGCCGTCACCATCCTGGAAGGCGAGCTCCGCGCGGAGCCGAACATCCGGCGCGAGAGCTCGCCCCCCTCCGACAGCCCCCCTCCCCGCCTGGGATCTGCCTGATTCGCCCGTTGTCGCCGGCCGTCAGCTCGGCTGGGACTGGAGCGGCAGGGGCACGGTCTGCGCCTGGAACAGCGGCCGTCCTTCGCGCGACGCGAGCGCGCCTTTCCCCGGAGCGCCCGAGGCCGCGCGCGGTCGAGCCGGGCGAGCGGGCTTGTCCCTGGGCTCGGGCGCCGGCGCGGTCGTCGACCCGTGCGCCGGCGCGTCGGAGAGGCGCTCGACCGGGGCCTCCCACGCGTTCCGGGTGCCGCCGGCCTCGTTGGCCTGGAAGAACACGGCGCGGAGCGCGCGCCCCTCGACGTCCGTCTCGATCGCCATCATCCAGAACCAGGGGCCGTCCGGCTCGACCTCGTGCCCCATGAACGAGAACGCCATCTGCCGCGGCTCCGAGCGGCGACTGTGCTCGCTGCGGGCGGCCTCGAGGTGCCTCTGCGAGGGCTTGTCGGCCGGGCCGCGGTACACGCGCACCGCCACCCCCTCGATGTGCGGCATCAGGTACAGCCCGTCGCGGTAGACCGTGAGCCAGGGGTGTTTGCCGCTCTCCGAGAGCCGGCAGAGGGCGTGACCGAACCGCTCGTGCGCCTTGCAGCCGATTCCCCAGCTCGTATCCCCCTCTTCCCGGTTCGCCTCGCTGAACGCCTTGTTGCGGACGTCGAAGGCGGTCTGCGCCAGGAGCAGGAGCCGGCTCTGGTCGAGGACTGGATTCAGCTCCCACGGCAAGGTCGCATCCATAGGGACTGGCACGGTACGCGCGTTCACTGAAAAGTCAATCGGATCCGGCCCTTGCGCGCGGATCTGCCGCCGGCGCCGCGCCGCGCGGGCGGGCGGCAGATCCGCGCGGCGCCGCCGTGGTAGAGGGCGCTCTCGCGCGCGCTTGTTCCGCCGCGCGGGAGGTGCCCTGTGGGAGGAGCGATCGTCGGAGGGAGCGCCGCGGAGCGGCCGCAGGTGGGCGTGGGCGTCATGCTGGTGCGCGACGGCCGCGTGCTGCTCGCGCGCCGGCGCGGCAGCCACGGCGACGGCAGCTACTCCTGGTGCGGAGGCCACCTCGAGCTCGGCGAGTCGTTCGAGGACTGCGCGATCCGCGAGGTGCGCGAGGAGAGCGGCCTTGTCGTCAAGAAGCTCTCCTTCCTGTGCCTCAGCAACATCGTCGCCTACGGCAAGCACTACGTGGACATCCAGCTCCTCGCCGACGAGTTCGAGGGCGAGCCGGAGGAGCGCGAGCCTCACAAGATCGCCGGCTGGGGCTGGTACCCGCTCGACGCCCTGCCCACACCCCTGTTCCGCCCGGTGGAGCTCGCCGTCGCGAGCTACCGCACCGGCCGCCGCTACAACCCCTGATCCTGCCCGCGCCGCGCCCGCGGCCCCGCCTCTCCCCTCCCCGCGACGCTATTGAACCAGGTTCAACACTATTGACTCTGGTTCAATAACTGCTATGGATGCGGCCGGCACCCGTGCCCTGGGCCGCGCTCCGACGCGCCCGGGAGGGGCTCCTCCCGCGTGGCGGATCGCCACGAAGGACGCCTCGGGAGCAAGCACCTCGGGAGAAGGAGAGCACGATGGTCACCGAGCAGCCGTCCCTCAGACCGCGCAAGCCGCCGGTGCAGTTCGAGCAGGGCCTCACGCGCTACTGGCTCGGCGGGGCGGCGGTGCCGACCCACATCGCCAACGCGGTCAACCTCCTGTTCCCCGCGGGCGAGCGCTTCTTCATCCGGAGCGTCGCCCGCTACGCCGACCGGGTCGACGACCCGGCGCTGCGCGCCCAGATGAAGGCGTTCTTCGGCCAGGAGAGCCACCACGCGAAGGCGCACGAGCGGTTCTTCGATCTGCTCCGCGGGCAGGGCTACGCGATCGACGGGTTCCTCCGCGCCTACGAGAAGGTCGCCTACGACGGCATCGAGCGCATCTGCTCTCACGAGCTGCGGCTCTCGGTCACCGCGGCGCTCGAGCACTACACCGCGATCCTCGCGGAGGACGCGCTCCAGGCGGGGACGCTCGACCTGGCCCACCCGACCGCGCGGGCGCTCCTGCTCTGGCACGCGGCCGAGGAGATCGAGCACAAGACCGTGGCCTTCGACGTGCTCAAGGTGGTCAACCCGAGCTACGGCCTCCGCATGCTCGGCTTCGCGGTCGCCACGATCACGCTCGCGATGTTCTGGCTCGCCGCCCTGCTCGTGCTGCTCTTCCAGGAGATCCCCCGCCGCGACGAGCCGGGGGAGCGCCTCCCCTTCCACAGGCCGCGGGCCATCGTGAAGGACGTGTTCCTCCGCGGAATCCGCGAGTATGTGCGCCGCGACTTCCACCCTTCCCAGAACGACAACATCCATCTCGCGAGGGCGTACCTCGCCGGGATCGGCGCGCCGTGAGCGATGGCGCTGTGACCGATGGAACGCCATGAGCGGCCACGAGCGCGAGCGCGCGCTCATCGGCGCTCCGCCAGGACGCGCGCCAGGTGCTCCGCGCGGCGCGCGTCGGCGAGCGGCGGCTGCCGAGGCTGCCACGGCTGGAGCCGCTCCCGTCGCAAGGGGCCGCGCAGCGCTCGCGAGCGCTGCGCAGCTCACAGAACCAGGCGCGCTGAGCCGCGCGTCCTCCCGACACAATCTCGACATCGCGCTTGACTCCGCGCGGTCGCGTGCTCAGCAGTGCCCGTTCACCGTGACGCTCCTGCGACACGCCCTCCGACAGCCGCGTGCACGATCCTTCGCATCGGCGATGCGTGTCGCTCGTCATTGATAGGCATGAGCAGGGCACGTATCATGCGCTCCATGGCAGACGCGGCGGGCGGCCCGCCTGGCTTCAATTCCGGAAGCGAGAACGGCGGTGATCCACCGGCGCCGCTCGTGCCCGACGTCGCGGATACGCTGCAAGGCGTGGACACGGTGGTGCGCGACCGGTCCCCCGTGCGCGTCGAGCCGCCGGTCGACCGCTACGCCGAGGGCTCGACGCTGAGCGACGAGGACCTGGCCTTGGCCGCCACGCGGTCGAGCATGCACGAGGGTGGAGGCCATGTTCAGGTGCCTCCCGACGGCACAATCCTTGGCGGGGTCTATCGCATTCTCGGACGCCTCGGAGAAGGCGCGATGGGCGTCATCCTGCTGGCGCGCGACGACCAGCTCCAGCGAGACGTGGCCATCAAGCTGCTCCGCCCCGAGCAGCTCGACAACGCGCAGATGCAGGCCCGGCTCCTCGCGGAGGCGCGGGCGATGGCGCGCGTGCACCACCCGAACGTGGTCGAGATCTACGCGTTCGGGGAGTACGAGAACGCGCCGTACTTCGTCATGCAGTACGTGCCCGGCGTCACGCTCGACACCTACGTCCACAGCAAGGGCGGCCGGCTCGGCCTCGACGAGGCGCTGAGCATCCTCGACCAGGCCTGCCTCGGCGTCTCGGCGATCCACGCCTCGGGCATCGCGCACCGCGACGTCAAGCCGAGCAACATCCTGGTCGGCCACGCCCTGCGCGTCGTGGTGGCCGATCTCGGCCTCGCGAAGCGGATCCCGCGCGGCGATCGGATCGAGCTCGCCTTCTCCGGCACCCCGGCGTACCTGGCGCCCGAGGTCGCGCTGGGCCGGCAGCTCGACCCGGCGCTCCTGCCGCGGATCGACGTCTACGCGCTCGGGGTGGTCGCCTACTACCTGCTCGCCGGCCGCCTGCCGTTCCAGAGCACGAGCACGGTCGACCTGGTCATGCAGCACGCCTATCAGCCGCCGATCCCGCCGAGCGAGCTCTGCCTCGACCTCCCGTCGTCGTTCGACGCGCCGGTGCTCGCGGCGCTGGCCAAGGAGCCGGACCAGCGCACGGCGAGCGCCGAGGCGCTGCGCGAGGCGCTGCTCGACGCGCGCAGCGCCATGCCGACGTACGCGCGCTCGACGCGCGTCATGGTCGCGGACGACAGCCCGTCCTTCCGGGCCTTCCTCGTCAGCGTCCTCGCGCAGGCGCTGCCGGGCGCGATCATCGAGACCGCGCCCGACGGCAGCGCGGCGCTGGCCGCGATCGAGGCGAACCCCCCGTCGCTCGGCGTGTTCGACCTCGACATGCCCGGCCTGGACGGCATCGCCCTCACCGCGGCGGTGAGGAAGCTGCCAAAGGGCGGAGACTTTCCGATCATCGTGGCGACAGGGACCGGGGGTGCGGCCGACTGGCAGTGCCTGTCGCGCCTCGGCGCCTCGGCGTTTCTCGTCAAGCCGTTCGACGCGGGGCAGCTCATCACCCTGGCGCGCGCGTTCGTGGGCGTCGCGGACGAGCAGAAGCGCCGGCAATGATTACTAGAGCGAGGACCATGACCACGGCCACGGCCCCGCGGCGGGCGGCGTGGCGCGGGGCGGCACGGCGCGAGGGCGACCGGGCTCCGCGGGGTCGGCGACGTCGAGGCTCCCGATGAGTGACAGCGAGATCAAGGTCCTTCTGGTGGATGACGACGAGGTCGATCATCTCGTCACGCGCCGGCTCCTCCGCGAGATATCCCGGACCCGCTATGACGTGACGTGGCTGAGCACCTCGGACGAGGCGATCGAGGCGCTGCTCGCCGGCGGCTACGACGTCTGCCTCCTCGACTTCCGGCTCGACGCCCGCACCGGGCTCGACGTCGTGCACGAGGCGAACCACCTCGGCTGCGCGATCCCGATCATCATGCTGACCGGCGTCGGCGACGAGGCGATCGACATGGCCGCGATGAGCGCGGGCGCGGCGGATTACCTGGTGAAGGGGCGGTTCGACGCGCAGATCCTCGAGCGCACGATCCGCTACGCCATCGAGCACAAGCGGAGCCAGCTCAAGCTCAAGCAGTACGCCGACACGCTCGAGGAGAGCAACCGGCAGCTCCTCCAGATGCACGAGGAGCTCGCGGCGAAGAACGCGGAGCTGGTGCGGCTGAACGAGGAGAAGAACCGCTTCGTCGGCATGGCGGCCCACGATCTCAGGAATCCGCTCGGCGTCATCCTGGGCTACAGCGACTTCATGCTGATGACGCAGCGGCGCGGGGAGCCGTCCTCGCTGCTCCGGGAGGGCGGCGTCGAGATCATCGAGATGATCCGGAGCTCGAGCAAGTTCATGCTCTCGCTCATCAACGATCTGCTCGACGTGTCGATGATCGAGCTCGGCAAGCTGAACCTCGACCGGAAGAGCACGGATATCGTCCAGCTCGTCGAGTCGAACGTGGCGCTCAACATGGTGCTCGCGGGGCAGAAGAGCATGAAGCTCGTCGTCGAGAGCGACGAGAGCGTCCCGCGGGTCGACGTGGACGTCCACAAGCTGGAGCAGGTGCTCAACAACCTCATCAGCAACGCGATCCACTACTCCCCTCCGGGCACGACCATCCGCGTCCGGGTCCAGAGCGCCAGCGCCCCGGACGGCGCGAACGGGGACGGCAGCGAGGTGATCGTGTCGGTCCAGGACGAGGGGCCCGGGATCGCGCCGGAGGACATCGGCAAGCTCTTCCGGCCGTTCGGTCGGGCCAGGACGGTCAGCACCGGCGGCGAGCGCTCGACCGGCCTCGGGCTCGCCATCGCGCAGCGCATCGTCGAGGGCCACGGCGGGCGCATCTGGGTGGAGAGCGTGCTCTCGAAGGGCGCCACGTTCTCCGTGGCGCTCCCGGCGCCGCCGTCGCCGGACGCCGAAGCGGCCTCCTGACGAGGGCGCCAGGCGAGACCGCGACGAGGGCGACGGCGGGTCGAGCAGAGGGCCGCGCTCAGCGGCCCTGCGGGAGCTCCTCGTAGTCGAGGTAATCGAAGTCGGCGGGCAGGCTCTGGCCCGTGAGGTCGTGCGCGCACAGCGCCGCGAAGGCGCCGGTGAAGCCGATGCCGAGCGAGGCGCGCTCGTCCGACAGGAGCGACGCGTCCAGCACCGGCCCGAGCGCGTCGAAGCGCGCGCCGTCCCGCGAGCACGAGAACTGGAGATCCTTGCCGGAGAGCTCGAAGCGGAGGTGGAGGCGCGGGCCCGAGAAGGCGAGCGGCCGCGCGAGCCATGTCAGCTTCCCGAGCTCGCTGCCCAGGAGCGCGACCGAGCGCCCGACGCGCTCATCGTGGCTCAGCAGCGCGTAGAAGAAGTTCTCGTCGTCATACATGCACATGAGCCCGGCCATCTGCTGGAACGAGGTCGGCTCGAACTCGAGGCAGGTCTCGACGCGACAGCGGATGGACTGGATGCGGCGCCCGACGACGCTCTGCCGGTGCAGCGACTGCGGCGACTCGCGGCCGCGGACGCGCAGGTGGCCGGGGCGCTCGCGCAGCGACACCCAGCTCTCGTCGGGCACGTCGCGCAGCGTCTGGTAGTGGACGCCGAGCGCCCCCCTGTCGAAGTCGTCCCGCACCGGCGGCGCCTCGATCGGGTCGGCCGGCAGCCTGGGCGCCGGCACGCGGACGGCGGGCGAGCGCGGGCTGCTCGCCCCATCGAGCGCGAGCCATCCGTCGTCGGTCCAGCGCAGCCGCTGGAGGGCCGTCTCGCGGCCGAGGATGCAGCGGCGCTCGCCCGGGAGCGGCCTCCCGCACAGGTGGGCGAGGTACCACTCCCCGGTCGACGTCTCGACGAGGCAGCCGTGACCAGCCTTCTGCAGCTCGAGGCTCGGGTCGTGGCGAGACGTCAGCAGCGGGGTGTTCGGGTCGACCTCATAGGGCCCCTCGATGTGGCGGGAGCGCGCCAGGGTCACGGCGTGCTCGTAGCTGGTGCCGCCCTGGGCGAGGAGGAGGTAGTAGTGGTCCCCGCGCCGGTAGAGGTGCGGCCCCTCGGTGAGGCCGAGCCCGCTGCCGCGGAAGATCCAGCGGCGCTCGCCGACGAGCCGGCGCTGCTGCAGGTCGAACTCCTGCATCACGATGCCGGGGAACTGGTCGTTGCCGGGACGGTGGTCCCACACCATGTTGACGAGCCACATCCGCCCGTCGTCGTCGTGGAACAGCGAGGGATCGAAGCCGCCGCGGTTCAGCGCGATGGACTCGGACCACGGCCCCTCGATGCGGCTGGCGGTGACGACGTAGTTGTGCGCGTCCACGAAGCCGCGGCCCCAGCATTTGACGTCGGTATAGACCAGATAGAACACGCCGCGCGCGTGCGTGAGGCAAGGCGCCCAGACCCCCCCTGAGCGCGGATTGCCGAGCAGATCGAGCTGGGAGCGGCGGTCCAGGGCATGGCCGATGGGCCTCCAGTGGCGGAGATCGCGGCTGTGGTGGAGCCGCACGCCCGGAAACCACTCGAAGGTGGAGGTGGCGAGATAGTAGTCCTCCCCCACCCGGAGGATCGAGGGGTCCGGATGAAAGCCCCGGAGCACGGGGTTTTCGATGAAGGTCGGTTCGTTGGTCATCGCTGTCGCCGCTGCCTCCAGAAGTGAAGTTGAACGTCGCGCGCGCTGCCCGGGTGGCGCCGGATGCTGCCTGGAAGGCCACGCCGGGCGGCGCGTGTGTCGTGCGTCGGGGCATCTTGCAGCGGACTGGCTGGCCCGCGCAACGAAACAGGTCCGTCCGGCGCAGGTGATGCCCCCGAGTCGTCTTCGCTTCGCGGCAGGCGGCCCCCGACGCCGCCCGCGCTGTAGGCAGACGGGTCCCCGTGTGAGCCCCCGGCGCTCCGCTCCGACCAGACGCGACGGCTGTATGTCGCGCGAAGAACCGCGTCTTCTCTCGTTCCTTCAGCGCGTTCCGCATTGAGCGGGCCATCCAGAAGGTGGATAATCCGCTCGATGCAACTTCACGGTCCATGGTAGCGCGATACCGCGAGGACCGACCCGATCGCGGGCTGCGCCGTGCCGGACGCGCCCTCGACCGCTCACCGGAGACTCGGGGCGCCGTCGTCCTTGGACCGGGACGTTCTGACCGCGGCTGAACCGTGTAGGACACATCGATGTGCGCAGGCTCCGTACCTCGCGCGAGGTACTAGGGAGGAGTAGGCAGTGGCGAAGAGAACGCTAGTGAGAGGCGTGCTGTCAGCGCAGGCCAGCGTGATGGCCGCGCTCCTGTTGCTGTTCGGACAGGGATGCGGGAGCGACGAGAACAAACCCGAGCCCCAGGAGGAGGAGCAGAACCCGCCAGATCCGGGACCAGACGACAACGAGAACCCGCCCGACCCCGACCCCGACCCCGACCCCGACCCCGACCCCGATCCCGACCCCGACCCCGACCCCGACCCCGAGACGCCCGAGGGGCCAACCGAGTTCGTCTCGGCCGACGATCCCTTCACCGAGGGCTACCTCGGCGAGGAGGAGGAAGAAGAAGAGGAAGAGGAGGAGGAAGAAGAGGAGGAGGAAGAGGCCCGCGAGCTCGAGGAGGGCGACATCTACCGCGTCCTCGGCAACGGGCAGCTCCTCAACCTCAACCCCTACCGCGGGCTCCAGGTCATCGACATCCAGGACCCGTCGAGCCCGCAGTTCCTCGGCCAGATGCAGATCGCCGGCACCCCGGTCGAGATGTACGTCGTCGGCGATCGCGCGGTCGTGCTCCTGAACGACTGGGCCGGCTACCAGCTCAAGGCCGACGGCCTCACCGTGGAGCGGCGGACGGGCGCAAACGTCCTGTTCATCGACATCACCGATCGCACCGCGCCCAAGCTCCTGTCGCAATACCCCGTCACGGGGGCCATCTCGACCAGCCGCCTCGCCCGCGGCGCGACCGCGACCTCGCTCTACGTCGCCTCGAACGGATCGGAGCTCGTCGAGATCTCCCCCGGCCATTTCCAGTGGGTCAACAAGACCCTGGTCAGGAGCTTCGATGTCGGCGTCGACGCGCTGATCGAGCGCAACGAGATCGAGCTCGGGGACACGGTGACCGCCATCCACGCCGAGGCGGACGTGCTCCTCGTGGCGCGCAACAACTTCGGCTGGTCCGGGGAGCCCAGCGAGATCTCGGTCATCGACATCTCGAACCGCGACGGGTCCATGGTGGAGCGCGGCAGCGTCAACGCGGCGGGCTACGTTCGCTCGCAGTTCCACATGGACTTCCGCGACAACATGCTGCGCGTCTTCTCCGGTCCGAGGTGGTCCGACGGAACGCCCAGCTACCTCGAGACGTGGGACGCGACCGACCCCGACAACATCGTTCCGATCGACAGCGAGGACTTCGGCGCCGAGCAGTCGCTCTACGGGGCCGTCTTCCTGGACGACAGGGCGTTCGCGGTCACTTACCGGCAGCAGGACCCGTTCCACGCCTTCTCCATCGATCCTGACGGGAACGTCACCGAGCAGAGCGAGTTCATCGTGTCCGGGTGGAACAACTTCTTCCGCCCCGTCCTCGGCGCGACCCGCCTCATCGGGATCGGCGTGGACGACGCGCACGGCCGCCAGCTCGCGGCCAGCCTCTACGACATCACCGACCTCACCAACGCGACGCCCCTGATCGCGCGCGCGAACGTCGACAGCGGCGCCGAGGGCTGGAGCTGGTCCGAGGCCGACTGGGACCACCGCGCGTTCACCGTGCTCGACAACGCGGTGGACGCGGTGGCGCCGACCGGAGAGGCAGAGACGGGCCTCGTGCTGCTCCCGTTCTCCGCGAGCAGGAACGTCGACAACTACTGGCGACCGTTCTCCGGCGTGCAGATCTTCACCTTCTCGGGCACCACGTTGACCCGCCGCGGCGTGATGGAGCATGGCACCCCCGTGCGCCGCACCTTCCGCGCGGGAGACGAGGCGACGGCGAACGTGTCCGACGAGGAGCTCACCCTCTACGATCAGGACGCGCTCGACACCCCGGACAAGCTCGGGCGGCTCGAGCTCGCGCCCGACTACGTGCGCGTCCTCGCCTTCGGCGATCACCGCGTGCGCATCAAGGTGCCTTACGATCTCTACTGGAACCCGCCCGAGAGCCGGAAGCTCAAGGCGGAGGTCGTCCCGGCCACGGGGCTCACCCAGCTCGTGGCGCCGGTGGCCAGCTTCGAGCTGCCGCTCAACGCCCAGATCCACCAGGTAGGGGACCTGCTCGTGTCCCTCACCACCACCTTCGAGAACTGGGTCGGCAAGGTGACGCACGTCGAGGTCATCGACCTGTCCGATCCGACGGCGCCGCGGCGCGCGGGCACGCTCGACACGAGCGATCTCCCCGCGATGTCCGCCTACTACAGCGGGTCCCGGTCGTTCCAGACCGTGCACCCCGCGCGCGACGCCCTCGCCTTCCTGCGCGTCATTGGCCACAGCGAGGACCTCGGGGTCGGCTGGGGCTGCCGGACGAGCGCGATCGGCCAGCCGGGCTGCTTCGGGCAGGAGGGCTGCACGTACGTCGCCGGAGAGCGGATGTGCCGCAAGATCGGCAGCGACGAGTACTGCAACGGCGGGTTCGCCGAGTGCACCGACCACCCCGGCGCCGACACGACCTGCACGCCGATCGAGATCGGTCGGGACGACATCCCGAACGTGACCTCGACGTACTGCTACGAGTACGTACCGCGCCGGAGCTGGGCGCAGATCGAGATCAACGTGGTCGATCTCTCCGACCCGGACAACCCGACGCTCGCGCCGACCGTCGCGCTGCCGGACGACAGCGAGACGGTCAACGTGCTCAACGACAACGGCGAGCTCTACTTCAACATCAAGCGCTCGATCGGGGCGCCGGACGACCCGCGCCCGCACACGCAGTACTTCCTCACGCACCTCAACCTGACCGATCCGTCGCAGCCCGCGATCGATCCGGGGATCAACGTGCCCGGCGAGATCCTCGCGATCCAGGGCACGTCGATCTACTCGAACGACCGGGTGTGGGGCGACCAGTTCATCGAGACGGCGATCGCGCGGCTCCAGCTGCACGAGGGGCTCGCGTACCTGAAGGAGTACCAGCGCTTCCCGAACCGCCGGGTCAACACGATCTCCATCGACGGGCGCGGGCTGCCCGTCCTGACCCACGGCCTGATCTGGCAGCCGGCGTACGGGTGGTACTACGGGTGGGATCCCAACCAGAAGCTGACGACGCTCGGGCCCTGGGCCGCGGGCGAGGCGCCGCCTCCGCCGCCGGAGACGGAGAACGAGGACCCCGCGGTCCCCGAGTTCGAGCTGCTCTCGACCGTCCGCATGGCGTCGTGGGCGTCGCTGCGCAACACCGCCGACATGCGCGCGTTCTTCGAGGTGCCTGGCGGCGCGCTGGCGATCTCCCTCGAGCAGCCCGAGGCGCCGAAGGCGCAGGCGTTCTTCCCCCTCTGGGGCTGGCCCGAGCGGTTCGTGGTCAGCGGGGAGGAGGTCATCTTCGCGGCCGGCCGCTACGGCATTCACCAGATCGACCGCGAGACCGTCAACCTCGTCCCGTACCTGGGCGAGTAACCGGATAGCGGGGCAAGCCGGCCAGGGCTGAGCGCCAGGCCGGATTGCCGGAACCCTGCCGCGACGTGGCCGACCGGCCACGCCGGCGCGGCAGGGCGATCACCTCCCGGTCGAGAACCCGACCCACAGCGTCTCAGTCCAGCCGTCGCTCGGTCCTCCGCGCCGCGCAGCGCGTCGAGCTCCGGCTCCCTCGCGCAGCGCATTGCTGCGCGCTGCGCGACGAGCTCCGGCCAGCCAACCGCGCAGAAAAGACGCAGGGCTCGCGAGCATTGCGCGCGCGGGGCGGTGCACCGAGGCGGCCACGCGCTGGCCGGCCATCCTGGCCAGTCGGCGGCCACACCGGCGGGCCCACGCCGCAGAAAGCAGCCTTATGTCCCGATATCACCGGGCACGGCAGTAGGCCGAGATCTTGCAATCTTTCCAGCCAGCTCCCGACGCTCGCGGGACGATCAAGGCGAGCTCGGTTCAGTTCTTGGCCCACGCATGTGTGCCGATGTAGGCAAACGTGGGAAGAGGTTAACGTGCGAACCCTGGGCTTCACAGTACTAATGACACTGTTTGGCGTCGCGGCCTCGAGCTGCGGCAGCCAGTCGGACACGGAAGAAGGCGACACCCGGACCGCCGAGATCCGCGAGGTTTCGGGCGAGATGGCCGGCCCCCGGCAGGTCGCGCCTCCGCAGACGGAGACGCAGACGGAGCCGCAGACGGAGACCGGCGGGCCCCTGGCCGATCCCACGCTGGACGATCCCACGGCAACCGAGGCGCCGGTCACCGTGCCCGGAGCGATCGACGCGCCTGTCGACTTGCCCGGCGCGACCGATGGGCTGGCCACCGCGCCCGGAGCGACCGAGGCGCCGGCCGACTTGCCCGGTGCGACCGAGGGCTGCCCCGGCGGCATGGTGCGGGTGGAGGGTGAGTATTGCCCCGCCGTGGTGCAAGAATGCCTCGAGTACCACCCCGAATGGACGAAGCGCCACGGCGAGCCGGGCGTGGCCGCGCGGTGCCTGCGCTTCCGTGAGCCGTCGCGGTGCGTCGCCAAGAAGACCGAGAGTCTCTCGTTCTGTATGGACCGGTACGAGTACCCGAACGTTCCGGGCGAGCTGCCGCGCACGCTGACCTCGTGGGAGCAGGCCGCCGACCTCTGTGAGGCGCAGGGCAAGCGGCTGTGCACCGAGGCCGAGTTCAACTTCGCCTGCGAGGGCCCCGAGATGTTGCCGTACGTGTACGGCTACGAGCGGAACGCCGAGACGTGCAATCAGGACCGTGACTACCGCTTTCCGGACCACTCGCAGCGGCTGCTCCACTACGAGGCGTGCCAGCAGAACGAGCGGTGCGCCGCCGAGCTCTCGCGCCTGGACGGCCGCGAGCCGGCCGGCTCACGCGCGGCGTGCGCCTCGTGGGCAGGCGTCTTCGATCTGAACGGCAACGCCAACGAATGGGTGGTGCGCACCGATCAGAAGGCCCCCTACCGCAGCGGGCTCAAGGGCGGCTGGTGGGGTCCGATCCGCAGCCAGTGCCGTCCGATGACGACCTTCCACAAGGAAGACGACTACGGCTACGAGGCCGGCTTCCGCTGCTGCGCGGACGCCGCCGAGGCGCAGGCCGCGGAGTGAGCGCGGCGGATCAGCGTCCGTCCTGCCAGAACATCGTTTGACCGGCCGTGGGTGAGGGCTGCGCTCCTCGCCGGCAGGCGCCGTGGGCCATCGGGGCCGTGATGGCGACCTCGGTCCTCATCCTGACCGCAGATGAGGACAGCAGTACGCAACCTCCGCAGAGCTCGCCGCCTCTCGTCATCGCGTGACGCCGCGCGCCTTACGAGGCCGCCCGCCCTCGGGGCGGAGGCCCGTCGACCTCTTCTTCGTCCGCTGCTCTCGCTCTTCCCGCAACGGCAGGCACATCACCCGCACGGCGACGGACATGGCCTCGACGAAGTCCTCGCGCGTCGCGGCGCTGTGCTTCAGGCCGCGCGCCGAGGCGTACAGGGTCTCCGCGAGCTGGCGCCCGGTGACGCCCGCGGGCGTGTAGGCGGCCACGAGCCCGGAGGCGCGCAGGGCGTCTGCCACGGCCTCGACGAACTGCCCCTCACGCTCGGCGGCCAGGGGGCCGACCAGATCCTTCGTGACGGCCGCGAGGTCCGCCGCGTCGGCCCCGAACGCGCCCACGAACCGGCCGGTCCACGTGTCGAACGCGGCCACGAGCCGCTCCTCCAGGGGGCGCTCCGCGTCGACGAGCGCGGTCGTCACCGCGGCCAGCGAGGAGTCGAGGAAGTACGCCACCGACGCGCGAAAGAGCTCCTCCTTCGTGGCGAAGTGGAGGTAGAGGCCCTGTCGCGAGACGTTCGCGGCGCGCGCGACCTCGTCCATCGACGTCTTCCGGAAGCCGAAGCGCAGGAACACCGTCAGCGCCGCGTCCATCAGCTTGCGGCGGCGCTCGTCGGCGGGCCTGTCGGCGGAGCTCGTTTCGCTCACGATGACCATATTTGACATGACCGGTCCATCTTGTCAACTCAGCACTTGACAAACTGGTCACCGGTCGTAAAGCTCGTGCTGTGCGACCGCCGGATCCTCCACCCGAACTCGCGCTCCCGCCAGGCGGCGCGGCCGCTTCCCCCGGCGAGCCGGCCGGGACCTCGCCGCCTGCGCCCCTGCCCGGTCATGCGGCGGCCGGCGGCGCCCTCCGGGGCGCGAAGATCGGCGCTGTCGCCGCGGTGATCGCGCTCCTCGCCGCCGCCCAGCGCGCGGGCCTGCTCGAGATCTTCGGCGAGCCCGCGCGGATCAAGCAGGCGCTCGTGGAGCTCGGGCCGTGGGGGTATGTCGCGTTCGTGGCGGCGTACGCCGCGCTCCAGCCGTTCGGCGTGCCGGGTACGGTGTTCATCCTGGCAGCGCCGCTCATCTGGCCCTGGCCGGTGGCGTTCGCGCTCTCGATGGCTGGCACCATGGCGGCGAGCGTCGTGGGCTTCTCCTTCGCTCGCTTCGTCGCCCGCGACTGGGTATCGAAGCGGGTGCCGGCGCGCTTCCGCGCCTACGACGAGGCGCTCAGGCGGCGGGCGTTCTTCACGGTGTTCATGCTCCGCCTCGTGCTCTGGATGCCGCCCATGCTCCACGTGTTCTTCGGCGTCTCCGGGGTGCGCTTCTCCACCCATTTCTGGGGCTCGCTGGCCGGCTATACCCTTCCCTTGCTGGCCACTGCGTACTTCGGTGAGCGGGTCTTCAACGCCCTGCGCGACGCCCCCCCGTCGGCGTGGGTCGGCATGGGCGCCGCTCTGGTCATTGTCACGTTCGGACTCTGGCTCGCCAGGCGCCGCGCCCGGCAGGAGGTCGTCCCCTCATGAACGATTCTCAGCGTCGCAAGGGGCTCCGGATCGAGCGGGCGCGCGCGTCCGCTCAGTTCAGGGGCGGCAGGTTCGAGAACCCGTCCGGCGCCAGCCCGGCGATGAAGGGCGGCGCGCTGCCCGTGATCGGCGAGTACTTCTTCCGTCGCGGCCGGCGGTCGCCGCCCGGTCCGCTGCCGCTCGCGCGGCCTCACGAGACCTGGGCGCGGCGGAGCACGACCGGCCTGCGGGTCACGTGGCTCGGCCACAGCACCGTGCTGCTCGAGATCGACGGCCGCCGCGTCCTCACCGATCCGGTGTTCGGCGAGCGCGCCTCCCCCGTCTCGTTCGCAGGGCCGGCGCGCTTCCACCCCGTCCCGGCGGCGCTCGGGGAGCTGCCGCCGCTCGATGCCGTCCTGCTGTCGCACGACCATTTCGATCACCTCTGCGCGCCCACCATCGAGGCGCTGGCCCGCACGCGCGTGCCCGTGGTCACGGGGCTCGGCGTGGGGGCGCACCTCGAGGCGCTCGGCGTCGACCCCGCGCGGATCACCGAGCTCGACTGGCACGAGCGCGCGGAGGTGGGCGGCCTTCGCTTCACCGCGACGCCGGCGCAGCACTTCTCGGGTCGCGGGCCGACGAGCGGCAACAAGACGCTCTGGGCCTCCTGGGTCATCGAGGCAGAGCGGCGCAAGGTCTTCTTCTCCGGCGACACCGGGCTGACCCCCGAGTTCGCGGACATCGGCCGGAGACACGGCCCCTTCGACCTGGTGATGCTCGAGGTGGGCGCGTACCACCCCGCGTGGGGGACGATCCACCTCGGCCCCGAGAACGCGCTGATCGCGTTCCAGATGCTCGGCGGCGGCACGCTGCTGCCGGTCCACTGGGGCACGTTCAACCTCGCCCTCCACGACTGGGACGAGCCGGCCGAGACGTTGCTCTCCGTGGCGGCCGAGCGCGGCGCGCGCGTCGTGACGCCGCAGATCGGGGCGGCCGTCGAGCCCGAGCACATCGACGCGCCGACCCCCTGGTGGCGCGCCGTCGCCGGCGCGCGCTGAAGGCCAAAGGCGGTCCTGGGCTCACTGTTGCTCACAGGAACGCGAGAGATCAGCGGGCGGCGAACTCCCGCTCGTGGATGGATCGCACCTTCTCCAGCACCCTCGGCCCGTGCTCTCGGAACGGGAGATCCACCGCGCGGTCCTTCCTCAGGTAGACGCCCGAGAGCTCCCGGCTCGCGCCGAACGCGCCCTCGTACAGCCGCGAAGCGCCCTGGCTCGGGGGTGGGAAGAAAAACCTCATCAGCGGCTTCACGTAAAACGGCAGCCCCGACCGCTTCCCCTTCCTCAGCGTGTTGTTGGCCCCTGGATCGACGCTCCGGATCTTGATCCCGTCCCCCTCGAGCAGCGGCGCCACCTCACGCGTCCAGAGGGAGAGCGCGAGCTTGGAGGTCGCGTACGGGCCGAAGAGCTGCTTGAACGACGCCGGGCGCTCCAGGGCGTCGGGGTCGAAGCGCCTCGTCGCATCGAACGCGCTGGTGGAGGTGTTCACGACCGTCTTCAGGGTCCCCCTCCGCAGCAGATCTCTGAGCTCCATCGCGATGATGTAGGGCACCACCGTCTGGACCTCGAAGTGCAGCTCGCGTCCTTGCATGGAGAAGGTCAGCTCCGGGACGCTGCCGCCGGCGTTGTTGAACAGGACATCGATCTTCTCTTCGGTCGCCTTGATCGCGCCGAGCGCGCGCCTGAGGCCCTCGAAATCGGACAGATCCGCCCTGTGGACACGGAGCCTCCGGCGCTCGAGGCGCTCCCGGATCAGCGGATCGTCCTCGGCGAACGCCGATCGGTTCAGCGCGATGACCTGAAAGCCCTCCGACAGCAAACGGCGCGTGAGCTCGAGGCCGATACCGTGGTTTGCGCCCGTGATGAGCGCGACCTTGTCGTGTTCCCTGGTGTTCATCATGGCTCCTGTGAGGCCGGATCCCCGCGCGTGTTCGGCGGACAACGGCCGTGGGCGCGCGGGACGCACGAGCCGACCGGCGCGCGCGGTGATGTCGGTATCCGCGGCAAAGCGGCCTCCGGCGATGCGCCCGCGCGCGAGGGCCCATGCTCGCGACGGCCGCGCCGAGGCCCCGGCCGCCGCCCGAGGCGACGGCCCTGGATGGACTCCGACCCTGTGAAGCCGCGCTCCCTCGCCCGAGATCGGCAGGAAGCAGCGACAGGGGGAAGAATGTGCCACTGAGTAGCATTTGTCAAGGAGGGGCACCCGGATCCTGCGCGTGGTAGCCTGGCCGCATGGCAGAGGGCCAGGCCCCCGGGCTCCGAGAGCGGAAGAAGGAGCGGACGCGCGCGCAGATCATCGAGACCGCGATCGACCTCTTCCTGAAGAATGGCTACGAGCAGACGACGCTCGACGAGGTGCTCGGAGCGGTCGAGATCTCGCGGAGGACGTTCTTCCGCTACTTCGAGTCGAAGGAAGACCTCCTCATCGCCTGGATGGATCAGCTCATCGAGGTGGCGCGCGCGTCGGTCGGCGCGCGCCCTCCGGGCGAGCCGCCGCTCGTCGCGCTGCGCAACGCGATCCGGGATACGCTCGGCCAGCTCCACGAGGGGAACCTGCCGCGGTTCGTCGCGGTCCAGCAGTTCGTCTCGAGGACGCCGGCGGTCCGCGCGAGGCAGAGCGAGCGGCTCGGCCACTGCGCGGAAGCCATCTGCGAGCCGCTCGCCGCGCGGATGAACCTGGATCCGC
Source organism: Sorangium sp. So ce406 (assembly GCF_051474675.1). Taxonomy (NCBI): domain Bacteria; kingdom Pseudomonadati; phylum Myxococcota; order Polyangiales; family Polyangiaceae; genus Sorangium; species Sorangium sp. So ce406. The sequence continues at coordinate 2,855,231 of NZ_CP150340.1, read as the reverse complement.
AGCGCGACCTCGCGCCGCGGGTGCTGGCAAACTGCGCGATCGCGGTCATGCAATGTGCGATCGACGCCTGGATCGCCCGCGGCGCGACGGAGGATCTGCTCGATCTCGTGGAGGAGAGCTTCCAGGCGCTCGCGCGCGAGCACGAGCGCCCGTGATGGTGGGGATGAGCCGAGGGCACCTCGGGCTCGAGCCGAGCGGGCGAGGGATCCGGTTTCGCGGAGCCCCGGACAACGCTATGGAGCAGGCCCATGGTCGAGCAAAACACAGCGGAGAACGAGGAGGGGCAGCCGGAGCGCGCGGAGCCCGGCGCCGAGCGCGCGCCGCACCAGAGGGCGACGGACGCCGCTGGTGAGGCGGCGGAGGGCGGCGCGGAGGCCTCGTCCAGCGACGCCACGGCGGCGTCCGGGGGCGCAGCGGCCGCGGCGACGCCGGCCGGCACGGCGGCTTCCGACGCGGCGCCTGCCGCCGCAGCGCCCGCTGGCACGGCGGCTGCTGACGCGGCGCCCGCCGCCGCAGCGCCCGCTGGCACGCGGCCGCGCAGGGTCATCGACATGAGGCGGCCGCGCACGCCGCCGCCCGCGCAGGAGGCCCCGGCGCGACGCCCGGCGAGCTCCGGGGAGCGCGGACCGGGCGACCGTGGGGCGCGCGAACGCGATCCCGCCGAGCGCGGAGCGAGCGAGCGCCGGACGCGCGACAGCGGCGCTGCCGAGCGCGGAGCGCGCGAGGGACGAGCTGCCGAGCGCGAGGCGCGCGACGGTGGAGCCGCCGAGCGGCGCCCGGCGGAACGGACCAGGGCGCCGCGGGAGGGGGCGGCGCAGCACGGCCGGGCAGGCGCCGAGGGCGCCGACGGCGCCTCCCAGGCCCGCGCGCCCGGACCGCGAGCCGCGCCGGGATCCGCCTCCCGGGAGCGCCGCGCGCCCGCCGCAGGGGCCCCCGCCCGGAGCGATGCACGAGGCACCGATGCGGCGCCCGCCGAGGCGAAGGCCGCCCCTGCCGCCGGAGCGCCCAGCGCCGCCCGCAAGGCGTCCCGACAGCCGCGCGCCGAGGCGCAAGGCGCGGCGCCGGCTCCGCCGCCTCCGCCGGAACCGGAGACGACGGCGGCCCCCGAGCCGCGCCGGCAGACAGCGTGGGTGCCTCCGCCGAGCGCCGCGTTCCCGAAAAAGAAGAAGCCGGCGCTCACCGCCAAGGAAGCGATGAAGGCCAAGGTCCAGGCGCGGTCCGGCAAGAAGGCAGCGAAGCCCGCGCCGGACGGGGCGGCGGAGCGCACCGCGAATCGAGCCGCAGACACGGCCCGCGACGCCGCGAACAACAGGCCTCGCGACGCCGCGAACAACAGGCCTCGCGACGCCGCGAACAACAAGCCTTCCGCCGCCGCGAGCAACAAGCCTTCCGCCGCCGCGAGCAAGCCCCGCGACGCTGCCGCGGCGGCGCCCGCCGACGCCGCGCCCAGGTCCGCGCGCCGCGGTCAGGAGCAGGCGACGGCGAGCGCTCCGGCCAAGAAACCCGGGCTGCTCCGCCGGCTGCTCAACCTGTTCCGGCGATCCGGATAGCCGCGCCGCCGTCAGCCCCCTCCAGATCACAGGCCTGTCGCGCCCTCGGCGCCTTCCGCCCGGCACACAACAGCTCGACTCCCGTGCACGCCGCTCACGACATCTGGTTGTGCTCGCTCCGCGGCGCCCGCGCAGATTCAGGAACTGCCCGGTAGGCCTCGTCTACGGCGTGCCTCATCCTGCCTCGCGGGAGGCGCCCGCATGAACAAGACTGCCGTCAACAAGCTGAACGACCTCATCCAGCTCGACGCCGACGCGGTGCTCGCGTACCAGCAGGCGCTCGACGCCTGCGAGGTCTCGGAGATCCGCCGGAAGCTCAAGGGCTTCCAGGACGATCACCAGCAGCACATCAACGATCTCGCCAAGATCGTCCGCGCGAGCGGCGAGGAGCCGAAGATCAAGCGCGATCTGAAGGGGTTCTTGATCGAGGGGTTCACCGCGATCGCGAGCCGAGGCGACCGGAGCGCGCTCCTCTCGATGCTCGGCAACGAGGAGCTGTCGAATCACATGTACGAAGCCGCGCTCAAGATGGAGCTCCCGGGCGAGGCGCGCGCCGTCGTCGAGCGCAATCGCGGAGACGAGGCGCGACACCTCGCGTGGATCAAGGAAGCCATCGCCGCGCGGCTCTGGGAGACGAAGGAGGGCGCGGCCGCCGTCGAGCAGGACGAGCGCCGCAAGTAGGGCGCGCCCGGGCGGCCGTCGCGCTGGCCAGGCACGGGGCTCCGAGCGCCCCGGCGGCCGCGGCGCGCTCAGAGCCGGCGCACCCGGATCGCGTGCGGATCGGCCCGCTCCACGCCGGAACCATCCTTGTTGGTGATCGGCGTGATGGCCTTGAGCTTGCCGCTGCGCCCGTTCGCGGTCACGTGGATGACGCCGACGCCGGGCGTGCTGCCCACCGAGGCGTGCGGGTCGCCGCTCAGCGGCGTCGGACCGCGCAAGGTCACGAAGATGCGGTTGCCCGAGGGCGACATGTCCATCAGGTCGGGCGCGGGATCGCTCGAGTACGGGCCCTTCAGATCGACCGTACCCGTATGCGCGTTCGTCGCGACGTCGAACACCTCGGCCACGCCCTGGATCCGGTCCAGCACCCAGACGGAGCGCGCGTGCTTCGTCAGCAGCGTGCCGTGGGCGTCGCGGTCCGGCGAGGGGTCGGTGAACACCACCTCGGGCGGCGGGGTGTTGGCCGCGTTGGTCGCCGCGTAGCCGGTGAGCGGGAACCGGTACAGGTCGAACTGATCCAGGTTCGCCGCCGTCCCCCCGCCGGAGTCGATGAACATCGAGCCTCCGGCCTCGACGCCGCCGCAGCCGTTGCCGTGCACCGTGGTCGCGTCGTACTCGCCCACGATCTGTATGGGCGTCGCCGTGGGGTCGACGACGAACAGGCCGCCTCCGCGCAGCGTGATGAAGCCGTACGTGCCGGTGGCGTCGATGATCGGGCAGATGGGCGCGTTGTCGGGCCGGATGTGCGGGAACTGGCAGGGATCCCCGCTGGGCGCGATGCACCTCGTCAGGTCGAGCGCCGCGTCCTGATCCCACGCGAAGGTGCCCGCGGCGTAGTCCGTCGCGATCCGCTCGAGCAGCTTGCCGTTCTGGTTGGCCACGAGGATGTACGAGTCGTCCGGCGCCGGCACCGCGGCGTGGGCCTGCCGCGCCCCGTCCGCGCCCGGCGAGGAGCGGAGGCACGCGACCGGCGCGCGGGTCTCGGCGTCGAAGATCGCGACGTGGCCGCTGGCCACGAAGGACAGCACCGCGTGGGTGTGCGCGGCGTTGAAGAACAGCATGTGCGGCCGCACCGGATTGGCGCCGGTCTGCGCGAAGCACAGCGCCGCGGTCGCGCCCCCGAGGTCGATGACCTCCGCGGCGGCCGGATTGACCCCGGAGGCGCCCACGAGGCCCTGACCATTGTAAATGTACACCGTGCCGCCGTACGCCAGTCCGTTCGTGTTGGACTGGTCGATGGCCCAGACCTCGAATGGCTGTTCCTCGGCGGCCGCCCCGAGCTCGCTCTCCGTGGCGGCCTCGCTGGCAGCGAGCCCGGTCGAGCCGACCGGCTCGACACAGGCAGATAGCAGACAAAGACCGACCGTCGCCCCCAGAAAGGGGCCGAGTGACATCCTCATGGCGCGCTCTCCCAGCATTGGTGAAGGCCGAGGCCTCTCGTCGACCAGACCGCATACGATCGCGGTCAGCATCGGGCACCGGGCGTCGAGCATTGCATGGCGCACAGTTGCGCCGCAAGGGCGACCTGTCGCTCCTCTCGCGCTGATTCATCGCGCTGTCGCGCTGGCTCATCGCGCTGATTCATCGCGCTGGGCCCTCGCCCTGGTGAAGTGCTCGATCGCCATGCCGGCCGCCATGGCCGCGACGAAGGCGACGACGGCGCGCGAGCCGGTCGCGAGCGAGACGAGCGCCGGCCCGGGGCAATACCCCGCGAGCCCCCAGCCGACGCCGAACAGCGCGGCCCCGGCGAAGAGGCGCGCGTCGAGGTCGGTGCGGGTCGGGACGTCCATGCGGTCGGCCAGCAGGGGAAAGCGCGGCGCGCGGGCGGCCCCGGCGCGCTCTCGACCCTCCTGCCAGCGAAGGACGCGGTAGGCGAGGAAGTGCACCGAGATCGCGCCCACCATCACGAACGCGAGGCTCGGGTCCCAGTCGCCGGCCACGTCGAGGAAGCCGATGACCCTGGACGGCTGGGTCATGCCGGAGACGCCGAGCCCCACGGCGAACAGCGCGCCGGCGAACAGCGCGAGCGCGACTTGCCTCATCGCGCCGCTCCGAGCACATGCAGGCTGACGTGGACGGTGATGGCCGCGGTCGCCATGAACGTCATCGTGGCGCAGAGCGACCGGACCGACAGGCGGCTCAGGCCGCAGACTCCATGGCCGCTCGTGCACCCGTTGCCGAGCCGCGCGCCGTAGCCGACGAGCAGCCCCGCGACGACCACGAGGCCGAGCGAGCGAGCGCCATCGACGGAGGGGAAGGCGCCGCGGTGCGCGGCCGCGAGCGCGAGGCCGCCGAGGAGGAGGCCAGCCAGGAACGCCGCGCGCCAGGCGGCGTCTCCAGGCCTCCGGGACGGGAACAGGAGCCCTCCGAGCACGCCGCTGACGCCGGCGACTCTCCCGTTGAAGAGGAGGAGCAGGGACGCGCTGAGTCCGATGAGGGCGCCGCCGACGAGCGGGCCAGTCGCGGTGAATTCATGCATGATGAGACCTCTCCGAGGGCGGCGCGCCAGCATAGCAACGCGCAGCGGCGCGCGGCGCCCGCCGCGCATCTCCCGTGAGCGCGCGGCGCAAAAGCTCGCCTGGCGCGCCGGCCGACAGCGCGGGTGGGGGTGAGAGCGGACATGTCGCACACGGCGCCGGCGCAGGTGGGATCGGGGGCGAGATTGTGCCGGAGGGCCGGGAGGGCTGGTGTATACTCATCGGTCGATGGCCCAAGCAGGCTGGGAAGCGGCGGAACCGGCTTCGTGGCGCAGGATTCCGCGCATCGGGGACATCATCGGCGGCAAGTACCGCGTCGAGCGGGTCATCGGGCGCGGCGGCATGGGCCTCGTCGTCGCGGCGCACCACGTCTCGCTGCGCCACCGGGTCGCGCTGAAGTTCCTGCTCCCCGAGGGGCGCACCACCCCCGGCGCCGTCGAGCGCTTCTTCCGCGAGGCGCAGGCCGCGGCCGCCATCGCCAGCGAGCACATCGCGCGCGTCATCGATGTGGGGCACACCGACGACGAGCTGCCGTACTTCGTGATGGAGTACCTGAACGGCATCGACCTCGAGGCGCTCCTGGAGACGCGCGGCCCCCTGCCCCCGGAGCAGGCGGTGAGTTACGTGATCGAGGCCTGCGAGGCCCTCGCCGAGGCGCACGCGCTCGGGATCGTCCACCGCGACCTCAAGCCCGGCAACCTCTTCCTCGCGAGCCGCAAGGACGGCTCGGCCCTGATCAAGGTGCTCGATTTCGGCATCTCGAAGGCGTCGGACGCGGGCGTCCTCGGCGCGAACGCCAAGCTGACCGCGTCGTCGGTGGTGCTCGGCTCGCCCCGCTACATGTCGCCGGAGCACATCCGCAGCACCCGGACGGTGGACGCCCGCAGCGACATCTGGGCGCTCGGCATGACGCTCTACCAGCTCCTGACCGGGCGGCTGCCGTTCGAGACCGAGTCCGTGTCGGCGCTCTTCGTGAGCATCGTGACCGACCCTCCCGTGCCGCCGCGCGCGCACCGGCCCGACATCCCGGTCGAGCTCGAGTGCGTCATCCTGATGTGCCTGGAGAAGAACCCGGACCGCCGGCCCCAGACGGTCGCGGAGCTCGTCGCGCTGCTCGAGCCGCTGGGGTCGGAGTCCGCGCGCCGGAAGGCGGCCCGCATCCTGCGCAGGGCCATGGGGGGCGAGACCGCGGACGCGCTGCCGGCGCCGGACCGCCCGAGGGCCGTCGACGAGGACGCCCAGACCTTGACCGGACCGCGCGACGCGGCGCCGGCCTCCCGATGCGTCGCGATCGAGCGGCCGAGCAGGCCCACGTCGTCGTCGCCGCCCACGCAGGCGTCCGCGGCCGACGTCGCGCCGGCGACGGCGCGGTCGCCGTCGCTGCCGCCCGCGCGGGCGGCCGTCCCTGCGCCGGCGGTGACGATCGCGCTGGTGACCGCGGCCGCTCCTGCGCCGGCAGCGACGAGCGCGCCAGGGGCGACGCGCGCGCTGGCGCCCGCGGCCGACCCGCTCTCCACGACGGCGACGCGCCCGGACGCGCCGCGAGCCTCGGTCGCCGCGCCGTCCGAGCCCTGCGAGCGCGGCCGCGGCGCAGATGCGCGCGGGCGGCATGGACCGCGGCGCGCGGTCGCGGCAGCGCTCCTCGTGATCCTCGGGGGCGCGGCGGCGCTCGCGTGGCTGGGACGCGCGTCGGCGCCGGTCGCGGGCGCGCCGCCCGCCGGCGAGGTGGCCTCGCCGGTCGCGCCGGCGCCGGACCGGCCTGCGGCGCCCGCGGGCGCCGACCCCGGGCCCTCGTTCCTCCCGCCGTCCGCGGCCGTCATGCCCCCCGCGGCCGTCGCGGCGAGCGGGTTCGGCGCGGCCGGCGCGGCGCTCGCGCCCGCGGGGTCGTCGAAACCGGCCCGCCCGCGCCCGGCGCTGCCTGCGGTCAGCGGCGAGCCCGCGGCCGCCAGCGAGCCCGCGGCCGCCGGCGAGCCCGCGGCCAGCGGTGAGCCGGCGCCGGCGAGGTCGGCGCGCCTGCGCGAGCGCCGCTAGCGGCATGCGTCGAGAGCCCTCGCGCACGCGCCCCGGCCGGCCCCCGCGCGCCCGCCGGTGGCGGATCGCCGCGGTGCCCCTGCTCGTGGGCGCCCTGCTGCAGGCCTCCGTCGCCCGCGCCGACGGCGAGGGCCAGGCCGACGAGGCCGATCTCCACTTCGACCTGGCCCGCGATCTCTTCAAGAAGGGGCAGTTCCACGCCGCCCTCGAGCATTTCCTCGCGTCGAACCGGCTCGTGCCGAACCGCAACGTGGTCTTCAACATCGCGCTCACGTACGAGGAGCTGGGCCGCTTCGCGGACGCGCACCGGTACTACGACGACGCGCTCGAGGGTGAGACCGACGCGCAGATCATCGCCGAGGTCCGGGCCGCGCTCGAGCGGATCGCGCCGCGCGTGGCCGTGCTGCACATCGTCACGTCGCCGCCGGACGCCCGGATCTACGTCGACCGCAAGGACCTCGGCGTGCGGGGCAAGACGCCGCGCCGGCTCGCCCTGGCCGAGGGGCGCTACCGGATCCTGGTCGAGCTCGCGGGCCACGAGACCATGACGGTGGACGACCTCGAGGTGAAGCTCGGGCAGACGAAGGAGGTGCTCGTCGTGCTCCGCCGCATCGTCGGCGCGGTGCGGGTGGACGTGCGCGGCGCGAGCGACGCCACGGTGCACGTCGACAGCGAGGGCGCGCCGCCCGCCTGCACCGCCCCCTGCGACATCGACCTTCCGCCGGGCCGCCACGTGCTCTACTTCGCGCGCCCGGGCTACCAGGCGGCGCCGCAGACGCTGACCGTCAACGCGCACGAGACCGTGCCCGTCACGGCGACGCTCAGCCCGCTCACGGGGTCGATCCTCGTGCGCGGCGGCGAGCCCAACGCGCTCGTCGAGATCGACGGCCGGCCCATGGGCTTCACGCCGTCCGTGATCCAGGGTGTCCCGGTGGGCCGGCGCCGCGTCCGCGTCAGCCTGCGGGGCTTCGCGCCCGTCGAGCGGACCATCGAGGTGGCGGCCGGCCAGCAGGCGGAGCTGCGCGACCTCACGATGGAGCCGCTCCGGGAAGTGTCGTCGGCCTCGCGCGTCCTCGAGCGCATGGAGGACGCGCCGGCCTCCGTCAGCGTCATCGATCAGGAGGAGCTACGGGCCTTCGGGTACCCGACCATCGCCGAGGCGCTGCGCGGCACGCGCGGCGTCTACCTCTCGAACGACCATGTCGTCTACTCGGCCGGGATCCGCGGGCTCGGCGAGCCGCTCGACTACGGCAACCGGCTCCTCGTGCTCTCGGACGGGCACTCGACGAACGACAACACCCTGAACGCCTCGTTCGTGGGCTCGGACGCGCGCGACGACCTGCACGACGTCGATCACATCGAGGTCGTCCGCGGCCCGGGCTCGCTGCTCTACGGTACGGGCGCGCTCTCCGGCATCGTCAACCTCGTCCCGCGCGGGCGCGACGAGCCCACCTCCGCGCACGCGTCGGCCGGCGCCTACTACGACAGCGTGGGGCACGCGCGCGCCGGGTTCCACTACAACGCCGGCAAGGACGCGGGCGTGCGGGCGAGCGTCTCCGCGGCCCGCTCCGACGGGTTCGACGTCCCGGTCGCGCTGCGGGAGCCCGGCGACGGCCCGCGCACGCAGATCGCCGAGTACACCGAGGCCTTCCGTGCCGGCGGCACGTACGGGCGCGCCTGGTACGGGCCGCTGACCGCGCAGTGGATGGCCCACACGCGCGAGCAGCTCGTGCCGATCGGCTACGTGGGCACGCGGCTCAACGATCTCCGGACGAGGTACGAGGACACGCACATGATGGCCGAGGTGCGCTTCGAGCCGCAGCTCACGCCCGATCTGCAGCTCATGGTGCGCGGCCACGTGAACCGCTTCGTCTGGCACGGCCATTACGCGTTCGACGAGGTGATCTCGGAGAACCAGTACGGCACCTGGATGGGCCTGGAGGCGCGGGCGGCGTGGACGCCGCTCTCCGGGCTCCGGATCACGGCGGGCGGCGAGGTGCAGACGCACCCGGAGGCGACGCTGCACAACGTCCGCCTGGATCCTCCCGCCGTGATCCTGGACAAGCGCGCGACCTACGCCTTCGCGGCCGGCTACCTGATCGCCGACGGCTCGCCCGCCCCGTGGCTGCGCCTGTCGGCGGGCGCGCGCGTGGACGCCTACAGCGACTTCGAGCCCATCGTCGTCCCGCGCGCGGCGATCATCATCCGGCCCGCGCCCGGAGGGGTGCTGAAGATCATGGGCGGGCGCGCCTTCCGCGCCCCGAGCATCTCCGAGCAGTTTTACGCGGACGGCGAGACGCAGGTGGCCGCCGTCGACCCCGATCGGGGCCTCAGGCTCTCCCCGGAGTCGATCCTCTCGGGCGAGATCGAGTACTCGCAGCGCCTCGGCGACGCGTGGGTCGCGCTCGGCGCGATCCACGCGAGCCGCGCCTCGGACCTCATCAGCTTCACCGAGGACAGCCCCGGGGTGGTGCGTTACGCGAACAGCAGGTCGGCGGCGATCGTGGCCGGGGCCGACGTCGAGCTGCGCCGCGAGTGGCGGCAGGGGTGGATGCTGTCGGCGAACTACGGCTACCAGCGCGCCCAGCGCGCGGGCAGGGAGCGGCTCATCAACGTCCCGGAGCACCTCGCGTCGTTCCGCGGCGTCATCCCGGCCGTCGACCGGCTCCTCTCGGCCGGCTTGCGGCTCAACGTGGAGGCCCCGCGGCAGATCCCCCGCGGCGGGGACGCCACGACGGGGACGGCGATCGTCGCGGATCTCACGATCTCCGGGGAGATCCGCCGCTTTCACACGCGCTACGTGTTCGGCCTCTACAACGCGATGGACGCGCGGTACGACTACCCGGCCGCCGAGACCTACCGCTCGTCCACGAGCCGCCAGAACGGCCGGACCTTCCTCGGCGAGATCACCGTCACCTACCCGTAGGCCGGGCGCCTCCGGGCGGTCATGGCCGAGGCGATCGGGACGAAATTTCGACGCGGGGGCGCGAAGAGGCAGGGGCGTAGACAGGAAATATTCTGTAATTTAGCGCAGTTGCGAGCACGTCAGCCCCCGAGCCCTCCCGGCCGCGCGCTCGCGAAGATCGCGATGTTGCGCGGCGTCACCTCGGGCTCGAAGACGACGGCCGCCTCGACCTCGTGGCCCCGCTCGAAGAGGGCCATCGCGCGATCGAGCGAGACCGCGACCTCGGTGAGCCGGGCCAGGAGGTAGCGCGGCAGCGTGAGCCGGCGCATGCGGCCGAACGCCGCGCGCGCCGCCGCCTCGCGCGCGCGGAGCTCGGCCTCGGTCGCCGGGGCCAGGCCGCGCAGCGCGAGCGCCCGCGCGGCGAGCTCGCGCAGGCCGCCGTGCGCGCGCCGTCGGTTGATCCCGCGCATCTCCTCGCCCTGGGCCACGTCGAGCCCGCGGCCGCGGAGCAGCGAGAGCAGCGCGTGCCGCCGCTCGCGCGCCGCGAGCTCCTCGTCCAGGCTGGCCTCGACCCCGGCGCGGCGCGCCGTGAGGTTGGTGAGGCCCAGCGCCTCGCGCCGCAGGGCGAGCCCCGCCGCCCTGCCCGCGGCCGAGAGCGGGGCGCGGGCCGGCGCCCCGATCTTCTGCAGGCAGCACGACACCAGCGCGAGGTCGCAGGGCGCCTCGGCCGCCGCGGTCACCATGCGGTCCCCGAGCTCGCCGCACGCGTGCAGGCCGACCGGCAGGTCGTCCGGCGCGAACGCGAGCGCCTCCTGGCAAGCGTCGAACGCGACGAAGCGCGCCCGGCCCCCCGCGGCGAGCGCGGAGGCGGTCGCCACGCGATCGGGCTCGCGCTCCAGGCCGATCGCGTCGCGGTCGAAGCGCGCGGCGGCCACGCGGGTGAAGTGCCCGTGCCCCGCGCCCACGTCCACGAGGCGCCGGGCCCGGGCGGCCATCGGCGCCACGGCGCCGAGCAGGGCCTCGAGCTGGAGCCGCTTGCGCGCCGGGACCGCCCTCAGCTCGTCCAGCGACGCCGGCGGGAGGGGCTGGACCGGGCGCCGGGGCAGCCGCGCGGCCTCGTCCGCGGCGCGCGCCAGGGCCACGAGGCTCGGCGGCGCGCCGTCGAGCCCGCCGATGCACGCCGCGAGCCCCTCGGCCTCGCAGCGGGCGAGATCGCCGTCGGACAGCGAGAGGAGGAAGCCCGTCCACCCCCGCGCCTCGCACCAGGCCGGCGGCGCGCCCTCGTCGACGCGCGCCGCGACGATGTCGAGCGCGGGCACCAGCACCTCGAGGGCGCGCTCGAGGCGCTCGGCGACGGACATAGACCTTGTCGAAAGGGACATACGCGGGCGGAGCCGGGGCCAGCACTACCGGATCGGCGCGGCGCCCGGAAGGCGCCTCGGCCGCGGCGCCGACCGGGGAAAGGCGGGGCTGATCCCGGCCGGCCGCTCGCCTCGCCGGGGGCATCCGGCGAGCGCGGCATTTCGCCCGGCGGCGCGTGGTAGCGTGGGGAAGCCATGCGCCTGCTCGCCTCCGCGCTCCTCGCCCTCTGGACGTGCGGCTGCGCGCCGGCCCTGTCCACGTTCCAGCCGGCCCACGTGGCCGAGAAGGGCCATGTCCAGGCCGAGCTCGGGCTCGACGTCTCGATCCCGACCGGCGCGATCGCCTCGATCATCGACGCCGGCCTCGTGCTGGCGGACGTCGCGGAGTCCCGGGAGCTGTCCGACCGCGAGCGGCAGACGCTCTTCGAGGCGGGCGGCGCGCTCGCGCTGAACCCGCCCTCGGTCACGCCGCACATCGGGGTCGGCTACACAGCGCTCGACCGCTGGGAGCTCAACCTCCGCTACACCGGCAGCGCGTTTCGCCTGGGCACCCGTTATCAGCTCCTGAAGCGCGACAAGGACGGCGTCGATCTGACGGCCGGCGTCGGGGTCGGGCGTTACGTGGTGGGGTTCCCGGTCGTGAGCATCCTGGGCATCGTCGAGCTCGAGGACTTCACACGATGGCAGATCGATCTGCCGATCCAGATCGGGACGGCGGGCACGTGGTACCGGGTCTGGGGCGGTCCTCGCCTGATGTTCACGACGTTCGACGCCGGCCTCACCGTGGACCTGCCCGCCTTCACCGGTTACCCGGGCGAGCATGAGATCGCCGCGTTCTCCGGGACCGGGCTCTACGTGGGCGGCCAGGCCGGCGTCGCGCTCGGCTACAAGCACGTGTTCTTCGGCTTCGAGCTGACGCTCGCGGAGATCTTCACGGGCGGCGAGCTCTCCGTGCTCGGGGAGCGGGCGGTCGCCGTGGATCTCGACAGCTTCATCATCTATCCGACCGTGGGGCTGATGGTCGAGTTCTAGCGTGGCGCGCTGAGCGACGCGCAGGTCGTCCCTGGTTCCTTGGTGGGGAAGATGATGAGAGAGAATTTGAACCACAGAGGCACAGAGGGCACAGAGGAGAGAGAGAGAGAGAGAGAGAGAGAGAGAGAGAGAGAGAAAGATTCTTTTTCTCTCCTCTGTGCCCTCTGTGCCTCTGTGGTTTTTTTTCTCTCACGAACGAGGAACGAGCCCGGTGACCGCGACAGGGCGCTTGACTCGACGCCATCGCGCATAGATGCATGCGCTGCATGAGGCGCATGCCGCCTATGCACTGGAAGACGCACACCCGTTCGCTAGATACCGGACGTCGAGCCACGCGAGAGCCCCGCGCGAGCACGCCCGGACGACGCGGCGGAGCGCTGGCCCTCTCGGCTGGCTCGGCGTGCTTCCTCCAACCTCACGCCCGCGTCGCCGCAGCTCGCGCGCGGCGCGGAGCGTCTCTCAGGGAAGGTTCGATGCCGAACGATAGCGCTTTTCCGACACACGCCAGCTCCTTCCGCGCGTCGCGCGCCGCCCGGCTGGGCGCCTCTGCCGCTCTCCTGCTCCTCGGGGCGCTCGGCACGAGCGGCTGCGTCGCCGGGGCGGACGAGGAGACCCTCGGTGTAGCGACCCTGCCGTGGGGCAGCTACGACCTCACGAGCAGCTACACGGGCAACATCGATGACACGCGCGGCTGGATCATCGAGTGGGAAGTGCCCGAGCTCCTGAACGAGAGCACCGCCTGGACCGCCGTGGGCCAGTGGTACTACAACATCGAGTCGGGCCTCTACCACACGCCGGAGGGCTGGTTCGTCTACTACTTCGGCGACGACAACGGCGTCGTGGGGAACCACCCGAACTGCAACACCCAGTGGGGCTCCGGGGGCACCTGCGGCGGGACCCTCGGCGGCAACCTCGGCTATCTGCAGCCAGGTCAGCAGGTCGTCTTCAAGTACGAGCGGTGCACGCCGGCGCACGTGGCGGACGTGAACGGCACCCGGATCTGCCTCCACGTCGACATGAAGGACGGCACCGGCTGGCAGTTCCTGGCCGAGGACGCGCCCGATACCGTCGAGATGTACACGCACGACGTCGAGCACTGGGGCACCGACGGCTACGTCACGCCGCAGATCTCGTGCGACGCGCCGATCAAGATGCTCCGCCAGGAGCGGAAGACGACGGCGGGCGTCTGGCAAACGATGTCGGGCGCGAGCACCTGGTCGTTCAACCAGATCGCGCCTTACGCCTACCAGAACCGCAACCTCGCCGCGTCGCCCTCGACCTGGGAGGCCTGCACCCCGCCGCCGGACGGCAACGGCAACGGCCTCCGCGGCGAGTACTTCGCGAACACGAGCCTCTCGGGCACGCCGGTCGTCCGCACCGACCCGGGGGTGAACTTCGACTGGGGTGAGGGCTCGCCCGCGAGCGGCATCCCGGCCGACAACTTCTCCGTGCGCTGGACCGGAGAGTTCGAGCCGCGCTATTCGGAGACCTACACGCTCACGACCCGGTCCGACGACGGGGTGCGCGTCTGGGTCGACGGCGTGCTGGTCATCGACAACTGGACGCCGCACAGCCCGACGGATGACAGCGTCAACCTCTCGCTCGTGGCGAGCCAGCGCTACGACCTGAAGGTCGAGTACTTCGACTCCGGCGGGGGCGCGCAGAGCAGGCTGTACTGGTCGAGCCCGAGCCAGGTCCGGGAGCCGATCCCCCAGGCCCGCCTCCATGCAGCAGGGGCCAATTGCAGCGGCGTGCCGGCGTGGGCGTCGGCGCAGGTGTACTCGCCCGGCGCCCAGGTGGTCCAGGGCGGCCATCTGTGGACGGCGACGCAGCAGATCTGGTGGTCCAACCCGGCCTGCCCGCCCAGCAATCCGGCGTCGTGGTGCCCGGCCGAGTGGGCCGATCTGGGATCGTGCAACTAGCGATCTCGCTCTGCGCGCCGGGTGCCTCGCCCGCTCAGGCTCCGCCGAACAGGAGGAGCCCGTATTCCCCGATCAGCCTGAAGCCGAGCGCCTCGTAAGCGGCGATGGCCGCGCGGTTCTCGGCGCCCGTGAAGAGGATCGCGCGCGCCACGCCCTCGCCCCGCGCCGAGAGCAGCGCGCCGGCGACCACCGCGCGCGCGTGGCCACGCCCGCGCAGCTCCGGCTGGGTCCACACGCCGCCCACCTGCACGATGTCGGGCAGGCGCGCGTTGAAGTACGCGCACGCCACCGGCTCCTCGCCGGCGAACAGCACGAAGGCGTTGCCGTCCTCGTGCTGGCGCGCGACGTCCTCGCGCGACGACGCGTCGAGCGCGGGGCCGGGCGTGCGCGCGAGCAGCTCGACCGAGTACGTGGCGCGCCAGCGGGCGAGCCGGTCGATGTCGGCAGGCGTGGAGGGGCGGCAGATCACCTGGCCGGAGGCGAGCGGGGCAGGCACCCGGAGCGCCGGAAGATCGAGGGCGAACAGCTTCTCGCGGCCGCCGCCGGCGACGTTCTCATGGCGATAGCCGAGCGCGTCGAGGGCGCGCGCGGCCTGCTCATAGGGGCCGGCGATGCCGAGCCGCCTGGCTCGGCCGGAGCGCTCGACGGCGGCGCGCGCGACGGCCTCCGTGTGGACGGGCGCCTGCACGATCAGGAGGCCGTTCCAGCAATGCGCGGCGACGGCGACGATGCGGTCCTGCTCGAAGGCGGCGACATAGGTGGCCTGGTACGGGCTGCCCTCGTCCACGAGGCCCGCAGCGCGCAGGTTGGAGCGCAGGAACATCGAGCTTTCGGCGCGCTGGACGAGGAACGCCTCGAGGGCGGCCTCGTCGCCGGGAACGAGGGTGCGGAGGTCCGACATGACCGCGAGAGGATAGCAAGGCCGACGGCCTCACCCGCAATGCCCCTCCCCGTCGAAGCACGAAGCTCACCCCCCGGCCACGCCGCATGGTTCGCGAAGAGCGGCGCCGACGTGCAGCGGGCCCCGGCGGGGCGGTCAGGGCGTTACGACAGCTTCTCGCCCCCGAAAAGCGGACGAAACCGGCGCCGGATGACAATGGCCAGGTCCCGCGGCGGCTCGCGCCGCGGGGCGGTGTCCTCTTCCACGGAGGCATTCCACGTGGTGACCTCTGCCGATCTCGCCATCAAGGATCTGGGCCCCTGCCGGTACCCCTCGCCCGTCGCCGAGAAGCTCGGCGAGAAGGCCACGGTCTACGTCGGGGAGGCCGACAAGGTGCTGTTCGACGACCGCCTGTCCGCCGTCCTGGCGGGCGCCTCCGGGCCGCGACCGCCGGCGTTCGAGCTGGCCGGGCCGCGCAACCGCGTGTTCTGGGATCCGCGGGAGATGCGCGCCGGCATCGTGACGTGCGGCGGGCTGTGCCCCGGCGTGAACAACGTCATCCGCGGGCTCGTGCTCACGATGGCGGACAGCTACGGCGTGCAGGAGATCTTCGGCTTTCGCTACGGCTACGAGGGGCTGGTCGCGCGCTTCGGGCACGCCCCGATGCGCCTCGACCCGCGCAGCGTCGAGGAGATCCACCGCATGGGCGGCACCGTCCTCGGCACGTCCCGCGGCAACCAGGACCCGCACCAGATGGTGGACACGCTCGAGGCCATGGGCATCAACGTGCTCTTCGTCGTCGGCGGAGACGGCACCATCCGGGGCGCGATGTCGCTCGTCCGGGCCATCGAGGAGCGCCGGCTGCCCATCGGGGTCATCGGCGTGCCGAAGACCATCGACAACGACATCCAGTTCATCGACCGCAGCTTCGGCTTCGAGAGCGCCTTCGCCGCCGCCGTGGACGTCATCCGCAGCGCGCACGTGGAGGCCTCGGGGGCGAAGAACGGCATCGGCCTCGTCAAGCTGATGGGCCGGCACTCGGGCTTCATCGCGTGCTCGGCGGCGCTCGCGTCGGCGGACGTGGACGTGGTCCTCATCCCCGAGGTCCACGCCGAGCTCGACGGCCCGTGCGGCCTGCTCGCGCACCTCGAGCGCCGGCTGGCCCGCCACGGCAACGCCGTGATCGTCGTGGCCGAGGGCGCCTTGCAAGAGCACTGCACCTCGAGCGCCGAGCCGATGGCGACGGATCTCAGCGGCAACGTCCGGCTGAAGGACATCGGCCTCTTCCTGCGCGATCGCATCAACGCCCATTTCAAGGCGCGCGGCGTCGAGGCGACGCTGAAGTACCTGGACCCGAGCTATCATATCCGCAGCGTCCCCGCGTCCCCCTCGGACAGCGTGTATTGCTGGAACATGGCCCGGAACGCCGTCCACGCCGCGATGGCGGGCAACACCGAGATGCTGATCGGAAGGTGGCACGGCCGCTTCGTGCACGTGCCGATGCCCCTCGCCGTCCGCATGCGCAAGCAGGTGGGGCCGACGGACGATCTGTGGATGGCGGTCGTGGAGGCCACGGGACAGCCGCTGTCGTTCTATTAGCCCGCGCACAGTGCGGCGCGCTCCGCGATGAGCACGCCGATGCCGTCGAGCACGCAGCGCAGGCCGAACTCCAGCCCGTCGCCCGCCGGCGGCCCGAAGGCGCCCGACGACATGGCCTCTCTCACCGCCGGGTAGCGGTCGCCGTGCCTCTGCGTCAGCTCCGTCATCACGGCCCCCCACGGCTCGCCCGGGACGCCTCCCTGCTGCCGCAGGCGCCTGTCCACAGCGTGGTGCGCCGCGGTCCGGACGTGGCCGAGGACGACGAGGAACGCCTCGAGCCGCTCCCCGCCGGAGAGGCCGGTCCCGGAGAGCGCGTCGAGCGCGGAGTTCAGCCACCCCAGCTCGTTCGGCCCCATGAGCCGGGGGTGACCGGTGGCCCCCAGCGCCCAGGGATGCCGGAGGAACACCGCCCAGACATGACGGGCCCACGCCTCCAGCTTGGGCCGCCACCCGCCTGACACGCCGTCCAGGGCCGGCGGCTCGCCGATCGCCATGTCGATCATGAGCTCGATCAGCTCGGCCTTTCCCGGCACGTAGCGGTACAGCGCCATCGTCGTGAAGCCGAACTCGCTCGCGACCCGCTGCATCGACACGGCCGAGAGCCCCTCGGCGTCCGCGATCCCGATCGCGGCGCTCGCGATGCCCTCCACGCTGAGGCCGGGCCTGGGCCCGCGGCTCGGCCGCTCGCGCTCCCCCCAGAGCAGCTCGGCGCTGCGCGGCCGGTCCCCGAGGATCTCGTCCTCCTTCGCCTCCGCCCGCGCGCGCGCTCCCCTCCCCCGCTCCCGCGACCGTTTCTGACGCCCGTTGACGGTCATCCCGGAATTGTGTATCGCATAAACAAAACAGTGTACGACACAAACAGTTTTTCGAACGAGGCGACGAAGTGATGCCCACCCTCCTGGCCAGCGTGGCTGGCGTCCTCGCAGCGCCCGTGCTCGGCGGGTTGGCCTACCGCGCGGTGCGCCAGCGCCGGATCGCGAGGGCGCTGGAGATCCGCGCCCCGGATGCGATCGTCGAGGACAGGTTCGTCCGGCTCGGCGGCATCGACCAGTGGATCGGGATCCGGGGCGAGCACCGGGACAACCCGGTCCTGCTCGTGCTGCACGGCGGGCCGGGCTCGCCGTACTCGATGTTCACGCCGATCCTGCGGCCGTGGGAGGAGCACTTCACGGTCGTCCAGTGGGACCGGCGCGGCGTGGGCAAGACCCTGGGCCGCAACGGCAAGGCGGGCAGCGGGGAGATGACCTTCGACCGCATGGTCGAGGACGGGATCGAGCTCGCGGAGCTGCTGCGCGCGCACCTCGGGCAGGACAAGGTGATCCTGCTGGCCAGCTCGATGGGCACGGTGGTGGGCGTGTCCATGGTCCAGCGCCGGCCCGACCTGTTCTCCGCCTATGTCGGCACCGATCAGAACGTGAACATGGCGCGCAGCGAGGCCATGTCCTACGAGGTGACGCTCGAGCGGCTGCGCGCGGCGGGCAACACCGAGGGAGCCGAGGCGCTCGAGGCGATCGGCGCCGACCCGTTGCGATGGGACGTGCGCGGCTGGAACCGGAAGCAGCGGTGGGTCATGAAGATGGATCCAGTGATACGCGACCTGGACAGCAGGCTGCTGCTCCCGCTGATCCTGTCGTCGCCGACCTACACGCTCCGCGACATCGTTCACGTGATCGCCGGCCTCGATTTCGCCGCGGCCAGGCTGTTCGATGAGTTCATGTCCCACGACGCCCGGCGGCTGGGCACCCGCTTCGAGGTGCCGTTCTTCCTCTTCCAGGGCGAGGCTGACGTGTTCACCCCCGCCTCCCTGGCCGAGGAGTACTTCGCCGAGGTCGAGGCGCCGCACAAGGCGTTCGCGCTCATCAGGAACGCAGGGCACTTCGCCGCCTTCACGCAGCCAGACCAGTTCCTCACCGAGCTCCTCACCCGGGTACGCCCGATGGTCACCGCGCCGGGGCAGCGCTCGCTCCAGACGGCCTGACATTCGCCACCTCGTCTCGCCGGGGGCAAGAAGCCCCTGTTGCGCACCGACCAGGAGCTGGCCCACGGCGCGCCTGTGCCATGATGGCCGGCATGAAGACCCCGTCGCTCTCTCCCTCCCTCGTGCTCGTCGCCCTCTCCGTTCTCGCCGGCTGTCGCAACGAAGCCCCGGCGCAGGCGCCGGCGCCCACGACCACCACGCCGCCCACCTCCATCGCGCCCACGTCCGGCGCCCCCGCGCCGACCGGCTCCGCGGCCCTGGACGGCAGCGGCGCGGCGTCGGAGCCTCGATGCACCACCGACGCCGACTGCGTGGTGTCCTGCGCCCGCCCCGAGCAGTGCTGCGACCAGCTCTGCCCGCCGTGCAACCAGGCGTTCCACCGCGACGCGCTCGCCGCGCACGAGCAGTGGCGCGCCCGGAGCTGCGCGGCCGAGAGCTGCCCGGTCGCGAAGTGCATGGCGCCGAAGGAGGACACGATCGCCCGCTGCTCGGCGGGGCAATGCACCGTCGAGCGCGTCCCGCGCGCCGAGCAGTGAGCCCGCGCCGCTTCGCCGGCCCGAAATAGCGGCGACACCGGCCAGCGGCGACCCACGCGGCGTTCTGCCACAGGCCGCCAGCACGCCACACCGATCGAGCTCGACGGACGCGGGGAACCGCACCACCAGGAACCAACCTCCTCCGCAGCGCGCCCCCTCGACGAGCTCGCCGCTCATGGCCCTGCCTTTGCAGTGCGCGAGCCCTGGCAGGAAGATCACGATCACGGCGCGCGCGCTCCAGCCCACGGCCGGAGCCCGGCTCGAACAGCGGCTCAGCTCTCGCCGGGATCGCAGCGGGAGGTCCCTTGGGCATCGAGATCCAGCAAGATCATTTCAGGACCGTCGATTACGGGCTGTTCAAAGCGCGCCTCCAGCAGAACCTCACGGCGCTCGAGATGGTGCTCAGCCGGCCGGGGTTCGGCCTGGGAGAGACGACGATCGGCACCGAGCTCGAGATGTTCCTCGTCGACCGCGAGTCGCGCCCGGTGCCGATCGGGCCGGAGATCGCCAGCGCGGCGGCGAGCCCGATGATCACGCCCGAGATGGGCGCGTTCGACATCGAGCTCAGCACGCAGGCGGTGCCGCTCGCGGGCCGGCCGTTCTCGGCGCTGCGCGAGCAGATGCGCGCGACGGCCGAGTCGATCCGCCAGCGCGCCGCGGCGCGGGGGGCGCGCGTGGTCCCGGTCAGCATCCTGCCGACGTTCCGGCGGCAGGACTTCAACCCGGGGACGATCACGAACCTGCCCCGGTATCGCGCGCTCGCCGCGGGGCTCACGCGGCTGCGCAAGGCGCCGTTCCACATCCGGATCGACGGGGCCGAGCCGCTCGAGCTGATGTCGGACGACCCCGCGATGGAAGCGGCGAACACCGCGTTCCAGGTCCACCTCCGGGCAGCCCCCGACGCCTTCGCGCGGCTGTTCAACGCGGCCATGATGATGACCGCGCCCGTGCTGGCGGCGTCCGGCAACTCGCCCATCTTCCTCGGCCACCGGCTGTGGCACGAGACGCGGGTCGCGGTGTTCAAGCAGGCCGGCGACGACCGCCCGCCGGACCCCGACACGGACTGGAAGAAGCCGGCCCGCATCGGCTTCGGCACCGGCTGGGTGCGCGACGGCGCCGCGGAGCTGTTCATGGAGAGCGTCGCGCTGCACGAGCCCATCCTCCCCGTGTGCAGCGACGAGGACGTCCTCGCGTGCGCGCGGGCCGGCGGCGTGCCCCAGCTCCACGAGCTCCGCCTGCACCACGGCACGGTCTGGAACTGGAATCGACCGGTCTACGACCCGGCGGGGGACGGCCACCTGCGGATCGAGCTCCGCGCCCTGCCGTCGGGCCCGACCCTCGACGACATGCTCGCGAACGGCAGCTTCCTCCTCGGGGGCATCCTCGCGCTCGCGCCCTCCGTCTCCGAGCTCCTGCCGTCGTTCCCCTTCGGCCTGGCCGCCAGGAACTTCTACCATGCAGCGCAGTTCGGCCTCGACGCCGAGCTTGTCTGGCCGACCGCGCCGGGGGCCCCGCCCAGGGGGATCCGCGCGCGCGATCTCCTGCTCTCGCTCCTGCCGCAGGTCGAGGAGGGGCTGCTCACCGCCGGGGTGGACGGGGCAGAGGCCCGCCAGCTCCTGGAGGTCTTCGAGCGGCGCGTCGCCAGGGGCGTCACCGGGGCCGTATGGCAGCTCCGCACGCTGGAGGCGATGGAGGCGCGCGGAGCGCCGCGAGACGAGGCGCTCCGGAGGATGCTGGAGCGGTACATGGCCGAGGTCGACTCCGGACAACCCGTGCACGCCTGGGCGATCCCCGGCGCGGGCGCGGCGTGAGGTGGTCATGAACCGGGACACGACAGCGGCCCTCGCGGCGCAGCTCGACGCGCAGCTCGCCGCGCCCGGCGCGATGGATGCGGCGCGGTTCGCGTCGTTCCTCGAGGGGCAGCGGGAGCTCGGGCTCGTGCACGGGACGCGCGCGCTGTGCCGCCACCTGCGGCCCTACCTCATCACGGAGCAGGACTACGCCGCGGTCGCCAGCGCCGCCGAGCGGGTCGCCGCCGCGCTCGAGCGCGTCGCGCGGCGCGCGCTCGTGGATCCCGCCCTGGCCGACGAGCTGGGGATGTCGGCGGACGAGCGCGCCCTCGCGGCCCTGGATCCCGGCGACGGGCCATTCCTCACCGTCGGCCGCCTCGACATGCTGGTGACCGAGGGCGGCTTTTCCTTCATCGAGCTCAACGCCGACTCCCCCGCTGGCATCGCCGATCAGCTCCTCATCGAGCAGACGCTGATGGCCCTCCCCCACATGGCGCCCTTCCGGGGCCGGCCGGGCCTGCGCACGCCCGCGCCGCACCGCGGGCTCATCCGCGCGCTGCGCGAGGGGTACGCCGCGTGGGGCGGGCGCGAGCCGCGGCCCACCGTGGCGATCGTCGACTGGGCCACCGCCGACACGGCGGCCGAGTTCAAGGTGCTCGCGGACCTGCTCTCGGCCGACGGGCACCGGACGATGATCGTCGATCCGGACCAGCTCGAGTACGACGGCGTCCGGCTGTCCGCCGGTGGAGAGCCGATCGATCTCGTCTACCGCCGGGTGATCACGCAGGAGCTCATCGGGCGGCGCGGCGTCGATCACCCGCTCGTCCGCGCGTACCGGGACCGCGCGGTCCACGTCGCGAACTCGTTCCGCACGAAGCCCCTCAACAAGAAGGCGGCGTTCGCGGTCCTCAGCGACCCCGAGTTCTCGGGCCTGCTCTCGCCCGAGCAGCGCGCGGCCATCGCGGCGCACGTCCCCTGGACGCGCCGGGTGAAGGCAGGTCGGATCGTATGGAGGGGCCGCGAGGCGGATCTCGTCGAGCTCGTCCTGGGCGAACAGGAGAGCTTCGTGCTGAAGCCGAACGACGAGTACGGCGGCAAGGGCGTCCTGCTCGGGTGGCAGACGCCGCCCGACGCGTGGAGGGAGGCCGTCCGCGACGGCGAGGCGCAGCGCGCGATCGTGCAGGAGCGCAGCGCCTCGCGCACCGCGCGCATGCCGACGTTCCGCGACGGCATCGTCGAGGAAGATGTCTATTTCGATCTCTGCCCCTTCGTGTTCGCCGGCCGCATGGAAGGCGCGATGGTGCGGCTCTCGGCCTCGGCGGTGAGCAACGTCTCCGCGGGAGGCGGCGTCACCGGGCTCTTGATCGTTGACGATGCGCTCGCGCGGCGGGAGGATTCAGGTCATGTGTGAGCTCCTTGGCATGGTCTCGAACGTGCCGACGGACATCGTGTTCTCGTTCACGGGGCTCGCGCTCCGGGGCGGGCAGACGGGGCCGCACGCGGACGGCTGGGGCGTCTCGCTGTATGACGGGCTGTTCGCGCGGACGTTCCTCGAGCCTGACCCCGCGTTCTCGAGCCCCCTCGCCCGGTTCATCCGCGAGAACCCGATCCACACGGCGCTCTCCATCGCCCACGTGCGCAAGATGACGCGCGGGGGCGCGGCGCTGAAGAACACGCACCCTTTCATGCGGGTGCTCCACCGGCGCCACATCGTCTTCGCGCACAACGGCACCCTGCCCACGGTCAGGGATCGACAGCTCCACCTCGAGACGCCCATCGGCGACACCGACAGCGAACATGCCTTCTGCGTCATCCTGGAGGAGCTCCGGAGCGCCTACGGCGCGCAGTACCCGACCGACGGGCGGGAGCTCGGGAGAACGCTCTACGAGCTCGGGAACGAGCTCGGCAGCGATGGAGTCTTCAACTTCCTGTTCGCGGACGGCGAGCACCTCTTCGCCCGCTGCGGCGACAACCTGTCCTGCATCCTCCGCCAGGCCCCCTTCGGCGAGGCGACGCTCGTGGACGCGGACCTCAAGGTGAACTTCAACGACGTCCACGGCATGGGCCCCGACGCGCGCATGGCCGTCGTGGCCACCGAGCCGCTCACGCGCGACGAGCTCTGGAACAAGGCGACGCCCGGCACGCTGTGGGTCTTCCGCGCCGGCGAGCTCCTGGCGACGTTCCCCGAGGCCCCCGCCGGACACGGCTCCTTCGCGGAGATCGCCGAGCGGGCGCCTCCCGGCTGAGCTTCGCCGGCCGGCGTGGGTGCCAGTCCGCAGCGCGGCTGACAGCGCGCGGCGGCGCCCCGTCAGCCGCGCGGCCGCACGAACAGGCTGCGGAAGAAGTCGCCGAGCGTGTGTTCCTTGTAATCGCGGAACTCGCCGGCATCGAGGTAGACGCCGCCGCACACGCTACAGGTCTCGTACCAGATGTGCGACTGCTGCGGGTCGACCATGCGCACCATCGGCGTGGTGCAGCGGGGGCACGGCACGCGCCGGATATCGTTGTTCTTCCGCCCCACCGCGGGGTCGCCGGTGTCGATCTGCTGGGAGCCCTCGATCGTCTTGAGCGACTCCTTCTCGTGGCTGTCGAACCAGATACCGCCGCACGCGGTGCATCGGTCGACGTCGATCCCGCCGAAGGTGATGACATCCATCGAGGCGGTGCATTTCGGGCAGTTCACGTCGCGCTCCAGTGCGGCCGGCGCCGCGGTCTGGGGCGAGGCTACCAGAGGCTGAGGATCGCGTGAAGCGCGCAGCGGCCGGGGCGCGCGCGCCGGGCGCCGCCCGCGGGCCGGGCGCCCCGGGCGACGCTCCCCCGTCAAGCGTACGACGCCGGCAGCAGCCGCACCTGCTGGATGAGCTGCGGATCGTGGCCGAGGAGGAGCCTCGCGCCGCGCTCTCGCGCGATCTGCTTGAGGCGGCGGATGCTGGCGAGCGCGGCCTCGTCATCGACGCTCTCCCCGGGGAGGATCTCGTCGGCGAAGTTCTCGACGAGGTCGCCCGCGTCGCCGACGAGCACGACGCTGCCGGTCTCCTCCAGCGCGACGATGACGGACTGGTGGCCGGGCGTGTGGCCGCGCGTGAGGACGACCTCGACGCCGGGCAGCGCCTCCCAGTCGCCCTCGACGAGGTCCCAGCGCAGGCCAGGAAGGTCGTAGTCGCGCTCGAACCAGGCGGGCCCGTGCGCCGGGCTGAACGCAAACGCGTGCTCCGCGCGCTGCACCGAGATGCGCGCGTGGCGGAACATCCCGAGATTCCCGGCGTGGTCGAGGTGCATGTGCGTCAGGATGACGTGATGGACGTCCTCGGGTCGCACCCCGATCTGCGCGAGCTGGTGGGCGAGCTCGTGCTCCGGGAGGATGACCGGCGGGCGGATCCCCTGCTCCGTGTAGTGCTCCTCGCGCAGCGCCGGGTCGTGGACGATCGCGCTGTTCAGCCCCGCGTCGATGAGCACGTGCCCCCGCGCCGTCTCGAGCAGGTAAGCCGAGACCGGCTCGGCGAGGACGAAGCGCCCACCGCGGTCGCGCGTCGAGACCGTCTTCTCGAGGATCTCGTAGCCGCAGAGCAGGACATAGAGCCTTCTGACCTCGGTGCTCATGGCGCGACCTCCGCGGGACAGGCCGTCTTCGGGGCTCGCGCCCGCGGCGCTACGCCGCGGGGTGTGCCAGCTTCGAGTACTTCGTGCAAAAGAACATGTACACGCCGTACGCGCACAGACCCGCGGCGACGAGCACGAGCAGCGCCGTCCCGAAGGGCGAGTCGGCCACGGTCGAGAGCGCCTCGCGGACGCCCTTCGACTCGCCCGGATCGTGGGCGAGCGCGGCCTTGATCAGCGCGGCGCCGATGATGCTGAAGACGACGCCGCGGGAGACGAGCCCGACGCGGGCCATCCGGAACACCCAGGTGCGCTCGGGGGGGCTCATGCCCTGCGTGCTGAGATCCTTCGCGAAGCGGGATTTCATCGCCTTGCGGAACTGCTGGACGGCGACGCCGATCACCGCGAGCCCCGCGGCGCCGACGAGGACGCCCCCGAACGGCTGCTCCATCACCTTGCCGACCCAGGTCCGGGCGCCGTCGCCGCCGGTGTCCTGGCCCAGCGCGAGCTGGAACGCCGTCAGCGCGAGCCCCGCCGAGATGACGCCGCTCACGGCCCATCCCACGCGCTCGGCCGTGCCCTTCGCGTCGTTCCCGACGTGGCCCGGGTCCTTGAGGGCGAGGACCTCTCGCCACAGCGCATACCCGAGCAGCCCTATCCCCACGAGGAACAGCAACGCTTGCCCGAACGGCTGCTCGCCGAGGAGCCCGACCGCCTCGCGCCCGCCGGCCGTCCCGCCGCCGCTGAAGGCAGCCTGGAGCGACAGCGCGCCGATCAACACGTAGACGACGCCCTTGGCTGCAAACCCAAACCTGGCCAGGGTGCGCACCCACCCGTTGTTTTCGGGCTGAGTGAACATTTCTCGCTGCACCGGAAATTCCATGGTTTCAGCTCTCCTGGGAGAGGCTGGTGCAGCGCGCATGCCATCGGGCGGGCGCGGCGTCTCGGGCGCGCGGGGCGCGATCGCGCCTGCGCGTTGGGGCGCGCCGCCACGCCTCGTCCCAAGACTGCCTCACCCGCGGGCGTCGCTCGGCCTCGGCGCGATCGACCTCGCGCCGCGGGGCGTCACTTCGACTTCGAGCTCGTCTTCTCCTTCACGATCTGCTGTAGCTGCGCGAAGTACGGGCTCTCGCGCCGGATGGCGATGCCGAACTGCGATGTCCCGAGCTTCTTCTTCGTGTGGACGACATAGCGGGACATCTCCGGGTGGGCCTCCAGGTCCTCGATCATCTTCACGTAATGAGGGTGAGGCATGTAGATGAGATCGGGCTTGTAGGCCGCGAAGAACCTGTCCGCGGAGAACGGCTCGAGCGCGAAGCGCCGGTCGTTCAGGCCGGCCATGTCGATGATCGTCTTCTCGAGGTTCATCGCGCCGAGCATCCCGACCTCGGTCGTGGCGATGACGAGGTCGTCGGGGAGCGTCGAGACGCGATCGATCGCGAACCAGTAACTCTGCGGTCCCGAGGTGTTGCCGTGCTTGACGATGTTGAAGTGTCCGAGCCGGTTCCCCGCAGCGGCGCCCGCGAGGTCCTTGCCTGCCGTGGCGAGCGGCGTGGCGAGGTGAAGCCAGAGGATCGCCAGCGCGGCGACGCCGGCCACGGGCAGCGCGGCCGGCGCGGGCTGCCCGAGCGCGTCGGAGAGCGTCCGCGCGAGCCGGACAGCGCTCCGGCAAGCGAGGTAGATGAGACCTGGCAGCGGCGCGTAATAGAAGCGCTGCGCAAACCCCATGATCGGAACGACGAACAACCACGAGTAGGCGAGGCACAGGAGCGTCGCGGCGAGGACCCCTTTGTCGAACGCCGACGACGCCGCCCACCACGCCCGGGGGCCGGTCCTCTGCCCCTCCCCCGCCGGCGCGCCGGGGGCCGCCTGGCGCGCGCCGAGGCCCACGAGCAGGTCGAGGGCGATGACAGCGAAGAGCGGCCAGAAGAAGTCGAGCCAGTCGAGGAGATCGATGGTCGGCCGGCCGCGGTAGGCGCGGAGGATCCCTGATCCGTAGAGGTTCGTCGACTTGGCGTAGAACGGGAGCGGGAGGGGCGAGCCGAAGTACAGCTTGGCGGCCCCGAGATGGAGGGCGAGGACGCCCGCCGTCGCGGCGAGGGCGGCGAGCCCGAAGCGCCGGCGGGCGCGGTCGCGCTCGAGCACGACGAGCGCGAGCGGGACGAGGACGGCGTAGGCCGTGAGCTCCGGCCGCACCGAGAAGGCGAGCCCGCCGAAGGCGCCGAGCGCCACCCCGCCGGTGACCCGGGCCGGGCCGAGCAGCCGCAGCGCGAGGAGCAGGTAGGCGGCGAGGAAGCAGAGGCCGAACGACGTGTCCATGCCGCTCACGAAGTGGTCGGCCAGCGTGGAGCGGGCCACGCAGAAGGCGACCAGCGAGAAGCAGGACAGCCGCGCGACCTTCCCGTCGCCTGCCGCGCGCAGGACGAGCAGGACGAGCAGGACGAGCAGCACCGGGCCCCAGATGAAGCTCTGGAGCATCGCGGCGAGGCTCGTGTTGCCGCCGGTGATGAGGTGGAGCGGCACGGCGGCGACGATGAAGGCGAGCGAGGTGAGCCCGTAGGCCGGCGGCCCGCCCGGGTTCCACGAGACGCCGTGCCCGGCGAGGATGTTGTGCGCGTAGCGCTGGAACATGTACGCGTCGTCCCAGAGCGTGGTCAGGTCGAAGCGCGCCGCCGTCTTGCACGCCATCAGCGCGAGGCAGAGCGCCATCGTGATCCAGAAGCACGCCGAGACGAGCCTGCGCACCGCCGTGCGCGGCACAGAAGGGAGGCGCTCCGCCGTGTGCGCCGCCGCGCCCTGCCCTGCGGATGCGTCCGCGGGCAGCTCGGCGGGTTCCCCGCCGGGCAACGTGGTTTCTATGTGCGTTGTCATCGTGCCCGGCGCGGTGCCTGGCGCGCCCGATTCGCCGAAAGGTTCGCGCCGTCGAGGCGAGCCGCGTGCAGAGGCTCGAGGCGCTCGGATACTCCACGCCGATAGACGCACTGCGCCGTCCGCGTGGGCCGCTTCATCAGAGGCCGCATGCGGCGAACATAATCGCAACCGCAGCGCGCCGTACATCTGGAACCGGCGTGGTAAAGCTGCCCAGCGACAGCCCCCCGAAGGCGGAGCCCTCATGGGAGCGCGGCGTCCCGGTAAGGTCGAGGCCGCTGATCTCGACGCCCGCCGGCCGCGGCAGCGCGACCGGACGCGTCGTCAGGCGCAGCCTGGCGAGCGCGGTCTCAGGCGAGCCCGACGGGCCCTCGCGCCGCGCGGAGAACAGGGCCTCCTCGGGCCGGGCAAGTCCTCGGGTCCAGCTGGGCTGGCTCCGCGAGCGCGGACAAAAGCAAAAGAGCCCGCATGACATCCGCCATGCAGGCTCTCTGTTCGCGGTGATCCTCACCGCGTCGTCGTTCTGAAGCGTCTCTCGCTCGCTGCGTAGCGCTGCTCACACCCGAGCTCCGGGCGCGATGCTCGTCACGTTCCATGGTGTATGGTCAAGCCGCACGACCTATTAGTACCGGTTAGCTCCTCCGATTGCTCGGCTTCCACACCCGGCCTATCAACCTCGTGGTCTACGAGGGGTCTTTAGGGGCCTTGCGGCCCGGGACACCTGGTCTTGAGGCCGGCTTCCCGCTTAGATGCTTTCAGCGGTTATCCGTTCCGTACATGGCTACCCGGCTATGCCCTTGGCAGGACAACCGGAGCACCAGAGGTACGTCCACCCAGGTCCTCTCGTACTATGGGCAGCTCCTCTCAAGTGTCCTACGCCCACGGCAGATAGGGACCAAACTGTCTCACGACGTTTTAAACCCAGCTCGCGTACCGCTTTAATCGGCGAACAGCCGAACCCTTGGGACCTGCTCCAGCCCCAGGATGCGATGGGCCGACATCGAGGTGCCAAACCGCGCCGCCGATATGAACTCTCAGGCGCGATCAGCCTGTTATCCCCAGAGTACCTTTTATCCGATGAGCGATGGCCCTTCCATACAGAACCACCGGATCACTAACGCCTGCTTTCGCACCTGTTCGACCTGTCGGTCTCACAGTTAAGCTCCCTTGTGCGTTTGCACTCTACGCCTGGTTTCCAATCAGGCTGAGGGAACCTTCGCACGCCTCCGTTACTTTTTAGGAGGCGACCGCCCCAGTCAAACTGCCCACCAGGCAGTGTCCCCGACCCAGTTCATGGGCCCAGGTTAGATTTCCAGAATACCCAGGGTGGTATTTCAACGTTGGCTCTGCCGAACCCAGAAGCCCGGCTTCATAGCCTCCCACCTATCCTACGCAGAATATCCCGAAAATCACTGCCAAGTTGCAGTAAAGGTTCATGGGGTCTTTCCGTCTTGCCGCGGGTAGAGGGTATCTTCACCCCCGATACAATTTCGCTGAGTCCCTGGTCGAGACAGCGGGGATGTTGTTATGCCATTCGTGCAGGTCGGAACTTACCCGACAAGGAATTTCGCTACCTTAGGACCGTTATAGTTACGGCCGCCGTTTACTGGGGCTTCGGTTCAGAGCTTCGCTTGCGCTGACTCGTCCCCTTAACCTTCCAGCACCGGGCAGGCATCAGACCCTATACGTCGTCTTACGACTTCGCAGAGTCCTGTGTTTTTAGTAAACAGTCACAACCCCCATTTCTCTGCAACCACCTCACGCTCCAGGCGTTCACCCTTCACGCAAAGCGGCACACCTTCTCCCGAAGTTACGGTGTCATTTTGCCGAGTTCCTTAACCAGGGTTCTCTCACGCGCCTTGGGATACTCACCCCGCCCACCTGAGTCGGTTTGCGGTACGGACACCAAAGAAACTCTGTACGCGGCTTTTCTTGGAAGTTTGGGATCACCGAGTATCCCGGGCCGAAGCCCAGACCTCATCACCTCTCGGGCTTACGAACCGTCGTTTGTCCCTATCGGGTCCTGACAGCTCACCCTACCGGCTTGAACACGGAAGCCATCTACCGTGCTCGGCCTACCCTTCTCCGTCCCCGCTTACTTCAACGTCACCCTTGGTGGTGCAGGAATATTAACCTGCTTCCCATCACCTACGCCTCTCGGCCTCGGCTTAGGATCCGACTAACCCATGGGAGGATTATCCTTCCCCAGGAAACCTTGGGCTTACGGCGACCGAGTTTCTCGCTCGGTTTATCGCTACTCATGCCTGCATAAGCTCTTCTCAAGGCCGTTACCGGTCGTCACCGTCCGGCGTGTATCTCCTTGAGAATACTCCCCTACCGCTTCCGTTAGAAAGCCCGTGGCTTCGGTGCTGAGCTTGAGCCCCGTTATATTTTCGGCGCGGGTTCGCTTGACCAGTGAGCTATTACGCTTTCTTTGAAGGATGGCTGCTTCTAAGCCAACCTCCTGGTTGTCTGTGCGCTCCCACATCCTTTGACACTTAGCTCAGACTTGGGGACCTTAGCCGACGATCTGGGCTCTTTCCCTCTCGGCTACGGAACTTATCTCCCGCAGCCTGACTCCCGGATACTTGTCGACGGCATTCGGAGTTTGATTGGGTTTGGTAATCTGGTAGGACCCCTAGCCCATTCAGTGCTCTACCTCCGTCGCAATTCGTCCGAGGCTATACCTCAATATATTTCGGGGAGAACCAGCTATATCCCAGCTTGATTAGCCTTTCACTCCTATCCACACCTCATCCCCCACATTTTCAACTGTGGTGAGTTCGGTCCTCCAAGCGGTGTTACCCGCTCTTCAACCTGGACATGGATAGATCGCTAAGGTTTCGGGTCTACGTCACGCGACTCAACGCCCTGTTAGGACTCGCTTTCGCTTCGGCTTCACCTCGCGGCTTAACCTCGCCACGTAACGTAACTCGCAGGCCCATTATGCAAAAGGTACGTGGTCACGCATTGCCTTGCGGCCAT
>NZ_CP150340.1:0-2822500 GCF_051474675.1 Sorangium sp. So ce406 | reverse complement strand
AGGTCGAGCTTGCGCTCGCCTTTGAACCCACGTCACTTCGTAGGCACACAACCCAGTTTTCAAGGACCGAGCAGGCAAGGTGGCCCGCTGGCGCGAGCTGCTTGCCTTGTTCGTACCGATCTCCGGTCGAGAGAGTCGACCCGGCGCTGTTCCCTTGCGGGACCGGCTGCCGCGCCGTCCACCTCTACCGTGGATCGCTCGTCGAACGGCCCAGAGAGGCGCGGGCTTTCACCCGCCAGCTCTCCGAGTCCGCCGATTCGCGGGGGGCCGTATGTAGGCTCCCTTCGCGAAGGTGTCAACCTCCTCTTTCGAGGAGACCGACGTGACGACCGCCGCCATCGAGGGTCATCGAACGGATCCACAGCTAGGAGAGGCCTGTCATTCGGCTGCCCGGTATCTGACCACCAGGCCGCCGACTCTCCGAAGAGACCCAATTGCTCAGGTCGCCCGGATTGTACGCGCTCTCCGACTCCGCCGATCCGCGGGGCGAGGACTCTAGTTCCTCGTCGCGAAGCTGTCAACCTTCTCTTTCGAGAGATCGACCGGGCAGTTGAGAGAGCTACGAACTTCCGCTTTGTACTTCGTGTGTACGTTGCGGTTGCTCTCGGGGGCTCTCCGGCTCCGCCGATTCGCGAGGACGCACTCTAGAATCCCGTCGCGGGACTGTCAACCTCCTCTTTCGAGAAGAGCGACACGCCTTTCTGGAATCTCGAACCTCTTGAGATCCCGGGCCGGGAAGCTTCGAGCTGAACAGTTCTTTGTTTCAGCCCGCCGGCTCGCCGGCGCCGCGATCCGCGAGGATCACCTTATACTCAGGCCGCGAAGGTGTCAACGCGCTCGCTCGAGAGCGCCGACACGCAGCGAGTAGACCGAGCGACCTGAAGAGCGAGCGGCTTGTTCTGTTCACCGTCCTCTCCATGCTCTCCGCACCGCAGCGCGGCCGCACCGCAGCGCGCCACTCCCGGCCGCCGTCGCTGGTTCTGATTAATGCTTGACACCGGCGTGTCAACCACGGTGCCGCAGGCCACCCGCGGAACAGGCTCGGCCCAGTAGGTGAGGAAGAGCCACGGAGCACAGCCGAGCGGGCTGGCGGTCCTTCCGGCGCCGCCGGGGTGGCGCAGCGCGGCGCGGGAGCAGCGAGGTGCGGCTGCTCCTTGCTGCCCGGGTGACCTGAGCCCTGTGTACGGGCGGTTGGGATGGCCTTTCTCCCGCGCCCCCGGGTCTCCCGCGCCTCCGAGTTCTTCAGGTGACGCATCGAAGCGCGCCCCCGCGCACGGCGTCGCCGCACGGCGCCGTCGAGGCCGGCGCCCGGCAGGGCCTCGGGCCTGGTCGGGGCGGCCGCGGGGCTGCGCTTACCGCGGGCGCGTGCCGGGACTGGGGCCGGTCGGTGCCGAGCAGGACCTGCGACAAAGCCGGCGTCGCCCTCGATACTTCCCGGGTCTGGGCGCCGACGCCTTCTTCGGAAGGGCTCTCGCGAAGGGCCCGGCGCAGCGCTCCGGGCAACGCGGACGAGATGCTCGCGGCGCTCCTCGCGCTCACTGACGGCGCGCCCCCGGTCGACCTCCGCGCGCTGCTCGCCGCGCCGGAGGCAGCCCCCGATGCCGCGCCCCCTCCGCAACCTCTCGCGTTCGTCGCGGACGACGACGACGCGGACCGGACCGTGGCGGTCGCCGCGGACGACGACGACGTGAAGGACTCCGAGCGTGGCAAGCTCCCGCGATGCGACGCAGCGCCGGGAGCGGCAGATCCGCACCCAGGCGAGCGGCTGCTCGATCACGGTGCTGCTCCTCGGCGGCTTCGCGCTCTGGTCGCGGCCGCGCGAGGCGGCGTGGGACGCGGGCGGCAGCCGCCACGAGGGCGGCTGCCGCCACGAGATCGACGATCCAGGGGGCGCGGCGCCCGGGGTCGAGGTCAGGCTCCACGCGTTCCGCACCTGCGCTGGCCCCCCGGGTGATGGTGAGGTGCGGCTCCGCGCGCGGGCCTGCGGGGCAGCTCTCGAACGAGGAGGGGCCGCTGTTCCTGAACATGGTCTCCCAAGATCCCGAACGCGCTCCCTGCCGGGGGTAGGTTCTTGACTGCCATGAATCGCTGTCATGCCGCTGGCGCCTCGGTGTCGCAGCACACCGGTCACGCATTGCGCACCTTCACGTGACCAACGCACATATCAGGGATGATATGTGCGCTGCGACCAGCATCCTGCCACCCGCCGCACCGGTCGAACTCGGCCTGTATCCTGCATCGTCAAGGGCGCAACATCGCGCCCACGGGCGCAACCGAAGAGGGAAGGAGCCGAAATGAACCATGTGAAACTTCTTGGATTCATCGCCGTCAGCGCAGGACTGTGCGGGATCTCTGCGCTTGCTTCTGCGGCGGATACGGTGCCGATCGACAGCCTGAACCTCGTCGAGGAAACAGCAACGCCACCATCGCCCGACAACGAGCGTTACGCCATCCGGCCGGCTGTCGGCTACTACCGGCCCGCTGCCGGCTATTACCGGCCCGCTGCCGGATACTACCGACCCGCTGCCGGATACTATCGCCCCTTCCGGCGCCAGGACTGGTATGGACCCTACCGTGATGGTCAGGGGGCTGCGCGCCGCCATCACGGAGTGCCGCGTCCGCTTTGCCGAGCGCGGAGCCGAGCATCACGGGCGATTGCGCTGAGACATCGCGCGTCGAGCGTCGCCGTCCGACCGCGGCCTGCGCTGCGGCCCGGTGGCGATGCATTGGAAACGTGGGTGGCGAAAGCGGATGGCACGCCGCGCGCAACACGGATCCATGGGGGTCAGCTCCATGGACGATACAGGAAACATAGGAAAGCGCGCGCTCTTGGTGCTTCCCGCTGCCGCGATCCACCTCGGGCTGGTGATCGTGCTGGGTGTGCTGCATGTGCGCTTGCCGTACGGAGGATGGGTGGAGCGTGCGGTGGGCTATTATGGCGCGCTCTCCGGGGCCAGCAGCGCGTATTCCTTCTTTGCTCCGAGCGTCGGGCCCCTGCCCTGGGCCACCTTCCAGGTCCGGGATCGCGCGGGAACGCTGACGACCGAGGTGCTGGAGACAGGAGCGAGCCGCGAAGCGGACCTCCGCGTCAAGAACATCATCGGTATGTACTGGGATGAGCAGGACCCGGCCATGAGGCGCTCCCTGGTCGCGTCCTGGGTAGCGAAGGTGTTCGCCAAGCACCCAGGGGCGGAGAGCGTCGTCGTCCGGCTCGAAAGCTACGAGCTGCCCTCGATGGCGGAGTATCGCGCGGGCAAGCAGCCGCGCTGGTATGTCGAATATCAGGCCAAGTTCAACATGAAGGCGCAGCTCGCCACCGGCGAGATCGACAAAGAGGCGACGCGATGAGGCAGCGGACCTACATCCTGCGCCTGCCGAACGCTAGAGAGGCATCCGCGCGCCTGTGGGGCACGATGAGGCGATTCGCGTTCGCACCCGCGTCGGCGCGGCCCCTGGCAGCGCTCCGGATAGGGCTCGCGTCAGTCCTCTTGGTGCAGGCGGCGCTGATCGCGCCGATCGCTTCCGAGCTGTACTCGCGTTCGGGCATCGTTCAGGGACAGCTCCTCGACGGCTCCGGCGCGCTCGGTTTCCCCCGGATCGGCCACCTCGTGGACGCATTATCGCGCTTCGGGGTCGATGAGAGCTCGGTGATCGCGGGAGTGGGTGTCCTCTACGTGCTGTCGCTGGCTGGCCTCCTGCTCGGCTGGGAGACGAGGCTCTCCGCGGCGTGCGCCTGGTTCGTGCATTTCACGTTCATGATGACGGCGAGGACCGCGTGCTCTTGCGCTTCTCGTCGGTGAGCTGCAGATCCTTCAGAGGACGCCCGACGTATGGGTTGTATGCCATGAGATGCTCCCCGAACCAGCCGTTCGGCCACGGCGGATAGCGAAACAGAAGATGATGCACATCCGGGGGAAGCGTTCTAGCACGAAATAGCGACCGGCCACGAAAGCGAGATGATATGAACCGGACACGGAGTTGCGCCGACATTCGACCGCTTGCAGAAGCGCTGCCAAGAGCGGACGAAGAGGTAGAGGCAGGGAGATTCGGCACGGTGCTCCCCAGGTCACGCGGGTTCACGATCATCGCCAAGGTCATACCAGGACGGGAGGATGTGGTCCGCGCATACGGCAAGACCGTCGAAAAGCTGATAAAGGAGCAACCCCAGGCGCTCGCTCCGCTCGCGCTCCATTTTCTGCGCTGGGCCATGTACAAGGAAGGTGACACCACGTGGTTTCTTTATATCGGCTTCTTCGACACGGACTTCGACAAGTATGTAGAGGACGCGGTGCTGCTCTTCAAACAGGCAGGCCTCAACACGATATTCGAGCAACTCGAAGGCTTTCCGGTAGACTGGAAGGAAAATCCTGCCTCGTTCGCCAAGTTCGCACGTGAGCACGCAGCCCAGCCATTCATGGAATACGCGGAGTACCCGGACGCCACCGGAGTGGAGGTGGTCAAGGCGCTCAAGGTCAAGTGCGCTCTCTCCACGATGCTCGACCAGATGCAATGATCTCACTCTCTGGTCGCGAGACAGGGAGCAGAGCTCCCGTTCCCGTCGCGATCGACCTGGAGACGTTCTGGAGAAACCCCGCGGTAAAATAGAAGCAATCGCGATGGAGGAGATCGATGCCCGAGTCAGTCAGCGGCCTGCTCGAACTGGAGGACATACAGAGCGGGGTCTTGCGCCCACGGCCTGCGCCGTACGTGGCGACGTACCTCTTGCTCCGCATCGACGACCCCAAGGCAGGGCGGGAGTTGATGAGGCGGCTCAGCAATGTGGTGGCCTCGGCCGCCCACCGCGAGAGTCCGGAATCCGACACCTGGGTGAGCGCCTCGCTCACCTTCCAGGGCCTCAAGGCGCTCGGCGTGCCGCAGGAGTCGCTCGACAGCTTCGCGTGGGAGTTCCAGCAGGGGATGGCGGCGCGCGCGCGCCACCTGGGAGACACCGGCGATAGCAGCCCTGAGCACTGGGAAGCACCGCTCGGAACTCCAGACGTCCACGTCGTGATCACTGCGCTGTCGCCGGACGCGCACGGCCTGGAGGCGGCGCTCGAGCGCGCTCGAGCAGCGATCGAGGCGTTGCCGGGAGTTGCGTTGATCTGGCGCCAGGATTGCTATGCGCTGCCCGGTCCAAGGGAACACTTCGGGTTCCGGGACGGCATGAGCCATCCCGCGATCGAGGGCAGCGGCATTCCGGGGACCAACCCGGCGCAGCGTCCTTACAAGGCAGGTGAATTCGTCCTGGGCTACCCGGACGAGCTGGGCGGCACCGTGATGCCCCAGCCCGAGGCGCTGGGTCGCAACGGGACGTACGTGGCTTTTCGTAAGCTGTACCAACGCGTGGCGCTGTTCCGCCGATACGTGAAGGAGAACTCTCTCAGCCCGGAGGACGAGGAGCTTCTAGCGGCAAAGATGATGGGGCGCTGGCGGAGCGGCGCACCCCTGGCGCTCAGCCCATCCAGCGACAATCCCGAGCTGGGAGGCGACCCGCGACGCAACAACGCATTCCTCTATGGAGACGACCCGACAGGCTTCAAAACCCCCCTCGAATCACACATTCGGCGAGTGAACCCACGAGACTCGAGTGTGGCGGGAATGGTCAGCCTGCACCGGATGATCCGGCGCGGAACGGTCTATGGGCCTCCGCTCGCGGAAGGGGTCCTGGAGGACGACGGCGTCGATCGGGGGCTCATGTTTGCCTTCATCGGAGCGCACCCGGGGCGGCAGTTCGAGTTCGTGCAAACGGAGTGGGTCAACAGCGGCGTCTTCATCGGGGCGGGCAACGCCAAGGACCCCATCACCGGATCGAACGAGGGAGACGGCGGCTTTACGATTCCACGGCGGCCGATCCCGCGGCGCCTCCACGGATTGCCGCGGTTCGTCGTGACAAGGGGCGGTGAGTACGCATTCATGCCGGGGCTCCGAGCCCTGCGCTGGCTCGCTGATCTCCAGACATAGGCTTGAACATCTCGTCTGCCTCCGCCCGTGAAGCCTGGCTCGCTGGCGCCGAGAACCGCGGACCGTGTTTCCAGAGGCACCATGTCGACGGCCTGAATTCATTCAGTACGGCATCGCCGATGTGCGCCGCCGTACCAATGATGCTGGCGTGCGTTTTGCGGATGTTCGCGGATGGATGAGCCCACGAGGCGGCACGGCGCGATCGCCGTCGGAACGTGCACGAGGAGGCAGACGATGCCAGCCCACGCGACCAGGCCAATCGCCCTCCTTTTCTTGGGGTTGCTCTTCTCGGGGATCGGGATCGCGCCGGGGGTACGCGCCTCGACCCTCCAGACCACGTCCGGAGACATCGCCGTCTCCAATCTGGAGAGCTCGCTCCGCGCGGCCTGGAGCGACTATCTCCGATTCACCCGCAAGAACGGCGCGCCGGATCGCATCGTCCAGATCGAGCAGTTGAAGGCGCAGTTCCTGGGCGACATGGAGTCGCCGGATCGCCTCGATCACCTGGCCGCAGAGCTCCGTCGCCGTGAGCCCGAAGCCGGCGAGACCTACCTGCTATCGGCGAGGATCGCGGCGTACTTGCATCGATTCGAGGAGGCCGAAGCCGACCTCCGCCAGGCCGGGCGCCGCGGCGTCCAGGCGGCCGTGACCGAGCCGGTGCGGCTCTCGATCCAGCAAGCGACCGGCAAGGGTTTGGCGGAGGTATTGGCTGTGCGTCGCAGAAGGGCGCAGACCATCGCCGGCATCGACGAGCTCCTTCCCCTCGCGGCCTTGCTCGTGGACCTCGGCGAGTACGAGGAGGCGGACCGTTTGTATGCACGGGCGCTCGCCCAGTACCGCGATGTCTCCCCGTTTCCGCCGGCGTGGGTCTGCTTCCAGCGCGGGGTGCTCTGGGGCGAGCGCATGCCCGCGCCGCAGCCCGAGAGAGCGCGGCGCTATTACGAAATGGCGCTGGCGTACTTGCCAGCCTACGTTCCGGCGCGCGTCCACCTCGCCGAGCTCTACGCAAGGCGCGGGGCTCTCGCCAAGGCGGAGGCCCTCCTCACAGCCGGGGCACGGCGCGGCGACCCGGAGTCCAGATGGCGCCTCGCGCAGGTCCTGAAGGAGCAGGGCCGCGCTCGGGAAGCGCAGGAACAGTTGCTCGGGGCCAGGGCCTCCTACGATCGGCTCCTCGCGCGGCACGAGCTCGCCTTCGCTGATCACGCCGCCGAATTCTACCTCGGTGACGGCAATGACGCGCTCAAGGCGCTGTCGCTGGCTCGCCGCAACCTGGCCAACCGGCCGACGCTCCGCGCCTTCGAGCTGGCCCACGAGGCCGCCGTCCGCATCGGTGATCGACGACTCGCCGCCAGTCTGCTCGCCGAGGCCCGGGCGCGCCTGGGGAACACGAAGGCCTTTCAGGTGTCTCCTCTCTCGCGCGCGAGAACCGGGCACCCGGCGGAGAAGAACCCCCATGTGCCATAGGCCCACATCGAGTGAAGCGGTCGCCCGCCGCCGGGGGAATACGGTCACGCCGCTCCTCGGTCTCCTGCTCGGGATCCTGGTTCTCGGGCCCCTTGGCGGTCTCCCGGCCGCCGCGTCGGATCACCTCGACGGGCCGCGAGCCATCGGGGATCCGGCGGCGGACCTGACCGATCTCTACGCCTTTCAGAGCCCGGAGCGCGCCGACCGCACGGTGCTCATCGCCGACGTGTTCCCGATCGCGGGCGACTCCGCGTTCTTCTCCGACGCCGTGAACTACATCATCGCGATGCGCCGCGTCCGGGTCGCCGGATCGGGGAACGAAGCCCGCTTTCAGGCCGCCAAGGAGGAGCTGCAGTTCACCTGCAAGTTCGGATCGCTCGAGGCCTCGACGAGCGGCGGCAAACCGCGCCAGAGCGGGGCGTGCACGTTGCCTGGCGGGAGGACCTTGCCGCTGGTCGTCGGCGACGAGCGAGGCGCCGCCACGCCCGATGGCGTCTTCCGTGTCTTCGCCGGGCTGAGGTCGGACCCCTTCTTTTCCGGCTGGGAGTGGCCGCCCCGCAACAGGATGCCGAAGGCCATCCCCAACGTCCTCCAGGACAACAACGTCCTGAGCATCGTCATCGAGCTCGACACGACCAAGGTGCTCGAGCCGCGCAAGGGATCGCTGTTCGGGGTGATCGCAAAGACAACGCCCCGCGCTCCACGGGGGGTGTTCGCGGGCAACGTCCCGCGGATCGACCGGATCGGACGGCCCGAGGTGACCAACCTCCACATGCTCATCGATGGCGAGACCGACCTGCGGGACCTGTGGAATCAGGAGGACTCGTTCGCGGTCGACCCGAAGCGCCTGCCGCTATACAGAGATCGTCTGCTCCTCTCGCTCGATATCTGGGACAGGCGGGACGGTAAGGTCGATTGGACAGAGGCCGGGCGCCGAGCCCTGGTGACCGTGCTCCTGGACGATTTTCTCCTGATTGATGTGACCAAGCCGACCACCGACGACAGCCATCGAGAGATCGAGCACAGCACGCTCGAGGGGAGGAAGTACGCCACGGGCGGGGGCAGGACCCTCGACGCCAATATCATGAACATCTTCATCTCGTACGAGGTCAACCGTGGCAGAGGGCCTATGCTCCACGGCGGGGCCAGGGGCGCCACGCAGCCGGGAGGCAAGACGTTCCCCTACGTGCAGCCGCCCAACGTGACGCCGATCGAGATCACCCGCGCAGTCAACCTCGCCGCCGGCAGCAAGGAAGTCTGGAAGGTGATCGGGCGCTTCGACGGGCTGATGGACTGGCACCCGTTGGTCGTGCGGTTGGAGACGGTCGGGAGCGGGGTCGGCCAGCTGCGGAAGAGCCTCATGACGGACGGATCTGAAGTCGTCGAACGGCTAGAGGGGCTCGACGACGCCCGGCGGCTCATGCGGTACACGATGGTGTGCGGCTTGCCAGCCTCGGATTACGTGGGGGTCATCCATGTCAGGGACAATGGCGCGGGCTGCACGGTGGAGTGGCGGGTGAGCTATCGGCTCAAGGGCGCGGGTACCCCGTTCATCGACGCAACGGTCAATACCATGATCTCCAAGGGCCTCGAAGGCCTGAAGACGCGCTTCGGCGTGCTTCAATAAAGCCCCTTGTCATCTCCCGAGCTGAGCGAACCAATCGGCCGGATCGACGGGGCCGTCCACAAGATGCCCACGATGGACCGAACCTGGATGTTCAACGCCCAGCCACGCAATATCCTGCGTTGAGCAGCGCCCAGGCGCACCCTCGGCATCAACAACGGTGCCTGGCAAACACGGCTCACCTCACCACGACAGCGCGGCCATCCGCGGTGTAAATCACCGCCTCTGCCGCGGCGAGCGCGGCAGCCGGCGGCGTGGGCCCGATCGACGGGCGATGAGCCGCCTCCTTCGTCGAGCGCGTCGAGCGCACGAACGGCCAGAAGAGCTGCTCAGGCCAGGGCTCGACCGGCGCGTCGTCGGGTAGCCCGAAGCCCTCCTGCCGCGCGTGCGGGATCATCAGCGTGCCATGGATCACATCGAAGCAGATGAGGGCGACGCCATAGTTCTTCATGGCATTTCCGTACCGACCGACGCCGTGGTGGACATGGTGGGTGTCGGGCAGCGAGATGACACGCTCGATCACCCACATGAAAGGACGCGTGAAGCGGTTGCGCTGGAGCGGCAGATCCCAGCGGAGATCGGAGTGCTCCATCAACACCATCAGAGTCCTGAAGGCCAATCCAGCCGCGTAGGCACCAGGCTGGCCGAGCCAGATGACGGCCGGGCCCAACCACGCGCCCGGAACCAGCGCATGCCACAGCCAGTTTTGCCGGTATGCGACGCCGATGTTCATGTTGTGCGGGACATGGTGCGGTTTGTGGATACGCCACAGCCACGGCCATTCATGGCTCTTGCGGTGGAACCAGTATACCGCGTACTCGTCGACGAACACGTAGATCGGGAAGGCGAGCCAGAAGCTCACGCCCGCGAGCGCCCCCTCGGCGCGCGGCCAGAGCGCCTTGAACGCCCAGATCAAGGCGGCGAAGGATACGCCGCGTACCAGCAGGAAGTTACCGAGACTCACGAGGCTCGCGCCGAGCTCCCGCATCGTGAGCACGCCGGGGCGCCGGTACAGGCCGAACGCGAGCTCCAGCGCGGCGAAGATCGCGATGAGCGCGAAGGCGATCAGAGCGCTTCCGAGCATGATGACTCTCCTTCCGAGCGTCGCGTCCGGGCTCGGGCGCCCGCCGAGGTGGCGAGGGCGATCGAGCCACGGTCGAGGAACTTGTCGTAATGCACGTGGTCCGGCGGAATGCTGCCGCGCAGCACGTCGAGCGCGGCGTCGATCATCCCGGGCGGACCGCACAGGTAGGCCGCGCGATCGGCGTGGGCCACGGCGACCTCACGGAGGTAGTCCGTGACGTGCCCCTTCCGCCCTGTCCAGCTCGAGCCTTCGGGCTCTCGCGAGAGCACGGGCACGAAGGCGAACCTCCCTCGCCATCGCGCCTCGATCGAGGCGATGGCGTCGAGCGCGTAGAGGTCCTGCTGGGCGCGCGCGCCGACGACCAGCGTCACGTCGCGCGCGAGCCCGTCCGAGATCCCTTGCTCGAGGATCGCGCTGATCGGCGAGAGGCCGGTGCCTCCTGCCACACACAGGAGCGGCCGCCCGGCCTCGTGGTAGCGGAAGCCGCCGTGTGGCCCCGAGAAGCAGAGGCGCGAGCCCGTGCGATCGGCGGCGAAGAGCCAATCGGTGAAGGCGCCGCCCGGGACGTGGCGGATATGGAAGAGCGCCCTTCGCGGCGAGGCCCGCGCCGGTGCCTCGGCGAACGAGTAGCAGCGCGGCTCGTCGAGCCCCGGGACGCCGGGCGATGTGAGCTGCGCATACTGCCCGGCCACGTAGCGGATCTCCGCGGCGAGGCCGACCTCGAGCGCGAGGACGCCGTGCGCGAGCGGCGTCACGCGCGTGATGCTCGCGTCAGTCTGCACCGGCGCAGGGCTCGCCGAGCGCTCGCGGCCGATGCCCGGCAGCTCGACCGCCACGTCCTCCGACTCGGCCAGGCTCTGGCAGGCGAGGACGAAACCGGCAGAGAGCTCCTCGGGCGTGACGTGACGAGAGATGTCCTTTTTGAGGCGGACATGCCCCTTGGTGAGTCGGCACTTGCAAGTACCGCACTCGCCCACGTTGCACATCCGTGGGAAGGGGATGTTCGCGCGCGCGGCGGCGCTGAGCAGCGTCTCTCCGGGCTCGATGGTCGCCGCGTGCTCGCTGCCCAGGACATGGAGCGTCCCGCCTCGACCGCGCTTTCGGCGGACGAATGAAAATCCGAACATGATGTGTTCTCTCCGTGTGGATGGCCACCCAGGCCCGCGACACCTGGCCGCGAGCTCGGGTCGCTCTTCGCTGGGCCGCCGCTTGCTCGTGCAGCCCTGAGCGCGCGGATTTCATGGGCGGCGAACCACGAAAACCCAATCAAGAAACGGTATGAGTCAGATGACCAGCGCGGATACTCCGCTGAATCCGGGGTCGCGCGCCTCCTCCTGAACCAGCCCGCCCGCCGAAGACAGGTCAGACGCGGCTGCAGAGATCGACGAGGGATCGCCGGAGCCACTGATGGGCCGGGTCGGCCTCCTGACATACGTGCCACATCATGAACAGCGGGATCGGGTGGATGGGCAGCGGACAGCTCACCACCCGGACCGGGAAGTGCTGCTCGAACAGCCGTGCCAGGGGGAGCGGCAGCGTGCAGACGAGGTTCGACTGCGAGACGATGAACGGCATCGATAGATAATGGGGGACCTGCACCTGCACGCGCCGCGAGCGCCCCACGACGGCCTGGGTATGCTCTGCCAGGTCGGTCTGGCCCTCGCGCGGCTCCAGGATGACGTGCTCTAGCGCCATGTACTCGTCGACCGTCAACGATGGCCCCACGGTCGGATGATCCTGGCGTACCAGCGGGACGAGCTCGACGTCGAGCACGCGCTCTCGCCGGAACCCCTCGCCCGAGATGACGACATGATCCAGGACGAGATCGACCTTGCCGAGCCGCATTTCATTCTGCAGCAAGGCCCCAGGCTCGCGGCAGATCTCGATCCGGACGCGAGCGCCGAGCTGCTCGAGCCGCCGCAGAAACCGAGGCAAGAGGACGGCCTCTCCGATGTCGCTGATCCCCAGCTTGAAGGTGTGGCTCGCCGTGTAGTCGAAGGCGTCAGGCTGAGCGAGCGAGGCCTGGATGAGGTCGAGCGCCTCCCGGATCGGG
Organism: Sorangium sp. So ce406; assembly: GCF_051474675.1. NCBI lineage: Bacteria > Pseudomonadati > Myxococcota > Polyangiales > Polyangiaceae > Sorangium > Sorangium sp. So ce406. Next base: position 2,810,314 of record NZ_CP150340.1, on the reverse strand, counting down.
CCGGCGAGCGAGAGAGCGCGCGGCGTTGGAGCCATCTCCTTGCCGCAACGCACGAAGAGATCGTCGTCGAACAGGAGCCGCAGCCGGGCCAGAGCGCTGCTCACGGCTGGCTGGGTCATGCCGAGGCGCTCGGCGGCCCGCGTCACATTCCGCTCGACGAGCACGACGTCCAGCACCGTGAGCAGGTTCAGGTCCACGGCGCGCAGGCGAGGAACCGACGGTGCGCTCATGCGGAGAGGGTAGCGCAGCCCCGCCACGTGCCGCGGTCGGCCCGCGGGGGCGAGTTCCTCCGCGCGCGCCTCCTCGAGGTTGACGGCGCGGCTCAGGGTGGCCGGCGAGCCGGCCGCGGCGGCCGGCGTCGAACGGTCGGCCGGCGCGATCTCTCCAGCCTCTGGTCTGGACCGGCGGGGCCGCGCTCCGGAGCCCCCCCCGCGCTCCGGAGCGCCCGCCCCCGCGCTCGGCGACGCTACTTCTTCGCCTTCTCGTCGAGGAAGGCCGTCACCCACGCGAACGGCGCGTTCCAGTTGATCGTGATCTCGTTGACGCTCCACGCCTCGATGTGATCCACGAAGCACCGCTGGGCGACGCACCCCTTCAGGCCGGCGCTCTGGACATGGGGATCCTGGAGCGACGAGTTCGGGCCGCCGGACACGGCGCCGGGCGGCGCCTTGGGATACTTGCTGTTCGCCTGGTGCGACCAGAAGCGGTGGTGCGGGTTCTCGAGCGGCTTGTCGCCGTAGCCGGTCACGTACGACTGCCCGAGCGGGTTGCGCCCGAGGAGGTAGTCCATGCCCAGCACCACGCCGTCGAGGTACTTCGGCTGCTTGGTGAAGTCGTGGGCGAGCGCCACCACGAGCATGTTGTTCAGCACGCCCGAGTTCGAGCCCCAGTCGTACTTGCCTTCAGCCGTCCGAGCGATGAGCGTCCGGTACCCCTCCTTGTCGGCGATGGCGAGGTACTGGTCGGCCGCCTTCGCGATGCGGCCGCGGATCTCCTTCTGCCACGCCGCGTCCACGTGGCCTGGCACGATCGCCATCGAGATCTGGCCGAGCGCGTCGGTGACCCGCCAGTTCATCGACGCCGCTCCCCCTTCGACCTCCGTCGGGAAACGCGCGTTGAGCGGCGAGGCCTGCAGGAACTTCTTGTACTCCGGCTTCCCCGTCGTGACGAAGAGCTCGGCCGCGGCCCAGTAGAACTCGTCCTTGGCGTCCGTGTCGTCGTAGGGCCCGCCGCCCTTGTCGCCGCCGGGAGGCGCGTAGAGCGCCGGATTCTGCTTCGCCGCGGCCCAGGCGCGCTCGGCGGCCTTCAGGCACCTCGCCGAGAACGCCGCGTCCACCGTCTTCCAGATGCGCGCGCACTGCGCCCCCGTGGCCGCGACGTTGAGCGTCGCCGCGGTGCTCGGCTTGTGGAGGAAGCGCGCGAGCTTGTCCTCGTGCGGCGCGAGGCCGAGGCCCGTCCACGACTCGTCGTGCATCTTGTGGTGGACCATGCCGGCGAGCGGCTTGCCTTCCGGCACCTGCATGCCCATCAGGAACTCGAGCTCCCAGCGCGCCTCGTCGAGGAGGTCGGGCACGCCGTTCTTGCCTTCGGGGATGCTCAGCTTGCCGTCCGCGAAATCGGCGCTCGAGGCGCCGAGGTGCTTCGTGCGCTCGTACCAGTTGAGCAGCGTCCACACCGAGATGCCGCCGTTGACCACGTACTTGCCGTGATCGCCGGCGTCGTACCAGCCGCGGGACGCGTCGAGCGCATAGTCGCAGCCGCTGCCCTGGAGGCACTTCGTGCTCTTGTCCTGGAGGTGCCCGGCGGGGCGCGCGAGCTCGGGCTTGCCTGCATACGGCATCTTGATCTCGATGCCGCTCCGGTTGTGGTAGAAGTACGCGAGCGCGTCGTACTTGAGCTTCTGGTAGATGCCGGCCCCGATGTCGAACGGGAAGCTCTTCTCGTCACCCACCTTGAGCACGTAGCCCTGGCCCGGCGCGTTGAAGGCCGTGAAGTCGATCAGGTGGACGTGATCGCCGGACGCGCCGTCCTTGCCGAACACCCTGGTCTGGCCGCGCGAGACCGCCTTGCCGGAGGCGTCGAGCAGCTCCCACGCGAGCGGCGCGGTCGCCTCATTGCTCACGCTCGCGATCTTGGCCGCGCCCGGCAGATACCCGACCTGATTGACGGCGATCTTCGGCGCCGCCGCCGCGTCGCCCGCGGGCGCGCTGGACCGGAACTCCGGATCATCGAGGCGGATGTCGTCGATGCAGACCTCGAACGGCTCCTTGGCGGACGCCATCTCGCCGCCGATGTGGAAGGCGAGCTCCGCCGTGGGATCGTCGGCCTTCGCCATCGAGAACTTCCCGGTGTAGGTCTTCGGCGAGGTCTCGAGCACCACGGTGTCGGACCAGTATTCCTCATACGGCGGCCCGGCCATGCCGACCTTCGGGCGCGCCTTCGTGGGCGAGGACGCCCAGGCCTTGTACTGGAGGGTGTAGCTGTGCCCTTTCTGGATCACCATCTCCCGGTGGCGGAACTGGGCGTCCCAGTTGTTGGACCCCTTGTTCGTCACCGTCACGCAATAGGCGCCATTCTTCACCTCGGCGCTGCCGGCGCCCGGCGCCGTGAACGACGTGGTCCACGGCAGGCTCTTGTTGTCGTCGAAGTCGGAGGCCTTGAGCAGGTTGGTCTGCGCGGGCTCGGCGCCCGCGCCAGCGCCGGGGCTCGCGCCGGAAGGGGCGGCCTCCGCTCCGGGGCCTTGCGACGTCGCGCATCCGGCGCTCAGCGCGAGCAGGCCGAGCGCGCCGAGCCCGAGCGCGGACACGCGGCCCGTCCGGCGGAGGATCGACTGCTTGAGAAGGGGGTCGTTCATGAGTCCTCGGTTCACGGCTGGGGGCAATCGACGCATAAAAGCGGGACCTCCGTGCAGGTTGTCAAGCGCAATCCTCGCCGGCGCGCGAAATCCGGGTGCTCCGAGGCGCCGCCGGCGGCCGTGGGTCGCTCGCGTCGCCCGCGTCGCCCGCGCCGCGCGGGAGCCTCGGCGACGATAATGGGCTGCCCTCGCCGGAGCGGCCGCGCGCCGGGCGCGGACCCGCCGATGTCGCGCTGGGCGCGCGCCGGGGCGGCCCTGGCCCGTCCGCCTCACGTGCGCTCCGGCGCGCCGCGCGCCGTCATGATGTCTTCACAGAGGACCACGCGAGCGCGCCGCCGCCGGCGCTGTCGATTCGCGCTGGTGCCCGTGGCGGAGTCGCATTAGGCTCCGCTCAGCCTCGCGTCGCACCAGGATCGCGGCCGAGCAACCCAGGAGACGACATGGCCAAGCACAGCTTCTCGGTCCCCTTCAGCGGTTCCTCTCAAGATATCGTCTCGAAGGCGAAGGATGCCATCGAGAAGGCCGGCGGGAAGTTCAGCGGCAACGAGGGCAAGGGCGACTTCTCGGTGCCCACGCCGGCGGGGACCGTGAAGGGGACCTATGCCATCTCCGCGCAGAGCTTCTCGGTGGACATCACGGACAAGCCGTTCCTCGTCCCCGGAAGCGCGATCGAGTCCCAGGTCCGCAAGTTCCTCGAGAAGGCCTGAGCCCCTCCCGCGGCCGCACGCCGGCCCGCGCCTGCCTCTCCGCGCGCCTCCCTCGGCGCAGGATCCCTCAGAATTGCTCCCTCGCCGCTCGCTCAGCGGGCCTGTCACGACAGTCCCATGCGGATCGGACTTCCGCCAGTGAGTATCCCTGTCTGGAACGCATGGAGAGCGCGCTCTGTTGCTCGGCGGTCCGCGAAGAGCATCGATGTCCGCGCCGTGAAGGGCGGTGTTGTACGGGGGGATATCTCCCCCCGGAGACGGGGGGGTGCGCGTTGCTGAAGCCGGGAGAGCGGGGCGCGGAGCCGTCGCGCCGCGAGGGGCTGGTGACGGTGACGCTGAACGCGGCGCTGGACCAGACGCTGGAGTGCCCGGGCTTCGCGGCCGGCGCGGTGAACCGGGTCGCGGCCCAGACGCTCACCGCGGGGGGCAAGGGCATCAACGTCGCCGCGCTGCTCGCGGGGCGCGCGGGTCCGGTCACGGCGGCGGGGTTCCTCGGCCGCGACAACGCGGGCCCGTTCGAGGCGCTGTTCCGCGAGCGCGGCATCCACGACCGCTGCGTGCGCCTGCCCGGCGGGAGCCGGGTCAACATCAAGGTGGTCGATCGCCAGGGACCGGAGGGACCGAAGGTCACGGACATCAACCTGCCGGGCCTCGCCGTCCCGCCGGAGGCGCTCTCGCGGCTCGTGGACGAGCTCGACGCGCTGGCCCGGGAGAACCGCTGGTTCGTGCTGGCCGGCAGCGTCCCGGCCGGGGTGCCCGACGACTTCTACGCGGACATGGTGCGGCGGCTCAGGGCGCGGGGCTGCTCCGTCGCGGTCGACGCGAGCGGCGCGGCGCTGCGCCACGCGGTGGCGGCGGGGCCCGACATGATCAAACCGAACCACCACGAGCTGGGCGAGCTGCTCGGTCGGCCGCTCCCGGGAGCGCGCGCGGAGGTCCTCCGCGCTGCACGCGAGCTCCAGCGGTCCGGCATCGGGCTGGTGGTGGTCTCGCTGGGCGCCGACGGCGCCCTCCTCGTGGACGCGGAGCGGGCGCTCCTGGCGGTGCCGCCGCCGATCGAGGTCGCGAGCACGGTCGGCGCCGGAGACGCCATGGTGGCGGGCGTGCTGGCGGCGCGGCTCGGGGCGAGCGGCGATCTGGAGGCGTGCGCGCGCCTCGGCACCGCGTTCGCGGCCGGCAAGCTGGCCGAGGTCGGGCCGGTGCTGCCGGCCGACGAGCGCATCGAGGAGCTCCGCGCGGCCACGCGCATCGAGCGTGTCGACCTTGCCTGACCCAGTCCGGAGAGAGGGTATACCTGCTGGCGATCGCGCCGGCGGTCAGCGCTCGACCAGCAGCACCGGGCTGCCCGAGAGGTCGAGCGCCACCTTGCCGCCGCCCGCGTCCAGGGGCGTCTTCGCGCCGTCCCACGCGTGGACCTCGAACCCCGTCGCTGTCGCGAGCTCGACGCTCGCGCGCGCCTCCTCCGTGTCGCCCGGCGTCACGGCCCAGAGGGCGATGCGGCGCTCGCCGTCCTTCCGGAAGACGGCGCCCCGCGCGCCTCCCGGCAGGGCGAGCTCCCTCGTCGCGGCGTCGTCGTACGACGCCCCGGAGAGCACCTCGGTGAGGGTGGTGTAGGCCTCGCCGAGATCGGTCTTGGTCGCCTGATCCACGCTGGTGAGGGCGCCGAGGTCGTCGTAGAGCCCCATGTGCGCGAACACGTCGTCGCTCCCCTCCTCGCCGTTCGAGAGGATGAACCAGTCGACGCCGCCGATGCCGCGCGCGTGCGCCATGATCATCACCTTGAGGAGGTAGTTGCGCGCGTACTCCGGGCTCCCCACGTCCGGGTAGTCCGGCGTCGGCGCGAGCGGCGCGCCGCTCTCCGAGACGTTCCACCCGTGCACCTCGACGCCGGCGCCGGCGAGCGCCTCGGCAAAGGCGTCTTTCGTGGCGAGGAGCTCGTCGACGGACGCGTCCGAGCTCTTCGGGCTGAAGATGGGATAATAGTGGAAGTCGATGACATCGATGTAGGCGCCGCCCTTCTCCGGATACTCCGGCGTGACGGCGCCGCCCTCGGGATTGTCGGTGTAACGCAGGATCGCGGAGAGGAACGACGGATAGCCGATGCCCCCCGTCGCGATCCGCGCGTCCGGGTCGGCCCGGCGCGCGGCCTCCTTCGTGACGCGCAGCATCCGTACGTAGTCGAAGATCGAGCCGTTGAACCGGGGGAGATCGGCGGCCCTGGGCGGCTCGGTATCCCACGTTTGAGTGACGCTCCAGTCGGCCACCCAGTCGGGCTCGTTCCACACGTGCCACAGGTGGATCCAGGGCTTGTACGTGTCGACGGTCCGGTACACGTACGACGCCCACACGTTGCCCGGGTTCACCGTCCCGTCGGGCAAGAAGATCGGTTCGTAAAGGCTCTTTGGTATGTAATGCTCGTTCTCCCAGTCGGCCGCGCCGGGCGGCGCCACGGTCATGTCCACCGACTCGGAGCCGATGAGGAACCCGATGTGATCGGCCATCCCCAGGGACGCATACGTCTGGATGTCGCCGAGCTCGATATCGACTCCCCACGTCGCGAGGTGGGCCGCCGGGAGCTTGACGCGGAGGCTGCGGGCGCCCGCGCGCGCCGCGAGGGTCGCCTCCTTGTCGTCGCCCCACGCCGCGTTGCGGTGGCCGAGGTTCACGCCGTGGCGAAACGCGCGAGGGAGCCCCGCGCCGCCGGCGCCGCTCCCTCCCCCGCCGGCGCCGCTCCCTCCTGCGCCGGCGCCGCTCCCTCCTCCGCCGGCGCCGTCATCGCCGCGCGGCGCGTCGCCCCCCGAACCACACGCGATGAGCGCGGAAGCGCACAGCAGCACGAACCCTCGGCGCATGAACGAGACCTCCTCCCGGCGGGCGCCGGGCGGCCAGTATAACGGCGCTCGGTCCTCACGCGCCGTCCGCGGCGAGGTGGACCTTGAGGACGCTCTCCTCGGCGGGCACGCCGAGCCGGAGGGGGAAGCCGTAGTGGCCAGTCCCGCGGTGCACGTAGAGCCGGTCGGGGCCGCGGGCCCACAGGCCGTGATCGGGCATGGTCACGAAGAGCCGCATGGCGGTCCAGGTGCCGCCGAGGCTGACGATGCCGACCTGCCCGCCGTGGGTGTGGCCCGACAGCACGAGGTCTCCCTCCCCCTCGCCGAGGTGGCGGAACGCGCCCGGATCGTGGAGCAGGATGAGCCGGAGCGCGCCGCGGACGCGCGGGTGCCGGGCGCAGACCTCCGCCATGCGCTCCGCGCGATCGCGGTAGTGGAAGTCCATCCCGAGGATCTGCACCGGCCCCGCGGCGGTCTCGATGAGCGCGGCGTCGTCCACGAGCAGGCGCGCGCCCGCCCGGGCGAGCGCGGTCGCGACGTGGCCGGGCGCCTCGTGATCATGGTTGCCGTGGCAGGCGAACACCCGGCCCTCGAGGGCGCGGAGCGGCGACAGCGCCTCGGCGAGGTGCTCCGCGGTGCCCTGCGACTCCATGGTCAGGTAATCGCCGGTGAGCACGACGAGGTCGGGGTCGCGCTCGACCGCGCGCTCGCAGATGCCGCGGAGCCGCGCGACGGACATGAACGGTCCGAGGTGGGGGTCGGTGATCTGGACGATGCGGAGGGGGCGGCGCGCGTCGGGCGCCTGCTCGCGCGGCAGCGGGTGGCGGCGCAGCCCCTCGACGCGGGCGCGGTCGACGACGAGCTCGACCTCCTCGCGACGCGCGGTGAGCGACTGGAGGATGCCGATGCCCGCCAGGGCGAACGGCACCCAGAGGCCGTACGGCGTCGCCCCGAGCCCGCCCGCGATGGCCCACGGGAACGACAGAAAGGTCGCCGCGACGAAATAGGACGCGGGGATGCTCACCAGCGCGCGGTAGGCGACCGGGCGCATGCGCGGGCGCGAGAGCAGGAGGAAGTGCAGGTACACCGCGCCGTGGAGGTACGCGAACGCCGGCGCGAGCGGGCCGACGTGACGGAAGAGCGCGCACGCGATCAGGGTGTGGATGCCGAGCAGCACGCCGACGAAGCGCGCGTAGAGCCCGCCGCGGCGGCGCCTCGCCGCCGCCACGACGGCGATCCAGGCGAGGACCGAGGCCACCCAGAACAGGACGATGGGGGACGGGAACGTCAAGCTGCAGCTCCAGGCGACTCAGGCGTACAGAGCCACCGTGGTCTGCCCTGCCTGGTCGGACGCCAAGTCTCCCGCGTCCAGGGTGTCCGCGCCAGGATCCCGGGGCCGCTCGAGGCATGGTTGAGCCGGCCCAGGCAAGACGGCGCCCCGCCTGGCGGCGTTGCGACAGAGGCACCTCGCTGGTACGGAGGCGATGAGGCCTCTCTCCACCATGGCTCCCGCCGCGAGGGTCGCGCCCGATGATCCCCTACCCGAGAAGCGATTGGCTTCACATGCTGGTCTCCCCGCGCGGCTCCTTCTCGCCGGGCGTGATGCGGCGGGTGCTGGCCTTCGGAGCCATCGCGGCGGCGCAGTGGCTCGCGAACAGGTACATCCCGCGCGTGGGCCTGTCGATTGGCCTGTACGAGGTCGCGGGCGCGGTGATCGCGCTCATCCTCGCGTTCCGCACGAACACGGCCTATAACCGCTTCTGGGAAGGCCGGACGCTCTGGGGCTCGATCGTGAACGCGAGCCGCAACATCACGCGCATCGTGAAGGCGCACGCGGCGGTGGACCCGGCCGCGGTGCGCGAGTTTGCCGTCTGGGTGGTCGTGTTCGTCCATGCCTCACGGCGCTCGCTCCGCGGTCAGTCCGAGCGCCCGGAGATCGAGCGGCTCCTGTCGGCGGAGCAGGCCGAGGCGATGGCGGCGCACGCCCACCCGCCCCTCCACGCCGCGCAGCAGATCTCCGAGCGCATCGCGGCCTTCGCGCGGGCCGGGAGCCTCGAGCGCAACATGGCGGTGTGCGCCGAGGAGGAGCTGAACACGCTGGTCAACTGCCTCGGCGGCTGCGAGCGCATCCTCAAGACGCCGACGCCCCTCGGCTACGTGCTGCTCCTGCAGCGCGGCGTGGTGCTTTATCTGGCGACGCTGCCCCTCGCCCTCATCGACGCGATCGGCGCCATGACGCCCATCGTGACGATGATGGTCGCCTACCCCGTCCTGATGATCGAGGCGCTCGGCGGGGAGCTCGACGATCCGTTCGGCCACGAGCCGAACGATCTGCCGCTCACGCGCATCTGCGATACCATCGAGCGCAACCTCCTCGACTCGTCGTCGCTCGCCCTGGTGATGGCCTCGAAGGCCGAGAGCTACGTGCACTGAGCGCCGGGCGGCCGGCTCCTCGCTCCGCTCTCGCTCGGAGCCGAGGCCCTGCTCCGCTCACCGGATCGCGAGCGGGATCCCGGGCGATCCGGACGCGCCGCGGAGGGGCAGCGGGCTGTAGACGTAGAAGAACTCGTACGGGCTCCTGTGGCCGCGGGGCCGCTCCTCGAGCTCGGCGGCCAGATCCGCGGCCAGCTCCGAGAGCACCATCGCCTCGTGCATGAAGATCCCACTCTTCACCAGCAGGTGATGGTGGACCGGGAAGACCACGCCCGGCGCGACAGGAGGCTTCGGCGGGGTGACCTCGATGCCGAAGTTGTCCGACCCGACGCAGGCGATTCCCCTGGACGAGAGCCACTTTGCGACCTCGAGCCCGATCCCCGGCTGGGCCAGCCCCACGCCCGGCTGCGTGTAATACCCCTCGGTGCCGAGCTCCCAGTTCTCCTCCCAGCCCGTGAAGATCAGCACGACGTCGCCGGCGCCGATGTCGCGCGCGTCCATCTTCTGCGCGCGCAGCGTCTTCATCACCATGGACAGCGTGATCTCCTGGCCCCACGCGAGCGTCTCCCCGCCGTTCGCGTGGCGCTTCACGTCGAGGAGCACGCCGCGCGTGACGAGGGGTTTCACGTGCTCGACGCCGAGGTGCGCGAGCCCGTCTTCCGTCATGACCTCGGCGCCCGTGAACTGGTTGTAGAACAGCGCGTCGGCGGGGTCGGAGCTCCCGGGCGGGATGTAGCCGAAATGCCCCAGCGCGTCGAACTGCGTCCCCATCTGGCCGAACTCCCCGTGCATCACCTCGGAGTTCGTGACCTGCTGCGCCAGCAGCGTGACCGGCCCGGCCTCCACGGAGAGCCCCTGGTTGCCGGGGAACGTCGCCATACCCGGCTCGTAGACGTGGCCCAGGCGATAGACCTTGCCCTCCTTGATCAGGCGCTTGCCGTCGAGGACCTTGTCGGGCGTCTGCGTGTTGGACGCGCCCGCCTCGTCGTCTGGGCCCCACGGCGAGGGATCGGGCACCGGATCGTACGCCTCCAGCACCGGCACGCCGCGGGCCAGCGCCGCGCCTCCGATCAGGCTGGCGGCCATGGTCACCACGATCGCGCCCCGTAACGGCATCACTCCAGGCTTCATCGACAACCTCCCTGGGCTACATCGCACGTTGTACCGACAGCGCCGCACGCGCCCGTCACGGGCGCGGACGCATGTCATCACCATGATACACCGAAATGGGCGCCAGAGCACCGCTATCCCGCGATATTCGCGGTCTTCGTCGAATCCGCATTCCGTGGAGCGCTTGTGCGCACGCGCGCACGCGCGTACACCCGGGGTCTTACAGGGGGCGCGCGCGGCTATCAGCGGCTACCAGCGGCGCCGGCCTCCGAGCGCGTAGGCAATGCCGCTCTGCAGGGTCCCTTTGGTCACGATGCCGCTCAGATCGGCGCCCAGCGTCGTGAGCGTCTGCGCGATCTGCGGCTTGATCCCGGTGAGCACGACCCGGGTGCCGAGCAGCCCCGCGGCCCGCGCCGCGTCGACGAGCGATCGCGCCACCCGCGCGTCCACGTCCTTCACCCCGGTGATGTCGAGGATCGCGATCTTGGCTTTCTGGGCGGCGATCCCTTCGAGCAGCGTCGTCAGGATCTGCTCGGCGCGCGCGGGGTCGACGCTCCCGACGATCGGCATCGCGACGACGCCGCGCGCCAGGGGCAAGAGCGGCGTGATGAGCTCCTGGATCGTCGCCTGCTGCATCTCGATGAGCTGCCGCTGCATCTCCGCGCGCTCGGCCTCGGCCTGCTTGGTCCGGCTGATGTCCACCGAGACAGTCCCGACCGCGTAGAGCTTCCCCTCGGCGTCGCGGATGGGGAACTTGGTCGACAGGTACGTGCGCGGACCGTCGGGATAGACGAGCACGTGCTCGGACGCGCCGGGCCGCCCGGCGGCCGCCGTCTCTTCATTGGCCTTTCGTATCGAGGCGGACGCCGCCGGCGGGAGGAGGTCATAGACGACCTTTCCGAGCAACTCCTCGCGGCTCATCCTGTAATAGGACTCGATTTCGCGGTTCACGAGCAGGAGCCGGCCCTCGACGTCCACCGCGACCATCATGGACGGCGTGTATTCGAGGAATCCATGGAGCAGGCTCTCGCTCCTCTCGAGCATCTGCTCCGTATGCTTGCGCGCCGTGATGTCGTGCGCCGACCCCAGCATCCGGCGCCCCCGCCCCTCCGGTCCGCGGTCGAGCGCGACGCCTCGCTCGAGGAACCAGCGCCAGCCGCCGTCGCGGCCGCGCGCGCGGTACTCCACCGTCGCCTGCTCCCCGCTCTCCCCGGCGGCCACGCGAGCCCGGTACTCCTCGATGCGATCGAGCTCGTCTGGATGGAACATCGAGGATGGGCCGTCGCCGCGGAGCGGGCCCGCCGCCCCCCCGCCCCCTCCGGCGAGCTCGCCGAACTCCCGGTTCCAGTAGATGTACCGCCGCTCGTCGAGATCGAGGACGTAAACGAGGGAGGGCAGCGCGTCGAGCAAGCGGTCCGGGATGCCGCGGTCGGCCTCCTCCAGCTCGGCATTGCGGGAGCGCAGGCGCTGCACTTCCTTCCGCAACGCAACCACCTCCGCCTCGAGCGCCACGGTCTTCTGCGGCTCGTTCATCGCCTCCCGGGGGATCTTATCCCAGCTTCGGGCTATGGCGGATCACAATCTTCCTTATCATACAGGATTCCGCGAGCGGCCTTGCCCCGCTCCGCGCACAACCTGGGGAAATTCATTCTCCCCCGCTCAGGCCTGCAGCACCCGCAGCGACCCCCTCACCACTCCATAGCTCCCCTCGGCCCGCAGCCCGCGCGCGACCTCCGCGGGCGCCACCTCCCCGGCGAGCAGCCGCCGGTACGCCTCCACCACCCGCCGCGCCCCCTCGGCGTCCTCGCGCACGAGCTCGATCCGGAACCGCCGCACACCGCTCTTCGCCAGCCTCGGCACGAGGTGCGCCGCGCTCTGCGGCGCCGCGTGAAACACCGTGTTCCGACACCCCACGTCCGCCTCGAGCGGGTGATCCATCCCCGCACGATCCCGCAACGACAGCGCGTGCTCCTCGCACGGCCGGCCGCAGGTGCGGTGATCCTTGCCCTCCGAGAGCGTCGCCGCGATGACGCAGTGTTCCATGTGGAAGAGCGGCATCGGGTGGTGCACCACCACCTCGGCGAACGGCGCGAACGGCGAGTCGAGCAGCGCCTCGAGCTGCGCGGCGTCGAGGTCGAACGACGGCGTGAACGCGGCGAGCCCCCGCGAGAGGACCTCGCGCGCGGCCAGCTTGTTCGTGACGTTCAGCGAGAAATCGCCGATCCGGGGCACGCCCGGCGTCGCGTCGAGCAGCGCGCCGAGGCTGCGGACCAGGATCGCCGCCGGCCCGAGCGAGAGCAGGTACCTGTCGATCTTCTCCTCGCCCGGCTTGCGGATCCGCGGCGGCGCGACCGCCACCGAGGCCCCGGCCGCGATGAGCTCGCGCGCCGCGGCGCCGAGGCCGACCATCTCCAGGAAATCGAGGTACACGCCGCTCGCGCCCGCGCCGAGCGCCGCGCGCGCCTGGGCCACGTTGCGGCACAGCACGAAGAGGCCGGGCGGCGGCGGCTCGACCGCCGGGGGGACGGCCCCGGCGACGAGATCCTCGGCCGGCGCGGCAGCGCTCGGGTGCGCCCGGTGCGACGCCTCGAGGAGCGCCGCGACGAGCGCCCGGCGGGCGCGGTTCAGCGCCGACGGCGGCACGAGCGCCGGCCCGTCGAGCGACAGCCCGACGCCGCGCAGCACGAACGGCGTGTCCCCGAGCCGGTCGAGCTGCTTGCGCAGCGTGGCCTCGTCGAGCGGCGACCGATCGGCGCGGCCGAGCGGGGCGTCGACCTCGACCGCGACCGCCGCGCCGCCGTCGGCCACCGCCGAGAGCCGCGGGCGCTCGCCGAGGCGGCCCTCCAGGCGGACGTCGATCGCCACGCGGCGCGGGGCCCGATCGAGCGCCTCGCGGACCTCGCGCGCCGCCGCGGGGTCGCTCGTGCGGAAGACGCGGCGCCCGCGCAGCGACCGGGTCCCGCGCAGCACGTCGTCCGGCAGGCGCTTGTCAGGGCCGAGCCAGACCTCGACGTCGCCGCCCGCCGGCGCGCGCTCGACCTCGCGGCCGTCGATCCACAGCCCCCAGATGCGGCCGCCGATCTCGCCCTCGCCGGCGAAGCCGCCCTCCACGAGGATCCCCTCGCCGCGCGCGAGCGGCCGGGCGGCGCGCACCACCACGACCTCGTGGCCGCGCCGGCGCCCGGCGCCGCGCGCCTCGCCCACCTCGAGGCCGCGGTGGTCGCAGGTGCGGCCGTCGACGAGGCGCTGGTGGTCGACGCCGCGCAGGAAGCCGGGCCCCGAGCCGCGCGAGAACGCCTGGAGCGCCGCCTCGCGATCCGCGGGTTCCGGTCCGGCTGCCCCGCCGAGCGCCGCGTCGATCGCGGCCCGGTAGAGCCGCGCGGTGGCGCCGACGTACTCGGGGCCCTTCAGGCGCCCCTCGATCTTCACCGAGGCGACGCCGAGGGCGACGAGGTCCGGGATGACGTCGGTGGCGTCGAGGTCCTCCGGCGAGAGCAGGTACGCCGCGTCGCCGAGGTCGCGGAGCGCGCCGTCCACGACGAGCCGGTACGGCAGGCGGCAGGCCTGGGCGCACGCGCCGCGGTTGGCGCTGCGGCCGCCGATGGCCTCGCTCGTCAGGCACTGCCCCGAGTAGGCGATGCAGAGCGCCCCGTGCACGAAGACCTCGAGCTCGACGTCCGTCGCCCGGCGGATGGCCGCGATGTCGTCGAGCGAGAGCTCCCGGGCGAGGATGACGCGCGCGGCGCCGAGCGAGCGCGCGAGCTCGACGCCGGCCGCGTCGGTGCAGGTCATCTGCGTCGAGGCGTGGATCGGGAGCCCGGGCGCGATCGCCCGCGCGAGGCGCATCACCCCGAGGTCCTGGACGATGATCGCGTCGGCGCCGGCCGCGGCGCAGGCCTCGATCGCGGCGCGGACGGCCGAGAGCTCGTCGTCGAACACGAGCGTGTTCAGGGTGACGTAGCCCTTCACGCCGTGGGCGTGCAGGAAGCGCATCGTCTCCGCGAGCTCCGCCGCGTCGAAGTTCGCGGCCCGGGCGCGGGCGTTGAAGGGCGAGGGCGCCGCCGAGGCGCCCGAGGCGCCGCCCCGGAGGCCGAAGTAGACGGCATCGGCGCCGCCGCGCACGGCCGCTTCAAGGGCGGCGCGGTCGCCGGCCGGGGCGAGGACTTCAGGGCGCGCGGACCGCATCATAGGCGGGCGGTTCTAGCAAGGCGCGCAGCGGTTGTCCCCGCGCCGCGAGCAAGAAAGCGTCTCAGTCGCGCTCGCTCCGGCGCGCCCGAGCGCCTTGACCTGCCTTCCCGAGGTGGGGCACGATCCCGCAACAGCCCACCCGACCGAAACGCCCTCTGGCCCTCGCCGGCCGGCGCGGCGAGGCCTCGATGGCCGGGTCGGATGAGCGGCCGTGACGACCTTCCCCATCAACCACCAGCGCGGAACTCGGGAGCTGAACGTCGGAGAGGCGCTTGCATTTCCCGCCCGCCCATGCGTCTCCACGGCGCATGCCGCAAAGGGATGCCGATGACGAGAGACCGATTTCGCTTCAGGTACGCGCTCTCACCGGCCGTCTCCTGGCTGCCCGCCGCCGTCCTGGCGGTGACGTCCGCGTGCTCCAGCGAGGTGGCGTCGGAGCCGATCTGCGATGCCCCCTACTCGAACTGCGGCGGCGTCTGCGTGGCGCTGCGCTCCGATCGCGACCACTGCGGCGCCTGCGGCAATGAATGTTCGTCCGGCGAGCTGTGCGTCGCCGGCGCCTGCGAGGCGCGGCCGCCGCAGGGAGCCGGGGTCGGCGGCAGCGATGGCGTCCCGGGAGGCGACGGCGGCGGCCCGGAAGACGACGGCGGCGCGGGCGGCGATCCGGCGGCGTGCGACGAGACCCGCTACGTGAAGCGGTGCGACGGCGCCTGCGTCGACACGCGCACCGACCCGGATCATTGCGGCAGGTGCGGCCAGGCATGCGACCCGGGCCGCGCGTGCGCCGGCGGGCGGTGCCAGCCGATCTGCCGGGAGGGCTTCACCGAGTGCGCCGGCGCCTGCGTCGACCTCGACGCGGATGCGCAGCACTGCGGTCGCTGCGGTCACGCCTGCGATCCCGGGCAACCGTGCGAGGCCGGCTCCTGCGGGTGCAGCACGGAGCCCTCCGAGGACATCGGATCCACCGTCCCCCAGCGGGTGAGCGGCACCACGCGCGGCGCCGACGACAGCCGCTTGCCGAGCTGCGGGGCGCCGGACACCGCCGATCATACGTTCCTGTTCACCGCCCCCACGACGGGGACGTACTTCTTCGACACCCTCGAGGCGCCGTTCGACACGACGCTCGCGGCGCTCGCGGCGAGCACCTGCGCCGAGCTGGCCTGCAACGACGACGGCGAAGGCATCCAGTCGCAGATCGCCGTCGATCTCCTCGAGGGGGAGTCCATCCTCGTGGTGGTGAGCGGCGCGAGCGGCGCGGAGGGCGACTTCACCCTCCGCGTGACCCAGCCGGGGCCGGTCATGTGCACGCCGACCGCCCTCGAGCCCGTGGTACCGCAGACGCTGACGGGCACGACCGTGGGGCTCGAGGACTCGGTGTATTACAACTGTGGCGTCACCTCGCTCCCGGACGCCACCTACACGTTCGCGGCCCCCGAGGCGGGCACCTACGTCTTCAGCGCGCGCGTCCCGGAGGAGACCATCATCGACATCCTCGACGGCGGCGCGTGCGACGGCGATTCGCTCGGCTGCCAGTACGGCTACGGCCAGACGAACAAGATCGTGGAGCTCGATGCCGGGCAAACGGTGCTCGTCGCCGTGTCGGGCCCGAGCGGCCCGCTGACCCGCTTCGCGCTGGACATCTTCGAGGCCCCTCCGTGCCCGGGCCAGGATCTCGGCTCGACGGTCCCGCAGACGGTGACGGGGAGCAACGAGGGGCTCTCCAACGTGCTGTCGGCCTGCTACGCCTTCTCGACCGGCGGCGAGGCGACCTACGGCTTCACCGCGCCGCGCGACGGCGTGTACCTGTTCGACACCGAGGGGTCGACCTTCCCCGTCCTGATGGAGGTGCGCCGCGGCTCCTGCGCCGGCGAGATCGTCACTTGCTCTGACAGCGAGCTCTCCCCGGCACGGATCACGACCCCTCTCACGGCCGGCGAGACCGCGGTCATCGTGCTGGACACGTACAGCCGCACGGGTGATTACCGGCTCGAGATCAGCGAGATAGCGTGCCCGGTGATCGACCTCGGCTCGACGGCCCCACAGACGGTCACGGGCACGACCGCCGGGTTCACCGACGTGCTCGCGCCGAGCTGCGGCTACTCCGGCGGGCCCGAGGTGACCTATCGCTTCACCGCCCCGGCCGACGGCCTCTACACCTTCAACACGGAGGGCTCGGCGTTCGACACGACCGTGGACGTGCGGGACGGCTCGTGCGCCGGCCGCTCGCTCCGGTGCAACGACAACGTGGACCCGACGGGGGAGCTCACCCACTCGCAGGTGAGCCTGCTCCTCTCCGCCGATCAGACAGTGATCGTCTCCGTGGACAGCAACTTCACGAGCGGCGAGTACACGCTGAACGTCACCCAGCAGGAGGCGCCGCCGTGCCCGCTCATCGATCTCGGCAGCACCGTCCCGCAGACGGTGACGGGCAGCAACGAGGGCTATCCCGATCTGCTCACCCCCGAGTGCGGCGGGGGCGCCGGCGGTGAGGCGACCTATCGATTCACGGCCCCCGCGGAGGGATACTACGTCTTCGACACCGCAGGCTCCACCATCGAGACGGTGCTGTCCGTGCGCGAGGACGGCTGCGGAGGCCCCGAGCTCGCCTGCGCCAGCGACGGCGCGCGCTCGCGGACGATCGTCTGGCTCGAGGCGGAGCAGACCGTCGTGCTCAGCGTCGACAGCAACGGCGACGAGGGCGAGTACATGCTCAACGCGGGCCAGTTCGACGGCTCCGGCACGTGCGAGGCGCCCATCGAGCTGGCGTCCGTCGTCCCGCAGACCGCGACGGGGACGACCCGGGGGAGCCTGGAGGAGCGGGGCGCGAGCTGCGGCGGCTCCAGCGCGCCCGAGGTCCTCTATTCGTTCACCGCGCCCGAGGCGGGGACCTACACGATCGACACGCACGACTCCGAGTACGACACGGTCCTCGCCGTCTTCCACGACGACTGCTCGGGCGACGAGCTCGCGTGCAGCGACGACGCGCCCCCGGAGGGCGACTGGTTCCCGGTCACGTCGGAGCTCACGGTGTCGCTCGACGCGGGGCAGACCATCCTCATCCAGGTCGACGGCTACGACCGGAGCTCCGGCTCCTACGCGCTCAACATCCGTCGTTGACCCGCCCCGCGCCGCGCCGCCGGGCGGCGCCGCGGTTCCCCCATCCCGACAGGATCTAGAACGGGACGAAGTCCTGATCGCCCCCGGCGTGCGGCACGCGCCCGTTGCTCGACGCGCCGCCGCTCGGGGGGCCCTTCTGCGGCGGCCTCCACAGCGCCCTGCTGCCGCGGCGGTCCGGTAGACGCCCCGGCGCCGCAGGCCTGTGGCCCGGGTCGCCGTCGCCCTCCTGCGCGAGGCGGAACGACGACATCACGTTCTGGAGCTGCTCTGCCTGCGCCGAGAGCTCGGCCGCCGTGCTGGCGAGCTCCTCCGAGATCGCCGCGTTGCGCTGCGTGGCCTGCTCTATCAGCTCCACCGCCCCGCTGATCTGGGCCACGCCGTTCGACTGCTCCTTGGACGCCACGGCGACGCCCTGCACCAGCTCCGCGGTCTCCCGGATCGACGGGACGAGCTCCGCGATGAGCTGTCCCGAGCGCTCCGCGACGACGATGCTCGACGCGGCGAACGAGCCGATCTCCTTCGCCGCGTCCCGGCTTCGCTCGGCCAGCCGCCGCACCTCCGTGGCGACCACGGCGAACCCCTTGCCGTGCTCACCCGCGCGAGCCGCCTCGATCGCGGCGTTCAAGGCGAGCAGGTTCGTCTGGTACGCGATCTCCTCGATGATCACGATCCGCTGGGTGATCGCCTTCATCGCCTCGACCGTCTCCCGGACCGCCTGACCGCTCTGCTCCGCGTCCCTCGTCCTCCGGTGCGCCGTCTCCTCGACCTGCTTGCAGTTGGCCGCGTTCTTCGCGATCGTGCCGCTCAGCTGCTGCAGGCTGGTCATCGTCTCCTCCACGGACGCCGCCTGCTCGCTGGTGCCCTGCGACAGGCTCTGCGCCGTCGCCGAGAGCTGCACCGAGACCGAGGAGACCGAGACCGCGCCGCTCCGGACCTCGCCGATGAGGCCCGCCAGGCGCTCCGACATGGCCTTCACGGCGCCGAGCATCTGGCCGAACTCGTCGGAGCTCTTCACGGTGACGTCGCCCGTGAAGTCGCCCCCGGCGATGCGCTGGTGGATCGATACCGCCTGGTTGAGGGGCACCAGCATCATCCTGGTGAAGAGGACGGCGAGCACGGCGGCGACGACGAGCGCGAGCAGACCTCCTATCTGCAGCGTCACGTACATCGTCTGGACGAGCGCGTTCGTCGCCGCCTGCCGCTGGGCGAGGAGGGCGATCTCCTCGTCGTCGATCTCCTTGAGCGTCGCGCGCATCTGGTCCATGAGGCCCTTCTCGCGCCCCTTCCTGATCTCCTCGGCGGCGCGATCCACCGGCGCCTTCAGATCGTCCGCGCTGCGGCGTTGCTGGATGATCGGCTCCAGCACGGAGGAGAGCCACTCGTCCTGGAGCTTGTCGACCTTATCGAGGCGCGCCTGCTGACGCGGGTTGTCCCTGGTGAGCTCCCGGGCGCGACTCATGCTTTGCTCGAACCGATCGCGCCCGCTGCGGTACGGCTCCAGGAACGACTCGACCCCGGTGATGATGAAGCCACGCTCCCCTGTCTCGGTGTCGAGCAGCGACTCCATGATCTCGCTCGTCGCGAGCATCACCTCGTACGTGTGCTGGTCCCATGAGCGGGCCTCGTCGAGCTCCGCGAACCTCTTGTAGGCCGTGCCCGCCAGTCCGAGGACGATGACGACCATGGCGGCGAAGCCGAGGTAGAGCTTCCGGCCTACTCCGATATGCGCAAGCATGATGCATGCTCCGGGCTGGATGTGTTGCGGCTTCCTTCGAGCCCTGCCGGGGGCTGGAGCCGATAGACGGATGGCGCGACGCACCGCACGCGGTGGTCCGTCCCATGGAGGCCCTCGGCGTGTCCGAGGAACAGGTACCCTGAAGGCGCGAGGCTGGCGATGAGCCTCGCCACGATCGACGCCTTCGTCGCGGCGTCGAAGTAGATGAGGACGTTCCGGCAGAAGATGAGATCGAACAGGCCGAATCGCTTGGGCGCCGCGTCGAGCAGGTTGAAGCGCCGGAAGGTGATGAGCCTGCGCAGCTCCGGCTGGGCCTTCATGAGGCCCGCGCTCGCGCCCGTCCCCCGGAGCATGTAGGCGCGCAGGCGCTCCTCCGGGATCTCCGCGGCCCGCTCGATCGGCCACACCGCGCGTTGCGCCTGGTCGAGCGCGCGGACGGACAGGTCCGTCGCGAGGATGCAGATCCCCGGAGCGCCGGTCGACGCGGCGCCGGCCCGTGGCGGGGCAGCGTCGACCGGCGCGTCGCTGCGATCGCGGAAGTGCGGGCTGTCGAGCACCGACATCGCTATCGAGTAGGGCTCTTCCCCGGTGGAGCAGGCCGCGCTCCAGGCGCGCAGCGGGCGGCGGCCGCGCGCGAAGGGCGCCCCGTGGCCCGCGCTCTCGTGCCACGCCGGGAGGATCTCGCGCTCGAGGAGCTCGAACTGATCGCGCTCCCGGAAGAAATGGGTCTCGTTCGTGCAGATGCAGTCGAGCATGTGCACGAGCTCGCCCTCGCCGTCCGGCGCTGTCACGCGGCGGTAGTACTCGCCGAAGCTGCGGAGCCCGAGCGCGCGGAGCCGGGGCCCGAGGCGGCAGAGCAGGAGCGGCTTCTTCTGCGGGCCGAGCGCGATGCCCGAGGCGCGCTTGACGAGCCGCTGGAACAGCGCGAAATCCTCGTCGCTGAGGGTGCGCGGGCTCAGCTCGGCGAGCGACATCATGGCCTGTCCCCCTCGCCGGCCGGCGCGCCGTGGCTGCCTGGGAGCGCCGGCGGGGCCCCGGGGGTCGGGGGGCCGGGCGTCGCCGAGGCGAAGAGCTCCGCCGGCGAGAGGATGCGGTCGATGTTGAGCAGCAGCACGAGCTTCTGGCCCACCTTCGCCATCCCGAGCAGCTGATCCACGCGCACCTGCGCGCCGAAGGCTGGCGCGTGCTCGATCTCGTCCTCGGAGAGCGTGAGCACATCGCCCACGCCGTCGATGAGCAGGCCGAGGCGGGTGTTCTCGCCGTCGAGCTCGGTCTCGACGATGAGGACGCACGTCCACCGGCTCACCCTCGTCGGCGGCAGCCCGAGCTTGACCGCGAGATCGATGACCGGCACGACGCGGCCGCGGAGGTTCATGGCGCCGACGATACACGCTGGCATCATCGGCACCCGCGATGTGACGCAGTGCTCGACGATCTCCCGCGCCCGGAGGATGTTCACCGCGTACTCGTCCCCCGCGATGATGAAGGAGATGTATTGCGACACGGGGCTCGACGCGTCCGCGATCATGACGCCTCCATGAAGAGAGATGGGAAACGCGCCCCCTGCGCGCCGGGGCGCCGGCTCATACCGGGCTGCCTCCGGCGGCCGATGGCGCTGCCCTGCGCTCGTCGGGGGCGTCGACCGGGCCGAGGTCCCTGAGGACGCCGCCGAGCAACGCGTCGACGTCGAGGATCATCGCCACGCTGCCGTCGCCGAGGATGGTCGAGCCGGAGATGCCGCGGACGCGGCGAAACAGCTGGCCGAGCGGCTTGACCACCGTGCGCCCCTCGCCGTCGAGGACGTCGACCACGATGCCGGCCTCGGCGCCGTCGTGCGCGACGACGACGACGCGCTCCTCCGGCGGAGGAGATCCGCCGAGCCCGAAGAGCGCCCGGAGGCGGACGCACGGCAGCGCGCGTCCGCGCCGGATCATGAGCCCCTGGGCGCCGCCGTGCGCGAGCGCGCCGCGGGGCAGATCGCAGCAGGCGAGCACCGCGCGAAGCGGGATCACGTACCTCTCGCCGCCGATCCCGACGGAGAGCCCCTCGATGGTGGCCAGGGTGAGCGGGAGCTGGATCGACAGCGACGTGCCGTCTCCTTCGCGGCTCTCGATCCGGATCGTGCCCTGGATCGACTCCACGCTTCGCCGCACGACATCCATGCCCATGCCGCGCCCCGCCAGGTGGGACGACTCCACCGCCGTGGAGAACCCGGGCTCGAACACGAGGCTGAAGAGCTCCTGATCGGCGAGCGTCTCGGGCGCCGGGTGCCCCCCCAGCGCGCGGACGCGGGCGGCGATGCGCTCGCGGCTCATCCCGGCGCCGTCGTCGGAGATCCGGAGCGCGATGCCGCCCCGCTCGTGCGCGGCGTGCAGGGTGATCGTGCCGCAGGGGTCCTTGCCCGCGGCGAACCGCGCCTCGGGCGGCTCGATGCCGTGACAGATCGCGTTGCGCAGGAGGTGCGTCAGGGCGTCCCGGAACCGCTCGACGACGGCCGTGTCCACCTCGACGTCGCCGTCGACGACGACGAGGCGCGCCTGCCTGCCTTGCGCGTGGGCGAGATCGCGCACCGTGCGCTCGTAGTGCCGGAACCAGGGGCCGACCGGCACCATGCGCGCGGCGCGCACCGCCTCCTCCAGCTCCTTGCAGAGCCGATCTTGCTCCTCCATCTCGTCGCGCAGCGCAGCGCCGGCCTCCCCGCGCACCGCGCGGAGCGTCCGGGCGATCCTGTTCCGGCCGAGGGTGAGCTCTCCGATGAGATCCGCCATGCGATCGAGCTTCTCGACGGCGACACGGATGCTCTTGATGCTTGTCGCTGCCTCCGCTTCGTCCTCGGTCCCGCGGCGCGCGCTCGCCGCCCCCGCGTCCTCTTTCGCCTTCAGCCCTCCGCGCCGCGCTTCCGCCAGGCGCGCGACGACCTCTCTGTACGAGGTGCTGCGCTCGGCCTGCCCCCGCTCGACCTCGGCGACGAGCCCGCGGGCTGCGTCCACCGTCTCGAGCAGCAGCGAGACAACGGGCGTCGAGAGCGGGAGTTCGCCGCGGCAGAGCGCCTCGATGACGTCCTCGGCGGCGTGCCCGAGCTCGCTCAAGCCGCCGAGGCCTACCGAGCCGGCGCTCCCCTTGAGCGTATGGGTGGCGCGGAAGATGCGCTGGAGGACGTCATGAGCGTCGCGGCCGGTCTCGAGCTGCAGCAGAGCGCGCTCGATCTCGTCGACGATCTCGTGCGCCTCTGGCATGAACGTATGGAGCAGCTCGTCGCGATCGCAGTCCATGCGGCTCACAGAAGCTGGATCGAGATGGCGCCGTCGCTCGTCCGGAAGACGATCTTGCGTCCCCGGTTGCCGCCCGTGTCCTGCTGGGCGATCCGTATCCGCTCCGCGCGCAGGAACGCGAGCCCGGCATCCACGTTCTGGGCGCCGAGGTGGGTGCCGCGCTCCCGGAACGCGGAGATGAGGCAAGCGCCCCCGACGATGCGCGCTTGCAGCGCCCGGCTGGAGGCCCCGAGCTTCACGAGGCGCTCGAGGAGGCGCTGACACGCGAACTCGGCGAAGCGGACCGACGCCATCGCCGGGTTCGGACAGTCCGGGAGCACGTAATGGTTCATCCCGCCGACGCCGGTGGTAGCGTCCCAGAGGCAGATCGCCACACAGGACCCGACGATGGTGGTCACCGTGGTCGGCTCGGGCGAGGCGAAGAGCTGGCCTGGCATGACGTGTTGGATCTCCGTCGGCAGCGAGCGCCAGCTCGGCGGTCCGACCGACGCGGACGGCGCGCTCGGGTCGGACGGACTGGTCCTCTCCTCTCTGCCGACATCGTCGGGCAGCGGTATGGCTCCGTCGTCGCCGCTGGAAGGGGCCAGACGTCTGGCCTCGGATGCCCTCGCCGCCATGTCAGTCCCCAAGGCAGTTCCTGACCTTTTCCAGGAGCTCCATCGTGTCGATGGGCTTCGTGACGAAATCGGAGCAGCCGCACCGGAATCCCTGTTCCATGTGCGCGACATCGCTCCGGCTGGTGACGAGCAGGATCGGCGTGCTGCGCGTCACATCGTCCGCGCGCAGCTGCCGGCAGGCGTCGAACCCGTTCATGTGCGGCATGACGACATCGAGGAGGATGAGATCCGGCCGCTGCTCCAAGGCCACTTCGATCCCCTGGCTGCCGTCGTTCGCCGTGATGAGGTCGTAGTGCTCGCCCAGCGCCATCTGCTCGATGCGCAGGATGGTCTTGGAATCGTCGACCAGCAGAATCTTCTTCCGCGGCATCGTCCCCCCCTCGATCCGATTCAATCGTCCCCCTCTCGATCCGATTCAGCGGGCATGGCGCGGCCGTGCCATCGAGCATGGCCAGCATGACTCCCCCTCTTCCACCTACCTACAGGCCGTCTCCCCCGGTGCGGGATCACCCTATCACGAGAGCAGGTGGAAACTACAATAGAAATTTGCAACAGGCACGCATCTGGTCCCTGTCGGTCGCGATGATTCACCGTCGCGCCCGGATCCTCCGTGAGGTTCGAGGCCACGACTCGGGTGGCATGCGGGCGGGCGGACGCTGGCGTCGGTAGGCCTGCAGCCGGAGCGCGCAGCCTCGAGCGGCGGCGCCATCCCCGCAGCGACAGCGCTCGCGCGCGGAACAGGCGCGCGAGCGCCGCGACAGAGAGCTCATGGAGGTCGAAGGCAGGTGGAAGGGAGGCAGCAGGGAGGCAGGTAGCAGGAAAGCCAAGGATGTGCGCCGCAACGACGCACAGCAAGCCTGAAGGAGCGACGCGCGGTTGCGTTCGGGCGCCGAGCCCAGGGCACATCATCGCCCACCTGGTCGACGGCTTCCCGCGTCACCGGGGCGGTGGCCATGGAGGAGACACCGAACAAACTCTGCGTTCTCTGTACCTCTACGGCTCAGATCCTGTGTGTTCGAATTCTTCGCCATGATGGCGCCAGGGATGAGCTTCGGAGACGCCTGTTGGGCTCCGCCCGACGGCCGTCAAGCGCCCGGGGAGCGCGCGCGAGGAAGACGGAAATAGCTCGTTCGAGCTCGACCGACGGTCCGGCCGCTCGAGACGTTCGTCAGGCAGAACCTGCGCCGGATCGCCCGGCGCTCGCGTACACTCCCGGCGCGCGGCATGGATCAGCCCGTCCCCGGGGTCAGCAGGGCGCAGCAGGCAGACGTCGCGGGTGCGCTCGCGGAGCGGGCCTTCGGCGCGCTCGGCGTCCTGCTCCGCGGCTTCGAGGAGGCGGCCGAGCGCGACGGGCCGGACGCGCTCGAGGACGCCCTCGCCCGCGGTCCGGAGCACCTCTACGGCGGGCTCCTGGCCGCGCTCCTCCGGCTCGTGTTCCTGCTCCACGCGGAGGCTCGCGGGCTCCTGCCGGTCGAGCACCCGCACTACGCGGCGCACCTCGGCGTGCTCTCGCTGTTCCGGGAGCTCGCGGCGGAGCGCGGCGCGAGCCCGGCCGCGATGCGGCGGCGCTTCGGGGCGTGGGAGCGGCTCGTCGCGCTGTTCCGCGCCGTGTTTCACGGGATCCGCCGGCCCGAGCTGACCCTGCCGGCGCGGCGAGGGCAGCTCTTCGACCCCGAGCGCTACCCGTTCCTGGAGCGCGCGGGGACCGGCGCAACCCGGGCGAGCGCGGCGAGCGCCCCCGGCGGCGCACGCGCGCGCGGGGCGGCGGCGGAGCGCCGCGAGGCGCCGTGGGGCGGTGGCCGGTGGCAGGCGCCGTCGGTCGACGACGCCACGGTGTACGCCGTGCTCGAGCGGCTCCTCGTGCTCGACGGGCGGCCGATGTCGTACCAGGCCCTCGACGTCGAGCAGATCGGCGGCCTCTACGAGGCGCTCATGGGCTACCGGGTCGAGCGCGCCGCCGGGACGACCGTGTGCCTCCGGCCGGAGAAGGTCTGGGTGAGCGCGGCCGAGGCGCTCGCGCAGCCGAGGGCGCGGCGGGCGGCCTGGGTCGCCGAGCGGGCGGGGCTCTCGCGGCGGGAGGCGCGGGCCCTCGGCGAGGCGCTCGCCGCCGCGAGGACCGAGGGCGACCTCCTCGAGGCGCTCGGGCCGCTGCGCGCGAGGGACGCCGAGGTGCTCGAGGCGGGGCGGCTGTACCTCCAGCCGGGCGCCGAGCGGCGGCGGACGAGCTCCCATTACACCCCGAGGAGCCTGTCGGCGCCGATCGTCGCGCGCACGCTCGAGCCCCTCGTGCGGCAGATCGGGGACGAGCCGCCCTCGGAGCGCCTCCTCGGGCTCGCCATCTGCGATCCCGCGATGGGGTCCGGCGCCTTTCTCATGGAGGCGTGCCGGTACCTGGCCGACCGGGTGGTCGCCGCCTGGACCCGCGAGGCCGCGCGCGGCGACGCGGCGGCGGCGCGGCGGCTCGCCGGCGACGCGGCGGGCGGGGACGTCGTGAGCCTGGCGCGGCGGCTCGTGGCGCAGCGCTGCCTGTACGGCGCCGACAAGAACCCGTTCGCGGTGAGCCTGGCGCGGCTGTCGCTCTGGCTCGTGGCGCGCGCCACGGACGAGCCGTTCACGTTCGTCGATCACGCCCTCCGCCACGGCGACTCGCTGGTGGGGCTCGACCTCGCCCAGCTCCGCGCGTTCCACTGGGAGCCCGCCGCGCCGGCGTCGCCGTTCCGCGAGGCCGTCGACGCGGCGGTCGACGCGGCGCTCCGGCTGCGGCGGCAGCTCGCGGACGGCGCCGGCGGCGCGGAGGGTGACGCGGCGCGGAGCGGCAACGCCGCCGCGGCCCGGCTGGCGCAGGAGGCGATCGGCCGGGCGCGGCTCCTCGGCGATCTCGTGGTGGGCGCGTTCTTCGCGCACGAGAGGGACCGGGACCGCCAGCGGGAGCGCGACCGCCGGGCGAGGCTCGCGAGCGCGTGGCTCAGCGGCGGGGGGCCGCCGCCGGAGGAGCTCCTGGCGATGCAGCGCGCGCTCCGGGAGGGCGCGCCCGGGGGATCGCCGCCGCTGCCGGCGTTCCACTGGCCGCTGGAGTTCCCGGAGGTGTTCCAGGAGCCGCGCGCGGCCGACGAGGAGCCGGGCGGCGCTCCGGCGCCGCGCTCGGGGAGGCTCGACGCGTTCGTGGGGAATCCGCCGTTCCTCGGCGGCAAGCGGATCTCGACGGATCACGGCGACGTCTACGCCGCGTGGCTCGAGGCGCTGCACGGCGCCACGAGGAACACCGATCTGGCGGCCCACTTCTTCCGCCGCGCGGCCGCGCTGATCGGGCGCCGCGGGACGGTGGGGCTCATCGCCACGAACACGATCGCGCAGGGCGACACCCGGCGATCGGGGCTCCAGCCGCTCGTCGAGGGCGGGCGGGCGATCATCTACCACGCGGTCCGCAGCTCCCCGTGGCCCGGGGACGCGGCGGTCCACGTCGCCGTCGTCCACCTCGCCGTGGGCATGTGGCCGCGCGACGGCGTGCCGCCGCCCCGCCTCGACGGCCGCCCCGTGCGCCACATCAACTCGCACCTGCGCGCCATGCCGGAGCGGCCCGACCCGCGCCCGCTGCGTGCGAGTCAGGATCTGTGCTTCATCGGCTGCTTCCTGCGCGGCGGGGGCTTCGTCCTCGCCGAGGGCGAGGGGCGGGCGCTGCGCGCGGCCGATCCGGCGGCGGGCGAGGTGCTCCGGCCGTTCCTCGGCGGCGAGGAGGTCAACTCCTCCCCTTCGCACAGCCCGCACCGCTGCGTGATCGACTTCGGCGAGCGCGGGCTCGAGGAGGCCAGTCGGTGGCCCGGGCTCCTGTCGATCGTCCGGAGCCGGGTGAAGCCCGAGCGCGATCGCCTGAGGAGCACGGGGGTGGACGCGGGCCACAAGGCGCGCTGGTGGCAGTTCGCGAACCCGCGCCCGGAGCTCCGGCGCAGGCTGGCGCCGCTGCGGCGGTGCCTCGTCGCGGCGCGGGTGACGAAGCACCTCTGCTTCGCGTTCCAGCCCGTGGACCGGACGTTCTCGGACCAGCTCTGCGTCTTCGCCATCGAGGATCACGCGCGCTTCGCGGTGCTCCAGTCGCGCGCGCACGAGGCGTGGGCGCGCCTGCTCTCCTCGACGATGGGAGAGGGCCTCCGGTACGCGCCGTCGGACTGCGTGGAGACGTTCCCCTTCCCTGGCCCGGAGCACCTCGGCCCTGGGGGCCCCGTCGAGGCCGCCGGCGAGCGCCTCTACGCGGCGCGCGCCCGGTTGATGACCGAGCTGGGAGAGGGCCTGACCGCGATGTACAATCTCCTCAAGGACCCTGCCTGCGCGCGCCCCGGCGTCGTCGAGCTCCGACGTCTCCACGAGGAGATGGACCGCGCCGTCCTCGCCGCGTACGGGTTCGACGACATCGAGGTCCCCCCGTACACCGCGCCGTCCACGCCCGGCGAGCGGCAAGCGGCGGGTGCGTTCGAGGACCAGGTGATCGACCGGCTCTTCGCGCTGAACGAGGCGCGCGCCGCGGAGGAAGAGCGGGAGCGCGGAGACGGCTAGCGCCGGTCGCCTTGGGTGATCCCTGGTTCATGAGAGGAATTAACCACAGAGGCACAGAGGGCACAGAGGGGAGAGAGAGAGAGAGAAAAAAAATCTCTCTCTCCTCTGGCCTCTGTGCCCTCTGTGCCTCTGTGGTTCCAATTCTTCCCGTCATGGAGCAGGACGAGCCGGTCCGAGGACACGGCACTTCGTCAGCCTGTCTCACTTGGCCCACGCCGCGCCCGTCGGAAACTCGAACTGATCGAGCGACTCGGGCCGCATGGTGATGCTGTACCCCGGCGCGGCGGGCGGCATGTAGCGGCCAGCCTGGAGGACGACCGGATCGACGAAGTGCTCGTGAAGGTGATCGACATACTCCAGGATGCGGTCCTCGAGCGACGCGCTCACGCAGATGTAGTCGAAGAGCGAGATGTGCTGCATGATCTCGGAGAGGCCGACCCCGCCGGTGTGAGGGCAGACCGGGACGCCGAACTTGGCCGCCATGAGTAGGACGGCGAGCACCTCGTTGACGCCCCCCAGCCGGGCGCCGTCGACCTGGCAGAACCGGATCGCGCCCGCCTGGAACATCTGCTTGAACATGACGCGATTGTGGGTGTGCTCCCCCGTCGCCACGCCGATCGGCGCGATCGCCCTGGCGATCGCGGCGTGGCCGAGGATGTCGTCGGGGCTCGTCGGCTCCTCGATCCACCACGGATCGAACACGGCGAGCCGCTGCATGCTGGCGATGGCCTGGCCCACGTCCCACACCTGGTTGGCATCCATCATGAGCCGCCGCTGCGCCCCGATCTCTTCCCGGACGATCCGCGCCCGGCGGACGTCGTCATCGATGCTCGCGCCGACCTTGATCTTGAAATGCGAGAAGCCGCGCGCGAGCGCCTCGCGGCAGAGCTGGCGCAGCTTGTCGTCGGGATAGCCGATCCACCCTGCCGACGTCGTGTAGGCGGGAAACCCGCGCTGCCGCATCTCGTCCTCCCGCGCTCCGCGGGTAGCCGCGCTCCGGCGGAGGATCTCGAGCGCCTCCTCGGGGCTCAGCACATCCGTGATGTAGCGGAAGCTGACGCTGCGGACGAGCTCCTCCGGGGTCATGTCCACGAGCAGCTTCCACAGCGGTTTGCGCGCGGTCTTCGCCCACAGGTCCCAGGCCGCGTTGACGACGGCGGCCGTCGCCAGGTGGATGATCCCCTTCTCCGGGCCGACCCAGCGGAGCTGGCTATCGCCGGTGATCTCGTCCCAGAAGGCGCCCATGTCGGCCGTGATGGCGTCGACGCGCCTGCCCACGAGCATCGGGCGGAGCGCGTCGATCGCCGCCACGCACAGCTCGTTGCCACGGCCGATCGTGAACGTCAGCCCATGCCCCTCGTTCCGCTCCGGGCCGTCGGTCCTGAGCACGACGTAGGCCGCAGAGTAGTCCGGCCTCGGGTTCATGGCGTCCGAGCCGGCGAGAGAGCGCGAGGTCGGAAAGCGGATGTCGCGGGCGATGACATCGGTGATGCGCACGGACATGGGGTCCCCCTTCGTGTGGACTACGCCGGACAGCGCGCCGGAGATGTCGATGCGGCCAATGCTGGAGGGAGCGTCGCTGTCGCGGCTAACCGCCGCTGGCCCGCTGCGCCGCCGGCCCTCGCGACAGGAAGGCGCGGACCTCCTCGGCGAGGCGCGCGGGCGGCGCGATGCCGTCCACGCGCGTCCAGCGCCCCTCCGCCTCGCGGCCGATGAGCGTCACCGGGGTGTGCTGCTCCTTGATCGGCGCGCGCCCGCCCAGCGCGTCGAGCACCCGCCTCACGCGCTCGCGGCTGCCCGTCAGGAACACCCAGCCCGGCCGCCGGCCGAACTTGTCCGCATAGCGCTTCAGCCGCTCGGGCGTGTCGGTCGCCGGGTCGAGCGAGATGGAGACGAGCCGCACGTCCCGCTCCAGCGCGTCGCCGAGCTCGCCCTGGAGCCGGCCGAAGATCGCCGTCATGGGCGAGCAGATCGTCGTGCAGGCGGTGAAGATGAAGTTGACGACGAGCACGCGGCCCTTCGCGAGCTCGCGCAGGCGGACCGGCGCGCCGTCCTGGTCCACGAGCTCCTCGTCCGGCACCGCGACGTCCGGCGCCGGCGCCGAGCGCACCGCCGCAGCGGCGCCCGGCCCCGCTGCTGGCGCCGGCGTCCCGCTGGCGTCGCCGTCGCCCGGAGGCCCGCCCCCGCGGCCGCACGAGGCGACGGCGAGCGCGCCGGCGAGGAGCAAAGCGTTCGACACGGAAGACGAGAGAGAGCGCATATCGGCCTCACCGCAGATCCCTGCCCGGCCGCATCGAACGGCTGCCGTCCGAGCGTCACCCTCCAGCTGGTTGATCGGCGCGCGGCGCGCGCCGCACGCCGGCGACGCCGCATGCCGGGACTGGCCAGCAGGCCTGGAGCTTTGTCTGCTCGGTCCCGTCAGGTCAAGAATCTTTGCGCTGCGCCGGAGATGCAGAGTCGAGGCAGGCGGATGCCCCGGGCGGTCACTCGTCAGAAATCGATGCAGACGGGCTCGTCGATCCGCAGCACGGACTCCTGGTCGAAGCGCGTCTTGTACTCCTCGCGGATCGCCTCGATGCTGTCGTGGGCGGCCTGGCCGCCGTCGTGGAGGAGCATGATCAGCCGGCTGTCCTCCCGGATCAGCTCACCCGTCGACGCGAGGTACTGGCCGTCGACGTCGAACTGCGTCAGCCCGTCCTTGAACCGCGGCGTCACCGCCGTATCGACGAACTCCTGCCACTCCTCCGGGGTGACCGAGGGCTCCTCGAACCGATCCAGGCCGAAGAAGAGCTCGGTCCGGATCATCCGATCCCCGCTGTCGCAGGTGACGCCGGCGCCGGGGGCGGGCCCCGCGTCGTCCGCGGCGCTCTCGCACCCCGCGGTCGCGAGGATCACGGCGAGGAGGGGGCACGCGAGCGATCGGCTGGGCATCGAGGCTTCCTCCGAGACGAGGGCTGTCGGGCGCTGGGGCAGCGCGCCCGGCAGCCTATCACGGCCGCCCCCGCGCTCAGTACATCAGGTTGCCCTGGCCGAGCACGAACGTGATGTTCTGACCGAACTCGGCCCGGGCGGTCGTCACGCGCGAGATGGCGTTCACGATGCGGTTGCGGCGCTCGCTCGCCGAGCCTGCCGTGAGGCCCTGGGCGATCTCGGCGCGCGCGAGGTCGAGCTGCTGCGACGCGGCGGGATACAGCGTCATCGGCGCCATCACCTCGATGGCGTCGTCGAGCTCGACGCGGGCGAGCTCCAGCAGCCGCTGCTGCACGTCGGCGCGCGTGTTCGCGAAGCGGTCGACGAGCGCCCGCGCGGCGTCCAGCCGCTGCTTCGCGATGTCGACGTTGAAGGCGGCGTTCAGCGCGCGCAAGAAGCGAGAGATGGCGAGGGAGTCGAGCGGCGCGAGGTCGAGCGGCGCCCCGAAGCGCTGCTCGAGCTCCAGGGCGGCGGGAGAGAGGTTGAAGGGCGTCGAGGCGTAGAACGTCACGGCATCGTTGATGCCCGGATCGGCCCTGTCGTTGATCTGCAGGTTGTTGTGGAAGAAGGGCGGCGTGTCCGCGGCCTCGATGAGGGGCGGCGGGTTGAAGGTGCCGTTGCCGAACGAATTGGCGAAGCCGATGCCCGTGGCGTCGAAGTCGGGCGCAGCGAGGTCTCGCCCCCCGAAGCCGCCGTCCGCGAGGAACTCGCCCCCGAAGGTGCCCCCGTTGAGCGGCGACCCCTTGGTGCGCGTGCCTGTATCGAAGTTGCGGTTGTTGCCGGTGTCCTGGAAGTTCGCGCCGGCGTTGTGGTGGCACACGTTGCAGCGGCCGCGGTTCGGGTCCATGAACGCGAGACGGCCGTCCTCCGCCTCCGCGTCGGACATGCGAACGCGGTCGAGATCGAGCTCGTTCAGCCGGCCCAGGCTGAGCTGGAAGGCCAGGGTCACGTTCTCCTCTTCCGGTGTCGGCAAGCGGAAGTCGACGCCCGGCTCGCGATCGAGGCGCCTCGGGAAGTGCTGGGTGATCGCGTCCTTGAGGAAGCCGCGCAGCGTGCCGTCGCTCGAGCCGTCCCCACCCCAGCCTGTCCGCTCCGCCGGCGGGTTGGCGGTGCCGTCCCCGGGATCCGCCCGGATGCTGGTGCTCAAGGAGAGGATGTGGTTCACCCCGCGCGAGACGAACCGGTGGCTCGCATCGATGAAGCCGTCCACGTTCTCGAGGATGCCCGCGTCGTCCAGGAGGTCCGAGGTCTCGAGCTCGGCGAGCTCGGGGACCTGCCGGAAGACGAAGAGCGGGTCATCGGGGCTATTCTGATCCAGGGCCCTGATGAACTGCACGTCGAGCGTCGTGTTGTTGTCCACCGGGTGGCAGGTGCCGCAGGTGCGGCCGTTGCCCTCGAACGTCTCGTGGAAGAAGACGCCCGCGCCCGCGCAGATGTCCTGGGAGACGAGCCCGGCCACGACGCGCGGATCCTGCGCGCACTCGGCGAGCCGATCCGCCAGGGTGACGGACTGCGACACCGCGTCGAGGTGCGCCGTGGCGCCCTCCTCCGCGTCCGAGCACCCCGCGGCGAACAGGGCCACGCAGCCCCCGAGCGCCATCCATCGCCGAGTAGTCGATCGTACCATCGAGATCTCCTGTGTTGCGAGCGGCACCCCGGCTCCGAGAGCATCTTCACACTTAGTAAGTAGTATTTACAAATGCGCCCGGAGACAGGCGGCGCGAGGCGCCGTCGCCGGCGTGCCTCGACCCTCGAGGCTCGGCTGGCTCCTGCGTCGCCGCTCGACTCTCGCCGGGTGGATGCCGGCTCCCTCGGTCCTCCTTCGCGCAAAGCGCGCCGGACCGCGTCGCTTTCCTGCTGCCTTGACGGCCGTGGTCGATCCCGCCCCGTCGGAGGCTGGTCCTTCGAGCGAGCGCCCCGGCGCTAGCTCATGTTGTACGCGACCATCGCGATCCCCGCCGCGATCATGACGATGCCGCCGATCTGCAGCGTCGTCAGGGTCTCACGCAGGTAGTAGACGGAAAAGACGGAGATGATCAGGAATCCTCCCGACGACATGATCGGGTAGGCGATCGACAGGTTGATGCGCTTCAGGGCGAGCACGTAGAAGAGGATGTTCGAGGCGAAGAGCACGAGCCCGAGCATGAGGTGGTAGTTCGTCGCGAGCGCGAGCCCCTTCTGGACGAGCGAGAGCCCTTCCATCGCAGGGACGCGCCGCGACGCCAGCTTCATGAGGATGTTCGCGGTCGCGTTGAACAGGAGGGCGATGATCAGGAAGAGGTAACCTTGAGCCATTGTCTGCTGTGCGGCGGGCGCCGGCGCCCGGACCCGCCATTCCCGGGAGACCTCTGGCGCAGCGGGCGGCACGGATCAACAGCGAATCGCGCGCCTCGCGCGCCTCGCGCACGAGGCGCGGTGAAGCTGCGACGGCGCGCGGGTGCGCGAGATCGCCATGGCCGGCGGCATTCCCCGGTGCGAGACTGCCGCCCACCATGAGCTTGGACCCTATGGAGATGCCTTTTTCCCCGACGATCGCGGCGGTGGGAACGGCGCTGCCGCCGCACTACGCGACGCAGGAGGAGACCTGCGCGGGGCTGCGTCGGCTCTGGGCCGGCAAGGGCGACGCGCTCGCGCTCGTGGAGCGTGTCCGGCGATCGATCGAGGTGCGGGGGCGCCACCTCGCGCTGCCGATCGACGATTACTACGCGCCCTCGACGTTCGCCGAGCAGAACCGCCGCTGGAGCGCGTGCGCGCTCGAGCTCGGCGAGCGCGCCTGCCGCGACGCGCTCGAGCGGGCGGGCCTCGGGCCCGAGGACGTCGACCACATCGTCTTCGTCTCGGTGACCGGCATCTCGGCGCCCAGCCTGGACGCGCGGCTCGTCAACCGGCTCGGCTTCCGGCGCGACATCAAGCGCACCCCGGTCTTCGGCCTCGGGTGCGTGGCCGGCGTGGCCGGGGTCGGGCGCGTCACCGACACGCTGCACGCCTTCCCGCAGCACACCTCGCTCCTGCTCTCGGTCGAGCTCTGCTCGCTCACGCTGCAGCGCGACGACACCTCGGCGGCGAACGTGATCGCCGCGCAGCTCTTCGCCGACGGCGCCGCCGCCGTCGTCGCGCGCGGCGCGCAGGCCGCCCGCAAGAGCGGCCGGACGGGCGGCGCCGCGGTGCTCGACGCGCAGGCCGTCTTCTACCCGGAGACCGAGCACATCATGGGCTGGGACGTCGTCGACACCGGCTTCCGCGTCGTCCTCTCCGCGGGCGTGCCGGCGCTCGTGCGCGAGCACGTGCGGCGCGACGTCGACGCGTTCCTCGCGCGCCACCGCCTGTCGCGGGGCGACATCCGCCACTGGATCGTCCACACCGGCGGGCCGAAGGTGCTCGAGGCGATCACCGAGACGCTCGAGCTGCCCGAGGAGGCGCTCGCCCGCTCGTGGAGCTCGCTGCGCGAGATCGGCAACGTGTCGTCCGCGTCGGTGCTGTTCGTGCTGCGCGACTTCCTGGACGCCGCGGAGGCCCGGCCCGGGGAGTACGGCGTGATGATGGCGTTCGGCCCGGGCTTTTGCTCGGAGATCGCGCTCCTCCGATGGTGACCTCGGAGCTCCTCTACCTCGCCTTCCTGGGCGCCGTCGCGCTCGAGCGGCTGGCCGAGCTCGCCATCTCGCGCCGCAACGCGCGCCGCGCCTTCGAGAGGGGCGGCGTCGAGGTCGGGCAGCGGCACTTCCGGGTGATGGCGCTGATGCACACCGCCTTCCTCGCGGCGTGCGCGCTCGAGGTCGGCGCGCTCGACCGGCCGTTCCCCGGGCTGCTCGGCGTCGCCGCGCTCGCCGCCGCGCTGCTCGCGCAGGCGATGCGGTACTGGGTCATCGCCACGCTCGGGGAGCAGTGGAACGTGCGGATCATCGTCGTGCCGGGCGCGCGGCCGGTGTCCGGCGGGCCATACCGCTACCTGCGCCACCCGAACTACGCGGCCGTGATCGTCGAGATGGTCGCCATCCCGCTCATCCACGGCGCCTGGCTGACCGCGCTCGTCTTCAGCGCG
Organism: Sorangium sp. So ce406; assembly: GCF_051474675.1. Lineage (NCBI taxonomy): Bacteria > Pseudomonadati > Myxococcota > Polyangiales > Polyangiaceae > Sorangium > Sorangium sp. So ce406. Next base: position 2,775,893 of record NZ_CP150340.1, on the reverse strand, counting down.
CTCAACGCGGCCGTGCTCCGGGTGCGCATCCGCGCCGAGGAGGAGGCGCTCGGGCCCGGGTACGCGGCGCAGATGGGCGGCCTGCCGCGGCTCGTGCCGGGCCGCCGCGCCGCGCCCGAGCGGCCCTCGGCGCCGTGACCGCGCGGTGCGACATCGCCGTTGTCGGCGGCGGGCCGGCGGGCCTCGCGGTCGCGATCGGCTGCGCGCGGCGGGGCCACGACGTGATCGTCCTCGATCAGGCGGCGTGGCCGATCGACAAGGCGTGCGGCGAGGGGGTGATGCCCGAGGGCTGCCGCGCGCTCGCGGAGCTCGGCGCGCTGTCCGAGATCGATCCGGCCGAGCGGGCGCCGATCGAGGGCATCCGGTACCTCCGCGCGGACGGCCTGCGCGTCGAGGCGCCGCTGCCGGCGCCCGGGGGGCTCGGCGTACGCCGTACGGCGCTCTCCACGGCGCTCGCGGCGCGGGCGCGGGCCGCCGGCGCGCGGCTCTCCGCGGGCGAGCCGGTGCTCCGGATCGAGCGGGCGGGCGGCGGCGCGCGGCTCGTCACGCGGCGGCGCGTCGTCGAGGCGCGCTACGTGGTCGGCGCGGACGGGCTCGGCTCCCGCGTGCGCCGCACGCTCGGCTGGGACGCGCCGCCCGCGGGGCCGCGCCGGCTCGGCCTGCGCCAGCACTTCCGGTGCGCGCCGTGGTCGACGTTCGTCGAGGTGCACCTCGCGGATGGTGTCGAGGCGTACGTCACGCCCGCGGGGCCCGAGCGCGTCGGCGTCGCGTTCCTGTGGGACGGCGACACGCTCGAGGGCCGCGCGTCGGCCGAGCGCCTCGTGCGCCGCTTCCCGGCGCTGGCCGACCGTGTCGCGGGGGTGCCGGCCGACTCGACGCCGCGGGGCAGCGGCCCGCTCGAGCGGGCGTCGGCGCGGCTGCACGACGACCGCTTCGCGCTCGTCGGCGACGCGGCCGGCTACATCGACGCGATCACCGGCGAGGGGATCTCGCTCGCGCTCGTCAGCGCGGCGGCGCTGTCGACCGCCCTCGACGCGGCGCTGCGCGGCGGCAGCGCGGCCCCGCTCGCCGCGTACGCGCGCGTCTTCCGGCGGGAGTTCCTGCGCTACGCGGTCGCGACGCGCGCGGTGCTGTTCATCGCGCGGCGCCCGCGCCTCCGCGACGGCCTCCTGACCGCGCTCGCGTCCGCGCCGTGGCTCTTCCGCTGCGCGGTCGGCGCCGTCCTCGGCCCGCGCTGAGCCCGTCCGACCGGGCGACCGTCGCCGGGCGCGCGCCTTGTGGGACCAGGGCCGCTCGGATAGGCTCCCGCCCGCTCAGCGCAACCGGCGCGAGCAGGATGGATCCGGATGATCCGTCGAGAAGGAGCCTGCCAAGTGCAATTGCCTGCTGTGGGTGTCGCGGCGAGCGAGATGGAACGCGCCGAAGCCGCGCCTTCTCCCGCCTCCCCTTGCCTCCCCCACCCTTCCCTCTCCCGGGTCGCGGGCGTCGGACGCCGCCTGGCCGCGTTGCTCGCGCCCGCGCTCCTCGTCGGGTGCGGTTACACCGAGTTCGAGTGGCAGGCCCAGCTCGACAGGTCCGAGCGCCTCCAGCGCGATCTGCAGACGAGCCAGCAGCGCATTCGCCTGCTCGAGGAGGAGGTCGCGCGCGGGGGCGCCGCGGCGCCAGCGAGGGAGGATCCGCTGGGCGCCGAGGGCCTCGACCTCGGCGCGGGGGTCCCGCGCGGCGACGCGGCCGTGGCGCGCCCGGCGCCCGAGCGCGACAGCGGCGTCCTGCGGGCGTTCCTCCCGGTGGCCGCCGGCGAGGTCACGGTCGCCCCGCGCGACGGCCGCGTGGTGATCTCGATCCCCACGCGCTTCCTGTTCAAGGGCAACCGCGACGCGTTCTCCCCGGCGGGAGAGAAGACCCTGCGGGACATCGCCGCGATCATCCGCGGCCAGGAGGCGTTCAAGGGCCTCGGCTATCAGATCGTCGGTCACACGACGAGCGGCGCGCCGAGCGTCGCGTGGCGCAACGGCTGGGACGTGACGGTCGCCCAGGCGCGCGCAGTGCTGCTCTTCCTGGCGCAGCCCAAGGAGGCCGGCCTGCCCCTCGCGCGCCTGAGCCTCGCGGCCTTCGCCGACCTGCCGCCTGCCGACGCGGCCGGCGGTGCGCCCGCGCAGCCGGCGGATCCGCGCCTCGAGATCGTCGTGGAGGGGACGGCGCAGTTCGTGGAAGGCCCGACCGGCGCGGCACCCCCGGCCGGCGCGGCACCCCCGGCCGGCGCGGCACGCCCGACCGGCGCGGCACCCGCGGCCGGCGCGGCACCCGCGGCACCCGCGGCACCCCCGGCTGGCGCGGCACGCCCGGCCGGCGCGGCACCCCCGGCGGCCGGCGCGAAGGGCGCGGACGACACGTACCCCTGAGGACGACCTGCGCGCCGCCGCGGCCACCCCGCCGCGGCGCGCCCGTCAGGCGCCGCGCAGCGCCTCGACCCTTCTCCTGAGCGCCCCCGCGTCCCCGAGCTCCCCCGCGACCTCGCGCACCGCCTCGGACGCCGCCGCGGACGCGACGTCCTGGACCCGCGCCCTCAGCCGCCGCCCGCTCGCGACGAGGTAGGCCGCCGAGAGCGCCGCCGCCACCTCGCGGTTCGCGCCGCCGCCCTGGAGGAGCGACGCGGCCAGCGCGCAGAGCGCCTCGACCGCCTTGGCCACCTGGGCGCCGTAGATGGGATGGGCCGAGTCGACGCCCTGCTCATGGCACGCCGCGAGGCACAGCGCCGTGCTGGTGAGCCGGCCGAGATCGGTCGACTCGCCGCGCTCCCAGAGCCCGGACGCGAGCTGCTCCTCGAAGACGCGCCCGAGGCCGCCCGTCTGCGTCCCGGCGTCCTGGGTCGCCGCCGGCGCGGCGCTCGGCGCCGGCGCAGCGGCGGGCGCCGGTGCGGGCCAGCGCTGCGGCCCCGCGGGTCCTCCCGGCGCCGCGCCGCCCATCGGCGCGGGGGCGCGCGCCGGGCCGGCCGAGCCCTCCGCGGATCCCGGCCCCGCGCTCGGCTGGAAGAGCTGCTTGGCGCGCGACCAGAGACCGCCGCCGGCCGACGGGGCCGGCGGTCGCCTGGGCGCGGGCGCGGCCGCGACGGGCGCCGCGGGCGCCGAGGCCCTCACGACATGCGAGGCAAGCCCCGCGCGCGGAGCGACCGCCGGCCCGCCTCCCATCGGCGCTGCCATCGCGGCGAACGCCGCCATCGGCGCCGCCGGCCGGCTGGACATCCCCCACCCCGCCGGCGCGCTCACCGGCACCGGCCTCGCCTCGGGCTGCCCGTGCGCCCGCCGGTCGCCCGTGCGCCGCTCGATCACCACGAACGACGCGTGCTTCGACGCCACCCGGTGCCGCACCGCGAGGTCCACGATGCGCTTCCGCATCGCCTCCGCGCGCTTACCGGACAGCCCGCGCTCCGACTCCTCCAGCTCCCGGACCCGCGCGCCCGCCCACAGCGCCTCGAGCCCCGGCCGCGACGCCTCCGCCGCGAGCTCGACCGGCACCTCGAGGCAGAAGCTCTCCCCGCGCAGGCTCCCGCGGAGCTGGAGGCGCCCTACCCCCGGCGCGCCGTAACGGCCGTAGAGCACCCACGGCTCGCCGTCCACGAGCGCGGGCGGCTCTGCCGGCGCGAGCTCGCCCACGTCGACGCCCTCGAAGCGCGCCGTGACCCCCGCGACCCGGACGGCCGTCGCCCGCGCGAACTGCGCCGTCACCTTCTCGTCGATGCGCTCGCCCGGGTGGATGAGCTCCGCGGCCCCCTGCGTCCTCCGCGCGAGGTCGTTCACGAGCAGCTCGCTCACGTTCGTCCCGATGCCGAACGTGTAGACCCGCACCCCCTTGCCTGCCTCGGCGACGCGGTCGACGATCTCCGCCTCGTTGCCCACCTGACCGTCCGTCAGCAGGACGATCACGCGGTCCCGCTCCGCGTCGCCGAGCATGCCCGCGGCGGCGAGCAGCGGATTCAGCATCTCCGTGCCGCCGGACGCGACGAGGCGCTCGACGAACGCGTCCGCGGCCTCGAGGGTCCGCTGCGTGAACGGCGCGAGCGCCGGATCCATCGCGTGGAAATCGTTGGAGAAAGCGATCACCCCGAACCGGTCGCCCTCGGCGAGGTGCCGGAGGCACAGCCGCAGCGCGCGCTTCGCCTGGTCAATGCTCTCGCCCTGCATCGAGCCCGACACGTCGACGACGAACACGACGTCGCGCCGGGCGGCCGCCCGCTTCGCGTCGAACAGATCCGGCACCACGGTGAGCGCGAAGGTCCCCTCCTCGCCGGGGCGCCTGTCGCAGACGAGCCCTGCCTGCACGCCCGGCGCGCCCGCGGCGAGCAGCACGATGTCCCGGTCCAGCGCCGCCCTGTCGTTCCGCAGCGAGACGCGCTGTCGGTGGCCCTCCTCCCGGCGCACCTCGATGGCGTGCGACGGGCTCTCGATCGCGACGTCTCGCCCCAGATCGAAGACGATGTCCACGGTGATGCCGTAGTCCACCCGCGCGATCTCCGGGGAGATCCGGTCCGCGTCGGGCACCGCGTCCGTCGGCTCCTGGACGCCGTGCCCCGTCCTGTCCCCCTGCGGCGCGCCCGGGATGTACCGGGGCGCGACGAGGGTCGGGACCATGAGCCGCAGCGCCCCCTCGTCGGCCTTCAGCGCCTGCACGAACGCGACCTCCACGACCGTCTCCTCCCCGGGCAGGAGGTTGCCGACGCTCGCCGTGAACACGTTGCGCCGCTCCTCGTCGAGCAGCGCGGCGCCGTGCCCCGTGGAGATCGCCTCGTCGTAGTCCCGGAACGCCTCTTCCCGCTCCTTGACCTCCCCCTCGAGCCTGCGGCCGGCGCACTCCATGGCGAACCCGGCGATGCTCGCCTCGCTGGGCAGCGGGAAGGTGTAGATCGCCTCGATCGGCCGGCGCTCCTCGTTCCGGTAGCGCTGCCGCACGACCAGCCGCGCCGCGCCGCCCAGGACCTCTCCCGACAGCGAGACGCCGAGCAGCGGGACCGGGCGGCCCTCGGAGGAGCGCAGACACGACATCGGCGCCGGTAGCGACACATCGGTGGACGGGTTCATCGCGAGCCTTTCAGGGCAAGGGTTGCGTAACGAGACTCGATATCGAGGGCGATGCGCCGCGAGCGCTCCGGCGCGTCGCTCCGCACGTGGAGCTCCACCCCGTCGGCGATCTCGACCCGCTCCCAGCGCTCGCCGCGCGGCGCGCCGGCGACCGGGGCCGGCGGCGCGACGTCCGGGCCGGGACAGAGCGCCGCCGCCGCGCGGGGCGGCCCCGCCGCGGCGATGCGCTCGATCTCTTCCACGCCCGCGCCCGCGAGGCGCGCCTGGATCTCCTCGAGCGGCAGGTGCGCCTGCTGGAGCACCTTGATGGCGCGGAGCCGGGCGAGGTGCTCGCGCCCGTAGGCGGTGTCCTTCCCGCGGAACTCCGGGGCCGGCAAGAGGCCGCGCTGCACGTAATACCTCACCGTGCGCGGCGCCACGCCCGCCTCGACCGCGAGCTCGTCGAGCTTGAACGTCGTCACGAGGAGCATCCTGCATCGCGACACAACGACTGTCAAGTAGACACCAAGAAAGCACGTTCTCGTCTCGCGCCGGGCGCGCGCGGCGCGCGCGGCGGGTAGGGCGGGTAAGGCGGGTAGGTAGATCGAACGCCCACGGCACGTAAGCGGCACGTGGGAAGACGGAGCGCCAGCGGCATGTCGAGCGCCTCGGCGCGCCGTGGCCCCATGGACAGTACCGGGGACATGTGATGTCCTGAGAAGTTCGGGCGTACCGAGATCTTTCCGCGAAGGAGCCGGTGCCGTGACGGCATCAAGGGTCCTGAGGCGGAGGACGAGGAGGACTGCGGGTCGCATGAAGCTTACACAGGTTGCGCTCTTTGGGATGATGGCTCTCGTGGGATGTGTGGGGGAAGAGAGGGAGAAGGAGGAGACGGGACAGGTCGAGATGAGCCTCGTGGGCCAGGCGCCCTCGGGCACCATGTACCGGCTGCGCGATGGGGTCGTGATGGTCCAGGGGCCCCAGGACACGCTGTTCTTCAACACCGAGGACGACCCGAACCGGATCCGCATCAGCGCGGACGTGCCGGTCGGCGGCTACTACGCCTTCCTGCAGGAGGGGTGGCGGCTCGAGCGCCTGAACCTCGACGGCGTGGCGCAGCCGGTGCAGGCGCAGCTCATCTCGATGAACCCCCAGTGGTTCGACGTCTACGCGGATCAGCGCACGACGGTCGCGCTGCGCTTCCGCGCCGGGGTGGACGAGGTGAGCCTCGATCAGGGCTCGTTCGACATCGTGATCGAGGTCGAGGAGCAGCCGGCCGCGTCGGCGCTGTGCGCGTCGGACAGCGACTGCGCGGCGGGCGAGACCTGCTGCCTCGGCGGCTTCATGGGCACCTGCGCGCGGCTCGAGCCGGGCGCGACGTGCCCGCTGCCCGACCTGACGGTCTCCGCGGACGTGGCGCAGTTCAGCCTGAACATCGGCCACGAGGTCTTCCCGGCGGACAGCTGCGCGATCGTGGAGGGCTGCGTGGGCTCGGCGGGCGATCGCCGCCTGATGCGCTTCTCGACGGAGACCCCCAACGTCGGCGAGGCGGACATGATCCTCGGCGACCCGACCCTCGTCCCCGGCTTCGAGTTCTCCGCCTGCCACGCTCACTATCACTTCAACGGCTACGCGCTGTACGAGCTCCTCGACGCGACCGGCTCGGTCGTCGCGACCGGCCACAAGCAGGCGTTCTGCCTGCTCGACAGCTCGCCCGTGGGCGTCCCGGGCGCGCCGACCACGCCGCGCTACCACTGCGGCTTCCAGGGCATCCAGCGCGGCTGGAGCGACGTGTACCACGCCAGCCTCGACTGCCAGTGGGTCGACATCACCGGCGTGGCAGCGGGCGACTACCTGCTCCGCATCGCGATCAACCACGATCGCACGCTGCCGGAGAGCGATTACGACAACAACACGGTCGAGATCCCGGTCACCATCCCGGAGGACGTCCCGACGACCCCCGGGGACCCGCTCGCGGCGTGCCCGGCGTTTTCTGGAGGTCCGGACCGCGACTGCGGCTGGTCGATCGCGCCCGGGTTCGAAGGCGTGCCCTGCACGCCCGGCGCGCCGATCACGGTCGGCTGCGGCTGCGCCTGCGGGAACGATCCGGTGATCCGGGTGTGCGACGGCGTGTCGGGCTGCACCGGCGTTGAGGCGCTCGCCTCGGTCGACGACACGTGCGGCCTGTGCCCGCAGGCGCCGTTCGTCTGCCCGGACAGCGGCGTCTACACGGTGCTCGTCGGGTCGTACGACGTGTTCTCGCCGTTCACGTGCGACGTGGCCGCGGCCGCTCCGTAGTCCCCGCCCCGGTGGTTCTCCCTCCTCACGACCCGTCCGCGCGTGCTACGAGAGCGGCGCGCGGGCGGTGACGCGCTCGCGGGGTGACAGGGCGTCCTGTCATCGAGCGCGTCACCCGTCCGGCCGGAGGAGACGCGATGCGCCCCATTCGAGAGAGCGATCTGCCGCCCGTCAAGGAGCTCACCCGGGCGTTCTTCCGGGCGGTGAATCCGCACGTCGAGCCGGTCGAGTTCGAGGAGAAATGGAAGTCCGCGCTGCGCTCGCCGATGCGCTTCATGCGGAGCTTCCCGCAGGCGTGGCACGTGGATCTGCTCGACGTGCCGCGGAGCAAGGTGCCTGGCGGCCGCTGCCTGTGCTTCGGCGACGCGCACCCCGACAACTTCGGGCTCATCACGTTCACGGTGGGCCCGCGCTACGTGTTCAACGATCTCGACGACGCGGGCCCCGGCCTCGCCGCGCTGGACGCGCTCCGGTATTTCACCGTGCTCCGGCTCCTGCTCGACGACAGGAAGGCGCTCGGCGAGCTCATGGAGCTCTACGAGGACATGCTGCAGGGCAACGAGCCTCTGCGCGAGCTCCCCGAGTCTCTCTATCCCGACGTCGCGGCCCGCGACGCGCGGCAGCTCGCGAAGTGGACGGAGGGCGAGGCGTTCCGGCTCGGCGAGCCCGCGCTGAAGCTGTCGCGCCCGGAGGCCGACCTCGGGGGGAAGCTGCTCGAGGCGCTCGGGCGGCTCGGCGGGCGGGCGGACGTCGAGGTGATCGAGCTCGCGCATCGGGACCGGGACTCCGGGGGCTCCGGCGGGCTCGAGCGGTACCTGATCCTCGCGCGCGAGCGGGGCGACGAGCGGCGGCTGCGTCTCCTGGAGCTCAAGGAGACGACCCACGCGGCGACGAGCTGGAACAACTTCTTGCACGAGGACGAGGACAGGCTCGATCGGGTGAAGGGGTCGATATGGCGCGGCCTCGAGGTGCCGTTCTATGTCGAGGTGCAGGTCGGCCGGAGCGTCTACCTGCTCCGGGATCGCCTGGGGCGGGCCTCGCTGGACATCGAGGAGCTCAAGAAGAGCGATCTGCGCGCGGTGCTCGAGGCGCAGGTGAGCATCCTCGCGCGCCAGCACGCCGAGGCGTTCGCCGGGCTCGACCTGCGCGATCTCGACGACTGGCTGAGGGAGAGCCTGCAGGTGACGTCGAAGCGGTGGTTCAAGGCCTACAAGCGGGCAAGGAAGGGATGATCCTGCGCCGGCGGAGATCCTCCAAGATCCCCCGGAACATCGCGATGGCTGACCAGCGCCAGGCCCTGGGCGCGGCTCATTCATGAGGGCACGCCAGCAGCTCCGGCGCGCTCGTGGCGCGCCTGCCCACGCCCCAGATGACGTTGTCCTCCGGGTGAAAGAGGACCTGCGCGCCTGTCGGGCCCGACAGCCAGCATTGCTGCTGGATGGAGCTCGACTGCCTCCCGCGCGAGGCGTCACAGCGCGCGACCTCGCCCCCGTAGATCGTGACGTCGCTCGCGTCGATCTTGATACCGGGGTAGGAGCCCGACGTCGCGCTCAGGCTGTTGTCGAAGACGAGCGGTCGCTCCAGGATCACACTTCCGACCCGGACCGCGCTCGCCGGCAGCGACGTCCGCGAGCTCAGGTACATGCCGTAGAGGCCGTTGCCCCAGGACCAGAGGTCCCGGAGCTGCACGCCGGTGCCTGCCTGGATGTGCACGCCATAGTTCCCGTTGTAGGCAGACCTGATCCTCTCGAGCCGGATCCCCGTCGGGCGATCGTCCTCGACGGCGCTCATCATGGCGACGCCGGTGCCTCCGTTGTGGTGAAAGTAGCTGTCCTGGACAAGGACGTTCGCGGGCACGGCGCTCGGGACGCCGGGTCCGACGCTGACCTGGGTCGCGATCCACAGCCCGTACCCATTGTGGCTCGCCGTGGAGCCGTCCCCTGGATGCAAGAGGCTATGGTGGACCTCGCAGTTCCGCACGGTCACATTGGCGGTGATGATCTTGATCGCGGCGGCCGCGATCGGTCCGTCGATGTTCTTGACCTCGCAGTTCTCGACGAGGATCGGGGGCGTGTCGTGGTATCCGGCGATCGAGGGCAGATAAATGCCGCCCTTCGGTACGCCGTCCACGATCACGTTCCGGATCACGCCCCCGGATCCGAGGGCGAAGGTGATCCCATCCAGGTTGGACGGCTTGCAAGAAGGCAGTTGAGGCGCGAGGGGCGCGTACCGCATGATGACGTTCTCCACCTCGCAGTCCGAGCAGTTGTTGAGCTGGATGCCGCTGTTGGCCCGCCTTCGTGGCCCCTCCGTGAGCTCGATCTGGAGATTGCGGATCCAGAGCCCCCAGACCTCGTCGACGGCGTCACCGCTCCTGGCGGCCTTGTTGACCTGGATCGCCCCGGGGAGCTGCTCCGGGTTGCAGGGGATCGCCACGAGGGTCGCGGTCTCTGGATCGCCCGGGCGGCTATCCGGAGACAGCTCCGGCCCCTCCAGGGTCAGCGCGTCGTGCTGGGGTCTCAGCGGTGTGCGCAGCACGTACCGCCCGGCCGAGAAGCGCACGGTGCGCCTGTAGGTCGGTAGCGACGCTGCGCACTCGATGGCCCTCGCGAGGCCTGGGCTGTCGTCGACGTTGGCGCTGTGGTCCACGGAAGCGTCGGCGGAGAGCGGCCATTCCGCCGGCCGTGCCAGGTAGGGTACGACGTCGACGACGCCATCGATGCCGACGGACCCCGGCAGGCAGCAGCCCTCTCGCTCGCAGGAGTTCAGGTCCTCGTGCAGCACGACGGTCCCTGCGCACACGCCGCTGGCGGGGCAGAAAGGTCCTGTGCACCGCGGCGACTCTGTAGCGTAGCTGGGGCAGCTCTTGCCGGTATCTTCGTCTCCCGTGAACGGCGGTTCGTTGTAGGGCGCGTCGAGGCTGCAGACATCCGGGTACACGGCGCTCTCCCCTCGGGGAGGGTGATAGCCCCACGCGGACCACGAATCGCCGAATCCGGCAGGGGGCAAGGCCGCCCATGCCGGGGCGGCGGCGAGCGCGAGCGAGGCGCCGATCCAGTCTCTTACGAGCCGCTGCGTCGACAGCATACGTTGCTCCTTCTTTGCGAGGGCCGTGCGTTCTTTCTGTCAAACGGGATGAGCAAGCACGGAAGTCGAGCGAAGCATGGCTGGATCGACACGGGAGGATCTCACCGGGGCACCCGCGCCGCGCGGCCGGGGCTCCACGGCCAGCGTCCGGCAGGAAGGCGCTTGGCTTGCGGGCGCGACGCGCCGATCCACCCACCGGGCGTTCCGTCGTCGCCAGAGAGGGGCTCCATCGGAGAGATGAGCGAGGCAGCGGCGCCGGGAGACGGTGGACTGCTCACGCAGCATGGAGACGACAGCGCGACTAAAAATGTGACGTAGCCAACAATATCACGCCAGAGAGCCTGGTCGAGGCGGAGCGGTGACGCCGGCTCCAGCGCGGTCCATTGCACCGGACGTGACGGCGGTCGCCGCCGTGGACGTGCCCGATCGCGGCGCTCGCTCGGCTCGACGATGCGGGTCGTGGTGGGGCGCCGGCCCGCCGTCCGCGTGCGCACAGGACGGCCTGGCGATCACGCACCCCCACAGTCCGCACGTCGTTGCGCTGCTGTTCGCGCTTTGGCCGCCGGGACGATCGGGTCACGCGCTCGCTCACCGGTGTGAGGAGCTCGGCATCAAGCATGGGGTCGACCCCGCGATGCTGGAGGTCGGTGCATTCGAATGGATGCTCGCCCGGCGCGCTGAACACCGCTGTCGTGCGCAATGCCTTCGGGGAGCGCTATCTCGAGCGCGACGCGGCGAGCTGTCTGCTCGCGGAACATCGGCGTTCCCGCGCGGCGCGACCTGCAGTCCCATCGGCGCGGGAGGACGTGATTGCCGCTCGGCGGCTGGGCAGCGCTCGCGGGCGGTGAGGCGCGCCGGCGGCAGGCGATCGACCGCGGCGGCGCGGACGAGCTTCGCGCTCGTCCGCGCACTTTCCTACCTGCTCGCCGATCTTGCGGCGGCCACCCCCCGGGGAGGACAATCGCGTGCAATGGTGACCTCCTCCGTGCCGGTGAAGGTCGAGCTGCTGGAGCGGACGGACGCGTACGTGGTGGCGACCTGGCGTCGGCTCATGCTGCTCGTCTGGCGCGGGCAGGCCACCGTCGCCGGCGTCGAGCGCTCCCGGGCGTTCTTCCAGGTCTGGGCGGCGCGCGAGCCGGGAGGGGCGGCGTTCCTGATCGTGCTCCCTCCCTACGGCACCAGACCGCCCGACGAGAAGACCCGGGCGGCGATGCAGCGGGCGGCGAGCGCCCCCGGGGGATACCTCAAGGGCATGGCCACGCTCATCGAGTCCGAGGGGTTCATCGCTGCCTCGGTCCGCGCCGTCATGATGCGGCTGCAGGCCCGCGGGACGCAGGCGCCCGCGCCGAACATCTTCCGGACGCCGGCCGAGGTCGCGACCTGGGCCGCGGCGTTGCTGCAGGACCGGGAGGTCACCCCGGAGAAGCTGGCGGAGGCGATCCGCGTCGCGCGCGAGGGCTGAGCGCGCGCCCTCCGCCCGATCGGCCCTGGCCCGCTTCCGCAGACACGCCCGGAAGCACCAGGGTGCAAGCGTCGCATCGATTGGCGACTACATCGATTACCTCTACAATCCGAAACCACGGCATTCACGGCTCGCTTGCATGAGCCCGACCGAGTTCGAATTGAAGACCCACGTGACCGCGCCCGCGGCACAGGGAGACTGCCCGCGCAAGCGGGGGAGGCCCCCCGCCGGGTCCCGTTTCGCTGTCGCCACGCCGGGTCGGTGTCGCGTCCCGTCCGGTAGCCGATGGGGGCTAACCTTGCGGAATGACCTGAGATTTACCAGCACCCCCGGCAAGAATTGAACTTGCGACCTTCGGTTTAGGAAACCGCTGCTCTATCCACTGAGCTACGGGGGCAGGGGCGTACAGCCGCTACGGGCGCCGGACCCTGGCACACCTCGCTTCTCGCATCAAGCCAGATCCCCCGCCCTCTCTCGCCGAGCCCACGCTTCCGCCGGCCCGCCCTCCCGCCAGCCGCCGGCAGCCTCGTCGCGCCCCGATCACCGCCACGGCTCCCCCAGAGCCCCGCCCCGATCGCCCGGCCCCGCGCCGGGCCCCTCAGCCCTCCCCCGCCTGCAGGTGCGGGTAGTGGCTCAGCGCCACCAGGTTGCCCTCGGGATCGCGCGCATACATCGAGTAGGCGCTCTCCCGCTCGATGGCCACGCCCCGCGCGGCCAGCCGCCGGCGCCACGCCTCCCGCTCGGACGGGGTGATCCCGAGGGCGACGCAGTGCCAGCCTGGCGCCTCGTCCGCGCGGGTCGGCCCGTCGACCGCTGCCCGCTCCACGGCCAGAAACGCGCCGCCCCCGAGCTCGAGCCACACCGACCTCGGCGCTCCGGACTCATCCGTCCAGCGCCGCACCACCGGCAACCCGAGGACGCCCGCGTAGAAGGCCTCGGCCCGCCCCAGATCGCGCACGACCACGGCCAGGTGATGGACCGACAGCGACGGCAGCGTCTCGCTCATACGGCGCGCTCATCTCAGCGCCTTTCTCGCGGGGACGCACCTGAAAAGCCCGCTCCTACGCGCCTCGCCGCCTCCGGGCGCTCGACCGCCGGCTCGACCCGTCTTGCCCCGGCAGGGCACCTCGTCTATGGTCCCGCTCGCGGACGCCACCCCCGGGGAGTCGCACAGTCCGGTAGTGCACGAGCTTTGGGTGCTCGTTGTCGCGGGTTCAAATCCCGCCTCCCCGACCCTTTTCCGACGAACCCCGTCACCCCTCGAGCCCGACGAGCCTCCCGGCCGCCCTTCGCTGGCCCTGGTCGCTCGCTCACCGGCCGCGCCGCCCCTCCCACGGGCGCTGCGCGCTCGGCTCACCGGCCCTGCCGCGCGCGCCTCATCGCCCCCGCTTCGCCTGCGTCTTACTTGGCCCCCCCGGGTCCGCCGCGCATAGTCCCCCCGATGTCGACGCACGGAAAGCTCATGCTCGGCGCATGCCTCTCCCTGGCCGTCCTCGCTGGGTGCGGCGGGCAGCAGGCGTCCGGCCCGGCGGCGGCCCCTGCGCCGCCTGCGAAGAGCGCGGCCCCGGCCAGGCAGGCGGCGCCCGCCGGGCAGCTCGCCCGCGCCGACGTGGAGCGGGTGCTGATGCAGGGGCCGCCGTGGATCCTGCGGCGCGTGCCGGTCGAGGAGGTCGTCCGGGCAGGCGCCTTCATCGGCTGGAAGATCCTCGCGCTGCCCCCGGACTGGAGCGCCATCGAGCTCAAGCCCGGCGACGTCGTCACCCAGGTGAACGGCACGCCGCTCGAGCGCCCCGACGACCTGTTCGCGGCCTACCGCGCCCTGGCCAGCGCGAACGAGCTCAAGATCGCTTACGAGCGCGAGGGCACCGCGCGCGAGCTCGTCATGCCGATCTTCGGGCCGCCTTCCCAGGAGACCGTCAAGGCCTTCGACAGCGACAGCCCCCCGCGCCGCCCGGCCACGGCACGGCCGCGGGGAACCACCGTCATCGAAGAGGACGACGGCGGCACCTCGCTGGAGAGCGACGAGATGTGAAGCCCAGCCGGGCGCGGCGCGTCCAGCGCCCAGCACCCGGTCTTCACCTTCATCGCCAGCACCGCCCCGGCGCTCCCATCGCTCGCCGCGCCGACGCCGCTCCTCCACCGCGCCGGCGCCGCTCGCCATCTCACATATCGAGCGCCAACCCCGCAATCCACGTCGACGTCCCGACGTGCATCTGCGGGCGCGAGCCGAACCCGTCCAGGTTCGCGTACATCCACTCGCCGAACAGGTACGTATGGTTGATGCCCGTGGAGTCGTCGAGCTGGGAAGACGCGCGGCGATCCAGCCAGTTGAGCGCGAGCATCCCGCCGGCCGCGAGGTGCGTGCCCCAGGTGATGCCCTGCGCGCGGACGCCGTCCGGCCTCGCCAGCCGAGGGCCCGACACGGAGTACCAGAGCCCCATGCCGACACCCGCCTTCGCGTAAGGTACGATCGGAATGCCCGTCCGGCGCATCAGCTCATCGATACGGACGACGGCCGACAGGTGCAGGGGCATGATGGTGAGCGAGGTCTCCTCCGCCTCGGCCCTCACGTCGCTGCCCGCCTCGAAGGCGTTCGCCGACGCCGACGTGATTCCAAGGCCGAGCCCCGGTCCGATCACGCCGACGAACGGGATCCGGAGCGGCAGCCAGTCGAACTCCATCCCGAAATAGAACCGCTGGTCGTCCCCGAACGTCTCCTCGAAGGAGCCCCCGCTGGCGGGATCCTCGTCGACCTCGGGAGAGTACGGGCCGAAGCGGAGCTCGAACGCGAAGCTCTGAGGCGAGGCATAACGCTCTTCCTGCTGGATGCTCGAGCGATCGGACCGCCGCCAGTCGCTCGTCGAGCGGCTGGACTGCGCGCCCGCCACGGAGGCGATGAGGAGCGCCGCGCTGCCGGCGAGGCACGCCGCGGCCGGATGACGGAGATGACGGTTCATGCGCTCTCCTGCGTGACAGACCGCGCGCGGCGCCGGCGGCTCCTGCGCCACAACCCCAGCGCCGCGCCGGCCGTGACGGCGCCGAGCGGCCACGAGACCCATCGGCCCGCCCCGACCGGCCCCTCGACGCTGCAGAAGCCCCCGCCAGCTTGCCCGCCGGCATCTCGGTACTTCTCGAAGAAACCGTCGACCTCGACCGGCGTCCCACAGGCGAGCGCCGAGAGCGGCCCGGCGTTCCCGACGGCGTCATAGGCCGCCACGCCGACGACATAGGAGTTGCCATTCGTGAGGCCCTCTGCCGAGCCACGGTTGGCCTTCCCCACCTTGCCACACTGGTCCCCGACGTCCGGGATCTCCCCCGGGACGAGACGCGAGGACTGGCACCCCGAGCTGCCCGCTCCTCCCGCCGTGCCCTGGCCACCGCTCCCGCCGCCGTCGCCCGCGCCGGCCGAGGACTGCCCGCCCTCATCACAGTAGAAGTAGTAGCCGAGCACGTCCTCGTCCTCGTTCTGCGTGAAGTCGACGAGGAGCCGCCCATCGCCGGCGCGCGCCTCGATCCCGGTCGGCGGCTTCGGGCCCTGAAGATCCATCTTGGTCTGCTCCCACTTCGCGACGTCCGTCGCGTCCGCGTCCAGGGATTGGAGCCGCATGAAGTAGATGGTCACCGGGACGGCGCCGGTGCTGGTCCTCGTGCTGTCGCAGCCGTCCGCGCCGAGCGCCGCCGCGATCTCCTTCACGGGCAGCACGATGGGCATCGTGTCATCGAGGTTGGACACACTCAGCACCTCCCGACAGCGCGTGCCGGTGTCGCGGTTCGAATACAGGGTGCAGTCCAGCGACTCGCTGACCCAGACGGCGAGCGTGTCGTTGGTCGAGAAGCCCTGCAGCGTCAGCGTGAACGCCAGATCGTTGTCCTCGATGCAGTCCTGGCGGCTGATCCACAGCGGGAACTCCGCGTCCTGCCGCTCGAACTTGGTGCGCTCCACGTCCTTGCTGATGGTCACCGTCGCCGCGGCCTGGCGCGCGCCTCCGGCGAGCGCCGCCGCCGCGATGACCGCCGCGCACAGCCGCGGGAGGAGCCGCCGCCCTCGCGGCCGGAGCCGCACGAGAAACCTTGTCGTGTCCATGTGCGCGTCCTTTCAGCACAGCTCGTACCACGCCGCAAATGCCCCGCACAGCCCTTCAAACAGCACGGAAACCCGCGCGTGTCCCCGTCGGAGGCCGCGTCGCAGGTCGCGCCGGAGGTCCGTAGAGGTCACCTCGGAGCGGCGCGGTGTGACGAGCTGGCCATCGTCGGTGTCCGTTCCTGACAAGTTGTCAGCGGCGCCGCGCAGCGCTAGGCGAGCAGCCCGGCGCACGGAGCCGCAGGCGTCGGACGCGCCGCGGGGACTTCAACACGCGCCAGGGGAGAGGGCTCGGCTAGCTTGAGGCAGGTGGATCCAACCGACGCCGCTCCCCTGGAGCCGAGCGCGAAGGAGCGCGCCTCCGCGACGGAGGCGGTGCGCCCCGGGCAGCTCGATCCGCGCAAGGACAGCGCGCCTGCGCCCGGGTCCGCGCCTGCGCCCGGGTCCGCGCCGTCGGTGCGCCCGACCTCGAGCCGGCCCAGCCGGGTGCATCCGAGCAGCGCCGCCCCCGAGGCCGACACCGCCGTCCTCGGCGTCCCCCTCACCCGCGTCGAGCTGCACCGGACCGCGCTGCTCTTCTGCCTCCTCTTCCTCGCCGCCCTCATCTTCGTCGTCGGCCGCTCGGCGCGCGACGCGCTCTTCCTCACCAGGTTCCCCGTCACCTGGATCGCGCCGATGTGGATCGTGTACGGCGCCGCCTCCGCCGTCGCCGCGCTCGCCTACGACCGCATCGCCCGCCGCATGCCGCGCGCGCGGCTGTGCGTCGCCTTCGCCCTCTTCAGCGCGGTCACCTTCGCGCTGCTGCGCGTCCTCATCGGCCAGGAGATCCGCGCCGCCTACCTCGTCTTCTACATCTGGTCCGAGATCATCGCGAACTTCACCGGCGTCCTCGTCTGGGCCCTCGCCCAGGACCTGCACGACCCCCGCAGCGCCAAGCGCCTCTTCGGCCTGATCGGCAGCGGGCGCGTCCTCGGCACCGTCGCCTGCGGCTTCGCGACCGGCGGCGTCGTCACGTGGATCGGCACCGAGAACCTGCTCTTCGTGCTCATCGCCGCGCTGCTCGCCATGGCCTCGCTCACGACGCGGCTCGCGCGCCGGCACCCGCTGGAGCGGCCCCCGTCCGGCGCCGAAGAGCTCATCGAGGCCCGCCTCCCCCGCATGGAAGTGTGGCGCTCGCGCTACGCCCTCACGGTCGCGCTCCTGACCTTCCTCCTCTTCGGCGTCCTCACGGTCGGCGACTACCAGTTCAAGGCGATCGCCCTCACCGCCTACCCCGACCGCGACGATCTCGCCCGCTTCATGGGCTTCCTCTACGGCGCGGTCGGCGTGCTCGGCCTCGTCCTGCAGCTCGGCGTGACGCCCCGGATCCTGCGGCGCCACGGCGTGCTCGGCGGGCTGCTCGCCATGCCGGTCGCGTTCACCGCAAGCACGGCCGCGCTGCTCGCGAGCCCGACCCTCGCCGTCGCCTCCGTCCTCAAGCTGAGCGACAACGCGCTCCAGTTCACCCTCCACGACGCGACGATGCAGATCCTCTTCTACCCGTTCCCTCCGGCGCTCCGGGAGCGGGTGAGGACGCTCGTCTCCGCGATCGCCAAGCCCCTCGGCTACGGCCTTGGCGCGCTGATCCTGCTCGCCCTCCCGCCCGCCGCGGCGGCGGGCCCCGCGCTCGTCGACGAGGCCGCGCGGCTCGGCCTCTACTCCCTCCCGCTCTGCGCCGTCACCATCGCCCTCGTCCCGCTCGTGCGGCGCGGCTACTTCGACGCCATGCGCCGGACCTTGATGCGCCGGCAGATCGATCCCGACAGCGTCGTCTACGGCCCCCAGACGCGCGCGATCCTCCAGGAGGCGCTCTACAGCCGCGCCATGACGCAGGTGCTCTTCGCGGTCGACCAGCTCCGGCAGCTCGAGCCCGCGCTCGTGCGCGACGCCGTCCCCGCGCTCGCGCGCCACGGCTCGGCCAGGGTGCGCGCGCTGGCGGTGCGCCTCGCGGCCGAGCTCGGGCACGACGAGGGCCCCGAGATCGCGCGCGCGGCGGTCCACGACCGCAACACCGCCGTCCGCGTCGCCGCCGTCGACACCCTCGCCGCCCTGCTGCGGGAGGACGCGCACGACGAGCTGCTCGCGCTCGCGCGGGAGGGCGCCGCGCCCCGGGCCGCGTCGACGAAGGCCCCCGGCGACAGCGACGCCCCGGGCGACAGCGACGCCCCGAGCGACAAGGAGGCCGCCGCCGACGAGGAGCTCCGGGTCGCCGCGATCGCCGCGCTCCTGCGCCACTGCGGCCTCGACGGCATGCTCGAGGGCGCGCCGCGGCTCCGCGCGCTGCTCGAGAGCCCGTCCCCCCGCGATCGCGTCGCGGCCGCCCGCGTCCTCGGCCTCGCCGGCCGCGCGTCGCTCCAGCGCGCGCTCGCGCGCCTCCTCGGCGATCCCGACCCCACCGTCCGCCGCGCGGCCGTGCGCGCCTCCTCGAGCGTCGCCGATCCGCGCCTGCTCCCGCTGCTCGCGGACGCGCTCGCCGAGCGCCCCCTCGCGCCGGCCGCGGCCCGGGCCATCGAGGTGCTCGGCGACGCCGCCATCCCCGAGCTCGCGGCGCGCCTCGACGACGACAACACGCCGCGCGCCGCGCGCCTCGCGATCCCGCGGGTGCTCGCGCGGCTCTCCAGCCAGGGCGCGCTCGACGCGCTGCTCGCCCACATCGCCCACCCGGACGAGGCCCTCCGCCAGAAGGTGCTCGCGTCCGCCTCGCGCCTGCGCCTCGCGCTGCGCGCGCCGCCGGCGCCCCTCCGGGTCATCCGCGCCTGCATCGACGACGAGACCGTCGATCACGTCCGCACGCGCGAGGCCTACATCGCCGTGCGCCCCCGCGTCGCGAGCCCGCTGCTCGATCAGCACCTGCTCCGCCGGCTGCGGAAGGGGCTGATCCGGGTGCTCCGCCTGTGCGAGCTCGCCTACCCGCGCGAGGTCGTCGCCCTCGTGCGCACCCACGTCTTCGGCCCGGATCCTGCGCTGCGGGCCAACGCCTTTGAGGTGCTCGAGTCGCTCCTCGACCGCCCGCTCCGCGAGCGCCTCGTCGCCCTCGTCGACCGCCTGCTCGCGCTGTCCGTCGCCTTCCCGACGAGGCCCATGCCGCCGGAGGCCGGCGTCGTGGCGTGGCTCCGCCGCGAGATCGCCCGCGGCGAGCCCTACAGCGCCGCGCTCGCGCTCACCGCGGTCGCGCAGCACACGATCCTCGGCGCCGCCGAGGACGCGCTCGCCGCGAGCCACGATCCCGATCCGCTCGTCCGCGAGGCGGCCGCGATCGCGATCTCCGTGACCCGCCCGCCGGGCGCCCGCGAGCGCCTGACCGCCTTGCGCGCCGATGTCGATCCCGCGGTGGCGCGCTACGCACGATACTGGGCGGTCACCGGCGGCACCGGCATCGACCCCGAGGACGAGATGTACACCACGATCGAGAAGGTCCTGTTCCTCCAGCGTGTCCCGCTCTTCTCGCGCGTGGCCGGCGACGATCTCGTGGCGCTGGCGCGCGGCTCGCTCGTCGTCTCGCTGCTCCGCGGCGACGTCATCTTCCGCCAGGGGGAGCCCGGCGGCGCGCTCTACTCGATCATCTCGGGCGAGGTGCGGCTCACGCTCGACGGCCGCGAGATCGCCCGCCTCGGCCCGCACGACGTCTTCGGCGAGATGTCGCTGTTCGACAGCGAGCCGCGGGCCTCGACCGCCGTGGTCGCCGAGGACGCGGAGCTGCTCCGGGTCTCCGCCGAGGACTTCCACGAGGCGGTGCGGGAGACGGCCGAGATCGCCGACGCGGTGATCCGGGTGCTGAACCGTCGCCTGCGCGAGGCCGATCGCAAGCTGGCCGACGCGCACGCGCGGCTGTCGCTCCTGCCGAAGGCGCCGCCCACGGTGCGCCCGCGAGAGCTGCCCGCGGCGGGAGACGCGGCGCCGAAGCCGGCGCTCGACGACAGCGATCTCGACTGACGTCGCGCGCCGCGCCGCGTGGCGACGGAGCGGAGCACCGGAACGTCGTTTGCATTCCAAAGGAGGCTGGTTGCGCGCGCAGGCTGCACCGCGCGCCGCGAGGCAACGTCTGACGGACGTGCGAGAGCCGTCCCAGGGCGCCCGAGGCCGGCCCGACCTCTCCCTGGCATCCCCCTCGAGAAGGACCCATCATGCTCCCGATGCCGCTTCCGCAGTCCTCTTCTCCGCTGTCCCCCGCGCCCGCCGCGGCGCAGAGCCCGTTCAGGGCCCGGCTCCGCCGGCTCGGAGGCGCGCTGCCGCTGATCGCCGCGCTGATCGCCGCGCCGTCGACCGCCGCGGCCCAGGGGCTGCCGCAGGGCTACACGAGCGACGCCCCTGCCAGCGCCGGTGAGACCGCGCCTTCACAGCCCGCCGAGACCCAGCCGGTCCAGGCGGAGGTCGGCGTGAGCGCCGAGATCGAGGTGGACGCGTACGAGGACACCGACCCGAGCGCCCTGGTCGAGTTCGACGAGCCGCTCGCCCCCTACGGCACCTGGATCGACGACCCGAGCTACGGCAGGGTCTGGGTGCCTTCCGCGGTCGTCGTCGGCCCCGATTTCGCGCCGTACCAGACCGCGGGGCACTGGTCGCTCACCGAGGACGGCGAGTGGATGTGGGTCAGCGACTACGCGTGGGGCCACATCCCGTTCCACTACGGCCGCTGGGTCTGGATCTCCGCGCACGGCTGGTCGTGGATCCCGGGACGGGTGTACGCCCCGGCGTGGGTCGTGTGGCGCGTCGGCGACCACGGCTACGTCGGCTGGGCCCCGATGCCGCCGACCTACTACTGGACCGGCGGCGTCGCCGTCTCGCTGTGGACCGTTCCCCCGGCGGCGTACGTCTTCTGCCCGACGACGCACGTGTTCCACCGCCACGTCCACACGCACATCGTCCGCGATCGCGGCATCGTCCGGCGCATCGCCGCGCACTCGCACACGTACAGGCCGGCGCGGCCGACCGCGGGCAGGCCGGGCCACAGCGAGGCCCGCCCGGGCGGCGCGGGTCGCTCGGGCTCGGCCCACGGGATCCGCCCCGGCAGCTACCGCCCCGCGTCGCCCTCGCTCGCCGAGGCCGGCGTTCCCTCCGCGTCCGCGCCGAGGCACCGCGCCCGGCCCGACCCGCGCGCCCTCGCCTACGCGGGCAAGAGCCCGGCATCGAGCGCGCGCCTCGCGCCCCCGTCGGCGCGCCGCCTGACGGCGCCCCCTGCCCCCGCGGCCGGCGACCGGCGCGCGAGGCCCTCGCTGCGCACCCCGAGGTCGCCCGACGGCGAGGCCCCGGTCGCCAGGCCCGCCCTTCCGGACCGAGGTCTGTCCGGCGCCGGCGCCCTGCCCCGCGCCGGCGCGCGCGAGCCGCGCCGCGCCTCGCCGGCGATCCCCGCGCCGCCTTCGCCTTCCCCGGCGCCGCGGATGGCCCCGACGCCGCGCGTCGTCACGACGCCGCACGCCGCGCCCACGCCGCGCGCCGCCCCGCAGCGGTCGCCGTCGGCCTCGCCGCCGGAGTCCCGGTCGCAGCCGCGGGCCACGCCGGCGCCGCAGCTCGGCGCGCCGCCCTCGAGGCCGCGCGTGGCCCCGAGCGCGCCGTCGGTCCCGTCGCGCCCCAGGATCCACCTCCCGTCGGGCCCGGGGAGGGCGGCGCCGGCGGCGGGCCGGCCACGATCGCGGTAGCGCTTGGCCCATGTCTTGCGACGTCCACGAGCAGGAGCAGATCCGATGACGTTCTCCGCTGACTTTGTGAAGCTTCGTTCACTGGGACCGTGGTCGTCCCTCCTCGTCGCGGCGTCCCTCGCGCTGAGCGGCTGCATCGTCGTCGACGAGGACGGCCGCGACCACCACCACGACCACCACGACGACTGGGACGACGGGGACGACGGGGACAGCACCCCCCCACCGCCTCCCACGAACGATCCGATGCGCGTCTCCATCGACACGGACGCCCTCCTGAGCAGCGAGCCGGGCGAAGGGGTCGGCATCTTCGTCGAGTACGCGGCCGGCGGGACGTGGACGCTCTGGACGACCTGCGACACCAACCAGTCCCAGGTCGCCTGCAGCTTCGATCTCTACGCCTCGGTGGACACGTCGTCCGAGCTCTTCGACATCGAGGGGATCGATGTCGAGAAGACGGACGCCACGCGCCTCGTGGACGAGGGCGTCGCGTACTTCCACGCCGAGACCGGCTCGGACATCGACGCGATGGCGTTCACCACGACCGAGGGCGCCGTCGTCCGGCTGGAGGCCTACCTCGACGGGGCCCCGGAGCCTCGCTACGTGTACTGGTTCGGCGACGGCATCCTGCACGAGGGCGCCCCCACCAACCCGCTCGACTTCGAGCCGACGGCACCCTGAAGGAGCGGCGCCGGCGGCCGCTCCTCCCGCTGCCCGCGCAGCAGGAGGAGCGCGCGGCGCGCGCCGCTCAGGGCGCCTTCTTCGCCTGGATCGGCTGCCCCTCGACGTCCCACGCCTCCGGCTCGCCGAGGCCGATCGCCTTGAGCTGCGGCAGGACCTCCTGCTGCGGACCCACCACCACGATGGTCGCGCTCTTCGGGTCCACCGCCCGCGCGAGCTCCGCGAGCCCCGCGAGCGTGGCCTGCTGTCGCGACTGGCTCGCCGCGGCGTCGAACGTCTCGGGCAGCCCGAGCCGCGCCAGCGTCGCGTAACGGAGGGCGGTGCGGTTCGCGGTCTCGTAGGCCGAGACGAGGTCGGCCCGGTCCTGCGCCTGCACCTTGGCGAGCTCGTCCCGGGTCAGCCCGGAGTCTGCCATCCTGGCGAGCTCGCCGAGCATCTCCTTCAGCGCGGGCCCGGTCGCCTCGGCGACAACGGACGCGCGGGCCACGAAGGCGCCCTGCTGCCGCGCCTCGGTGAACGCCGAGGCCGCGCCGTAGGACCAGCCGTGGTCCTCGCGCAGGTTCTGGTTCAGGCGCGACGTGAACGAGCCGCCGAGCGCGGTGTTGACGAGCTGGAGCAACGGCCTGCGCGGATCGCCCGCGACGACCCCCTCCCGCACGACGGCGATCACCGACTGCGGCGCGCCCGGGCGGTCGACGAGCACCAGCCGCGGAGGCTTCCAGGACGGCGCGGCGGCAGGCGCGCCCTGCCCCGGCGGCGCGCCGGGCGAGGCGCCCTTCGCCGCAGCCGCGGTCGCCGGCGCGCCCTTGGCGGACCACGCGCCGAGGTCGCGCGAGATCGCCTGCATCACCTCGTCCCGGGTGATGTCGCCGACCACGGCGATCACCGCGCGATCCGGGCGCCACGCCGCCTTGTAGAACGCCTTCACGGCCGGGAGCCCGATCGTCTTCGCGTCCGCGAGCAGGCCCTCGACGGGGTGGCCGTACGGCGTCCCCGGCCCGTAGAGCGCCGCCGTCGAGACCAGCGAGGCGACGCGCGTCGGGTCGTCGCCGCGCTTCCTGAGGTCGTTCTGCCAGAGCGCGCTGACGCGCTGCCACTCCTTCGCCTCGAACCGCGGGCGCGCGACGACGTCGGCCAGGATCGAGAACGCCTTGGTGAAGTTCTTCTTCAGCACGGCGAGGGTCGCGACGCTGCCGTCGGCGCGCGCCCCGACCGAGAGCGTCGCGCCGAGGTCGTTGATCGCGCTCGACAGCTCGACCGCGCTCCGCTGCCCGGCGCCCTCGTCGAGCATGCTCGCCGTGATGTGGGCGAGCCCCGCCGCGCCCTTGGGATCGTCCGCCGAGCCCGACGCGACGGTGATGGACACGGACACGATCGGGAGCGTGTGGCGCTCGAGCAGCCACACCTTCGTGCCGTTCGGCCCGTCGATCACCACCGGCGCCGGCGGCGCGAACGGCTTCGGCTTCGGCAGCTCCGGCCGCGGCCCGAGCGAGTCCGCCTGCGGGGCGGCCGCCGCCGGCGCCGTCGGGCGCGGCGCCTCGGCCCGGGCCGTGGGCTGCGCCGGCGCCTTCGGCCCGCAGCCGGCGGCCGCGGCGAGCAGCGCGATGATCGCACCTGCGTGCCTCGCTCTCATTTCGTCACCGCCTTCTTCGTCTCGTCGCTGCCCTTCGGCACGACGCGGAGGATCACCCGCGCGTTCGGGTCGAGCGTGCTCTTCGCCTGGGCCTGGATCGACTCTGCCGTCGCGTCGCGGTAGCGCTTCAGGTCCTGCTCCACGAACCCGGGCTGGCCCGTCCACGTCTCGTACCGGTTGAGCAGCGAGGCCCGCCCGGCGACCGACTCGAGCGCCGTCACGAAGGCGGTCTCGTACTGGTTCTTGGCCCGGTCGAGCTCCTCGCGGCTCACCTTGGCGTCGCGCACCCTCGCAAGCTCGGCGTCGATGGCGGCCTCGAGCTTCTCGAGCGGCACGCCCGGCCGCGCGATCGCCTCGACCGTGAACGTCGAGCCGAGGTCGCCGGAGCTCTGGGTCGCGCTCACCTCCTGGGCGAGCTCCTTGTCGTAGACGAGCGCCTTGTACAGGCGGCTCGCCTTGCCCTGCTCGAGCGTCGTGGCGAGGAGGTCGAGCTCGGCGTCGCCGGGCGCGAAGCGCGCGGGGCTGTGCCAGGCCATCACGACCTTGGGGAGGTTCACGTTGTCCTCGATCGTCTCGCGCACGACGCCGTTCAGCTTCACCGGCGCGGGCGCCGTCGGCGCGGGGACGGGTTGCCCCGGGATGCCGCCGAAGTACCGCTCGATGACGCCGCGCGCCTCCTGCGGATCGAAGTCGCCGGCGACCACGAGGGAGACGTTGTTCGGCACGTACCACCGCCGGAAGAACGCCTTCACGTCGTCGACGGTCGCGGCCTGGAGGTCCTCGTGCGAGCCGATCACCGGGTGGTGGTAGGGGTGTCCTTTCGGGTACAGGAGCGAGGGCAGGACGAGGTCGACCTTGCCGTAGGGCTCGTTCTCGCTCGTCTGGCGGCGCTCGTTCCGCACGACGTCGCGCTGCGTGTTGAGCTTCGCGAGGTCCATGCTGTCCGCGAGCGACGAGAACCGGTCGGCCTCGAGCCAGAGCAGGAGCCCGAGCGCGTGGGCCGGCGCCGACTCGTGGTACGCGGTCCGGTCCTCGCTCGTCCACGCGTTGTTCGAGCCGCCCTCCGCCTCCATCCACGCGTCGAACTGCTTCGTGGGGACGCGGCGCGTGCCCATGAACATGAGGTGCTCGAACAGGTGCGCGAACCCGGTGCGCCCCGGCTCCTCGAACCGCGAGCCGACCTTGACCATGAGGTTCAGGGCGACGATCGGCAGGGAGCGGTCCTCGTGGAGGATCACGGTGAGGCCGTTCTCGAGGGCGTACTTGGTGAAGGGGACGTCGAGGTGCGGCGGCGGCGCGGCGGCGGGCTGAGCCGCGGCAGGCGGGGCCTTCGGCGCGGCGGCGGCGGGCGCGGCCTTGGGGGCCGCGGCGGCAGGCGCGGCGGGCGCGGCCTGCGGAGCCGCCGCCGGCGCGGCCTTTGGTTGAGCGACGGGCGGCTGGGCGGCGGCGGGCGTGGCGGCCGGCCCGGAGAGAGAGAGCGCCGCCGCTACGGCCGCCACGATCGGCCGGGCGGCGCGCGGGAGCGGCGCGTGACGCGCGTGGGTTTGCATGGAGGCGAGGGTTGCGCCGGCGGCCGACAGGACGCAAGCGGGCTCGACCAGCAAGGGCCCTAGTCCCGCGGCACCCGGCGCGACAGGACGACGCCCGGCAGCGACGCCGCGAAGGCGATCGCGAAGAACGCGGTGAACCCCACGCGGGCGGCCAGGTACCCGCTGACGCTGCCGGCGAACGTCGCGGAGACCGACATGAGCGCCGACCCGATCGCGAAATGCGACGACTTGTACCCGTCCACGCAGCGCCGCATCAGGAACACCACGAGCACCGCCGTGCCGACCCCGGCGACGAACTGCTCGAGCGTGACGAGCGCGACGATCCACGGGAGCGTCGGCCGCGACCACGCCAGCGCCACGTAGAGCAGGATGGCCAGGCTCTGCACGAGCGCGATCGGGAAGATGGTCCGCGAGAGCCCCCACCGCTTGATGAGCACGCCGCCGAGCGTCGAGCCGGCGATCGAGGCGACCGTCCCGACCCCGCCCACGTTGCCCCGCGCCGCCGTGTCGAGGCCGAGGCTCTTGAGCAGCGGCGACGACATCGCGAACATGAGCGCGTCGCCGGCCCGATAGCAGAGGATGAACGCCAGGCTCGACGCGATCCGCGGCTGGCGCAGGAACACCCGGAACGGCTCGACGTAACGCAGCAGACCGGCCGCGCCGGGCGCGGTGGCCCCCGTCGCCGCAGCGGCACCCGGCGCGCGGTCGACCGGCGGCGCGGCGCCCGCGCCGGACGGGGCCGCCGCGGCAGCCGGCCGCGGCAGCCCCACGGCGTGCGCGCCCGCGAGCAGCGCGAGCCCGACCGCGGCCACCGCGAAGGACGCTCCGAAGCTCGCCCAGCCCGCGAACGCGACCAGCAGCGCGCCCGCGAGCAGCGCGAGCCGGTAGGCCCCGACCCGCAGCCCGGAGAAGGCAGCCTGCGCGTCCTTGTCGAGCGCCTGCAGATAGAAGCCGTCGACCGCGATGTCGTGCGTCGCCGCCGCGACGGCGACCAGACCGAACAGCGCCGCGACAAGCCCGAGCGCGCCGCTGTCCGCCGCCGCGGCCAGCCCGAGGAGGATCACAGCGAGCGCGATCTCGCACCCCACGAGCCAGCGCCGCGAGCTGCCGTGGAGGTCGACGAGCGGGCTCCAGAGGAACTTGAGGTTCCACGGCAGCCCGTACAGCGACACGAGGCCGATGATCTCCAGGCTCGCCCCCGCGGCCGTGAAGAACTCCCCCGCCACCTTGTGCGCGATCGCGTAGGGCAGCCCCTCGGCGAAGTAGGTCGACGAGATCCACAGGCCTCGGCTCGCTCCTCGCGCTGCCCGAGCAGGCGCCGCCGCCGCGCCGGGCGCCGCCGCCGCGCCGAGCGTCGCCTCCGGAGCGCCGCGGCTCGCCGCCTCCGCCTGCGCGGGCAGCGCGGCACGCGCCGGGACAGCGGGTTCGACGGGCTTGTGGGATGTGACGACAGCCTCCACGCCTTCTCCGCGCTTCTGCACGCCTTTACGCGCTCTTACGTGCCTTTACGTGCGTCCACGCACCCTTACACGAAGCGCCCGGGGGCGGAGCAAGTTCCAGGACGCGCGCGCGTCGTGCGTCGTGCGTCTCGTCAAAGAGCGCGCGCAGACCGCCGCGCCGGGCAGCGTGGACGTGGGCGCGAGGACGCTGCGCGCTCCATCGCGAGCGACCCTGTGGTATCGGTCCGGCATCTGGTTTAACGGTGGACTGCATGCGACGGGCTCGCGCTCTCTCGGTGTCCCCCTGCCGTAACGGCCGCGACGCCGATCGCGGCGCTCCGTGGCGGATCGGCCGTGCGGCCGCGCTCGCGCGCGCCGCCCTCGCGCCGACCTGGCAGGCGGCCTGCCCATCTCCGGTCTTTCCGAGGGAGCGAGCGTGAACGAGTACACCCGGCGCGAGGAGGTCCGCGCCACCTTCATCGCCTCGGCCATCCTCGTCCTGTGCATCGCCGCGGCGGTCCTCCAGCTCGTGACCGTGGAGGGCAGGCTCGTCCCCGACCCGAGCGCCCGGCGCCAGGCGGAGGAGTCCGAGGCCCGCATCGCCCCCGCGCGCGCCTGCGCCCTCGCGGGCGAGAAGCTCATCGCCGAGATCGAGGTGTTCAAGAAGCTCGCGACAGCGGCGCGCATGTCCGACCCCGAGAAGCCCGGGGGCGCGCTCAAGAACCTCGATCCACGCGCGCCCGCGGGCGGGGAGCCCGCCGCGCCGACGACGACCACGAGGACGCGCCCGCAGCGCACCCCGCCGCCGAAGCCCAACGAGCCCGACAAGCAGCTCGCGTGGGCCTCGGCCCAGCCGGTCTACAAGCAGGCCAAGATCCTGGCGGGCTGCCGCGAGGCCACCGACGCGATCCTGGGGGCGCGGGTGAGCGCGATCCCCGCCTGGGACGCCATCGCCAAGGCGGCCGCGATCACGCCGCCCGGCGCCGCGGAGACCGAGCAGTTCGAGGCGGCGAAGCAGCTCCTCTCGCTGCTCGGCGACATCCCCGCCGACAAGGTCGCGCAGGCCACGAAGGACGCCGAGGCCGCGTACAAGACGACCGCCGAGCGCGACCGGGAGCGCGCGCTCACCGCGATGGTCCGCGAGCCGCTGCCGCAAGGGGTCTTCTCGCGGCGCGTCGCCGTGAGCGTCGGCGTCGGGCTGACCGTCTGCGCGCTGCTCATCAGCTACCTGGGCGTGCGGGCCGCCTCGATGCGCCGCCTCGCCACCCTGCTGCCGCTGCGCGACGCGGTGCGCAGCGGGCGCCCGGGCATGCAGGCCGCGGAGATCCTGAAGACCGCGGCCGCGCACAACAGCGGCGAGCCCGGCATCGTGATCGGCGCGGCCATCGGCGGGCTCTCCGCCGCCCTCCTCGCCCCCAAGGACGCCGATCTCTTCGTCGCCGGCGTCATGGCCGGCCTCCTCATCGGCCTCGGCGCGCAGTGGGCCTTCCGCCTCGCGCTCGGGGCGAGCCGCTGGCGCGCCCGCGCCACCGAGCTCGCCGACGTCGA
Source organism: Sorangium sp. So ce406 (assembly GCF_051474675.1). Classification (NCBI taxonomy): domain Bacteria; kingdom Pseudomonadati; phylum Myxococcota; order Polyangiales; family Polyangiaceae; genus Sorangium; species Sorangium sp. So ce406. The sequence goes on along the minus strand of NZ_CP150340.1, from coordinate 2,747,388 downwards.
GAAGCCCGCCATCCCGATCGTGCTCGTCCTGAGCGGGGTCAAGCCCGGCCTCGAGCCGGAGTTCATCCAGTTCCTGCGCTCGCTGCCCCCCGCCGACGCGGCCGCGGCGGTCGAGAAGCTCGCCTCGCAGGCCGAGGAGCGCATCCTCGCCGCCGCCGACGCGGGCGCCGCCCTCCACCAGGGCAAGCCGCCGCCGCGGTGACGCCGGCCACCGCGGGGGAGCGCCGCCGGCCCCCTGCGCGCCGCCCGGCTCGCGCGGAGCGCCGCGGAGGACAGGGCGGAGGCGGCGCCCGTGCACCGAGCGCTCGATCCACACGCCGTTCCATGGAATGGAGGCCAACCCGACATGAGACATCCTCTGCAGGCCCGCCGGCCCCTCGGGCGCTGGGCGCTCCTCCCGCTGCTCGCCGCCACCTGGTGGCTCGCCGCGCCCCCTGCAGCGGCGCAGGACCCGGCCGCCCCGCAGGCCAGCCCGCCGCCGGAGCCTCCGCCCGCGGCGCAGGCCGCGCCGCCGGCCAGCCCTCCGCAGGCCGAGAGCCCCCCGCAGGCCGACCCGCCCCAGGCCGAGCAGGTTGACGGCGCGCCGGCGACGGACGCCGCCGGCGCGGAGGCATCGCCCTCCACGGCGGGCGGCGCGGCCGCCGGTGATCGCGCCGAGCGGAGCCCGGCGCGGCGCGAGCGGCCCGGGGCGACGAGCAGCCGCTCCGCCCCTTCGAAGAAGCGCCGCGGCGACATCAACCCGTGCATGACGCCCGACCCGGGCTGGGGCGTCTACGACCGGTGGTCCCGCGCGCCCTCGATCGGGCAGATGATCATGCCGCACCGCGGCGGGGTCACCAAGCGCGGCGGCTTCGACCTCATCATCCACTTCCACGGCCACGAGGCGCTCCGGAAGGAGTTCGTCAAGACGGCCGAGGGCGCCGTCCTCGTCGGCATCGATCTCGGGATCGGCTCCGGCGCCTACACGAGCGCGTTCTCGGCGCCGTACGTGTTCGAGAACTTGCTCGACAGCATCGAGCGCGCCGTGGCCAAGAAGACCGGCAAGAAGAAGGCGTACGTCCGGAAGCTCGGCCTCTCGTCGTGGAGCGCGGGCTACGGCGCCGTCGAGCAGATCCTGCGGCAGCCGGCCGGCAAGCGCGTCGACGCGCTGGTGCTGCTCGACTCGCTGCACGCGGGGTACGCCGACGAGCAGCAGCGCAAGCTCAAGGTCGCGCAGATCGAGCCGTTCATCGCGTTCGCGCGGCGCGCCGCGGCGGGCGAGGCGTTCATGTTCATGAGCCACTCCTCCATCCTTCCGCCCGGCTACGCGTCCACCGCGGAGACGGCGGACTTCATCGTGAAGCAGCTCCGGGGCAAGCCGAGGGGCTCCTCCCGGCGCGACGTGCTCGGCCTCGACATGATCCAGCGCTTCGACCGCGGCGACTTCCACGTCCGCGGGTACACGGGCGACGACAAGCCCGACCACTGCGCCCACCTCGGCCTGATGGCGGACGTCATGCGGGTCCACATCAACCCGCGGTGGAAGACGCCGAAAGGACGGCGCTAGATGGGCGGCATCGGCGTCATCATCAACCCCCGCTCGCGCCAGAACCTGAGCGATCCCCGCGCCGCGTTTCGGCTCGCGCGCACGCTCGGGGACCACGGCGTCGTCCGCACCGCGCGCACCCGGGAGGACCTCGCCCGCATCGCCGAGGACTTCCGGAAGCTCGACATCGACGTGCTCGGCATCTCCGGCGGCGACGGCACGAACCACGTCACGATCACCGGCTTCCTCGACGTCTACGAGGACGAGCCGCTGCCGCCGATCGCCTTCCTGCGCGGCGGCACGATGAACACCGTGGCCAACGCCGTCGGCGTCCCGCGCGGGCGCCCCGACGGCCTGCTCGCCGGGCTGATCGCCCGGTACACCGACCGCGGCCGCCACCCGCTGCGCTGCATCGAGCGCCACGTGATGCAGATCGGAGCCCACTACGGCTTCATCTTCGGCACCGGCTGCGTCCACGGGTTCATCGCCGAGTACAACCGCAGCGAGGAGCGGAGCGCGATCTGGGCCGCGAAGGTCCTGGCCCGCGCGAGCGCCGCCGTGCTCCTCAACACCGACACGCAGGTCGCCGCGCGCTGGCAAGGCCGCGTGCACTTCGAGGACGGCTCGGCGTTCCCCGACCGCGACTACCTCGCCGTCGCCGCCGGCACCGTGGACCAGATCGGCCTCGGGTTCCGTCCGTTCCACCGCTACGACGAGCTCCCGGAGAGCTTCCACATGCTGGGCATCCACACCACCGCGCTCGGCTTCGTCAGGAAGCTTCGCGACGTCTGGCGGGCGCGGCCGATGGGCGAGGAGCACACCTTCGAGAAGATCGCGCGGCGCGCGGTGCTCGAGGCGAGGTCAGGCGTGGTCCACTACGTGTGCGATGGCGACGTCCATGAGCACAGGGGTCCGCTCACGGTGCGCATCGGGCCCCGCGTGAAGATCCTCGTGGAGCACAAGGCCGGCCACCGACCCGTCGGAGGTCGTCGCACGTTGCGCGACGTGTGTGCCTCGGGCGACGACGCGCCCGCTCGCGGAGGCCGCGCGCCGTCGGGGTGACCGCGCGCGCCGTTGCGCTGGCCACGTACGTTGAGACCGCGCGCGGATCCGCCTCGCGATCGGCCGCGCGAGACCATGGCTGTAGGGAGCGAGCACGGATAGAATACGCTCGCTCCATGCCGCCGCGCTCAACCTCCGCGCCCGCCCCATCGACGGGCTCGACCCTGCGGGCTGAGGACGGGAGCCGCTCCTCCCCTTCTTCGGCGGCGTTCCCGCGCGCGAGCGCCCCCGACTCGAGCGACCTGGAGCCGCTCGATCTGTCGCTGCAGTCGCCGCCGCTCCCGTCGTTCGAGCCGGCGCCCTCGCGGTCGACGCGGCGCATCTACCGCGAGGGCGACGTGATCGGCGGCAAGTACCGGCTGCGCTACGTCCTCGGTGAAGGCGGCATGGGCATGGTGTGGCTGGCCCACAACGACGTCCTGCACATCGACGTGGCGATCAAATTCATCCGCCGCGAGGTCACCTCGACCGAGGCGTCGCTGCGCCTCGCGCAGGAGGCGCGCGCGGCCGCGCGCATCGATCACCCGTCGATCGTCCGGGTGCTCGACTTCGGGGAGTCCGATCACCGCGACCCGTACATCGTGATGGAGGTCCTCCGGGGAGAGCAGCTCGTCGAGGCGATCGAGCGCCGGAAGCGCTTCTCGCCCACGGCCGCGCTCCGCATCCTCCTGCCGATCGCGAGCGCCCTCGCCGCCGCGCACGATCGCAGGATCGTCCACCGCGATCTCAAGCCCGAGAACATCTTCCTCGTGAAGAACGACCGCGGCGACATCACCCCCAAGATCGTCGACTTCGGCATCGCGAAGGTGTGGAGCGAGACCGCGGGCGGCGACGTGACCATGGCGGGCACGGTGCTCGGCAGCCCCGACTACATGTCTCCCGAGCAGGCGCGCGGCATCACCGACGTCGACGGGCAGACCGACGTCTGGGCCTTCTCCGTCGTGCTCTACGAGACGATCACGGGCCAGAAGCCGTTCCAGGGCGGCAACTACCACGACCTCGTGGCGGCGATCCTCGTCAAGGACGCGACGCCGATCACCGAGCTCGGCGCCGGCGACGCGGCGCTGTGGAGCATCATCGCGCGCGGGCTCGCGAAGGAGCGCTCCGGTCGCTGGCGGACCATGCGCGACATGGGCGTGGCGCTCGCGCGGTGGGCGACCGAGCAAGGCGTCGAGGAGGACGTGACCGGCACCTCGATCGCCGTGCACTGGCTGAGCGACGGCGGGCAGCGGCCGCTCTCCGAGCGGCCGGCCACGCGGGCGCCGAGGGGCAGCGTGGGCCAGGAGACGCTCTCGAGCGGGGACGTCGCCCACCTGGACGCGGCGCACCTGGACGTCGCGCGCCAGAACGTCGCGCGCCCGACCGGCGGGCGGTGGCTCGTCGCGCTGCTCGCCGTGGCGGCGATCGCGGTGCTCGGCGCGCTCGGCCTCGCGTTCTTCTCCCAGCGCGCCGCGCCCTCGCGCGACAGCGGCGCGGACGCCCCGCCGGCGGCGCAGCCCACGGCGCCGCGAGACGCGCCGCCCCCCGCGTCGGCCGCGGCGTCGCCGCCCGTCGTCACCCCGGGCGTGGCGCCGCAGCGCGCTGCCGCGCGGCAGCCCGACGGTCCGCAGCGCGCCGCCAGCGAGCCGCGCCGCGAGCCGGCGGGCAGCGGCGCCGCGGACGCCGGCGACAAGGAGGCCGCGACGCCTCCGCGGCCCACCGGCTCGCGGCGCGCGGCGACCCCGCGGACGAGCCCGAAGACGTCTGGCGCCGCCCTGCCGGTCCCGGCCCGGCCCAACTTCTGACGTCGATGCCCGCCCAGGAGAGCTCCGCGCGCGGGAGGCGACATGGCGAGGCAACGCTCGGCGCGCGCTGGCCGCTGCTGCTCGCGCTCGCCGTGCTCACCGGCGCCTGCTCGCTGCTCGCGGACAGCGCCCTGTCCGACAAGCCGTCCGAGGCCGCCGGCCCCGGCGACGGCTGCGCGCCGGACTGCCCGGACGGCGCCTGCTGCGGCGGCGCGTGCGTCGACCTGAGCGCGAACGCGGCGCACTGCGGCGCCTGCGGCAACGCCTGCGGCGCCGGCGAGTCGTGCTGCGGCGGATCGTGCACCAACGTGCTGAACGACCCGTCGCACTGCGGCGCCTGCGGCGCGCCGTGCCTGAACACGCTCTGCGTTGGCGGCCACTGCTCGTCCGAGTGCGTCTTCGGCTTCGACAACTGCGACGGGAACATCGTGACGAACGGCTGCGAGGTCGATCTCACCAGCGATCCCGAACGCTGCGGCGGCTGCTCCCTCCGGTGCCCCTCGGGCGCCATCTGCGACGCGGGCCAGTGCGCCTGCGCGCCGCCGCTGCTCGACTGCGACGACCGCGACGACACGGGGTGCGAGATCGACGGCTCCTCGAACCCGGAGCACTGCGGCGCGTGCGGCGTCACCTGCGGGCCCAACATGGAGTGCCAGGCGGGCGCCTGCGGGTGCAAGCCGGGGTACGGCGACTGCAACGGCTCGCCCGACGACGGCTGCGAGGCCCCGCTCGGCACGAGCGCGCACTGCAGGGGCTGCGACGACGCCTGCGCGGCCGGCATGACCTGCGATCTACCCGGCGGCTGCGCCTGCGCGGACGGGCTCCTCGACTGCGACGGCGCGCCCGGCTGCGAGTCCAGCAGCACCGACCCGGCGACCTGCGGCGCCTGCGGCGCGCCGTGCGATCCGGCGACGCCGTACTGCGACGGGACGACGTGCGCCGTCGCGTGCGCCGCGCATCTCACGACGTGCGGCTTCTCGTGCGTCGACACGCAGCGCAGCGCGACCCACTGCGGCGCGTGCGGCGTCGCGGCGGGGCCGCACCAGCACTGCGAGACCGGCGCGCTGGCCTGCGACGCGGGCTTCGCCGACTGCGATCCGGCCGCCCCGGGCTGCGAGACCGAGATCGCCCGCGATCCGCTGCACTGCGGCGCCTGCGGCGTCGCCTGCAAGCCGGGCGCCGCGTGCGTCGAGGGCGCGTGCGCGTGCGAGGGGTTCACGCCGAACGACTGCGGCGACGCCTGCCGCGCCTGCTGCTCGGACGCGGACTGCTCGGACGGCGACGGCTGCACGACGGACGTGTGCGTCGAGGGCGGCGCGGCGTGCCGGAGCACGGGCTGCGCCGCCGGCGAGCAGTGCTGCAGCCTGGTCGCGTGCCGCCAGTGCTGCACCAGCGCCGACTGCAGCGACGGCGAGATCTGCTCCGGCGGCGCGTGCATCCCGCCCTGCGCCACTGGCCTCGTGGCCTGCGACGGGGCGTGCGTCGACCTGGGGTCGACCGACCACTGCGGCGCGTGCGGGAACGCGTGCCTGAGCGGGCGCACCTGCAAGAACGGCGCGTGCACGCCCCAGTGGGTGCCCATGGCGAAGACCGGCGCGCCCGCGCCGCGGCAGCTGGCCGCGGCGACCTGGGTCGGGAGCGCGCTCTTCGTGTGGGGCGGCCGCACGGCGACGGGCGACGTGGACGACGGGGCGATCTACGATCCGGCGCACGACAGGTGGTCGTCGCTCGGCCGCGACGGCGCCCCCACGCCGCGCGTGCTCGCCTCCGCGGCGTGGACCGGCTCCCGGGTGCTCGTGTGGGGTGGCGGCTCGTTCGGGAGCATGTCGGGCCTGTCCACCGGCGGCGCCTACGACCCGGCGGCGGGCGCCTGGCGCGCGATGAGCACCGCGAACGCCCCCGCCCCACGGCGTGCGCCGATCGCCGTGTGGACCGGGACGCGCCTGCTGATCTGGGGAGGGCACGCGGGCGGCATCCCCGTGGCCGGCGGCGCGCTCTATGACCCGGTCGCCGACGCGTGGACGCCTGCAGCGAGCACCGGCGCGGCCCCTGCCCGCGACGGCGTCGCGTGGGCCTGGTCTGGCACGGAGCTCTACCTGTTCGGCGGGCAGGCCGGCGCCGGTCCGACGAGCGAGGGGTACGCCTACAACCCCACGACCGACGCGTGGCGGACGCTGCCAGGCGCGGGCGCGCCGAGCGCGCGGCGCGACGCGTTCGCTGTGTGGATGGGCAACCAGCTCCTCGTCTGGGGTGGCCAGGGCGAGCGCGGCGCCGCCCTCGACGACGGCGCGAGCTACGATCCGGCGACCGGCGCGTGGAGCCGGATCACGGACGCGGGGCAGCCCTCCGAGCGCGGCCGCGTCGAGCGGCTCACCGGCTGGACCGGCTGGACCGGGACGCGCGCGCTCATCGCGGGCGGGTGGAACGGCTCGATGGCCAGGAGAGACGGGAAGCTGTACGACCCGCTGAGCGGGTGGGCCGCAAACATGCCGTCCGCCGAGCGGACGCACAGCTACGGCGTGGGGGTCTGGACGGGGACGGAGCTCATCCTCTGGTCCGGGCTGAGCGGGCCCGGGCTCACGCCCGACGGGGAGCGGTTCAGGCCGTGACGCCGCGCCGACATCGCCGCGCGCTCGCGGGCGCCCTCGCCCTCCTCGTCGCGGCGGCGGGGGTCCTCTCCGCGCCGGCGCCGGCCGCCGCGCAGAGCGCGGCCGACGTCGCGATCGCGCGCGAGATCTTCATCGAGGGATCCGAGCTCGCGAGGCAGGGCCGCTGGGAGCAGGCGCGGGAGCGGTACGAGCGCTCCCTCGCCATCAAGCGCGCGCCGATCACGCTCTACAGCCTCGGGGTGGCGCAGCAGCAGACGGGGCAGCTCGTCGAGGCGCTGGAGAGCTTCCGCGCCTTCCTGCTCGAGCCGTCCGCGCCGGCGACGAAGGAGTACGAGCCGCTCGCGCGGCAGGCGGCGCTGGACCTCGAGCGCCAGGTCGCGGCGCTGGACCTCAGGCTGTCCCCGGCCGACGTCGCGGGCCTCGAGGTCAAGATCGACGGCGGCGTCGTGCCCGCGGCGGCGCTCGATCGACCGCGGCCGCTCAACCCGGGGAGCCACACGGTCGCCGTGAGCGCGCCGGGCTACCGCGAGGCGCGGCGCAGCCTCTTCGCGGCGCCGGGGAGCCGCGTGGTCGTCGTGCTGAGCCTGGAGCGCGAGGCCGCGCCGGCGTCCGCGGGGCCGCGGGCGTCGAAGGCGAGCGCGCCGCTGGGCGGCGGCGCCTCGAGCGCCGCGCCCGACGCCGCGACGAGCCGCGTCGTGCCGATCGCGCTGCTCGCCGGCGGGCTGACCACCGTCGCTGCCGGCGTGGCGATCGGGCTGCTCGGGGTCGCGAGCGCGTCGGACGCGCCGACGCGGGACGGCGACGCGGCCGACGCCGCGCGCGCCCAGGCGCTCGCGGGCGATCTCGTCGCGGGCGCGGGCATCCTCGCGGCCGGCGCCGGCGTGCTCGTGCTGCTCCTCGATCGCCACCCCGCCGGCGCGCCGGCCGGGAAGGCCCCGCCGCGCGCCGCGCTCGGCCCGCGCGGCATCACCGTGCGCTTCTGAGCTTCCGAGCTGCAGCGCGCGGGGAAGATCGCTACGCCTTCGGCATCTCGCTGCGGTTGAGGCTCACCACGACGAACGCGCCGTAGTTGAGGATCGTGAGCGAGTCCTCGTCGAGGATCAGCACGCGGACGCACTGGGGCGGGGACGGGTCGAGCAGGTCGGCGTAGGGATCGCACGGCGCCTCCTCCGCCGGCGGCAGCACGGCGTGCAGGAACGCGTACAGCCGCGCCCGATGGCCGAGGACGATGCTCGCGCCCGGCGGATCCGCGCGGGTCGACGCGGCGCTGCGGAAGAACAGCCGGCGCGCCGCCGGGGACACGACGAGGATCGCCGCGTCGGTCACGTCGAGCGCGCTGCATGTGCACAGCTCCTCCACGCGATCGCTCACGGCCGTCTCCACCGTCTGGAACAGCCGGAGCCGCCGCCGCTGCCCCTCGGTGAGGCCTGGCTCCTCGAGGTAGGCCTCGAGGCTGCACCCGTGCGTGTTTCGCGCGCACCCGTAGGTCATTCCGCCTGCACCGTGGCTCCGCCTGCCGGCCCGCTCTGTCAGCCGGGTCGGACGGCCGTCACGCCTCCCCGCACGGGCGCTCATGCACGGGATTAGCCAACGCGCGCTGCGCGGCCGCGCCGCTCCGGGGCGCGCCGCGGCTGTCCGGATCTTCCAGCCTGGCGACCAGCGACCAGGACGCACGCCCTCGTCGCGGGCAGCGGTGCAGGCGCAGGGGAACGAGGTCGAGGAGCGAGCGCCCGCGCCGGGTGCACAGCGGCGAGCGTGGCGCGCTCACACCGCCCGATGCGCCGGGCCGCCGGGCTGAGCTCGGGGCGGCGCCGGGGGCCGCCCCCGGACGGCCGGCGCTGCGGCGCTGCCGCCGCCGTCGCGGCGGCCGGCGCTACGGAGCCGCCGGCGCGGCGAACTTCGCCGTCAGCTCCACCTGGGCCACGCTGCGCTGGGCGCCCGGCTGGCCGCTGCCGCCGGGCGGCACGAGCAGCGCCTGGAGCCGCTGCGAGGCGTCGGCGGTCCCCGGCGCGAAGCTCGACGGCGACCAGGTGAGCGTGCCCTTGCCCGAGGACTCGAGCCGGTCGATGGTCAGCGTGACCTCGCCGTTCGGGCCCGGCAGCTTAAGATCGGCGCCCTCCGCGTACTGACGCGTGTCGACGCTGATCGAGACGACGTCGCCCTCCACCTTCTCGATCTTGAAGACCCGGTACCGCAGCACGGGGAGCTGCGCGCCCGACGCCACGGCGCGGTCGGTGACCATCCAGTAGGCCCCCGCGCCGACCGGCTTGTCCGGCAGCGGCGGCGTGACGAGCGCGATCGCCTCCCCGAGCGCGGCGAGGAGCGGCTGGAGCCCGGGATCGGCGTCCTTGGCCAGCTCGGGCTTCTGGTTGCTGACCGCGTTCGCCGGCGAGAGGTCGTAGTGCAGCGCGCTCCCCTTCAGCTTCGCGAGCGCGTCCGCGAGCTCCTTCGGCGGGCCGCCGATCGACATCGACGCGAGCGTCGCCGACGTGACCTTCGCGATCACCTTCGTCGGCGCCGCGCTCGCCGCGGGCGCGGCCGCGCCGGCGCCCTCCTTGGGTTTGTCCGCCGGCTTCTCTGCCTTGAGGCTCACGCCGAGGTCGAGGTTCGGCATCCCCTGCGGCCCGCCCATGCGCAGCCCGAGCGTGATGTTGAGCTTCTGCTCGGATTTCGGGTCGATCTTCGGGGCGAGCCTGGCCCTCGGCTCGCTGCCCTCGTCGACGACCTCGATCTTGTAGGGCATGTCCTTCGGGAGCGCGGCGGCCGCGGCCTGCGGCGAGAAGACGCCGTTCTCCGGCGGGCCGTCCGTCGGGCCGCCGCCCGGCGCGGGCCGCCCCTCGGCGGGCGCGCCCGACGCCGCCGCCGCGAGCTCCGCGCCGAGCTTGCCGCCGAGCACCGGCTGCGGCGGGCCGGCGTCGACCGCGTTCGAGTCGGCGGCGACCTGCGCCTTGCTCTTGTCCCCGTCGCACCCCGCGACGAGCCCCGCCAGGGCGACCGCCGCGAACGTCGAAGCCGTGATCCCGCGCCACCGAGTGTGCATGACGGCGGGGTGTAGCCAAATCCCGCCCCATGTTCCAGCGCGCTCTTGCGCCGGCCGGTCGGCCGCCGGTCGCTGCGCCCCTGCCTCAGCCCCGCCGCGCGGCCTTGAGCCCGCCGATGTGCTCCAGGAGCTCGAGGGGCCGGAACGGCTTCGCGTAGTAGGCGGTCGCGCCGAGCTTCTCGGCGCGGGCGCGCGACTCGGCGTCGTCGAGGGCGCTGATCACGATGATCGGCAGGCTGGAGGTGCCGGGGTCCGCGCGGAGGCGGGCGCAGACCTCGAAGCCGTCCATGCTCCCGGGGAGCATCAGGTCTAGCAGCAGCACGTCGAACGGCTCGGTCAAGGCGCGCTCCACCGCCTCGGGGCCGGTGCCGACGCCGATGACCTCATGGCCGCTCGCGCCGACCAGCGCCTCGATCATGCGCCGGATCGCGTCCTGATCTTCGCAGAGGAGGATTCGCATGGTCGCGAGCCCAGGGAGGGTCGCACCCGCGCCGCCGCGCGGTCAAGCGGGAACGCCCCCGCAGCGGGCTTCGCGCGGGGACGCCCCGCCGCGATGCCCGCAGCGGGCTACGCGCGGCGAGGAGCGCTCCTCGATCGCGCGTCGCCGGCGGGCGGACGCAGGGCGAGCTCGATGCCCACGCGCGCCCCGCCGCCCTCGCGGCGCTCGGCGAACGCGCGGCCCCCGTGCGCCTCGGCGATGCGCTTGCACAGCGTCAGGCCCAGGCCGAGCGACCCGCGCTCGGCGCCGCCGTCGCTGCCTTGCGACCGCTCGCGCCGGAAGAACGGCTCGAAGATGCGCGTCTCCTCGCCCTCCGCGAACCCGGGCCCGCGGTCCTCGACCTCGAACACGACGCTGCGCGGACCGCCGGGACGGACCCGCACCCGATCCGCCCCGCCCCCGTGCGCGCGCGCGTTCTCGAGCAGGTTGGCGAGGGCGCGCGCGAGCAGCGTCGCGTCCGCCTCGAACGCCGGCGTCCCCTCGACGACCTCGAGCAGCGTGGGATCCAGCCCGGCGCGCTCCACCGCGCGGACCGCTGTCTCGGCCGGGTCGAGGCGGGTCAGGGTGAGGGCCGCGAAATCGAGGCGCGAGCTGGCCAGGAGATCGCCGACGAGCGCGTCGATCTCCATGACCTCGCGGTCGAGATCGTCGAGCACGGGCGCGCTCGTCCCGCCGCCTCCGCGGGCCATCTCGGTGAGCAGGCGGATCCGCGCGAGCGGCGTGCGGAGCTCGTGCGACACGGCGGCGAGGAGCTCGCGCTGGTCGGCGAGCTGGCGCTCGATGCGCGCGGCCATGTCGTTGACCGCCTCGGCGACCACGCTGACCTCGCCCTGTCCGTGGCGGTCGAGCCGGACGCGGCTCGACAGCTTGCCGGTGCCGATCTCGTGGGCGACGTGGGCCAGATCGACCAGGGGGCGGGCGAGGCGGCGCGAGATGAGGCCGGAGGCCGCCCACAGGACGACGGCCACCGCGAGCAGCGGCAGCGCCAGGCGGAGCGACGCGCCGGAGCGGCCGCGCCCGGGGCAGAGGAGCACGGTGCCGAGCGGACCGCTCTCGCCGCGGACCTGCGCGATCAGCGCCTGCACCCGGCAGGGCTGGCCGTACCGCGCGAGCCTCCGCCCCGTCGCGTCGAGCAGCTCCAGATCGGTGTCGAAATCCTCGGCGATCACGCGGGCGAGGGCGTCGCGGGCCACGGGGTCGCCCCAGACGCGCTGGAACTGGTGGCCCACGAACGACTGGGCGCGGGCGTGCTCGCGCCGCCAGCCGGAGTTGCCGACGCGATCGATGGCGCCGGTCGTCGCGATCGCGGCGACCGCGGTGATCAGGATGGTCGCGCCGAACCACATGAAGATCCGGCGGTGCAGCCGCGCGTTGACGAAGCGGCCGATCGAGACCTTCCTCCGGTTCTCGGAGAGCCAGGACCGGCAGCGCTTCATGCGCGGTCCTTGGCGAGCACGTAGCCGACCCCGCGCACGGTCTTGATGAGCTTCGGCGACCTGGGATCGTCGGCGAGCTTCTGCCGCAGGTGCGAGATGTGCACGTCGACCGTCCGCCCGCCGACGTTGACGTCGCCGCGGCCGGCCTCTTCGAGGAGCGCCTCGCGGGCGACGACGCGGCCGGCGCGCCGCGCGAGGGCGACGAGGATGTCGAACTCGATGCCGGTGAGATCCGCGGGCTTGCCCGCGACGGTGACCACGCGGCCGGGCACGTCGATCGCGATGTCGCCGGCCACGATCCGCTCGCCGGCGGCGTCGGGCGTGGCGCGGCGGAGCACGGCCCGGAGGCGCGCGAGCAGCTCGCGCGGGCTGAACGGCTTCGCGATGTAGTCGTCGGCGCCGATCTCGAGGCCGACCACGCGATCGGCCTCGTCGCCCCGGGCGGTGAGCATGAGGATCGGCATCGAGCTCTTCTGCCGGATGCGGCGCACGACCTCGATGCCGTCCATGCCGGGCATCATCACGTCGAGCAGGACGGCGTCGAAGGTGCCTGCGGCGAGGGCCGCGAGGCCGCGCGCGCCGTCGCTCGCGACGGTCACCGTGAAGCCGTTCTGCTCGAGGTAGCTCGCGAGCAAGCCGTGGAGCCTGGTGTCGTCGTCGATGAGCAGGAGCCGCAGCGCCATGGAGGGGACCCGGGTGCAGGGGCGGCAGCGCGCGGCCGCCGCTCCCCGTGTTTATAGCTCAGCGGCCCGCGCCGGTGTCGGCCTCTGACGATCCCGCTCGCGCGGGCGAGTCGCCCGGCGGCGGGCGGCGATCGGCGCGCTCGAAGCGCTCTGCCTGGCGCGCGGCGTCCACGCACAGGGACGCGACGTGCCGCTGGAAGGCGTCGCGGCGGGCCTCGGTCCGGCAGCGGAGCGAGGAGAAGCCGGAGGCGAAGCCGAAGACGGTGCCGAGGACGAGCAGCGTGATGGTGATCTGGCGTCGCATGATGGTCTCGATGCCTCCTTCACGCCCACTCGCCGTGGGTCCTGTAGGGATCGGCGTGATGGCCGCGCCACCCGGCCCTGCCCGACCACAGATCGCGGAACGCGGGCGGCCCGATCTCGATGAGATCGGCGAGCTGCTCGCGCTGCCGGTCGTCGAGCACGGCGTGGATCTTCCCGAGCGCGCCGACCGAGGCCCTGCGCAGGGACTCGATCGCGGCGTCGTGCCGCGCGAAGAGCTCGCCGAGGCGGGTCTCGTCGAAGCTCGGGCTGCGCACCGCGGCGGCGACGTCCACGCGCGTGCCGCGGATCTCGCCCCGCTGCGCGTCGGCGGCGGCACGGAGCTCGTCGATGGCCGAGACGATCACCTTCTCCTGCGACGGGGTCGTGCCGAGCCGGTCGAAGAGGAACGACAGGAAGAAGCGCCGGCGAAGGCCGAAGCCGCCGAAGCCGCGCCGGCGGTGGACGTGCGGCCCGGCGCCCCAGGGGCCGGCGCCCCAGGGAGCGCCGCCGCAATCGTACCGGCCTCCGCGCCGCAACACCGCGATCAGGCCGATCAGACAGGCCGTTCCAACCAGGAATCCCAACATGATGAATACCCTCCGTGAGCGTCTCCGCTGTCGATCCGTGCACGGGGCAAGTGCGCGCGGCCTCGGTTCCTCGGAACGCGAGCGCGACCCCGGCGGCAGCGCCGGCGCCGCAGACGCGCGGCCCCGGACTGCCAGGGCTCGGGCCGCAGACGCGCGGCCCAGAGCCACGACGAAGCTGCGCAGGGCGTGTGAAGGATGTGCGGGAGCGCGCGTGAAGAAGTGTGAAGCCAGCGGATGCGGCGCGGCGACGGCGCGACACGCCGCGAGCGAGGCGACGCGGCAGCGAGCGACGCGCGGCGCCCGCGACGGAGCGGCGCGCTACGTCCTGTCGGACGGCTTTCCGCCCTCGGACAGCTCCAGCGCGTCGAGGCCGTCCAGCTCGGCGTCGAGCTTCTTCTCGGCGCCCGCGACCGCCCACGGGTTCGTGCGCTCGCTCTCCGCTCCCGTGTCCTCGTCTCCGTCGCCGTCCTCCGCTTCGAGGTCGTCGAGCGACTCGACCCCGGCCGCGGCCGGCGCGGACGGCGCTGACGCGGGCGGCGTCGACGCGCGCGGCGCCGGCGGCGCGGGCGGCGTCGACCCGCGCGGCGCCGGCGGCGCGGGCGGCGTCGACGCGCGCAGCACCGGCGGCGGGGGCGGCGTCGACCCGCGCGCTGCCGACAACGCGCCCGGGTCGCTCGGGAGCCTACCGCGCGCGGGCTCGCCCCCCGGCGAGGCGCCCGCCGCGGCAGCGCCTGGCGCGGACGACGGCCTCGTGACGATCGCGCTCGGCGGCGTGATGTTCCCGGCGGCCCTCGGCGTCGCGGCAGAGCCGCTCGGCGGGCTGCTCACCGAGGCAGCGAGCCCCCCGGGCGGCGAGCTCGCGGCGCCGGACGAAGCCCCGGCCGGAGCGGCGGGCTTGCCCGCCGAGCCGAGGTCGGGCGCCCCGCCCGCCGACACCGAGATGGGAGCCGACACGGGCGTGCTGCCGGACGAGGCGGGGCCCGACGCCGGCGCGCCGGCCGCCGTCGCTGTCGACGCGGCCGCGCCGCCGGGCGACGCGGGAGCCGACGCCGCCGGCTTCGACGCTGTCGCGCTCCCGGGCGACGCGGGGCCCGACACCGGCGCGCCGGCCGCCGTCGCTGTCGACGCGGTCGCGCCGTTGCGACCGGAGGACAGCTCCGGGGGCGCCGCCTTGGGCGCGTCCGCCTTGGGCGCGGCGCGCGACACGTCGAAGCGCATCGCCTTCTGCGCAAGCTGCACCACGGGGAGGATCTCGCGCGGCGGGATGTTCGCGGCGATGACGTCCGGCCCGGCGATCGCGAGCTCGCCGTCGGCGTGGAACGGCACGCCCGGGCGCTCGCGCTCCTGCTTGAGCCGCGCGTTGTCGATCGCGACGCGGACCTCGATCGGGATCCGGGTCTGCCAGAGCCGGCCGTCGATCGCCGTGCGCACGTCCCACGGCGTCAGGATCGGCGTCCTCCCGATGCCCTCGAACGGGCTCCGGTCCGCGAGCAGCGCCTTGAGCAGCCAGGCGACGATCTCCTGGTGCTGCGGCGTGTCCTCGTCCCACGGCATCGACTCCCGGAAGAACTGCCAGTACCCGCCGGCCGGGCCGTAGACGGCGAGATCGCGCGGGTCGAAGGCGGCCTCGAATGCGCGCGGGGTGATGTCGCCCTCGTCGATGACGGAGTCGATGAGCGCGCCCTGGAAGTCCGGCGTCTTGCGGCGCGCGGCCCGCGGCGAGAGGCCGGTGAGGGACGTCGTGATCTGCTGGCGGATGTCGCTCCGCTCGCGGAACCAGTCCATCCGCTCGACCGCGCCGAAGCGCTCGCGCAGCTTGACCGGCGTCCACCAGGGCAGGTCGAGCTCCCGCAGCCGCGCCACCAGCTCGGCGACGAGCTGCAGCGCGGGCTCGCTCGCGAGGTGCACGCGCGCCTCTCGCCTCAGCGTCTCGTCGTCTTTGCTGTCAGGATCCCGGTGCTGCAGCGATCGCTCCGCCATCGTTCCTCCGTGTCCCCCTGGCCGCTCTGCTGCATACCAGAACCGGATCCGCGACGGACAGCCCGCGCGCGCCGCCGCGCAGCGCGCTCCCGCGCCGCGCCGCGCGGACTCTCCGACGCACTACAGCGAACCGTCAGCGTGTCGTTGTGCAACCACGCGCGAACGTCTCACCGTCGCTTCCGCGGAGCGCGCCCGTCACCGCTGCTTTCGCGGAGCGCGCCCGGCGAACGAGGGCGACGGCGCGCCGGGACGCCGAGCGGCGCGCCGGGAGCGCAGCGGCGCGCCGGGAGCCGATCCGCAAGGCGCCCCCTCCGCGTGGCGGAGGCCAGCGCCCGGGGTCACCCGGCCGCCACGCGCGCTCCCTTGGCGCTCGGCGCCGGGTCGATTCGGGCTAGGCTCTCGCGGCCATGCAGGACGCGGGTGAGAGCGCGCGCGGGCCCGCCGCGCGAGGGTTCGATCGGCTGGAGCGCCCCGGGCGAGGGCTCGCACCGTGGACGCGACGCGTCGCGTGGTCCGCGGCCGAGGCGATCCTCTGCGACGCGGACGAGCGCGGAGAGCTCGTCCCGCCCGGCGCCGGCGTCTGCGAGCGCGCGGTCGCGGCGCTGGACCTCTCGCTCGGGCAGGGCAGCCCCGAGACGCGGCGCGGCTTCGCGCTGCTGGCCGTCTGCCTCGAGCTCCTGCCGCTCTTCGTGATCGGCGCCGTCAGCCGGATGAGCCGCCTCCCGCTCGGCCGGCGGCTGGCCTACCTCGAGGCGCTGGAGTCGAGCCGCTTCGGGCTGCTCGCGATGCTGCTCCTCGCCTTCAAGGTGCCGCTGTGCATCCCGGCGTTCGAGGAGGGAGCGGAGCTCGCGCTCACCGGCCTCGACCGCGAGAGCACCGCGGCGCGGCGCCGGCTGCCCGCGCTGCGCGCCGCAGACGCGCCGCTCGCGACGCCGCGCGACGGCGCGCGCGCGCAGCCCGCCGACGCGACGAGCGAGCCGGGCGCGGAGGGGGCGGCGTGAGCGGCGCGATCGCGTCGGGCGAGCCGATCGTCAGCGGGCGCGACCTGCCGGCGGGGTTCGATGAGGCGTGCGACGTCGTCGTGGTCGGCTCCGGCGCCGGCGGCGCGGTCGTCGCGGCGCTGCTCGCCGAGGCTGGGCGCCGCGTGATCGTGCTGGAGGAGGGCCCCTACCACCGCCCCGACGAGTACCAGCGCTGGACGCCCAGCGAATCGCTGCGGCGGCTGTTCCGCGACGGCGGCATGCTCACGGCGTTCGGCGTGGGGCAGACGCCGATCATCTCCCTCACCTTGGGGCGCGCCGTCGGCGGATCGTCGGTCGTG
Organism: Sorangium sp. So ce406; assembly: GCF_051474675.1. NCBI lineage: Bacteria > Pseudomonadati > Myxococcota > Polyangiales > Polyangiaceae > Sorangium > Sorangium sp. So ce406. Next base: position 2,730,559 of record NZ_CP150340.1, on the reverse strand, counting down.
ACCGGCGGGGTCTGCTTCCGCATCCCGGGGAGCGTCCACGCGCGGTGGGTGCGAGAGCTCGGCCTCGGCGAGCTGTCGGAGCGCGCGCTCGAGGCGGCGTACGAGAGCGTCGAGGAGCGGCTCCACGTGCGCGAGGTCCCCGAGGCGCTGCGCTCGGCGTCCACGGCGCGCTTCGTCGAGGGGGCGGCGCGGCTCGGCATCCCGATGCGCCCGCTCCGCCGCAACACCGGCGACGCGTGCGAGGGGAACGGCCGGTGCAACTTCACCTGCCCCGCCGGGGCCAAGCGCTCGGTCGACGTCGCCTACCTGCCGTCGGCCACCGCGCGCGGCGCCCGCGTCGTCGCCGACGCGCTGGTCGAGCGGATCACCGTGGCGCGCGGGCGCGCCGCCGGCGTCGAGGGGCGGCTGCTCGGCGGCGAGCCTGGCGCGCCGCCGCGGCGGTTCCGGGTGCGCGCGAAGGTCGTGGTCGCCGCGTGCGGCACGCTGCACACGCCGCTGCTCCTCGGCACGGCGGGCCCGTTCCGGTCGAGCGGCGCGCTCGGCCACGACGTGACGCTGCACCCGGCGGTGCGCGTCGTCGCGCGCTTCGACGACGCCCTGAACGGCTGGGACGGCGCGCTCCAGAGCGTGTACTCCGACCACTTCGACGCCGAGGGGATCAAGCTCGTCGGCGTGTACTCGGCGGTCAACGTGCTCGCGGCGGGCCTCCCCGGCGTCGGGCCCGCGCTGCGGCGGCGCGTCCGCGCGCTCCCGCGCTGCGCCGTCTTCGGCGCCATGATCCACGACGAGGGCGGCGGCCGCGTCCGCCGCGGCCTCGGCCGGGAGCCGATCGTCACGTACGCGATGGCGCCGCGGGACCTCGCGCGTCTCCGCCGCGCCATCACGATCCTCAGCGAGATGGCGATCGCCGCCGGCGCGCGCGAGGTCTACACCGCGCTGCTCGGCGCGCCGCCGATCACGTCCATGGACGCCGCGCGCGCCGCCGAGCGCGCGCCCGTGGACGCGCGCCGCATCGAGTGCATGGCGTTCCACCCGCTCGGGAGCGCGCGCGTGGCGAACGACCCGCGCCGCGGGATCGTCGACCAGAGCGGCGAGTGCTTCGAGCTGCCGGGGCTGTTCGTGGCGGACGGCTCCATCCTCCCGACGAGCATCGGCGTGAACTCGCAGGTGCCGATCATGGCGATGGCGACGCGCATCGCGTGGCGGATGGCCGAGCGCTTCCCGGCGCTCGCGGCGGCGAGCCCCGCGTAGGGGCGAGGGGCGCGGTGCTAACGTGTCGGCCGGGGCCGACAGCCGAGGTTTCAGCATGCAAGCGATGATCGATCTCCGCTCCGACACCGTGACCCGACCGACCGCGGCCATGCGCGCGGCCATGGCGGCGGCCGAGGTCGGCGACGACGTGTACCGCGAGGACCCGACCGTGCGCCGGCTCGAGGAGCGCGCCGCGGAGCTCACGGGCAAGGAGGCCGCGCTGTTCGTGCCGAGCGGGACGATGGGCAACCAGATCGCGCTCCTCTGCCACACGCAGCGCGGCGACGAGGTGATCGCGGGCGAGGGCGCGCACTGCGCGTTCTACGAGAGCGGCGCCGCGCCCGCGTGGAGCGGCGTGCAGTTCGTCTTCGCCGGGCGCGGCGGCCTGTTCACGGCGGCGGACGTGGAGGACGCGATCAAGCCGCCGCAGTACTACCTGCCGCGCACGCGCGTCGTCGCGATCGAGAACACGCACAACCGCGCGGGCGGCCGTATCTTCCCGCAGGACGACGTGCTCGCGATCGCCGACGTCGCGCGCGCGCACGGGCTCGCGCTCCACCTCGACGGCGCGCGCATCTGGAACGCGGCGGTCGCCTCCGGCCGGACCGTCGCCGAGCTCGCGGCGCCGTTCGACACGGTGAGCGTCTGCTTCTCGAAGGGGCTCGGCGCCCCGGTCGGCTCCGCGCTGTGCGGCGGCGCCGACGCGGTGCGCGCCGCGCTCCGCTTCCGGAAGATGCTCGGCGGCGGGATGCGGCAGGCCGGCGTGCTCGCGGCCGCCGCGCTGCACGCGCTCGCGCACCACCGGGGCCGCATCGCCGACGACCACGAGGCCGCGCGCGCCATCGCGCGGGCCCTGCGCGCGGTCGCGCACGCGGCGCCGCGCGGGCAGGCAGACGCGCCGACCGCGGCGATCGAGGAGCCCGAGACGAACATCCTCTACATCGAGACGCCCGGCGCCCCGGCCGAGCGGCTCGTCGACGCCGCGCGGCGGCGCGGCGTGCTCGTGAGCGCGTCCGGCAGGACCACCGTCCGCGCCGTGACCCACCTCGACGTCGCGCCCGAGCAGGTCGCGCCCGCGGCGAGCGCCCTCGCCGAGGCGCTCGCCGAGGTCCTCTCGCAGCCGAGCGGTCGCGCCGGCGCCGGCGCGCGCGCATGAGCCGCGCCGCCAACACCTCCGCGGCGGCGCTCGCCCTCGCGATCGCCGCGCTGCTCGGCCCCGCGTGCGCGCCGGCGCGCGGCGACGCCTACCTCGCCGCGATGGCCGCGGGCGAGCGCGCCTACCACGCGGGGCGCTACCGCGAGGCGGCCCGCTCGTTCGACGGCGCCGCGGCGCGCGCCGCTCGCGTGAAGGACCGCGACGAGGCGCGGCTCCTGGAGGCGCGCTCCTTCGAGCGGGCGGAGGCCTGGAGCGAGGCGCGCGCGTCGTACGAGCGGCTGCTCGCCGACTCGCCGGACGGGCCGCGCTCCGAGCGCGCGGAGTTCGAGCTCGCCGATCTCGAGATCGAGCACGGGGACACGGACGCGGGCCACGCGAAGCTGCTCGCGGCGACGCGGCGCCACCCGTCGCACGGGCTCGCGCGCAACGCCCTGAAGCGGCTCATCCGCCGCGAGGAGGAGCGCGCCGGCGCGGCCGGCGCGCTCGCGTGGCTACGGCAGCACGGCCCCGCGTTCCGCGGCACGGCGCTCGATCAGGACGTCGCCTACCACACCGCGCTCCTGCTCGATCGGAGCGGCGATCGCGAGGGCGCGCTGCGCGCGCTCGTCGCCACCGCGCGCGCGCACCCGTACCCCGCGGGCAGCCTGACGGACGACGCGCTCTTCCGCGCGGCGGAGCTCGCGGCCGCGCTCGGGCGCCCCCGGGAGGCGATCGGCTACCTGCGGGAGATGCTCGCGGCGCGCGAGTCCGCCGTCACCGGCAGCTACGACCGTGGGAAGTTCGACGACGCGCAGCTCGAGATCGCGCGCCTCTACCGCGACGCGCTCGGCGATCGCGCGGCCGCGCGCCGCGAGCTGCGCAAGCTCTACACGGACCACCCCGCATCCATCCTTCGCGACGACGCGCTCTGGGCCGAGGCGAAGCTGTGGCGCGAGGACGGCCGGACCGAGGAGGCGTGCGCCACCGCGGCCCTGATCACCCGGGAGCTCCCCGACTCGCGCTACGCGCGCTGCGCGCGCGCCATCTGCCCGTCGCTCCCCGAGCCGGAAGCGAAGCGCCCGTGCGCCGATTACATCCTCCGCGAGCTCGACGGCGGGAAGGATCCCTGACGCGGGAGCGTCGCGCATGCGTCGCCGTGGCGGCGCGTCGCCACGGCGGGCCGCCCGCGCTCAGTCGTCCTCGTCGTCCGCGGGCTCGAGCTCGGCGTCGTCGTCGTCGCCCTCCTCGTCGTCGTCGTCTCCGAGGTCATCGTCCTCGGCCTCGTCGAGCTCGTCGTCGTCCTCGCGCGGCTCGTACTTGAGGTCGATGCCGATATCGCCGAGCTGCGTCTCGAGGAGCTCGAAGAGCTCGTCCACGTCGTCGCCCCCCCACTCGTCGAGCACGTCGGTCAAGAACTCAAAAAAATCACCGCTGTCCAGGCGACGCTCGATCTCTTCGACCTGCTCTTCCGAGAACGCCTCGAGGACGTCCTCGCGCAGCGCTTCGGTGTCGCCTTCCTCAACGGCATCCGCCGCAGAGAGGCGGATCTGCTTTACGGCACGCTTGTCGAGGTGAATCTCCATGAAGGTGGCTTCGTTTAGGCGACCCTCGCATCTGCCGTCAAGCGGCGTATGGGGTCGAGCTTCAAGAGATCGCTCGCCGCCCTTCGACGCCCCCCTCCTCACCCCGTCTTTTCCAAGGGCCTCCCCGACGGCGCCGAGGAGCCCCGGACGGCCGCGCCCGGCCCCGCCGCCCGCGCCGCGAAGGAGCGTTGCCCGCGGCGGATCTCTCGCGTATCTCAAGCAACTCGTGCGTTTACGACCTCCGCCCGGCGCGCTCGCGGTCGCGACCATCGCGGCCGGCGCCCTGCTGTCCTCGATGGCGGCGGCCGCGCCGCCCGACGGCGATGGCGAGGTCGAGGGCGCCCTCCCCTCCGCCGCGCCGGGCGCCGCGCTGCCAGCGCAGGACGCGGAGGCCGTCTCCGCGCAGCCGCTGCCGCCGGTCAAGCCGCGCGTCGCGCTCGCCGCCCGGCCGCCGCCGCTGCACGTCGAGTACGCGCAGTATGGCGTTGCGCTCGCGGCGGAGATCAGCCTCGACGCAGGCGCCGCCTGCCCGCGGTCGGGCCCCCTGTACTCGTGCATCCTGGGCAGCGGCGGCGGGCTCGCGATCCGCAGCGGCTACCGCTCGCCGGGCCCCTGGTACTTCGGCGGGGCGTACCAGTTCACCAAGATGGACTCGAGCAACCTCTACCGGCTTGGAATCTTCCAGCAGCTCCGGGCCGAGATGAGGTACCTGCCGGACATCGGCTACCGAGCGGCCCCGTACTTTTCCGCCGGGATCGGCGGCGTCATCTACGGCAACGAGTGGGGCGCCGAGACGGGGGGCGCGCTCATCTTCGGCGGCGTCGGCGTCGAGCTGGAGGTGTCGCGCCGCGCGGTGCTCGGCGTGAGCTGCGTGTACCGGCCGGTGCTGCTCGCGGGCTGGAAGGACACGGCCAACTACGACCGGGCCACCGCGATCGCGCAGTTCGTCGGGTTCGAGCTCCTGCTCGAGGTGCGGACCGAGCTCGGTCGGCGCTGAGCGGCTCCCCCGCCTGCTCGAGAGAACGCACCGGCTACTTGACTCGACCGTCGCTCCGCGGTCCCCTCGGCAGCGTGATCTGCGATGTGTGCGGTCGCGACAACGCTGGCGATCTGACGTTCTGTCAGGATTGCGGCCGGAGGCTCAAGGCTCGCGAGGCGCGCGTCGCCCCGCCGACGCCTCCGAGCGGCTTGCCGCAGGTGTCGCTCCCGGCCATGTCGGCGCCCGCGCAGACCGAGGAGCCGCCGGCGAACGACGCCCGCGTGGCCGGCAGGGCGCCGGGCGCGCGCCACGCCCCGGGGCGGCTTCGCCCGGAGGCGCCGGTGTTCTCGTTCAGCCCGATCAGCTCGGCCAGGACGGAGCCCGCGATGCAGGCGGTGCACGGCCGCGCGGAGGTGACCGCCCGTCCTGCGCGCGACGGCTCGGCCACGGGCGCGCTGGGCAGCGCCATTCAGATGGCGCCGGCCCTGCAAGATCCGCGTGCCGTCGCGGAGCGGGTCGGCGCGCCCGTGCCACCCGCCACGCCGACGATCACCGACGCGCTGGTGGGGGTGCGCTGCGCGAGCTGCGACGCGGACAACCCGCCGGGCTACCGCTTCTGCGTGACGTGCGGCGCGCCGCTCCACAAGAAAGACGGCGCCGCCCCGGCGGGCCCCCCGCCGTCGACCGACCCGGCGCCCCGGAAGGCCAGGGGCAGCGAGCCGGGAGCCGCGCTCTCCCCCGGCGCGCCGTACGTGGCGCACCCGCCCATCGAGCAGCTCGGGACGACCGCGCGAGGGCTCCAGGACACCGCGCCCCGCGCCGCGCCCCCTCCCGACGCCGCGCCGCGGCCCGCGCCGATCGAGCAGCCCGGGGCGACCGCGCGCGAGCTCCAGGACACCGCGCCCCGGCCGGCGCCCTCGCCGGACGCCGCGCCGCTGCCCGCGCCGCGCGACGATCGCGCCGGCGCCGGGGATGCGCAGCGGCAAGGCGCCGGCGGCGCGCCGGCGGGCACGCCGGCCCCTGCTCCGCTGCCGCCCGTCGCCTTGCCGCCCCCGCGGCTGCCCCCTTTCACGACCGGCGGGGGCCCCCCCGACAAGATCGTCGGCTCGCCGGTGGTCGACATCGCGTCGTCGCGCCAGGCGCCCGCCCCGCCCGTCGAGTGCGCGCGCTGCCATGGCCAGTGCCTGGCGGGCACGCGATTCTGCAAGTACTGCGGGGCGCCGCTCGACGCCGAGCGGCCGACCTCCGAGCGCCCCGGGAGGGCCCTCGCCGATCGCCCGTCCGCCCCGTCGAGCGTCCCGGAAGCGGGGCGCGAGCCGCCGCGGCCGCCGCCGGGCGACGGCCCGTGGCCGGGCTCGACCGAGACGGGCAGCACGCCGCCGCCCTCGCAGATACCGCTCGCGCCGCTGCGGGCATCCTACTCCGTCCGGCCGCCCGCGTGGGTCCCCGCCGACACCCGGCCGACCCGGGCGCCCGAGGGCAAGCTCATCGTGATCGTCGAAGACGGGACCGAGGGGAAGAGCTTCCCGCTCGCGGGCCCGCAGATCGACATCGGCCGCAGCGAGGGGGACATCCTCCTCGAGGACGACCAGTACGTCTCGCCGCGGCACGCGCGGATCGTTCCGCAGGCCGGTTCCTGGGTTCTCCGGGACCTGGGCAGCGTCAACCGCATTTACCTGCGCATCAGGAAGACGCACCCCCTCCGAGATGGCGACTTGCTTCTCCTGGGGCTCGAGGTGTTACAGTTTCAGACCGTGAACGACGGGGAGCGAGGCCTCGGCCATGCGATCCAGCATGGAACGTTGCTGTTTGGCTCGCCCGCCATCCACCGGCGGGCGCGACTCTGCCAGCGGACGGTGGAGGGCGTGACGCGGGACGTGTACCACCTCTACCGGGATGAAACGGTGATCGGACGGGAGACGGGAGACATCGTGTTCACGGCCGATCCGTTCCTCTCGCGACGCCACGCAGCCATCCGGAGGAACCCGGCCACCGGCGAGTTCACGCTCACCGACCTGGAGTCGTCGAACGGGACCTACGTCGCGATCCGCGAGGAAGTCAGCCTCGTGGACCGCGATTTCGTGCGCATCGGGCAGCACCTGTTCCGCGTGGATCTCGCCCGATGAGCGACCACACCGTCCGCGAAACGCGCGAAACGCGCGAAACGCCGACCGAGGCGCTGGAAGTCGAGGGGCTCCCCGGCGCGGCGTCGGTAGGGGCCGACTCGAGCGGCAACGCGGGCAAGGCCCTTGGTGACTCCCCGCTCGGCGCCGCGTCGCTCGAGTCCGGCAAGGCGGGGTCCGTGGAAGCAGGCAAGCCCGTGAACTGGAAGCCGCCCCCGCCGCCCAAGATGCGTCCGGCCACGAGCGCCGCGCGCGAGCAGAAGGCTGGCATCGCTGTGAAATCCGTGAAGGCGCCCAGCGCCCAGAGGCCCGACAAGGTCGGGAGGAAGCTCCCTCCGCCGCCGCAGGTGCGGCTCACCGCGGGCGGGGTGCGCGGCGAGGACGCGGATGGGCTCGCGACGAGGTCGGACGACCTCGCGGACGCCGTGACGCCCGACGCGCCGGCCGCGTTCGCGCCCGCGCGCGGCGCCGGCGCGGCGACCGCGGCCTCGCACGACGACGGCGCGCTCGACGAGACGCCCGCCGCGACGGCCGCCCGCAGCGACGGCTCCCCCGCGGCCGCGGGCGACGAGCCAGCGGAGGGCGCGCAGCGCCCCGAGGACATGGACAGCGAGGCTGTAGCGCCGGACGAGCCGCGCCGCCCCGAGGTCGTGCTGCGGCTGTTCGGCCGCACCGACGTGGGCCAGGTCCGCGAGCATAACGAGGACAACTTCATCGTCGCGGACCTCACGAAGGCGAGCCGCGGCCTGATGGAGATGGACCGCTACCAGGTCGTCGGCGAGCGGGGCGCGCTGCTCGGCGTGTGCGACGGCATGGGCGGCGCCGCGGCAGGCGAGGTCGCGAGCCAGCTCGCCGTCGACATCATCTACCAGCGGATGAGCGCCGGGGGCCCCCCGCAGGACCACGACGAGCTCGCGGCGCGGCTGGTGCAGGCGATCGAGGCCGCCGGGCTCAGGATCTTCAGCGAGGCGAAGCTCGATCGGACCCGGCGCGGGATGGGGACCACGTCGACCATCGCCGCGCTCATGGACGACCACCTGTTCCTCGGCCAGGTCGGCGACAGCCGCGCGTACATCCTGCGCGGCGATCGGCTCGTGCAGGTGACGCGCGACCAGTCGCTCGTGAACCAGCTCATCGAGGCCGGCCAGCTCACCGAGGAGGAGGCCGAGACGTTCGAGCACAACAACATCATCCTCCAGGCGCTCGGCACGGCGGACTCGGTGCAGGTCGATCTCACCTACGTGGAGCTCAAGCGGGGCGACACGCTGATGCTCTGCTCCGACGGGCTCTCCGGCATGGTGCGGAACGAGGAGATCCGCGAGGTGCTGCGGACCGTCGACGATCCGATCGAGGCCTGCAAGGTGCTGACGGATCGGGCGAACCAGGCCGGCGGCCACGACAACATCACCGTGGTGGTCGCGAAGTTCGACGGCGACGGGCTCGCCGCGGCGGAGCTCGAGGACATCGAGGAGCTCCGCTACCAGAAGTACCAGCTGCCCGAGCACCTCCTGGCCCAGAACGCCGCCGCGTCCGAGCCGGCGCGCAAGGTGAAGGAGCTCGACGAGAAGAAGATCTCGCAGCGCCCCCCCTCGCCGAAGTCGTGGATGAGCAGCGCGGACAGCGACATGGACGAGGACGGCGGCGAGTACGACCGCGCCATGTCGGCCCTGACGCCGGACGACGGCCTGGACGAGCGGAGCGCCCGCGCGCCCGTCCAGGGCGACGAGCCGATCATGATCCCGACCGACGGCGCGCCGCAGTGGCTCGTGATCTTGATGATCGTGAGCGCCGTCGCGTGCGTCACCATCGCCGGCTATTACCTGCTTCGCTAGGGCGCGCCCGGCGCACGCGCGCCTTCCATCGCCATGCCGCGCAGCAACGACAAACGGGGTCCGCAGATCCCGGCCGTCGAGCAGGAAGGGGCGCCGCCGCGCCGCCCGGACGCGGACGGCCGCGTCGACGTCGAGACCGCGCAGCGCATCGTCAGGGACGCGGTGGTGCAGGCGATGCAGCGCGAGGAGAAGGCGGTCGCGCTCGTGCGCGCCAAGGCGGACGAGGCGCGGCGCCGGGTGGCGCGCCACAACCTGCTCCTCGGGCTCGGCGTCGCCGCGGCGCTCGTGGCCGTGGCGGTGGCGGGCGTGGTCGCGTACCGGTCGCGCCGGGCGGCGGACGCGCTGGCGGCCGAGGTCGGCCTCGGGCGCGCGCCCGCGGCACGGCCGTCAGGCGCGATCCCCGAGCAGGTGCTCTCGGGCCGCGCCATCTTCGAGCAGAACAGGAACGCGCTGTACGTGATGGGCTACATGGTGGACAACCGCATCGGCGGTTGCTGCTCGGCGTTCGCCGTCGCGCCCGACCTGCTCGCCACGAACGCCCACTGCGTCCGCGACTGCCGCGCGCGCGGCGGCACCTCGATCGCCACGCAGAACGACTCCATGGGGAAGACGCGCTTCCGCATCGTCGCGATGTCGGCCCACCCGGCGTACAGGTCCGGCGAGGGCGGCGCCGGCTCGCCGGACGTCGCCCTGCTGCGCATCGACGGCAGGGCGCCGCGCACGGTGACGCTCGCGAACGAGGCCGAGCTGCGCGCCATCGGTCCGGGCGACGACGCGTACGTCATCGGCTTCCCCGGCCGCTTGATGGATCCGCTGAGCCCCTCGGCGACGTTCCTGGAGGGCCGCATCGGGCGGGTGACCGGCCTCGACGGCGAGGCGACGACGCCGGATCGCGCGGCGCTCATCCAGCACGACGCGGTGACGCGCGGGGGCAACAGCGGGAGCCCCATCTTCAACCAGTACGGGCACGTGATCGGCATCCACGCCGCGCACATCGACGACGAGGACGACGTCACGATCGACGGGCGCAAGACGAAGGTGACGCAGAGCTCACCGTTCCGGATCGGGATGCGCATCGATCTGCTCCAGGGGGTCCCCGCGCCGTGATGCTGCGCGTCGTGCACACGTTCGGGACCAACGCCGGATCCGTGGCGCTCCATGACAGGCGCGTCGTGCGCTTCGGTCGCGCTCCGGACAACGACGTCGTGTTCGACCCGAACCACGATCGCGACGCGAGCAGCCACCACGCGGAGGCGCGCCTCGAGGCGGCGGGCTGGGTGCTCTACGATCTCGACAGCCGCAACGGGACCTACGCGGGCGGGCAGCGGATCAAGCGGCACCCGATCGTCTCGGGCGACGAGATCACGTTCGGCGCGAAGGGGCCGCGGGTGCGGCTCGAGCTGGTCGAGCGCCGCGCGCCGGGGCCTCCGCAGACGCACGCGGCGCCGGCGCCCCCTGCGCCCGCCGCTGCCCATCCCGCGGCGTACCCCGCGCCCGCCGCTGCCCATCCCGCGGCGTACCCGGCGCCCACCGGCTACCCCGCGCACGCCGCGTACCCGGCGCCCGCAGCGTATCCGGCGCCCACCGGCTACCCCGCGCACGCCGCGCCCGCCGCGGGCTACCCGGCACACGGCGCCGCGCCCGCCGCTCACGCAGCGGGTTACCCCGCGCCCGCCGTCGCGCCCCCCGGGCACGTGCCGGCGGCGCCGCCGGCCGGCGCGCGGCGGGTCGGCGAGCGGACGATCGCCATGCTGATCTCCTCGGCCGTCTCGGCGGCCACGGGGCGCGCGAAGCCGCGCGGCACCGTCGAGATCAACGCCATGCTCCACAAGGAGGTGCACGCCGCGACCGCCGGCCAGCGTCGCACGACGTATATCCTCGCCCTGCTCCTCGTGGTCGCGCTCGCGAGCCTCGCCGCGCTCATCGTCTACAACCGCTCCTCCCACGACGAGATCGCCCAGCTCCGCGCCGAGCTCGCGCGCCTCCCGCCGGAGGACCCGCGGCGCAAGGAGATCGAGCGGCGCCTCGGGACGCTCCACCCGTCCAACGCCAACTTCGGGCGCAACCTCCACGACCGGTCCCGGAAGGGCATCTTCATGCTCGCGTCCGGGCGCGAGGGGTTCTGCACGGCGTTCGCGGTGCGGCCCTCGGTGCTCGCGACGAACGCGCACTGCATCTCCGCGGCGAAGCGCCGCGGCGGCTCGATCGTGGCGCTCGAGAACGAGGGCCGGGGCCAGGTAAGCTTCGCCGTGACCAGCATGCGGACGCACCCGCAGTACCGCGACAGCGCCGACCAGCTCACCCCGGACATCGGCGTCGTGTCGATCTCCGGGCGCGCCGCCGCCGTGCTGGAGCTCGCGACCCGGGAGGAGCTCGCCGCCGCCGGCGCCGGCGACGACGTATACCTGATCGGCTTCCCGGAGCGCCTCACCGACGCCGCGAACCCCGTCGCCACCTTCCTCGCCGCCAACATCGGCCGGATCACCGGCGCGAACGGGCGGCCCGCGGCCTTCGCCGAGGCCTGGCTGATCCAGCACGACGCCCGCAGCACGAGCGGCATGAACGGGAGCCCCATCTTCAACGGCCAAGGCAAGGTCATCGGCATCAACGCGGGCGGGTACCTCGAGGGCAACGACGAGACGATCTCTGGCCAGAAGACGGAGGTGGTGAAGGCCTCCCCCTACAAGTTCGGGATGCGCATCGACCTGCTCGACGCCATCCTGCGCTGACCCCGGGCGAGTCTAGAGATGCTCCGCCACGCGCTCCGCCGGCTCCTCTGGACGCTGCCCACCCTCGTCGGCGTCTCGCTGCTGACCTTCTTCGTCCTCTCGTTCGTCCCCGATCCCACGGACGATCCGCTCCTCGCGACCTCGCTCTCCAGCGCGGAGCTCGCGCGGCTCCGCCGCGAGCGCTTCCTCGACCTCCCGCGCTTCATCAACCTGGCGCCGCGCGACGTGCGCCTGCGCGCCCTCGAGGCCGCGCAGGTCATCGCGGCCGGCGGCGAGGGCGCGGGCGCCGCGGCCGACGAGCTGCGGCGCCTCGGCGGCGCCGCGCTGCCGCACATCCTGCCGCTCGACGCGCTCGCGCCCGAGCCGCGCACCCGCGTCGCGCTCGCGCTCGCGCCCGTCGCCGCGCGGATGGGCCTGCCGCGGGCCGAGGAGGCCGCCGACCCGGCGCACGCGGTCGCCTTCTGGACGCGCTTCTGGGACGACCGCGGCATCGAGTTCAGGAGCGCGTCGGTCCGGAGCGCGGTGCGGCGCCTCGTCCGCTACGGCTCCTCGTCGCGCGCCGCCGAGCTGCACGAGCTCGACACGTTCGCCCTGCAGTCGGTGATCGCCGCGCTCCAGCCGCCGCGCGACGCGGCGACGCTGGAGCAGGCGCGCGCCCTCGTCGACGTCGCGGCCCACATCGCCGAGATCGACGACCGCATCGCCCCGGGCGAGGACCTCGCGGAGGCGCGCGCGTGCGTCACGCGGTGGAAGTCCTTCTGGAACGTTTACCGCAGCGATTTCGAGGTGTTCACGGGCCCGACGCGGCTCGCCGCCACGGTGCTCGAGACCCGCTACGGCAAGTGGGCGCTCGGCGCGGTCACCCACCGCCTCGGCGTCGCGGCGACCGGCGAGCCGGTGCTCGACGAGCTCGCGCGGCGCGCGCCGGTCACCCTGACGCTCGTGTTCGGCGCGATCGCGCTCGCCTACGCGGTGGCCGTCCCGCTCGGCGCGCTGAGCGCCGCCTCGCGCGGCCGGCGGAGCGACAGCGCGATCGCGGCCGCCGTGCTCACGCTCGCCGTCCTGCCGACCGCCGTCGTCGCCGTGGCCGCCGCGCTCCTCTCGGGCGGCGCGCGGTCGCTGCTCCTGCCGACGTGCCTCATCGCGCTGTCGCTCATCGCGGCGCCGACGCGGCAGCAGCGCGCCGCGCTCGTCGCGGTCCTCACGCAGGACTTCATCCGGGCGGCGCGGGCGCGCGGCGCCGGCGCGGCGCGCGCCATCGCCGTCCACGGGCTGCGCAACGCCGTGCTCCCGGTCGTGACGCTCGCCGTCCTGGAGCCGCCGATGGCGCTCGGCGGCGCGTTCGTCGTCGAGCGCGTCTTCGAGCTGCACGGGCTCGGCGAGCTCACCCTGCTCGCCGTGCAGGCGCGCGACGTGAGCTGGCTCATGGCGATCTCGATCGGCGCCGCGGGCATCGCCGCGCTCGGCGTGATCGCGACCGATCTCGCCTACGTGCTGGTCGACCCGCGGCTCGGCCCGGCGGTGCTCTCCCGGAGGGGCGAGGCGTGACGCACGCAGCGGCGTTCCTCCGCCGGATGGTCGGCAGCAAGCGCGTCGCCGCCGGCACCGTCCTGCTCGGCGTGCTCGCGCTGCTCGCGATCTTCGCCGAGCTGCTCGCCGCGCCCGCGCCGATCGCCCGCTTCGGGCCGGACGGCGCCGAGATCCTCCCGGCGATCACCGAGGCCGGGACGCTCGAGTCGCTCACCGAGACCGAGCTCAGGGCGCGCTTCGACGGGGGCTTCGTGATCTGGCCGCCCATCCGCTACGGCCCGGAGCAGCGCACCGACGCCGGTCCGAACGCGTCGCCCTCGGCCGACCACCCGCTCGGCACCGATTTCGAGAGCCGCGATCTCGCCGCGCGGCTGATCTACGGCGCGCGCACCGCGCTCGGCCTGTCGCTGAGCGCGGTGCTCGTGGGCATGTTCCTCGGCGTCGTGCTCGGCGGGCTCGCCGGCACGCTGCGCGGCTTCTGGAATGACGGCCTCGTCCGCCTCGTCGAGACGGTCGACACCTTCCCGGCGATCCTCGTCGTGGCCATCGTGCGCGCGATCGAGCGCGAGCCGTCCGCGCTGTCGCTGGTGCTCGCGGTCGCCTTCGTCCGCTGGGCGGAGATCGCGCGCCTCGTGCGCGCCGAGGTGCTGCGCGCGTCGAGCGAGGAGTACGTGATGGCCGCGCGCGCGCTCGGCAGCACCCGGCTGCGCGTCTTCTACCGCCACATCCTCCCGAACGCGCTCGGCCCGACGATCGTGAGCTCGGTCCTCGGCGTGGCGTCCGTGGTGCTGCTCGAGGCGGCGATCTCGTTCCTCGGGATGGGCGCGCCCACCCGCGTGGCCTCGTGGGGCGAGACGCTGGGCCAGGCGGCGCGGCACCCGAGCGAGATCCGGCTGCTCGTGTTCCCCGGTCTCCTCCTCCTGGCGACGGTCGGCGGCTCGTACCTCATCGCCGACGCGCTGCGCGACGCCGTCGACGCGCGCACCGTGCGCGCGCGGACGCCGCGCTGAGGGCGCGCGGGCGAGGCGCCCGCCGCCCGGCCGCGGGCGGCGGCCTTCGTCGCCCCCGGCGGCCCGAGGCTGTCCCGGAAGCGCCCCGGAAATCCGCCGAAACAGCCCTCGTCTCCGCGATCTGGGCGGCGGGGGCCTCGCGCCACTCGATCTCGATGGGAAGGCCCGCTATGAATTCGGCCGCCATGGCTGTTCCCGAGATCAGCGAGCAGGAGTTCGAGCGCGAGGTGCTCCGCAGCGAGTTGCCTGTGCTCATCGATTTCACCGCCGCCTGGTGCGGGCCGTGCAAAACGGTCGCGCCCGAGGTCGAGGCCATCGCGCGCGAGCTCGAGGGCAAGGCCAAGGTGGTCAAGGTCGACATCGATCGGTCGAAGCGCATCGCCACCACGCTGCGCATCCAGGCCGTCCCGACGTTCATGGTCTTCCACCGGGGCCGCCCGGTGGCCGCGGAGCAGGGCGTCCTCAACCGCAAGCAGTTCCGCGAGATGCTCGAGCCGTTCCTCCCGCGCGCCGAGGGCGCCATCCGGGCGGTCGAGCTGGCGCAGCTCGTCAACGAGGGCCAGGTGGTCGCCGTCGACACGCGCGAGGCCAACGCGTACGGCCGCGCTCACATCCCCGGCGCGGTGCACCTCCCGCTCGAGGAGATCGAGGGACGGCTCGCCGAGCTCCACATGCTCCCGGGCGCCCCGGTCCTCTACTGTCGCTCCGGCGACAGGTCGAAGGAGATGGCCTCGAAGCTCGCGGAGGAGGGCGTCCCCGTCGCGTTCCTCGAGGGCGGCTTCCTCGCATGGGAGGCCGAGGCGCTGCCGATCGAGCGCCCGGACTGAGCCTCCGGCGCGACGCGCCGCGCGTGAAACGCGGCGCGCGGCGCCGTCATGCGGGCGGCGCACGCCGCGCTCTGACACGAGCGGCGCGCGCGCCTGGCGTCACCCCTTGGCGGCCGCGAGCGCCGCCGAGACGACCTCGCGCACGGGCACGCCGTGCGTCCTCGCCGCCGCGGCGCAGTCGTCGAACTCGGGCTTGATCTGCGGCGGCCCGAACGGCCCCTCGCTGATCTTCACCCGGATGGCGCCGTAGGCGGTCTTCACCGTCGTGATCCGCCGCGGGCGCTCGGTGCGCGCGACAGGGATCTTCCGGAGCCCGATGCTCGTCGTCTCGCGGAGCAGCGCCGTCGCGACAGCGTCGGCCTGGGGGGCCGCCGCGAGCGCCGCGATCGTCAGCGCGGGGCGGCCCTTCTTCATCGTGATCGGCACCGCCCACGCGTCGAGCGCGCCTGCCGCGAGCAGCGCCTCGATCGCGTGCGCTGCCACCTCGCCCGTGAGGTCGTCGACGTTCGCCTCCACGATCACGTGAGACGCGCTGCCGAGGCTCTCCTCCCCGCCCGAGCGCGTCCCGAGCACGACCCGCAGCAGGTTGGGGCGGTCGGGCAGCTCCCGTGTGCCGGCGCCGAAGCCGATCCGATCGGGCGCGAACGTCGGCCAGCGCTCGAACCGGCTCGCCAGCGTGGCGATGATCGCCGCGCCCGTGGGCGTGACCAGCTCGGCGTCGATCTCGACGCCGTAGGTCGGGACGCCGCGCAGGCACGCGACCGCGGCGGGCGGCGGCAGCGGGAGGCTCCCGTGCCGCGCCTTCACGAACCCGCGCCCCATGGGCAGCGGCGAGCCGACGACCTCCGCCCCGATGTGCACGATGGCCGCGGCGGTGCCCACGATGTCGACGATCGCGTCGACGGCGCCGACCTCGTGGAAGTGCACGTCTTCCAGGCGGATCCGGTGCACGGCGGCCTCCGCCTCGCCGAGGCGCCGGAAGATCCGGCGCGCCAGCGCGGCGACGGGCGGGTCGAGCGGCGCCGCGGCGAGCATGGCGTCGATCGATCCGTAGGTGCGCTCCGGCTGGGGCGCCTCGACGTGGACGTCGAACGACGTCGCCACGATGCCGCTCCGGTGCGCGTGCCCGCGGTGGAGGTGGAAGCCGTCGAGGGGCAGCGCGGCGACGGCGCGCTCGATGACGAGGAGGGGTACCCCGAGATCGAGCAGCGCGGCGATCGTCATGTCGCCCGCGATGCCGCTGAACGCATCGAAGAACAGGACCATGCCGGCGCCCGCGCCCTCCTCGAGGAGCGGCGCGCGCGGGTGGTCGTGCCCCTGTGGGTGGTCGTGCCCCTGCGGGTGGTCGTGCCCATGCGGGTGGTCGTGCCCATGCGGGTGGTCGTGCCCGTGGGAATGACCGTGCGCGTGGTCGTGCCCGTGGTCATGCCCATGCGCGTGGTTGTGCGCGTGCGTGTGGTCACGCCCATGGTCGTGCCCGTGCGCATGCTCGTGGTTGTGCCCGTGCGCATGCTCGTGGTCGTGATCGTGTCCCATGTCTCGCCTGCTCCGTTCAACGGGCGTCGACCCGTCGCGGCGCTCCCGCGGTCGCGCTCGTCCTGCGCTCACGCCTTCGGCAGCATGCGATGGACCACCATCGCCGCGCCGAAGCCGCTGTCGATGTTGACCACGGCGACGCCGGAGGCGCACGACGTGAGCATCGAGAAGAGCGCGGTGAAGCCGCCCAGCGCCGCGCCGTAGCCGACAGCGGTCGGGACCGCCACGACCGGCGCCGCCACGAGCCCGCCGACCACGCTCGGCAGCGCGCCCTCCATGCCGGCGACAACGATCACGGCCGACGCCTGGCGCAGCTCCTCGACGCGGTGGAGGAAGCGATGCAGCCCCGCGACCCCCACGTCGTACATCCGCTTCGATTCGAGCCCCACGGCCCGCAGCGTCTCGATCGCCTCCTCGGCGACCGGGAGGTCGCTCGTGCCCGCCGTCACGACGGCGACCGGCCCCGCGGCGCGCTTCGGCGTCGGCGCGACCTCGACGCTCCCGGTCCGCGCGAGGGGAACATAGCGAAACGCGGGCAAGAGCGACGCGACCGCCGCGCCCTTCGCGGCGTCGACCCGCGTCACGAGCACGTTCTGCCCGGCCCCCGAGATCTCCTGGGCGATCAGGGCGATCTGCTCGGGCGTCTTCCCTTCGCCGAAGATCACCTCGGGCACGCCCTGCCGGAGCGCGCGGTGGTGATCGACGGTCGCGACGCCCAGGTCCCGGAAAGGCAGCCCCCGGAGCGCCTCGAGCGCCTCCTCGATGGCGGTCTCTCCGTTACGGACGCGCTCCAGCAGCTCTCGGACGAGGCGCGGCTCCATGTGCGCAGCCGCTTAGCGCGGCAGCGCCCCCACCGCAAACCTTCCGCCTCGCCCGCCGCCACCGCTGTGGCCGCCAAGGCGGGGCCTCGGTGCGCTTCCGGCGCCCCCTGCGCGCGCCTCCTCGACGCGCGTCCCCGGCGCGCCCTCGCCGATGCTCCTCCCTCGCCGGCAGATCGCGCGCGCGCCGCGCAAACCGGTCCAGGCTCTTTGCGCAGGAGGGGGCGGCGGGGCTACTTTCCGCGCCGCGTGCCCGCCTTCGTCGCTCCCCTCGTCGGCTTTGCCCTCGGCGCGCTGCTCGCCTGGTTCAGCGCCGCAGCCCCTCACCGCCCTGGCGCGCTGCGCGCGGCGGAGCCCCGGCTCTCGCCGGGCCCGCGCGATCGGCCGCTCGCCCTCGTCTCGCTGTTCGCCGTCCTCGTCTTCGCGCCGGTCTGCGCCTACTTCCTCGTGTTCGCGCCCGACTGGAGCTTCGCGTACCTCGTCGACACCCGCCGGATCCCGTCCGCGGTCGACCTCCTGCTGCTCCTGCTCGACGCCGCGTCCGTGCCCGCCGGGTTCGCCGCCGCGCACCGCTTCGCCTCGAGCGCCGGCGGCAGGCCCACCGCGCAGGGCGCCGTGCGCGCGCTGGCCGTGTTCGGCGGCGCGCCGATCGCGATCGCGCTCGTCACGGTCCTCGCCCTCTCGCGGCGCCTCGCGCTCGACGGCACCTACCGGCAGGTCGAGGGCGACTTCGGCGTCCACCCGGTCGCCGGCGGTCCGCTCGGCTACGCGCTCCTCTGGATGTACACCATGCTCGCCGCCGGCTTCGCGGTCACCGTGAGCGCCCTCCTCCGGCGCGATCCGCCGGGCGGCGCGGACAAGGCCGAGCCCCCCCGCGCCCCGCGCCCTCGCGCCGTCCCGAGCGAGCCGGCGCGCGGGGTCGATCCGCCCCGGCCCGCCTCGACGCGCCCCGAGCGCCGGCTCGGCCTCGGCAAGGGCGGGCGGTCCAACCGACCGGGCTGAGACGCGCCCGGTCGGGGGCCGCGGCTCTCCCGCCGCGTTGACGGAGCCACCGCGCTCCACCACCCTGTCGCCCCATGTCCGAACGAGCCCGCGTGGATCAGCAGATCGAAGAACTGATGGAGCTGGCCGACCAGGTCGTGACGCGCGCCCGGAAGGGAGGCGCCGACGTCGCGGAGGCGATCGCTCGCTCCGGGTCCGAGCTCTCCACGAAGGTGCGGCTCGGCGAGCCCGAGCTCGTCGAGGAGGCCGTCCACAAGAGCCTCGGCATGCGGATCATCAAGAAGCAGCGCGTCGCGCTGACCTCGACGTCCGACCTCACGCCGCGCGGCATCGACCGGTTCGTGGCGGACGCGCTCGAGCTCGCCGACATCTCCCAGGAGGACGAGTTCGCCGGCCCCGCCGATCCGGAGCTCATCTCCAGCGGCCCCTTCCCGGCGCTCGAGCTCTACGATCCGTCCGGCGGCTCGGTCACGGCCGCGCAGGCCATCGACATCGCGCGCCGCGGCGAGCAGGCCGCGCGCGACGCCGATCCCCGCATCACGAACAGCGACGGCGCGACGTTCTCTCGGACCGCGAGCGCCTTCGCCCTGGTCCTGTCCGGCGGCTTCCGCGGCGGCTACGCGGGCTCGTACGCGTCGCTCGTGGTCTCCCCGGTCGCCGACGACAGCGGCGACAAGAAGCGCCGCGGCTTCCACTTCAGCGCGCGGCGCCACCTCGCCGATCTCGACGCCCCGGACGCCGTCGGCCGCGAGGCAGCCCGCCGGACGCTGCGCAAGCTCGGCGCCCGCAAGGTGCCGACCTGCGAGGCGCCGGTCGTCTTCGACCCGGACGCTGCCCGGTCGATGCTGGGGCTGCTCGGCTCCTGTCTCATGGGCAGCTCGATCTGGCGCAAGTCGAGCTACCTCGTCGGCCGCGAGGGGACGCGCGTCGCCAGCGATCTCATCACGGTGGTCGACGACCCGCTGATCCCGCGGGCGCCCGGCTCGCGCCCGTTCGACGGCGAGGGCCTCCTGGCCCGGCGCAACGTCGTGGTCGAGCAGGGCATCCTGAAGACCTACCTCTGCGACAGCTACAGCGGCCGGAAGCTCAAGCGCGCGTCGACCGGCAGCGCGGCGCGCGGCGGGGGCGGCGGCGTGGGCCCGTCGACGTCGAACTTCATCCTGCAACCCACGGCCACGCCGGCGGAGGAGATCGTCCGCTCCACGCCGCGCGGGCTGTACGTCACGGAGATGATGGGCTTCGGCTTCAACGCCGTGACCGGCGACTTCTCCCGGGGCGCGTCCGGCTTCTGGATCGAGAACGGCCAGCTCACTCACCCCGTGAGCGAGGTCACGATCTCTCTGAACCTCGACGAGCTCCTTCAGCGGATCGACGCCGTCGGCGACGACCTGGATCTCCGGACGGCAACGGCGGCGCCGACCTTCCGCGTCTCCGCCATGACCATCGCTGGAAGCTGAGCTGCTTCCGTCCGAGGAGCTGCGGTCCTCGGGCTCATGCGTTTTCCAGATATCCGAAGGATGGGCTGGCTGCGGGGGAACGAGCTCAGCAGCGTGGCTGCGAGCGACCTGTCAACCGGCCCCAGGTTGCGCTGCGGGAGGGGGGGACTCCGTCCGCAGCGGGTCGCTCGGCAGTGCTGCGGCTCGTGGCGGATCGCCCCGCAGCCGCCCGCGGCCGTCCTCGCCGGGCCTGTCTGCCGGGCGTGGACGGCCGGGGCCCTCGCTCAGCGCGAGGACCCGCCAGCGGCCAGGCTGCGCGGCGGCTCTTCGGAGCCCGCGCCGGCTGCCGCCTGGAGGGGCGCCCCTGCCTGCGCGGCCGCTTCAGGCATCAGGAACGCCTTGAGCTGCTGCGCGTCGTTGCGCCCGATCCGGCCCACGAAGGTGGGCAGGCTGATGGGCTCGTCCGACAGCGCGACGAACGTCCCCTGCGAGTTCGCTCGGTGGAGCGCCTCGAAGAGGGAGGTGACGTCCACGTCGCTGGACACCGCCCGCACGTCGACGATGTACACGTCCGCGGGGTCCGCCCCCGCGTAGATCAGCGCGTCGTACGGGTGGCTGGCGTGCCGGATGGGCACGCCTTCCCCGAGGGAACGCGCCGCGTGGGTCATCGTGTCCTTGGTGCCGATGACCATCATCGACTTGGAGGTCGCCTTCGCGAGCTCCCGGGGCACCGAATAGCCCCATGCGCGGAGGAACTCGGCCACATCCGCCGCCTTGAAGCGCAAGTGTCTCCCCGGCGTACGGAAATGGGCAATCCTCCCCCGATCTACCCAGTTATGGATTGTCTTCAAGTCGACCTCGCACAAGGCTGCGAGGTCCGATGCCGTCAACAGCTTTTCACGAACACCAGCCATCGCCGAACTCCACGCGAAAGGCACCTGCCGCACAGCTCGCGTTCACAGCGCGGCAGCGTCTCCTCAGGTGGCGGCCCCCCCCACCCGTCTGTCTACTCGATTGAAACCTAGCTCTCACGGACGGGTCCGTCACCCGCTTTGCTCGAATTTTCTCGGCCCCTTGGAGAGAACGCCCCGCGCGGAGGCGGACTCCCCAGTCTTCAGGGGATCTCCTGGTTCATTATGTTCACGCGACCGGGTGTCGGCCACCCGGTCACGAACGAGCCGGCCGAACCATCGGGGGCGCGCGGCCTCACACGAGCCAGGCTCATCCCCGCTTTCGGCTCCGGCAAAGCGGGCGACCTGGACATCACTGCACCTCCTCCATCCTTCAATTTGAGCGGTTCTCCCGAGTTCGACAGCCCATGGTTGCCAAGTTTTGGAACGCGGAGCAGCAGCGTATCGGGAGGAGCCGGAGGATCGAGCTCATCTTCAGCGACATAGTCCTCGTTGACGACCAGCGCGTACGTGCCGGGGCCAAGGGAGATGGAGGGCAATTCTGTCTCTCCGCCCACATCGGCGAGCACATACCCTGTGAGGTCGGCTGGGACATCTCCGTCGTTGTAGAGCTCGACCCACTCCTGAGACGGCTCAGCTCCTACAGGATTCGCCAGCACCTCATTGATAACCACGTGGGGCATGGGCGCACGCGTCATGGCTGAGAACGTCCGTCTCTCCACGTGCCCGGCGTTGTCGATGGTGGCCACGGCGAGCTGGATGGCCGTGAGAGGCGGCAAGGGGGCGAGGACGAACAGCTCGCCCGGCGGCGCCGCGCGGACCTCATCGAGCCCCTCGCCCGCGACCGCCCAGAGCAGCGGCGCGTCCGCCGAGCGGACGCGAATCCGATCGTCGGCGACGTGAGCGCAGCCGGGTCCCATCGGGACCTCGTCCAGCGCGCAGGCGATCGATGCGGCAGGGAAGGGCTCCGATTCCATCGAAAACGGACGCGGGTCGAGGCTCACGGCTCCTGGCTCATCGGCGAAAGCGATGGGTGGGCCAACGAGGCGCAGCTCGTCCGTCTGGCTGGTCGCCGCGGGCGCCGGCTCGCCTTCGAAGCGCACGCAGCGCGCGCCGATGTCGTCGACGGCGCCGCGGCGCAGCTCGCCCGCCGGTCCTCCGGGGGCCAGCGCCGCGGCGGCGGCCATCTCGGGGAGGGGCGCATCGCCGCACCACACGCCGAAGGTGAGGCTCGCGCCGCCGTCGGGCGGCGGCCACAGCCGTGGGAGCACGGGGGGCGAGCCTTCGGTGGCGACCTGGATGTGGTGCGAGAAGGCGGGGCTGCCGCTGGCCACGGCGTACGTCTCTCCGGGCGCGAGCGGGGCGAGCGGCGCCACGGTGAGCCAGAGATCTCCCGTAGGCGCCTCGTTCAGCCAGGCGATCGACGGGACCACGCGCTCCGCGAGGGCGTTCGACAGATCGTCTTGCTCTATCTGCCGCAGGTGCGCGGCGCCGATCTTCCCCCGGAGGATCAGCGCCCGACCGGGATCGACGCTCCCGGCGGCGGCGGCCGGGAGGCGCACCAGCAGCCGCAGCACCGGGGGCGCGGCATCCAGCGGCGCAGCGGGATCGATCTGGAGCTCGGGGATCATGTCCGCGTCGCCGGCGGTCGCGGTGACCTCGTCGTCATCGAGGCGAGGGGGAGCCGCGAGCTCCGGCGCGCAGGACAGGGGGAAGGCCACGAGCGGCGCGAGCGCGAGCGGCAGGACGTGGACAGCGCGCGGCGCGCGCGAGGGGCGAGTCAGGGGACGATGGGTCATGACGCGGAGTTCGGCGGGAGCTCGCCGCCGGTTGCCTCGACGTCGCTTTTTTTTCGGAGGCCGCTACCCTCGCCTCGCATGGCCCCCGAGGACATCAAGAAGCTCCGGCAGGAGCTTGGCTGCACGGCCCGCGAGCTCGCCGGAGCGCTGGGCATCGAGCAGGAGACGGTGCTCGCCTGGGAGCACGGCGATCTCTTTCCGACGAAGCGGTTCGTCGGGATGATGGAGGAGCTGCGGCGCAAGGGTCCGGAGGCGATCCCCCGCAAGAAGAAGAAGCAGGCGAACGCCTCGCCGCTCCAGGTGCTCGCCGACCCCGAGCTCTGGCGGCTCTTTCGCAAGCTCCTCTCCCACCCGGAGCTGAGGAGCGCGGCGCTGAAGCTGGCGGATGCCTATCCGGATCCGACGGACGTGCCGCCGTCATGAACGGCGGGCCGACGCGCTTGAAGGTCAGAGGGCGGTGACGACTCAGTCGTCCTCGTCTTCCTCATCCTCGTCGTCTTCCTCGTCCTCATCCTCGTCGTCTTCGTCTTCGTCGTCGTCCTCATCCTCGTCGCCTTCCTCGTCCTCCTCGTCGTCCTCGTCGCCTTCCTCGTCCTCCTCGTCGTCCTCGTCGCCGTCTTCCTCGTCCCCTTCGTCCTCGTCCTCGTCCTCGTCGCCGTCTTCCTCGTCGTCCTCTTCCTCGTCCTCGTCGTCCTCTTCGTCCTCGTCCTCTTCTTCGTCTTCGTCCTCCGCGCTGCGCACTTCGTCCTCCTCGAGCTCGTTCGAGGGTCCGAAGGCGTCCTGCGCGCCAGGTTCGGCATGCACCCCAGGGACCGGACTCTCCACACCCATCTCGTGTTCCATTGCTTCCATGGCAACCTCTCCCTCCCGCGGCGCTGTAGGCGACACGCCGACGTCTTCCGCTGGCTTCTCTCCTGCGCTGGCGACGCTCGTCCGGATCGTACCTTCCGCGCCGGCGAAGCTCTCCTGTTCCGATGTCACCACCGCCGCGTCCGGCGGCTCTTCGCCGAGCTCACGCTCGTAGGCGCGACGAGATTCCTCGGTCAGCTCGGTGAACTCGCGCAAGGTCGGCAGCTCGCCGAGCGCCTTCAGGCCGAAGAACTCGAGGAACTGCGCCGTCGTTCCGTAGAGCATCGGTCGCCCGGGCTCGTCCTTCTTGCCCAGGATCCTCACGAGATCGCGCTCCAGGAGCGACTTGAGCGCGGCGCCGGAGTCGACGCCGCGGATCTCGTCGATCTCGGGCCGCGTGATCGGCTGCCGGTACGCCACGATCGCGAGCGTCTCGGTCTGGGCGCGGGACATCTTGACCGGCTTCTGCTCGGTCACCTCGCGGACGAACGGCGCAAACGCGGGGCTCGTTCGAAAGACGTACCCGCCGGCGACCTCGTCCAGCCGGAACCCCCGCCCGTCGTACTCCGCGACGAGCTCGGCCAGCAGCTCCCGCACGACGCGGTGCTCTGCGTTCGCCGAGCGCGCGAGCTCGCGGGCCGGCACCGGTCGCTCCGCCACGAAGATGAGCGCCTCCAGGACCCCCTTCAGGTGCTTGCGCGCGACCGCGGACAGCCCCGGCACCTGCGCGGCCGCCGTCGCGCTGCGGGCGGGAGCTGCGGCGCGCCGCGCCGGATCACCGAGCAGGGCCCACGCGACGGCGCGGAAGCGAGCGACCGGATCCTGCCGTGCCCCCCTCGACGCGCGCGGCTCCTTCTTCGCCGCCCGCGGCCGCTTCGCCCCGCCCAGCCACGCGTGCGCAGCCGCCCTCAGCCGCGCCGGCGTGCTGCGTCCGCTCGCCCTGGCCGGCGCGCCCTGCCCCAGCGTCCTCGGCGCGCGCGGCTCCTTCTTCGCCGCCTGCGACCGCTTCGCCCCGCCCAGCCACGCGTGCGCAGCCGCCCTCAGCCGCGCCGATGCGCGCTGCGCGCTCGCCCTGGCCGGCGCGCCCTGCCCCGGCGTCCTCGGCGCGCGCGGCTCCTTCTTCGCCGCCCGCGGCCGCTTCGCCCCGCCAAGCCACGCGTGCGCCGCCGCCCTCAGCCGCGCCGATGCGCTCTGTCCTGCCGTCTTCGAAACGCGCCGCCGCTTCGCCGCGGCATCAGCCACCGTCACGGCCACTCCCTGCGTCTACTTCATCCACCGCGGCCGGCGGCGCCGCGACGCCCTCTGGCGCCGACAGGCCGCTCGTCTCCGCGATCGCATCGCGGCTCGGCTCCTCCAGAGGGGCCGGCGCGGCGCCGGCATCCGCTTCCCTCGCTGGCTCGTCGCCTGCGACGTCATGCGCGTTGCCCGTCTCCTCCACCGCCCCGGCGAGCTCCGGGGGCGCGGGCTCGCCGCTCGGATCCACGGATGGCTCGGCCAGCTCAGGCGTCGCCGGCTCGCCGCTCTCGGCTTCCGCTTCCGCGGTCTCGGTCACCTCAGGCTCCGCCGGCGCGCCGCCTTCTGCTTCGGCTTCCGCAGCTTCGGCTGCCGCGGCAGCCCCAATCCCCGCCGGCTCGCCGCTCTCCTCTTCGGCCTCCGCAGCTTCCGCGCTCTCGGCAACCTCAGGCTCCGCCGGCTCGCCGCTCTCCTCTTCGGCCTCCGCAGCTTCCGCGTTCTCGGCAACCTCAGGCTCCGCCGGCTCGCCGCTCTCCTCTTCGGCCTCCGCAGCTTCCGCGTTCTCGGCAACCTCAGGCTCCGCCGGCTCGCCGCTCTCCTCTTCGGCCTCCGCAGCTTCCGCGCTCTCGGCAGCCTCAGGCTCCGCCAGCTCGCCGCTCCCCTCTCCGGCCTCCGCAGCTTCCGCGGTCTCGGCCACCTCGGGCTCCGCCGGCGCGCCGCTCTCCTCTCCGGCCTCCGCAGCTTCCGCGCTCTCGGCAACCTCAGGCTCCGCCGGCTCGCCGCTCTCCTCTTCGGCCTCCGCAGCCTCCGCCACCTCAGGCTCGGCCGGCGCGCCGGCAGGCGGCGCTCCCGCCTCGTCGCTCCCGGTCGTCTCGCTCCGCTCCGCCGTCGGCGCACCGTCGTCTGGGTCGAAGTCCACCGGGGGCTCGCCCTCCGCCACCGAGAGCAGGATGTGGATCGGCGCCAGCGAGTCCGTCTGGTGGACCCGGATGAGCCTCAGCTTGCACATCTCGAGCACGGCGAGGAACGTGATCACGACCTCGAAGCGCGGGATGACACCCCCCTTCGAGACGCTGTCGAGCAGCAGATCCTCGAAGCGCATCGCCCGCCGCGCCGAGAGCTTCTCGGTGAGCTCGACGATGCGATCCGTGATGCTGATGCGATCGAAGACGACCTCGTGATCGATCTGGACGTTCGTCCGCTTCAGCACCCGCTCGAAGGCGTCCAGCAGGCCGAAGATCGACGTCGACGCGAACGGCGCCGGGCCCTTCGGCACCTCGCTCTCGCTCATGCCGCGCGTGAACACGTCGCGCCCCAGCGTGCCGCGCTCGGCCAGATCGGCCGCGGCGACCTTGTATTTCTGGTACTCGAGGAGCCGCCGGACGAGCTCGGCGCGCGGATCCTCTTCCTCGCCAGGCATCCCGTCGTCGTCCTGCCCCGCAGGCACGCTCGGCAGCAGCATCTTCGACTTGATGTGCGCCAGCGTCGCCGCCATCACGAGGTACTCGCTCGCGAGGTCGATCGACAGCGAGCGCATGATCTTCAGGTACTCGAGGTACTTCTCCGTGACGAAGCTCACGGGGATGTCGAGGATGTCGAGCTCGTGCTGCTGGATGAGGTGGAGCAGCAGGTCGAGCGGCCCCTCGAACGTGGGGAGCGAGACGACGTACTCGCCCTCGCGCGGCCCCGCGTCCGCCGCGTCGCCGGCCGCCGCGGACGCCTCGCGGGCGGACGCGGCCACCTCGCGGGGCGGCGTGGGCGCCTCGCGCGCCCGGGAGGCCGCCGCCCCGCGGGCGGCGGGCGCAGGAGCGGCGCCCGCGTTGCCGCGCCCTTTGCCGCCGCGCGCCCTTGCCGCGCCCGCCTTGGAACCGCTCACGCGGCGACCGTAATCGCAAGGCGCCGGTCGGTCCATTCCGGAGCGTGCCCCGGCGCCGCGACGCGCCGAAACGCCGCTCCGTCCGACAATTTATCGCGGGAGCGGTGCTAGCATCAGCGCTGTCGATGAAGCCGTCCCCCGCGAAAGGCTGCCCCTCGTGCGGTGAGCGCTACGACGCGGGCGTCCTCTATTGCCCCCGCGACGGCACCCCGCTCGCGAGCTCGCGCAAGAGCCCCGCCTTCGGCGCCGCCGAGCGCGACCCCTACGTCGGCCTCACCCTCGGCGGGCAGATCGAGGTCCGCCACCTCATCGGCATCGGGTCGATGGGCCGCGTCTACCGCGCCTTCCAGGCAGGGATCGAGCGCGACGTGGCCGTCAAGATCCTCCACCGCGAGCTGAGCACCAACGCCGAGCTCGTGAGCCGCTTCCACCGCGAGGCCAAGATCGCGAGCCGCCTCGTCCACCCGAACGTCGTCCAGGTGCTCATGACAGGGAGCGTCCCCGCCACGGCCGACCCCCGGATCGGCGGCGAGCTCTACCTCGTCATGGAGCACCTCGACGGCATCTCGCTCCTCTCCGCCCTCGCCGCGGCGGGCGCGGGCGGCGAGAGCGAGGCGCTCCCGCTCCCGAGGGCGCTCCACATCACCCTCCAGGTGTGCGACGCGGTCGGCGAGGCGCACGCGCAGGGCATCGTCCACCGGGATCTCAAGCCCGAGAACATCATGCTCGTCCGCCGCGGCGAGGATCCGGACTACGTGAAGGTCCTCGACTTCGGCATCGCCCGCCTCGACTGGGCCGACAAGGCGATGACCACCCAGGCCGGGCTCATCTTCGGCACCGCCAAGTACATCTCGCCCGAGGGCGCCGAGGGGCAGCGCGTCGGGCCGCCGGCGGACGTCTACTCGATCGCGACGATGCTCTACCAGTGCCTCGCGGGGCGCGCGCCGTTCGAGGGCGACTCGCCCGTCGCGCTGCTCGTCCAGCACACGCACGCCCCGCCGACAGACCTGCGCAGCATCGCGCGCTCGAGCTACGTGCCCGCGCCGATCGCGCAGGTCGTGATGCAGAACCTCGCGAAGAAGCCGTCGGAGCGCGCCCCCGACGCGCGCGCCCTCGGCCGCGACCTCGCCCTCGCCGTGCGCGCGAGCGGCCTCGATCCCGACGAGATCGCCGCCCAGCCCGGGCTCCTGCGCGCCAGCGCGGTCATGAAGCTCGCCTCGAAATCGCGCACAAAATCGCTCGACCTCTCCCCGGCGCTCGCCGCCCAGATCGGCGGCATCCCCGCGCCCACGCTCGAGAGCGCGCACATCAGCGATCTCGGATCGATCCCCCCGCACGCCGCGGTCGACCGCTACGGTGACCTGGCGGCGCATGGCCCCGACGACGAGCGCTCGTCCTCCAGCGGCGTGGAGCGGTCGTCCTCGCCGAGATCGAGCGGCGTGGAGCGCTCCTCCTTCGGCAGCGAGGAGCGCTCGTCGAGGCCCAGCGGCGCGGAGCGCGCCGCCTTCGGCAGCGGAGAGCACTCGGCCTTCCGCAGCGGAGAGCACGCCTCCTTCGGCAGCGCAGAGCGCGCGTCGAGACCCAGCGGCGCAGCGCCCGGCGGCGCCGCGGCGCCCTCCTGGTCCACCCCCTTGCCCGAACATCCCGCGCGGACGGCGATCGGCCTCGGCATCGAGCCCTCGCGCGACTCCGCGCCGGTGCCGTCGACCATGCAGGGCGTCGAGTCCGCCGCGCGGCCGCTCCCGCGCCGCGCCGTGATCGCCCGCGCCGCCGCCCTGCTCACGTGCGCCGGCGCGCTGGGGCTCGTCGTGTTCCTCGGCGGGCGGCACCTCGGCGCGTTCGGCGGACCGGCCGCGAGCGACTCGCTGGACGCGCACATCGAGCGCGCGCGCGACTGCATGGGCAGGCACGCGTGGGACGCCCCCCCCGGCGAGAACGTGAAGGACATCCTCTCGCAGGCGCTCGCGCGCTGGCCGAGGGACCCACGGCTCGCCCAGCTCCGGCGCGAGTCGTCCGAGCGCATCGTCACCGACGCCCTCGGGCGCAAGTATGCCGGCGACAGGGCCGGCGCGATCCGGCTGGCGAAGCTCGCGGTCGAGCTGCACCCGGAGCTCACCACCGCCCAGCACCTCGTCCTCGAGCTCTCGAGCGGCCCGCCCGGCGCCGCCCCGGAGCCGCCCCCGCAGGTCTCCCCGGAAAGCTCGGCGTCCCCGGCCGCAGACCCCGACCGCAGGCCGCCGCGCCGGCCCGCGCCGCCCGAGGCCCGCGGCGCCCCCGCCGGCCAGCCGCCCGCGCCCGCACCCAGGGGCGCGCCTGCCCCGCCGACGCCGGCCCCCAGGAACGCGCCGGCGCCGCCCAGGGACGCGGGCTCGCCCACGAGCGGCGCCGCCTCGCCGCCGGCCAGCGCCGCCCCCCCCGCGCCCGCCCTGCCCCCCTCGCCGCCGCCGTTGCCCACGGAGTCCCTGTCGCCGCTCCCCTCCTCGACGGGTCCGTGGCTATAATCCATCGAAGGTGAATCCAGGCCGTTCGTACCCCACGTCGCGAGCGCCCACCAACGACCGCGCTGGGGAGGGCGACCGTGCGTCACCGCCGCGCCGCGAGAGACCCCGATCCACGCGCGGCGCCGCGTGCGGCGCGGCGGTCGCGGTGCTCCTCGTCGCGGCCCCCGGTCGCGCCGACGAGAGCAGGGCTGCCCGACGGGCCGCCGCCGCGCGCGAGCAGGACCGCCCCTACACCATGGTCGAGATGAGCGGCGGCGTGATGACGCTCCCCGGCGCCGACGTCTGCCCCGTGTCGCTGTCGCCGGACACCTGCGAGCAGGGCGAGACGAGCGTCTCCTTCGGCATCCACAACCTCTACCGCTGGGGCGACATCGGCTTCGGCGCGGGCATCTTCTGGGCAGCGACGCTGAGCACGGAGGCCGCGCGCGGCGCGCCCGAGCTCGAGCGCGATCACGCGCGCCGCTACTTCATGCTCGACGGGGTGTTTCGCTACTACGGCATCCGCACGGAGAAGTGGGAGTGGTGGGGGGGCGCGACGCTCGGCGGCGTCGTCGTCAACGACTCCTGGTCGGTCGAGGCCGACCGCGACCCGTACTCGGACACCGCCTACGTCGGGCCCAGGGCCGCGACGATCGGCACCGAGGGCGTCGCCGTGGGCCTCGCGATCGGCGGCGAGTGGACCTTCGCCGACAACTGGAGCTTCGGGAGCCACATCCGCTACTCGAGCTGGTTCCTCCCGGAGCAGCGCAAGGTCTCGCCGACAGGCGATCGCGCCTCCCTCTCCGAGCGCGTCGACATGTTCAACATCGGCGTCCTGATCGCCTACCGCGTCGCGCTCTGACGCCGCCACGGACGCGCGCGACGCGACCAGCGCGGATGGCGCGGACAGCGAGCGGCCGCCGCCCGCGCGCGCGGCGCCGGAGCGCGGCAGTTGACGCGACATCGCCAGGTCTGTACGCCTCCTCGGCTGTTCCACCCAGCGAGGAGCCCCCGATGCCGCTGAATCTCTCGAAGGTCGGCCACACGACCCAGCCCAGCGCCTTCACCTTCACCTGGAAGACCCTGGCCACCTACGCGCTCGGCATCGGCGCCCGGCGCGACGAGCTCGAGTACCTCTACGAGGGCACGCCGGGCGGCATGAAGGTCTACCCGACGTTCGGCGTCATCCCGACCCAGGGCACGGTGTTCGAGGCGCTCGAGGTGGCTGGCGCCGAGCTGCCGCTCATCGTGCACGGCGGGCAGACGCTGCGGGTGCACCGCCCGCTCCCGACGAGCGGGACGCTGTTCACGACCGCCACCCTGTCGGGCATCTACGACCTCAAGAAGTTCGCGCAGGTGATCGTCGAGACGAAGACGACGCTCGAGGGTGAGCCGCTCTTCGACACGGTGTGGTCGATCATCGTGCGCGGCGTCGGCGGCTTCGGCGGGCCGCGCCCGCCGCACGCCGAGTCGGAGGCCCCCGTGCCGAAGAACCGCGAGCCCGACTGGGAGGTCGAGCAGGCGACCTCGCCCGAGCAGGCGCTGCTCTACCGGCTCTCGGGCGACGAGAACCCGCTCCATGCCGACCCCGAGGTCGCGGCGAAGGCGAGCTTCGCCCAGGGGCCCATCCTGCACGGCCTCTGCACGTTCGGCTTCGCGGCGCGCGCGATCATCCAGAAGGCGGCCGGCGGCGACGCGAGCAAGCTGCGGGCCTACGGCGCGCAGTTCCGCAAGCCGGTGTGGCCCGGCGACACGCTCGTCACGCGCGGCTACGCGCTGGACGGCGGCAAGGTCGCGGTGGTCACGTCGGTCAAGGAGCGGCCCGACCCGGTGCTCACGAGCGCCTGGGCGGAGATCGGCTGACGGCCGGCGCGGCTGCGTGCTAAGGCCCGAGGCCCGGATCAGGGAAGCGATATGAGCAAGAAGACCGAGAAGGACAGGGCCAGGGACGACGAGGACCTCGAGGACGAGGACGGGTCGACCGACGAGGACAACGACGACGACGGGGAGGAGGAGGCGAAGGCCACCGCGGTCCACGGCCGCGACGACGACGACGACGACGGCGCCGAGCCGGAAGATCCGTACTGGTGGACGCCGCACGCGGTGCTCAGCGCGCTCGTGCTGATCGGGCTCCTCGGCTTCTTCGGCATGTTCAACAAGACGCCGCTCTCTCGCCTCGCGGCCCCTGTCGCTCCGGCGCCGGACGAGCACGAGCACGCCGCCGCGTCGCCCGCGCCCCCGCCGACGCCGACGCCCCGCCCGGCGCAGTCAGCGCAGGCGCCGCGGGAGATGTTCGGCGCGAAGCACCTGCTCGTCATGTACAAGGGGAGCCGCCGCGCGCCCCCGACCATCGAGCGCACGAAGGAAGAAGCCCAGGCCCGCGCGACCGAGGCCATGAAGAAGGCCAAGGCCGACCCGAGCAAGTTCGCGGACATCGTGAAGGAGTACTCGGACGAGCCGGGCGCGGACAAGCGGGGCGGCGACCTCGGCAAGTTCCCGAAGGGCGCGATGGTCCCGGAGTTCCAGGCGGGCCTCGAGACGATCAAGGTCGGCGAGGTGAGCGACCTCGTCGAGACGCCGTTCGGCTTCCACGTCATCCTCCGCACGCAGTGATCGCAGGGCGCCTCGCGGCGCGCGCTCGGTGACCGGTGACCGCGCGGCGCCTCGCAGCGCCGCCGCGCGCCCGCTCGTCCCCCGCGGCGCGCAGGCGCCGGCGCGGCGATGTTCCGCCGCGCCGGCCACTCTCCCCTGACCAGCGATCGCGGCGCTCAGGGCGCCGGCGAGGTGACGAGCTTCTTCAGCCGCGCCGACTTCTCTTCCTTGGTCAGCGTCACCTTGGCGTGCTCGTCGGCGGTCATGCCGCTGCGGAGCACGCGGGCCTCGTCGCCGACGCCGTAGACGGTCTTGTCGGTGCGGGCGAAGATCCACTCGGTGGCGGGGCTATCGCCCTCCTTGTGCATCAGGCGCACCGCGCCGTCGCCGATGCCCTTCTCCCGCGACGCGCCCGGCTGCTTCGCCAGGGTCGACAGCACGTCCTTGGCCTGGTCGACGTCGCCGCGCACGACCGAGAGCACCCGGTAGCGCTTGTCGACCTCCTTGTAGTAGCCGAACGCGCCTGGCCCCGCCCCGTCGACGCCGAGCACGTCCTTCGTCTCGTAGCGGATCCCGAGCGGGATCATGTTGTCCTTGGGCAACGTCGCCGCGGCCGGGGGCAGCGTCGCCTCGCCGGGCAGCTTCGCGCCCATCTCCTTCACGAGCCCGGGCAGGACCTTCTCGCTCGACGACTTGAGCGCCGCCTCGGCCAGCGCCTCGTCGTTGTACGTGATCTCGGCGAGGTACTGCCCGCGCCAGAGGTACGCGTTGCCGACCCCCATCGCGGCCGCGCCGCCGCCCTCGATGAGGCGCGGCGTCGCCTCGTCGGCGGGGTCGCCGTCGCCCACGGTGCGCTTCGTGAACATCCCGTAAGCGCCCTCGGTGGATCCGAACTTCGAGAGGTGGACGTCGACGGTCGCGGAGCCGCCGGCGCCGCTCACGTAGCGCGCCTCGACCACCCGCCGCACGCCGAATCCCTTGTAGATCTCGCACTCGCCGTCGAACATGTCGCAGATGCTGTCGAGCGGCAGGGGCGCCGATTCTCCGAACGTCTTCTCGGCGCCGTTCGGGTCGAGGCAGAAGCCACCGATCGTGCGCGGGAAGAACGGCGCGCTCGCCGCGTCGCTGATCGTCCCTCCTCCGCCGGCGCACGCCGCCGGCTTGGCGGCCGGCGCAGGCGGGGGCGGCGCGCCCATGCGCTCCTCCTCCTTCTTGCCGCAGCCCACGGCCAGCGCGGCCGTGAGCGCCCCGGCGAGCAGCACGCCGCGCGTGCTCCACGCGGGAGACGCGCTGTGGGCCAACAGGACTCTCGATGAACACCTTTCCGGCGGGAATCGCATGGCCCGTCCGCCTTGCACCTTTTTTCATAGCGCCGCAATCGTTAGCGCCCGCCGCGCGGTTCTTTGAGAGATTCCCCATGAAATTCCACAACTTGGCGCGAATCGGACAGGGCACGCGGCTTGCCTTTGCCCGGCATTCGGTGCGTTCTTCCTCCTGGTCGCGACCTGCGCTTGGTGATCCCGGCGGCCCGCGGGCCTGCTCCCCGACGTGGCGCGCGTCGCGCGCGCGGCGCCGGCGCGCGCGCGGCTTCACCCTCCCGGAGCTGCTCGCGGTGGTCGTCCTCATCGGGATCCTCGCGGCCGCGGCGTCGCCGAGCTTCGTCAACGGCATGCGCGATCGCCGCGTCAACCGCACCGCCATGGAGATCAGCGGCATCTACCGCCTCGCGCGCCACCAGGCGATGGGCCGCGGGACGGCGGTCCTCGTGCGGTGGACGGCCTCGACCGGCGAGCTCGAGGTGCGGCAGGCCCGCGTGGAGCCCATCGGCCCGGACGCGATGCTCTCGAAGAACTGCAAGGACGTGGGCAACTGGCTCGATCCGGCCGAGACCGAGCCGGTCACGCGGTTCGACGTCACGGGCATCGAGCTCGCCGCGGTGGAGCTCCGCGACCCCACCGACCCCGATGGCGTCGTGCGCGACACCGCCGACGTCTGCTTCACCGCGCGCGGGCGGACCTTCGTCCGCTACGACTTCGGCGCCGAGCTCGTGCCGCTCCTCGGCGCGATCCGCGTCAACGTGACCAACACCGGGACCGGGCTCCTGCGCTCGGTCTTCGTCCCGCCGAACGGCGTCGCGAGGCTCGGCCTGTGAGCGCGGCGCGAACAGGGCGGCCGGCGAGCCGCGGCTACACGCTCATCGAGGTCATGGCGGCGCTCGGCGTGCTCGCGATCGGCGCCACGGGGGTGCTCGCGCTGCAGAAGGCGACGCTCATCAGCAACACGAACGCGCGCAACATCGCGATCGCCAACAACATCGCCATGACGTGGGCGGAGCGGCTGCGGGTGGACGCGCTCCAGTGGAACGATCCCAACCGGGTCCCGGACCGTGACAGCGACACCGACTGGCTCAGCCTCATGACCGCCGCCCCGTTCCCGGAGAAGCTGACGCCGACGCTGATCCCCGCGCTCGGGGCGCCGAGCGCCGACGTGTTCGGGACCGACATCTACACGGGCGACCCGTCGCAGCCCGCGTTCTGCACGCACGTCCGCTTCGGCCAGTTCACCGACGCCACGTCGGGCGCGCGGCGCTGGCCGACCCTCATCCGGGCAGAGATCCGCGTCATCTGGGAGCGGAACGGCAACCCGATCGACTGCGCGGTGGCCCCGGTCGTCGTCGACGCGGAGCCGGAGCGCTTCGGCGCGGTCTACGTCACGACGGCCGTCCGCCGGAACACGACCGAGGAGTGACAGCGATGCGAGATCGACGCACCTCCGCCGCGCGGGCGCGCCCTTCAGGACAGCGAGGCTTCACGCTCGTGGAGCTGCTCGTCGCCATGGCCGCCGGCCTCGTCGTGTCGCTGGCGGCCTTCCTGCTCTCGAAGAACGCGACCCGCTTCTTCCAGAACGAGGCGCGGGCCTCCGCCTCGCACCTCGGCGCGACGATCGGTCTGAACCGGCTCGCCGCGGACCTGCAGCGCGCCGCCTACCTGTCGACCGGCAACATCCAGGTCACGGCAGACGCCCAGCGCTGCGGCGCTCCGCCGGTCGCGCCGACCGGCCTCAGGCTCCTCTCGGGCGTCGCGATCCAGCGCCAGGGGTCGGTGTTCCTCCACCCTTCGGAGCTCGGCCAGAGCATCGTCAACGGCATGTGGCCGGACGCGATCGTCATCGGCGGCAGCTTGAACAGCACCGAGGTGTTCGAGGCGCGCGTCGTCAACGACGGCGGCACCTGGTACGTCCTGCTCCTCGACAGCGCCGCCTCGCGGCGCACGAGCGAGCGCGCGCAAGGCGGCGCAGAGAACCTGAGCGGGCTCTTCCAGGCGGGGCGCATCCTGCGGATCAGCCGCCCGAATCAGCCGCACCTGTATGCCGTCATCGACCACATGGATCCGGGGAACCTCGTTTACCTCAAGTCCCCTCCCGGGGTGACGACGCGGGAGGTCGAGCCCGATTGCGGCCTGCCCCTCAGCGGCGCGCACGCGTGGGTGAGCGTCATCTCCCGCGTCCGCTACGACATCCGGAGCCTCGTCGGAAAGTCGACGTCCTATCGCTCGCTCGTGGCGCCCATCAGCCCGGCGCTCACCGGCGACAACGGGCGCACCGAGCTCGTGCGGGTCGAACTCGACGACGAGGATCAGGAGAAGCCAGAGACGCTCGAGCTCATCGCGGAGTACGCCGTCGACCTCAAGTTCGGGATCTCCGCCGTGCAGGCGGACAAGGCCCAGCAGAGGACGAACCCGCAGATCACGCGCTATCCGATCACCGCGACCGACAACGCGAACGTGTACACCATCGCCGCCGCGAACAACCAGCCTGGCGCCAGGCCGGAGGACGTGCGGTCGGTCCAGATCCGGCTCTCGACCCGCACCCGGGCGCCCGACCGCGACGTCGGCTTCCCCGTCGGCACCGACGGCCGCAGGCTCAGGTTCCTGATCCCCGGCATCGTCGCCGGGGTCAACACACCGGCAGACACGGTGCCGGCGGGCGCCTCTCCGGTGTTCGCCCGGATGCGCACGCTCTACGCCGATGTCGCGCTCCCGAACCAGGCAGAACCGAGATGAAGAACGCCAGCATCACCCGCTCCCTCCGGCGCTCCCGCGAGCGGGGCGCCGCCGTGTTCATCGTCGTGCTGGTCATCACGATGCTCACCGCCATCGGCCTGTTCGCGGCCCACGCCGCCACGCTGTCGACCATCGCCAGCGGCCATGCGCGCCGGATGACGCAGACGCACTACCTCACGGAGTACGCGATGCAGCTCGCGCTCGCCGAGATCGAGGAGAAAGGCGGCCTGAACGGCGGGTTCGTCAGGGGGGAGAACTGCCTCGGCGCCCCCATCGAATGCTGGACGATCAACTCGAGAGAGCTCCAGCAGCGCGCGGCGGAAGATCTGCTGGAGTCCGACGCGCCCGGCGCGCCAGGGAGCCTCGGCCGCAAGGACCTCCGGTGGAGCTTCAAGGTGGAGATGACCGACAGGATATCGCCGGCGCTCGGGAAGCACGAAGGCTCCTCGGTGGAAGGTGAGTATTGCACGGTCGCCATGAACGGGCGGCTCGTCGCCTGGCCCGACCCGGGCAACCCGGTCGGTGAAGACGAAGTCCTCGCCACGGCAGGCAGCCAGGAAGCGCTGTCCCTCGTGGCCCATGTCCTCTGCAAGTGAACGCGACGAACCGGAGCGCACGATGCGAAACCTGACGAAGGTGCTTGTCACGATGGGCTCCGCGGCGACGGTCGGCCTCCTCGCCCCGCGCGCGCGCGGGCAGGCCGTGGATGTCGAGCCGCCGCTCCCCAACGTCCTCCTGCTCGTCGACACGTCGGGATCGATGGAGAAGACGGTGGCGGGCGGCGAGCCGGACTGCAATCCGCTCAACGCCCCTTCCAGCGAGGCCCTGAAGAGCCGCTGGGCGAAGCTCGTCGAGTCGCTCACCGGGCCGATCACGGACTTCTCGTGCTACGCGCAGCCCCGCACGAGCTCCGAGTTCGTCGACGAGTTCAGCCTCGGCTCCGAGCCGCCGTACGACAGGAACTACTATATCCCGTTCCATCGCCTGCTCTCCCGCGGCTGCACGAAGGGCCCGGGGGCGGACTACAACTCGCTGCGAGAGCACCCCTTCGACGACGCGACCCAGCCCTGCGCGCCAGGGATGGGCTGGGAACAAGCCACGTCCGGCCTGCTCGACGTGTACAGCGACCGGATCCGGTTCTCGCTCATGACGTTCGACACGCTCCCCGACGCGCGCACAGGGCTCAGCGCCGGCACGCCCGATCCCGTGGGCGGCATGGCGGGGATGTGGAGCTACTTCCTCGAGTTCCAGAGCGGCGCTGGGTACCCAGCGCGGGGCAACCCGCCCGACTGCGCCGTCGAGGACATGGAGGTCGGCGCCAAGAACCCGGCCGCGCCGCTCTGGGAGGGGCCGCTCGTCCCGTTCCCGTCCTACACGGCGGACATCACCGAGGTCCGCGCGACGAACCAGCGCATCCAGGACGCGCTGATCGCGACGCGCCCCTACGGCGCGACGCCGCTCGCCGGGATGCTGACCGACGCGCGCGACTACATCCTCAACGAGGCCTCGACCTGGCAAACCCGGCCGCTCGGCCCGCGCGACGATCCGTACATCAGCGGCGGCTGCCGCAAGACCTCGATCGTGCTCATCTCCGACGGCGAGCCCAACCTCGACCTGCGCCCGACCTGCGCGCAGGGGCCAGGCCCCGGCCCGGAAGGGACCGGCTGCCCCTACGAGGAGCCGCACGTCGTCGCGCACTCGCTCAACACCCACGTGAACCCGAACCGGCGCGTGCGGACCTATACCGTCGGGTTCGGCCTCACCACCCAGGCGCGGCAGGAGCTCAACGATCCGAGCTTCAACTGCGCGACGATCTCGAGCAGCGACTTCCTGCCCGGCGGGCGCTGCGACAGCGCGTCGAACGCGCTCAAGGCGTGCTGCACGCTGTCGCGCATCGCGATCGAGGGCGGGACCGACCGCGGCTACTTCCCGGACGACGCCAACGAGCTCTCCGCGGTGATGTCGCAGATCTTCGCGCGCATCGCCTCGAACTCCACGAGCCGAACCATCCCCGTCTTCGCCAACGCGGTCACGACCGCGGACACCGGCAGCGACGCCGCGGGCGTCGCCTACCAGTTCGGCTCGTCGTTCAGCCCGCCGCCGGACGGCTCGATGTGGAGCGGCAACCTCGAGCGCAAGCGCTTCGTCTGCGAGGCGGTGAACGGCGTGATGACGACGCAGCTCGAGGACGTCGACCCCAGCAAGGGCGACGACTTCGCGGCCAACGTCAACTCGAACGACTTCTCGCGGCCCCGGAGGTTCTTCACCGTGATCGGCGAGGCCGACGCCGCGCAGAACATCGGGTCGCAGCGGAGCATCCGCCCCGCGACCGTGGCCGCGGACGGCCTCGGAGGCTACACGGGCACGGTGACCGGCGGCGGCGCGCCGGCGCCGGCGTCCCTGTTCGCGAACGAGCTCTCCCAGGCGCCGCGCGCGCTCAACCTCGATCCCGACGCGGGCACCGTCCCCCCGCAGTGCTCGGGCGGGCTGCGGGTGAACACCGCCGCGCAGTGCGCCGAGCGCCTCGTCGCGTGGGAGATCGGCGAGCCGATGCCCCCGGACGTCCCGTCCCGCGACGGCAACGAGCTCGGCAGCATCTACCACTCGACTCCGGTGATCGTGGGGCCGCCGCGCGACACCATCCCCGACGAGTCGTACAGGCTCTTCGCGGAGCACCCGGATCGGGCGAACCGGCCGCTCGTGCTCTACACCGCCACGACCGACGGGCAGCTCCACGCCTTCCAGGTGACGGCGGCGACCGCGGCCGACCCGCTCAAGGTGGATCGCGTCCAGAACAACGAGCTCTGGTCGTTCCTGCCGCCCCATGTGCTCCCGCGGCTCCTCCAGACGTTCAACCAGCAATCGATCCTGCTCGACGGCGCGCCCGTCGTGAAGAACGTCGTCTTCGAGCGCACCGGCGCGCAGGCGGCCGCCGGCTCGTCGACCTGGAACACCGTGCTGGTCGCCGGCGGCGGCGGCGGCGGCGGCTTCTACTACGCGCTCGACATCACGAACCCGCGGGAGCCGCGGTTCCTCTGGCAGCTCTCCACGGACGACAGCGGCAACGACCTGTTCGGCGACACGACGCCGACGCCGGCGATCGCGACCGTGACGCTCGAGGCCGGCAGCGGGTTCCGGGAGGTCGCGGTCGCCATCCTGCCCGGCGGCTCGGCCCCGCTCGACCCGAACCAGAGCGCGTGCCCCCGCAAGAGCACGACGCACCCGTACTTCCAGCCGACGGGCAGCCTGTCGGTCCGCGACTCGGTCCGGTGCTGGGGCACCGCGAGCACCAACGGCCAGGTCGGCCCGGCGCGCTCGCTCACGATCGTCCGGCTCGACACCGGCGAGGTGCTCCGCACGTTCCGGGGCCACGCCGACGAGGGGCCGGCCGGGCTCACCTCTCGGACCGAAGTGGTCGACTTCGACTCGCCGATCACCGGCGTGCCCGTGCCGTTCCCGGCAGGCGTCGGCGAGGTCGCGGAGCGCATCTACGTCGGCGACGCCGACGGCACGCTCTGGCACGTCCGCCTGGCGAGCCCCAACCCGGACAACTGGACGGTGAGCCTCGCCTGGGACGCGTACTCGTTCGCGAGCGACACCGCGGCGAGCAGCCAGCCGATCCAGACGACGCCGGTCGTGAGCACCGATCCGCTCGGCAACACGGTCGTCCTGTTCTCCACCGGCGATCAGGAGGCGTTCACCGCGGGCACCGTCGAGACGCGGGCGTGGTCGATCACCGAGCGGCCGGCCAACAACGGCCTCCGCTTCACCGAGAACTGGGTCGTCCCCTTCACGGACGGCAAGCGCGTGACCGGGCCGATCTCCCTCTTCAACGGCTGCGCGTACTTCGCGACGTTCACGCCCGCCGCGCCCGGGACCTACGCTTGCGCGGACGGGTTCGGCTCGATCTGGGGCGTCGACTACCTGCGCGGCCAGGCGGGGAACCCGGCCGCGTACCCGGACGCTTGCCTCGTGATCGATCCGCTGGCGCCCCCGCAGCACTTCGAGGATCAGGCGCCGGGCACGGTCGTCTTCGGCGTGGCCGTCACCCAGAAGCCGACGTGCATCGAGACGGAGACCTACTCCGATCCGTACTTCGGCACGCAGACCGTCGTCAGCCAGTCGAGCCCGCCCGAGTACCAGCTCGTGTTCCACACCGGCGCCGCGGGCCAGGAGGACGCCCAGGGGGCCGAGACGCGCACGAGCACGAGGTCGCTGCAGGCGCCGCGCAGGATCGTTAAGATCGACTCGTGGGCGACGATCATCGAATGAAGCGCGCCGGCCTGCCGCGCCGCGCCGCGGCGCTCGCCGCGTGCGCCGCGTGCGCTTGCGCCGCGCTCGCCTGCCGCAGCGACGCGGGCGCGCCGGCGCCGGCGCCGCCGTCGAGCGAGGCCCCGGCGCCGAGGCCGCCGGTCGACCAGGCGCTGCCGGGCGAGCTCGCCGAGGGCGTCGAGCAGGCGTTCGGGTTGCCCATCCCGCGGCGCATGAAGGTGCGCGCGCGCTTCCCCGACGCGGTCTTCGCGGTCGGGGAAATCCCGGCCGAGCGGGTGGCGAACTACGTGCGCACCCGCGTGCTCGCGGGCAACGTCGAGACCGGGCCGGCGAAGACGATCTTCTCGCGCGCGACCGTGAAGAGCGCGCCTCAGCGGACGATCCGGATCGAGGTGGTCTCGCGCGCGCACGTCTCGGAGCTCGTCGTTCGCGACGAGACGCGGCCGCCCCCGGAGCGGGGCCTGTCCGTCGAGGAGCGCTGGCGCCGCAACGGGCTCACGCCGGACGGCAAGGTGCTCGATCCCACCCGCCTCGAGTGAGCGCGACGGCGACGCGCCGCGCGGGCGGCGGGCTCGACGTCCGGCGCCGCGAGACGAGCCCGCGCCAGTCGACATCCTCGACCTTTCGAAGTAGATCGCGCCCG
The DNA here is from genome assembly GCF_051474675.1 of Sorangium sp. So ce406. NCBI lineage: Bacteria > Pseudomonadati > Myxococcota > Polyangiales > Polyangiaceae > Sorangium > Sorangium sp. So ce406. The sequence goes on along the minus strand of NZ_CP150340.1, from coordinate 2,690,052 downwards.
TGTCGACCAAGCCGCTCCCCACCGCTCCGCTCCGAAGGACCCCGCTCTACGACGAGCACATCAAGCTCGGCGGCCGCATGGTCCCGTTCGCCGGCTGGGAAATGCCGGTCCAGTACAAAGGCGTGACCGAGGAGCACCGGGCCGTGCGCACCGCCGCCGGGCTCTTCGACGTCTCGCACATGGGCGAGATGATCCTGAGCGGCGAGCACGCCGGGCAGGTGGTCGATTACCTCGTCACGAACGACGTCAAGAAGCTGGAGGACGGTCACGCGCTCTACACGTGCGCGTGCAACGAGGCTGGCACGATCCTCGATGATCTCATCGTTTACCGGATCGAAGCGCGGCAGTGGCTCATCGTCTGCAACGCGTCGAACCGCGACAAGATCGCCGCCCACCTCCGGAGCGCGGCGCAGAACCACTGCAGCTTCGAGGACGCCTCGGACCGCACCGCGATGATGGCGCTCCAGGGGCCGCGGGCGCTCGACATCGCCGCGCTCGCGGGCGGCGACGGCGCCGCGCTGCGCGAGCTGCCGTCGTTCCACTTCCGCGACGCGACGATCGCGGGCGTCCGCTGCACCGTCGCCCGCACCGGCTACACCGGCGAGGACGGCATCGAGATCTTCTGCTCCCCCTCCGACGCGCAGCGGCTCTGGCGCGCGCTGGTCGAGCTCGGCGGCCCGCTCGGCCTCGAGGCGACGGGCCTCGGCGCGCGCGACACGCTCCGCCTGGAGGCGCGCCTGTCGCTCTACGGCAACGACATCGACGAGACGACGAACCCGATCGAGGCGGGGCTCGGCTGGGTGGTGAAGCTCGACAAGGGCGACTTCATCGGGCGCGCCGCGCTCCAGCGCGTCAAGGAGGAGGGGCCCTCGCGCAAGCTGATCGGCTTCGAGATGGTGGGGCGCGGCATCGCGCGCCACGGCTACCCGCTGCTCGACGCCAGCGGCGCGAAGGTCGGCGTCTGCACGAGCGGCAGCCCCGGGCCGACGGTCGGCAAGAGCATCGGGCTCGGCTACCTGCCGGCGCCGATGGCCACCGTCGGGACCACGTTTCAGGTCGACTGCCGCGGGCGCTCGGTCGAGGCGGTCGTGGTCAAGACCCCATTCTACAAGCGGGCCTGACCCGCGCGCGCGGCGGCGATGGCGCCGTCGCGCGAGGGTCGGCCGAGCGGCGGCGCGAAGCGACCAGACACCCAGGTTGGCAAAGGGAGAAGAAGTCACATGGCGAGCGATGATGTCCGAACGGACCGGCGGTACACGAAGGACCATGAGTGGGCCAGGCAGGAGAACGACCAGGTCGTCATCGGGATCACCGCCTTCGCGGTCGATCAGCTCGGCGACATCACGCTGGTCAACCTCGACGTGAAGCCCGGCGACACGATCACCGCGGGCAAGGCCTTCGGCACGATCGAGAGCGTCAAGACGCTGAGCGACCTGTTCGCGCCGGTGAGCGGCAAGGTCGCGCGCGTGAACTCAGAGCTCGAGAACCGCCCGGAGCTCGTGAACGAGGACTGCTACGGCAAGGCCTGGATGATCGAGGTCACGCTCTCGGACCAGGGCGAGCTCGGCGCGCTCCTGGAGCCCGCCGCGTACGCTGAGCTCCTGAAGACCGCGGCGCACTGAGCGCCGCGCGCCTTCGTCACACTTCCCGCATCACCCTTCCCGCTGCACAAGACCATGCGTTACCTGCCCCATACGCCCGAGGAAATCAGCGAGATGCTGCAGGCCGTCGGCCTGTCGTCGCTCGAGGAGCTCTACAGCGCGATCCCGAAGGAGGCGCGCCTCACGCGCCCGCTCTCGATGGATCCGCCCCTGGATGAGGCCTCGCTCATGAGGCACCTCGAGGAGCTCGCGCAGAAGAACCGCGCCGGGCGGATGCTCTCGTTCCTGGGAGCCGGCGCCTACGAGCACCATTTCCCGCCGGCGGCCGATCAGCTCCTGCTCCGCAGCGAGTTCTACACCGCCTACACGCCGTACCAGCCGGAGGTCTCCCAGGGCACGCTCCAGGTGATCTTCGAGTTCCAGACGATCGTGAGCGAGATCCTGGGGCTGCCGGTCGCGAACGCGTCGATGTACGACGGCGCGAGCGCCCTGGCGGAGGCGGTGCTGATGGCGCGCCGCCTGACGGGGCGCGAGCGCACGGTGCTGTCCGCGGGCGTGCACCCGGACTACGTCGGCACGGTCGAGACGTACGTGCACGGCATCGGCACCGGCAAGGCGTCGCTGGTCCGCGTCGACGTCGGCCGCGACGGCACGGCGGACGTGGACGCGCTGACGCGGGCGATCGACGAGACGACGGCCTGCGTGGTGGTCGGCTACCCCAATTTCTTCGGGGTGGTCGGCGACATCCGGCGCGTGGCCGAGGCGTGCCACCAGAAGGGCGCGCTGCTGATCACGGTCACGCTCGATCCGTACGCGCTCGCGCTGCTCGAGTCGCCGGGCGCGCTCGGCGCGGACATCGCGGTGGCGGAGGGCCAGCCGCTCGGGCTGCCGCCGCAGTACGGCGGGCCCAACGTCGGGCTGTTCGCGTGCCGGAACGACCGCAAGTACCTGCAGCAGGTGCCGGGGAGGCTGGTGGGCGAGACGGTCGACAAGCACGGGACGCGCGGGTACGTGCTGACGCTCGCGACGCGCGAGCAGCACATCCGGCGCGAGCGCGCGACGAGCAACATCTGCACGAACAGCGGGCTGTGCGCGACGGCGGTCACGATGCGGATGTGCATGCTGGGCAAGCGCGGGTTCGTGGAGGCGGCGAGGCAGTGCCTCGCGAAGACCGAGCACCTCAAGCGGGAGATCGCGCGGCTCGACGGGTACGCGCTGCCGATGGCGGCGCCGACGTTCCACGAGTTCGTCGTCAAGGTCCGCGGGGGGGACGCGGGGAAGCTCACGCGGGCGCTGGCCGAGCAGGGGATCATCGCGGGGCTCGATCTCGGGCGGATCGATCCGCGGCGGAAGGACGAGATCCTCGTCGCGGTGACGGAGCGGCATAGCCGCGCGGACCTCGACCGGCTCGTGGGAGCGCTGGCGGGGTTCACGCCCTGAGCTGACGCGGGGGGCGGCGGTTGTGCCGAGCTGCCCGGCCCCCTACCGCCTCCTTCGTGGGAGTACTCGCGCGGCCGAAGACGGCTCAGCGCGAGGCGACGTCGCGGCCTTGCGCGGGGAACGGGTTCGGCCAGAGCGGCAGGAGCGACTGGCGGTAGACGGTGAGGCGCAGCACGTCGATGCCCGCGATGGCGCCGAACGACATGGCGTTGTCGGTGCCGTAGCTGCCCTGGAGCGACAGGCTGATGCCGAGCGGGCCACCCAGCGTGAGCGCGCCGGCAACGCCGGTGGAGCCTGGGCCCCAGAAGCGGTGGTAACCGCCGGCGTCGAGGGCCAGACCTAGCGGGCCGGACTGAAAGCCGCGGGTCGCGATACGGGCGAGCAACGCGAGATCGATCCCGCTGTCGAGGAGCGGCGTCGCGCGCATCAGGCCGCCGACGATGATGGGCGCGTCGGGGGTGGTGCCGACGCCGACGTCGAGCGACAGCGCGCCGTCGTAGACGAGATCGCTGTCCCCCTGCTTCCAGCCGACAGCGCCGGCGCCGAAGAAGGCCCACGCGGAGGTGTCCGCGCGAGAAGGCGATGACCAGGCAAGCGGGGCGAGCAAACCCGCGAGGGCGACGAGAATGGCGATCGGCGAGCGCACGCGGAGCGAGCTACCACGAAGCGCCGAGCGGGGATAGTCGGCGCGCGGTCGGCGCGCGGCCAGCGCGCGGTCAGCGCACGGTCAACGTACGATGCCCCGCCGCTCCACGATCCGACGTGCCACGAGGGCCGCCACCTCGGGGTCGAAGAGGAGCGTGTTGTGCCCGCGCGCCTCCATCACGCGGACCTCGCCGCCAGGCAGCGCATGCGCGATGGGCGAGCGGACCAGCGTGTCAGCGCCCGCGATGATCGACAGGTGCGGGACGCTCGACCGCGCCGTCCCGAGGAGGACGCGCCGGAGGACCGGGCTCGACGCGTCGAGATCGCGCGCGCCGCCGAAGCCGAGCAGCGCAGCGCGGGGGATGCCGCCGAAGGGGCTCGCCATCGAGATCGTCTGCACGACCCGCGGGTCGCCGACCTCCTGGGCGAAGAAGCGGCACACGATGCCGCCCATGCTGTGGCCGACGAGGTGCAAGCGCACGCCGTCCGGGAGCGTCGAGACCAGGGTGGCGAGGCGCGCGGACAGCGCCTCGACGCCGGGCCCGGGCGCGTACGACATCGTCGCGGTGTGGACCGACCACGCCGGAGGCTCGGCCCGCGACGAGCCCGGCCGGCCAGGAGACCGGGACGCGCGCGACACGGAAGCGTGACGCTCGATCGCCGTCCGCAACGGCCGGAGGACGCCGGCCGACGCGAACAGCCCGTGCAAGATGATGACGACATCGTCGCCGTCGCGCGCGCCGGCAGGGACCACCGGCGCGAGGGTGTCGTAGGGCAAGAGGACCGCCTGCCTCGCAAACGAGGCCACCTCCCTGCCGGTCGACGCGAAGGCCGCCGCACGCAACCACTTCACCACGCGGTGGCTCTTACCATGGTTCCGCCGCGCGACGTCCTCGCGCCCTCCCGACGCGCTGTGTCGCGGGCGGCGCGGCGGTCAAGGCGCGGAGGCCGCGACGTGGACGGAGGCCCGGCGGCCCCGGGCGCCGCATCGCGCGGCGCGGCGCGGCGCAGCCCGGGCGATCACGGCCTCAGCAGCCAGACATGGAAGCTGCGGAACGTGCCCTGAAGCGAGCGGATCCGGACGAGCTCTCCCGGCGCGACCTCGCGCAAGGGCACCCGGATCTCGGACCAGCGGTCCGCCGGGCGCTCGGGCACCTCGACGCGCACCTCGCCCTCGGCCGCGCGCCCCACCGCGACGCCGAGCGCGATCGGGCCGCCCCCGTCGGTGCGCAGCGCGAGCACGGCAGGGCCGCGGGCGACCGGCCCGATCGCGAACGACTGCTCGCGCCCCTCCGGGATCAGCCTGCCCGCGTCGAACCGCGGCGCGCCGCCCGCGTCGGCCTCGCCGTCCCGCAGCACGGCGCCGATGACCCAGCCGCCGCGCGGCGTCGAGAAGGCGTAGCGGTGCGCCCGCTCGTCGACCAGGTCCGCGATGTCCACCTCGTCGATCGCCCCCACGCGGCGCTCCCCCGGCGGGGCGAGCGCCGACCAGTCCGCCTCGTAGATCACCTTCTCGTCCGCGGCGCACATCACGTTGTCGTCGATCTTCACCGCGTCGACGCGCCTGCCGAAGACGTCCGCGAGCCCGCCCCACCAGGAAGGGTACAGGGCGAAGACGTCAGGCCGATCGGCGGCGTCGAGCCGCTCGATGAGCTCGACCACGGCAGGCACCCCGTGCACCGAGGCCCGCGCGAACGGCATCCCCCGGTAGCCGCCGAGCCCGAGCCCGTCGATGGCCGGGATCCCCGAGAGGTACGGGATCGCGCCCGCGTCGCCGAGGAGCACCCGACGCGGCCGCGGCGCGCGCGCGCCGAGCCGCCGCGCGACCTCGACGTGCTGCCCGGCGATGTTCGCCGAGGCGCGGGCGAAATGGTCGATCTGCCGCGCGAACATCGCGGACGGCGCGGCGAGGGCCGCGAGCGCGAGCGCCGCGGCGGCCCCCGCCGCGAGCCGGCCCCGCCGCGCGAGCGCCTCGGTCCCGAGGGCCGCGGCGACGAGCAGCATCGCGAGCGCCGGGGCCGCGTAGCGGAGGTTCTGGTAGCGCGCCGTCGCGTTGAGCGCGACGAGCAGCAGCGAGCCATAGGCGCCGATCAGGAGCGGCACGGCGAGGCGCCGCGAGCGCCGGTCGAGCGCCGCGACGAGGCCGAGCAGCGGCAGGAGGAGCGCGAAGGACGGGCCGCCGAGCGCGCCCTCCAGCGCCTGCACCCGCAGCGCGGCGAGGTTCTTGATCACCTCCACCGCCTTCTCGAGCGGCGCGGGGTACGGGTTCGAGAGGATGAGCTTGCGCACGGCCCCCGCGGCGCCCCACTCCCCCGTGAACACGCGGTTCGCGGCGGCGTTCGCGCCGAGCAGCAGCGCGGTGGGCAGGGACGCGCGCGCGAGCGCCGCGGCCGCGCAGAGCGAGCCCGCCCCGTGGGCCACCGCGACGGCGAGCGGCGCCGCGAGCGCGACGGCCTCGGGGCGCGTCGCGACGAGCAGCGCGGCGAGGAGCCCCGCGCGGCGCTGCTCGGCCGGGCGCCGCGCCGGTGGGGCGAGCTCCGCGCGCCGCGCCGCGACGAGCGCGCGGCCCAGCACGGCGCCGAGCAGCGCGACCTCCATGCCGGAGAACCAGCTCCAGTCGAGCAGCGGCACCGCCACGACGAAGAGCGGCGCGATCCAGGCGACCCAGCGCGACGAGGCGGCGCCAGGGCCGCGCGGCTCGAGGAGCCGCCGGAGCGAGCGGCAGAGGTCGAGGAGCGCGGCGCACGCGAGCAGGGCGGCGAAGAGGCCGAGCCAGGGGCCCCGGAAGCCGAGCAGGTACCCGGGCGCGAGGACGAGCGGGTACGTCAGGCTGGTGCCGCCGGACGAGTAGCCGTTGCCCGGTATCCACGAGAACGGGTGGCCCAGGGCCGCGGCGCGGGCGAACCCGAAGTGGATGTAGACGTCGTCGAGCGGCGCCGGCCAGACGCCGCCCGTCCTGGCCAGCGCGGGGCCGTAGAACGCCGCGGCGGCGCCGAGGACGGGGAGCGCGGCGCTCGCGTGCCACAAGAGCAGCCTGGTCCGCGGCGGGCGCCTCACGGCCCGGCGGTACCACGAAGGGGACCGGGACGGCGCGCGGATTCTGGTTAGACTGCGGGCCATGGTGCTCAGAGCTGTGGTGGACGAATCGGTGGACGCCGCCCACTGGGAGGCCGTCGAGGAGGCGGCCGAGCTCCTGCAGGAGGAGCAGTTCCAGGCGGCGCTCGTCGCGCTGCGCGACGTGATCAAGACCTCGCCGTCGAACCCGTACGCGTACAACCTGCTGGGTCACGCGCTCTACGAGCTCGACCAGCTCGAGCCGGCGCGCGACGCCTACCGCGCCTCCGTGCGGATCGCGCCGAGCTTCCTCGGGGCGCGGGTGGCGCTGTCGCACACGCTCCGGCGGCTCGGCGACACCGACGGGGCGATCGCGCAGGCGAAGGAGGCGCTCCGCCGCTTCCCGAAGGACGGCGAGGCGATGCACGCGATGGGGCTCGCCTACGCGGCCCGCGGCAACCGCGCGCTCGCCCGCAAGCACCTCCAGGGCTTCCTCGACGCGGGCCCGGAGGTCGAGGCGGCGATGGAGGTACGCCAGATCCTCGAGATGCTCGGCGTCGGCGACGACGACGAGCCGCTCCAGTTCGAGTAGCCTCCTGCCGGCGCGGGCGAAGCGCGCGGCGTTCGCTGGACGTTGGCCGGAGGAGAGACACGCGATGGCGACCACCCCTCACTTCGATCTCATCATCATCGGAACGGGGCCGGGCGGCGAGGGCGCCGCCATGACGGCCGCGAAGAACGGCAAATCGGTCGCGGCGATCGAGCGCTACACGCGGGTCGGCGGGGGCTGCACCCACTGGGGCACGATCCCGAGCAAGGCGCTCCGCCGCGCGATTTACCACATGAACATGATCAACCAGAGCCCCATCTACAAGCGGATGGATGTGGTCCCGGAGTACCCGTTCGCCGAGCTCCTCGCGACCGCGAACCACGTCATCGACGAGCAGGTCGATCTGCGCGAGGGCTTCTACGATCACAACAACGTCCGGCTCATCCCGGGGCAGGCCAGGTTCGTCGACGCGCACACGATCGAGGTGGAGACCGACGGGACCCAGCACCGGCGCTTCACGGCCGACACCTTCGTCATCGCGACCGGCTCTCGTCCGTACCGGCCCGACGACGTGGACTTCAACCACCCGCGCATCTTCGACAGCGACACGCTGCTGCGGATGGATCACTCCCCCCGGAGCATCACGATCTACGGCGCGGGCGTCATCGGCAGCGAGTACGCCTCGATGCTCCGCAACATGCAGGTCGCGGTGAACCTCGTGAACACGCGCGCCAAGCTGCTGGAGTTCCTCGACGACGAGATCACTGACGCGCTCGGGTATCACTTCTGCAACACCGGGATCCGCGTCCTGAACGGCGAGGAGTACGAGAAGGTCGAGGCCACGAAGGAGGGCGTCGTGGTCTCGCTGAAGAGCGGGAAGAAGCTCCGCAGCGAGGTCTTCCTCTGGGCGAACGGCAGGAGCGGCAACACGGCCGACCTCGGCCTGGAGAACGTCGGCATCACGGCCAACAAGCGCGGCCAGCTCGAGGTGAACGAGAGCTTCCAGACGAGCCAGCCGCACATCTACGCGGTCGGCGACGTCGTCGGCTTCCCGGCGCTCGCCAGCGCGAGCTACGACCAGGGCCGGTTCGCGGCGAGCCACATCTGCGGCCAGGCCGACTACAAGCTGGTCCGGGACATCCCGACGGGCATCTACACGACGCCGGAGATCTCGTCGCTGGGCAAGAGCGAGCGGGAGCTCACGGCGGAGAAGGTGCCTTATGAAGTGGGCAAGTCGACGTTCAAGACGCTCGCCCGCGCGCAGATCACGGGCCAGCAGGTCGGGATGCTGAAGCTGATCTTCCACCGCGAGACGCTCGCGCTGCTCGGCATCCACTGCTTCGGCGAGAACGCGGCGGAGATCATCCACATCGGGCAGGCGATCATGTCGCAGCCGGCGCCGAACAACACGATTCGCTATTTCGTCAACACGACCTTCAATTACCCCACCATGGCCGAGGCGTACCGCGTCGCGGCGCTCGACGGGCTGGGGCGCGTGTTCTGAGCGGGGTGCCACCCGAGATCGCGGCTCAGGCTCCGGCCAGGACAGTGTCGACCGGCTCTGTCAAGGCTGCCCGCCTGGTCCATGGTTGCAGCCGCGCGCTGCGGCGGTGATACTTCCCGGAGGAGCACGCTGTCATGGCCGCCGCTGCACCTTTCCCCCTCCTCGCCCCCCCTGCCGAACGCGCGGGCACGGACACAGCAGAGGGCTCGGAAGACCAGCTCTTCGTCGTCCATGACGTCTCGTGGGAGGAGTACGAGACCATCCTCGCAGCCCTCGGCGACCGCGCCGGCGTGCGGGTGACTTACTGCGAGGGAGTGCTGGAGCTGATGAGCCCGGGGGGACCCCACGAGGGCCGAAAGAAGATCCTGGCCCGCCTCGTCGAGGCCTACGCCGAGGAGGCGGAGCTGCCGCTCAGCGGGTACGGCAGCATGACCGTCCGCAGACGGCTCGCGAAGCGGGGCGTGGAGCCGGATGAGTGCTACGTGCTCGGGACGGTCGAGGATGGGGGGATCCCCGAGCTCGCGATCGAGATCATCGAGAAGAGCGGGACGATCGACAAGCTCTCCGTCTATGCGGGGCTCGGCGTGCCCGAGGTCTGGTTCTTGAAGAAGGGGAAGCTCTCCATCCATCTCCTTGGCCCGGACGGCTACGCCGAGGCGGGGCGCAGCCGGCTCCTGCCGGGGCTCGAGCTCGCAGAGCTGACGCAGTTCGTGCAGCGCGAGGGCGACCAGACCTCGGTGGTTCGCGCATGGCGCGCGACGCTCCGGAAGCGGAGCGCCAGGTGAGCTCCGCCCGCTGACCGCTGCCCGCGCACACGCGCGGGCTCCTCGCCCCACCTACCCCCGCGCCCGCGCCGCGCAGGCCGCGGCGATCGCCGCTGCCCCCGCCTCCCGCGCCGCGATCTCGCACGCGCGCCACGCCGCGAGGCGCTCCGGCCCCGCCGCCCCCCGCGGCGCGGCGGCGACCCGCGCCTCGACCGAGCGCGCGAAGGCGTCGATCGCCGCCTCGTCCCCGCGCTCCGACAGCAGCGCGCCCAGCGTGAGCGCCGCGTGCGCCGTCTGCCGCTCCGCGCCCGGGTACATCACCTCGGCGAGCGCCTCGGCGAGCGCCGGGAGATCGCGCCGCGCCGCCGCCTCGCGCGCCCGCACCTCGGGCGACGCGGGCTCGGCCCCCGCGACGCCGAGGCGCCGCTCCAGGTAGCCGACCACCGTGCGCGCGACGCGCTGGAACGAGGCGAGCCCGTCGGTCGGCACCTCCAGCACGCCGCCCCCGGCGCGCGCGCCCGCGACGTCGAGATCGAGCACGATCACGAGGTCCTCCCGCTCGCCGACGACCACGAGGTCGTGCGCCCAGTCGAGCGAGCGCTCCTCCACGAGCCAGGCCGTCGCCCGCGCGACGTCGCCGCGCGGCAGGATCAGCGTGCCGTCCGGGAGCGCGAGGCCGTCCGCCGCCGCGTAGAGCGCCGCGACGTCCGGCGGCTCGGTGAGCCCCGGAGGCCACGCGCCCGCGCCCGTCGACGCGGGCCGCGCCTCCACGCCGTCGCGCGCGAGCAGCGCCGCCACGCGCGACGCGAGATCGCCCCCCGCGCTCATGGCGCCGGCACCCGCCCGCAGGGCGCGGCCGCGAGGCTCTCGAGGAAGCCGTGGGCCTGGGCGGCCGCCGCGGGCACGTCGAAGACCACGAAGTGACCGTCGCTCCCCTCGGCGACCGGCCACTGCGCGAGCACGCCGGAGGCGCGGCCGCCGGCGAGGTTGCCAGCAAGCCCCCCGGGCGGCACATCGACCGGCCGAGGGCCGCCGAAGCCGTACTCCCGGATCGGGCGCTGCGCGGGCGATTGCAGCGGCAAGCCCATCGCCAGCGCGTGCATCTCGATGCCGCGCGGCGGCGCGTAGGAGTCGCCGCTGCCGTCCGGGTTGATGCCCTCCGTCATGTAGATGCTCTTCGGCGCAAAGCCGTCGCGGGGCGCGACGAACAGGCGCGCAGCGTAGTGGATCGGATCGACCACGTCGACGATCGACTGCGCGAGCGAGATCGCCGGGTGGAACTCGGTCACCTCGGCCTCCTCCCCGTCCATCAGCCCGAGGAAGACCGACTTGACGAGCGCCGCGATGCTCGGCGGCGGGTTCGTCTTCTCGAGCAGCGTGACCGACATGACGGCCGACGCCCCGGAGAGCACGCCGCCCCTCGCCGAGTCGTCCGCCGCGAGGTAGAGCGGGCCGTTCAGCCCGCCCTGGGAGTGCCCGAAGAACAGGATCTTCGACGGATCGAACCGGATCTCCTCCCCGGTGCTGGAAACGCCGGCGGGCACCGTCATGCGCGACTCGGTGAAGAGGCGCGCCCGCTGCACCTCGTCGAGCGCCGACTGGCGCGCGTTCGTCCGCGCCGCGGCCACGTTCTGCACGTTGTAGAACAGGACCCCGGTCTGCGCCGCGTCCTCGGGCGCCTCCGGGCGCGCGCCGTGGAAGATCTGATCGACGCCCATGACCGCGAGGCACCGCTGCGCGAGCTGCAGGCCGGTGTGGCTGCGGACGTAGGATCGGTAATCGCCGCCCGTGCCGTGGGCGTAGAGCACGACGGGGTAGCCCGCCTCCGGCATGGGGCAGCGGCTCGCGGACGGGACCGTGATCGAGAAGCGCAGGTCGAAGTAGCCGGAGATCACCGGCTCGCCGTTCTTGGTCCCGAAGCCGCCGCCGTCCGCGTGGCTCGCGTACGGCGCCCGGCCCACCTGGTAGCTCGGCGAGGGCCCGTAGACGCCGGCGTACTCGTCCCAGGTCCGCTGGTGGTTCACGAGCCGCCAGAGCGCCGGCCGCGCCTCGGGGGGCGGGACGTTCGCGCGCAGGTGATCGCGCAGCGCGAAGAGCTCCGCGGTCGGGTCGGACGTGGTGAACACCGCGAGGTGGACGATGCGCCCCCGGTCCACGCCCGCGGCCTCGATCTCGTCCACCGCCGGAGCGAGCGCCTCCCGGGCGGCCTCCACCTCGGCGCCGGCCGGGTCGATCCCGAGCGCCTGGCGCAGCGCCGGCCCCGCCTCGACGGGGCCGCCGCCCTCGGCGCGCAGCGCGTCCGTGACCACGAGCGCGTACCGGGTCCGCGGCCGCAGCGGGAAGCCCATCACGGGCATGAAGGCGAGGGTATTGGCGGGCCAGTACACGCCCGGCTCGCGCCGGAAGTGGACCGAGATCGGGCGCCGCTCTCCGCGCGCCGGCGAGCCCGGATCGACGTCGATGAGCTGCACCGCCCCGAGCGGGCCCATGGCGAGCGCCGGCGTCGACGGGAGCGAGTCGACGTCGATCGGCCCGGCGAAGCGCAGGAACCCCGCCGCCGAGGGGGAGAAGCCGTCGAGGACAGCGTCCATCTCGCGGACGTACTCGTCGAGGATCCTGAGCCGCCGCGGGTTGGGGTAGCCGTCGAGCCGCACCGCGCCGCCCTCGCGGCGCAGATCGCTCGGCCAGGGCGCGTCGAAGAACCGCTCCCCGCGGAGCTCGCCCTGCGCAGGCGAGACCCAGATCGACGCGACGCTCGGCCCCGCGTCGCCGCAGCCGAGCCCCGCGACGAGCGACGATGCCGCGGCCATCCCCGCGACGAAGGAGGAACGCATCGCGAGATAGTGGCGCACGCGCGCGCCGAGATCGACAGGGAGAGAGCGCGCGCCGGAGCGGCCGGACAGGCGCGACGCAGCGCTCCGCGCAGGACGGCCGAGCGCGCCCGCTGCGCCGTCCGCTCGCTCAACGGACGCCGCCGCGGGCGCCGCCGAGGGTGACTTCGGCGTGTGCTTCATATATATATGATTTAGGTAATCCACATGTCGCTGGAAGGCAGGACCGCGCTCGTCACGGGCGGAGGCCGCGGCGTCGGCCGTGCGATCGCCGAGCGGCTCGCGCGTGACGGCGCGCGCGTCGCCGTCGCCGGCCGCACGCAGGCCGAGATCGACGAGGCCGCGGCGGCCGTCGGCGGCGTCGCCGTCCGGCTCGACGTGGGCGACCGCGAGGGCGCGCTGGCGGCGCTCGCCGCGCTCGAGGGCCAGATCGGGCACATCGACGTGCTCGTCAACAACGCGGGCGCGGCCGAGAGCGCGCCGTTCGACAGGACCACGGACGCGATGTGGGACCGCATGCTCGCGGTCAACGCGACCGGCCCCTTCGTGCTGTGCCGCGCCCTCGTCCCGAAGATGATCGCGCGCGGGTTCGGGCGCGTGGTCAACGTCGCGTCCACCGCGGGGCTCATCGGGTTCGCCTACTCGGTCGCGTACTGCGCGTCGAAGCACGCCATGATCGGGATGACACGGACGATCGCGCTGGAGGTCGCCCGGACGCCGGTGACCATCAACTGCGTCTGCCCCGGGTGGGTGAACACGCGCATGGCCGACGAGGCGATCGCGCGCATCGCCGAGAAGACGGGGCGGGGCGAGGACGCGGCGCGGCGCTCGCTCGAGGCGATGTCCCCCCAGGGCCGCATGGTCGAGCCCGAGGAGGTCGCGCTCGTCGTGTCGATGCTCTGCAGCGACGAGGCGCGCAGCATCCACGGCCAGGCCATCTCGGTCGACGGCGGGGCGGTGATGCGGTGAGGGGCGGCCTCGAGATCGTCCAGCCCGCCGGGTGGCCGGCGCCGCGCGGCTACGCGAACGGCGTCGTGACGCGCGGCAGGACGCTGCACGTCGCGGGGCAGATCGGGTGGGACGCCGCGTCGGGGCAGATCCGGAGCGACGATCTGGCCGAGCAGTTCGCGCAGGCGCTCGACAACGTGCTCGCGGTCGTCGCGGCCGCGGGCGGCGGGCCGGGCGACGTCGCGCGGATGACGGTCTACGTGACCGATCTCGAGGCGTACCGGGGCGCGCGCCGCGCGATCGGCGCCGCGTGGCGCGCGCGGTTCGGCAGGCACTTCCCGGCGATGGCCCTCGTCGGCGTCGCGGGGCTCCTCGAGCCGCGCGCGCTCGTCGAGATCGAGGCCGTCGCGGCGCTCGACGGGGCCGGCGAGGTCGCGGCGTCGCCCGGGGACGCGGCGACGCCCGGCGTGGACGAGGGCGCCCCGTGAGGCGCGGGGCGCCGGCGCGGCGGCCGCTCGCCGTGGCCCCCTCCCCCGAGAGCGCGCGCGGCGATCAGGCGGCCGTCCGCGCCTGGGTGCGCATCCTCGCGGTCCACAAGCGCGCGCTCGCCGCGATCCGCGAGGACCTGGAGCACGAGATGACCCTCCCGCGCTTCGACCTCCTCGCGAACCTCGTGCGCAGCGACGGGCAGACGCTCGCGTCGCTCTCCCGCAGCATGCTCGTCACGGCGGGCAACCTCACCGGGCTCGTCGACCGCGCCGCGCGCGACGGCATGGTCGAGCGGCGGGCCGACCCGAGCGACCGCCGCGCGTGGCGGGTCCACCTGACCGCGAAGGGCCAGCGCGCGTTCCGCGACGCCGAGCGGCGCCACGCCGCGCGCGTCGCCAGGGTGTTCTCCGGGCTGAGCCCGGCCGAGATCTCCACCCTGACGCGGCTGCTCGACAAGCTGCGCACCACGCTGCGCGAGCCGGACATGCCGGCCCCGTCCCGCCCCGGCAGCGCCCGCGCCCACGCGGAGCGCGGCGCGCGCAGCCCGCCGCGGCGCACGCGGACCAAGCCCTGACCGCGCGCGCCGCGCGCCCGAGGCGCGTCGATCGAACCAGCACCGCACCGAACCGAGAGGCCCCATGACCCTCACACCCCGCTCGTTCCAGCTCGAGATAAGCCGCGGCGTCGCGGAGATCACGCTGAGCCGCCCCGACAGGCTGAACTCGCTCACCTTCGAGGTCTACGGCGAGCTCACCGCCACCTTCCGCTCGCTCGAGCGCTCCGCCGCGCGCGCGGTCGTGCTCACCGGAGAGGGGCGCGGCTTCTGCTCGGGCGGCGACGTCGAGGGGATCATCGCCGAGCTGTTCGCGCGCGACGCGCGGGGGCTGCTCGAGTTCACCCGCGTCACCGGCGCGCTGATCCAGAGCATCTGCGAGCTGCGGCGCCCGGTCGTCGCCGCCGTCAACGGCGTCGCCGTCGGCGCCGGCGCGGTGATCGCCGCCGCCTGCGACCTGCGCGTCGCCGCGGCGAGCGCCCGCTTCGGGTTCATCTTCCCGAAGGTCGGCCTGTCCGGCGCGGACATGGGGGCCTCCTACCTCCTGCCGCGCATCGTCGGCCACGGGCGCGCCGCCGAGCTGCTCTTCTTCGGCGATCTCGTCGGCGCCGACGAGGCGCTCCGCATCGGCCTCGTGAACCGCGTCGTGCCCGACCCCGAGGCGCTGGAGACCGCGCGGGGGTGGGCCGAGCGCCTCGCGCGCGGGCCGGCGTTCGCGCACGCCATCACCAAGCAGATGCTGGAGAGCGAGCGCACGATGCCGCTCGCCGCCGCGATCGAGGCCGAGGCGCAGGCGCAGGCGCTCTGCATGGCGCACCCCGACTTCCGCGAGGCCTACGAGGCGAACAAGGCGAAGCGCCCGCCGCGCTTCGAGGGCGCCGACCTGGGCGACGCCGCGGCGCCGCCCGCCGCCGCGGCCGACGCGCCCCCCACCCCGCGGTCCACCGGCCCGTCGACGCCCCGCTCATGACGACGCTCGCGCTCTCCTCGGCCGAGCTCCCGGTCTTCTTCGAGGAGCGCCACGCGGCCCTCGCCGCGCGGCTGACGCCCGAGGCGCTCGCGCCGCTCGCCGAAGCGCGGGACGCCGCCGCCGTCGCGCGCTGCCTGGGAGAGCCGCTCGGGCTCTACGCACACCTCGTCCCCGAGGCGCTCGGCGGCGCGCCCGCAGGCACCGACCGCGCCGCGGACCCGACCGCGATCGACGTGCGCGCGCTGGTGCTCGTCCGCGAGGCGCTCGGCCAGGTATCCCCGCTCGCCGACGCGATCTTCGCGGTGCAGGGGCTCGGCGCGTACCCCGTCGCGCTGGCCGGCAGCGACGCGCAGCGCCGCGCGATCCTGCCCGAGGTGCTGTCGGGGCGGCGCGTCGGGGCCTTCGCGCTGACCGAGCCCGAGGCGGGCAGCGACGTCGCCTCGCTGAGGACGGAGGCCCGCCGCGACGGCGACGGGTGGGTCCTCGACGGCGAGAAGGTGCTGATCTCGAACGTGCCGCTCGCGCACCACCTCGTGGTCTTCACGCGCGCGGCCGCCGCCCCGGCCGGCGGCGGAGCAGGCGGGGCGCCGGGCGCGGGGCGCGCCGCGATCACCGCGTTCCTCGTCGACAGCGGCGCGCCCGGCGTCTCCTCGGAGCCGCTGCCGATGTCGGTCCCGCACCCGATCGGCCGCGTCCGCTTCCAGGGCTGCCGCGTGCCGGACAGCGCGCGCCTCGGCGAGGTGGGCGGCGGCTTCAAGCTCGCGATGCGGACGCTCGACGCCTTCCGGATCTCGGTCGGCGCGGCGGCGAACGGCATGGCCGCGCGCGCGCTCCGCGAGGCGATCGCGCACGTCACGCGGCGCAGGCAGTTCGGCGCGCCCCTGTCCGAGCAGCAGATGGTGCGCGCGTACCTCGCCGAGATGGCGACCGAGCTCGACGCGGCGCGCCTCCTCGTCGCCCGCGCGGCCCACAAGCGCGACACGGCGGCCGGCGCGGCGGCGCGCGTCTCGACCGAGGCGGCCATGGCGAAGATGTTCGCCACCGAGGCGGCGCAGCGGATCATCGACCGCGCCGTCCAGCTCCACGGGGGCATGGGCGTCATCGAGGGGACCGAGGTGGAGCGGCTCTACCGCGAGATCCGGCCGCTGCGCATCTACGAGGGGACGACGGAGATCCAGAAGCTCATCATCGCGAAGGGGATCCTCGAGCGCGCGGCCGCGGAGCCCCCGGCGGACGAGCGCGCGCGGGGTGAGGCCCGGTAGCGATGTGGAAGCCCCCGGAGCGGATCCGCCACGCGCCGCCCCGCGACGCGCCCCCGACCGCGGCCGAGGCGGCGCGCGCGCGCCTCTTCTCGCCGCTCCGCCTCGCCTCCGGCCTCGAGCTCGCCGAGCGCTCGTGGGTGCCGGCGATGGTCCCGTGGCGCGCGACGGAGGACGGGCTCGTCACGCAGGACGTGCTCGACTGGTACGGCCGCTTCGCCGACGGCCAGCCCGGCGCCCTCGTGGTCGAGGCGACCGGCATCCGCGACGTGCCGAGCGGGCCGCTGCTCCGCGCCGGCCACGACCGGTTCATCCCGGGGCTCAGCGACCTCGTCCGGACGGTCCGCGCCCGGAGCGACGGCCGGACGCGCGTCTTCCTCCAGCTCATCGACTTCCTGCGCATCCGCAGGCGCCCGCCGAGGGACCGGTTCCTCCGGGAGTTCCTGGCGATCACCGGCGCGCACCGGCGCGCGCTCGCCGAGGCGCTCGGGGAGCCGGGGCTCCTCGGCGCGCCCGAGGTCGACGTGCGCGAGCGGCTCGTCGCGCTGGACGACGAGCGGCTGTCGGCCGTGCTCGCGCCGCGCGAGCTCGAGGCGCTGCGCTTCGGCGAGCGCGAGCGCGTCACCGACGTCGTGCTCCCCCACGTCCGCGACCTGCCGCGCGCGCTGCCCGGCCTGTTCGCCGCCGCCGCGGCGCGGGCGCGCGAGGCGGGCTTCGACGGCGTCGAGCTCCACTACGCGCACGCCTACACCATGGCGTCGTTCCTCTCCGCGCTGAACACCCGGGCGGACGGCTACGGCGGCGACCGCGAGCGCCGCGCGCGCCTGCCGCTCGAGGTCTACGCGGCCGTGCGCGCCGCGGTGTCGCCCCGCTTCACGGTCGGCTGCCGCTTCCTCTGCGACGACGTCATCGCGGGGGGCAGCCGGGTCGACGACGCGGCGTTCTTCGCGCTCGCCTTCGCGCGCGCCGGCATGGATTTCCTCTCGCTCTCGACGGGCGGCAAGTTCGAGGACGCGAAGCAGCCCAAGGTCGGCGAGGCGGCCTACCCCTACACGGGCCCGAGCGGGTACGAGTGCATGCCGACCGCGCTCTCGGACGCGGCGGGGCCGTTCGGACGGCAGATCCCGAAGCAGGCGCAGATCCGGCGCGCGGTGCGCGAGGCCGGCCTCGAGACGCCGGTCGTGGTGGCGGGCGGGATCTGCACGTTCGCGCAGGCCGAGGCGATCCTCGCGCGCGGCGACGCCGACCTGATCGGCGCCGCGCGGCAGACGCTGGCCGATCCCGACTGGTTCCTGAAGCTGCGCCTCGGCCGCGGCGGCGAGGTCCGCCGGTGCATCTACTCGAACTACTGCGAGGCGCTCGATCAGCGCCACCGGCCCGTGACGTGCCAGCTCTGGGACCGCCAGGGCCTCGACGCGCCGGGCGTCGCGACGACCGATGGAGGGAGGCGGCGGCTCACGGCGCCGCCGTGGAGGCGAGAGCAAGCGTGACCATGAACCCACCCACATTCCCCGAGGACTTCAACCTCGCCGACTACTACCTGTTCGACCGGCTGCGCGAGGGCCTCGGCGACAAGGTCGCCCTGCTCTTCGGCGATCAGCGGCACACCTACGCCGACGTCGCCGACAAGGTCCGCACGCTGCGCGCGCACCTCGCGCTCGAGGACGTCGCGGCCGAGCAGCGGGTGCTCATCGTCCTGCACGACTCGCCCGCGTTCGTGTGGGCGTTCTTCGCGGCGCTGAGCCACGGCGCCGTCGTGGCGATGGGCAACCCCGAGGCGCCCGCGGCCGACCTCGCGTACCTCGTCGAGTACACGCGCGCCGCGGCGGTCGTCACCATCCCGCGCGTGGCCGAGTCGATCACGGACGCGCTCGCCGCCGCGGATCTCCGCACCCTCGTGCTCGTCCCGGAGGTCCCGACCGGCGGCGACCTCGAGGCCGAGCTCCCCGTCCCGCCGGCCCTCGACCCGGTGCGGGGCATCTCGCTCCGCGACGCGCTCGCGCAGGGCCGCGTCGCGCTCGCGCCGAAGAGCGCGCTGCAGGGCCCCCGCCCCACGCGGCGCGACGACGTCGCCATCTGGCTGTTCACGTCCGGCTCGACCGGCAGGAGCAAGGCGGCGATCCACACGCACCGCGACTTCGCCTTCAACACCGAGCGTTACGCCAAGGCGACCGTGGGCTACCGCAGCGACGACGTCACCGTCTCGGTGCCGCGCCTCTTCTTCGGCTACGCCACCGGCACCAACCTGATGTTCCCCTTCTCCGTCGGCGCGACCGCCGGCCTCTTCGTCGAGCGGCCGACGCCGGAGTCGCTCGCGCAGTACATCGAGCGCTACCGCCCCACGGTGGTCACGAACGTCCCGACCATGATGGGCAAGCTGCTCGACCACGACGACGCCCTCGCGGCGCGGGGCGAGCCGCGCCTCGACCTCTCCAGCGTCCGCTTCCACCTCTCCGCCGGCGAGGCGCTCCCGTCGGCGCTCCTCGAGCGCTTCCGCGCGCGGTTCCACGCCGACGTCTACGACGGCATCGGCTCCGCCGAGATGTTCCACATCTACTGCACGAACCGCCCCGGCGACGTGCGCCCCGGGTCGCTCGGCCGCGCCGTGGAGGGGTACACGCTCAAGATCCTCCCCTCGGACGCGGCCGGCGCGGGCGCGCCCGAGCTCGCCCCCGGCGAGACCGGCGTGCTGTGGGTGAAGGGCGACTCGGTCGCGATCGGCTACTTCCAGGATCGCGAGAAGAGCTGGGGCACCTTCCACGGCCACTGGTGCCGCACCGGGGACCTCTTCCGCATGGACGCCGAGGGGTACCTCTGGTTCAGCGGGCGCGCCGACGAGCTGCTCAAGGTGGGCGGCGTCTGGGTCGCGCCGGTCGAGGTCGAGGAGTGCCTGGCCGGGCACCCGGCGGTCGGCCTCGCCGCGGTGATCGGCGCCGAGGAGGCGGGCCTCGTGAAGCCGAAGGCGTTCATCGTCGTGCGCGACGACGCGCGCGGCCGCGTCGCCACCGAGGAGGGGCGGGCCGCGCTCGCCGCGGAGCTCAAGGCCTTCGTGAAGGACCGGCTGAGCAAGCACAAGTACCCGCGGTGGATCGTCTTCGTCGACGACGTACCCAGGAACGACCGCGGGAAGGTCGACCGCAAGGACCTCCGGCAGCGCGAGGCCTCCGGCGACAACCCGGCGGGCCTGTAGCGCATGCAGGCCGCGCCGCGCCTCGCCGAGCTGACGACGGCAGAGCTCGCCGCCCTCCTTTCGGCCGGCGCGCCCTGCGTCGCGCTCGTGCCGGTCGGGTCCGTCGAACCGCACGGCCCGCACCTGCCGCTCGGCACGGACACGCTCATCGGCGAGGCCGCGGCCGAGCAGGCAGGCCGCCGGCTCTGGGAGCGGGGCGTGGCCGCGCTCCTCGCGCCGCCCGTCGGCTACGGCGTGACCGATTTCGCGGCGGGCTTCGCCGGCGCGATCTCGATCCCGGCGCCCGCGCTCACCGCCTTCCTGCGCGCCGTCGCCGAGGCGTACCTGTCGGCCGGCCTGTCGCACGTCTGCTTCATCAACAACCACCTCGAGCCGGAGCACGACCGCGCGGTGCGCGCCGCCATCGTCGACCTGCCCCCGGGCCGCGCCTCCGTGGCCTGCCCGCTCGCGCGGCGCTGGGCGCGGACGCTCTCCGCCGAGTTCCGGAGCGGCGCTTGCCACGCGGGACGTTACGAGACCTCCCTCGTCCTCGCCGCGGCCTCCGCGCTCGTCCGGAAGGACATCGCTCTCGGCCTGCCGGACCTCGGCGTGAGCCTGTCGGAGGGCATCCGGGCGGGGGCGAAGAGCTTCCGCGCCCTCGGCATGGCCGATGCCTACACCGGCGCTCCACGCGAGGCCACCGAGGACGAGGGCCGCGCGCTGCTCGATCTCCTCGCGACGATGATCATCACGGAGGTCGAAGAGGGCCTCTCCCGAACCGTCGTTCCGGACTTCCCTTCTGGACAGGGCACCGGCAGGTAATCCAGCCGACCGAGCAGACCAGAAAAGCGGCGCAGACGATGACGCCTGCGCAGGCAGAGCGGGCCGAGCCAGGCTGAGAAGCTGAGTGGGCGTGGTGGTCGGGCAGGCAGTCAGGTAGGCGGAATCAAGCGATTCTGCTCCGTCACCCCCGCTCACGCGCAGCCAGTCGGCAAATATCCGCCAGCGCGCCGCGCCGCGAGAGCGAGACATCGCAAACAGCGCGGGACGAGCGCGCAGGGGCTAGACAACCGCCGGCGAAGCGCGCGATACTGGTCAGTTTGCGCTGACTCACAACTCAGCACCACGAGACTTTTCACAACTATTTTCGGTTCGCGATTGACGTATTCCGTTTGAAGACGTAAAACGGTATCGTTTTCCTCGCGTGCCGATCGAAGCCAAGACGATCCGACCGCTGACCTGTTGAGAGGTGAGGCGGCGCGCAGGTGGATGATGGGTTTGGCAGGAGCGCGCTTTGGCGCTCCTGCACAGGGGCATCACATGTGGCCTCGCGGGCGGCGCTCGCCTGGCGACGCGGATCGGAGAGTATCATGAGGAATCGCACTGTCGTTGGCGGGTCTCAGCATCTTCTCCTGGCCTCCCTCGTCGCCGCTTCCGGCGCGGCGCTCGTCGGGTGCGTCGGCGCGTACGAGGCGGGGGACGAGCAGATCGGTGATGCGCAGCAGGCGGTGACGACCTGTGTTCATATCCAGCGCGGCGTGGGGACGAGCGTCGTCAAAGACGCCTTGATCTACGAATACACCGACACTTCGCACAACGGCACCGACGCGTATGCGGGCGTGAAGGATGTCAGCGGGACCCTGTACAAGCAGCGTTCCTTGCTGCAGTTCGACCTCTCCTCGATCCCCGCCAACGCCACCATCGTGTCGGCGGACGTCACCGTCTTCATCGGCTCCGGCGGTCCCGAGGCGGTCAACGTACACCGGGTACAACCGCCCGCCGGGGCCAGCCCCACGTGGACGTGGAAGGAGGCCGATGCCTCGGGTCAGTGGAGTGCTCTCTCGACGGCGTTCAACCCCACGGTCGAGGCCTCCTTCACGCCTGGCACCACCAGCGTTTATAACGTCTTTCGCACGTTCAGCGTCACGGGGCTCGTGCAGAATTGGGTGAACGGTGTCCATCCGAACCACGGGATGATGTTCGTGCAGTCCTCGGGCCGCACCCACATCAGGACGAGCGAGATGCCGGAAGAGGCGAAGGAGAAGCGACCGGACCTCTACGTCTGCTACGACAGCGCGACGGGCTCCGGCTCGGCCACCTCGACGAGCGGCAGCACGTCGGCGTCGAGCACCAGCTCCACGTCGGCGTCGAGCACCAGCTCCACGTCGGCGTCGAGCACCTCCAGCTCCACCACGACAGCCTCGAGCTCGAGCGCCACCACGACAGCCTCGAGCTCGAGCGCCACCACGACGAGCACCTCGACGTCGGGCTCCGGCGGCGCCGGCGGCGCCGGCGGCGCGGGCGGCGCCGGCGGCGCAGGCGGCGCGGGCGGCGCCGGCGGCGCAGGCGGCGCGGGCGGAGGCGGTGGCGGCGGCGTGCCTGGCCTGCCGATCAGCTGCAGCACCAACACGCCGGGCGCAGGCGCCAACTGCGGCGTCGATGGCAACGACAACTGCTGCTCGACCCTTCCGGTGCCCGGCGGCACGTTCAACCGGCTCAACAATACGAGCCTGCCGGCGACCGTCAGCGACTTCTACCTCGACAAGTACATGGTCACGGTCGGGCGCTTCCGGCAGTACATCGAGCGGACCGGCGGCCCGACGCAGGCCAACCCGCCGCCCGCCGGCGCGGGCGCCCACCCGAAGATCCCGAACAGCGGCTGGGACCCGACGTGGAACTCGAAGCTCACGGCCGACACGAGCGCGCTCCGGACGGCGCTCATCTGCGACCCGTACGGCTGGCCGTCGTGGAGCAACACCCCCGGCGCCAAGGAGAAGAAGCCGATCGTCTGCGCGACGTGGTACGAGCTGTTCGCGTTCTGCGCGTGGGACGGCGGCCGGATGCCGACGCAGGCGGAGATCAACTACGTGTCTGCGGGCGGCAACGAGCAGCGCATCTATCCGTGGGGTGGCTCCAGCGTCGAGGACATCGAGCTCGACGACGCCTCGTGGTGCTGCCAGGGCGACGGCAGTGTCGCGGGCTCCTGCAAGACGTCGTATCCGTCGCTCTACCCCTGCTCGCAGACGGATCTCACGGACGTCGGCAAGTTCCCCAACGGCGCCGGGCGGTGGGGCCACATGGACCTGGCCGGCAACGCGTACAAGGCCACCCGCGACGGCTCCGACATCTACCAGCTGATGGTGCCCTGCAACGACTGCTCGCGGCTCGACAACAACTCCAACACGCGCTTCATGCACGGCGGCAGCTTCCTGGCTGCCGGGTTCAAGCAGACGACGGACTATCAGGTCGCCTACCGGAACGACGATCGCCGCTACTACGTCACCGCCATGTGCGCGCGCGATCTGTGAGCTGAAGCGGGGAAAGCGCGCCGGGCCGAGCTCTTCAGCTCGCGTCCGGCGACGCCGGCCCCGGCATCGCCGGGCCGCATCACGGTCCGACGCGCACACGATCATGTAGGCGAAAGCACCCATCCCTGCTCAGGCGCCATCCATCCCTCCATCCCTGATTGGATTGAGTGACAAAATGCACCACCGATCCGCGCGCGCCGCGTGACCGGTACGTGACCGGTAGACGCGGATGCGGAGACGTGGACGACATCGCCAGACATGCCGCCACGGCGCTCAATTTGCGCCGGCACCACAAACAACATCAACAGGTTTTTGACGGCAAATACCGATCCTCAATTGACGCACTCCGATCCAAGCCGTAGAACGGTATCGTTTGGCTCACGCGCGGTCGCGCGGCTCTGACCACGGAACGATCCGACGGCTGACCTGATGAGGATGATGTTTCACGGAGTGCAGGTAGGTGTGGCTCTCTGGATGCGCGCATCGTGGCGCTCCTGCGCGACGGCATCACGAGCGGCCTCGTGGGCAGAGCTCGCCGACGACGCGGTTCGGAGGGCATCATGAGGCATCGGCCGTTCGTGAGAAGGTCTCGGCATCTGCTTCTCGCCTCGCTCGCCGCCTCCGGCGCGGCGCTCGCCGGGTGCGTCGACGCACAGGAAGGGGGCGGCGAGCTCATCCATGAGGCGGAGCAGGCGGCGACGGTCTGCGTGACGCTCAAGCGCACCGGGGATACGGGCGTGGTCAGGGATGCGCTCATCCATACCAGCTATGCCGACGCCACGCTCACCGGAGGCGACATGTACGCCGGCGAGAGCAGCGGGGCGCACATGCACGCGCTGATAGCGTTCGATCTCTCGTCGATCCCCGGAGACGCCATCATCGTCTCGGCGGACCTCTCCCTTCACATCGGCGCCGCGGTGCCCGAAGTGATGCGCGCGCACCGGGTCACGGCGGCGTGGGACGAGAGCAAGGTGACATGGAACTCGCACTCAGCGGCCTGGGATCCCGAGGTCCTGGGGACCCTCAAGGCGAATGCGGGGTACATCTACGGTGAGCACACGCTCAGCCTCACGGCGCTCGTGCAGCGCTGGGTGAGCGGCGCCGCGCCGAACAACGGGGTGCTCTTCGAGCAGACCGCGAATCGCACGCACATCAGGACGAGCGAGAGCTCGCAGGAGAAGCGTCCGTCTCTCCGCGTTTGCTATGACAGCGCCACGGTGACCGGCTCGACCAGCACGACGAGCAACTCCACCACCGCTTCCAGCACCAGCTCCACCACGGCCTCCAGCACCAGCTCCACCACGGCCTCCAGCACCAGCTCCACCACGGCCTCCAGCACCAGCTCCACCACGGCCTCCAGCACCAGCTCCACGACCGTGACGACGTCGAGCTCAGGCGGAGAGGGGGGCGCAGGTGGCGAGGGCGGCGAGGGCGGCGAGGGCGGCGGAAGTGGAGGCGGGGTGTCTGGCCTGCCGATCAGCTGCGACAGCAACACGCCGGGCGCCGGCGCCAACTGCGGCGTCGACGGGAACGACGACTGCTGCGCGACGCTCCGGGTGCCCGGCGGCACGTTCAACCGGCTCAACAACCCGAGCCTTCCGGCGACGATCAGCGACTTCCACCTCGACAAGTACACGATCACGGTCGGGCGCTTCCGTCAGTACATCGAGCAGACCGGCGGCCCGACGCAGGCCAACCCGCCGGCGGCCGGATCGGGCGCTCACCCGAAGATCCCCAACAGCGGCTGGGACCCGTCGTGGAACTCGCAGCTCGCCGCCGACACGAGCGCGCTCCGGACGGCGCTCATCTGCGATCCGTACGGCTGGCCGACCTGGAGCGATACCCCGGGAGCCAAGGAGAAGAAGCCCATCGTCTGCGCGACGTGGTTCGAGCTGTTCGGGTTCTGCGCGTGGGACGGCGGCCGGCTGCCCACCCAGGCGGAGATGAACTACGCCTCCGCCGGCGGCGACGAGCAGCGCATCTATCCGTGGGGCGGCTCCAGCGTCTCCGACATCACGCTCCAGGACGGGTCCTGGTGCTGCCAGGGCGACGGAACCCCGGCGGGCGACGGAACCCCCGCGAACAGCTGCATCACGAACTACCCCACGGACTCCAGGCAGTATCCCTGCGCGCACACGGACATCACGGACGTCGGCAGCTTCCCCCACGGCGCCGGGCGCTGGGGTCACCTGGATCTCGCCGGCAACGCGTACAAGTCCACCCGCGACGGCGCCGATATCTATCAGCTTCTGACGCCCTGCAACGACTGCTCGCGGCTCGACAACCGCTCCAGCATGCGCTTCATGCACGGCGGCAGCTTCCTGGCCGCCGCGTTCAAGCAGACGACGGACTATCAGGTTGCCTACGCGAACACCACGCGGCGCTACTACGTCACCGCCATGTGCGCGCGCGACCTCTGAGCTGCAGCAGGGCCCGCGGTCGCTTCCACCGGTCGCGCGCTCCCCGACTCCGCACGGCGGCGCGGCGGCGCGCGGGCGCGAGCGGGCGGCGGTCGCCGGCTGAAGGCGGAGAACACCGGCGCTGAGAGCAGGACGACGAACAGGAGGCCTCCTCGAACTTGGCCCTCGCCCGCGCCTCCTGTTACGCGCGTCCGTATGCGGGTGCGAGGCTTTCTCCTGCTGCCGACGATTGCGCTCTCCGCGCTCAACGTGAGCTGCCCGCGCCCTGCCTCCGAGCCGACCGCGACGTCCCCGGCCCCTGCCCCTGCCTCGGCCGTCACCGCGCCGGCAAGCGTGGCGGTGCCCCCCCTCGCGGCCCCGGCTCCCTCGCTGGCAGGCCCGGCGGCCGCCGCGGATCCTACAGGGCCTGCGGCGCCCCCCGGCGCGGGTGCCGCGATGGATCCGACGGCGAGCGCCACGACGGATCCAGCCGCGGATCTCGCGGCGCCAGGCGTCGACCCGCTCGCCTTGCCGGTGCTGCCGCCGCAGCTCGTCGACGACGGCTCCGACGAGCTCCCCCGGCTCGATCCGCCCCCGACCGCCCCGCTGACGCCGAAAGAGGAGGTGCACGAGCTCGCGAGCATCGCCAGGGAGACCTGGGTCTTCGCCGAGCCGCGCTGGACCAGCCGGCGCATCGGCTACCTGCGCGCCGGCGCCGTGGTCGCGCGCCGGCCGGAGCCGTCCGGCAGGGAGTCGTGCGCCGGGGGCTGGTACCGCATCGAGCCGAGCGGCTACGTCTGCATCGGCGCCAGCGCCACGCTCAACATCCACGACCTCGCGGTGGAAGCCTCGTCGCGCCGCCCCATCCGCCGGTTCTTCGCCCAGGCCGCCTCGCCCGCGCCGTCGACCCCCCGCGGCGAGGCCGCGGCCCCGCGCGCCGCGCTCGCCTCGCTGGATCTCCGCGGCGAGGCCGCGCCCGCAGCCCCGCACGCGCGCCTCGGAGCGGTCCCCGCTGCGACGGACGCAGCCCCCGCGGCCCTCCACGCCGCGACAGACGCAGCGCCCGGGGCCCTCCACGCCATGCCGGAAGCCGAGCCCGCGGTCCTCCACGCCGCGCCGGAAGCAGCGCCCGCGGCCCTCCCCGCCGCGGCAGACACAGCCCCCGCGCCCCTCCACGCCACGCCGGAAGCCGAGCTCGCCGCCTGGCTCAACGGCCTGCCCTACACGTACGTGATGTCGCGCGCCCCCACCCCGCCGCTCTACGCGCGCCTGCCGAGCGAGGACGAGCAGCGCAGCGCCGAGCCCGACCTCGGCGCGCACCTGCTCCGCGCCGCCACCGCCGCGCGCGCGCCCGACTTCGTCGCGCCGCCGCCCCCCGACGCGACGCCCTCGGTCCTGCTCTATGGCCGGCCGGCGCCCGGGCTCGCCGGCGATCGCCGCGCGCCCGACGCGCTCGTCCTTGGCCGCGCCCGCACGCGCTCCGGCTTCGCGCTGCTCTCGACCTTCGATCACGACGGGCGCCGCTTCGGCCTGACCACCGACCTCACCGTCCTGCCGCTCGACCGCACCCGCGTCATCCGGCCGAGCGCGTTCTCGGGGCTCCGGCTGGCCGAGGACGTCGCGCTCCCCGTGGCCTTCGCGAAGCGCCGCCACGCCTCGCGCCTCGTCCCGGGCGAGCGCGGCGGCCTCACCCGCGCCCCGCTCCGCTTCCGCGAGGCGATCCCGCTGTCCGGTGCCTCCCGGCGCGTCGGCGGCGTCGACCACCTCGAGGCGCGCGACGGCTCGCTCGTCCGCGCCGACGACGTCGTGCGCGTCGATCCGCTCCCCCGGGCGCCCGCGTGGGCGGGGCGCGGGCGGAAGTGGATCGACGTCTCGATCAACCAGCAGAGCCTCGTCGCCTACGAGGGCTCGCGCCCTGTCTACGTGACGCTGGTCTCGACGGGCGCGGACGGCCTCGGCGACCCCAAGACGACGCGCTCGACCATCCAGGGGCTGTTCCGCATCCACACGAAGCACGTCACGGTCACGATGGACGGCGATGAGGAGGACGAGGATCCGTTCGACTTCCGCGATGTGCCGTTCGTCCAGTACTTCACCGAAGGGTTCGCGTTCCACGCCGCGTACTGGCACGACGACTTCGGCACCCCGCGCAGCCACGGCTGCGTGAACCTCGCGCCGCTCGACGCCGCCTGGCTGTTCGAGTGGACGACCCCCGAGGTGCCGGCCGCCTGGCACGGCGCGCTCTCGCTACGGAAGGGCACGCTCGTCTCGATCCGACCGTGAGCTGGCCGCCCGTGAGCCGGCCGCGCCCGCCGGCGCTGCCCCTTCCGCGCCGCGCGAAGGCACGCTAGAGGCTCTGCCCATGGCCGCTGCCCAGGAGCCCGTCTCGCTCGATCAGCTCATGGCGATCGACCCGCTGCTCTCCGACGAGGAGCGCATGATCCGCGACTCCGTCCGTCGCTTCGTGCGCGAGCGCTACCTGCCGCGCGCGGCGGACCTGTTCGCTCGCGAGGAGTTCGCGACCGACCTGATCCCCGAGATCGCCGCGCTCGGCCTGCTCGGGGGCTCGCTGACCGGCTACGGCTGCGCCGGCATGAACTCGGTCGCTTACGGCCTTGCGCTGCAGGAGCTCGAGTACGGCGACAGCGGCCTGCGCAGCTTCGTCAGCGTGCAGGGCTCGCTGGCCATGTTCCCGATCTGGAAGTACGGCTCCGAGGCGCAGAAGCAGCGCTGGCTGCCGAGGATGGCCGCGGCCGAGCTGATCGGCTGCTTCGGGCTGACGGAGCCCGACAGCGGCTCGGATCCGAGCTCGATGAAGACGCGCGCCCGCAAGGACGGGAGCTCGTACGTGCTCACGGGCACGAAGATGTGGATCACGAGCGCGCCGATCGCGGACCTCTGCGTGGTGTGGGCCAAGGTGGATGACGGAGGGCCCGAGTCGATCCGCGGCTTCGTGGTGGAGCGGGGGATGAAGGGGCTGGAGACGCCGCTCATCCACGGCAAGATGAGCCTGCGCGCGAGCCCGACCGGCGAGATCGTCCTGAACGAGGTGCGCGTCCCCGAGGAGAACATGCTGCCCGGGGTGGTCGGCCTGAAGGGCCCGCTCGGCTGCCTGACCCAGGCGCGCTTCGGCATCGCGTGGGGCGCGCTCGGCGCCGCGCGCGCCTGCTACGAGACCGCGGTCTCCTACGCGCGCGAGCGGACGCAGTTCGGCCAGCCGATCGCGTCGCGGCAGCTCATCCAGGCCGAGCTCGTCGAGATGGCGACCGAGATCGCGAAGGGGCAGATCATGGCGCTGCACTTCGCGCGGCTGAAGGACGCCGGCGGCATCAGCCCGGTGCAGGTCTCGCTGTGCAAGCGGAACAACGTCGGCTGGGCGCTCAAGATCGCGAGGACCGCCCGCAGCGTGCTCGGCGCGAACGGGATCTTGCTCGATTACCCGGTCGTCCGGCACATGCTCAACCTGGAGAGCGTGTACACGTACGAGGGCACCGACGAGGTGCATTGCTTGATCCTCGGGAACGCGATCACGGGGCACAACGCTTTCTGAGGGGGTTTGCGGGGCATTCGGGGCCCCGTTGCCGGGCGGGCGCGTGGACATCGCGCGTGGGGCCGGGCCTTCCGGTCGCGCGAAGGCCGGCGCGGCCCCGGTGTCCTGCTGCGCGGCTCCGGCGCCCTCCTACGCAGCCCCGGCCCCCTCCTGCGCGGCTCCGGCCCCCTCCTACGCAGCCCCGGCCCCCTCCTGCGCGTCTCCGGCGCCCTCCTGCGCAGCCCTGACGCCCTCCTGCGCAGCCTCCGCGCTGCTCCTGAGCAGCCCCGGCCCCCTCCTACGCCGCCTCCGCGCTGCTCCTGCGCAGCCCCGGCCCCCTCCTACGCCGCCTCCGCGCTGCTCCTGCGCAGCCCCGGCCCCCCCCTGCGCCGCCTCCGCGCTGCTCCTACGCGGTCCCGGCCCCCTCCTGCGCCGCCTCCGCGCTACTCCTGCGCAGCCCCGGCCCCCTCCTGCGCCGCCTCCGCGCTGCTCCTACGCGGTCCCGGCCCCCTCCTGCGCCGCCTCCGCGCTGCTCCTACGCGGTCCCGGCCCCCTCCTGCGCCGCCTCCGCGCTGCTCCTGCGCGGTCCCGGCCCCCTCCTACGCCGCCAAGTGCGCCCTGCTGCGCTGGCCCGCGGCGATCACGCGCCGCTTCGGAGTGCTCCAGCGGCGGCGCCCCGGCGCCCTCTTCCGTCCCCTCTCCCCCTTGCTGCACGGGCATGATGCTGCTCTGGGCAGGTCAGGGAGCGCCGCTCGTACCCGAGCGTCTTGCGCGTGCGCTCGTCGAGACGCCGGTGCGACACCGCCGGCCGGCTGCAGCACGCAGAACCGGCCCGGCGCTCGCCTCGGGCGCCGGAGGTCCAAGCCGAGCAATCCGCCGCTCGCCCCGGAGCGCCGGTGATCCGGGCCGAGCAGTAGACGAGAGGTCCTGTGGTAACGTCGTGCGCTGGAGGTAACCCGAGCGTGGTCAAGCAGAAGCCCATCACCCTGCTTCACCTGTCCGACATGCAGTTCGGACCGCATCATCGGTTCGAAGGGCCGAGTTCCCCAGGCAGCCTCCTCCACCGTCTCCGGGATGACCTCGATCGTCTGCGCGAGGAGGAGGGAATCCGCCCGGACCTCGTCCTGCTCACCGGCGACCTCACCGAGTACGGCATGAGGTCGCAGTTCGAGCAGCTCCTCTACTTCGCGCACGGCCTCACCGAGGTCACGGAGCTGGCGCCGCGCCGGGTGGTGGTCGTCCCCGGAAACCACGACGTCAACTGGAAGCTCTGCTCGGCGTACTTCGCGGAGCGGGAGGGCAACGAGGAGCGGCCCGTCCTGCCCTACTGGCCCAAGCTGCGGCCCTACGCCGAGTTCTTCGCCCGCTTCTACGAAGGGCAGACCGGGATCGAGTTCACCGAGGCAGAGCCGTGGAGCCTGTTCGAGTACCCCGACCTCAAGGTCGTGGTCGCCGGCCTGAACTCCGCGATCGCCGAGAGCCACCGGCCCGAGGACCACTACGGCTTCGTGGGCGAACAGCAGCTCCGGTTCTTCGCGGGCAAGCTGCGGCCTTACAAGGAGCAGGGGTTCCTCCGAATCGCGGCGATCCATCACGATCCGCTTCATCCGGGGGAGAACGATGCGGCCAGGCAGGACGCGAAGGATCTCAAGGGGATGCTCCTGCCTTACCTGAACCTCGTCGTGCACGGGCACCTTCACGAGGAGCAACTCGGGTGGCTCGACAACAGCGTGCCGGTCCTCGGCATCGGTAGCGCGGGCGTGAAGGTACCGGAGCGGCCGCCGGAGGTGCCGAACCAGTACCAGATTGTGCAGGTGTATCCTGAGCGGCTGGCCTATGGCACGCGGGCCTACGTCCCTGACCAGAAGCGGTGGATCGGGTGCCTGCGATCCGACCCGGAAGGGCGCGCGTGGCGCGTGGAAAAGAGGGTCGGGTTCGAGCGAGTCGAGGGGAAGTTCTCGGGCAGCGCTGAAATTGCTGCGGCGCCGCTCGCTGACCTCGCGCAGATGGTCGACGCGTACCGTCGCCATTGGGCGAACGCGTACCGGCGGGAGGCGCTGTTCGACCTGGCGACCATGGGCGAGGACGCGGACATCCCGGCGGGCCTCGATCTGCTGCATGTTTTTCTGCCGCAGACGGCGCGCCGCGAGCCGCCGCGCCTGGACCTGCCACGCGATCTCGGCGGCGAGGTGGAGGCAGAAGGCCTCGCCGGTGTCCCGCGACGGGATCGCGCAGACGATGCGGTATCTCACATCGCCCTCACCGGCGCGCCGCGGCCGATCGATCAGATCGTGACCTCGCCGGGGGAGCCCTGGATCCTGATCCTGGGCGCGCCAGGGGCAGGCAAGAGCGCGCTCACCCGATGGCTCGTCCTCAAGCTCTCTGCTCCCGGCGAGTCGCTCGGCGCTCTGCCCGCCGACCTCGTGCCCGTGCGTATCGAGCTCCGCCGCTTCGATCTTCATTACCGCTCGTGCCGACAGGCGGGCCGCTCGTGCGACTTCCTCGATTACCTCGACGAAGTTCACCGCGAGCTCAACCTCTCGCTCCGTGGAGAGCCGTTGCGCCGCCTCGCCGAGGCGGGACGGCTCCTCTGGCTGTTCGACGGGCTTGACGAGGTGGCGGACCCGCACGCCCGGCGGGACTACGCCGCCATGATCGTGGGCGTGCGCGACCGCTACGCGGGGCGCGGCGTCGTGACGAGCCGGATCGTCGGCGCTCGCCCGGCACAGCCGCTCTTCCAGCAAGCCGGGCTCGCGACCTACACGCTGCAGGAGTTCGACGAGCGGCAAATCGATGCGTTCCTGGAGCGCTGGCACCGGCTCGCCTTCCCCGGCGCGCCGGAGGCCGCGGCGCGGCGGCTGGAGCGCCTTCGCCAGACGCTGAAGGAGAGCAGGCCTGTGCGCGAGCTGTGCAGTAATCCTCTGTTGCTGACGCTCATCGCGCTCCTCAACCGCGGCGCGGAGCTGCCCCGGCAGCGGCACCGGCTCTACGAGCGCGCCGTGGACCTCATGGCGGAGCAGTGGGAAGCCAACAAGCACCTGGCCGCGGCCGGCGCGGTCCAGTTCGATCTGCCCAGCAAGAAACGGTTCCTGCGGAAGCTCGCCTTCCTGATGATGACCGAGCTCACGGGCGGCAGCGGCAACGCCGTACGGCAGCAGGACCTGATCGCCTTCGCCGCGTCCTTCTGCGCCGAGGAGTACGGGCTCAGAGCCGAGGAGGCGCAGGCGACGGCCGAGCAGCTCATCCAGTACGTGCGGGAGAGGAACTACATCCTCGCTTTGATCGGCGGGCAGACATTCGGGTTCGTGCACAAGACGTTCCTGGAGTACCTAGCCGCCGCGGAGATCCATGCGCGGTTCCGGACCCATGACTGGGGGCTCGACGAGATCAAGGCGGTCTTCAAGAAGAGCTGGCAGGACCAGGCATGGGAAGAGACGCTGACCCTCATTTGCGGGATGATCGAGGAGGAGCGCCCGCAGCAGGTGATCGAGCTGCTACAGTCTGTGCTCGAGAAGGTGGATCCGTTCGACGACTATAGAGTGATCCGATTTATCTCGTTCGCGTTTCGATGCATAGCCGAGATCCGGCTCCTTGATCAGGAGCCTGTTCGTTCCTTCGCGCGCAAGCTCACGGATTGCATTCTCGAATACAAATTTGAACACTGGTTCGGTAGGGACAAGCTCCCTTCGGCGCTCCGGCTACGCGGACCGGAATGGCCGGACGCCGCGCGCATCGTCACCGTTGCCGTCGAAGCCAAATCGCGAGACAGCGATCGCGGCAAAATTGCTGTATTAAACGCATGTGCGTTTGCGGTCAGCACCAAGCAAGAACGCGTCACCCGACTGAAAGAGCTCACCTTCAGTCAGCCTGACGATTCTCGATTCATCGATGAAATCATGGAAGCAGCGCGCCTTGGCGAGTGGGCAGCAGCCGAGGCGTTGTCGCTACATCGCGACGTAGAGAAGTTCCCGGAGCCGGTAAGGAGCACCGCGTGGATTGCTCTCCTCGACAGCGGCATGGCCTCGGCATCGACGTCCGTCACCGACGTCATGCGTCACCACCAGGATCCGCGCATGCGCTACTTTGCAGCGTTCGCGCTACTACGCATCCCAGAGTGGCAAAATGAGGCCGTGAGCACACTTGTCAACATGCTCCGTTCCGGGCATCAGCAACACTTTGACAACGAGGATCTCCCACGCTTGCTGTCGGCTGCAGAGGAACCGATTCTTCGCGAGCAGGTACACTCTTTACTCCACGTGGAGAGCGCCCACTTGAGGGAGCGGGTCGCCCGGGAGATGGCCTTACTTTGGCATGATGAGGAGGCCCTCTCGATCTGGATGGAAGCGCTCTTCAACGAGGGAGACGAATGGGTATTCGACGACGTTGACATTGCCACGCTGGAGCGGCTGGCCCGCGAGCACGCTGGGGCGCAGCGAGCCCTGTCGCGCGCGCTGAACGACATCACCACGGTCAAGAGGCTCGACGCGAGGGTGGTCATCGCGCAGTGGATGGCCGCCCGCAATGACCCTGGTGGCTTGGACGCGCTGCGCGAGATTGCGTGCTCGCTCTCGTTCTCCGCCTCTTTGCGCCATTACGCAGCGGAAGCTCTGCTCGACGTCCCGCAGGGACGCCGGTTTGGTGTCGACGCGCTGGTCCTGCTCGTCCACGAGCCGACAGGCTTCCATTCATGGGATGCGCTCGATGAGCTGCTCAAGCGCGCGAGCAGTCTGCCGGAGGCACGCGCTGGGCTCTGGCGTCTCATCAAGGACGGGGTCCGCGAGGATCTCCGGCTGACCGCGTGCAAAAGGCTGGCCTCTCTCGGGGGCGGAGATCGGACCGAAGCCCTCCGTCAACTCCGCGAGCTCGCTGCCGCTGCACACGACGAGGCTGTCCGTGTCCGCGCCGCCGTGTATCTTCGTGATAAGGGCCTCCCGGAGCCGGAGTGGCGCCCTGTCCTCACCCATCTGTCCCGCTCCGCCAGGCGCGGCTCCGCTCGCCTCCTCGCCGCGAAGGCGCTCCGCGATGAGGCGCGCATCGCTCGCCTCGCCGCGCGCTCGAAGAGCGTGAAGGTCCGCAAGGCCGCCGCCGCCGCCCTGGCGGACCTACACCTCTACCGCGCCCTCCTCGAGGTCGGCCGCCCCCGCCGCGGCATCGTCTCCGTGAACGGCACACGCGCCGGCATCATCGAGGAGACCCCCGGCGGCAGCCGCTTCACGTACGATCGCGCCTACCTCGCCCGCCCCGACGCCGTCCCCCTCTCCCCGACCCTCCCGCTCCGCCCCGAGCCCTACGAGAGTCGCGGCCTTCACCCCTTCTTCGAGAACCTCCTCCCCGAGGGCTGGCTCCTCGACCAGACCTGCCGCAAGCTCGGCCTCGACCGCACGGACGCCTTCGGCCTGATGCTCGCCACGTGCGCCGACTGCGCCGGCGCGGTGGAGATCGTGCCGGAGAAGCTCTCCGTGGCCGCGTGATCCCATGCGCGCCTGCCTGATCTGCCTGGGCGAGAGCCCTCCCGACGACTCCGGAGGCCGCTACCACCGCGCGTGCCTGCGCGAGCTCTTCGGCGTCGAGGAGGCCCCTCGCATCGATCTGGATCTCCTCCACCTGCCTGCCCGGATCGAGGCCGAGATCTGCAAAATGTCGATCTCAGGCATGCAGCGCAAGGCGCTGATGCGGCTGTCGAAGGACAGGATCTGCCTCCAGGTCGCCGAGAAGAGCAGCCGTTACATCCTCAAGCCGTAGCTCGAGAGGTACTCACACGTGCCCGAGAACGAGCACGCCAGCATGCGGATCGCCGCCCTCACCGGCATGCAGGTGCCACGGCTCGGCCTCTTCTATCTCGCGGACGGGAGCCTCGCTTACGTCATCCAGCGCTACGATCGCACCGGCCGCAAGCAGCAGTCAAAGCTCCATCAAGAGGACTTCTGCCAGCTCGCTGGCCGGCCCGCGCACGAGCGCGGCCAGGGCACCGCGGCCAAGTGCGCGGTGCTCGTGGCGCGGTACTGCGGCGAGCCCGAGGTCGAGCTGCGCCGGCTCTACCAGCACCTGCTCGTCGCCTACTGGATGGGCAATGGTGACCTGCACCTGAAGAACCTCTCGCTCCTGCGCGGTGAGGACGGCATCTACCGTCTGGCCCCCCGCCTACGACCTGATCTGTACGTAGGTCTACGGCGACAAGACGCTCGCGCTGCCTCTCGGCATCCGCAACCGAGATCTGCGCCGCCACCACTGGCTCGACTTCGCCGAGCAGCACGCACGTCTCCCACGCACCGAAGCGGCGGCGGTGCTCGACGCGATGCTCGGCTGCACGAGCGCAGCGCTGACCGTGCTGCGACGCTCGCCCATTCCAGAAGAGCTGCGGCAGAGCTACGCGCGCCTGCTCAAGAAACGGAGCCGCGCGCTCGAGTAACGCGACCGTTCCTCTCCTCGCTCCGACCAGCGCGGCAGCCCCCGCCCCGCGCTCGCACCGCGCCCCCGCCCCTACCCCGCCTTCGCCGGCGCCTTCCGCCGCAGCCCCACCAGGAACAGCTCCACGCTGTTGGCGCGCGTCCCCTCGGGCCGGATGCTCCGGACCTCCTCGCACAGGTTCCGCAGCGCGTCGCGGGCCTTCACGAAGTCCTCGCTCATGAAGATCTTGCCGACGAACGCGCCGCCCGGCGCGAGCAGCGCCTCGGCCACGGCCACGGCGCGCATGAACAGCTCGTAGCTCCGCGCCTGGTCGGCGATCTTGCTGCCGCTCGTCGCGGGCGCCATGTCCGACAGCACCACGTCGTACGGGGCGAACTGCGCGAGCGCCTCGTTCGTCAGCGAGAGCGCGTCCCCCTGCACCACCGTCGCCTGCGGGCCGAACGCCGCCGTGATGGGCGAGAGATCGACAGCGAGCAGCTTGCCCGACGCGCCGATCCGCTGCGCGGCGTACATCGACCACGAGCCGGGCGCGGCGCCCAGATCGAGCACGCGCTGGCCAGGGCGGAGCAGCCGCACCCGGCGATCGATCTCCTCGAGCTTGAAGACGCTGCGCGCCGGATAGCCCTGCGCCTTCGCCGCCTTCGTGAAGGCGTCCGGGCGCTTGTAGGGGTTCCTGGGCTTCTGCGGCACGGATTACCGGAGGGCATCGCCGGCAGGGCGCGCGCGCTC
Source organism: Sorangium sp. So ce406 (assembly GCF_051474675.1). Classification (NCBI taxonomy): domain Bacteria; kingdom Pseudomonadati; phylum Myxococcota; order Polyangiales; family Polyangiaceae; genus Sorangium; species Sorangium sp. So ce406. The sequence continues at coordinate 2,653,902 of NZ_CP150340.1, read as the reverse complement.
GTTCGTCTTGCGACGCGCGCGCTCCGCCGGACGGGCGGGTCAGCCGCCCTTCTTCTTGGTCGGCTGCTGCGCCGGCGTGGGGAGCCCCTTGCCGCCGCGCTTCTTCACGGCGCCGCGGATCGTGACGACCTGGTTCTTCGGGCCGGGGACCGGGCCCTCGATGAGGATCAGGTTGTCCTCGGGGAGGAGCTTCGCGATCTTGAGGTTGAGCGCGCTCACCGTCTCGTCGCCGTAGTGGCCGGGCATCTTCAGGCCGGGCAGCGTGCGACCGGGGGTCATGTTCGTACCGATCGAGCCGCCGTGGCGGAAGTACTCGTGCGTGCCGTGCGAGCTGACCGCGCCGGCGAAGCTCCACCGGCGGATGACGCCGCTGAAGCCGCGGCCGCGCGAGCGGCCCTGCGCGTCCACGCGCTGGCCGACCTCGAAGATCTCGTCGACCTTGAGCGTCTGCCCGAGCTCGTACTTCGCCGCGTGCTCGGGGCTGCAGCGCAGCTCGCGCACGACGCGCTTCGGCGTCTGCCCCGACTTCTTGAACGCGCCCGCGAGCGGCTTGGTGGTGTGCCGCTCGGCGCGCTCGCCGAGGCCGAGGATGAGGGCGCTGTAGCCGTCCTTCTCGAGGGTGCGCTTGCCGATGACGACGCAGCCCGCCTGCACGACCGTGCAACGCAGGACCTCGCCCGTCTCGCTGAAGATCTGCGTCATGCCGATCTTCTTGCCGATGATGCCGGGATGCTGATTCATGATGCGACTGCCTTCTCGCTCCGTCTGGGGGTGGCTCGGACTGACCCCGCGCGGCGCGCCGCGCGGGCGATCCCCTCGGCGCGCCTCGATGAGAGCCGGTTCGGAGCGAAGAACCGGGGCGGTTTTCCGCCGGGCGGGTTGGGGGGCGCAGAGCTTACTCACGGAGCCCCCAAAGGGAAGCGAAACTTACCGCTTACCGCGTGATCCAGCTCACACTGCCGCGACGTTCCTGCGCCTCCCCTGGCAGCCTCGGGGCGACGCCGAGACCGCGCCGCGCCGCGGCAGAGGCCGCCCGGACATTGTCCGTCTGGGAGGACATTTCCTGACTCTCCGTGCCGTCGCCGGACCCGGGACAAGGTCTCACATTGAGACGTCGGAGGTCATGGATGACAGACATCATCGCTCACGGTGAGCCGCGCGACGTCGAGCGCCTCATGGAACGTTACTGGTTTCTGCTGCGGGGCGCGGCGGCCGGCGGCGGCGAGGACAGCGCGAGCGCGGCCGCGACGCAGGTGGTCCGTGACGGCGAGTTCGTCGTGGTGAGCATCGAGGCGACGGCGCTCGGGTGGCCCGAGGGGACGCTGCTCTTCCGGTTCAGGTCCGAGGCGGCGCCCTGCGTCGAGTGCGTCGACCGCGCGGCCGCGATCGCGCGCCACCGCACGAGCGGCATGCTCACCGCGAGCGACGTGCGCGAGATGCTCCGCTTCGCCGTGGCCCGCTGCGCGGCATCAGGCATCGACGTGCCCCACGCCGGCGCGCCGTCCACGCGGCCGCCCGGCGAGCCGGCCGGCGCGGCGGTGCCCGCCTCGGGGACGCGCCGCGGGGCGCGGGACGCGAAGCGCTACGACGCCGAGCTCTGGCTCATCCTGTGACAGCGGCGCGCCCCGGCCGAGGGCGCGACGGCGTCACGAGCCGACCACGTTGATGGTCGCCTTGATCATCGCCATCCAGCACTGAAGCACCATCTTCCCCTCCTTCTCCGGGGTGACGGCCACCTCGACCGGCGTGTTCAGCGGCAGGTCCTTCTCGATCTTCAGATCGGGAATCGCGATCGCCTTCAGACACTCGCTCTTCGTCGTCCGCGTGAAGCGGAGCACGACCGGCTCTCCCTTCTTCAGCTCGATCGTCGACGGGGAGAAGCCGCTGTCGTTGACGGCGATGTCCACCCGCTTGACGTTCGCCGGCGCGGCGAGCTCGACGGGCTCCGCCGCTGCCGCCGGCGTCACCTCGGCGGGCTTGCTGCAAGAGACGGTGAAAAAGACGCTGACGAGCGGCGACAGGGAGAGGGCAAGCGCTGCGACGCGGAGCGGGCGACTCATGGTCGGCCCGTTCTTACCCACCGGAAAAGGGGCGTCAAGCCGCCCACCAGCGTCCGCCCCGGGCGCGAGAGGAGCCCGGTGGCGGTCAGGCGCACGAGCGCGCGCGCTTTTACGCGGTCGCGCGATCGCGCAACCGCGCGCGATTCAGAAGTGGCGGCCCGAGAGGATCTGCAGGATCGACGAGAAGAGGTTGATGAAGTTGAGGTAGAGGTCGAGCGCGCCGCCCACCGGGTCCTCCTCGCCCGAGTGGAGGAGGCGCGACGTGTTGTACAGGACGTACCCCCCGAACACGAGCACGGAGACGCTGGCGATCGCCAGTCCGAGGAGCGTGCTCCCGAGAAGGACGTTGAGCAGCATGGCGCCGAGGACGACCATGGCGCCCATCACCAGCCCGCTGGCAAGGAACGACAGGTCCTCCTTCGTGAGCAGGACGCCCAGCGTGAGGCTGCCGAACGTGAGGACCGTCAGGATGAACGTGTCCCGCACCGGCGCCGACGACAGGGTGCCGCCGAGGCCCGCGGCGACCTGGGCCATGTAGAGCGCCGGCGCCGTGGTGACGCCGAGGATGGCCGCCATCCCGAAGAGCGCGAGGACGTTGACGCCGGGGATGCGGCGCACCGCGCGGGCGCCGAACATCACGCCGAACACGATCCCGATCGAGAGGATCGGGTGAGCCGCGAAGAGCTCGACCAGCGGGGGCATCGCGCCTCCCTCCTCCACGTCCGGCGCCCCGATGTAGAGCGCGCACATCGCGCCGATGGAGGAAAGGACCAGGCTCGCCGTGAAGAGCCCATACACCTTCTTGAGATAGTCGATCCGCAGGGCCGCTTTCGGGTTGGCCGGCGCGCTCGCCACGTACGAACTCGGCTGGCGTGAACTCATCTGCTGCGATCCTCCTCAGGGGCGACCCGCTGCGGCCGCGAGCTGGCATCCGTAGTCGTGCATCATCCACCAGCGGCGCGCAACATCGCCGCGGCGCGGCGCGCGGGCGTCCTCCGTTCTCGAAAAGTCACGCTACCACGGGACCATGCCCGGCAGGGGTCGTCGGCGTCGTCGGCGCGCGTTCCACCCGGCGCCACCGGCATCGGCGGCCCGGCGCCGCTGGTTGTCGCGCGCGGCACGCTCGTGTACGAAGGACGGCGCCCTGTCACGAGGGCGCCGCGGCGGGCCAGGAGGGCCAGGGGTCATGAGCGTTAGGACGATCGTCGTTGCTGATGTCGAGCCCGCGACGGCGCCGCTGCCGGAATTCCAGAGCGAGGCCGCGATACAGAGCCTGCTGGTCGCGCCGATCGAGGCCACCTACCGCCACCGCCTGCCGCTCGTGGGGCGCACCGACCTGCACCCGCTCGTCCAGGCCGCCTATACCGCCTTCACCCAGCGCTATCCGCTCGTCCTCTCGCCCGACGTGATCTGGTTCTGCCTGGCGCGCGGCTTCACGCTGCACCTCGCCGCGAGCGAGGAGCAGCGGCGCCGCTTCGTCTCCGAGGATCACGAGTTCGAGCTCGTCGTCGAGCGGCCCGACTTCACCCTCGGCGACGTGAACCCGTGGCCCGCATTGTTTCCGGATTTTTCCAGGCAGGTTTCGGCGCGTATCGGCAGGCTGCGGGAGCTCGTGACAGCCAATTTCTCCACCACCGGGCCGGTCGAGCGGGTCGCGTCGGAGCTCACCGTCACAACACCGCTCGCGCCGCACCACGACTGGGAGCCGCCGTTTCCGGGCGACATGGTGTACCCGCTGCGCGGCATCCCGCGCATCTACCTGCTCGGCACGTCCGACGACTGGCGCTGGGTGCGCCAGCGCGCGGCGACCCTCGGCTCCTTCGGGCAGGATCGCTGGACGCGCGCGCTCCTGCCCGTGCTCGACCAGATCGCCGCGTCGGCGGAGGGGCGCGCCGACCCGAAGTTCTGGCGCGCCTTTTTCAGGTACGAGAACCCGGCCGACGAGCTCACCGGGTGGATCCACGTGCTGTTTCCCTACCTGCGCGCCTGGCCCAACGACTACTTCGCCCCGAACCCCTATATCGAGACGTGGCACGAGCGCTACCTGGCCGCGGAGGCCCGGAGCGACGCGCTCGGAGGGCTCGGAAACCCGCAGGGGCCCGGCCTCGCCGAGATCCCGCCCGGGCTGACGAGCGCCCAGCTCCGCTTCCTCGACAGGAGCCGCCGCGAGCACCCGCTGGAGTTCATCAGCGGCCTGATCGGCGTCACGCAGGACCCGCACTCGCTCGCGCTCCTGCCGGAGTTCGTGTGGGCCGTCGCGCACCGAGCGGCCGAATCGGCCACCCAGATCCCCGCCGAGGCCTCGTGAGGCGCGCGCTCGCGCGATCGCGCACGCCCGCGAGGCGAGCAAGACGCGCGGTTTTGTGCTTGGACGGCCAGCTCTCGGTGACCTAGGATAGGGCGACAGCGACGGGGCGACGCCTTGCGTCGTTGTCCTCGCTCGATACGGAGGCACTGTGTCCGGAGGCAAGTTCGCGCTCCTCGAAGTACCGGATCTCAATGGTGGGGAACCGTCCTACCTGCGCCTCGGGGCCGCTGCGCCCCTCGGCGAGAACCCGGGAGACGACCTCGCGGAGCGGATTCAGACCTTCACCGACGACGACCGCAAGCGGGACGGCTCGCCGAATTTCGTGCCCGTGGGCGAGCGGAAGGCCGAGACCGCGAAGCTGCACACGAAGGGCGGCTGGCGCGATCACACCGACGGAAACCGCATCTCGACCACCAAGGGCGACAAGGTCGAGGTGATCGGGGGGAACTACCGCCTGCTCATCCTCGGCCGCGGGGAGCACCAGGCGGGCTGGGACGTGTCCGGAGGGCACGTCACCGAGGTCAGCGAGACCTTCGGCGGCGGCACCACCATCGAGTGGGTGCAGAACTACGGCGGGACGTGGAAGGTGGTCGAGACGACCATCAAGGGCGAGGTGCACACCCTCTACCACGGCGACGTCTACGACTATTACTACGGGAAGATCAAGGAGAGCCAGACTGGCACGGACACGTTCCCCACGCTGAATGTCACCGACGACTTCATCGATGACAAGAACCCGCCCTCGCCCCAGGCGATCCCGACGGAGAACCCCACGATCGTCGACAGGACCTGGGCCAAGAGCATCTCGTCCTATACCGGCTCGGAGAAGCTGCCGGTGCCGTCGATCACGGACGAGACCTGGGCGGACGTGATGGTGACGAAGACGAACGCCACCTCGATGACCGACGAGACGACGGTCAAGGGGGAGTCGAAGTCCACCATGAAGGCCGGGTCGATCACGTCCTCCACCAAGGTCGACGGGACGATGGAGGACACCACCGAGGCCGACATCATCAAGAGCTATACGAAGGCGACCAAGATCATCTCCGAGACCCGGGCCGACACCAAGGACGAGATGTACGGGGACGCGGACTCGTACACGAAGGGCGACAGCAAGACCGTGGTCGAAGGGATCGAGACGACGATCAACCTCGGCATGGTCAACGAGGTCGTGCTCGGGGCGATGATCGAGACGACGCTCGGCGGGGAGGTGACCTGCACGGTCGGCGGCACGGTGGACGTGACCGTCGGAGCCAAGGTGGATCTCAGCATGACCGCGAGCATCGACGTCTCCGTCGGCCCCACGCTCGAGATCAGCCCGGCGGGCGTCGAGCTCCACGTGAGCAAGACGGAGATCGCGCTCGCGAGCAAGATCATCTCGGCGTTCAACCTCTTCGTGTGAGGGCGCGAGCACCACGCTCCACGCGCCACCGGATACGGAGCTCCCATGGCCGGCGATGGCAAATACGGTATCCTCCATGTGCCTGATTTCGGCGAAGGCATGTCGTCCTTCCTGCGCGTCGGCGCGGCCGATGGCGACGACTACACCTGGCGCGACCACACCGACGGCAACCGGGTCACGACCACGCGGGGCGACAAGATCGAGGTCATCGGCGGCACCTACAAGATGACCGTCCTCGGACGCCGCGAGTTCGAGAGCGGCTGGAAGGCCGAGGACGGGCAGATCAACGAGAAGAGCATCACCTTCCAGGGGTCGGGCGAGTTCGACTTCATCCAGGGCCCCCGCGGCGAGAAGCGCCTGCGCGAGAAGACCGTGAAGGGCGAGGTGCACACCACCTACCACGGCGATGCCTTCGAGTTCCATCACGGCAGCAAGCTGGAGAGCCGCACCGGACACGACAGCCCGCCGCGCAACCTGGACGAGATCACGGACCCCTGGGGGCTCCCTCCGTCGGGCGTCCTCGGCGAGAACCCCACGATCGTCGACAGGACCTGGGCCAAGAGCATCTCGTCCTATACCGGATCGGCGAAGCTGCCGGTGCCCTCGATCTCCAACGAGACGTGGGCGGACACGATGGTGTCGACGACCCACGCCACGTCGATGACCGACGAGACGACGGTCAAGGGGGAGTCGAAGTCCACCATGAAGGCCGGGTCGATCACGACCTCGACCAGGGTCGACGGGAAGATCGAGGACACCACCGAGGCCGACATCATCAAGAACAAGACGAAGGCGACCAAGATCATCTCCGAGACGCACGCCGACACCGAGAGCGATATGTACGGGGACGCGGACTCGTACACGAAGGGCGACAGCAAGACCGTGGTCGAAGGAATCGAGACGACGATCAACCTCGGCATGGTCAACGAGGTCGTCCTGGGGGCGATGATCGAGGCGACGCTCGGCGGGGAGGTGACCTGCACGGTCGGCGGTACGGTCAGCGCCACGGTCGGCCTGGAGGCGTCCGTCACCGTCGCCGCGACGCTCGAGGCCAGCATCGGCCCCACGCTCTCGATGGGGCCGGAGAAGATGAAGATCACGCTGGACCGCAGCAAGGTCGTGCCCGTCCGCACGAACATCGCGGCAGTCCACCTCATGGTGTGACGCGCACGCGCGGCGAACCCCACGGATGGCGAACAAGAACCTCACCCCGTTCCTCTTCGGCAGCAAGGTCACCTCGCGGAGGCCGCCCCAGCCGGAGATGACCCTGATCGTCCGGGCGAAATTCGTCCTCGAGCCCGGAGCGCCGCTCTCGCTGCCCGAGGGCCACCCGGTGCTCGCGCAGGAGACGCTGCGCGGCGACGTGTTCCACGACGACGATCACGACCAGACCGGCGAGTGCCTGTACCCGAGCGATCTCGTGGACTTCAAGCCGCACGCCGACGTGATGCTCATGGGCACGTGCCACACGCCGGGCAAGGCGCGCATGACCGAGTGCCCGGTGCGGTTCGGCGTCGGGTCCTGGTCGAAGATCCTGCGCGTGGTCGGCGACCGCGTGTGGATGGATGGCCTGCTCGGGCCCGCCATGAGCGATGCGGTGCCGTTCGACCGGATGCCCCTCGGCGACCGGCGCAGCTTCGGCGGGCCCGGGCACCCGCTGAACCCGGTGGGCAGGGGGCACGGGACGCGCGAGCTCCCCAACGTCGAGGGCGCGGACGATCTGCTGCTGTCGCGCTCGGATCGGCCGGCGCCCGCCGGGTTCGGTCCCCTGTCGCCGAACCGGCCCGATCGGCGCGCGAAGGTCGGGAAGAACTACGGCAAGGCGTACCGCGAGAAGCGAGCGCCGTACTACGCCGACGACTTCGACTGGACGTTCTTCAACGCGGCCCGGCCCGACCAGTGGCTCCCGTACCTGCGCGGCGACGAGGATCTCCTGTTCCAGAACCTCCACCCCGACGCGGAGGTCTTCCGGTCGAAGCTGCCGGGCCTCCGGATCCGCGTGTTCGCGAACGACGCCGAGCGCGGGTTCCGGGAGGTGCCGATGCACCTCGACACGCTGCTCGCCGACCTCGACAAGGGGGCCCTGTTCCTCACGTGGCGCGGCCTCACGGAGGTGACCGACGACGACCTCTCGCGCGTCACGACGCTCGTCGCCTCCGAGCCGCTCGACGGGCCGGCGCTGCCCGAGGCGCACTACCGCGAGATCGTCGCGCGGTTCGAGGCCGATCCGCTCGAGATCGAGGAGCAGCTCACGCCGGAGCTCAAGGAGGAATGGCGGGCGCTGCAGGCATTGCAAAAGAAGGGCGACGACGCGGCGCCGCCGGCCGGCGCGGAGGGGCTCGACCCGCTGTCGGCGCTGCTCAAGGCGCGGCTCGGCGACGTCGCGAAGCCGCAGCAGGAGAGGATCCGCCGGGCGATGGCGGCGCTCGCGGGCGTCGCGGTGCCGGGGGGGAAGGTCCTCGGCGGCGTGATCGCCGAGGCGCTGCGCCACCTGCCGAAGGCCTCGCAGGCCCTGGCGCCGATGAGCGCCGAGGCGTCGCCCATGGTGACGGACGCGGCGCTCCGGACGGCCTTCCGCCGCGTCGCGCGGGCCGTGGAGGAGGCGAAGTCGCTCGCTGTCGCGCGCGGGGCGCAGGTCCCGGGGCTCGCGGCGTGGGACAAGCTCGCCGGGGATCCGAAGCTCGCGTCGCTGGGCCTCTCCACGGCCCCGCCGCGGCCGCCCGGGCAGATCGGGCCGGGGAGCGACCTGAGCGACCAGGATCTCAGCGAGCAGGACCTGAGCGGCCGCGACCTGACCGGCGCGAACCTCACCGGCGCCATCCTCACGGGCGCCAACCTCCGGGGCGCCAGGCTCACGCGCGCCATCCTGAAGCAGGCCGTGCTGTTCGACGCCGACGTGCGGGAGGCGGACTTCACGGACGCGGACCTGAGCCTCGCCACCCTGCAAAGCGCGTGGGCAGAGCGCGCCGTCTTCCGCAACGCCACGCTGGAGAGCACCTCGTTCGACGGCGCGCGGCTCATGGAGGCCGATCTCTCGGGCACGCAGGGGTCGCAGCTCGTCTTCTCGAGGGCGGACATGACGGGGGCCATCGCGCGCGGGGCGGCGTGGACGGTGGCCTTCCTGGAGGGCACGGTGCTCGAGCGCGCGGACATGTCGCAGGCCTCGCTCACGCGGTGCTTCGTGTCGAAGGTGAGGGCGACCTCCGCCACGTTCGAGGGCGCCACCCTCAACGGCACGAGCTTCGCCGGCTCCGACCTGACCCAGGCGGTGTTCGCGCGCGCGCGGGGCGAAGGGAGCGTGTGGCTGGGCGCGACCCTCAACGGCGCGGATCTCAGCCTCGCCGTGCTGACGGGCGCCCACTTCACGGAGGCCACGGCCGAGGGCGCGAGCTTCTTCGGGGCCAACATGCGGGGCGCCCGGTTCGATCGGGCCGACCTCACGCGCGCCGACTTCACGCGAGCGAACCTCTTCGACGCGGACCTGCTCAGGGCGCGGGTCCCGGAGGCGAAGTTCGTCGACGCGAACCTCTACGATGCAAAATTCTACGAAACCTCGGGATCCGGCTGCGATTTCCGGGGGGCGAACCTGAAGAAGTCGACCCTGGAGCGGGATCGATGACCCCGGACGAGCTGAAGGCGCTGGTCGAGGCGGGCGAGCCGCTCGACGGCAGGACGATCGGCGAGATGGACCTGCGGGGCGCCGGCCTCCGCAAGGCCCGGCTGCGCGGCGCGAAGCTCGGCCGGCTGCTGCTGGACGGCGCGGACCTGTCGGGCGCCGATCTCCGCGGCGCGGAGCTCGCCTGGTGCGCGCTCGGCGGCGCGGACCTTTCGGGCGCCGACCTGGAGGGGGCCGTCGTCGTCGAGAGCGATCTCTCGGGCGCGAACCTGTCCGGCGCGAACCTCGCTGGCGTCAACCTGGTGCGGGGCCGGCTCGCCGGCGCGAACCTGACCGGCGCGCAGATCAAGGGGGCGAACCTCGCCGAGTCGCGGCTGGCCGGCGCGGAGCTCTCCGGGGCGGTCATCGCCGGCGCGCGGCTCGACCTCGCCGACCTGTCGGGCGCGGCGCTCGACGGCGCGACGGTGTCGCAGAGCTCGTTCACGCGGGCGAACCTCGAGGGCGCGTCGCTCTCGGGGGCGCGCATCGAGGGCTCGTCGTTCGCCGAGGCGGACCTCCGGCGGGTCGATCTCTCGGGCGCCGAGCTCGACACGGTGGTGCTCCTGAAGGCCGATCTCCGGGACGCCGTGCTCCCGAAGAAGCTGAAGAAGACGGTGTTCGACGGAGCGCGGCTCGGCCGGCTCGACCTCTCCGGGGCGGACCTCGAGGGCGCGGCGCTGGAGGAGATGGACTTCGCGGGGGTGAGCTTCGAGAACGCGAACCTCACGCTGTCGTCGCTCCAGGGCGCGAACCTCCGGGGCGCGAGCTTCCGGGGGGCGACGCTCGACCAGACGACGCTCGCGAACTGCGATCTCACCGGCGCGGACTTCCGGGGCGCGACGCTGAAGTCGTGCATGCTGTACGGGGCGCGGCTGCCGGGCGCGGATCTGTCGGGCAAGGACCTCGAGATGATGGTCTTCACCGAGGCCGATCTCTCCGGCGCGAACCTGTCCGGGTCGAGGATCGTGCGCAGCGTGCTGGAGCGGGCGAACCTGGCGGGCGCCGACCTGACGCGCGCGCTCGTCTCGCAGGCGACGCTCAGGTCCGCGCGCGTCGAGGGCATCCGCTTCGACAAGGCGATCTTCGATTGCGTGGACTTCTCCGGCGTGGACCTGACCTGCACGTCGCTCGCCGGACTGACCATCTCGCGGTGCTTCTTCGCGCTCGGGGACCTCTCGGGGATGGACCTGTCGGGGTGCAACCTGTCGAACTGCGACTTCACCGAGTGCAACCTGGAGCGGACGCGATTCGACGGCGCCATCCTGACGAACTCGAACTTCAGGCGCGCGAACCTGCGGCAGGCCTCGCTGTCGGGCGCGATGGCGAAGACCGCCTTCTTCGGCGAGGCCGTGCTCGCCGGCGCCGGCCTGACGAAGGCGATGCTCCGCAACGCGCTCTTCATGAAGGCCGATCTCACCGGAACGAACCTCGCGGGGGCCGACATCCGGGAGACGGTGATGCACGAGATCCGCGCGGCCGGGGCGCTGTTCGTGGGCGTGAAGGCGAATTACGCCGATCTCTCGCACGCGGACATCTCGGGCGCCGACTTCAGCGGCGCGGACCTCACCTGGGCGAACCTGCACCACGTCCGCGACGAGAAGACACGATACCTCGACGCCAACCTCGCCACGGCGAGGCGCACGGACGTCGATCGGCTGGAGGCCGAGGCCTGGATGCCGCCCGAGCGGCGCTCGTAGAGGAGGAGCCATGTCGATGGGAGCCATGAAGGAGAGCGATCGCGGGGCCGCCGTGCGGGTGGACGCGCCGGGCGACGAGGATCTCGACAGGCGAGCGCGCGGCGCGGACGTGCCCAGGATCGGCCTGGCGAGGGCCGAGGCGCCGGGCGGCGCGGGCCAGGCCGGCGACGTCGCCGCGCTGCCGGGGGAGTACCTGGGCCCGGCCCGCGTCACCGCGCTGGAAGCGGGCGCTGTCGCCGTGGAGCTGCCGGGCGGCCAGCCGGTCGCCGTCGCGATGGCGCTCGCGCTGCCGTACGAGCCTGCGCTCGGGGACACGCTGCTCGTGATCGGCCGCGGGGAGAGCTACTATGGAATCGGCGTGCTGCACGGGCGCGGGCGGACGGTCCTGTCGCTCCAGGGGGACGTGGCGGTGCACGCCAGGGAGGGCGCGCTCTCGCTGTCCGGAGACCGGGGGGTCGAGATCCGGGGGCCGGAGCTCGAGGTGCAGGCGGGCAAGATCCGGATGGTGGCCGACGCCGTGGTCCAGAAGTTCACGTCGGTATACCAGCGGGTGAGCGCGCTTTTGAGCGTGCAGGCGAGCGAGTCGCACACGGTCGTGGAGAAGACCGCGTTCACGAAGGCGAAGAACGCCACGATCCTGACCGAGGAGACGGTCACGGTGAACGGCAAGCAGATCCTCTTGGGCTAGGAGGCCAGCGCGATGCTCCCTGCGAACAACAAGGGTGCCGGCCTGAGCGCCGGTTTTCCGGACGTGTGCCTGTCTCCTGTGTTCGGGCTGTTCCCCTTCCCGAACATGCACCCGAACGGGATGAATTTCCCTTTCTCGTTCAACGTGTGGTTCTCGATGATGGCCGCGCTGTTCGTGGCGTCGTTCTCGTTCATGACGACGGGCGATCAGGCGGGCACGCTGCACCCGACGTTCATGGGGCAAGGGCGGTACATCTTCGGCAACGTGCGGGTCTTCATCAACTTCTTCGCCGCGGTATCGCTCCTCTGCCCGAGGGTCGGCAACAACTTCAACTGCTTCATCGGCATCCAGGTGCTGCCGAGTGTGACGAACGTCTTCATCATGTACAACGCGGGGAGCGCGGCCGCCGCCCGGCCCGCCGGCGCCCCGGCGCTGGCCGACGTCGACGCGCTGCTCGCGTCGCTCCACCCCTGCGGGGGCACGTCGCCCGTCGAGAGCGCCTTGCTCGCGCCGGGGGTCGGGTACATGCGCATCCAGAGGTTCTCGCTGGACGTGCCGGCCCGGGTCCACACGGCGGTGAAGGCGCTCGAGGCGGAAGGGATGGAGACGCTCGTCCTGGATCTGCGCGGCAACCCCGGCGGGGAGCTCACCGCGTGCCTCGAGCTCGCGGGCGACTTCCTGGAGCCGGGGAGCGTGCTCGCGCGGGCGATCGACGCGGACGGCGACGAGACCGTGTATCGGTCGAGCCACCGGGATCCGTGCCGCGCGCCGCTGTGGGTGCTTGTGGATCGCGGGACGGCCTCGGCGGCGGAGCTGTTCGCCGGCTGCCTGCAGTGGCACGGGCGGGCGCTCGTCGTCGGGGAGCGCACCTACGGCAAGGGGACGGCGCTGAAGGTCACGGCGGATCCCGACGACGGACGCGCGGTGCTCGCAGGGGCGGCCATGGTGCTCCTGCCGGGCGGAGAGTCGATCCAGGCGACGGGGGTGCGGCCGGACGTCGCGCTGGGGGGGAACGAGGAGATCGAGGCCGACGGGGAGCAGCCGTCGCTGGCGGCGTTCTTCGCCAGGAGAAGCGCGGAGCGCCACCGCGCCTCGGCAGGGGCGCGCGGATGAACGGATGAACGGTTGAGGGCCGTCGCCGGAGACGGGCTACGCGACAGAGGCCTTCCGTCGACACCCTGGTTCCCCCGCGCGCTCGTCGCCCGCGAGCGCGCGGCGCGCTGGCGGGCGGGCGAGATCGCGGCGGGATCACGCATTCACCGACAGCGTGGGTGATTGTCTCACGCAGCGCGGAAGGCTCAACTGCGCTACGACTGCGGGATGTTCGGTCCCGGGCATCCTCAGTACCGTCCCCCGCCGCCGCATCATACTCCTCAGCAGCCGCCGCCTTACTACTACCCTCCGCCGCCGCCCCCTCCGCAGCGCCCGAAGCCGGGCGTGTCGCCGCTCGTGATCGTGCTCGCCGTCGTGGGCGGCATGTTCGCGCTCGGCGTGGGCGCCCTCGTCGTGCTCGGCGGCGTCGCGTACCTGATGGCGAGCGCGACGCCGGAGCACGCCGTCGTCGAGGCCGAGGAGAGCGAGCCTTCCGGCGTGAAGACGGCGAACGGCGCCTCGCCCGCGCCCCCGCCGCTGCAGACGAACACCCCGCTTCGCCCCGACCTGGAGGCCGACGAGGAGGCGGGCGCTGACCCGTCGAGCGGCGACCGCGCTGCGGGCGATGCCCTGTCGCCCGACAGCGACGACGGGACCGGCCAGGCGCCCGCCGCCTCGCCGGGTGGACGGCGGACCTCGCCGGGCGACGGCGCCGCGGCCGAAGGTTCCACCAGCGGAAGCGCGACCGGCGGGACATCCTGGTGGTGCACGGCGAGCGCTTCCGTGCGCGTCTGCGGCTTCGCGGGCGCCTGCAACTACCAGATGGTGTTCGGCAACGGCGGAGGGAAAGACCGCTTCATGGCATCACAGCAAGCGAAGCGCTCGTGCGAGGCGAGCGCGCGCGCGAAGGGCGCCACGGCGTTCTGCGTCGTGCAGTGCAGCGCTCGCTGACGAGGACGACCCGCTGGCTCGGCGGGCAGCAGGGCTCGATCCCGTGGCCGTGCGCGCACAGGGCTCAAGGCGGCGAGAGAGGGCCGAAGAACCCTGCGATCGACGTCAGAGCGCCCGCATCGTCGACGAAACCCACATCCATCCCGTCGAGCGGGGGCATATCAGCGCCCTCGATGCGCCAGAGAAAGTGCACGAGGCCGTGAGCCTCGATCGCCCCGCTGGTCGGTACGAGGGTCGCCCCCGGTAGAGCCGACTGGAACGCTGCGATGGTCCCGTCGAGGCCGGGCCGCCCCGTGACGTCGGCGGTCGGATCGACGTAGCGCGCGCCGTCCGCCCAGCACTGCTCGAGCAACGCCGCGCGCTCCTCCTCGTCCCCTTCCATCCACGCTTGCTGGTACGCGCGGATCACCGGTGAGGTCGACGCCGGATCGGAGGGCGGCGGAGCGGCGAGCGCGAGCCAGGAGGCCAGTCCATCGTCCCCGACGGCGCCGAAGAGCACGCTCATCTCGTCGTTTCGCCGCACCTGCACGCGGAACACGTCGTGGTGTGAGTCGACCGTGGATCCGAGGCTCCAGGGCCCGCCGTCGAGCAGCGCTCGGGGCGCGTCGGCCGCGTCGCTCCGCCCCCGCGCGTCGACGTAGAACGCGTTCGGTCCGAGGTGCGCCGCCAGCGTCGCCTCGTCGCCGTCGGACAGCGCCCGCGTCAGCGAGTCGACCAGCGGCGCCGCAAAGGGGTTCGGCCCCGAGGCGGGCGCGCCACCCCCCTGTCCCGCCGACCCGCCCGAGCCGCCCGAGCCGCCCGAGCCGTCTTGGGCTCCGCCGCCCGAGCCGTCTTGGGCTCCGCCGCCCCCCGCCGTGCCGACGCTGGTGCCGCTCGCCGCGCCTGCGCCGCTCGCGTCGCCGTCGTCGCCGCAGGCGGGCAGCAAACCCAGAAGGGCGAGCGCGCCGAGCGCGGCAGCGCGCGAGCATCCTGTCGAGAACCAGGGACTCCTCTGCTTGTTCTTCACGACGTGCATCTCCATGCCCCTCGCCGCGGGCGCTCCGTGCGCGCCGCCGTGGAGGGCGACGCTCAACCCGTGCCATCGGCGCACGGCGCGCGCCCTCGCCATCGGCCGGGCGGGGCGATCGCCGCGACGAACGGTAGGTACGGCGGCGTGAGCGGCAGCGCGATCGCAACGGAGCCCGCCGGCCGCGCTCGTCAGAGCTCAGCTATGCACGCGCGAAGTACGTGCCGTGCTCGAGGTCGGCGAGCAGGCCCGCCTGCTCGGGCCTCCAGCCGAACCGCGCCTGCGTGAGCGCGCTCGACGCGGGGGTGTCGAGCGCGAAGAACCCGCCGAGCCAGCCGAGCTGCTCCTTCGCGACCGACGCGACCGGCAGGCCGAGCTTGCGGCCGATCGCGCCGGCGATGTCGCGGGTCGGGATCCCCTCGTCGCCGACCGCGTGGAGCCGCGCGCCGGCCGGCGCCTTCTCGAGCGCGAGGACGAACAGCCGCGCGGCGTCGAGCCGATGCACCGCGGGCCACCGGTTCTCGCCGTCACCGACGTACCCGGAGCGCCCGGTCCTGCGTGCGATGTCGATCAGCATCGGGACGAACCCGTGGTCGCCATCGCCGTGGACCGAGGGCGGCAGCCGCAGCGAGGACACGCGCACGCCGCGGCTCGCGAACGAGAAGGCGAGCTGCTCGGATGCGGCCCGCGGGCCAGCGGTCGACGCGTCGGGCATCTCGTCCTCGGTGAGGACGCGGCCCGGCGTGAAACGCGCGGTACCGGTGGTGATGACGAGCGGGCGCTCGGAGCCCGCGAGCGCGCTGCCGAGCGCCTCGATCGCGCCGCGGTCCTTCTCGCAGTTGCCGGCGTAGTCATTGAAGTCGTCGTGGGAGAACGCGCAATGGATCACCCCGTCGCAGGCGGCGGCGCCGCGGCGCAGGCTGTCGAGATCCGTGAGCGAGCCGCGTTGCACGTCCACGCCGGCGGCGGCGAGCTTTTCGGCGGACGCGTCCGAGCGCGCGAGACCGAGCACGCGGTGGCCGGCGCGGACGAGCTCGGGGACGATGGCAGAGCCGATGAAGCCGCTGGCTCCAGTGAGGAAGACACGCATGGGACACCTCTCCTTGGTTCGCGACCCACTCCCTGGTTCGCGAACCGCTCCTTGGTTCGCGATCCACCATGGCACCGCCGCGGCGGACGCGAAATACACGGCCGTCTCCAGTTCTTGCCTGATCGTCTACGCGGGGCTACGCTGCCATCGTGATCCCCGGGCGCGACCAGCTGAAGGACCTCATCGCGCGGTGGTGCCCCAGCGACGGCGTGAACGCCTCGCCGGTGACCGGAATTTCTTGCATCAAAGTCTCGCGCCCGCAGCAACGCGCGAAGCAGCACTGGCGCGCTTCGTTCTGCATCGTCGTACAGGGCACGAAGGAGATCGTGCTCGAGGGGCAGGTCTATCGCGAGCGCGAACCGCACTACATCGTCAGCCCGATCGACCTGCCGGTGACGAGCCGGGTCGCGGGCGTGTCGCCGGCGCAGCCGCTCTTGTGCCTGAAGATGGACTTCGATGCGGTCGCGCTGCGCGAGGTCGCGGCGCAGCTCGACCGCGCGCGGCCGGATCCGCTCGAGCACCCGGGCCGCGCCATCTTCATCGGCAAGGCGAGCGACCGTATGCTCGACGCCGCGATCCGGCTGGGCGCGCTGTTCGTGACGCCCGACGACGCGACCGTGCTCGCGCCGCTCGTGAGGAAGGAGCTGATCTTTCACCTGCTGAAGGGCCCCGACGGCCCGGCGATACGCCAGCTCGTGCGCGCGGGCAGCCAGGCGCACCGCATCGCCGAGGCGGTCTATCACCTGCAGGCGTCGCTCGCCGAGGACGTCGATATCGCCGCGCTCGCGCGGGCCGCAGGGATGAGCCGGGCGGCGTTCTTCAAGCGGTTCAAGGAGGCCACCGCGATGAGCCCGCTGCAGTACCAGAAGCGCCTGCGTCTGCTCGAGGCGCGCCGCCTGATGGTCGAAGAGGGCGCGGGCGCCGAGGCCTCGGCGTTCCGCGTCGGCTACACGAGCGCCTCGCAATTCAGCCGCGAGTATTCGCGCATGTTCGGCGACCCGCCGCTGCGCGACACCCGCGCGCTGAAGCAGACGGCCGCGGTCGTTCAGGACATGTAGCCGGCGTGCGCGCGCGGCGGACGCGGGTGCGGCGGCCGCAGCGCGACGTGCTACACCGCGGGCTCACGCCGGCCCTCCGGGACGATCCCCCCGAGCATCGATATGACCCAGCACCAGCCCAACAATCCTCTTCACGGCGTCACGCTCCAGATGATCCTCGAGCACCTGGTCGCGCAGCACGGCTGGGAGCAGCTCGGGCGCATGATCGACATTCGCTGCTTCAAGTACGATCCCAGCATCAAATCGAGCCTGCAGTTCCTGCGACGGACCCCGTGGGCCCGGCAGCAGGTGGAGGCGCTCTACCTGCGGGACAGATCCAAGCCCGGCCCGTGACCCCGGCGTCGCCCCCCGGAGGACTACCGGATGCGCTGATGGCGCCCGACTCGGCGATGGCTGTGTCGAGCCGACCACCGTGAGGCGCGCCTCGATCCACGATGGCACAGATGACGCGGATCCAGGAGCCTGTGCCAGGCTCTGATCCCCGTGTCATGACGGGCGCCGACCGCGAGCCCACGCTCTCGGGGGCGAGAGGCGTGAGCGCCTCGCGACCTCACCGGACCTGCACGGCGGATCGGGCTCCAGGGCATCGTCACCGAGGCAGTTTACTTTTTTGACGTGGACGGTACGACTTTTGCACTAGGCGTGTCGCGGAAAGGTCACGCGCATGTCCAATCAGCTACCGTCTCCTCGTTCTGTTCGACCCTGGGCGTCCCGCACGCGAGCGATCTCCCTGCTCGCTCTCCTCGCCGTCCCGTCTGCCGCCTTCCTGGCGGGCTGCGCCGACGCGCCGGACAACTACTATAATTATTATTACACGATCGGGGACGGCGGTGCCGGGGGGGACGGCGGCGCCGGGACGGGCGGCGAGGCCGCGGGGACCGGAGGTGCCGGCGGGGACGGAGGTGCCGGCGGCGCGCCCGGGGCGGGTTACCCGGGAGCGCCCGTTGCGGACACCGAGGTGGCCGAGCTCGCGCTCGACGTCTTCGGCACCGTCGGGAACCGCTACTGGTTCGCTGTCTCGGATGAGCAGCTCGAGACCATGAACGAGGGGAACGGCGGCGTCGGGATCCCCATACGAGAGTTTGGAGACATCTACTCACCGACCGGGGAAGACGCGACCTATGTGGATCATCTGTGGGTGACGACGGCCGGCCCCGAGGGCAAGACGGCCGACTACGGCAAGGTCCAGGTGGGGATCGTCGGACAGTCGACGCACCGGCCCTGGACGAAGCGCACCATCCCCAACCTCAACATCGACGCGGACGAGTTCGTCGAGAAGCAGCGGCTCGGCGGCTTCGAGCACGTGCGCTTCAACAACGGCCAGGTCGGCAGCATCTTCCGCGAGCGCCTCACGCTCGAGCTCTATGATCGCCTCGGTTATCCGGCCCCCCTGTCCAGCTACGCCTGGGTATCGAGCAATGTGTGGGGCGCGGACGTGTCCATTCCCTACATCGTGGTCGAGCGCTACAAGAAGGCGTTCTGCAAGCGCAGCGAGAGCAGGCTCGGCGGCGGCTGCGCCAACATGTGGGAGTTCGTCGGAGATTTCGCCGGCAACATGCCAGGAGGCGGGATCCCGCGCCCGATCGACGTGATTCCGATCGGCGGCAGCGTCTTCGACGAACCGGGGAATTGCCAGCTCAAGGAGTGCGACAACACCCGGGCGAAGGAGCTCGAGGAGGCGGTCGTCGAGACGCCGCACGGCGAGGGCTTCAAGGCGGCGCTCGCGGACTGGATCGACTGGCCGGCCTTCCACCGGTTTCAGTGCCTGTCGTGGGTGCTCGGCACCGGAGACGACGCGCTCCACAACAGCAACAACGTCGTGCTGGTCGAGCGGGCCGACGGCCTGTTCCAGTACCTGCCGTACTCGGTCGACATCAGCCTCGGGCAGAGCTGGTACCCGCAGGTCCCGCTGCCCGGCTCGAACTCGCTGGCGCGCGGGTGCCAGAGCGACCCGGCCTGCTGGGCCGACACGATCGCGGCGTGCGAGGACGTGATCGAGGACTTCACCGCGGTGGACCCGAACACGGTGCTGAAGGAGCTCTACGAGCAGCTGTCGGATGAGGGCATGCTCCGTCCGGGCGATGAGGAGCGATACAAGCAGCTGGACGCCTGGATCACCGAGCACCTCGAGGTCCTGCCGGTGGAGCTGGAGATGAACCGTGAGCAGCCGCAGCTCTGCATGCCCCCCACGGTCGATTGCGGTGGCTGGTGCGGCTATCCCCAGGACTGCGGCTGGGGCGGAGTTGGCGCGGGCGGAGCTGGTGTGGGCGGCGGAGACCCGGGCGGCGTGGGCGGAGCTGGTGTGGGCGGCGGAGACCCGGGCGGAGCCGGCGCGGGCGGCGGAGACGCGGGCGGCGGCGCCGCCGGTGCGGGCGGTGGAGCCCCGGGCGGCGGAGGCGCGGGCGGCGCCGGTGTCGGCGGTGCCCCGGAGGACTGACAGCTAGAGCGCCAATCGCTCGAAGCACCCGGGAATGAAGAGATTTGAACCACAGAGGCACAGAGGACACAGAGGAACAACAAAGAGAAACTCTGTGCCCTCTGTGCCCTCTGTGGTTCGTTTCTCGGGGTTTCGACCTGTTCTGTGTCCCAGCTGCGGGCGTGCGGCGACGCCGTGATGCCGGCGAGGTCGATCCCTCGGCGCCGCGCGGCCGCGGCCCCGGGCGCGGAGATCTCCCGGTCAGCGCTCGTCGGCGCCGATGTCGATGCGCGCGCCGCGCGTCCGCGGGTCGCCGTCGATGTCGGTCGCTCCGCTCTTGTCGCCCAGATCGACGCCTGCCTCGACGGCGGGTGAGCCGCTCGCCAGGTGGAGGTCGGACGGGGGCCCGACCAGCCGCGGGTCGACGAACCTCGCGCGCTGGTCGGTGAAGGCGCCTGCCGAGCGCGAGCTCGCGCCGAAGTAGATGTTGTTGTCGAGGCGCACGTTCCTGTTGTTGCTGCCGCTGCTCACGTAATCGTTGCCTGCCGTGGCGTACAGGATGTTGTTCTGGATGACGACGCCGTCCGAGTTGTTCTGGAGGATGATCTCGCCGCCGGTGGCCTGGTAAAGCGTGTTGTTGAGCACCGAGATGTTGGCGGCGTTGCCCACGTTGGTGGCGTAACCGCCGATCATGATGTTGCCCTGGTAGCTCCGCGACACGAAGTTGTTCCGCACGGTGATGTTGCTGGTGGTCCTGCCCCGGTTCTCGCTGGCGACCTCGATCCCGATGTCGCTGCTGTCGACCTTGTTCCGCTCGATGACGATGTCCCTGCCCCCGTCGACGTAGATGCCGTCGGCCGACCGCTCGCCGTCGTACGCGGGGTTCTGCGCCGAGGTGATGTTGTAGACGATGTTGTCCACGCAGACGCCGTTCCGCGCCTGATCCGAGCCCGCCGGGCCGTGGCCCTCGAAGCCGATGAAGTCGATGCCGATGTTGTCGTTGTCGTGGATCGTGTTGCGCGAGACCACGAAGTTCGTGACGTTGCCGTTGAGGACCAGCGACTCGCTCGAGCCGAGCTTGCAGTCCCGGATCTCGTTGCCGTCGATGAGGATGTCCGTCATCGGCGTCGAGGACGTGCCGTAGAGGGCGATGCCGTGGGCGTCCTCGGCGCTCTCGATGTGGTGCACGACGTTGTCGCGGATCTCGAGGAAGCTCGAGCTCCCGCTCACGCCGATGCCGATCGGCGTGTCAGCGCCCTTGAAGTTCTGCACCGTCATGCCGGCGACCCGGATGTAGTTCTTGCTGGAGATGTCGATCCCGACGCCGTCCTTGCCGGCCCCGTCGAGGATCGCGCCTTCCTCGCCCTGCAGGGTGAGGCAACCGGCCGCGGCCGTGCCGCCCCTCCTGAAGGAGACCTTCTCGTTGTAGGTGCCCGCCTTCACGAGCACGGTGTCGCCCGCGGCCGCCGCGTCGAGGCCGGCCTGGATCGTCCGGTGATCGCCGCCCGAGGGAGCGACGGTGATGATCTTGCCGCTCGAGCGCTCACCGCACGGCCCGACCACCGCGGCGAGCTCGGACCGCAGCGCGTCCGCGCCGGACTCGTCGGGACCGGGTTGCGCGGCGCACGCGGGAGAGAGCCCGGCGGCGAGCAGCAGGATGCCGGTGGGAGCGAGGCGATGCGTCGTGTGCGGCGCCTTGTGTCGATGCGATCGGTTCATGAGTCGTTGTCCTCGATGGTGGCTTGTCACGTTGAAGTCGCGTCCCCGGCGGGCGCCGGGTGCTTCCACGCGAGGACATTGCAAGCTCGCGGCCACGCAGGCCGTCGCGAGGAGACGCCGAGTCGTGGCCGCAAAGGCACCTCGCCGGCCCGGGTTGATCACGAGGTCTTGCGCAAGGATCGTACAGCTGCGCAGCGTACGGACGGCAGCTCGCCGTCCGGCGCGAGGCGGCGTCCCCCACGCGCCCGCCCCCGCGGGCGCTTCAGGGGGTCCGGCGCGGGCGCGCCTTCGCGGCCTTCACGGGAGGCGCGGCGCCCGCGCCGGCGCGCGGCGCGGCGCTCGCCGGGGCGGCTCCGGGCCCGGGCGGGGCCTGCATGCGGGCGATCTCCTCGGCCATCAGCGCGGTCGCCTGCTCGAAGAAGTCGCAGATGAGCCGCAGCTCGGCGAGCGAGTAGCGCGCGCAGAGCACCGCCCAGCGCTCGCGGAACGGCGCGAAGAGCGCGCCGATCTCGGCGTAGCGCTCGGTGACCGGCTCGATCACGAGCTGCCGCCGATCGCTCGGGTGCTTCACGCGGCGCACGAACCCCGCCGCCTCCAGCCGGTCGAGCACCCCCGTCACCCCCCCCGAGGTCAGCCCCGTGAGCTGCACCAGGTCGCCCGGCGTGACCGGCCCCGCCTCCGCCGCCCGCCGGAGGACGTCGAGGTACTTGTGGTCGGTGCCCTTCAGCCCCAGCCGCTCGGCGATCGCCTGGTGAAAGAGCACCGACTGGGTGCTCAGCTCGCGGCCCAGCCGGTCGCCCAGGCTGTCCACCAGCTCGCTCACCTCCTTCGCGCTCGCCCGTCTCCCGGCCATCACCTCTCGCCTCGACCCGCACGCACTCTACCCGAGCCGCCGCCGGCTTGACAAGCCGCAGTAATTATCTTACTCACTAACAGAGTTACTTGCCAGGAGGGTTACCATGGATCGTTCGACCGACGAGGCGGCCATTCGGCGCATGTTCGAGGCCCTGTGCGAGGCGTGGGCGCGCGAGGGCGCGAGCGCCGTCGACGCGTTCTACACGCCCGACTCCGACTACGTGACGTTCGACGGCTCGTGGCTGCGCGGCCGCGAGGAGAACCGCAGGCTCCACGAGGAGCTCTTCGCCGGCGTGCTCGCTGGCACCCGCCTGGTCGGCGAGATCGAGCGCGTGCGCTTCCTCGGCCCCGACACGGCCGTGGTCGTCAGCACCGGCGCGGTGCTTTGGCCCTGGCAGGAGACGGCGCCCGCGAGCCGGCGGTCGCGGCAGACGGTCGTGGTGGTGCGGGGCGACGACGCGCGCTGGCGGGTGGCGTCGTTCCAGAACACCCGGGTGCAGCCCCTTCCCCCGTCCGGCAGCCTGTCCATGCGGCTCTTCGCGGCCGTGATGCGCCTTCGCCTCACGTGGTGGCGAAGGCGCCACCCCGAGGCCCTCGCGGCCTGACGAGGCGCTAGCGCGGAGAGATCCCCGCGATCCCGCAGGCGAGCTCGGAGAGCACCGTCACGGCCGCGCCGTAGCCGCCCGCGTCGTCCGAGCTCGCGTTGCCCTGCAGGCTGCGCCTGTAGACGCCCTGGGCGATCGCGGCGAGGCGGAAGATGCCGAAGGCCATGAAGTACGGCCACGCCTCGATGCCGTCGCGGCCGCTGAGCTCGCAATAAGAGGCGACCATCTCGTCCTCGGTCGGGATCCCGAGCGACGCGACGTCGACCCCGGCGAGGCCGCCGCGGCCGGGGAGGTTGATGCGGTAGCCCATGCAGGCGTACGCGAGATCGCTCAACGGGTGTCCGAGCGTCGAGAGCTCCCAGTCGAGCGTGGCGACCGCCTCGGGCCGAGGGCCGGTCGAGAAGACGAGGTTGTCGATCCGGTAGTCGCCGTGGACGAGCGTCGTCTCGTCCCGCGCCGGGACGTTCGCGGACAGCCAGCGCATGAGCGCCTCCATCGCCGGCACCTCGCCCGTGCGCGAGGCCTCGTACTGCTTCGACCAGCGCTCGACCTGCCGCGCGACGAAGCCGCCGGCCTTGCCATAGTCCACGAGCCCCACCGCGGCGTGATCGACGCGATGGAGCGCCGCGAGGACACGGACGTACTCTGCATAGGCCGCGCGGCGAGCCTCGGGCGTCCCGAGCTCGGGCAGGGTCGGATCCCAGAAGATCCGCCCGGCGGCGTACCGCATGACGAAGAACGGCGTGCCGATCACCGCGCCGTCCTCGCAGAGGGCGAGCGCGTCCGGAACGGGCACCTCGGTGGCGCGGAGGGCGCGCAGGATCCGGTATTCGCGCTCGACGGCGTGCGCGGACGGAAGGAGCTGGCCGGGCGGCTTCTTTCGCAGGACGAGCTCGAGATCTCCGCCCGCCCCGCCCTCGACGCCCAGCCAGTACGTCGGGTTCGACTGACCGCCCTTGAACTGGGCGACCGTCACCGTGGCTCCAGCGCAGCCCTCGACGTGCTCGGCGAGCCAGCGACCGAGAGCCGCCTCGTCGATCCGGTGCGCCTCGCGGGGCGCGCGTGCGTTCGTCGGCGGGGTGAGGGCCATCGCGCGTCCGACGCTATCACGCGCCCCTCCGGCCTCCTATACTGCCGCCGTGACGATCTCCTTCGATCTGCCTCCCGATCTGGCCGATCTCCGCGGCCGCGTGCGCGCGTTCGTCGACGCGCACGTGATCCCGAGCGAGGCGTCGATCCTCGAGGAGGATCGCGGGCGACGGAAGGACACGCTGACGGCGCTCCGCGAGCGCGCGCGGGCCGAGGGGCTCTTCGTCCCGCACCTGCCCGTGGAGCACGGCGGGCTCGGGCTCGGGATCATGGGCATGTGCGCGCTCTTCCGCGAGATGGGCCGCTCCCCGCTCGGCGCGGCCTGCTTCAACTGCGACGCGCCGGATCAGGGCAACATGGACCTGCTGCTCAAGGCGGGCTCGCCCGCGATCCGCGCGAGGTACCTCGCGCCGCTCGCCCGGGCCGAGATCACGAGCGGCTTCTCGATGACCGAGCCCGCCCCCGGCGCCGGCGCCGATCCGTCGAACCTGCGCACGAAGGCGGCGCGCGTCGACGACGGGTGGGTGATCGACGGCCACAAGTGGTACACGACCGGCGGCGGCGACGCGGCGTTCCTCATCGTGATGGCGCGGACGTCCGACGATCCGCGCACCGGCGCGACGATGTTCGTCGTCGATCGCCACGCCGAGGGCGTCGAGCACGTGCGCGATGTGCCCGTGATGAGCCCGCCGATGCTCGCGCACCGCGAGGCCGAGCTCCGCTTCCACGCCGTGCGGGTCGGCGACGACGCGGTGCTCGGCGGCGTCGGCGAGGGCTTCCTCCTCGCGCAGCGGCGCCTCGTGCCGGCGCGCCTCACGCACTGCATGCGCTGGCTCGGCTGGGCCGACCGCGCGCTCGCGATGTGCCGCGACTACGTCCTCACGCGGGAGAGCTTCGGCAAGTCGCTCGCGCACCACCAGATGATCCAGAAGAAGATCGCCGACGCCGCGTCCGGCATCCACGCCGGCAACCTGATGACGCTGCACTGCGCGTCGATGCTCGAGCAAGGCAAGGAGAAGGAGGCGCGCCCCTACTCCTCGATGGCGAAGAACCACGTCGCGCGGCTCCTCTGCCAGGTGCTCGACGACGCGATCCAGATGCACGGCGCGCTCGGGTACAGCGAGGATATGCCGTTCTCGCTCTGGTACCGCTTCGCCCGGGCCGCGCGCATCGCCGACGGCCCGGACGAGGTCCACGACGTCGTCGTCGCGCGCGACTTCCTGCGCGGCGCGCTGACGACGCTGATCTGAGGGGGCGCGCGCCGGCGCCGCGAGCGCGCGGCCCCGGCGGCGCGGCGCTCGGAGCGCCCGCTCATCACCCGCGCGCGCCGCTCACGGGCGCACCGCGAGGTACACCGTGCTCCAGAGCTGCACCGCGTTCGACTCGTCGTGGTGCGACCTCGCGGCGCCGAACGGCACCAGCTTGTAGCGCCCGCCCTCGACGGCCCAGCTCCAGAGCTCCTGCGTGCTCGCCTCGCGCGACGCCTCGATCACCTCCCAGAGCGCGCGCCGCGCCTGCTCCAGCGCCGCGCGCGCGCGGGTTGTCGACGACAGATCGCCGCGCGCGAGCTGCCGGTCGATGCCGGCGGCGAGCATCGCCTGCTGCCACGACCAGGTGACCGTGCCGTGGTAATGGCCGGCCGTGAACAGCCCCTGGATCGCCGGGTCCGGCGCGAACGCGGGGTTCGCCACCAGGATGCCCACCGGCGTCTGCAGGCCGGCCGGGAACGGGCGGATCAGGCGGCCGGCGATCTCCTCGAGGGCGCCCGGCGGCGGATCCGTGAAGAGCAGGACGAAGCCGTCGTCGGAGTGCATGACCGGGATGGGCCTGCCCTCCCGGTCGAGCGCGAGCGCCGGAAACGAGAGCGTCCCCGCGAGCGACGCGAGCGCCGGCGCCGGGTCGACGCCCAGCGACGCCGCATAGGCGGAGACGCGCCGCCGCGCCTCGCCCTCCGGCAGCTCCACCCGGAAGAACACGCCGGCGTCCTTCCACGCGCGCGCGAGCCGCTCTGCCCGACGGGCGCCCTCGTCGTCCGCGCCGAGCAGCGGGCTCGCGAGCAGCCGCGCCGACGCGCGCAGGGCGGCGGGCACGAGCGCGACGTTCACGTCGTACGGGATCCGGCCGAACGCGAGCCCCTCCTCGCTGTCGCGCCACTCGCCCACCGACTCGCCCGGCTTGAGCGCGATCAGCGCCCTCGGATCCCCCGTCTCGGCGAACGGGGCGGCGAGGCGGAGCACGAGCGACACGTTCCGCGCGAGCGCCTCGGCGTACGTCTCGCCGCGCGGCGTGCGGCGCGCGAGGAAGGCCTCGGCGCGCTCGCGGCCGGGCGCGCCGAGGAGGTACTCGGCGGCGACCGGCGCGAGGAGGAAATCGTCGTCGATCATCTTGTAATCGAGGATGGGCTCGCGCAGCGCCCCGCCGCTGCCCTGGGCCGCGTGCCCGCCGCCGCCCGCGGCCAGGCGAAGGAGCGCCGCGTACTCGCCGATCGCCTCCTCGTGCGCGACCTCCCCCGCCGGGCTCAGGCGATCGAGGACCGAGCCGAGCCCCGCCTCGACGACGTCGGGCTCCAGGACGGGCAGGAGCATCCGGACCGCGAGCAGCGTGTCCCGGCCGAAGTACGTGAGGAAGCGCCACGACCCGGCGAGCAGCTTCTCGCGGTACGTGAGAAAGGCGAGCGCCTGCCGGTGGCGCGGCTCGTCGGCGGCGCGCTCGTTCACGATCGCGTCGAGGGGCACCGGCGTGAGCGGCGCCTCGTCCGAGAGCGCCGTCACCCGGACGCGCAGGCCCCGCGGCCCCGCCGCGAGCTCGATCTGGCCGTCGGCCCCGAGCGTGACCGTCGTGCCGTCCTCGGCCTCGACGAGCAGCTCGAGGTGGTGCTCGCCGTCCACCGTGGTGCGCCGCGCGGCGATCGACCCGCCGCCCGGGGCGGCGCCGGCCTCGACGTCGCTGCGCAGCCAGGCCGGAAGCTCGGCGTCGCGGCCCACGTCGCGGAGCGTGCGGACGCTCCCGAGGACCAGCCGGCGCGCGCGCAGCGCCGGCGCCGCGCTCACGAGGAGCGCCGAGACGCCGCGCATCCCGTCGGGCCGCTCCACGCCCGAGAGGCCCCCCTCGACCGCGAGACCGACAGGCGCCGGCGGCGCGTCGAACCACACCGCGATCCCCATGTTCCCCGCGGGAAAAGCGACGATCAGCCGCGGCAACGCCCCCGAGGTCACCAGGAGATGAGCGGCGATATGGCCACGACGGAAGAAGTGGTTACGAATGTCGCCTTCGTGCAGCTCGAAGGCCAGGAGCTCATGAGCCTGCGGCGCGGGCGGCGCCTTGTCGCGCGGCGCGCTGGAGGCGCAGGAGGCGGCCAGGATCGTTGACAAGGTGGTTCCCATGATGAATCGCGTGGGCTTCTTGGGCCTCGCGGGCACCGCGAGACCGTAGCGAGCCGGGACGCGCCTGCCAAGGACTAAGGATCTTCCTGCGGCAGCTAGCTCACCTCCCTTACGCGAAGGCCGTTTATCGCGCGCTTTCACTGGAAGTTGGCAGATTCAGCAGCACGCCCGGGCGGGCACCGACCAAAGGGCCCTCGCGCGTGGGGACTCCAGAGAGCTGGAGAAAGGGCCGCGCACACAAAGAAAGAGTTCACGCTTTTGTTGCCCTGTGATAACCGATCCGAGACGTCGGTTGTTGATAGTGAGTTCGCAGCGGGCGAGTTGCCTGCCAACAACGATGGAAGAAGGGGGTTCGAGATGGACGAGAGCATCTCCGGCCAGGGCATGGCCGGCAGCAACGGTTCCGCTCGCGAGCTGATCAGCAACCCGCGAGAGGGCCTGATCTACACCTGGGTAGACGGGAGCCTCGGGGTCGTCGAGGAGGTGGTGCGCGCGAGCTTCGGATTCCTCGAGGACGTGCGCACCGAGACGCAGGAGCGGCTCGGCGCCACGCTCGACCTGATCGAGGGCATCGACCGCAGCGTGTTCCGGATCGCCCGCAAGGCGCTGACCCGCATGGACGGCATCGGCGCGCGCGCCCTCACGACCAGCGAGCACGGCTGGATTGCGCTGCTCGGCACGCTCCGCCGCACGTCGCAGGGCGCGGCGGGGCTCGCCTCGGAGACGGCGGTCTCCATCGTGGGGGAGCGCAGGTCGACGCAGCGGCTCATCATCCAGCAATCGTCGTGAGGTCCGCGCTCACGAACTGCCGCTCGACCAGCCGGCGATAGAGACCGTCCTGGGCGATGAGCGCCGCGTGCGCCCCGCTCTGCACGATCGTACCCCCATCCATCACGAGCACGCGGTCGGCGCCCATCACCGTCGAGAGCCGGTGGGCGATGATCAACGTCGTTCTCCCCTTCATCAGCGCGTCGAGCGCCCCCTTCACGAGGTGCTCGCTCTCGGCGTCGAGCGCGCTCGTCGCCTCGTCGAGCACGAGGATCCTCGGGTCCTTGAGCATCGCGCGGGCGATCGCCACGCGCTGCTTCTGCCCGCCGGAGAGCTGCACCCCGCGCTCGCCGACGAGCGTCTGATACCCCGCCGGGAACCTCAGGATGAAATCGTGCGCGTTGGCCGCGCGCGCGGCGGCCTCGACCTCCTCGTCCGTCGCGTTCTCCCGTCCATAACGGATGTTATCGGCCACGCTCGTGGCGAAGAGGAGAGGCTCTTGCGCGACGATGCCAATCTGCCGGCGGAGCCATGTCGGCGCCAGCTCGCGGAGGTCGCGCCCGTCGAGGAGAATGCGCCCGTCGTCGGGGTCGTAGAGCCGCAGGAGCAGCGAGGCGATCGTCGATTTGCCCGCCCCGGACGGGCCGACCAGGGCAATGACCTCTCCGGGGCGCACGGAGAGGTCGATGCCCTTGAGCACGGGCACGTCCCGGCGGGTCGGGTAGCTGAACCGCACGCGCTGGAGATCGAGGCTCCCCTGGACGGCGTGGGGCTGGACGCCGCCGGCGTCGGCCATGGCGGGCTCGCGGTCGAGGAGGTCGAAGATGCGCTCGGCGGCGCCGGTGGCCTTCATGAAGTCGGCCCACAGGTCGCTGAGGCCGCCGAGCGCGAAGGCGACGACGATCGTGTAGACGAGGAACGAGGTGAGCCCGCCGAGGGTCATGCGGCCGGCGACGACGAGGTGGCCGCCGTACCAGAGCACGAGGGCGGCGGCGCTGTAGCCCGCGAAGGTCACGATGCCCATGAAGCTCGCCGACGCGCGGATGCGCCTCCGGGCGAGCTCGAACGACTCGGAGACGCGGCCGGCGTAGCGCTCGACCTCGCGCTTCTCGCCGGCGAAGGCGCGGACGGTGCGGACGCCGGAGAGCGCCTCCTCGGCGACCTCGCTGGCGCGGGCGAGCGCGTCCTGCACGCTGCGGGAGAGCCGGCGGACCCTACGGCCGTAGGCGACCGAGCCGATCGCCACGACGGGCACCACGGCGAGCATGAGCAGGGTGAGCCGCGGCGACGTGTAGAAGAGGAACGCGACGCCGCCGATCACGGACGCGGCGTAGCGCAGGGCCATCGAGACGTTGACGCTGACGGCGCTCTGCAGGACGGTCGTGTCCGACGCGAGGCGGTTCGTCAGCTCGCCGGTCCTGTGGTCGTCGAAGAACGCGACCTCCTGCCGGAGCAGGTGCTCGAAGAGCTGCGCCCGCAGCCGGGCCACGACGCGCTCGCCGGCGGTCGAGAAGAGGACGTACCGGAGCGCGACGGCCACGGCCTGGACCACGATGAGCAGCGCCAGCCAGAGCGCCGCGCCGTCGATCGCGTCGACGCTGCTGCCCGGGCCGAGGGCGTCGTCGATGATCTTCCGGATCGCCTGGGGGAACAGGAGGCTGATGCCGCTGCCGATGGCCAGGAACAGGGTGCCGAGCGCGAGCTTGCCGAGCTCCGGGCGGGCGAGGCTGAGGAGGCGTCGGAGGTGCGCTCGGCCGGGGCGCCGGCCGTCGGGTGGGCTCTGCATGGCGGGCGCGAGCGTAGCAGGCGCCGCGGAGGCGGGGCGGTCGCCAGGATCAGCGCCCCTCCGCCCCGCGCCCCGGCCTCCCCCGGCGGTAGAGCGCGAGCGCGAGGGCGACCGCCGCGGCGCCGAGCGCGGCCACGGCGAGGAGCAGCCCCGTCGGGCGCCACCGGCCCGGCGGCCCGGGCTCGGCGGGCCCAGGGCCGTCCGCCGGGCGCCCGTCGCGCCCGTCGGACGCGCCCTGCGCGCTCGCGAGCGGGACGAGCGCGCGCCGCGCCACCGCCGCCTCGGCGAGCACGCGGCGCACGCCGGCGGGGTCGAGCGACGCGCCCGCGGGGATCAGGGCGCGCAGCGCGGCACGGCCCCGGAAGAACGGGGCGCCCTCGCTGCTCCACGCGGCGGGCGACGTGTCGCGCGCCTCGTCGAGCGCGGCCGGGATCACCTCCTTCACGATCGCGTCCGCGGCGTCGGGCGACGCCGACCTCGCCAGCGCGATGTAGCCGGCGTCCTGGATGCCGCGGCGCAGGCTCTTCAGGCGCATCGAGGGGAGCACGCCGGCGAAGCCGACGGAGCGGGAGGCGAACTTCCCGCGCTGCGTCCCGGGGTAGAGCAGCATGCCGTCGCCGAGGCAGGCGTCGCCGTCCTGGTTGTGGAAGTTCTCGGCGACCGTGAACGGGTCGACAGGCCCTTTGCCGCCGCGGTTGCCGTCGTGCCAGAACGCCGTCTCCCAGAGGAACCAGCGGCCCACCTCGTGCGAGGCCGCGATCCAGCCGTCGGCCATGAGCCCCGTGAGCGGCGCGTCGATCATGAAGGTGCCGGCCCGCGGCAGCGCGCCGTTGTACACCCAGAGCCGCTTGCCGGCCTCGCGCGCGGCCCGCGCCCACACGGAGTCGAAGCGGTTGGCCGGCGTGAGCACGAGGTCGACGTCCTGCTTCACGGGGTCGACCTCGCCGCACGAGTGCCCCACGAGGATGCGCGACGACAGGCGCGAGCCGCGGACCAGCCGGCGCCACCCGGGCCCGCGGGGGCTCTCGCACTGCTCGTCGACCGCGTACAGCATCACGTCGTCCACCGCCGGCGGGAGGAGCTCGGCGACGGCCTCGACGCGGCGGAGGGTCTCCTCCCTGGGATCGCCGAAGCCGCCGTACGCGCCGAGCGCCACCGCGGCGGGCGGGACGCCCTGGCCCGGCCCGCGGTAGCCGCGCGCCTCCGTGTAGAGCGAGCCGTCGATGGCCGCGCGCAGCCGCTCCACCTCGGCGGGGCTCCGGACCGACGCGAAGCCGTCGACGTGGTGCTCGTGGAGGAGCTGCCAGAGCTGCTGCTCGACGCCGGGGCCGTCGCCGACCCGCTGGGCGACCTTGTCGGCCTCGTAGAACGCGATGAAGTCGACGGCGCTGTACGGAAGCGTCGCCGCCGCGACGTCGAGCCGCAGATCGAGCGACGCGAGCGCGCCGTGCGAGGCCGAGCCGACAACCACCTTGCCCTCGAGCGCGCCGGGGGCGGCGCCCTCGGGGACGTGGAGGTCGATCCAGACGGCCCGGGCCTCGCGAGCGCCCACCTCGATCGGATAGGGCGCCCACGGCGGCGCGAGCTCGACCGGGATGAGCGCGTCGGGGAGGAAGCCGAGGTGCCCGTCGTCGGGCGGCCGCGCCGCCGGGCTCCACCCGAGCGACTCCATGGGCCTGCGATCGTTGCGCGAGCGCAGCTTGATCTCGACGTGGTGCTCGACGAAGCGGTCGATCCGGATCGCCTGCGCGGGCGGCTCTCCTGGCGCCTGCGGCTGCTGCGCCGGCGCCGCGGGCTCCTTCGCGGGCGCCGCCGGCTTCGCGGGCGTGCCCGCGCCGGCCGCGGGGCCGAGGCCCGCGACCTCGACCGTGACGCCGCGCACGGGCTCCGCGCCGGCCTCGACGATCACCTGGAACGCGACGACCTCCCCGCGCAGCGCGCCGAGCCGGATCGGCTCGCCTGGCCGGAAGAGCGCGTTCCCCTCGCCGCGCGAGAGCGGCAGGCCGACGTCCTCCCTGCGCACGCGGGTGCCGTCGTCGGCCACCCAGACGTGCGCGCGATCCGGCTGGCCCTCGCCGGCGGCCGCCCCCGGGGGGACCGCGACGAACGACAGCGCCGAGAGCAGCGCGGCGGGGAGGAGCGGGAGAGATCGCGGCATGGCGCTCGGCTTTCCAGGGAGAAGCGACCGCCGAGATCGGCGGCACGGCCATCGTAGGAGCGCGGCGCATCTCCGCTCAAGCGCGGCGTGGCCCGCGGTTGACAGCGCGGCCGCGCTCGGGCCATGTCGCGCGCCGTGGATCTGACGAGCGCAGCGCTCCTCGCCGGCGGCGCCGCCGTGGCCGGCGTCATCAACGCGGTGGCCGGGGGCGGGACGCTGGTGTCCTTCCCCGCGGCGATCGCGGCCGGGCTGGCCCCGCTCCCGGCGAACGCGACCAACGCCGTGGCGCTCACGCCCGCGTCGCTCGCGTCGGCGTGGGCATACCGCCGCGAGCTCTCCCGGGACCACCGCGTGCTCCGCGTGCTGCTCTTGCCGTCGCTGCTCGGCGGCATGGTCGGCTCGGCGCTCCTGCTCGTGACGCCGCAGCGCGTGTTCGACGCCGCGGTGCCCGGGCTCGTGCTCCTGGCGACGCTGCTCCTGTTCTGGCAGAACCTGCGCCCGGCGAGGCCCTCCGCGCAGGCCGACGCGGGCGCAGCGGAAGAGTTCGCCCTGCCCTCGCGGCCGTGGCTCGTGTTCCTGCTCCAGTTCCTCGTGAGCGTCTACGGCGGCTATTTCGGCGCGGGCATCGGCATCATGATGCTGGCGCTCCTGTCCTCGTTCGCGGGCAACGTGGACATCCACCGGATGAACGCGATCAAGACGGTGCTCGCCAGCCTGATCAACGGCGTCGCCGCGATCGCCTTCGTGTTCGCCGGCGCCGTCGACGGGGTCGCCACGGCGATCATGATGGCGGCGGCGGTGGTCGGCTCGTTCGTCGGCGCCGTGGTCGCCCGGCGCATCGCGCCGAAGAAGGTGCGCTGGTTCGTGGTCGTGCTCGGGCTCGTGCTCACGGCCAAGCTCGCGTGGGACCGGCTCGGCCCGCAGGCCGAGCCCTCACGCGCGGCCTGCCCCGCGCCCCGCCCTCACACCGTGGAGCGCGGCACGGCGACGGCGCGGGTCGGCCTCGCGCCCACGAGGAGCGGGTAGAGCACCCCCGCGAGCGCGCCGCCGAGGAGCGGGGCGAGCCAGAACAGCCAGAGCTGCGACAGCGCCCACCCGCCGACGAACAGGGCGGGGCCGGTCGAGCGCGCCGGGTTCACCGAGACGTTCGTGACCGGGATCCCGATGAGGTGAACGAGCGTGAGCGCGAGCCCGATGGCGATCGGCGCGAACCCGATCGGGGCGCGGAGATCGGTCGCGCCGAGGACGACCATCACGAAGCCGAACGTCAGGACGATCTCGGCCACGAGGCTCGCGAAGAGCGAGTAGCCGCCGGGCGAGTGCGCGCCGTAGCCGTTCGAGGCGAAGCCGTCGGTCACCGTGAAGCCGGCGGCGCCGCTGGCGATGGTGTAGATGATCCCCGCGGCGACGATGGCGCCGCCGACCTGGGCGAGGAGGTACGGCAGGACGTCTCTCGCGGGGAAGCGCCCGCCGGCGAGCAGGCCGATCGTGACGGCGGGGTTGAAGTGGGCGCCCGAGATGTGGCCCACCGCGTACGCCATCGTCAGCATGGCGAGCCCGAACGCGAGCGCCACGCCCAGGAAGCCGATCCCCAGCCCGGGGTACGCGGCCGCCAGCACGGCGCTGCCGCAGCCGCCGAGCACGAGCCAGAACGTCCCGAGAAACTCCGCGGCCGTACGCCTGGACAACGACATCTCCATGTTCACTCCCCCTGTGCCGGCTCCCTCCGCGCGGCGCGAAGCGCGGCAGCGGCCGCGCCCAGCGGCGGAGTCCCCGCCCGGCGGGCTGCCGCCGGACGACGCTCCACCTGCGCTTCGTCGACGTTGGATGAGCCGCGGCGCGCCGCGTTGCGGGACATCGCCGCGCGCCGCTCGACGGGGGTCGGGTCGCCTCAGAGCAGGCCGACGAGCTGGGGAGGGCAGCTGTACGTGTTGCCCATGTGGGTGACGTCGGTCTGCTCGCCGGAGATGCTGTCTCGATCGCCGGAGATGGTGTTTCCGGCGTTCGTGTTCTCCAGCACCACGTAGTTGCCGCCCAGGTCGTGGGCCTTGTTCTTCATGTCGTTCACCGCCCCCTCCTGCAGGTTGGCGTTGCTGGTGAACTTGCCGGAGATCGAGCCGCCCTGCTCACCGATCACGGTCCCGAGGAACCGGCACCCCTGGGGGGCAGGCTGCTTGGTGACGATGACCTTCTCCGCACCGGGGTTGAGCTCCACGGCGGCGCAGGCGGGCAGCATCGACGAGGACAGGAGGAGCAGGGCAAACGCGCGGTAGATCGAGGTTTTCATGTCAAGTACCTTCTGCCTGTTGCTACGGACGCGCGGCAGCGCTTCTTCCTCGCCGCGCCGGGGGGGTGGCAGGATCTCGACATCGCGGTCTGCGGACGGCGCGGTGTGCCGGCGGGGTGTTCCAGGCGGGTGCGTCGCCGGTTACGCGGGCCGTGTGCCTTCGTGAGAAGAGAGAAGACGAACCACAGAGGCACAGAGGGCACAGAGGAGAGAGGGAGAGAGGGAGAGACGGGACGAAGAGAGAGCCTCACCTCCCTCTCTCTTTTCTCCCCTCTGTGCCCTCTGTGCCTCTGTGGTTCGTCCCTCTTCCTCTCGTGGCGTCAGGATACGGCCGAGATCGGCCTCACCAAGGGTCGAGCCTCCGCAGCCGGTACGCCCGCCCGTCCCACAGCGCGAACGGCTGCTCACCGCTCACCAGCACGTCGAACCCGTGGCGCGCCGCGAGCCGCGCGACGTCGGCCGCGTCGCGCGCGGCGTCGCCGCGGTACGAGTAGTTCAGGACGACGAGCTCCCCGCCCGGGCGCAGCAGCCGGCGCGTCTCCGCGAGGTGACGATCCACGACCGCCTCGCCCGCCGCCACGAGGTACGGGAACGAGTCGACCGCGTACACGAGGTCGAAGCGGGCAGGCGGCGCGTCGCGGAGATCGGCGCCCGACGAGACCGCGAGCACGACGTTCGCGAGCCCCGCGCACCGGCGCCGCGCGGCCTCGATCATGCGCGGCGCGACGTCGAGCCCCCAGGCCTCGCGCACCCGCGGCGCGAGCGCCGCCTCGAAGCGGCCGATCCCGCAGCCGATCTGCAGGATCGCGCGGTCCTCCCCGAGCAAGCCCCACCGCTCGAGGAGCTCGACCACCTCCCGCGTCGCCCGCTCGAGGATCTCCGGATCGCCGAGCGAGTACGCCGCGACGCTCGCCTCCTCCGAGCGCGCGCAGAGGTCGTCGAACAGCCGCGCGGCGCGCGCCGGCGCGTCCGCCCCGGCGCCGGCGCCCGCCTCCCGGTGCGCGCCGAGGATCTCCACCACGGTCGCGCACGCGGCGCGCCGCCCCTCCAGGCAGCGGCGCAGCGCCTCGAGGCGCGCCGCCGGCTCGCCCGTCCCCGCGCTCCCCTCACCCACCTGCCCCGCCGCCGGCCGCGCGGCCTCGATCGCGCGCTCCGCCGCCGCGAGGTCCCCCGCGGCGCCGAGCAGCCGCACGAGGCCGACCTCCGGCGACACCTCTCCGGACATCACGGCCCTCACCGCGCCATCGAGCTCGCCCTGCCCGACCTCCTGCCCGGCGTCGCGCGCCCCCTGGTGCCGCAGCCGCCGGCGGTACGTCCAGCGGTCGACGGCGCCCCACTCGTACTTGTACGGCTCGCGGCCGCGGAGGAAGTCCACGGTCCGCGCGCCCTCGCGCGCCGCGCCCTCGATCGCGCTGGCGAACAGCGCGAGCCCGGGGCTCAGGACGGCGAAATCCGGATGAAATCCGCTGAGATACCACGCGAGCCGGTCTCGCTCGGCGAACCCGTAGAACGACGCGATGATCCGCCCGTCGAGCCGCAGCCCGTACAGCCGCAGCGCGCCCCGCGCGCACATGCCCCTGGCGACCGCGCGGTGAAACGGCCGGAGCGACTCGTCGAGCACCCCGCCCTCGCCGCGCGACGTCCAGCGCGCCCGGTGGGTCGCGAACAGCGCGTCGAGCAGCTCGTCCACGCCCGCCGCGTCGGCCATGTCGACGCGCACGGCCCCGGCCTTCGCGAGCCGCTTCCGCGCCCGGGCGACGCGCGCGCGGATGCCCGGGAAGAGCACCTCGTCCGGCCCGGCGCCCTCCGGGATGGTCACCATCGGACAGGCCTCGTGCTTCTCGACCTCATCCGACCAGCCGGGGGGCGCCTCGACCCCGAGCAAGGGTGACGAGGCGCGCAGATCCCCGAGCTCCACGACATCCCACGCATCGGCCCGCTCGCGCAGGCAGGCGAACACCGCCTCTGCGACCGTGCGCTCGTACCCCGGCGCGGCCAGCACATCGAGGTAATCGGTGATCCCTGCGCCGAGCAGCGCGACGAGGCGCTCCCCGCGGTAGTGGTGGATCGCGAGCGGCGCCAGGCCGACGAGCTCCTGCCCCGACCAGAAGGCCAGGGTGAGCACCTCCTCGGGCCCGAGCTCGCGGCACCACGGGATCAGCCACTCCGGCCGCTGGAACGTCGACGCCGCCGGACAGCGCTGCCACAGCGAGTTCCATGGCTCCCGCAGCGCCTCGAGGTCCCCGCGGCGGTACAGCACCTGGATGTCGACCTGTTCGCTCACCTGCCCTCCGAGCGGCCGGCGGCGAACCTAGCACGGCCGCCCTCAGGCGTGCCCGAGCGCCGGGCGCGGCCGGGCATCGCCGAGGGCGCGCCGCGCCGGGTGCCCCTCGGAGCGAGCCGCGTCGATCCGCACGGCCGGTCAGCCGTCCGCGCGCGCCGCGGCGAAGATCAGGTGACGTTGCAGCCGGATCCCCTCCGGCGCGCGGCGGCGCTCGAGCTCTGCCTCGAGCGCTGCCCTGACCCGCTCGGCGTCGGCAGGGGCGAAGTTGGACAGGAAGTTGCCGAACGAGCTGGCCAGGTTGAACGCCATCACGTCGTCCGTGTCCGTGAAGTGATCCGTGAAGGTGCGGATCTGGAGCTTCGGCTGCGGAAATCCGGCCTGCACGAGGAGGCTCGTCAGCTCGTCGGAGGTCACCTTGTGGGGCGTGCTGCCGGACGCCTCCGCGGTGCGGTTCAGGCCGAGAGAGGACAGCACGTCCTCGAGCACCCGCTCGACCTCGTGCGGGCGCTCCTTGGCGGCCGAGCTGATGCCGAGTCGCCCTCCCCGTTTGAGCACGCGGCGCGCCTCGCGGAGCGGGCCGAGCTTCTCCGGCAGCCAGTGGAGCACGCTGTTCAGGAAGACGACATCGAAGCTCCCGTCGGCGAACTGCGAGAGATCCTCGGCCCGGCCCACGGTGGCGCGGAAGCTCGACCCGCGCTTGCTGTTCGCCAGCGCGACGCGGAGCGGCAGCGGATCGACGCCGACCACCTCGCCCGAGGGGCCGACCAGCTCGGCCACGTGGGCGCCGAGCCGCCCGGTCCCGCACCCGACGTCGAGGACGCGCTCACCCTGGGATACCTGGAGATCTTCGATCAGCAGCTTTCCATGGTTGAACTGCCGATCGCTGACGCGATCGTACGTCTCCGCCAGAGCGGCTGAATCGAGCGCAAGGCTGACCATCATGGCTCCTTCCATGAGAGGAGGTGGAGCTCGGCCAGGACGTCTCCGCACGGGAGATCTCCCCTCGAGCACCACACGTCTGCTATCGAGGACAATAGTCCGCCATAGCGGCAGGAGCAAGCGCGATCTCGGCCGCTGCGCTCGATCGCGGCGGTACGTCTGCGTCGCTCGGAGCGCGCGGCGGCGCGCGAGCGCAGGCCGGCGCCGTGGTGCGCCGCGGCCGCGCGCGGCCGTGAAGGCCCGCCGCGATCGACCCGCACGCACGCGCGTGGTAGGGTGCGCGCCGCCCTTCAAACGAGGATCGACTCATGAGCTGGATCGAGCAATACCGCGCAATGGCTCGCTACAATCGGTGGATGAACGACAAGATCTTCGATGTCGTCGGCAAGCTCGACGACGCCGAGCGCAGGCGCGATCGCGGGGCCTTTTTCAGGTCGATCCACGGCACGCTGAATCACATCCTGCTCGCCGACCGGACGTGGATGGGGCGCTTCACCGGCGACGCGGCGCGCTTCACCTCGCGGGACGCGAGCGGCAAGGCCGTCGAGATCACCTCGCTCGCGCAGGAGCTCTACGCGGACTTCGCCGATCTCGCCCGCGAGCGCGCCGCGACCGACGCAGACATCCTCGCGTGGATACACCAGCTCGACGAGCGCGCGCTCTCGAGCGACCTGACCTTCAAGATGCGGAACGGGGCGGCCGTCACGTATCCGCTCTGGGGGCTCGTGGGCCATTTCTTCAACCACCAGACCCACCACCGCGGCCAGGTGACCACGCTGCTCACGCAGACGGGGATCGACCCCGGCGTGACGGACCTGTTCGCGATGCTGCGGGACGAGGCCAGCGCGTCGTGACGCGCGCGGGCGCGCGGCGCGGCGCGATGCACGCTCGCGCGCCCGGTCAATCCGCCGCGAAGCAGTAGACGCGGCCGTTGCCGCCCGCCGGGGCCGTGTCGGCGCAGCTGCCATTGGCGTGCACCGAGTTCCACGGCCGGTACATCTCGGCCGTGCTTTGCATGGGGCCCATCCCGTCGGAATGGCCGACCCAGGCGGTCAGGCTCGCGGATTCGGAGGTCCAGTCCTCGCAGGTCTGGCCGACCCTGAGGGAGCCGTCCCGGTTGGTGCCAGTGAGGATATCGTGCTGGTTCGGTGTGGGGGAGTCCGGCCACTGGCCCGGCACCATCTCGCCCTTCTCGTCGAGGAACGCTGTGTGATCGCCGAACCTGGTGTGCAGCTCCTCGAGGTTCGCCGCCACCAGCTCGAGCTTCGCGTTGTACCAGGGGCCCGCGCCGATCCGGTCTCTGGCGTGCACCGGCTGGCCGTCCGGGCCCATCTCGACGCTGAGGTAGGCGCGCCATGTCCGCGCGCCGGCGCCGACAGCGGCGGCCAGCTCCTGGCACCTGCGATCCGCTCCCTCGAGCCCGCCGAGGTTCGCTGTCGTGCTCCCCGTGCTCGACACGAAGAAGCTGAGCGACGGCGTCGCGCTGCTATCGCCGCCGCCGCCTCCGGTGCCGCCGCCCGCGCCGCCCGCGCCGCCGCTGCCGTCGCTGCCTCCCGTGCCGCCGCCGCTGCTGCTGCTGCTGCCGCCCCCGCTGCTGCTGCTGCTGGCGCTGCTTGTGCTGACGGCGCTGCTGCTGGTCGTGCCGCTGCTGCCGCCGGTGTCGTCATCGCCGCAGCCGGCGACGGCGAGCGACAGGCCGAGGCCGACGAAGATGCCGAGATTGCGAGGATTCGCTGAACGTGATCGTTCCATGAATGACTCCTGCGTGGTTCCGTTACGGGCGCGCAGGATAGCCTGGTTGAGCCGCCTCGACAGCGAGGGTTTGTTCTCGTGGGCGCCTTCCGCCGAGACGCCGGTGATCGCGTCCGGCGGGCTCGACCCTCGACCGGCGCTGGACGCCTGGAGACGCGCTTCTCTGGATCGGGTACACTGAGGCCCAGAAAGGACTGGCGCGCGAGGGTGTTCCGCTTCATCGGCGCGATCGCGGGTCGCGCGCAGCATCGAGAGCTCATGCAAGCATCACAGCCGATCTCCTCTGCTTCGCGCACGGCGGCAGACACAGGCCGGCGGCCGCGCGTGAAGGCGCTCCTCCTTCTCCCGGCGCTCGCCGCCGGCGCCTCGATGTGCGGAGGCCGGAGCGACATCCTCGAGGAGGCCGGCGCCGAGGAGGTGGCCGTCAACTGCGTGCCTGCGCCGGAGGTCTGCGACGGCCGCGACAACGACTGCGACCGTGTCGCCGACGAAGGGTGCGCGTGCGTGGAGGGGCAGGAACGGAGCTGCTACTCGGGCCCCCCGGGCACCGAGGACGTCGGCGCGTGCCACGCCGGCGTGCAGGTCTGCTCCCGGGAGGCCTGGGGTCCGTGCACCGGCGACAGGACGCCGGCGCCCGAGGCGTGCGACCTCGTCGACAACGACTGCAATGGGCAGATCGACGAGGGTACATGCCCGGCGGGGACCGCGTGCGCGGCGAGCCTCGCCGCGGACATGACCTCGCCGCCGGAGGGATGGTCCCTCAACGGGACTGCCTT
Source organism: Sorangium sp. So ce406 (assembly GCF_051474675.1). Taxonomy (NCBI): domain Bacteria; kingdom Pseudomonadati; phylum Myxococcota; order Polyangiales; family Polyangiaceae; genus Sorangium; species Sorangium sp. So ce406. Next base: position 2,614,078 of record NZ_CP150340.1, on the reverse strand, counting down.
CTGGGATCCGGACGCGCTGACCGCCGTGCTCACCGAGGCCAGGGGTCTGCAGGCCGGCACCATCGTCTACCGGAATCCCCTCGCCGCCGACGCCTTCATCGCCACGTTCGAGTTCCGCCTCGGCCGCGGCGACGGCGTGGGCTTCATGCTCCAGACGTCGGGAGAGACAGCCGTCGGCGAGCCCGGCGGCGGCCTCGGCCTGGCCGGGCTCGACGGCTACGGCGTCGAGTTCGACACCTACAACAACTTCGATTGCGCAGATCCGAGCGACAACCACGTGGGCGTGGACGATCTCGCGCGGCCGTGCGATCAGGGCGTCCTCAGCTCGCTGGGCCAGGCGGAGAGCAGCGTCGCGCTCGGCGACGGCGCGTTCCATACGGCGCAGATCGAGTTCGACGCGGGCGAGGTGCGCGTGAGCGTCGACGGCGAGCTCCAGATCCAGCGGTCCGCCATCAGCGGCTTCCCCGTCGGATCGAGGTTCTTCTATGGATTCGGCGCCGCCACGGGGGCGGCGGTCGCGCGCCAGGAGATCCGGAATGTGAGGATCACCTTCCCCGCCCCCCGCTGCCTCTGAGCGCTCGTCGATCTCCTTCCCCCGACGCCCCCTCCCGATCGCTCGAAGAGGAAACGATGTCCACGCAGCACCCCCTGGCGGCGTTCTCGATCTACCTGTCCGGCCGACACCAGGTCCTGCTGTCGATCGCGGACGAGATCCACGAGAAGCTCGACGCGTGCGCCTCCAGCGAAGGCGGCTTCTCCCACGAGGCAAGGACGCGCGCCTCGGATCTGATGTGGCTGTGGACGCTGGGAGCCTACGAGGTGGTCAGGACCATGTGCCAGGCCCAGAGGTGCTTCTCGGAGCGCTTCTACAGGGCGATATCGAGCCTGAAGGTCGATCTGGAGAGGGTCAGGGTGCCAAACACCAAGCTGGAACGGATCAAGTACAACCGGCGGGAGAGGACCATCCCGGTGGCCTCGGATCGCGGCCCTGACGTGTGGGACGACGCCAGCAAGGACCTCCTGGTCGGAGATCCGGCGGACGCCGTCTCGGGCCGCATGCTGCTCAGGAGCTACGAGAGCGTCATGGCTTCCCTGACCCCGGACGACGTGACGATGAGCCACGAGGAATCGTTCGAGAGGAAGTAGATATCCCCCGGAAGAGCTCGCCATCGCGGACCGGCGAGGCAGCAGCGAGCACGCGACGCGCGGCGCCGCACGGCAGGCGGCGCCCTGGAGTGGAGCCGAGCCACCGCTTCCGTCTACACGGCAATATTCCACCGAGCTGCATCGAGACAGCCCCTCGCACCACGACGCCCTGCGGCCGACCGAGGAGCTCGAGGGGGCGCCCGCAAAATAATTCGAAGGATCGCTCCGGTGGTCGCATCAAGTCCGTGCGCGGCTCGGATCCGGGCGGCGAGCGGTCACTTGTGTGCTCCGGGTGGAGGCGCGCCTCCCTCGTGTCCGATGGCGACACGCGGGAGATCGCCTTTGCCCTGCCATTCCATCACGCGCTGGTGGCGCCTGATCGTGAACAGGCGGCGGAGCGCGCTGTCGATGACGCCCTGCCCGCGCGCGTCGTCGCGTGCTCAGCGGGGCGGCGAGGGTGTCGCCTGCAAAGCAGCGCTCGCCCAGCGCCGTTACGATGCGTAACAACGGGCGCGAGCAGCAGTGTTGGCATGACCCACAGCGGCGCTCCGAAGAGAATTTCGTCTCGGGGGCATGAACGATCCTCACGAGTCCGGGAACAGAGGTCCGAAATCGAGCAGCGTTCTCCGGTTCACGTGACGGCGCCTGGCGGCGCGATTCGCCGGCGCGCGGGCGTGTTCGGAGGACCCCTGCACACCACCAGGAGCTGATCATGAGAACTCTGCACCATGGCTTCGCCTCCCCGAGGACACGGCTCGCCGGCGCGGCAGCGACGAGCTTGCGAAGCGCCCTGTCGACGGTCCTTGTCTCGGCGCTGCTCGGATCATCGGCCCTGCTCGCGGGCTGCCCCGACGACGCCGAGGCGCCGGCGAACACGGCCACCAGCAGCGGCGTGGGCGGCGGCGATGACGCGAACGGCGGCGGCGGCGGCGATGACGCGAGCGGCGGCGGCGGCGATGACGCAAGCGGCGGCGGCGCAGGCGATCCGCCGGCGGGGTGCACCGGCTCCACGGAGAGCGCCAACACCGATCCCGACGACCCCGTGCAGCAGGGCGCGGACCACCTGGTGGGCGACCTCAAGTTCCCCGCGGTCCTCGCCGCCGTCCAGGATGTCGACGGGGAGACGCGCCATTACGTTGCCGGCGTCGCCGACCTGGAGACGCAGGCGAAGGTGCCTGTCGACGGGCAGGTGCGCATCGGGAGCAACACCAAGCCGTTCACCGCCGTGGTGGTCCTCCAGCTCGTCGGCGAGGGCAAGGTCGACCTCGACGCGCCCATCGAGACGTACCTGCCGAACCTGGTCCGCGGCGACGGAATCGACGGCAACGACATCACGGTGCGTCAGCTCCTCCAGCACACGAGCGGGCTGCCCGACTTCGTGGGCGTGCTCCTGGGCGACGGGCTCGCCAAGGTCCAGCACACCTATTTCGACCCCCGCACGTTGCTCGATCTGGCGCTGACGCAGGCGGAGGACTTCCCCCCCGGCGACCAGTGGGCGTACAGCAACACCAATTACATCGTCGCCGGCCTGATCGTCGAGAAGGTCACCGGCCGCCCGCTGGCCGAGGAGATCACCGAACGCGTCATCCAGCGCATCGGGCTGCGCCGCACCTACGTCCCCCGCGTCGGCGATCAGAGCATCCGGGAGTGCCATCCCAGGGGCTATCACGCGGACGGCTTCGGAGATCCGCTGTACGACGTCACCGAGCTCGACCCGTCCATCGCCGGCGCCTCCGGCGACATGATCTCCACCCCGGGCGACCTCAACCGCTTCTTCTCCGCCCTGCTCGGCGGCGAGCTCCTCGAGCCGGCGCAGCTCGAGGAGATGCGCACCACCGTCGACGCTTCGAGCATGTGGCCCGGCTACGAGTACGGGCTCGGCCTGAGCAGCACCCCGCTGAGCTGCGGAGGCGTCGTCTGGGGCCACGGCGGCGACATCTTCGGCTACGAGACCGCCGGCGGCGTCACCGAGGACGGCCGCGCCGTCACCGTCGCCGTCACGGCGCTGCCCTCCGCCGTGCCCGGCGTCCAGACCAGGGAGCAGGCCTATGAGGCCTACGCCGGCGTCCTCGCCCTCGTCGATACCGCCCTGTGCCCGTGAAGCCCCGGGCGCGTCCTCGCGGGCGGCGATCGCGACAGCGGTGCTCGCGTGGTTCGCAACAGCGGTTCGAAGAGAAGATCATCTGAAGGGTTGAACGATCCTCACGAGTCCGGGAACAGAGTCACGAACCAGCGGCGCTCTCCAGACCGCGCGACGATGCCTGGCGCCGCGAGCCGCCGGCGCGAAGCGGTGAGCCGAGGGCGCGCGCACACCATCAGGAGCCGATCATGACCTCTCTGCACCACCGTTTCACCTCTCCGAGAACACGAATCGCCCGCGCAGCCGCCACGGGCTTGCGCAACGTCGTCTCGACGGTCCTCTTCTCGGCGCTGCTCGGATCCTCGGCCCTGCTCACAGGCTGCCCCGCCGACGACGACGCGCAGGCGAGCACCGACGCCGGCAGCGGCGGCGGCATCGAGAGCGGCGACGGAGGCGGCGGCGCCGATGAAGGCAGCAGCGGCAAGGACGAGAGCGGCGGCGCCGGCGAGGGCGGCAGCGGCGGCGAGGACGAGAGCGGCGGCGGCGGCGGCACGCCGCCGGGAGAGTGCACGGGTTCCACGGAGGAGGCCAACACCGATCCGGACGACCCCATCCAGCAGGCCGCCGACCGCCTGGTGCGCGACGACAGGTTCCCCGCCGTCCTTGCCGCCGTCCAGGAGGTCGACGGGCAGACGCGCCACTACACCGCCGGTTTCGGCGACATCGAGGCCAAGGCGGAGGTGCCGGTCGACGGGCTCGTGCGCATCGGGAGCAACAGCAAGGCGTACACCGCGGTTGTCGTCCTGCAGCTCGTCGGCGAGGGCAAGGTCGATCTCGACGCGCCGATCGAGGCGTACCTGCCGAACCTGGTCCGCGGCGAGGGCATCGACGGCAACAACATCACGGTGCGGCAGCTCCTGCAGCACACGAGCGGGCTTGTCGATTACGACGGCTTGATCCTGCAGGAGGGCTTCCTCCCGGTCCGGCACAGGCACTTCAGCCCCCGCGAGCTGCTCGACCTCGCGCTGGCCGAGGGGGCGGAGTTCCCCCCCGGGGATCGGTGGGACTACAGCAACACCAACTACACCCTCGCCGGCATGCTCATCGAGAAGGTCACCGGACGCCCCCTGAACGAGGAGATCACGCGCCGGATCATCGACCGCCTCGAGCTGCGCAGCACCTATCTCCCCGACGTCGGCGAGGAGGGCATCCGGGGGTGCCATCCCAGGGGCTATCACGCGGACGGGCCGGATCAGCCGCTGTACGACGCCACCGAGCTCGACCCGTCCTGGGGATGGGCCGCCGGTGAGATCATCGCGACCCCGAGCGATCTCAATCGGTTCTTCACGGCGCTGTTCGGCGGCGAGCTCCTCGAGCCGGCGCAGCTCGAGGAGATGCGCACCACCGTCGAGGCCCCCGGCATGTGGCCCGGCGCCCGGTACGGGCTCGGCCTGTTCACCACCCCGCTGAGCTGCGGCGGCCTCGTCTGGGGGCACGGCGGCGACATCTTCGGCTACCACACCCGCGGCGGCGTCTCCGACGACGGCCGCGCCGTCACCGTCGCCATCACGGTCCTGCCCGGCGCCGTCCACGGCGAGGAGACCGCCGAGAAGGCCTACATGGACGTCCTCGACTTCGTCGACACCGCGCTCTGCGAGTGAGCCCCGGGGGGGGGCGCCGGCGCGCCGACCGTCGCCGCGCGCTCACCCCTGCTTGATGAGCTGGATATCGAGCGTGATCGCGATCTCGTCGCCCACGAGGACGCCGCCCGTCTCGAGGACGGCGTTGAAGCTCATCCCGAAATCGCTGCGGCGGATCTTCGTCGTGGCGGTCGCGCCGAGCCGGCGGTTGCCATAAGGGTCCGTGTGCTCGCCCGACAGCTCGCTGACCGCGAGCGTCACCTCGCGCGAGACGCCGCGGATCGTCAGGTCACCGACGATGTCGAGCCCGTCGCCGCGGCGGCGGACGCTCGTGGCGACGAAGGTGATCGTCGGGTGCCGCGCGACGTCGAGGAAGTCGGCGCTCCGGAGGTGCGCGTCGCGGCTCTCCTCGCGCGTGTGGATCGACGCCGCGTCGATCGTGGCGGAGAGCGTCGACGCCTCGGGGCGCCGCGGATCGTAGGTGACCTCGCCGGCGACGCCCCCGAGCTCGCCGCGCACGTTCGAGATCATCATGTGACGTACGGAGAACGAGACGCTCGAGTGCGTCGCGTCGATCGTCCACCGGGCGGCCTGGGAGGGGATCGCGCTCGGGGTGGTGGTGCTGGTCGTGGTGTTCATGGCGGATCGTCCTTTCTCGACGAAGGTTGGAGACCGCCGCGCCTCGGGCTTCCCGGGCGCGCCGGCCGTGTGTCACACGGAGACCATGCATCGTTGCCAACGGACGCACTAGACAGCCGTCCGCGAACGGGATGTTCTCCTGGGACGAACAATGGACCTCAACCGGATCGCCGTCTTCGTGCGCGTCGTCGACGAGCGGGGCTTCACCGCGGCGGCGCGGGTCCTGGGGCTGCCGAAGTCCTCGGTCAGCCGATCGGTCGCGCTCCTCGAGGAGGCGCTCGGGGCGCGCCTGCTGCACCGCTCGACGCGCAGCGTGCGGCTCACGGAGGCGGGCGCGGCGTTCTACGAGCGGGCGTCGCGCGGCGTCGCGAGCCTCGAGGAGGCCGCCGCGATGGTGGCCGATCTGGAGGCCGTTGTGCGCGGCACCGTCCGAATCACGGCCCCCGTCGACGTCGGGATCGCGATGCTCGAGCCGGCGGTCGCGCGGTTCGTGCGGCGCCACCCCGCCGTCCGCGTCGACGTCGCGCTCACGGGGCGCGTCGTGGATCTCGTGGAGGAGGGCTTCGATCTGGCGCTGCGGGCCGGGCCGATCCGCGACGGCTCCCTGATCGCGCGGAGGATCGGGCAGGTGGAGGACGCGCTGTACGCCGCGCCCCGCTACCTCGAGCGCGCCGGGGTCCCCGCGCGCCTCGGAGACCTCGCGGCGCACCGGTGCGTCCTCTTTCGCGAGAGGCCCGAGCGCGCCGCGTGGACGCTGCGAGGGCCCGCGGGGGACGAGACGGTGGAGGTCCAGGGCCCGCTCGCGGTCGACGAGCTGAGCTTCGCGCGGCGCGCGGTGCTGGCGGGCGTCGGCGTCGGCCTCCTCCCGAGCGTCATGTGCGCGCGCGAGGTCGCGCGCGGTCGCCTCGTGCGCGTGTTGCCGTCGCACGTGGCCTCGGGGGCGCCGCTGCACCTCGTGTATCCCTCCGCGCGCTACCTGCCCCACCGCGTCGCGGCGTTTCGGGACTTCGTCGTCGCGGCGCTCACGCGGCGGCTCCAGCGATCGCCGTGACCGCGGGCGCGCCGCCGCATGGCGCCAGGGCGCGGAGGCCAGGCCGTCAGCGCGCGGCGCGCCGCCGGGTGTCCTGCCGCGCCTGGCTCGCCGCCCTGGCCTCGACGAGCGGATTGCGCGCCTCCGCGGCGCGCAGCCGCTCGAAGCGCTCGATCCGCGCGCGGTCGCCGCTCTGCCGCAGCGTCCTCGCCAGCACCACGCTCTTGGCGAGCCGGATGAACCTCAGGCGGTGCGCCGAGGTCACGTCCTCGACGTCCCGCCTGCCCGCCCCGGGCCCGAACTCGAGGCCGTACGCCGCGCGCAGCCGGTGCTCGCCGCGCAGGCCCAGCGCGTCCGAGAGCCCCTCGAGGGCGGCCCGCTCGGCCGGGGTCGCCCAGGAGAGAATCCTGGCGTAAGGCGTCGCCATGGTCTCGTGATCCGGCTTGTTCACGAACCGCCGCAGGAACACATCGGACGTCGCGACCGGCACGTCGCTCGTCGCCTGGTGGAGGAGGGCGTACGCGTACGCCTCGTTCATGCCCACGAACCGGTTCTGATCATAATCGGCGCCGTCCACGCGCTTGCCGAGGCGATCGACGCCCGAGAGGGCGGCGAAGAAGAAGCTGCTGAAGTCGGTGTAGTCGGCCTCGTTGATCTCGGGCGTGCAGCCCGACGCGGGGCGGTCCCTTGTCGCCGCGAAGAACCCCACGACGTCGCGCTCGACCAGCTCGCCGTCGGGCCTGCCGCCCTCGAAGAGGAGGTTCGCGAACGATCCGGAGAAGCACTGGGCCATCACGAGGACGACGGGCGTCTCGTCGGGCAGGTCGTCCATGCGCGCGGCGAGATCGCGCACGGACAGCCCTCCGCCGCCCCAGAGGTCGAACACGTTGTTGTCGAGGTCGCGCCGCGGGTCCGGGCTCCCGTGGCCGGCGAAGTACAGCAGCAGCGGGTCGCCCGGGCGCGCGGCGGCGAATCTCCGCCAGACCGCATCGAGGCCGGCGCGGGTGGTCGCCCCGTCGATGCGCGGCAGCTTCGGCGCGCGGTAGCGCATGCGGAATCCGTCGAGGAACTGCACGCTCCGCGTGCCCCGGCGCCCGTCGGCGAAGAGGACCCGCCGCTCCACCGCGGCCGGGAGCAGCGACTGGAAGTACCGGATGTGCCCTTCGATGGCGACCTGGTTCATCGGCGGCCGCGGGCCGCCCCCGACGACGAGCGCGCGCCAGGACGCGGGCTCGGGCAAGGCCGCGGGAGGCGGGGTGGGCGCTGGCTGAGACGAGCGCGCGGAAGAGACAGCGGGCGCTGGTTGAGGCGAGCGCGCGGAAGAGACAGCGGGCGCTGGCTGAGGCGAGCGTGCGGGGGAGACCGCGGGCGCTGCGCGAGACGGGCGCGCTGGGGAGACCGCGGGCGCTGCGCGAGACGAGCGCGCTGGGGAGACCGCGGGCGCTGACGCGAGCGCCTCCGAGGCGGCGGGCGCGGGCGCTGGCTGAGGCGAGCGCGCGGCCGCCGCTGTGCTGGTCGCCGTGGCGGCGGCGAGCACAGCAACTCGGAGGAGCAGAGGGTACGCCACGGTCTCGTCTCGGCCTCGGCAGCGGGATCGCTGCGCTCGATTCTAGGTAGCACCCGCCCGGCGATCGCGCAGCGAATGGCCGCCCCGGCGCGCTGCGCCGCCGCCATCCGCTGCGTCCGGCGGCGCCGCGCCGCGAGAGGGACCCGCGCTGCCGCTCGGGTCATCGGCCCTCTCCAGCGCTCGCGCCGCGCCTACTTGGGGAGCTTCATCACGAGGCCGCTCCGATCCGTCCAGTAGATGCTGGCGCCGTCGACGGCCAGATCGTTCGGCGCGACGCCCGAGATCACCACCGCCGACTCACCGCCGCCGACAGGCACTCTCCTGATCTCGCCTGCGCTCACGTTGACCCAGTACACATGCGTCTCGTCGACCGCGATGTAGTACGGCGACGGCTGGTCCGTCGCGAGCGCCACGGGGATGCCCCCCTCTTTTGGCACCTTGTTCACCGAGCCCACGCTCGGGCCCTCGCCGGGGGTGGTCCAGTACACGTGGGTCGCGTCGAGCGCGACCTCGTGGGACTCGAAGTATCCGGTGGCGAGCGCCACGGACGCGCCCCCCGCGATAGGCGCCTTCCGGATGGAGCTCGCGTCCGCGTTGGTCCAGTAGACGTGCGTCTCGTCGACCCGGACGCGGCGGGAGCCGCTCCCCCGGGCGAGCTCTTCCGCTGCCCCGCCGTGGATCGGGAGCTTCATCACCGCATAGTTGTCGCCCACGTAGATGCTTGTCGCGTCCAGCGCGAGGCCCACCGGATCTTCCAGCCCTGCGGTGGAGAGCAGCGCCGGCGTCCCCCCGTCCAGGGGCGCGCTGTAGACCCCGGTGGGCACGTCGTGCTCGACGCCGGTAGAGGGGGAGCAGGTCCAGTAAACGCCCGTCGCGCTCACCGCGAGCCCGGGCGTCGGGCAGCTCTCGGCGACAACGGCCGGCGCCCCGCCCGCGATGGGCGCTCTCATGATCTCGCCCGTGTCCTCGTGTGTCCAGTAGACGTGGGTCGCGTCCACCGCGAGGGCGAGCGGATTGCCGGCCGCCTCGGCCAGCACGACCGGCTGGCACGCGGCGTCGCTGCGCGCGCCATGGCAGTCCGTCGCCCCGTCGGCGCAGACGCCGCTCGCGGTTTCGCTGCCCGTGGCGCCGCCGCTCGCCGTCGCGCCTGGGGCGCCGCGCTCCAGCACGCACCCGAGCGCGAGCACCGAAGCGCTCGAGGCGAGCGCCGCGCGCGCGACGGCGACCGCAGCGGTTCCCCGCCCGCGGCGCAGCGAACGAGCGTGCCCCCGTGAGGGGGTGGCCTGTAGTCTGTCTGGTTGCATGGTCATTGCGCTCTGCGCATCGCGCAGCCTCCCGCAAGCGAGGGGGCAACGAGAGGGCCAGCGATCGCCCTCGACGACGATCCGGCTCAGGCCGGCAGCATTTCGCCGCAGACGAGGCAGATTGCCTCAACGCACCTGTCGTCGACCACAGCAGAGCTCCCTTCTCGTCGCCTCGGTCATGACCCCACGGTCGGGGCTCACGCGCAGATCGCGCGCGCCCGCGGTGCCCGGCGACGGAACCAGCTCACGCGACGCTGTAGTCGCTGTCCGTGAAACACCCCTCAAGGCTGAGCTCGACCATCTCCTGCCCGCAGCGTCGCAGGGTTCTCTGGCACGCGGGTTGCCGCTCCCGGCGCAATCGACGTACGAGCACAGGAGAGTGACCATGTCGGCCAGTTCATCGAAGACGACCATCGATCATGACGAGATCCGCCAGTGGGCCGAGTCGCGCGGAGGCCGCCCGGCGACGGTGAAGAGCACCGAGAAGAACGGGGAGCCCGGGATCCTGCGCATTGATTTCCCGGGGTACAGCGGGGAAGGCAGCCTCGAGGAGATCTCGTGGGACGACTTCTTCGCCAAGTTCGAGGAGTCGAACCTCGCCTTCGTGTACCAGGAGAAGACGGCGGACGGGCAGCCGAGCAACTTCTCCAAGCTGGTGAGCCGCCCCGACGACATGGTCCAGAAGGCCAGGCCGAGGTCGGACGCGGCGAAGGGCAGCAAGGCCCATGCGAGCAGCGCCAAGGGCGCGAAGGCGAAGGGCGGTGAGGGCGAGCTGGACGTCGAGATCGAGGTCCAGATGGATCTCGACAAGGAGCCCGGCGGCGCCGAGCAGCCGACCCGCGGGAAGCAGGCGCGCGGCGAGCGGGCCGACGAGGGCGAGCAGGACATCGAGGTCGAGGCCCAGATCGATCTCGACGACGAGGAGTCCGGCGAACCTGGCGGAGCCGCGCGGAAGAAGTCCAGCGGCAAGCAGGCCAGCGCGAAGGGCGCCGGCGACGACCACTCGTCCCACATGACGATCGATCACGACGAGATCCGCGAATGGGTGGAGGCGCGCGGCGGCCACCCGGCGACGGTGAAGCGCACCGAGAAGGGCGGAGAGCCCGGCGTGCTCCGGATCGACTTCCCGGGGTTCAGCGGGGAGGATTCCCTCGAGGAGATCTCGTGGGACGACTTCTTCGCCAAGTTCGAGGAGTCGAACCTCGCCTTCGTGTACCAGCAGGCCAAGGCGAGCGGCGAGCCGAGCTACTTCTCCAAGCTGGTGAGCCGCCCCGACGACATGGGCGGCAGCAAGGCGAAGCAGGGCAAGTCGAGGTCCAAGAAGGCGGCCTGAGCGCCGGAAGCCCCCGTGCAGGGGCTCGGCGGCGGTGGTCGGATGCGACCACGAAGCGAGCGGGAGGCGGGGAGCGGAGATCGAGGATCTTCCCCTTCTCGCCTTCGCTCCTTGTGAGCTCTCCTTTGAACTATCGAGGCCGCTGCCGGCTCCGCTGCCAGGCCGCGCCGTGCGCGAGCAGCGTGTCGCGGAGCTCCGCCGATGCCCCCTGGAGCTCGCCCCCGCGGCGGCGGACGACATAAAAGACCTTGCGCGGCAGCTCGGGCATCGGGCGCGCGACGAGGCCGCGCGGGAGGCGGCAGCAGGCGTTCACCACCGCGACGCCGACGCCGAGCCGGACGAAGTGGAGCATCAGCTCCCAGCCGTTCGCCTCGACGGCCGGCTCCCAGCGGACGCCCGCCGAGAGCAGCGCCTGGGCGAGCAATGCCCGGTGGGGCCGCGAGGGGCCGGGGACCACGAGCCGCGCGCCCTCGAGGTCGCGCAGCTTGATCCGGCGCTTGCGGGCGAGCGGGTGTGCATCGGGGACGACAAGGACCTGCTCGACCTCGGTGAGGCGGTCGGCGGCGAGCCCGTCCGGGGTGCCCTCGAGCGGCGCGACGCCGAGGTGCGCCTCGCCCGTCGCCACGGCGTCGAGCGTGGCCTCGCGGTCGCGCGTGAGCAGCCGGAGCGGGGCGGCGGCGCGCGCGGTGAAGGCGCGGATCCCCTCGCCGAGCAGGTAGAGGTACGAGCCCTCCCCGGCGCAGAGCACCACCGGCTCGCGGCTCTCGCCGTTGCGGAGCACGCCGAGGAACGACCGCGTCCGCTCGCCCACCTCGCGCCCGAAGGCGGCCACGCGCTTGCCGTCGGCCGTGAGCTCGAGCCGCTGCCCGCGCCGCTGGTAGAGCGTGACGCCGAGCGCCTCGCCGAGCTTGCCGATCTGGCCGTGGAGCGCCGGCTGCGAGATGTGGAGCGCCCGCGCCGCGCGCGTGAAGTTGAGGTGCTCGGTGAAGACCACGAAGGCCGCGAGCCAGTCGAGGTTGAGCATGGCGGGAGGCAGGCTATCGCGAAACGCGATAGCCTATCCAGAAATACCGCTTCCGGATGATAGCGCGGTGTCTATGCTCTCCGTGCGATGGCTCCGGGTTTCCGGGGTCCCAGAGAGAAGGAATGGAGCTTGACAATGGGCCGCGATCGCATGACCGAAACGAGCAAGAAGCTCTCCTGGCTGCTCCGCCACGGGGCGCCCTCGATGGGCATCGCCATGGACGACGCCGGCTGGGTGGCCGTGGACGACGTGCTCAGCGCGCTCGGGCTGCCGCGCTCGCGGCTCGACGAGGCGGTGGAGAACAACACGAAGAACCGGCTCGAGATCCGGGGCGACAGGATGCGCGCGTCTCAGGGACACTCGCGCGAGGGGATGCCGGTGACGCTCGCCGGCCTCGAGGCGTCGTGGGAGGAGGTCCTCGGCGACGCGCCGATCTGGCACGGCACGAGCGTGGACGCGGTCCGGGCCATCGCGCGCGAGGGGATCCGGCCGGCGGCGCGCACGCACGTGCACTGCACCGACGCGCTCGACAGCGCGGTCGGCAAGCGGGCGAAGGTCGACGTGATGCTCGAGATCAGCCCGGCGCGGCTGAGGGCGCGGGGGATCCGCGTGTTCCGCAGCCAGAACGGGGTGATCCTCGCGCGGGAGGTGCCTGTCGGGTGCATCGTGGGGCTCGTGCCGATCGTCGCGCGGGCGAAGGGAGAAGCGGCGGCGCTGCGGGCGCTGCTCTTCGGGGCGTAGCGGCGGAGGTGGGGAGGAGGCGGCGAGCACAGGCAGCCTCGCGGCAGGCAGGATCCGGGCGACCAACCTACGTCCAGAGCGGAACAAGCCAGAGATCGCATGCCGGGAGCACGGTGGTCATCGTGCTGCCTGCCGGAGGCACCGTGGTGACCCCTCCTCCTGAGACCGGACGGTATCTCGGAGTGACTCACGTGGGCGAGCAGCCACGTTGTGTTCGGCCGCGCCAAACCATGCTACATTTCGGCCATGTACCGCATTGGCATCTTGTATGCGCCCGCTGACGAGCCATACATGCTACAGCTCCACAAGCATCTTACGCCGCTGATCCGGGATGGCGTCGACGTGTGGCATGCGGGACAGATCGCCCCCGGCAGCGACCGCAGCGCAGAGCTCAAAGCGGCGATACACCGTGCCGATATACTGCTCGTGCTTGTCAGCGCAGACTACATTTCGACGGACGAATGCTACAGCAACGAGATCTATGGCGCGCTGGCGAGCCACACAAAGATCCTCGTCGCCGTCGTCCGTGCCTGCGACTGGCGGCACGCCCCCTTCGGGCACCTCCCTCACGCCCTGCACAAGGAATCTGACAACCCCATCTCCGCCTGGGCCAACCCAGACGACGCATGGGCCAGGCTGGCGGCCATCATCCGCAATACACTCGAAGAGGACACCACGGACCTCACCCCGACGTTCATCGACAAGTACGACAACAGGTCCGAGCGATGTCGACCTCACGAGCGTGCAGCTCTCGAGATAGCGAACCACCACAGACCGAGGACCATCCAGCTAAGAGAGTTCAACACCATCGGCCGCTCGAGCAGGAGCAACATCACGCTGATTCACCCGAGCGTGTCCAGGCTTCATTGCATCATCTTCTTGCACGAGGGCGGCTTCTTTGTACACGATCTGCGCTCACGACACGGGACGACCATCAACGGGCACCGAGTAAAGCTCGCAGATGGCCTGCGGCATCGCGATGAGCTGCGGATCGGGAACGTGGAGGCGCGCTTCCTGATCTTCAACGACGAGTCGACATTGTCCGCCGCACTCGAGCCGACCAACGAGTCCTCCATCGAGGTCGTCTGGGACGACGCGGCGCAACCAGCGGGTTGAATCCCCCGACGCGCTGACGGCGGGTCAGACACCAGGAGCTCTGACACAGAGGCATCGGCCCCGCCGCCGGCGCTCGCTCACGTCGGCCAGGCGCCCGCGGCCTCGGGAGAGCCCTGAAAGTAGGGTCCTGAGCGCCATCCTGAGACTCCGGACTACGTCGCATACCTGCTCGCGGTCGATGTTCTGGCCGGGAAGGTTCGTCAATCCGTGGTCGTCTTGCACAGAAGGAGGGGAGATGTCCGCCACATCAATGACCGGGGAGCCGCTCCGTCGATTTCCTGCGCAGCCGATCACGTTCGAGGGACGCCCAGCACTGAGCAGCGACTGGCGCAACGAGGCAGCCTACGCGAACACGGCGCCTGCCGCCGCGGCGCCCTCGGGCACCACGCTGCCCCGCGGGGTGATGGTCAAGGCCGGCGGCGTGGCCACGGGCGCTCGCGCGGAGACGGATCGCTCGACGACCGCGACGGCCGCCCCGCCGTCCCTCGTCCCGTCGCAGGCCAGGCCGGCGCCGTCGGCCGGCACCCGCATCGGCCACTACGAGCTCCTGCGCGAGCTCGGCCAGGGCGGAATGGGCGTGGTGTTCCTCGCCCGCGACACTCGGCTCGCCCGCCTCGTCGCGATCAAGCTCCTCACCCGGCTGAGCAGCCTCGGGGTCCAGCGCTTCCTGGTCGAGGCGCAGACCACCGCGCGCTGCAAGCACGAACACATCGTGACGATTTACGAGGTCAACGAGCACGACGGATATCCGTACATGGTGCTCGAGTACATCGAGGGTCAGAGCCTCCGCGGCTGGATGGAGCAGCGCAGGCCCGTGGGCGCCGGCGCGGAGGTGTCGACGGCGCCGCTCCCGCCCAGCCTGGCGGTCGACATGATCGTCCCCGTCGTACGCGCGCTCGCGAGAGCGCACGCGTCCGGCATCGTCCACCGCGATCTCAAGCCCGAGAACATCATGCTGGAGGCGTCCGGCGCGATCAAAGTGGTCGATTTCGGCATCGCCAAGCTGCGCGACGACGAGGCGAGGCTCGCGGCGGAGGGCTCTGGCGCGGGTGACACGCGCATCACCCGCGACGGAGGGATGATCGGCACGCTGCCGTACATGTCCCCCGAGCAGTGGCGAGGGCGGGAGATCGACCCGTCCAGCGACATCTGGGCGGTGGGCATCATGCTGCACGAGCTCGTGCTCGGCGCGCACCCGCTCGCGCCGTGCAGCAGGATGGACCTCGTCGGCGTGCCGGCCCTCGACGAGCCCATGCCCGAGGTCGGCGCGCGCCACCCCGAGCTCGGCGCGCTCGGCGCGATCATCGATCGCTGCCTGCGGAAGAGCAAAGCCGAGCGCTACGCCTCCGCCGAGGAGCTCCTGGCCGAGCTCCTGCCCCTCCTGCCCGGACGCCGGGAGATCCACCTCGGCGCCGACGAGTGCCCGTTCGCCGGCCTCTCCTCCTTCCAGGAGACCGACGCCGACCGCTTCTTCGGCCGCGCGCAGGATCTCGCGGGCGTCGTCGCGCGCCTCCGCAACCAGCCGCTGCTCGCGATCGCGGGCTCGTCGGGCGTGGGGAAGTCATCGCTCGTGCGGGCCGGGGTGATCCCGGCGCTCAAGCGCTCCGGCGAGGGCTGGGAGGCGCTCGTCGTGCGGCCCGGGCGCGAGCCGATGGCGGCGCTCGCGGACCTGCTGAGCCACCCCACCGTGACCCCGAGCATGGACCTCCAGGCGCTCGTCCCGCACGGCGGCCCGGCGACGCGAGCGGACTGGATCGCGCGGCTTTGCGTCGAGCCCGGCCTGCTCGGCGCCGCGCTCCGCGGGTGGTCGGGCCGGGCGCAGCGGCGCCTGCTCGTGGTCATCGATCAGTTCGAGGAGCTGTTCACGCTCGGCGCCCCGGCCGGCGAGCGCGCGGCGTTCCTCGCGTGCCTCGAGGGCATCGCCGACGACGCGTCGTCGCCGCTGCGGGTCGTGGTGTCGGTGCGCTCGGATTTCATCGAGCGGCTGGCCGGGCACGAGCGCTTCATGGCGGCGATGATCCGCGGCCTCGTGTTCCTCCAGCCGATGGCGCGCGAGGGGCTCCGGGAGGCGCTGGTGAGGCCGATCGAGGCGGCCCGGCACGAGATCGAGGATCCGGCGATGGTCGAAGGCATGCTCGACGCGCTGGAGACGACGCACGGCGCGCTGCCGCTGCTCCAGTTCACGGCGTCGAGGCTGTGGGAGATGCGCGATCGCAAGCGCCGGCTGCTCACCCGGGCGAGCTACGAGGCGCTCGGCGGCGTGGCCGGCGCGCTGGCCAGCCACGCCGACACGCTCCTGGCCGGGATGAGCGGGCGCCAGGCGAAGCTGGCGCGGGCGGTCCTGGAGCGCCTGGTGACGCCGGAGCGGACGTGCGCCGTGGCCAGCCTGGGCGAGCTCCGCGAGCTGCCCGGGGATCCGGGCGAGATCGAGCGCGTGGTGGGCCTCCTCGCCGACGGGCGGCTCCTGGCCATCGAGCCGGGGAGCGACCGCGCGGGCAGCACGGTGGAGATCATGCACGAGTCGCTGATCGAGCGGTGGCCAACGCTCAAGCGCTGGCTCGACGAGAGCCAGGAGGACGCGGTGTTCCTGGACCGGCTGCGCGCGGCGGCGAGGCTGTGGGACGCGAGCGAGCGCACCGCGGACATGCTCTGGCGCGGCAAGGTGGCCGAGGAGGCGCGCGGCTTTCGCAAGCGCTACCGGGGGGAGCTGCCGGAGCGGGAGCGGCTCTTCCTGGAGGAGGTGCTCCGGCTGGCCGACCACAAGCAGCGCCGGCGGCGCCGGTTCTTCACCGGGGTCATCGCGGCGCTGGCGCTGGTGGTGGTCTCGGGCACGGGGTACGCGCAGGTGACCGGGGAGTACTGGGAGATCGCGCAGCAGCTCTCCGATCTGCTTCCGGCGCAGGCCACGCTGAAGAGCGCGCTCGCGAGGGCAGAGGCGGCGCAGCGCGCGGCGGAGAGCGCGTGGCAGCACAGCGAGGAGCAGCGCAGAGAGGCCGAGCGGAGGCATGAAGAAGCGGTGAAGGCCCTGCAGCGCGCCGAGGCCGACGCCGAGCGCGCCCGCGTGCGGGCGGACAGGGCGAGGAAGGCGGTGGAGGAGGCGCAGAAGAACAAGCCCAGACCGGCAGAACCGACCGGTGAGATCCTGCCATCTCGGTAAAGTGACCCCGGAGGAATGGCCGCGCGCGAGCGCCTGCGGTCCGGCGAACGCCCTGTCGACCTCACCACCAATCAGCAAGCGTGCCATTCTTGAACGAACAGAAGAGGCGTATCCGGGATACATGTTCGTTTGGCATTGATCCGTCACACGGTTCAACAGGTACCAGGCATCCTGAGAACAGCGACAGGCGTGCAGGCATCGAGTTGACGCACGCGCGCGGCGCCACCGAGCGGCGCACCGCGATCGAGCGGCCTCCCCGCCCCCCAGCCCTCGCCACTCCCGCCCGGCCAGCGCCACGTCCGCCCCCCGCGCCGCCTCGCCCGCGCGCTCCCTGTGGTACCCTCCCCCGCATGGGTACCGCGAACGCCCCCTCTCTCCGACGGCGCTCTGCCCTTCGCTGCGCCCCTTGCGCGGCCCTCCTGCTGGCTGCCTGCGGCCCTGCGCCCGGTTTCGGCGAGCCCCGCGCCCCGGAGCCGCCGGCCGCCGCCGAGACCGTCTACATCGTCCTCCACGATCCGCCCCCGGCGGCCCCCGTGGCGAACGACGGCTGGGCGCCTGACGAGCCCCGCGGCGACAGCCCGTTCGAGCGGACGCGGACCTGGATCGGCGATTACGACTGTCCGCAGGGCACGACCCAGATGACGCTCCGGATTCTCCGGGTCAAGGACGGCAGGATCAAAGCCATCTTCGACTTCCATCATGCCGAGTCCGGCGTCTCCGGCAAATACCTCATGCTCGGCCGCTACGACGCCGAGACGCGGACCGCCTCGTTCTCGCCCGGCGCCTGGATCGAGCGCCCTCCCAACTACGTCACGGTGAGCATGAAGGGCGACCTCGCGCTCGACGGCTCGCTCTTCGCCGGCCGCATCGAGCACCCCGAGTGCGGCGCGTTCCGGCTCCGGCCGGCGGGGTAACGCCCTTCATCGGAGACCCCGGCTGACGCCCCGCGGTGCCGCCGCACCCCGCGCTCGACAGGGCGCCGCGCGCGGGGCGCAGCGCCCTGCCCGATCCGTCACGGCACGGCGTGCTCGCCGGATCGAGGTTTCCTCGTTGCTCGCCATCGCCCCGCGCGCACCTCACATCTGCACCAGATCACCCACATGTGGTCTCACGAGTGATCGGGTGCCCGGTCGTGTTGAGCTGTCTACCGGCCCCGTTGCGACGTTCCGGTCGTACGGCGTCGCGGCGCGCGCGGGGTTCATGGTATGCTGCCCAACATGGAGGAGGCTCGCCGTCGGACCGTCACCGCGCCGCTGACCAGCGGCGCACGGTGATCGGCGATGCGCAGAGGCTCCCTGAGACGCCATGACGACCTCGGCTGTGGTGGAGGTGCGTGCGCGCGCGTCCTGGAGGATGGATGATGGATGCCAGTGAAGCCGGAACGATACTGATCGTGGATGACAACCCGAGGAACCTCGGGCTCCTGTCCGACACCCTGACGGGCTCGGGCTTCGAGGTCGCGGTGGCGGTGGACGGCGTGCGTGCGATCCGGCTCGCGAAGGAAGGGACTCCCGATCTCATCCTGCTCGACGTAAAGATGGAAGGGATCGATGGATTCGAGACCTGCCGCCGGCTGAAGAGCGATCCTGCCACGAGCGCGATCCCGGTCATCTTCATGACGGCGAGCACCGACCTGTCCTCGGACCGCGTGAAGGGCCTGAACCTGGGCGCCGTCGACTACCTCGCCAAGCCGTTCCTGGACGAGGAGCTGCTCGCGCGCGTCCGGGTGCACACGAAGCTGAGGAAGCTCACGAAGAGCCTCGCGGCGCAGGTGGAGGAGCGCCTCGCCGCGGAGTCGGCGCTGCAGCAGCTCACGCACGACCTGGAGCGCCGCGTCGCGGAGCGCACGGCCCAGCTCGAGCGCGCGCTCGCGGGGCTCACGCAGGCGCAGGCCCAGATGGCGACGGTCATCCGCGCGGCCCAGGCGGTCTCGAGCGAGGTCGTCCTCGACGGCGTGCTCGACCGGCTGCTGCGGATCACGCTCGAGCACGCCAGCGCGCAGCGGTGCGTCCTCGTCCTCTCGCGCGAGTCCGGGCTGGTGATCGAGGCGTCGATCACGCGGGATCCGGACGCCGTCCGGCTGGGGCTCGCGACGCCGGTCCGCCCGGACGCCGATCTCGCGGTGTCGATCGTGGAGGAGGTCGCGAGGACGCGGGAGTCCGTCTTCCTCGGGGACACGAGCCGCGAGGCGCGCCTCGCGGGCGCGCGGTACCTCGAGGGGAAGGCGCCGCGGTCGATCCTCGGCCTCGCCATGATGTGCCAGGGCGAGCTCATCGGGGTGCTGTACATCGAGGGCGACGCGACGCCGGAGCCGCTGCTCCCGGCGCAGCTCGAGACGCTCGGGCTCCTCGCCTCCCAGGCGGCGATCGCCGTGAAGAACGCCCTGCTCTACGCGCGGCAGGCGGAGATGGCGTCCGCGCTGCGCAGGTCGAACGAGCGCCTGGAGACCGAGGTCGCCCGCCAGACCGAGGAGCTCCGCCGGACGAACGAGCGCCTGGAGATGGAGCTCGCGGAGCGGGCGCGGGCCGAGGAGGCGCGCGCGGCGCTCCAGGCGGAGATCATCCAGGCGCAGGACGCCAGGCTGGCGGAGCTCTCCACGCCGCTCATCCCGATCACCGATCACATCATGGTGATGCCGCTCATCGGCACGATCGACTCCACCCGGGCGCAGCAGGCGCTCGAGGCGGCGCTGAACGGCGTCCAGGCGAACCGCGCGCAGGTGGTCATCCTCGACGTCACCGGCGTGACGGTGCTCGACTCCGAGGTCGCGAGCACGCTGATGAGCACGGCGGCGGCGCTGCGCCTGCTCGGGGCGAGGACGGTGATCACCGGCATCCGCGCCGAGCTGGCGCAGACGCTCATCGATCTGGGCGTCGATCTCGGCGCGGTCGTGACGAAGGGGACGCTCAAGAGCGGCATCGGCTACGCGCTGAAGCAGGCCGGCGACGGCGCGCCCCGCCTCTGATCCTGCGCAAGCACGCTTCGGCGCGCTTCACCGCCCAGCCGACCGCTGCGCGGCCGCAGGGGGGCCGGGGAGCTGCGCCCGGTACCCGAGATAGCGTCCGAACCCGCGCATCGCCTGGTTCCAGTGCTTGGGCTGCTTCATCCACATCGACTGCACGCCGGCGTCGGCGAGCGCGTCGCCCACGGCGATCCACCGCGGATCGCGCGTCAGCGCGTAGGCGGCGCCGAACACGGGCACGATCAGCAGGTTGAGGTCGGCGGTGCCGCTGTCGTCGTACGCGTCGGTCTCGCAGCCCCAGAGGTAGCGGAAGGCGCGCCGGTCCGAGGTGATCGCGCGCTCTTCCAGCCAGCCCGCCGCGCGCGCGACGACGTGGCGGATGCGCGGATCGCCGGTGAGCGCGTGGTACTCCATGAGCGCGTCGACGAGCAGCGCGGTCATGAACGGCGAGCCGCCGCGGGGCCCGCGCTCGCACTCCGACGGATCGGCGCGGTGGAGGTCGTGCTCGAACGCGCCCGACGCGCCCTGCTGCTGCCACGCCACGGTGCGATCCGCGAGCCCGCGCAGCGCCGCGAGCACGTCCGGCCTGGGGTCGAGCGCGTAGGTGCTCGCCAGGGTCATCATGGCCCATGCCATGTTGCGCTCGGTCGCGCGCAGCGCGTCCTCCTTCCCGCCCGTGAGCGTGGCGAGGTTCAGCCGGAGCGCCTCGCCCATCGCGACGACCGCCTCCTTCGCCGCCGGGTCGCCGGTGAGCAGGTAGTCGTCGAGCATCCCCTGGCCGAGCATGCGCCGGAGGGTGTGCCACGAGAGCGGCCTCGACGGGCTCCAGTCCTCCTTCTCGCACACGTGGATCGCGAGCCGGCGGTCGGGCGAGAACCTCAGCTCGTTCTGCCGGTACCAGATGGCCTCGGCGCGCGCGCGCCGGTATCGGACGGCGTCCCCGTTCCGGAGGAAGCGCTGGTAGAGCGCGTGCGGGCCGTCGTAGTACGTGCGGTGCGCGCCCGAGCAGCTCACGCCGTACGAGTCGTACGCGGGCGTCATGCGGGCGAGCCCGCGCTCGATGCTGCTCTCGAACCCGGGGAACCGGCGGTCATCCATGGCGGGCTGCTGCGGCCCGCACACCTGGCTCGCCGCGTACCACGACGGCGGCAGCACGGCGGCGATCGGGCCGTCGGGGTTGGGGAGGAGCGCCTCGTCGAGCGTGGCGCCGGGGGCGACGGGCGCGCCCTGGGTGGCGGGCGTGCCCTGGGAGGGAGGCGCCGGAGCGCCGTACTCCAGGGTGTAGATCGCGCGCTCGCCCGGCGAGAGCGCGGCTCGGAAGGCGACGAGCGCGCTGCGGATCGAGCGGCCCTGGGGCCACACCGCGAGCGGCTTCGCGCGGAGCGGGACCGCCGCGCCGCGCCCGTCGCGCAGGCGGATGAGCCGCGCGTCGCGCAGCGCGCCCGGCGCGAACGGCACGGCCGTCGACACGACGACCTCTGCCGGCGCGGCGCTCGCCCCCGGCGGGCGTTTCTCGGGCGCAGGCGCGCTGCCGCCGCCGTCGGCGACGAGCAGCAGCGGCACCGAGCCCGCGCGCGGCGGCGCCGGTCGCACGG
Organism: Sorangium sp. So ce406; assembly: GCF_051474675.1. Classification (NCBI taxonomy): domain Bacteria; kingdom Pseudomonadati; phylum Myxococcota; order Polyangiales; family Polyangiaceae; genus Sorangium; species Sorangium sp. So ce406. Next base: position 2,592,744 of record NZ_CP150340.1, on the reverse strand, counting down.
CGGCGTGCGCCTCCAGGACGGCGCGGACGCTCGGCTCCGCCCGGCGCGCGACGGCCATCCGGGCAGGCAGCCGGCCGCAGCTCGCCCAGAAGAGCGGCGCTGCGAGGAGCAGCGCCGCGAGCGGGCGGCGGGCGCCGGCCCTCGTCCTTGCTCGCTGCACATCCATGCCGGATGTGATGCCCAGCGCCGCCGCGCATCGCGGCCGAGCCCGCCAGCCGGAACAGGGCCGCGATGACCCGCGGCCGTCCAGCTGCGGAGCGCCGCCTGGTCGCGCCCGCCAGCTCCCCGCGCCCGCCGCGGCCCTCGCTCGGCTGGATTGCCCCGTCAGCTCCTGTTCCTGCCGGCGACGGCGACTTTTCCTGCCGGCGACGGCGACCGCCCCCTCAGCTCCTGTTCCGACCGGCGACGGCGCTTGCCGTGGACGCGCAGCCCTTCCGGCGGCGGCTGCTCATCCCCGGTGGCGCGTCACCGCGGTCAGCATGACGGTCAAGCAGATCACCCCCCGAAGGCGACCGCTCCCCCGATCCGAAATCGATGATCTTCACCGCGCCTTCCTGGCAGCACATGACGTTCTGCGGGGTGACCTTCGTGTCTCCACACCCGGAGCACGAGTCCCCTGCGGAGCACCCGTCCGCCGTCGCCCACGCTTCGCTCAGCGCGCCACGCGCAGCTCGGGTCCAGGTCGCCCGAGGCGCCCGCGCAGCGTGCCGGAGCGCAGCGGAGGACCTGGACGCGAGCGAGCATGGCGCGACCTGTCTCGCACGACGGCGGACATGCGGCCACGCTGCACGGAAATCCGGATTCGGCGCCAGCTGACCGAGACGCTATCCGTACACATAGCGCATATTCTGCGGAGCAGCCAGAATTCAACGCAAAGGCGCAAAGGCGCAAAGGCGCAAAGGCGCAAAACAACGGAGGGGGAATGAACGAGAGCGAGGTGGCTGAGATCATTGTCGACGCGGCGATCGAGGTGCATCGCAGCCCTGGAAGTCCGGGGCTGCTCGAAACCGTCCACGAAGAGGCGCTTGCCTTCGGACTTGAGTCGCGAGGGCCGGGCGTGGTGCGCCAGAAGACGGTGCCGCTCGTGTACAAGGGCAAGCGTCTTGCGTCGGACTTGCGCCTCGATCTGCTCGTGGGCGAGCGAGTCATCGTCGAGTGCAAGTCCACGGTCGCGTACAACAGAGTATTCGAAGCGCAGGCCCTCGCCCACCTGCGGCTCTCGAATCTCTAGCTCGCGATCCTCATCAACTTTGGCGAGGTGAGAGTGAGGCAGGGTATCCATCGCGTGGTCAACGGATTGCAGAAATGACTTCACCCCTCTCCCTTGCCTTTTTGCGCCTTTGCGCCTTTGCGCCTTTGCGTTAAATTCCGGCTTCCCGCTGCGAATGGACGGGCTCCGCCACCGCTTCAGCGACCAAGGTGCTGAAGTAGACGGCCCAACCAGCGGATGCCCCCGACGCTGCGTCCAGCCGCGTAGCGGGACTGGACGGCTGGGCACCCCCCGGCTGATTCGCACGTCGTTGTGCCCTTGCTCGAACCATGCACCCACAGATTCTACGGAGGAGCCGTTGATGGCTCTCGCGGAAAGAACGTGGTCCAAACCGCCTCCGCGCTGCCCGAACCGCCTCCGCGCTGCCCCGAACCGCTCCAGCGCTGCCCCGAACCGCTCCAGCGCTGCCCCGAACCGCTCCAGCGCTGCCCCGAACCGCTCCAGCGCTGCCCCGAACCGCTCCAGCGCTGCCCCGAACCGCTCCAGCGCTGCCCCGAACCGCTCCAGCGCTGCCCGAACCGCCTCCGCGCTGCCCGAACCGCTCCGTGGTGCCCCCAGGCGCCACGGACCCCCCGGTACCCCCCGGCGTGGAGCCCTCATCGCCTCGAACCCCGGGGGTCCTCGACCGTCATCGTGATAAGCGTCGCCGCACCATGCAGGCGCCCGACACCGACCCCCCCGCGCCCCCGGCTCCGCTCCACGCCAGCGCCCCGCAGGCCGTGGACCCTCCCGCGCCCGCCGCCCGCGCCGCCGCCTCGCCGGCCGCGCCGCCCCGCCGCTGGGCCGTCGGCCTGCTCGGCGCCCTCCACGCGCCCCTCTTCGCCTGGGCCGCGCTCTCCCTCCCCTTCCGGCCGTGGACGCTCTTCGCCGTGGTCACCGCCGCGCTCGCGCTGCTCCACGCCGCCACCGCCGTGCTCTCGCTCCTCCCCCACCCGCTCGCGCCGCGCGCGTTCCGGCTCACGTCGCTCGTCTCGCTCGGCTACCTCGCGCTCCTGAGCTACGGCCTCCTCTCCTCGGCCGTCTACGTCGCCTCGCTGAACCGCAGCCTCGGCGCCGGCATCGCGGCCGCGCTGCTCGCGGTCTGGGCGGTCGTCGCGCTCCTCACCCTGCCCTTCGCGTGCTGGGGCGTCGCCTCGACCGGCGGCCTCGCGCCCCTCCGGCGGCGCTCGTCCCCGCGCGCCGCCCTCGCCGCGCTCTCCGCGCTGGTCGTGCTGGCCGCGATCGCGCTGCTCTTCCGCCACCGCACCGCCAAGGCCGACGTCCTGCCCGTGCCGGGCGGCGCGCCGTCGGGCACCGGGGCCGCGCTGCGCGAGGCGCTCTCGTCCTTCGAGGAGCTCCCCGCGGCGCCGGCCAAGGCGCCGCCGCTCATGACCACGGCGCCGGCCGCGTGCGCCGCGCCCCCGGCGCCCGGCCGCCCCACCCTCGTCGTCACGCACCTCGCCCGCGCGAAGGAGCCCGGTCGCGCCGGCGTCGCCACCCGCTGCCTCCAGCCCCCGCCCGGCGAGGACGCCGCGGCCGCGCTGCGCGGCGCGCTCGCCGACGCGCTGCGCGGCCCCCTCAAGATCGACGTCGTCTCGGCCGTCCAGCCGCTCGGCTCTCCCGGGCCGGGCCTCGTCGGCCTGTCGCTGCGCCCCGGGCTCGACGGCCTCTGCCTCGCCGAGCGCTGCCTCATGCCCTGGCAGCTCATCGCGATCGACGCGTTCAACACGAACGCGCCGCTCGCCGGCGTCCCCGACTTCCGCTTCGGCGTGGACCTCGCGGTCCTGCGCCGCGCCCTCGGCGAGCCCGCGCCGCCCGGCGGCCCTGCCGGCGCGGACGACGGCGCGCCGAGGAGCGGCCTCCTCCGGATCGAGACGCTGAGCTACACGGTCGACCGCGCGGGCGCGCTCCACCTCCTGTCCCGGATCGGCGAGCCCGGGGTGGAGCTCACCGACGCGACCGTCCAGCAGGCGGCGGCCGCGGCCCAGCGTTACATCCTCGGCGCGCAGCGGAAGGACGGCATGTTCCGCTACATCGTCGACCCGTTCACCGGGCGCGCCTCGTTCGACGGCTTCTCGATCGCGCGGCAGGCCGGCACCACGCTCGCGCTCTGCGAGCTCGGCGCCGGCGCCGAGGGCGCCCCGGCGCCGCCGGAGCTCAGGACGACAGTGCAGCGCTCGCTCGCGCTGCTCGCGAAGCTCGAGCGCCGTTCCGGCGAGGGCGGCCCTGTCGGCGCGCTCTTCTACCCGCCGGACAGCCGCGGGACGATCGCGAACCTCAACCCCACCGCGCTGAGCCTGGTCGCGTTCCTCTCGTGCCGCGACGTCGTCCACGACACGCGCGACACGCCCGAAGCGCGCGCGGCGCACGACGCGCTCATCGGCCGGCTCGCCCGCATGGTGCTCGCGACGCAGCGGGACGACGGCGGCTTCGCGCCGCAGCTCGATCTCGCGCGCGTCGCGCCCGTCCTCGGCCCGACGCAGCTCTACGAGGGCGGCCAGTCGGTGCTCGCGCTGGCGCTGCTCGAGGACCTCGCCGCCCGCGACCCGCGGCCCGAGCTCCCGCCCGCCGCCGAGGTGCGCGCCGCCGTCGACCGGGCGATGGACTACTACGCGAACCGCTACTGGGACCATTTCGCCAGTGATTTCGTGTACATGGAAGAGAACTGGCACTGCCTCGCGGCGCGCGCGGCGCTCGGCCGTCACCGCCGCGACGACTACGAGCGGTTCTGCCTCGACTACGTGGCGTTCAAGTCGCGCCTCGTGCTCGACGAGGACAGCGAGGTCGCGCCCGACCTCGTGGGCGGCTACGGGTTCGGCAACGTGCTCCCCCCGCACAACACGGCGACGGCGGGGTTCGGCGAGGCGCTGGCCGCGGCGATGGCGGTCAAGGCGGCGCGCGGCGACGATCTCGCGCGCGACCGGGCGCTGATGGAGCGGGTGCTCGGGTTCCTGGTGCGGCAGCAGTGGTCGCCCGCGACCTGCTTCGCCTGCAGCCGCGACGAGATCATCGAGGGCGGCTTCAGCGAGAGCATGGCGTCGCCGCGGATCCGCATCGACTACGTGCAGCACGCCTGGGCCGCGCTCGGCCACGGCGGCAGGATGCTGGGGCTCTTGCCCGGGCGGAGCGCCCCGGTGGCGGGGCCGCTGTGAGCGCCGGCGAGGGCGGCAGGACGGGCCCCGCCGCGGTCGCCCGCGGCGTCGCGGACCCCAGCGGCGGCGCGGGCCCGAGCGCGGGCGCTCGCTGGGCCGACCGCAGGGCGTACGCGTACGCCCTGACCGCGGGGCTCTTGCTCCTCATGCTCGCCCCGCTGTTCCGCCGGCCGCCCGTGGACAGCTTCCCGCTGTCGACCTACCCGATGTTCTCGTGGGGCCGCCACGACGCCCGCACGACGGTCGAGCGCGCCGTCGGCGTGGACTCCCGCGGCGGGCGGCGGCCGATCCCGCCGCGCCTCGTGGGCAGCGAGGAGGTCCTGCAGGCCAGGGCCACGCTGGCGCAGAGCATCCGTCAGGGCGCCCGCGCGGCGCGCGCGCTCTGCCGCGGCATCGCGGCGCGCGTCGCCGAGCAGAGCGGCCACGCCGATATCGTCTCCGTGGAGATCCGGACCGACACCTTCGACGCGATCGCGTTCTTCGACGGGCAGGAGACCCCGCTCGACTCGAAGCTCCACGCGACCTGCAAGGTGGGCGCGCGATGAGGCGGCTCCTCGATCGCCTCCACCGCGCCTTCTTCGCCGAGGCGCCCGCCGAGCGGCTCGCGATCGTGCGGCTCCTGGTCGGCGCCTTCGCGCTCGTGTACCTGTGCGTCCGCGCGGCGCACCTCCAGCGGGTGGGCCACCTGCCGCCGGAGGGCTTCAGGCCCATCGGCGTGGTCTCGGTGCTCTCCGCGCCGCTCCCGCTCTGGGCGGTGCGCGGCCTGATCGGCGCGGCGATCGCGGCCGGCGCCGCCTTCGTGGCCGGCTTCAAGTTCCGCGTCGCCGGTCCGCTCTTCGGCGCCCTGCTGCTCTGGGTGCTGAGCTACCGCAACTCGTGGGGCATGGTGTTCCACACCGAGAACCTGCTCGTGCTCCACGTCATCGCGCTCGGCCTCGCGCCAGCCGCCGACGCGTGCTCGCTCGACGCGCGCGCCGCGCGCCGCGCGGGCCCGCCGTCCGCTTCCTCGGCGCCCGCGCCCCACGGCCGCTATGGCTGGCCGCTCCGGCTGCTCTGCGCGATCACGGTGACCTCGTATTTCATCGCCGGGGTCACCAAGCTCCGGAACAGCGGCCTCGACTGGGCGTTGAGCGACATCCTCCGCAACTACATCGCTTACGACAACGTGCGAAAGATCGCGCTCGGCGACACGCACTCTCCGCTCGGCGGCGCGCTGGTCCGCTACGGGTTTCTGTTCCCGCCGCTCGCGCTCGCGAGCCTCGCCATGGAGCTCGGCGCGCCGCTCGCCCTGTTCAGCCGGCGCATCGCCGTCGTCTTCTGCGGCGCCGCCTGGCTCTTCCACCTCGGCGTGCTCCTCACGATGGCGATCCTGTTCCCCTACCCGCTGCTCGGCATCGCCTTCGCCGGGTTCTTCGAGCTGGAGAAGATGCGCGACCTGAGGCGCCCGCGCCGCGCGGGGCCGACCTGAGCTTCGCGCCCAGGAATCCCGCCAGAGAAACCGGTCGATAGCGGGCGCTCGCGCGTCGCGAACGCTGCGGCGCTCATGCCGCTCGCCTCCCGCCGTGCCACACGCTGCCACGAGCCCTTCACCGCGGGCAATGCCCGCTCCGCCGCGGAGGACATGAGCATCGCAACGACGGCTGCCTTGTGCGCCCACGCTGCGATCGATGCGAGTTCGCGCGGAACCCCATTGGACCTCTTGTCCTCCCAGCCTGCAGCAGCGTTGCCGTTACCGGCGGACTGGAGGCCGCAGTCCATCCATGAGGATGGTCCGTCAGCGCGACTCGAAATCAGAATTGCGTGATGAATTTCCACGCCTCGGGGGCGTTCCAGCTCGTCGATTGCCCGGGGTCCTTCGGCTCCCAGCCGTGCGGGCCGTCGAACACGCAGTACTTGGTGGGGTGACCTGCGGAGCAGCCCTTGTACTCGGTACACGTGTGGGGCTGGCCAGCTGCCGGGAAGGTGGTCGCCGACGGCTCCTCCATGCAGCCGTTGACCTTCGCGAATTCGGCTTGTTTGACGCGACCGCTGGTCGGCAGAGGGGGGCCGCTGCTGTCACCGCTGGCTTGCGACGCGTAGTAGGCGATCGGCTTGGTCAACGTCGCCGTGCAGGAGCCCGTGAGATCTGCTCCCGAAAAGAAGGCGACGCCTCGGAACACGTCCGCGCGGGTGCAGGCGAGAGCCAACGACATCGCTCCCCCGAAGCTGAAGCCGGTGGCGAAGATCCGAGTTTTGTCGATGCAGAGATCTCCCTCGAGCTCCTCCAGGATCGCGTCCGTCAGCTCCACGTCGGACTTGCTCCAGGAACCGGCGCCGTTCGCGGCGTCCGGCGCGACGAAGATGGTGGTAGCTCCAGTGTCGAGCGTCGCCATCGTGAAGTAGTTCCGGTCCGCCACCGACATGGCGGAGGAGCCAGACTCCGCGAAGGCGAACACGAGCCGATACGGCTTGTCCTTGTCGTAATCGCTCGGCACGCGAAGGATGTACTTGCGAGAGGCGCCGCCGAACGAGATGTCGATCGTGCCGTTTTGCAGAGTCTTCGCTTTGCCGCAGCCAGCGCTCTTGACCGCGTCCGTCTCGGTCGCGCCGCCTGCGCTGCCGCCGCTGCCGCCCGCGCCGCCGCTGGCACCGCCGGAATCGGAGCCACCCGACGCGGCGCCGGCGCCGCCTGCGGCCGCTCCGCCTGCGCCCGCGGAGCCGGGCTGGCCACCGCCCGGGGTGCTGCCCGCGCTCGCGGCGTTATCGCCGGCGCCCGCCTGCGCCTGGCCGCCCGCGCCTGCGACCCCCGCTTCTTCCGACGGAGGGGTGCTGCTCGACGAACAAGCAACACCCGAGAGTGAGAACAGGGCGAGGACAAGGGAGGAGCAACGGGCGCTTGGCATCGGTAACTCCGCGCGCGCGAAGGGCGCGACTGGGACTCGACCCTACCTCACGGCTTCCCGACCAGCAATGGATTGAGGCGCGCCGGTTCAGCTGTAAAGCAACAGCTCAAATTGGCCCGCCCCTTGCAAGACGCAAGACGGGCACTCGAGGACATCGAGCCTGCACATGCCGCGCCGGGCGTCAGGCTCCGCGCGCCTCCCTTGAGCGACCGCGCCGTCAGAGCAGAGGCTGCAACGCCGCGTACCACTGCTCGCCCAGCAGCACGTAGCCCTGGAGGTTGGGGTGCCACTGATCTTCGAGTAACGTGGTCTTGTTCGGATTGAAGGGCGTGTACATGTCGACGGAGAGGATGTGTCGACCTGCGTCCGCGCGGGCCTTCACCACCGCCGGAATGGCGTCGTCGTAGGTCTTGATGCGCGCGCTGAGCGCGGTGTCGTCGCCCTTGCTCGCGTCGCCGCGCGACGGGACGGGCGCGGCCACCACGATGAGAACCTCGGGGAGCTGCGCGTAGATGCTGTCAATCAACGCGCCCAGACGTTTGGGGGCGTTGGGCATGTCGTAATTGTCGATCGCGTCGTTGGTTCCAATCATCAAGAGCACGATGTCGGGCTTGTATTGCGGCATGACGGTCGACACCAGCGTCGAGATGCCGCTCCTTCCGCCGGCGGGGGCGATCGTCCAGCCGCTGTGGCCCTCGTGGTTGTGCGGGAACGCCACGCCGCCAACGGTGTTCGGTCCGTTCGATCCCGAACCGACGAACGTGATGTTCTTGCCCGCCGCGTGCGCGAGCCGGAACAGCTCGACGCGATAACCGCCCGGCGTGTCCCCGTTGTATCCGTCGGTGATAGAGTCGCCGAACGGCATGATCTTGCACGCCGTACCGTCGGTCGGGCACGGCCGATAGGTCGAGCCCGCGCTGCCGCCGGCGCCACCCTGCGCGCCCGAGTCGCCGCCGCTGCCGCCGGCCGCCGCGCCGCCGCCATCCCCGTCACCGCCCGTTCCCGCGAGCGATCCACCGGTGCCGGCCGCAGAGGTCGTTCCGCCGGTGCCCGCGGCAGCGCCGTCCGTGCCGCCGCCGTCGCTCGTTCCGCCTGCGCCGCCGCCGGCGCCCGCTTCGCCCGCTCCGCCGGCGCCCGCGCTGCCGCCGCTGCAGCCGAGAGCGATGACGACGAGCCCGGCCACGACCGGCCAGGATGTGAGCGGCTTCATGCCAGAGGATGGTAACGCCGAAGGCTACGGCGTTGTCAACTGAAACAACGGCAGTCGGAATCGACGATCGGGCAGCCTATGGCAATCTCACGGCGCGACGACGGTCGCCCATCCGGTGCCCGGCATCGAGAACTGCAGCTTCGCTCTCCCAACGGACGCATCATAGAGCGGCTCAGGGGTGTGCTTGGTACACCGCCGCGCGCGGCGGACCTGCCGACCCGGGAGCTCCTCACCATCTATCCAGGTTTCGTGTCCGTCTACGAGAACCACTATCTGGAGTTCGACGAGACATGGCGCGACACCTGCCTTCTTCTGGGCGCGCCGCTGAAGCGGGGCATCAAGGAGAAGCGCGTCCGGGCGCGCCTCGAGCCGCTGGAGGAGACGATGGGCGGGTCGATCGAGCTCGACAAGAACGGTCGATTCTACCTTCGCAGCGGGAGCGGCCGCATGGAGATGCCGCCGCTCGTCGCGGAGGGCCTCCGCAAGCTCGGCATGCTCGGCGGCCTGCTCGATCGCATGGGTCAGCTCCACGTCCTCGTCGGACGGTGACGGGTCGCCGCTCGGATGGTTGCCAGGCGGGTCGCCGCTTGGAGGGCGAGCTCGGCGCGTTCCGCCAGCGCGAAGGGCGACAGGCGCGCGAGGGACGGGAGGTCCTCGACCGGGAGGGGGCGGCTGCCGAGGTCGGGCAGGGGCGCGTTCGGGCACGGGCTTCCTGCAGCGCGTCGAGAGGGGAAAGACGAACGTCGGCGTCGTCGTTCTGGTCCGGCTGGCCGACGCGCTCGGTGTCGAGCCCGGCGTCCTGCTGCGCCGCGCCGCTCTGCCCGCGGCGACGCGCGGTAGGCCGCCCAGCTCGCGGGCGAAGCGCCAGCCCGAGAGGGTAGGCTGACGGCGGCGATGCTCTGACACCCTCGCCAGGGACCGAGCGCTCGCGGCGGCTCACGTGAAGCGCTCGGCGTTGATTGTCGATTCGGTGCGGTCGTAATCTGCTCGGACCGCATGCCGACCAAGCGAGACCTTCGGACCCATCGCACCCGGGACGAGCTGCTGGCCCTCGTGGCCCGCTTCGAGCTTCCCGTGAGCGACCGCCGCGTCCGCGATCAGCTCATCAGCGTCGCGGGGTTCTGCGAGAGCGCGACCTTCGAGGAGGAGCGCGCGCACCAGCGTGTGCTGACGCCGGGGCGACATGTGGGGGGAATGGATGTGGAGGATGAGCAGGAGCCGTTCGAGGAGCGGTTTCCGAAGCTAGTGGCGAGGCTGGAAGCGCAGTTCGCGGAGTCCGCCGCCGGCCATTGCACGTGTACGCGAGGCGTTCTATAGGTCCGCAGAGAGGACAGGGTGAAGGAGACAGATGACACTCTTCGCGTCAGGGCCTGAAGCCGACGAGCCCCGGATCGCCGACCTCGCGACCGAGTGGCGCGCCATCGTGGCAAGGGAGCAGGAGACCCGCGTGACACAGGTTGCCGCGTGGGAGACACAGCTCGCCGAGATCCGCGCCGAGCAAGAGGCGCTGCTGAGAGATGGCCACTGGGTAGGCGGACCGGACGATCTCCTGAGCATCCTCGGGCAAAGCCGACAGGATCTGTATCATTCTGCGCTGCTGGCGTGGCTGCTCGATCCTCAGGGCCGACACGGCTTCGGTTCTGGCTTCCTCGAGGCGCTGCTCCGCCGCTGCACGTCCGATCCGCCGACAGCCGAGCTGAACCGCGCCCGGCCCGCCCTCGAGGTGAGCAAGGGCACGGTCCGCGCCGACATCGTGGTCGCTGGACCTGGGCTCTACCTCGTGATCGAGAACAAGGTCGATGCACGTGAACAGCCGCAGCAATGCGACCAGCTTTACGAGAGTTTCGGCCCAGAGCCAGGTGCGCTGTTCGTCTTCCTGTCCCCATCGGGACGAGCGCCCGTGACAGCGACGGGGGACGCGCGGGAGGCGTTCAAGACGATGAGCTACGCCGATATCGCCGTGATGCTCCGCGACGCGCTGGCTTGCGCGCCGGGGAAGGGCGCCACGGCGCACGGACGCGAGGTGGCGTCCAACTATCTCGCCACACTGGAGAGGGAGTTCCAATGAACCGCATCGACGATCCGCGTGCCGTATTCTATCTCCGGCATCAGGAGCTCATCGAGGAGTGGGCCGCCCTCGGCGAGCCCGTCGCCGAGCTCGCGCACGCCTTTCTGTGCTCTTGCGCAGATGACATCGCCGGGCTCGCCGCCGAGCTTTCTCCGGACATACAAGTTTACAAAGATCTGGAAGATGACTGGCCGAAGATCTTCTTGATCTTGCCAGAATGGCTCGAATCGAACGAAGGCGAGCTCGAGCCGAAGGTCGGGATCGGCCTGGAGTGGTACAAATCGAGACATCTCAATTTCACGACGTCTCCTGGCTGCCCCTACACAGGGGTGTGGACACATTACGAACTCGACGACGGCAAGGAGCTGTCGAGGAGGCTTCGTGCGGCGTTCGGAGAGGCCAACCTCATCAAGCCGCACAAGCTCGCCACCACCACCGCCTGGTGGCCCGCATACCGCTACGAGCAGGCGACAGGGGAGTACTGGAACGACCTCGGGCCCTACCGCGCGCAGATAGTCGAATCGGTGCGGTTCTTCTGGACGGTGTTCGAACCGCAGCTCCGGAAGGTGCTGGCTGGCTGAGTCTCCTCAAAGCCTGGCTCAGCCCGCGCTGCCCGCAGCCCGCCCTCCCCTACCGCCGCACCGGGATCTCCACCACGAACCGCGCCCCCTCCCCCGGCGCGCTCTCCACGGTCTGCCGGACGGACGACGTTGTGGGCCCGCGCGATTGGCCGACCTCCAGCGCGCCGGACCGCTCGCCGTCGTGGCCTCCGCGCGGCGATCTGGGTATGGAGGAGCATGCCGCGCATCCTCTCCCCGGGGCGGAACGTCTGGTGCGAGCGGCCCGTGCGAAACGCCGGGCTGCTCATCGACGGCTCCGACTACTACCGTGCCTTCTACGATGCGGCGCGACGGGCGCGTCGTTACATCCTGCTCTCGGGCTGGCAGTTCGACAGCGACGCCTGCCTGCTCCGCGGGGAGGACGCGGAGGGCGCGCCCGCGCCGGTCACGCTGCTCAAGTTCCTGGACAGCCTCTGCGAGCGCGCGCCCGAGCTCCAGATCTACATCCTCGCTTGGGACTTCCACGTGGTCTTCGCGATCGAGCGCGAGTGGCTCCAGAAGATCGTCTTCGAGTGGACGACGAGCGAGCGGCTGCGCTTCCGCTTCGACAGCAATCATGTCGACAAGGGCTGTCATCACCAGAAGTTCGCCGTCATCGACGGCGAGCTCTCCTTCCTCGGGGGGCTCGACCTCTGCAACGATCGCTGGGACACGCGGCGCCACCTGGAGAAGAACCCGCTCCGCCTCAGCCGCGGCGAGCCGCACAAGCCCTTTCACGACGTACAGGCCTACCTCCACGGCCGCGAGGTGAGCGAGAGCCTCGCGGACCTCTTCACGGCGCGCTGGAGCGCCGCCTGCGGTGAGCCGCTCGATCTCCCCGCGGCCGACGGCGCGACGTTCGGCGACGACCACGCGCCGGAGAGCGCGGTCCCGCTCGCCTCCGGGCGGGTGGCGCTGAGCCGGACGGACCCGCGCGGCGCCCCGACCGGAACGGAGGGCTGCCGCGAGATCTGCGACCTTTACCTCGACGCGATCGCCCGCGCCGAGCGGTCGATCTACATCGAGACCCAGTACTTCAGCTCGCGCGAGGTGAGCGAGGCCCTGATCCAGCGCCTGCGCCGGGCCGGCGGCTCCCCGCTGCAGGTCGTCGTCGTGCTCAACATGCGCGCCGAGACGATGAAAGAAGAGGTCGCGGTCGGGCTCGCGCAGGCCAAGGTCATCGACGACCTCCGCAAGGCGGCGGCGGGGACCGGCCACGCGCTCGGCATCTATTACACGGTACCGGCGCACGAGGGCGAGGGCGAGCCCCCGCGCGCCACCTACATCCACTCCAAGGTGATGGTCGTCGACGACCGCTTCTTCACCGTGGGCTCGGCCAACCTCACGAACCGGAGCTGCGCTGTGGACACCGAGCTCAACGCGTCCTTCGAGACGGACGATCCAGGCGACGCGCTCGGCCGCTCGATCTGCGCGGCGAGGCTCGGCCTGATGGCCGAGCACCTCGGGGTCGACGATCTCTCCTGCGGAGCGGACCTGGTAGCCGAGCTCGACGACCGCGCGATCCGGCGCGACGGGCGGCTCCGGATCCACCCGTCTCCGGACGAGACGCAGCGCGCGGCCCTGGCGGTGGTCGATCCGCAGGCGTTGCCGTTCGATCCGGACGCCATCGAGGACGAGGAGGACGACCGGACGATCTTCGCCCACGGCCTCGGCGCCCTGTGGCGGCGGCTCGTGAGCCACCGCGACGACAGGAGATAGCCCGCGGCGACGATCGTCCGGTCCGCTCGGTCGCCTGGCGTTGGGGACGAGCCAGAGGGTCGCGGCGGGGTATGCCTCCGCCGGCGTCCTGGCGACGTGGTCGCCGGGGCCCACGCCTCCGTTGCAGACGTGGAGGGGCGGAGACGCCGTGTACCACGCGCGTCGCTACGCGCCTTCGCCCGTCGTCTCGGCGAACGGCTCGCACACGACATAGACCTTCTTCCCGGTCGGGTGGATCGCGAGCGTCCCGAAGCGCTTGCAGGCGAAGCACGCGTGGGTGTCGGTCATCTCATCTTCCTTCCGCGGACAGCGCACCTGCCGCGGCCCGACGCCATCGCCCTCGACCTCCAGCCACGCCAACCGCTCCGGTGCATCCAGACGACAACACATGGCGCCCTCCTCCCCCGGCCCTCGGCCGATGCGAGGTGCGACTGCAATCGCCAAGCCAGACGAGAGCCAACCGCAGCAGAGTCCGATCAAGCCGTCCGGGCCGCAAATGGCATGGATCTTCCTCCCGTGCCACGCGCCTCCACCCGTTCTTCTCTCATGGGGTGTCCGCGCCAGGCCCGGGCGCCAGCGGCAGGTCGAGCTCCAGCCGCGCATGCTCTGCGCCGGAGACGCACGCGCTGCACCTGCGATGGCCGGGTCTCCCGCGCGCCTGCCCCTCTCTCGGCGCTCCCGGTGGCGCGCCCTTTGCCGCGCTCCTCGGAAGGGGGGTTTGCCATGGCAGACTGGCTCATCATGCTGCTGGCGGCCGGCGGGGGCGCTCTCGCGCTGGTCGTCTCCACAAGACGTCTGCTCGCCCGACGACATCACCGCGTCTCGGAGATCACCCTGGTCTGTCCGCGGACCGGTTCCCCGGTGCGGTGCCTGCTGGTCACCGACGGGCGCTCGGAGGAGCACGTCGAGGTCGCACGGTGCTCGCGGCTCCCCGGCGGGCGGCCCACGTGCGACCAGGATTGCGTGAAGCTCCTGAACCTCGGCATCCGGCTCGCGCCCTTCGAGCCGGGGCGCCCCGGCGAGCGCCCCACCGAGCCGCCGGGCGGCCCTCCTGCGCCTTGACGGCGCCCCGTCGCGCGGGACGCGCAGCGCATGCGCCGCCGCGCAACCGCTGCGTCGCGCGGCGCGCCCGTCAGCCCTCGGCGCCGGGTTCCGCCGCCGGCACAAGCCGTGCTCTCGCGCCCGGATCATGGCTTTGCAAACCCAGAAGACGACGCTCCGCTCCTCCGGCAATCTGCCGATCGCGCTTGTCCTGCTGGTGGGCGGCGCCCTGCTGTGGCTGCGCGCCGCGCAGCGCACCCCGAGCGCGCTCGCGCTGCTCCCCGGCGCAGACGGCTGCCTGACCGCCGGGATCGTCGGCGTGCTGCTCGCGTTGCTGCACGGCATTCCCTACCGGACAGCGCTGCTGACGGTCGCGTTCCCGATCGCCCTCGTGCAGCTCCTCGCCAGCGAGCTCGCGGGGTTCTCGTTTCTGCCCGTGCTCGGCATCGAGCTCACCGCCTTCGGGCTCTTCGGACTGCCGCTCTCCCGGCTACCCCGTCGCCGCCGCGCGGCGACGGCGGCGGCCCGCTCGCTTCACGCCGCGCACTCGTCGCCTTCGTGAGCCAGCGCCGCGAGCGGCAAGGCAGCTCGCGCGCGGGAGCGGGTCGCGCCGGCGCCGCCCGGAGGGGCGGGCCGGCGCCCTCGCCGTGATCAGAAGTCGAACTTGTCGAACGAGTTCAGGTCCTTGCACGCCTCGACGAGGCGCGCTGCCACGCCCTTCTCGCCGAGGTGGAGCCAGCCGCGCGGGTCGATGTACTTCTTGTTGGGCTTGTCCTCGCCCTCGGGGTTGCCGAGCTGCGACTTCAGGTAGGCGCCCTTGTCGTCCATGTACTTCTTGATGGGCTGCGTGAAGGCCCACTGCGTGTCCGTGTCGATGTTCATCTTGATGACGCCGTAGGACACCGCCTCGCGGATCTCCTCACGCGTCGAGCCGGAGCCGCCGTGGAACACGAAGTCGACCGGCTTCGCGCCCGTCTTGCGCTCCTTCTGGATCGCGTCCTGGGAGTTCTTGAGGATGGGCGGGCGGAGCTGCACGTTGCCCGGCTTGTAGACGCCGTGCGTGTTGCCGAACGAGGCGGCGACCGTGAAGTTGCCGATCGGCTTCAGCGCGTCGTAGGCCGCGAGGACCTCGGCCGGCTGGGTGTACAGCTTGGAGTTGTCGATGCCGCTGTTGTCGACGCCGTCCTCCTCGCCGCCCGTGACGCCGAGCTCGATCTCGAGCGTCATCTTGAGGGCCGCCATCTGCCGCAGGTACTTCTGGCAGATCTCGAGGTTCTCGTGGAGCGGCTCCTCGGAGAGATCGAGCATGTGCGAGGAGAACAGGGGCTCTCCGTTCTTCTCGAAGAACTTCTTGCCGTACTCCAGCATGCCGTCGACCCACGGCAGCAGCTTCTTCGCGGCGTGGTCCGTGTGCAGGATGACCGGCACGCCGTAGGCCTCGGCCAGGTTCCGCACGTAGTGCGCACCCGCGATCGCGCCCGCGACGGCGGCCTTCTCGCCCTTGTTGTCCAGGAACTTGCCGGCGAAGAAGTGGGCGCCGCCGTTCGAGAACTGGATGATGATGGGGCTCTTGGCCTCCCTGGCCGCCTGGAGGGCGGCGGTCGTGCTGTGCGAGCCGATCACGTTCACGGCCGGCAGCGCGCACTCGACGCTCTTCATGTACTCGAACAGTTCCTGAAGAGCGGAACCAGTGATCACGCCGGGCTTGAGCTTCATCTTGGACATGGCAGTTTGAATCCTTGTTCCTTGCTCGGGTTTCCGCCGAGCATGCAACGCGGCAACGGAAAGCGGAAGGGTGGATCGGCCACCAGGGGCAGGCGCGTCCGGTACCATCGCCAAAGCCCCGGGAGCAAGCGGATTCTCCCGTTCGCAAGCAGGCAGATTGAAGCGTCGCGTCACCGCCGATCATGCGCTCCGGGAAGAGGCAGCTCCGAAACGTCCCTGAGATGTCAAGCGCAACCTGTGCGGCGGGGTCCTGGCAGCACAAAACCATTGTAAATTCAACAAGTTAACATCGCCCAAGCGGGCGGCACACGATTGACGCCGCCCGGGAGGTACGCCATGTCGCACGGACGCCCCATGACCATCGAATGCGCAACGATCGCGAAAAGGGTTCGCACTCGGGTCGCCTGGCTCGGCCTGGTCGCGTCGCTCCTCCCGCTGACGGCCGGCTGTGGTGACGACGAGCACAGTCCTCCCGCTGGCACCGGGGGCGGTCAGAACGCTGGAGGCGGCGGCCTCGGCGGCGCTGGCGGCCTCGGCGGCGAAGGTGGTTTGGGTGGCGACGGCCCAGGCGGCGGTGGTGGCCTCGGCGGCGGCCCAGGTGGCCTCGGCGGCGGCGGCGGGGAGCCAGGCGCGGAGCAGCGTGTCACGTCTCCGGGCGGCGAGATCGTCGTGACGTTCGACGTGCAGGACGGCGTGCCCTCCTATTCGGTCGAGCGCGCGGGCAGGGCCATCCTTGCCGACTCCGCGCTCGGCCTCGACCTCGGCGACCTCGGGCCGCTCGGCCGCGGCGTGCGCGTCGCCAGCGCCGATCGTCGGACCGAGGATTCGACCTGGAACCCGGTGTGGGGCGCCGCCTCCGAGATTCGCGAGCATTACAACGAGCTCACGGTCCACCTCGAATCGGACGCCCCGGCGAGGCGCCTCGACGTCGTCTTCCGCGTCTTCGACGACGGGCTGGGCCTCCGCTACGTCATCCCCGAGCAGGACGGCCTCGGCGAGCTCACGATCACCTCCGAGGACACCGAGTTTCGCTTCGCCTCGGACGGCACCGCCTGGTGGACGCGCGCCGATTTCGAGGGCGACGAGTCGCTGTACAACCGGGGCGCCCTCAGCACGGTCGCCAACGCCAATACGCCCATGACGGTCCAGCTCGCGGAGGACCTCTATGTGGCGTTGCACGAGGCCGATCTCGACGATTACGCCGCCATGACCCTGGAGGCGCTGCCGGGCGTCCCCCACGCGTTCCGGAGCGCGCTCGTGCCGGCGCGGAGCGGCCAGGAGAGCACCGCCGTCAAGGCGCGGGTCGCGCTGCCCTTCGAGACGCCGTGGCGCACGCTGACCATCGGCACCGGCGCCGGGCGCCTCCTCGAGTCGCACCTGATCCTCAACCTCAACGATCCGTGCGCCATCTGCGACGGCGATCTGTCGTGGCTGCGGCCGGGCAAGTACATGGGCGTCTGGTGGGAGATCCACAAGGGCCTGTCGACCTGGGAGCCCGGCGAGCACGTCGGCGCCACCACCGAGAACACGCAACGCACCATGGACTTCGCGGGCGAGCACGGCATCCCGTTCGTGCTCGCCGAGGGCTGGAACCAGGGCTGGGACGGCGCGTGGACCGACATGGATTACACCGCGTCCAACGACCGCTTCGACCTCGAGGAGGTCGTCGCGTACGGGGCGGAGCGCGGCGTCGGCTTCGTCGCCCACATCGAGACAGGCGCCAACGTCGATGGCTTCGAGGCCCAGCTCGACGAGGCGTTCGCGCTGTACGAGTCGCTCGGCATCCACGCCATCAAGACGGGTTATGTCGGGAACATCCCGGGCTATCACCATTACAGCCAGCGCATGGTGAACCATTACGCCGAGGTGGCGAGGCGGGCCGCGGAGCACCAGATCATGGTCGACGCGCACGAGCCCATCAAGCCGACGGGCGAGGAGCGCACGTATCCCAACTTCATGAGCCGCGAGGGGCTGCGCGGCATGGAGTACGAGGCCTGGAGCGACGGCAACCCCGCCTCGCACACGCTGACGCTGCCGTTCACCCGGATGCTCGGGGGCCCGGTCGACTACAACCCCGGGATCTTCGAGGTCCTCTGGGCGCCGGAGAAGATCCCCGAGAGCCCCTTTGCCGGGAACCCGCCCGCCCGGGTGCACACGACGCGCGCGCACCAGCTCGCGCTCTACGTCATCCTGCTGAGCGGGCTCCAGATGGTGACCGACATCCCCGAGCACTACGAGGGGCGCCCCGAGTTCGCGTTCATCGAGCAGGTGCCGGTGACCTGGGACGAGACCCGCGTGCTGAACGCCTCGATCGGCGAGCACATGACGATCGCGCGCCGGAGCGGCAGCGCGTGGTACCTCGGGAGCGGCACGGACAGCACCGCCCGCGCGCTCCGGATCCCGCTCGATTTCCTCGGCGAGGGGGCGTTCGTCGCCGAAACGTACACGGACGACGCCGAGGCCGACTACGACGCGCGCCCCGAGCTGGTCGCCCGCAGCCGGTTCCTGGTCACGTCCGCCGACACGCTGATCGCGGCCATGGAGTCGAGCGGCGGCCAGGCTGTCCGCATCCGCCCGGCGACGCCGGAGGACACGGCGAGCGTCGAGGACTACCGGCCGCCGAGCTACACGGTCGAGAGCGTCACGGTGCCGGCGCAGGTCGCGCAGGGCGACTTCGTCCTTGTGACGGCCGA
Organism: Sorangium sp. So ce406; assembly: GCF_051474675.1. Classification (NCBI taxonomy): domain Bacteria; kingdom Pseudomonadati; phylum Myxococcota; order Polyangiales; family Polyangiaceae; genus Sorangium; species Sorangium sp. So ce406. Next base: position 2,574,406 of record NZ_CP150340.1, on the reverse strand, counting down.
GGTGACCAACACCGGGAACCTCGTCGGCGGCGAGACGATCGGCATCACGGTGGAGGGCACCCCGGTCGACGCGCGCCTCGTCCGGATCAACGCCGACGCGACGGTGACGGTGGCCTTCGAGCTCCAGATCTCCCAGCTCGGCGAGGTCAGCGTGGCCGTCGGCGACGCGGCGCCGGTGCTCGTGACGGTCGTCCCGCCGGTCGACGCGCCGGCCGACCTTCGCGCCACGGGCACGAGCGCCGACACCATCGAGCTCGCCTGGGAGCCCGCGCCCGACGCTGTCGCCTACCGCGTGTACCGGCACCTCCCGGGCGGGCTATACGGCGACACGGCGCACGCGGAGGTGGACGGCGCCCTCACGACGTTCTCGGACACCGGCCTCACCGCCAACCAGACCTATTCCTACATCGTCCGGGCCGTCTACGCGGACGGCACCGAGTCGCCGGCGTCGAACGAGATCGTCCAGGCGGCGACCCCCCGGACGGTGGCCGTGACGTTCCGCGTCTCGGCGCCGCTCGAGACGCCGGCCATGTCCGCGATCTACGTGCCCGGCAGCATCGACGCGCTCGGCCCGTGGAACCCGGGCCTCGTCGCGATGACGCACACGGGCGGCGGGCTCTGGCAGACAACGGTCGACATCCCGGAGGGGACGGAGCTCCAGTACAAGTACGCCCGCGGCACCTGGGAGCGCGTGGAGTGGTGGGGCAGCATCACCGGCACGAACAACCGCGCCGTCTCGATCCCGATCGGGAGCAGCGGGCAGGTCGTCGACGACACCTCCACGGCGTGGGACGACGGCTCGATCCCCGACACGCAGAAGGGGATCCGGTACTGGCGCGATCCGCTGGTGGCCGGCACCGCCCCGGCGGATGGGACCCTCGTGGCCGGGGCGCCCGCGATCGAGATCAGCTTCTCGCGCGACGTCGATCCGCCGGACGCGGGCGGCTACGACGCCGCGGTCCAGGTGGCGCGCGACGGCGAGCCGGTCGCCGGCGCCGTGGACGAGATCGCGCCGGGCAGCCTGATCTTCACGCCGGCGGAGCCGCTCGCGCCGGGCGCCTACGAGGTGATGGTCTCCCAGGTGAAGAGCGCCCTCGGCCCGGACAGCGTGCCCATGCAGGCGCCGTACACCTTCGGCTTCACGGTGGAATGACCGGCGCCGCGGTGGAACAATCGTCCAGCTTCACGGCAAAATAACCATTTCACAGCAAGCGCGGGTTCGCCCGTGCAGCCGCCCGGAGATCCCGTATGCAGGCCCAACCCGCGTCGCCTGAAGAGCTCCTCGCCTCCCTGCAGGAGGCCGCGCAGGGCCTGCTGTTCCCCAGCGAGTCCGATCACCCGCTCCACCCGACCCGGTGGGACGTCGATGCGTCCTCGCCGGCCGCGCTGCTCGCGGCCGAGGAGCTCGCCGCGGACACGGCGGTCGAGGTCACGACCGTGGGCGACTTCTTCGCGCCCGTGCTCGATCCGCCCGAGGAGGCCGGCGAGGCGGCGCAGGCCGAGGCGGCGCGGTACCGGCGCCTCATGGACCTGCTGGAGCGCCAGCTGACCGACCTCCGTGTCTATCGCGTGGGGTGCGTCGCGATCGACGTCTACGCCCTCGGCCGGCACCCGTCGGGCGCGTGGATCGGCGTGAAGACGAAGGTCGTCGAGACGTGATCGACGGAGAGCGCGCCGCTCAGCGGCCGCCGGTGGGCCCGTCGTCGGTGCGCGCCTCGAGCGCTCGCTGCACCGCCTCGGGGACGGCCGTCAGGAAGTCGTAGCCCGCGCGCCGCTCGATCTCGTCGACCGTCGTCCGGTACTGCCCCCAGCCCTCCTCCAGGATCCCTGTCGCGTTCGGCATCACCGCCGCGATGACCCGCGTCGACGGCCCGATGTCCTCCGGCCCCTGCCCCGGCTCGAGGACCACGGCGATCTTGAAGAAGGCGTCCGGTACGGCGACGCCCTTGCCGATCGTCGGCGAGCGCCCGCGCTCGTCGAAGAGGCCGCCTGCGGTCAGGAACAGCACGCGCCGCTCCTTCTGCGCGAGCTCCTGGCACGCCTCCTCGAGCCGGAGCCACGGACCGGCGTTGAGGTCGTGCCGCTGCGGCAGGATGTTGGTGAGGAGGAACGTCGCCTTGTTGTCTTCGGGGGTCCGCGTGCGCTCCTCGGAGCGGACCATGTGGCCGCGATCGAAGCCCGAGCCGGTGTAGTCGTCGTGCTGCACGCGGTACCATCCGTCCGGCAGCGCGCTGTCCGCGAGGAACTTCCCCCGATGGCGGGGCGCGTCGCCGAACGACGCCGCGTCGAGCCGCCAGCTCACCCAGTTCGCCACGTTCCTCGACCGGTTGTAGGAGAGGGCGTACTGGGGCTTGATCATCAGGTGATCGTCGGACGCCGCCGCCTCGGTCCGCGCGGCCCGGGCTCCCGTGCGGACCGGCACGCCGAGCTCGAGGTGGACGCTCAGCGCGGGCGGCCGCGCGGTGGGCGCTCCCTTCGGGGGGGCGCTCTTCGCCGGCGGGGGGCTGCTGGACGACCGGCCGGGCGAGGGCGACGGCCTGGAGGGGCGATCCTCGCCGTGGTCCAGGCCGAGCTCCTTGAGCCCGCGCTCGAGACCGCACTTGACCCCCGCCGCGCTGAGCCCGGTCACGGCGAGCGCGATGAGCGCCTGGGCCCCCCAGGACCTGCGTTTTCGCTTCTTTGATGCCACGTCAGCGCGTCCAGCCCTCTACCTACGGCAGCGACGGCATGATCGTCCAGCGCGACGTCGCCAGGGCAGAGGGAGCCGGCGCGCCTGTTCCAGGCGAGGGCAACATCCGCGCTGCGGCTCGCCGGGACCGCCCGCCGAGACGCGACCAACGCCGGGGTCACGAGTACAGCGCGACCGTGAAAATCGCACATCGATACACGAGCGCATGTGCGGGCTGCGGTGACGGCTGTTTGCGATGACGGATCGCAAGGCGCCGTGAAGCGCAGCGAGATTTTGACACCATCACAGCAATGCAACGAGCGCGGCTGTCCGGGGATCCACGTGGGCGGCTGCGGCATCCGGCGTTCCATCTACGCAAACCATTGCGGCACAACGCAACGATTCGCGGAGCGTCCACGCTGCGCGACGGTCCGCGCGGGTCCGATCGTTCACACGGATGGCGCGCTGGAGGCCAAGAGCATTCCCGGGTGCCGTGATTCGGCCGCGCGCCGCGAACGTGCGCTGTTTCAAATGATGTCTATACTTACTGGTCCAATGCTTGCGAACACTGTGAAGCGGTGCTGGGGCGAAGAGGCTACGCGCATCGCACCTCGAGAGCCGTTGCCTCACCTCCAATCACCTACCGCAACCATGAGGGTCAAGTGATGAATCTGTATTCTCGCACACTCAGCACGGTTCTCTTCTCGGCGACGCTCGCGGCCACCGCGCTCCCCGCGAGCCAGGCCGAGGCGTCCTCGTCGAAGCACCAGCCCACGAAGGTCGAGCGCCTGGTCTTCCCGGTGACCCTCTCCGATGGCAACACGTACGACGTCGTCGGCTACCTCTACTACCGCGGCAGCTACAAGCACCGCCCGCTCCAGGTGCTTGTCCACGGCCTCACCTACACGCACGAGTACTGGGACATCCCGTCGTTCGGCGGACGCAAATACTCCTATGCCGATTACATGGCCAAGGAGGGGTATGCCGTCCTCGCGCTCGACGTGCTCGGCGCCGGAGAGAGCAGCCGGCCGGACGGCGACTTCCTCGACCTCGCCGAGACCGCCGAGAGCGTGCATCAGGTCATCACGGAGATGCGCACCAGCGGAGGGGTCTTCAAGACGCCTTTCCGGAAGATCGCCCTCGTCGGCCACTCGAACGGCGCCATCATCAGCACGTACGTTCAGAGCACCTACAATGACGCGGATGTCCTCGTCAACACCGGCTTCGCCTTCACGCCTCACCCGATCCCGGTGCCCCCCGAGGCGATCTCAGCGCTGCTGCAGACCCCCTATATCGCGATCCCGACGGAGATCCGCACCGACGTCTTCTACGACGCCGCGAACGCGGATCCTGCGGTGATCGACTTCGACAACGCCACCATCGCCGACACGTACACGCGGGGTCAGTTCCTGAGCCTGCTCGCGGTCTCCGAGAACCCCTCGCTGGCCGGGATCGAGGGCGTGACGAGCCCGGTGCTCATCCAGTTCGGAGAGACGGACGAGCTGCAGCCGGCGGCGTATGTGGACTCCGACGCGGCCCTCTACACCAGCGCCGAGAGCGTCACGACCGCGATCGTCCCCGACACCGGCCACATCCTGAATGGCCACTTCGGCGCGCGGGCGGGCTGGGAGCAGATCGACTGCTGGATTCACCACAACATGGGCTGGTAGAGCCCCGCGCCGCTCACCCGCCCAGTCCTGCGAAGCGCGCCTCGGCGCGCGGCACCTCGATCCCCTCGATAACAAGAATCAAGATCGGCTCGGCCCGCGCGAGGCGAGCGGCCACCTGCCCCGCGCCGCGCGAGCGACGCGGGCTGCCGTCGCTCCGCCTGGACCGCCGAGGCCGGCGGCCGCTGCCCTCGCCGGACCGAGCGGCGCGTCGCCACCTTGGCGGCCGCCGCCCGGGGTCTATGCTGCGCCCATGCGCGAACGGCTCGCCAACACGTTCGGGGAGGTCTTCTGGACCGACCTCCGCGCCCACGCAGCGCGTGATGCGGTCATCCTCGTCGACGCCGATCTCGATCTCCTGGACGTGGGCGAGGCCGTGGCCTCGAACGACGCGGCCGCGGTCCAGGCCTGGATCGCGAGCGGCAAGCTGACCAAGCCCACGGCCGAGGACCTCGCGCGCTGGCCCCTCCAGATCGATCTGCGCTTCCTGTCGCTCGTGGTCGCCCCGTACGTGCTGGTGCGCCGGCCGCCGGCGCCGCCGCTCTCCTGAGGCGCGCGGAGTCCGCCCGCGAGGACCGTGGCGCGTCGGGCGACCGGGCACGTCGGGCGACCGGGCACGAGCCCTGCTCTGTCGTGTCTCCGAGGAGGCTCTCCATGGACGAAGAACGCGGCTCCGACATCCTGCCCACCGCAGGACTTGCGCCGTCGCGCAGCATGCGCGCCAGGTTCCTCAGCGAGGTCGCGGAGGCCGGCCTCCGCAGCGACCCCGGGTCGCGCGATCCGGTCACCGAGGCCGATCTCGCGGCGCTCCCCGCGGCGGCGCAGCGCTACCTGCGCTTCATGAGGGTCGTCGGCCGGCCGCGCGTGTGGTCCTTCCGCGCGCGGTGGACGGGCGCGTTCCGCAGGCGCCCCGACCAGCCGTGGAGGCCGTGCGAGGCGTGGCAGTACGACTCGCGCCTCGGGATCGCGCGCATCTTTCACATGCGGCTCCGCTACGGCTTCGTGATGCTGCTCGTGCGCGACACGTACGTGCGCGGGCAGGGGCGGATGCTCGGCCGGATCCTCGACACGTTCAGCGTGGTCGACGAGGCCAACGCCAAGATCGACACCGGCGAGCTCGTCACGTACCTGAACGACGCCATCCTCTTCGCGCCGTCGATGGTGCTCGGTCCGGAGGCGACGTGGACGGCGGTGGACGACGGGTCCTTCGACGTCGCGCTCACGGACCACGGAAGGACCGTCACGGCGCGCGTCTTCGTCGACGAGCGCGGCGCCGTCACCGACTTCAGCACGACGGATCGCTACGTCGAAGATCCCGCGCATCCGCAGGAGATGGTGCAGGCGCGCTGGTCGACGCCCGTCGAGGGATGGATGGTCGTCGACGGCCGGCCGGTGGCGCGCGGCGGAAAGGCCGTATGGCACCTCCCGGGCGGCGATTTCGCCTATGCCGCCTTCGCCCTGGCCGACGGTGGCATCGAGTTCGACGTCGCGCCCGCGCCGCCGAGCACGGCGGTCCCGGCGCGCGCGATCAACCGCGTCCAGGGCGCTCCTCGATGAAGACCTCGAGCGCTGAGCGCCGTCGGCAGCCTGACGCATGCTCCTCAGCGCGAGGGCGCTCGCCACGTCGCCGTCAGCGCCACGGGTAGGAAGAGAGCCCCTGTCCAACCATCTCGGCCCCCGCACGAGCGCGCGCCCCGCTCCTTGCGGCACGCACGCAGCAGCGCGGCGCGCGCCGCTGCCGCATCGTGATATCGTCGCGTGCATGCGCCGGTTCGAGTTCGTGCAGGGAACGAGCGCCAAGTTCTGGATGGCCGACGTGGACGACAGGACGTTCATCGTCGTCTACGGCCGGCTCGGCACCGCCGGCCAGCGCAAGGAGAAGGCGTTCCCCACGGCGGACGCGGCGTCGCGCGAGCTCGAGAAGAAGGTCGCCGAGAAGCTCAGGGAGGGCTACCTGGAAGTGGCCGCCGCCTCTGGCGGCGCGCCCGCCGGCAACGCGCCAGCGGCCAGCGCCGAGCAGGCCGCGCCCCCGCCGCCGAAGCTCGATCTGCCGCCGCGCGTGCGGCCCGGCGAGGCCACGGAGGCACAGCGAAAGGCCGCTGTCCACGCGCTCGCGTCGCTCGCGGCGGCGCGCGGCCGGCGGAGCTGGGCCCTCGGTCGCGCTGCCCGCCGCGCCCGGCGCGCGCTCGAGGCGCTCGGCGGGCTCGACCCCGCGACCGACGCGGCGCTGTCGGCCGCGCTGGACGCGCTCATGGCCCGCGTCGTCGCGCCGAACGCGCCCGACCGGCTGCCGCTCGTGCGCGCGATCGAGCTGCTCTCGGAGCTCGACGCGGCGGCGTTCGCGCGCGCGGTGCGCGACACCTGGAAGGCCCCGCCCGCGACCTCGCCGGCAGCCGGAGCGCTCGCCCTCCTGAAACGGCAGCTCGAGGAGCTCGGCGACCCGGAGCTCGGCCTCCGGCTCGGCGCGCTGCTCGTGGACCGGCCGCACCACGGCTCGATGAGCGCGGAGGCCGGGTGGACGCTGCGCTGGAAGGCGCTCTCGCCGCACCTCGAGGCGCACCTCGCCCGCAGCGGGCGGTCGCTCAAGGACTACCTCGCGAGCCTCGACGCGGGCGGCGACCCGCACATCGCGCGACGCGTTCAGCGGATGCGCGCGGCGTGAGCCGACCGCCGTGCGCGCGCCCGAGGAGACGCCCCGCCACGCCGGTGCGCGGCGCGGCGTCTCCTCGGGCGCGGACGTGGGCGAATGAGCGACACGTAGACACGCCACGCGAGGGGATGCTTCGGCCGTGACCGGAGCGACTCTGCTTGACCTGATCTGCTGAGATCGCGATTCTCTCAGGCCATCCGCCGCGGGAGGCGCCTTGGCGAGCTCACCGAACCCGATCGACATCGCGAACGTCAAGCAGCTCGCCGCGAGCGGATCACCTTCCCTCGCCGAGACCATCGAGGCCTACCTCGATCAGCCGGAGCCCACCCCGGAGGCGCCGCCCCGCGAGGGCGCGCTGACCTTCCCGGCGTTCCTGGGGCTGCTCTCGAGCGCGCAGGGCATGCGCACCCCCGAGCAGCGGCGCGAGCGGGCCACCGACGCGTGGAAGCGCTTCCTCGCGCAGCTCGACCCTGCCCCGCCGCCGCGGCTCGAGCTCGCCGACCTGCTCGTGCGCATCTACGAGGAGGGCACCGACGCGGGGCGCAGCGCGCTGTGCGACGTCGCCAGGAGCGCGCCGCTGGTCTTCGGCGCGTGGGGCGGGCTCAAGCGCATCTACAAGCTGGCCGAGGCGCGCCTCGACGCGGAGCTCTTCGGGGCGCTCGCGTTCCGCTTCGACACCGAGGTGGCGCGCGGCGGGCGGCGCGAGGTCTCCCGCGGGACGCTCATCTACATGCGACGCCGCGCGTGGCGCTTCCTCCGCGAGCTCGGCCGCAGCGTGCCAGAGCTCTACCCGCAGTTCGCTGTCGAGGTGCTCCGCCACTACACGCCGGACACGAGGTTCGGCGACCTCTGGGTCGCGAACCACGTCTGGGCGCACCGCGCGGGCAAGTACGACGGGCGCTCGTTCCACGGCGGCGTCCCGCCGAGCGACATGGTGAAGCACCGCGCCTTCGACGAGGCGTGGAAGCGATCGCCCGACCCGCTCATGCTCCTCCTGTCGACCTGCGAGGCCGATCCGCCGGCCAGGTTCGCGATCCAGGGGCTCAGGAAGGACTTCCCCGAGGTGCTGAGGAGCGTCACGCCCGCGTGGCTTGCGCGCCTCGCCTTCCGGCCGCTCGCGAGCGCGCACGACTTCCTGATCGAGACGCTGCTCGGCTCGCCGGAGCTCCACCAGAGCAAGCTGCGGGGCCTCGGGCTGCACGACGCCGCGCTCGCGCTGCTCGACTCGCCGAGCGCCAAGGCGCGCGCGTTCGCGATCGAGTACGCCCGCGCCCACGCGGCGGATCTCGACCCGGAGCGCCTCGCCGGCCTGCTCGCCTCCGCGCACAAGGACACGCGCGCGTTCGCGGCGGCGGCGCTCCAGGGCAGGAGCCCGCGCGCGCTCGGCCACGAGCTCCTGGGGCGGCTGCTCACGCGCGGCGAGACCGAGGCCTGGGCCGCCAAGGCGCTGAGCGAGAGCTTCGACCGCGCGGAGCTGCCCGAGCGCTTCCTCATCGACATGATCTACGGCGAGCCCGCGCAGAAGCGGTGGGCGGCCGCGCACTTCAAGGCCAGGTACCGCCCCGGCGAGCTCGGGACGGGGTTCTGGGTGCGCGTGCTCGACGACCCGCGCCACGAGGAGGACGACCGCGCGACGGAGACCGCGCTGGACGCGCTCGGCAAGTACCCGGTCGCGGCGATCGGGACGCCGTGGCTGCTCGACGCGCTCACGCGGAAGAGCATCGGGCGCACCGTCGCGACCTGGCTCCAGAAGGCCGACGCCCTGCCCGACCTGACGGCCGAGAGCGTGGAGCGCCTGAAGGGGCTCGTCTTCAGCGCCGAGACGCGCGCTGTCGCGCTGGAGGTGCTCGGCAACCCGAAGATCGTGACGCCGCGGCAGCTCACCCTCCCGTGGCTGCTCGCGCTCGCGCGGCGCGCCGATCCCACGCTGAACGGCTTCGCGCGCCGGTACCTCCTCGCGCACATGAAGCCGCAGGACTTCGACCCGGGGCAGGACCCGAGCGGCCGCGGCGACCGCGAGGCGGGCACCGCGAAGCTGTTCGCGCTCGCGCTCGGCGAGAAGGAGCCCGAGCCGATGCGCGCGTTCGCGCAGACCTACCTGCGCTGCCACCACCCGGTCCTCGGGCCGGAGCAGAGCGAGGCCAAGGAGCTCGAGCTCAAGCCCGCGCTGAAGCGCGCGGCGTTCACCGCCGAGCGGATCTGGCCCGCGCTCCTCGACCCGCGCGAGGACGTCCGGCGCTTCGCCGCGCTCGTCACGCGCGCGGAGCTCCGGGCGTGGGGCTACCAGACGCGCGTCTACGAGCTCGCCCACAGCGACGCGAAGGAGGTGCGCAACATCGCCTTCGACGCGCTCCGCAAGGCCGGCGATCCGTCGGCCGATCCGGCGATGACGCTCACGGTCGAGGAGCTCGATCCGGCGCAGGTCTTCGCGCTCACGGAGAGCCTGAAGAAGAGCGCGCGCGAGCTCGGCCTGTCGCTCATCCTGAAGCACTACGCGCGCCTCGGCGGCCCGGAGCGCCTCGGCTGGCTGATGCAGAGCGCCGACCGCGAGGTGCGCCTCTTCGCGGTGCGCATGCTCTGGGAGAAGCACCGGCCGCGCGATCTGCCGCCCGGCTGGAGGCCGCGCGCGGCGCGCGGGGAGGCCGGCCCGACGACGGAGCCGCCGGAGGACGCGGGGCGGTTCGAGGACGTCGAGGCGCTCCGGCGCTTCCTGCGGTACGTGCTCTCCGGCATCCCCGCGGGGCGGTCGCCCGATGCAGGCGACGGCGCGGGCCCGCGGCGGCGCGTCTCCGCGAGCGAAGCCAAGCGGCGCGTGATCGAGATCGTGCGCGACCTCGCGGTCGAGGACGCCGCGTTCGCGGCGCTCGTCGCCCCCGTCATCGCCGAGTTCACCGGATCGATCGCGAAGGGCGAGTGGCAGGCGTGCCTGGCGGCGCTCCTGCATCTCCGGCGCGCGCACCCGGGGCTCGTGATCGAAGGGCTCGCCGCCCCCAGCGTCGGACAGGAGCGCGCATGAGCCACGCGATCGGCCACTACGAGAAGGTCCGCGCGCTCGCGGTCGGCCCGCGGCTCCTCGCCGTCGGCGGGGTGCGCGCGCCGGCGAGCGGAGGCGGCGCGCGCGAGACGTCGGCCGCGCGATCTCCCGCCGGCGCGAGCCAGGTGACGCTGTTCGATCACGCGGCGAACAAGCCGGTGCGCTCGATCGACGTGCCGGCGCACGTGCTGGGGCTCGCGTTCGCGGGCGACCTGCTCGCCGCGGCCTGCTCCGACGGCGCGCTGCGGCTCGTCGCGGGCGCCGGGGCCGAGGCGCGGGCGCTCGACGCGCACCCGGGCGGCGTCACGGCGGTCGCGGCGGCGCCGGACGGCGCGCGCCTCGCGACCGTGGGCGTCGACGGCGCGCTGCGCGTCTGGCGCGTCGGCGGGGGCGCCGGGTCCCCTGCACCGCCGCCCGGGACCGCCGCCGAGATCTCGTCCTTCGCGCTCTCGACAGCGCCGCTCCGCGCCGTCGCCTTCGATCCTGCCGGCGAGCTGGTCGCGGTCGCGGGCGACGACGGCATCGTCCGCGTGATCACGCTGTCGACCGGCGCGCAGCGCGACATGCCCGGCCACGAGGGGCCGGTCGCGGCGCTCGCGTTCACGCCGCGCGACGGGCGGCTCGCGTCGGGCGGCGACGACGGCACCGTGCGCCTCTGGTACCTCGTCGGCGACGTGGAGTGCGAGGTCCGCGGCGCGGACGGGAGCGGACACGCGGGCGGGGTCCGCGCGCTCCTGTGCCTGCCCACCCCGCCGCCGCAGGAGGACGGCAAGGAGGCCGGCGACCGCCTGGTGTCCGCGGGCGTGGACGGCGCGATCCGAATCCACCGGCTCGAGGACCGGCGCAAGCCGCGCACGCTGGAGACGAGCGCGCTGCCGCTCCACGCGCTCGCGCTCGCGCCGCCCGCGGACGGCGGCCCCGCGCGCAAAGGATCGCGAGGGCACGCCGGGCGCGGCGCCACCGACGCGAAGGACGGGCTCGGCGCCGTCCTCGCCGCGGGGGACCGGCGCACGGTGTGGCGCTTCCCGATCGACGCGACCGGCGCGCCGGCGGACGGCGCCGTCGAGCTCGCGCACGGCTTCGATGTCCTCGCCCAGGCGCTCTCCGGGGCGCGGCCGGCGCGCGAGAGCGCCGTCAAGACGCTCGCGGCGCTCGACGAGCCCGAGGCGCTCGAGGCCGCGCTGCGCGCGCTCCGGTCGGACCGCGACGCCGAGGTGCGCGCGCTGGCCGCCCGCGAGCTCGGGGCGCACGGGCGCCGCGGCGCGCGCGTGAAGCTCCGCGAGGCGCTCGACGACGAGCACGCGACCGTCCGCCTGGCCGCGCTCGAGGCGCTCCGCGCGATCGAGCGCGACGCGCCGCTCACCCCGCTCCGGGCAGGCCTCGAGGCCCGCGCCGCGGACGTGCAGCGCCGGGCGCTCGTCGAGATCGGCAAGCTCCACGGCAGCTCGCCGCTCATCCCGGGGCTCATCGCCGACAAGCTCGCCGCCCGCGACGCGTCGGTGCGGCTCACGGCGCTCGACCAGCTCCAGAAGCTCCACCCGGACGGCCCGGAGCCGCTCCGCGCCGCGTTCGAGCGCGGCCCGGCCGACCTCCGGGTCGAGGCGCTCGTCCGCGCCGCGCTGAGGGGCTGGCTCTCGGCGCCGGCGTTCGCGCCGATCGCGGCGCGCGCGCTCGACGACGACGACGCCGAGGTGCGCCGCATCGCGTTCGCCGCGAAGGTGCTGGAGCGGCGGGCGCTCGCCCACGCGCTCGAGGCGCGCGACGAGGACCTCGGCCGCGCGGCGCTCGACATCGCCCGGCGCGCGGCCGAGGTGCTGCGGCGGGCCAGCGCCGGCGGCGACGAGCAGCCCGCGCCCGAGGCGAAGGCCAAGGCGAAGGCGGCCGACGAGGCGCTGCTCCAGGCCACGCGCGCCCGGATCCCCGGGGTGGGGAGCCCCGGGGCCGAGCCCGCCGAGGCCGACCTCGAGCCGCTGCTCGCCGCCGTGGCGTGCCGCACGCCGGACACGGCGGTGCGCGGCGCCCGCGGGCTCGCGCAGCTCGGCGACACGCGCGCCCTCGGCGCGCTGCTGCAGCTCACGCGCGAGCAGGATCCGTCGCTGCGCCGGCAGGCGGCGACCGCGCTCGCCGAGCTCAGGGACACGCGCGCCGAGAAGCGGCTCATCTGGATGCTCGACGACGCGGACGGGTCGGTGCGCGCCGCCGCGCTCGACGCCTACGCGCGGCTCGAGTCGTCGGCCCCGCTCGCCGTGGCCGAGGCGTCGCTCCGCTCCTCGCAGGAGGACATCCGCGTCCGCGGGCTCGACCGGCTCGTGGCGCTCGCCGGCGAGGGCAAGGGCCCGCGGCCCCCCGAGGCCGAGGCGCTGCTCGCCGACGCGATCGAGGACGAGTCGCCCAAGGTCCGCGGCGAGGCGTTCCGGACGCTCTGGTCGTGGCACACCTCGGACCCGCAGAAGGCGCTCGACCGCGCCCAGCTCGCGCGCTTCCCCGATCTGCGCCTGCGCGCCGTCGAGGAGCTCAAGGCGCACGGCGAAGCGCCGTGGGCCGCGGAGCGGCTGCACGCGGCGATCGGCGACCGCGACGCCGGCGTCGCGCAAGCCGCGTACGACGCGGTCGTGAAGCTCCGCGGCAAGGCCGCCGTGGAGCCGCACCTCGCCGCCATGGCGTCGATCCACGCGTCGGTCCGGGAGAGCGGCGCGCGCGGGGCCACGCACGCGCCGGTGAGCGAGGCCGCGCGCAGCGCCCTCATCCGGCTGCTCGAGGACGACCACGCGGGGCCGCGCACCGCCGCGATCGAGGCGCTCGACAAGCTCCTGCCCGGCGAGGCGGGGCCGCTCCACATCGGTCTCCAGTCGAGCTACCTCGATCTGAGGGTGCGCGCGGCCGAGCTCTGCGCCGCGCGGCGCGACGAGCAGCTCGTGAACCCGATGCGGGCGCTCCTCGCCGACAGGTCGCTCTTCAAAGAGCTGCCGATCCAGATCCTCGGCCCCCTGCGCGCCCGCGCCGCGACCGCGCTGGCGACGCTCGGCTCGCCGCGCCTCGTCAAGTACTTCGCCACCGAGCTGCTCAAGGACGACTACCCCGACGTGCGCGAGCAGGCGGCGCGCGGGCTGGCGATGGCCGCCCGCCGCGGCGAGGAGGGCTACCTGCTCGACGCCATGGGCCACGCCGACGTCGCGGTGCGCTCGTGGGCCGCCGACGGGCTCGCGCGCCTCGGCGACGTGCGCGCGCTGCCGGTGCTCACGGGCACGCTGCGCCACGAGCACCCGCCCATCCGCATCGCGACCATCATGTCGTTCGCGGCGCTCGGGCCCGAGGGCTACGGGGGCATGCTGCAGGGCCTCGAGGACAGCGCGCGCGAGGTCCAGGAGATCGTCTTCGCGATCGTGCTGGCGCGCGACCTCAGGGCCTTCCGCCGGGGCGATCCGCCGGATCTCCTGACCAGCGCGCTCTCGTCGCAGCGCTCCGACGTGCGCTTCGCCGCGGCGCGCGCGCTGGAGCTCCGCGCCGACCCGGAGGCGTACCTCGCCCACCTCATCGAGGTGCTGATGCCCGCGCGCCCCGACGCCGCCGCGCAGGCGGACCGCGATCGCGCGGCCGACGGCGAGAAGCCCTCCGGCATGAAGGAGTGGCCGCCCGAGGTCGCGCGCGGCCGCATCCTCGTCGGCCTGGCCGAGGCGCTCGCCAGCGACAACCCGGAGCAGCGCTACGCGGCGGCGCAGGTGCTCCGCCTCCGGCGCAAGCCCGTCGAGTACTTCCGCGAGGCGAAGCGGGTGGCCGCGCTGCGCCCCGCGGGCGCGCCCGTCATGGCGGACACGACGCCGCGCGCGTCCGAGGACACCGACACGACGCCCAGGAAGGGGTGGCTCCGCCGCCTCTTCGCGTTCGCGCAGCCCGGGCAGAAGCAGAGCAGCAAGCAGGAGATCGCCGCGGTCCCGGAGGGCGAGCAGCAGCGGCTGCGCTGGCTCGCGTTCGGCGCGTACATGGGGCTCCTCCGGCAGGTCGCGCCGGGCGACGACGAGGCGCACCGCACCCGCCGGGACGCCATCGACCGGATCGTCGACGTCTGCGTGAGGGGGCACGTCAGCAGCACGGCGGCGATCCCGCCGCTCGTACGGGCGCTCGACGACCCGCACCACCTCGTCCGCAAGGCGGCCTTCGCCGGGCTCAAGGCGCTCTTCCCGGCGGGGGCGCGCGAGCCGCTCGCGCTCGGGCTCGCGTCCGCGTCCGCCGACGTGGCGCGGGCGGCGCTCGACGAGATCGCGGCGCGCGGCGAGGACGCCCGCCCCGAGATCGTCCGCGCGCTGAGCTCGCCGCTGCCCGACGTGCGCCGCTACGCCTTCGAGCTCCTCGAGCGGCTCTGCCCGAAGGGGAGCCTCGAGCCGCTCCTCGCGGCGCTCGGCAGCGAGCACGCCGACCTGCGCCTCGGCGTGCTGGAGCGCCTCGCGTCGTCGAGCGATCCCCGCATCGTGCCGGCCCTCTGCCGCGCGATGGAGAGCGACCACGACGACCTCCGCCTGCGCGCGGCGGAGCTCCTCGCCCGCCGCCGCGACGATCGCGCCGTCGACGTGCTGGCGGCGTTCCTGCGCGACGCCGCGGCCGCGACGTCGGCGCGCGCCCGCGAGGCGCTCGTCGCGCTCGCGAGCGACGCGGCGGTGCGCGCGCTCGCGGCGCACATGGACGAGGCGGCCGCGCCGGCGGACCGCGCGGCGCTGGCGCGCGCCCTCGGGAGCACGCGGAACCACGAGGCGACGGGCGCCCTCGCGGCGCGCTTCGACGACGACGCCGCCGAGGTCCGGAGCGCGGCGTTCAAGGCGTGCCTCGAGATCGTCGACCGGGGGCGCGAGCGCGAGAAGCGCGACGCGGCGCGCGCGCTCGGGTTCCTCGCCGCCGCCGCGCGTGCGAAGGACCCGGCGCTCCGCCTCGGCGCGGCGCGCGAGCTCGATCTTGGCGACGATCTCGCGCAGAACGACCTCCTCGTCGCGCTCTTCGCGGATCGCGACCTCCCCACGCGCGTCACGGCCGTCACGTCGTACGCGAAGCGCGTGAAGGACAGGGGCGCGCCCTCGGGGCCGCTCGAGGCGGTGCTGCGCGCGGGCGCGCGCGAGCTCGTGCTGCCGGCCGCGGAGGGCGTGGCCGCGAGGGGCCTCGCCGCGGCGCTCCGGCCGCTCCTGCTCGTCGCGCGCGCGGGCGAGCCCGGAGAGCGGGAGCGGGCGCTGCTCGCGCTCGGCACGCTGGGCGACGCCCGCGCGCTGGACGAGCTCGAGGCGATCGCCGCCGGCGGGACCAAGGATGCGCCCGTCGAGCCGAGCATGCAGGCCGCCGCCACCGAGGCGCTCGGCCGCATCGCCCCGAAGCTCGCGATCGCCGATCTCCGCCGGCGCGCCTCGGAGCGCGTCGAGCAGGCGCTCAACGCGGACGCCATCGACCTCCGCGAGTCGGCGGCGCGGGGCGCGCGCTGGATCGGCGGCGAACGCGCCCGCGTGCTGCTCGAGGAGCTCGTGCGCGCCGGTGACACGCCCGACCGGCTCCGCGTCGTCGCGGTGAACGAGCTCGGCCTGCTCGGCGACCCCGCGGCCGAACCCGCGCTCGCCCGCGCGCTCGACGCGCGGAGCGCCGAGGTCCGCAAGGGCGCGCGCAAGGCGCTGGAGAAGCTCTTCCCGAACGAGCGCACGCGCGTCGAGCTCCTCGCCGTCGGCAGCGAGTACGACGACATCGCGAGCCCGGCGGCGAGCTACCTCGCCGCAGAGGCCGATCCGGCCGAGCTCCTGCCGCGGCTCCCGTCGCTGAAGGACGAGGACCTCCGGCAGCGCCTCGCCATGGGCCTGCTCCGCCGTGGCCCCCTGCCGGCGGCAGCGCTCGAGCGCATGCTCGCGGACGAGCGCGCCCCGGCGCGGCAGGAGGCCGCGCGGCTCATCGCCGCCGGGACCGTGGACGGCGATCGCGGGGCGCTCGCAGGCGCGCTCGCCGCCGCGGCGCAGCGCACCGCGGAGCGCTGGTCGGCGGCGCACGGCGACGAGCGCGACGCCGAGGCCGCGGCGTGGCGCGAGCTCCTCTGGGCGGCGGCGCGCGCCGGCGCGACCGCGATGGCGCCCGCGCTGCGCGCGCTGCTCGTCTCCAGCGGCGCTCCGGGCGGCGTCCGCCGCGAGGCCGCGCGCGCGCTGGGTACGCTCGCCGCGCTCGAGTCGGCCGAGGCGACCGCAGGCGGCGCGCGGGACATCGTGGAGGCGCTCACGGCCGCCCTCGCCGACATGGACGCCGGCGTCCGGGCCGCGGCGGCGGCCGCCCTCGCCGCGCTGGCGCCGGACGGCTCGGCCGCGCGCGCGGCGTCGGCGCGCCCCTTCGACCCTGTCGCCTTCGAGGCGACAGCGCGCGCGGCCACGCCCGAGGCGCTCTCGGCGCTCGCCGCGAGCGAGCCGGGCAGGCGCCTCGCGCTGCCGGCGATGCTCGCGCGCGGCGCGCTCGCCCCGCTGATCTCGCTCGCGCAGGGCGCGGGCGGCGACGCCGCGGCGCGCCTCGACGCGATCGCGGCGCTCGGCCGCGCCGGCGGCGAGCGCGCGATCGAGGCGCTGGCCGCGATCGCGTTCGACAAGGCGGCGGCCGACGTCGCGGCGCGGAAGGCCGCGTACCGCGCTTACCGGCGCGCGAAGCGCAAGGCGGCGGTCGATCGCCGCACGAGTAGCGCCCGCGCCCCCGCAGAACCCGAGACCCCCGACGGAGTCAACGCATGACGGCGGCCCTCGCACGCCCGATCCACCTCCGGTACGCCGCGCCGAGCGAGCTCGCCGCTGCCCCGCTCCACTCGAGCGTGCGCCTCTCCCTCGACAGCGCCCGCGGCCCGGTCGGCGTGCGCGGCACCCTCCGCGACGCGGCGCTCTTCCGCGACGCCATGGCCGCGCTGGCGACCATCCTGGAGAGCGACCTCCGGTACAAGGGCAGGGACCGCGCCGCGTACCTCGCCTACCTGATGAAGCAGGGCAAGAAGGCGACCGCGGCGATCTGGGAGGCGCAGAAGGCCTTCCTGGAGAGCGCCTTCGCCGACGACGCCGCGAGCGCCAGGCAGGGCGACGGCTCGCCGGCGAAGGCGTCCGGCGCGCTCGATCCGGTGCTCACGGTGCACCCGGACGAGGTCTCGATCGAGGTCTTCTCGCGCGACGAGAGCGCCTACGCCCGGCTCGCCTTCTCCAGCGACCTCTTCGAGGGCCGCGAGGCGGCCCACGGCACCGCGTTCGTCGATCTCTCGCCGCGCATCGTCGAGCAGATCGACCGCCTGCGCGTCTACACGAAGGTGGAGCTCGACGCTGGCGCGTCCCGCGCCGCCGGCCCGACCGGCGCCGGCGCGCGCGGAGCGTCGATCGAGCGCTCGCTCGAGGTCCCGGCGACGTGGCTCCGCGGCTTCCTCCAGGTGCAGTCGGCGGCCACGCTCCCCGCGGTATCGTGCGAGCTCGCCCCGATCGACCTCTACAACGCGCTCTTCGTGCTCCGCACCCGCAAGGCGAAGAAGCCCCCGCGCGGCCTGCGCTTCGAGCTCGTCCCCGGCAAGCCGCCGCGCCTCATCCTGGAGCCCTGGGAGATCCTCCTCGAGGGTCACGGCCCGCCGTACGAGGGCCCGCCGCGCGTCGTCCGGACGTTCGGCCGGCAGCGGCTGCTCGCGCTGTCGCGCCTCCTGCCGCACGTGCGGGGCGCGCGCGCCGAGCTCCGCGGCCCCGGGCTGCCGGTCTTCTGGGTGCTCGATCTCGGCCGCGCGACGCTGACCGTCGCGCTCACGGGCTGGACCGACAGCAGCTGGGCCAGCGCCGCCTCGTTCGACGCGCTGATGCCGCGCGACGGCGGTGTCCGCGCGACGCTCGACGCGCTCGCCGGGCGGCAGCTCGCCCTGCTCCGCGAGCGCGGTCCGCTCCCGCTCGCCGCCCTCGCGGCCGGCGGCAGCGCCGAGGACGCGCGCGCGGCGCTCCAGCTCGAGTGCCTGCGCGGCCGGGTGCTCTACGACGTCGCGCGCCGCGTCTACCGCCCGCGCGAGCTGTTCCCCGAGCCGGTCGACGAGCGCGAGATCCGCTTCAGCTCGCCGCGCGAGGCCGCGGCGCACCGCCTGCTGGGCGCGCCCGGCGCGGTGAGGCCGACCAAGGTGCACGAGATCGCCGGCGAGGGCACCGAGATCCACGGGCAGGTCGCGGACCGGGAGGCGCACCGCGACTTCTCGCCGCGGTTCACGATGGACCTCGAGGGCCGCGTGTCCGACCCGTGGTGCAGCTGCCCAACGTTCCGGCGCAGCGGGCTGCGGGAGGGGCCGTGCGAGCACATGATCGCGCTCCGCGTCGCCTACGCCCGCGAGCGCGCCGAGAAGGACGCCCTGCGCCAGACGGCCGAGGGCCGATCGCTCATCCGCGCCGAGACGCGCACCTATGTGCGGCGCGAGGCCTCGGGCGCCGAGGTGGTCTATCGTGTCTCGCTGGACGACCGTGTCGTGCACCTGTCGTGGGGCGCGCGCGGCGGGGAGCCTCGCCACCAGCGCATTTGGTTTGACACGGACGGCGAAGCGCGCGACGCGTATTTCAAGCGCCTCGATGGGTTAACATCGTCTGGATTCGTCGACGCCGACGCGTCGTCTGCATGAAGCAGGGGGAGGAGGTCAAGGGTCAGATACTCGTCGTGTTGCCAGGAGAGGTTCTGAACGCACCAGCCTCCGCGCCTTGAGCGTAGGAGCGGCGTCGCGCCGCTCTGGAGGAACCGCCAGTCACTCTCCGCAAGGTAGCCTGTTCTTGGTTCTCTTCGGCTAGACCAGCGCTACGGCGCGGGGAGAGCTGAGACAACCTCGCGAACGCCGTTTCTCCCCGCGCCGTAGCGCTGGTCTAGCCGGAGAACCGGTGAGGCTACCGTGCCCCATGAGAAGAAGGTGATGCGCTCGGGGCCTCTCTTGGCGACATGAGTTCGTATGCAGCGACGGGCATCCCGGCCTCGCCGGGGGGACCGGCCGCGCTCGTCGTGATGCACAGCCACGCTTCCACCGAGACATGACCGCGAAGATCGACGCGACCGTCCAGGCCCGAGCCCCCGTCGTCCTCCCCCTCACGGCGTCGCCGGCCGCCGGCGGCGCGGCGGCCGGCGGCGGCAGCGCCGAGGAGCGCCGGCTCGCCCACGAGGCGCGCGTCGCCCGCTGGAAGGCGATCGCGGAGGCGGGCGGGATCGACGCGTGGGTGATCGCGGAGCTCACCGCCCGCGGCGCCCTCGCGACGGGCGACCCGAAGGCGATGTCGGACCGGGAGCGCGCCCAGTGGAAGGAGCGCAAGAAGGTCGAGGCGAAGGAGCGCCGCGCGCTGCGCCGCCTCGCCTGGGAAGCCTACCTCGCGACGCACATCAACTACCTCGGCGCGGGCGTGCACTGGGGAGATCGGCCGAAGCCGGACAGGCTCGATGTCCCCGGCCTGAGCGAGCGCGCGCGGTCGCACGGCCTCCCCGAGCTCCCCGGCGCGGGAGAGCTCGCGACCGCGCTCGGGCTGTCGATCCCGCGGCTCCGCTGGCTCGCCTACCACCGCGAGGTCGACACGGGCACGCATTACCGGCGGTGGCTCATCCCGAAGCGCGACGGCAGCGCGCGCACCATCGCGTCCCCGAAGCGGGATCTCAAGCGCGCGCAGCGCTGGGCGCTCCGCAACCTGTTCGAGAAGCTCCCGGTCCACTCCGCGGCGCACGGCTTCCTCGCGAGCCGCTCCATCGTCACGAACGCCGCCGCGCACGCGGGCGCGGACACGATCGTCAAGGTGGATATCAAGGACTTCTTTCCGACGATCACGTGGCGCCGCGTGCGCGGGCTGCTCCGCAAGGCGGGCGTGGCCGAGGGGCCGGCGACGCTCGTGGCGCTCCTCTCGACCGAGGCGCCGCGCGAGGTCGTCCAGTTCCGCGGGCAGACGCTGTACGTGGCCACCGGCCCCCGCGTGCTCCCGCAGGGCGCGCCGACCTCCCCGGCGATCACGAACGCGATCTGCCTGCGCCTCGACCGGCGCGTGTCCGGCCTCGCGCGCAAGCTGGGGTTTCGCTACACGCGGTATGCCGACGATCTCACGCTCTCCTGGCGCGCGCCCGACGCGCGCGGCGCGCCGGCAACGGCGGAGACAGGCAGCGCGCCGCGAGCCAGCGCGCCGCGCGCGCCGGTGGGCGCGCTGCTCCGCGGGATTCGAGAGATCCTGAGCTCGGAGGGATTCCGGCTTCACCCGAGCAAGACCGTGGTGATGCGCAAGGGCAGCCGTCAGAAGGTGACAGGCCTCGTCGTCAACCACGCGGGGGACGCCGCCCCGGCGGCGCGCGTCCCCCGCGAGCGGGTGCGGGCGTTGCGCGCGGCGATCCGCAACCGGGAGCTCGGACGGCCCGGGAAGGGCGAGACGCTGGCGCAGCTCAAGGGGCTCGCCGCCTTCGTGTACATGACGGATCCGGTCAGGGGGCGCGCGTTCATCGAGCGCATCGAGGCGCTCGAGCGGAATCAGCCTGCATCGGCCGGCGAGGCGGGCTGACGCTGGCCGCGCGCGGGCGCCGCGCGCTGACGCAGGACTACTGTCGTTCCATCCTGAGCAGCGTGACGTCCCCCGGGTCCCGGCTGATCGCCGTACCCCGCTCCCCCTTGGCCGTGAGCACCCAGTCGAAGATGCTGACGCCTCCGGCCGAGTCGATCGTGGTGAACGTGCCCGTGCCGTCGCCGCCGAGCGACCACGTGCCCGTGAAGGTGTCCGTGAAATACTCGCCCTCGAGGTTCCCCGACTCCGTGGCGGTCAGCGTCCCGTCACGGTGGAACACGATCACGCCGTTCGCCACGAAGTTGCCGAGCCCCACGAGCGAGCCGGCGGCGTCCCACCCGTACCGTCCATGGAAGCCTCCGCCCCTGCGCGCGGACTCCGACGCTTCCTCTGCATGAGCGATCCGGGCGCCGCCTCGATCGGCGTCGACGAAGCATGCGATCGTCATCAGACCAACGACAGCCATCCTCTTCATCGTCTTCTTCATGGCACACCTCCAGCTCCAGCGGTCGCGGCTCGCGGCGTGGTGCCGGCGAGGAGGCATGGGCTCTGCCGGCCCAGCCGCCCGCGTCACCGCGCCTGCGACGCGCCCAGGAATCGTGACTCTGCCGATGCCTCGCGCATCGCACGCCCAAGCGTCGACATTCGATTCACCTTACAGGCGCGTCAACAGCGCTGTCAACGCGGCGCCCCGGCGCCGATCTCGTGTTCTGGCCATCCGGCTCGCGAGGCGGGCATCTGGCCATCCGGTCGCCTGGCTTTTCGGATCGCGGCCTGAAGCAGAAAGGACTGCTCGGGACGAGCCTGCTTGCGCACGTGCGTAGCGCATGTAGCAGCCGCGGCGACGCGATGCGCTGCTCACGGCTCGTCGGCGGCGCGCGCCGGCGCGACCGCGATACCAGGGAACCTTCCCTTGAGAGCATCAATCCAGCGTCCACTGGGCAGCATGAAGGTCTGCTGCTGTAAAGCTGCTACACCGAGCGGCGTCTGGACATCCGGAGTGCAGCCTGGATAGAATGATCGGCTATGCAAAAGCCATCTGCTCGTCTCGTCGCGCTTCCGGCCGTCCTGCTCATTGGCTCCCTGCTCTGCGGGTGCCCCAACCCGAACTCTTACGGGACGCCGCGGACCGTGGCGCCTGGCAAGGTCTCGCACTCGGTGTCTCTCGAGAGCCTCGGGTTCATCGCGCCAGTCGACGAGGTCGAGGTGGATCCGAACACCGGCGAGGCCGCGCCGAGGCGGAGGACGACCAGCGGGTTCCTGCCGACGCTGCCCTCGTACCAGCTCCGGGCCGGCTTGACGGACATGCTCGACATCGGCGCTCACCTCCACAACCTCAGCTCGTTCGGCGTCGATCTCAAGGTGAACCCGGTCCGCGGCGTCTTCGACCTCGCCGTCGATCCCGGGCTGCAGTACTTCTACGTGGCGTCCAACGATGCCTCCGTGCACGTCCTTTACCTGCACGCGCCGGTGATGCTCGGCGTGAACCCGGCGGACTGGTTCTCCATCGTGGTGACCCCCGGGGTCACGTACGCGCTCGCCTCGGGCGACATCGTGGGCGACGACGAGGCGGCGGCGGCCGCGGACGGCCTCCTCCTCCGCGGCGGCCTCGGCTTCCAGTTCCGGACCTCCGACAGCTTCGCGATCCACCCCGAGATCACGATGATGAAGAGCATCGATGGCCCGGGGCTCGTCTACAACTTCGGTATCGGGTTCAACTTCGGCGCGCTGCCGAGCTACAAGGACCTTCAAGAGCCGATGTGACGCGACCGTCGCGGCAGCCCATTCGTCTCGGGAGGCGCTCGGTCGGCGTGGTGGTCCGCTCCTGATCCGTGACGCCGACGAGCGGCACGCCGATGATGCCTTCGGCGGCCTCCAGGACCCGTTGTCCGCGACGCGTTCGGGTGTCCGCAGCAACAGCCATCGCCCCAGCGGCCGCGCCTCTCGTGAGGTGAACGAGGTGTGTGGTGAGAGAGGCGATGGGCGCCCTTCGAATTGAGCGTACATCGGAAGTCGAACGCGAACAGACGAGCTCGTTCGGCGGAGCAGATTGCCCTTCTTCCTCGCTGCCGGGAGCGCCTCAGCGAGCGCGCTCGCGCGTCCGCTTCAGCGCCGCCTTGAGGACGTGCTCCGCGATCAGATACCCGAACCCCTCCCCGTCGATCCGCCGGAGAAGCTGGTCGCGCGCGATCCGGAGCGCCGCCGCGGTGGCGTCCAGGTTCCACGCGTGCGCGGCGAGCTGCTGGAGCAGCCGCGCGCGCCGCACCTGGCCCGCGGAGAGCCGGTAGGTCTTCGCGTACTCCAGCGTGCCGTCGTCGCGCACGATCGCCTCGCCGATGTGGTTGTCGAGCGCCGGATCGAGCTCCGTCATGAACCGCTGCAGCGAGAACGGCCCCGCCCGGTACACGCGCTCCGCCGTGATCGGCCGGCCGAGGAGGCCCGCGGCCGTGTCCACGTGCAGCGCGCCGGCCTCCGCCCGAGCGCGATCGAGCGCGGCCCGCAGGTCGTCCAGCGATCCGACCTGCGCCGCGTCGAACGTGTGAACGAACGCCTGGCTGTCGCCGTTGTGGCGGGCCGCATGGAGCAGCGTCTGCTCGAAGAAATCCTCGATCAGCGTGCGGTGCAGCGCGCGGTAGTCGTCGGGGTGCGACACGACGAACACCGACGCGAGCAGCTCGCCGATGAAGAGCAGGAGGCCGCTCTGGCCCTGATGGATCTCGAACACGCGCAGCGCGTCCTCCAGGCTCGGGATCGCCCGGCCGGAGAGCGATGTCTCGGTGCGCGGGTCGAGGCCGCGGGAGATCGCTCGCCGCGAGTACTCGGACCAGGCGATCTCGGGGGCGTTGAAGTGCAGGGCGAGGAAGCCCTCCATGGCGAGGTGCTGCGGCAGGAGGCGCAGGCGGTTCCGCTCGGCCGGATCCTCGCCGCGCGCCTCGCGCCGGACCATGCGGTGGAGCAGGTTGACGCCCCAGCCCAGCTTGGCGAGCGGGTTGCGCTCGCCAGGTCCCGCGAGCGCCGCGCCGTACGACGCGACCGGCGAGCCGTCGTCGGTCCACCCAACCACGAGCGCGTGCGGCACGTAGTTCGAGCAGTAAAGCGAGCCTTCGCCCACATCGACGAGCGCCATGGGGTCGTCGTACCCGCGGCGGGCGATGCGCAGGTCGCCCCGCGGCGCGGCCCGGAGGAGCGGGACGAGGCGCACGCCCGCGAAGACCTGGGCGTGCGTGGCCGTGAGACCCCGGAGCGCGAGAGATCGGAGCAGGGCGGGCGCCTTGGCCATCAGGGCGCTCCCGGCGCCGCGTCGAGCGCCTCCACGGCCTCCTCGCCCGAGGCGGCGAGCGCCTCCACGGCCTCCTCGCTCGATCCGGCGGGCGCCTCCGCCGGCCCGGCGACGCCCGAGGGCCGGCCGTGCCGCGACAGCAACGCGGCCGCGCGCTGCGCGAGGTAGCGCTCGAGCTCCGCGAGCGGCGCCGTGCCCTCGGCGAACCGGGCGAAGCCGAGGACCGTGGGCAGGTCCTCCGCGTCGCGCAGGCCGACCGTCGGGATCGACGGGCCGAGCCCGCGGGGCGCGTAGCGCTCGCTGTCGAACACGGGGTTGATGTGGACGATGGAGGTGCGCTGCCCGGGGTCGAGCCGCGCGCGAAAGCAGCGGGCGACCTCCGCGGCGGCGCCCGGCGGGTCGTTCTCGAAGCCGTCCGAGAGGACGACCACAACGTCGGGGCGGCAGGCGAGCGCGTCGAGCAGCGGCGTGGCGAGGTCGGTCTGGCCGCGCGCGTCGACGAGGATCTCGTCGGGCGTCGGCGCGGTCCAGAACGCGCGGTACTCGCGGGCGGCGGCGCGCAGCAGGTAGCTCACCCCGAGCGCGACGGCGAGCGGGCGGCGGCGCTTCTCGCTCGATCCGGACGCCGAGTAGCTCCGGTCGAGGACTGCAGCCACGCGCCCGAGCGCGGCGGGGCTCTTGCGGAGCGCCCGGGCGGCGGCGCGCTCGAGCGCGGCGTGGAGCTCCTCGCGGCGGTCACGGCGCGCCTTCTCGGGCAGGGAGAGGGCGTACAGGGCGACGCGGGTGAGCGGGGCGCGGCCGAGGTCGACGGCGAGGTCCACGTCCTCGCGCCCGGCGGCGCGCTGGAGCCGCAGGCGCTCGCCCTCGGTCATGCGCGGGGCGGCGCGGCGCAGGAGCTCGTCGCGCGAGACGCCGCGGGCCGCGGCGAGCCCCTCGGCGACGGTCAGCGGCAGGTCGAAGATCGCCTCCTTCGCGTAGCGGGCCTGCCGCGCGCGCTCGAGGAGCGGCGCCTCGAACGGCGCGCGACGATCGGGCTCGAACAGGAACGGCCCGAGCTCGCCGGGGAGCCGGAGGTGAGCGTGCGTGGCGAGCGCGCGGACGTGGGCGCGGTACTTGACCGCGTCGAAGGCCGGATCCGGGCGGCCGGCGAGGTAGTCGCGGATGACGGCGCGCGCGCGGCGGTTGTTCACGCGGCGCTCCCGGAGGGCGCGGAGCGCCCGGAGCGCGCGCTGCGGCGGGAGCTCCCGGAGCGCCGCCGCGATGAGCAGCCCCTCCTCTCGCCGGTCGGCGGGGGGCGTCTCGGCGCCGGTCGCGAGGAGGTTCACGGCGATCAGGGCCTGGTTGAAGTGGTTGATGCCGGCGGCGAGCGTGCGCGCGTAGAGGCGCCGGTAATTGCCGAGGATGTACTCGTGGAGGAACTCGACGGACACGACCTGTCCGCCGGAGGATCCGTAGAACTCGGCCTGCCCGGTGCACGCGAAGCAGGCGTTGATGAACATGACGAGGTCCTCGCGCTCGACGCGCTCGGTGTGGAAGCGGGCGGGGGGCGAGGCTGACGCGGGCGACATGAGAAGAGCCGCCCGGGGAATGGTGGGGCGAGTTACCTAAACAGTTACCAGACTGGGCTCGGGAATCGCCCCGGAGTCCCACGGGCGGCAAGAGGCAGGATACACCGGGACCAGCGCCTCGCAGAACCGGCCGAGCAGGTTTGCATCACCGGCGCGCGGGCTCCGGGGTGGCCGATGCGCGCTCCTCTGCCGTCCGGGCAACGTTCATCCGGCGGATCTGGCCGGCGATGTGGCCGGCTAATCTGGCCAGACCTCGATCCAGACGAACAGCACCTGTCCGGCGGCCTGGTTGTCGACCGCAACCGGATGAACGGTGCGGGCCCGGAGCGCCGCGACGAGGTGACCGTGGTTGATCGCGAACCTGCCGATGAAGTCGTCGTTGATGAGGTCCCTGTCGATGAGCTCACCGCTCAGGTGGACGTCCGGCGTGAGCGGCACGCGACGCCACGTCGGCGGGCCGTTCCATCCCGGCGTGCACGTGTCGCGCTGCCCCGATCGATCGAGCGTGCGCCTCCCGAGCGATCGCGCGCCCACGAACAGCTCCGCCGAGCCGAACGGCTCCGGCGGCTCGGTCCCGGATCCCGCCGCCTCCGCGGCGAACCCGGCCACGCTGGCGGCCGCCGCGGCTGGGTGCTCCGTGCGAAGGAGGCCGCCGATGGCGGTGAGCGCCCCCGGCGCGACCGCGCCCATGCCGTCCCATTGACGCCCGTCCGCCTTGGCCGGGCTGATGACGGCGCCGTCGATCGAGATGCGCACATGGGCCGGCAGCGGCTCCACCGCCGGCCGGCAGGCCGCGCAGGCGAGGGCGATCCCACACAGCGAGGCCGCTCCGAGAGGACGTGACGCCATGCTTCGAGAACGTATCCCGGCGGCGGCGGCGCACCAACCCGGAAGAGCGCGCGCGAGGCGCGGCGGGAGGCATCGGTCGCGCGGCGGAGCCTCCGGCGACCGAGGTCGTGCGACGACCGCACGCGCTGCGCCCACCACATCGTACACGGAGATCAGAAAGCGCCACTGCAGATATCGATACAGCCGTCGTCAGCCACACAAAGGATGAGGTTCATCGCGGAGTCCCAACCAGCACACGGGGTGTAATTGCCAGACGCGAAGCACTCGGCGCACACTTCATCGTCGGTGCAAGCATTCGCCTCCACGCAACAGTTGGTCTTCATGCAGTCGTCGCATTCGACCCATCTTGTCTGAATGTCGCCACATGAATCCATCCCCGTCGTGCTCGACGCTGTCGTGCTCGTCGACGCCGACGAGCCGCCGGAGCCATCGGTCTGGCTCTCATCGCTGCATCCTGTGAGGACAACAACACCGATGCAGATCGGCAAGATACACTGTCGACGCATCATGACCTCCGAGTCTGGCGCGCGGCGCGATCGCGCAGGCGGTCGCGCGTCGGTAGCCGAACAACGTCTGCCTGGATCCGTGCCTGTCCGTCATCGGCGTGGCGCGCAGCTCACGTCAAGGGCGCTCATCTCGGCGATCGCCTCGGCCAGCGCGCCGTCGTCCGTGCCCTCCGCATCGCCCGCGAGCGCCTCCTCAGCGGCGGCGAGCGCCGCGTCGCGGAGGCGGTAGAGCTCGGGCTCGGGGATGCGCTCGCGCGCGGCGAGGACGCCCGGCGGGACGCCGCGCAGCATCTCCAGGACGACCCCGAGGCGGCGGCGGGCCTCGGGCGGCGGCGGCGCGCCGAGGCCGAGCCGCCGGCGCGTGGCCTCTGGCGCGGCCGCGAGGCGGCGCGTGGCGGCCTCGGCGACCTGGGCGGCGAGCGCGTGGTACGCGCGCGGCGACGGCAGCTTCGCCTCCGTCCAGACGAGGAGCCGCACGAACTCGCGCGCCCCGCCCTCGAACGCCCGCCGCCCGTGGAGCATGCGCCGGTTGTCGACCACCAGGATGTCCCCCGCGCCGAGCGAGAGCTCGATCACCTCGCGCCGCGACGCCTCGACGAAGCGCGCGAGCCGCGCGGCGATCGCATCCCCCGGCGGCACGATCGGCGCGTGCGTGAGCGCCAGGGCGCCGCCGCGGAGCGACACGGTGGGCCCGAAGAAGTCCCCGAAGACGAAGGGGATGCGCCTGTACACCGTGAAGAGCGCGCGGAAGAGCCCGGGATCGTCGCGCTCGATCGTCGCGAGCAGCGCCCAGCCGTCGAGCAGGAGGCAGCCCCCGCCGCGCTCCGCGGGCCTGACGCAGGCCATGATCTGCACCGCCGGCGGCGCGCCCGCGAAGCACTGGCTGTCCGTGTGGAGCGGCGCCGCCGCGGAGCTCGCCGCGAACGACCTCCCCCCCGGCACCGCCTTGATCGGCTGCCGCTCGACCAGGAGCGGCCTCGTCCCGAGCAGCCGCTCCGCGAACCCCCACGGCGCCCGCGCCGCCTCCTCCGGCGCCAGCGCCCCCTCGTCGCCGCGCAGGACCGCGAAGCCGCGCGCCGCGAGCTCGTCGAGGAGCCTCATCTCTCTTCCTCTGTGCCCTCTGTGCCTCTGTGGTTCAAATTCTCTTCTCCCCCGCCTCCGCTCACCCGTCGAGAAAGCGGGCCTCCCGGAAGCCGGCGCGGAGCAGGTCGCGCGGGATGGGCAGGATCCGGAGCAGCGGCGCCCCCTCGGGCACCTCGATCGCCGCGCCGATGCGGCGCACGTGGAACACCGCCGGTGTCGCGAAGAAGACGTCGGTCGCGACCACCCCGCGCATCACGTCGTAGCCCTCGCCGTGGATGCCCTCGAGCAGGCTCGACCAGCGCGGCGGGGTCGCGGTGAAGGCCCACGGCTTCACGAAGAAGTGCGGCTCGCCCGGCGGATGGGGCGTGAAGTACTTCGTCAGGTACCAGAGCGCCCCGCGGTTCGCGGCGACGAAATCCTCCCCGAAGACCCGGGCAAACGTGCGCTCCACCGCGGCCGCCCCCTCGGCGAGGCGCGGCGCCTCCGGCGCGACAGCGAGCGTGTGCCCGTCGAAGGTCGCGCGGAACGGCACCGCGTTCCTCACCACGATGGACTGGAGCCGCCGGGCTCCCCCGCGCCAGGGGACCGGATCCGGCCCCGCCGCGGTCGTGACCTCGGTGACCTCGGCGATCTCGGGCGCCCCCGGCCCGGCCACGACCAGCCGCGCGCGCGCCGGCCCCGCGCGCTTCGCTCCCGCGCTCCCTTCCTCCGCGCTCCCTCCTGCCGCGCTCCCCTCGGCCGCGCCCCCCGCTCCCGCGCGCCCCTCCCCCGCCCTCGCCTTTCCCCCCACGAGGCGCCGGTACTTGCGCGTCACCTCGCCCTTCTTCACCGCGAAGTACTTCGCGTCGTAGAACGCCGCATGTGCCCGCCCCACCTCGGGGGCGTCCGCGAGCGCGCAGGCCTCGATCTGCACGTCGGGGAGCACCGGCGCGACGCAGCCGATCTCGCCCTCGAGCCGGAGCACCCGGGGCGCCTCGTCGCGGACGCGCAGCTCGACCACCAGCGGCACGAAGGCGCCGTCGTCGGCGAGATACGCCTCGCTCACGTCGATCAGCACGTTCCGGCGGTTCGCCGCGCCCGCGACCCGCAACCAGAGGCCCGGATCCGGGCGCACCAGGAGCCCGGTCCACAGCCGCAGGCGCGGCGGGCCGAGCGCCGTCCGGCACGTCCAGGCGATGCCGCCGCGCAGCGCCCGGTGCCACGCCCCCTCGGGCGCCAGGAAGCCCTGCGTGACCAGCCGGGGCAGCGCGGCGCGGTGCGCGCGGAGCAGCGCCTCGCGGTGCTCCCCCGCGGGCTCGGCGCGCAGCGAGCCGAGCCGCCGCTGCACCTCGAACGGACGCGCCAGCGTGATCTGAAGCCCGAACGCGTTGCCCTCGAGGAGCGGCACGCACGCCTTCGCCACCCGGAGCGGCACCGCGCCGTCGAGGTCGCCGGCGCGCCGGGTGAGCCGGCAGAGGCCGAGGGCGTCGAGCACCTCGAAGCAGGCGTCACCCGCCGCAGCCACCACCACCGCCGCAGCCGCCGCCGCCACCGCAGCCGCCGCCGCCGCCGCAGCTCGACGAGCTGCAGCTCGATCCGCCCGACGAGCCGCCGCCCGTCGAGACCGCCACGGGCGGGCCCATCGCGTACACCATCGGCGCGAAGAGCGGCGACATCGCGAGCATCGCCGCGCCGCCCGCGGCCACCGTCAGGCCGATGTCCACCGCGTCCCGGCGGCGACCGCTGGCGACGTCCGAGCGCAGCGAGACGGTCGAGTCGTCGAGCCACGCGAGGTAGCTCGCCCTCAGGCTGCTGTACTTGCTCGTGGCCATCGCCACGAGCCACGTGGCGAACAGGAGCGCGATCATCTCCATCACGAGCAGCGTGTGGGGACGGTTGAGCTCCTCCGCGCGAAGGACGCGGATCAACCCGACCCCGAGGAGCGCGAGGCCGACAGCCCAGATCACGGCCGAGAGCGTCTTCAGGGTCCCCGGCGTGCGGAGCATCCCGGCGGCCGCGAGCTCGCCGCGGAGCTCCTGCTCGAACCGCTGCGCGATCTGGTCGGCGGAGGCGCGCAGCTGCGCCACCGAGAGCGTCGCGCCCGCGGCCCCCCTCGAGGAGAGCGCGCTGTGAAATGCCGCGAGCACCCTGTCGCGCGGCGGCGCGCCGCCCATGACCTGGAACGCCTGCGGCGCGTCGTTCGCGTCACCCGCGGGGACGAGCCAGCCCGCGGCCATCGCGACAGCGATCAGCGTCTCGGCGACGCCCTTGCTCTGGTCCCGGAGGTACGCGATCGCCCAGTACTCGTCCGGCTGGGGGATCCAGCCCGCCGAGAGCCGCTGCCGCTGCGGCGGCTGCGCATGGAACCGGTACGGCGTGCCCGCCGCGGCCGCAGCGGCCGCCGGCGCGCCGACGGGCTGCGCCGACCGGTCGAGGGAGGCGCCGATCGCGTTGCGCAGCAGGATGGCGAAGATGAGGCCGGAGAGCGAGAGCGCGCCGTAGAAGAGCAGGAACGCCGGCCCCGACTCCATGTTGAACGGGAAGAAGTCGAAGATCTCGTGGATCACGGCGACCCCTGGTGCTCGAGCCGATCGACGTCGTCGACCGCGCGCGCGAGCAGCGCGGCGAGCGCCTCGTAGGCAGCGCCCGGCGCCTCGTGGACCCGCTGGAGCGGGGCCATGTCGACGCCGAGGTGCTTGCCCGCCCCGGCGAGCACGGTCGCGAGGTCGTCGTCCCCGCCGTCCCCGTCGATTCCGTGCAGGCCGAGCAGGGCGTGCAGCGGGCCGCGGATCTGCTTCACCTTGCGGAGGACAGCGCCCCGCAGCGCCTCGTCCGAGCCCATCCCGTCCACCACCGCGCGGCGGAGCCGGATCTGCGCCTCGCGGAGCTCCTGCTCGACGCGCAGGCGGCGGTTCTTGCCGTCGATCACCAGCGCCGAGAACGGGTCGCGCCCGGAGAGGAGCACGTGGCACCGGCGGATGTCGTCGTAGAGCAGCGGGAACACGTCCGCGGCGCGCGGGATCTCGGCGACGGTGAGGATCATCGCCTCGATCCGGGCCGCGTAGCGCGCGATCCTGAGCGCGTTGGCGATCGCGTCGAGGCCCTCGCGGGAAGCCTCGTTGAGCACCACCATCAGATCGACGTCGCTCTGCCCCTCGCGGTAACCGCCGCGCGCCGCGCTGCCGTAGACGAGCAGGCACGCGAGCTCGTCGCCGAGCGTCCGCTCGAGGCTCTCCTTGAGCTCCGTGAGCCGCGCCTGCACGGGCGCCGGCAGCCTGGAGACGGCGCTCCCCTGGGCGATCGTTCCTTCTTTCATGCGCTACCCTCGCGACCCGAAGAGCCGGACATCGGCGCTCGAGCCAATCCCCTTGATCGCCCAGAGTACCCGACCTCCGGGGAGCCGTTCTCGCCGAATGAACGGCAGGAGCCGGGGCCGCACGCTCCCGTCGCCCGCGGGCCCGACGAAGCGGGCGCGGAGGAGCAGGCGATCCACGGCCGCCTCGGGCGCGAGCCGCGCGTCGGCCTCGGCCGCCGCGGCGATCCGGAGCGCGTCGGCCACCGCGGCGAGGCGCGGGGCCCGCGGCGACGCCTCGAGGCACCGGGCCGCGAGGCGCGCGGCGGCCTCGCGGTGCGACGCGAGCCGCGGCAGCAGCGGAAGCGCGTCGTCCACGCGCTTGCGCTGGAGGATCCCGCGCGAGCGGGCGACCTCCGCGGCGTCGAACGGCCGCACGCCGTCCGGCGATGGATCCAGCGGCGCGGTGAGCAGCTCGGCCACGTGCGCCTGGACCGCAGCGAGCGCCGGGGCCCCGGCGGGCGGATCCGGATCGTGAGTGGAAATTTGCAGTACCGCTGCGCGCCCGGCCGTCGGCGGGGGGCGGGGCGGCGCGGATCGGGCGAGGTCGCGGAGGGTCGCGATCTCGGCCGCGAGCGCCGCGAACGGGGGGAAGTCGCCGTCGCGCTCGAGGAGGATCGGGACCGGCCCGGTGCGCTCGAGGACCGCGGCGAGGAGCGCGAAGACAGGCTCGGGGACGGGGTGGGCGTGCGTGTCGAAGTAGAAGCCGTGCTCGCGGGCGCCGCCGGCGATGTGGATCATCGCGACGCGATCGAGCGGGTAGGAGCGGACGAGCGCGGTGGGGTCGATGCCGTCGTTGACGGCGTTCGCGTAGACGTTGCCGACGTCGAGGAGGAGGTCGCAGCCGGTGCGGGCGACGACCTCGGCGTAGAAGCGCCCCTCGTCGAGGTCGTCGTCGGGGAAGCGCAGCGTGCGCGCGGCGTTCTCGAGCAGCAGCGGGATGTCCGGGAGCGCCCGCCGGGCCGCGGCGACGTTCCGCGCGACGACGCGGGCCGCCTCGACCGTGTACGGCAGCGCGGTGAGGTGGCCGATCTCGCGGCCGCCGCCGCGCACGAAGGCGACGTGCTCGCTCACGACGGGGGCGGCGAGCTCCCGGCAGAGCGCCCCGAGGCGGCGGGCGCGATCGAGGTCGATGCCCGCGGCGCTGCCGAGCGAGAGCTTCACGCCGTGGGGCACCACCGGCCAGATGCGGGCGATCGCGGCCGCCTCGCGCCGCGCGGCCGGGCTCGCGAAGCAGGCCTCAGCCACGACCTCGACGAAGTCGACGGCGCCGGGCGCGGACAGCAGATCGGCGGCGAGCTCGGGGCGGAATCCGACGCCGACGCTGCCGACGCCGCCGACGCTGCCGACGCCGGAGAGCGGTGCGCTGGGGAGGCGGGCAAGCACGCGGGGACCTCGCTCAGTTTGCCTCAACGCAGGGGTTCGCGACAGGGGGGGAGCGGCTCGCGACTGCGGGAGACCGAGGTTCGCGCTGTCAGCACGCCAGGATAGAGGAGCTCACCTCATCGGCCAGAAGCGGAGATCACGAGTCGCGCACCGCAACGAAGAACGAGACGACGTTGCAATGGAAAAGCGACCGATCCAGACGCCGTCGCCTCGCCATTGACGGCCGCTCGCGCGGCGCGGACACACTATGTCCGCGCAGCCGCCTTCGGCATTGCGCGCCTCCGCGCCGCGCGCGAGGCTCGGCGCCGAATGAAGATCCTCGCCATTGCGCTCGCGCGTCATAGCCAGTTCTCCGGTATCTTCGATGTGCTCCGCCGCAAACACGAGATCACCCTCGTCGCGCCGGACGGCACCGGCGAGGCGCCCGGGCTCCGCGTGATCCCCTTCACGCCGGCCCGCGTCACCTCGGGCAGCCGGGCCGAGCGCGCTGTCGGGTCGTTCCTGGGCACGGCGCGGGCGGTCGCGAGCGCGATCGAGCCGCTCCGGGGCGAGCGCTTCGACGTGGTGTTCGGACAGGTGAGCTTCGGCTGCACCCACGAGATCCGGCGCGTCCTCGACGCGCCCGTCGTCTCCCATGTCGAGCTGCCCGGCCGGGAGATGGCCACCGCGCGCCCGGAGTTCCCGCCCTCGCACGAGGACATCGAGGCCGGCGAGGCGCACCGCGCCCTCGTCGACCAGAGCCTGCGCGCGTCCGATCTCATCATCACGCCGTCCCGCCACGCCGCGGGGCTGCTCCCGCGCGACGTCGCGCCGCGCGTGCGGGTCAGCATGGAGGGCTTCCGCGTCGGGCCGCTCAGGGACGCCGCCGAGCGGAGGGCCCTGCGGCAGCGGCACGGGCTGCCGGCCGACGCGCCGCTGCTCGGCTATTTCGGGAGGACGCTCGAGGCCATGCGCGGCTTCGACATCTTCGTCCAGGCGGCGCGCGAGGTCCGCCGCGCGCTGCCCGGGGCGGCGTTCCTCGTCGTCGGCGAGCCGGTCACGCACTACGGCAGCGAGCAGGCCGCGCTCGGCGGCGAGAGCTTCAAGGACTTCGCCCTCCGCACCGCCGGCGTCGCCGAGCGCGAGCTGATGTTCCGGAGGATCCAGCCGTTTCCCGTCTACCGCGAGCTCCTCGCCGCCGTGGACGCCGCGGTGTTTCCGATCTTCGAGAGCGCGGGGCACTGGAGCTTCTTCGACAGCCTCGCCGAGGGCACACCCGCCGTCGCGGCGCGCCGGGCCTTCTTCCCCGAGGTCATCAGGGACGGGCACAACGGGCTCCTCTGCGACGTGCGCGACGTCGAGAACTTCGCCGCGCGCAGCGTCGCCCTGCTGACGATCCCGGGGCTGCGGGCGCGGATCGGGCGCGCCGCGTGGGAGACGGCGCGCCGCGATTTCACCGAGGAGCGCGCGGCCGCGCGGTACGAGGCCGTCTTCGAGGAGGCAGCGCGGCTGCCTGCACGCGCGCTGACGGCGTGCGCGTCGGGCTGAGCGCCCGCCGCGCAGCGGCGGCGCCACGTCAGCCGCGCAGCGGCGGCGCCACGTCAGCCGCGCAGCGACGCGGCCGCGTCGAGCGCGCGCGCGGCGGCGAGATCGGCCGGGGTGTTGATGTTGATGTACCGGCCCTCGAACCGCAGCGCCGAGAAGCGGACGCCCCGGCGCATCGCGAAGCGGAGGGCCTCGGTGATCTCCCGCTCGTTCCGGGACGGGCAGATCGGCGCGAGCGCGAACAGATCGAGGACCTCGGGGGTGAGCAGGTAGAGGCCGAGACCGCAGGCGAGATCGCCGGGATCCGGGGGCTTCTCGGCGAGCTCCTCCACGAGCTCGCCGCGCAGCCGGACGCCGTAGTTGCCCCGCACGCTCGCGGCGTCGCCGCCGGACCAGACCGCCAGCGCGGGCGCGGCCGGCCACGGCTCCACGAGGCGCCCGTCGAGCACGAGGTCGCCGAGGACGACCAGCGCCGGCCCGCGCACGAGGGGCCGCGCGCAGAGCGCCGCGCTGGCGACGCCGTCCGGCGCCGGCTGGCGCACGATCGCCGCCCCGGGGCACCGCGACAGCGCGAAGCGCGCGACGTGCTCGTCATCGCCCGCGACCACGAAGACCGGGGGCGCGCTCGACGCATGATAAGGCAGGAGCTGGCGCATGAGCCGGCCGACGAGCGGCTCGGCGCCGAGCGCGATCATCGATTTGGGCACCCCGGCCGGCTTGTGATCGCCGAGCCGCGTGCCCCGCC
This sequence comes from Sorangium sp. So ce406, assembly GCF_051474675.1. NCBI lineage: Bacteria > Pseudomonadati > Myxococcota > Polyangiales > Polyangiaceae > Sorangium > Sorangium sp. So ce406. The sequence goes on along the minus strand of NZ_CP150340.1, from coordinate 2,539,613 downwards.
CGCCGCAGATGAAGACAAGCTGCATGGCGGCTCCGCTCATCCGATCGGGTGCGGGGTCGGATCGCCGTCGAGGCGCGGCCTCAGCGCGTCGCAGTCGAGCGGCGCGAGGTCGGGCGTGATCACGCGCGCGACCCGCAGGCCGGCCCGCGCGACGTCCGGCGTCGTGAGGTCGACGAAGCACGCGTCCGGGATCCGCGCCGCGATCTGCCGCCATCCGGGCGCCGGCGGGCGGGGTCGCGCGACGCCGTCCGGGCGCAGCCAGCGCTGCCGGCTGGCGATCAGATCCCGCCGGATCGCGTGCGCGCGCGGGTGGTCGCTCAGCGTGCGGGGCGGGTACGCGGGCGGCGGCTCGCCGCGGGCGAGCCACCCCCGCAGCCAGATGTCGACCACCACCGTCTCGAGCGACGCGGCGCGCGCCGCTTCCTCGAGCGATCGGCGCGCCGCGAGGCCGGTCGCGGCGTACGGCGGCTCGGGCCGCTCGAGGAGCGAGACGACGACCTCGAGGCCGCTCTCGCACGGCAGCCGGCAGAGGTGGAGCCCCTCGATCGGGACGGGGCGCACGTCGACGCGCTCGACCGGCAGGTGGAGGCGCCACGCGCGCATCACGCTGTCGCGCTCGATGCGCTCCTCCAGCGCGTGCTGGATCGCGTCGTCGAGCGTGCGGCCGAGCGCGAGGCCGCAGGTCGTCTGCACGCCGAGCGAGGGCTCGCCCTCCGCGCGGCGGTACGGGAAATAGACGAATGCCGCGGGCACCCAGACGGGCGCGTCGTCGACGAGCGACGTGGCGCGCGCCCAGCGCAGCGGCGCGTCGGCGTCGAAGGGCTCCCCCGGGGCGAGGCGGCGCGGGTCGAGCCACCGTCCGTCGAGATCGCGCGCGCGCGCCAGCGGGAGATCGTCGGGCGCGAACGCGGGACAGTAGCGCTCGACGCTCTCTCCGCTCGCCCGGGCGCGGGCCGACGCCCTCGTCGTGTCGGCCGCGATGCCGTCGTTGAGCCCCCGGACGCCCAGCTTCCACCCGAGCGGATCGGTGGAGCAGCCGACCGCCAGGGCCGCCACGATCCCCGGGAAACCGCTGGCGATCTCGTCGACGCGCGTCACGACGCCGAGCCGCTCGCTCACGAGCGCGTCGATGCCGCTCGCCTCCGCGGGCGGGGGCGCCTGTCGACACCGCGAGCACCCGGGGACCGGGACGAAGTCGTGGCGGCGCGTCCCGCCGTCCGGGAGCAGCTCGATCTGGGCCGCGCCGCCGTCGTCGCCGTCAAGAAAGCGCCGCAACGCCGCGGCGACGCGCGCCACCAGCGCGTCGGGCGCCTCCTCGACCGGCCGGCACGCCCTCGCCCCGTTCGATCGGCGGCGCGCGGTGAAGCACGCGAGGCAGCCCGACCCGCCGGCGCCCAGCGTCGGCCCGACGAGCACCTGCCCCTCGTCGCCGGCCTCGATCAGGATCCACGGCGACGGCGCGTGGCTGTCGAACGCCCGCAGCGCGGCGAGGTCGTCCCAGTGGCACGCGAGGACGACGGTGGACGACGCCGCGCCGCGCGGCGCGCCCGCCCCGGAGAGCGCGCTCCGGAGCGCCCTCGCGAACGGGGTGTGTCCCAGGATCTGGATCTCTTTCTTCATCTCTCATCCCCCCGCGCTCGACGATGGATGTCCTCCGCCAGGACCCCGGCCGGTCCAGCGCGCGCCGCGATCTGCGCGTAGGTCTCGTCGGGCAAGCCCAGCGTCCCCCGGATCTGCCGGACATCCTCGATGGGGCGGTGCGCGACGAGGATCCTCGCGGTCATGCGCGGAATGCCGAAGCGCGCCGCCAGCTCCTCGGGATCGCTCTCGTTCAGGGCGGCGAGCACCCCGTCGCGCTCGGCGCCATCCGGCGCGGGGCGCGGCGCGGCCGGCGCCGCGGGCTGCTGCGGGCGCCCGCCGCGCGCGGCCGCCGCGCGCACGGCGGCGGCGCCATCGATCAGGCCGGCGCCGAGCCCGGGGTCGCGCGCTGGCGTCGCCGCCGCCGCCATGATCGCGCGCACCTCGGCGGGAGACAGCGTGGGATCCTGGGACAGGATCAGCGCCGCCACGCCGGCGACGTGCGGCGTCGCGAAGGAGGTCCCGAAATCGGACCGCGCGCCCCCGCCGATCGCCGCGGAGAGGATGTTCTCGGCAGGATCGTGCGAGCCCGAGCCTCCGGGCGCCCCGAAATCGACCTCCTTGCCATAGAACGAATACCTGCACCGGGCGCGATCCGGCCCGACGGCGCCCACCGAGATCACCGACGGGTAATCGGACGGGTAATGCGGCTGATCGGCCTGATCGGGCCAGTTGCCCGCGGAGCAGACGACGACGGCCCCGCGCTCGACGGCCGTCGCGATGGCGTCCCGGATGAGGCCGACATCGCCGCTGGTCTTCCAGCTCAGGCTGATCACGAGCCGCTTCCCCGCCGGGACGCGGCTCAGCGCATAGAGGATCGCGTCGCGCCGCCGCGCATAGCTCGCCGTCTCGCCCGAGAGCGGCACCTTGAGCGGCAGCAGCCGGCACCCGCGGCAAACCCCCTGGATCGCCTGCGCGCCGCTGCCCACCAGGATGCCGGCGATGAACGTCCCGTGCCCGACCTCGTCGTCGGGGACGAGCACCCCGTCGCTCGCGAAGTTCCAGTCGTCGTCGTCCCCGCGCGGCAGGATCGCGTCCTTCAGCGCCGGGTGCGACGTGTCGACCCCGGAGTCGATCACGGCGACGATCACGTCCGGCGAGCCCTCGCCGTAGCGCCACGCGTCCGGGGCGCGGAGCAGCGCGAGGTTCCAGGCCGCCGCGGGCCCGCCGCTCGCCGGCGCGCCCGACCCGCCGCCCTCGAGATCGTCGAAGCCGATGAAGTTGGGCTCGGCGAACTTCACCTCGCTCCGGCGGTTCAGGCCCTCGATCGCGCGCGTGAGCCGCGCCGGCTCCCTCTTTCCGTCGACGAGGCGCAGGGTGAACAGCCCCGGGGTGCGGTGGCGCTCCGCGATCTCGAACCCCGCGGCGGCGATGATCTCCGCCTGCCGCGCCTCCGGGACGCCGTCCGCGAACTGCACCGCGCACAGCTCGGGATCCATGTACCGGCGGCTCGCCGACGGATCGCGGAACGCGGGCGTCACCTTCTCCACGTCGGGCGCGCGCTTGAGATCGGCCAGGATCTGCGGCGCCGACTCGGTCTCGGGGACGCGGAAGAGCCGGTGGCTCGCGCGCGGCCCCGAGCGCGCGTCTTCCCGGAGGCCCAGCGCCATGGGGCTCGGCGCGCGCGCGGCGGCCTCGCTCTCCCGGAAGGTCACCACGACCTCGGACGCGTCCGGCGCGAGCGCGACGCGGCTCCCGGTGAGCTTGTCGCGGTAGGCCAGCTCGGGGACGTCGAAGATCGCCGCGACAGCGTCGAACGCGGCGGCGTCGATCTCCGGGAGGCCGCGCAGCTCGGAGAGGAAGTAGAGCGGCCGCGCCGCGAGGATCGCGCGGGCGGACGCCGCCGGGATCCCCGCCTTGCGCGCGAGCTCCTCCTCGCTCGCGGCGTTGATGTCGAGCTTCGGGATCTCGAACGCGCGCACGCCTCGCGCCACCCGGAACGGCAGGGCGCGGCGGAGCTCCGCGAGCCCCGGGAACGGGCGCGCCCGCACGAGCGCCTCGACCTCCTCCGGCCTCAGATCGAGCAGCGCGGCGAGCTGCTCCCTGGACGCCTCATTGACGTGGACCGTTCGCATGGATTGCCTCCTCCTCCAGCACCTGAAACAGCTCGGAGAGACCGCAGCACGAGGGGTCGTGTCCCGGATCGTGGCGCTCGGCGACGTAGCGCTCGTGCGGGCACCAGCCGCGGCAGTACTTGAAATAGCGACACCCCCGCTGCTGCTCCTGCGCGGCGCGGTTATCCGCCGCGAGCGCCTGCGCGCGCGGGCCGGCGCGCATCTCGTCGAAGCTCTGGGTGAGCACGTTGCCGAGCGTGTAATCGGGGTCGCCGACGAACTTGTCGCAATGACCGACGCTGCCGTCGGGCTCTATCGAGAAGAACGCACCGACGCAGCTGCCGAGCAGCTCGCAATGGCCCGCCACCTCCCCGCGCGCGGCGCGCGCGGCGCTGTCGAGCTCGCGCACGTGGATCCACGGCTCGGGCTGCGCCTTGCGCGCCCGGTCGAGCTCCAGCAGGAAGCGCACGTACGTCGCCCGATCGACCCATTCAACGCCCGGCCGCCCCGCGCCATCGCCATTGCCGTTGCCTGGGCGGGTCGGGAGCACGCCGACCCGGGTGAGCCCCTCTTCCTGCAGGAACCGGACGATCCGCGCCGCGCCCGCGGCGAGCGTCGCGCCGCCGATCACGAGGTAGACGTGCTTGAGCAGGCCGGCGTCGCGCAGCAGGCGCAGGCCGCGGCGCACGTCCGCGAACGTCGACCGGCCGCTCACGTGCAGGCGCGTGCGATCGTGGAGCTCGGGCGGCCCGTCGATGCTGACCCCGACGTGCATTCCGTAGCGAAGGAAGAACCGCACCCAGGCGTCATCCATCGTGGTGGCGTTCGTCTGGATGCGATTGAAAATCTGCTGTCCTGGGCGCTGGAACCAGCGCTCCAGCGCGAGCGTCCTCAGGAAAGCCTTCTGGCCGAGCAGCGTCGGCTCCCCGCCGTGCCACACGACCTCGATCGTGCCGTGCTGTCCCGACCCGACGAGCTCCTGGAAGAGCCGGGCCTGCACGGGGAATGTCATGATCTGGTTCGTCTCTGCCCGCCAATCGTGGCAATACGTGCAGCGCAGGTTGCAGAGGCGGGTGATCTTGACGATCGCGCAGGCATAGCCCGCGTAGCTCATGTCCTGCCCCGGAGCCCAGCGGAGCCGCGTTGGCGCCGCCGGCGCCTGGCTCGGCCGGGCGGCCCTGAGCCACGCCGCCTCGTCGGCGGTGAACAGCGTCTCCAGCGGCCAGGTCGCCAGCGCCTCGACCGGATCGAGGGCGCGCCGGAGCAGGACGTCGAGCGCGGCGCGCCCGGCCTCGTCGAGGCCCTCGGCCGCCGCCCACAGCGCGGCCGCGCGCGCCTCCGAGCCGAGCGCCCGCGCGGCGCTCGCCTGGCTCCGGAGCACGACGAGGCGGCCGGCCACCGCGACGTCCTCGGGCAGCCCGGGCGACGCCGCCCGCTCGAGGAGATCGCCAAAGCTCCCGGCCCCGTCCCGCGCCTCGGCGAGGCGCGCGAGGGCGTCGCGGGCGCGGCCGAGCGCCGCGGGCGACAGCGATTCTTCCACGTGCACGCTCATCGTCGGCTCCTCATCTCCCCGGGCTCGCCGGCAGCGCGAGCGCCAGGAAGCTCCGGCCCTCTCGCATCATCAGCCCCCTCGCGCAGAACTCGACCAGCGCGGCCTCGACCTCGTCCGGCGGCGCGGAGATCCCGGCCTTCGCGGCGATGCTCTCGACCGCCAGCGGGCGATCGCTCGCCGCGAGGTACAGCGAGGCCAGCGGCTCCTCGAACGTGTACGTGCCGGCGCGCGCCGGATCGCGCAGGTCCTCGATCTGGAGCAGCTCCGGCGAGGACCAGTAGGTGAGCGACGGCCGCGGCGCCCGCTTCCACGCCTCGATCCAGGCGGTCACCGCCCTCGACAGCCCCTCGTACGCGGGCGCGGCCAGCGTGTTGTCGAGCTGGTAGTCGAAGAAATAAGCCACCCTGTCGAGCGCGACGTGCCGCGGATAGACATACGCGTAGCTCTTCTCCGGCCGCACGTAGGCGGCGGGGAACGACGCGCGATCCGCGTAGATCGGGCTGAACCGCTCCATCCAGATGGGGCCCGCGCCCCCGGGCGGCTCCAGGTGGGTGAGCTGCGCGATGAGCTCCGCCTGCTCCCGGTAGTCCTCCGCGGTCTCGCCCGGGAAACCCCAGATCAGGTTCCAGCCGACCCCGATGCCGTAGTACCTGGACCAGCGCATCGTGTTCACGTTCTGGATCCCGGTCACCCCCTTGCGCATCAGCTTGAGCACGTGGCTGCTCAGCGACTCGATCCCCGGCTGGATGCGCCGCACGCCGGCCTCGCCGAGCGTCTTGATCTGCTCCCGGGTGAGGTTCGACTTCACCTCGTAGAAGAACTCGTAATCGGTCCGCTCCTCGGCGAGGCGGGTGAAGAGCGTCTTCAGGTAGGCGTTCGAGACGATGTTGTCGACCGCCTCGAACTGGAAGCTCCTGTGGCGCCGCGCGAGCTCGGCCAGCTCCTTCGCGACGCGCTCGGGCGATTTGGCGCGGAACGCCATGGTCGAGCCGTTCAGCCCGCAGAACGTGCAATGGTGCTTCTCCCCCCACCAGCAGCCCCTGGCGCTCTCGAAGGGGATGTCGACGACGCGCCGGCCCGCGCGGGGAAGGAGACCGAGCGCCTCGGCCCGCTCGAAATACTCGCCGTACTCGGGCACCGGCAGCTCGTCGAGCCGCTCGAACGGCGGGCGCGGCCGCGGGCTCACCACCTCGCCGCCCCGCCGGCACGCGACGCTCGGCACCCCGGCCGGATCGCGCCCGTCGTGCAGCGCGAGGAGCAGCTCGGGGAAGGCCTGATCGCCCTCGCCGCACACGGCGTAATCGACGCAATCGATCGATCGGCAGAGCTCGACCCCCATGTCGCCCTCGAAGTTCGAGCCCCCGAAGAGCAGCGTCACGCCCGGGTGGCGCTCCTTGATGCGCCTCGCCAGGGCGAACGACGCCGTGTTCTGCTGGAACGTCGACGTGAAGCCGACCACCCGGAAATCCCCCCATGGGATCGCGTCGATCAGGAGATCCAGATAGCGGGGCACCACCTCGCGTCGGATCGCCCGCAGCCGCTCGGGCGACTCGGGCGAGCCCGCGGGCTGGCCGTCGGCGCCGGGCAGGAGGTCCTCGAGGAACCGGTCCTCGAGATCGGGCGCCCGGTCGCCGAAGGCCGCCAGGGAGAACAGCCATTCGCCGACCAGGCGCCCTCGATGCCGGCAGAGGTGCTCGTACACGGCCGGGCCGACCTGGACCGCGAAATCCAGGTTCAGGTGGTGGGTCGTCACCGGGAACCCGTGGGACTCCCCGATGGCCTTGAGGAGCCCGAGCTGGATGGATGGCCTCGTCATCGACACGAACGGCATCGTCACGAGCGCGACCCGAAACGACGCGCGCGATCTCCGTGTCGCTGCGTCCAGCCTGGTCACGTCGCCCCGGACCCCCGGTGACCCGGGCCGGACCTCTCCCTGCCCCGGCTCGGCCGCGTCGAGGAGCGATAGACGTCGCCTGTTGCCAGGCGCCGGTTCGCTCGCGATGTTCCTGGGCGACGAGCTCATGGGCTAGTTAGTCCAGGTGACGGTCGCGCCGCCGACGGAGACCTCCCTGGCGGCAGCCTCGCCCTCGAACTCGTACCTGGCCGCGACGCCCGCCTTGAACGCCGATTTGAAGGCGTCCGACAGCCTGGGCAGGCTCGTCGGGCCGGTCGGCTCCGCCGGCTTCGCCTTCGCCTTCTCCGCGATCGACTGGCCCGCGATGCTGATGATGGCGAGCAGGAGGCCCCGCTCGCTCTCGGTGAGCACCTCCGAGAGCTCATCCAGCTTGGTCGCGAGCTTGTCGATGTCTGCCTGCGTGGGTTTGATTTCCATCTGTTTTCACCTTTCGTGAATGGTTGACTGGGAATCCGGCGGCGCCATTGCGGGCGCCGCCGGAGCTTGCGGGGCTCCGGCGCGAGCGCGCGTGTCGGCGCGCCCTGCGCGCGGCGGGCGGCCGGCGCGCCGACACGCGCACTCGCGCACGCGCGCACTCGCGCGTGCGCCGCGCTGGCTGCTGCGGGAGCTTGCCTTGATCGAGCCCCTGAAACCGTTGCTTCTGTGGTGCGGCCCCTACCGCCCTACCGTCTCCACCGTCGCTCGAAGCGAGGTGCGGTCACGCCGGAAGCACTCGACCGTCCTACAATGATTTCTGGCTCACGCACGGTCAAGGCGCCGACCACGAGGTCGGCTGGCCATCCATGCCGGCGCGCGGGCATATTGGCTCGATGGCTCGCCTCATCCATCGATGTCGGCCGCAATGGCGGCGCGGGCGCTGAGCCCGCCGCCGCGGCGCGGCAATGCCCACGAGCGCCGTCGTCCGGGCATCGCCGCAGCACGGCTCGATCCATCTATCGCGTGCTTTCGCGCGGCTCGCCGCGCCGCGCGCCACGAGCGCCGAGCCCGCCGCCGCGGCGGTCAGCGTGAATTGGAGTCGCGCCCTCGCCCCGCGTGGCTCAGAGGAACTGGCTGCTCCACTTGCGGAACGTCATGATGGTCTTCTCGCCGGCACACAGGACGGGCTGAGGGCGATAGATCTTGTTCTCCCAGATCGGGATATCCTCCTCGATCTGCCGGCAGACCTCCGCGGCCAGGGCCTGGCCCAGGCGCTGCGCGCCGTCCTTGCGCAGCCAGAACGCGACACGCACGTCGACGAGCTCGTCGTCCACCGGGGTGACGGTGTTCACGAAGAGGAGCTCGACGATGCCGGTGAAGCGGATCGTCCCGTAGCCCATGCCGTGGCCCTCCCAGGTGATCGTGCCGTCGACCACCCGCCCGCCCGGGCCTCGCTGCTTCACCGCCGACCGGGATCGAATGATGTGGCCCTCGACCTCGACCTCCGTACGAGGCGGCTCCGGCATGCTGTGTACGGTGACGAAATGGGCCGGATCCACGATGTTCTCGAGCGTCTCCTGGACGTGCGTCCGGATCCTCCAGCGCCGGGTCGTGTCCATCGACCACTCCGTCGAGCGCGCCTCGGCGAGCGGCGGTATCTCGAAGGCAGGGGGCTCGCCGCCGATCGCGTGGTGGACCAGGATCGTGCCGTCGAGCTCCCGCGTCTCCCAGGCGCGGACCCTCGCCTTCGGAGGGATCGTGTCCGCGTACGGGATGTGCACGCACGCGCCCTCGCCGGAGATCACCCATCCGTGGAACGGACACCGGATGCCGTTCTGCTCGACGCGGCCTCCGATCCCGAGGTGGGCGCCCATGTGCGGGCAGTGGGCGTCGAGGACGCGGGCCTGGCCGTCCTGGGTCCGGAACAGCACCAGATCCCGCCCGAAGCAGCGGAGCGGGAGCGGGCCGCCCGTGGACAGCTCCTCCGAGGAGGCCACCTGGAACCAGCCTCTGGGGAAAGGCGGAAGCGGGATGCGAGCGCTCACGTGGGTCTCCTCGGCTCAGCGCCTGTCGGGGTCGGCCGGGCGCTCACGTGGCGCCCGGGGAAGAGGCTACGTCATGCCGGCGGTCGCGGCATCAGCTCACCACCCTACCAGCAGACTGGCAGACGTGGACGCGCCGAGACACGCCACGAAGCCGCAGCGCGTGGCCCTGCCCACGTCGAGCGCGGCGCGCGACACGCGAGCGGGCGGCCGCGCTCCAGCGGACACCGCCGCTGTGCGCCGCCGGGCCTCCCGGCCGCGGCTCCCCGTCAGCGCGCCGCCGCGAGCGCCGCCAGGCCCTCGTCCACGCCGAGGACGGGGGCATACCCGAGCTCGGCGCGGGCGCGGTCGGTCCGCACGGTCACGGTGCGCGACATCATGGCGACGGCGAAGCGGGTCATCGGCGGCGTCCGGCGGACGCCGAGGAGGCGCCACGCCCCCTCGATCGCGGTCGCGAGCGGCAGGGCGACGGCGCTCGGCACGCTGCGCCCGGGCAGCTCCACGCCCTGCGTGCGCGCCAGCGCGCTCAGGAACTCGCGCATCGAGCGCGCGCCGTCGTCCGCGACGAAATACGCGCGCCCGCCCTGGCCGCGCTCCAGCGCGAGCAGCAGCGCGTGCACGAGGTTCGCGACGTGGGTGGTCGACGTCCGCGCGCGGCCGCCGTCGATCCAGGCGAAGCTCCCCTCCCGCGCCATGCGCAGCACCAGGGGCAGCACGGTCGCGTCCCGCGGGCCCCAGACGAGGCGCGGGCGGATGGACACGGTGGTCATGCCGCCGGGGTCGTTCGCGGCGAGCGCGCGCCGCTCCGCCTCGGCCTTCGTCTCCGGGTACAGGAAGCGCTGCCTCTCCGGGTACGGGTGCGCCTCGTCGACCTCGACGAGATCGTGGCCGTCGAAGAGCGCCGCCTCGGTGCCGACGTGGACGAGCCGGCGCACCCCGGCCGCGCGCGCCGCCTCGATCACGCGCGCCGTGCCCTCCACGTTGCCCTCCCAGAACTGCGCGCGCGTCCCCCACTCCTCGACGTACGCGGCGCAATGCACCGCGGCCTCGGCGCCCATCAGGTCCTCGGCCTTGAGCGTCCCGAGGTCGGCCGCGACCGGCGTCGCGCCGTACCGCCGCACCACGTCCGCGCTCTTCGCGGAGCGAGCCAGCGCGCTCACCTCGTGGCCGGCGCGCACGAGCCCCTCGATGAGGTGGCCTCCGATGAACCCCGAACCCCCTGTAACGAAGACCTTCATGGCGGCCACGGTGCCCGCTCTCCTACCGGATGTCCAATGCGGCCGGCGGCGGCGCCGGGCCCGAACGGGCCCACGGTTCGACGCGACCGCCGACGGCGCCGGTCAAGGCACTGGCTCGTACTCGAATGTGGCTGTCGCACCAGCGGTCGCGTCATACGAATCCCCCAGCACCCGGAGCCGGTAGAGCGCAGCGCGCTCGGCGTCCCACACCAAGAGCCCCAATCCGATGCGGTACGACTCGTCGCTCTCATGGATTGTTGTCGCGCTCAGGTAGGCGATCGGGCTCCAGCTCGAGCAGCCAGCCACGTCGGTCGGGATGTCCGCCAGCGCCGCGAAGGACGTCCCTCTCTCGCAGATCGACTCGGCCGCAGCCGACCGGAGAGAGATCACCATCGCCCACTGGACACCGAGGTCTCCGGCATCCGACACGGTCCCGTCGGCAAGGCGCACGTGCTCGCCGGACCCGACAGTCTTCGACGTCAAGGTGACCGTCCTTGGCCACATGCCTGAATCCGAGGACGCTGCTGCGCCCGGGTCGTCCCCTGCAATCACGGGCTCTCCACACCCCACCGCCGCTGCCAGCAGCGTCACGCACGCCCCAGCGCACGTCCACCCAGCGAACGCCCTCGACCCATGTCTCATCGTATCCCTGCGGGTTTCCTGTCCCCCGCCCTCCGCGACCCCTCTGCCTGCGCGGGTCAGCGCACGTCAGCTCACGTCAGTTCACGTCAACGTAGAAATCGAGGCTCTTCAGGTTCGTGATCGGGCCTTCCCAGATCTCGAAGCCGACGGCGACCGCGTTCACCTGGTCGCCGGGCACGCTGAGGCCGCGCGTCTGCGCGTCGCGCACGAAGTCCATCACGTCGAACTCGATCTCGTAGCTGTCGTTCCCCTCGGCGCGCACCCAGTTCACGATCGGCAGGCCGTTCACCATGCCGTTCCAGATGTTCCACGTGCCGGGGACGTTCGCGACCGTCACGCCCTGGTGCGCGGGGTTCGGCTGCCCGGCGGGCTGAAAGCTCGGCGGATCGCGCAGCCACACCATGAGGTAGCCCTGGAGCCGCGTGCCGTTGCCCATCCAGATGTCGTACGCGGCGTTGTACTCGCCCTCGTTGCCATTCTTGGCCCAGCGCCAGCCGGTGCGTAGGCTCGTGATGGATGCGCTCGGCGCCGGCAGGCCGCAGTCTGGCACCTCCATCACCGAGTAGCGGCCACAAAAGACGGTCGGGTACGAGGCGGGCTGCCCCATCGAGCCGGCCGCGCCGCTCATGCTCTCCACCGTGAACGACGTGCCTTCCCACGAGATGGTGTGGCTGTCGAAGCCGGGGCCCCAGCCGTTGGTGATGAGCACGTACGGCGTGTCGTCGCGCGAGACGAGGCCCGTCTCGTACCGCTCGCTCGATCTGCCGGAGCCCTCCATGGTGCCATTGCCGAGCTCGGAGCCCGGGTTCGCGGTCCCGCCGGCGCCGCTGCTGCTGCTCGCGCTGCCGCCGCCCGTTCCTGCCGTGGTGCTGGTGCTGCTGCTCGCGCCGCTGGTGCTGCCGCTGGTCGCGCCGGTGCCGCCCGTTCCTGCCGTGGTGCCGCCGCTGCTGGCCGCGCCGCCGCCCGTCGCGCTGCTCGCGCTCGGCAGACCGCCGGATCCCCCCGAACCGCCGGTGCCAGCGTCGTCGGAAGATCCAGAGCAACCGGCGGCGAGGGTCGCCGTCATCGTGAGCAGTGCCAAAGATCCGGTCAGGGAAAGCGCTCTCATGGGGGGAACATACCACCTGGACACCGGCGCACGGGGGCGCGTGGTGCCGCCGTGCGCGAGAAAACAGCGCGCGACTTGAACAATTGCAGCAACAGCGATGGCGTCACCGCTCGGCTCCAAAAGTGTGGCACGCGTCGAATCGCGAGCTTCACGGACTGGACGTCGCTCGCCAGAGAGGCGCTCGATCGTGGCTCACCGATCTTCATCGATGCCCCGAGCCGCAGACTCCCGGGCTCGCCACCGAGGACGTGACGTGACGGCTACGCCGAGGCGCGGTATGCCCGGATGGCCGCCTCGAGCCCCGGACGTGGGCTGCTGAAGACGGGAACAGGCAGGTCGGGGCACGAGGCGGCGGCGGCGGCCATGGAGGCCTGCGCCAGGACGATCGCGTCGGCCGTCGGCGCCGCGTCGCGCAGCCTCGCGGCGATCGCCTGGCGATAACCCGCGTGATCGCCGCGCTCGAAGTGCGGCCATGCGTCCTCGAAGAGCGCCTCGGTGATCGCGAGGGTCCTCCCGGCCTGGTGGGCCACCTCGAGGAGGAGCTCGCGCGTCGGCGCGATGGTGCTGGCCAGCGTCGCGGCGACGAGGATACGCCCGCCTGCGGCGACGGCGCGCTCCGCCATCGCGCGATCGACGCGGAGGACCGGATGGCCGGCCGACCGGCCGGCGCGCTCGGCGCACCCGCCGATCGTCGAGCAGGTGCAGAGGACCACGGCGGAGCCGCCGGCCATGGCGCTCAGGATCGCCTGGTCGATGCGGCGAGTCACCTCGGGGGTGAGGCCCGAGGCGCGGGCGTCGCGCAGGAGGTCCTCGTCCACCACGTGCCTCGCGGGGATCGTCGGGGCCATCTCGGCCAGCAGCCGATCGAAGGTGGCGATGTGCACGGGCGATGTGTGCAAGAAGGTGAGCGTCTTCGTCACGGGCAGGCTCTCGGCGCGGCGCTCATCCTTCTATTTCCCCTGATTTCCTGGCGCCCCTGGCGTCATGGCGGTCCGCTCACCGGCCTGACTTCCCGCAGCAGGGCTCGTACGCGCCGGCGGGCGGCTGGGGGTGATCACGAGGGGCGGTGGGCCTGAGCGCCGAGGAGGCTCCGGGTGAGCGGCCCCCCGTCGACGAGGAGCTCGTGCAACGCCTCCTTGAGGTCCTCCTCGGCGACCGCGGTGCCGCGCCCCGCGTCGGCCGCGAACAGCGCCGCCCGCCTCAGGAGCTCGCGGATGAACGCCGCGCTCACCCCCTCGGTTCGCGCGATGAGCGGCGCGAGGTCGTCGCCCCTGAGCGAGAGACCGCGGCCGTAGAGCGCGAGCAGCCGCCGCCGGCAGTCGGCGTCCGGCAGCGGGACCTCCACGGCGAGATCGATCCGCCCCGGCCGCGCCGCCAGCGCGGGCTCCAGGGCCTGCGGGCGGTTGGTGGTCAAGAGGAAGATCACGTCGGTGTCCTCGGCGAGGCCGTCCATCTGGTTCAGGAGATCGAAGAGCAGCGGGGAGCGACAGCTCGAGTCCGTGCTCTCGCGGTCCTGGGCGATGATATCGACGTCCTCGAGCACCACGAGCGACGGCTGGAGCGACCGCGCCATCGCGCAGGCCTCCTTGAGGAGCTTCACCCCGAGGCCGGTGAGGAGCAGGGTGGTGCGCTCCTGCATCTGGCTCGCCAGGTACATCGCGGTGAGGGTCTTGCCGGTGCCCGGGGGACCGTAGAGGAGCAGCCCGCGCTTCAGGTGTCGCCCCGAGGCGAGCAGGGACTCTCTGTGCCGGGAGAAGCCGATGGTCGACCGCTCGAGCCGCGCGAGCAGCGCCTCGGGCAGGATGAGCGATTCGCGCGCGATCCGCGGGAGGCTCTGGAGCTCGATCTTGGTCGCGGCCGGGAACACGTCGGTGGCCTCGCTCAGGGTGACCACGCGGCTGCGGTAGACGTTGAGCCGGCGCATCAGGACGCGGAGCTCGGCGAGGAGGCGCTGGGCGCGCTCGTTGTCCCTCGCCATCACCTCGACGGTGAGCTGCTGGCGCCGGAACCCGGCGTCGTTCGGGCCGCGCACCAGCAGCGCGAAGCGCTCGTCCCCGTGGCCGAGGAGGTAGATGCCGCCGGCGACGCAGGCGATGACGCGCTCCTCGTCGAGGCGGACGTTGCGGTACTGCACGGGCCCCAGCGAGGGCGGCGCCCCGCCGACCCCGGGTATCGCCGGAGGCGGCGAGACGAGATCGGGGAGGCTCACCCCGCGGAACATGTCGCCGCCGGAGACGCCGAGCAGCTCGGAGGTGAACCCGCCGTCGCGGAGGTGGGTCTCGATGGCGAGCTGGAAGTTCGGGTGGTCCGAGGGCGGGAACTCCTCGGCGACGACGGGGAGGGCGCGGGGGTCGGCGCCGAAGTGCCCGCGGAGGCGGCCGAGGAAGACCGGCTCCTGCGCGGCCTGGGCCGCCGCCATCGCGCCCACCAGATCCGTGAGGGAAGGAGTGGGGTTCTGGGGCTTGTCGTTGTCCATTGATCTCGTCTCCCGCGTGGGGTGGACAATACCAGACGAGCGGGTGAGCTCGTTGGACTTGTTGGTTCTGATCAGGGATCTGCGGATTGTACTTTGGACGTCATGAAAGCCGCCAGTCGTCTCGACCACCCGCGCGAACAACGCGCAGCCAGGGCGCGTTGACGAACTGGTCGATGAAGTCGACGGGCATGTCGACCCGTGCATCCCAGCCGTCCGTCCAAATGGTAACATCGCTCGTCATGCTGAACGACGTCACACAGTCACCCGAAGGCGAGCCTGGATGACGCGGTCACGAGCCCGATCGACGGACGCGAACGCCAGAGCACGGCTGGCACGGCCGCGCGTGGCCGAGGCGAGGGTCGGCCACGGGTCGCCGCTGCGCGTGAGGCAGACGGAGACGGATCTTCTCTTCGCGGACGTGGAGTGGGGCTCTCCGGCGATCGTGCGCGTCCTGCAGGGCCAGAAGCAGCTCCGCCGCGCGGACGAGTCCCTCGCGGCGCGGCCGGGAGAGCTGCTCTACGTGCCCGCGGGTACCCGGATCGACGTGCGCAATGTACCGGCGCAGGGGGCCTACGAGGCGGAAGGCGTCATCCTGTCTTTCGAGCTCGCGCGCTACCTGCCGCCTCGCGCGGAAGCGCGCGAGCGCCAGGAGGTCCGCAAGCTGCGCGTCGCCGAGCACGAAGAGCTCGACGCGGCGTTGACCCGTTGTCTGGAGGCGTTCGAGCGAGGCCTTCCCGCGGCCGTCCAGCGCTCCCGCCTCCTCGAGCTCGTCGCATGGCTCGGCGAGGCGGGCATCGACCCCTTCGTCGCCGCCACCGATGTTCGTCTCCGGCTGAAGCGAATGCTCGGCGAGCGCCCCGCCCACCCGTGGCGACTGCCGGACGTCGCCCGGCGACTGGGGATGAGCGACGACACGCTACAGCGCCAGTTGCGCCGAGAGGGCACGGGGTTCCAGCAGCTGCTGCTCGAGATCCGGATGGATCATGCGCTCATGCTTCTCTGGACAACCGAGCGACCGCTCGCCATCGTCGCCGAGCAATCCGGCTACGACTCGCCATCTCGGTTCGCGGAGCGCTTCCGAGATCGATTCGGCGTGCTGCCCTCGGAGCTGCGCCGTCGTCGCTAGCGCCCCTTCACCGAGGGGCGTCGCGCCGCGGGTTGCGGCGTCCGAGCGCGCGGTTGCGGTTCCGGGGCGATCCGGCGGCGCTACGATTCAGAGGTCGCGCAGCTCGGCGTCACTCGCCTTCGTCCACCTCTGCTGGACGTCGCTGAGCTGAGTGCGCTTGTCTCCACGCTCCTCGCAAGGAAGGCTCCATGCTGAAGATCCATCACCTCGGTCACTCCCAGTCGGAGCGGATCCTCTGGCTCTGTGAAGAGCTCGGCGTTCCCTACGATCTCGAGAAATACACGCGCGATCCCGTCACGCGCCTGTCGCCGCCGGAGCTGAAGGCGCTGCATCCGCTCGGCGCGGCCCCGCTCATCGAGGTCGACGGGTTGTTGCTGGCCGAGTCGGCCGCGATCGTCGAGTTCATCCTTGCCCGGTACGGTCGCGGCCGTCTGCGACATGGGCCGGATCATCCCGATTTCGCCTCCTACCTCTACTGGTTTCATTTTTCCAACGGCAACCTCCAGCCGGTGATGCTCCGCGCGATGATCGTGGGACGGTGCGGCCTCGGGCCGGATCATCCGGCTCTGACGTCGGTGCAGGGACGACTGGACCAGGTGCTCGCGCTGATCGAAGCGCGCCTCGGGCAGACCGACCATCTGGCAGGGAGCGAGTTCACCGCAGCCGACATCATGAGCGTCTTCTCGCTCACCACGATGCGGCTGTTCCATCCGGTGGATCTCGCGCCTTATCCCAGCATACTCGCCTATCTTCAGCGCATCGGCGCGCGGCCCGCGTATCGGCGGGCGATGGCCAAGGGCGACCCGGACCTGACGCCCGTGCTCACCTGACGCCGGGTCGACGCCCGCGCTGCGCAGCTACGGCGACACCGACGATCCGAATTTCTCGGTGCTGTCGCCGCCCGCGCCAGCGAGGGAGGCCTGCGGGTCGTCGCTGAGGTTTCCGCCGAGGAACACGCGCATGCTCGGGCCCCTGGCGAACCCCACGACGATGTCACCGAGCCCATCGCGGTTGAAGTCGCCGGCGCGCGAGATGCGCGTCCCTGCCTTGTCGCCGGACCGCCCGATGCTCGCGGCGTCCGGCTCCGCGTCGGGGCGCGCGCTGCCGCGGTACACGTACAGCTTGCCGCCTGGATAGATCTCGGGCGCGCCCACGAGCATCTCGGCGAAGCCATCGCCGTCCAGGTCCCCCGCGGACACCGCCTGTCCGAAACGATCGGACGAACCTTCCCCCTGGAGCGTCAGATCGGCCGTCGTCTCGAACGCCGCTCCCGGTCCGCCGAGGAACAGGGAGGCCGTGCTGCTCGTCGGATCGCCCACGAGCAGGTCGGCGAACCCGTCTCCGTCGACATCCCCTGCGCTCACCGATCGTCCGAACTCGCCCTCGCCGACGAGCAGGCCCTCAGGTACTGTATCGATCGGGCCGGACGAGCCGAAATGCACGTAGACGCGGTGGCCGCCGGGCGCTCCGACGGCGATGTCCGAGAATCCGTCACCATTGAAGTCTGCCGACGCGAGCGATGCGCCGAACGCGCTCGAGTCTTGCACCCCCACGAATTTGGCGTCTGCGGCGGGATCGAGGCTCCCGGCTCCGCCCAGGAGCACGTAGGCGCTCCCGGGCTCGCCCCCGTCGTACCCGCTTCCTGGCGTGCCGATCACCAGATCGGCGTAGCCATCTGCATTGATGTCGCCCGAGGTCAGCGCGGCGCCAAACAGGCGCTCTTTCATCCGGACAGGCTCCGTGATCGGCTGGACCGGGGGCCACGTCCCTGGATCGGCCGAGCTCCCGGGCATCACGAGGACCAGGCCCCTGAAATCGGCGTGAGACGACCCCCCGAGCACGGCGTCGGCGAAGCCATCCCCGTTCACGTCGGCGGTCGCAACGGCGCTCCCCACGTGGGCCGTCTCGATGGGCCGACGTTCCATGCTGAGACCGACCAGCACGCCATCCGCCTTCGCGTCGAAGCCGTCGCCCGTTCCACCCAGAAAGACGTAGGCGCCTCCGCAGGGGTAGTAGCCGTCGAACTCCGGGGGCAGGAAATCGCTCGCCCCCACGAGGACGTCGTCGGCCCCGTCGCCGTTCAGGTCGTGGTGACCCCGCCCTACGTTGATCCATCGCACGGCCGACGGCTCGGAGCAGGCGCCCTCCGCGCACGCGCGGACTCGCCAGTAGACGCGGCTGCCCACGGGGGGCGCCGCGGACCCTTCGAGGTCGGCGTCCGGCTGCCAGCGCGTCGCCGCCGTCGTCGCCGCGTCGATGCCCGCGGCGAACGACGGGTCCTGGCTGAGCTCGATGGTGTACTCGATGCTGCCTCCGTCAGGCGCTCTCGAGGGCTCCCAGACGAAGGTGGGTCTCCTGGAGCCGGGCACGAGCATGGATCCGACAGCGCTGTCCTGCACCGGCAACCGCGGCACCGGCGTCGTGGGCGCGCTCGGGTCGCCGGCTCCACCGCTGCCGCCGGCGCCGCCGCTGCCGCCGGCTCCACCGCTACCGCCGCTCCCACCGCTGCCGCCGGCTCCACCGCTACCGCCGGCGCCACCGCTCCCGCCGCTCCCACCGCTCCCGCCGGTGCCCGACCCCGGGTCCAGGGTCACGTCCTCGATCCCCAGGAGATCGGCACATCCGAGAAAGAGCGTCGCGAGCGCCACGGCCGGGACGAGAGAGCTCCGCATTCCATGAGGCTAAGCGAACGGCGAAACGCTCACAAGGCGAGCGCGGCGGGCCGAGCGCGGCGGGCCTGGCAGCGTCACGCGCGAGGCGCCACGGCCCGCCAGCAAGATCGCGCCGCGACTGGCGCGCTTCGCCCTTGCCTGACGCGCGACGCTAGCACTCCGGCAGGTGGACCCCGACCTCGAGCGGCACCTCGACCACGTTCACCGCGAGGCCGCCGCGCGCCGTCTCCTTGTACTTCGACTCCATGTCTGCGCCGGTGTCGCGCATCGTCTTGATCACCTTGTCGAGGCTCACGAAATGCGCCCCGTCCCCGTGCAGCGCCATGCGCGCGGCGCTGATCGCCTTGATCGCCGCCATCGCGTTGCGCTCGATGCACGGCACCTGGACGAGCCCGCCAACCGGATCGCACGTGAGCCCGAGGTTGTGCTCCATCGCGATCTCGGCCGCGTTCTCCACCTGCGCCGGCGTGCCGCCCAGCCCCTCGGCCAGCGCGCCCGCGGCCATCGAGCACGCGGAGCCCACCTCGCCCTGACACCCCACCTCCGCGCCGCTGATCGACGCGTTCTCCTTGTAAAGAATGCCTATCGCGCCCGCCGTCAGCAGGAACCGGAGGACGCCCTCGTCCGTCGACGTCGGCACGAAGCGCCGGTAATAGTGCAGGACCGCCGGGATGATGCCCGCCGCGCCGTTGGTCGGCGCCGTCACGACGCGGCCCCCGGCGGCGTTCTCCTCGCTCACCGCGAGCGCGTAGAGGCTCACCCAGTCGATCGCCGTCAGCGGATCCCGCAGCCCCGCCTCGGGGCTCTCGATGAGCTTGCGATACAGGGCCGGGGCGCGGCGCGTCACCTTGAGGCCGCCGGGCAGCACGCCCTCGGTCCGGAAGCCGCGCCGCACGCACGCCTGCATCACCTCCCAGATCCGCAGGAGCCCCGCCCGGATCTCCGCCTCGGGGCGGAAGACCTTCTCGTTCTCCAGCATGACCTGGCTGATCGACAGGCCGCTCGCCGCGCACACCGCGAGCAGCTCCGCCGCGCTGTGGAACGGATACGGCAGCGGCGTCCTGTCCTCCCCGATCGGACTCTCGCCCTTCGCCGCGGCCTCGTTCACCACGAAGCCGCCGCCTACCGAGTAATACACGCGCACGCGCAGCGGCGCGCCCTCCTCGTCGAGCGCCGTGAAGCGCATGCCGTTCGGATGAAACGGCAGACTCCGGTGCAGGAACGCGAGATGCCCTTTCACCTGGAAGCCGATCTCGCGCCGGGAGAGCAGGGAGAGGCGGCCGCTCCGCCGCACGCCGTCGACGATCTCGCCGGCGCGCTCGACGTCCACGCCGTCCGGCGTCTCGCCCAGGAGCCCGAGGATCACCGCCTTGTCGCTGCCGTGGCCGCGGCCGGTCGCGCCGAGCGAGCCGAACAGCTCCACCTGGACGGCCGCGACGCGGCCGAGCAGCCCCGCCTCGTCGAGATCCACCGCGAACATGCGCGCCGCGCGCATCGGACCGACCGTGTGCGAGCTGCTCGGGCCGATGCCGATCTTGAAGAGATCGAAAATGGTAACCGCCATGTGCCCCGGAGCGCCGTGATTCCCGCGTGATTCCCGCCGGATGACCCCTCGACGCCCGCGGACACTACGGGATCCCGCGCGCGCCCGCCACCGCGGCACGCGTCGCTGTGACGCCGGTCGCCCGGTGGTATACTCGTCCCCGTCTTCCCTCACTTCCCTCCCCCTCCCGCGATGAGGTCCTCCATGCGCCATCTCCCGGCCCTGCTCCTCGCCGCCTCCCTGCTCGCCCCCGCCGCCGCGCGGGGCGACGGCCCCGCGCCCGCGCCGGGCGCCCAGGCCAGGCCCGCGCTGGAGGTGACCATCGATCGCTCCAGGGTCGACCTGAAGGGCCGCCAGATCGAGGTCAAGCTGTCGCGCGCCGCGAGCAAGGTGCGCATCAAGGTCCTCGGCCAGTCGGGCACCGTCCTCGCCGAGGAGGAGAAGCCGTTCGGCGGGGCCGCCGCCGGCACGCCGCTCGTCGTGACGTGGTCGCCCTCGAGCGACGAGACCGTCGGGCGCATCGAGGTGTACGGCCACGACACCGAGGGTTACTGGGCCGGCATCGCGATCATCCCCTGGAACGTGAGCATCCCCCACGAGGAGGTGCAGTTCGAGACCAACTCCGACGTCATCCGCGCCCCCGAGGTGCCCAAGCTGGAGGCGAGCCTCCAGCGCATCTCCGAGGTGGCCGCGAAGGCCCGGGAGCTCGGCAAGATCACGCTGTTCATCGTCGGCCACACGGACACTGTCGGCGGCGTCGAGCACAACCTCGCCCTGTCGCGGAAGCGCGCCCGCGCGATCGCCGCCTGGTTCAAGGGCCGCGGCCTGAAGCTCCCGGTCGCGTACGAGGGGCTCGGCGAGTCGTCGCCGATCGTGAAGACCGCCGACCAGGTGGACGAGCCGCGCAACCGCCGCGTCGATTACATCCTGTCGATCGAGCCGCCGAAGCTGCCGTCGGGCGAGGCGTCCTGGAAATCGCTCTGACCCTCGAACCAGCATGAAGACCACCATCCTCGCCCTGGGCACCCGGGGCGACGTCCAGCCCGCGATCGCGCTCGGCAAGGCGCTCGCGGCCCGCGGTCACGCGGTCCGCGTCCTCGCCGGCAAGAGCTTTCAGCGCTGGATCGAGGGGCACGGGCTCACGGCGATCCCGGGGAGCGTCGACATGGTCGAGGTCATGGAAAGCGACCTCGGGAGGGAGTGGGTGTCGCGCGGCACGGACCCCATGGCCCAGTCGCGGATCCTGCAGCGGCTCATCGATCGCTTCGGCGCGGAGATGGCCGACGACGCCCTGCGCGCGTGCGAGGGCGCCGAGCTCATCCTGAGCAGCTTCACCTCGGACACCTACGCGGCCTCCATCGCCGAGGCCTCCGGCGCGGCGCAGGTCAGCATCCCGTTCCAGCCCTCGATCCTGGCGACGCGCCACGGGCCCACCGCGGTCGCCGCGCCCTTCCCGCGCCGCGACAGCCTGCTCAACCTCCTGTTCGGCAAGCTCCTGATCGAGCCGACGGTGTGGCGCTGGTACGGCGCCGTGACGGCCCGCGTGCGGCAGCGGCTCGGCCTGCCGCCGCAGGATCGTCGGGCATACATGGCCGCGCTGCGCCGCATGCTGGTCGTCCACGGCTACAGCGCCCACGTCGTCCCGCACCCGCCGGACTGGCCGCCCAGCTACCACACGACGGGCTACTGGTTCCTCGACGAGGGCGAAGATTACCGGCCGCCCGAGGCCCTCGAGCGGTTCCTCGCGGCGGGAGAGCCGCCGATCGCCCTCGGCTTCGGCAGCATGACGTCCCACGATCCCGGCGCCACGACAAGGCTCCTCGTCGACGCTGTCGCGCGGAGCGGCCAGCGCGCCGTCCTGCTCTCCGGCTGGGCCGGGCTCGGCGACATGACGCTGCCCGACACCCTCCTCCGGATCGACGCCGCGCCGCACGACTGGCTCTATCCGCGGGTCGCCGCGGCGGTGATCCACGGGGGCGCAGGCACCGTGGCCGCGTGCCTGCGCGCCGGGCGGCCCGCGGTGGTCGTCCCGCACCTCGGGGACCAGCTCTTCTGGGGGCGCCGCGTCGAGGAGCTCGGCGTCGGTCCGCGCGCGATCCCGCGGCCACGCCTCACCGCCGACGCGCTCGCGGCCGCGATCCGGACCGCCGCGACCGACGCCGGCGTCCAGCAGCGCGCCGCGGAGCTCGGGCGCAAGATCCGCGGCGAGGACGGCGTCGCGACGGCGATCGACCACATCGAGCGGCACCTCGCGGCGCGCGCGTAGCCCCGGCGATGCGCTCGTGGAGCACAATGGCGGAAGAGACAGCGTTCGCGCTCTGGCTCGTCCCCGGCGGGGCGCCGCGCGCGCGGCTGCAGGAGCTCATCGAGGCGCTCGCCCGGGAGACCGGCGGGCCGGCGTTCGCGCCGCACCTCACCCTGCTCGGCGGGCTGCGCGGCGACGGCGGCGACCTCGCCGCGAAGCTCCGCAGCCTCGGCGCGCGCCGCCCGATCGCGCTGGAGGCGCGGGGCCCGGCGACCGGGAGCGCCTACCACCAGTGCGTGTTCGTCGACGTCGCGCCGACCGAGCCGCTCGCGGCCCTGCGCCGCGCGGCCGCGACCGCGCTCGGCGCGCGCGAGACCCCCTTCCGCCCGCACGTGAGCCTCGTGTACGGCGACCTGCCGGCCGATCGCCGACAGGCGCTCGCCGCCGACCCGCGGGTCCTCGCGCTCGCAGGCGAGGCGTGGCGCGCAGAGCGGCTCGAGCTGTGGGCCGTGGAGGGCGAGGCCGAGCGCTGGCGCTGCGTCGACGGCATCGCGCTGGTGAGCCCGTGAGCACCCCGCCAGCACCAGCGCCAGGCTCGCCCACGATGTGTCCAGCGACACGGTCTGGTCGCGGCAGAAAAATCCACAGGCCTCTTACGTCCGGATCGCAGGATGCCGCTCTCCGAAGTAGGTGCGCCCCCGGATCTCGGCTAGCCTAGGACCATGGCGGCTCCCGTTGCTGTGGGCGATGTGCTGGCGGGCAAGTACCGCGTGGAGCAGATCGTGGGCGCAGGTGCGATGGGCATGATCGTCGCCGCGTGGCACCTGGAGCTCGATCAGCGCGTCGCGATGAAGTTCCTGCACTCGCCCGGCACCGACAGCGGCGGCGGCGACCCTGCGGAGCGGTTCCGGCGCGAGGCGCGGGCGCTGGCCAGGATCAAGAGCGAGCACGTGGCGCGCGTCCTCGACGTCGGCTCGCTCCAGGCCGGGCTGCCCTACATGGTGATGGAGTTCCTGGACGGGAACAACCTCTCGGACGAGATCCGCGCGCGCGGCCAGCTGCCCGTGATGGAGTCCGTCGGGTACATGCTCCAGGCGATCGAGGCGATGGCCGAGGCGCACGCCGCCGGCATCGTCCACCGCGATCTCAAGCCGGCGAACCTGTTCCTCGCGCGCCGGCCCGACGGGGAGCGGATCATCAAGGTCCTCGATTTCGGGATCTCCAAGGCGCTGCTCGGCATCTCGCGCGAAGAGCTGTCCTTGACCAAGACGGCGACCCTCCTCGGCTCGCCGCTCTACATGTCTCCCGAGCAGGTGCGCTCTGCCCGCGAGGTCGACGCCCGCGCGGACATCTGGTCTCTCGGCGTCATCTTCTACGAGATGCTGACCGGGCGGACTCCGTACAACGGCGACTCCGTCCCTCAGCTCTTCTCCGCGCTGCTCTACGAGTCGCCCTTCACGGTCGCCCAGATTCGCCCCGACGTCCCGCACGACCTCGACGCCGCGGTGATGCACTGCCTCGCCAAGGAGCGCGAGCAGCGGTGGAGGAACGTCGGAGACCTCGCCGCCGCGCTGCTCGCGTTCGGCCCCCCCGGGAGCCACGTGCACGCCGAGCGGGCGCGCCGCGTGCTCGGGCTCCAGGACCCCGGCGGGTCGCGGCCGAGCCTCCAGAGCCAGCCCAGCCTGCCGCCCGGCGCGATGCACGGGAGCGCGCACGCCGCCGGAGCGCGCCTGTCCGCGCCGCACATCCAGTCGCACGGGGGCCCGCACGCCGCCGGAGCGCGCGTGTCCATGGCGCCCGGCGGGACGCAGGGGGGCGCCGGAGCGCGCCTGTCCGTGCCGCACGGCGCGGCGTCGCCCGCTTCGGCCGCGGAGACGGGCCCCACGGTCAACTCGTGGAGCAACACGGGCCAGCCCCCGCGCGCAGGGCGCAAGGGCGCGGCGATCGGGATCGCCCTCGCCGGCAGCGCCACCCTCGCCGCGGTCGCGATCGCCGCCGTGCTCCTCCTGCGCTCCGGGCCGCCGGCCGCCGGCGAACAGCCCGCGGCGCCCGCGGCGGAGCTGCCCCCCGGGACCGCGGCGCCCGGCCCTGCGCGCGAGGCAGCTCCCGAGCCTGCGAAGCCCGCCGCGGCCGAAGCGACCGCGCCCGCGGCGACCGCCGGCGCGAGCGCGCCCGAGGCGACCGCCGGCGCGACCGCAGCCGACGCGACCGCGGCGCCGCCCGCGGCCTCCAGCGCGAGCGCGCGGCCGCCGGCCGCGTCAGCGACCCCGGGCGCGGCGCCCGCGGGCCAGCCGGGCGCGCCGGCGATGCGGCCCGCCGAGCGCCCGCAGCCGGGCCCGGCGGCGCGCCCGGAGCCGCGTCGAGACAACGAGATCAGCGACTTCGGCGGGCGGCGCTGAGCGAGGCGCGCGCGACGCCGATCAACGGCCCTCGGGCCCTGTCGTGGCCAGCTTGGAGGAGAGTACGGGACGAATGAAACGTCATCAGCGATGCATCGCACGCCGCGCCGGCCTGGGGCTGTGCGCGGCGTTGATCTCCGGGGCGATCCCCGCGTGGGCGGAGCCGAGCGCCGCCGAGAAGGCCACGGCAGAGGCGCTCTTCGACGCGGCGCTCGATCTGATGAAGAAAGGGCGCAACGAGGAGGCGTGCCCGAGGCTGGAGCAGAGTCACCGCATCGATCCGGGGATAGGCACGCTCCTTTACCTGGCCGAGTGTTACGAGAAGACCGGCCGCACCGCGAGCGCCTGGGCGACGTTCCGGCAGGCGATGTCGGAGTCGCAGGCCGCCGGGCAGACCGACCGCGCCCGCAAGGCGCAGGCGCGCGCGGCCCGGCTGGAGCCGGGCCTGTCGAAGCTCACCATCGACGTCGCGCCGGAGGCGCTGGCCATCGATGGGCTCACGGTGAGCGTCGCCGGCAAGGCCCTCGAGCGGCCGCTGTTCGGGATCGCGATCCCGCGGGATCCGGGCGAGATCGCGATCGAGGCGAGCGCGCCGGGCCACGAGACATGGAAGACGACCGTGAAGCTCGGGGCCACCAGCGCCGCGGAGAGCGTCAAGGTACCGCCGCTCACGCGGCTCAGCGCGGTGCCGAGCGTGCCCGGCACGCCGGTGCCCAGCGCCGAGGAGGGCCCCGCGCCGGCGCCCGCGCCCGCGCGCAGCGCCGCGGCGCCGGCGGAGTCCGGCGGCGACACGACGCGCCTGATCGGCCTGGTCGTGGGCGGCGCGGGCGTGGTGGGGCTCGGCGTCGGGACGTTCTTCGGGGTGAGGGCGATCTCGAAGAACGGCGAGGCGGAGGACTACTGCAAGGGCGGCGCGACATGCGAGGATCCGCGCGGCGTCACGCTGACCGACGAGGCCAGCAGCGCCGCCACCGCCTCGAACGTCGCGTTCGGGCTCGGGACGGCCGCCGTGATCGGCGGCGCCGTCCTGTATTTCGTCGTCGCGCCCAGGCAGACCTCGCGCGTCCAGGTGGGGCCGATGGTGGACGGGCGCAACGTCGGGCTGCTCGTGGGAGGGACGTTCCAATGAGGCGCATGACAGGGCTCCTGTCGCTGATCCTGCTCGCTCCGCTGGCGGCCGCGACGTGGCTCGGCTGCCACGCGATCGCGGGCATCGAGGACCGCACCTACGTCGATCCGGGGCAGGAGCCGGAGCCCACCGAGGTGAGCGAGCAGTGCGCGGCGTACTGCGCGGCCGTGATGGAGAACTGCACCGCCGAGCACCAGGTCTACTCGACGGTGGACACCTGCCACGGCGTGTGCGCGCTGCTGGAGCCGGGCGACCCGCTGGAGCCCGTGGACAACACGGTCGCCTGCCGCGCCCACCAGGCGGAGCTCGCGGGGCGCACCGGCGAGGTCGCTGTGCACTGCCCGCCGGCGGGCCCGGGCGGCGCCGGCGTCTGCGGGAGCAACTGCGAGAGCTACTGCGCGCTGCGGGCCGGCGCGTGCACGGCCGAGCTCGACTCGCACGAGCAGTGCGTCGCCATGTGCGAGGGGCTCACGGACGCCGACATGTTCGACGTCATCGAGAACCACGAGGGCGACACGCTGCAGTGCCGCCTCGTGCACGTGAGCTCCGCGACCGTGGACCCGGACGAGCACTGCAAGCACTCGAGCCTGATGCCGGTGGAGCCGTGCGTCGAGCCGGCGGGCACCGAGCCGGACTGCGAGGGCTTCTGCCAGGTCGTGATGACCTCGTGCACGGGCGAGCTGGCCGTCTACGAGTCGGAGGCGCAGTGCCTCGCCGTCTGCGGTGCGCTCCCCCCCGGCGGCGTGGAGGACCGGGAAGAGAACACCGTGGGCTGCCGCAAGTACCACGCCTACAGCGCGATGCTGGCGCCGACCGCCCACTGCCCGCACACGGGGCCGGGCGGCGACGGCCATTGCGGCTCCGCCGACGAGCCGGAGACGGGCCTGACGGGCAACTGCGAGTCGTACTGCATGCTGCTCGAGGCGGCCTGCAAGGAGTACTTCGACGAGACGTTCCCGGACCAGCCCGCGTGCGCGCTCGACTGCAGCGCGCTGCCGGGGGCGGCCCGCGACTCCGGCTACTCGGTCGCGAGCGCCGAGGAGGGCGCGCTCTCCTGCCGGCTGCTCCATGTCAGCCGCGCGCTCAGCGATCCCGCCGAGTGCGGCGCGGCGTTCGGCGACAGCGAAAGCCCGTGCCAGTGAAGGTCCGATCCCCCGCCGCGCGCCGCCTCACGGCGGCGTGACGAACGACGCCGGCCCCGCCACGGCGGGGGACGGGTCCTTCCGGTAGCGCTCGACGAGCAGCGCGCGGCGCTCCGCCGTCCAGCCGTTCTTCGGGGACGCCGCCTGCACGAGCGCCTCCAGCGCGAGCCGCCGCAGCCGCGGATCCTTGCTCTCCCGCAGCTCCTGCTCGAGCAGCGACGGGTGCACGCAGGCGTGCACCGCGGCCATCGCCGCGACCATCGCGTCGTGGTGCAGCAGCTCCCGCCGGCCGAGGTCGGTGAGCGCCTGCCCGAGCTCGCGCCACGGGAGCAGGCGCGCCGCGAGCCCGAGGTACTGCGGCACGGCCAGGACGTCCTGCTTCAGCGCGGCGAGCAGCCCCTGGCCGACGGCCAGGTGGTGCTGCGGGGCATAGGCGCCGAGGCGCGCCGTGAGCACGGGCAGGAACGCCACGAGGTGGCGGCGCCTCGGCGCGAGCTCCTCGAGGCGCTGGACGACGCGGCGTACCTCGCCCGGCTGCATCCGGGCGAGCGCGGCGGCGAGCGCCTCGGCCGCCTCCTCCGGCGCGGCCGCGCCCATGTGCCCGAGCAGCCGGTCGAAGAGCGCGCGCTTCTCGTCCCGGAGCGGCAGGTGCGCGGCGCGCCGCAGCAGATCCAGCCGCGCCTCGGGCTCCGCCCGGCCGAGGATCGCGGCGAGCAGCCCGACCACGCGCTGCTCGGCCTCGGCCGACAGCCTGCCGAGCGGGATGTCCGCGAGCTTCGAGGCGACGATCCAGTCGGGATCCTGGACGGCGCGCGCGAAGACGTCCCAGGTCTCGCGCCGGTCGAGGTGGTCCCAGAGCGCGCGGAGCAGCGCGATCCGCACGTCGCGGTGCGCCTTCGGGGTGTCGAGCCGGAGCAGGTCCCGGTAGGCGTCCTCGCCGCCCATCTCGCCGAGCAGGCGCACGACCTCCTTGGCCACGGTCACCTTCGTGGTCGGCACCGCCCGGAGCTCCGCGAGCACCCGCTGCCGCGTCATCTCGGCGAACACCTTCCGGAGCGCGTAGATGGCCCAGCGCGCGCGATCGTCGCCCAGGCACTCGATCAGCACGGGCACGCCCTGGCCGGCGTCGAGCCACGGCAGGCCGCGGACGGCCATCTCGCGCACGGGCTGCCGCGGATCCGAGGCGAACGGGGTGAACGCGGACGCGTCGGCGTAGGCGAGGCGGATCAGCGTCGAGACCGCGAACCGCTGCGTGGGGACGTCGCACGTCTCGTCCGCGAGCAGCGCGCGGAGGCTGGCCGCGTACCGCTCTTGCTGCCTCGCCGTCCAGCGGCCGTGGCCCGCGCCGAAATCGACGACCCAGTGGGTCCGGCCGG
The DNA here is from genome assembly GCF_051474675.1 of Sorangium sp. So ce406. Classification (NCBI taxonomy): domain Bacteria; kingdom Pseudomonadati; phylum Myxococcota; order Polyangiales; family Polyangiaceae; genus Sorangium; species Sorangium sp. So ce406. Next base: position 2,511,400 of record NZ_CP150340.1, on the reverse strand, counting down.
TCGCGAACCTGCCGGTCATGGGCTGGGCCTCCAGGAGCGGATCCAGGAGGTCCTGCCGCTTCCGGCTCACGTGCCGGGCGACGACGCCGACCAGGACGAAGCTCCTGTCGTCGCGCAGGAGCGCGGGCACGAGCCGGGCGAACCGCGGCCGATCGTGGAGGCTCAGCAGGCCGAGCGCCGCGATCGCGACGCCGAGGAACGGGAGCTCGCGGGAGAGCCGCTCCAGCGCCTCGAGCAGCGGCGGCACGACCTTGAGGCGGACGCCGAGGCTCTGCGCGAGCAGGAGCACCGCCGCGGCGCGCTCGCGGGTGCACCAGAGATCCGCGAGCTGCGCGAGCGCCGGGGTGAGCCGCTCGGCCTCCGCCCGCGTCAGCCCGTCCCCGAGCCCCGCCGTCGAGACGGCGCCGCGCGCGGCGAGGATCTTCGCGAGCCAGCGCGCCCCCCACGCCCCGTCGAGGCGGAACAGCTTCACCACGAGCCGCTCCACGGCCGAGGCCGTGGCCTGGGACAGGTCCGCGGCGTCGAGCGCGTCCTGCACGACGGCGCCCACGGCCTCGAGGTGCTGCGGCCCGAACCGGGCGACGGGCAGCGCGGCGAGGGCGCCGATCATCGCCCGCCGCACCGGATCCTGCTCGAACTTGCGGGCGCGCACGGCCGCGAGGGCGTCCGGGATCGCGCCCCGATCGTGCGCGACGGTCGCGAGGAGCAGCGCCTGCGCCCGCGCCCGCTCGTCGCCCTCGGGGTGCCCGAGGAACGGCGCGAGCACCTCCCTGGCCTCGGCGAACCCGAGCAGGCGCGCGTAGGTCATCCGCCGCTCCGGCTTGGCGGCGAGCGCGGGGCACTCCGTGAGGTGCCGCCGCGCCTCGCGCTCGCGCAGGTCGCGCGGCAGGACCTCGAGCAGCTCGGGCGCGATGGTGCCGTCGGAGGCCTGGGCGGCGCACGACCAGCGCGCGAAGGCCCGCTCGCGGATCGCGTGCTCCCCGGGCGACTCGGCCTTCACGTAGCGGAACAGGAACGCGCCGAAGCCCCCGCGCCCGCCGTCGAGGAAGGCCCGCAGGACGGCCTTCTGGTCGTCGGCGCGGAGCCGCAGGAACCACCGCGCGCCCCGCTTGCCGTCGCTCAGCGTGCCCCAGGCGTGGCGGATGAGGTAGTCGAGGCGCTCGGCGCCGAGGCCGCGCACCCCCTTGTCGAAGCGCACGACGTGGAAGGCGCCGGGCGGCCGCGCGGGGAGGCCGCTCTCGTGGCGGGCCCGGAGGAGATCGAACGTGGCGGCGGGGCGCGCGCGGGCCAGCACGCGGAGGGGGTCGGCGAGGAACGAGGGCTCCTCGCCGAGCGCGAAGAGGGCCTGGATCAGCGCGACCGCCGCGTCGGGGGCGCGTCGGGCCAGCGAGACGAGCAGCGGGGCGAGGCGGTAGCGCTGCCGGACGTCGAGCGTTCGGGCGCGCGCGATCGCCTCCCCGAACCAGCGCGCCGCGGCCGCGGGGTGCATCGCGGCGAGCCGCGCGAGGCATCGCGGGCCGCCCGCCTCGTCGATGTCGCGCCGGTGCGACGACGCGAGCTTCTCGGTGCCGAAGGGGAGCAGATCGACAATCGCCGGATCGCGCCCCTGCTTCATGCGCGCGGCGAGGAAGGCGTCCACGACCCCGCGGCGCTTCCGCCGCGCGAGCTGGGCCACGGTGCGCACGAGGGTGCGCCGCGAGAGGAGGGCGCCGAGCGCCTCGAGCGCCTGCGCGTCGTCGCAGAAGCGGGCGACCATGCGGCTCGCGCGCTGCCGCACGGCGCGGGACGGGTCCGACAGGGCGGCGACGACGCGCGCGCCGTCCCCGGACCCGCACACGGCCATGAGCGCGAGGAGGCGCTCGTACGGCTGAGCGCCGCGCGAGAGCGCGCCGAGGAGGGCCGCGGCGCCGGCGTCGCCGCCCGCGGCGGCGCGGCCCAGCTCCACGGCGCGGCGGACGCGGTCGTGGTGCGTCAGCGGCTCGATCTGGTCGAGGAAGGAAGCGATGTCCATGGGCGGCGATCATAACGCCCCGGGGCGCGGGGCTCGCAAGGCGGGAGCACCGCGCCAGCGGCGCGCCGGCAGGGTCGCTTGAGCCAGCCGCCGCGGGGCTCTATCGTGGTTGCAGGCGATGCTGCTGGGACACGTGGCGCTGAGGAACCTCTGCCGGGCGCGGGATCTGCTGTCCGATGTGCGCGAATCGAGGCTGTCGATCGAGGAGGTGGCGAGGGAGGTGGCGATCTCGCCCTATCACTTCATCCGGCAGTTCGAGGCCGTGTTCGGCGTGACCCCGCACCAGTATCGCATCCGGCGGCGCCTCGATCTGGCGAAGCAGCTCCTGGCGGCCGGGCACCACTCGGTGACCGACGTGTGCATGGAGGTCGGGTTCTCGAGCCTCGGCAGCTTCAGCGCGCAGTTCGCGCAGCGGATCGGCATGCCGCCGTCGGCGTACCAGCGGCGTGTGCGCGCGCTGGTCCAGGTGCCGGGGAGGCTTCCGTGGGAGCTCGTGCCCGGTTGTCTCACCCTGATGGGCCGGTTGCCGCCCGGTGCGTTTCGCAGTTTTCGAGAAGCGTGAGCCGGGCGGTCCTGGCAGAGTCGGCCTCGAACCATTCACCCAGCGAGGCGATCGTCGATGAGGATCAAGCTCAACAGCATCATGGTCGAGGACCAGGACCGAGCGCTCACGTTCTACACGGAGGTGCTCGGCTTCAAGAAGAAGCACGACATCCCGCTCGGAGAGTACCGCTGGATCACGGTGGTCTCGCCGGAGGGCCCCGACGACGTGGAGCTCGTGCTGGAGCCGAACGCCAACCCGGCGTCGAAGACGTACCAGCAGGCGTTGTTCGCGCAGGGCATCCCGCTCGCCGCGTTCGAGGTCGAGGATCTCAAGGCCGAGTTCGCGCGCCTCAAGGAGCGTCAGGTCGCGTTCACCAAGGAGCCCACGCCGATGGGCCCGGTGATGATCGCGGTGCTCTCGGACACCTGTGGGAACCTGATCCAGCTGTATCAGCCGCTCTGATACCGCCTCTCCCGTCTCCCTTCATATCTGCACCACCTCTAGCTGCTCCACGCCGATACGGATCATCCCGGTCCCCGGTCGCCTCGCGATCACCCCCGCGGCCCCGCGGATCCCCAGCGCCGCGAGCTGCTTGCGCGCCCGGAAGATATCGACGTTGAGCTTCGGCGCGTCGGTCGCCAGCATCCGACAGAGCGCCTCGCTCTCGACCCAGCCCTGCTCGGCCGAGGACGCATCCCGGTCGGCGAGCCGTCTCCTCGCCAGCGTCAGCAGGAGGTAGTGGTACGTGCGCGGCGGCACCTTCGTGAGCTCGCCGCGGTGGAGGACCTCCACCTCGACGTGCTCCTCGTCGCGCGTCACGCCGAAGCGCAGCGCGATCGTCTCCAGCAGCGGACCGGCGCCCTCCACGTCCATCGTCGCGGCCGCGGCGCTCGGTAGATCCAGGACCCAGCCCTCGCCGTCGACGATCACGACCTCGCGATCGAGCACGGGCCGCGCCCCCTCTTCGGTCTCGAGCTGCCAGCCGCCGCACTCGACGACGCTCGCCCGCGGGTGCTCCTCGTCGGGCAGCACCAGCAGCCCGCCCGAGGCGACGCGCACCCGGCCGCTCGTGGCGCTCCGCGCGCTCGCCGCCGGAGGGGCGCCGTCGATCAGCGTGAAGGCGTGCTCCGGGCCGCCGACCGAGAACCCGTCCCCCTCGCCGAGGCGGACGCGCTCGCCCGGCGCGAGCCGCCGGCCGCCCACGAACGTGCCGTTCTTGCTGCCGAGATCGCGGAGCTCCCAGGCGCGATCGACCCAGCGCAGGCCCGCGTGCTCACCCGAGATCCGCGGGTCGTCGAGGCGCAGGTCGCACCCGGCGTGCCGGCCGACGAGGCACCGGGAGCCCAGCGCGATCGTGCCGTCGAATCCGGCCCGCTTCAGTGCCCCCATGGCGCCCGCGTAATTTACCATCGGCGTCGGCCGCGCGACAACGACCGCGAGGACGACGTTGACCCCATCGAACGAGCCCACGGACAAGCCCTCGAGCGACGAGCGCGACGAGCGCGACGAGGAGGAGCGCCCGTCCCGCGCCGACGCGACGCGCACGTTCGTCGAGCTGCCCGCGACGGAGCTCATCGCTCGCGATCGCACGGGCCAGGTGGGCCGCAGGGGCGGGCGGGACGGCGATCCCGCGCCGCCGCGCGCCGGGGCGGGCCCGGCCGCCGCGCCGGAGCCGCCGTTCCCGGCGCGCTACCGCGACCTCGGGCTGATCGCGGGCGGGTCGTTCGGCGAGGTGCGGCGCGTGCGCGACACGGTGCTCGATCGCGTCCTCGCGATGAAGGTCCTCCGGGCGCGCTTCACGGGGGCGCCGGAGAGCCGGGCCCGCTTCCTGGCCGAGGCGAAGCTCACCGCCGACCTCCAGCACCCGGGCATCGTCGCGGTCCACGATCTGGGCGAGTTCGAGGACGGGCGGCTCTGGTTCACGATGCGCGAGGTGCGCGGCCGGACGCTCGGCGAGGTCCTCGACGAGCTGCACGCGTCCGCGGGGCCCGACGGCTTCCGGGAGACCGCCTCGGGCTGGACCTTCCGCCGCCTCATCGACGCCTTCGCGCGCCTCGGCCAGGCGGTCGCGTATGCGCACAGCCGCGGCGTCGTGCACCGCGACCTCAAGCCCGAGAACGTGATGGTGGGCGAGTTCGGCGAGGTGCTGGTGATGGACTGGGGCCTCGGGCGCCGCGCCGGCGGCGCGCCCTCCAGCCAGGGCGGCGCGCCCTCCGGCGGCGGCGCGCCCTCCAGCGGCGGCGCGCCCTCCAGCGGCGGCGCGCCCTCCAGCGGCGGCGCGCCCTCCAGCGGCGGCGCGCCCTCCGGCGGCGGCGCGCCCTCCGGCGGCGGCGCGCCCTCCAGCGGCGGCGCGCCCTCCAGCGGCGGCGCGCTCGACGACGCGGCCCCGCAGCTCACGCAGCACGGCGACGTGCTCGGCACGCCCTCGTTCATGCCGCCCGAGCAGGCCCGCGGGCAGCGCGACCTGCACGGCCCCGAGAGCGACGTCTACGCGCTCGGCGCGATCCTCTACGTGCTGCTCGCCGGCCGCATGCCCTACGACGGGGACAGCGCCCTCGCCGTGGTGCGGCAGGTCCTCGCCGGGCCGCCGCCGCCCGTCCTCGAGGTCGCGCGCGTCCCCGTCCCCGCCGAGCTCGCCGCGATCTGCGAGCGCGCGATGCGGCGCGCGATCGCCGATCGGTACCCGGACGCGGGCGCGCTCACCCGCGACGTCGTGACCTGGCTCGACGGCGCCCGCCGTCGCGAGCAGGCGCTCGCCGTGCTCGACCGGGCGCGCGCGATCGGGCCCGGCATCGAGGCCCTCCGCGCCGCCGCCGGGCGCAAGCGCGCCGAGGCGCAGGCGCTGCTCGCCGGCGTCCGGCCCTTCGACCCCGAGGAGCGGAAGCAGCCGTCGTGGGAGCGCGAGGACGAGGCGGCGCACCTCGAGGTGACCGCGGCGCTGCGCGAGGCCGATTGGCTGGAGGCGGTGCACGGCGCCCTCACCGTGGATCCCGAGCTGCCCGAGGCCCACGCCGCGCTCGCCGATCGCTACCGCGAGCGCCTCATCGCCGCCGAGCTCGCGCACCGCGACGCCGACGCGGCGCGCTTCGAGGCGCAGCTCCGCGCCCACGACCGGGGCCGGTACGCGGCGCTGCTCCGCGGCGAGGGCGCGCTCTCGCTGGTCACCGATCCGCCCGGCGCCGAGGTGCGGGTCGAGCGCTTCGCCCTGAAGAACCGCCGCCTCGTGCCCGAGGACCAGGGCCTCCTCGGCGTGACGCCGCTCCGCGCCGCGCCCCTCCTGCGGGGGCGCTACCGGCTGCGGATCCGCGCCCCGGGCCGGGCCGAGGTGATCTACCCGCTGCTCATCGAGCGCGGCGCGCACTGGGACGGCTGCGCGCCGGGCGAGCGCGATCCGACCCCGATCGCGCTGCCGTCCGCGGGGGAGCTCGACCCCGGCGACGTCTACGTGCCCGCGGGCCTCGCCTGGATTGGCGGTGATCCAGGTGCTGCCGACGGCCTGCCGGCGAGGCGGGTCTGGGTCGATGCGTTCGTGATCCGGCGGTTTCCGGTGACGAACACCGAGTACCTCGTCTTCCTCAACGAGCTTGTCGCCGCGGGCCGGGAGGCCGAGGCGATGGCGGCCTGCCCGGGGGCCCAGCTCGGGATGGCGGACCGGGCCGGCGATCGGCGCGCGTTCACCCGGACCGACGGCGGGCGCTTCGCGCTGGCGGTGGACGACTGGGGTTGCCCGCTCGAGCCGGACCAGCCGGTGGTGCTGGTCGACTGGGCCGCGGCCATGGCGTACGCGCGCTGGTACGCCGCGCGCCGGGGCCAGCCGTGGCGGCTGCCCGACGAGGTCGAGCGCGAGAAGGCGGCGCGGGGCGCGGACGGCCGGTTCTTCCCCTGGGGCGACCACGCCGACGCGACCTTCGCCTGCGCGCTCGAGAGCCACGCGGGGCAGCCGGCGCGGGTGCCGGTGGACAGCTATCCCGCCGACGAGAGCCCTTACGGGGTCCGCGGCCTGGCGGGCAACTCGCGGGACTGGTGCGTCAACGTCTGGCGGAGCGAGGGGCCGGCCATCGTCGGCGGCCGCCTGCGCATCGAGGCGGCGGCCGCGGGCGATCCCGAGTACCGGGCCGTCCGCGGCGGGGCGTGGAGCAGCCCGCTCGATCTGAGCCGGTCGGCGGCGCGCTTCGGCAACCGGCCGGACGTCCCGCGGCTCACCATGGGGATCCGGCTGGTGCGGTCGTTCGGCGCGCCCCCTCAGGTCCAGGTCTTTTCGGCCTTGTAGGTGAGGCCCGCCGGCGGCGCGGTGTTGTTCGTCGCCGTGTAGTTGATGCTGCTCGCGCTGACTCCACCGAACAGGTTCGAGCCGGTGGTGTCGTACCAGCGGATGGATCCTGTCCACTTGCTCGACTGAGGGTCGTACGAGAGGCCCCAGTTGAGCCCGAACGTGGGAGCGCCGCTCGTGCCGGCGTAAATGAAGTTGGTCGCCCCCTGCTGCGGCTTGCGATTCCCGATCCAGGGGGTGATCTGTCCCCAGCTCAGGTTGTAGGACCCCGAGGGCAGCGATCCGCCGTCCACCGCCGTGAGCTGGATGCTCTGCGCGTCGCTGGGGACGCTGTTCGATACCCAGTAATACTCGGTCTGTGCCTTGTAACCGGCGGGCGGGTAATTCCCGGTCACGAGCACCTGGGCGAGGACGACGGGATGTGTGGGATCCTGGCTGCGGATCGCCTTCAGCGTGTAGATACGGTGGTTGTTCATGCCGCCGTCGAGCTGCCCGACCTCGCGTCCGGCGTCCGGCGTATGGCTCGTCTTCTCCGGCCGGCTCCCTGTCTGGAGCACGGCGAGGCGCGCGACGCCCGGCTCCCCGACGATCTGCGGTGTGCCCTCGAGATCGAGCGCGTCGAGCACCAGCCGCGTCCGCCTCACGAGCTCGCCGTAGCTCAGCGTGAGGTACACGCAGCCGCCGTCTTCCGCTGCCGTCCACTGCTCGATGACGGCGCCGATCGCCCAGGTGAACGCGCCCTGGGGGCGGCCGCCGAAGGTGGCCTGCTGGGTGACCTCGCCGGGCCTGCAGGCCGCGAGCACGCGCGCGCCGATGCGCAGGTCGTCGTCGCCGAGCCTGCCGGGCGGCGCTGCCCCGACCAGCGTGAGCGGGCGGCGGCCGCGGGCGTCCGGGGCCGCGCCGTTGCCGTGGCAGCAGTCGAGCACCACGGTGAGGTTCTCGGCGTCCTTCAGCAGCGCGCCGAGCTCCTCGAAGGCGATGGCGCGCTCGAAGCCCGGGCCGCTCACGTCGCTCGGGCAGAGCAGCAGCCCCTTCTCCGGGGTGTGCGCGCCGTGTCCCGAGTAGGTCATGAGCCCCGCGCGGCCGCCGGCGACCTTGTCGGCGAGCCAGCCGAGGGCCTCGCGCACGCCCTTCTCGGTCGCCTCGCCGAGGTTCGCCTCGGTCGCGCCGGGCAGGCGGGCGAGGTCGGCGCGCGGGCTCGTGACGACGCGCAGGTTCTCGGGCCGCATGCCCATCCGGACGCACGCGTGCCAGAAGGTGGCGACGTCGTTGACGCTGCCCTCGAGATCGCTGGTCCCCGCGGCGTTTCCCATCGATCGATCGAAGACCCGGTAGTCGTTGACGCCGATGAAGAGAGCGTAGCCTTCGTTATGGAACATGATCTCCTCCGTCGAGCGCGGCCGGGAGCGTCGGCCGGGCAGAACCTGGGGAAAGGCCATCGCATGGCGCGCGGCCGGGGGCCATTTCTCCGGATAACACCGCGACGAGGAGTGGCCGCGCCGCGGTCGAAGGCCAGCCCGCGGGAGCAAACCGACCCGGGTTGGGCTGAGGAAAGGCGGTCGAACCGCCCCCGGGCACCGGTCTCGGTTGCGGGAGGGCGGTCGAACCGCCCCCGCGGTATCGATCTCGACCGTGGAAGGGCGGTCGAACCGCCCCCGGGGCACCGATCTCGCTCGTGGAAGGGCGGTCGAACCGCCCCCGGGGCACCGATCTCGCTCGTGGAAGGGCGGTCGAACCGCCCCCGGGGCATCGATCTCGGGTGGTGCCCTGATGAGGGCAGACGACTCGCCGACCGTGGGCGGAGAGGAAGATGGGGAGGGAGAGATTCACAGGGAGGCGGGGAGGCGGGGAGGCGAGAACCGGGATCTGTGGCGTACCAGGCAGCGGCGCACCGGCGTGTTGAAGTTGACGAGCTTGCCTGTGCTCTCTCTCTTTCTATCTCTCTCCTCCCCGCCTCCCCGCCTCCCTGTGTACTCTCTCTTTCTCTGTCTCCCGCCCAACAAGCCGCTGCTACCGGCGGTGCTGCGCGCCGCGGCAGATCGGCGCCGGGTCCAGCAGCCGGCCGCGGCGCCCCGCCTTCTCGGGCGCCGCTCCCGGGGAGCGGCGCGCCCGTCACCGCCAGGGGCGGAGGCCGCCCGGCTCGAGGACGGAAGCGATGTCCCCGATCGCGAGCAGCGGCCGCGGCGCCGGCGGCTCGTCCCGCACCGGCGTGCCGAGGTGGATCCAGCCGAGCATCTCCTCGTCGTCGCGGAGGCCGAGCGCCTCCGCGAGCGCGCGCCCCTTCGTGAACGGCACGCTCTTCCACACGGCGCCGACGCCGAGCGCGTGCGCCGCGAGGACGATCGCGTACCCGGCGCAGGCCGCCGTCGCGCTCTGCTCCCAGAGCGCGATCTTGCCGGGCTTCGGCGACGCGATGAGCGCCACGACCGTCGGGGATCGGAACGCCTTCGCGCGGACCGATTCGAGCTTCTTCTCCGGCATCCCCGGCGCGTGCTCGGCGGCGCTCGCGGCCAGCGCGTCGCCGAAGCGCGCGCGGCCGTCCCCCTCGACGACGACGAAGCGGAACGGCCGGAGCAAGCCGTGGTCGGGCACCGCGCCGGCGGCCAGCAAGATCCGCTCGAGCTGCTCGGCGGACGGACCGGGCTCGGCGAGCGCCCCAGCGCTGCGGCGGCCGACGACGAGATCCAGGAGGTCCGGGGATTCGTTCATGAGCGCAGCTTAATCGATCGCCCGGGCGACGGGTACGCCCGCGGACGACGAGACGCGGGGAAGCGCTCCGGTGTTGCACGAGGCCTCCTCGCTCTGCCGCTTTTGCAGATGAGAGAACAGCTCTTCCCGGAGGCCCCTCATCGAAACGGCGGAGAGACAGGCGCTATCCCTACCGGCGCCAGCGGGTTCCTCGCCCTCTCGGCGGCCTGCTCTGCGGCGAGCTGCACCGGCATGGCCGTCTCCAGGAAATTGGCCTGCAACGAGCGAGACATCACCCGATACCCGGCCTTGAACAGGATCTCTTTCTCGAGCGGCGACAGGCGGAACTTGAAGATGGGCACAGCCTCCGTGTTGACCTCGATGACCCTGGCCCACTTGAGCAGATCCACGGCCTTCGACGTGTCGGTGAAGTCGTGCGCCTCGATGGCCGTGGAAATGAGGGCATAGGCAGCGCGGGTCACCATCGGGAAGCCGATACTGTGGTATCGATCGCGCAGGATGCGAACCCCGACGGTCAGCGTATCTCTGCGTGACGTTCCGGTGGCGTCAAAGAGGCGAACAGGGAAGTTGCTCAGCAGCCCTCCGTCGACGATATAACTATCTACCCCGTTGTCTCCCATGAGCCGCACTGGACGGAAGACGAAGGGGACGCTGATGCTCATCCTCACCGCCAAGGCGACGTCGAGGTCGTCCGGATCCACCCCGTATTCTTCGGCGTTGATGTCATCGGGCAGGACGAGCATGCGCCCGCGCGTGATGTCGGAGGCGACCAGGTGCACCCTGTACTTGCGAGATGCCTCCGTCTCCCGCTCGCAGCCGGGCATGATCAGATCTCCGAACGTCCTCACACCCTTGGCGCGCAGCTTGCTCCGGATGAACTCCAGGAAGTAGTCGCCCGTGAACATGCCCAGGTGCGCGAACAGGCCGTAGATCATGCTGATCGGCCGCCCGACGACCGGGACCTTGCTGAGCCCGTTGACATCGGCGAACCGCGCGATCTCGGGCCCGGCGATGATGTCGGCGATCTCGTGAGAGCTGTAGCCAGCGCCGAGGAGGGCAGCGACGATGGATCCCGCGGAGGTTCCGGCCAGGTATGCGATGTAGGTATCCTCGAACCTCTGCTCGGTGGCCAGGGCCTCTTCGAGCGCAGCCACCGCGCCAGCCAGCCCGATGCCTCGGACGCCGCCTCCCTCCAGGACCAGGTTCAACCTCCTGGGCGAGGCAGCGAGACGCTCTCGATCGTGGGGCGCAGCCTCGTTCTCGCAGGCATCGGATGCGCTCAACAGGCGTCGCCGGACCCGGCCTCTCGCACCCGCATGCCCGTCGGGCGGCGCCGGGCTCGAAACAGCATCCAGGGTGTCCGACACGTCACGGTTCGTCATGGCTCCACCTTTTCAGGCAAGAGGTGGCCTCTCCGCACGCGAACGCTGCGGGGGTATACCGAGCACGTAAGGCCGGTCGCCGTTGAGCGTCAACGCCGCTCGACGAGGAGCGACAGCGCGTTGACCCTGATTAGCGGTTGTTCAATGGATCTCACCTCTCCGGGTGTCCGCACCAAAAGGCGACCTGGGAGGAGAAAAAGCAAACCGATGTACAGAGTTCATGGCTGAGCCGCGGCGCCAGGGTCGCGCTGAGCTCTGCTGATCGAGCGTACGAAGGGCTGACGCAGCGACGGCGCGCGCCGGGCCCTGACCCGTCGCCCGCGGTCGCCGAGGCGCGCGGGCGGCTCGAACGCGTCCCCTTGACGTCCCTCTTCGCCGGCCTAAAGTAAACGGTACGGTTTCGTTTACTTCTTGGGGAGCCATGGCGACCATCGAGCAGCGCAAGGCGGCGAAGCGGGCGCAGATCCGGGCGGCGGCGCGGCGGTTGTTCCTCGATCGCGGCCTCGGCGCGACGAGCACCGACGCGGTCGCCGCGGAGGCGGGCGTCTCGAAGCGGACGCTCTACGCCCACTACCCGAGCAAGGAGCTGCTCCTGCAGAGCGTCATCGAGGAGATCCTCGCCGGGCCCGGCCAGCGGGGGCTCGCCATGGCCGCTCCGCTGCCCGAGGACGCGCCGGCGTTCCGCGACGCGCTCGCGGGCTTCCTGCGCGCGGTGCTCGCCACCCTGATGCAGCCCGACTACATCGGCCTGGTCCGGGTGGTCGTCGCCGAGATCCCCCGGATGCCCGGGCTCGGGGAGATGCTCCGCGAGACCGTGCCGAAGCGGATCTTGAGCGGCCTCGGGCGGCTGCTCGAGCACGGGCAGACGCGCGGGCTCGTGTCGTTCTCGAGCCTGGACGCGGCGGCGCGCATGGCGATCGGCGGGCTGCTCACGCACGTCCTGATGGAAGGGCTGCTCGTCGGCGACGGCCCGCCGCGCCCCCCGCCCCCGGAGCGCGTCGACGAGATCGTGGAGCTGCTCCTGCAGGCCGGTCGGCCGAGCCTGGCGCAGCAGCGCTGAGAGGAGGCCCAGCGCTCCAGGGAAGGAATCCTGGACGCATGTCGAGTCCGTGGTCGTGCGCGTGTCTCGTTGTCTGCGTGTCTCGTTGTCTGCGTGTCTCGTTGTCTGCGTGTCTCGCTGTCTGCGTGCCTCGTCGCGCGCGGTCCGCGGTGAACTCGGCGCCGGTGATCGGCGTCAGGAAGGGTGGAGGAGATCATGAATGCAGCGCGTTCGCTTCCGATGGAACCCCCCGCGACGCCCCGCTCCGGCCAGCGCGGCGCCGGCTGGACGATCCCCTTCGAGGAGATACGCGCGCGCGACCTGCCGCGCGTCGGCGGCAAGGGGGCCAACCTCGGCGAGCTGGCGAGCGCCGGATTCCCCGTGCCGGCCGGGTTCTGCGTCACGACCGGCGCCTATGCCCGTTTCCTCGAGGCCTTCAAGGACGCCGCCTGGCTCTGGGAGCAGCTCGAGGGCCTCGATCCGCACGACCTGCCGCGCGTCCAGGCGGCGGGCGCGCGCGTGCGCGGGCGGCTGCTCGAGGTCGCGATCCCGGCCGAGATCGAGGCCGCGATCCTCCGCGCCTGGGAGGCGGCGGGCGCCGCGCACGCCTACGCGGTGCGCTCCTCGGCGACCGCCGAGGATCTGCCCGGAGCCTCCTTCGCCGGCCAGCAGGACACCTTCCTGAACGTGCGCGGCCGCGACGCGCTCCTCCAGGCGGTGCGGGCGTGCTGGGCCTCGCTCTTCACCGACCGCGCCATCCTCTACCGGATCCAGGGCGGCTTCTCGCACCGCGCGGTGATGCTCTCGGTCGTGGTCCAGCGCATGGTGATGCCGGACGTCTCCGGCATCCTGTTCACCGCCGACCCGGTGACAGGACATCGCCACCGGATGGCCATCGAGGCGAGCTTCGGGCTCGGCGAGGCGCTCGTCTCCGGCCTGGTCACCCCCGACCGCTACCGGCTCGACAAGCGGCGCCCGGGCGAGGTCGAGATCGTGGTCGCGGACAAGCAGCGCGCGATCCGGCCGCTCCCGGAGGGGGGCACGCGCGAGGAGCCGCTCGAGGGCCCGGCGCGCCGCGCCCGCGCGCTCAGCGACGCGCAGATCCAGGAGCTCTCGCGCCTCGGGGCGGCGATCGAGCGGCACTACGGCGCGCCCCAGGACATCGAGTGGTGCCTCGAGGGCGGCGCGCTCAGCGTCGTCCAGTCGCGGCCCATCACGTCGCTCTACCCGCTCCCGCGGCCGGGGCGCGGCGACGACCGCGACCGGCTGCGCGTCTACGTCTGCTTCAGCCACCTGCAGGTCATGACCGATCCGATGCCCCCGCTGGCCGCGGCGGTGTGGCGGCGCCTGTTCCCCTTCGGCAAGCAGGGCGACCTCGCCGCCCCGAACCCCCACATGGTCGAGGCGGGCGGGCGGCTCTACGTCGACATGACGCCGCTCCTGCTCCACCCGGCGGCGGGCAAGGTGCTGCCGCGGCTCCTGTCGGCCGCCGACGCCCTCGCCGCCCGCATCGTCCGCGAGGTGGCGGCGCGGCCCGAGCTCCGGGCCTCTGCCCGGGATCCCGGGCTCGCGGCCCGCACCAGCGCCGTGCTGCGCTGGGCAGCGCCCATCGTCGGCAGGATGGCCGGCTGGCTGCTGTTCGGTCGCCCCGAGGCGGCGCGCCCCCGGATGGAGGCGCTGATCGACCGCGCGGTCCAGGACGCGGCCAGCCGGCTCGCCGCGGCCCCCGCGGGGCCGGCGCGGCTGCGGTGCGCCTTCGGCGAGGTGCTGGGGGTCGTGCCGCCGCCGCGCTTCCGGCGGGCCGCGCCGATGGTCGGCGCGGGGGCCGTGGCGTTCCTGGCGCTCGGGCGGCTGCTCCGGGAGCAGGCCCAGCCCGGCGACCTCGAGGCGCTAGGACGCGGCCTCGTGGGCAACGTGACGACCGAGATGGACCTCGCCGTCGGGGACCTCGCGGACGTGGCCCGGCCTCATCCGGCGCTGGTCGAGGCGCTGCGCGCGGCGGCCGCCGGGGCGCCGCTCGACGGGCTGCGCGGGCGGGACGGGGGGCCGGAGTTCCTCCGGGCGCTCGAGGGCTTCCTCGCGCGCTACGGGATGCGCGGGCCCGGGGAGATCGACATCCGCCGCGAGCGCTACCGCGACGATCCGCGCCTCATCCTGCACGCCGTGATCGGGAACCTGGCGCACGGCGAGGTCGGCGAGGAGCGGCGGCGCCACGCGCGGCTCGGCGAGCAGGCCGAGGCGGCGGCGGCGCGGCTCGTCGCGGCGGCGCGGCGGGGGCGCTTCGGGGGGGTGCGCGCGCTCGTGGCGGCGCGGCTGATCCGGGTGGCGCGGCACCAGATGGCGCTGCGGGAGCACCCGAAGTTCCTGATGATGCAGCTCTTCGAGCTGGTCCGGCGCGAGGTGATGGCCGCGGGCGAGGAGCTCGCGCGGGCCGGGCGGCTCGACGCCGCGGAGGACGTGTTCTTCCTCGGCGACGAGGAGCTCGTCCGGGGGCTGGAGGATCCCGCGATGGACCTGAGAGGCCCTGTCGCGAGGGCGCGCGCGGAGATGGCGCGGTTCGAGCGGATGGCCCCGCCCAAGGTGATGACGTCCGAGGGCGAGTGCCCGCCGGCAGCGCACGACGCGGCCGGCTTCCCGGCCGGCGCGATCGTGGGGACCGCGGCGTCGGCGGGCGTCGTGGAGGGGCGCGCGCGCGTGGTGCTGGACCCGACGCGCGAGACGCTCCTGCGCGGGGAGATCCTGGTGGCGCCGTTCACGGATCCGGGGTGGACGCCGCTGTTCATCAACGCCGCGGGGCTCGTCATGGAGGTCGGCGGGATGATGACGCACGGGTCGGTCGTGGCCCGCGAGTACGGGATACCGGCGGTGGTGAGCGCGACCGAGGCGACGAAGCGGATCCGGACCGGGCAGCGGGTGCGGGTCAACGGGGAGCTCGGGGTCGTGGAGATCCTCGCGGAGGATCAGGGGCGGGAGGCGGGCGCGTCGTGACACGGCATCATCGCGCCGTTCGTTCCGGGCGAGGCCGATAGCGGCCGTTCTGCCCCGAGCTCGTCCGCGGGCGACGAGGTGTCAGTCCCACCGCCCGGAGAGGACCGCCCTCATCCGGTCGATCCGCAGCGCCCGATCGAGCGCGCGCCCCTCGAAGGCGCTGAGCAGCGCGGGCAGCGCCTGCCGCGCCAGCGCCAGCAGCGCGCGGCGGCGGACCTCGGCGTCGAGCCTGCCCTCGGTGACGATCTGGCTGAAGGCGAGCGCGAGGATCGCCTCGTCCCGCGTGAGCAGGCTGTACTCGTCCTCCTCGCCGAGGGCCTGGACCTCGGCCGCGTCCACGGCGTTCCAGTGGTCATTGCCCACCTCCCAGCGGGCGAGGAGCTCGTCGAGGAGCTCGAGGGGGCTGCCCTTCGGCTGCTCGTCGCGGAAGTCGCGGAACGCGGTGAGGGTCTCGTGCGCTGTCTCGTTGCCGAACGGGGCGGTCTCGTCGGTGAGCGACCAGAAGAACGGGTCGGTCAGGGCAGCGGCCGCCCGGGGGTGGCAGTCGTCGGGCGAGAGATCGGGGAGCTCGGGCGCTTCGGTCATGAGGTGAGGGCTTTCCGTCGGGTGAGGCGCGGGCGCGCAGCGCCGCTACCTTACCGCGCCCGGGCGCGACGTCAGACCGCGGCGCGCACTCCCCTCGTCACTTTCAGTGCCAGTGCCCCTTGTGCTTGTGCTTGTGCTTGTGCTTGTGCTTGCCCTTGTGGAGGATGATGACCCGGCCGTCGTCGTCATCGTCGTCGTGCACCACCACGGTCGGCTTGACGTCGACCCTCACGGCCCACCCGGTGGCCACCAGGATGCCGATCACGGGCGCCCTCGGGCCGACCACGATCACCGAGCCCGGATGGTAGCCGCAGAGGACCACGTGGGTGTGCCCGCCCTCCTTGACCACCACCGTGATCTTGGTCGGGTTGACCTTCACCTTCAGCTTGCCCGTGAAGAAGAGCCGATCGGGCCCGGGCGCGAGCACGATGACGTCCGGCCCCGACGGCGTGTGGACGGCCAGCTTGATCTCGCGCTCGCCGATCGGGACGGGCTTGAGGTTGAGATCCAGCACGTACACGCGCATCTCGCCCGAGTCCTTGTCGGCGACGATCTCCACGATGTCGTCTCCGACCGGCTGGAGCACGCCCCCGTTCGGGCCCTTCATCCCATCGAGCTTGTGCGCCTCGTTCTCCTTGGCGCTCTCCTGGAGCTCCCGGGTCCCGCCGCGCGGAACGTGCAGCACCCCCTTGAACGGCTCGCCCTTGACCTTGAACTCGTAGTTCACCTCGGTCAGGTCGTCCTCGAGCGGCGGGATCTTGGCGAGCAGGACTCCGCCCGATTTCGGCTCGGGCACGAGCTCCGCCGTCACGGGGGCGCCTTCCTTGCCGGGCACCTTCACCGTGACGTTGCCCGACACGCCCTCCTCGATGGGCTTGCCGTCGCGGTCCTTCACGAGCGCCGTCACCCGCCCGTCCTGCGCCACGGTCACGACGACCGAGCCGGGCTCGTGCTGCTCCGTCAGCGCCCAGTTGTCCTCGATGCTCTCCGCCGTGATCTGCGGCGACTTGCTGCAGGCAGGCGAGACGAGCGCGGTGGAGGCGACCGCGAGCGCGACGAGCATGGATCGGAGACATCCCTGGATTCGCATACATCCCTCTTTGGCAGAGCCTTGAAGCCTCATGGCGAGCGTTCGGGCCACGGGGTCAACTCACGGCGTCCGGCCGAGCCGGCCGCCATCGTAACAGAGCGGCCGCGGCGCGGGGTCGGCCGCGTGCGCGCTCGCGGCGCCGCGGCGCCGCGGCGCCCGTCACCTGTCCTGATGTGTTCACGACCGACATGCTGTGCGCCTCATACCTGCTTGCGGGTCACAGACCAGATGAAGCCGTCGTACCAGAAGTGCATCAGGGCGACGGTCTGCGTGATCGACCACAGCGCCCGGTCGTCCGCCGGCGCGAGCTCCGCCCAGACGCCGTAAGCCAGGACGCCGACGAGGAACACGGCCGCGGCGAGCGGCTTGCCGGCCCGGCGCGCGTCGAGACGCAGCCGGCGGCGGAGGCGGCCGCCCTCCGACCACCAGACGAGCGCCAGGTACTGCACGGCGTGGAACAGGTTCATGATGAAGAAGGCCTGTCCCCAGGGGTTGAACCCCCACGTATAGATGGAGCAGAGCCCCGTGCTCACGAACAGCCACACCTTGGGGAACGACACCCGGTAGCCCTGCCGGTGCATCGCGCGGTAAGCGAGCGCGTAATAGAGCAGGAACAAGGTGCCTG
Source organism: Sorangium sp. So ce406 (assembly GCF_051474675.1). Classification (NCBI taxonomy): domain Bacteria; kingdom Pseudomonadati; phylum Myxococcota; order Polyangiales; family Polyangiaceae; genus Sorangium; species Sorangium sp. So ce406. The sequence continues at coordinate 2,494,157 of NZ_CP150340.1, read as the reverse complement.
CCGCGATGACGGCCCAGGTGATGGCGCGGTGGTTCGACTCCATCAGCGCCGGGACGGCGGTGAAGAAGGCGGCGTGCACGTCGTCGAAGGCGTCGAAGCTCTGGAAGTGGAGGAGCATCGTCGCGCCGGCCAGGACCGGGCCGGCATAGAGGAGCAGGTTGAGCCAGAGGTCCAGCTTGCGGCCGAGCGCCGGCGCGTTCCCCGCGCGCGCGTCGTAGATGCGCCCGAGCCCGAACGTCTGGAGCGCCGAGTGGTAGACGTCCCAGAACACCACGAGGACCGACACGATGGCGACGGCCCACAGGGAGAGCATCATCGCGGCGAACACGGCGACCGGCGCCACGACGAAGCGGAGCCGGTACTGCCGGAAGATGTCGGCGTTGCCGTGGCTCCGGAGCAGCACCGCGGCGAGGTGGCCGTGGATGAGCGTGCCGATGAAGAGCCCCGCCCACGTGACCTTCTCCCCGTGGAGCCTGAACCTCGAGTCGGTGAACGGCGTCCCGGCGATCAGGGCGCCGACGGCGAGCGCGACGATCGGCGGAAGCAGGAAGAAGGCCCAGTCGTACGAGGGGCTGACGATGTACGCCGCCCTGCCCGCCGCGGCGAGGAGCCCAGGGGGCGCCGTCTCGGCCCGCGCGCTCATGCGGAGCGCTCGACCGCCGCGGGCCGCGGCTCCGGAGCTGCTGGCGAGAAGCCGATCGTCCAACCCTGCGCACCGAGATGGTCGACGAGCGAGAGCAGGAAGAGATTCACGCCGAGCATCTCCATCGACTCCTCGACGAAATCGATGAGCCCGTACACGAGGTTGTCGCTCCCGGCCTGCTCGGTCCAGTACCCGAGCGGCAGCTCGAGGACGAGCGCGCCGGTGACATAGATGCCGCCCGCGAGGAGGAAGCGATTGCGGGTGCCCCGCGGCAGGTGCGCGAGGAACCGGAGGTACGCGAGCGCGAACACGGCCACCACCACGGCCGCCGGGATCACCCAGCTGAAATAGAGGACCCCGCCCAGCTCGATCCAGGAGCTCGCCGCCTCGTGGATCTCGACGACCTCGTCGAGCGAGATGTAGAGAAACGCCGCACAGAGCCCCCACCAGTGCTTCACGAACCCACCCGCACGGCGCGCGCCGGCGGCGATGACCGCCAGGGTGAGCGAGCAGGCGAGGAGCAGCGACGATGTGTACCACGTGGGCACATTCTGCTCGTAGCTCAGCGAGAGCAGCGGGACGACGCCGCTGCGGTTGTCCAGATGCAAGATGGGCTGGAGCACCTCGACGGCGAGCCCGGCGCCCGCGACCACCGCCAGCGCGGCGAACAGCGCGCTCCGCAGCCTGGCTCGCGCGAGGGTGATCTGCATCGAACATGAACAGATACGCGAGGACGTCTCACGCCGTCAATGCGCCCAGCCCCCGGGCCGCGCGGCGCGCCCTGGCGAGCGACCTCAGGAGAGCTCGCGATGCGGTCTCCGAGGCCGCCCGGGGGCGGAATGCGGTGAGAACGAACAGGCACCGTTGGTCGCGTTCACCCCTGCGGTCGCGCGCTCGCGGCCGCGGACGGGGCGCGGGCGCTCAAGGAGCCTTGTAGAACGCGACCTCGCCCTGGTAGCGGTAATCGCCGGCGTTGGACCACAACAGGCCCTCACCTTCGGGTGCAAGGACGCGCCAGGGGACGGGCTGGCCGAACGCGAGCACGACGGTCCTGTTGGTCTGGAGATCGTGCGCATTGATGCTGCGGTTCCCGCCGGTGTCCGTCGAGAACAGCGTCGAGCCCCGGAGGGAGAGCCCCGCCATCGTGACCCCCTGGTAGACCAGGGTCTTCTGCCCTCCGGCGATGGGCGCCTTGAACACGCCGCCGTCGCCGGCATTGGCCCAGTAGACGAACTCCGCGTCCACCGCGATCCCGGTCGGCTCGGCCTCGCCCTCGGCGATGACGGTCACGTCCCCGCCCGCCTTCGCCACCTTGTAGACCTTGTTGGTCGCTGCGCCGCCGGTCCAGTAGATGTTCTCTGCGTCCTGCGCGAGGTGCGCGGCCCTCCCGGCCTCGGGCGCGAGGACGACGGGCTCGCCGCCGTCGAGCGGCATCGTATAGATGCTCTCTCCGAAGCCGTCGCCGAAGTAGAGGGCCGACGCGTCGCCGATGAGGCTCAAGGGGTAGCCGATCTCGACCAGCGTCTCCACCTCCAGGCTCGCCTTGTCGATGCGCCGGATCGCCGCGGGGATCACCGGATCATCGTCGCCGCCGCTCACGTAGTACACGTGGGAGTCGTTGACCCACAGCGCCTTGGGATCGGGATCGGCGGGGATGATCGCCTCCGCCTCGGTGGCGTCCGACTTCGCGCGGAAGACATAGCCGTCGTTGTTGTCCCCGGTCGCGGCGTCCTCGGTGCCGCCGCTCGCGAAGTAGAGGAAGGACCCGTCGGCGGCCAGCGCGCTCGGGTAGCGGTGCTCGCTCGCCAGGAGGGTCGGCAAGATCATCCCGGGGTAGACGCTGGAGAGACGGTCGGTCTCCGTGACGACGCTCTCCCTGGAGACGTCGTGTCGCGCGAGCGGCGCGAACTCGTCCGAGCCCTCCTGTGCGGTGAAGCCATGGGCGCCGAGGACGGTGTTCTCGCCGAGCTCCGCCTTGAGCTGGACGGTGATCGGCAGCGTGAGCGTGATCGGCTTGGCGAACGTCAGGCCCTCCGGGCCGAGGATGTACATGGGCCCCACCGCGCCCTCGGGGGCGTCGTCCACGCGCTCGATGGTGATCTCCGTCTCTTCGCTCACCGCGCCCGGCGGCACCTCGATCGAGAAGCCGTCCTCCGCGGTGAAGGTCCCACCCTGCGCGTCGACCGAGAACTCGCCGGACTTCGACGGCGCGCCGGTCCCCGACGGCTCGCCGCCGCCGCCCGTCCCTCCGCCGCCCGTGCCGCCGTCGCTCGCGCCGCCGCCCTTGTCCGAACCCCCGCACGACGCGCTGCCCAGCGCAGCCGCGGCACACGCCACCATCACCAAGAAGGATCGTTTCATCGTCTTGCTTCTCCGCGGGCGGTCATCGCCGCCCTGTCATCGCAGACCATGGATTGTGTTGAGCTCGCTCGAGGCGAGGCCGCGACGTCTCCGTCGCGCGCAGACGATAGCGAAGCACCAGATTCGCTATCGGCAAGGTCGAGACTGGCCGCAAGATCGAGCCAGATCACGTGAGGACACACACCCTTGCTCACCAGGGTTGCCCCAGGTGTGCAGTTGCACCGTCACGCGACGGCGGCTCATGAATCGTCGCTACAGGCCTCGGCGCCGCGCGCGGAGCGCTCCTGCGGGAAGTCGCGGTGGCGCGCCGCTCGTAGGCCTTACCCTCACCGGGGTTTACGCCTGTTTCCCGTACGATCGATACGGCTGCACCTGACACGACCTCAGGTGGAGCAAGGGATTGTCTACTGGCCTGACACGCACCAAGGCATTACACGCCACAGCGATACCCAGAGAAGACGAACCACAGAGGGCACAGAGGGCACAGAGGGGAGAGAGTTTTTGTTGTTCCTCTGTGCCCTCTGTGCCCTCTGTGGTTCAAATCTCTTCATTCATGGGTGTTTCAGCGGACCGGCGCTCCTGGGTCAGGCGGCCGCGCGCCACACGAGCGTGCGCCACGTGTCGCGCTCGAAGACCTCCGGCCTGCGCCCGCCGAGGAGCGGCGCATAGCGCGCGACGATCTCCGGGACGTCGGTGGACACGAGCCCCGAGAGGATCAACGTCCCCGGCGGGGCCAGCCGATCCACGATCAGGGGGGCCAGCGCCGTGAGCACATCGCGAAGGATGTTGGCCACGACGATGTCGAACACCCCGTCCGGCCACGTCGTGGCGAAGCTCACGTGAGCTTCCACCGCGCTCCGCCGCGCGTTGTCCGCCGCGATCGCGACCGCGGCGGCGTCGATGTCGATCCCGATCGCCTCGCCGCCGAGCTTCGCGGCGCCGATCGAGAGGATCCCCGTGCCGCTCCCGACGTCGAGGAGGCGGAAGCCGCCGCGCGGCGCGAACGACGCGAGCGCCTGGAGGCACATCCGCGTGCTCTCGTGCCGACCGTCGCCGAAAGCGTGGCCTGGACCGAGGACGATGGTGCGCTCGTCGACCTCCGCGTCCCACGGGCCGGTCACCACGCGAAAGCGAGGCGGCACGTCGACGACGGTGGGACGGCCGCTCATGCGCTGCAGGACGCCTGCCACCGCGCGTCGCGGCCCTCAGCGCCCGGAGAGCGGCAGCCCGGCTTGCGAGAGGCGGGCCATCGCGAGCTTCGCGGCGACGAGCGCCTCCTCCGGCGTGCGGCCGGTGGCCGAGAGGTGGCCCATCTTGCGGCCAGGGCGCGCGACCCGCTTGCCGTAGAGGTGGAGCCGGACGCCGGGGATCTCCAGCGCGGCCTCGAAGGCCGGCGTCGCGCCGCCCTCCCAGGCGTCGCCGAGCAGGTTGACGATCGCCGCCGGGCGGACGATCTCGACCGAGCCGAGCGGGAGGTCGCACACGGCGCGCACCGCCTGCTCGAACTGGCTCGTCGCGCAGGCGACCTCGGACGCGTGGTAGCTGTTGTGGGGGCGCGGGGCGAGCTCGTTGATGAGCAGGCGGCCGTCCTTGAGGAGGAAGAGCTCGACCACGAGCAGGCCCTCCACGCGCAGGCCGACCGCGAGATCGAGCGCGATCTGCACCGCCTGCCCCGTCACCGAGGCCGAGAGCGGGCCCGGCAGCAGCGACCAGTCGAGGATCTGGTTCTGGTGGTGGTTCAACGCCGGCGGGTAGACCGCCAGCTTGCCGCTTGGGCTCCGCGCGACGAGGACCGACAGCTCGGCCTCGAGATCGAGCGCCTGCTCGACCACGCAGCGCTGGCCGCCCAGCGACGCGAAGAGCGCCGCGGCCTCGCGCCCGGCGTCGCCGGCGCCGCCCTCGCTCTTCCCCATGTCGCCCGCGCCCCCGGAGAGCCGGAGCTGCCCCCGGCCGTCGTACCCGCCGACGCACGACTTCACGAAGCACGCCCCGCCCATCGCGCGCGTCGCCTCGAGGAGCTGCTCGCTCGTCGCGACCTCGCGGAACGGGCCCACCGGGAAGCCGTTGCGCGACAGCCAGCTCTTCTGGACGCCGCGGTCCTGCACCATGGCCAGCACGTCGGCCGACGGGCGCACCGGCGCGAACCGCGCGGCGGCCGCGAGGCCGTCCGTGGCGATCTTCTCGATCTCGAGGGTCACGACGTCGCACTGCGACGCGAGCTCGGCCGCCTGCGCGACGTCGTCGAACGACGCGACGATGCAGCGATCGAGCACCGAGCGGGCCGGGCAGTCCGGGTCGGGGTCGAGGGCGTGGACCTTGTACCCGAGGGTGCGGGCGGCGAGCGCCGTCATGCGGCCGAGCTGGCCGCCGCCGAGGATTCCGAGGGTGGAGCCGGGAGCGATGGGCATTGCTGGAGGACCTATACGAGGATCGCGTCGCGGAGCACCGCCGCTTCCTGCGCGCTGCGGAAGGCGGCGAGGCGCTCGCGGAGCTCGGGGTGTTTGCCGGACAGGACCGCCGCCGCGAACAGGGCTGCGTTCGCCGCGCCGGGCTTGCCGATCGCCATCGTGGCGACGGGGACGCCCTTCGGCATCTGGACGATCGAGAGCAGCGCGTCCATCCCGTTCAGCGCCGTGGCGGGGATGGGCACGCCGATGACCGGCAGCACCGTCTTCGCCGCGACCATGCCGGGCAGGTGGGCTGCGCCGCCCGCGGCCGCGATGATCACCTCGATCCCGCGGTCAGCGGCCGTGGTCGCGTACTCGAACATCCGGTCGGGCGTGCGGTGCGCCGAGACGACGCGCACCTCGTGCGGGATGCCGAGCTGCATGAGCAGCTCGCTCGTCACCGCGAGGTGCTCGTAGTCGCTCTTGCCGCCCATGATCACGCCGACCCACGGCTTCTCGGTCGAGCTCGCTCCCATCTCCGTCGGGGCCCGGCCCTCGCCGGCCCCTCCCTGCGCCATCGTGCTCATCGTCCTCTACCAGTCTCTTGCGTCACCCGGTCAGTCACCGCGTCGCGTCTTGATTCATCCAGCCGTCGAGCGCACCGCGCCCGGGTCAGCGCGTGAGCTGCTCGAGCAGGCTCAGGCTCTCGCGCTCCTCCTCGCCGACCTCGCCGTCGGACGAGATCATCTCGCGCGCGGCGGCCAGGAAGAGCTGCCGGTGCGCGCGGGGGATCTTCATCGGATCCAGGTCGTCGGCCGTCGGCGGCACCTCGAGCCAGCCGCGCACCTCCTTGGCCTCCTCCTCGTCGAGCTGGAGCCGCAGGATCATCTTGCGCACGAACTCGCGCTCCTGCTCGCGCACCTGGAGGTCGGCCCAGGCGAACGAACAGATGAACCGCATCAGCTGGAGGCGTTCTTGGCGAGAGAGCTTGTCGAGCATGGGAGGGGACTCTAGCCCGGATCAGCCGGCGTTTTGTGTGGAAATTTGCGCGGAAACGAGCGCCGCTCGGCGTAAGGAGATTCCCGGCGCTCCCCGCGCTTGCGCACCTCGCCCCTCTCGCCCCTCCCGCGCTTCCAGCATCTCCCGCGCGTACGGCGCGCCTCGCATCCCATCCAATCCAATCCATCCCGCGCGCGGGGCTCAGCGGTACGGGCCGGCGACGCGCGGGCCGCGCAGGAGCGCCGCCAGGTGGAGCTGCGCGCCGAGCAGGTCGCGCAGGGTCGCGGGGTCCTCGAGCGGCGCCGGCACCGTGACCACGATCGCGTGCGGGGCGATGCGGAGCGCGCGCGCGCGGGCCCGCAGGCGCTTGACCGCCTCGCGCACCCCAGGCGAGGCCGCGCGCAGCAGCTCGGGGTCGTCGTGATCGAGCGCGGCGTCGAGCGGCGGGTCGAGCACCAGCGTGATCTCGGAGCACTCGGGGTGCGGGCCGCGCTCGAAGCACGTGTCGATGTGGAACGTGGCGCCGTCGAGCTGCGCGTCGCGGATGCGCATGCGGCCCACCTCGAAGCGGCCGTGGAGCTCGGCCGCGAACCGCTCCCACGCCGGGCGCATCCCCGCCATCGGCGTGGGCGGCGGGATGCGGCCGGACGCGGCGTTGATCTCGGCCGCCAGCGCGGCCAGGTGCTCGAGGAACGCGCCGAGCCAGGGCTGGTCGTGGCCCGGCGTGCGGGACCGGACCGCCGCGCGCTCGTCGTCGAGCCGGACGTCGTCGAAGGCGAGCAGCGCCCGGCGCAGCGGCCCCGCGATGACGGCGCGGACCTGGCCCGGGTCGCGCCCGCGCACGCGGTAACGGCGGCCGAAGCCCTCCTCGTCCTCGGACGAGAGCGCGAGCAGGAACCGCTTCACGCCGACGTCCAGGTCGAGCCCCCACGACGGCCAGCGCAGCTCGCCCACGAGCGCGCCGCTCGACGAGGAGCCCGCGTCGATCCACACGGACGCCGCGCAGCCGGAGAGCGCGCCCGAGAGGCGCAGCTCCAGCGGGTCGAGCGAGAGCCCGTGGCGCGCGCCGACCGCCTCCCAGACCGCGCGCCACCTCCCCGAGCCGATCTGCCGGCGCATCGCGCCGAGGCCGGGCGGCCGATCGAAGACGCCGAGGACGAGCGGGGTCGTGTGGACGATGCCGCCCCCGCGCGCGAGCTCGACGCGCACCTCGAGCCCCCAGACGAGCGCGACCCAGCCGGCGTCGAACGAGGGCGCGACCGATCGGGGGATCCGGAACCGGAACGGCAGCTCGCGCCCCTCGTCGCGGCTGTCCGCGCGGCGGAAGGCGGTGAAGCGGTGCGCCTCGGTCGCGCGGTTCGACGCGGCGGGGTCGGCGCTCAGGAGGCGCTCGACGCCGACCAGCGAGATCTCGATCCCGCGCACGCCGCGCCCCTGCACGTTGCCGAGCGCCACCGCCCCGGAGATCTCGTCGCCCGGCGCGAAGACCTGGTCGTCGAGCGAGACCTCGATGAAGGGGCTGTCGCCGCGCGCCGTGGTCCCCGCGGTCGGCGCCCGGGCCGGGCGCGTCACGGGGCGCGGCGTGACGAGCACCTCGTACGACTCCTGGACGTCGAGCCACCACGGGATCGCGATGGTGAGCGTGATGCCGTAGCGGATCTCGGCGCGCGTGCCGAGGTACGAGCAGGGCGCGTCGGCGGGGAGCGGGAAGCTCGCGCGGTAGCGCTGCTCGCCGTCCGGGAGCGTCGTCTCCCCGGAGACGCGGGCGACGAGCGAGAGGAAGTGGGGGGGCACGAGCACGCGCTCCTCGACGCGGGCGACCTGCATGCCCTCCAGGTGGAGCTCGATCGAGTCGACCGGCGTCCTGCCGCGGCTGCGGATCACGAGCTCGACCAGGATGACGTCGCCCGGGTGGACGGTCCTGGACATCCGGAGCTCGACGTCGGGGCGGCTGCGCATGGCGAACGGCTCAGCGCGGCGGGCGCGGGCTCACTTCACGAGCGGCGCCGGGACGGCGAGGCGGATCGGCCCGCGGGGCGCGCCGCGCTCGAAGAGCTCGCCGCGGCGGTCGGCGACGCCGAGGCGCATGAGGCCGTCCGCGCGCACGAGCGCGAACGGGGCGCGCGGGGCCGGCGCGTCGCGGGCGACGCCGTCGCGGCCGGCGTCGAAGGGGACGACGAAGACAACGACGTCCTCGGCGCCGGAGGCGGGCGCGCGGGGCGGGACGGCGCGCGCGCAGCGCACGGCCACGGTGGCGTTCCTGTCCTCGCTGGCGCAGCGGGCGAGCGCGCGCCGGTCGTCGTCGGCGCCGCCCTGCGCGAGGTGGTCGGCGGCGGCGAGGCGCACCGCCTCGGCGGGGTCGCGCGCGAGCAGGTCGCGGGCCGCGGCGCCGTCGCAGCGCGCCCGGGCGACGGTGAGGCCCGCGAGCGCGTTGGCGCGCACGTACGGGCGCGCGTCGGAGAGCGCCCCGCAGAGCGCCGCGGCCGCGCGGGCGGGCTGGCCGGCGCGGGCGGCGATGCGGCCGATCGCGCCGGCCGCGTTGCCCGCGACGGCGGCGTCGGGGTCCTCGAGGAGGGGCGGGAGCAGCGGCAGCGCGTCGCCCTCGCCCACGGCGCCCAGCGACCAGATCGCGTTGGCGCGGACGCCCGGATCCGCGTCGCCCGCGAGCTTGCGGAGGGCTGCGGCGGCGCCGGCGTGCGCGGCGTGGCCCGCGAGCGACTCGGCGATCTTGCGGCGGTCGTCGATGGGCGCGGCCGCGGCCATCCCGGCGAGCGCGGCGCCCGCGGCCTGCCCGGGCATGCGGCCGAGCCCCTCGATCAGCGCGTCGCGCGCGGCGTCCGGGGCGCTGGCGATCGCCGCCGCGACGTCCTGCACGAGGCCCTTGTCGCGCCCGTCCTTCGCGTCGTCCGCCACGCGGGAGAGCGCGCCCGAGAGGGCGATGCCGAGCGCGCCGCGGTCCTGCTCGGCGGCGACGGTGAGGCGCTCGAGCAGCGCGCGCGCGCTCCCCGGGCCGGCGACGCGGGAGAGCGAGACCGCCGCCCGGAGGCGCACGTCGGCGGACTCGTCGTCGAGCGCCTCGAGCAGCGCGGCGTCGACGGACGCGCCGAGCTTGCCGGCGGCGCGCGCGGCCCCGAGCGCCTCGATGACCGCGAGGCGGAGCGGCGCGGAGCGCGCCTTCGCGAGCGGCAGCAGCACCTCCTGCGCGCGCGGCGAGCCGGTGCGCCCGAGGAGCTGGACGAGGGCGAGCTTCTCGTCGGGCGGCGTGGCCGGGTCGACCAGCAGGGCGCGCGCGGGGTCGACCGCGCGCCCGTCGGGCCGCGCTGGATCGAGCAGCGCGGTCGCGGCGCGGATCGCCTCGCGGCGGACCGAGGGGTCGACATCGCCGAGCAGCTCGAGCACGCTGGGCAGCGCCGCGGGGTCGCCGAGCGCCCCGAGGGCGCGGAGCCCGTGCCGGAGCGGGACGACGCCGCGCTGCATGCCGCGGACGATCGCGGGGAGCCCTCCGGTGGCCTTGAGCTCCCCGAGCACGAGGGCGGCGCCCGCCGCGGTGTTCGCCGACGGCGCGGCCGCGAGCGCGGCGATGAGCGCCGGGACGGTCGCGCTCTGCTTCCCGGCGCTGACCAGCGCGTCGCGCACCGCCGATCGCGGCGCCGCGGGGTCGTCCTTCGCGAGCGCCGCGAGCAGCACCCTCACCGCGGCGTCGGAGCCGATGCGGCCGAGCGCGCGGAGCGCCGCCTCCCGCACGTCGTTGCTCGAGGTGCCGCTGTCGGCCGGGCGCGCCCCGGGGAACGCGCCCAGGGCCCCCGGCGACGCCGCGACGACATCGGCGATCGCGGACGTCGCGTCGTCCGAGCGCAGCCGGCCGAGCGCGGTCACCGCCTCGACACGGACGTCCTGGGACGCGTCCTGCAGCGCCAGGATGAGCGCGCTGACCGCCCGCGCGTCGCCGAGCTCCCCGAGCGCTCGCGCCGTGGCCTTGCGGACCTCCGGGACCGAGTCCTGCACCTTGCCGATGAGCGGCACGACCGCGCGCGTGTCCCCGATGCGGCCGAGCGCGCGCGCGACCTCCGCGCGCACCTCCGGCGCGGTGTCGTCGAGGTGGCCGAGCAGCGGCGAGACAGCGTCCGGGAGCCCCGCTGCGCCCATCGCGGCCGCCGCGGCGAGGCGGACGTGCGGATCGGGATCGCCGAGCACCCGCCCAAGCGCCACGACGGAGCGATCCGTGGGCGCCGCGCGGATCACGTCGCAGGCCGCGAGCCGCAGGCGCGCGTCGCCCTCGCCGAGCCACTCGATCACGAGGTCCCCCGCGCGCGGCATCCGGAAGCGCACGGCCGCCCCGGCGAGGTGCAGCCGCACCTCGACGTCCGGGTCGCTCATGCCCTTCTGGATGAGCTGGATCGCCGTCTCCGGGGCGAGCTCCCCGACGCGGGTCGCGGCGAGCCGGCGCTCCGACACGTCGCCGGACGTGAGCGCCCGCGCGATCTGCTCCGGCACGTTGGGCCAGAGGAACGCGGCCGCGTCGCCGGGCGGCGCGAGCGCGGCGGCCGAGGCGGCGACGACGACGAGGACCTGCGGGAGGCGGCGCAGCGGCGAGACGGAACGGCGCACTCGAGGAGCGTAGTACAGCGGGCGCGGCCGCGTCATGACCGTTCCAGGCGGCTCGACCGCCGCGGGCCGGGGCGCCGGACGGACGCGAGCGCTGGACGGCGGGGCGTTCACGCCCCCGCTCCCCCCGGCGCTCCCGCGACCGTCCTTGTCGTGCAACAGTCGAGCGAGGTGCCCGACATGATCCCTTTTTCCGTTCTCGACCTCTCTCCGATTGTCCAGGGCGGAGACGCCGCCCAGGCCTTCCGCAACACGCTCGACCTTGCCCGGCACGCCGAGCGGCTCGGCTACCGCCGCTACTGGCTGGCCGAGCACCACAACATGGGCGGCGTGGCCAGCGCGGCGACCTCGATCGTCATCGCGCACGTGGCCAGCGGCACCTCGACGATCCGCGTCGGCGCGGGCGGGATCATGCTGCCGAACCACGCGCCGCTCGTGATCGCCGAGCAGTTCGGCACGCTGGCGTCGCTCTTTCCTGGGCGCATCGATCTCGGCCTCGGGCGCGCGCCCGGCTCCGATCCGGTCACCGCGCGCGCGCTGCGGCGCACCCTGGCCGGCGACGTCGACGGCTTCCCCCAGGACGTCCTCGAGCTGATGGGCTACTTCCGCCCGGCGGAGCCGGATCAGCTCGTGCGGGCCGTGCCCGGGGCCGGCCTGGACGTGCCGATCTGGATCCTCGGCTCCAGCCTCTTCGGCGCGCAGCTCGCGGCGGCGCTGGGCCTCCCGTACGCGTTCGCCTCGCACTTCGCGCCGGGCCAGATGATGCAGGCGATCGCGCTGTACCGCAGGGAGTTCCGCCCGTCGGACCAGCTCGCGCAGCCGTACGTCATGCTCGGCCTCAACGTGTTCGCGGCCGACACCGACGAGGAGGCCCGCCTGTTGTGGACGTCGCTCCTGCAGGCCTTCGTCAACCTGCGCCGTGGCCGTCCGGGGCCCTTGCCGCCGCCTGTCGACGGCTTCGAGCGCGAGCTGGGCCCCCTGGAGCGCGCCGGCATCGAGCAGGCGCTCTCCTGCTCTGTCGTGGGCTCGCCGGAGACGGTGCGGCGCGGCGTGGAGGCCTTCATCGCCCGCACCCGCGCCGACGAGCTCATGGTGACCTCGCAGATCTTCGATCACGCCGCGCGCCTGCGCTCGTTCGAGCTCACGGCGCAGGCCCGCGACGACCTCGCGCGCGCCGGCTGAGGCGCCTCGCCGGGCCGGTCGCCCTGAAGTTCAGCAACTTCGGTCAGGCATGACGGACAGCCCCTCGCTACGTTGCCCCTCGCCGAGGAGGACCCCGCGTTGACCGCAGCCGCCGAGAACGCCTACATCGTCAGGTTCCGCAGGGTGCTCGATCACATCGACGCGCACCTGGACGAGGACCTGACGCTCGATCGGCTGAGCGGCGTCGCCGCGTTCTCGAAGTACCACTTTCAACGACAGTTCTCCGAGCTGTTCGGGATGGGCGTTCACGAGTACGTGAAGCTCGTCCGCCTGCGACGCGCGTCGTACCGGCTCGCCTTGCCGGCGCGGGAACAGGCCAGGATCATCGATATCGCGCTGGCGAGCGGTTACGGGAGCCCCGAGGCGTTCTCTCGCGCCTTCAAGAAGGCTTTCGGTCAGACGCCCTCCGAGTTCCGGGAACAGCCCCGGTGGGATCCCTGGCACGCGACCTATCTGCGCCTGAGAGAGACAAGGACCCTCCCCTTGCAGGCCGTTCATCGCGCCGAGGACGTGAAGATCCTGCGGTTCGAGGAGACGCGCGTCGCCGCCGTCGAGCACCGGGGCGACCCGAAGCGGATCCTCGAATCGGTGCGCCAGCTCATCGCCTGGCGCAAGGACAACGGGCTTCCGCCGCGGGCCAGCGCGACGTTCAACGTCCTGTACGACGACCCGGCCGAGACCCCGCCGGAGGCCTACCGCGCGGACCTCTGCGCGGGCATCCGGCGCCCCGTGTCAGGGAACCCGTTCGGCGTCGTCGAGAAGGCGATCCCCGGCGGCCGCTGCGCCGTCCTGCGGCACGTCGGGTGCGACGACACGCTCTACGGGGCGGTGAAGTACCTCTACGCGACCTGGCTCCCTGCGAGCGGCGAGGAGCTGCGGGATTTCCCGCTCTTTCTGCAGCGGGTGCGCTTCTTCCCGGAGGTGCCCGATCACGAGGCCATCACGGACATCTTCCTCCCGCTCCAGTGAGCTCGAAGCCATTTCCCTGCTCTCCCCGTCATCCTCCGGAGAAACGCGCATGAATCCATTCGTGGGCAGCCGCAGCCTGGTCGTGCGAGACGCGACGAGGGACCTCTCGTTCCCGGTCCTGCTGATGTACCCGACGCACGTCCCCGCCGAGGTCGTCGCGATGGGGCCTTACTCGCTCGAGGTCGCTCCGAACGCCCCCCTGCCCGGTGGCCCTTCGCCCCTCGTCGTCATCTCGCACGGCGGCGGGGGCACGCCCCTCGTTTATCGGACGCTCGCTTCCCACCTCGCGCGGAGCGGGTACATCGTCGCCATGCCGGAGCACCCCGGGGACAATCGCAACGATCGGTCCCTGTCCGAGACGGTCGATAACCTGGAGAATCGACCTCGCCACGTCCGGCTGACGCTGGATGCCCTCTGTTCAGACGCGGAGATCGGGCCTCACCTGCAGCGCGACAACGTCGCGATCGTCGGACACTCCATGGGCGGCTACACCGCGCTCGCCGTGGCGGGCGGGCAGCCCTGGACAGGGCCAGGGCAGAAGGTCACGGTCACGAGAGACCCGCGCGTCAAGGCGCTGGTCCTGATGGCCCCCGCGGCGAGCTGGTTCATCCCCAACGACGCCTTGCAGGACGTCCGGGTGCCCATCCTCCTGCTCGTGGCGGAGCACGACCGCATCACGCCGAGGTGGCAAGGGCAGCTCGTCCTCGACCTCGTCCCCGACCGGACTCAGGTCACCTGCACGATCGTCGAGAACGCGGGCCACTTCTCCTTCCTGAGCCCGTTTCCTCCCCACATGCGCAACCCGGGCTTCCTGCCCGCCGCCGATCCCCCCGGCTTCGATCGCGAGGCGTTTCAGCGACAGCTCCAGCAAGACGTCCTCGACTTCCTCGATACGTCGCTGCGTGACCTCAACCCGGGTCGATCCGATAGATCCGCCCCGTGTTGAACATCACCACATAGATCTCCCCGGCCGCGTCCTCGCCGAACGAGGACGGGAGTCCGTTCGGGCTCAGGGCGGAGGTGAGCTCGACGCGGTCGGTCGCGGCCTTGCCGTCCCATACGAAGGAGAAGAAGCGGCCTGTCACGTAATCGCCGTAGAGATAGCGGCCGCGCAGGCACGGGATCTTCGCGCCGCGATAGACATAGCCGCCGACGATCGAGCCCGCCTCGCTCCGCGGGTGCTCCACCGCGGGCGGGACCCCGCGCGGCTTGCACGTGGAGCCCGGAGGATAGCAATGGCTGCCCTCCATCGCCTCCCAGCCGTAATCGTTCCTCCCCTGGCCAGGGCGCTCCACGAGGATCTCCTCCCAGCTCTTCTGGCCGACATCACCGATGTACAGGTCCCCGGTGAGCCGGTCGAAGCTGAAGCGCCACGGGTTCCGGAGCCCGTAATCCCATATCGTCGGATCGCCGCTCGTCATGTTGCCCGCCGGCGCCTTGCCCGGCTGATCGACGTCGATGCGGAGGATCTTGCCGAGCTTCGAGGTGAGATCCGCCGCCGGGCTCGGCGATCGCGCGGAGTCGCCGATGGCGGCGTAGAGAAAGCCGTCCTTGCCGAAGGCCAGCATGCCGCCGACGTGGTTCCAGGCGCCGTGCTTCACGTCGACGAGGGAGCGGACCGGCTCGGGGTGGGCGGCGTCGCCGCCCTGCGCCCCGCGCTTCCACTCCTCGATCACGACGTTGCCGCGAGGGGCCGACGAGTAGTGGATCCAGAAGCGCCCGTTCCTCGCGTAGTCCGGGTGGAACGCGAGCCCGAGCAGCCCGCCCTCCGCGTTCGGCGCCGGGAAGAACACGCGCGATCGCGCGTCGAGGAACGGCGCCGGCTGGATGGCGCCGTCCTTGAGGAGCCGGATGGTCCCCGTCTTCTCGAGCACCAGGAGGCGCGCCGGATCGCCGGGCGGCCCGGCCACGTACGTCGGCTGCTCGAGCCCGCTCGCGACCAGCGTGAGCTTCAGCGGCGGAACGCCGCCGCACTTCGCCGGGCGAGCGAGCTCCGCGCCGGACGCGGCCAGCGCCGCGGGCGCGCCGCCCGTCGCCGCGGGCGCCGCAGGCCCGCCTTCCGGCGCCGCGGGCGCCGCGGGCGCCGCGCCGGTCGTCGCGGCACCCGCTTTGGCCGGCGACGCCGCGCCCCCTGCCGCGACCTGGCCGGTGGGGCCGCCCTCGCGCGATGCATCGGGCGGCCCCGCGACCTGCACGCGCCGCTCGCAGGCGGCTACACTGCCCGCGAGCAGGAGGCAGCAGGCGGCCCGATGGAACGCGCACGCTCTCGTCACGCAGGCAGCGCGCCCGACGGCGCGCCGCGGAATCCGTCTCTCGATCAAGCGGACACCTCCGTCTCCTCCTCCATCACGAGCGGCCGGCTCTGGCAAGCCGCCATCGCGTCGCTGCTGTTCGCGAGCGGCGGCTGCAGCGCGAAGGAGACGCCCCGGACCGAGCCCGTCCCCGCGCCCGACCGGCTCGACATGACGGCGCCCGCGGCCGCGCGCGGCGCCCGCGCGAGCGAGCGCCCCGGCGCCGGCTCGGCCGAGGCCCCCCCGGAGCTTCCGCCCTGCAAGGACGGCGACACCGATCCTCACGATCTCCGCTGCACCGGCCTGTACAGCGACTTCGGCGCGCGCACGCTCGCGGCGGGCGTCCGCGAGTTCAAGCCGGCCTTCGAGCTCTGGAGCGACGGCGCCGAGAAGACGCGCTGGATCTACCTCCCTCCTGGCTCGACCATCGATGTCTCCCGGATGAACGACTGGAGCTTCCCCGTCGGCACCAGGCTATGGAAGGAGTTCCGGGTGCCCGTCGCCGGCGCGGCCCGCCGGGTCGAGACGAGGCTCCTCTGGAAGACCGCGGAGGACCGCTGGACGCGCGCCACCTACGCCTGGTCGGAGGACGGCGCCCGCGCGCTCCAGGTGAAGGCCGGCGTCTCCCAGGTGCCCGGCACCGACGGCTACGCGATCCCCGCGCAGGTCGACTGCATCCGCTGCCATGCGGGCAAGACCGACAACCCGCTCGGCTTCGAGGCCATCCAGCTCGCCGCGCCGGAGGCCAGCGGCCTCACCTACGCCGAGCTCGTCCAGCGCGGCCTGCTCTCGACGGCCTCCGGCGGCGCGCTCCCCGACCCGGGCGCGCTCGACGTGCCCGGGAGCGCGACGGAGCGGCGCGCCCTCGGCCTGCTCCACGCCAACTGCGGGGTGTCGTGCCACCACCCGCTCGGCGTCGCGACGCATTTCGAGATGCGCCTCAACATCGACGCTGCCGGCCGGGTCGGCGACGCGCGCGGGACGCGCGTCTACCAGACGGCGATCAACCAGCCATCGAAGGTCCGCCCGCCCGGGGCGCCGCCGGAAGCGCGCTATTACCGGATAAGGCCCCTCGATCCGGATCGCAGCACCTTGCTCCGCGCCATGTCCCGGCGCGACGCGCCCGGCGCGCCGCCCGAGCAGATGCCGCCGCTCGCGACCCGCCGCGTCGACGAGGCGGGCGTCGCCGCCATCCGCGCGTGGATCGAGGCCATGACCCCCGCCGCCGGCTACCCGCCAGCCGCGCCCTGAAGACCCTCCCGCGCGCTGCGCCTCGCGCCCTACCGCCGCCGTCCGAGGCGCCGGGCTGAAGGGCGCGCAGGAAGCTGGCGAAGGGAGCGCGCAGGAAACGCTGTCGCGCGCGCGCCGCGCCGTGGTGATCACGCGCGCCTGGCCTCATGCTCCCGGCGGTCGCAGCGCCGCGCGACCGCGGCCGACGTCGCTCGCCGGGCGCACGGCACCGGCGGATGCGCCGCCTTGCCCGAGGAGCGCCCACGACCGCGACCGGGGGGAACACGTCACGTGAAGCAGCCGAAAGAGATCAAGAAGGCGGAGGGCAAGCTCGGGGTCCTGCTGCCGGGCCTGGGCGCCGTCTCCACGACGACCATCGCGGGCACCCTGCTCGCGCGTCGCGGCCTCGCGGCGCCGATCGGGTCGCTCACGCAGCTCGGCACGATCCGGCTCGGCCGGCGGACCGACGACCGCGCGCCCAGGATCAAGGATTTCCTGCCGCTCGCGACGCTCGATCAGCTCGTGTTCGGCGCGTGGGACATCTTCCCCGACAACGCCTACGAGTCGGCGCGCCACGCGGACGTGCTCGAGCGACGCCACCTCGACGCCGTCCGCGACGAGCTCGAGCGGATCCGGCCGATGCCCGCTGTGTTCTACCCGCAATACGTGCGGCGGCTCCACGGCAACCACGTGAAGAAGGGCGCGAGCAAGGCCGAGATGGTCGAGCAGGTCCGGGAGGATCTCCGCGCCTTCCTCCGCGGAAGCGGCGCGACGCGCGCCGTCGCCGTCTGGTGCGGCTCGACCGAGGTGCACATCGCGCCCGCCGAGGTCCACGCCTCGATCGCGCGCTTCGAGGCGGGCCTCGCCGAGGATCACCCGGCCATCTCGAGCTCCCAGATCTACGCCTGGGCGTGCCTCAAGGAGCGCATCCCGTTCGCGAACGGCGCCCCGAACCTGACGGTCGACTTCCCGGCCGCCTGGGAGCTCGCGAGGAAGCAGGAGGTGCCGATCGCCGGCAAGGACTTCAAGACCGGCCAGACGCTCATGAAGACGGTGATCGCCCCGGGGCTCAAGGCGAGGATGCTCGGCGTCGCCGGGTGGTTCTCGACGAACATCCTCGGCAACCGCGACGGCGAGGTGCTCGACGACCCGGAGTCGTTCAAGTCCAAGGAGGTCTCGAAGCTCGGGGTGCTCGAGCACATCCTCCAGCCGCACGCGCACGGCGAGCTCTATGGCAAGCTCTTTCACAAGGTGCGGATCGAGTACTACCCTCCTCGGGGCGACGCCAAGGAGGGTTGGGACAACATCGATCTCGTCGGCTGGCTCGGCTACCCGATGCAGATGAAGATCAACTTCCTCTGCCGCGACTCGATCCTCGCCGCGCCCATCGTGCTCGACCTGGCGCTCCTCCTGGATCTCGCGCAGCGCGCCGGGCTGCGCGGCACGCAGGAGTGGCTGAGCTTCTACTGGAAGAGCCCGATGACGGCGCCGGAGCTGTACCCGGAGCACGACCTCTTCATCCAGTCGATGAAGCTCAAGAACACGATGCGCTGGCTCATGGGGGAGGACCTCATCACCCACCTGGGCAACGAGTATTACGACTGATCGCGGGGCGACCGGGACCTCACGCCCCGCCGCGACGCCGCGCGTCGCGCAGGCGGGGTGGGATACCGGCGCTCGCGCCGGCGTTCACGGCGCGAAGGAGACGTCGAGCGTGTACGGTCCGGCGTCGGCCAGCGACCAGAAGCCGTCCACGAAGATGAACAGCGGGACGCCGCCGGTCACGTCGAGCACGAGCCGCTCGTCGACGCCGCCGGACTGGCGGTCCACGCACGCGAGCTCGGTGGTCGTGTCCAGGCAGCTCGACCGCACGTACAGCGCCTGGTCGGTGTCGGACGACAGCACCAGCGTGAGCGTGCCGTCGGCCGGGGGCGTGAACCGGTACACGTCCTCGCGCGCGTCCGGCTCGAGGCACTCGCCCCTGAAGGCGACCGTCCCGGTCAGCGTGTCGCCCGTGTTCACGCCGAGGACCGCCTCCCGCGCGCCCTCGCAGAACGCGGCGCAGTCGCTGGCGCAGCCGTCGGGCTCCTCGACCGCGTTGCACTGCTCGGGCCGGGTGAGGACGCCGTCGCCGCAGACCGCCTGCGTGAACGTGGAGCGCAGGGTGTAGGGGCCCTCGTCTCCCGGCAGCGCGGCGTCGACGACGAGGCTGACCGACTCGCCCGCGCCGAGGACGACCTCGATCGACTCGGGGAGCCCGCCGGGGCTGTCGTTCGCGCAGGCGATCTCGGCTCCCGGATCCGCGCACGCGCTGCGCGCGTGGAGCCCGTGGTTCGAGTCCGACTCGAGCACGACCGAGAGCGTGCCCGACTGTCCTTCGGGCGGCGTGAACAGGTACACGTCCTCGCGGCCGGCGCCCGCGCAGTCGCCCTCGAACGCGCTCGTCCCGAGCGAGGAGTCGCCCGAGACCTCCGGCAGCGCGGGCGGCGCTGCCGCGCACGCCGCTGCGGCGAGCACCGCGCAGGTGTCACGGCAATCGTCGTCGCTGCAATCGATGGCGGCGTCGCGGTCGTTGTCCTCGCCGTCCTCGCAGCTCGCCTCGTAGATCCTGCACAGGCCGGTGCGCAGGTTGCACCTGCCGCGCGTCGGGCACTGCGCGTCCTCGGTGCATGCCGGGCGGCAGCTCAGCGTCCCGTCGGCGGCGGGGACGCAGGCATAGCCAGGCCGGCAATCGCTCGACGTGCTGCACCCTCCGTAGCAGAGGTCGCCGTTGCTGCCGGTCGCGATGCAGACGCCATCGCCGGGGCAGACGCCGCCGGTGTACGCGCACGAGCTGATGCAGTAGCCGCCGGGCCACCCGTTCGTGGCCTCCCGGTTGCAGAAGTTGCCCGCGCACTGCGCGTCCTCGGTGCACGCCGCGCCGTCGGGCCGGTCGGTGCTTGCGCCCGCGCCCCCGGCGCCGCCCGAGCCTCCGGTGCCGCCCGCGCTCGCTGAGCCGCCGACGCCCTCCGAGCCGCCGACGCCGCCCGAGGCGCCAGCGTCGCTCGTGCCGCCCGCGCCCCCTGAGCCGCCGACGCCTCCTGAGGCGCCAGCGTCGCTCGTACCGCCTGAGCCGCCGACTCCACCCGTACTGCCTGAGCCGCCGACTCCACCCGTACTGCCTGAGCCGCCGACTCCACCCGTACCGCCTGAGCCGCCGACTCCACCCGTACCGCCTGAGCCGCCGACTCCACCCGTACCGCCTGAGCCGCCGACTCCACCCGTACCGCCTGAGCCGTCGACTCCACCCGTACCACCTGAGCCGCCGATTCCACCCGTACTGCCTGAGCCGCCGATTCCACCCGTACCGCCTGAGCCATCGACGCCGCCGGCTCCACCACTACCCCCCGTGCCCCCGGCACCACCCGCGCCCCCGGCACCACCCGCGCCCCCGGCACCCCCCGCGCCCCCGGCCCCCCCCGTGCCCCCGACACCGCTCGTGCCACCGCCGCCGCCGCCCGTCGCGCCGCCGTCGCCTCCCTGCCCTCCTCCCCCTGTCGCGTCCGCGCCGCCGTTGCCGCCCGTCCCTGTGCTCGCGCTCGGGGCGCCGTCATCGTCTCCGCATGCCGCGGCGCTCGCCGTCAGCCCCAGCATGAGAAGGCACGTCATCCATCGCAGATTCATCCGTCACTCCAGGCAAAAGGGGAGACTCGAATGTCGAGGGCGCAGAATGGTTGACCCCCTGCGCGGCGACATCTTCCGTGCAATTGCCTTTCGTGTGAACCCCCACCTCCGTCTTATTCGAGCTCCGTGGGTCCCTCACGGCGCCGCCCCCCCGGGCCGCCGCCTCACTGCCATCGCAGGTGCACGTCCACGACCGCGCCGGTCCGTGTCACCGCGCCGTCCGAGAACGTGAACGCGGCGCGCTCGACCTCGCAGTTGCCGCGCCCGTCGCAGCGCCGCTCGCGCCCGTACGAGAGCTCGATGGCGACGAGCCCGCGCGACGCGATCGGCTCGAGCTCGCCGGCGCTCGAGGCGCGGTTCGCGTCGCGGTCGCTCCAGAGCACGAGCCGCGACCATGCCTCGTCCCGCGCCGTGATCCGGCCGTCGCCGTCGGTGTCGAGCTCGCGCAGCGCGGTGAACCCGTTGTCCGCGCGGGCGCCGCTCGAGAGCACCGTCGCCGAGCCGAACAGCTCCTCACCGCCGTCGATCGCGCCGTTGCCGTCCCGATCGATCGCGAGCCACGGCGTCGCCGCGGTGGGCCAGTCGGTGGCGACCGTGGCCCCGAGCCCGGTCAGATCGAACGCGCCCGTCATCGCGGTCAGGTACTCGATCGGCCGCTGATCGAACGAGAGCACGAGCGGCGTGCTGCTGCTGCTCGACTGACACCCGGTCCAGGTCGGCACCCCCTCGACGTCCTCGCACTGCTCGAAGCCGCCCCCGCCGTTCGCGGTGCAGCTCCGGCTATCGCCGATCTTGCACGCCGCCTCGGCCTCTTCCTCGCCCTCTCCGCCCTCCTCGCTCCCCTCACCCTCCTCGCCTTCGAGCGCGCTCCCATCCGTCCCCTCGCCCGCCACGGAGGTCACTTCTGCGACGCACCCGACGCCGAAGGACATCGCCGCCAGGAGGAGCGAGAGGGAGAGAGTTCTCACGGAAACAGAATGAGCCATCAAGGATGTCGTGTTCATGGCACATCCCTTTGGCAAGCCGCACGCCAGCCGCTCGACGACGGCTAACTCGTTGAGAACACGTCAAACCGTCGATGGTGACCGCCTGCCCACACCGACAGGTCGTGCCGCTTTGTGCCAATCACACGGCGACCACGGACCAGCGTGTCTCACGAGCGTCAGATCGTGCCACTGGCCGCTGAGCCAGGCGAGCTCGCCGCTACCCCCGCGGCGGCGCGTAGAAATCCACGATCCGTATCGGCTCGGTCAGCCGCACCCGCACGCGCGAGCGCTCCCCGCGGACGTCGCCGCCGATCTGGAAGCTCGTCGCCGGGTCCATCTCGATCGTGACCTCGTCGACGAAGTAGTCGAACACCGTCTCCAGGTCGTCGAACTCCCCGTTCCAGATGCTCGAGAAGTTCCGCACGAACGTGAACGGCGAGATCATCGACACGCGGAGCTGCATCCGGTCCTGACGGTCGTCCGCGTAGGGGAACATCCGGAAGCCGAAGCCGTAATAAGGGATCGTCGACAGCGCCGCGATCTTCGCCGGCCCCTCGTAGATGACGCCGCCCTTCTTGATCGGCGCGCCGAGGATCGCCCCCTTCTCGCCGACGCGGATCGCGTCATTGCCCTCGTTGATGATGCGGCAGTGCGGCGTGCGCCGCACGAGGTAGCTCGGGATCGTCCGCGTCGTCGCCGCGACCGCGTACGCCACCGGCCCCGGCGCGAGCCGCTTCAGCGGGCCGCGCGCGAGCGCCGACTTCACCGCGTTGTAGTCGCGCAGCATCACCGCGTCGATCCCGAAGCCGCAGAACGGAGACAGGATGTCCTCGGCCTCCAC
The DNA here is from genome assembly GCF_051474675.1 of Sorangium sp. So ce406. Classification (NCBI taxonomy): domain Bacteria; kingdom Pseudomonadati; phylum Myxococcota; order Polyangiales; family Polyangiaceae; genus Sorangium; species Sorangium sp. So ce406. The sequence goes on along the minus strand of NZ_CP150340.1, from coordinate 2,471,979 downwards.
GAGCCGCAGGTTCCGGCTGCCGGCCTCGGCGCGCAGCCGCTGGAGGTCGACCGCGAGCCCGGGCTTCGCGCCCGCGCCCCCCGACGCGCCGAGCACCCACGCCAGCGAGTTGCCCGTCCCGAGGCGCAGCAGCCCGAACCGCGGCAGCGGCAGCCCGCGCCGCTTCGCCTCGTTCACGACCGCCGTCACCACCACCGTGAACGTCCCGTCGCCGCCGCCCGTGAGGATCGTGCCGTAGCCCCGGTCGACCAGGATCCGCGCGATGCCCTCGCTCTCCTCCACCCGCCGCGACACGAACAGGTCGCCCGTGTCGAGGATCTGGTCGAGCGTCTCGATCACCTCCGCCGTCACGCTCTTGGCGTTGCCGTTCACCACCACAGCAATCCGGCTGCTCGCCAGGCCCCGCGGGATCTCGCTCGCTCGACGCGGCGCATCAGCAGGCGCGGCCTGGGGTACGTCATCGGGGCCGCGACCGGCGGGCGGAGAGCTCATGGACCGCGATCTACCACGACCGCCCCCCGCGCTTGCAGGCCGCGCGGGAGGGCGCGCGCCGGCGACGGGACGTCGCGAACGACGGGGACGACTGCCCGACGGCCGACGGGGCCGCACGCGGCCCTCACGGGACCACCGCGTCAGCCCCCGACGGGCCGTCGCTGTGGGCAAACCTGCTCCGTGCACCGCTCGTCCGGTGACCCACTTTTCGACAGACCCCATAGCGTGCGATGCTCGCTGGTTTTGGCTCTCGGGCCGATCTTGGGTCATGCTGGCATCGGGAAAGCGAAAAGCCTCCCCGAAACTTAGTGGACGGGGAGGTCGATTTTTTGGTAAGGCGACGACCTGTCGATCCAATTGGACTTGACAGCCGTGCGGGTCTTCCCCCGCGCGGGCGGCGCGCGCTTGTGGCGAAGGGCCGCGATGATCTCGTACCCAGCGGGGGACGCAGCGACATGCCGAAGATCACAAAGCAGGGCAGCTCCGACAAGGCGACGGGCACGAAGAAGAAGTCCTCTTCGAGCGCCAAGGGGGGCGCAGAAGCTCAGCTTGCGAAACCCGTGAATCCGGTAATCAAGGAAGACTCGAAATCTTCGTCAAGCGCCTCCAAGCGTAAGCTCGGCCTCCGCGGCGCCGCGCCGTGGGCGGCCCGGCACGCCGCGAAGCACGCCGCCGAGGCCCGGGCTCGGGCCGCCGAGCCGGCGCCCCCCGGCAGCGCGCGCGCGACCATCCGGGTGCCGAGCGGCGCGGAGGAGATCAAGGCGAAGATCGCCGAGCTCCACAACCAGACCCAGAAGATCCGCACGCTGCGCAAGCGGCTCGACAAGGGGTTCTTCGATATCGGGGTGGTGCTCGCCGAGATCCAGCAGCAGGAGCTGTATCAGGCGAAGGGGTACGGCTCGTTCGAGGCGTTCCTCGAGCGCGAGATCGATCTCGGCAAGCAGACGTCGTTGCGCCTCATCAAGGTCGCCCACGTCTTCCAGCGCGAGGTGGCGCTCGACTACGGCATGGACCGCCTCTTCGTCGCGCTCGCCGCCCTCGAGGGCGAGGCGGTGCCGAAGCCCGCGCCCTCCGCCATCCCCTCCGCCCCCGGCTCCAAGCCCCCCCCTCCCCCTGAAGCCCCCCATGCGCATCGTCGGCTGAGCGGCGCTCTCCCGCCCCATCAGATACCGGCGCCCCGAGGCGGGGTCGAGCCGGTGGGGGGGCGGGAGACGGGCTCGGCAACGAAGCGGGGGAGCCGCACGCGGACCGTGGTGCCCTCGGCCGCGCGCGTGTTCACCTCCACCCGACCCGCGTGCTGGTCGACGATCTTCCGGACGATCGCGAGCCCGAGGCCGGTGCCCGCCGCCTTCGTGGTGAAGAACGGATCGAAGATCTCGGCGAGGATCGTCGGATCGATCCCGGGGCCCGTGTCCGAGATCGACAGCCACACCTCGGTCGCGTCCCCCGACGCGCACGCGCGCAGGACCCCGCCGTCGGACATGACGTCCAGAGCGTTGACGACGAGGTTCAGGACCACCTGCTTGAGCTTCTCCACGTCGCCGAGCGCGAAGCAGTCGTCCCCGAGGTCGCGGACGACCTCGACGCGGTGGCTCGCGAGCGTCTCCGCCTCCAGGTCGAGCACGTCGCGCACGACGCGGGACAGGTCGACGGGCTCGCGGTGGGGGGCGCGCGGACGGGCGAGCTCGAGGAACTCGCCGAGGAGGCGGCCCAGGCGGGCGATCTCGGCCTCGACGATGCCGACGCGCCGCTTCATGGGCTCGCGGATCGCCTCGTCGGAGAGGCGGTCGATGCCGCGGCTGAGCAGGTGGAGCTCCAGGACCGCGGCGTTCAAGGGGTTCCTGATCTCGTGCGCGAGCCCGAGGGCGAGCGGGGCCATGGCGTTCAGGGCCTCGGCGTCGGCGGCGCGCCGCTCCAGGGCGCGGCGCTCGGTCACGTCGATGCCGATGCCATACACGAGGTCGGTCCTGCCGCCGCGCCCGCCGCTGCGGACGCCGGAGAGGTGCCAGCGGACCCGGCGGATCGCGCCCACAGCGTCCCGGACGCCGACCTCGACCTCGGCGGCGGCGTCGCCCTCGACGACGCCAAGGAACGACTGGTTGAACCGGCGCTGCTCGGACTCGTCGACGAGCGTCTCGCAGAACGGCATGCCGAGCGCGGCGTCGCCGCCCACGCCGGTCAGCGCGGACAGGCGCGGGTTGAAGAGGGCGACGCGGCCCTCGGCGTTCAGGCCGAGGATGAGCACGTCTGCCGCGTCGACGATCGCCCTGTAGCGCCGCTCGAGCTCCTCGCGCTCCCGCTTCAGCGAGATCTTCTCGATCGCCTGGGCCACCGTGGAGATGAGCTCCTCCGGCCGGAACGACTTGAGGATGAAGGCGAAGGCGCCGGCGCGGAGCGCGGCCATCGCGGTGTCGACCGTGGCGAAGCCGGTCACGAGGACGATCTCGCCGTGGGGGGCGGCGGCGCGGAGGGGGGCGATCAGCTCGAGGCCGCTCGCGTCCGGGAGCTTGACGTCGACCACCGCGACGTCGAAGCCGTCGCGGCGGGCGGCCGCGAGCCCCTGCTTGCCCGTGGGCGCGAGGGCGACCTCCACGTCGAGCTCGCGCGCGCCCTCGAGGACGTCGCGCAGATTTGCGGCCAGGCTCGTGTTGTCGTCGACGATCAGGATTCGAGCGCGCACCTGGGATCTCCTGGTCGAGCGGTCCGGCGGCCGACCCGAGGCGAGGGGCGGCCTTCCGCTGTGGGGTCTTTTCTGAATTTTATGCTATGAGCCGCCGTCATGCGGTTCGTCGATCGGTGCCGTCTGAAGGTGATCGCCGGGGATGGCGGCAATGGAGCGATCGCGTTCCGCCGCGAGAAGTACATCCCGTTCGGCGGCCCCGCGGGCGGCGACGGCGGCCGCGGCGGGGATGTCGTCTTCGTGGGCGACGAAGGCCTGTCCACGCTACTCGACTTCACGTACGCGCGCACGCTCGAGGCGGATCGAGGCGAGCACGGGATGGGCAGCGACTGCCACGGGCGCGCCGGCGCCGACCGCGTCGAGAAGCTCCCGGTGGGGACGCAGATCTTCGACGCCGAGAGCGACGAGCTGCTCGCCGACCTGACCGAGCACGGCCAGCGGGTCGTGGTCGCCCGCGGCGGCAAGGGGGGCCGGGGCAACCTGCACTTCAAGTCGCCGCACGACCGGGCGCCCCGGCGCGCCGAGCCGGGGGAGCCCGGGGAGGCGCGCGAGCTGCGCCTCGAGCTGAAGGTGCTCGCCGACGTCGGGCTGCTCGGCTTCCCCAACGCCGGCAAGAGCACGTTCGTCGCGGCCGTCTCCGCGGCCCGGCCGAAGATCGGCGACTACCCGTTCACGACCCTCACCCCGACCCTGGGCATGGTCGAGATCGGCGGCGGCGTGCGGTCGGGCGGGTCGAGCTTCGTGATCGCGGACATCCCGGGGCTGATCCCGGGCGCGAGCGAGGGGGTGGGGCTCGGCATGCAGTTCCTGAGGCACGTGGAGCGGACGCGCGTGCTCCTCCACCTCGTGACGATCGATCCCGGCGAGGACCGCGAGCCGCTCGCGGACTACCGGGCGCTCCGCAAGGAGCTCAAGAAGTTCAGCCCGGCGCTCGCGGAGCGCCCCGAGATCGTGGCGCTGACGAAGGCCGACCTGACCGACGTGCGCGAGGCCTACCCGAAGCTCAAGGCGCGGTTCGCGAAGGCGAAGGTGAAGCTCCACCTGGTCAGCGCCGCGACGGGCGAGGGCGTCCCCGAGCTGATCAACGAGCTCGCGGCGATCGTGCGCAAGCGCGAGGCGTGAGCGCCTGAAGGCCTCGCCCGGGCGCCCGGCCCGCGGCGAGGGGGGTCTCCGCGCGGGGTGGGGGCCCCGCCGAACTCGCCTGAGCCCTCACGCCTCCGGCAGAGCCGGAGGCGTGAGGGCTCAGGCTCAAACATCGGCCCATCCCCCACCCCGCGCGGAGACCCCCCTCGCCGCGGGCCTACCGCTCTACCTCGTCGTTCGATTTCATACGGCATCGGGCAGATATCCATCGGATATCGGCCCATCCCCACCCCCGCGCGGAGGCAGACACACCGTGTTGTCTCGTACGCGGACAGCCCACATCGCCTTTGGTTTTGCGGCCGAGCGGGCGCGCGCGCTGCCTGGACAAGCGAGGGAAGTTCGCGTCCACTTTTCCTTTCGGACTCTCGCGTCCTGTCAGGAGAGGAAGCCCCGATGCGCTGGTCGATCTTCAGCAAACCGTCTGCTCTCGCGTGGTGGTTGGCCCTCCCGGCGGTGCTCGGCGCCAGCGGGGCGGCGCGCGCCGATGTCGTGCAGCCGAACGGCACCGTCATCCCCGTGGTCCGTGAACGGTTGAGCGACCTGCTCAACGGATCGGCGAACAACGACGACATCGACGAGGGGATCGACGTCGTCGCCGACGCCGCGGTGGAGCCCCAGGTGTTCTCGCCGCTCTGCGAGTTCAGCGGCAGGTACATCGCCAAGGGGGGCGGCGCCAACTTCGCCGTCGGCTGGTACAACGTCGACGATGCCCGCAGCAACGACGACCCGCCGCTCTACATCTCCGTGGACAACGGGGCCAACCTCAACACGGCGGCGGCGGAGAGCGATATCCAGATCCTCTTTCCGTTCTCCACCTCTCTGCCGCCCGCCGAGACGCGCGAGCTGACGGCCGTGTCGATCCGGGAGAGCCCCGCGTACGCCGGCGGTCTGATCGGCTTCGTGCTGATCCCCAACCCGAACGGCACCGGCAACGGGAATGCCACGCAGTACCATTACACCGAGCACCGGTTCAACGTGATGTGCACGGAGTGCGAGACCCCGGGCCCCTGGTATTCGGATCTCATCTACCGGTCGAATGAGCTGCTCAACACCTTCTATCTCGGGTTCGAGGATCTCGACTTCCGGAACGCGGCAGGCGCCGCTGGGGTCAACGGCAACGATCTCGATTACGAAGACTTCCTGTTCCGCTTCTCGGGAATCACCTGCCCCGAGGCCGGCCAGCCGTGCGAGGTCGACGAGAACGTGGGCGCTTGCCGCCTCGGGATCTCCGATTGCGACGCGCAGGGCGCGGTGATCTGCACGCCGTTCGTGCAGCCCGGCAGCCAGGCAGAGCAGTGCGACGGCCTCGACAACGACTGCGATGACGTGATCGACGAGGAGGCGCCCTGTCCGGAGGACCAGGTGTGCAGCCGCGGCCGCTGCGTGAACCGCTGCGGCTCTGCGGAGTTCCCCTGCGAGGACGGGCTCGTGTGCGTCGAGGGCCTGTGCGTCGAGAGGGCGTGCGTGGACGTGATGTGCGAGGCGGGCGAGGTGTGCCATCAGGGCGAGTGCCGCGGCGCGTGCGACGGCGTTGTGTGCCCGCACGATCAGGTGTGCCGCGGCGGGCGCTGCCTCGATCCGTGCGAGGGCGTCCAGTGCAACGACGGCCAGGTGTGCGAGGGGGGCGTCTGCGTGCTCCAGTGCAACTGCCGCGGGTGTCCCACGAACGAGGGTTGCGACATGGAGTCCGGCCGGTGCGTCGAGACGGCGTGCGTGGGCGTCGCGTGCGAGGCCGGCACCTACTGCCGCGACGGGAGCTGCGTCGACGCCTGCGATGGGGTCGCGTGCCCCGCGGGCGAGCGGTGCGAGGCGGGCGCGTGCGTCGCCGAGCCGCCGGCGCCCACCACCGCCACGTCGGTCGGCGCGGGGCTCGACACCGTCACGTCGTCCGGCGCGGGCAACGCCGGGTCGGGAGCGGGCTCCGCGTCGGGCGCGGGCGGGGCGCCGGCCACGGGGTCCGGGGCGGGCGGCGGTGGCGAGGGCAGCGGCGAGTCGTCGGGCTGCGGCTGCCGCCTCGGCGCCGACACGCCCTCCGCGGGCGGCCTCACCGCGCTGCTCCTCGCCGCCGGCCTCGGGCTGCGCCGCGGGGCACGCCGCCGGCCGGCTCGCGGGCAGCGCCGCGCGCCCGGCGGTGGCGAGATGCGCTGAGGAGCCGCCGGGGCGCGCGGTTCGGCGAGCCGCGCGCGCGCGCTCGCTCCTACGGGCGCGCGACGGCGAGGCTCCGGGCCTTGTCGTCGAAGCCGTGGGAAGCGAGGTTCGCGTCTGCCGTGAAGACGCGCGACTGGGCCGAGTATTGCCAGAGCCCGTCGTAGAGCGTCAGCGTGAAGCCGGAGGGGACGCGGACGGAGCTGACCCTCTGGTCCCATGGGCTGCTGTAAAGGAGGGAGGAGCCGACGCCGTACAGGACCGAGGCGCCCGAGAACCCGGCGTTCTCGTACAAGGTGACAACGTCGAGCTGCGGGTCCGAGGCGTTCGCGACGACGAGGCTCGAGATGGTGTTGTCGAAGCCGGCGGCCACGAGATCCGTGTCCGAGGTGAACACGCGCGCCTCGCGCCCGAAGTTGTGGTCGATGAAGACAGTGACCCGGAGCCCAGCGGGGATCTTGATGGCGCTCGCGCGGTTGTCGCCGATGATCGTCGAGTTCCAGAGGTTGTGGCGGCCGAGCCCGAAGCCCTGCGAGATGCCGGAGAAGTTCGAGAGATCGTGGAGCACGACCTGGCCGCTGGGGTGGACGGTGGGGCCGCCGGCGATCGTCGCGTCGATCCACGCGCGGTGGCGCGCGACGTCGACGCCGAGGTGCCTCGCGTGCAGGTTCGTGCCGTCCTGCCCGTTCACGCCCGAGAACACGGCGACCTGACGCCCGTCGACGAACCACGGGCCGCCGGAGTCGCCGCTCCAGCCAGAGCCCGTCACGCCGGTCGCCAGGAGCTCCTCGTCGGAGTACCGGCTGTCGATGTGGAGGGTCGCCTTCTTGAGCGACGGCGCCATCACCAGCGGCGTGCCCTCGCTCCCCCAGCCGTAGGCCGTCGCGTCGCTCCCGATCGCGGTCGACGTCGCCTCGGCGAGCTGGACGAACGGGCCATCGGCGTCCTCGGTCAGGTGGAGCAGCGCGATATCGGCTGCGGCCGAGGGCACCTCGACGGCGTCGACAGCGACGCGCTGGCCCGCGAGGTACGTGTTGCTGCCGAAGCGAACCGCCGACGTCTCGCCCTCGTCCGCGATGCAGTGCTGCGCCGTGAGCACCCAGCGCGGCGCGACCAGGGTGCCGGTGCACTGGTAGAAGTCGCCCGTGCTCCCGCGCACGTCGAAGACCTGGACGGCCCAGGGGCTCGCCTCCGCGAGCTCACCACCGATGATCTCGGACGCGTGCGACGCGACCGGCTCGTCCGGCTCGTCGGCGCCCGAGCAGGCCGTGGAGAGGCTGAACGCAACACCGGCGCAGACCGCGAGACGCAATTGATGATTGATAAGCGCTTTTTTATTCATCGTATCTCCGCGTCGTGACGTCCAGAGTGTGCGCGATGCCTGGGGCGATACAAGGCGGCGTTCTGGAACGGCCGCGTTCGAGGAGTGGAACATCGAGAGGGCCCGATGCTCTGTTTGGTGTATCGGTACTTGTGCACCCGCCGCGGCGGCGCGCGGCGGTGAGGTCGCCCGGGCGGAGATAGAAGCTCACGCGCTGACCGTCTCGGTTCCTCGGGACGCTCGTCCCGTGCGCTCGCGTCAGCCGGTCACGGATCGCCGGACGTCGGGCCGAAGAGCTCGACGTCGTCGATCTCGATGGTGCCCGAGTCGACCTGGCCCCGGCCGAGGAAGCCGTTCGCGCCGACGCGGTTCATCTGCGGGCCAAAGGAGAGGCCGATGATCGACCTGAGCACGTCGTTCACGTCATCGCCCGGGTCGCGGCCGTCGTCGATGGCCCAGCCGGGGAGCGCCATGTCGGCGAACTTCAGCTCGATGAGCTGAGGCTCCGCGCTGAGCCGCACGTCCCACCCGTGACGGATGCCGGAGATCCCCTCGCTCTGCGCGGGGCTCTCGACGTCGAAGCGCAGCCAGCGCGCCCCGTCGGCGCGCGCCCGGAAGCGGACGCCCTCGAGCGACGTCACGTCGATGGGGCTCTCGGCGAGGGGCACCGCGAAGTACACGTACTGACCCCAGGCGTAGCCCTCGTCGCGGAAGTCGAAGCGGAGGAGCAGGCTCTGCGCGCCGTTCAGCGGATCTTCCTGTGTCAGCGACTGCACGGCGCCGGACGCGTTGTTCGTGGCGAGCAGCGTCCCGACGTACAGCCCGAGCGTGTCCGCGGCCTCGAAATCGTTGATCCCCGTCGCGGTGAACGAGAAGGGCACGAGGGGCGTGTCGCTGGCGAAGCGCGCCAGGCGCTCTCGCAGGATCGGCACCTCCTGCCTGAGCCGCTCGACCGCCGGCTCCCAGCCGGCGAGGCCCGGCCCGAGCGGGTCTTCCTCGACGGCATCGCGGATCAGCGCAGCGTACCTGTCGACCTGCTCCTCGATCCGCCCCTCGCTGAACGGCCCCTCGAGCAGCTCCTGGAGCGCAGCCCGATATCCCGCCGAGTCCTGGAGCAGGGCGCTGAACAGCGGGTCGCAGCTCGGCTGGCGCACCTTCTCGTTGCCCATGAACACCAGGAGGTCCGTGGGGCAGGTCGCCGGCGCCTCCGTCCAGCGCGGCACCTGGCCGAAATAGGTGCTGGGGCTGAGGGTCTGGTCGAGATCCCACGGGATGAGGCGGAATTTGCCCGAGGAGGGATCGTCGTAGATGAAGAAGTTGTGGTTGCCCGCGCCGCCCGCGTCGTCGACATAGAAGGTGGTGACGCCATCCCAGTTCACGATGGCCTCGTCGACGGCCATGTACCGCTGCAGTTGCTCGATGTCCGCCCACTGCGACAGCGCGGCGAGGCGCTCCGCGCCCTCGGCGGACGCGAGGTCGCTCGCGAACGCCACGAAGCGCTCGTGCGTCGCCTCGTCCTCGTTCGTCTCGAGGCGCTCCGCGTAGTAGCTGGCGTCGTCCGTGACCGGCCACGCCTCCTTGTAAAGAGCGCCCTCCGGCCCCTCGGGGAAGTTGCTCTCGAGGAAGGGGCCGTCGACGTCCTCGACCATCGAGAAGAGCCCTTGCGACTCGCCGTTCACGTGCAGCGTGGCCCACGAGCTCCTCGGGGCCGGAACGCCCATCTCCCGGTACAGGCCATAGGCGATCCGCTCGTGGAGCCTGGTGGGGTCCCAGGTCATCGAATGGAAGTTCAGGCGCTTCTGCTCGTGGAAGCGCTGCCCGTCGACGTACTCGTCGAACTTCACCTTCATGCTGAGCTTCGGGCAGGTGAGCCTTCCCTGCTCGTCGAAGCACATCTGCAGGGTGCCGTAGCCGCCCTTGAAGCGCAGGCCCACGACGCCCAGGCTCTTGCCCTTGTAGCAGGCCTCGGCCTCCACGTACTCCTCGTCGCGGGCGTTCGCCTTGAGCTCCGCCCAGCGCTCTTCCGGAAGGTGGAAGTCGAAGCGCGGGATCTCGTCCGCCGCGTACAGCTCGTCCGCGTCGCGGTCGGCCAGCGTGGGGTCCGCCGGCTCGCACGGCGGCGTCGAGACCTGCCCGCCGGCCCCGCCTTCGCCCGCGCCACCTTCCCCGCCAGCCCCGGCCCCCCCGGCGCTTTGTCCGCCGGCCCCGTCCCCGCCCGAGCCTCCCGTCCCAGCACCGCCGCCGGCGCCCTCGTCATCCCCGCAGCCCGCGCCCACCGCGGCAGCCGCCAGCACAAGCAACGTCCAAGTACCAAGCCTCATGCAACGCTCCTTCACCGGCCGCGACAGTAGTCGTGTCGTTCGCGCGCGTCGACGCTCGACATGCGCGCATGCGCCGACGCGCCGCCGCAGCGTCGCTTTCGTGCGCCGTCCGTGACATCGGCTCGGGGATGCGCAGCCCGCGCCCTCGCCGCGCCGCGGAGGAAAGTCCGAGCAGCGCCGCGCGATCCGGTTGACAAAACGGCGCGGAATGGCGTGTTGCGCTCGGGCATTTCGCGTTCGATGACAGACAGCAAGGGGCGCCTCCGCGGGAGGCTGAAGCGTGTGAGTGTCGGGCTCGCGGCGACAGCCGCGCTCCTCATCGTCGTCCGGACCGGGGCGTCGGGTTGGGGTCAGTCCCGGCTCCGGGAGTACCTGGATGCCACCCAGGCCGAATGGGACGCGGAGCGCGCGCAGATCCGCGAGCGCTCGCGGCCCGCCGGCGAGGGCGGCGCGCAGCAACGTTGCGGGGCGAGCTACGCGAGCCTGTCGGGCATCGAGATGCAGGCCCATCCCGAGAAGATAAAGCGAGCGATCGAGGCTGGGCCGGGCGCGCGGCCGTCCCCCGAGCTCCTCGCCGAGATCGAGCGGCACCGTCCGGAGATGGACGCATTCCGGCAGGCGGCGAGGTGCTCTCACTACGAGCTGACGGAGGACAGCGCGTGGGTCGAGTACGGCCCGGTGTGGCGGTTCATGTCCGTGAGCCGACTGGCCCTGATCGAGGGGCACGAGCTCGCGGCCAAGGGGGATGTGCGCGGCGCGCTGGACCGCTATCTCACCGTGGCCAAGGTCGGCGCGGACATGTCCGCGGGGTCGCTCATCGCTGGCCTTGTCGGCATGCAAAACGCGACGCACGCCTACCGCGCCGTCGCCGCGCTCGTGGCCGGCGCGCCCCGGCTCCACGCGGCGGAGCTCGCGGATCTGAATCAGGCGCTCGCGGAGCGAGGGCGCGACCTGCCGCTGCTCGCCGACGCGCTCCGGAAGGAGCGCCTGCGCCTCCGAAGAGCGGTGATGAGCCTGATCGATACGGGCGCCCTCCCCGAGCAGCTTCCTCCTGAGGTGCGGCGACCCATCGGCACGATCGCGCTCACGACGGTGCTCCCGGAGAGCGCCCTCGTAGGTCATGCCCTTCCCCGGATGGACGCGTGGCTGCGCGGCGCAGAGCAGATCGCGCGCGACGCGCAGCGTGATGTCTCCCGGTCCGCGCGGTTTCAGGAGATCGCGATCGACTCCCTCGCTGTCGACGCCACGGAGCTCAACCCCGCGATGAGCGCCGACGTTCTCCAGGACCTCGCGGGGCGCGATTGCGCCTTGCGGGCGTCGTATCTCATGGCGCGCGCCACCGTCGAGGCAGAGCGGGCGTATGCGGACGGCGTCTATCCGGAGGCGCTGCGGTCGCTGGCGCAGGATCCTTGTGGGACAGGCCCTCTCGTGTACCGCAGGAGCCCGAACGGCGAGGGCTACACGCTGTCCAGCGTCGGCGGCAACGGCAACGAGGACGGTCCGCGCGCCGCCGGCGGCATCCCGCGCGAGAGCGGCGGCATCGTGATCACCCGACGGGGAGCCAGCGTCCTGTAGCGCGCGACCTGGGCGGCATCCGGCCGCCGGCCGACACGTCCTGCGCGTCGGGTCGGCGCGTGAGCGCGGCACCGCGGCGCCTCCTGCCCGGGTGAGCCGACGCGCCCTCTCCTGACCAGGCGCACGGCGCGCGGGGGTGGTACCCTCCCGGCGTGAGCCAGCGCCCGTACCCGGAACCCCAGGCAGCGCGCCTCCTGTCCGTCGCGGAGTGGGCAGCGCTGCCGGAGGACGAGGCCGGTGAGCTCATCGATGGCCGGCTCGTCGAGGAAGAGATGCCCGACTGCGTCCATGAGCTGGCCGTCGCCTGGCTCATCCACACCCTGCGGGCATGGCTGTTCCCGCGCGGCGGCTTCGTCTTCGGCTCCGAGGTGAAGTACGCGCTCAAGCCGCGGCGCGGGCGCAAATCCGACGTGTCGGTGTTCCTCCCGACCTCCCGGAAGCCCCCGGCCCGCGGCGCCGTGGCGATCCCGCCGGACATCATGGTCGAGATCGTCTCGCCCTCGCCGCGGGACGGCCGTCGCGACCGCATCGAGAAGCTGGAAGAGTACGCGGCGTTCGGGGTGCGCTGGTACTGGCTGCTCGATCCGCAGCTCCGCACCCTCGAGATCTTCGAGCTCACGCGCGACGGGGTCTACGCGCCTCGCCTCGGCGTGAACGGGGGTCTGCTCCAGGAGGTGCCGGGCTGCGACGGTCTGACGCTCGACCTCGACGGGCTCTTCCGCGAGATCGATCAGCTCGACGCGGCGGAGGAGCAGGAGCCGCCGCAGGGCATCGTCGAGCGCGGGGAGTAGCAGCGAGGGCGGCGATGGGCGCTGCGCGGGCGGCGCGCACCTCACCCGTGCGTCAGCCGCGCTCGCGCGGGGCGCGCGCCGCGGCGACCGGAGACGGCGCCTGGGCCTCGACGGCCAGGCACGCCTCGAACCCCTCGCGGTAGCTCGGATAGAGCAGCGCCATGCCGAGGGCGCGCTTGATCTTCGCGTTGTCCACGGCGCGGTCGTGGCGGAGCGTCTCGTGCAGGTCCTCCCGCGGCGCGCCCGCCGGCATCTCCAGGCCGAGCCGCGCGCACAGCCAGCGGACGACCTCGATCTGCGGTACGGGCGCGTCGTCCGCGATCGGGAAGGCCTCGCCGGGCGCGGCGCGCTCCAGGGCCGCGAGCGCGAGGCGCGCGAGGTCCTCGACGTGGATGCGCGAGACGACGTTCCTGCCCTGCTGGTCGCCCTCGCCCGTCATGCGGAAGTCGCCGCGCAGCAGCCGCTGGTGCAGGCCGCGGCCGGGGCCATAGATGCCCGCCGCGCGCAGCACCACCGCGCCGCGCTCGCGGTACACGGCCTCGGCGGCGAGGCGCGCCGCGGCGCGGGGACCGTCGGCCGAGGTGGGCGTCGCCTCGTCGATGCGCCCGGTCGCGCCGCCGTAGACGGCGGTCGACGAGACGTACGCGACGGCGCGCGCCCGGCCGAGCGAAGGCGCGATCGCGGCGTCCGTGGCGCCGTCGGGCGGGAAGGCGACGAGCACGTCCGCGCCGTCGGGCACGAGCCGGTCGACGGCCTCGGCCGTGAGCGCCGGCAGGACGCGCACGTCGATGCCCGCCTGCGCGAGCTCGGCCGCGCGCTCGGAGGAGCGCGTCGTCGCGACGACGCGGCCGCCGGACGCCCTCCGCAGGCCGGCGACCACCGCGCCGGTGAAGCCGCAGCCGAGGACGAGGAGCGGGGGAGGACGATCTGTCATGGTCTTGGCGCTCTTCTACCAGCAAGAGGAGCCGACACGCAGCCTCGCGCGCGGGCCCCGCGCATGGAAGCTCGGCTCTCGTGTCCGAGGTGGAGCTCTCAAGCCCTGAAAGCGGCTGCTCGAGGCCCGAGCGGGCACTTTCAAGGCTTGAGGCGGGGTTCCGGGGCTCCCGGCGGGCGCCTTCAAGCCTTGAAAGCGGCTGCTTGCGCGCCGAGTCGGGATGTTCAAGCGTTGAAATCGCCGACTCGGCCTCCGGGTCGGCGATTTCAACGCTTGCAGCAAGCGTTGCGACGACCCGACCGCAGGAATCAAGCGCTCGCCGGCGCCGCCCCGGACGTCGTCCGCGGTAGGATCCGCCCGCGACCGTGGGACATCAACACCACTTCCTGTCCAGGCTCGATCGCGTCTCGCTCCCTCACGTCGAGCTCGCGCTCACGCTCTACCGCGATCACGGCCTCGTCCAGTACCTCCTCCGCTGCGCCAGGCTCCCCGACGGCGCTGAGCGGGTCGCGATCTCGCTCGACGATGCCGCGCACGGGCCGTTCCTCGTCGTCACGCGCGAGGGTCGCTTCGTGACCTGCCTCGGCGCCGGGATGCGCGCGGGCGACCTCCCTGTCATCACCCGCGGGCAGCTCGATGCGCTCATCGAGAAGGTCGCGGATCTGCGCGCGCGCATGGCCGCGGCGAGCGCGCTCGCCGGGCCGAAGGGGCACACGGCGCAGCTCGTCGACCGCATCTTCCACGCCGGCCCGGACCTGTCGCGCGAGGAGTTCGTGGGCATCTCGGCCTTCCAGCCGCTCTTCGGCTTCGAGTTCCTGCGCGCCTACTTCGGCGCGGTGACCGAGCTCGACGAGCTGCGCGGCGCGCTCCTCCGCGTCGAGCATCCGAAGCGAGCGCTGACGCCCGTGCTACGGCGGTACTGGGACCTGTTCTGGGCCATCGGGCACCTCGCGGTCCTCGCGTTCATGGACGGTCGGGCGCTCGTCGAGTCGCTCCCGGAGGAGCTCGATCTCTCGAGCTCCTGCCTCGCGTGGGGCGCCTCGCGCCAGGGGAGCGTCGCCCTCGCCCTGCGCGGCTTCTGGGGCGTCGCGAAGGTCGGCAAGGCGCAGCTCCGCGCCTGCAAGACGGCATTCGACGAGGCCGCGTCGCAGCTCCGGCTCGTGACGAGCGTCGGGAGCCTCATCGCGCTCGGCGCGGGTCACGCCAGGCTCCGCGCCGAGGTGCGCAAGGTGCTATCGGCGCGGCGGGATCTCTCGGGGGCCCATTTCCCGGAGTCGCTCCTCACCCTCTTCCAGACCACCGCCGAGGCGGCGCTCGACGAGCCCGAGTCAACGGCGATCGTGCAGCGGAGCCTCGGGGCGCGGATGGCCGTCTCGCTCAGCCGCGGGCTCGCCGCGGGCGACCCGCTGCGCTTCGAGCGCGAGGAAGACGTGCCCGAGGCGCTGGCGATGGCCCTCCCGGTGAACACCCGACAGGCGTTCGTCGACGACGCGGAGGTCATGGGCCTGATGATGCTCTTCATTCCCTGGACGGCGCGCGCCGAGCCGGAGCAGCTCTTCCTTCCGCGCGAGTTCATCCGCCTCGTCCATGCCCGCTGGTCGCCGGAGGACACGGTGCGGCTGCTCGCGCCGCTCCGCGAGCACTATCACCCGAAGATCCAGGCGCCCCGCCCGGAAGGACCGCCCCGCAAGGGCCCTTGCCCGTGCGGGAGCGGCGAGAAGTACAAGCGGTGCTGCGGGAAGACCGCGCTGCCCTGATGTGAATCCTCCGTGGACCGCCTGCGTGGTCGAGCCTCAGCGCCGCCTCTGGTAGCCTGGTCGGCGCGGAGCGGGCGGCGAGACGCAGCATGCTCGCCGCCGCAGCGACGCCCCCAGCGCATGGCGGTCAACGTCTTCATCTCCTACGCCCCCGCGGACCGGTCGCACCTCGAGGCGCTAGAGGCGCACCTCGCTGCCCTCAAGCGGCAGGGCCTGGTGAGCACGTGGCACCGCGGCCGGATCGGGGCCGGCGCGGCGCGCGACGAGTCGATCGCGGCGGAGCTCGCCGCCGCCGAGGTCGTGGTGCTGCTGGTGAGCGAGGCGTTCCTCGCCTCGGACAGCTGCTACGAGCGGGAGCTCGGCGGCGCGCTGGAGCGGCATCGCCGGGGGGCGGCGCGCGTGGTGCCCATCCTGGTGCGCGCGTGCGACCGGGAGGGCACCGCCCTGGCGGAGCTCCAGGCGCTGCCGCAGAACGGCGCGGCGGTGACGAGCTGGGCCAACCCGGATGAAGCGTGGCGGGACGTGGTCCGGGGCATCCGCGTGGCGGTGGAGGAGGCCGCCGTGAGCGCGCGATCGGTGGCGGGGCCCGGCGGGGCGTCGCTGACGAGCGCGCTCGCGGCGACCCTGCGCGAGGCCGACGAGTCGATCCGCGCGCTCGACAGGCAGATCGCCGCGGCGCAGAAGCGGCGGGTGCGGCTGCAGGCCGCGGGCGCGAGCACCGCGGAGGTGGACCAGGAGATCGTGGACCTCCGGCGCAAGCGCCGGGAAGGCGGCCAGCTCCACGTGGGCGAGGAGCTCAGCGACGGCCGGTACCTGCTGCTGGAGCGGATCGGCCGCGGGGGGTTCGCGACCGTGTGGCGCGCGCTCGACGCGGGGCGGGGCGACCAGCCGGTGGCGATCAAGGTGCTGCACCCGAACCTCGCGGGCGACGAGAGCCGGCGAGAGCGGTTCTTCCGGGGAGCGCGCGCAATGGCGGAGCTCGACCACCCCGGCGTGGTGCGCATCCTGGAGCCGAAGGGCGAGGACGGCGGCTGGCACTACTTCGTGATGGAGCTCGTCGAGGGCGAGGACGTGTACAGCGCGGTGATCGGGAAGGGGCTGCCGGCGGAGCGGGTCGTGCCGATGCTCCTCCGCGCTGGAGAGGCGCTCTCGTTCGCGCACGGGCGAGGCCTCGTGCACCGGGATGTTAAGCCGGCGAACATCCTGCTCGATGGAGAGGGGCTGCCTCGGATCACGGATTTCGACCTGGTCTGGGCGCGCGACACGACGGGGGGCACGAGGAGCGGCGCGCTGGGGACGTTCCTGTATGCGGCGCCGGAGCTGATGCACCGCCCGCAGGACGCGGATGTGCGGGCCGACGTGTACGGGCTCGGGATGACGGCGGTGTTCTGCCTGCACGGCGCGGAGCTGCCGCCGATCATGATGCGCTTCCCGGGGCGGGTGCTCGAGCGGCTGCCGTGCAACGAAGCGGTGCGGAAGGTGCTGGAGCGGGCGATCGAGTTCGAGGCGTCGGAGCGGTTCCCCGATGTGGCGGCGTTCTGCGCGGCGCTCAGAGGCGCGGCGGGGGGTGGGGGGGACGCGGAGCGGGAAGGCTCGAGCGGCGCAGGGGTGCTCCAGGGCGAGAGTTCAACGCCAAGGCGCAAAGACGCCAAGGCGCAAGAATAGAAATCCATTATTGCGCCTTGGCGCCTTGGCGCCTTGTCAAATCTCTCCTCTCGCGAGGCAGATCCCTGGCAGGATTTCTGCCCACGGAACCAGGTTTGGCGCTAATCCGCCTCACCCCCCGGCTTGCGCGTATACCGGTGCTTCACCCCCAGCGGGAAGTACTCCGGATCGCCCGCCGCCCTCAGCGTCACCCGCGGCGCGCGCTTCCCCGCCGGCACGTAGCTCCTGAACTCGCTGTTCAGCCGGACGAGGTGCTCCTCGATCGACCTCGCCGCCGCCTCGCGCCGCGCCTCGCTCTCCGCCTCTCCGGGCGCGAGCTCGACCACCACCGAGAGGTACGCATCCCTGTCCGCCCCCTCGCGGACCTCCAGCACGAACTTCCCGGTCACCCACTCCTTCACGCCGGGCTGCTCGATGCCCACGACCACGTTCTCCGGATAGATGTTGGCGCCGAAATAAGACACCGTGAAATCCGAGCGCCCGAACACGTAGACGAACGGCAGCTCGCGGGCGCCGCGCTCCCCGTCGAGCTCCCGCCGCGGGTCGAAGCCGAAGCGCGCGAGCGCCGCCATCATGTCCGCGTGCGCGTAGACGCCCCCGCTGTCGAGGATCGAATAGCGGACGAGCGGAACGCCGTTCTCGCCCGAGAAGAGAAGCATCCCCTCGCGCTGCTCGAAGAACCGCACGGCCGGGTCGTACTGCACCAGCGTCGGCAGCCGGTCCTGACCGAAGAGGGCGCGCGCGGCCTCCGGGTTGCCCGCGAGGAACCTGCGGATCG
The DNA here is from genome assembly GCF_051474675.1 of Sorangium sp. So ce406. Taxonomy (NCBI): domain Bacteria; kingdom Pseudomonadati; phylum Myxococcota; order Polyangiales; family Polyangiaceae; genus Sorangium; species Sorangium sp. So ce406. The sequence goes on along the minus strand of NZ_CP150340.1, from coordinate 2,454,377 downwards.
CGATGCTCAGCGGCGTCTCGTTGCCCAGCACGCCGGCGTCCGCCGTCCCGTAAAGAGAAGCCGAGTCGTGGCAGGGCGAGGTGGACCCGACGCGCTCGCCGACCAGCGTCCGCCACTCCTCGCTGAACACCTCCCCGGCCAACACGAGCTTGATCCGCAGCGGCGCCCAGTCGATCCCCCGCGCCCGGCCCGTGTCGATCACGTCCTTCAGGAAGGGCGGATAGCCGAGCAGGACGACCTGATCGAACGCCGGCCCCAGTTCGAGGACGACACCGTAGATCTCGTCCTTGTTGTTGCCCGGCGTGACCACCGTGATCGGATACCCCTTCGCCGCGAGGTGACGGCAGCACGCGGCCGTGTACATGCCGCCGACCCATGAGCCGAGCGCGAAGCACACGACCGCGAGCGTGCGGCGCGCGTCCGCCCGGAAGCTGTCGTGAAACACCTGCTCGAAGCGCCGCGCGACCGGGAGCTCGTCCGTGACGGAGCGAGGCCAGAACGTCGGCTTGCCCGTCGATCCCGACGAGACGGCGACCATGTCGCAGGACTCGACGCGTCCGCCGCGGCACAGGTCCGCGATCGGATGCCGGAGCACGTAGTTCTGCTTCGTGATCACCGGGAGCGCCGCGAAGTCCGCGGGGGTCCGGACAGCCGCGGGATCGACGCCGTGCTCGTCGAGGAAGCGGCGGTACGCCGGGACGGTCGCGGCGACCTCGTGGAACAACGCGAGCGCGCCGGCCGCCGGATCCGCCTCGCGGTGCCGCGACAGCGCCGCGTCGAGCGGCGTGCTCAGGAAGGCGTCGATGGCCGCCAGGACCCGCCTGGGCTCTACATCCTGCATCGCGAGATCTCCCCTCCTCCGGATGGTTCACGGCGAAGCGCGAGGACGGCGCGCGACCTCCCGGCCCTCCCGCCTTCCCGCAGGCCCAGCTTACCTCACGCTGGGTCGGCGTCCCCCACCCTGGCCTCACCGGGCAGCGCCGCCGCGAGCGAGCGCTCCTCGGCGCGCCGCTCGTACCCCGGCGGCGGATCGGACGGCGGGTTCGCGAGCAGCGACGTGATCACCGTCTCCAGCCAGCGCCGGAGCGGCGTGTGCTGGAAGCCGAGCTCCGCCCTCGCCTTCGCGGGATCCAGCATCGACATCCAGGGGTCGCTGAACGGCGACATCGCGACCGGGTCGATGCCGCGCGCCCGGAGCGCGGCCCGGTCGACCCGCGCGAGCCGCGCCGGCGCCCCGAGCAGCTCGGCGACGAGCGCGAGCAGCTCCGGGAGCGTCGGCGTCTCGTCCATGCAGAGGTTGTACGCCTGGCCGAACGTCGAGGGCACGAGCAGGAGCTTCACGATCGCCCTCACGACGTCGCCGCTGTACACGTGCCGCACGGGGTGCTCGCCGCCGTCCGGGACGAGCAGCGGGCCGCCGTCGAGCACGCGCGCGATGTACCGCTCGAGGCGGCGGTGGGGGTCGCGCTCCCCGTTCACCATCGGGATACGCAGCACGGTCGCGGGGAAGCCGTCGTCCCGCCACGCGGCCGCGAGCGCCTCCTCGCAGCCGCGCTTGTTCATGCCGTAGGCCCACGACGCGCGATCTTCCTCGTCCGCCGGCTCCGGGAGCAGCGGGCCGTCGTAGTCGCGCTCGCGCGACGGCCGCGGGCACCCCTCGCGGACGAGGTACACCGAGCCGGTGCTGATCATGACGTAGTGGCCGACGCGCCCGCCGCCGAGCGCCCCCACCGCCGCGCGGCCGTCCGCGGCCGTGTACGCGGTGAAGTCCACCGCGGCGTCGAACTCGCGGCCCCCGAGCGCCTGCTCGAGACCGCCGGCCGTGCGGTCGCACCGGATCCGCGCGACGCGATCACCGAACAGGTCGGGCGTCACGCCGCGGTTCAGGAGCGCGACCTCATGGCCCGCCGCGAGCAGGCGATAGACCAGGAAATGACCCATGAATCGAGTGCCGCCGAGCACGAGGACGCGCATGCGCGGCAACCTATCACCGCCGCCCGCAATGAGGGCATTGCGAGCCCGCGGATCGCGCCGCCTGCGGCGCCGAGCGGCCTCGCGCGCGGCGCGATCCGGGACCAGGTTGCGCCCCGGTCGTGCTAGATAGCGGGCCGTGCCGTTCTCCCACATCCTCGGCCAGGACACCGCGGTCGGCACCCTCGTACGCGCGCTCCAGACGGGCCGCGTCCACCATGCCTACCGCTTCGAGGGCCCGCCCGGCGTCGGCAAGGAGCTCGCGGCCGTCGCGCTCTCGCAGGCGCTCGTGTGCACCGCGGGCGACCCGCTCGGCTGCGGCCGGTGCGACGCGTGCCGGCGCGCGGCCGGGCGCTCCCCGGGGCGCCCCGCGTCGCCGCTCCACCCCGACGTGCAGTTCGTCGCGAAGAACTTCTACCCCGCGGCCGTCATCGGCCGGAGCCGCGACGAGCTGACCGAGATCTCGGTCGACCAGGTCCGCTCCATCGTGCTCGCCCACGCCTCCTACCCGCCCCACGAGGGGCGCGCGCGGGTCTTCATCGTCCGCGACGCCGAGGACCTCAGCGTCGGCGCCGCGAACGCGTTCCTCAAGACGCTCGAGGAGCCGCGGCCCGGCACGCACTTCATCCTGCTCACCTCCCGCGGCGACCGGCTGCTCAACACGATCCGCTCGCGCACCCTCCCCGTGCGCTTCGCCCCGCTCTCCGAGCCGATCGTGCGCGGCATCCTCCGCGATCACGGCGTTCCGGAGGAGCGGCACGACCTCGCGGTGGAGCTCGCCGCGGGCAGCGCCTGCGCGGCGCTCGAGCTCGCGGACGAGGAGCAGACCGCCTCGCGCGACGCCTTCGTGAAGAGCGTCCTCGCGGCCGCGGCCGCCCGGGACCTCGGGCCCGCCGTCGCGTTCGCGGAGTCGGTGGACCGCGACAAGGGCGCCCTCAAGGACGACCTGCGCGCGCTCAACGCCGCGCTCGCGCGCGAGGCGCGCGCCGCGGTCGCGGCCGATCCGCGCCGCGCCGGCCTCTCGGCCAAGCGCTACGCCGCGGTCTCCCGCGCCGTGGCGCAGCTCGAGCGCAACGCCTCGCCGAGCCTGGCGATGGCGTCGCTGATCGCGGAGCTGCGCAGCGTCATCAGCTGACGGGCGCCGCGAGGCCGCGAGGGTGGGCGTCAGCCCTCGCCGCCGCCGCCCAGCCGCTCGTAGCCGCCTTCCTCGATGCGCCGCCCGGCCCAGGCGTGGATGCGCCCCTCGCTCGCGAGCACCACGGCCGCGTCGTGCCCGCCCCCCTCGTACAGCGCGATGATCCCTGCGCCGCCCACGCGAGGCGCGCCCCGCCCCAGCCGCGCGAGCGCCGCCGGCAGCCGCGCCCGCCGGCGCAGGGTCATGCCGGCGATCTCGAGCGTCGCCGGCGGCTCCTCCGGCGAGTCGACCGCCGCGGGCGCGAGCCACAGGATCTCGCGCCGCGGCGCCGGGAAGGCCGCCACCGCCCGCTGCGCCGCCCCCTCGGGCGCGAGGAACACCACGGCCACGAGCTCGCCTCGCTCCCGCGCCACGATCGCGCCCGAGAGCCAGCGCTCCTCGCTCCCGGCCAGCACCACGTCGCCGAGCGCGAGCGGCAGCTCGTCCCAGAGCGCGTCCTCGGGCGACCGCGCGGGCGCCTCGGGCTCCTCCTCGCCGCCCATCCCCGCCTGCGCCTCGCGCTCGCGGCGCGCCGCCATGTAGCCCAACGTCGCCGCCACCGCCGCGGCGGCCGCCGCGAGCAGCGTGAGGCTCATCGCGCGCCCCCTCCGGGCGGCGCCGCCGGCGCGCCGGCCTGCGCGAGCGCCTCCTTGAGCGCCCTCGCGCGCGCGCTCACTTGCTCCAGGGCGCGCGACGCTGTCGCGCCCTCTTCGGGCAGCAGCGCGGCGATGATCGCCGCGGCGGAGCAGAGCGGGGCCACCTCGCGCGCCCTCTCCAGCGAGATGCCGCCGATCGCCACGAGCGGCAGCCCGGGCCGCGTCCGCTCGACCATGTCGCGCAGCGACGCGAGCCCATCGAGGCCGACGACGGCGTCCGGGCGCTCCTTGCTCGAGGTCGCGAAGATCGGCCCGACCGCGACGTAGTCGAGGTCGTCGAGGTCATCGCGCCGCCCTCGCAGCGCGGCCTCGATCTGCGCGGACGTGTGGGTCGAGAGCCCGACGCGCAGCGACGCGCCGGCGCGCAGCGCCAGCCCGCGCACCGCCGGTACGGGGAGATCGTCCTGGCCGACGTGCACGCCGTCGCAGCGCGCGAGCACCGCGAGATCGGCCCGGTCGTTCGCGAACAGGGGCACGCCCGCGCGCGCCGCGAGCGGCTGGATGGCGCGCAGGAGCGCGAGCGTGCGGCCCGCCCCGCCCCGCTTGTCGCGGAGCTGGATGGCCGCCGGCCGCGCGTCGAGGACGGCCTCGGCGAACGCCGCGGGCTCCAGCCCGCGGCGCGAGAGCGAGTCGGTGTCGACGATGGCGTACAGGCCGCGCATGACCACGCTTCGAGCGATGGGAGAGCGCCCGGGCGCCCCCGAGGGGGCCAGGCTCGCTGGCTACGCTAAGGTTGACGCCCCCAGAAAGAAAGCGGAAGCGTTCGCTCCCGAACGGATCCTCCATGCGCATACGTCTCGTCCGGATCGCCAGTCTGTTCACGTCGACCGCGTCGATCGCAGCGGCCGCGCTCGGGCTCGCGTCGCGCCCCGCGCTCGCGCAAGGGGGGTCGGGCCCCGCGCAGCAGGCAGAGAAGCCGAGCTCCGCCGCGCCGCAGGAGAAGCCGAAGACCGGCGCTGCTTCGCCGTCCGGGGGCGCCAGCGTCGCGGCGCCCAAGCCCAGCGCGGCCGCGTCCAGGGCGGGCGCGAAGAAGAAGGCCGCCGAGACGCCGCCCCTTGCGCCCGCGCCTGCGCGCGTGTGGCTCATCGCGCCGTCGCCGCAGGGACCGTGGACGCTGCGGATCGACAACCAAGGGGAGCGTCCGATGCGCATCCCGGCGGACGTCCGTCTGCTCCGCCTGGAGATCGACACGCTGAACAAGCGCACGAAGAAGACGGTGCGCTGCGCGGCGCCCGCGGGGCTCAAGCCGAGCGGCTTCCCGGAGCGGCGCGCGCTCCTGCTGGCGCCCGGCCAGTCCTACATGGAGCATTTCGACCCGCGCCTGCTCTGCTTCGGCAAGGACGAAGCCGCGCTCGCCGGCGGCTCGGTGGTGAGGACCTGGTACGGCTGGGGCCCGCCGCCGAAGTGGTCGAGAAAGGCGCCCGCGCCCCCGTTCGCCGCGGAGTCGACGGACGCTCCGCCGGCGTTCGCCCCGGCGCCCGGGCTCGCCGCGCCGACGATCGTGCTGAGCTACGACCTTCCCTCGAAGAAGGAGGCCGCCGGAGACCAGGACGGCGCCGAGCCGCCCCCGCGCTCGGGCGGCGAGCAGGCGCAGCCCTCGGCTGCAGCGGCTCAGCCGTCGGAAGACAAGGCGACTCGGCCCCAGGACGACAAGCAGGCGCAGCCCTCGGCTGCAGCGGCTCAGCCTCCGGGCGACAAGACGGCGCAAGCCCCTGCGGACCGGCGCGCTGGTGCGGGCGCTGGGCAGCCTGCCCCGTCGAGCAACGACCGCAGCGCCGGCTCGTCGGCCGAGCCCATCGTCGACGCCAACGCGCCTCGGTTGGAGGTCAAGAGCGACCCCTGGTCCGACGCGGCGAGCCCTCGTTCGATCGTCGTCCGGGTGAGCGCGAGGAACGCCGGCAAGCGCCCCATGACCGTGGCCATCCGGCCGCGGATGCTCGAGTTCCACGTCGCCGGTCCGAACGGCACGGCCGTGTGCGAGGCGTCCCCGCCGACCGGAGCGATCCCGCGCGACCTGTTCAGGACGTTGAAGCCTGGCGCGTCGGCCGACGTCTCGCTCCTCCTCCGGGAGGTCTGCCCTGACAACACGTTCGCCCGCGAGGGCCTCTACGAGGTCACGGCCACGCTGCACGCGAACGAGCCTGGCACCGGCCTCGGCATCGACGCCTACACCGCCACGATCGCCGCCGACACGCCGACGCTCCTCCGCGTGAAGAGCGCGCCGGAGCCGTTCTACGCCGCCGCGCCGCGGGCGGTGCCGACGCCGAAGCCCGAGCCCGCGGAGCAAGACGCAGACGAGGACTGACTACACCGGGATGATCCCCCGCTTCTTCTCCGGCCGCTCAACGCGCTTCTTCCGCGCGAGCTCGAGCCCCCACGCGATGACCCTGCGCGTGTCCCGCGGATCGATCACGTCGTCGACGAGCCCCCACCCCGCGACCTTCATCACGTCGATGTTCTTCTGGATCATGTCCACGATGCCCTGCTTCACCTCCGCGGGCGGCGGCGCGTCCCCGAACATCTTCTTCGCCGCGATCCCGAGCATCCCCTCCGGCCCCATCACGCTGATCTCCGCGCTCGGCCAGCCGACGATGAGGTCCGGCTCGTACGCGCGCCCGCACATCACGTAATACCCGGCGCCATACGCCTTCCGCACGACCACCGTGATCTTGGGCACCGTGGCCGCGGCCATCACGTGCAGCATCTTCGCCCCGTGGCGGATGATCCCCTCGTGCTCGACCTTCGAGCCGATCATGAACCCCGGCACGTCCTGCAGGAACACGAGCGGGATGTTGAACGCGTCGCAGATCTGCATGAAGCGCGCGGCCTTGTCGGACGCGTCCACGTCGAGGATGCCGCCCATGTGGCTCGGCTGGTTCGCCACGACGCCGACCGGCTGGCCGCCGATCCGCGCGAGGCAGGTGATGATCGAGCGCGCCCACCGCGGCTTCAGGTCGAGCCGCTCGCCGTGATCGACGATGGCGTCGATCAGCTTCAGCATGTCGTAGGCGCGCCGCGGGTTCTCCGGCAGCAGATCGAGCAGCGACTCCTCCCGCCGCTCGATCGGATCGGTCACCGGCAGGCGCGGCGGATCCTCGTCGCAGCTCGACGGGAAGAACGAGAGGTACCGCTTCACCGCCGCGAGGCACTCCGCGTCGCTCGCGTACTCCGCGTCGCCCACGCCGCTCTTCGTCGTGTGCACCTTGCTGCCGCCGAGCTCCTGCTCGGAGATGTCCTCGCCCGTCATCGCGCGCACGAGCGGAGGACCGCCGAGCGCCAGCGACCCCACGTCCTTGACCATCGGCACGAAGTCCGCGAGCCCCGGGATGTACGCGGTGCCCGCGGCGCCCGGCCCCACCATCGCGGCGACCTGCGGCACCACGCCGCTCATGTGCACCTGCTCGCGGAACAGGTGCCCCGAGCCGGCGAACAGCGAGATGCTGTCCGGGTGCATCGACCCGGGGTCGATGCGCGCCCCGCCCGAGTCGATGAACCACACCATCGGCCAGCGGCCGCGCAGCGCCATCTGCCGCAGGCGGGTCACCTTCTCCTCGCCCGTCTGCCCGATGCTGCCGCCCTTCACGGTGAAGTCGTACGCCGCCGCGCACACCATCCGCCCGTCGACCTTGCCGAACGCGCACACCACCGCGTCGGCCGGCGGCCGATCGCCCCCGTCCGGCCCGGCCGCGAGCCCCATCTGCGTGCCGTGCATCCCCACCTCGAAATGCACGCCGTCGTCGAAGAACGCCGCGAGCCGCTCCCGCGCCGTCATCTTCCCGCGGGCGTGCTGCTTCGCCACCCGCTCCTCACCGCCCATCCGCCGCACCTGCTCCCGGCGGGCCTCGAGGTCCTTCACGAGCTCTCGCATGTTCACGGGCCACCTCATCATCCTGCGCGCGTCGCCACCGCCGCGCGCCTACTTGCCCGACCAGCGGGGCTGCCGCTTCTCCAGGAAGGCCATCAGCCCCTCGCGCGCGTCGTCCGTCGCCAGGCACCCGGCGAGCCGCTCGCGCAGGAGCGGCAGCGCCGACTCCAGATCGAGATCGTCCTGCGCCGCGAACGCCTCCAGACCGAGCCGCACCGCGATCGGGCTCTTCGCCGCGATCGTGGACGTCACCTCGTCGACCGCCGCGTCGAGCGCGCCCGGCTCCACCGCCCTGTTGAGGAGGCCGCACTGCGCGGCCTCGTCGGCGTCGAGGCGCTGCCCGAGGAGCATCATCTCGAGCAGCTTGCGGCGGCTCACGTGCCGCTGCAGCACCGCCATGATCATCATCGGGAACAGGCCGACGTTGATCTCGGGCGTCCCGAGCTTCGCGCCGCGCGCCCCGATCGCGAAGTGCGACGCAGCGACGAGCCCGAGCCCGCCGCCGAGCGCGTGCCCGTTCACCCGCGCCACGATCGGCTTGCTCGAGTTCGCGAAGGCGAGCAGCAGGTCCGCGTAGTCGCCCTTCGGCGCGACCTGCGGCGCCCCCTCGGCGCCCGCCATCTGCGCGAAGTCGCCGCCCGCGCAGAACGCGTCCCCCGCGCCGGTCAGCACCACGCAGCGCACCGCCTCGTCCGCCATGCCGGCCTCGAGGGCGTCGAGCAGCTCGTTCACCATCACCGGCCCGATCGCGTTCTTGCGCCACGGGTTGTTCAGCGTGAGCCGCAGGATGCCCCCCGCGGACGCCGCCTGGATGACCGTGTACGCGCGCGCCGTCACGACGCCGCCCCTTCCGCCGCGCCGGGCGCGTCGTCCCGCCGCAGCCCCAGGATCTGCCGCGCTTCCTCGACGGTCGCCGGCCTGCGCCCCACGTCGCGCACCATGCGCACCGCGACCTCGCACAGCTCGCCGTTGCTGCGCGCCATCTCCCCGCTCGGCAGGTAGAAATGGTCCTCGAGCCCGCACCGCACGTTGCCGCCGAGGACGAGCGCCGCCGCCAGCATCCTCCACTGCCCGTGGCTGATCCCGATCACCTCCCACTCCGAGCCGGCGGGCATGATCTTGGTCTGGAGCTGGAGCGACTCCACGTGCGCCGGGATGCCGCCCAGCACGTTGACGATGAACGAGAACTGCAGCGGCGGCTTGAGGAGGCCCATGTCGATGAGCGGCCACACGCCCTGCGTGTGCCCGGTGTCGAAGCACTCGAGCTCCGGCTTCACCCCGGCCTCGTTCATGGCGGACAGGAGCTTGCCGATCTTCGCGTACGTGTTGGGAAACACCATGTCGAAGTCGAAGCTCTTCCGGGCGCGCGAGTACTTCGAGTAGTTCATCGTGCCCATGTTGAGGGCCGCGATCTCCGGGCGGCTCTCGCGAACATAGGCGCACTGCTCACTGACATCCTCGAGGATGGTGCCAGTAGAAAAATTCAAGATGACCGGACATCGCCGCCGCACCTCTTCCTTGATGCTGGCGAACACGGCCGGCGAGAACGTCGGCGAGCCGTCGTCGTTGCGCGCGTGGATGTGCACCGCCGCCGCCCCTGCCTCGTAGGCCCGCCTCGCCTCCTCGGCGATCTCGACCGGCGTGTACGGGATCGCGGCGCACTGCTTGCGGCTGGCGAGCACCCCTGAGAGCGCGCAGGTCACCACGCAGATATCGGGATCTCGCTCGTTCGGATTCCTCGGCTCCCCCGTGAACGTCGGCTTCTCTCTCATGGCCTCGGCCTCCCTTGTCACGTCCCGTCGCCGTCGATCTTCCGCTGTCCGCCCTGCCCCACCCGCGCGACCACCTGCTTCTGCAGCTTGGTGAGGATCCGGAGCAGGTCGCGCAGATCGGTCGAGCTCAGGCTGAGCAGCGCGCTCCGGAAGATCTCCATCGGCTCGACCTGGATCTCGCGGGCGAGCCGCGCCCCCTTCTCGCTGAGCCGGATGTGCACGACCCGCCGGTCGGCCTTCGACCGCTCGCGGCGGACGAGCCCTTCCCGCTCCATCCGGTCGACGATCCCGGTCACCGTGCTGTTCTGCGCGCGGATCCGCTCCGAGAGCGTGGACAGCGAGAGATCCTGAAACGACTCGAGCAGCTTGAGGATGGTGAGCTGCGGCCCGGTGAGGCCGAACCCGCTCGCCATCCCTTTCGTGAGCCGCCGCGACTCCGTGTAGAGATAGATGATCATCTCCACGATCGCGTCGATCTCCGGCCTGTCTGGCGTCGGCAGGGTCGCTGTCACGATGCTTCGTGTACGAAATATTCTCTCCTCAAGGTCCCGTCAAGCGCGAGCGCTCGCGCGTCCGCGAGTACCGAGCGGACACAACCACCCTTGATCACAGGCCCGCCGGCGAGGGAGCTCGTCGGACGGCGCCGGGAGGACTGTTGTCGGAGCCCAGATAACGATGCGTCTCCGGCATGCCACGCACGCCGGAGACGCATCGTTCAAGGCGAGTTCAGCCCTCCCGGCGCCGCGCGACGAGCTCCCTCCCCGGGGGCCGATCCCCTCGGAACCGGCTGCTTACCGCCGCCCCCGCCGCCGCTTCCCCTGCCGCCCGTCCGCCCGGATCTCCCGGATGCACCACCGCAGCGCCTCCTGGAGGTCACGGTGCACCTGGACCGACGAGAGATCGATCCCGAGCGACGACGCCGTCTGCGCCACCTGGGGCTGGACTCCGGCCACGACCCCCTGCGCGCCCAGGAGCTCGATCGTCTGCAGCATGCTGATGAGGTGCTGCGCCGTCGTGGAGTCGACCTCCTCGACCCCCGTCACCTCGACGATGGCATAGCGCGACTTCGTCTCGACGATCGTGTGCAGCAGCTTCTCCGTGATCTCGGAGGCCCGGTGTCGATCGATGCTGCCCACGAGCGGCAGCACGAGCACGCTGTTCCAGACCTGGATGATCGGGGTCGACAGCGTCTCGATCGCGGACTCCTGCCGCTCGATCACCGCGCGCAGCGACTCCTGCTGCTCGACCACGGCGCGCAGCGACTCCTCGGCGCGCATCCGCTCCAGCGTGATCGCGAACATCTCGCCGACGACCTGCAGCAGCGCCCGGACGCCCTTGTCCCACGCCCGGATCGACCGTACCGCGTCGATCCCCACGACGCCCACGAGCCGACCCGCGTACGCCGCCGGCATCCGCACCAGCGAGGCGATCCCGAGCTCCGTGAACGCCCGCTTCTCGCTCGCGGCCTCCTCCGGCAGGTCAGCCACGCGCGGCACGTCGCACACCTCGAGGCGGAACAGCCGCTCGACCAGCCACGGATACTCGTCCCTGGAGACGACGGCCCGCTCCGCGAGCAGCGACGGTACCCCGTCAGCGCACCACTCGTGCGTCTTCAAGAACCGCCGGCCGTCCTCCGAGAGCAGGAACAGGCTCGTCCTGTCGGCGCGCAGCGCCCTGCCGAGCTCCGCGAGCGCCGACTGGAAGCCGCGGTCGATGTCCGCGAGCTTCACGTTGATGAAGTGGGCCGAGATCGACGCGACGAGCATCTTCGTCTCGATCCGCTGCATCAGCGCCCGCTCGACGCGCTTCTGCTTCCCCACGTTGCGCGCCCAGGCGTAGATGAGCCCCTCGCCCGGCACCGACAGCAGCGACCACGACAGCCAGACGTAGAGGCCGCTCCTGCTCCGGCACCGGTTCTCCAGCCCGAGCGTCACGGGCCCCAGCCGGAGCCGATCCATCTGCTCCCGGGTCGCAGCGAGGTCGTCCTGATGCACCAGATCCAGGAGATTCCTGCCGATCAGCTCCTCGGTCCCCAGGCCGAGCGTGCTCTCCCAGGCGCCGCTCACGCGCAGGAACGATCCGTCGATCCGCAGGACGCAGAGCGGATCGGGACAGACAGCGAAGAACCTCTCCACGTCCGCTTCGTTCGCAGGTGCCTCCATCGCCTGTCGCCTTGCGCAGCCTCCGCTCCACCGTCACGGCGTCACGGCTCTTTGACGTCCTCGAACGTCGTCCGCGCGGCCACGTGCTCCTCGTTCAGGTTGAGCAGGATCGGCAGGGTCTCGTGCTGCCAGTCGTCGTCGAGGATCCGACGCACGGTCACCCGCCCGGGCACCAAGTTGTACACGGCGTCCACGATGTCCATGATGACGTAGAAGCCGTTCGAGTTGCAGAACCGCATCTTCACGAAGTCCATCACCGTGGACGTGATCGGATGCTGCGGGAGGACCCGCGCCAGCTCGTCGAGGTAGCTGGAGAGGTACCGGTACGGGTTGTCGATCCGGATAGCGCCCTCGAAGGTCAGGACGAGGCGGTTGTCGTCATCGAGCCGGGCGACCGACTGAAAGACGCTCAGCCCGCCATCCGTGATTTCTCCATAGCTGAGAGCCTTCATACGCGACCTTTCGTGGAAAACATACGCAGCCTTTTCAAGGGAAAGTAGCCTGGACGACGAGGATTCCATCGACGTACTGCGTCGAGAGATGGAATTTGTTCTCAGCAGTCAGCCGAATGAGGCCTAGGCCGCCCCTGCGCCGGTCGTTGCGCCGCTCGCGCACCGTCCTGGCGAAGAGCTCCCTCGGGTCCTCCGCGGCGAAGATCTCGTCGAATACCGCCTTGACGGTTCGGTACTCCTCCGGCGTGACGCGGTTGGAAACCTTGATGAGCAGCCGATCCGGGTCGATGCTCAGGTCGAGTCGCACCTCGCTCTCGCGCTCGGTCCCGTGCTGGATCACGTTGGTGACCAGCTCGGTGACCACCACGTTGACCTTCTGGCATATCCGCCTGGGATAGAACCGCACCAGCAGCGCGTCCAAAAAGTTCGCAAGCAGGCCGGCCACGTCGCCCGTGATGTGATCGATCGGAGAGATGTATATCGATGCACCGACCGACGTCTGCGAATGATTCTTCTCGGGCTTCATCAGGCGCACCTTCGCAGGATGATCAGTGTGATGTCGTCGGCGTCCGCCACTCGGAACCGCGTGTAGTCCTCGATGCACCGATCGAGGATGACCTGCACCGGCTCCTCGCTGTGCTTGACGACGATTTCGTTGAGACGTTGCACGGAATATATCTCCCCGCTCGCGTCCTGCGCCTCGAACATCCCGTCTGTGTACAAGGCGAGGACGTCATCCTCCTCGAACGGCAGCTCGAACTCGTGAAACGGCTTGATGCGCAGACCGATGAAGTTGCTCACCCGGTTGAACGAGCGAGGCGTCCCTCGACGGACCAGGAGTCCGTAGCCTCCGCCCGACACGTAGCGGAGGAATCGGTCCGTAAACATGACGAAGTTCACCGTCGCGTACCGGCGGACCTCCCGCAAGAACGAGTAGGCGCTCCGGTTCACCCAGTCCACGATCGCCCCCGGGCTGTCGAGCCGTTTGGTGGCGTGCGCGAACTGGGCCTTCAGAAACGCCATGATGAGCGCCGACGATACTCCGTGGCCCGATATATCGTAAACACCGATCGCGTGGCGCTCGCCGGGGAGATAGAAGAAGTCGTAGTAGTCCCCTCCTACCTGTGCGAGCTGCTTGTGGAAGATGGCCATGTCGAACGCCGACGCGATGGCCCCGCTCGCCTCCGGCAACAGCGCGCGCTGTACCTGCCGCGCCACCGCGAGGTCGTCGTCGATGGCCCGGTTGTACCCTTCAAGCTCGTTCTCAATGCTGGTCGCGTGCTCCAGGATCGCCTCGTGCACCAGGGAGAGGTCGTCGAAATCCAGCTTCAGCTTATCGACGTACTCCAGGAGTGCGTTGCAGCGCTCCATGAAGTCTGTGAAGTTCCCCTCGTCGCGTAGCAGTGTGTTCCACGCTTGCCGCTCCTTCACGATCGCCCTGATGGCATCCAGATTGTTCTGCTTCTGTATGAAGCCTCTGGAGTGCATCGAGCTGAGGTCCTTGGGTGCAGTCATGGATCGACCTGGACGCGATTCGGGTTGGACGGAAGATCCCATCCGATCTCAATCACAGAGTATCATCTCGAAGTTCTGGTTGAACTTCTTCAGGTTGGGCAGCGACTTCCCCTGCCACGGGATGGACTTCGACCCGCGGACGATGAGCTGGAGCTCGCCCTTCTTCCGGGTGGCGATCGCGAACTTGTAGAGGACGTTGATCCCCGAGCTGTTCAGGAAGTTCAGCGCCCTGACGTCGAGGGTGATGGTGGGCGGATTCGTGGCGAGGACCTTGTCGAGCAGCTCCTCGATGGGGGCGTACTCCGTGGTGCCGCCAAGACGAAGGATGCCCTCCAGGTACACCACCACCTCAGAGGGATCGTACCAAACCCGGTAGTTGCCACCTTTGATTTCCATTCTCGACCTTTCGTTCAAAATAGGAATCCTGGCCATCGTCTTGATGCTGAAGCTGTTGACCGAGATCGGGTCCAGCTTCCACCCAAGACTGACACCGTAATCATTCATGATGATCAGATAGCCGAGCCCCGATCCGGCGTTCTCCGCGTCCTCGGCGTTCGCCTCGGCCTGCCTCCGCAGGAGCTCCCCGGGATCCTCCTGCGTGAGCTCGAGGAGCTTCTCGCGCAACGAGGGGACAGCGGCGTTCGTGATCTGGTTGCTGACGAGGCACACCAGGTCCTCACGCCCGATGCCGACGGTCACGGTGATATCACCGTGCTGATTGAACTTGACGGCGTTCTCGACCAGCTCGTTCAGGACGTAACCGATGGCGCCTGAGACTTCGTCGCGGCTGATGAGCCTGTCCTCCCCGTCGATCTCCGGGAAGAGCTCGCCGAAGTACTCGGCCATGAAGTTTGCCGTCAGGTTACAGAGGCTCCATCTCACCGCGAACGAGTCGGGGTACAACGTCAGCGACATGTGCTCGCTGAACGAATCGTCTAAAGAGTAGACGCCGATGATTTCGCTCATGGTAATGCCCAGTCTCCCCCTTGCTCATACCCTCTTAATGACAAGTACCGTAATGTCATCATGGATCTTGTTGTAGCCAACGTGCGCCAAGACGTCCTCGATGATAGCGTCCTTGATCTCCTTGGAGTTTCTCTCGTGGTTCCGCGAGATCACCTGACACAGCCGGTCGATGCCGTACTGCTCCTCTTCTGAGTCCTCCGCCTCGGTGATGCCGTCGCTGAAGAGCGTCACGACGTCCCCAGCCTCCAGCGCCACCTCGATGCTGCCGATGAAATCGCTGATATCCAGATCGATGCCGATCGGCAACCCGAGCCCCATGGTCTCGACGCGATCGAGGGTCCCGTCCTTCCGGACGATGATCAGGTCCTCGTGCTGTCCGGTGAGCTGGAGCTTGCCGTCGCTGTAGTCGAGCAGGGTCAAGGACAGGTTCTTGTCCGAGCGGATGCGCTGGATGTTCTGGTAGATGACCTTGTTGACGATGCTCAGGAACTTCTTCGGATCCCGCTCGTTGCTCGCGAGCAGGGTCCGCACCGCCGTCTGGACCATCAGCATCAGAACGCCGCTCTCCAGCCCGTGGCCGGTGACGTCGCCGATGCCGATCTTGACGAGCCCGTCGCTCCGGAGCACGTCGTAGTAGTCCCCTCCGACCTCGTCGGCCGGGGCCATGTAGCCGGCGATGTCGAGGCCCGGGATCTCCTGGAGCTCGCTCGGCGCCGGGAGCACCATGAGCTGGAGCTGGCGCGCGACGTTCAGCTCGGCGCCGAGCCGGATGTTCTCCTGCGCGAGCTTCGCGTTCAGGTCGCTGATCTCCGCGTTCGCCTTCTCGAGCGCACGCGTCCTCTCACCGACGAGCTCCTCGAGGTTGTTGGTGTAGGCCTCGATCTCGCTCGCCATATCGTTGAAGGCGACGCCGAGCTGCCCGATCTCGTCCGCGGAGTTCACGTCGATGCGAACGCCGTAATCACCCTCCCGCATCCGCGTCGCGCCGCTCGAGAGCGCGACGAGCGCGCCCGTCATCTTGCGAGATACGAGGTAGACGCCGAGCATCAGCACGAGGAACGAGGCTATCGTGACGAGGATCTGCTTCGTGACGATGCTGGTCCGGCTCTCCTCGATGGCGCGCTGGGACGCGAGGAGCGACGCGTACAGCTCCTTCTTCGGCACGACGAACCCGAGCGTCCACTGCTGCGACTCGATCCGCGCGCCCGGACCGGCCCAGCTGTTCACCGGGGCGAGCCGCTGGAGAGCGATGATGTACGCCTCGCCGGCGATCATCCGTTCATGGTAGTCCACGTTGTCGTCGCTGGGCAGCGCGATCATCGCGACGGCGGGGTCGCTGCTGTCCTTGAGACGACGCTGGAGGACACCCACCCCTTCGCTCTGCCCCGCTCCGCCTTCGGCCCGGAGGCGCAGCGTCGCGACGCCGAGATCGTTCACGGCGAGCACGTTGCCATCCGCCTGGGTCAGGAAGGCGAAGCCGGCGTTCGCCAGGCGGACGTCCTTGATCGACTCGACGAGCTGCGCGAGGGTCAGGTCCAGCCCGAGCGCGCCTGCGAACTTGTCGCGCTCCTTGCTCCAGATCGGATGGAACGCGGTCATGATCATGCCGCCGCCGCCCGCGTCGTCGTAGGGCGCGGTGACCGTCGTCTGGACGGGACGGCTCTGTAGCCCGTTTGGCTCCTTCAGCCACTCGCTCCAGCTCTCGACGAGGCCGGGATAGAAGAAGTCGTACCACCTCTTCTCGTTGTGCCCGGGATAGAGCTTGTCGAACGTCCCTCCCATATCGAGGTAGGGCGCCACCCGGACAAACGGCTGCTCCGCGCTGCCGGCGTAATAGACCTGGAGCTTGTCGGCTCCGTACTTCTGAAACGACGGGAGGATGAGGTCGAGCAGCGCGGTCTTGTCCACCGCGCGCTGCGCGTCCGGCAGGATCTGGCCGTCCTTGCCGAGGTAGCCCCAGACGCCGACCACGGTCGGCTCGTCCGGGCCGTTCTGCCACCAGTTGCCCTTCTCGTTGTGGACGAGCTTGTCTCGAAAGAAATCCATGCTGGCGACCTTCGCGTGCAGCTCATCGAGCTGGTCGCCCTGGTCCACCATCGTCTGCACGATGGCGGCCAGCATCCTGAGATCGGCGTAGGCGTGGCCCAGCCGCAGGTTGACCTGCTGCGCCGTGTCGCCGAGGTGGTTCGTCAGATACTCGCGGTTCGCCTCGTTCAGACCGCCCTCTATCTCGCGGGCGGACTTCTGGCTGAGCTCATGCAGACCTTGCCGAGCGACGAGGACGTTCAGGAGGGCACCGAGCAGCACGCTGAACCCGGTGACCAGCATGAACTTCGTATTGAATTTCTTGAGCCCAATGAAGAAGCCGCGCCGCCGCGGCTCGTTCAGTGTCTCATGAGCAGGCGAGGTCACGTATGAGTATCTCCCACCGAAACGACTGCGGTTCTCACGAAACCACCTACATCATCTTCACTGGCTTGCGCCCGGAGCCCGCGTAGATGGGCCACGACGCCAGTCCCTTCGGGTTCGTGATGGTCGCCATGTGGACCTTCAGGCCAGCAGAGATCTCCTGATGAAACTCCGGAAGTGTGCCGGCCGTGGCCGCCATCTGGCTCGTCCCGTTGATCCAGCTCTCCACGACCCGGGCGAAGTCGTAGCAGTCCGTGTTCATGTTGGTGATGTCGATGAGGTTGATCTTGAGATCTTCGAGGCCGGCGTCCGTCAGCACCTGCCGCGTCTTCATGCCGATATCGAGATCCATGCCGACCATCTTGCCGAGCTCGAGGATGCGCTGGTAAGTCGCGCGGATGAGCTCGTGGTCGGGCCACCCGTAGTTGCACGACATCATCTCGTTCGTGATGTAGATGCGTCCGCCCGGCTTGCAGATGCGATAGAGCTCCTGCATGATCATCTCGGGCTGGTGGAAGACCTGAAGCGCGAGTCGGCAGGCCACGAAATCGAACGAGTTGTCGGGCAGGAGGAGGGTCGCGGCATCCCCGTACTGGTACTCCACATCCTCCATCCCGAGCCGCTTCGCCATCTCCTGGGCGTAGCGGAGCGATGGGCGGGAGTGATCGACGCCGACCAGGTACTCCGGCTTGAAGTCCTTCTGGAGCATCACGGCGAAGTATCCTAGCCCGCAGGCGATGTCCGCGATCCTCATCCCTGGCATGAGGCCGTGGTGCGGCAGTATCTTCCGCTCGTGCTCCCAGATGATCCGCTCTTGCAGGCGGAGCACGTCGATGAACTCGGCGTCCTCCAGCATCCGCTGGATCGGATAGAACGCCATGTCGTAGATCTCGACCGAGACGTTGGAGTAGATCTCCGCGATCACCTGGAACTTGCGGATGGCCCAGGGGATGACGCTCGAAATAATGAGCTTTATCTTGAGGTTAGGTCGCGCCTCGACCGCCCAGCGAACGAACCTGTTGATCTCGAGGAACGCGACGTTGTTCATGTACTTGAGACGCTTGAAGTCCAAGCACAGCTCGCCCCGCGCGCTCTTCGCTGCCGTCTCCAGCGTGCTGCGGATGGCCCTCATCTGATCGGCGCCAAAAGGTCGCAGCATGCCTGACAGCGCGACCTCCTGATCCGTCTGGTCGACGCGCATGCTGAAGGTGACCTGCGAGCGCCACGATGGAAGGCCGCTCGAGGAGGAAGGCGGCACGACGGATTCGCGACCGATCGAAGCAGTCATAATTCGTCTACCTCAGTGAACGGGAACTGAATGGCCAGCAGAAGCTGACCCCCGCCCGCGGGTTCGGTGATGCTGAGTTTGGAGCCGTATACAACCGCGAGTTCCAGCAGCCCAAGCGCCTGCGCATCGTCGTCCGGAACATCGTTCTCGAGCTGTTCTCGATACCAGGACATCGGGTCGGGCTGATTCACCAGCTGGACGGCGTGGTTGTAGAACTGCGCGCTCTGTTCGTTTACCGGGACCTCGGCCTCGACGAAGATATGACTCTGACTCTTCCGGAACCGTATCTGTATTTCGCCGCTTGGCCCGTGATTTCGATAGACGGCTTCGAGCAGCTCATTGAAGAACGTCGACAACAGGGTGGCATGGCGCTCGGGGTCGTCCTCGTTTGCACTGGCGTATCGCGCAAGGAAGTTGGCCAGCTGATGACAGTGGTTCCAACGTTTGCTAAAACCACCCACGGAGAAGTTCGCAGAGATGACCATACCGTCCGCCAGAGGAGCCGGCGGCGGTCGCAACGTCGGGGCTATGTCGGCCTGCTTGGAAACGGACATCAAAGCCTCGGGGGTTGGTTGACGAGTGAGGCACGAACGAGGTTACCCGGGTTCGGGGTGCCCCGTCGAGTGCATCGCGCGGTTTCCGGAGAGCGCCATCCGGGAGTTCAGACGGCAGAAACGTCAGCGGCCGCCCGGCCCGCTGCACAAGGTATGCCACCCGTCCTCAACATTTTTGTAATACGAATCGCACTTCTCGCGGGACACTGGACGCATGACCAGATTATCGAAGGGGGAGCGCTCTCTTCCAGCCAGCCGTACCGCGCGACGGTTTCGCGCTTATCCGGGCGAAACGGGCTCAGCTTCTACCCCGATGGGACACCATGAGTCCTCTCACGGCAGTCGGACATTTTGTCCACAGAGCACCCGCGGCAGACGCTGGATCTGTGGTTCCGATTACATACATCTCCCAGGGTCATCTCCGCCGAGCGCACGGTGGTTGACCATCAGATCATTTGGAACGGCTGGAGAGAGGTAATCGAAAGTTCATCGCTGCTGTCAACCCCTTGCCGCGCGCCGAAGGTGCGCTCAAGCATCGTGTGGTCCCGAGCGTCGCCGCGGGAGTACGGGGCGATGCGTGCGCTTACCTACCCGCCTGCCGGTGGCGCACCGGACTCCAGTGCGTCTCTCGGACGCGGATGCGGTATGCGGCCCTCTCGCGCGGGAGTCGGCATCTCGGGGGCGCGCGGCGCCGAGCGCCGCGCCGCGCAAGCGCCCGCCGCTGGGGCGCCGGGGGTCGTCTCGCATCCGGGGTCGCTCACGACACCGATGGTCCTGCAGCCCCCGTCCTCCCTCTGGCTGCCGCTCGATCGAGGGCGCGAGCCCGCGTTCGGCGGGAGCGGCCAGGTGGTGCGCAAGGTCGGACGCCGCAACGATTGAGCTTGACAAGCAGCCACGCAGACGACGCGTGTAGTCAGCATCGCGGTACCTGGGCGCGTCTGCTCATGGCCGCCGCGCACGGCGCCCGGCGCGGCTTGACCACGCGCTCGCGCTGCACGCGGCGCAGAGGCGGCTCGCGCAGCCGCGGCCTCCGCGTCACCTCGGCGCGGCGCCGCGCCGCTCGATCGCGTCGAGCTCCTCCATCACGGCCTTCACGCGCGGATCGGTGGGATCAACGGCGCGCGCCTTCTCGTACGCTTCGCGCGCGTCCCTGAGCTGTCCCGCCTGCGCCAGCGCGTTGCCCAGGTTGATCCAGGCGCTGCCGAGCTTGTCATCCAGCTTCAGCGCCTCGCGGTAGAGCGCCGTCGCCTTCTGCAGGTCGCCGCGGAGGTGGTGCGCATACCCGAGGTTCGATCGGTACGTGGCGCGGCTCGGGTCGCGCGCCACGGCGGCCTCGAGGTAGGGGATCGCTCGCGCAGGATCGTTCGCGGCGAGCAGCGCCGTCCCGAGATCGTTTTGCAGGCGCGCGTCCGCTGGCGACAGCCGCGCGGCGCGCTCGTAGGCGCGGATCGCGTCGGCCGTCTTGCCCGCGGCGAGCAGCGCTGTCCCGAGGTTCGCCTGCCGCTCGGCGTCCCCGGGCGCGAGCTCGGCGGAGCGCGCGAGCTCTCGGACAGCGTCCTGCAGGTTTCCGAGCGCGAGGTGCGCGACGCCGAGCGCCGAGCGCGCCTCGGCGTCGCTCGGCGCGAGCTCCGCCGCCCGCGCGAGCTCGCCGAGCGCCGCCTCGGCGCGGCCGAGGACGAGGTACGCGCGGCCGAGCTCGAGGTGCGCCGGCGCGTAGCCCGGCTCGAGCTTCACCGCGCGCTTCAGCTCCGGAATCGCGGCGAGCAGCGTCCTGTCGTTCGGCGCGCCGCCGAACTCCGCGGACACTCCCGCCCTGGCGATCGCCGCGCGCTGCGCGCCGACGATCGCCGCGGCGTCCCGCCTGTCGAGCTGCGCCGCCGCGCGATAGGCCTTCTCCGCGGCGACGAAGTCGCCCGTCGCGTAGGCGGCGTCGCCCTCCTCGAGCTTCCTGTCCGCCGCCGTCCCGGTGCCGCGCGCGACGCGCGGCGGCGGGCTCGCCGCGGCGGCCTCGCTGGTCGACGGCGCGTCGAGCGGGACGCCCGAGCCGGCCAGCGCTCCCGCCGGTGCCCCGCTCCCCGCCGGCGGCGCGGCGGCGCTCCCCGTCGGCTGCGCGGCGGGCGATGCCGGGGCGGGCGGCGGCGCCAGCGCAGGCGGCGCGCCGAGCGAAGCAGACCGCGCGGGCGCCTCCGAGGGCGGCGGCGCGGCGGCGCAGCCGGCGAGCGCGAGGAGCGCCGTGAGCCGGCCGATCGATCCGTTGGAGCTCACAATTTGTACGGCGTCATCGCGTGCTCCTTGCCATCGTACCGGAGCAGCACAGGCTTGTTATCCATCCTGGTCGCGACGCCGACGGGCCGCTTCCAGCACCGGACCAGCGCGACGAGCGTCTCGCGCGCGTAGTCGGCGCGCAGATCGAAGCCGCCGTGCACGTGCTCGAGCAGGAGCTCCCCGCGGTTGCCGTAGTTGGCGTCGACCACGCGGATGTACGGATCGCCGAAATTCGTGAGCTGGAAGAGGAGCTTCTCCTTCACCTCCTTGAACTCGCGGCTCTCGATCTCGAACCTGTCGTTCCGCCCGGAGAAGCCGAACGTGTACATCTTCTGGTCGATCACGAACTCCGGCGTCAGGAACTCGTCGATGAAGGTCACGTCGTTGTAGAGCGCGCGCACCTGGAAGATCTTCTCGCGGCCGAGGCCGAGCCGCATGTCCCAGGTGCGCTTCGCGTCGAG
The DNA here is from genome assembly GCF_051474675.1 of Sorangium sp. So ce406. NCBI lineage: Bacteria > Pseudomonadati > Myxococcota > Polyangiales > Polyangiaceae > Sorangium > Sorangium sp. So ce406. Next base: position 2,432,867 of record NZ_CP150340.1, on the reverse strand, counting down.
GTCGGTGCACTCCTCCCACTCGCGGCCGAAGCGGCCCTTGTTCCACCGGTCCTCGATGTAGCGATAGAGCTCCACGCCGACCTTGTACGGGTTGAAGCGCCCCGGCGCCGTCGCCATGACGCCGGCGTTGTTCTCGGCGTAATCGATGATCTCCGAGGCATCGAGGACCTTCTCGGTCATCATCTTCGAGTGCCAGTACGAGGCCCACCCCTCGTTCATGATCTTCGTCTGCCGCTGGGGTACGAAGTAGTAGGTCTCCTCGCGGATGATCTCGAGCACGTCGCGCTCCCACCGGTCGAGCGGCGCGTGGTCGAGCAGGAACTTGAGCACGTCCCGCTCGGGGCGCTCCGGGACCTTGCGCTCGGGCTTCTTCTGCTCCTGCCGCTTCTTCCGCTGCGCCTCGAGGATCTCCTCCGGGTTGATGAAGGAGTCCATGTACTCCTTCGCCCGGAGCTTGTACGTATCCATCGGCTCTTCGGTGGGCTCCTCGTCCTCCTTGGGCGCCGGGCGGCCGGTGAAGGGGGCCCACGGGTCGATGAGGTTCTCGAGCGAGAGGCAGTGGTCGATGAACGCCTCGACCTTGTTGATGCCGTGGCGCTCGATGTGGCGCGCCACGCGCGCGCCGTGGTTCGCCATCTTGTCGATCCACTTGCGGTCGGGATCGTAGTTCTCGGTCTTCCGCACGGGGTCGACGATCGGGCCGCGGTGGTCGAGGTCGGTGGACCGGAAGCAGAAGTTGTTCTTGAAGAAGTCGACGTGCGCGTACACGTGCGCCATCACGAGCTTCTGATCGGTGAGCGAGTTGCCCTCGAGCAGGTAGGCATACGAGGGGTTGTTGTTGATGACCATCTCGTAGATCTTGGAGAGGCCATACTCGTAGCTCTTCGAGAGCTGCTCGTACTCCATGCCGAACCGCCAGTGCGGGTAGCGGCTCGGGAAGCCGCCGTACGCGGCGATCTCGTTCATCTGGTCGTACGTCAGCATCTCGAAGATGACCGGGAAGAAGTCGAGCCCGTAGTCCCGGGCGATCTTCTCGATGCGCTCCTTCTCGGTGCGCAGGTAGCGGGGGAGCGCGGTGTTCAGCGCGAACTTGCTCATACCGCTCTACTTCCCCTTCCCCAGGAAATCCTTGATGCTGCCCACGATCGCGTCCTTGTCCCTGATCTCGCTCACCACGACCCGGTCGTCCTGCGAGAAGTGCTCTTTCAGGTCCTTGATGAACTGGCCCGACCCGTAAGGGCTCTCGACCTGCCCGTAGGCGAACATGTTGACCCGCGGCAGGATCTGCGTCTTCAGCACGTCCACGCAGGAGAGCGTGTCGTCCATCGACCAGTTGTCGCCGTCCGAGAAGTGGAACGGGTAGATGTTCCACTCGTCCGGCGGGTAGTCGTTGTCGATGATCTGCGAGCAGAGCTTGTAGGCGCTCGAGATCATCGTGCCGCCGGACTCGCGCGTGTGGAAGAACGTGTCCCGGTCGACCTCGCGGGCGATCGCGTCGTGGATGATGAAGCGCGACTCGAGGCCCTTGTACTGGCGGGTCAGCCACGCGTCGATCCAGAACGACTCGATGCGCACGATCTCCTTCTGCTCGTCGCCCATCGATCCGGAGACGTCCATCATGTAGATGATGACGGCGTTCGCGACGGGCTCGGTGATCGTCTTCCACGAGCGGTACCGCTTGTCGTCCGGGATCGGGACGACGACGGGCGCCGTCGGGCGGAACGTCCCGCTCGAGATCATCCGCTTCAGCGCCTCGCGGTACGTCCGCTTGAAGTGGCGCAGCGACTCGGGGCCGACGCGGCGGATGCCCGAGTAGCGGTCGTGGGCGTTCGAGATCTTGCTCTTGCCCTTGTCCTGGATGTCGGGCAGCTCGAGCTCCTCGCCGAGGATGCTGGCGAGCTCCTCCAGCGTGACGTCGACCTCGAGGAGGTGGTCGCCCTCGCCGCTGCCCGCCTGCCCTTGCCCGGGCTGCTTGTCGTCGGAGCCCCCCACGGGATCGCCGGGGTTGCCGTCGCCCTGCCCGACGCCGCCGCGCTGCTTGTCGCCGAAGCGGAAGCGCGGGATGTCGATCTGGGGGATGGGAATCGAGACGAGGTCCTTCCCCTTCCGCCCGATGAGCTCGCCTTGCGAGATGTACTTGCGGAGGTTCTCGCGGATGCGGCCGCGAACGATCTGACGGAAGCGCCCGTGATCCTGGTCGATCTTCAACGACACGCTGGCGAGTGTAGCATCGGAAGCGGTCTCCGGTCCGCACGTTCGGCGGGTCGCGCTGTCCGCCGTCCCACCGTCACGCCCGCCCGTCGCGGACTGCGCCCGTGGTAGCCTCCTGGACGTGCTTCCCCGAGCGGTCGATCTCCCACCCCCGCGGCACCCCTGAGGCACCCGTGAGCCCGACGACGCCGCGCCTCGGCGGCGCGCAGGACGGGGCGCCGTGCGCCGCCCCGGGCGACCGCTGCGCCGGCCGTGTACCGGGCGGGTCTGCCGCGGGAGCGGCCGGGACGGGGACGCGCGCGGCGCGGCCGACGGCGGCGGCATCTGGTCCTGACCGATGATGCGAGGCGCGATCGTGCGAGGCTCGATGGGAAACGGCTGCGCGCTGGCGCGGGGCGCCGCGCTCGCCGCGCTCGTCGCGATGACCGCAGCGCCGTCCGCGCAGGCCGCGCCGCCGGCGGCGCCGGCCGAGGGGGCGCCGCGTGATCTCGCGGTGGTCGGCCTGCTCGTCGATCTCGAGAAGATGGTCGAGGTGCAGCAGTCGCTCGGCTGGACGATCGACAGGTACGAGCTCGACGAGATCATGTCGCCCGCGCTGATGAGCGTGTGCTCGGCGACCCCGGAGACGCGCGTCGCCGCGCTCGCCGCGCTCGACCGGCGGATCCTCGAGCTCGGCGGGCCCGTGGAGGAGGCGTTCCGGCGCCGCGGAGGTGACCTCGACGAGGTCGCGGATCTCCTGTTCGCGACCCGGGTGCGCGCGCTCCTCGACGAGGCGATGCGCCGCGCGGGTCACGGCCGCGACACGCGCGATGCGCGCGCGACGTACGAGACATCGACCGAGTGCCCGTTCTGGCTCCGGCCCTCGCCGGCTTTCCGGGGGCGCGAGACCGACGCCTACCGGACGACCCTCAACCTGGAGGGCGGCGGCCTCGGGGCGCTCGAGGCCGCGCAAGGCAGGGTCCTGCTCGGCGCGGGCGGGTCGGCGCGGCTGCTGCTCGGCCGTGGGCTCGACGAGCGCTGGACGTTCCTGGCCGGCGGCGAGTTCGGCGGCACGGCGCAGTTCGAGCAGACGGAGACGAAGACCCGCTTCCCCATCAGCTTCACCGCCGCGCTGCCGATGGTGCTGCGGTATCACGCCCGCACCTGGCACTACGAGGGCGAGCTCGCCTCGCTCGCGTACTTCACCCAGGACGACCTCCGCGTGAGCCCGGGGCTGCGGCTCGGCGCGCTGGTCGGCGTCTCTGCCCTGCGGGTGCGCGGCATCATGCCGTGGGCCGGCCTCGGGATCGCGGTCGAGCACGTGCTGGAGACCCACCGGCGCCCCGCCCAGTGGAACCTCAAGACCGGCGCTCGCGTCGGCTTCGACTGGGGTTTCTGAGCGCGCCGGCGCGGTCTTCAGAGGCGATGTGCGGGGAGCCCGACGCGCAATAGGCGCCTCCGCCCGGGTGGGCTACAGCGGCTCCTGATTTCGATTCCGGTACTTCCCGCCGACTTTCCGACCGGGAAAGAGGAAACGCTGTGGCACCATGAGTCCACGAGCGAGCTCATGTCGAGAGAGCTCGGGGGAGGGCTCAATGCCGAGAGGCGAGACAGCGAAGGATACGTCCAAGCAGAGCAAGCGGGTCGGGAGCGGCGAGCGGGAGCAGGCTTCGACCGCGACGTCCCAGGGCGAGGTCGGTCGGACGGCGTCGGGCCGACGGACCCGGTCTGCGGCCGCGGGCGCGCGGAAGACCGCGGGCCCGACGCGGCGGGGGACCCAGGCCAAGAAGGGAGTGCGCAAGGCCGGCGCAGGCGCCGCGGCGCGGCCGAGCGGGGCGCGGCGCGCCGCGGGGACGGCGAAGAAGGCGGGCGGAACGGCGAAGAAGGCGGGCGCCGGGCAGGCGAGCCGGCAGCGGAGCGCCGCCGCGAAGAAGGCGGCCGCGACGAGGAAGCGCAACGCCGCCGGCGTGGCGGCGGGGCGCGCGCGCAGCACGGGGGGGCCGGCGGCCGGCGGCGCGCGGCAGACGGCGCGCAAGGCGGCCGGCGCGAAGCGGACGACGACGCAGCGCGGGGGCGCGACGAAGCCGCGGACCTCCGCCGCCCGCGCCGGGCGCGGCGGAGCGCAGCGGACGAGGGCGGCGCAGCCGGGCGCGCAGCGGGCGGGCCAGAAGCGCGCGACCGCCGGAAGGCGGTCGGCGGCCCGCTGAGCCGCAGCGTCGGGCGCGCCGCGCGTCGCGGAGCGCCCACCGCATCCTTTCCCCATCTCCCGTCCCAGGATGATCCGGCCGCTCGTCGGCGAGCGCCGTCGCGCCGGGGCTCGATCGGAGCGACTGGTCAGCAGGCGCCGCCGCGCTCGGGCTCGATCAGAGCGACGACGGCGCCGGCGAGGACATGGGCTCGCCCACCATGAGGATCACCCACGTGGCGGTGAGGAAGTGATACGAGGCCCCTCCGAGGCCCGCCACCGCCGACCGCGCGCGCGCGCGCCTCGCGCAGAGCGGGCAGCCCGCGTCGCCGCGCCGACCGATCAGGTACCGGCGCGACGACGGCGGCGGTGACGCAGGACAGACCTGAACTTCATCGCCCTCCATCACTCCGCACTTCCCCCCCATCCTGCTCTGCAGCGGAGGCGCCTCCGTGCGCCCGGTGCCCTGCGACGCCCCGCGGGACCGGGGCGCACGACCCTCCTCGCCAGGCCAGCCCTCGAGGACCCGACATGCGGCCGCTGACGTAGGGAGATGCTGGACCATCGTAGGCATGCTCCTTCGGACGATCCGAGAGCCAACGACCCAGGCGCGGAATGTGGCGCCGCACTGCGGCCGAGATTCATCCTAGCAGGATCCCGCGGCCACGCATGGATGACATTCCGTATCTGCGTGGTGCTTCCCACCGCGACAGCCTCTTGTCTTCGCTGTCGTGTCCCTGCGTATCTTGTGCATTTCCTCTGCTTGATCGGTATCGCAACGAGGTGCGCGGGAGCAGAGCGTCAATTGCGCCGGCAGCGTGAATCTACAGCACGGCGCGTACAATGGCGAGCGCTGGCGCTCCGCGCGTCAGGCGGGATTTTCCGGAGCGATGTTAAGGCATGTCCTGATGAACTCCGGCGCTCACCGCACCGGCGGGGCGGGGCCCGCCCACGCCCTCGGGGCGAGCGTCATTCCCAGGACGACTCCGGGAAGAGACGATGGATACCAGGAAAAGGCTGACGGCCGTCCTGTAACCGCGGGGCACCGCTCCGGAGCTGGCGCACCGGCATCAGCGATCCGGGGCTCGCGGCGCGCGCGGGGCGCGTCAGCGCGGGATGGGCTCCGGGACCGGCGGCGGCTCGTCGTCGGGCACGATGCACGCCGACAGGTCAAACAGCATGAAGAGCAACGCCTTCTCCTGAGGGGTCAGCTCCTCCGTGGAGCAGCCCTCCGGGAAAGGCGGGCCCGTGAGATCGCCCGCGGATACGTGGATGTCGGTGAACACGAGACGGCCGCACTGCTGGTCTTCCGGGACGCCGATGGGCGTGTTGAACGTGAAGTACTGGATCCCCGCCGGCTCGGGCTGATCGTAATAGATCCACCGGGTCGAGATCTCATCGTTCACGTCGTTCACCGTGTGCTGAGCCCCGTTGATCACGATCTGACCGTGCACGTCCGACGCCCCGACGTTGACGAGCCAGTCCGCCAGCGCTTGCCCCTTCGGGAGCGTGGTGTTCACGAGCGCCGTGAGCGGGCTCTCCGGGTCCTCGTTGAAATTGTCCCAGACCGCCGTGTCCGGGAACGGCGCCGGCCCGCGCTTCAGCCAGACGTTGTGCCAGTGGGACGCGAACACGCGCCCGCCGAGCGACGTGTAATCGAACAAGGCCTGGCGCGCGGTCTCGGGCTTGTCGTCGGCGTACGGATCGCCCTCGCAGGCGAGGATCACCATGTCGTACTGGCGCAGGCTGTCCACGGTCCCCCAGAGGCTCGTGGCCGGCGTGAACTCCGCGCCTTGATTCAGGCCGTCCGCATACTGCGTGGTCACGGGGTGCCCGGCGTCGCCGCGGCCCGCAAACAGGTTGATCCGGCCGGTCCCGGTCTCGGGCGTGAACTCGCTCTCCGAGATCCCGAGCTTGTGCAGCAAGCATTCGAGCGGATCGGCGCCGCCCGTGGTGAGGGCGATCTTCGGGATGTGCCCCTCCGCTTGATTGCGCGGCAGTCGGATCGTCCCGGCGTCGGTCGGTGTGTCCTCGCACCCCTCGACCGCCGGGAGGATGATCTCGCGCCGCCACTTGCCCACCTGAACGACGAGCGGGATGTTCTCGCCGGCCGGCACGTCCTCCAGGACGAAGTTTCCCTTGGTGTCGGTCAGCGCGGTCACGATCGGGGAGCCCGAGAGCGTCGCGCTGCACTGGTCGCAGGTCGCGCCGTCCGTGATCTCGTCGAGCGGCGCATTGGGCACGTAGACGATCACGTTATAGAGGGGCAATTTGCCAGAGGGGTCGTAGACCGTGCCGCTCACGGTGGTCTTCGCCTCGCCCTCGCAGTCGACCTGCTGGCATTCGAGGCCCTCGCACGGGCCCTCGCCGCCCGTGCCGGTCCCCCCGACGTTCACCAGGACCCCACCACCGATACCGAAATCGCTGCCGCCAGTCCCGTGTCCACCGCCAGGCCCCGCGCCGCCGGATGCCGTGGTCGCCGTGCCCCCCGTGTCGCCGCAGGAGCAGCCAGCCATGACGCCCGGCGCTACAGCGATCGCAGCCATCAAGACTCCCGCCTTGCCCGACCAAGTCAACATTTCGAGCCTCCCGGGCGCTGCCGGCAAACGTGCCCTGCTGCCGCCCAGTGTCTAGCGTAGGCCAGGGGCTAGAAATCGGGAAGTATGTCCGGCGAGGAGCAGGAATGAAGCGATGGTAGATCAGGGTAAGCCCTGATACCCCAAACTACCGACTCCGCGCAGGACGCGCGCATCGCGAGGTCGGACGAACGGAGTGTGATCTCCGCGCGTGCGACATGGTGTGAGCGACGATGACAGAGGGCTCGGGGCAACGGCGGCGGGCGCGCGGACGCGACGGCTGCGCCGCGCACACGCACGGGGGAGAGGGCGAGAGCGGCGGCCGCCCTGCTCCTCCGGAGCGGAGCCGCCGGGCGATTGGCTACTCCGGATTCGCGCGCGAAAGACCGAACCAGAGCACGGCGTGCCAGCGCTCGTTCCATCTCAGCAGCATCGGCCCGATCGCAAACCCGGGCCCCGCGGCGCGCAGCTCGTCCTTGAGGGCGCTCACGGGCCACGGGTTGCCGAACGCCCTCTCGCCATAGGTCAGCGCGAGCGTCGGCGCGCCGTCGAGCTCCGAGGGCAGGAGCTGCGCCTTGAAGCGCCACACCTTGCTCCCGAGGACCACGTTCGTGCCGGAGTTGCCCCCGTGGTCGAACTCATTGCCTTTCCAGGGCATCCAGCGCGACGCGAGCGCGGTGATCAGCGGGCGCGTCGCCATGTGAACTCCGGCCGTCGGGTGCAGGGCGAGCAGGCGCCCTCGCGGCGCGTCGCCGAGCTCCGCGGGATCGGCCGGCTTCCCCGCCTCGTAGAGCTGCCGCAGCGCGTCCGGGTGCGCGCCGACGAGGCTGTCGAGGGAGGTTGCCTGGATGTTGCAACGGCGCGCGACCGGCGGCGCTGCGTGCTGCTCGCTCTGGGTGGTCATCGTCTGGCGCCTGGCATTCCACCGCGCCCCGCGAGGGTCAACGGCAACCGTCAGCGCGCCTCGCCGGACGCGCTCGACTCCGGCGCCGCCTCGCTCCCGACGATGGCCTCGTACGCCGCGCGGACGCGCCCGGTGATGGCGCCGTAGCGCGCGAGCAGCTCCCGCGCCGACTCGGCCGCGGTGCGGCCCCGGATGCCCGTCCGCCGCGCGAGGAGCGGGACCCCGGGCGCGTTCTCCTCGAGGAGCTGCGAGGCGTCCGCGTGCACGATGCGGATCCGCTGCTCCAGCTTGCGCAGGAAGGCGTGGCCGTCCCGGAAGACCTCCGCGTGCTTGGGCGACAGGTACCCGGCCGAGGCGAGCGCGTCGATCGCCGCGAGCGTCTCGGTGGTCCTCACGCGCGGGTCGGCGCCGTGGCGCATCTGCAGGAGCTGCACCGAGAACTCGATGTCCGCGAGGCCGCCCCGCCCGAGCTTGAAGTCGCGCCGGCCGCGGCGCTCGTGCGAGAGCTCGCGCTCCATGCGGAGCCGCAGCCGGTGGATCTCCTCGGCGATCGGATCGAAGTCGTCCGCGTGGAGGTACGCGGCCTCGTGCGCGATCGCGATCGCCTCCGCCCCGAGCTCGGGATCGCCCGCCGCCGCGCGCGCCCGGATCAGCGCGAGCCGCTCCCAGGTCGCCGCGCGGATGTGCCGCGCCCCGGGCGACGACTCGGGCTCCGCGGACGCCGACGCCGTCGCGCCCGCGCGGCGGATGCCGTGATAGCGCGCGAACGAGTCGATCGACGTGACGAGCAGCCCCTGGCTGCCCGACGGGCGCAGGCGCGTGTCGAGCTCGTAGCCCGGTCCGGCCGCGTGCGACATGGAGATGAGCCGGATGATCTGACGGGCGCGCCGCGCATAGTACGTGCCGGGGTCCGAGCCTGGCCCGTGATCGCCGGCCGACGCGCGCGCCGGATCGAACAGGAAGAAGACGTCCAGATCGGACCCGTAGCCGATCTCGCGGCCGCCGAGCTTGCCCATCGCGATCACGGCGAGCCCCCGCACCGGCTCCCCCGGCGGCGTCCCCAGCGCGAAGCGCGTCGCGGCCTCCAGCGACGCGTCGGCGAGATCCGAGAGCGCGAGCGTCGCCTCGCGCGTGCCGACCTCGCCGCTGAGGTCGGCGAGGCCGACCTCGATCGTGACGCGCGCCTTGGCGCGCCGGAGCGCGGCGATGAGCGCCTCCTCGGGATCGTCGTCCGGCGCGGCCTCGCTGAGGCTCTCCTCGATGGTGTGCCTGATGACGTCGGCGCCCGGCGCGCCGCGCGCGAACAGGACGACGTCGACGAGCTCGGGGTACCTGACCATGGCGTCGCCGATGAACGCGCTCGACCCGAGCGCCTCGACGAGCCTGCGGAGCGCGCGCGGATCGTCGCCGAGCATGCGCGCGTAGACCGACGAGTGCCGGATGCGGGAGAAGCACAGCCGGAGGAAGCGCGCCGCTTGCTCGGGATCGGCGGCGTCGACGACCGCGGCGAGCAGCGTCTCCGCGAGCGACGAGGACGCCTCGCGGCTGCGCGCGCCGAGCAGGCCGTCCGGGTGCCGCGAGAGCTCGAAGAGGTCGTCGGCGACGTCGCGGAAGCGCGCGGCCAGCGAGGCGTGCGTCCCTGGCTCGATCGGCGCGGCGCCGGGCTGCGCGGCGAGCTCGGCCGCGGCGCCCGCGTCCGCCGCGGCGCCCGCGTCCGCCGCGGCGCCCGTGTCCGCCGCGGCGCTGGCGGCGCCCTCCGGCTCGCCCGCCGGGCCGCCGAGGACGAGCACCGCGTGCTTCGCGAGCGCCTCGGCGAAGGCGTCGCGATCGCCGCGGTCGAGCGCGGCCATCGCCTCGATCCACCGCGATGGCCGGGAGCTCCCCTTCGGCAGGAGCGACAGGAGCCGGGCCTTGATCCTACTCCGGCGCTGCTCGGTGTCGGCGAGGAACGCCGCGGCGTCCTTGAAGCGCAGCGTCCGGGCGAGGCGCTCCATCTCGGCCTCGCTGTCGGGGAGCAGGTGCGTCTGCACGCCGGTCGCGGACTGGACGGCGTGCTCCGCGCGCCGGAGCGCGAGGTAGCCCTCCACGAGCTCCCGCCCCTCGCGATCGGTCACGTACCCGAGCGTGCGCAGGCGCCGCAGGCCGTCGAGCATGCCCTGCGCGCGCGCCCGCGGCTCGCGCCCGCCCCAGATGAGCTGCAGCGCCTGCACGAAGAACTCCGCCTCGCGGATGCCTCCGGGGCCGAGCTTCAGGTCGCGCGAGGCGTCGTGCGAGAGCTCGACGCGGGCACGCTCGACGAGCTCGATCATGTCGACCGCGAGCTGCGGGTCGACCCGGCGCCGCCAGACGAACGGGGCGAGCACCCCGAGCGCCTCGGCGCCGAAGTCGAGATCGCCCGCGATCTCGCGGGCGCGGAGCAGCGCGGCGCGCTCCCAGAGGCGGCCGAACGACTCGTAGTAGCGCTCTGCCGCGGCCAGCGAGTTGACGATCGGGCCGCTGCGCCCCTCGGGGCGCAGCCGGAGATCCACGCGCCAGACGAAGCCGTCCTCCGTGACCTCCTCGAGCGTCGACGTGAGGCGGCGCGCGACGCGCGCCCAGAAGTCGTGCAGGGTGACCGAGACGGCGCGATCGCCGGAGGGGCCGACCTGCCCCTCGTCGGTGTCGTAGAGGTAGATGAGGTCCACGTCGGAGCCCGCGTTGAGCTCGTCGCCGCCGAGCTTGCCCATCCCGAGGACGACGAACTTCGATCGCGCGCCCGTCGCCGTGCGCGGCTCCCCGAACCGCGCGGTCACGGCCGAGACGGCCTCCGCGAGCGCGATCTCGATGGTGGCCTCGGCGAGCGCGGTGAGCTCGCGCGCGGTGTCGTCGACGTCCGCACCGCCCGCCGACGGCGGGAGCAGCTCGCGCAGCGCGATGCGGATCCGCTCGTCACGCGCCGCGCGCCGGAGCTCGCGGCGGACACGGTCGGCGTCCGAGACGTCGCCGACGCGGGCCCGGAGCCGCGCGAGGTACGTGGCGCGGTCGCGGGCGGTCTGGTGGCCCTCGGCCGCGAGCCGCTCCGCGATGTCCGGATTTGCCTCGATGACCGCGCCGATCGCGGGGTAAGCGGCCGTGAGAAGCGCCGCGATCGCGAAGGCCATCGTCCCGGGGCGTAGGCGAGGCGTCAGCCGCGCCGCGCGCTCCTTCACGCGTTGCTCATCGATCGCGTTCGCGATCTCCAGGAGCCTCGAGACCTGTTGCATGGCCGGAGGCTAGCAAGACCGTGGGGTCGCGAACGTCGGTTCCGCAGCGCCCGACCGGCAGTTTATCGCGCCCCGACCTCACCTCGCGCCTTGGCGGAGCCGCTCCCAGATCCTATGCTCGCCGGGTGCGATTGCTCTGCGTCTCGGATATCCACGGCCACGCCGACGCGCTCGCGGCGGTCCTGGCCACCGCCGAGCGCCGAGGCTACACCCAGCTCCTGGTCGCCGGAGATCTCTGCTTTCCCGGCCCGAAGCCGCTCGAGACCTGGCGCCGGCTCACCCAGGCGAAGGCGGTGTGCGTGCAGGGCGTATCCGACCGCGCCCTGGCGACGCTGGACATCCACAATGTCAGGCCACGAAGCGAGCACGAACGGGCGCGGCTCGACCGCCTGGCCCAGACGCGCACCGAGCTCGGCGAGCTGATCCTTGCCCGGCTGGCGCGGCTCGCCCCGACGTACCGCCTGCCGCTCGAGGACGGCGGCGAGCTCGTCCTGGTGCACGGCTCCCCTGCGGACCCGCTGGAGCCGATCTCCCACGACATGACGGACGAGGAGGTGCTCTCCCTCCTCGGCGACGATCCGGCGGACGTCGTGATCTGCGGTGGCTCGCATGTCCCGTTCGACCGCATGGTGGGCGGCGTGCGCATCATCAACGTCGGCTCGGTTGGCGAGGCGCCGTGCTCGATGCGGGGGGACGTGCGGGACGCGGATCGCGTGCGCGTGGGCGCGCGCCCTTCGGGCGAGCTTGTGCGCAGCGGCGGCGTCTCCACCTTTGGCACGGGGCACGCCGACGCGACGTTCGTCGAGATCCGGGCGGGCGAGCTCTGGGTCGAGCAGGTCGTGGTGCCGCTCGGCAGGGCCGCGTGAAGGCGCCTGCTCGCGGCAAGGCACCCCTGCGCGGGGAGGCGCCCGCGCGCGGGCGGGAGAGGCGCGCGCGGCGCGCGTGATGCGCGCAGACGCACGTCGCGCATCCTACCCGACACGGAACATCGCCTGCGCCATGCCCTCGCGCTTGAACCTGTTTCAAGGATTGAGGATCATCCTCAGGGAGCATGGGCAGCTACCACCCCGACGATGACTTCGAGGCCACGCGGGTGGCCAACGTTGGGGAACTCCAGAAGGAGCTCCCGGCGCGCTCGCCGAAGGACCGCGCCTACCTCATCGTGCTCGCCGGCTCGAACGTCGGCGAGATGTACCGGGTCGAGGGCGCCGAGATCGTGATCGGCCGGGCGTCCGGGGCGACCATCCGGCTGAACGACGACGGCATCTCGAGGCGCCACGCCCGCCTCCTCCAGATGGACAGCCAGGTGCTGATCGAGGATCTCAACAGCTCGAACGGGACGCTGGTGAACGGCGAGCACGTGACGCGCGTCGCCCTGCACGACGGCGACAAGATCCGCCTGGGTTCGACGACCGTCCTCAAGTTCACCTACCACGACTACCTGGACGAGTCGTTCCAGCAGCAGATGTACGATGCCGCGCTGCGCGACGCCCTCACGAAGGCCTTCAACAAGAAGTACTTCCTGGATCGGCTCGAGACCGAGGTCTCCTATGCGCGGCGGCACAGCGCGCACCTGTCGCTGCTCATGTTCGACGTCGATCATTTCAAGAGGATCAACGACACGTTCGGGCACCTCGCCGGCGACTACGTCCTCGCGAGGATCGCCAAGATCGCGAGCAACACGGTCCGGACGGAGGACGTGTTCGCGCGCTACGGCGGTGAGGAGTTCGGCATCCTGTGCCGCGGCGTGGCGCTCGAGAACGCGGGCATCCTCGGCGAGCGGCTGCGGCTCCTTGTCGAGGGGTCGGTCTTCGAACACGAGGGCGTCCGCGTACCGACGACGATCAGCGTCGGCGTCGCGGCGCACCCTGACATCCCGGTGCAGAGCGGCCAGGAGCTCATCGCGGCCGCCGACGAGGCGCTCTACGAGGCGAAGCGCACCGGCCGCAACCGCGTGCTCCTGAAGTTCGGCCAGAAGACCTGAGCCCGGAGCTCAGCGAGCATCGCGCGGAGCTCGACGCTGCGTGACGCGGCGGAGGCGCGCGCCCACGACGCCTTCCCGAGCAGGCCACGCGGGCGCTGCTCAGGCGGCCGGTACGCGCGCGCCCGCCGGCGCGGCGCGTGCCTCAGTCGATCTTGAGGAGCTCCTTCACCTTGGCGATCACCTGCGGCGCCTGGATGGGCTTCGTGATGTACGCGTTCGCGCCGAGCTGCAGCGCGCGCTGACGATCCTCCTGAGACCCCTCGGTGGTGATGATGATGATGGGGGTGTCCTTGTGGACCGGATCCGTGCGCACGCGCTTGACGAGCTTGAGCCCGTCCATGATCGGCATGTTGATGTCGGTGATGATCACGTCGTACTTGGTCGAGGCGAGCTTGCGGAGACCGTCGACGCCATCATCCGCCTCGGTGACGCGGAGGTTCTTCACGCGCGCCAGCGCGAAGACCAAGAGCTGCCGCATCATGGGCGAGTCTTCAACGATCAGACACGAGTACTCGGCCATGATCAGTCCTCCAGGTCCAGGAATGCCTGGACGCCGGGCACCTTCCGGCCGGCGTCGGTGAAGAGCCGCGCGTTGATGAGGGCGGGGGCGGCCTGGGCCCCGAGGAGCTTGAAGAGCTCGGTGTCCACGTTCACGAACTCCGTCTTTTGCGGGAGCGTGCTGAAGATCGCGATGACACCCACGGTGCGCCCGTTGAAATCGAGCGGGATCACTGCGGCGGGGTCCTCGATGCTCCCCTTGGAGACGTCCTTGGTCTCGTCGAAGAAGATTTCCCCCTTCGAGAATGCCTGGCCGACCGCGCCTTCGGTCACCGGCATGCGCGCGATCTCGTCCACGGCGACGCCTTCGCTCGCGATCGAGACGAGCTCCTTACCATCAGGAGACGCCAGGTACACGGAGAAGGCGCCCGCCCCGAGGAACTGCGCGAGCAGCTCCTTCAGGTTGCGCAGGACGTGGCGCACGTTGCGCGCCGCGTGGAGCTGCGACAGCGCGACGTACAGGTTCGCGAGGTTCGCGAGCTCCCCCTCCGCCTCCGAGTAGCGGCTGTTGAAGCGGTCGGACGCCGCCACCATCCGCACCGACTGCGTCACGAGGTCGCGCTTCTCCTGCTCGAGCTCCTCGATCTTGCGGAGCAGATCGCGGATGGCCGAGTCGCTGGCGAGGTGCGCGCGGAGCTTGCCGTTCTCCGACTCGAGCTCGGTGATCTTGTCGCGAAGGCGCTCGTTCTCGCGGAGGAGCTCCTCGGTCAGCTGCGCCCCCTTTCGGAAGAACTGCTGAATGAAGGCATCGCGCTCCTTCTTCAGGTCCTCGGGGGGACGATCGCTCTGACGCCCTTTTTTCTCCGTCATTTTATCCCGGGGTTCTCCAGAGCTTCGGACCGTATCATGCGGGGCTGACCGGACGGAAGCGTCGAGCGCGGCCCCCAGCCGCGCCCGGACTCTCCGCCGGAAGGGCCGGGAAGGGCGAGCGCCCGGCGCACCGCGGCCGTCACAGACGTCGGGGTGGGCCCGCTGGCCCTACCTCGGGGACGGGCTCCCCGCCTCCCCGGCCCACCTCCCCCCCTCTCCACTGCTTACGCCTTCTCCATCTGCTTCAGCAGCTTGGCCCACTGGCGCAGCTCTCGCCCGAGCAGCACCGGCGTCTTCCGGAGCGACGCGACGTCGCGCGCCCCGACGAGCAGCATGACCGCCCGGAGCTCCGCCTCGATGTTCTCGAGGTACCGCACCGCAGCGTCCCGCCCCCCCGATACGAAGGCCTGCAGCACCGGCCGCGCGATCCCGGCCGCATGCGCGCCGAGCGTGAGCGCGCGGGCGATGTCAAGGCCGCTCGTGATTCCCCCGGTCGCGATGATGGTCTTGAAGCGCGGACGGATGGCGCGGGCGATGAGCACCGAGGCGGCGGTCGGGACGCCCCACTCGCGCAGCGCCTCGCCGAGCGAGCGGGCCGCGCCGTCGGCGCGCGCCGTCTCCACCGCGACCCAGGACGTGCCGCCGGCGCCGGAGACATCGAGGTTGCGGACGCCCGCCCGGACCAGTCGGTACGCCGTCCCCGGACCGATCCCGCAGCCGGTCTCCTTCGCGACGACAGGGACGCTGAGGCCGTTCGCCAGCCGGCTGATCGCCTCCAGCGCGCCGGCAAAGTCGCGATCGCCGCCTGGCTGGACCAGCTCCATCGCGGGGTTCAGGTGAACGCAGAGCGCGTCGGCGCCGACCTGGGCGACGAGCTCGGCGACCGCCTCGGTCGAGAGGGATCGCGCCTGCACGGCGCCGATGTTCCCGAGGAGCAGGGCGGTCGGCGCGCGCTCGCGGACCTCGTACGTGGCCGAGGCGTCGCCGTTCAGCATCGCCCGCTGGCTCCCCAGCCCGAAGCCGTAGCCGCGCTCCTCGGCGATCTGCGACAGTTCCCGGTTGATCGCCTGCGCGCGCTCTGTCCCGCCGGTCATGGCCGCGATCAGGAGCGGCGCGCGGAGCCGCTTGCCGAGCAGCAGCACCGAGGTGTCGACGGCGTCGAGGGACAGCTCCGGCAGCGCGTCGTGGATCAGCTCGACCTGCTCCAGAAGCGTCGTCTTGGCCCGGAAGCCGACGTCACCCGTCGCGCAGAGCTCGATGTGATCGGCTTTCCTCTCGGAGATGTCCTTCGCCTCTTCCGTCATGGGGGCACAACTTTACGCGGTCGCTGACCGCCGTCGAAAGGGAAGTGCCATGGACGAAAAATCGCAACGAAAGGTCGAGGCCAGGCGCTCCAGGGGCTGGTAAGGAGCCGACGGGGTGCAAAACCCGTCGCCGGGCGCCCCTCGCCGCTGAAGCTACTGCGCGACCGGCGCGCGCCCGTGGCATAAAGTAGCCTCATGGACCTCCCGGACGAACCCCAGATCCGCTGGATCCTTCGGACGACCGCCGCCCTCCTCCAGCACGGCGCAGAGCCGGTCCGCGGCCTGGTACAGCCGACGGCCGAGTTCTTCCCGGATCCGTACGACGGCTCGCCGAAGACGGTGGCCGCCCTGATGGTGCGGGTGCAGGAGCACGCCGGGCTCCAGGATCTTCCGGTGGAGCTCGCGGTGGTCACCCCGGAGGGGCAGGCCAGCACCGTCAGCTGCTCGAGCGGCGCGTGCGGCGGGATGGCGCTGGACACGAAGCTCGAGCGGGTCGCCCGGCGCCCCGACGGCGGGTACCGGGTCGCCGTTTCCGCGGGCGAGCTCCGCAACCCCACGGTGCTCACGACCGCGTTCGTGCGCGCCGTGTCGTTCATGTTCCTGAGCGAGGCGGACGTCTTCGACGCGCTCGTGCCGCCGGACCGCGAGCCCGCCGTGGACCTCGCCGCCGTGCTGCTCGGCTTCGGCGTCCTCACGACCAACGGCTCGTACCTGTACGCGAAGGGGTGCGGCGGCGTGCAGGTGCACTCCGCGACCAAGATGCCGGTCGACGAGCTCGCGCTCGCGCTCGCCGTCTACTGCCGGCTGCACGACGTGCCTGACCGGACCGCCGCGCGGCACCTCGACGTGACGCCGCGCGCCCACTTCGACGAGTCCGCCGTCTGGGCCAGCTCCAACATCGCGCTCGTCCGCATGCTGCGGGCCGCGCCGGACCGGATCGCCGCGGACGACTACGCGATCGGCGAGTCGAGGAGCTGGCTGGCCCGCGCGCTCGGCTTCGGCAAGCGCCGGCCGGCGCGGACGGCGGAGGACGAGCTGCGAGAGCTCGAGCGAGCGCTCGCTGCCGGCGCGGCGAAGCCGCGATCCCTGGATGAGGGCAAGGCGAAGAAGCTTGCCGAGATCCGCGCTCTCGTGGACGAGAGCCTTGAGCGCTGAGAGAGCTGAGAGACCTGAATGAGCGTACGACTCTGGGACAAAGGGGGCGCGACCGACGCCCAAATGCTCCGTTACACCTCGCGCGACGACTGGCAGCTCGATCAGCGCCTGCTCGCCTACGACCTGCGGGCCACGATCGCGCATGTCCGCGGGCTCGCGCGCATCGGCGTGCTCAGCGAGGCGGAGCGCGACGCGCTCGTCCGGGAGCTCGAGATGCTCACGGCGCAGAACGAGGCCGGCGAGCTGCGGCTCACCGAGGACGACGAGGACGGCCACAGCGCGATCGAGGCCGCGCTGGTCGCCCGCATCGGCGACGCGGGCAAGAAGGTGCACACGGGCCGGAGCCGCAACGACCAGGTGCTCGTCGCGATGCGCCTCTACGAGCGCGACGCCCTGGACGAGCTCGCCGAGCACGCGACGGCCGGCGCCCGCGCGTTGCTCGAGCTCGCCCGGCGCGAGGCGGACACGCCGATGCCCGGCTACACGCACCTGCAGCGGGCGGTGCCGTCCTCGGTCGGCTACTGGGCCGCGTCGTTCGTCGAGGGGCTCACCGATGCGGTCGACGTCGTGCGGGCGACGCGGGCGCTCGTCGATCGGTGTCCGCTCGGCGGCGCCGCCGGGTTCGGCGTGAACCTGCCGCTCGATCGCGTCGGCGTCGCGCGCGAGCTCGGGTTCGCCGGCGTGGCCCTGAATCCGCTGGCCTCCCAGACGTCGCGCGGCATCATCGAGGCGCAGATCCTCGCGGCCGCGTGGCAGGTGGTCGCGGTGAGCCGCCGGCTCGCGTGGGATCTCAGCCTGTTCGCGATGAGCGAGCTCGCGTTCATCCGGCTCCCGGAGGCGTTCACCACCGGCTCCTCGATCATGCCGCAGAAGCGCAACCCCGACGTGGTCGAGCTCATGCGCGCGGCCTGCTCCGTCGTCCAGGGGGCGCTCGCCGAGGTGCAGTCGCTCGTGGCGCTCCCGTCCGGCTACCACCGCGATCTGCAGCTCACGAAGGGCCCCACGATGCGCGGCCTCGACGAGGCGCTCGCGACGTCGCGCCTCTTGCCGCGGCTCGTCGAGGGGCTCGCCTTCGACCGCGAGCGCATGGCCCGGGCGATCACGCCGGAGTGCTTCGCGACCGATCGCGCCGTCGAGCTCGCCGTGCAGGGCGTCCCGTTCCGCGAGGCGTACCGCAAGGTCGCGGCCGAGATCGCGGCGCTCCCCGCTGGCGACGCCGCGGCGAGCCTCCGCGCCCGCGTGTCGCTCGGCGCGCCGGGCAACCTCGCCCTGGACGACCTGGCCCGGCGGCTGGAGCGGCACGAGCGCTGACGCCGCGACGCGGGCGCTGGCGCCGCGGGCCCGCCCTCTCGGCGGAGGGGGCCCGCGGGTCGCTAGCGCTGCCGGCGGAGCTCGCGGACCGCTCCAGCGTCGGCCACCAACACGTCGGTCGCCATGTCGAGGAACAGGCCCGTGTCGACGACGCCGGGGATCTTGCGGATGCGCGCGTCGAGCGCCGCCGGCGCGTCGAGCGGGCCGAACGCGGTGTGGAGGATCCAGTTGTGGTTGTCGGTCTGGAAGGGGTACCCGTCCGCGTTCTTGCGGATCTCCGGCTTGCCCCCGAGCGCGGTCAGGTGACGCGCGGCCGACGAGCACGCGAAGGGCACCACCTCGATCGGGATGGGCACGCGCGAGCCGAGCTTCTCGACGAGCTTCTCGGGGGTCACGAGGATGATGAAGCGCGCGGCCTCGTAGGCCACCACGCGCTCGCGGAGGAGCGCGCCGCCGAGGCCCTTGATGAGTCCTAGATCGGGCGCGACCTCGTCGGCGCCGTCGACCGCGACGTCGAGGCGCTCGACCTCCTCGAACGGCACGATCGGGATGTTCTCGCGCCGGGCGAGCGCCGCGGAGCGCTCCGACGTGGCGACGCCCCGGATCTGCAGCCCGCCGCGGACGCGCTCCCCGAGGCGCCGGATGAAGGCCTCGGCCGTGCGCCCGGTTCCGAGCCCGAGCAACATCCCGTTGTCGATGCGCGCGAGCGCAGCGACGGCGACACGATCGAGATCAGCGGGGTCCAGCGCCGCGGTGCTCATGCGCAGCTCATCGACCATCACGGCCGCTAGCGCAACGGGATTTTTTGGATCTGATCGAGCGGTCCGGGGCAAAGCGGCCGCAACCGGCAGCCCTTGCACTCGGCGCCGGTCCAGATGGCGTCGAACGTGGCCTGCATCTCGTCGAGCAGGAGGTCGTCGTCGGTGAGCACGCCCGCCTCGAAGTTGCGCCGCCCCTCGCCCTTCGCCCCGAGCCCGGCGCCGGTGAGGTTCGCGGAGCCGAGGTACAGGAGCGCGCCGTCGACGGCGATCATCTTCAGGTGGACCCGCGGGCAGCGCCGCATCTCGATCGGCGGCCGGGGGCGGCGGCGGAGCTCGGCGCGGAAGGCGCGCGACGGGACGCCAGCGTGCAGCAGGCGTAGCTCGACCCCACGGGCGGCGAGCGCGTCGAGCAGATCGAGGAACGACATGTACCGGCCGCGCGCCCGCGCCCGCGAGCCGACCGGCGCCTCCACGCGCAGCTCCTTCACGTTGGCGGTCGCGATCCACACGGAGACGCGCGCCTTCGCGACGGCGCCCATCACCAGGGTGTCGTAGTGCGCCCGGTCGCGCAGGAGGGTCAGATCGACCCGCCGCGCGAGCTGGGAGCGCGGCTTTGGATCGTCGGCGGGACGCGCGCGCGGGCGCGGCGGCGGCCGCGGCCGCGCGCTCACACCGGGCGACCGGCGCCGGCAGGCGCCTGCTCGGGATCGAGGTGGGCGCCGAGCAGGGCGCGGACGTCCTCCGGCATCGGGACGGACGCGAGCTGCACGAGATCGGTGGTCACCACCGTGTGGCGGAGATCGGCCGACAGCACGCCGTCATGCGCGCGGATCATGCGGTACCTGAGCGTGGCGCTCCGCCGGCCGATGTGGACGACCGACGTCTCGATCCGGAGCGCCTCGCCGTAACGCGCCGGCGCCGCGTAGTCAGCCTCGACCCGCACCGCGGGCAGCCCGATTCGCCGCCCGAGGATGAGCCCGGCGTAGCCCCCCTCGAGCGGCGCGAAGAACCGCTCCATCGCCTCGTGCGCGTAGTTGAGGAAGCGCGCGAAGAAGACGATGCCCGCGGCGTCGACGTCCTCGAACTTGATCGGGCGCTCGAGGGAGACCATCGCGGCCTAGGAGAGATCCTCGGCGAGCCTGTCCAGGGTCGCCCTCCCGAGCGGCGCCTTCACCGTGTAGCGCGGATGCGCGACGACGATCGACGCCGCCGCCTTCCGCGCCTTGATCGCGGCCTGCGCTTCGGCCGGGAGGTCCACCTTGAGGTAGTGCACCGCCGTCGTGCGGTCCTCCATCGAGCCGTCGCGCTTGCCGATCGCCCGCGCGGTCACCCCGTCGACCTCGAGCGACACGGTGTCCTCGAGCCCGACGAGCTCGACGAGCATCTTGTCGCGCAGCGCCCGCTCGGGGATCTCGACGAAGAGCGTCAGGCTGAGCTGCCCCGGCCCCGGGATGAGATCGTTGTACGTCTCGATCTCGTGGAGGATGCCGCTCTCGCTCGTGATGCGCTCGGTGCGGAGCATCTCCTGGATCTGGAACAGCACCGAGTCCCGGTTCTCGAACACCGCGGTCAGGTGGTCGCCGATCCGCACCCGGCGTGGCCGCTTCTCCTCGATGATGCGGCTGCGGAACCGCTCACGGATCGCCTCGTATTCGCCGATCCCGAGCACCTCGTTGCGATCGATGGGACGCATGACGGCTCTTCTCCTTGACAACGACGGTCACGATTTCGGCGCGATGTACGAGGTCGGTCCGAGCCCGTAGGCGTGGGCGAGCGCCTCGACCGGGTGCAGCACCTTCGCGCCGTTCTCCTTCACCATCCTGAGGCCGGCGAGGGTGCAGTCGCTGACGATGACGTCCGCGTCCGCGACGCCGCGCACGAGCTTCGACGCGTACTTGCGGCCTGTCTCGTAGTGGGCCGCCTTCATACCCCACGTGCCGTCCACGGCCGAGCACTGCTCGACCACGCGCACCTCGGTGTCGGGGACGACGCCGAGCACCCTGGCGCCCGGGAAGCCGATCTTCTGCGCGCGCAGGTGGCACGCGGCGTGGTACGCGATCGTGCCGAGGCCCCTCTTGAACTCGCGGTTCAGCTTCTTCTCGCGCCCGAGCTGGACGAGGAACTCCATCATGTCGAGCGTCGCGGCCGCGACCTCGCGCGCCTCCGTCGTCTGCAGGTACTCGGGCCACTCCTTCTTCATCGTGTAGCCGCACGTCGGGCCGATCACGATGATCTTCCGCCCCATGCGCACGTGCGGGTGCAGGAGCGCGACGTTCTGCTTCACCTTGGCCATGAAGGCGTCGAGATCGCCGCCGTCGAGGTTCGGCATCCCGCAGCACGTCAGCGCGCCGTCGGGCGCGTCCTCCGGCTCGTCCGCGGAGGGGCAGCCCGGCACGTGCACCGCGTAGCCGTTGTGCTCGAGCACGCGGACCGCCGCCTCGGGGACGCCGGGCGTGTTGTACTCGCCGTAGCAGGTCGCGAAGAGCACCACGGACCCCTGCTTGCCGGCATCCGCCGCGGCGCTGTGCTCGGCGAACCAGGACGAGAACGGCTTGCGCGCCATCTCCGGCAGCGGGAACTCGGACGAGATCCCGGTCACCTTCTCCTGCACCTTGCGCAGCAGACGGCTCGCCTGCACGAGGTTCGAGAGCGGCGCGACGGCGCCGGAGCCCAGCTCGCCGATGAGCTGCGGCTCGCCGAGGATCCTGTCCACCAGCGGGATGCCCTCCCGCTGGGCGCGCACCGCGCGCTCGCGCGCGAGCACGCGCGGGTAATCCAGGAGCTCGTACGCGTGCTCGTCCGCGGTGTACGGGCACTTGATGTAGCAGAGCTTGCACTGCCAGCACTCGTCGCCGATCGCCTTGAAATCCTCGTAGGTGAGGGCCTCGGCCCCCTCGGCGACGCCGGCCTCGATGTCCCTGTCGACCCGCGCGAAGAGCTCGGGGAACGAGCCGCAGTACCCGACGCACATGCGGCATTCGTGGCAGATCTGGAACGTCCGCCGCAGCTCTGCCTCGAGGTCGCGGGGGTCGAGATATCGCTCGTCGTTCGGCGATGTCGCCGGTGGACGGTCTGGTGCACGTCGGATGACGCTCACGGGTCAGTTCCTCTCAACATCACGTGGGGTTCGTCGGCGGACGGACGGCTCACCGCGCCGCCTGACGGCGACGGCGCGTGCGCCCCGGATCGAGCCGCCGGCGGCTCGGCGCGATCCGGGACGCTCGCGCTATCTCCTCGGGCAAAGATCAGAAATCGAGCGACTGCAGCGCCTTCTGGAAGCGCCCCGCGTGGGACTTCTCGGCCTTGGCGAGCGTCTCGAACCACTCGGCGATGTCGTCGAAGCCCTCCTCGCGGGCCTCCTTGGCGAAGCCCGGGTACATCGTCTCGTACTCGTGGGTCTCGCCGGCGACGGCGGCCTTCAGGTTCTTCTCCGTGCTGCCGATCGGCAGGCCGGTCGCCGGATCCCCCGCCTGCTTCAGGTAATCGAGGTGGCCGTGCGCGTGGCCCGTCTCGCCGTCAGCCGTGTCCTTGAAGAGGCCCGCGACGTCGGGGCGACCTTCCACGTCGGCGACCTTTGCGAAGTACAGGTAGCGGCGGTTCGCCTGGGACTCCCCGGCGAACGCGTCCTTCAGGTTCTGGTGCGTCTTCGTGCCCGTGAGCTGCTTGTTGGCCATGATGTTCGCTCTCCTTGGTTGAACGGCTGGGACGATGAATCCCTGGTGGCCGCGCAGGTCAGCGCGCCGGCGCGGCGGTCCGGCTAGACATGTTCCGGGCGCCGCGCCCTGCGCGCCCCTGCACGGCGGAGTCGACTGGTCGCGTCGGCGCGCCCGGCGTCTCGCGCCTTCGCCTGCGCGGCGGCGTCTCCCTGGCTGCCCTTCGCGCACGCAGCGCAGATTCCCCGGTAGATCCGCTCGACGGCGCGGACCTCGAAGCCCGGCGCGGCCGGGAGCTGCGCGGGGACGCTCTCTCCCGATCGCTCCGCCGACGACGCGCCCGGATCGCGCGGCTCGCACGGCACGTCGCGGACGAGCCCGCAGCGATCGCACACCGCGTGGTGGTGCGCCGCCATGTTCGGATCGAACCGCGACGCGCCGGGGGACAGCGACAGCGCGACGCAGAGCCCAGCGGACGCGAGCGCGTCCAGCGTGTTGTAGACAGTCGCGAAGCTCATCGTCGGCAGCGCCGGCCGGAGCCGCTCGAACAGCTCCTGCGCCGTCGGATGGGTCGGATCGGCCGCGAGCTCGCGCACGATCGCCAGGCGCTGCGGCGTCAGCTTGAGCCCCGACGACCTCACGCAGGCGAGCATCGACGCGACCCTGGCGTCCTCCGCCACCCCCTCGCCGCCGAAGGCGGCCGCACGCCCCCGGGGAGGACGGGACGCAGAACCCTTCGGGGCAGGTGTTCGCGCGGCGGCCACGGCGAGATAGATACTTAGAAAGTTTCTCAATTGCAAGTCCTGATAATCGCGCCCTCGGACCGGACGGACCGGCAAAACCAGGCCGATCGGCCGGCGCCCCGGGCCGCGGCGCCCTGCTCCGTCCTGCGGGGATGACTCTTGCGAGGCTGGGGGGGCTCTGCCATAGTGCGCGCCCCGCGCTGCCGGCCCCCCGCCGGCTTGCATTTCCGCCCGCCACCTGGGCAAGTTTTTATCCCAGCAAGAGGACGCTTCGAGACATGCCGACAGACGCCATTCAGTGCAAACCGCTCGAGGTCGCCGTGGGCGACAAGGGCATCGAGCGCGCCATCAAACACCTCAAGAGGAAGATGGCTGCCGAGGGGATCCTCCGCGAGCTGAAGCGGCGTCGGCACTACATGAAGCCGTCCGTGAAGCGGCGGAAGAAGGCCTCCGAGGCCGCGCGCCGCCGCCGGAAGCGGTCCAAGATGGACATGGTCGCCTAGGACGACCGTCTCTCTCCCGAGCGCAACAGCCAAGACGCAGAAGACGCGCGAGGACGCTGGATCAAGCGTCCGCGGCGTGCTCTGCGTCTTGTCATTTTGTTCACGCTGTTCGAGCTGCTCGATCCGCCGCGCGGCGGCGTGATGCGTCCCCGGCCACGCGTCCGAGCGACGCGGGCGCGGCGCTCGCGATGCGCCCCGGCCTCTGAGGTTCCCGATGCGCGCCGTCGTGGTCACGACGTCCTATCCGATCAGCGACGAGGATCCTTCGGGCCACTTCGTGCGGTCGTCGGCGCAGGAGCTCGCGCGCAGCGGGGCCGAGGTCCACGTGATCGCCGCCGGGGGCTCGGTCCTCGACGCGCCGTCGCGGGACGGCGAGCTGGTCGTCCATCGGGCCGGAGGCGGCGCGCTGTTCGGGTGGCCGGGCGCCGTGGCGCGCGCGCGCGAATCGCCGCTCCGGCTGCTCTCCGCGGGCCCGTTCGCGCTCTCGGTGCTCGCGCGGCTCCGCCAGATCGGGCCTGTCGATCGCGCGGTGGCGCACTGGATCGTCCCCTGCGCGTGGCCGCTCCTGGTCGCCTCGCCCCGCGCGCCGCTCGAGGTGCGCGCGCACGGCGCCGACGTGCGGCTGCTCCTCCGCGCGCCGCGCGCGGCGCGGGCGTCGATCGTCGGCGCGCTCCTCCGGCGCGAAGCGCGCTTCATCTTCGCGGCGAGCGCGCTCCTCGACGCGCTCGCGGGCGCGCTCGCGCCGAAACAGGGGCGCGCGCTGCTCGGCGCCTCGCGCGTCGAGCCGCCCGCGTTCGACCTGCCGCCCGTCGCCGAGCGCGCGGACATGCTCCGGCGCGAGATCTTGCAGAGCCCGGGCGAGCGCGTCGCCGTCGTGGCGTGCCGGCTGATCCCGACGAAGCGGGTCGAGCTCGCGATCGCGGCCGCGCGCGCGGCGGGCCCCGGGCTGCGGCTCGTCGTGGTCGGCGATGGCCCGGAGCGCGCCGCGCTCGAGCGCCTCGCGCGGCGCGGCGGCGCCGCCGACGGCGTGAGCAGCGCAGGCGGCGCGGCGGTGCGCTTCACGGGCGCGCTGCCGCGGCGCGAGGCGCTCGCGTGGATCGGCGCGGCGGACGTGCTGCTGCACCCCTCGTCGCACGAGGCCGCCCCCACGGTGATCCGCGAGGCGCGCGCGCTCGGGGTGCCCGTCGTCGCGTGCGACGCGGGCGACGTGGTCGCGTGGGCCAGGGACGACGACGGGATCGTCGTCGCCGAGGGCACCGCGGACAGCCTCGCCGCCGCGCTCCGCGCCATCCCGTCGCGCCGCCCGGATCGCGCGCCCGCGCCGTTGCCCTGAGGACGGCGGCGCCTCGCGGAGCGATCCGTGGCGCTCGCATGCCCCTGCTCAACGCGGGACGCCCCCGTCCGGAGCGGGTCTGCGATGCGCGACGCGAAACCCTTGCAATTGGCAGGGCTTCGACTACGGTGCGCCTCGCTCCGCACCGAAACGAGGCGGCGGAGTGGCTCGGGGCGTAGCGCAGCCTGGTTAGCGCACTTGACTGGGGGTCAAGGGGTCGGTGGTTCGAATCCACTCGCCCCGACTGGTCCGGCGGAGAGATTCTCCGGCGGACCTTTCGGCTTTGTAGGGCTTCGGTGCTCGTTGACCGGGGTCGCGCCGGGGGACGGCGCCGCGGCGGTGTCGAGGCATCACCGTGTCGCCGGCGCCGCGCGGCGCCCGGACGTCACCGCGTCATCCGGCAAGCGAGCGCGGTGCGACCGGCGTGGTGGGCCGATCCGGCTCGCCGGCGAGCTCGTCCTCGATGGCGATCATGGCCGCCAGCACCACGTGCTCGCTGTAGGGGAAGCCGACGACCTGCACCCCGACGGGCAGCCCCTCGCTCTTCGCATCGACCTCGGCGGCCCGCTTCTCCAGCCGGTCACGCGGCCGCACGCGGCGCGCCTCCTCGGCCCGCACGCGGGTCACGGGGACGACGCCGGCCGGGAACTGCGCGAGGTTCCAGAGCATCGCGGGGCTGCCCGCGAGCACGAAGTCGCGCGACGCGGCGTGCGGCAGCGCCGGCGTCGCGTACGGCGGACAGAGCAGCACGTCGAGCGCCTCGGCGCGCATCGACGACGCGATCGCGGTGCGCGCCTCGCGCAGGGCGTGCGTGGCGCGCCAGAACTCGGCGACGGACTTCGGCCCGGTGACCTCGAGCAGGCGCTGGAGCCGCCGCTCGCCCGCGAGCCCGGCGACGCGCGCGGCGGCGCGCCGCGCGAACGGCGGGAGCGTGGCCATCGTGCGGAGCGATCGGAGCGCGACGTCGAGCTCCGCCCCCTCGCCGCCCTCCGCAAGCGCAAGCGCCGTCGCGCCGCCGTCCGCGGAGAGCGCCGCGAAGTACCCGTAGACCGCGTCGACCATGCCGGGCGGCGTGAACGGCACGACGGTCGCGCCCCGCGCGCGCAGCGCCGACGCCGCCTTCAGGACGGCGCGGGCGACGGCGGTCGATGAGGGCACCAGGCCGTCGTCGCAGTAGAACCCGACGCGCAGCCGCGCCACCTCGACGCTCGCCGGCTCGACGATCGGGAAGGGCGGCACGCGCACGTCGAGCTCGGCCATGGCCGCGGGATCGAGCTCGGAGACGACGAGCGCCAGGTCGCGGGCGCTCCTGGCCATCGGCCCGACCTGCGCGCGGATCGCCTCCTGCCCGAGCAGCGCCGAGTTGCTCCCCTGGTTGGTCCAGCGGTCGAGCGTGGGCTTCAGGCCTGCGATCCCGCAGCAATGCGCGGGGACGCGGATGCTGCCGCCGATGTCCGTGCCGATGCCGAGCGGCGACATCCCCGCCGCGATGGCCGCGGCCTCGCCGCCGGACGAGCCGCCCGAGCTATGGTCGAGGCTCCACGGGTTCGCGGTCTGGCCGAACAGGGGATTGCGCGACTCGTTGTACAGGAGGAGCTGCGAGACGTTCGTGCGCCCCAGGATCACCGCCCCCGCGCGGCGGAGCAGCGCGGTGACGGCCGCGTCGCCCTTCGCTCGATGGTCCCTGCGGGACGCGACGCCCAGCGTGGAGGCCATTCCGGCCATGTCGAGCGACTCCTTCACGGTGACCGGGAGCCCGTGGAGCGGGCCGCGGACGTCCCCGCGGCGGCGCTCGTCGTCGAGGCTGCGGGCAGCCGCGAGCGCCTCGTCGCGCAGCACCTGGGTGAAGGCGTGGAGCCGCGGGTCGAGCGCGTCGATGCGCGCGAGGTGCGCCCGCGTCAGCTCCTCCGAGCTGATCTCGCGCGCGGCCAGGAGCGCGGAGAGCACGGTCGCGGAGAGCTGGGTCGGATCGGTCGAGGCGCTCACGGTACCCGACGACTATCACAGCTCCGCGCGCACGAAGGATTGCTAGGCTCCGGGGCCGCGCTCCTCCGCGGTAGAGCACCGAAGCCATGCAGCCGCTGCCGATCGATCCGCTCCTCCCCGATCTCTGCGCCACCCTGCGCGCGCGCCCGAGCGTGGTGCTCGAGGCGCCGCCCGGCGCGGGCAAGACGACGCGCGTGCCCCGCGCCCTGCTCGACGCGGGCTTCGCCGAGCGCGGCGAGATCCTGGTGCTCGAGCCGCGGCGGCTCGCGGCGCGCCTGTCCGCGCGCCGCGTCGCGGAAGAGCTCGGTGAGCGCGTCGGCGAGACCGTGGGCTACACGATGCGCTTCGAGGAGGCCGCCGGTCCGGCCACGCGGATCCGGTTCGTGACCGAGGGCGTGCTGACGCGGCGGCTCCTTGTCGATCGCGAGCTCCGGGGCGTCAGCGCCGTGGTGCTCGACGAGTTCCACGAGCGGCACCTCACGGGCGACGTCGCGCTCGCGCTGCTCCGGCGCCTGCAGCGCGGCGCGCGGCCCGATCTCCGCCTCGTCGTGATGTCCGCCACGCTCGAGGCCGGGCCGATCGCGGCGTTCCTCGGCGGGCCGGCCGCGCAGGACGCTGTGGCGAGCGAGGCAGGAGGCGAGCGCGGCGCGCCGGCGACCGAGGCTGCGCCGGCCCCGATCCTGCGCGCCGAGGGGCGGATGTTCGACGTCGCGATCGAGTACCTGCCGGCGGCCCGGGTGAGCGCGTCGACGCACGCCGCCGGCGATCGCCGCGCGCCGGCGCACTGGGGCGACCGGACGCTCGAGAGCCTCGTCGCCTCGTCGGTGCGGCAGCTCATCGAGGATGGGCTCGACGGCGACGTGCTGGTGTTCCTGCCGGGTTCCGCGGAGATCCGGCGGTCGATGGAGGCGTGCGCGGCCCTCGCGAAGAGCGAGGACCTCCTGCTCCTGCCGCTCCACGGATCGCTGTCGCCGGCGGAGCAGGACCGCGCCGTGCGCCCCGCCGATCGGCGCAAGGTCATCCTCTCGACCAACGTGGCGGAGACCTCCGTCACCATCGACGGCGTCGTCGCGGTCGTCGACAGCGGCCTCGCGCGCGTGGCCGCGCACGCTCCCTGGTCGGGCTTGCCGACGCTCCGCGTCGCGCCGATCGCCCGCGCCGCCGCGGCGCAGCGCGCGGGGCGCGCCGGGCGCACGCGACCCGGCCGCTGCCTCCGGCTCTACACGCGCGGAGATCTCACCGCGCGGCCAGAGCACGAGGCGCCCGAGATCCGCCGGCTCGACCTCGCGGAGACGGTGCTCGAGCTATGCGCCGCGGGCGTCACGGATCTCGCGGGCTTCGGGTGGCTGGAGGCGCCGCCTGCCGCTGCGCTCGCCGCGGCCGAGGCGCTGCTCGTGCGGCTCGGCGCGCTCGACGAGGGGCGGCGCGTGACGCCGACGGGGCGGCGGATGCTGCGCTTCCCGGCGCACCCGCGGCAGGCGCGGATGATCGTCGAGGCCGAGCGGCGCGGCATCGCCGACGACGGGTGCACCCTCGCGGCGCTCGTCGCGGAGCGCGACCTCGGCGCGCCGGCGGGCCCGCGGGACGGCCACGGGCGGCGGAGCGACGCGCGGCACAGCTCCGATCTGCTCGCCGCGCTGCAGACGTTCGACGAGGCCGATCGCGCGCGCTTCGCGGCAGACCGGCTGCGGTGGCTCGGCATCGACCCGGCGCGCGCGCTCGCGGTGGAGCGGACGCGCAAGCAGCTCTCGCGGCTCGCCGACCACCGGAGCGCGGCGCCGCCGGAGACCGCGGAGGCGCGCGAGGTCGCGCAGCGCATCGCGATCCTCGCCGGCTACCCCGACCGGGTGGGGCGCCTCCGCCGCCCGGCGAACGCCTCGGGGCGGAGCGGGCGAGAGGTCGTGCTCGCCGCCGGCGGGACGGCCGCGCTCTCCGAGGCGAGCGTGATCGAGGACGTCGACCTCGTGGTCGCCGTCGACATCGAGGAGCGCAGCGAGGGGCGCTCGGCGCGCACGATCGTCCGGGCGGCGAGCGCGATCGAGGCCGACTGGCTGCTCGACCTCTTCACGGACGCGATCCGCGACACGACGGAGGCGACGTGGAACGCCGCCGCGGAGCGCGTCGAGGTCGTGCGCCGGCTCTCGTACGACGCCCTGGTGCTCGACGAGGCGCGGCCGACCACGGGCGCGGGCGGTCCGCTGTCGGAGGCGGCGGCCCGCGAGCTCGCCGCGCAGGCGAGGGCGAAGGGGTGGCGGGCGTTCGTGAAGGGCGACGCGCTCGAGGGCTGGCTCCTGCGGGTCGCGTTCGTCCGCGCGCACTGCCCGGACGCCAGGCTGCCCGACGTCGGCGAGGACGCGGTGCTCGCCGCGCTCGACGCGCTCTGCGCCGGTCGGAAGAGCTTCGCCGAGCTCCGCGACGCGGACCTGGCGGGCGCCGTGCATGGGTCGTTGAGCCCCGCGCAGGCGCGCGCGCTCGCCGAGCTCGCCCCCGAGTCGATCGTCCTGCCCGGCGGCCGGCGGGCGCGCCTCGAGTACACGGCGGACGCGCCGCCGTCGCTCGCGTCCCGGCTGCAGGACTTCTTCGGCATGGCGGAGGGGCCGCGCGTCGCCGGCGGGCGGGTGCCCGTGGTGCTGCACCTGTGCGCGCCGAACCAGCGCCCCGTGCAGGTCACGACCGACCTGTCCGGGTTCTGGGCGCGTCATTATCCGGCGATCGCCAAGGAGCTCCGTCGCCGCTACCCGAAGCACGCGTGGCCGGACGACCCCGCGCGCGCCGCGCCGCCCACGCGCGGGGCCCCTCGCAAGACCTGAGTCAGCGCACGAGCGCCGCGCTCCTCGCCGTCTCGGCGGCGGTGCGGAGGAGCATGCGCACGATCCCCTCGCCGAGCGGCAGCGTGAACGCGACGTCGCTCTCGCGCTGCGCCACCTGCATCGGGGGAACGGAGCCGTAGCCGAAGCCCCACGACGAGAGCAGGGTCGCGATCCGGGCGATCTGCTCGAGGTTGCGGAGCGCGACGGCGCCGTTCGCGGCGCTCTGCGGGTCCGTGTACGTGAGCGCGCCGGCGAAGTTGACGCCAGGCGGCTGGAAATTGCCGATGACGCGCACGTACTGGAGGCCCGAGAGGAACGGGAGCTGCCCTGCCGCGGACGCGACCGCGGGCTGGCTCGTGAGATCGCCGGCCACGGCGAACGACGCGTTCTTCGTGTTCAGGAGCTCGACCATCCACGACGGCACGGAGCGCTGCAGCTTGCTGAAGCGGAGCCGGTCGAGGGCCCGACGCATGCCGGTCTCGTTGCCCGTGAGGATCGTGTGCGGCGTCAGCACGACGAAGCCGACGTTGCCGGCAGTGAAGAGGTCGTTGTCGGCGTAGCGCGTCTTCACGAGCGGCGCGCCGATGACGGTCACGGTCCGGGCATCGGCGGCGCGGCGGATCGCGTCGACGTCGAAGGTGCCCTGCATGACCGCACAGAAGTCGGCGCCCTGCATCGCGTACAGGCCGCCATAGACCTTCACGACGTCGCGCGAGGGGACGAAGTTCGACTCCGGACCGAGCGGGAGCAGGCTCGCGACGATCTGGTTGACCTCGGCCCCCAGGCCGGAGGCGAACAGCGCGGCCGCGTCGAGGTAGCCGAGCATCACCGCGCCGCTCGGCAGGACGGCCAGGGGGTCGCGATCGATCGCGGTCGCGTCGATCTTCTCTCCGCCCACCAGGGCGAGGCTGTCGTCCGCGCCGCCGCAGCTGACGAGCGTCGATGTACCAGCGAGCGCCGCGATCGCGATCGCGCCCACCGCGCAGCGCCGGGCGACAGCGCCCCTGGAATGCAGCAGCATCCGCATCATCTCGATCGTCATCCAGCGCGCTCGTGCGGCGGGTCGGGGCGCTCCAGGGGGAAGGAGCCGATGATCTTCAGCATCTTGGTCTCGCGCTTCACGCCCTCGAGCGCCGCGACGAGCGCGCGATCCGTCGTGTGGCCGCTGACCTCGACGTAGAAGACATAGTCCCAGCCCTCACCGGGGACGGGGCGGGAGTGGACGCGCCGGAGGTTGCAGCTCCGCTCCTTGAAGTGCTGGAGGATGTCGTGGAGCGCGCCGGGCCGGTCGTGGACGCTGAAGAGGACCGCCGTGGCGTCGTGGCCCGAGCGCGGCGCGGGGAGCCGCGAGAGCACCGCGTAGCGGATCCGGAGCTCCCCCTCGTCGCCGACGTTCTCGCGGGCGACGCGGAGCTCCTGCCCGCCGGTGAAGCCGCGGGGGACGATGGCGGCGCTGCCCTCGTTCTCGGCCGCGAGATCCCAGGCGACCTGAGGGCACCGCACGTCGAGCACCAGGGCGCGCGGGTGCTGGAGCTCGAGGTAGTTCACGCAGGCCACGTGGTCCTGCGGCGAGCAGTAGACCCGCTCGACGTCGGCGAGGTTGCCGCTCCGGTTCACGAGGTCGAGCGCCTGCGCGAGCTGGCGCTCGCCGACGACCTTGAGATCGGCGCCGCCGATCGCCTGGATGGTCGGGAAGATCGGCCCTTCCTTGAACGACTCGTACGGGACCACGGCGAAGTCCGCGCGCGAGCGCGCGACCTCCTCGATGGCCGCGACGGCGCTGTCCGCGCGGACGAACTCGCCGCCGACGCCGAAGTGATCGTGCGCCGCGGTCCAGCCGTAGTCGCCCTCGGCGCCCAGGTACGCGACCCGGGGAGCGAGCTCGTACGCGCGCGAGGCCGCGTCGATGGCGACGAAGATCGGCCGGACGGCGCGGAGCGGGAACGGCGGCGTCACGGCACGCTCGAGCGCCTGGATGTGGGCGGCGTCGGCCGTGGGGGCGAACCGCGCCGTGCCCGTCCTCAGCTTGGCCAGCTCGTGCGCGATGCGCGCGCGGCGCTCGACGCTTCGCAGGATTTCTTGATCCAGCTCCGTGAGCTGCCGGCGGAGCTCCTCAAGTCGCTTTCTCTCATCCATCCCGGCCACCCTAGCACCGCCCCCGGCACAGGTGGACACGCAGCACTCCCGGCGCGAGCGCAGGGCTCTCCCCGCACGGCGCCGCGCCGCGCAGGGATGTCTACACCGCCGTCGCCGATCGCCGAGACGGCGTCAGGCCGCCGCGGAGGCGGACGACGCGCTGGAGTCGCTCTTGGTGCTGCTCGTCGACGAGGAGCCGCTCGATCCGGCGTCGGAGCTCGTCCCCTCCGACCCCGACGAGCTGCCCGACCCGCCGTCCGACTTCGCGGGCGGCTTGTTCGAGCCGGAGGCGTAGAGGTCGGAGTACCAGCCGCCGCCCTTGAGGATGAAGCCCGTGCCGCGCGAGATCTGCCGCCGGGCCGTCGCGCCGTGACACGACGGGCACTCCGTCAGCGGAGCCTCCTTGATGGACTGCTCGGCCTCCCATTCATGCGCGCAGGATGTGCAGGCGTATTCGTAAGTGGGCATGGCGTTTCTACTCCTCGAAACAACGCGAGGGATATGGCCACGTTAGCCACCTGTCAAGGCGGCTGCCAGGAGGGCGCGTTGCGCCGCGGACATCGCTCGTTTCGATCGACGCGCGTCGCCTCGCTGTCGCGTCACGCAAGACCTGGTCCCCGATGTTCGCGTGAGGAGACGGGTTTCCGGTCTTGCCGCGCGACGCCAGCGCACGTAGACCCCGGGGGATACCAGTCGTGACGGTACGTGGCGTGCTGTGACGATACGTTTAAGCTCGCCTGGCCGGTCCCGGGGACGTCATGCGCATTCGGAAGCTCGAGATCAGCGGGTTCAAGTCGTTCGTCGACCGGACGGTGGTCCATTTCGACACCGACGTGGTGGGCATCGTCGGTCCGAACGGCTGCGGCAAGTCGAACATCGTCGACGCGATCCGGTGGGCCATCGGCGAGCAGAGCGCGAAGCACCTCCGCGGTAAGTCGATGTCGGACGTCATCTTCAACGGCTCCGAGACCCGCGCCCAGCACGGGATGGCCGAGGTGACGCTCACCTTCGACAACAGCGAGCCCACGGCGGCGTCGCAGCTCCCGCTCGAGTACCGGGACTACGCGGAGATCGCGGTGACGCGGCGGCTCTTCCGCGACGGGACGAGCGAGTACCTCATCAACAAGACCCAGGTCCGGCTCAAGGACGTGACCGACCTGTTCCTCGGCACCGGCGTCGGCACGAAGGCCTACTCCATCGTCGAGCAGGGCAAGATCGGGCTCATCGTCTCGGCGCGGCCGGAGGACCGGCGGATGCTCATCGAGGAGGCCGCCGGCATCACGAAGTACAAGGCCAGGAAGAAGCAGGCCGAGCAGAAGATGGACCAGACGCGGCAGAACCTGCTCCGCGTGGGGGACATCGTCTCCGAGATCCAGCGGAACCTCGCGTCCCTGAAGCGCCAGGCGGCCAAGGCCGAGCGGTACGTGAACTACCGCAAGGAGCTGGAGGACCTCGTGCTCCACGAGGCGTCGCACAAGCTCCTCGAGATCACGGTGCTCACGCAGCGCGAGTCGATCGGCAGGGCCGAGCACGCCGAGCGCGCGCAGGTGGCGCAGACGGCGCTCGCCGCGCGCGAGGCGGAGATCGAGGTCACCCGGCTCGAGGCCCTCGCCTGCGAGGAGCGGGCCGAGAAGGCGCAGAACGAGGCGTTCGCGGCCGACAACCAGGTGCGCACCCACGAGGCGGAGATCGCGCGGGCGCGCGACCGCCTGCGGCACCTGGAAGAGCGGCTCGTCACCGCGGCCAAGGAGCAGGGCGAGCTCGAGAAGACGGTCGACGAGCTCACGAACGAGAAGGCGCAGCTCGAGGCGCAGCTCGCCGGCGTCGAGGAAGAGGAGGCGCGGGAGAGCGAGCTCGCGCTCGAGCAGCACGAGCGGCTCGAGGAGCTGCGCCACGGAGAGCGCACGGCCGAGCACGAGGTCGCGGCGCTGAGGCGGCGGGCCGGCGAGGCCACCGCGGCGGTCGCGGCCGCCGAGGCGTCGCTCGCCGGGTTCGACAGGCGCATGACCGAGATGAGCCAGCGGCGGGCGAAGCTGGAGGACGAGCTCGGGCGGCTGATGTACGAGTCCGAGGAGCTCGAGCGGCGGCGCTCGTCCCTGACGCGGAACGTGGCGGAGCTCGCGGACGGGAAGCGGATCTCCGCGGAGGAGCGGACGCGGCTCGACGCCGAGATGAAGGCGCTGCGGGAGCAGGCGGTCGCGAGCGACCGCACCGTGGAGCACGCGAAGAACGAGCTCGGGCAGCGGCGCAACCGGCTCCGCGCCCTCGAGGAGCTGCACGCCCGGCTGGAGGGCGTGGGCGCCGGGGTGAAGAACCTCCTCAAGACGAAGGACCCGGCGCTGCTCGGGCTCGTGGCCGACCGGATCGAGGCGCCGGCCGATCTGACCGCGGCGTTCGCGGGGCTGCTCGGGGACCGGCTGCAGTGCGCGGTGGTGAGCGACGTCGAGCGCGGGATCGCGCTGCTCGCGGATCTGTCGAAGAACAACCGCGGGCGGGCCAGCGTGATCGCGGCGCGGCCGGCGTTCGTGGCCGGCGCCGCGCGGCGGCCGCCGCGCGGCGAGGGCGTGCTCGGGCCGCTCGTGGACCGGCTCGTGTTCGCGCCGGAGGACGAGGCGCTGGCGCGGGCGCTCGTGGGGGACGCGGTGGTCGTCGAGTCGGCCGCGGTAGCGGCGCGGCTCGCTGCGGAGGGCGCGGGGTGCACGCTCGTGGCGCTCGACGGCACGGTCGTCCGCGAGGACGGCGTGGTGAGCGGCGGCTCGGGCGACGCGGTCGCGGCGGGCATGATCGAGCAGAAGCGCGAGATGCGCGCGCTGCACGAGTTCGTCGCGGCCAAGTCGGAGGAGGTGACGGCGCTGCTCGACGCGCAGCAGAAGCTCCGCCTGCGGATCGCCGAGGTGGGGACGGCGCTGGAGCGGGCGCGCAGCGAGGCGCACGAGGGGGAGCTCGCGCTCGTGACGGCCGAGAAGGACCTGCGCCGCGCGGAGGAGCAGCTCGCCGCGGCGCAGAAGCGCGAGGGCGTGGTGCGCTCCGAGCTCGAGGACCTCGCCGACAACCTCGACGCCGGCGGGAGCGAGCAGCAGGCGGCGCGGGACAAGCTCGCGGCCGGGCGCGCGGCGCGCGAGGCGGCGGCGGCGGGCCTCGAGCACGCCGAGCAGGTCGCGGCCGAGTGGCGCGAGCGGGTGCTCGGGCAGCAGTCGGTCGTGACCGAGCGCAAGGTGAAGCTCGCGCGCGTGCGCGAGCGCGCGGCGGCGGCGCGGGGCACGGTCGAGCGGCTCGCGCGGTCGTGCAACGAGCTCCGCGGCCGCATCGCCCGGCTCGATCAGGAGCGGACCGAGAGCGCGGTCGGCGCCGGGAAGGCCGCGGCCACGATCGTGATCGCGCGTGAGGCGCTCGTCCGCGCCGTCGCCGAGGCGCACGCGGCGCAGGCCACGCTGACCGAGGCGCGGCGCGCGCTGGACGAGGCGCGGCAGGCGCACGCGGGGCGCGAGGCCGACCTGCGCGGGCTGCGCCAGGAGCTCGCCGAGGTGACGGAGCAGCTCCGCAAGCACGAGCTCGCGCTGGAGCGGCTGCGGGTCGAGCACAACCACCTCATCGAGGGGGTGCGCGAGCGCTTCCGCGGGCTGGAGCTCGCCCGCGTGGTCGGCGACTACCACAAGCGGCCGCCGGTCGACGCCTCGCACCGCGCGCGCATCCAGGAGCTGACGGAGCTGCTCGACCGCATGGGCCCCGTCAACCTGGACGCCGTGCGCGAGCACGCCGAGGCCGAGGAGCGGTACACGTACTACTCGGGCCAGAAGGCCGACCTCGAGAAGGCGCTCGACGACCTCGAGAAGGCGATCGCCCAGATGAACCGCGAGTCGAAGCGGCTCTTCAAGACGACGTACGACGGCATCAACGCGCGCTTCAAGGCGCTGTTCCCGAAGATGTTCCGCGGCGGTCAGGCCGAGCTCAGGCTGACCAACCCCGATGACATGCTGGAGACGGGGATCGAGATCCTGGCGCAGCCGCCGGGCAAGAAGCTCGGGAACATCGAGCTCATGAGCGGCGGCGAGAAGGCCCTCACCGCCGTGTCGCTCATCTTCGCGATCTTCCAGTTCAAGCCGTCGCCGTTCTGCATCCTCGACGAGGTCGACGCGCCGCTCGATGAGGCGAACGTGGCGCGCTACAACGAGGCGATCCGGAGCATGACGAGCCACTCGCAGTTCATCCTGATCACGCACATCAAGCGCACGATGCAGTCGGTCGACGTGCTCTACGGCGTGACGATGCAGGAGCCCGGCGTCTCGAAGCTCGTGAGCGTGCGGATCAACGAGACGGCGAAGCGCCCGGAGCGCGAGGCGGCGCCGGCGGCGGCGGTGGCGTGAGCGCCGGATCGGGCGCGGAGCGGGCGGCCAGGCGGCGTCTGTCCCGCGGCGCCTCGGGGTTGCGGCACCTCCGCTGGGCCCGCGAGGTGCTGGCCACGCTCGAGGCGCACGTCGAGCGCAACCCGGCGCTCGCCGACGCCGATCGCGAGGCGCTCCGCGGCGAGGCGCGCGCGCTCGCGGCGTCCGTGCAGGCGCTCAGCGGGGCGGTGAAGCCGTACCGGGATTTCCTCGAGCGGACGCGGGTGCGCTACCGCGGGCACGTGCGCGTCGCGGAGCACCTGGTCCGGGAGGCCGACGCGGACGACGCAGGCGGCGCGGCCGAGGCGGCGCGCGAACGCCTCGGGGAGGCGCTGACGGAGCTCGCCGGGATGGAGGAGACGCAGCGCCGACCGCTCAAGGAGGCCCTGTCGGCGGAGATCGACCGGCTCCGCGAGGCGATGGCGCAGATGGACGCGCGCCTTGGGGAGCGGGTCTCCGCGGCGCTCGTCGAGAGCCTGTACCCGCCGCTCACGGACGACGCGTCGAGGGTCGCCGACGACGGCGATCCGGACGACGACGCGACGGCGAGCCCGCGCTAGCCGCGCGACGGGCGAGCGGCTGGCGAGGCCGGCGACGCGGCGAGGCGCGGGGCATTCGCGCGGCGACGGATCACCTGCCTGCACGCCGGGGTGGAGATGCGGTAAAGAGGCTGCGAACCCACGTTGAGAGGACGTCGATGGGCTGCGCGGAATCGGCCGCTATCCTGCTCCTCCGCGGGCGCGCCGCGGCGAGCGAGCGACTCGAGGCGCTCATCCGACGCCATGTACCGGACGTGGGCGTCACCTCGGACCCGGAGCGCGCGCTCGAGCAGTGCCTGCGCGAGCCGCCGCCGGTGCTCGCCATCGACTGGAGCGACCCGGCCGGCGCCGCGGCGCTCTGCGGCCGCGTGCGGGCGCAGCCCGGCGGCGAGGCGGTGATCGTCCTCGCGCTCACCGAGCGCGACGCGGACGTCGAAGGCATCCTGGCGGCGGGCGCGAGCGACGTCCTGCTCGTGGGCGTCGACGGGGACGGCGCGGGCGCTCGGGCGCGGCTCCGCGTCGCCCGCGCGCGCGCCGCGCGCGAGGCCGCCGCGCGCCACGCGCTCGCGCAGACGCAGGCCCGCCTCGTCCTCGCCGGCCGAATGGCGAGCGTCGGCACGCTGGCCGCAGGCGTCGCCCACGAGATCAACAACCCCCTCGCCTTCGTCATCACGAACGTCGACGCGGCCATCCGGCGCATCGCCTCGCTCGATCGACGGAGCAGCGCCTCGCGCAGCGGCCCCTGGGGGCGCGCTCACGTCGACGGCCGCGCGCCGTCGAGCGAGCTCTCCGAGGTGCTGAACCTCCTGGAGGACGCGCGCGAGGGCGCGGAGCGCGTGCGGCTCATCGTGCGCGACCTCCACACCTTCTCGCGCGCCGAGGACGACCGCCGAGGGCCGGTCGATGTCCGGCGGGTGCTCGAGTCCTGCGTCCACATGGCGATGAACGAGATCCGGCACCGCGCCCGCGTCGTCCGGAGCTTCGACGAGGTGCCGCCGGTCGAGGCGAACGAGCCGCGGCTCGCGCAGGTCTTCCTGAACCTCATCGTGAACGCCGCGCAGGCCATCCCCGAGGGGCTCGCCGAGCAGAACGAGATCGAGCTCTCGACGCGCTGCGACGCTGCGGGGCAGGTCGTCGTCGCGGTGCGCGACACGGGGACCGGGATCGCCTCCGAGGCGCTCGGGCGCATCTTCGATCCGTTCTACACGAGCAAGGAAGAGGGCGAAGGGCTGGGGCTGGGGCTCGCGATCTGCCACTCCATCGTCACGGCGCTCGGGGGGCAGATCGAGGTGGAGAGCCGCCCCGGCGAGGGGAGCACGTTCCGCGTCGTCCTCCCCGCCGCCGGGACCGGCGAGGCGCGCGCCCCGGCTGCGCCCGGCGACGACGCGCCGCGCTGGTCGCGCGAGGGCGGCAGGCTCGCCCCGGCCGAGCTGCAGGCGGCACCGCGGCAGCGGATCCTCATCATCGACGACGAGCCGCTGCTCACGCGGGCGATCGCGGGCACGCTCGAGCCACGGCACGAGACGACCGCGACCGCGAGCGCCCGCGACGCGCTCGCCCGGATCCGCGCCGGTGAGCGCTACGACGCCATCCTGTGCGACCTCATGATGCCCGATATGACGGGAATGGATTTTTACGCTTCGCTCGCGGAGCTCGCGCCCGAGCAGCAGCGCCGGGTCGTGTTCCTGACCGGCGGTGCCTTCACCGAGCGCAGCAAGGCGTTCCTGCAGCAGGTCGACGCCCGGCTGCTCCTGAAGCCGTTCGACGCGGCGACGCTGCTCTCGCTGGTCGACGAGGTCGTCGCGTCGCGCTGACGCGCGCGCTCCTCGACGAGGTCGTCGCGTCGCGCTGACGCGCGCGCTCCTCGACGAGGTCGTCGCGTCGCGCTGACGCGCGCGCTCCTCGACGAGGTCCTCCGCGCCCTGCGCCTCCGAGGGCGAGAGCGCTCAGTGATAGTCGCGCGACTTGAGCGCGACGTCTTGCCCGCTCGGCAGCTCCAGGCGCTCGAGCTCGCGCGCGACCACGTGGATCACCTCTCCCTGCCGCTCGACCCGCCCGGCGACGAGAAGGAGCGCGGCGTGCCGCGCCACATGGTAGTGATCCGCGAAGACCTGCTTCTGGACGATGACGTTGACGACGCCGGTCTCGTCCTCGAGCGTCACGAACGTCACGCCGCTCGCCGTCGCCGGGCGCTGGCGACCGACGACCATCCCGGCGACGCGCACGCTCTCTCCGTTGCGCGCCGCCTTGATCTCCTCGGCGGTCCGCACGCGCGCGCCTCCGCGGCGCCGCTTCAGCGCCGGCCGCAGGTGCCGCATCGGGTGGTCGTGCAGCGACAGGCCCACGCGCCCGTAGTCCAGCGCGAGCTGCTCCAGCGGCCTGAGCGGGGGGAGCCCCACGTCCCTGTCCTTCTCGATCGGCACGTTCTCGAAGAGCCCCTCCACGCGGGGCGCGCGCGCCCGCCAGAGCGCCTCCCGCCGCGCGGGCACCAGCGTCGCCAGGGCGCCCGCCTCGGCGAGCGCCTCCACCTCGTTCTTCTTCAGCTCCGCGCGCCGCACGAGATCCGGGAGGCTCTTGAACGGCGCGTCCTCGCGCGCCGCCACGATCGCCGCCACGGCCGCCTCGCCGAGCCCCTTCACGAGGCGCATGCCGAGCCGCAGCGCAGGGCCCGCCGAGGGCTCGGCGCCGGGCTCGAGGGCCGCGTCCCACGCGCTCTGCACCACGCACACCGGCCGCACCTCCACGCCGTGCCGCTGCGCGTCCTGCACCAGCGCCGACGGGCTGTAGAACCCCATGGGCTGGGCGTTGAGCAGCGCGCAGGTGAACGCCGCCGGGTGGTGGACCTTGAGCCAGGCCGACGCATACACGAGCAGCGCGAAGCTCGCCGCGTGCGACTCCGGGAAGCCGTACTCGCCGAAGCCCTGGATCTGCTGGTAGAGCATCTCCCCGAACTTCGCCGAGATCCCGCGCTCGGCGAAGCCCTGGATGAGCCGCCCGCGGTGCCGCTCGAGGCGCCCGTGCTTCTTCCACGCCGCCATGTCGCGGCGGAGCTGATCGGCCTCGCCCGGCGTGTAGCCGGCGCCCACCATGGCGATCTGCATCACCTGCTCCTGGAAGAGCGGCACGCCGAGCGTCCGCTCCAGGATCGGGTCCAGGCACGGGTGCGGCGACACCGGCGGCTCCTGCCCCGTGCGCCGGCGCAGGTAGGGGTGCACCATCCCGCCCTGGATGGGCCCGGGGCGCACGATGGCCACCTCGATCACCAGATCGTAGAACTTGCTCGGCTTGAGCCGCGGAAGCATCGCCATCTGCGCGCGGCTCTCGATCTGGAACACCCCGACCGTGTCGGCCCGGCCGATCGCCTCGTAGACCGCAGGGTCCTCCGGCGGGATCTGCGCGAGCGCCGCGATCGGATCGAACGCGGCGCCCCGGCCGGCGTGGCCCCACGGCCCCGCGGACGAGCCGCCCCGCTCCGCGTCGGCCGCGACGACCGCGGGCGCGGCCTCCCGCTCCGCATCACCCGAGGCCCCCTCGGGCGCGCCGTCCTGCTCCGCGCGCTCCGCGTGGACCACCGGCCCCCCGAGCGCTGCGTACCGATCCGAATGGATCAACGCGAGCGCCTTGCGGATCGCCGTCAGCATGCCGAGCGCCAGGACGTCGATCTTGAAGAAGCCGAGATCGTCGAGGTCATCCTTGTCCCACGGGATCACCGTGCGGCCCTCCATCCGCGCGGGCTCGACCGGGGCCACCCTGTGCAGCGGCTCCGACGACAGCACGAAGCCGCCGACGTGGATCGAGAGGTGGCGCGGGAAGCCCTCCAGCGCGCTCGCCATCATCACCGCCTGCCGGACGCGCACGTCGTCCGGATCGAGGCCGGCCTCGCTCACCCGCTGCTCGGTGATGTCCGCCTCGTGGTGGAGCACGAGGCCGCTCAGCCTGTCGACCTGGTCCGGCGAGAAGCCGAACGCCTTGCCCACCTCGCGGAGCGCGCTCTTCCCGCGGTAGGCGATCACCTCCGAGACCATCGCCGCCCGGTCGCGGCCGTACATCTCGTAGATCGCCTGGATCACCTCCTCCCGGCGCTCGTGCTCGAAATCGACGTCGATGTCCGGCGGCTCGTTGCGCTCCTCCGACAGGAAGCGCTCGAAGAGCAGGTTGGAACGGGCCGGGTCGACGGCGGTCACGCCGAGCGCGAAGCACACCGCGCTGTTCGCCGCGCTCCCGCGGCCCTGGCAGAGGATCTGCCGCGCGCGGGCGATCTTCACGACCTGCTGCACGCTGAGGAAGTAGGGGGCCACGCCGAGCTTCGCGATCAGGACGAGCTCCTTCTCGATCTGCGCGCGCACCTGGGGCGGCGTCCCCGCGGGGTAGCGGTCGCGGCAGCCCTCCTCGGTGAGGCGGCGCAGCGCCTGGTCCGACGTCTCGCCCGGCATGCAGAGCGCGTCGCTCGGGAAGCTGTAGCGGAGCTCGGACAGCGAGAAGCGGCAGCGGGACGCGACCTCCACCGTGCGCGCGATCCACGCCGGATGATCGCGGAACAGCGCCGCCATCTGCGCGCCGGACCGCACGTACGCCTCGGCGTTCGGCGCGATCCGCGTCCCGGCCTGATCGAGCGTGGCCTTGGTCCGGATGCACGTGAGCACGTCGGCGAGCGGCTTGCGCGACGGGTGGTGGTAGAGCGGGCGCGCGGTCGCCACCGCGCAGGCGCCGTAGCGCCGCTCCGCCGCGAGCGCCGCCGCGACCCGCTCGCCGTCGCGGCGGTCGAGGTGCTTCCAGGTCGCGACGAGCGCGCGCTCGCCGAACGCGTCGCGCAGCGCGCCGAGCAGCGGGCCGCTGACGGCCGCCGGCACGAGCGGATCGAGCGGCACGATCGCGGTGAGGCCCCGCGGCGCCGCCGCGATCGCCTCCGCCGAGATGCTCGCCGTCCCCTTCTCGCAATCGGCGTGCGCGATCGTGAGCAGGCGGCAGAGGTTCGCGTAGCCCTCGCTGTCCTCGACCAGCAGGACCACCGACGGCTGGACCTCCGGCGCGCGCGGCGCGGCGCGCTCGGCAGCCGCGCGCGGCGCGCCGATCGTCAGCTCGGCCCCGACGATCACCCGCTGCTCGATCTTCTTCGCCGCCGTGTGCGCGCGGACGCTGCCGTAGATGCCGTCGCGATCGCAGAGCGCGAGCCCCTCGAGGCCGAGCTCCTTGGCGCGGTGCACGAGCTCCTCGGGGTGCGAGGCGCCCTCGAGGAAGGAGAAGCAGGAGCGGCCGCAGAGCTCCACGAACGGCACCGACGCGCCGGCGCTCACGCGCACCACCCTTGCAGGAAGGCCTCTCCCGTCGCGCGGTCGACGTAGATCCACGCCTCGCCGCAGGAGCTCGAGCTCGCGCCGTCTCGGGGCCGAAGCTCACCGAGCCGCCCCGGGGCCCTGCCGGAGGGCGCTCCAGAGACCAGCCAGGCGCGCGCGTAGTCGCGCGAGGCCGGCGTGGGCGTCCACCACTCCACCGCGTCGATCCGCATCACGAAGGAGAGCCGCTCGATCGCGTAGAGGTGGCGATCGACCGCCACGATCGCCCCGCGCCCCACGCGGCCGAGCGGGATCGGCTGCGCGAGGAGCCGCGCGGGCTCCGGCGCCGGCTGCTCGGCGCCCTCCGCGCTCCCCGCCTGCTCCGCCGCGGACCGCTCCGCCGCGCCGCGCGCGCGGGACGCGGCGGACGGTCGCGCCATCGCCGCGTCGTCCTCGACCGGCACGAGCCGCGAGCGCGCCTCGGGGCGGTGCGCGTCGGCGATCTCCAGGACGCCCACCCGCTCGGCGCCGATCTCCGCCGAGAGCTCGGCCAGCAGCGCCGGCAGGCTGTCGGGATCGACCGAGCGGTCGCGCGACAGATCGAGCTGCACCTGGCGGGCGCGCGCGATCCGGGAGGCGATGAGGTGGACGCCCACCGCGGGCGCCGCGAGCTCGATCCGCTCGAGCTTCGCCTTGATGGGCCGGAGCAGGTCGCCCGCGTCCGAGAGGGGCACCGGCATGTCGACGTGGAAGCGCAGCGAGGGGCCGCGCTCGTCGTCCTCGAGGAGCGCGGCGTCGTCGTCCTCGCGATCGCCGAGCCGGAGCCGCGCGATCGAGCGATCGTAGGCGATCGCCACGTTGAGCCGCCCGCACGCCTCGCCGCGCGCGGCGAGCCGCGACGCGATCCGCGACGTCATGCCGCGCAGCACGAACAGGAGCGACTCGGCGTTCTCGACCGGCTCGTCGAAGAGCACCTCCTCCTCGATCAGCCGGGGCACCTCGTAGGGGAGGAGCGGCACGGGATCGCGGCCGGCGAGGAGCTCCATCACCTCGGTCGTCCGCGGGCCGAGCCGCGCCGCCACCTGCGCGCGCGGCAGGCGCGCGAGGTCCTCGACGCGGAGCACGCCGAGCCGGACGAGGAAGCTCGCCACCTCGCGCTCGACCGGGAGCGCCTGCACCGGCAGCGGCCCGATCGCCTGCGCCCCCTTCCCGGGCGGCGCGATCGGGGCCTCGGCCCCGCGACCGCCGTCCGACGCGTGCGCGCCGAACCGCGCGAGCGCCTGCGCGATCCGCGGCCCGTCCGCGATCGCGAGCCGCGCCCGGTGGCCGAGCGCCGCCACGCGCTCGCCGAGCTCGTCGAGCAGCGCCTCCTCGCCGCCGACGAGGTGCGACGCCCCGGTGATGTCGAGCCACACCGTGTCGTACGGACCGTCGC
This sequence comes from Sorangium sp. So ce406, assembly GCF_051474675.1. Classification (NCBI taxonomy): domain Bacteria; kingdom Pseudomonadati; phylum Myxococcota; order Polyangiales; family Polyangiaceae; genus Sorangium; species Sorangium sp. So ce406. Next base: position 2,389,094 of record NZ_CP150340.1, on the reverse strand, counting down.
CCCAGGGGCTCCGCGCCGCGCTCGCGGCGCGCTCTCCGGCGCGGCCCGCCCGCGACGGCCTCGGCGCGCCGGCGCGCTGCGTCGCGCCCTGCTCGCCGAGCTGGATCGACGCCGTCGCCCCGAGCCCGAGCGCCACCTCGGCGACCCGGCCGAGCGCCGCGTCGATCTCGGCGAACGTCACCCGGTGGATCGCCAGGTGCGCGACCAGCGCCGCCGCCTCGACGACCTTCTGCCCCGGCCTCACCCCGTACCGCCGCGCCTCGTCGTCGACCACGTCGATCACCGCCACCGGCGCCGGCGGCTCGCGCTCGGACCGCGCGGCGAGCGCCGCCCGGCGCTCCTCGTCGCCCCCGATGATCACCGCGAGCGGCGCCTTCCCGCTCGGCGAGACCGGTCCGCGCTGCTTCACCAGCTCGCACGCGAGCTGCGGGAGCACGATCGCCACAATGCGCCTCACCGCCATCGCTCCTCCTCCCTCACACCCGCGACAGGGCGGGCCGGGGCTCGCTGCCCGCCGTCCGCTCGGCCTTCACCTTCGATCCCAGCACCACCGTCGTCGGCGAGGTCACGCGCCCGCGGCGGTCCTTGGCGACGCGGACCGTCAGCCGGTCCTCGGCGACCTGCTCGAGCTCCAGCCGCATCGCCACCGGCAAAGGCATCGGCCGCGCCGCCTGGCGGTCGGTGAGGAGCAGGACCGTCCCGTCGCTCCCCTCGGTCGCGAGGGCGAGCTTGCGCACCACGTTGACCCAGCGCGCGAGGTCCTCCTCGCGGCGCCCCGCCGCGGGCGCGCCCCGCTCCCCCTTCGCCGCGCCCTGGCCGAAGGCCCCGGGGACCCCGGCCACGTCGATCACGAGCACCGCGAACGCCCGGCTCATCGCCATCCGGACCGCGACCTTCGCGAGCATCTCCACGGGGGGCCGCGCCACGAGCAGCCGGCTCAGGTCGACCCCCGCCCGCGCGACCGCCGGCGCGAACAGCGAGCCGCTCGGGTCGATCCAGGCGCACCACGCCCCCGCCGTCGCGCTCGTCCCGCGCAGCCGGGCCTCCGCCTGCGCCGATGCGCACGCGGAGAGGGCGACCGAGGTGGACCGCCCGAGCCCCCGCGGCGCGGCGAGCTCGACCACGCCCCCGCGCGGGAGCCCCCCTTCCGGGAGCGCGTCGTTGATTTCCTGTAAAGTGAGCGGGAGCGTCTTGGCGCGCGCTTCGAACTCGGGGAGGGTATGGCGCAGGAGGTCCCGGGCGAGAGGAGCGGCAAGAGCGACGGGCGACATACTGAACACGATAACAGTACCCTCGCGGAGCTGCCAACTTTGCCGGACGAACAACGTCCTACCTGCGCGCGGCGCGTTCTTCTTTCGCCTTTCGCGGGCGGAGGAACGGTCTTCCCGGTGATCTGAGCTCGGAATGGATGGCAGGGCGACGGGGTTGAGTGGAATGCACTCGGCCATGCTTCAATAAGTCCGCCCCGCTGCGTGTCGACCTGGGACCGGCATCCTCCTGACGTGGATGGTGAGGGCCGTCGCCAGGACACTGGGACAGGCCAGGACGGCCGAGGCCGTCACCAGGACGGCGGGGCCAATGGCCAGGACGGCCATGACTTTTGCGCAGTCACCGCGGCGGAGCGGCCGCCACGGGGACGCCCCCGATGTAGCGGGAGCTCGGCCGGATCAGCCGCCCCACGCGCCGCTGCTCGTCGATGTGCGCGCACCAGCCGGCGGACCTGCCCACCGCGAAGGTCGGCGCGAACAGCGCGCGCGGCAGCCCGAGCGCGTCGAGCAGCACCGCCGTGTAGAACTCGACGTTCGCGCGCAGCGGCCGATCCGGGTGCCGCGCGCGGAGCGCCGCCTCCGCTGCCCGCTCGACCGCGCGCGCCAGCGCGAGCCGGGCTCCCCGCGCCCCGCCGGCCGTCCGCGCGAGCCGCTCGATCGCCCGCTCGAGCACCGCCGCCCGTGGATCCCGCACCCGGTAGATGCGGTGCCCCATGCCCATGATCCGCCGGCCCGCCGCGAGCTCCGCCTGGATCCACCGCTCCGCGCTCCCGGGCGACGGCGCGCCGCCCTCGCCCGCCGCCGCGCCGATCGCGTCCAGCATGTCGAGGACCGGCCCCGGCGCGCCGCCGTGGAGCGGCCCCTTCAGCGCGCCGATCGCGGCGACCACGGCCGAGATCGCGTCCGACCCCGTCGAGGTGACCACGCGCGCGGCGAAGGTCGACGCGTTCATGCCGTGGTCCGAGACCGTCACGAGGTACGTGTCGAGCTCGCGCGCCTCGGCCTCGCTCGCCGCCGCGCCCCGCGCCATCCGCAGGTAGTCGGCCGCGAGCCGGAGCGCCGGATCCGGCGCGACCGGCGCCTCGCCCGCCGCGCGCCGCGCCCACGCCGCCGCGAACGTCGCGATCGCCCCGGCGATCGCCGCCGGTGGCGCGTCGCTCCCGAGGTGCGCGACCGCGGCGCGGAGCGCGTCCATGCCGTCGCGCGCCTCCAGCGCGCCCCCGAGCCGGCCGAGGAGCGAGAACGCCCGCACCCTGCCCTCGCCGAGCGCTCCCCGGAGCGCCTCCCGCTCCGCCGCCGCGGGCAACGCGCCGCCCCAGAGCAGCCCGCACACGTCCTCGAAGGTCACCCCGCCGTCGCCGGCCAGCGCCTCGACGTCATGTCCGGCGAGGGTGAGCCTCCCCCGCTCCCCCTCGACCTCCGAGAGCCGCGTCTCCGCCACCACCACGCCCTCCAGGCCGCTCGCGAGCGGCGCCGCCACGTCCTTCATCCCGATCACCTCCACCGAGGACATGTTGGGCATCATGAATGGTTGATCAATCTTGATTGTACAATCAACCATGCACGCTATCGCAGCGCGTCGAGGTCGCCCCCGGCAAGCGGTCGTGAGACCAGCCCCTCCCGGGCTCACGTCGAGGGGAACGGAGGGACGCCTCGGACAGCGGCCGAGGGGCGCGCCGCGCCAAAAATCCCGAGATGGACCGAGGAGCGCGGTGCTAGGAGGGACAGAGGTCGTCCGGCGATCCTCGACCCACGGCGCCTCGATGGTGGACAGGATGGATCTGACGTTGATGGACTCTCATGGTTGATCTACCTGGCCCGGAGCAGCGGCCCTCGGCGTACGTGACCGGCGCCGAGGCCGCGGAGCTGCTCGGCGTGAAGCGGGAGACGCTCTACGCGTACGCGAGCCGGGGCGTGCTCCGGGGCGTGCCCGGCGGGCGAGGGCGCGCGCGGCTCTATCTCAGGGCGGACATCGAGCGGCTCAAGGCGCGGCACGACGCGCGCGCGGGCCACGGCCCCGTCGCCGCCGAGGCGCTCCGGTGGGGCGAGCCGGTGCTCGAGTCGGCGCTCACCGCGATCGGGCCGCGCGGCCCCGTCTACCGGGGCAAGGAGGCGGTCGCGCTGGCGCTCGCGGACGTGCCGTTCGAGGACGTGGCCGAGCTCCTGTGGACCGGCGAGCTGCCCGCGGGGGGCGCGCCGGCCGCGCGGCCGGGCCGGCTGAGCGTCCGGCCGGCGAAGCTCGCGGCGCTCCTGCCGGAAGGCGCGCCGCCGTTCACCGCGCTCGCGCTCGCGGTGCCCGCGATCGGCGCGCACGACGCGACCCGCCACGTGGGCGCGCCGTCGGGCGACGGGCGCATCCCCACGAGCGACGCGGAGCGGGCCCGGGCGCGCGCGCTCGTGCGATCGTCCGCGGCGCTCGTGGGCCTGGGGCGCGACGCGAGCAAGGTGACCGCCGCCCTCGAGGCCGAGGGGACGGCGCGGCGCCTGCTCGTCGCCCTCGGCGCAAACCCGTCGAAGAAGGCCGAGCGCGCCGTGAACCGGGCGCTCCTCGTGTCGGCCGATCACGAGCTGAACGCCTCGACGTTCGCGGTCCGGGTGGCCGCCTCCACCGGCGCCGACCTCTACGCCTGCGTCAGCGCGGGGCTCGCGGCGCTCTCCGGCCCGCGGCACGGCGGCTCCGCCGACCGGGTGGAGGCGCTGGTCGCCGAGGCGGGCCGACCCGAGCGCGCCGCCGCCGCGGTCCACGAGCGGCTGCGCCGCGGCGAGCCCATCGCGGGCTTCGGCCACCGGCTGTACCCGGACGGCGACCCCCGCGCCCAGCTGCTGCTCGACACGGCGCGCGCGCTCGCGCCGCAGAGCGCGGCGCTGCGCACCGTGCTCGCGCTGGTCGACGCGCTGCGCGACGCCGGCCACGATCCGCCGTCGCTCGACGTGGGCCTCGTCGCGATCGCGGCCGCGCTCGGCTTGCCGGCCGGCGCGGCGGCGGCGCTCTTCGCGGTGGGGCGCGCCGCGGGGTGGATCGCCCACGCGTTCGAGCAGCGGGAGGCGGGCTACATGCTGCGGCCGCGGGCCCGGTACACCGGCCCGTGATCGCCGCCGGCCGCGCTCTACCTAGAAATTGACCTGCATGCCGAGCTCGACGACCCGGTTCGGGGGCAGCCCGAAATAGGCCGTCGCCGGCCGCGCGTTCCGCGAGATGAACGCGAACAGCGCCTTTCGCCACCGGGACATCTTCGAGCTGCCCGTCGTCAGCAGCGTCTCCCTGCCGAGGTAGTAGCTCGTCCTCCCGAGATCGATGATGAGCCCGTGCCGCTTGCATCCCTCCAGCACCGACGGGGCGTTCGGCGTCTGCATGAAGCCGTAACACGCCGTGACCTGGTAGATGCCCTCGCCCCGCGGGATCACCGTCGTGCGCCGCTCCGCCGGCACCTCGGGCACGTTCAGCACCTGGATCGAGAGGAGCACCACCTGCTCGTGCAGCACCTGATTGTGCTTCACGTGGTGCAGCAGGATCGGCGGCGTGCCCTCCGGGCTCGACGCCATGAAGACCGCCGTCCCGCGCACCCGGTGCGGCTTCGTGCGCTTCACGTCCTCGAGGAACACGTCGAGCGGCAGGATCGCCGACTTGATCGCGGCCGCGAGGTGCTTGCGCCCCGTCTTCCAGGTCGTCATCACCGTGAAGGTCGCCGCCCCCATCACGATGGGCACCCAGCCCCCGTGGAAGAACTTGGCGCTGTTCGCCGCGAAGAACGCGAGATCGATCACCAGGAAGAGCCCGGCGAGGGGGAGCGACTTCCAGACCGGCCATCCCCACGTCTTCCGGGTGACCACGTAATAGACCACCGTCGTGATCCCCATCGTCCCGGTGACGGCGATGCCATACGCGGCCGCGAGCGCGCTCGAGTTCTTGAAGGTGATCACGAGCACGAGGCACGAGACGAGGAGCCCGCTGTTCACCTCGGGGATGTAGATCTGCCCCGCCTCGTCCTTCGAGGTGTGGACCACCGTGACGCGCGGGAAATAGCCGAGCTGCACCGCCTGCTGCGTCAGCGAGAAGGCCCCGGAGATGAGCGCCTGGGACGCGACGACGGTCGCCGCAGTCGCGATCGCCACCGTGGGGTAGAGCGCCCACGACGGGACCAGCGCGTAGAACGGGCTCGCCGCGGCGGTCGGGTCCTCGAGGAGCTTCGCGCCCTGGCCGAAGTAGTTGATGAGCAGCCCCGGCCAGACGATCGTGTACCAGGTGTACTTGATCGGCTCGCGGCCGAAATGGCCCATGTCGGCGTAGAGCGCCTCGCCGCCGGTGATGCAGAGGACGACCGCGCCGAGGATGAGGAAGCCGTGCACCTTGTTCTCGACGAAGAAGCTCACCGCGTACTCCGGTGAGACGGCCCGGAGCACGCCCGGGCTGTGGACGATCTCCTTCGCTCCCAGCAGCGCGAGCGCGAGGAACCAGACGAGCGTCACCGGCCCGAAGACCGTCCCTATCCCGGCCGTGCCGCGCTTCTGCACGAGGAACAGGGCGAGCAGCAAGGCGCACGTGATCGGCACGACCGCGGGCTTCAGGGTCGACGTCGCGACCTCGAGGCCCTCCACCGCCGACAGCACCGAGATCGCCGGGGTGATCACGCCGTCGCCGTAGAGGAGCGACGCGCCGAAGAGGACGAGGAGCACGAGCAGGCCGCGGCCGTCGCCCTTGCGCTCGCTGTTCGGCACGAGCGCGAGGAGCGCGAGGATGCCGCCCGCCCCCTCGTTGTCGGCCCGCGTGATGAACGTCACGTACTTGATGGTCACCACCAGCATCAGCGACCAGAACATGAGCGAGAGCACGCCGAGCACGTTGGCCGGCGTCAGCGCGACGTGGTGCGGGCTGGCCGGGCTGAAGCACTCCTTCATCGCATAGAGAGGGCTCGTCCCGATGTCGCCGTAGACGACCCCGAGCGCCGCGAGCATCAGCGGCCACATCTTCTTCGTGCCGTGGGCGTGCGCGGCCGAGGGGGTCGGCGCGCGTCGCTCTGCGCCCGGGACCGGCTGTGGGCTTGTGGTCATCGGGGCGAATCCTACTCCATCGCGAGCGCGCGCCGCGAGGAGGCGGAGCGCGTCGGGCGGCGACCGCTCAGCCGAGCGCGCGCGCCACCGCGGTGAGATCCTCGATGAAGCGGGAGAGCTCGGCTTGCCTGGAGGCCTCGTCCGGCATGCGGAGGATCGAGGCCGGGTGCACCGTCGCGAGCGTGCGCGGCGCGAGCGGCGAGGCGACGATCCGGCCGCGATCGCGCGTGACCCGGAACGAGCTCCCGAGCAGCGCCTGCGCCGCCGTCGCGCCGAGGCACACCACGATCTGCGGCTCCACCACCGCGATCTCTGCCGCGAGCCAGGGGAGGCACGCGCGGATCTCGCGCGCGTCGGGCTTCTTGTGGATGCGCCGCTTGCCGCGCGGCTCCCACTTGAAGTGCTTGACCACGTTGGTGACGTACGCCCGGCGTCGATCGATCCCCGCCTCCTCGAGCGCGCGATCGAGGAGCTGCCCCGCCGGGCCCACGAACGGCTTGCCGGCCAGGTCCTCCTTGTCGCCCGGCTGCTCGCCGAGGAGGAGCACGTCGGATCGCGCCGCTCCCTCGCCGAACACCGTCTGCGTGCCGCGCTCCCACAGCGGGCACGCCCGGCAGCCCGCCGCGGCCTCGCGCAGGCTCGGCAAGGAAGGGTGGCTGGGTACGAGCGCCTCCGCCGTTGTCGCTCCGGCCACGGCGTCACGCCCTGCTGCATTTCGCCTCGCCACGGTCACCATGGTTTCCTCGAGCTCACCGGGAGCATCGCTCATGCCAGCAGCTCGAGCGCGTTCGAACGCGGCGCGTCGCGAGGCGCACGGCCGAGCCGGCTTGACGGCCCATGACGGCCTTCCCATAGTGGCTCAGTCCCCGGACGTTGACCGACCAGTCAGAATGCCCCGCCTCGCCGATCGCCGCGCCAGGATCGAGTTGCTCCGCGCCGCCGAGGCAGCGTTCACCGAGCGCGGCCTCGCGGCGGCGCGGGTCGAGGACATCACCGAGCGGGCCGGCGTCTCGAAGGGCGCCTTCTACCTGCACTTCCAGAGCAAGGACGACTGCTTCAAGCAGATCGTCGAGACCTTCATCGCGCGCCTGGCCGGGTGCGTGGAGCCGCCGCCCATCGTCTTCCAGAGCGAGCGGGCGTCGATCAACGAGTACCTGAAGCGGGTCCTCGCGCACGACGTCGAGGTGCTCGAGTTCTGCTGGCAGAACCGGGCGCTGCTCAAGATGATGCTCGCGGGCGGCGGCGGAGCCCCCTACGCCTACCTGATCGACGAGTTCGCCCAGCGCGTCGCGCGCCAGGTGGAGAGCCGCGTCCGGTACGCGATGGATATCGGGCTCTACCGGCGCGATCTCGAGCCCGGCGTCATCGCCGCGCTCGTCTCCGGCGCCTTCGATCGCCTGGTGCGCAAGCTGATCGACGCGCCGTCGAGGCCAGACATCGGCGCCTGGTGCGCGCAGGTGCTCCAGCTCTTCACGCACGGCCTGCTCGCCCCGGAGGTGCGCGCCGTCGCTGACCCGTCGGTCATGGAGGCACCGCCGCGCAGCGCGCCGCAGACCACCGGCGCCGCGCCGGCCGCTAGCGCGGGCGGCGAACGCGGCGGCGGTGAGCGCAGGCGCTCCAGGGCCAAGGCGACCTGACGCGCGCGCCGGCTCACCCATGCGGCCGGCCTCGGCAGCCCTGGCGAGTCGCTGTCGTCGGATCAGCGCTCACGGCACCAGGATCTTCCCGATAGAGGCTGGGAGCGCCCGGCGCAGAATGAGGGCTTTTGTACAGGAAATCCCTGATGCGTGATTCCTCATCACCCTAGCGGTCGGTCGGGCGCCATCTGAGGTACAGCTAGCCGTCAACGGACTCCAGCTTCGGGACAGCCAGGGGGTGGGGTCGGGGAAGCGGAGGGCGCCGCTCGGGCGATCTCCGGAGGAGCGCAGCTACGGGGGCGGTCCTGATCGTTCAGCCGCGTCATGTCGGCCGCCGCGCGCTCCGGCCGATGACGGGCGCTCGCTGGGCGGTTCTCCGCCGGGAACGGGCGCTGTCGAGGGGGGGCTGCATGAGCACACGGTTCGGTTGCGATAGACGGTTGTTCCAGGAGCTGCTCCGGCAGACGTGCCGCTCGATTCAATGGAGCGCCGACGCCGAGCGGTCGATCGCGGAGAGGATCGAGATCGCCCTCGAAGAGCACGCGCTCCACGTCTGCACGCCGGACGTCGATCTGCGCGTCCGGCTGACCAACGACTTCGCGCTCGCCATCGCGATACGCGTGCTCTCCTTCGGGGACGACGCCGAGGCGTCGCTGAGCAAAGCCCTCTGTGACGACAGATCGTTGATGGCGGAGCTCGTGAAGGCGGAGTGGCAGCTCGTGCGCACCGCGTGCAGGACGGCCGAGCGGACCGCCGGGAGCCTGGTGTTGCTGACGACGGTGCCGGAGGCGTGAGCCCAGAGCAGCACGCGCCGCGGCTGCGCTCCACGCGCGCTCGACGAGGGATCCGCGGGAACGAGGACGACGGGTCGACCGCCTGCTCGACCGACTTCATGGGCGGGCTGAGCCTGAACGTTGATCGCTCAAGAGGAACGCTGAACACGGCATGACGCGACCGGGCCCACGAGGCGAAGCAGATGGCGCCCCAGATCAGCTACAGTATCTACGTTCGTTTCAGGGGCAGGCGGCTCGCGCTCATGAAGCACATCCGCTCGCTCGAGGCGGCGCGCTCCGCGCTGCTGGCGCTGCGGGCAGAGCGGTTCCACGACGCCGATCAGGTGTTCCTCGTCAACGACGGGACGAAACAGATCGTGGAGGAGGGGGGATGGGAGGGCGGCCCGGAGCCGGCGATGAACCGGGAGATCGGCGTCAGCATCCGAGTTCGCGCGGACGACCCGCGCAGGGAGCGAGCGCACGGCGCGGTGAGCGAGGCGGTCCGCGCGCTGCGGGGGGGCAAGGCGCCCGCGCTGCTCGAAGCGCACGAGGCCCCGGCGGCGCCCGTCGATCCCGAGGCCCGCGCGGACGACGAACCCCGGCGCGACGGGACAGAGCGGAGATGGTCCAGGATCGAGAGCCTGGAGCCCCCGCGCGCACGCCTGCGCCGCGCGATGGCGGCAGCTCGGATCGCCCGAGCGCGCCACGACGCCGCGCTGGAAGCCCTGAGCAGACTCCAGCCCGGCGGGAGGATGGACGAGATCACGCTGGTCGGGATCAGCGATTCCGCCCGCGCGGTGTCGGAGCAATCGACGCACATCCTGGAGCAGCTCGAACGACTCCTCGCGCGCCTCGAAGGCGCGAGTTGACCGGAGCGAGGTGCGCACAACGCCACTCCGCTCCTCTTCCTGCGCCCTCCCTGCCTCATGAAAGGTGGTTGAGGTCGTCGGACGCGATGACCAGCGCTCAGCGCGCACGAGAACAGCCGATGATCGCCCCGTTGACCGATCGCGCAACGCAACCATAGCTTCGTCGTCATCAGGTCGCCGCGGCTCCAAGGCACCTGAGAAGGAACCAACCGTTCCAGCCACAATGCCCGATCACAAGAAGTCACGCCGGACGCAACTCAGGGCAACGGCCCAGAGCGACGCCACGCACCTGCCGGGCAGGGCGGCGGCGCCGAGGCGCGCGATCGAGCCGTCCCGGGGCGCCGGCGCGTCGTCCAGAGCGGGCGAGCAGCACCTCGGGGGCGAGCTGCGCTGTCTCGTCGTCGGTGTCGTCGCAGCGGCCGGCGGGCGCGGCGCCGTCGCGGAGCTCCTCCGGCGGCTGCCGAGCCGAGATACGTGCCTCTCCCTCGTGCTGATCTACACCGCGGAGCCCGGGGAGACTCCGCTCCTCGAGCTCGCCATGCAGAGCAGCCCGCTGCCGGTGGCAGAGCTTCGATCCGGGATGAGGCTCATACCTGGTTACGTCCAGGTCCTCCCGCCGGACGCGCGAGCGACGCTGGACAGCGTGACCGTCGACGTCGCGCCGCGGGGCGACGGCGGCCCGAGCCCCGCAGACATCTTCCTGCGCTCGCTCGCGAGCGAGCTGGGCTCGAGCGCGGTCGCCGTCGCGCTATCCGGCGCCGGGAGCGACGGTGCCGTCAGCATGAAGGACGTGAAGGCAGAGGGCGGGGTCACGTTCGCGGAGGACCCGCGCACGGCCGACCGACCGGCGCTCCCGCGCAACGCCATCGCCGCCGGGGGCATCGATTTCATCCTCGGCGTCGAGGAGATCGCGGCGGAGCTCGTGAGGATGGGCCGCCCCGGACACGTGCTCGCGCCGTGGCTCACGCAGGGCCCGTCCCTCGGCGTCGACCCGGTCCTCGGCAAGCTCTTCAGGTTGCTGCACGCGACAGCGGGCGTGGATTTCAGCCACTACAAGAAGAACACGCTGAAGCGCCGCATCCAGCGGCGGATGACGCTCCACAGGATCGGGAGCCTCCAGGAGTACCTGGATCATCTGCAGGCGCACCCGGACGAGATCGAGGCGCTCTACCAGGATCTCCTGATCAAGGTCACGACGTTCTTCCGCGATCCGGGGGCGTTCGCCGCGCTGAAGACCCATGTGCTCCCGGTGCTCATGCACAACAGGCCACAGGACTCCCCTGTTCGCGTCTGGGTGCCGGGCTGCTCGACGGGCGAGGAGGTCTACTCCCTCGCGATCTCGCTGCTCGAGTTCCTCGAAGCCGACGCGGGTGACCACGCCGTCCAGATCTTCGGCACCGACCTGAGCGAGGCCGCGATCCAGCAGGCGCGGGCCGGGATCTACGTCGAGGGCCTGTCGATCGACGTCTCGCCCAGCCGGCTGCGCCGCTTCTTCGTCCGCGTGCAAGGCGGCTTCCAGGTCAACAAATCGGTCCGCGATCTCTGCGTCTTCTCGCGCCACGACGCCACGACCGCCCCGCCCCTCTCGAAGCTCGATCTGATCAGCTGCCGCAACCTGATGATCTACCTGGAGCCGAGCTTGCAGCGCCGGCTGCTGCACACGTTCCACCACGCCCTCAAGCCGACGGGCTTCCTGCTCCTCGGCTCGTCCGAGAGCATCAGCACGGTGCCCGACCTGTTCGGGATCGTGGACAGGACCCACAGGATCTTCTGCAAGCGCGCCGCGCCCGACGCGGCCTACTCCCTCGGACTCGCCGCGCCCGCCCTGCCGAGCGCTCCCGCGCCGAGGGCGGAGAAGGAGCGGTATCCCGAGGGGCTCGGCATGGACGCGGTGCGCAGGGAGGCGGACGCCATCGTCATGATGCACTACGCCCCTGCCGGCGTGGTGGTCGACGAGGACATGCAGATCGTCCAGTTCCGGGGCAAGACAGGGCCCTACCTCGAGCCAGCGCCGGGCGACGCCAGCCTGCACCTCTTCAAGATGGCCCGGGAGGGGCTCCTGCTCGGCCTCCGGGCCGCCATCGACGCGGCGATGAGCTCGTGGACGATGGCGCGGAAGGAGCAGATCAAGGTCAGGCTGGGAGAGAAGCTCCGCTACGTCGATATCGAGGTGTGGCCGCTCAAGGTGCGGCTCCCGCAGGGGCGCTGCTTCCTCGTCGTCTTCTCCGAATCGGGCGTGGCCAGGCTCGACGCGGGCAGCGACCCGCCCCAGGGCGCCCCCCAGAAGGACCTGGAGATCGTCCAGCTCCGGAGGGAGCTCGTCGCCACGAGGGAGTACCTCCAGTCGATCATCGATGAGCTCGAGGCGACGAACGAGGAGCTCCTCTGCGCGAACGAGGAGCTCTTCGCGAGCAACGACGAGCTGCACAGGATGAACGACGCGCTCGAGGCTTCGCGGGAGGAGCTCCGGTCGACGAACCAGGAGCTGGCGACCATCAACGAGGAGCTCCACAGCAGCAACGTCGCGCTCGGCCTCGCGAACGACGACCTGCAGGACCTACTCGACAGCGTCCACATCCCGATGATGATGCTCGACGCGGACCTCAGGATCCGCCGCTTCACCGGCGCCGCGGACAGGCTGCTCGGCCTCGCCGCGAACGACGTGGGCAGGTCCATCCTCGACGTGAAGCCGAGGGGTTGGGCCGACATCGCGCCGGCCGTCGCCGAGGCGCTCGACACGGGGAGCACCGTCGAACGACAGGTCGAGGATCGCGACGGCCGCACCTACGTGATGCGGGTGCGCCCCTCCCGGACCGCCGGGAACGAGGTCGACGGCGCGGTGATCTGCTGGCTGGAGGGCGACGCGCTGAGGCGCGCCGCGCGCGAGATCGCCGGCGCGCGCGATCGCATCTCCGCGGTCTTCGAGGTCCTGCGCCACCCGTTCCTCCTGCTCGACGGCGAGCTCCGGATCCGGACGGCCACCGGGCGCTACTGCGAGATGTTCATGATCTCGCTCGGGGAGATCGAGGGGCGGCCGCTCTCGGCCATCGACGCGGGCTGGAACACCCCGCAGCTCGAGCAGCGCCTCCGCGACGTGCTCCACCGCAGCGCCTCGCTGGTCGACTTCCGCTTCGAGGCCGTGCTCGCGCGCGTCGGGCGAAAGACGCTGTCGATCTCTGCCTTTCGGCTCCAGGCCGACGAGGGCGAGCTCCCGGCCCTGCTGCTCGTCGTCGAGGACAGGACGGGCGTCGAAAAGGACGACGCCGTGCCTCCGGGGCTACGTCCAGCGCGCCGCGCCGGCGCCGACTGACGCGCTCATCGCTGCTGACGTGTCCGCCAGTCCCCGGAGGCGATCCGGGGACACCCGCGCGCCTGGCTCGCGCGCATCAGGTACGCCTCGCACCGCGCGCCTCCGTCGAGCTCGATCGACTCCCGCTGGAAGAGGTCGGGGCACCCCTCGTAGAGATCGAGCGAGGCGAGCGTCTCCGGGTCGGGCTCATAGAGCTCGCCGAGGACCGCGGTCGAGCCCCCGCGCACGAGCGCCGGATAGGCGCCGAGATCGGCGAGCTCGAACGATCGGGCCGTGCGGGCGGACCCGAGGCAACGCGCGCGCCCGAGCAGCTCGTGCGAGCGCTCGCCGCGCATCAACGTGCCATAGACGAACAGCGGCATTGCCTCGTCACCGGCAGTGCTGTTCGACCGCAGCGAGGAGCTGATCAAGGTTGATCGGCTTCTTCAGGAACTGCGCCGCGCCGAGCGAGGACACGAACTCGTCGCGCCCTGTCGCCGAGATGATCACCACCGGGATCGAGGCGAGCTCCGGGTCTTTCTTCTGCTCTGCCCTGAACTGCCAGCCATCCATGATGGGCATCATGAGGTCAAGCAGGATGAGATCAGGCCTCGGATCCGTTCGGAGCGCGCTGAGCGCCTCGCCGCCGTGGGCGGCCGAGGAGACGGCGTACCCCTCCTCCTGCAGGAGCTCGGCGAGGGTCTCTCGAATATCCGGATCATCATCGACAACGAGGATCCTCTTCAAGGGAGTGGCAGGCACGGTGCATCAACCACTATGCGAAAGCCTGACGTCACGGCGAAACAGGGAAAGCCCTGAATCCCTGCTCGGGGGGCGCTTGATCGAGCTCGTTCTGCGGGGAAGGAGGCGCATGGAGGTCTCTCTGCGGTGATGGGCGCCGCGAAGGCGCGTCGGAGCGGCGCCCGCTCGTTCGTCGATGCCAGCGCGCCGCCGACGCCCCAGACACGCGTGGGGGGCGGAGACGTTCGGGCCGGACGGCGCTCGCAGGAGGAGTTCGGGCGTACGCATCGCGGTGGTCGGTCGTCGGCAGCAAGCCCGATGGTACAGCAGGGGAGCGCTCCAGCGAAGCCGCTCTCTTTGATCTGCGGCCAGCCAGGGTGAGCATGGCGCGGCGCGGCCACGCTCACCACGTCACGCCCTGTGATCGTACCACCGTCGCGCTGAGGCGCAGCAGCGCAGCCCGCCGGAAGGGCGCTCCGGGCGCGCCGACGCGGCACGAGCGGGCAGCGTCAACGCTCCTCTCCCGTGGCGGCGAGCACCACCCTCGCGAGGGTGCTCAGCAGCACATCGATGTCCACCGGCTTCGGGATGAGCGCGGCCGCATTCAGCCGCTCGGCCATCACCTGCACCTCATGCGGCAGGCGGGCCGAGAAGATCATGAGGGGAGAGGGCGTACCGAGCTGCGCGAGCTCGGCGACGAACCGGTCCGTGGTCATGCCCGGCATGGTCAAGTCGAGCAGGACCGCGTGGAAGCGCCGATCCGCGAGCGCGTCCAGCGCCGCGCGCGCGGTCGCGGTCATCTCGACCTCGTACCCTTCCAGCGTCAGGAGCTCCTCCAGCATCGCCGCAGTGTCAACGTCGTCCTCTGCAACCAGGATCACGTGCTTGCCAGGCATGGCTCCCCTCGCCTCTCCTGGGCAGCAGCGCCGTTCCCAGGACGGCGCGCCGCTCTCTCCCATGCCGGGGAGGAGCGACGTCGATGCGACGCGCCCCGCCAGCGACCCGCACAGCGCGGGGTTTCTCGATCATGCGCCCGGCGTGACGATCACCGGGCGAACCGATCCGCGCGCGCGCCGGAGCGCTCGCCGCGGCGCGCCACGTCGAAGATCGCCGACGAAGCGCGCAGCAGGGCAGACCGCCGCTTCCGCCGGTCCGGCACGTCCCATTTCCCCGCTCCGCCCCTGGCAGTATGAAAGCCCGATCGCGCTCCGGATGCAAGGAGGGCGGACCGGAAGCGCGAGCAAATAGAGAGCGCGAACGGACTCCCCGACAGGGGAGACACCCTGGTAGACTCCCATGGATGCCTGGCGAACGCCGCGTCGCGCTACTCGCGATGGAGCCAACCATGCCGGACGGAGGGGGAGCGCCGTTCAGTCATGGAATCCGTCGTGTCGAAGCCTCATTGCTCACCGATCCGGAGCTCGCCGGCGTACCGATCCACGTGATCGAAGCGCAGACGAGGGATCTCGACGCGTGGGTCGCCGAGGTCGAGACCGTGGACGCCGATGTGGTCGGCCTCGCCGCGCACGTCTGGTCCTTTCCCACGTTCATCGAGGTCGCGCGCCACCTGCAGCGCAACCGGCCAGGGCGCACGATCGTCCTCTGCGGCCCCCTCGCGCGCCCAGCGCTGTTCGCGCTCGCGCCCTGGCGTGACGCTGCCGCCAGCATCGACGCCCTCGTGCACGGCAACGAGCTCACGTTCCGGAACATCGTCCGCCTGAGCGATCGCTCCCCCGAGGCGCTGCGCGCCGTGCCGGGGCTGCACGTCCCCACCGCCGACGGCTGGGTCTCGACGGGCGAAGCGCCCTACGTGGCGCCCGACGAGCTCCCGTCGCCGATCCGGATGAAGCTGCTCCCGACCGATCGCATCGTCCCGCTCGAGCTCAGCCGCGGCGGCGTCATGAGCTGCCTGACCTGCGGCGTCTCGACCGGCGACGCCGGCGCCGGCGTCTTCTCGGAGGCCTACCTCGTCGAGGAGCTGAGCGCGCTGCTCGCCGCGGGCGCTCCGGGCGTCCAGATCGTGGACGCCCCGCTCAACCTGAACGCGGAGGCGTTCCGGAACCTCGTGGCCGCGGAGAAGCAGGTCGGCTTCTTCAAGCAGGCGGCGCTGATGGCGTCGATCGATCCGGAGCACGTGCACGACGAGCACCTCGAGTTCCTCCGCGGCGTCGCGCGCGTGTCGCTCGGCGCGCGGCTGCCGCCGCTCACCAAGGACACCGGCGACGGCACGCAGCGCCCCTTCCGCGAGTCGAAGTTCGCGAAGGTGATCGAGGAGCTCTCGACGTTCACGGACATCGAGGTGGACATCCTCCTCGGCCTCCCGGGCGACGGTCCCGTCACGTTCCGGCGCACGCTCGAGCGCGCGCGCGAGCTCCCGTGCAAGGTCCGCATCCTGCATAGCCTCGTCCTCCCGGACGACCTCATGACCCGCGCGCCCGCGTCGTTCGAGCTCCGCTTCGACCCGTTCAACTTGATGATGCGCT
The DNA here is from genome assembly GCF_051474675.1 of Sorangium sp. So ce406. Lineage (NCBI taxonomy): Bacteria > Pseudomonadati > Myxococcota > Polyangiales > Polyangiaceae > Sorangium > Sorangium sp. So ce406. Next base: position 2,372,985 of record NZ_CP150340.1, on the reverse strand, counting down.
CCTGCCTCGGCTGGTCCGAGGACGCGCTGTCCCGCGAGCGCAGCCGCCTCATCGAGATGGCCTACCGCGAGGGCGGGGAGATCACGCCGGACATGTGGTCGTTCCCCGGGCCGCGCGAGATGCGGCGGCCGGCGATGCCGCTCGGGAGCGGCGTGGTCCCGCCGGGCGGGGAGATCCGGGTGGAGGGCGCGACGACGCTCGCGCCGGCAGGGCAGGACCTGCAGCGCGTGCTCGAGCTCGGCATCAAGGAGGCGACCTCCGGCGGGTGGACCTTCGTCGAGGCCTCGGCGCGACCGGGCGAGATCGTCGTCATCATGAAGACGCGCGACGGCGCGCTGGTCGTCGAGATGCGCCCCGCCTCGCCCACGGAGAACGCCTACAAGGTCGTGGACGGCGTCGCGTTCGGCTACCGCTCGCCGCGCGGCGTGAAGATGAGCGACGGCGCGCTCCGCCTGCTCGATCGCGTCCTCCAGCGCCTCCACGCGCCCGCGCGCACGGCGCTCGGCCTGTCGACCCAGGACGGCGGCCCCGGCTCGGCGCGGGTGCGGCGCTTCCGCGCGACCCCCTCGTGACGCGCCGCCGGCCAGGGACCTCCCCGGGCTACTGAGCGCCTTCGCGATCCGTGCTGCGCCACGCGGCCGGCGCGCGCGCGGCCTCGGCCCGCGGCGGGATCGACTCCATGCGGCGGGGCGCCCTGAGGAACTCTCGCCGGAGCTCCTCGATGCGCTGCGGCGAGATCTCCTGGTGGTCCACGATGTAGGGGTGGACCTGGCGGCTCTTGCCGCGGATGCTCAGGGCGCCGGTCGGCTGCGCCGGGATGCAGTCGTCGAGCGTCGCGTACGTCGCCTGGCAGATGATGATCTTGGAGCCGAGCTCCTTGTTGAACTGCTCGAGGCGCGAGGCCGTGTTCACCGTATCCCCGATGCAGGTGTACTCCATGCGCTGGAGCGACCCGATGTTGCCGGAGATGACGGTGCCGGTCGCGATCCCGACGCCCATCTTGATCTCCCCGCAGCCGAGGATCTGCCGCTGGTTCATGCGCTCGAGGGCCTGCACCATCTCGATCGCCGCGACCACGGCGCGCTTCGGCGCGTCCTCGACCGACAGCGGCGCGCCGAACACCGCCATCAGCCCGTCGCCGATGTACTTGTCGAGCGTGCCCCCGTAGCGGAACACGATCTCGACCATCTCCGTGAAGTACTCGTTCAGGAACGAGACCACGACCTCCGGCTCGACCGACTCGGTGAGCGGGGTGAAGTTGCGGATATCGGTGAACATCACCGACACGTGCCGGCGCGTCCCGCCCAGCTTGAGCCGCCCCGGATCGGAGAGGACGAAGTCGACGAGGTCCTTCGAGAGGTACCTGCCGAGCTCCTGCTTCTCGCGCTCGAGCCGGACGCGGGCCAGGGACTCCACCTCGGCGCGGAGGAGCAGGTTGCGCGAGATGCGGGCGATGATGCCGGCGACGACGCCCGGGAGCGCGATGAAGAGGATCTGCTGGCACTGGTCCGCGATGTTGATGGCGTTCTGGCCATAGACGGACACCGCGCTGATCGGGATCGCGCCGGTCCAGACCGTGGCCGCGAGCACGACCGCGTTGAACAGGGCCGACAGCCCCGCCGAGTACAGGCACGCCGCGAGGCTGTAGCGGAAGCCCGACATCAGGTTCCAGAGCACGTAGACCGTCGCCAGGTAGCTCGAGAAGTACTCGATCATCCCGGAGTGGTTCCGCGCCGTCGCCAGCGCCGTGAGCGTCAGGAGCGCGAGGTCGACGAAGATGCTCACGTACTTGAGCCAGCTCACGTAGACGTCGGGGCGCAGGCGGAAGAACGCGTAGAGCAGGAGCGAGTAGGCGAGGTAGCCGCCGATCTGGATCGCGAAGATCTGGTTGGCGGCCGGCGTGTTGACCGTCCACACGTGCGTGAACGTGTAGACGCTGAGCAGCGCGAACACGAACCGAACGTGGTTCACGATCTGCTCGCCGCGCATCTCCTGCGCCTGCATGATCCGCACGATCTCGGGCGATTTCTCGATGCTCATGCGCGCCGCTCCCCTCCGCGCCGCAGCCGAGACCGCGCCGCAGCGAACCCGCGCGCGCAGAGCGCGGTCGTCAGCGCCCTGCCCTGGTGGTGCCCCTCGCGGCCGTGCTTCATCGGCGTCCGGTAGAGCGGCTCGGCCGGCCAGGAGCCGTCCACGAGCTGGCGCTCGCCGAGGTTGCGCAGCCCCCGCTCGATCAGCAGCGGGTCCGGCGCCGCGGTCATCGCGGCCCCCTCGAGGCACGCAGCCGTGCAGAGCGGCGTCCCGAAGCCGCCGTCGAGCCGCTGCGAGCCGAGCATGCGCGACAGGACCGCGGCCTCGACCGCCTCGATCTCGGCCGTGCGCGGCGCGTCCGCTGCCCTCGCCTGGTGCTGCCGGTAGAGGCGCGCGAAGCGGAGGAACGCGAGGTCCGTGTACGAGTCGTCATAGAAGCAGGCGCCCTGGATGCCGTCCGGCGAGGCCGCGTCGAGCACGCGCCGCGCGTTCGCGTCGATGAGCCGCGCGAACCGCGTCGCGTCGAACGAGAGCAGTCCCGCGAGCAGGTTCAGCCGCACCGCCGAGCAGTCGTCGCCGGCCCACGCCGCGCCCGGCGTGGTCGGCCCCGCGGGCCCGCGGTAAAACCAGGTCGGGACGACGCCATCGTCGCCCACGTTGGCCAGCATGACCTCGATCCACGTCTCCGCCCGCTCCCGGGCGGCGCCCGTCGCCGCGATGAGCTGGAGGATGATCGCGAGGTCGTCCGCGTCCGGCGGGAGCTCGCGGAAATCGCCGAAGTAGCGGAGCTCGCCGGCCGGGATCTCGTCGAGCAGCGCCGCGGCGTCGGCGCGGACGTCTCGCCCGACCTCCCCGATCTCGATCAGCGCCATCAGGATCGTCGCCCGCACGAACCAGTGCCCCACGGGCTGCTCGCGCGATCCGAGCACGCCGAAGCGCTGCACTTCCCAGGACTCTTGCCACGGCGCCGCTTCCAGGAGGAACGCGACCGCCGCCCGCAGGTCCGCGTCGTCTGCCGGCGCCAGGTCGCCCTGCGCGCGCGGCGGCCCGAGCGCCGCGCCGGCGCCGATCACGTCGCGGAAGGACATCAGCCCTTCGAAGAAGCGGAGGCGCTCTCCGAGCGCGTCGACGAACTCGCGCTGCGCCTCGGCGAGGCCACGCTCGCTCGGGCGCGCGCGAGGAGCGCTGGCCGCGAGCTCGCGCGCTGACGCGAGCGCGCCCCGCACCCGCGCGGCGAGGGCGGCCCGGTAGGGGCGACCCGCGAGCAGGCCGTGGATCTCGCGCCGGCGCACCGGGGACGCGCGCTCGCCAGCGAGGGCGCGGAGCAGCGGAGGGGCGAGCTCCGGGTCGCGCAGCCAGAGCGCGAGGAGCGGCGTGAGCGTCGGCGCCGCGAGGTCCGGCGCCGCCGGGTCGAGCCAGAGGCGCACGAGCCCGTCGAGCAGCCAGATCGGCGCTGCCACCGCCTCTCCGAAGCGGCGGGCGGGCGCGGGCTCGTCGCCCGCCAGGAGCGCAGCCACCGTCCACAGGGCGACCGCCTCGCGCGCGCCGCCCGCGTCGCTGCGCGCGACCGCGCCGCCCGCGTCGCTGCGCGCGGCCGCGGCGCCCGCGGCCACCACCGGGTTGTGCTCCCACGACGCTTCCGCGAGCTCGGCCAGGCCGAGCAGCCAGCGGTGGACGCGCGCCTCCTCCACGTGCTGCGCCAGCAGGCGCCCGGCGAGCGCGCTGCGCGCGAGCGCGTCGGGAGCGCCGTCGACGCCGCCGGCCGCCACGAGCGCGACGGCGACGGCCGCATCACCCGCCGCCGCGGGCGACGACACACGCCCGCAGATCCGCAGGGCCCAGCCAGCCCAGGGGATGCTGCGCCCCGACGGCGCGCCCACGCCGCGCTCGATCGCGAGCGCCCCCCACGCCGCGTCGCCGCGCCAGAGAGCTCCCGCGCGCAGCAACGCTGACCAGGAGCGCTCGCACACCGCCTTGTCGGCGGGGTCGAGCCAGGGCCAGGCGGCGGTCGCCCCTGCGTCGGCGGCCAGCGTCACATACCGACTCCACCCTCGCGCGCCGCGGTCGCGATGGCCGCATCGACCGCTTCGGGCGTCGAGGTCGCGGCGTCCCGGATGCGCTGGAGCGTCTCCGGTGCGACCTCGTACCCCTCCGCCTCGATGGTGCGCTCAGGGCTCGCGAGGAGCTGCTGACGGAAGCTCGAATCCACAACGGCACGACCGATGAGCTCTGCCTCTGTTTTCTTCGCTGTCACGACTCCTCGCTTTCTCGCTCCGGAGGCTAGGAGACCTCCAAACGGCTAGCAAGTGGAAGCAGGCGCATCCTCGCGCGTTGATCAGATCAGTGCGACGGCGCGCGGGTTCGCGTCCGGACCGGCTCGGCTCAGCGCGGCGCGCCGGCGCTCGCGACCGGCTCGCCGGCGAGCGCGCTGAAAAACGCGAGGAATACCCGCCGCTGGATCTCGGCCATGTACTGCGCGCGCTCCTTGCAGAAGCGCACGGCCTCCGGTAGCTCGAGCGCCCCGGCGGCATCCTCGGCGCGAGCGAGCTCACAACGCGCCTCCTCCAGGATGGCGTCGAAGCCGCCGCGCGCGAACAGCGCCGCGCGCAGCGCCGTCGCGCCGCGCCCGTCCGTAGTGCGCCGGGGCTCGTCGTCAGCGCGCGCGGCCCCGCCCGGCCGCGGCGGCCCATCGCCGCTCGGCTCGACCTGCGCGCCGAGCCGGGAGAGCACGTACGTGGCATTCCCGATCGCGCGATCCTTCTCGGCGTGCAGCAGATCCGCGAAGAGCTGGTGCGCCGCGGCGAGCGCGGAGACGAACGTCTCGAGGGAGGCGAGGCGCTCGGGCCGCGACAGCGCGAACAGCGCCGCGGCGGCCGGGAGCACGAGCGGCCGAGAGCGGGCGAGCACCCGGTGGAACGTGTCGGCGTCGCGCGCGCCGCCGCCCCGGTGCAGCCGCCGTTCGAGGAGCATCGCCTCGCCGTACCCGAACCACACCTCCTCGAAGAGATCCCAGAAGGCGCTCCCGTCGGGGAGCGAGCGAGCGAGCAGCGCCTGATGTCGGGCGAACAGCGCCCCGGACAGGAGCACCGCGGCGCCGGGCTCACCGAGCCCTTCGTCGAGCAGATCGTCCTCGATCCGGACGTGCAGGTACCCGACCGCCGCCGCCTCGGCGAGATCGACGGCGAGCGGCGGAAGCCCTCGCGATCCGGCTCCCGGCGGTGGCGCGCCGAACCCCGTCGCGACCCAGAGCGGCAGATCGAGCACCGGGAGCGCCATGGGGTGCGAGAAGTAGCCCTCGCCCGGCTCGCCCTCGAAGAGCCTGAGGCGCGCGGCGAGCTCGTCGAACAGCGCGCCGAGCTCGCCTCCGAGCCGGCGTCGGAACGCCGCGATCCGCCGCAGCACCTCGGCCTCGAGCGACGCCTCGACGTCGCCCTTCGCGCCCTTGCTCCCTCCCGCTGCGCCTCCGTGTTCGCTCATCCCACCTCCGGCCGGCGCGGACGGCGCCGCCTCGCCCGACGCTACCACGAGCAGCCTCGTCCGCAGCGCAGGCGCCGCCGACTTTGCCATGAGCGAAGGCCGTGCGACACTCGGCGACTTCACGAGACGGAAAAACCATGATCGATTCCGAGCGTTTCTCCGAGCGTTACGGAGACATCACGACCGACGCTCGCGCCGACGTCCTCGATTTCCGGGACACCCTCTATCGCCCCACGATGGTGGAGGTGCCTCCGGTCATGCCGCCCGAGCGCTTCATGGACCACGGCGTTCCCGTGCTCGATCAGGGCAGGAACAACGGGTGCACCGGCTTCACGGTCGCCACCGTGGCCCACTACCTCCTGCGCAAGCGCAAGGTGTCCCCGGACTACGGGCTCGTGAGCCAGAACATGGTGTACACGATGGCGCGCCGTTACGACGAATACCCGGGCGAGGACGACGCGCGGGGCTCCAGCCTGAGGGGCGCCATGAAGGGCTGGCACAAACACGGTATCTGCGCCTACGAGCACTGGCCGTGGGACCCGAACGATCTCCACGGGACGCTCACGCCGGAGCGCGCGTCCGACGCGATGCTACGCCCGCTCGGCCTGTATCAGCGCGTGAACCACAAGGACCTCCCGGCGATGCACAACGCCCTCGCGGAGGTCGGGGTCGTCGCGGCCTCGGCGCTCATTCCGTTCAGCGGCTGGTACTACGGCACCCAGAAGAACGGCATCATCCCGGCGGTCGACAAGACGAACCCCTTCATCGCCCCCTGGGGAGGCCATGCCTTCGCGATCGTCGGGTATGACGCGGAGGGCTTCTGGCTCCAGAACTCCTGGGGCCTCGGCTGGGGCAAGAGCGGCTTCGGGCGGCTCTGTTATGACGACTGGCTCCAGTACGGCTTCGACGCGTGGGTCGGTCGGCTCGGCGTCCCCATCCGCCTGAGCCAGCCGCGATCGTTGCGCCCGCTCACGTCGGCGAGCCGGACGTTCGCGAGCCTGCGGCCGCACCTCATCAGCGTCGACATGCACGGGCAGCTCCAGCAGCGCGGCGCCTACGGCACGTCCTCGGAGGACGTCCGCATCATCATGGAAGAAGACTTCATGAGCGCGACCGAGAGCTGGAGGCGCCGCCGCCTCGTGCTCATCGCGGGCGGCGGGCTGCGCCGGCAGATCGACGCGATCAACCGGATGTCGCGCCTCCGGCCGAAGCTGCTCGGGCACGAGATCTACCCCCTCGAGCTCCTCTGGGAGACCGACCACTACCCGCGCCTGCTCGAGATCCTCCACCGCGCCACGGAGGGCCGCCGCCACGACGGCTACGATCCCCGGGCGTTCGGCTTCATGATCGACCGGCGCGACGACGCCCTGGAGCCGCTCGTCCGCCGCATGGGCGGCAAGGCCGAGTGGGATCGCATGAAGCTCGCCGCGGGCGACGCGACCATGGACGCCGATCACGGCGGGCTCCGCGAGATGATCGGCCGCCTCGCGTCGCTGATGGACAGGGATCCGAGGATCGAGCTCCACCTGGTCGCCCACTCCAGCGGCACGTTCCTGCTCGCGCCGCTGGTGCAGCTCGTCACCTCGGAGAAGGGCAAGCGGATCGAGGGGGGCCCGATGCGGGGCCAGCTCGGGCTCGGGCTCCCCATCGAGTCGCTCTCGCTGCTCGCGCCGGCGAGCGCCATCGACGCGTTCCGCGACACGTACATGCCCTCGATCAAGAGCGGCATGGTCCGCCGCTTCGCCCTGTTCACGCTCACGGACGAGGCGGAGCTCCAGGACCACTGCGAGGTGTACGGAAGGTCGCTCCTCTACCTGGTCTCGAACGCGCTCGAGCGGCGCCCGCGGGTGCCCGGGACGAGCGGCGTCTCGCTGCTCGGCATGGAGGCGGGGCTCCTCGATCCGGAGAACGCCGACGTCCTCGCGCTCCTCACCGACGACAGGGAGGAGCGGCACACCGTGTTCCCGAGGGCGGAGTGGATCAAGGGGCCCAACACGAGGCCTCCTCCCCACGGCTCCGAGGCGCGGCGGCACGAGGACTTCGACAACGACGCGACCACGTGGAAGTCCGTGATCGCCCGCATCCTCAACCAGCCCTTCGCGGATGGCCTGCCGCCGATGTCGGCGCGGGATCCGTGGTGATGACGCCCTTCTCACCCCTCCGGGCTGCGCGGCTCCACGGAGGTCACCTCGCGGAGGACCGGGGCGCCGAGCCGCTCGGACACGGGGGGCGGCGGCGCGATCGCTCCGCTGAGGAGGATCGCGAACGAGGCCCGGATCTCCTCGCCGAAGTCGATCCGGAAGAGGCTCATCTCCGGCCGGCTGCGGATGTCGCGAATCACGTCGCTGGGATCGCAGACCTGGCGCATCCCGATGAGCAGGGCGTACATGCGGATGAGGAGCGGACCGCCCTGTCCGGGGGCGAGCGACGGCAGGCATCGCTCGAGCAGCGCCCCGGTGCGCTCGACGTGCGCGAGCAGGGAGAGCTTGAAGCGTAGGGCGGCCTCGTAGCTGACGTTCTGCTCGAGGACGCTGTGCAGGATGGAGAGCAACCGCGTCATCGCGCCGCGCGCGACGAGGGTCGTCGACAGGATCGAGGCGATGCTGGCGGCCGCGTCCTCTCCGGACGCCGAGGAGCCGCCGCGGCGCCCCCGCGAGGCCCGAGCGTGCGACGCGCCCGCGACGCCCTGGGAGTCGCCGAGATGCGCGAGATGGATATTCACATCATCAAACCATTTCGCGAGCTCTTGATCAACGACGGCGAGGAACAGCTCTTCTTTGGTTGTGAAATACAGGTAGAGCGTACCTTTTGCGAGCCTGGTGCGCTCGGCGACCTGCGCCATGGTGACCTCGGGATACGGGGTCTCCTGGAACAGCTGCCAGGCTGCGTCGATGATGAACCTCCGACGCTCCTCTTTCTGTTCCTCCTTTCTCGCTCTCCGCGTTGAGCTCATAGACAGACCGGTTTACGCCGTCTGCACAAGATAAGCAATCCACACAATGCATCACACCGCATGTATACAAACTGACCAGCGCGTGTTGGTCGCGCGTATCAGTGTCGCTTGCCCCGCGCGCGATCGCTCCGCCGGACCGCCGTTATCGTAGAAGTAACCGCCCTCATCACATTTCACCGGCCGCGGTCACACCGATGCCGTGTACCCCGGCTGTCGCAGGCGCGTGTCGTGGCGACAGAGCAGTAAAATAACGTCGTTGCTGCGCGGCGCTCGGGGCTCGACGTGGAGAGTCGCTCTCTCGGCGCCACATCCCGCGTCCGCGCGGGCTGCGCCGGGTCGCGCTCTTCCTGAGTCGCGCCGTCTCAGCCCGCGGCTGCCATCGCCAGGGCCCGATGGATCACGCGGAGCGCGACGTCGGTGAGGCCATAGGCCGGCAGCTCGGCGGGAGGCACGAGGGCCACCTCGGAGGCGTCGTCGCCTGGAGAGAGGACGCCTCCGGTGGACTCGCAGAGGTAATCGAGGATCACGTAATGATAAGGAGTCGCCACGATCTCCACGACGTCCACGAGCGGGCCGACGCGGATCTCGAGGCCCGTCTCCTCGCGGATCTCGCGGGCGACGGCGTCGGCGAGCCGCTCACCGGGCTCGACGCGGCCGCCGGGGAGCGACCAGGAGCCCTCGAGCGGAGGGCGCGCGCGCCGGATGAGGACCACGCGCGGCGCGCCGGACGCGTCCGCGCGGCGCTCGATCACGACGGCGCCGACGGCCACGCGCGGGGGCTCCGGAGGGCGGCTCGGCGCGTCGCTCACGGAGCGGCCGTACCCGTGCGGCCGGCCTTGCAGCGGGCGTCGCCGGGCGTCGCCACCACGAGGTCGTACTCGCCGAGCGCGACGTCGCGCGGAACGATGACGGCGTCGTCGTAGCGGCCCCGATCGTCCGTTGACAGCGAGCCGACCGTCACGCCCTGCGGCGCCGAGCTCCCCGTCAGGATCACGTCGACGCGGACGTGGGCGCACGGCGCGCCGTTGCTGCTGACCTGCCCCTGGAGGCGGAGCGGGAAGCCGCGGCGGATGTCCTTGTCCAGCGCGGTCACGACCACGTCGGTGCGCTCGGCCGCGCGCTCGTTCGGATCGCTCGTGGGGGTGGGCGCCGGCGGCGCTGACGGCGGCGGCGCGGCAGGGCTGCTGCCGCTGCCGGCCGGGCCCGCGGGCCCCTGCTGCGCCTGCTCGGCGCGGGTCCTGTCTGCGAGGTCCTGGCCCGAGTCGCGCTGCTCCGGCCAGCTGTAGGGATCCGGCGGCGGCACATAGGGCGGGCGGCTCGGATCGACCTCCTGGTCCATGTTGAGGGCGGCTCCCCCCAGATCGACGCGGTGCCAGAGCGAGCCGTCGAACACCTCGACCCAGGCGTGCGCCTCGTTGACGACCATCCGCGAGGGGATCCCGATGTGCAGGGCCGTGACGAGGAACGCGAAGGCGCGATGACGGCAGACGCCTTTGCGCGAGAGCGCGAGATCGAGGTAGATGTCGCCGTGCCCCTTGGGCGGGTCGTCCGATGGGGCGAACGACCGGAAGTACTCGACCATCTTCTGCACGACGTCGCGCGGCCGCATCGCGGTCGAGATGCCGATCGCCTGCGCGACCTGCCGGAACGCCGCCTCGTGCGAAGCCTCCTGCGGCGCGCGGTAGCGCTCGAGCTTGGCCCAGTCGACGTCAGCGAACTCGCTGCCGAACGTCGCGCGGGCGATCGCGAGCTGCACGACGAGCCGGACGCGCGCGCTCTTCGTGCCGCGCACGAACCAGTTGTCGGCCCCGTCGCGCAGCACGACGACCGGGGTATCGGGGTTCACGTGCATCCTCACGAGCCGCGTATCCGGCCCGACCGTCGGGATCCGGACCGGCTCATTCGGCACGAGGTCGACCGCGATGTCCCCGTAGAACGCCTCGTCCCCGGCCGCGACCGTCGCGTCCGCCTTCACGGTCTTCAGGCTCCGATCGCGGACGACGAGCGAGTAGTCCGCCCTCACCGCGTCGTAGGCCTGGAGCCGCTTGAACGGCGCGGTCGCGGGGGAGAACGGATCGTCGTAGCGCTCGACGTTCGGTCGGCGGGTGTCTCGATCCGGCTCGTACGACGCCTCGGGTCCCGCGTCGGATCCGACGTTGCTGTAGACCTGCTGCTGGGGCGACGGCGGTCGCTGCGGATCCGGCGCGGTGGCCAGGCCGCTCGGCGTCTGGATCGCCGCCGGGAGCCCCCCGTCGAGCGTCGTCGTGGCGAGCGACACGTCCTCCGCGGGATCGGGCGCGATGAACTCGTGCAGCAGCGACCCCTGCGCGTCGGCGAGCGGCGATACGGCGCACGCGAGCGCGAACACGAGCGCGCTGCGCGCCCAGCCGCCGCGCCGGCGCCGGGACGCGGAGACATCGGGCGGAGGAGCGGGGTGCAGGCGCGCGGCCGGAGGGGACATCAGGGTTCTTTATGAAACCAGAAACCCCGGCGATGTTCCACGCCGGCCGGTCGATCGCCGTGGTTGGCGGTCACCCGCCGTCATGCATCGTCGCCACCGTCCATCACCGGTCAGCGCCGGTACTGCGGGGCGTCGGCGTGGTGGCGCCGCGGCTGCGGGGTCGAGCGTAGCCGGTCGATCGCCTCGGTGGACTCTCCGCGGGCGGTCAGCTCGGCCGCGAGCACGTCGAGGGCGGGCTGGAAGATGTCCGTCCGCGCGAAGCGGCCGGCGCGCCCGCCGGCCAGCCTCGGCAGGACGGCGACGATGCGCCGCATGCCGTCGGCGTAGCGGCGGGAGATCGCCAGCCGGTCGATGAGCGGCTCGAGGAAGTCGGCCACGGCCGCAGCGCGATCGCGGACGCCGTCGCAGGCCTCCTTCATCGGCTCGAGGAGCAGGAGCGTCCAGAGGACCGTGTCGTCGAGCGGCCGGTCCGCGGCGGTGCGCCGGTCGACGTAGTCGAGCACGCGCCAGAGGCGCTGGCCCGGGCCGTCGTCGCCTCGATCGTCGTAGAGCAGCGCCGAGACCTCCGGCAAGAGCACGTCGAGCACGCCGGTCTCCCACGCGAGGTAGATGGTGCGGCGCGCCTGGCCGCCGCGCAGGAGGCGCAGGATCTCCTCGGAGAGGCGCGGGCGCGCCGCGAGGGCGAGCGCGTCGCGGCAGTACACGACCGCATCGTAGACGTCGGGGGTGATCGCGAAGCCCAGCCGGCCCGCGAACTTGAGCGCGCGCAGGATGCGGATCGGATCCTCGCGGAAGCGCGTCTCCGGGTCGCCGATCGTGTGGACCACCTGGCGGCGCACGTCATCCATGCCGCCGACCCAGTCGAGGATCTGCCGCGCCTCCACGTCGTAGAAGAGCGCGTTGATCCGGAAGTCGCGGCGGAGGGCGTCCTCGTGGGCGACGCCGAACGCGTTGTCGCTCCGGATGAGCAGCTCGCTCCCGTCGTCGGAGTCCTCCTTCGGGTTGCGGCGGAAGGTCGCCACCTCGATGACCTTCCCGCCCTGGAAGAGGACGTGCACCAGGCGAAACCGCCGACCGATGATGCGCGAGTTGCGGAAGAGCTCGCGGACCTCCTCCGGCCGGGCGCTCGTGGCGACGTCGAAGTCCTTCGGGCGCCGGTCGAGCAGCAGATCTCGCACGCAGCCGCCGACCAGATAGGCCTGGAAGCCGTGGCGGACGAGGCGTCGAACGACTTTCTGGACGTCCGGATCGATCCGCGCCTCGTCGAAGACCACCTGGTAGCGACGCGGGGTAGGGATGTCCTCAGCGACGAGCTCGATCCGGAACGGATCCTCGTCGAGGGCGCCAGAGTCCGTCGGCATGAGCTCGCCCTCGGGCGGAGCGCGTAGCCCGGGGGCGCTGCGGCTCTCGTATTTCGGGAGTTCGGCGTCTTGGAACGCCGCTGTGCCGTTGTCAGGAGATGGGGTCGCGCGACCCATAATCAGAACCGAAAAAGCGGCCAGGCTGAGCCTGGAGGGAGTGGAGGACGACTGGCGCGCGATTCTGGGATTCCAGTTTCCCCTGGAGAACCGACCCGCGCTGATGAGGCCCGCGCCCGCGGACCCCCGAACCGTGCCGGCTCGCTCCCCTCGGCCTGGAGCGGCCTGACGAGCGGATCCGGCTGTCGCCCGGAACAAGAGATGCTAACGGCCGTCTAGCAGGGCTTCGCCGCGAGAGCAAAGCCGAGGCGCACGGAGGTCGACGGAAGCCTCCGGAGCGAGCGGGCTTCACGGCTTGGTGCCCCAGTGCCCGATCCCGGTGGTCAGCGGCGCGGCGGCGTCCGTCTGGGCAGCGAACGACGCCCCGGCGCTCGCCTCCGGCGTCGCGAGCAGCGCCTGCCGCAGCTCCGCCATCGACGGGAACCTGCCCCGTGGATCCTTCACGAGCGCCTTGCGCACGACCGCGTCGAGCTCGCGTGACATGAGGAGCCCCGGGTGCAACCGGTGCAGCGGCGGCGGCGGCTCGCGCCCGTGCTTCGCCGCGATCGCAGGGTACGGACCCTGGAACGGAACACGGCCCGCGAGCATCTCGTAGAGCACGATGCCCAGGGAGTAGACGTCGGCGGTGGGCGCCGCCGGAGCGCCGTGCGCCAGCTCGGGCGCCATGTACTCGGGCGTCCCGACGACGCGGGAGAGCAGCGAGGCGTCGGCGCCGTGGTCCTGGATGAACGAGAGCCCGAAGTCGAGCAGCTTGACGATCTCGCGCCCGTCGGCCGCGTGCACGAGGAACACGTTCTCGGGCTTCACGTCACGATGGATCACGCCGGCGCGGTGCGCAGCCTCGAGGCCCGCCGCGAGATCGGCGGCGACCCGGACCGCGCGCGCGGGGACGAGCGAGCGGGCGAAGGTCAGCGTGTCGGCGAGATCGAGGCCCACGAGCAACTCCATCGCGAAGCACGGCGTATCGCCCCCGCGATCGAGCGCCTCGACGCAGAGGACGTTGGGGTGCCGGACGCGCGAGGCCGCGGCGGCCTCCCGCTCGAACCGCGCGACGAGCAGCGGGTCGTCGCGGAGCTCTGCCCGCAGGACCTTGAGCGCGACGCGCGCGGGCGCGGCGTCGTGCGTCCTGCCGACGCGCTCCGCGAGGTAGACGTGCCCGACCCCGCCGCTGCCCAGGAGCTGCACGACGCGGTACCTGTTGCAGACGACTTTGCCCACGAGCGCTTCGGCGGCGACGCGAGCGGGAGGCATGGATCGATCGTAGCGCAGTCGCGCCCGCCGAAGGGCAGAGGCGCGCAGCGGCGCCGATGAAGAGAGCGCCGGCCGTCGTGACGCGGGCGCACGAACGAAAGGTTTGCGGCCGCACTGCCAGACGAACGCGGCGCGCGATGTCCCGCGAGAATGAGCCCAGCCGTCACGGCGACTCCGGTCGGATCGCCTGGCTCCTCCAGGCTCGCGGTGAACGGGATGACGCGCAAAGTCATCCATGCCCGCCCCCATGGCCTGGCCAGGCCGCCCGCGCGCCATCGTGGGCCGCGGAGCAGGACCGATCGGCGTGCCGCCGGCGTCTGCGCGTGGCGCGCTCCGGCGGCGCGACGAGCGGCGGGCGACCGGATCGAGCGCCGGTACGCGCGGATCGCTTGAGCGGCGGCGAGGAGACGGCCACGCTTAGCGGCGCATGACCGACGATCGTCGATTCTCCTCCCCGAGCACGCTCGACCTGGATGTAGAGCTCGCTCCAGCGGCGACGAGCTCCGCGGGGCCGAGCGCCAGGCCCGTGTCGCGGCCGGCTCCGCTCCGCTGGAAGAAGAACCTCGCGCTCTTCTGCCTGACGGTCGTCTCGGTGTTCGTCGCCGGCACCCTCTGGGCTCCGATCACGCCAGAGGACGACAGCGTGCTCTCCCTCGTGAAGGCGCTGCCGCAGACGTGGCCGTTCGCCGTGCCGTTCCTGGCGATCCTGCTGGCGCACGAGTTCGGGCACTATTTCGCGGCGCGCGCGCACAAGGTCGAGGCGTCGCTCCCCTACTTCATCCCGCTCCCTGTCGTGAGCCCGCTCGGCACGATGGGCGCGGTGATCTCGATGAAGGGCACGATCAAGTCGCGCAACGCGCTGCTCGACATCGGCGCCTCCGGGCCGCTGGCCGGCCTCGCGGTCGCGCTCCCGGTCCTCTTCGTGGGCCTGACGCACTCCGAGGTGCACGCGACGTCGGGCCCCGCGCTGCAGGAGGGGCGGAGCCTGCTCTATCTCCTGCTGAGGTGGCTCGCTGTCGGCCCGATCCCGGAGGGCCACGACGTCTTCCTCGGCCCCACGGCGATGGCCGGCTGGGCCGGGCTGCTGATCACGGCGCTCAACCTGTTCCCGGTCGGCCAGCTCGACGGGGGGCACGTCGCGTACGCGCTGTTCGGCAGGAGGCAGGACCGCTACAGCCGCGCCGCGCACTACCTGATGCTCGCGCTCTTCCTCGGCAACGTCGCGTACTTCACGCGGCACTTCATCGCCGAGGGATTGCCCGACGCGCTCCGCGCCGCGGTCGCGAACGGGCTGCCGTGGCTCACGTGGTTCGGCGTGGTCTACGCGATGCTGCGCGTGGGCGGCCGGGAGCACCCCCCGACAGAGCCCGGCGAGCTGTCGCCGGCGCGCAAGGCGATCGCCGTGGTGACGCTGCTCTTCTTCGTGCTGCTGCTGATGCCGACGCCGTTCGGGACCTACTGAAGACGACGGCCGCCTCTCAGGATTTCGCGGCGGCGAACTTCGCCCGGAGCGCGTCGCAGACGACGGCGGGCGCGTAGTGGCTGACGTCACCCCCGTGGCTCGCGATCTCGCGCACGAGCGACGCCGAGACGAAGCCGTAGTGGGTGCGCGTCGGCAGGAAGACGGTATCGACGCCGGGGAGCATGTCCGCGTTCGCGTGGGCGATCTGCAGCTCGTACTCGAAGTCGGTCGCCGCGCGCAGGCCGCGGACGATCACGCGCGCGCCGACCCGCTGGCAGTACTGGATGAGCAGCCCCTCGAACGAGTCGATCCGCGCGTTCGTCACCTCGCTCGTGGTATGGCGCAGGAGCTCCAGCCGCTCCGAGTAGGTGAAGAGCGGGTGCTTGGTCGGGTGCCGGCCGACGGCGATGATCACCTGATCGAACAGCTTCGACGCCCGCTGGATCAGGTCGAGGTGGCCGAACGTGATCGGATCGAAGCTCCCCGCATAGACGGCCAGCAGTTCCTTGGACATGGCGCTCACCGGTCCGGCGTCCGTCGGGGTGCGCCCGCGGGCGGTGCCGCTCCCGGAGCAGCTGCCGGCGGCGACGGCGCGGTCTGGGGCGCGGGCGCCTGCGGCGCAGGCGCCTGGGGCGCCGGTGAGCCGGTCTCGCCCGCCGGGGCGGGCGCCTGCCCTTCGTTGGCGGGCGCCGGTTCGCTGCCCCGAAGCACCTTGTTCATGGCGACGTCATCCTCGATCCACATGAGCCGACCGCCGTCGCCGAAGGTGATGCGGAAGAAGGCGAGCAGCCCCGCGCCGATCACCCCGTCCAGATCGAGCTGGAGCTGCTTCTCGACCGCTTGGAGCGGCGCCCCGTACACGCCCGGCACCTTCGGGATCTCCAGCGCGCCCAGCCGCAGCATCGGCACGACGCCCTGCTTCAGCTTCTGCTCCGGATCCTGCTCGACCCGCTTCAGCCCGTCGGCCTCGAAGCCGGCCTTCTTCCAGCCCTCCTTGTCGAGCGCGATCGGGAACGTCATCGACGTGTCGATGAGCATCGGCCCCTGCAGCATCTTGTCGGGGCCCACGCTGCTCCGCAGCACCATGCCGCCGCCCTTGATGAAGGCGAGGTCGACGCGCGTCGCGTCGGGCGGCGCCGGGGGGGAGAAGCTGCGCACCACGAACTGCCGGCCGCTGTAGTCGATGGTCGCGTTGAGGTGGCGGAGCAGGTTCACCCCGAGCAGCGCCTTCACCGGCGCGCCCATCTGCTTCGAGATGCCCGACAGGTCCTGCGTGAGCGCGGGCACGTCGTTGACCTGGAGCTTCTTGCCGAAGCGGAGGGAGACCCAGCTCGGCTCCTTGCGCGTGCTGCTGTCGAGGACCACCTCGCCCGTGCCGGTCGACACCATCGCGAGCGCCGACTCGCCGTCGATCTCGACCTCGACGACGAAGAAGGGCGCCGCCGGGCTGACGTGGGGCATCTCGATCGCCGCCAGGAGCGCGCCCGAGATCGTGAACGGCGCGCGCCCCGCCCCGCGCCGCGCCAGCTTGGCGATCGACTTCGCCCAGTCGTCGACCACATCGGGATCGTCGAGCATCGCCTCGAGCTCGTCCGCGGCGGCGTCGAGGTCGCCCTTGTACCAGAGCGCGCGCCCGCGGAGCCCGGCCGCCTCGGAGCCGGCGACCCCCTGGAGCAGGCGCAGCGCCTCGGCGTAGTCGAGCCGCGCCAGCGCGATGCGCCCCGCGAGCAGCCGCGCCTCGGTGTCGGTCGGGACGATCGTCAGCGCCTTCGCGACCGCGTCGCGCGCGTTGTCGACGTCGGCGGACTGGAACTCCTGCCGAGCGCGGGCGAGCCACTTCTCCGCCGCCGGCGGGCGGGCGGTCTCCGGGCCCATCATGGTCGAGCACGAGGCGAGGAGTGTCGCGGCAAGCAGGCCGCCGAGGCGAACAGCAAGAGGGGAGCGTCGCGTCGGCGCGGTACGGTTCGAGTGGATTCGCACGTGGATCTCAGGCCCTTCGCGCCGTGCCGTCCGGGGCGAGCTCTCCCGGCGAGATCGGCTCGATCGCCAGGATGCGATCGGCCCGTAGCTCACGACGGCTGCGCGACGGGAGCAGATAGCCGAGAACCCGGGGTGGGTCGAGGTCCGTTCGCACCCCCGTTACCCGTACCACGAGCTCCTCCGGCCCCCGGCGCGCCGGGCGGTACCGCATCCGCACGGTGGCGGAATGCTCGGCCGCGCGCACCGCCGCAGCGACCAGCGCCGGACGGGCGTGGCGCTCGCCGATCCGGACGTGCCACAGGTCGCGCGGCGTCCGCGGGGCGAGGACCTCCACGATCTTGCGGAACACGGCGCGCAGCGCGTGGACGTCGTCCTCGGCGCGGTGGGCGCGCTCGCGGTGCACGCCGAGCTCCCGGCACAGCGAGGCGAGGCTGTGGCTCGGCAGGGCGAAGGCCCGGCGCGAGAGGACCAGCGTGTCGAGGTAGTACGGGATGCGCTTCGCCTTGCCCGCCCGCGCGAGCTCGGCCTCGAGGAACGCGACGTCCCATGCGGCCGCGTGGGCGACGATCACCGCGCCCTCCATCACCTGCTCGATGCGATCGCAGAGCTCGGGGAACGTGCGCGCGCCCGCGAGCTCCCGCGGATCGATGCCGTGCACGTGCGCGTTGCCGAACACGTCCGGCTCGGGCCGCACGAGCGACGTGATCGCGTCCTCGCACGTATCCCCCCGCATCCGCTCGGCGCAGACCTCGATGACGCGGTCGCTCTCGGGGCGGAGCCCCGTCATCTCGAGATCGAGGAACACGAGCGGCGCGCGCTCGATCGGGTCATCCCAGGGCGACCCGGCGGGGGGCTCTGCGCCGGTCGTCCGCTCTGCCTCCGCTCCTTCGCGCTGCTCTGTCATCCGATCGGTTCCCCCCCGCGACGGCGCGACCCAGGGGGGCGGCCGTCCCTCGACATGGACGCGTCTTAGCGAAACCCGCGCCCGACCGAAAGCGCTCGCCGCGCAACGTCGGGCGGCGCCCCCTACCGCGGCGGGCGCCGGCCTCATCTCGCCGGCCGCGCGCCACGGAGGCGCGCTGGTCGCGCCAAGGGCCCCGCGTTTGCGGCGAGCCCCTAGGGGCGCAACGGGCGCGCCCCGCGCGGTCCCCGCGACGCGCCCACACACAGCACAGCAGGATTTCTGCCGCCAAGCGCCGGATGTTCACGGGAGCTTTCGTTGCTACACTCCCGGGCGTGCCGGACGGGGTAGCTACAGTCCCGGGGGGCTCTCCTCATGAAGAGCTCGATCTCGGCGACGAGTTTTCTGGGTTCCGCCGCGACCGCAAGGCCGAGCCGCTCGACCTCCCCGTCCTCGTGGTGAACCGCTTCTTCCAGCCTGTTCAGATCACGACGGCGCGCCGCGCTTTCCTGCTGCTCTTCGGCGGCGCGGCCCTCGCCATCGACGAGGCCGGCGAGCTCCACGATTTCTCGGCCTGGCGGAGCCTGCCGGTACGGGACAAGGACGACGGCCTCCCTGTGGTCGGCGGCTCGCTCCGCGTCCCGCGCGTCCTGCACCTCCGCCGCTACGAACGCATGCGGCGACCGACGATCCGACTCACGCGCAAGAACGTGATGCTCCGCGACGCGCACCAGTGTCAGTACTGCGCGCGCCGCCCGCCTGTCCGCGACCTCAACATCGACCACGTGCTCCCCCGGTCGCGCGGCGGCGAGGACTCCTGGGAGAACCTCGTGACCGCCTGCCGCACGTGCAACCTCCGCAAGGGCTGGCGCACGCCCGACGAGGCCAGCATGCGGCTCATCCGCCAGCCGGTGCCGCCGCGGTGGTCGGCGACCATGCAGATCCTGCTCGGGCTGCCGCACTCGTTCGATGAGTGGAGCCCCTTCCTCAAGGCCGGCTGACGCCCCTCGCCCGGCGCGCCGCGGCGCCGCCCGGAGCCGCCGGAGGCCGACGTCGACAGGGAGGCGGCTCACGGCGCCACGGTGATTCGCCCCTGCTCGTCGCAGTACGCGACCGCTCTCCACCCCTCCTCGGTGCAGAGGAAGAAGTCGCCGCAGCCGGTCCGGCACGATGCCTCCGCGCACGTCTCGGCGGCGTCGGCCGGGCAGTCCGGCTCCTGAAGCGCGGGCGCGCAGCCCGACGCCTCGCCGCTGCGATCGAGCGTCACGACCTCGCAGCCGTCGCCCGGCGAGCCCGCGCCCGCGTCCGCGTCCGGTTCGGGCTCGCCGGGCCGGTCGCAGCGCGCGGCCATCGTCCACGCCCCCTCGCGACAATCGTACAGAGCGCGGCACACGTCATCGTCGCACGTCCCCCCGCGGCCGAGCGGGCACCCTCCGTCGGGGATCTCCCCGCAAAGCAGCGGCTCGGCGATGGGATCGCAGCCTGCCGGCGCGAGGGCAGCGAGGGCGGCTCCGGCCATGAAAAGCAGCGGGATCTTCACGACAGCCGTGAGGAGAGCGCGGATTGTCGGCGCGAGGGAGAGAAAAACACGAGGCACCTCGCCTCCGCTCTGCCGAACCGTTTACTATGCGCGCCATGCGTCCCTGCGCCACCGCCAGCGCTGTGTTCACCGGAGTCCTCGTCGCCGCGACCCTGTTCGTGGCCTGCTCGAGCGGCACCGCCCCCCCCTCGCCGCCGGAGAGCGCGCCGCCCGGCGCTTCGCCCCCGCCCGCGTCGCAGCCGGCCGCTGCCGATCCGGCCGTCGCCGATCCAGGCGCCGCCAGCCCGGGCGCTCCCGCGCCGGCCCACGCGGACAGACCCGCGAGCCGCGGGAAGACGCCGGAGACGGTCGAGGACTGCAAGGCGATGGCCTCCGAGATCACGAACGACCCGCCGGACGGCGGGGTCGTGATGAACAACGCCATGACCTCCGCCGACGCCGGCTCGAGCGATCGTCTGCAGCCGCTCGTCGACGCGATCAAGGCACGGCGCGACGGCTTCCGCTGCTGCTTCGACCTCTACGCGCGCAAGCACCCGGGCGCGCAGGGCAGGGTCACGTGGCAGCTCAAGCTGAAGCCCGACGGGACCTTCGAGGAGGCCACCATCGTGCGCGACAAGAGCGACGTGACCGCGCCGCAGATCGAGTCGTGCATGGAGGAGCTCGCGAAGTCGATCACGTGGGCGCGCTCGCCGAGCGGCAAGGAGACGGTGCTGACCTACCCCTTCGATTTCAAGAGACGCAACTAGCAGCGCATCGCCGGCGAGGAGCACGTCTGTGTCGAGCGACGCTTCGGGGATCCTGCGCGGCTCGGGCTACCCCGGCCGCAACGCCTACGCCGAGCTGCTCCGCGACACGCGCGGCCTGCGGCGGGAGCAACAGCAAGCCCGCGAGGCGTGGTTCGCGCGGCTCGCGGCCGACAAGAAGGACGAGACGCTCTTCGAGCTCGAGATCCTCCTGAAGGGCGTCGCCTGCTTCGCGAACCCGCGGAACCACCCCGGCGCCGGGCGGCGCCAGACGATCGTCAGCCACGACTTCCACGAGCACCTCCAGCACGCCCGCGACGGCATGGCGCGCGTCGTCCAGCTCACGCGCACCATGCTCGGCGATCGCGACCGCGCTTTCGTCTTCCAGCGCTACCTGGAGACGGTGCTGCCGGAGGACACCGCGCGCACGCGCCTCCTGCACGCGACCATGGCGCAGGAGTCGCCTGAGTCGAGCCTCTTCGTGCTGCGGCACGGGTTCACGAACCTCATCGAGGTCGCGGGCGGGCTGCTCCGGCTGCCGCGGGTCAACTTCAGGCTCTTCTACGCGCACCTCGCGACGGCCATGCGTGAGATCGCGCAGAGCACGTTCTTCAACCCGCTCCACGCGCTCGAGTTTCGCCCCGAGTTCGACCGCATCGCGTCGACGCAGGTGCTCGAGCTGATCCACCGCGTGCCCGGCGAGCAGGCGCACCGCCTCGTGGCGCTCACGTTCCTCGCGCTGTTCCGGATGCTCCGCTACCTCCGGCTGCTCGACGCCATCGCGCTCGACCACTCGGATCACCGCGTCGCCGGGCGCGGCTACCTGGTGCTCGCCGTCCTGCGCAGCGACGCGCGCGCGCTCTCGAACTACCTCCGCCGCCGCGCGGGCGCGCTGCTCGCGGACAGCTTCGAGCGCGATCTGCTGCGCGTGCCCGCGAGCGAGCTCGTCGCGCGCCACGACGAGCTCGCCGCCGAGGGCCACCGCCTCCTCTCGACGAAGGCCGCGCTGACCGGGCTCGCCGCGAACCTGCGGCTCGAGATGCGCCGCGCCTTCGAGCACGACCTCCCGCCAGCCGACGCGCTGGTGAGCGAATCCGAGTACCGCCTCCGCCTCCGCGCCGTGTCGCACGGCCTCCGCCCCGCGCTGCAGAACGCGATCCTCTTCCTCGGCAGATCGCTCGGCGCGAAGCTCGAGGAGGGCCGCGTCTTCGACGACCACGCGGCGCGGCGGGCGACGAGCGATCGCCTCCGTCGCGACGTGTGGATGTTCGCCCAGATCGCCCGCGCGTTCGCGAGCAAGGCGCGCACCACCGGCCCCGCGCCCGATCGGTGGACGGGCATCGCGAGCTTCGCGTTCGTCCGCGAGTTCCTCTCGTACTTCCGGGCGATGGGCTACCCGCTGCTCCGCGTCGGCGACTACCCCCGCGTCGACGCGTTCGTCTCGGCGATGACGGCGCTCGAGGACAGCGACCTGCTCGACCCCCAGCGGCTCGACGCCGCCATCCGCGAGTGCGAGGCGTTCTTCGAGTTTCTGATGAAGCTGTTCGAGCAGATCTCGAAGCGCGAGGACCTCGCGGGCGTCCCGTTCGATCGCAAGGGCGCCGCGCGCGCCCTCCGGCTCTACCTCGGCGAGCGCACCTGAGCGCCCCTCTCGGCGCCGCGCCGTCGCTCCACCACCGACGCGCAGAGGAGATGGGCGAGGCTCCCGGCGCGCGCCCTACGACGGCGCGGGGCAGGTGAACGTACGCGCCACGCGGCGGTCCAGCGCCGCGCCGGTCCAGCGCCGCGCCCTGCGCGCACGCGCCGGTCGCGGTCGTCACGCGGCGGCGCCGTCGCGGGGACATCATCAACCCGCGCGCGCCCCCGGCCTGGACCAGCGCGCCGGCTCCGCGGCGTGCTCACCCTCGGGCGTCCTGTAGAAGCGACCTGTAGAACAGAGTTTCTCGTCGCGGCCGGCGGGCCCGCTCGCGGCGCCTCACCGGGTGGACGGCGCGAGGCGCGCCTCTTGCGCCTTATTCCGATTCGTCGGACGGCCCGGTGCTCGCAGGAGCCGGGGCCGGCGTGCTCTTGCGCGCGCCGCGGGAGCCCGCGCCCTTGGCCGGCGCGCGCTTGGCAGCCGCGCGTCCGCCTCGAGGCGCCGCCGCCTTCTTCGGCGCAGCCGCGCGCTTGCCGGCGGCCTTCGCCTTGCGCTTCGGAGCCGCCTTCTTGGCGGCGGGCTTCTTGGCAGCGGCGCGCTTCGGGGTCTTCTTGGCGGCGGCGCGCTTCGGGGCGGCCTTCTTCGCTGCCTTCCGCGCCGGCTTCTTCGCGACCTTACCGGCCTTCGCGGCGGCCGGCTTCTTGGCCGACTTCGTCACCTTCTTCGCAGGCTTCTTCGCGGTCTTCTTAGCAGCCATTGGAAATCCTCCTGCATTCGCCCCGGCCCGGCCCGGCGGACATCGCTCGACGTCCTCGCCACTACAATTTCCTCACCGAGGCAACAGATGTTGCACGACGTATATTGCCACGCATGGTGATGGTCAAGGAAAATCTTGCAGGCCCTAAACCGATGTATCCCATGTGTTCCAGGCAAACTGGTCCGCAAGCGTTGCGAGGGTAAACGCCGGATCAGGCCGTGGTGAAAAGAACCAGACCGGGTCGGACGTCGGATTTTCGTTGACAAGCTCCGGAATGTCTGTCTTGGCCCTCTCCGCTTCTCTCCGGCGACCGAGCGCCTGCAAGGCGCGGCAAACCGCGCCGTGGAGCTCATGGTCGCACGGAGCACCAGCGTTGCGCAGGCTCTAGAGAGCCTTGTGCGGCGCCATTCGCCTCGCTACCGTCGCGCCGCCTGCGCGGCGGTCGCCCCTCATGGGCCGGCGCCGCGCCGCTCTAGGAGGAAAGGTATGTTGGTTCGTCGCTCGACGTCGTGGTTGTTGCTGGGCGCAACGCTCCTTGCCGGCTCGGGGGCGCTCGGATGCGGCTACTCGGAGGAGGAGATGCAGGCCAAGGTCCGCGAGATCGAGGGCCTGAAGACCCAGCTGAGCGCCGAGCAGGCGCAGAACAAGAAGGCCAGGAGCGAGCTCGATGAGGCGGCCGCCCGGATCGAGCAGCTCAAGTCCCAGCTCAAGGCCGCGGGCGTGGACATCTCCAACCTGAACGCGAACCTCGAGCAGCAGGCCCGCGCGCTCGAGGACTTCCGCCGCCGCGCCCAGCAGCTCGAGGACATCAAGAAGCGCTTCGAGGTGCTGCGGGAGAAGCTCCAGGCCCTCACCAAGCTCGGGCTCAACGTGACCGTCCGGAACAACAGGATGGTCATCCAGCTCCCCGGCGACGTGCTCTTCGATTCCGGCCGGGAGACGCTGAAGAAGGAGGGCCAGGACATCCTGCTCAAGGTGGCCGAGGTCATCCGCAACGACGCCGGGCTGTCGGCGCGCTCGTTCCAGGTCGCCGGGCACACGGACAACGCGCCGCTCGCCGGCGGCCGCTTCAAGGACAACTGGGGGCTCAGCGTCATGCGCGCCCGCGAGGTGCTCGCGTTCCTGCTCCAGCCCCAGGACAAGGGCGGCGGCGGCCTCAAGCCCGAGCGGTGGAGCGCCTCCGGCTACGGCGACACCGACCCGGTGAAGGCCAACGACACCCCGGAGAACAAGCAGGCGAACCGGCGCTGCGAGCTCGTGGTGTTGCCGAACGTCGAGGAGATGCTCGACCTGAAGACGCTCACCCAGTAAGGCCTTCCGCATGAGCGTCGCGGCCATCGACATCGGGACGAACTCGGTCCTCTTGCTCGTCGCGGAGCGCCGAGGGGGTGAGCTCGTCGCGCTCGCCGAGCGCGCGACGATCACCCGCCTTGGCCAGGGGGTCGACGCGGCCCGCGCGCTCGCCCCGGAGGCCGTGGAGCGGACGCTCGCCTGCCTCGCCCGCTACGGCGAGGAGCTCAGGTCCCTGGGCGTCGAGCGGGTGGACGCCGTCGGGACCAGCGCCATGCGCGACGCCGCCGGCGGGGAGGCGTTCATCGCCCGCGCCCGCGACCTCATCGGCGTGGCGCCGCGCGTGATCTCCGGGCCGGAGGAGGCGGAGCTCACGTACGCCGGGGCGCTGACAGGGCTCGACCTGCCGGCCCGAGGTCCCAGGATCGTGTTCGACGTGGGGGGCGGCAGCACGGAGATCATCGTCGGCGACGCCGGCGGCACGGTGGAGCGGGCGGTGAGCCTCGACGTCGGCAGCGTCCGGCTGACCGAGCGTCACATCCGCGCGGATCCGCCGGCCGAGGCCGAGCTCGAGGCCGTCCGCGCGGACGCCCGGGCCGCCCTGGCGACGGTCCCGGCCGGGCCTCTGTCGGGCGTGCCCACCCTGGTCGGCGTCGCGGGGACGGTGACGACCCTCGCCGCGCTCGTGCGCGACGTCGTCCCCTACGACGGCGCCCGCGTCCACGGCGCGCGGGTCTCCGGGGCCGAGGTCGTGGCCATCACGTCCCGGCTCGCCTCCTTGCCGCTCGCCGCGCGAAGGCAGCTGCCTGCGCTGGATCCGGCGCGCGCCGACGTCATCGTCTCCGGCAGCGTGCTGATCGAGGAGCTCCTCGCGTGGGCCTCGAGGGTCGCCGGGGCGCCTGTCGATCTCATCGCCTCGGATCGCGGGGTCCGCTGGGGGCTGGCCGAGCGGCTCTGCCCTGCCTGAGCCCACCGGCTCGCTTGAACAGGGACGGACGCAGCCCCTCCTGGCCGTTGTGTCCGCCACATTTTCGCCTCATCCCACCCAGCTCAGGTCCGCCACCTCTCCCGGAGAGGCCTGCTCTGCCCTAAACTAGAGCGGCGGGCCAGCGTGCATTCACGCTGGTGCCTCCACTGGCACACACTGTGACCCCGCCCGATCCTGAGAAAAAAACCAGAATGATCACGCGACGATGGGTCAGCCTCGGGGATTTTCGTTGACGGTTCTGTGCTGGCTCACTAGAGTGCGCGCGCCTGGCGCAAACTGGCCCTTTTTCGAGAGGGCCGTTCCCCCAACTTCAATCCCTTCCGCCCGAAACCGTCCGCTTTCACCGCCGCTGCTCGAGATTTCACTGTGCACGCCTGAGCACCGACCCCTCGCGGGTCTTGGCGGTGGTGCTCGCGCTTGTGCTCGTACAGCGGTCTCGAGACGCGGTTCATGGTTTTTTTCTCGGAATGCGCGACGGTGTGTGTCGGTTCTGCGGGTCCAGGTTCAACCGCATGTGCAACGGCCGCTTCCCGGAGAGGATTTCGGGAAGCAGACGAAAAATAAAGAGACGGCGGGGTGGAAGGCAAAGGAGACGATATGCAGGCTCGTTCGGAGATCCAGTTCAAGGTGGGCGACAAAGCCGTCTACCCGGCCCAGGGCGTGGCCGAGGTGGTCAACATCGAGGAGAAGGACATCGCTGGCAACCGTCAGCGATTCTATGTTCTCCGCATCTTGGACACGGATCGAAAGATCATGGTTCCAGTCAGCAACGCGAGCGCGGTCGGCCTTCGCCAGGTCATCTCTGAACAGGAAATCCGGGAAATCTTCGACATCCTCCGCGAGCGCACCATCGCGTTCGACAACCAGACATGGAACCGTCGCTACCGCGGCTTCATGGACAAGATCAAGACGGGTTCGATTTACGACGTCGCGGAGGTGCTCCGCGACCTGTACCGCCTGAAGACGGACAAGCAACTCTCGTTCGGTGAGCGCCGCATGCTCGACACCGCCCGGACGCTGATCGTCAAGGAGATCGCGATCGCCCGGGGCCAGACGGAAGAGCAGGTGAAGACCGAGATCGAGGCGATCTTTCTCGCCAACTGAGGCGTTACCTCATGGCTAGCGGCCCTGCGGCCGCTGCCGATGGAGGCCGGCACTGCCGGCCTCCGGGCTTTTGTGGCTCCGATCTCCGGAGCCCACGGCGGGCTCGCGGCGTCGAGGCCGCGGCCGGCGCCCTACCCGGGGGGGCGGCCGCCGGTGGCTCCGCTCAGAGCTCGCTGCCGGGCCGCTTCTGTACGGGAGGGAGCGGTGGCAGCGCGAGATCGACACGCCAGCCGGCGTCCTCGTAGACGCAGGGCACCTGGACGCGCTCTCCCGGGAGCAGGCCGGCGACGTCCACGAGGGCATGGGCGCCGGCGATCTGGGCGACGTACCGCTGCGGCTCGAAGCGCAGGAGGAAGCGGGAGGGCGTGATCATCGCTTCGGGCGCGATCGCCTTGCCGGTCGCCGCGCTGTAGCGCTGCGCGCGCGCCGCCAGGTTGTCCCGCGCGCGGCGCGACAGAAGCTCGAAGGCGGCCTTGGCGTCGGCCGGATCGCCATGGAGCTGGCGCAGCCGCGCGACCAGCTCCCGGACGGCGCCGTCCGGGGTGCCGTTGGGAGGGCGCCTGCTGCACCCCGACGAGGCGAGCGCCGCGGAGAGCGCGGCCACCGCGACGGCGCAGCGCAGGCGCGCGGCCGCCCGTCCGCTGTGCCGCGCGCGCTGCCGGTGCGTCGTCATGCCGCCGGTCCCTTAGAACGACGCCCCGCCGGAGTCCACAGCGCGCGGCCGCCGGTGTCCGCCGCACCTCGCGGAGGAGCGCGCCTTCACGCCGGCGCTGCGCCCGCGAGCGCGCCCACCTGGCGGAGCGCCTCGTAGAGGACGATCGACACGGCGTTGGCCAGGTTGAGCGAGCGCACGGGGCCCAGCGTGGGGATGCCGAAGACGTCGTCCGGCATGCGGGCGAGGAGGTCGGGGTCGAGGCCCACGCTCTCCTTGCCGAAGACGAGGGCGTCGCCCGGCCGGAAGTCCGCGTCGAGGTAGCTCCGCGACGCCACCGCGCTGAACAGGCGCAGCCGCGCGTTCGGGTGCCGGTGGCGGAAGTGGGCGATGTCGAGGTGCTGCTCGAGCGTCACCAG
This sequence comes from Sorangium sp. So ce406, assembly GCF_051474675.1. Lineage (NCBI taxonomy): Bacteria > Pseudomonadati > Myxococcota > Polyangiales > Polyangiaceae > Sorangium > Sorangium sp. So ce406. Next base: position 2,345,862 of record NZ_CP150340.1, on the reverse strand, counting down.
GTGCCAGTAGTCGAGCCCCGCGCGGCGTACGCTCCGCTCGTCGATGCGGAACCCCAGCCTCCCGAGCAGGTGCAAGGGGCTCTGCGTCGCAGCCGCGAGCCGCGCGATGTTGCCTGTGTTCTGCGGGATCTCGGGCTCCACCAGCACGATCCGGAACGGCGGATCGAGCGGCGCCGCGCGGAGCCGGGGGCGACCATCCTTGAGCACGCCCTCTCTTTCGGCGACGCGCCCTCGCGGTGCAACCCCCTTCCGCGACGCAAGCCCCGAGGAGGGGTCGCGCGCGGCCTGGCCCACCGGCGCTCGCGGCGCGGCCCCGGTCGGGCAGCCGGCCCACGCGGCGCCACGCAAAAGGTGGTCGGAGCTGACGGAGGTGCCTCTGTTCGCTTGACGGCTGTACGAGCGGACACGTAGCCTCCCGCCTCGGAGACACGGAATGCGCGCATCGTGCTGGATTGCCTCGGCAATTGCCCTCGCGGGGGTGGCGTCATCCTCGCTGGCGTCTGCAGACTCCATGGATCCCGCGCTCGCGCGGCTGGTGCGCGAGCCGGTCCCTGGCGTCGGTGACGCTGCGGTGCCCTGCCGCATCACGGGGCCGGACAACGGCCTCTATTACAACCCCGCGTCGCGCTATCAGCGCTGCCAGACCGACGACGCCGCGTTCGCGAAGCTCATCGCGCAGTACGGCTTCGCGATCGCGCCATCGGCGATGCACTCGGCGCGGACCACGGGCTACGGCGGGTTCGAGATCGGCATCGAGGCCGATTACACGAAGATTGACAGCGAAGCGGACTACTGGCAGCGCGGCACGCAGGGGCCGCAGGATCCGGCGTCCGGGAACTTCTCCATCGAGAACCGGAGCCCGGACTCCTTCCTGCAGCACTACTCGCTCAAGGTGCGCAAGGGCTTCCCGTTCGGCTTCGAGCTCACCGGCGCCGTCGGGTTCCTCGCCAACACCAACATCGTCAGCGGGGGCGCCGACGTACGCTGGGCGCTCTTCGAGGGGTTCCGCAGAGGGATCCCCGCGATCTTCCCGGAGGTCGCCGTGGGCGGCAGCGTCCGGACGATCACCGGGACCGAGGAGTTCCAGCTCACGGTCGCCGGCGTCGACGCGCAGCTCTCGAAGCCTCTGCCGATCGGCGGGACGGTGGTCGTCACCCCGTACGCCGGCTACCAGTGGCTCTACATCTTCGGCGACTCGGGGCTGATCGATCTCACCCCGAACACCGACGCCGTGAACTACTGCAACTTCCGCGGGTTGAACTCGCCGGCGAACCCCGTGCAAGGGGCGGACGGCGAGACGCTCCCCCACGACGGCCAGCCCGTGTGCGCGGGCGGATCCCAGGCCGACTTCAACAACACCGTCGTGTTCGACGCCGTGCGCATGTCGCGCCACCGGCTCCATTTCGGAGCGCAGCTGCGCTTCCAGATGGTGAAGTTCGGCGCTCACTTCATCACCGACATCGTGAGCCCCGAGGACGCGAACCAGGGTGCAGACTACGAGATCAACGGCGAGAACAAGTTCGCCGGGCTCGGGTCGCAGTGGACCCTCGCGCTCGATCTCGGCGCCGTGTTCTGAGGCGCGCGGCGCGCGGCGTCCGGAGCCCGCGCGCTCGGCGCCGTGCTCCGAGGCGCGCGGCGCCGGGAGCCCGCGCGCGGTCCGGGTCGCGTCAGCGCTTCGGGCCCAGATCGGGCAGCGCGTAGCCGAGCTCGGCGAGGATGGCGCGGAACGCGCGGTCCTCGTTCCGCGCCACGGTGAGGTGCTCCATGAACTTCTTGAAGTTGCCCTGAGCGGCCGCGTCGGCGGCGCGCTCGCTGTTCTCGAGCACGAGCAGGAGGTGCGGGTGCGCCCTGGAGACGGAGGAAGGGCACTCCATCTTGCTCGCCACCTTGGCGCGCGCCTCGGCGAGCGCGTGCACCACCATGATGAGCTCCTTGTCGTGCGTGCGCGGCAGGAGCATGTCGCCCTCCCGGCGCGCCTCGTCGAGCAGCAGGCTCGCCCTGTCCAGGTAGCTCCCGGCCCAGGCGGGCAGCGCGACGAAGAGCGAGCAGAGCGCGAAGGTGAAGGCAATCAACAGGTGACGGATCATCGACTGGGTCCTCGGTCGTTCATGGGTGGCTCGGGGGACGCCGCGCCGGCCGGCGCGGCGTCCCTGCCCTCGGGCGCGCCTTCCAGGGCCTCGGTGGTCGCCCGTTCATCGGATGGGGTCGCAGGCTCCGGCGCGGCGCACGCCACGAGCGCGGCGCGCGCGGCCGCCTGCTCGGCCAGCTTCTTCGATCGGCCCCGGCCGGTGCCGATGACCTTGCCCTCGACCTCGACGGCGACGAGGAACGCGCGGTCGTGGTCCGGCCCCTCCGTGCCCATCAGCCGGTAGCGCGGCGATGCGGCGCCGCGCGCCTGCACGCGCTCCTGCAGCTCGCTCTTCGCGTCGCGCCCGAGCATGCTGCCGCTCGCGAGCTGGGCGAGCGGGCTCGCGACGATCTTCCGGCTCAGCGCGCGCGCGCTCTCGAAGCCGCGATCGAGGTACAGCGCCGCGACGAGCGCCTCGGTCGCGTCGGCGAGCACGTTGGTCTGGTCGCGCTCCCCGGCGACCTCCGCGCCCCGCCCGACCCGGAGCGCCGCGCCCAGCTCGACCCCGCGCGCCCAGGCCGCGAGCGCGTCGGTGTTGACCAGCGCCGAGCGCATCATCGAGAGCTCCCCCTCCCTGGCCCCCGGGAAGCGCTCCATGAGGAGCTCCGTCACGCACAGGCCGAGCACGGCGTCGCCCAGGAACTCGAGGCGCTGGTTGTCCACGCGCCGGCCGCCGCGCTGCTCGTTCGAGAAGCTCGGGTGCGTCAGCGCCTCCTCGAGGTGCGGCAGGTCGCCCTCCACGCCGAGATCCAGACGCCGCAGCAGCTCGCTCGGGAGCATCCCCAGCACCTTGCCCACGCGCGACGTCTCAGCCCGTGTTGAGGCGGTCGGTCAGCTCCGCCATCTCGAGGTCGAGCGCCGTCAGACCGCCGGCGTCATGCGTGGACCACGCGACGCGCACCTTGCCCCACGACAGCAGGATGTCCGGGTGGTGATCGCGGCGCTCGGCGAGGAGGGCGAGCCGCATCGCGAAGCCCACGCCGGTCCCGTAATCCGGAAACGAGTAGCTCCGCTCGATCCGCTCGCCCGCTCGCACCCAGCCCGGGTGAGCAGCGACGAAACCGGCGATCTCATCGTCCGGGAGCCGATCACGCTTGCCCATGGGGAGCAACTATGAGCTAAGCCCCGCCTCGGTGGAACCCCGAGTTGCGTCCCCGGGCCGCGCGCGCCGCTCGCCGCGCGCTCGCCCGCCGTGCGCTATCCTCCCGCGGCGATGACCGGGCTCACCGCCTGCCCCTTCTGTCGGGAGATGTTCGAGGCGAAAGAGGCCCGTACGTGCCCCGCCTGCGGTCTCCGGCTGGAGGAGCTCTCGAAGCTCCCTCCCTCGTACGACGCGCTCCACGAGGAGCCCGACGAGCCGCTCCCGCCGCACATGGAGCCGCTCCCGTGGACCTACGCCGGTCGCGGCCGGGGGGCCCTGCTCGCGCTCGCGGCCTTCGGCCTCGCGGCGTTCTTCGCGCCCTGGGTCCACGAGGCCGCGCCCGAGATCCGCGATCTCAGCGGCTTCGGTCTCGCGCGCAGGCTCGGGTGGATGTGGGCCCCCGCGGTCGCGTTCTTCGTGATGATCCCGCTCGTGCTGACGCGGAGATCGATCCACAAGATGCGCGGCGCCCGCGTGGCCGTCGCGTTCCTCGCCGCGGTCGCCCTCACCACGGTCGCGATGCGCCTGATGTTCACGCCGGCCAGCACGCTGCTCCGTCCAGTCCGCTTCACGTGGGGCTACGGGCTCTACGCGACCGGGGCGATCGCGCTCGCCGCGCTGATCACCGCGGCGCTCTTCGGAGGAAGGGTCGACGACCTCCCCACGGGACAGCAGCGACGGGGCGATGAGGTGCTGCACTGATCGCGCTGCCCGCGTGCCCGCGATGGCCGACGGCCGCGCTCCGGCATCGTGAAACGATCGGCGCCAGGGCTGACACCGATGCCATACCTGCCAGGACGAAGCGCCGCGGTGCGCGCGGGATGACGCTGAACGAACGACGCGACGAGGCGATGAACGACGCGGCGTGAACGACGGACGATGTACTCGCTCGGAGGCATCCCGGGTCGACAGGCCCGCTGGTGCGACGTAACCTTGGTAGGAGTGGCCTTTGTCCGCTGCTCGGAGGTGCGCGATGGCCAAGAGATCTGCCAGCGTACGCCGTGAGCCGGTGCGGGACGACGAGGCGTTCGATGTTCCCGCGGCGGTCCTCTGCGCGTGCTGCGGCCAGCCGGATTGCGCCGGCTGCGCCGCGGCGACCGACGAGGGTTCGGGGGTCGTCGCGATCATCCCGTGGGAGCGCCCGTTCGGCGGCGTCTGGTCGCGGCTCTGGGCCACGTCGAAGGCCACCACGCTGGGGGCCGAGACCTTCTTCGCGGCGCTGCCCGACGGCGCGTTCCCGGCGGCCATGCGGTTCGCCCTGCTGGCGGAGACGCTCGCGATCCTCTCGATGGTCGTCGCGCTCCTGCCCATCGTGGCGCTCGCGCTGCCGGGCCTGACGCTGGAGCTCGCGCGGAACCCGGCCGCGCGCGCGAGCGCTCTCCAGTGGCTCGCGATCGGCGTTCCAGGGCTCACCGTGTGGATGGTGCTCGCCCACGCGGTGCACGGGGCCGCCCTCGAGCTCGGCGCGCGCCGCCAGGGCGCCCGGCCGGAGCGCCGGCGCGCGCTCCGCTTCGGGCTCTACGCGTGCGGCTGGGACCTCATGGCCGGGCCGCTCGGCGCGCTGGTCATGCTCATCACGGGCGGCATCAAGGGCGCCGAGCAGATCCTGTCGGCGTCGCTCCGGGTACCGGGCAGGGCCTCCACGGCGCTGCTGCTGGGCGTCTACGCGCTCCCGCCCGAAGCTGCAGAGCGCGCTCGCCGCGCCGGGAGCATCGCCGCGCTCGTGGTCACCATCGCCTCCGGCTTCGCCGCCATCGCGATCGTCGTCGCGCTGAGCTGACCGCGCCTGCGGCGCTGGCGAGGCGACCGGCGGATCGAGGACATCGATCGCACCGATGCCGAGACGTCGGACGCGGTCAGCGCATGTCCTGGCGCGGCACGGGCGAAGGCGGGGGCGCGCCCGGGCGGCGGCCGCTCGCCAGGGTGCCCGGGCGCCGCAGGGGCTGCAGATCGCCCGTCGAGGTGATGTCGATCAGGTCGACGAGCTCGGGCGCATGGCCCGATACGTCCTGCGCCCGCAGGCGCTCGAGGAGCTGCTTCACCTGCGCCTCGGCCTTGCCGTGCGCGAGGATCTGGCGGATCGAGGGCGCCTCCTGCTCCAGCGAGCGGCTCACCGGCCTGCGGCTCTGCCGTCGCCACAGCACCGCGAAGCGATCGCCCTCCGCCACCGGCTCGGGCACGAGCTCCCCGTCCTTCACCCGGGCGGCAGCCTCGATGAGCCCCGGGTGGAGCTTCAGCCCCAGCTCCGCGGTGCTGCCGTCGGGCGCCACGAACCCGAGGTCGCCGCCGCGCAGGCTGGTCGCCTTGTCGAGCGATCTGTCGCGCGCGATGTCCTTGAAGCGCTGGGGCGACGGGTCCTTCTTGAGCTCGGCCAGGATCGCCTCGGCCTCCTCGCGCGTCGCGACGAGGACGCGCCAGAGCGCCACCATCGGCGGCGCGCTGAACTTGTCCCGGTTCGCTTCGTAGTAGGCGCGGACCTCCTCGTCGGTCACCGGAGAGCTCGCCGCCGCCTCCGCCTGGATCCGCTGCAGCAGGGCGGCGCGAAGGACGCCGCGGATGCGGTCCTGCACGTCGGCCCGCTCGGTGAGCTTCTGCGCGGCCGCCCCCTGGGCGAGGAGCAGCTCGCGCACCAGGACCTGGCTCACGAAGTTCCTCCGGATCTCGTCCGGCGTGCGGCCGAAGCTCTGGAGCTGAAACGGCGGGATCTGCGCGATCCTCCGCTCGACCTCCGCCGCCGTGATGACCTTGTCGCCGACGCGCGCCACCACCGCGTCCGCCGCGGCCGACGGCTGGGCCTCAGCGCGGAGCGACAGGCCGGTCGACGCCGCGCACGCGACCACGGTCGCGGCCGCTGCGAGGAGGAGCTTCACCGTTCTCGCGCGCATCGGAGCGGGTTATCCCCGCGCCGGCAGGCAAGGTCAAGCTGCGCCGCGGCGCGCCGTCTCGGCCGGCGCGCCGGTCGGGCCTCCCCGGTCGCCGCCGCGCAGCACGCCCGCCTTGCGCAGGGCGTGCGCGTCGAGCCCGACGAACCGGTACACGTCCGCGGAGAAGCCGTAGGCGCGGTGGAGGTGCTTCAGCCCCTCGACGAGCTCGGCGGTCACCTCGACCGGGGGCGGAGGCGGGTACGCCTTGCGGATCGAGGCGAGCGGCTCGCCCAGCTCCAGGAGCTCCTCGACGCGTGACAGCACGTCGATCGGCTTGAGCGCGCGCTTGCCGCGCCGCGAGACGCCCTCGGCCAGCTCCGCGAGCAAGCGCCGGCGCCGGCGCTCGGTGCGGCCATCCCCGGCGCGGCCACCGCCGCCCAGGAGCAGCTCGTTGAACCGACGCGCGGCCCGGCGCTTCTCGACCGCATCCGGACTTCCCCGGCGGTTCTGCGCATCGCCGTCCCGCTTGGCTGGACGTGGCGCTTTGGTGGATCCGGCCCTGGAGGCCGGCGATCTCTTCGTCTTCACGATCCTCGGCAGGAGCACAGCGGCGCTCGAGGAGCCGGAATTCCCCGGCACATCTTCTGGCTGTCCCCGGAGTATAGACAGCTCATCCTCTCGCTTCGAAGAAAGCGGCGAGCGCACGTCGCGCTCGCGCCGCGCGCGCCGGAGCTCAACGTCCGCCCTCACACCACGCCAGTGCCGTCCCCACGGCCGCGATCAGCCAGGCCGGCCACGTCGCGCGGAGGAAGCCGGCGACGTCGGCCAAGGCGCCGCGCCGCGCGCGCCGGGCAGCCTCGGCGTGGCCGATCCGGCGCAGGTTCTCGCGCTCGATCTGCTCGTGCTCCTCGTCGTCGAGGGGATCGCTCCCGGCGAGGTGGTGCAGGTGGTGCGTCACCTCGTGGTCGATCGTCTCCTCGATCTCCGCGTCGACGTCGAAGCCGGGGTCCTCGCGGGCCTCTGTTCGAAACGTCCGATAGAAGATCCGGATCTCCGGAGGACGGGCGATCCCGAGCTCGTCCGCGGGCGTCCCGGGCGTGTAGCAGCCGAGCAGCGGCTCGCCTCCGTCGTCGCAGGCCGGCACGCCCGCGTCGATGAAGAGGTCGATGTTCCGCACGCCGCGGGCCTCGTAGATGCGCTCCGCCGCCGCGCGGACGCGCTCCTCGAAGGCGTCGAGATCGGGGAAGGCGCGCCCCTCCCCGGCCGCGGAGCTCGCCTCCCCGGGGACGTCCGGATCCGCTTCGAGGGCGCGTAGAGGCGCGCGCGCGAGCTCCCGCTCGAGCGGCACATCGAGGTCGTTCCGGGCGCCGCAGGCCTGACAGCGGTGAACCGCGAGGAGCCGCGCGGGGTAGCGCGCCTCGTGGTAGAGGTCGACGATCGCCGCCCACGCTTCGTCCGACGCCCTGGCGAGCGCGTCGGCGATCACCGAGGCGCGCCGCTCGCGGCCGAGCGCCGCGATGCCCATGGCGACGACCAGCGACGGCGTGACGCGGAGCGCGCCGTCGCTGGACAGGCGGAGCAGCGGCATCGCCTCCTCGACGGTCCGCTCCACGAGCCGCACGCCGCGGCACACGGCGCGCCCGACGCGCAGCGCCGGGATCGGGTGCAAGGCGCCGAAATCGAACGGGCGATCGAGCTCGGGGTCGTCGAGCTCTCCGTCGGTGAACGGCCCGATCTCCAGCAGGCGCGACGGAGCGACCTCGAACGCGGCGCCGCAGTTCTCGCACGTGTACGCGCCGGGCTCCTCCGGCGTGACGCCGGCGAACGCGAGGAGCGCGCGCAGGACGTGGGCGTCTGCGAGCGGGAGGCCGAGCGGATCCAGCGGCGCGCCGCGCGCGTCGGCCAGGACCGACGGGCCTGCGAGGATCTGCACATCGCGCGCGCACCTGCCGGCCGGGGCGGGCGCGTCGCCGCCGCGGCTTCCGGGGGCGCCCAGGACGGCCGGCGCATGGGCGCGCGCGGCAGCGTCCGACAGGCGCACCACGTTGCCGGAAGGGAGGTGGACCTGCGCGGGGAGCAGGCGTGGCGCGGGCGCAGGATTCGGCATCGCTCGGCGGCCCTATAAGGGCGCGGGCGCGCGCCTTCCAGCGCGGCGCCTCCTCACCTCGCCTGTCGCCTCGCCGCGGCGAGGTCCCGTCAGGGGTCCTCGGGGGCCGGCGAGCCGCTGGAGGCGCCGTCGTCGGCCGGCGCAGACGAGCCCCAGGCATCGGGGTCCCTGTCCGCGCCAGAAGGGTCCCGCCCCGCGCGGCCGACGTCGAGCCCAGCGGCGTTGGCCAGCTCGGCCGCCACCACGGCGGAGAGGGAGCCCCCGCCGAGCGGAGCCATCCGCGGCGCGACGGTCGACGAGGGCGACGGCTCCGAGGACGTGCGATCGCGGCGGCGACCTCGGCCCATCACGGGCGCGCGCTCGCCGTCGCCGGCCGGATCCGGCGCGGCGGCGCCCTCGCGATGCAGGGTCGCGCGGAGCTGCATGCGCCCGAGCGACAGGCTCGCCGCGCTGGCGGGCGGCACGCTCGACGAGGGCTCCGCGCCGAGCGGCACGCCTTTCCCGAAATCGAGGTAACGCGTGATGGCCAGGGCGTAGATGAGCTTGCGCACGATCGGCTCCGGCGCGACCCCGGACCTGATGAGCGCCGGGAGCGTGGGCGAGGAGCTCTGGAGCACGTCGATCACGGCGAGCTCGCCCTCGGTGAGGCCGAGACGACCCGGCTCGAGGGCAGGGTGCAGCCGGAGGGGAACCGCCTCGATCCGCTCGAGCGTCCGCTGGAGCCGCGTCGAGCGCTCGCCATGCTCGCGCAGCCCCGCCCAGAGCAGCGCGAGCGGATCGACCTTCGCTGGATCGCCGCCCCAGTCGGCCAGCACGTCGAGGCCGTCGAAATAGCGGTACGTCGTCTCAGGCGGCAGATCGAAGAGCCGCACCATCCGCCGCACGAACTGGACCTGCGCGAGCCAGTCGAGCGTCGGGGAGTCGAGGCACCCCGAGAGCAGCAGCACATCGCCGAGGAGACCCCTCGTCGCGAGCGCATCCGCCAGGATCTCGGCGGAGATCACCCCCTCTTCGAGCAGGATCTCTCCGAACCGCGCGTAGCCGTCGCTCGGACGGATCTTGACGGGGGCCCCCCGGACGATCCGCACCGTGTGCTCGGCGCCCGTGGGCTCCAGCAGGATGAGCGCGCCGGTCAGCCGGTGCTCGACGGCATACACAAAGAGATGGGCGAACGGCGTGCGCTCCAGATCTCCTTCCGCCGTCGCGGGGCCGTCGGCAGACATCCCACGCCAAGCTATCATAGCGCCCGCGGGCCGGAGCCCCTTTCTCCGCGCACAGAGGCGCCGAGGCGGCGTGGATGTCGCGCTCGTCCTCGTGGAGCCGCGGGCGCTCCGGCGTCGGTGGTCGCCTTCGTTTCTTGCCGGTTCCGACGCGCGCTCGACGCATTCACTTCACCTCCGGGTGCGCGCGGCGGCGTCGGGGCGGGGCTCGCATACCCGGCCAGCACCCCTCCGCCGCGGCGGTTCCGCGCTACGGTGGCAGACATGCCGCGCGGACATGTGCTGGTGCTCGACGACGAGCGGGCGATCTTGACGACCCTGCAGAAGGCCCTGTCGCTGGAGGGCTACACGGTCGACGTCGCCGGCGGCGTCGGGGTGGCCGAGGAGAAGCTCGCGAAGCGGAGCTACGACATCGCGCTCTTCGACGTCTCGTTGCCCGACGGCGACGGCGTCGAGCTGCTCCAGCGGATACGCACCGCGGGGTCGGAGCTGCCGGTCGTCATGATGAGCGGCCACGCGACGGTCGACGCCGCTGTCCGCGCGACGCGGCTCGGCGCGATCGACTTCCTGGAGAAGCCGCTCTCGACCGATCGGCTGCTGCTCGTGCTCGACAACACGCTGCGTCTCGTCCGGGCCGAGGCCGAGGCGAAGGCGCTGCGGACGCAGACCGGTCAGGTCGGCGAGCTCATCGGGGAGAGCCGGGCGATGCTCGAGTTACGCGAGCAGATCGCGCGCGCGGCGAGGGCGACCGCGACGGTGTTCGTGACGGGCGAGCGCGGCACCGGCAAGGAGCTCGTCGCGCGCGCGATCCACGGCGCGTCGAAGCGGGCGCGCGGGCCGCTGGAGAAGATGAACTGCGCCGCGGTGCCGAGCGAGCTCATCGAGAGCGAGATGTTTGGCCACGAGGCGGGCGCGTTCACCGGCGCGACGAAGCAGCGACGGGGGAAGTTCGAGCGCGCGAGCGGCGGCACGCTGTTCCTCGACGAGGTCGGGGACATGCCGCTCGCGATGCAAGCGAAGCTCCTCCGGGTGCTGCAGGAGCGGGAGATCGAGCGCGTGGGCGGGCACGAGACGATCAAGGTCGACGTGCGCGTCGTGGCGGCGACGAACCGCGACATCGAGGCGGCGTGCCGCGAGGGGCAGTTCCGGCCGGACCTCCACGACCGGCTCAACGTGCTGCCGCTGTCGTTGCCGCCGCTCCGGGCGCGGCGCGAGGACATCCCGCTGCTCGCGCGGCACTTCCTCGCGCTCGCGACGCAGGCGAACGACAGGCCGGGGATGGCGTTCACGAGCGGCGGGATGGGGATGCTCGTCGCTTACAGCTTTCCGGGCAACGTGCGGGAGCTGCGCAACATCATCGAGCGGCTGGTGATCCTGACGCCGGACGACACGATCGACGAGGGCGACGTGAAGGTGTGCCTCGGCGGGCAGCAGGCCTCGATGAAGGGGGGGCTCTTCCGTCCGGGCGTGCCGTTCCGGGTGCTCGCCGAGGAGGCGGAGCGGGCCATCCTGGAGGAGGCGCTCGGCCATCACGGCGGGCAGATGGCCGCGACGGCGCGGGGGCTCGGGCTCGAGCGGAGCCACCTCTACAAGAAGTGCAAGGCGCTCGGGTTGCGCGGGGACAAGGGCGAGGCGGACGAGGAGTAGCCGGAGAGGGGGCCCTGCCGGGGGGCCGCGCCGAGGGGAGGGTCTGCGCGGCGGCCGCGGGTGGGCGCTCGGCCATCCGCCGAGGCGGGAGCGTGGAGCTTGCGCATGCACCACCGCCCGGCATGTCTCCCTTCGGGCCATGCCACCTGGGACGTTTCGTCGCGCGCCACACAAGGCGCGCCTGAGACGTGGAGCCCGCTGAAACCTTATGGCACCTCGGTCGGTGCTCGCCGCGCCCCCCCGCGGCCGCCGCGCAGACCCTCCCCTCGGCGCTTCGGGTGTCGAACGACAGGCGTACCGGCAGCGCGACACATGGCCTGGACCGCGGCGGGTGTGGTACGCGGAACCACGATGCTGCGATCGCTGCACCTGGAAGGCGTGGGGCCGGCCGACCGGCTCGACCTGGAGCTCGGCGAGCGGCTCAATGTGCTCACCGGCGACAACGGGCTCGGCAAGAGCTTCGTGCTCGAGGTCGCATGGTGGGCGCTCACCGGGACGTGGACGGACCGACCAGTGCTGCCGCAACCGGGACGAGAAGAGAACGCGCGCATCTCGGGAGAAGCCGAGCCAGGCACCAGCTCGGACCAGTTCGAGAGCAAGTACGAACGCGTTGCTCAACAGTGGGGCGACAGGTTCAGGCGGGACATGAGCCGCGGCTTGGTCACAACCCCCGCCGAAATCGATGTCCCCTCATGGGTGCAGGATACGGCTCCCGTGCTCTATATCCGAACGAATGGCGCGTACTCGGTCTGGGATCCGCATCGACAGAGCTTGCCAACGAACAGCCCCAAGTTTTACCCGCTGATAAGGGATCAGCTGAATCCCGTTCCTTACCTCTTCGAGGAGAACCAGGTCTGGGATGGCCTCAGGCGCGACGAAAAGCCGTTCTGCAACGGACTCGTCCAGGACTGGGTGACGTGGCAGCTCGAGGCGGCGGACGGCGACGAGGCTCACCCGTTCCAGCTCCTCTGTCGCGTGCTCGACCAGCTCTCCCACCCCGAGGAGAAGATGACCCCCGGCAAGCCGGTGCGGCTCTACCTCGACGACGTGCGCAAGTTCCCGACCGTTGCGTTGCCGTACGGCACGATCCCCATCGTCCACGCGTCCGCCGGAATGAAGCGGATCCTCGCGCTCTCCTACCTCATCGCGTGGTCCTGGTCGGAGCACGTCCAGGCGTCGCGCCTGATCGGCTGGCAGCCCTCGGATCGCATCGTCGTTCTGATGGAGGAGCCGGAGACGCACCTGCATCCGAAGTGGCAGCGTCACATCGTCCCCGCGCTGCTCGCGGTCCTCGGCGAGCTCGCCCCGTCGATGCGCCCGCAGGTGCTGCTGACGACGCACTCGCCCCTCGTGCTCGCGTCGATGGAGCCGCACTTCAGACCGGCCAGGGACAAGCTGTTCGTGTTCGAGCTCGACGGAGCCGACGTGACCGTGCGCGAGCTCCCCTGGGCGAAGCGCGGCGACGCGATCGGATGGCTCACCTCCCCCGTGTTCGGCCTCGAGCAGGCTCGCTCGATCGAGGCGGAGCGCGCCGTCGAGGCTGCCGAGGCGTTCATGCGCGGCGAGACCGGCGCGCTGCCGGAAGGGCTCAGGAGCGAGGAGGAGATCCATCGCGAGCTCGTACGCCTGCTGCCCGATCAGGATCGCTTCTGGCCGCGCTGGATCGTGCGCCGGGAGCGAGCGAGCGCGTGATCCCCTTCGAGCGCGCGCCTGAGCCGGCGGACTTCCACGTCAGCGTGCGACAGCCCGGGCAGCGGTGGCTCGCCAAGGGCGACGCCAGAAGCACGCCGGGCTACTGGCGGCGCGCTGCGCGCGACCTCCGGGCAGCCTTCAAGGACCTGTGCGGCTACACGGCGATGTGGCTGTCGGCGCCGGGGACCGTCGACCACTTCGTCTCGCGAGACGAAGATCGCAGCCTCGCCTACGAGTGGACCAACTTCCGATATGCCGCGGCATGGATCAACAGCAGCAAGAGCGCGCTCCGCTCCGATCAGGTCCTGGATCCGTTCGAGGTCGGCGACGGCTGGTTCGAGATCATCCTGCCGTCCTGCCAGATGGTGCTGACCGACCGGTGCCCGCCGGAGCTCCGTGATCGCGCGCAGACCATGCTGAAGCGGCTCAAACTCGGCGACGGCGAGAGCATCGTTTCGTACCGGCAGGAGTGGTACCGGATGTACTGCGAGGGAGAGCTCAGCCTGGAGGGCCTCGCCCGCAAGGCCCCCCTCATCGCGCGTGCGGTGCGGAAGCAGCGGGAGCAAGCAGCCGCCGAGCCGGCGCTCAGCGACGATGCCCCGCATTCCATGCAGGACGAAAGGTCTGGCGCATGACTGCTGCCGCGCCGTGAAAATCGGCCGCGGAGAAATGTTCACCCAGAAGCGTTTGCCCCCGACCGGCAGACGGCACACCTGAACCTGTCGCAACATCGCCGGCCAGGCTTCTCAGAAGGCGCTGTGCCATAAAGTAAGGAGGTACTGGCAACCGTTCCGGTCCCTCGAGGGCTCCCCGGCTGCCTCCCACGGACCGTTTCCGGTCCCTCGAGGGCTCCCCGGCTGCCTCCCACGGACCGTTTCCGGTCCCTCGATGGCTCCCGGCTGCCTCCCACGGACCGTTTCCGGTCCCTCGATGGCTCCCGGGCTGCCTCCCATGGACCGTTTTCGGTCCCTCGAGGGCTCCCGGGCTGCCTCCCATGGACCGTTTCCGGTCCCTCGATGGCTCCCGGGCTGCCTCCCATGGACCGTTTTCGGTCCCTCGAGGGCTCCCGGGCTGCCTCCCATGGACCGTTTTCGGTCCCTCGAGGGCTCCCGGGCTGCCTCCCATGGACCGTTTCCGGTCCCGCGAGGGCTCCCGGCTGGCTCTCCCGGACCGTTTCCGGTCTGCCGGCGGGGCGGGGACCACGAACTTCCAGCCCATCGCGCGGCGAATTGACCTGACACCACGTGAGCGCCGGAGGGGGTCTCCGCGCGGCAGGGCGCGGGTGGGCGCGGCGAGCACCGACCGAGGTGCCATAAGGTTTCAGCGGGCTCCACGTCTCAGGCGCGCCTTGTGTGGCGCGCGACGAAACGTCCCAGGTGGCATGGCCCGAAGGGAGACATGCCGGGCGGTGGTGCATGCGCAAGCTCCACGCTCCCGCCTCGGCGGATGGCCGAGCGCCCACCCGCGCCCTGCCGCGCGGAGACCCCCTCCGGCGCGCGCAGCCGGGATCTCCGTCCTCCCCTCGCCCCGAGCTCCGAGCTCCGAGCCCCGAGACCCGAGCTCCGAGCCCCAAGCCTCAATCCGGCATCGCCTGCGGCGCTGGCGGCGACGCCCCCCGCATCGCCTTCTGGTACTCCAGCGCCTGCTTCGCGTAGTCGTCCCGCTTCATCTTCGCGTAGGCCTTGGCGAGCTCCCCGTAGATCTCCGCCGCGTCCCCGGCCTTCGGCCCGGACAGGAGCGCGCTGTTCAGCTCGTAGATCGCCGATACGTGCCGCCCCGTGCGCGCCAGCGCCCGCGCGTAGAGCCGGTGGATCTCCGGATTGGCCACGTCGACGTAGATCGCGCTCTCGCCGACCTTGCGCGCCTCCTCCCACGCCCCGCGCTCCACGAGCAGCCGGAGCAGCCGCCGCCACACGCGGCGATCGTGCTGGTCGAGCAGCGCGAGCCGGCGCAGCGCCGAGAGCTCCCCCGCGGCGTCCTTCTGCCGGCGCGCGAGATCGTAGAGCCCCTGGAGCGGCTCGGCTTGCGACGGATCCAGGCGGGACGCCGCCTCGAGGTTCGCCTTCATCCGCGCCGCGTCCTTCTTCAGCTCGGCGAGATCCGCGAGCTTCATCCGCACGACGTAGCCGTCGTGGCCGTCGGCGATCATCTTGCTCAGGACCCTCGCCGCCTCGTCGGGCTTCTTCTCGGCGAACGCCGCCCGCACCTTGAGGTACGCGGCGTCCGGCTGCTTCGGGTCGACCCGGAGCGCCTCGGCGAGCACCGCCTCGCCCTCCTGTCGCTGCCCGTCCTCGAACAGCGCGAGCGCGAGCTCGACGAGCCGCTTCGCGTCCTTCGGGGCGCGGGCCGCCGCCTTGCGCGCCTCGTCGAGCGGCGGCGCGTGCAGATCGGGGACGTACTGCTTCTCGTAGCGCTCGAGGCGGGGCTTCAGCCACGCGCGGAAGCGCCGATCCAGCTCCTCGGTGCCGATGGCGAGGGACTCCTTCACGACCTCCGGCGTCCGCTTGCCAGCGGCCCACCGGGGCAGCATCGACACCACCTTCGGGAAGCCGAACTCCTCGACCATGAAGACCACGATCTGGCTCGCCGCGAAGTAGGCCATCGTCACGTCCTCGATGCTGTCGACGTGCGTGAAGGCCCGGTTGAACCCCTCGACCGCCGGGATCCTCCCGCCCTTCAGCGCGGAGAACAGCGCGGGATCTTCCTCGCGGTGCCACTCGGGCCGCCGCACGATCGTCTCGTACTCGCTGAGCCCCTCGGTGAACCAGCGCGGGACGTGGTTCTTCGAGAGCTGGATCGCGAAGACGTGCCCGAGCTCGTGCCACAGCACGTTCCCCCAGTTGAACTCCGCCGCCGCCGGGCTCAGCGCCGCCAGCGTCTGGCCGAAGCAGACGCCCTGGATGCCCACGTTCGGCAGGCCGCTCGTCCTCACGCTGAAGTTCTCCGTCGACGCGTAGAGCTCGATCGAGACCGGCACCTTCGGCGTGAAGCCGTAGCGCTTCACCATCGAGCCCCACGCCTCCTCGAGCATGCGCGGCACGTACCGCTCGAGGATCGGCTTCTCCTGCTTGTGATAGCGGACGCGGAACGTCTGCCCCTCGACGGTCACGTACTGGGTGGCGATGTCCTTCTCGTAGAGGTTCAGGGTGTTGAACACCCGCACGTTGAAGCGGTCCTTGTCCCACGCCTTCTGGAGCGCGACGAGGCCGCTCTTCTCGTCGCCGGCGCGGATCAGGTTCAGCCCGAGCGTGGCGTACGCCTTCGCATCGTTGGGATCGACCTTCGTCGCCTCCTCCATCATCTTGACGATGTCGTCGTAGCGGTGCTCCCACTCCGCGAACTCGCCGACGATCTGGAAGAACCGCGAGAACTCCGGGTTCAGGCCGAGCACCTTCGCCTTGAGGGCGTCGAAGCCCGCCGCGTCGTCGGCGAGGAAGCGGGCCGCCGCCTTGATCGAGAGCAGCTCCAGGTCGTTCGGGTTGACCTTGAGCCCGCGGTCCGCCGCGGCGTCCGCGGCGTCGATGTCCATGTCGCGGAGCGCGAGCCCGGCCCGCACGAAATAGGCCTCGGCGAGGTTCGGGTTCACGGAGAGCGCCTGCGCGATCTCGCTGTCGGCGCCGCCGAAATCCATCGCGCTGTCGAGCTTGACGCGCGCCATGGCGACGCGGACCAGCGGGTCCTTCGGGGCGAGCTTGAGCGCCTCCTTCACGACCTGCCCGCCGTGGCCGGGGTCGTACTTGTCGAGGAACAGCTCGGATCGCCAGAGCAACGTCTCCACCCGCTGCTTGCCGCCGACCTTCTCCGCCGCGTTGAACGCGTCGTTCGCGTCGCGCGCGCTCCGGAGCAGGTGCGCCGCGCGCCCGACCAGCGACATCCCCTCCGCGTCGCTCGCGGTGATCTTGTCGTCGTTGTAGTCGTCGATGATCGTCATCAGCGGCGCGCGCGCCTCGCCGCGCTTGCCCGACTGGATCAGGAGCTCGCCGAGCACGAGCCGCGCGCGGCGCGCCTCGTCTTCCCGCTCGACCTCGCGCGCGGCCGCGATCGCCTCGGCCATCTTCCCGCGGCGCGCGAGCGCCTCGGCCCGGAGCGGCGCGGCGGCGATCCTCGCCTCCTTGCCGATGGCGGCGGCCGCCTTCGCCGTCTTCGCGGCCTCGTCGTAGCGGCCCGTGAGCAGCTCGATCCGCGCCCTCGCGATCAGCGCCGGGGCGCGGTCCGCGCCCCCCTGGAGGGCGGCGAGCACCTTCTCGGCGCCGGCGTAGTCGCCTTGCGTGAGGAGCGCCTCCGCGCGCGCGAGCGAGGCGGGCGGCTCGGCGGAAGCGGGCGCCTGGGCCGCGCAGGCGGCGGCGACGAGGAGAGCGGAGAGAGAGCGGCGGATCGAGTGGCTTCGCATGACACCCCGTACGCGACCGCACGTGACCGTGCGTAACCCAGCGTAACTACGCGTGACTGTTGCGTGACCGCGCTGATGAAGAGCGGCGCCCGGCGAGGCCGGGCAAGCCGATCCTAGCCGAGAGAGGAAGGGCCGAGCATGAGCGAGCGCCCGAAGGCGCGCCAGGGCTGGCCCCCGCGCGATCGTGGTATGCGGGGGTCCATGGAAAGCGGGCTCGCAGGAAAGGTCGTGCTGATCACGGGCGCGTCGTCGGGCATCGGCGAGGCGCTCGCCCGGGAGGTCGCCCGGCGCGGCGGCCGGAGCGTCCTCGCGGCGCGGCGGACCGAGCGGCTCGAGGCGCTCGCGGCGGAGGTCCGCGCGTCAGGCGGCGAGGCGATCGCGGTCCAGTGCGACGTCACGCGCGACGGCGACGTGGAGCGCGCCGTCGAGGAGGCGCGCAAGGCGTTCGGCGGCCTCGACATCGCCGTCGCGAACGCGGGGTTCGGCGTGGCGGGGCGCGTCGAGGAGCTCTCGCTCGACGATTTCCGCCGGCAGCTCGAGACGAACGTCTTCGGCGCGCTGCGCACCGTCAAGGCCGCGCTGCCGGAGCTCAAGCGATCGCGCGGCGGCGTCGCGCTGATGGGCAGCGCGAGCGGCTACCTCGCGTTTCCCGGGATGGGCGCCTACAGCATGAGCAAGTTCGCGGTGCGCGCCCTCGCCGAGACGCTGCGCGGCGAGCTCCACGCCGATGGCGTCGCGGTCACGCACGTCGCCCCGGGGTTCGTGGCGAGCGAGATCCGTCGGATCGACAACCTGGGCACCCTGCGCGACGACGCCCGGGAGCCGGTGCCTCCCTGGCTCGTCATGCCGACGCCCAAGGCGGCGCGGCAGATCATGGACGCCATCGCCGCGCGCCGCGCCGAGGCCATCATCACCGGGCACGCGAAGCTCGGGGTGTCGCTCGCGAGGCACGCTCCCGGGCTCCTCAACGCGGCCTTCTCGCGGCTCGGGGGCAGGAGCAGGGGCGTTCGCCGCTGAGCCGGCCCGCCTACGGCGCGTCCGCCCCGAGCTCGCGCCGGACGAGCGCCTCCAGGGCGTCGATGAAGCGACGGCGCGTGTTCACGGCCGGCGCCCGCTCCAGCCGAGCGAGGCCTGCGTCCCGGGCCAGGACGTGCGCCTCCACGTCGAGATCGTAGAGGGTCTCGACGTGGTCTGCGACGAAGCCGATCGGCGCGATCAGCGCCTCGCGCGCGCCGCCCGCGGCGAGCCGGTCGAACGTCGACCGGAGATCCGGGCCGAGCCATGCATCGCCGGTCATGCCCTGGCTCTGGAAGGCGACGAGCACGGGGTTCCCCCGCGGCGCGACGCGGCGCTCCACCTCGGCGGCCATCGCGCGGAACTGGCGCTCGTAGGGATCGCCGGCCTCGATGATCCGCTGCGGCAGGCTGTGGGCCGAGAGGATGACCGCCACCTTCGCCCGGCTCTCCTCGGGGAAGCGCGCGAGCGCCTCGTCGATCACCTCGACGAACGCGTCGATCAGCGCCGGCTCGAGCCCCCACGCCGGCGCGCACCGGACCTCCATGCCGTCCAGCCTGGCGGCCGCGTCGCGCACGACGGCGTGGTAGACGTCGACGGACTGCGGCGCGAGCGGCAGCGAGACGACGCGCCGCACGCCGCGCGCGTGGAGCGCGCCGAGCACCTCCGCCGGATACGGGTGCCAGAGCCGCCCCGCGATCGCGACCGGGAGACCGAGCCGCTCGGCGAGCGCGTCCGCCTGGGCCTGCGTGATGCGCAGGAGCGGCGAGCCGCCGATCGTCTCGAAGCGGCGCCGCACCTCGTCGATCAGCTCCGGCGGGGCGGGCCTGCCGCGGCGAATATTGGATAGAAAGGCGGGCAGATCGTCGAGCCGCTCGACGGTGCCGTGGCAGCTCAGGAGGACGGCGGTGGTCACGGCGCCACTCTACATCGCCTCCGCGTGAACAGCGCGGCCGTCGCCAGCGCGCGGCCGCGGCGCGGCCGCTCGCCGGCAAAGGCTCACTTCGCGTCCCAGACAACCACGACGCGGTCGTGGCCGATGAGGCCGTCCTTCTTGCGAGCGAGGTGCTGGGCGACCACCCGATCGCCCGCGGCGTAGATCCGCACCTCCATGAACGCCAGCCCCTCGTCGGTCTCGATGCCGTCCACGATCTCCGTGGCGTCGAGCTGGCGCGACCACCCCGAGACGGGATCGTGGAAGAGCTCGCTCTTGAGGTGCTCCAGGATGGCCTGCCTTCCGCTGGTGACGCTGGGGTGGGCCGGTGGATTGCGGTTGCTCACCTGCTCGATGACGGCGTCGTCGGCGTAGATCCGGGCCAGCGCCTCGATGTCCTGGCCCCGCAGGGCGCGCTCGATCTCCGCGAGCAGTCCATCGCGCCCCCGGTGAGCCAGAGGTCGCGTCCGTGCCGAGCCTTCCATGCATGCTTGCATGGGACGCGGCGGCGCGGTCGTCGAGCCCGGACAGCGGCGCGCTCGCGGCGATCGCGGCGCACGAGGGCCGAACTCGGCGGGCCGCCACCCTCCGCCCCCGACGTCCCACGGCGGGTGGCGAGTTGCAGCGCCCGGACGGACGTGATGAATATGGTGGGTTATGACGCAGCGCCGCACGGTCGTGCTCGCCGATCTCCACCTCGTGCGCCAGACGCCGCCCGGCGTGACCGCCGACCTCGCGCGGTTCGTGGCAGCCCACCGGGGAACGCGCATCGTCGTGGCGGGCGATCTGTTCGACCTCTCGTCCGAGTCGCCGCGGATGCCCCGGCCGCTCGCGCTGCGCGAGGCGCTGTTCGCTCACCCGACCGCGCGGGCGGCGCTCGCCGAGCACCTCGACCGGGACGGCGAGCTCTGGCTCTCGGGAGGCAACCACGACGCCGAGGTCGGCGCGCCCGATTTCCCCGAGGCGCTGGCGGAGGCGCTCGGCGTGGGCGGCGAGGCGCGGGCCCGGATCCGGACGACGCCCTGGTTCTTCCGCGACGGGGCGATCCACATCGAGCACGGGCACCTGTACGATCCGGACAACGCGCCGGCTCACCCGCTCGTGGTCGGCGAGCGCAGCCTCGGCGTCCACTTCGTCGAGGAGTTCATCGCGCCGACAGGAGCGCACCGCTACCTGCAGGCGAACGACCAGACGCCGCTCCACCTGTTCCTGTCCGCGTTCACCTGGTACGGCCCCCGCGCCCCCTACGTCATCTACCGCTACTTCCACGCGGCGATCGGCGCGATGCTGAAGAGCGGGCCCCTCTACCGCGCGCGAGGCGAGGCGACGGTCGGCGCCGCGGTCGTCGAGCGCTTCGCGCACGAGCTCGGGGTGCCCCGCGCGATGGCCGACGAGCTCCTCGGACTCGCGGCCACGCCGACGCTCGAGAGCGCGGCGAGCACGTTCACGCGGCTGTACTTCGACCGCGTGATCGCGACCTTGTCGATGGGCGCGGGCATCGCGGCGCTCGGGCTCGGCGCGCGGGAGACCGGCGCCGCGGCGCTCGGGCTCGGCGCGCTGCTGATGGGCGTGAGCTGGGCGAACGGCCACAACCGGTACGCCGGCACGGTCGCGGAGCGGCTGGCCGAGAGCGCCGGCCACGTGGCGAAGGCGACCGGCGCGAAGCTCGTCGTGTTCGGCCACACGCACCGGGAGGCGCTCGGCGACGGCTACGCGAACACCGGGAGCTTCTCTTTCCCACGCAACGCGCCCGGCAGGCCGTATGTGGAGATCGAGGGGTCTCCGGAGGCGCCGCGCGCGGTGAGCCGCTTCTGGAGAGCCGTGGCGTGAGGTGACGCGCGGGATCTGCTGGCGCTAGCTCCCGCTCGCGTGCGCGGTGAGCGCGCCCTCGACGAGATCGAGCGCGATCGGGACGTCCTCTTCCGGGATCTCGGGGGCGTCGCCGAGCATCGCGGCGAGCAGGCGCTCTCGCGGCTCCGGCCGCAACAAGAGGGGCCCTCCCCCGCACGCCCGGCACACGAGGCCGCCTCGCGCCGGGTCGACCTGGGCCGACTGCGTCGCGTCACAGGCGCGCCCGCACCGGACGCACTGCGTGAGCTCGAGCCCCCAGCCGAAGGCGACCAGCAGCCGCAGGCCGGTCTCCGCGAGCAGCGCCTGCGGGGACGCCGACGAGGCGCCGTCGAGGCGGTCGAGGAGCCCGTTCAGCTCGTGCCAGGCCGCCTGCTCGGCGGTGTGCGCCGGAGCGATCTCGCGCACCCAGCGCAGCGCGCGCCCGGCGACCTCGAGGCGCGCGAGATCCCCCGCGAGCCGCAGGCGCGGGCGCTCGATCGCGGCCTCGGTGAGCTGGGCGAGCTCGGCGCCGGGCCGCACCTCCAGGGTCACGCGGAGCAGGTGCATCGGCTCGAGCGACGGGAATCGCTTCGCCGAGCGGCGCGCGCCGCGCGCGGTCGCGGAGAGGAGCCCACCCTGCTCGGTGAAGAGCCCGACCAGCAGGTCGGCCTCACCGAAAGGGACACGCCGGACCAGGAGCGCCTCGGTGCGGAGCCGCTCCGTCCGCGGACGAACGGATCGAGGCATGGCGGGTTCGAGGGTGACAGCGCGCGCCGCGACGAGCACGCGGCGAAAATTTGGCCCTCAGGTCGAGAGGGAGGTACGAGCCCTCGAGAGGGTGCCCTCCGACAGCTCCGGCGGCATGTCATGGCCGCGCGGACGGAGCACGATGCTGAGCGCCAGCGTGAACAGGATGAGCAGCAGCACGAACGCGATCGCGACCCCGAAGCGCCTGCTCTGCGTGCGGCGCGCGGGCGCTGCGATGGGCAGCGGCGTCACCAGCGCGATCCGGCGGCTGGCCGTGTACCGGGCCAGCACCTCCTCCATCGGAAGCGAGACGGCGCGAGCGTACGCCTTCAAGAACCCGCGGACGAACACCTCGCCCGGCAGGTCATCGAAATGATCGGCCTCGATCCGTTCGATGGAGATCACGGGGATGCGCGTGGCGCGGGCGACCTCCTCCACGCTCATGGCCCGGGCCTCACGCGTGCGTCTCAGGTAGCGTCCGATCGACTCCATCCCATTCCACCCATCGTCATTCGGTCGTCACTCTACTCACCCCGAGAACCGTTGCTCAAGCCCTAGCGCGCCCCGAAGTTCCTCTCGGAAGGAGAGGCGCCGCAGGCCTATTGCAACGTCTGTAACTGTGCAGCGCAGCGCTGCCCGACCGGCGTCGTCGCGGCGATCTCGCGGCACCGCTCGAGGTCGGCGCGCGCTTCGTCCAGGAGCCCCCTCTTCTCGGCGACGCGGGCGCGCGCATCGAACGCGTCCTGCAGCCGCCTGCACTCGGGCTGGTCGGTCTCGACCGCCCTGGTGAACGCCTCGCGCGCGAGATCGAGCTCGCCTCGCTTCTCGTAGGCGAGGCCGAGGCGGTACTGCCCCACGCAGAAGAGGGGCTGCGCGGCGACGGCGCGGCGGAGCGCGTCGATCGCCTCGTCGTTGCTGCCCTTGAGCAGGTACGCCCAGCCCAGGTTACCCCACGACTTCTCCGGCGAGGCGTAGAGGATGTCCTCGGTGAGCGGCTTGAGCACCGCGATCGCCTCGTCGTAGCGGCCCTGATGCACGAGGATGACCCCGAGCGTGTTCTTCGCGTCCCGCATCTCCGGGTTCGCCTCGAGGGCCCGCCGCGCCATCTTCTCGGCGCTGTCGAAGCGGCAGTCGCTCGAGCGCGCGTCGCTCGCGCAGAAGCCGAGCAGGATCACCGCGCCGAGATAGGCCGCCTCCGCGTTGTCCTCGTCGAGCGAGAGCGCCTCCTCGATGTGCCCCAGCGCCTCGCGCAGCCGGCCGTGCTGGAAGGCGTCGCGCGCGAGATCGTACTCCGCGACCGATCGCGCCTCGCTCGCCTGCGCCGCAGGCTGCGCGCCGCCGCACGCGGCGAGCGAGAGCGGCGCGAACGGCAGCAGAGACCCGAGCGACAGGACAACAGCCGCGCCGCGGATGCACCCCGCGCGGGTCGCTGCTGTCATGTGTCGCTGCGATGTCATGTGCGATTGGAGTCCGCTGCTGAGCAATGCCGCAGCGCGGCAGCACGTCAGGACGGGATGTCACCTGCCCTGCGGGGACCCCTGAGTAAACCAGGCCGCTGGTCACGTCAACCCGCGAATCCGCCCTGAAGACGCAGCGCGTTCTCGGAATCTCAATTCGGCTTCCCGCAAGCGTCGGGTCGGCCTAGGATGGAGAGCAAGGGGGCTCCCGCTCATCACTGTTCGCCGCGGATCTCGTCCTTGAGTCCGAGCAGGCTGAACAACCTCCGCAGCGCGTCGATGTCGGGGATCTCGAGGCGCTCGTCGGCGACGCGCAGGTACTGCCCCTCGCGGAGCTGCTGCACGGCGCGCTTCACGGTGTCGACGTCGAGGCCGACGCGGGTCGAGAGCTCCATCGGCGAGATCGCGAACGAGGCGCCGTTCGAGGAGGAGCCGCTCGCGGCGCGCGACTGCTGCGCGAGCTTGAGCAGCGCGTTCACGACCTTCGACTGCGTGTCGGTGAGCATCATGATCTCGATCTGGTCCTCCGCGTCGCGGAGCCGACCCACGAGCTGCTTGATGATGCGCAGCGCGACGGCCGGGTTGCGCTCGACGAGGTTCTGCAGCGTGCCCTGGTCGAGCGCGAGCGCGACGCCGCGGGACAGCGCGATCGCCGTCGACCAGCGCGCAGCGCCGCCGAGGAGCGCGGACTCGCCGAACAGATCGCCCGGCTTGAGGACCATCAGGCTGCGCTCGGCGCCGCGGACCTTCTTGATGAGGCGAACCCGCCCCTCCTCGAGGAGGTACGCCTCCGTCCCGGGCTCGCCCTCGCGGAAGATGACGTCGCCCGCCTCGAAGGGGCGGCCGAACCGGGCACGGAGCCGCTCGGGATCTGGCACCGACTCGGCCGGCTCCGCGCGGCCAGCGACGTCGTCGGGCTCCTCGGGCGCTCCGGCGACGTCGGGAGAGCGCGCGGAGTCCGCGGCCGCGGCGGGCTCCGCGTCGCTGGAGGCCTCGCGCTCCGCGTCGGGTGCGACGCCGTCCCCTTCAGGCGAGCTGGTCATCGGGGCGGAGTGTATCCCAGCTCGGCTGGCTTCGCGTCCGGCGCGCGCACGTAGAGCGGCTCGAGGAGCGCCGCATCGTGCTCGGTGACCGCTCGCCCGCGCTCGCCGCCCGCGGCGGCGGTCCGGAGCCGGTCGATCGCGATGCGCCCGATCCAGACCGCGTCGGGAAAATCCAGCGCCTCGCCGCGGGCGGCGAGCGGCCGGAGCGCCTCGATCTCCTCGGCGACCGCGCCGACGACGACGATCCGGCGCCCGGCGGCGAGCGCGGCGACGGCGTCGAAGACCGCGTCGCGAGGCAGGTGACGCGGCGGGCCCTCGGGCGGCGCCGCGGGCCGGTCGAACGCGGCGAGGAAGACCTCTCCCTTCTTGGCGTCGATCAACGGGACCAGCAGATCCCCTGGGCTCGCCGCGCCTGCGGCGAAGGCGGCGGCGGCCATCGCCTCGAGCGAGGTGACGCCGGCCGCCGGGACGTCCAGCGCGAGCGCCACGCCCTTGGCCGCCGCGACCGCCACCCGGACCCCGGTGAACGAGCCGGGCCCCACGTCGCAACCGAGCGCTCCCACCCCCGCGGCCGGCATGCCCGCGGCGGCGAGCACCTCGTCGATGACCCCGAAGATGCGCTCTGCGTGCCCGTGCAGATCGGCGTAGGTCGTCGCCGCGAGCACGCGCGCGCCTGCGTCCGGCGCCGACGCGAGGCCGGCGGAGCAACCGCCGCTCGGGAGCGCGGCGATCAAGGCCGGGCCGTCGAGGTCCGCGGCGTCGAGGAGCGCCGCGCTGCCGCGCGGGGTCGAGGTCGAGAGGGCGAGGAGCTTCAAGGCGCGCTCGGGAACGTTGCAGCCGCGGTGCTGTCTGGCAGAACCACGAGCCACGGGCAACGAGCTTCAGCGAAATGAGCGGGGCCGCGGCCCCTTCGTGTAACCCGAGGGCGGAGTGCGAGCCGATGCGCAATCAACGAGCGATGCTGCCGGCGCTCCTCGTCTCGGCGCTCGTCCACCTGGGCGCATGGGGGTCCGCGGGGCTGTCGCGGAGAGAGGCAGCGGCCCCTCCCGCGTCGCCGACGGAGGAGCGCGATCCCATCGACATCTGGACGGGGACCACCGCCGCCCTGCCAGGCAGCGGCGATTCCTCGCGTCCGGTCGACAATCCCAGCCGGCCGGACAGCGCCCCGGCCACGCGCGCTCCGGCCGATGCCGCCCAGCCGCCCGCGGAGCGCCGCGCAGAAGCCGACCGCGAGCCGGCTCCGCCCGCGACCGCCGCGCCGCGCCGCCAGGCAGCGCCGCGGCCCAGAGCGGCACCCCGGCGCGTAGAAAAGCGCGAGGAGCGCGCGGCCGACGAGCAGGCCGGCGCCCCGACGCGCTCCACGACCGCGCGGGCGAGCCCTGGCGCGGGAGAGGGCGGCGAGGGCGATTTCGGGGCAGCCGGCAGCAGCGCGGTGCGCAGCCTCGGGCGCGCCTTCACGAGGGCCATTCCGCCTGCATGCCAGGCGGATCCGATCTGGGCGACGCTGCCGCTGGGCAGCGCCGGCAAGGCGCGCATCGTGATCGACATCGACGACGCCGGGCACATCGCGTCGTGGCGTCCAGAGGGGGAAGAGCCGCTCGCTCGGCACCTCGGCAACCTGGCGAAGCGGACGATCGCGTTGCTCGGGAGCGGGACGTTCGCCGTGGCGCGCGGGGCCGTGACGGCGGGGAAACAGACCCTGGAGGTCAGCGCCGTCATCCGCGCCGGGGCGGATGACGGGGAGACGGGCGCTCCGGCCGATCTGGCGTGGCGCTTCGAAGGCGGCCACGGCAAGGCGTCGTTCGCCCAGCAAGGCGGCCGCCTCGTGGAGGTCGTCGTCCAGGTGGTGCGCACGGAGATCGCGCGAAGCGCGCCGCCCGGCTGAGCGCCCGGCGCCGCGCATCGTCCAGCCGGGCCGTCGCGTCACCCGCCCGCGCGCGAGGCGCCTTCCAGCGCGGGTCCTGGCGCTCCTTGCGGTCGCGCATCGAGGCTCTACGTCCGGCGCGTGGGATGGCTCCGCGCTGCCGCATGGGCGTGTGTCGGGTTCCTCGGAGCCGCATCGCCCGCCGCCTGTGGCGACCGGGCGGCCGCGCTCTCACCGCCTGCAGCGCCACACCGCGAGGCGAGCGCGCCGTGCTCGATCCTCCGCGCGGAGGCGCCGCTGGCCGCTGCCGCGCCGGCCCTGCCCGCGCTGATCGAGCAGGTGCGGCCCGTGGTGGTGACGGTCGCCACCCTGCGCGTCTCCTCGCTGCCGGACGGGCGCGCGACCCCGGGATTTCCCTTCCGGGGCGGCGCGCCGCGGGTGGAGCGGGCGATCGGATCCGGGCTCGTGATCGCCGCGGAGGGGCTCGTGCTGACGAGCGATCACGTGATCGGCGACGCGCTCGATATCGAGGTGCAGCTCTCGGACGAACGCGCCTTCGAGGCGAGCGTGGTCGGGCGGGATCCGATGCTCGACGTGGCGCTGCTGAAGCTGCTCGGCGCGGAGTCGCTGAGCGTCGCGTCGCTCGGCTCGAGCGCTCCGGTCCGGACCGGCGACGACGTCATCGTCCTCGGCAACCCGTTCGGGCTCGGGCCGACGGTGACCCGGGGCATCATCAGCGCGACCTCGAGGCCGATGGGCACGGGGAGCCTCGACGGCTTCCTCCAGACCGACGCCGCCATCAACCCGGGGAACAGCGGCGGGCCGCTCTTCAACGCGGCGGGGCAGGTGATCGGCATCGCGACCGCGATCCACGCCGACGGCCGCGGCATCAGCTTCGCCCTGCCGATCGACGAGGTCGTGGAGATCCTCCCCGAGCTGCGCGAGACGGGCCGCGTGGACCGCGGGCGCATCGGGATCACCTTCCAGGAGGTGAGCTCGCCGCTCGCGCGGGTGCTCCGGCTGCCAGGCCGGATGGGCGCGCTGATCACGGAGGTCGAGCCGGAGAGCCCCGGGTCGCGGCTGGGCTTCCAGCCCGGCGACGTGATCACCTCGCTGGAGGGGCGCCGCGTCGAGCATGCGCGCGAGCTCGCGCGCGCGCTCCGCCGCTCGAAGCCCGGAGACGAGGTGAAGCTCACGTACAAGCGCGGCGGCGCCGATCGGCGGGCCACCGTGAGGCTCGAGCGATCGGCAGCTCAAGAGCGTCCGAGGCCGCTCTTGCGGGACGATGGCGCGGAGAGGGGCGCCGAACAGCCGCCGCTCGGCGTGCTCGCGAGCGAGGCGCCGGAAGGAGCGCGCATCGAGTCGATCGCGCCGCAGAGCCCGGCGGCGGGCCACCTCGATGTGGGCGACGTGGTGCTCGAGCTGAACGGCGTGCCGGTGCGCGGCGGCGCCGATCTGGCCGAGCGCCTGCGCGCCGCGGGGCGCCAGGACCTGCTGCTCCGGGTGCGGCGCAACGGATCGGCCCGGTACGTCGCTGTCCCGGCGCGCTGAGCGAACGTCGCTCCCGCGCGCTCGGCTCGGCGCGCCGAGCGCGGGCTACATGCCCGCGATGGACGCTGCTACGTTACGCCGCATGGGAGCTTCGGCAGGCGCAAGGTGCCCAATTTGCCGCAAGTCGGCGGGGCCCAGGCCCGAGAACCCGGCCTTTCCGTTCT
The DNA here is from genome assembly GCF_051474675.1 of Sorangium sp. So ce406. NCBI lineage: Bacteria > Pseudomonadati > Myxococcota > Polyangiales > Polyangiaceae > Sorangium > Sorangium sp. So ce406. The sequence continues at coordinate 2,318,069 of NZ_CP150340.1, read as the reverse complement.
GCTCGCCGCAGTGCAAGCTGGTGGACCTCGGCCGCTGGCTCGAGGGCAGCTACCGGGTGCCTGGCCCACCCGTCTCCTCATCAGAGGATGCCGAGCCCCTGGAGTCGAGGGGACGGATGGACGGGCTCGACGGGAACATTCAGGAAGAGGACGAATGATCGCTCGCCGCGCGCTTTGTCTCCTCACGGTCCTCACGACAGCCACCACGGCGTCCCTCGCCGCGGCGCAACAGGGCCAGCCGGCCCCGGGGACCACGCCCTACGGCGCCGCCTCGACCCCCGGCGCCGCGCCTGCCCAGCCGAACCCCTACGACCCGTCGATGCAGGCCGGAGGGCTGGCGCCGCCTCCCCCGATGACGACGATCGAGCCGGAGCCCGTGCCGCCCGACGGCGGGACGGCGCGGCGCCTCGACGAGGCGAAGGAAGAGGACTCGGGGCGCGGGCTCGAGATCGTCTGGCTGAACTTCGAGGGAGGCTACGAGAACGTCGGCCTCCAGACGTTCAACATCGACGAGGACGAGTTCACGGCCGGGTTCATCTCGAGCGCGGCGAACGGCGGGGTCATCGGGGCCGGGGTCGGCGTCCGGCTCCTCTACTTCACGCTGGGCGCGCGCGGGAGGGTCGGGCTCTTCAACGACTGGCAGCTCTTCAGCGCCGGCGGCGAGGTCGGCATGCACCTGCCGCTCGGCAGGCTCGATCCGCACGTCGACCTGGGCTTCGGGTACGCGGGCCTCGGCAGCTTCAAGAGCGCGGTGCGCGGCGCGGCCGACGCCATCGCGATCCGCGGCTTCTACGGGAGGATCTCCGGCGGGCTCGACGTGTACCTGTCGCCGGTCTTCTCGATCGGCGCGAACGCAAGCTGGGAGCTCCTGGCGCTCACCAGGCCGGGGCTCACCTCCGCGCAGATCGATCGCATCAGGAGCGAAGCCGCCACCACGCCCCAGCAGGCCAAGGCCGATCTGCTCGCGGCCGAGGGCTCCAGCGTCGGCTCGGCGCTCGCCCTGACCGCGGTCGCCGGGCTCCACTTCTAGTGGCCGCCGAGCGAGCGTCGCCTCCCCCGCCCTCCCGCCCATGACCGCAGTCGACGCGCTCATCTGGCTCGCCACCGTCGCCGCGCCGCTCGGAGGACTGGCCGCGCTCCTCCTCGGGACCCAGCGGCTCTACGGCAGGCGCCGGTTCGTGGTGGGGACCGCGCTGCTCGGCGCGATCGCGTTCGTGCCAGCGCTGCTGCTCGAGGGCTTCCTCCAGCGCTGGCAAGGGCTCGACAAGGCCGCCGGCACGCTCGACGCCGTCACGCTGATCTACCTCTTCGTGGTCGTGGCGCCGCTGGAGCAGGGGCTCAAGGTGGCGGCGGTCGCGCCGATGGCCCGGCTGCGCACCGTCGACGAGCCGTTCGACGGGCTGGTCTACGCCGCCGCCGCGGCGCTCGGGTTCGTGTCGGCCCACAACGCCGTGTACCTCTGGGGCCGGCCGCTGTCGTCGATCGACGTCGTGCGGGCCGCGCTCGCCGTGCCGGCGCACCTCTTCTTCGCGTCGCTCTGGGGCTACGCGCTCGGTCGCGAGCGCAAGCGGCCGCTGGGAGGCCGTCGCTTCAACGCGGCGTGGCTCGCCGCGATGCTGCTCAACGGCGCCTACGACTACATCGTCTTCGCGTGCCGGCCGGTCGCGCTCTTCATCGCGGCGCCGATGCTCCTCGGCATCGGCTTCGTGACGTTCCTGGCCGCGCGCGATCTGCTCCGCCGGAGCGCGTCACCGCACAGCTCGCAGCGGCGGGAGCGCCGCTTCCTCCCGCACATCTCGCCGCCGTCGCTCGGCACGATGCGCGAGGCGCTGCGGCGAACCGAGCGGCCGCTGATGCTGAGCTGGATCGCCTTCGGCGCGCTCGTCACGGTCGGGGTGATGACCACCACGCTCGCCCTCGCGGTCGCGCTAGGCCATCGCTTCGGCGTCGATTTCGCCGCCGTGGATCGGGGCGACGCCTCGACCGCCGCGGCAGCGCCGCTCCTGCTGCTCGTCGCGGCGGCGATCGCGGCATTCCCCTTCGCCGGCTACCTCGTCGCCCGGGCCTCATCGACGGGCAGCGTCCTGGAGCCGGCCGCCTCCGCGGCGCTCGCCATCCTGGGCTCGCTGGTGCTGCTCGGCCTCGCCGCGCCCGTCGCCGTCGTGTTCGCGACCGCGCTCGCCCCCATCGCCTTCAGCCTCGCGTGCGCGGGCGCCTGGATCGGCACCACGCGCTGAGCGCGTCGTACCGATCGCGCTCAGCGCGCCGGTCACCCGGCGCCGCACCGCGGCGCACCAGCTAGAGGCGCGCCGCCACGCGGCGTGATGGGCGCGCCCCCCGTTCTCGCCGGTGCGGGACCCTCGTCCCGAGCCCGGCGATCGCTACGCCGTCGCCGCCTTTGCCGCGGGCTGGTGCTTCGCGACCTCGTCCTGGAACCTGCGGAGCAGCTCCTGCGCCGCGGGCGAGAGGTTCCTCGGCACCTCGACCTGGACGATCACCTGGAGCGCGCCGCGACCGCGGCCATCGATGCGGGGCGCCCCCTTGCCCTTCACCGAGATCACCTCGCCAGGCTGCACGCCGGCCGGGATCTCGACGTCGACCGCCGTGTCGTCCGGCAGGTCGATCTTCACCGTGCTGCCGAGCGCCGCGTCGACGAAGGAGACGGGCACCCGCGTGATGAGGTCGAGGCCGTCGCGCTCGAAGCGCTCGTCGGCGGCGAGATCGACGTCGACGTACAGATCGCCGGGTGGCGCGCCCTGGGCGCCCGGCATCCCCTGGCCGGGCACCCGCAACCGCTGGCCGCCGTCGATGCCGGCCGGGAAGTTGACCACGACCTTCCGCGTCTTCTCGACCGCGCCGAACCCCTTGCAGGCGGCGCACGGCGTCTTGATGACCGAGCCCTCACCCGAGCACTCGGGGCAGGTCTGGGTGAACATCACGAAGCCGCGCGAGGTCGAGACCTGACCGGCGCCGCCGCACGTGCCGCACGGCTTGCGCTTCGTCCCAGGCTTCGCGCCCGAGCCGGAGCACTCCTCGCACGCGACCGGCGTGCGAAGGACGACCTCCCGCTTGCAGCCGAGCAGGGCGTCGCGCAGCGAGAGCCGCTGCTGAACCCGGATGTCCTGGCCGCGCGCCGGGCCGCGCCGCCGGCGCTGCCCGCCGCCGAAGCCGCCGAAGAACTCCGAGAAGATGTCCTGGAAGTGAGAGAAGATGTCGCTGTCGGCCCCGGCGCCCATCCCCTCGAGGCCGGCGTGCCCGAACTGATCGTACCGCCGGCGCTTCTCCTCGTCGGAGAGGACCTGGTACGCCTCGGTGGCCTCCTTGAAGCGCGACTCCGCCGACGCATCGCCGGGGTTTCGGTCCGGGTGGTACTTCAACGCAGCCTGACGATAGGCCTTGCGAATGTCGTCAGGCGTCGCGTCTCGCGCGAGGCCAAGAACTTCGTAGAAGTCGCGCTTTTCACTCATGAATGGTGGACCGCCGCGTCGATCCTGCCCGACAGGGGGCATAGGCGCCGGCTGACCATAAGTCCTCGCCCGCGCCTGTCAACGCGCAATACAGCGTGAACGCCCAGGATGGGCCGTGGCTTCGCGAGGTCTTCCGTACGGGCCGAGACGCTGCTACTGGCCCCGGCGCTGGAACGCGGGCGTGTCCCAGTCGGAGTCGAGCGGGGGGACGAAGCTCGCGCGATCGCGCGGGCCGCCGCCTGCCGACTGGACCTGCGGCGCGGGCCGGCGGGTGGTCGGGTACGCGACCTCTTCATGACGGTGCGGCTGGCGCTGCGTCATGGGAGGAGCGCTCGGGGCGGAGCGCGCCGACATCGGGCCGGCCGCGGCGGCGAGCGACGCGCCGATCGAGTGCGCGGTCGCGCGGGGCTGCGCGGCGCTCGCGAGCTGGTGGGGGACCTCGGCGACGAGGTGATCGAAGCCGGTCGCGATGACCGTGACCTTGATCATCTCGCCCATGTTCTCGTCGATCGTCGCGCCGAAGATGATGTTCGCGTCCTCGTGCGCCTGCTCCTGCACGAGCGTCGCGGCCTCCTCGATCTCGCGCATCCGCATGTCGGGTCCGCCGACGATGTTGATGAGCACGCCCGTCGCCCCCTCGACCGAGATGTCGTCGAGCAGCGGCGAGCTGACGGCCATCTCCGCGGCGAGGCGGGCGCGGCCCTGCCCCTTCGCGCAGCCGGTGCCCATGAGCGCGCGGCCCATGTTCGACATGACCGTCTTCACGTCCGCGAAGTCGACGTTCACGATCCCGTTCTGCGTGATGAGATCGCTGATGCCCTTGATCGCCTGATAGAGGACCTCGTCCGCCTTGCGGAACGCCTCGACGAACGAGAGGTCCTCGTCGCCCAGCGAGAGGAGCTTCTGGTTCGGGATCGTGATGAGCGTGTCGACGTGCTCCGCGAGCATCGCCAGGCCGAGCTCGGCGCGGCGCGAGCGCTGCTTGCCCTCGAAGAAGAACGGCTTCGTCACGACGCCGACGGTGAGGCAGCCCTCCTCGCGCGCGAGCTGCGCGATGACCGGCGCGGCGCCCGTGCCGGTGCCGCCGCCCATCCCCGCGGTGACGAACACCATGTCCGCGCCCTGGATGCACTCCTTCACGCGGGTCACGTCCTCGAGCGCCGCCTTGCGCCCCTTCTCGGGATCGGCACCGGCGCCGAGACCGCGCGTGACGCTCGCCCCGATGTGGAGCTTGGTCGGCGCGAGGCTCGCGCCCAGCGCCTGGGCGTCCGTGTTGACGACGATGAACTCCACGCCCTCGAGGCCGAAGTTGATCATCGTGTTGACTGCATTGCCGCCAGAACCGCCACAACCGATGACCTTGATCCGGGCGTCGTACCCGGTGTGTTCGTCGGCAAACTCGATGGAGAAACTCATGAACTCCTCCCGGGGATGTACAGCTAGCCGCTCGGCCCGGCGCCGACCCCCGCGAAGGTCGAGCGGCACGGAACCCTAATGCGCGAGGACGTCCTCGCTCCGGACGGTGCTCAGAGGGGCGCCTCTTCCCCTGTGAACGCCGTTTTTCAAACCCTCTTGATTTCGTCTTCAAGAGGGATCGCCGGTGCGCTCTTCGACCCTCTCAAACCCAATTCTCTAACAACTTTCTCTTGCTACGTCATGCCTAGAATGCAGCTCGAAGCCAGTTCCAGAACCTCCCGCTCGACCTCTTTTCAATCGGCATTTCTTCGACGATTTCTCGGCGCGACTCGCGCTCACGGACCTTCTCGCGGCGGCTCTCGCCGCGCCCTGCGTGACCGATGTGGCCGACGTCGAGCGCGACGGGCGTGAGCGCGCGCGCCTGCGCGAGCGCGTTGGCGCCGTACTGCACGAGGCCCACGCCGGTCGCGTACTGCGGGCCCGCCACGAGCTGCGTGATGCCACGCACGCCGACCGGTACGCCGAGGCGCACCGGCATCCCGAGGATCTCCTCGGCGAACTCCGTCATGCCCTCCATGAGGACGCCGCCGCCGGTGAGCACCGCGCCGGCCGAGAGCTGCTCGAGCATCCCGGTGTCCTCGATCCGCTTGCGGATGACCGCGAAGATCTCCTCGACGCGCGGCTCGATGATGTCCGACAGGACGCGGCGCCCCGCCTTGCGCGGCATGTGCCCGCCGACGCCGGGGACCTCGATCTCCTCCTCGTCGCCGACCATGCGGCCGAGGGCGCAGCCGGCGTTGCGCTTCAGGCGCTCGGCCTCGCCCATCGGCGTGCGCAGCCCGGCGGCGATGTCCGCGGTCACGTTGTTGCCGCCCGCCGGGATCACGCTGGCGTGCGCGATGCCGCCGTCGACGTAAAGAAGCAGGTCGGTCGTGCCGCCGCCGATGTCGATGATGGCGACGCCGATCTCCTTCTCGTCCTCCGAGAGCACCGCCTCGGCGCTCGCGAGCGGCTCGAGTACCACGTCGGCCACGGTGAGGCCGCAGCGCTCCGCGCAGCGGACGACGTTCTGGACGCACGAGGTCGCTGCGGTGATCAGGTTCACCTTCACGCCGAGACGGACGCCGCTCATGCCGACCGGGTCGCGGATGCCGTCCTGGTTGTCGACCGTGAACTCGCGCGGCAGGACGTGGAGGATCTGACGATCGGCGTCGACGGGGATCGCCCGCGCGCCCTCGAGGACGCGCTCGACATCCACCCGCGTGACCTCGCCGCCCGAGACCGCGGCGACGCCGTCCGACTGCTGGCAGCGGATGTGGCTGCCCGCGACGCCGGCGTAGACGGTGCGGATCTCGACGCCGGCCATCGTCTGCGCGGCCTCGATGGCCTCGGCGATGGAGCGCACCGTCCAGTCGATGTTGCTCACCACGCCCTTTCGCAGGCCGCGGCACGGGACGTTGCCCACCCCGAGGATGGTGATCCCATCAGCGTCGATCTCGCCCACGACCGCCGAGACCTTGGTCGTCCCGATGTCCAGGCCGACGACGATCTCAGAAGTCTCCATCCGGCTCTTCATTGCGTGCACCACCTCATGCGGGGACGAGCCCCCTGCGCGTGTCAGGCGGGCACGACGCTGCCATGAGCCAGCGGAACCGGCCAAGTTTTGCTCGGCGAACGCCGGCGACGGTGACGACGACGGCGGCGCTCATTTCATCCTCACAACGACGCGCTCGGGGTGCGCGTCGTTGTCCAGGAAGATGACCGACGCGCTCGCCTTCCGCTGGGCGAGCTCGGTGAGCACCCGCGACGCCTGGCCGACCTTGTCGCGGTAGGGCGGCTGCCCGAGGTGGAGCGCGATCCCCTCCTTGCCGATGGTGACGACCACCGACCCGTCCCGTTCGATGTGGAGCTCCTGGATCGGGTAGCGGCGAGCGACGCCGGCGCGCGCCATGTCCTCGACCACGTCGAGCAGGCGCCGGACCGCGATGACGACGCCGGCGCGATCCCGCGCCACCTGCTCACCGGTGATCCCCGTGACGACGGGGAGGTCGACCGGATCGTCCTCGGCGAGCTCCTTGAAGAGCTCGCCGTCGCGCGTCGCGAGGTAAAGGTCGCCGCCGATCGCGACCAGGGCCTGCGCCTCCCGCTCGACGACGTTGACGTGGACGGTCGAGGGGAGCGTGCGGGTGACGGTCGCCTTCTCGATCCAGGGATCGGCGGCGATCGAGGCGCTGGCGAGCTCGAGATCGAGCGTGAAGATGTTCTTGCCCACCTCGATGCCGCCGGAGCTCGCCACCTGCTCGGCCGTGCGGCGCTGGACGCCGTCGACGAGCACCGTGCGGACGGCGAAGCGCGGGCTCGACACGATGTAGCGGCGCGCGCCCCACGCGACCGCGGTCGAGGCGACGAGCACGACGGCGGCGCCGGCGAGGAGCTGCAGCGCGCGGAAATGGCGCGACAGCGGCCGCGCGGGGCGCGCCGCCCCCGGCGAGCCGCCCTTGCCCGGCGGGCGCGGGGGGCGCACCGAGACGCTCGTCGCGGGCGGGGCAGGCGACTCGTGCGGCGGGGTCGTCGCGCGCACGCGCTCGTTCTTCGGCGCCGGCGCCGCGGCCACCGGCTCCGGCTTCGAAGCGCGCGCGGGCGCCGCGCGGTTGGGCAGCGCCGCGGCGGACGGCGACGACGCGCGGCGGCGGTTCGGCGGCGGGGCGCTGGGACGCTCGGTCATGAGCTGCCCTCCTCGGGCGGCAGCCCCTTGGCCTCGAGGCGCGCCTTGAGATCCCGCACGCACGCGTTCACGTCGCCCGCGCCGAGCGCGATGACCACGTCGCCGGGCCGCACGATCTGCTCGAGCGCCTCGGGGAGGTCGGCCTTGTCCGCGACGAAGCGCGCGTCGTGGTGCCCGTGCTCGCGGATCGACTGGACGAGGCGCTCGGCGGTGACGCCGGGGATCGGCGGCTCGCCCGCCGCGTAGATGTCGGTGACGAGCAGCACGTCGGCCTGGTTGAAGGCGCGCGTGAACTCGTCGAAGAGATCGCGCGTGCGGGTGTGGCGGTGCGGCTGGAACGCCACGACGATCCGGTGATCCTCGCCGGGGAACGCGCGCCTGGCGGCGTCGACGGTGGCGCGGATCTCGGCCGGGTGATGGCCGTAATCGTCGACCAGCGTGATGCCGCCGATCGAGCCGACGACGCTGAAGCGGCGCGCGACGCCGCCGAACGTGGCCAGCGCCTGCTTCGTGACGTCGAGCGGCACCTCGAGCTCGTCCGCGACCGCGATCGTGGCGAGGCAGTTCAGGACGTTGTGCGCGCCGGGCATCTTCACCGTGAAGCCGCCGAGCGGCTCGCCCCGGCGGTAGGCGTTGAAGCTCGTCTCGAGGCCGCGAAACTGGATGCCGCGCGCCGAGTAGTCGGACTGCGGCGAGACGCCGTAGGTCACGTGGCGGCGCGGGATGCGCGGGAGCAGGTCCTGGACGTGCGGGTGGTCGAGGCAGAGCACGGCGAGCCCGTAGAACGGGACGCGCGCGGCGAACTCGACGAAGGCGTCCTTGATGCGCTCGTGCGTGCCGTAGTGATCGAGGTGCTCGGGATCGATGTTGGTGACCACCGCGATCGTCGGCGTGAGCCGCAGGAACGATCCGTCGCTCTCGTCGGCCTCGGCGACGAGCAGATCGCCGGCGCCGAGCCGGGCGTTCGTGCCGAGGGCCGCCATCTTGCCGCCGACGACGACGGTGGGATCGAGGCCGGCGGCGCGCAGGACCGTGGCGACCAGGGACGTCGTGGTGGTCTTGCCGTGCGAGCCCGCGATCGCGACGCCGTACTTCACGCGCATCAGCTCGGCGAGCATCTCCGCGCGCCCGATCGCCGGGATCCCGAGCGCGCGCGCCTCGGTGAGCTCGGGGTTGTCGGGCCGGATGGCGCTCGAGTAGACGACGACGTCCACGCCGCGGACGTTCTCGGCGCGGTGGCCGATGTCGATCCGGACGCCGAGCGACGTGAGCCGCCGCGTCGTCGAGCTCTCCTTGAGGTCCGAGCCGGAGACCTCGAACTCGAGCGAGCGCAAGATCTCGGCGAGGCCGCTCATCCCGACGCCCCCGACGCCGACGAAATGGACGTGGCGAACGCGACCGCGGAACATCAGCCTGCCTCCTCCCAGCCGAGGGCAGCGCCGGGCGGCGCGGCCCCTCTCATCGCGGCGCGACGCGGCGCCTCCTCTGATGCGCGCTTCGCGCGAGCGCCCCCGATGGGGAAGCGCAGCGCGCGGTGGCGCGGAGCGCGCGCGAGCTCGAGCAGATCGGCGGCGACGCGCGCGGCGGCGTCCGGCGTGCCGAACGCCGCCGCGGCCTCCGCCATGCGGGCGCGGAGCGCCGGGGCGGCCGCGAGGCGGGCGAGCTCGCCCGCGATGCGCGCCTCGGTGGCGTCAGCCTGGGCGATGGCCACCGCGGCGGACGCCCGCTCGAGAGATTGCGCGTTCTTCATCTGGTGGTCGTCGGCCGCGAACGGGTACGGAATCAGGATTGAGGGGCGGCCCACGGCGCAGAGCTCGGCGAGCGTCGACGCGCCCGCGCGGGCGATCACCACGTCGGCCGCCGCGAGCGCCTCCGCCACGTCGTCGATGAACGGGACGACGCGCGCGTGCTCGGAGAGGCCGAGCTCGGCGTAGAGCGACCGTACGGCGGCCTCGCGATCCCTGCCCGTCTGGTGCACCACCTCGAGATCGAGGCCGCGCCCGCGCCCATGCGCGATCGCGCGCGGGACGATGTCGTTCAGCGCCAGCGCGCCCTGGCTGCCGCCGAGCACGAGCAGGCTGAGCCTGCCCTCGCGCGGAGCGTACGGCGCGCGGGCGAACGCGCGCCGGAGAGGGACGCCGAAGAGGCGCACGGTGCTCGGGCGCAGCGCGCGCGCCGCCTCCGGGAACGCGACGTACGCCCGATCCACGAGGGGCGAGAGGAGCCGGTTCGATAGCCCGAGGACGCTGTTCGGCTCCAGGATCGCGACCGGCACGCCGAGCGAGCGCGCCGCGAGGGACACCGGGCCGCCAGCGTAGCCTCCGAGCGAGAGCACCACGCGGGCGTCGAGCCGCTCGACGAGCCGCCTCGCCTCCGGGAGGACGCGGCCCGCGCGGGCAGCGCCGCGCACGAAGCCGGAGAGCCCACCTCCGCGGAGCGGCAGGACGTGGAGCAGCTCGAGGTCGTCGCCGCGCTCGCCCATCACGCGCACCTCGATGCCGCGCGCGGTGCCGACGTAGACCACGCGCGCCTCGGGTGCGGCGGCGCGGACGGCGTCGCCCACCGCGATCATCGGGAAGACATGGCCGCCAGTGCCGCCTCCTGCGATCAGCACGGTCGTCACGCGCCGCCCTCCTCGGCCGACGCGGCCACCAGGGCCGACGCGCTCGGCGCGTGCGGGACGGGCGACACACGCCCCTCGCCCCTCGCATCGGGAGCGACCACGGTCCGCGATCGGCTGATGCTCAGCAGGATGCCCGCGGCCGCGGCGTTCACGAGCAGCGACGAGCCGCCGTAGCTGAGGAACGGCAGCGTGAGCCCCTTCGTCGGGAGGATCGCCATCGCGACCGCGAGGTTCGTCATCGACTGCACGCCGAAGAGCGTCGCGATGCCGAAGGCCATGAAGCTGCCGTAGTCGTCGGCGGCCTCGAGGGCGATCTTCACGCCGCGCGAGACGATGACGAGGTACGCCGCGCAGAGGCCGACGATGCCGACGAAGCCGAGCTCCTCGCCGACGATGGCGGACACGAAGTCGGTGTGCGCCTCCGGCAGGTAGAGGACCTGCAGCCCACGCCCGAGGCCCAGGCCGAACACGCCGCCGGAGCCGAAGCTCATGACCGACTGGAACGGCTGGTAGGCGAGGTCGGCGCGGTTGTTGTCCATGTCGATCCACGCGAGGTAGCGCGCGTAGCGGTAGCCGCTGAAGCGCACGAGCGCGGCGCCGGCGAGCGCCAGCAGCATGGAGAACGCGGCGATGTACGGGACGCGCGCGCCCGCGACGAACAGCAGCGTGAAGGTCAGGAAGAGCAGCACGACGGCGCTGCCGAAGTCGGGCTGCTTCAGGCAGAGGAGCATCAGGAGCCCGACCACGATGAGGTGCGGGAGGAAGCCGACCGAGAACGACTTGATGCGATCGGCCTTCTTGGAGAGCGAGTACGCGAGCCAGAGCACGATGCCGAGCTTCGCCATCTCGGCCGGCTGCACGTGGACCGGGCCGAGCGCGATCCACCGGTAGGCGTTGCCCGCCTTGTGGCCGAGGCCCGCCACGCACGCGACGAGCATCCCCGTCACGGCGATGAGCACCGGGTACGTGAGGACCTTGAGCCGCCGGTAATCGATGCGGCTCGTGATCCACATCGTGGCGATCGAGAGGACGGCGTAGGCGGCCTGGCGCTTGAGGAAGAACTGGGCGTCCTTGTAGCGGACCGTCGCCTCGACCGCGCTCGCGCTGTAGACCATCACCACGCCGAAGCCGATGAGCGCCGTGACGACCGCCGCGAGGAGGGCGTCGACCGGGCCCGAGGGGCTCGATCGTACCTTCCAGAACGCCTCGGCCGCCGCCGCGACCCCGCCCGGCTCGGCCTTCTCCTGCTCCGGGGGACCGATGTGCCGGTTCCTGGGTGCATCGGCGCGCGCGCCGAACCCTCCGCGCCACGACATCACGACGCCACCTCCCCGGCGACCCCGCCGGTCGACCTCTGGAGCTCGCGGACCGCGCGGACGAAGGCGTCGCCGCGGTCCTTGTAGTCGCGGAACATGTCGAAACTGGAGCACGCGGGGCTGAGCAGCACCGCGTCGCCGGGCTGCGCGAGCGAGCGCGCGGCGAGCACCGCCTCGTCCATCGAGCTCGCCCGCGCGATCGGCAGGACGCCGCTCGCCGCGGCCGCGATGCGCTCCGCGGCCTCGCCGAGCACGACGAGCGCGCGGCCCCGGTCGCGCAGCGCGGCCACGAGCGGCGCGTAGTCGCCGAGCTTGTCGCGCCCACCCGCGATCAGGACGGCCTTCTGCTCGCGCAGGCCGGTGAGCGCGGCGACGGAGGCGCCGACGTTCGTCCCCTTGGAGTCGTCGTAGTAGCGGACGCCGTCGACATCGGCGACGAGCGCGGTCCGGTGCTCGAGCCCCTCGAACCGCGCGAGCGCCTCCGCGATCACCTCGGTGGGAGCGCCGAGCGCGGCGGCCAGCGCCACCGACGCGCAGGCGTTCGCGAGGTTGTGCGCGCCCGTGAGCCGGACGCGCTCCAGCGGGTAGCTCGCGCCCGCGACGCGATCGACGATCGCACCGCCGCCCACGGCGACGTCGGCGCGGGGGTCGCTCGCGCTGAACGTCACGACACGGGCGCGCCCCCGCGCCGCCTGCCGCGCCACGAGCTCGTCACCGAGCGGGACGACCGCGACGTCCTCCGACGTCATGCGCTCGAACGGGTTGCCCTTCGCGTCCGCGTACGCCGCGAAGCTCGGGTAGCGGTCGAGGTGATCGTCCGTGATGTTCAGCAGGGCATGCGCGCGGGCGTGCAGCGTCGGGACGCGCTCCGCCTGGAAGCTCGAGATCTCCAGGACGAGGACGTCCCACGCCTCGCCCACCACCTCGGCGAGCGGGGTCCCGAAGTTGCCGCCGACGAAGGTGCGGAGGCCGGCGCGCTCGAGCATCGCGCCCGTGAGCGCCGTCGTCGTGCTCTTGCCGTTGGTGCCCCCGACCAGCACGATGGGCGCCGACACGAAGCGCGACGCGAGCTCGAGCTCGCCGATGACCTCGCGCCCGGAGCGCTCGACGGCGTCGAGCGCGGGGAACGACGGCACGCCCGGCGAGACGACCACGAGATCGGCGCCCTCGAACAGCGCCGGGTCGTGCCCGCCCGGCGCGAGCACGACGCCCTCCGCCTCGAGCGACGCAGCCGCTGCGGAGAGCCGCTCGCGCGGCGCGCCGTCGTTCGCGATGACGCGCGCGCCGCGCTCCATCAGGAGACGCGCGGCCGCGACACCGCTCCGGCCGAGACCGACGACGATCACTGTTCGCCCGCGGACGTCCATCATGCCCTCAGCGCAGCTTCATCGACGCCAGGGAGACCAGCGCCAGGAGGATGGAGATGATCCAGAAGCGGACGATGATCTTGGGCTCCGCCCACCCCTTCTTCTCGTAGTGGTGGTGGATCGGCGCCATCAAGAAGACGCGCTTGCCGGTGAGCTTGAACGAGAGGACCTGCGTGATGACGCTGACCGTCTCGATGAAGAAGATCCCCCCGAGGATGATCGACAGGAGCTCGTTCTTGGTGAAGACGGCGAGCATCCCGAGCCCGCCGCCGAGGGCGAGCGAGCCGACGTCCCCCATGAAGACCTGCGCGGGGTACGTGTTGTACCAGAGGAAGCCGATCCCGGCGCCGATGACCGAGCCGCAGTACACCGAGAGCTCGCCGGCGGACGCGATCGCCGGGATGTCGAGGTAGGTCGCGAGCGAGAAGTTCGCGATCGACGCGCCGACGATGTACGCGAGGATGAGGTACGTCCCCGCGTTGATGATCACCGGGCCGATCGCGAGGCCGTCGAGGCCGTCGGTGAGGTTCACGGCGTTCGACGTCGCGACGACGACGAACACGGCGAACGGGACGTAGGCGTAGAGCGGCAGCTCGATCGGGTACTTCGAGAACGCGACGAACGGGATCGAGAGCCGCGTCCTGATCTCCGCCCAGTCCGGCGGGAGCTTCGAGGCGAGCAGGAACGTGTACGACACGGCCGCGCCGCCGATGAGCACCTGGCCGATGAGCTTGTAGCGACCGGGCAGACCGCCGCTGTTCCGCCGCTTGATCTTGAGGAAGTCGTCCAGGTAGCCGATGACGCCGTAGCCCGCGGTGACGGCCGTCGTCGCGAGGACGAAGGGGTTCCTGAGATCGGCCCACAGCACGGTGGGGAGCAGCAGCGAGAGCAGGATGAGCGCTCCGCCCATGGTCGGCGTGCCCGCCTTGATCTTGTGCGTCTCCGGCCCCTCGGCGCGGACCACCTGCCCGATCTGCTTGCGCCGGAGCTCGCGGATGAACCACGGCGCGAGCACGAACGTCAGCACCATGGCGGTGATCGTCGCCATGATCGTGCGGAACGGGATGTAACGCAGGACGTTGAGCCAGCTCAGCCAGCCGTAGTGGAACTTGAGCGGGTAGAAGAGCTCGTAGATCACGCCGCACCTCCGCGCGACTGCCGCGCGGCCATGGACCGCTCGCGGCGGGCGGCGAGCGCGCGGCGCGCCTCGTCGCGGTCGTCGAACGGCAGCGTGACGCCGCCGATGATCTGGTACGGCTCGTGGCCCTTGCCGGCGATGAGGACGAGGTCCCCGGGCTCCGCCTCGAGCACCGCGCGCTCGATCGCGCGCGCCCGATCGAGCTCCACGACGACGCGCGCGCGCCCGGCGGCGAGGCCCGGCAGGATGGCGTCGGCGATCGCGCGCGGGTCCTCGCTCCGTGGATTGTCGTTGGTCACGACGGCGACGTCGGCGCCGCGGCCAACGGCCTCCCCCATCTGCGGCCGCTTCAGCGGATCGCGGTCGCCGCCGCACCCGAAGACGCAGAGGACACGCCCCTCGCTGAGGGCGCGGACGCTCGCGAGCACCCGCGCGAGGGCGTCCGGCGTGTGGGCGTAGTCGACGAGCACGATCACGTCATCGGCGCCCGGCGTATCGCAGCGCTCCAGGCGGCCCGCGACCTGGATCGGCGACGAGAGCGCCGCCGCGGCGTCCTCGACGTCGAACCCGAGCAGGTACGCCACGGCGAGCGCGGCGAGCAGGTTCGAGGCGTTGTGCGCGCCGAGCAGGTGGGAGCGGATGGCGACCTCACCGGCGGGCGTGCGGGCGCGGAGGAAGATGCCGGTCGCGGTATGCGCGAGCTCGACGGGGGCGATCTCCGCCGTGTCCGGGCCTGCGCCAACCTCGGTCGAGTAGCGCGCGAGCGTCGACGCGGCCGGCCGCGAGAGCCCGCCCGGCGCGATCATCTCGACGAGCTTCCGACCGAACGGATCGTCGACGTTGATGACGGCGGCGCCGGGGCCGAGATCCACGAACAGGCGCGCCTTCGCCGCCGCGTACGCCTCCATCGTGCCGTGGTAGTCGAGGTGATCCTGCGTGAGGTTCGTGAAGACGGCGATCCGGAAGCGGGTCGCGTCCGCGCGCTTCGCCGCGAGCGCGATCGACGACACCTCCATCACGAGGTGCGTCGCGCCGCGATCGACCATCCCGGCGGCGACGCGGGCGAGCTCGTCCGCCTCGGGGCTCGTGTGCGACGCGGGGACGTCGAGATCGCCGAAGCGGTAGCCGAGCGTCCCGACGATCCCGGCCCGCCCGCCGCACCGATCGATGCAGGCCTGGACGAGGTGGGCGGTCGTGGTCTTGCCGTTGGTGCCGGTGATGCCGACGACCTCGAGCGTGAAGGTCGGGTGCCCGTAGACGACCGCCGCTGCCTGGGCGAGCGCGAGCGGCACGTCGGGCACCTCGACGCGGGCGGCGCCGAGCGTGTCGGCCGCGCTCCCGCGGGCGAGGATGACCGCCCGCGCGCCGCGCGCGACCGCCTCGGCGATGAACTGCTCGCCGTGCGCGCGCGCCCCCGCCCGCGCGACGAAGATGTCCCCGTCCGCCACCTTGCGCGAGTCGAGGTGCACGCCCGTCACGAGCAGGCCCGCGGCCTCCGCCGGCGAGAGCGCGGCGCCCGGGATCTCGCGCAGCACATCGCCGAGACAGAGCGCGAGCTCGGTGACGACGGCGTCTCTGGGGTCGCGCTCTGTCATGTGGGGGGCTCGAAGATGAGCTTCAGGGGCGATCCTTTGGGCAGCACGGTCCCCGGCGGAGGCTCCTGGCGGGTGAGCCTGCCCGTGCCCTCGACGCTCGGGTCGAGCCCGAGCGTCGCGGCGCTCTTCACCGCCTCGCGCTGCGGCAGCCCGGTGAGATCCGGGACGCGCAGCTCCCCCGTCTTCAGCGGCGCGGACGGCGTGACCACCGCGGTCGAGATCGGCGCCGCCGCGGATCGCGCCTCGTTCAGCACCTGGTAGGTGTTCGCCGCGATGTCTTCCCCCGACTGCTCGCCGATCTCCGACAGCTTCATCGGCACGCTCCCGCGCGGGGTGACGCCGAGATAGCGCAGCGCCATCTCGCCCACCCGCCGGAAGATCGGCGCGGCGACGGAGCCGCCGGCGTAGGTGCCGCCCATCGGCTCATCGAGCACCACCGCGATGACGAGACGCGGCTTCTCGGCCGGGATGAACCCGACGAACGACGCCACGTAGTGGGTGTCGGTGTACTTGCCCGTCGCGGGGTCGATCTTCTGCGCCGTGGCCGTCTTGCCCGCCACGCGGAACCCCGGGATGGCCGCCTCGACGCCGGTCCCGTCCCCCTCGGTCACCGCGACGAGCATCTCCGACATCATCCGGGCGATCTGCGCGGGCACCGCGTCGCGGCGCACGCGCGGCGAGGGCTCCGACAGCGTGACGCCCGTGCCGTCGGTGATCCGCTTGACCAGGATCGGCTCGAGCAGCCGCCCGCGGTTGGCGACCGCCGCCGTGGCCATCGCGAGCTGCAGCGTGGTCACGCTGATCCCCTGACCGAACGACGCCGCCGCCGTCTCGACCTGGACCCAGGGGCGGCCGCGCGGCCTGAGCACGCCCACCGACTCGCCCGGCAGCGGCACGCCCGTCAGATCGCCGAAGCCGAACCGGCGGAAGCCCTCGTAGAGCCGCTGCTCGCCGAGCCCGAGCGCGATCTTCGCCGTGCCGATGTTCGATGACTGGCCGAGGATCTGCGGGATCGTCAGCCACTTGTGCACGTGCGTGTCGTGGATCACGACGTTGTCGATCGCCATGTTCCCCTCCTCGCAGTAGATGGTCGCGCTCGGGGAGACGCTCTTCGCCGCGAGCGCGCTCGCGATGGCGAACACCTTCATCGTGGACCCGGGCTCGAAGCGATCGACGACGCAGCGGTTGCGCCGGGAGCCGGGGTCGCTCTGCGAGTAGTCGTTCGGGTTGAACCCCGGCGCGCTCGCCATGGCGAGGATCTCGCCGTTCTCGGGATCGACGACGACGATCGATCCGCCGAGCGCCTCGTACGTCTTCATCGCCGCCTCGAGCTCGCGCTCGGCGGTGAACTGGATGCCCTTGTCGATCGTCAGGTGGACGTTGTGCCCGGCGAGCGCCTGCTCGTCCGCGATCCCCTCGGAGAAGATGAGACGGCCCGATCGATCGCGGAGCCCGCGCACCTCGGACGCGTTGCCGCGGAGCTCGTGCTCGAGGCTGAGCTCGATCCCCTCCTTGCCCTCGCCGTCGGTGGCGACGAAGCCGAGCAGCGGGCCGGCGAGCTCGCGGTTCGGGTAGAAGCGGCGCCCCTCGCCCTCGATCACGAGCCCGCGCACCGGGTAGCGCTGCCGCCGCTCCGAGAGCGCGCGGATGTTCTCGACCTCCTGCTCGGAGATGCGGCGCTTGAGCCACGCGAAGCGGCGCCGCCGGCCGAGCTTCTCGGCGACCTCCTCGACGGGCAGCGAGAGCGCCTGCGCGATGCGCTCGGCGTACTGCTGGATCTGCGTCGGGATGTACTTCTCCTCGATGCCGCGGAGCATCTCGACCGCGTCCACCGAGACGCTGGGCACCTCCACGCTCTCCGCGAGCGGCGCGCCGTTCCGGTCGTAGATCGTGCCGCGCTTCGGCGTGATGTGGAGCCGCCGCTGGCGCTGCCGCTCCGCGAGGTCGTACCAGGCGTCGCCGTCCTCGACCTCGATGCGGTACGCGCCGGACACGACGCCGCCGAGGCCGAGCGCCATCAGGCCGCAGAGCAGGCCCATGCGGATGCGGATCCACCGCGCGCGCCGGGGGTCGAGGTTCTTCATTCCTGCCGCCCCTCGCCCGGCGCCGCGCTGCCCGTCTCCCCGCTCGCCGCCTCGCGATCGCCGGAGGGCGCCGCGTAGCCCCGCACCGGGATGACCCGCTCGGGCGGCGGCGGCGTCATGCCGAGCAGCGTGCGGGCGACCATCTCCACGCGCTGCGGGGTCTCGTAGCTGGCCGCCTCGAGCGACAGCACCCGCTTGACCTCGCGCAGCCGCGCCTGCTCGGCGCGCGCCCGCCCGAGCCGATAGCCGAGGTCGACCGTGCGCCCCCGCAAGGCGAGGTGCACGACGAACGCCGCCACCGTCGCGGCCACCGCGAGCGTCCAGAGCGCGAGGAACGGGCGCTGCGTCACGCGTGCGCCTCAGGGCGGCCGACGCGCCGCGCGGCGCGGAGCTTCGCGCTGCGGGCCCTCGGGTTGTCGGCGATCTCGTCGTCGCCCGCGGTCACCGGCTTCTTCGTGAGCGGCTGCCACACGTCCGGCTCGCGCAGCGCGCGCTTGACGATGCGATCCTCGAGCGAGTGGAACGCGATGACGGCGAGCACGCCGCCGGGCGCGATGATCCGGGGCGCCGCCGCGAGCAGCGCCTCGAGCTCGTCGAGCTCTCCGTTCACGGCGATGCGCAGCGCCTGGAACGTGCGCGTCGCCGGATCGACGCCGCCGATGCGCGCCGGCCCCACGGCGCGCACCACGGCGCGCCGCAGGTCGAGCGTCGTCTCGAGCTCGCCGCTCTCGGCCGCCTGCTTGATGCAGCGGGCGACCCTGCGGCTGCGGCGCTCCTCGCCGTAGCGGTAGATCAGATCCGCGAGCTCCTCGTCGCTGAGCCGCTCGATCAGCTCGAGCGCCGTCTCGCCGCGGCTCGAATCCATCCGCATGTCGAGCGGCCCCTCGGCGCGGAAGCTCATGCCGCGGGCCGGATCGTCGAGCTGCATGGAGCTCACGCCGACGTCGGCCACGAGGCCGTCCACCTGCGCGACGCCGAGGGCCGCGAGGTGCCGCTCGATCTCGGAGAACTCGCCGTGAACGTAGGTCACCCGCTCCCCCATCCGGGCGAGCCGGGCGCGCGCGATGGCGAGGGCGCGCTCGTCGCGGTCGATCCCGATGACCCGGGTGCCGGGCGTCTCGAGGATCGTCTCGGCGTGGCCGCCGGCGCCCAGCGTTGCGTCGACGTAGATGCCCTCGCTGACCGGCGAGATCGCGGCGAGCACCTCGCGGCCGAGGACGGTGACGTGCGGCTCGTCGCGCGGGCGGGGCGGCGGGGGGGGAAGGTGCATGGGGACTACATTGACGACGTTCATAGGCGGAACTGCTCCGCGATTGCGGTCTTGAAGCTCTGGAGCTCGACCTCGCTCATCTGCTGAGCGGCCTGCCACCGCTCCTTCGACCAGAGCTCGATCGTCTGTCCCATCCCCGCCCACAGCACGTCCTTGGTGAGGCTGGCGTGCTCGCGGAGGGACGGCGGGATGAGGATCCGGCCCTGCTTGTCGAGGTCGCACTCGACGGCCGCGGACAGGTAGCGGCGCCGGAACGCGACAACGTTGGAATCAAATTGCGGCAATGCTGCAATTTTGGCCTCCAGCTCCTCCCAGGCCTTCATCGGGTAGGCATGTAGGCAAGGGTCGAAGAGGGCCGGTGTGATGACCATGCGCAGGTCGTTCGCGGCCGCGAGCACGTCGCGAAAACGCGACGGGAGGCTCGTGCGCCCCTTCGCGTCGATCGCGTGCTCGAAGTGACCGCGAAACATCGTGCTCATCGACCCCAGCTGCGGCTGGCCTGTCCCGCCGAGGGCTTGCTGACGCGTTGCTGCACCGGGTGCGCACCGCGTCGTGACATTCTCTGCCACTTCTTCCCACGAAGCTCCGCCACGCTACGGAGGGAGGCGCCGAGTGTCAACAGATTGGGAGATTTCTGGACCCCGATGGCCACCTATGTAGGACATCCACTTTCATGGTCGCACCCATAAAAACCGCGGGGAATACCGCAACTTCACGGCCCAGCGCGGTCCGTGGGAGGAAGTGGGGAGTGTCTCGGGGGTGGTGCGGGCACGTCAGGCGAAGGTCTGGCAAGTTCGAAATGAAGCAAGGCGGATCGCCGCCGACGGACGCGGCCTTTCGCGCCCCGAACGGCGGAGGACCCCCGCGGTAAACCGGACGGGCTCAGCGGGTCAGCCGCCGGGGGAGGTCCGGTGGGAGCGGCGGATGGTGGAGGAGAGTGGGGAGACCCCCGGCGCCGGCGGTCAGCCCGGGGAAGCCCGGCCGGGGAGGCGGGCGGTGGGGGAGAGTGGGGAGACCCGCTGCCCGGGCGGTCAGCCGTGGGGGGTCACGTTGGTCTGGACCCACTCCACGATGCTCTTCAGGGTGGTCCCGGGGGTGAAGACGCCCTTCACGCCGGCGCTCTGGAGGCGCGCGATGTCCTCGTCCGGGATGATGCCCCCACCGAACACAACGATGTCCTCGGCGCCGTGCTTGCGGAGGGCCTCGATGACGGCGGGGAAGAGGGTGTTGTGCGCTCCGGACATGATCGACAGCCCCACGGCGTCGACATCCTCCTGCACCGCTGCGGAGGCGATCATGTCCGGCGTCTGGTGCAGGCCCGTGTAGACCACCTCGAAGCCCGCGTCGCGGAGGGCCCGGGCGACCACCTTGGCGCCGCGGTCGTGGCCGTCGAGGCCGGGCTTCGCCACGAGGATGCGGACTTTGCGCTCTGCCATGATCGCGTCGATTACCGCCTGCCCGGGCAGGCGTAAAGCGCAGCGCCCCGGCGATGCGGCCTCCCCTCCCCTGCGCCGACGCCGCAGGGGGCGCGCTTACTGGGCGGCGAACACGAACGGGATGGTCACCGGCGTGGAGCCCGACGAAGGGGGGAACCGCCAGGACTTGATCCGCGAGGCGATACAGCTCGACAGGCCGGGGTAATCCTTCTCCGACCCGGCGGCCGAGGCCGACTGGACGGCGCCCGAGGCGCCGATGACCACCGAGGCCGAGACGCGGGCCGTGGTGGACGCGTTGCGATCGCGCGCGTCGAGGGCGGGCTGCCAGCAATGGCGCCGGACGCTGGGACGGTTCCCCTCGACGACGCTGGAGATCTCCCCTTGAGAGAGCTGGCTCAGGCCAGCGCCGGCGCCCTGGCTGCCCGGCCCCGACGAGGGGCCGGGGACCCCCGCGCCGAACCCGGACCGGTCGAACGGCGCAGGGCTCGCCGAGGCGACCGGCTTTTCGGGCTGGGGGCGCTGGCTCGCGGCGCCGCCCGGCTTGCCCGGCGAGGCGACCTCGGGTTTGGCCGACGCGGTGTCGGCCGGCGGAGGTGCGTCCGGCTCGACGCTCGGCGGAGGCGGAGGGGCCGCTGTCGGCAGCAGGTCGGGCGGCTGGAGCTGCGGGACGGTCACGACCTGCACGGGCTGCGGCTTGGGAGAGAGAAGGACGTACGCGGAGACGCCGCCGAACGCCGCTGCCATGGCGATGAAGGCATAGGCGAGCGGGCTCATGCCCGACCGGCGCCTCGGCGCGACCGTCTCCACGAGGCTGCCAGGCGTGGCCACCAGGGGGGCGGGCTCCGCAGAGGCGAGCGCGCTCGCCGGCGCCGCCACCTGCGGCGAGGCGACCGCGGCCGGGCCGCCCGTGCGTGCCGCGCCGGAGGGCGGTCCGCCCACCGCCAGGCCGGCAGCGGACGCCGTCGCAGGCGGCGAGCCGCCCGCGGCCAGGCCCCCCGCGGCAAGACCGGCGCTGGCCGAGAACGGCGCCGCCAGCTCGGGCTGCGGCGCGGAGGCGACGTGGGCCGCCGGCGCGGTCGAGAAGGGGTCGGCGAGCACCGCGATCGGCGCGCCGCCCGCGGCTTGGGCCGCCGCGGCGCCCCCCGAGGCGCTCGGCCACGCGGCCGGCGCGCTGCCCGCCGGCGTGGCCGGCGTGACGCGCCCAGGGGACGTGGCCGGTGAGGTCGATGTGGCGGCCGTCCCCGCCGCCGTGAAGGCGGCGACCGAGCCGGCGACCGCCGGGGGCTGCTCCTTCACGCCGGGCGGCTCGGGCTCGCGCACCGCCGGGCGCGCTGGCGCGGCCCCGGCCAGCGGGGGGACCCTCGCCGAGGAGGGGACCTTCGTCGAGGGAGGGACCTGCGCTTGAGCGACCGAGAAGCCCGTGCTGCTGGTCCGACGCGCGGGCGTGGACACCCGGGTGGACTGGGCCTGGGTGACGATCTCGAGCAGCTCCGGGAAGTTCTTGAGCGGCAGCCACTCGTCGAACCCCTCGCGCCAGACGAGCGAGTCGCCATCCACGGCGCCCGCCTGCGCCTTCTCACGGATGACGGAGAGCCGCACCGGGCCGAGCGGGACACCGCCGACCCCGACGTACCAGTCCTCGCTCGACGTGGCGCGCGCGGTCGGCGCCTTGGCGAGCGGGCGGTCATCGGACATCGTCCGCTTGAACGCGCCGGCGACCCCGGACGGCGACGGCGTGGGATCCGCTCCCCTGGCGGCGGACGTGGCGGGCGCCGCGGGCCTCGCGGGCGCCGGCTGGGCGGGGCGCGCCTCCGGCGGCGGCTGCGGCGCGGTCGCAGGGCGCGGGCTCGACGCGGGCGACGCGCTCGACGCCGGCCGCGCAACGGGCGCGGGCACGGCGCGCGGAGCGACCGGAGGTCGAGGCGCTCCCCCGGGGCGCGGGAGGGGCTGCGACGCCGGCCGGGGCGGCGACGGCGCGGCGCCCTGGGCCGAGACCGGCGGCCTCGCGGGGCTCGCGGCGCGGGCGGCCGGCGCGCCTGTCCCGGCGGACGGCGCCTCCTCGCTCGAAGGGGCGAGGTGCGCGTCGTCGCCCGCCGCG
The DNA here is from genome assembly GCF_051474675.1 of Sorangium sp. So ce406. Lineage (NCBI taxonomy): Bacteria > Pseudomonadati > Myxococcota > Polyangiales > Polyangiaceae > Sorangium > Sorangium sp. So ce406. Next base: position 2,295,534 of record NZ_CP150340.1, on the reverse strand, counting down.
CGCGGCGGCTCGACGGGGAGCGCCTGCGCCACGGAGCTCTCGGTGACGCTCGCGCTGACCTGAATCAGGTGGCCGCAGCGCCGGCACTGCATCCGTACCGACTTGCCGGCGACCTTCTCGTCGCCGATCTGGTACTTGGCCTTGCAGTTATCGCAGATGAATTTCATCCAGGAACGCGCCTGCGGGTTGGAATCCGCGCAGTCTACGACAGCTTGACCCCAAACGACATGGGGTAGGCGCGGTCAGAGCAACCCGAGCAGGTGCTCCTTGATGGATTGCCGCGTCGGGTCATCGGGCGCGACGCCCAGGGCGCGCTCCCACGTCTCGATCGCTTTGTTGCGGAACCCGGCCTTCTGGTACAGCACGGCGAGGTTTTTCAACGCCGGGAAGTGCTTGCCGTTGATGTGCAGGGCGGTCTCCAGCTCCTGGATGGCGTCGTAGAGCTGGCCCTGCTTGCCGTAGAGCAGGCCGAGGTGGAAGTGCAGCCGGTACGCGAGCGGGTCGATGGCCGTGCCCTCGCGCAGGTGCCGCACGGCCTTGTCAAAATCGCCGGCGCGGTACGCCGCGATCCCCGCGGCGAGGAGGCGCTCCGCCTCGGCCGAGATCCGGTCCTGATCGCCGCGGATCGAGCGCGCCTGCAGGGCGTTCTCCACGGCGGCGACGACGTCCGCGACGCGGAAGGGCTTCTCGATGTAGGCCTCGACGCCGTAGCTCGACTTCAGGTCCTCGGCGAACCGCCACCCGCGGTACACGGCCGAGATCATGATGATCGGGATGTGGCCGTAGCGCTGCGTTCCCTTCATGCGGCGGGCGATGTCGAAGCCGTGCACCTCGGGCAGCATGGCGTCGAGGATCATCACGTCGGGCGGATTCTCCTTGACCATGCGCAGGGCGAGGAGCCCGCGGTCGGCCTCCTCGACGCGGTACCCGCGCTCCTCGAAGATGCGGCGGAGCAGCTTCCGGATCTCGGGCTCGTCGTCGACGACCAGGATCGTTGTCTGATCGCCCTGCGGCGCCTTGCCCGCGCCCGGGAGCGACTCGACGACGGACAGATCGCGATCGGCGGTGCCGAAATCCGTGTCCGTGAGCTCGTCGGCCGCCGCCGCCCTCCGCATGGCGTCGTCGACGACGAGCGGCGGGCCCGCCGAGGAGATGCGCGCCGGCGAGGGGGCCGCGGGCGGGCTCGGCTCGTCGGTGAGATCGGCGAACGAGATCTCCGCGTCGTCGCGCGGGCGCTCCGGCGCGCGCGCTGGCGGGGCGGCGCTGGGCGCAGGTGGAGCAGGCGCAGGCGTCTGGGCCACCGTCGACGGGGGCACGGCGGACGGCGGACGGCGCGCCGGCTGCGCAGGCGCAGGCGCGGGCGCCGGCGCGGGCGGCGCCTCGGTCGTGGACGCGGCGGCGCCGAGGCCGGCGCGCTTCAGCACCTCGGGCGGGCACTTCGCGCCGACGTAGAACGGCTCGCCCTGCTCCTTCATGTCGTAGGCGGCCGCGATGGTCCGCACGAGAGGGCCCGCGAGCGCGATGTACGGGAAGACGCGCTTGCCGGTCACGAACTCGAGCTCGTCGATCACCTTCTTGTCGGCGGGCGCGGCCATGGCCACGAGGATGCGGTCCTCGCGCACGAGCACGGGCAAGAGCTTGTGCTTCGCGGCGATCTCGCGGGGCAGGATCGAGAGGTCGCTCAGCTTGATGCAGACCTGGTTGAGATCGATGCCAGGAACGCCGCTCTGCTCGGAGAGGGCCTTCAGCGCAGCGACCTCGGAGACGGTGCCGCTCTCGATGAGGTTCGTGGCGAGGGGGACCCCCTTCGCACGCGCCTCGAGGAGCGCCTGTTCGAGCTGGGGCTGGGTGACCGCCCTTTGCTGCAGGAGGATGCGTCCGAGCGGCTTCTTGTTGGCGTCTTGCGTCATTCCGCGGGCCGACTCCGAAGGCTAATGGACGAGGAATGCGCGGGCAAGCACGCGACCCGCGCGCAGAGACGGCCGTTCGGCTGGCACCACCGGCTCGGGCTCCTGGACCGGCGGCTCGAGCCCACGGCCGGGTCGAGCGCCCCCGAGGCACCGCCGGTGGCGCGCGGATGCGGGCGCGAGGCGCGAGGCGAACGGCCAGATCTCACCATCCGCTCATCGTACCCCGGAACCCTCGGGACAGCGCGGACGTTGCGCTCGCCGGCGAGCGCGCCACAGCGCCTGCTCCGGGCGCCGTGGAGGAGCCGATGGCGACGATGTAGGGTCACTCGCTCGCGTCGGGCGCGCCGAGCCACGCGCGGGCGAACGCCGCATACCGCCCCTCGGCGATGGCCGCGCGCGCCTCGCGCATGAGGCGGCCGTAGAGGTGCAGGTTGTGCTCGGTGAGCAGGCGCAGCACGAGGATCTCGCCCGCCATGTAGAGGTGCCTCAGGTACGCGCGGCTGTAGCCCCCGGCGCAGGTCGGACAGGCGCACGTCGGGTCGAGCGGCGACGGGTCTTCCTTGTAGCGCGCCTGCTTGATGACGATCTTGCCGTGCTGCGTGAGCGCCTGCCCGTTGCGGGCGTTCCGCGTGGGGAGCACGCAGTCGAACATGTCGACCCCGGCGCCGATCGCGTGGACCAGGTCGAGCGGCGTGCCCACGCCCATGAGGTAGCGCGGGCGCGCAGGGTCGAGGCGCGGCGCGATCTGCGCGACGACCTCGTGCATCATCGCGATCGGCTCGCCCACGGAGAAGCCGCCCAGGGCGAGCCCGTCGAACGGAAGGGCGCCGAGCTCCTCCGCGTGCGCCGTGCGCAGGGCGACCGAGGTGCCGCCCTGCACGATGCCGAAGAGCGCCTGCGTGGGGCGCTTGGCGGCGAGGCAGCGCTTCCCCCAGCGCGTCGTCAGGCGGCACGCCTCCTCGACCTCCGGGAGCGGCGCGCCGCCGGGCGGGCACACGTCGAGCTGCATCGCGATGTCGGCCCCGAGCAGCCCCTGCACCTCCATCGCGACCTCGGGCGTGAGCGCCTTGCGGGCGCCGTCGAGGTGCGATCGGAACACGAAGCCGTCCTCGACGAGGGTGCGCCGCTCGGCGAGCGAGAAGGCCTGGAAGCCCCCGGAGTCGGTGAGCATCGCGTGCGGCCACCGGGAGAACGCGTGCAGGCCGCCGAGCTGCGCGACGAGCTCGGGACCCGGGCGGAGCCACAGGTGGTACGTGTTGCCGAGGACGATCCTCGCGCCGGTCGCGGCCACCTCGGCGGGGGTCAGCGTCTTCACGCTGCCCTGGGTGCCGACCGGCATGAACGTCGGCGTCGGAACCTCGCCGTGCGGCGTGGAGAGCACGCCCGTGCGGGCATGACCGTCCCGCGCGAGCTCCGTGAACGAGAAGCCAGGCGTGCGGCTCATCGCGCGCTCGCCCCGCGGATCAGCATGGCGTCACCGTAGGAATAGAAGCGGTAGCCGGCGTCGATCGCCGCGCGGTAGGCGCGCAGCGTGCGCTCGCGGCCGGCGAAGGCGAACACCAGCGCGAGCAGCGTCGATCGCGGCAGGTGGAAGTTCGTCAGCAGCGCGTCGACGACGCGGAACTGATAGCCGGGCTGGATGAGGAGGCGCGTCTCCCCGGACTGCGCCCGCACGAGGCCGGCGCGCGCCGGATCCGCGGCGGTCTCCAGCGCGCGCACCACGGTCGTGCCGACCGCGACCACCGGCGCGCCGCGCTCGCGCGCCCCCGCGATCGCGGCGGCGGTCGCTTCCGGGACGGAGTAGACCTCGGCGTGCATGGCGTGCACGTCGAGGTCGTCGACCGTGACCGGCTGGAACGTGCCGAGGCCGACGTGCAGCGTGACGCTCGCGATCTCGACCCCGTTGGCGCGGAGCCGCTCGACGAGGGCGGGCGAGAGGTGCAGGCCCGCGGTGGGCGCGGCGACGGCGCCCGGGACGCGCGCGAAGATGGTCTGGTACCGCTCGCGATCGGACGCGTCGTCGCCGCGGCCCAGGTAGGGAGGGAGCGGGATGTGCCCGTAGGCGTCGATCGCAGCGGCGACGGACAGCCCTGCGGGCGAGGAGAGCTGCACCGTGAGCACGCCGTCCTCCGCGCGCTCCAGCACCTCCGCCACCAGCGCCCCGTCGCGCTCGAGATCGAGCACGGCGCCCGGGCGGATCGGCTTCGACGCGCGGCCCATGGCCCGCCAGCGCTCGGGCCGCGCCGCGCCCTCCGGAGGAACGGCGAGGTCGTCCCCGCCGGCCGGCGCCTCGTCCAGCCGGTGCAGCAGGAAGAGCTCCACCTGCCCGCCCGTGCCGCGCTTGTTGCCGAACAGGCGCGCGGGGACGACCCTCGTGTCGTTGACGATCACGAGCGCGCCGCGCTCGACGTACCGGTCGAGATCGCGGATCGCGGCGTGCTCGATCTCGCGGTCGCTGCGGCCGCGATCGACCAGGAGGAGCCTCGCGCCGTCCCGCTCCTCGGGGGGCCGCGACGCGATGAGCGCTTCAGGGAGTTCGTAGTCGAGCAGCTCGCAGCGCACGCCGCGCTACTAGCACGACGCGGGCGAGAGCACGCTCGTCTTGGCGCGGAGGAAACGACAGATCTCCCCCACCTTGTAAGGCTTGGGGACGAAGGCCACGGCGCCGCAGTCGGCGCGCTCGACCTGGCGCGCGGAGAGGTGATACGCGCTGGAAAGCACGACGCGCACCCTCGGGAAGGCTTGCCGGATATGGCGGGCCAGCTCGAGGCCGTTCAGGTCCGGCATCATCAGGTCGATCATCGCGACGTCGATCGAAGACGAGCCGAGGATGCGCAGCGCATCCTGGAACGAGGCCGCGAACGCGACCTCGAACCCCTCGACGCTTAGCCCGGCCGAAAGAGCGCGACGCTGGGAATTCTCACCGTCCACGATCAGCATGCGGGCCATTAAGCGTCCTCCTGCGGCGGTCGCCGCCATCTATTACGCCTACCGGTTTAGCAATCGCCGGGCCAAGTTACCGAATGGTCGAGTTGCGGTTTCCGACGCCGGAGTGAAACAGAAGAACACAGTCTACATCAGCCGCCCCATTGCACTAAGGCAAATCCCGACGCTCTTACATTGCAGGGATGCAATCCATCGTGGGCTAGCTGCCCTGAATTGCTGCTGAGTCAGGTGGTTTGCTCCGTCCGGCCGTATGTGCCGGATGAACCCGGGTCGATGGGCAGTTGCTGAGCCTGGTGGGCAGCAGGTGGCTCGGCCCGCGAGCACCGGCGCGATGAGCAGGGGGGTTCGCGCTTGCTGTACCCCGCGGATACGCGCTGCTGAGATTGGCTGGCAGCCGGTCGCGCTGCCCGGCACGGGCGGTCCGCTGCCCGGCGGAGCGCGTCGCGCTGTCCGGCACAGGAGAGAGCTGGCTCAGCCCGGCGGGTAGGTGATGGCCAGGCGGGTCATCTTGCGCCACAGCGTGGTCGCGCTGATCCCGAGCACCTCGGCGGCGCGCTCCCGGCTGCCGTCGCACTCCCGCAGCGCGGCCTCGATGGCCTGACGCTCGGCGCAGTCGACCACGTCGGCGAGCAGCCTGCCGCCGCCCTCGGGCGGACGCTTCGGCTGCACCGCGGCGGGGAGCACGTCGTCGACGCTGATGACGCCGCCGCCCGACAGGGCCACCGCCTGCTCCACCATGTTCTCCAGCTCGCGGATGTTGCCGGGGAAGTCGTACTGCGTCAGCGCCTCGACGACGCCGTCGGCTGCGCGCGCGCGGCAGCTCATCTTGCGGTTGTACTTCTCCAGGAAGAACTCCCAGAGGATCGGGATGTCCTCGCGCCGCGAGCGGAGCGGCGGGAGCACGAAGCGCGCGACGTTCAGCCGGTAATAGAGATCCTGGCGGAACCGCTTCTCCGCGACCGCGGTCAGGAGCTCCTGGTTCGTCGCGGCGATGATGCGCACGTCAACGCGGATCGGCTTGTTCTCGCCCACCCTGCGGATCTCGTTCTCCTGGATCGCGCGGAGCAGCTTCGCCTGGAAGGTGAGCGGGGTCTCCGCGATCTCGTCGAAGAAGAACGTGCCCCCGTCGGCCTCCTCGAACAGCCCCTTCCGAGCCGCGATCGCGCCCGTGAACGAGCCGCGCGCGTGGCCGAACAGCTCGCTCTCGAGGAGCGTCTCGCTGATCGCGGCGCAGTTCACCGGCACGAACGGGCGGTCCGCCCGCTTGCTGTTGGCGTGGATGGCCTTGGCGACCAGCTCCTTGCCGGTGCCGCTCTCGCCCGTGATGAGCACCGTCGCGTCGGTGGGGGCGACCTTCACGATCCGGCCCAGCACCTCGCGGACCGCCTGCGATCGGCCCACGATGTTCTCGAACCGGTAGCGCTCCTTGAACTCGCTGGCGAGCAGCTGCACCTCGCCGGTGAGCTTCCGGTTCTGGATCGCGCGCTCCACCTTCACGAGGAGCTCCTGCTCCGAGAACGGCTTCTGGATGTAGTCGAAGGCGCCGAGCCGCATCGCCTCGACCGCGCTCTCGATGGTGCCGTACGCGGTCATCACGATGACCTCGGTGTTCGCGTTCGACTCCTTCACCGCGCGCAGCACGCCGATGCCGTCGAAGCCGCCCATCCGGAGGTCGGTGAGCACGGCGTCGTACGCGCCCTTGGCGCCCAGGTCGGCCCCCTGGCTGCCGTCCGCCGCTTCATCGACGTCGTACCCGGCGCCACGCAGCATCATCGCGAGCGTGGTCCGCATGTTCCGCTGGTCATCGACGACAAGAATCTTCGACATGGATTTCCCCCGCCGTCCTCATCCCCCTGGTGGGACGAGGGCGGCGCGACGATCACGACCGACGCGCGCCGAGCTGGCGCAACACCGCGCGAGCGCGGTCGTCCGCGGCGTCTTGGACATGCGTCCAGCGTATCGTACGTCAAGCACGGCCCCTGCCGCCAGGAGGCACGCGGGGCGCCGGCGCAGCGGGGGCGAGCCCTACCCTGCCCTACTCGCGGATCTGCTGGGACAGGTAGGCCGTCTCCCCGAGCTTCTCGATCAGCCCGATTTGCGTCTCGAGCCAGTCGATGTGCTCCTCCTCGGACTCGAGGATCTTGGCCAGGAGCTCCTCGGTCGTGCGATCGCCCTTGTCGCGGCAGAGGGCGATCGCCGTGTTGAGCCGCTTGACCGCGTGGTACTCGAGCTCGAGGTCGCTCTTGAGCTGCTCCGGCACGCTCTGCCCGATGTGAAGCGTGTCCAGGCGCTGGAGGTTCGGCAGCCCCTCCAGGAAGAGGATGCGGTCGATGATCGCGTCGGCGTGCTTCATCTCGTCGATCGACTCGGCCCGCCCGTGCGCGGCGAGGGTGACGAACCCCCAGTGCTGGCACATCTTCGCGTGCAGGAAGTACTGGTTGATCGCGACGAGCTCTCCCGCGAGCACCTCGTTCAACGCGTCGACGATATCTTTCGCACCCTTCATCGGATCCTCTCGCGCTCGTGCCTGTCGTGCTCGCCCCGCCTCTCGGGGCGAGGGTGCGCCGGCGGGAGCGCCAGCGCCCAGGTCAAATGCGCAAGGTCGACGGAGGTGCGCAAGAAATTTCTAAGGAAACACGCAGCGACACCGGTCACCTCACCGGGGAAACCCGGGCGATGCCGGGCAACCCGCGGAGAATCAGGCTGCGCTGGAGACCGGCGCCATCGTCAGGCGGCGCGGCGTGGGAGCGGACTCACCATCGCCGACGAGCTTGGCGATCGTCGGGCGGCAGGAGCCGCACCGCGTCCCGGCGCCCGTGCATTCCATCACCTCCGAAACGGAGCAGGCCCCCTCGTTCATCGCTTCGCGAATCTCTCGGTCACAGACGCCCATACAAAGGCAGACGTACATGCAGACCCCCGGCTACGTTGACGGCCACGGTTGATATTGAACATAGCTTTCAATATCGACGCGTCAAGCACGAACGTCCTGCGGACGGATCGCCGGGCTGCCTCGCGGTCAGGAGCACGCTCGGGTCGAGCGCGTCGGCGGCGCTGGGGAAGCGCTGGAGGAGAGGGGCCGGCGGCAGGGCCGCCGGCGGCGTCACATCGTCAGGCCGCCGTCGACGTCGATGCAGCGGCCGTTGAAGTACTCGCACTCGATCACGAAGCGCACCGCCTGCCAGATGTCCTCGGGCACGCCGATGCGGCCGACGGGGATCATGGCGACCAGGGCGTCGCGGGCCTTCTGGTGCATGCCCTGGGTCATGGGCGTCTCGATCATGCCGGGGGCGACGGCGCCGACGCGGATGCCGAACGGCGCGAACTCGAGCGCCCAGGTCTTCGTGTTCGCCGCGAGCGCGCTCTTCGCGGCGGTGTAGTTCGACTGGCCGCGGTTGCCGTGGCGCGCGATGGAGCTGATGTTGACGATGACGCCCTTCTGCTCGGTCTCGACCATCTTCGCGACGACCTCGCGGACCATGAACGTGGCGCCCGTCAGGTTGACGTCGATGACCGCCTGCCACTGCGCGGCGCTCAGCTTGACGACCGCGCCCGTCTGGCGGTCCTTCTTGACGAGCAGGCCGTCCCGCAGGATGCCGGCGTTGTTCACGAGGCCGTTCAGGCCGCCCATCGCGTCGTGCGCGAAGCGGACGAACGCCTCGACCTCCGCCTCCGCCGCCACGTTGAACGGGCGAGCGTGGACCTTCCCGGGGAGCCCCTGGGCCGCCTCGACCAGCGACGCGAGCCCCTCCTCGTTCACGTCGCCCGCGGCGACCTGGCCCCCGTACTCCGCGAGCCGCAGCGCATAGTGGCGACCCAGCCCCTGGGCGGCGCCTGTGACGACAAACTTCGTGTCCTCGAGTCGCATGATCGCATTCCTCCAGGGATCGCTCCCGACCGCTGTCTCGGAGGCGCCGTCTACCACGAGGCAGCGCGGCGGCGGGAGGCGTTGCGGAGCGGAGATCCGCGCCGCCGCGGCGAGGCGCTTGCGCCGGGTCGCAGCGATGTTATTCAGCGCCCATGAGGTCGATCGCGCTCGCCGCCGCCGTGTGCGCCGGCACCCTGACGCTCGCGCCGGCCTGCGACCGCGCGCCCCCTGTTCCCGAAGCCTCGGACCCGACGGGCAAGGATCTCGTCATCGGCGCGGTCGTGGCGGCCGCCGAGAAGAGCGGAGGCATCCGCCTCTACAAGATCGTCGAGGTGGAAGACCTGCCCCCGCCGTTCGGACGTGATCTGCACATGATCGCCTACGATCCCAAGGTGCAGACCTTCCAGGAAGCCGCGGAGCTCCGCCGCAAGGGGAACATGACCGTCGCGAAGGACCACTTGACCGTCCGGCTCGTGAACTTCATGCCGCGCGATCACCGGGTGCTCAGCAACGAGCCGGTCAGCGACGAGGAGCGGGCCCCGTACATCCGCTCGTACCAGAGCCGGCAGCGCTAGCCGTCATCGCGCGTGGGACGCCGGCGCCTGCGGCGCGATCAGCGCGCCGCGCGGAGCCGATCGCCGAGGCGCTCGATGGCCTGGCTGTGCAGCCGGCTCGCCCAGCTCTTGCTGATCCCGAGATCCTGCGCGATCTGGTCGAAGCGCTCGCCGTCGAAGTAGTGGCGCTCCACGAGGGCGCGCTCGCGCTCGGGGAGCTCGCGGACGGCGTCGCGCACGACCTGCGCGAGCTGGGCGCGCGAGGCGCACTCCTCGGGGCTGTCCGCGGCGTCGGGGACGGCGGCGACGTCGCCGTGGGCCGAGACCAGGCCGAGCGCCATCGCGGCGGCGTGCCCGGCCAGGAGGCCGCTGAGCCGCGCGGCGTAGGCCTCCTGCGTGGCGGGCGCGTCGGCGTCGTCGTCCGGGCCGCGCCCCTCCGCGAACCGCGCCGACGCGGCGAGCGCGCTCGCGCGCGCGGCCGCGGAGCGCCAGCGCGTCTCCCGCCGGATGCCGTCGAAGATCGCCCACCGGATCTTCCGCTTGGCGTACGCCTCGAACGTGGACCGGCTCGGGTCGTACGTCCGCGCCACATCGAGCAGCGCCGGGTGCCCGAGCGCGACGAGGTCCTCGACCGGGATGCGGCGACCCAGGCGGCGCGCGATGCGCTTCGCGACCAGGTCGAGAAGGTGGATCCCCTCGGCGACCAGCCGGTCTTCCGGAGCGCGCACGCTATCCCGCCTTCGTCGCCCTGGCGCGGCCCGCGGCGCCGAGCACCCCGAACGCCCGCTCGCCGCTCTCGTCGACCTCGCGCGGATGCGCGCGCCGGAGCAGGCGGCTCGCCTCCTCGTCGTGCACCAGGACCTCCGCGAGCTGCTCGCGCATCCACGCGACCTCGTGCGCCGGCAGGCGGCCCACGTAAGGCGCCACGGCGGCGTCGACCTGAGCGGCGATCCAGGGGTCATCGAGGAGCGAGGCGTCCATGCTGGCGGCCATTATATCTGCACCGGGCGCGCCGTCATCTCGCGCGCAGCCGGCGCGCGCTCGGCGCGCGCCGCCGCGGGCGCCTCACCTGGCCGGCGGCGACCCGTTGAGGCAGTCCTCGAACGCCTTGACGGTCCGCGCGTCGAAGGCGCACTTGAGCGACCTGGGATCGACGTGCATGCCGACGTTCTGCTCGCACATCTGCGAGTACTGCTCGCCCAGCTTGGCCGCGACCGCGTCGATCTTCTTCTCGGTCTCGCCGCGCTGCTCCGCCGTGAGCTTGGCGCTCAGCGCCGCGGCCTGCTCCGTGCGCGTGAGCACCGTGAGCTGCTTGCCGAGCTCCACGCAATCGCCGTGCATGAGCGCATAGTCGTCAGGCACGGAGTCGTCGCGCCGCGGCGCCGCCGGCGGCGCCGCGGCGGGCTCCGCTCCCGGCGCGTCGTCGCTCAGGGCGGCCGCTGGCGTGGGCTCCACGGGCGGCGCGGGCTCCTCCTGCGGCGCGGGCGCGGGCTGCTCGGCCGGAGGCGGCGGAGCCCCCGCGCACCCGAGCAGCACCATCGATACAGGACCAGTGATCAAGACAAGAGCTCTCCCCATGCGACGAGAATTGATCGGTTCGCGCCGGGCGTCCATGCCGCGCCGGGCGCGCTCGGCGCTGTGGAGCCGTGCTGTGGAGCTGTGAATGTGAAGCTGTGAAGACGAGCGAACCGCCGCCTGCTCGCCCTGCTCCGGAGTTGCCCCGGAGGTGCACGAGCCGCTCTTGGCAGGCTCCGTGCAGGGCGAACGGAGGCGGCAGGCCCGGCTTGCCGGCGAGGTCGCCTGTCCGCGCGGAGGCGGGCACATGCGGTCTGTCTGGATTGTTCTCGTCCTGGTGCTCGGCGCGGCGCTGCTGCTTCAGGTGGTGGTCGCGTCCGACAGGCGCATTCCATACGCGCGCTTTCGCGCGCTCGCGGAGAGCGGAGAGCTCGCCGAGATCGAGATCCAGGGCGACGTGTACATCGGGCGAACGGTGCCCGACCTGAGCACGCACGCGCAGCGGAGCTACCGCACGGGGCGCATCGAGCAGACCGAGAAGGATCTGCTCGTCGACCTCGACCGACGCCGCATCCCGTACACGCGCGTCGCGGACGAACGAGGGCTCTTGCCGCACCTCTGGCTCGTGCTGCCGCTCGCCGGCCTGATCGCGCTGATCCACCTCGCGTCGCGCCGGACGACCGCGGCGGGGAACGTCCCGACCGCCGCGACGACGTTCGGCAAGAACAGGGCGCGGCTCCACGAGGAGCGGGGGTCGACGGCGACGTTCCGCGACGTCGCCGGCAGCGCCGAGGCGAAGGCCGAGCTCGGCGAGGTCGTCGACTTCCTCAAGGCGCCCGACCGCTACGAGAAGCTCGGCGGCCGAATGCCCAGGGGGGTGCTCCTCGTGGGCCTGCCCGGCACGGGCAAGACGCTGCTCGCGCGGGCGATCGCGGGAGAGGCGGGCGTGCCCTTCTTCAGCGCGTGCGGGTCGGAGTTCGTGGAGATGTTCGTCGGCGTCGGCGCCGCGCGCGTCCGCGATCTCTTCGCCCAGGCGCGCGAGCGGGGGCCGTGCATCGTGTTCATCGACGAGCTCGACGCGGTCGGAAAGGCCCGGGGGCCGGGCGGCTCGGTCGGCGGCAACGACGAGCGCGAGCAGACGCTCAACCAGCTCCTGACCGAGATGGACGGGTTCGACGCGCGCGCCGCGATCGTCGTGATCGCCGCGACGAACCGCGCCGAGATCCTCGATCCGGCGCTGCTCAGGGCGGGGCGGTTCGACCGCCGGGTGCACATCGACAGGCCCGATCTCACCGAGCGGAGGGAGATCCTCGCGGTGCACGGGAGGAAGGTGGTCCTCGATCCGGGCGTGGATCTGGACGCCATGGCCGCGCAGACCGCCGGGCTCGTCGGCGCCGATCTCGCGAACATCGTCAACGAGGCGGCGCTGCTCGCGGCGCGGCGCAGGGCGAGCGCGGTGGCGCAGGGCGACCTGGAGGCCGCGATCGAGCGCGGGATCGCGGGGCTCGAGCGGCGCGGGAGGCGGCTCGGCGCGCGCGAGAAGCGGGTGGTCGCCTACCACGAGGTGGGGCACGCGCTGACGGCCACGCTGCTGCCGACGCAGGACCCGGTGCGCAAGGTATCCGTGGTGCCGCGCGGGCCGGCGGCGCTGGGGTACACGATGCAGCAGCCGCGCGAGGACCGTTACCTGTGGAGCCGACAGGAGATCCTCGACCGGCTGGTCGTGCTGCTCGGGGGGCGCGTCGCCGAGGAAGAGGCCGTCGGGGATCTGTCGACCGGCGCGCAGGACGACCTCATGAACGCGATGGATCTCGCGCGGCGCATGGTGCGCGAGCTCGGGATGGGCCGCGGGGTGGGGCTCTCGGCGCTGGACCCGCGCCGGCCGCTGTCGTTCCTCGACGAGGCGCGGGGCGCGCCGCCCGGCGCGGGGGCGCGGGAGTGCAGCGACGCGACCGCGCGCGAGGTCGACGCGGAGGTCGCGCGCATCCTCGCGGACGCGGAGGCGCGGGCGCGGGCGATGATCCACGGGCACCGCGCGACGCTCGAGCGCATCGCCGCGCGGCTCCACGAGGTCGAGACGCTGAGCGGCGACGAGCTCAGGGCGATGATGGCAAACGGCGGGGCGTAGCGAGCGCGGGCGCTCAGTCGACGCTCAGCAGGGCGCGGGACAGATCGAAGCCCGCGGCGTCGTGGTGGTAGACGACCCGGAGCACGCGGCCGCGGAGGAGCTCCCGCGGCACCGCGCCCATCACCCGGCTGTCGAGCGACGCGGCGCGGTTGTCGCCCATCACGAAGAGGTGGTCCGCTGGCACCACGACCGGGCCGAACGCGGCGAAGTCGGGCTCGCCCGCGGCGTGCGTGACCCGGCCGAGGTGCTCCACCCGCGTGCCGTCCCCGAGCTGCTCGGTCGGCTGCGCCGCGCCGTCGACGTACAGCACGCCTGCCCGGAGCATCACCGTCTGGCCGGGGAGCGCGATCACCCGCTTGACGAGGAGGGTGGAGCCGCCGCGCGGATCCGCGAAGAGCACGACGTCGCCGGCGCGGGGCCCGCTGCGCTCGAGCACGTAGCCATCCACGAGCGGGACGCGGAGCCCGTAGGCGACCTTGTCGACCAGGATACGGTCGCCCGGCGCGATCGTCGGCCACATCGAGCCGGTGGGCACGTGGTACTGGTCCGCGAGCGTCGAGCGGCCCATCGTGAGGATCACGAGCGCCGCGACGACCTTGAGGAGGCTGCGCGCGAGCGGCGCGACCGTCTGGTAGGCGCGCCGCGCGAACGCGCGATCGGATCGAGGAATGAACAGATCGGCCTTGTCGGGCTGGAGGCACGCTGTCGCGACCTCCGCCGCGGGCCGGGGGGAGCCGGGCTCGCTCATCTCCGGCGGGGCTAGCATCCGCGCTCGAGACAGGCCAGCTTCGCCGCATGCACCGCTGTACTTCATCGACTGCACCATTCTCCCAGGGTCTGGGCCGCCTCACACTCTGCGGATCAATGTCGCGTCATCCGGTATCGACAGGGGCCGCGATGCACCTCGCCGGCTACCGCGCGCTGGGGCTCGATTTTACCTATATCCCTTTTGCGGTGACCGATGTTGAAGGCGCGACGCGCGGGATGCGGGCGCTCGGAATCCGCGGCCTCGGTGTGTCGATGCCCTACAAGCAGGCGGTAATTCCGCTCCTTGACGAGATCGACCCCGTGGCCGCGCGGATCGGCGCGGTGAACACCATCGTCAACGACGAGGGGCGGCTCCGGGGCTACAACACCGACTGGATCGGCGCGGTGCGGGCGCTCGAGGAGGTGACGCAGCTCGGGGGCGCGCGGGTGCTGCTCCTCGGGGCCGGCGGCGCGGCGCGCGCGGTCGCGTTCGGGCTCGCGGAGCGCGGCGCGGCGGTCACGATCGCGAACCGCGACATCGAGAAGGCGCGGCAGCTCGCCGCGGCGGTCGGCGGGACGGCGGCGCCCCTCAACGGCGCGGCGCTCTCGCCCGAGCACGGCATCCTCGTCAACGCCACCTCGCGCGGCATGGCCGAGGTCGACCCACGGAGCCCTGTCCCGGAGGAGGCGCTGCGGGAGGATCTGCTGGTCATGGACATCGTGTACAAGCCGATGATCACGGAGCTCGTGGAGGCGGCGCGGCGGCGCGGCGCGACCGCGGTTCACGGCGGGAGGATGCTCCTCCACCAGGCGGCGGAGCAGTTCCGGCTGTACACGGGGCGGGAGCCGCCGCTCGACGCCATGGACGAGGCGCTGCGCGCTCAGCTCGGCTGACTCGCGCGCCGCCTGCGGCCGCGCCGCGCTGTCCGAGCCAGATCCGCGGCCGGCGAGCGCGAGGCGACCTCTGTTGTACGCCGCGCGCGCCCCGCGCGCCGCCCCGGGGTAATGGCCAACGGCGTGCGCCACGCGTAGGCTTCTGCCGATGATCTCGTTCGAAATTCGCGCAGCCGTGACCGGCGACGAGGAGCAGCTCCTCGATGTCGCGCGCCACCTGAACTCGGTCAACCTGCCGAACAACCGTGACGCAATCCACGAGATCGTCGCCGAGAGCCACAAGAGCTTCAGCGGGGCGATCCAGGACCCGCGCCTACGCCAATACGTCTTCGTGCTCGTCGACCTGACGAAGGGCGGCAAGGGGACGATCGTCGGGACGTCGATGATCATCGCGCAGCTCGGGCGGCGCGGCGTCCCTTACATCTTCTTCGACGTGCTCGATGAGGAGAAGTACTCGGCCACGATCGACAAGCACTTCCATCACACCGTGCTGCGCATCGGCTACTCGTACAACGGCCCCACGGAGATCGGCGGACTCGTGCTCATGCCGGGCTACCGGCAAGGGCCGGAGCGGCTCGGCACGATGATCTCCTATGTTCGCTTCCTCTACATGGCCGCGCGTCCGGAGCTCTTCCAGGAAGAGATCCTCGCAGAGCTGATGCCCCCGCTCGAGCCGGACGGGACAAGCCACCTCTGGGAGGCGCTCGGACGCAAGTTCACCGACATGAGCTATGCCGAGGCAGACCTCCTCTCGAAGAAGAACAAGGAGTTCATCAAGGGGCTCTTCCCGGAAGGGACCCTCTACGCCTCGCTGCTGCCCGAGGACGCGCAGCGCGTGATCGGGAAGGTGGGCGCGCAGACTCGAGGGGTCGAGAAGCTCCTGCGCCGCATCGGCTTCCGCTATGCCCACCGCGTCGATCCGTTCGACGGGGGGCCGCACTTCACCGCCCGCATGGACGAGATCTCGCTCGTGAGCGACACGCGCCGGGCGAAGGCGGGACGCCCGTTCGCGCCGGGCCCGTCGGACCCGAAGGGCATCGTCGCGCTCGAGCGCCCCGACGCCCCCTATTTCCGCGCGGTCACCGCGAGCTTCCGCGATGAGGGCGCGCGCGGCCTGGCGATCGCCGAGGACGCCTGGCAGCACCTCGACCTGCAACCCCTCGCGCCGATCTGGGTCCTGCCCATGCCGTGATCACGGCCGGGGACGCCCGCGCGCTTCGTCCGGAACGCGCGGCGCCCGCGGCTCAGGCCGCCTTGCATTGTCACGATTCTGTTGCTACAGAATTAACAGAAGTCTCGCAGGAGGTTCGAACGGCGATGGCCCTGGGACTGGACCTCGATTTCAGGCGCTTGCCCGCGCTGGAGCGAAGGGAGCTCCGGGCCGGGGCGGCGAAGCAGGAGGAGCGCGGCGCCGAGGGCGCGTCGGTGGCAGCGGGCGGCGCGGGCGCGGAGCCCGGGCTCTCGGAGCGGGAGCGGCGCATCGCCGCCGCGCTCGCCGAGGCGGCCATGCCGCCCGGGCGTTTCCTCGAGGGCGCGGGCGCGGCCACCGCCAGCCGCCTCGCGGGCTGGCTCGGGTCAATCCCGCCGCACCTCGCGCAGGGGCTGCGCGCGGCGCTGTGGGCCATGGAGCTCGCCCCGGTGCCAACGCGGCTCAGGCCGCTGTCGGCGCTGCCGCTGGAGGAGCGGATGGAGGTGCTCCGCGGCTTCGAGCTGAGCCGCGCGCGGGCCCTGCGCTCGCTGCTCCGCGCGGTGCTCACGCCGCTCCGGTTCCTCCACTACGACCGGCCCGAGATGTTCCAGCACGTCGGCTGCCGCTACGAGCTGCCCACGGTGCGCAACGAGGAGCCACGCTGGCTGGCGCAGGTGACGGACGGCCGCGAGGTCGAGGAGGACCTGGAGCTCGAGTGCGAGGTGCTCGTGATCGGCACCGGGGCCGGCGGGGCGGCCGCCGCCTACGAGCTCGCGTCGCGTGGGCACGCGGTGCTCATGCTCGAGGAGGGCGACTACCACCGGCGGGCGAGCTTCACCGGACGGCCCGCGCGCGCGTACCGGGACATGTACCGCGATCACGGGCTCGACATGGCGGTCGGCAACGTGAGCATCCCGGTGTTCGCGGGGCGGGCCGTCGGCGGGAGCACGGTGATCAACTCCGGCACGTGCTACCGGGCTCCGGAGACCACCTTCGCGTCGTGGCGAGACGGGATGGGGCTGCCCGCGGAGTTCTCGTCCGATGGGCTCGCGCCGTACTACGAGCGCGTCGAGCGCATGCTCCAGGTCGCCCCGGCCGACCCGCTGCACCTCGGGGCGATCGGGCCGATCGTCCGGCGCGGCGCGGAGCGGCTCGGCCTGCGGCACGGGCCGCTCCAGCGGAACGCGCCGGACTGCGACGGCCAGGGGATCTGCTGCTTCGGCTGCCCCACCGGGGCGAAGCGCTCGACCGACGTGAGCTACGTGCCCGAGGCGCTGAAGCGCGGGGCGCAGCTCATCACCGCGGCGCGCGTCAGGACGATCGACATCGTGGCCGGGCGGGCGCGGGGGGCGACGGCGGTCCTCGGCGGCGACACGCGGGCCGGGAGCGGCGGCGGGCGGGCCAGGCCGGGACGGCGGCGGCCGCGGCTCGTGGTCAGGGCGGAGGCCGTCGTCGTGGCGGGGGGCGCGCTCATGACGCCGCTGCTCCTGCGCCGGAGCGGCGCGTGCCTGTCGAGCGGGATGCTCGGGAAGAACCTGTCGATCCACCCGGCCTCGAAGGTGATGGCGCTCTTCGACGAGCGGATCGACCAGTGGCAGGGCATCCCGCAGGGCTACCAGATCGACCACTTCGCCGACGAAGGGCTGATGTTCGAGGGAGGCTCGCTCCCGTTCGACGTCGCCGCGCTCGCCGTGCCGTGGACGGGGCACCGCTACACCGAGCTGATGGAGCAGTATCCGCACCTCGCGACGTTCGGGTTCATGATCAAGGACACGAGCCGCGGAGAGGTGAGGCCCGGGATCGGGGGCACGCCGCTCGTGCTCTACACGATGAACCAGGAGGACGTCGCGAAGATGCAGCGCGGGATCGAGCTGCTCTGCGAGGTGTTCCTGGCCGCGGGGGCGCGGCGGGTCCTGCCGCTCGTCGCCGGCTGCGACGAGGTGAACGGCCCGGGTGACCTGGAGCGGCTGAGGGCGCAGCCGATCAAGGCGGGGGACCTCGACATCGCGGCGTTCCACCCGCTCGGGACGTGCCGTATCGGGGTGGACCCGCGCTCGTCGTGCCTCGGGCCGGACCACCAGGCGCACGACGTCGCCGGGCTCTACGTGTGCGACGGGAGCGCGATCCCCTCGTCGCTCGGCGTGAACCCGCAGATGACCATCATGGCGATGTCGCTGCGCGCGGCCGAGCTCCTGAGCGAGCGGCTATCCGGCTGAGCCGGCGCGATAGCCGATGGCCGCGGCGCGCTCGCTGCCGATACGGTCGCTCTCGATGGCGCCGTCGCGCATGGTCACCACGCGCGGCATCGACTCGGCGAAGCTGAGGTTGTGCGTCACCACGACGATGGTGGTGCCGTGCTTGCGGTTCATCTCGAAGAAGAGCTGGTGGATCGAGTCGCTCGTCGCGGTGTCGAGGTTCCCGGTCGGCTCGTCGGCGAGGAGGAGCTTCGGCGACAGGACGAGCGCCCGCGCCAGGGCGACCCGCTGCTGCTCGCCGCCGGAGAGCTCCCCAGGGCGGTGCGTGGCGCGCTCGGCGAGCCCGACCTCGGCGAGGAGCGAGCGCGCGAGCGGCTCCATGTCACGGCGGGTCTTCCCCTGGATGAGGCCCGGCATCATCACGTTCTCGACCGCGTTGAACTCGGGGAGCAGGTGGTGGAACTGGAAGACGAAGCCGATCGTCCGGTTCCGGATCGCCGCGAGGCGCGAGCTCGGGAGGCCGGTGAGCTCGTCGTTGCCGAGGCGGATGCGGCCGCTCGTCGGGAGATCCAGCGTGCCGATGCAGTGGAGGAACGTGCTCTTGCCGGCGCCGGAGGGGCCCACGAACGCCACGACCTCGCCCTGGTTGATGACGATGTCGATGCCGCAGAGCACGTGGAGCTCGCGCCCCATGTGGACGAACGTCTTGCGGAGATCTTCGACGACGACGAGCGGAGTGGACATGGGATGATTACTCGTAACGAAGCCCGTCGACCGGAGAGAGCTTCGAGGCGGCGCGGGCCGGGTAGAGGGTGGCGATGGTGCAGATGATCAGCGCCGCCACCGCGACCATCGCATAGTCGGAGCCGTTCACGTTCACGGGCAGCCGGTCGATGTAATACACGTCCGGATCGAGCCGGACGCCGAACCAGGACAGGCCCGTGCAGCACGCGAGCGCGGTGCCGACGCCGAAGACCGTGCCGATGGCGCCGATGATGATGCCCTCGAGCATGAACACGCGCATCACGGCGTTGTCGGAGGCCCCGAGCGCCTTCAGGATCGCGATCTCCTTGCCCTTCTCCGTCACCATGAGGAGCAGCGTGCAGACGATGCAGAAGCTCGCGACGGCGATGGCGATGGACAGGATGATGAACGTCGCGATCTTCTCCAGCTTGAGCGCGCTGAAGAGGTTCCTGTTCATCTCCATCCAGTCGCGGACGCGGAGCACCGGGGGCGGCTTGCCGCCGTCGGGCACCTCGTCCGCCGCCGGAGCGCTCGCGGCGACCGCGGCCTCGACGGCCGGGCGCACCTCCTGCACCCGCTCGGGATCCGGGACCCGGATGTCGATGTGCGTGATCTTGCCCTCGAGGCTGAAGAACTTCTGCGCCTCATCCATCAGCACGTAGGCGTGCGTGACGTCGTACTCGTACATGCCGCTGTAGAAGATCGCCGCCACGCGGAACCTGCGGGAGCGCGGCATCACGCCGGTGGGGCCGAGCTCGCCCATGGGCGAGAGGAGCGTGATCTCGTCCCCGACGAGCACGTGGAGCGACTTCGCGAGCTCGCGGCCGATGATGACGCCCGGGTACACGCGCGTCTGCTGCTTGAGGTACTCGCGCACGGACGGGTCGACGTCCGTCGGCTGGCGAAAATCGGGCCCCTTGAAGTAGGGCTCCCCGCCGGGGCCCCGGCCGATGATCTCCTCGGGGGGCAAGCTCGTCAGCTTCTCGGGATCGCGCAGGTACTCGAACTTGCCGACCTCGATGTTGTTGACGAGATCGATGACCTGGCTGATCGAGTCGGGGTCGATGCCGCGCACGAGCGAGCCGGCCGTGTTCGAGGCGCTGGAGCCCATCGCCTCGCCCGCGACGACGGGCGTCGCGGCGCCGCCGCGCGAGGCGAGCGCGACGCGGACCCCCGTGAGCGTGTCCTCCCAGTCGCCGAACCCGCCGGGGCGGGTCGCGTCGATGACGATGTGCGCGTTGTTCCCCAGGATCTTGCGCTTCAGGTCGGCGCCGAAGCCGCCCATGATGCTCGTCACCGAGCAGAGCGCGCACGAGCTCACCGCCACGCCGGCCATCGAGAGCACCGAGATGACCGTGAGGAAGCCGCTCTTCGTGGCGCGGACGTGGCGCGCGCCCACGTAGGAGACGAAGCTCCGCCGCTCCAGGGCGTCGAGGATGACCGGGAGCAGCGCCGCGAGCGAGATGAGCAGGAAGATGACCCCGGTGCCGAGCGCGCCGAAGCGGACGAGCTCGTTCTTGAGGACGAAGGGCGTGGAGCCGCGGGTCACCGGGAGGCGGGCCGCCATCGTCGAGAGGACGCCGAACGAGACGCCCAGCAGGCCGCCGAACCACCAGAACAGCGCGCGCGGCAGGCTCGTCTTCATGCGGCGGACGCCGCGGATGACGAGCAGCACGCTCACCACGGCCACCGCGACGAGGAAGGCGATGTAGACGGGCTTAGGTATCAGCGGCACTCGCTTCAGGCCTCAGGAGGGGGAACAGGATGACGTCACGGATGGACGTCGCGCCGGTGAGGAGCATCGTCAGGCGATCGATCCCCATGCCGAAGCCCGCCGTCGGCGGGAGGCCGTGCTCCAGGGCGCGGACGTAGTCGGCGTCGTAATCCATCGTCTCCTCCTCGCCCCGCGACTTCTTGGCGACCTGCGCGCGGAAGCGCGCGTCCTGGTCCTCGGGATCGTTGAGCTCGCTGAAGGCGTTGCAGAGCTCGCGCCCGTCGATGAAGAGCTCGAAGCGATCGACCAGCGCAGGGTCGCTGTCCTTCTTGCGGGCGAGCGGGGAGACCTCGAAGGGATAGTCGATGATGAAGACGGGGACGCTCCTGTCGCCCGACTCGGTGCGGTAGTCCCTCGTCAGGAACGGCTCGACCACGTACTCGTAGGCGCAGAAGACGAGCTCGCCGGGCGACTCGCACTTCTTCGCGCCCGCGCGGAAGTTCGCCCAGTCGATCTCGCGCCCGCTCGCCTTCGCGGCCTTCGCCCACTCCTTGATCGGAGCGTCGTCCGCGGCGACGCGCTGCGGGACGTCCGCCGGGAGGCCCGACTTCGCGAGTGCGCTGGCGATCCCCTCGGCCATCGGGACGCGCGCGAAGCGCTCGAGCGAGAACGGGCGCTGCGCGGCCCACGCCGCGTGCTCGACCGGGAGCCGCTCGGCGAGGCGGGCATCGACGTGGCGGAGCATCGCCTCGGTCGCGTCCATCAGGGTCTCGTACGTCGCGTACGCCTGGTAGTACTCGATCATCGTGAACTCGGGGTTGTGCCGCGTCGACAGCCCCTCGTTCCGGTAACAGCGCGCGATCTCGTACACGCGCTCGAAGCCGCCGACCACGAGCCGCTTCAGGAAGAGCTCGGGCGCGATGCGCATGAACAGCTCGAGATCGAGCGCGTTGTGGTGGGTCTTGAACGGCTTCGCGGTCGCGCCGCCGACGAGCGTGTGCATCGTCGGGGTCTCGACCTCGAGGAAGCCGCGCGCGTCGAGGAACTCGCGGAGCGCGGCGACGATCGCCGTGCGGGCGCGGAAGACCCCCGCGACGTGCGGGTTGGCCACGAGATCGACGTACCGCATGCGGTAGCGCGACTCGACGTCCTTGAAGCTCGTCTTGGTCGGCAGCGGGCGGTAGGCCTTGGTGAGCAGCCGGAGGCGCTCGGCGCGGATCGAGAGCTCGCCCTTCTGCGTCGCCATCGCGACGCCGTGGGCCTCGACGAAATCGCCGAGATCGATGTCCTCGAGCCGCTCGAAATCGGCGAGGCTCCCCTGCTCGCAGTAGAGCTGGAGCTCGCCGGTGCGGTCGCGCAGCCGGACGAAGGTGACGCCGCCGAACGAGCGCACGAAGAGGACCCGGCCCGCGACGCGGAACGGGATCGGCTCGACGCGCGCCGGA
Source organism: Sorangium sp. So ce406 (assembly GCF_051474675.1). Taxonomy (NCBI): domain Bacteria; kingdom Pseudomonadati; phylum Myxococcota; order Polyangiales; family Polyangiaceae; genus Sorangium; species Sorangium sp. So ce406. Next base: position 2,273,685 of record NZ_CP150340.1, on the reverse strand, counting down.
TCGTAGCGGTCCGCCGTCGGCGCGGCTGTCCGCTCCGGCGCCGCGCCCTCCGGCCTGGGCTCGGCCGCGGCGCGCGCGCCGTCGAAGCGGGCGCGGACGGCGGCGAGCTCGGTGAGCGGCTCGCCCGCGGTGACATCGTTGGCGAACGGGTTCTCGCCACGGGCGCGGAGGCGCGCCGCCTTCGCCTTGCGGGTGGCGATCAGCGTCTCCTCGGCGCGCGCGGCCTCGGCGGCTTCCTTCATGAGCCGCTCGGTCTTCCTGTCGTTCGGCTTGTCTTTTTGCTGGCTCACGGAGCGTCGTCCTCCGCGACGGCGCCGCCCTTCCGGAGCGAGCCGCCCGCCGCGGCGAGCAAGTAGGCCTCGATGAAGCGATCGAGATCGCCGTCGAGGACGGCGTCCACGTCGGTGGCGTCGGTGGAGGTGCGGACGTCCTTGACGAGCCGGTAGGGCGCGAGGACGTAGTTCCTGATCTGGCTGCCGAAGTTGATGGCGCTCTTCGCGGCGTTGTAGGCCTGGACCTCGGCCTCCCGCTTCTGGAGCTCCATCTCGTAGAGCTTCGCCTTGAGGACCTTCATCGCCATCGCGCGGTTCTGGTGCTGGCTGCGCTCGGCGCGGCACACGATGTTGAGGCCGGTCGGGATGTGCCGCAGGCGAACGGCGGTCTCGACCTTGTTCACGTTCTGCCCGCCCTTGCCGCCGGCGCGCATCGTCGTGATCTCGATGTCCTTCTCGTTCACCTGGATGTTGATCTCGTCGTCGCTATCCGGGGTGACCTCGACGGCGGCGAACGCGGTCTGACGCGTATGATCGGCGTTGAACGGGCTCATCCGGACGAGGCGGTGGACGCCGGCCTCGGAGCGGAGATAGCCGTAGGCGGCGTCGCCGCTCACCGTGAAGGTGACGGCGTCGATGCCGGCCTCGTCGCCGTCCTGGTAGTCGATGATCTCCGTCTTGTAGCCCCGGCGCTCGCAGAAGCGCAGGTACATGCGGAGGAGCATGGACGCCCAGTCCTTCGCGTCGGTGCCGCCGGCGCCCGGGTGGATGCTGACGATGGCGTTGCCGCGGTCGGCGGGGCCAGACAGCATGCGATCGAGCTCGGCCTTGCGAAGACGCGCGGCGATGGCATCGGCCTGCGCGTCGGCGTCGGCGATGACGCCCTCGTCGCCCTCGGCGGCGCCGAGCTCGAGGTACTCCGCGAGATCCTCGATCTCGCGACCGAGCTTCTGCGCCATCTCGAGCTTCGCCTCGACCTGGGCGCGCTTGCGGAGGACGACTTGGGCTTTTTCCTGATCGTTCCAGAACCCCGGCGACAGCGTCGTCTGGGTCAGGTCCTGAAGCATCCGTTCGAGCTTAGGGACGTCAAAGATGCCCCCTTAGCGCCTCAAAGCGCCGTTTGATGTCCAGGACTTTCTCGCGGGTCTCGGAGAGCATGGCCGGGGATCTATTCGATCCGGGCGGCGATCGCCAGGAGAGACAGCCGCGCGCTCACGGGGACGGCGGAGGCCCCGCCGCAGCGCCGGCGGCGCCCTGCGACGCGGCGCGCGACGAGACCGGCCCGCGTCGAGCGCTCCCCGCGCGCAGCGGTGTGGCGCGCATGACCCGGCGCCGCCGATTCCCTGGGCCCTGGTCCCGTCACCGCTGGACGTGGCGAGGCGGCGCGAGCTTCGCGCTGCCCATCAGCGGGACAGGGCCCTCAACCCGCAGGAGCTGTTCTCCGGAAAGCACGACGGATCCCGGGCCAGATTCGCGGAGCTCTCCACGCCCGGAGCGGTCCTTCGACGGCGTCCCTGATGGTCTTCACGGAGACAACGGGCGGTGACGCAGGGGTGCTCAGCGCGCCGTCGAGGTAGCGGGCCAGGAGCTCGGTCAGGGCGACGGCCGTGATCGCATTGGAGAAGAGACCGGCGACCGGGACGAGGCCGAGCGTGAAGTTGGCGAAGAGCCGCACGGCCGCTCCGCCCCAGATGATCTTGCTGACCTGGAGCCACGGGGCGGCGAGGAGCGACACGCCCCGGTGCCGCGTCAGCGATACGGCAAAGTGGTAATGAATTGGAACCACGATCAGCTCATCTGCGCCGGGAATGGGCTGCGTGATGAAGCTCGTCACCGCGGCCACGGCAGAATACTTGTTGGTCATCCGGCGGATCTTCGGTTCCATCAGCCAACTATACGGCGCGGAGCCAGCCGCCGGGAGGCCGGGAGGAGCCTGTCGATGTGAGGCGCGAGGCGCCAGATCGAGGACGGATCACGCTTGCCCCGGACGAAGCACAGGAGTTCCGTGCACCGCCTCGTCGTGCGGGATCTGCCGGTTGCACGGGAGAAGGGCGATGGGAGATCTCCACGAAGAGCGGTGATGCGATCCGTGAATGGATCCCATCGCGAGGAGACAGGAAACACCGCTCCCGATCTCCCGCCTCCTTGTCTCGGCGGCCTCCCGAGTATCTACGGATCGAGCCCTTCCCTGCACGCGCCCCTGAGCTCATCGAGCGCGGCGACGAGCGAGGCCCGCTCGCTCCGCCAGGCCGGCGACGCGTCCTCGGCGTCACGCCGGCGGAGGTGCTCGCGGGCCTCGTCCCAGAGCGGACGGGGAGGCTCCAGCGTGGGCACGCGCTGGCGCACGGCGTCCGCGAGGCGGACCACGCGCTCGACGCGGGACAGCGCCTCGCCGAGCGGCACCTCGCCCGCCTTGCAGCGCCGGAGCAGGCCGCACTCATAGCTGCTGCACACCGAGAAGCGCGTCTCGTAGACGGTGCACTTGCGGTCGAGATGGCAAGGGCACGGCAGCCTGAAGGCGTCGTGGTACTGGTTGCAGGCGAGCGGCAGGCGCAGCTTCTCGGCGAGCGGAAGCTCGTGCTCCTCGAGCGGCGCGATGTCGAAGAGCAGCCCCGTGCAGCACAGGCCGCACGCGGTGCAGAGGTCCGAGCCGCTCGGCTGCGCCTCGGGGGCGTCGCTCGCTGCGCTCGCTGGAGGAGAGCTCACCCGCCTCGATTGGCACGCGCATGGCCCGGCGTCGAGCCATGAGGCCCGGCCAGGGCCACCCGGCGCCCCGGAACGAAGGCACGGCCGTGGAGCCGGGCGAAGCGCCGCTCAGGGCGCGGCGTCGTCCGCGTCGTCGCCGAGGACGATCTCGCGCAGGTGGTCGAGCCCGACCGATCCGGAGCCGATCACCCTCGCGTGGAACGCCTTCAGATCGAAGGCCTCGCCCTGCCGGCGCCGCAGCTCCTCGCGCAGCTCCAGGACGACCCGCTCGCCGACCTTGTAGCAGATCGCCTGTCCAGGCCAGCCGAGGTAGCGCGTCGCCTCGCTGTGCGCGTGCTCCGGCGTGAGGAAAGCCCGGCGATGCAGGTACTCGACGGCGGTCTCGTAGCGCCACGGCTCCCCGGCGCGGAGCGGGGCGCGCTCGGGGATCGGCAGACCGAGGTGCATGCCGATGTCGAGGACGACGCGGTAGGCGCGGGTGAGCTTGCCCGAGAGCATCCCGAGCACGTAATCGGGGCGCTCGAAATACCCGAGCTCGTACATCAACTGCTCGGCGTAGAGCGCCCACCCCTCGGCGTGACCGGAGTTCACCACCAGGAAGCGGTGGAGCCGGCTCAGCCGATCATCGAGGTACACCTGGAGCCCGCACTGCAGGTGATGGCCGGGAAAGCCCTCGTGGTACGCCGTGGTGATCTCCTCGTAGAGCGGGAACACGCGCTTCGAGCCAGGGGCATACCAGATGGTGCCGGGCCGCTTGAAGCCGTCGCTCGGGGGCACGTAGTACGCGCCGAGCGCGCCGCCCGGCGGGGCCATCTTCACGTCGATGTGGCGGATCGGCGCGGGGATGTCGAAATGCACGCCGTCGAGCTCGGCGAGCGCCTTGCGCTGGCGCTCGGACATGGTGCGGAGGAACTCATCGGGGCCTGGCGCGCACCGGGCCGGGTCGGTCTCGAGCACCTGGATCACCTCGGGCAGCGACGCGCCCGGAAGGATCTCGGCGGCGAGGCGGGCCATGCGGGCCTCGATCGCGTGCACCTCCGACCACCCCCAGGCGTAGGTCTCGATCGGGTCGATGTTCGCGCCGAGGAAGCGGCGCGCGTGGCGCAGGTAGCGCTCCTCTCCCACAGCGTCCTCGGCGCGGGCGCTGGGCAGGTACGTCTGCTCCAGGTAGCCGGCGAAGGCGCCGAACGCGGCGCGCGCCCGCTCGGCGCCGGCGGCGAGGCGCGCGCGGCCGGCGCCCGTGGCGAGCCCGGAAGCCTCGTAGGCGGCCGGCAGCGTGAGGAAGAACGACGCCTCGCCCGCCTGGTAGCGCGCCTGCTCGATGACAGCGCACACCTGGCGACGCGCGGCGACCTTCCCCGTCCGGCGCCCCTCCTCCAGCGACGCACGGTAGCTGTCGCAGGCCTGCGGCAGGCCTTCCAGGCGCGACGCAACAGCGTCCCAGCCGGCGGCGCTCTGGAGGTCCATGAGGTCGAAGACCATCCGGAGGTGCTGGAACGCTGACTCGATGTTGTTGAGGTCGCGCAGGTGCTCGTCGTGGCGGAAATCGTCGAGCCGCTCGTCCAGGTAATCGGCCATGACACGGCGTGCGAGGCGGCCCCACCGCGCCTCCGGTCCGCGAGGAGGCGGCAGCGCCCGGAGCCGCTCCTGGAAGGACGCGACCGTGGAGGCCCAGGACGCCGCGCCGCTCGGGCTCCAGTCGTTCCACGCGCCGTCGTCGCACGGGAGGCCCGCCAGGGTGGCATGGGCAGGGCACTGGGCAGCAAAGGCTGCGACGAAGTCGTCGCTGAGGGCGAAGATCGGATCGCGCGCGTCGTGGTTCTGGCTCACCGCGACAGCATATGCGGTCACGCCTCAATTTTCTCCGGGCGCGCGAGACGATCCGACGGGTCTTCGTTACGCTTGGTGGTGGGTGACCGCTCCTGAGCGGCGCCCCGGGGAGCGACATGAATCACCGCAGCCTGCCAGGCGAGCTCCATGACGACGACCGGCGCCCCTGCGCCGCTCCTCCTTCCCGCCACCGGCCCCCGCGACGACCCGGCTGGCCGCGGCTCTCCGGGCTCGTCGCCGCGGCGGCGCTCGCGGCGCTCGGCTGCGGCGCGGGCTCATCCGGCCAGCCGGCGGCTTCCGCGTCGCAGCCCGCCGCCGTGATGACGCCCGCCCAGATCGCGGCGCGCGCCACGCCGGCGGTCGTCACGATCCGCGGCGACGGCTCGCTGGGCGCGGGCTTCCTCGTCCGCGAGGACGGCTGGATCGCGACGAATTTCCACGTCATCGCCGGGATGCCGGATCTCAAGGTCGTCCTCTGGGACCAGAGCGAGCACCCGGTGCTCGAGGTGCTCGCGTTCGACGAGGAGCGCGACCTCGCGATCGTCCGGATCCACGCGCCGCGGAAGCTCCCGCTGCTGCCCCTCGGCGACAGCCTCGCGGTCCGCCCGGGCGATCCGGTCGTCGCGATCGGCCATCCGCTCGGCCTCGCCGACACCGTGTCGAACGGCCTCGTGAGCGCGGTCCGCGTGGTCGACCCCGCGCTGACGCTGCTGCAGATCTCCGCGCCGATCGCGCCGGGCTCGTCGGGCGGGCCGCTGTTCAACGAGCGCGGCGAGGTGATCGGCGTCGCCGCCGCGGTCGCGACGCAGGGGCAGAACCTCAACTTCGGCGTGCCCGCGGACTACCTCAAGAAGCTGCTCGTGCGCCCCGATCCTGTCCCGCTGTCGACGTTCGCGGCCGAGACGGCCGAGGAGGAGCGCGCGCTCCCGGCGGTCAAGCGGTCGGTCCCCCACCACGCCCTCACGGTGCTCCGCGGCTGCACGGAGGGCGATCTCCTCGTGCTGGCGCGGACGATGGACGGCGCCATCCAGGTCGGCTCGCCGCTCTACAACGAGGGAGATTTCGCGTCCTGCTATCACATCTACGAGGGAGCCGCGCTCGACATGGAGCGCCGGCTCGGCCGCGCGTGCAGGGGCCCGAAGCAGGCGCTCGCCGAGGGCCGCCGCAAGGCCGCCGGGCTCGACGACAACGCCGCCCAGGCCTGGGCGATGCGCGACGCGTTCGACGGTCTGCTGGATGTGATCTTGCGCAAGGTCAACGGCGACGCCGAGTGAGCGTCGCCGCGCCGCGGTCGCTCCGGGGGGCGGGCGCGGCGCGCCGCGGCCCCGGAGCGCAGCCGGTCGGTGCGGTCAGTCGAGGTGGGCCTGCGCCGGCCGGCCTCCCTCGTGCGCGACCGCGACGCGCGCCGCGGCGCCGTGAGGCTCCGCTGCGACGGGCCCCGCGCCGGGCGGCGCAGCGCCGCCGGCCCCGCGCGGATCCCCCTGGTCGTCGCTGCCCCGCATGAAGGGCAGGACCCGCTTGAGCCACGACGAGGCATCGTCGAAGAGCGAGTAGGCGACCGGCGTCGCGAGCAGCGTCAGGAGGAGCGCCAGCGTCTGCCCGCCGATGATCACGAACCCGGTCGCGCGGTTCGTCCCCGAGCCGGCGCCGCTCGAGGCGACCAGCGGGATCATGCCGGCCACGAACGCGAGCGTGGTCATGAGGATCGGCCGGAGCCTGTCGCGGTTCGCCTCCAGGATGGCCTGCGCCCGCGGCAGGCCGTGCTCGCGCAGCTTGATGGTGTGGTCGATCTGGAGGATCGAGTTCTTCTTCACGACGCCGAACAGCACGACGATGCCGAGCAGCGAGAAGATGTTGAGCGACTGCCGGAAGATGATGACCGCGATGAACGCGAACGGCACCGTGAGCGGCAGCGACAGGAGGATCGTGATCGGGTGCAGCCACGACTCGAACTGCGCGGCGAGCACCAGGTACATGAACACGAGTGACAGGAGGAGGGCGACCAGGAAGCTCCTCATCATCTTGACGAGCTCCTTCGACGCGCCGACCGGACCGGCGGAGTAGCCGGACGCGAGGTTCATCTGCGACACGGCCTTGTCGAGCTCCTGGACGACGGTCTGCTGCGAGTGGCCCGCCTCCAGGTTGGCCGTGAGCATGACCTGCCGCTGGCGGTTGTAGCGCTCGATGCGCGACGGGCCGGTCCCCTCCGCGAACGTCACCACGTTGTCGAGCGTGACGGCGCCGAGCTTGGTCGAGGGCACCGTGATCTTCGCGAGGCCCTCCTTGTCGGAGCGGAAGCTCGACAGCGCGCGCGCGCGCACCTCGTACTGCTCGCCGCCCTCGTTGTAGGTCGACACCTTGTACCCGCCCACGAGCAGGCGCAGGGTGCTGGCCACGTCGCCGACCTGCACGCCGAGATCGGCGGCCTTCTTGCGGTCGATGATCACCCGGATCTCCGGCTTGCCGACGAGCAGCGACGTGTCCGGGTCGACGACGCCCGGCATCGCCTTGAGCTTCTCCAGCAGCGCGTCGGAGTACTGCCCGATCCGCTGGAGGTCGGGGCCCTGCACCTGGTAGGCGATCTGGGCGCTCTGGCCGCCGGAGAACGCGGGCACGGGGCCGATGTTCGCTCGGAGCTTCTCCGCGTCGAACTTCGGCTTGAGCTCGCGCCGGGCGCGGTCGATGAGGTCCTGCTGGGACAGATCGCGCTCGCCCGCGGGCTTGAGCTTCACATAGATGTTGGCGAGGTTCGGCGTCTTCTGCGGGTCATCGCCGATCGTCGTCAGCGTGTAGAGCACCCCCGGGATCTTCTCCAGGTCCGACGCGAGCCGCGTGGCGATGACGCGCGTCCCGTCGAGGCTCACGCCCTCGGGGGCGCGGATGCTCACCTGGAACTGCGACTCGTCCTCGATCGGGAGGAAGTTGAACTTCGCGAGGCCGCCCAGCACCGGGATCGAGAAGAGCGCCAGGAGCGAGGCGAGCACGATCACCCAGCGGTGCGCCATCGACCAGCGGAGCAGCGCCATGTAGCCGCGCTCGATCGGCCCGTAGAAGCGCGACTCCTTGGAGCTGTGGCCGGCGTGCTTCTCCGGCTTCTTCAGCCACCGCGCCGACAGCATCGGCGTCAGGGTGAAGCTCACGATCAGCGACACCAGGATCGAGAACGCCATCGTGAGGCCGAACGAGTTCAGGAAGCGGCCGACGATGCCGCTCATGAACGCGACCGGGACGAACACCGCGACCAGCGAGAGCGTCGTCGCGAGCACCGCGGGGCCGATCTCCCGCGTGCCCTGGAGCGCCGCCTCCCACGGGCTCACGCCCTTCTCCTCGATCCAGCGGTAGCAGTTCTCGAGGACGACGATCGCGTCGTCGATCACGATGCCGACCGCCAGGGTCAGCGCGAGGAGCGTGATCCCGTTGAGCGTGAAGCCCGCCACCTTCATCAGCGCGAACGTGGAGATGATGCTCGTCGGGATGGCGATCGCGGAGATCATCGTGCTGCGGGCGTTCGCGAGGAACAGCGCGACGATGATCGCGGCGAGCAGCGCGCCGAGCACGAGGTGCTCCTTCACGGCGTTGACGGAGTTCTTGATGAACTCCGACTGATCGCGCGCGATGACGATCTGGTAGCCCGCGGGGAGCCGCTTCTCGACCTCGGTGATGCGCGCCTTGAGCCCGTCGATGACCTCGACGGTGTTCGTCCCGCTCTGCTTGCGGATGCTGAGGAGCACGGCCGGGTCGAGGCCGCGGAAGCCGGCCGACTCCGGCTCTGCCATGCCGTCCTGGACCTCCGCGACGTCGCCGAGCCGGACGGAGTAGCCGTCGCGGTTCGCGAGCACGATGTCCGCCATCTGCTCGACCGACTGCACGCGGCCGCGCGTCCGCAGCGTGAGCGCCCTGCCCCCTTGCTCGATGCGGCCGGCCGGGATCTCGACGTTCTGGCTCGCCAGGGCCTGGGCCACGACGCCGCCCGTCAGCGAGTACTTCTCGAGCCGCTCCGGATCGATCCAGATGTTGATCTGGCGGCTGCGGCCGCCGATGACCAGCACCTGGCCGACCCCGGGGAGCGACTCCAGCTCGCGCCGCAGCGTCTTGTCGGCGAACTCGGTCACCTCGCGGACGTTCGCCTTCGGGGACGAGATGGCGAGCGTGAGGATCGGGGCGGCGTCCGGATCCAGCTTGCCGACGACCGGCGGCTCGATGCCCTCCGGGAGCTCCGCGAGGACACCCTCGACCTTGTCCCGGACCTCCTGCGCGGCCACGTCGACGTCCTTCTCGAGCTGGAAGGAGATCATGACCTGGCTCAGCCCCTCGACCGAGACCGAGCGCAGCTCGTCGATGCCGCTGATGGTGTTGACCGCGGACTCGAGCTTGTCGGAGATCTCCGTCTCCACCTCCTCGGGCGCCGCGCCGGGGAGGATCGTCGTCACGACGATGAACGGGAACTCCACCTTGGGGAACCGGTCCACGCCGAGGCCGAAGTAGGAGAACGCCCCGAGCACCGTGAGGAGCAGGACGATCACCGAGGCGAACACCGGCCTACGGATGCAGATTGCCGCGAGCCATTGCATGGTCGCTACCTTTCTTCAGTAATGAGACGCCGGTGCGCTCGGCTCACTGCGCCGCAGCGACCTCGATGCCGTCCGCGAGCTGGTCCACGTTGTCGATCGCGACCTCTTCACCCTCGGTGAGCGGGCCGATGACCTCGACGAGGCCCTCGATCTTGCGGCCCGTCTTGACCAGCCGCTCGGTCACGCGATCGCCCGACCGCACGAACACGCGCGCGCTCGTCCCGGAGGAGCCGACCGCCGCCTCGGGCACGAGGAGCGCCGTTCTTGACTCGCCGGTCAGCGCGAGCTGGCCTTGCGCGAAGAGCCCCGGGCGGAGCTTCCCCTCGCTGTTGTCGAACTCGGCCTCGACGGGGAGCGTGCGCGACGCCTCCTTGAGGCTCGCGCCGATCCGCTTCACGACGCCCGGGAACAGGCGACCCGGGAAGGCGGCGACAGAGACGCTGACGGGCTTGCCGATCTCGATCTGCGCGATGTCCGCCTCGGGCACGTCGATGCGGAGCCGCAGCGGGTTGTCGCGGACCACGACCGCGACGACGCGGCCGGGGCCCGCGAACTCGCCGACGCTGATCCGCTTCTCGGAGACGGCGCCGTCGAACGGCGCCCGCACCGTCGTGTCGGCGACCGACTTCGAGGCGAGCCCCGCCTGCGCCTGCGCGGAGGTGAGCGCGGCGACCGTCGCGCGGATGCCGTTGACCGCGGCGTCGTACTGCGCGGCCGCGTTCTGGGCCTGCGTGCGCGCCGCGTCCCAGGTCGACTGCGCGACGGCGCCCTGGTCGTAGAGCTGCTTCACGCGCTCCGCCTCGGCCTTCGCGAGCTCCATGCTCTGCTTCGCGGCGCGGACCTCGGGCACCTGGTCGGGATCGATCCCCTTCGGCGACGCCCCTTCCTGCAGCGCGAGCTTGGCGCGGGCCTGCGCGACGGCGGCGGAGGCCGCCTGCGACTGGAGCGCGGCGTTGCGCGCGTCGAGCACGACGAGCGGGTCGCCCTTCTTGACCCGGGAGCCCACGTCGACCGCGACGCTCAGGACCGAGCCGGCCACCTGCGTGGCCACCTCGCTCGTCTCGTCGGCGACGAGCGTGCCGCTGATGTCGAGCGTCTGCGCGAGCGGGCGCGCGGTGACCTTCCCGAAGCGCACGGCGGGCTTCTCGCGCGGCGCCGCGGTGTCGCGCGCCGGCGACGCCTGAGTGCCAGCGTCCGAGTTGCGGCAGGCGGTCAACGTGGGCACCGCGAGGGCCGCGAGCAGCGCCGCGACGAGGGCGGCGCGGGAGTGATTCGAGGCGACGCTACGAGCGCCGAAAACCCGTCGAGCGATGGGGCGCTCGGGTCCGCAAGGAGGATGTGTCATGGGGAGTTCGCCCGGTTTCTTGCCAGCGCCTGCCGGTGCGGTCCAGGAGCAAAGCTGGCGGGCACCACAGTAGGGTGCTGACCCGCCGGTCATCAAGGGGGTGCTCCGGGCCATGTCTACGTCCGCCTCGCACTTCATGCCGCCCCGCCCGAGAAAAACGTGCTGCGCGGCGTTCTCAGGGTTGCTTCGGCCCGCGTTCGGCAATGAAACGGGAAAGTGAATGGCCGGTCATGTTCCCGAAAAACAGCGCCGGAGGCGCTGAAAGACGGGCAGAGAGGCGCCGGGGGGCCGACGGACGAACCGCCCGCGCCCGCCACGGATCGGGCGATCGCTGCGCCCGGGAGCCTGTGGTCAGCCGCCACGGCGAGAATACCGCCATAGAATAATTCAACTCGGGTGGAATGACGGTTCCCGGGGAGAGGCTCTGTGCGTGGGCCACGGGTGCAGGGGTGAGGCGGGGTGAGGGAGAGCGGCTCAGCGCCACGGATCGAAGGCGTCGCGGAGCCCGGGGCCCGTGAGCTCGGCGAGGAAAGGGTCGAGCGCGCAGACGGCGTCGAGCCAGGCGACATCGGCGGCCGCGGCCGAGGGCTGCAGGGCGAGGCCCGCGAGCCGGCGCGATCGGGCCGCGTGGGCGCGGGCGCGCGCCTCTGCGTAAGAGACCATCTCGCCCGCGGACATCATGAAGGCCCAGTCGCTCGATTGAAGGAGGAGGAGCTCGCGGACCGCCTGATCCAGCGCGCGGCCGGGCAGGCCTCCCGCGTCGCGGCGGCGCGAGAGCGCGTCCAGCACCGCGCGCTCGGCGTGGTGGGCGTGACGCCACAGCCGCGCCGCGCTCGGGCCGGTCCAGAACGCGCCGAACCCGCCCTCGCCCCACGTCGAGGCGGCAGGCTCGACGACCTCCGCGGGCGGGTGGCGCTCGAGGTAGGCGCCGAGCGCGATCGGGACCGCGCGCGTCGAGGCCGCGAGGCCGCGCAGGGCGTGCTCGAGGAACTCGGGGCCCTCCAGCCACCAGTGGCCGAAGAGCTCGGCGTCGTACGGGGCGACAAGGATGGGCGGGGCGGCGGCGCCGCGGATCGACGCGAGCGCGGCCTCGCGGCGGGCCACGAACTCCGCGGCGTGCGCGCGCGCCTGCGCGGACGCGCGGACCGGGTCGTAGGGCGCCTTGTCGGGGCCGGGCCCTGTCACGCGGTGGAGCTTGAGGCCGGTCATGAGCCGGACGCCGTCGGGGCCGATCTCGCCTTCGAGCTCGCGCTCGGGCAGGTCGAGCCCGACATCGCGGTAGAACTCGCGGTAGGCAGGGTGGCCCGGGTAGCCGGCGTCGCGCGACCAGACCTCGCGGGCGCTGTCGCGGTCGCGCCCGAAGCACGCGACGCCCGACGGCGAGAGGACGGGGACGGCGGCGCCGGCGGACGCGGGCGGCGCGGCGAGCGTCAGGGCGTGGGCGTCGAGCACGGTGAAGCGGACGCCGGCCGCGGCGAGCTCGGCGTCGATGGGCGGCGCGTAGGCGCACTCGGGCAGCCAGAAGCCGCGGGGCTCGGGCGCGCCGGTGAGGGCCGCGAAGGCGCGGCGGCCGAGCCGGAGCTGAGCCCGGATCGACGCCGGCGTGGGGAGCAGGCCGGGCAGGTAGGCGTGCGTCGCGGCCGTGGTGAGGAGCTCGACGCGGCCGGCCCGGGCGTGGCGGACCAGGGCGCCCGGGACGTCGCCGCCCAGCGCCGCCCAGGCGCTCGCCGCGTCGGCGAGCCGCGCGCTGTAGAACGCGGCGGCGTGCGCGAAGCCGCTGCCGGCGAGGCGGGCCTCGACCCGGGCGGCGAGCGCGGTGAGCCGGCGGAGGTGGTCCTCGAACCGGCGCAAGAGCAGCTCGTCGCGCAGCATCGCGAGGAGCGGCGGCGAGACGGAGACGGTCAGCGGGGCGACGACGCGATCGGCGGCGAGGCGATCGAGGACCCCGAGCAAGGGGAGGTAGCACTCCCAGAGCGCCTCGAAGAGCCAGCGCTCCTCGAGCGAACGGGCGTGCTCGGGGTGCCGCACGTACGGCAGGTGGGCGTGGAGGACGAGGGCGACGTAGCCCGGCATGGAGCGCTGGGCGGCGGGAGACCGCCGGCAGGCCCTCGTCTCGCATGGACAGGCCGGCGTGGAAAGCGCGGGGCGGTCCGGAGGTCGGAGCTCCGGAGCTCGGCTGGGCGCCTCAGCCCTGCTTGAGCTCCGCCCCGAGGTCCTCGCCGAGGCGCGCTGCCTCGCGCAGGTCGCCAGGCCACGCGACGCGACGCTCTGCCCGGCGCAGGCGGGAGCCGTCCGGCTCGGCGAGGAGCGCGCGCAGCCAGAGCGCGTCGCCGTCTCGCACCGCGTAGGCGGCCACCGGGGTCCGGCAGCTGCCTTCCACGGCGGCCATCACGGCGCGCTCCGCCGTGACGCAGGTCGTGATCTCGCGGTCCGCGAGCGCCGCCAGGACGTCGCGCACGGTGCTGTCGTCCGTGCGGCACTCGATGCCGAGCGCCCCCTGGCCGATCGCCGGCAGCGACACCTCGGGCGACAGCACCTCCGTGGCGCGGTCCGCGAGGCCGAGCCGCTTCAGGCCGGCGAGCGCCAGCACGATCGCGTCGAACGCGCCGTCGACCACCTTGCGCAGCCGGGTGTCGACGTTGCCGCGGACCGGCTCGATCTGGAGGTCCGGGCGCGCCTCGCGCAGCGCGACAGCGCGGCGGAGGCTCGACGTGCCCACCCGGGCGCCTGCCGGCAGCTCCGCGAGCGGGGCGCCGCTCCGGGTGACGAGCGCGTCGCGCGGATCCTCCCGCGCGGGAATGCACGCGAGGCACAGCGCCGGGGCGATCTCGGCGGGGACGTCCTTGATCGAGTGGACCGCGAAGTCGGCGCGCCGATCCAGCAGCGCCTCCTCGAGCTCCTTGATGAATAGCCCCTTGCCGCCGATGTCCTGGAGCGATCGATCCTGGGTCCTGTCGCCCGAGGTCACCACCTCGAGCTCGCGGAGGGTGAGGCCGGGCACCGCCGCCTCGAGGGAGCGAGCGAAGGCGCGGGACTGGGCGAGGGCGAGCGCCGAGCGGCGCGTGGCGAGGGTGAGCTCCATGTAGGTCACGCTCCTTTTAACCCAGCCGCGCGCACGGCCGCGGCTTGATTCGCGACCGCCAGGACGCTGGCCTCGGCGGGCTGGGGGCGCGCGCCGGGCTGCCGGGCATAGTGGCCGTTGTCCTCCGCGGCGTGGGGGCGCGGCCCGGCCTGCCGGAGCGCGGGGTCGCCGCTGCGGTCGCCGGAGGCGGGCGGCTCCGCCCCGCGGGCGGACACCGGCGTGCGCCGATCGTCCGCGGCGTCGCGCAGCTCCCCCTCGGCGATCGCCCGGGCGACGCCGCTGTCGATCGGGGCGTCGTCGATGTCGAACAGCTCCCGGAGCGAGTCGACGTGCTCGGCGACGCGGGGATCGCCGGCCAGCGCGCGGAGACGGGTGGTGGGCACGTGGAGCAGCTTGTTCGTGGCGGCGTCGATCATGAGCGCGAGCGCCTGGCGCTCGGCCGGGCCGAGGTGCCGGAGCTTGCCGGAGAGGCTGCGCTCGACCTCGGCGGCGAGGATGGAGCGCGTGCGGGACCGCAGGCCCACGATCGTGGGCGTCAGGGCGCGCTCGAGCGTCCACGCCTCGAACGCCTGCGCCTCGTCCACGACGATCGCCTCGGCCCGCGCCGCCTCGGCGGCGCGCCCCTCGACGGACTGCGCCACGATCTGCGAGAGGTCGTCGACGTCGTACAGGTAGACGTTGTCGAGCTTGTTGACGGCCGGGTCGATGTCGCGCGGGACCGCGATGTCGATGAGGAAGAGGCTCCTGCCCTTCCTGGCCTTGCGGGCCCGGCGGACGAGATCGAGCGTGACCACGTAGCTCGGGCTCGAGGTCGACGAGACGACGATGTCGGCCTCGACGACGGCGCGCTCGAGCTCGGCCCAGGGGCGGGGCTCGCCGCCGACCTCGCGGGCGAGCGCGGCGGCGCGCTCCGGGCTCCGGTTGACGACGACGAGGCGGGCGCCGGCGCGGACGAGGAGCTTCGAGGCGGCCTCGGCCATCTCGCCGGCGCCGATGAGCAGCGCCGTGTGGCCGGCGAGATCCGTGAAGATCTGGCGGGCGAGATCGATGGCGACGCTCGAGACCGAGACCTGGCCGGCGCCGATCGCCGTCTCGGTGCGCACGCGCTTGCCGACCTTGATCGCGCGGTGGGCCGCGCGGCCGAGCCGGGCGCCGAGGGTCTTCGCGCCGCGGGCGATCTCGATGGCCTCCTTCATCTGGCCGAGGATCTGCGGCTCGCCGACGACCATCGAGTCGAGCGAGGCGGCGACGCGGAAGAGGTGGACGACGGCATCGCTGCCGACCCGGCCGGCGAGGTGGCCGCGGACGGCGTCCCCGCCGATGCCGACGAGGACCGAGACGGCGGCGCGGAGCGCCTCGTTGTCGAGCGAGAGCTCGTCGTCAGGCGACGGCGGCGCGCCCCCGGCGCGGGTGAGGCCCGGCGCCGGCTGCCGCGGTGAGGCGTAGACCTCGACGCGGTTGCAGGTGGAGAGCACGAGCGCCTCCGCGATGGCGGGGTGTCCGGTGAGGCGCGCGAGCACCTCGGGGAGCTGGTTCCGCCCGATCGCGAGCCGCTCGCGCACCTCGATGGGCGCGGTCTTGTGGGAGAGCCCGACGAAGATCAACTGCCGCTAGCCTCCGAGCCCCGCGGCGGGGCGGACGAGATAGATGACGAGCACCGCCGCGGCGCAGGCGAGCCCCGCGATGGTGCCGTACGCCGCGCGCCGGCCGCGCCAGCCCGCGGCGGCGCGCAGGAGCAGCACGAGCGCGATGAGGAGCCAGGTGGCGTAGCCGAAGATGGCGCGCATCACCTCCTCGGTGTTGCCCATCTCGAGCTGGTGCGCCCAGTACGTGCCCGTGACGATGCCGAGCGTCAGCAAGGGGAAGCCGGCGATCAGGAAGCGGTGGACGGCGCGGTCGAGGGTGTCGAGCGGCGGGAGGCTCCCCATGCGCTCGACGTGCCGCTTCTTCTTGAGCCGCTTCTCCTGGACGAGGTAGAGCGCGGCGGAGGCGCCGGCGAGCAGGAAGAGGGCGATGCCGAGCAGGTTCGCCATGACGTGGGCCGCGATGAACAGCGGGCTGAGCTTCGGCTCGGGGTGCGGCTTTCCGAGGAAGAAGGTGCCGAGCAGGAAGGCGAGCCCGAGCGGCCCGATGAGCAGCCCGAGCGCGTCGATGCGGAAGCGACGGCGGGCGACGAGGTAGACGGCGATCGCGAGGAGGGACGCGACCGAGAGCATGAAATGAACGGAGTGGACCGGGCAGACGCGCGCGACGAAGCTGGCGAACGTGACGTAGGTGGCGTGCCCGAGGGCGCCGAGGCCGAGCAGCAGGGGCGCGTGCCGCGAGGGAGGCGCGGCCGCGGCGCTGGGCCGCGCGGCGGGATCATGGTGGTGCCCGGCGCCGAGCCCCGCGAGATCGGTCGCGGAGGGGAGCCGCGCGCGGCTGCGGGCGACGTCGAGGAAGAAGAGGGCGCTCGCGGCGCCGTAGAACAGCAGCGCGAGCACAAAGCTGATCCCGGAGAGGACCTCGGGCATGGCCCCCGTTATAGCCTGCCTCACCGGGGATGGCCCGCCGGCCGCAGAGGCCGCGGCGTACTCTCGTAAGAACGGGCCCGACAGCGCAGAAGAGCCGGGCCGAGCGCCCCGGAGCTTCCGCTGCCGGCGCGTCGCCTCCGCCGAGGGCGCTCCAGCAGCGGCGCCGCCGCGGCGCGATGCGACGCGGCTACATGTCGCTCGTCAGGAACGCGGCGAGGAGCTCCTCGTCGGTGGTCAGGCTGCTGTTGGTCGCGGTCGCCGCCGGCGCGGCCTTGCGGTGTTCGGCGAACGTGCCCACCGGCGCGCCGATGAACCCCGGGATCACGTCGTAGGCGTTGTCGCCGATGATCATGGATCCCTCGAGGATCTCCGCGCCGAGCTCCCGGAGGAAGGCGCGCGTCTTGACCCTGCCGAGGACCTCGTGGATGTCGGCCGAGCCGGTCACCTCGCGGAGCACGCGGATCGCCTCGATGATCTTGTAGCGGCGCCCCTCGGTCTTGATCAGAAGCTCGTCGTTGTTCAGATCGACGCGGTCGCTCGCGATCCAGTCGTCGAGCGCGGCCTGCGGAAAGAACACGCGGTTCTTCATCGCGTCCAGTCTACTCAAAAACAGGCCCGAGCGGTGGGACCGCGACGGGCGGGCCGGAGAAGACGGGCGTCAGGCCGCCGGGGGCACCCTGGGCGGAGGCGCCGAGTCCCGCGGCAGGCCGCGGAGGCGCGCCGGCAGGTGCCAGAGCGACTCGAAGATCCCGAGCAGCACGTAGAAGCCGAGCAGCCACACGAGCACGAACGCCGGCTGGAGCTGCGTCGATATCACCGCGCTCGACCCGATCGCGAACGCGACGAAGAGCACCGTCCGGACGTTGAGGCGGAGATCCTTGAACGAGCGGAACCGGATCGTCGAGACCATCAGCAGCGACAGGATCGTCGTGGTGGCGAGGATCGCCGACGCGTAGCGCTCGCCGCCGATGGCGCCGGCGGCGGCGTGGTTCGCGACCACGATCGAGACAAGGATCCCCGCCGCGCCCGGGATCGGCAGGCCGACGATGTACTTGGAGGGCTTCGTGGGCTTGCCCGCCTCGCCCATCGAGAGGACGTTGAAGCGAGCCAGCCGGACCGCGCCGCACGCGGTGAAGAAGAACGAGACGAGCAGCCCCGCGAGGTCGAAGCGGTGCAGCGTCCACTGGTACACGAGCATCGACGGCGCCACGCCGAACGAGACGATGTCTGCCAGCGAGTCGATCTGCAGGCCGAAGGCGCTCTGCGTCTTCGTCATCCGCGCGACACGCCCGTCGAGCGTGTCGAAGAACATCGCGAAGACGATCAGCAGCGCGGCGCGGTAGAAATCGTCCTCCGACTGCGCGGTTGCCGAGCGCCGGATCGAGTCAAAGCCGCAGAATATCGATGAGAGCGTGATCAGGTTCGGAAGCAGGAACAGCGTCTTCCTGAGCTCGAACCGCCGTCGCTTCCGGATCATGCCGCCTCCCTTTCAGGCAGGCGAGGCTATCGCCGTGGAGACCACGAACGCAAGCGCCGCGGCATGGACGAGAGCCGTTGGAAGCTTACCGCGAGCTCGGATTCGAGAGCGTTTCATCGCACCCTCTGCTGCATTTCATTCATCGCGTCGGATCGGTCTGCGGCCGAGCGCCGCATCGACCGCTCCGCGGCATGCTCATCGGCTCGACCGCTCAGCGGCCCCATCACCGCCGACCGCTCAGCGGTCGGGGCGCGCGGTGGCAGGCTCGTTCCATACCGCCTCCGGCACCTTGGCGCCCGGATCGAAGCGGCACGCCATCGGGCGCACCTCGACGGCCACGCCGCTCGCCGCGGACGAGCCCGCGGCGGCCCGAAACAGCCACGAGCGCGCGAGATCGCCCGGGACAATCGCCGAAAGAGGAGCCCGCCCGATCGATCTCGCCTCCCAGCCGGCCACGCACGGCGCGGCAGGCGTGCCGTGGAGCACCGCGGACGAGGTCAGGAGCACCATCGCCTCGGTCGCGCCAGAAGAGCCGGCGGCGTCGGTGACCAGGACGGGGTGGCGCGTGCCCGGGAACAGCGCGTCGCTCCCGAGGAAGAGCGGCGCCTCGTGGCGCGCGGTCGCGGCGCGCTCGGCGGCAGAGCAAGGGCGCGGTACATCGCCGAGGTCGAGCGGCGTCGGGATCGGCTGCGCCGGGCCGAGCGTTCCATCCCCGCGGAAAGGCTGGAAAATCGCCCACGCCACCCCGTGCCCTGGATCGGCGACGAGCGTCGTGACGCCGATCGATTTGCCGGCGTAGGTCCAGTCCGTGTGCACGACGCGATCGCGCCCCGGCGGCGGCGCGACCGTCACGGCGTCGATCGCCCACGCGGCGCCGGGATCGGGCGGGGTGGCCCCGCCGGGGGACGCCGGCGCCGAGCGATGCGCGAGCAGCATCGTGGTCACCGGGCCGTTCGACGCCTGCCGGACCATGCCCACGCCGACAGGCTGGCCGTCTGCGAAGACGGCGTCGGCGCGCACGTCGAGG
This sequence comes from Sorangium sp. So ce406, assembly GCF_051474675.1. Taxonomy (NCBI): domain Bacteria; kingdom Pseudomonadati; phylum Myxococcota; order Polyangiales; family Polyangiaceae; genus Sorangium; species Sorangium sp. So ce406. Next base: position 2,254,862 of record NZ_CP150340.1, on the reverse strand, counting down.
CTGCCGCGGGGGCCCGACTCGGGCCAGGGCGGGAACTCGAAGCGCTGGAGCCTGCCGGAGGGCTCGTAGAAGAACGTGAGCGCCGAGTGCGCGCTGCCGGAGTGCGGGCGGACGAAGAGCCCGCGCATCGAGACGGAGAGGAGCGCGGGATCGAAGAAATCGTCGGGGGGCGGCGCGGGCGCGCGGCGCGGCGGCGCGCCGGGCTGAGGGCGCGCGCCGGACGACGGCTGGCGCGCCGCGTCCGGGACGACCTTCACGTCGCCGAGCTCGAACGGGCCGGCGTCGGGGATCACGCCGCGCCCCGAGGTGCCATCCATCCAGTTCTCCCAGGCGACCTCGACGTTGCGCATCGGCGTGCCCGGCTTCGCCGCGCCGCCGGGGAGCCGCACGCGGGCCGCGGCGTAGCCTTCCATCTGGGTGGTGATGTTGGTCGCGACCCGCGCCCTGCCGAGCCCCGACGGCACGGCGGGCAGGAGCGAGCGCGTGACGACGCGCGCCTCGCCGGCGCCCGACTCGGGGAGCATCGCGGAGACGACGTCGACGGCGCCGCTCGGCGCGCGCGTGAGCAGCGACCAGACCGACCGGCCGCGCAGGAGCTCGTCGGCGTCGGGCAGGCCGAGGCCGCTCGAGTCGACGTGGTCGATGCGCGTCCACTTCGAGGACGGCAGCGTCTCGCAGACGATGGGCGTGCGCGCCGCGGGCTGGGCGCGCGGCGCGAGGTCCGGCGCGCGCGGCGGCGCGCCCTCGGCCTGGCCGCCCCAGCCGACGCGGGTCGCCACGTCGCCGAAGAGGCAGCCGCTCGCGCCGCACGCGATCGCGACCGGGGCCTGCGCGAGCTCGCGCGAGAGCGCCAGCATCTCCGGGAGCTCCGCCCAGCTCACGCCGCCGTCGAGCGACTCCCAGAGCGCCGCGACGTCCTCCGCGCCGGCGCGCGGGGCGCGGGTCGCGAGCGCGACGACGCGCCGACCGAAGCCGGCGAGCGCCGCGCCCTCGGCCGGCGGGACCGCCGCCGTGAGCACCCGGCCGTCCTCGTCGGCGGTCAGGTACGTGAGCGCGCCGCGATCCGAGAGCAGGAGGCCGACGGCGCCGTCGTCCGCGGGGCGCAGCGCGCTCTCCTCGACGATCTCGAGCCCCTCGGACGAGGGGCCGTCGCCCGACCCGCCCTCGGCGTCCTCGGCCTCGGCGTCCTCGTCCGGCGGCGCCGGCGCCGTCGCGGCGGTCGCGTCGAGCGATCGCGGCGCGAACGTCTCGCCGCCGTCGTGGGAGACGAAGAGCGCGAGGCGCTCGTCCTTGCCGCGGTAGCCGAGGAAGTAGGCGGAGCGCCCGTCCGTCGAGAACGCGGGCAGCGCGGCCGGGGCGCTGAGCGTGGGGGCCGCCGTGAGGGCGACCGTCGCGCGGGCGTCGTCCCCGGCGCCGTCGTGGGTCAGGAGCAGCGGCGCTGTCGGCTTGCAGCCGCCGGCGCCGTCGCTCGGCTTGCAGACGCCGGTCAGGAGCGCCGCGCCCTCGGGCGCCACGGCGACGCCGACCTGGTCGATGTCCAGCGTCTCGAGCGTGGCGGCGGGCGACCACGTGCCGCCGCCGTCCTCGCTGCGGAGCACCCGCGCGAGGATGCGGTCGCCGTCCGGCTCGGAGCACACAGCGACGATGCGCCGGCCGTTCGCGCCGTTCGCGCCGAGCTTGATGCTCCCGCACTCGCCCGTGCCCGGCAGGGGCGCCTCCCTGAGCGGGCCCTCGATGGGGCCGCTCGCGAAGCGCCACGGCGCGCCGGCGTCGTCGGGCCGGACCGCTTCGAGGTAACGACCGCCGGTCATCGCCGCCCGCCCGAGCCACACCGAGGAGGCGGACGGGGCGCGCGGGGCCGCGACGGCGAGCTCGACGTCGGCGCGCGGGAGCACCGCGGCGCTGCGCGAGAACGCGGGCGCGCGCCGCGGATCCCAGGTCGCCGATGCGAGCAGGCCCTCGGCGAGGAGCTCGCCGCCGAGGACGCCGACCCGCGAGAGGCCCATGGCCGGGAGCGGCGCGCGCGACCAGGTCGCGCCGCCGTCCTCACTCGCGAACAGCGCCTCGGGCAGCGCGAGCGCGAGCGCCCGGCCGCCCTCGGCCATCGCGACGCCGAACGCGCGCGGCGGCGGGGAGCCGCCCTGCCCCGCGGCGCCGTCGAGCGGGACCGGCTTCCAGCCGAGATCCTCGCGCCATCGGAGCACGCCGCCGCCCCGGGTCACCCCGAGCAGCGCGCCGCCGGCGCCCGCGACCTGCGCGAGCGGCTCGGGCGGCGTGAGCGTGCGCGTGAACTGGCCGAGCGGCGAGGAGGCCTCGTAGATCGCCCCGCTGGTGCCGACGAACATCCACGAGGCCGGCGAGCGCCGCACGATCGCGGTGAGCTCCTCGGGCGCAGGCGAGGCGCTGGTCCTGCCCTGGCCCGCGCAGCGCGCGGCCGACGCGGTCGCGGGGGCGGCCGCGGGCGCCTGAGGGTCGGGCGTGACCGTCCAGCGCTGGCCCCCCTGGACCACGACGACGCAGCCAGCGCCCGCGGGCGCCCACGCGACGGCGGCGTCGGGCGCCGCGGGGTGGTAGCTCCAGCGCGCCGGCGAGGTGTAGGCAGCGCCCGCGATGTCCGCCGACGGGACGGCGGCCTCGACAGGGCGGGGCGGCTGGGCCGGGGCGCCGGAGCAGCCGGCGAGCGCGCACGCCGACGCGAGGGCGACCGGCGCGCGGGTCCGCGACGGCGGCGCTGTCATTCGACCCAGCGGGCCACGAACAGGTTGGTCTCGCCCGGCTTCTCGCCGTACCGGTTCGAGGCGAAGACGACGTGCTCGCCGGTCGGCGAGAACATCGGGAAGCTGTCGAAGCCCTCGTAGAAGGTCACGCGCTCGACGGGCGGCACGCCGTCCGCCGACGGGGGCGCCTCGGAGTCGACCAGGTAGAGGTCGAAGTTCGGCATGCCGCGCGCGCCCTGCGGGGTGCTGAAATCCGAGGCGAAGAGGATGCGCCGCGAGTCGGGCAGGAAGTAGGGCGCGAAGTTGGCGCGGCCGTTCCTCGTCACCGCGCGCGGGTTCTGCCCGTCGGCGCTGGCGACGAAGATCTCGAGCGCGCTCGGGCGCACGAGCCCCTTGGCGAGCAGCGCGCGGTAGTCGTCGAGCGCCGCGCCGGTCGGGCGGCTCGCCCGCCACACGAGCTTGGTGCCATCGGGAGAGAAAAATGCACCGCCGTCGTAACCAGGCGTGCTCGTGATGCGGCGGACGTCGGAGCCGTCGAGCTTCGCGGTGTAGAGCTCGATGTCCCCGTCGCGGTTGCTCGTGAACACGAGGCGCGAGCCGTCGAACGCGACGGTGGCCTCGGCGTCGTAGCCCTTGCCCTGGATGAGGGGGCGGAGGTCCGAGCCGTCGACCTTGGCCGTGTAGATGTCGAACTCGTCGAGCGGCCAGACGTACCCCTGCGAATGATCGGGCTTCGGCGGGCACGCCTCGCCGGCGGCGTGGGTGGAGGCGAAGAGGACGCGCGCGTCGGCCGGGACCGCGGGCGCGGGGAACAGGAAATAGCCGCAGGTCGTCTTGCCCTGGCCGTTCGAGACCCGGCGGACGTCGCCGCTCTCCAGGTCGATGACGTACTGCTGGTCGCACTTGTTGCCGTCGCGGGTCGACTGGAACACGAGCTTCTTGCCGTCGGGCGACCAGTACGCCTCGGCGTTCTCGCCGCCGAAGGTGAGCTGCCGGAGGTCGGCGAGGTGCTTCTCGCGCGGGTCGGCGGCGACGCTCTTGCCGGCGCGGACGCGGAACGGGAGCCACTCGGGCTTCGCGGTGGTCGTCGCCTCGGGGATCTGGCCGAGGGGCTCCTTCGGCCGGGGTTCCGGGGAGGCGCAGGCGGCGAGGAGCAGGCAGGCGAGGACGGCGGTCGGCCTTCGGTTCATGGCCGCGCGACTCTAGTACGAAAGCGGGGAGACGTCGCGCGCGCCGCTACGGGCGGGAGATCACTGCCGGAAGATCGTCACCGTCGTCGGAGTCGTATGGCCACCGCCGACGCAGTTGGGGAAGCTGCCGTCCTCCGTCGGTCTGCCGCAGAGATCATCGCATTCACCGAGGACGTCGATGATGCAGCCCGACGCGTCCACCCCCGTCCCGCCGCAGACGCGGGAGATGAGCGTCGACCCGGGCGACCTGCACGCGAACCGGAGCGGCTCCGGGGCGAAGAGATCTCCGAAATAGGCACCCTCCCGGTGAGGGAAGCTCTCCCGCTCCGCGGCGTCCGCCTCGAGGGCCTTGTTCTTGCCCCGCATCGAGATAGGGATGCTCTCCCCGAGGTGGTTGACCCTGGCCAGCATGCAGGCCGACACCCATCCTTGGCAGCGCGCGTTGCATTGCCCACGCGCGCGGCCCCACTCGGGCGCGAGGCCGACATCCCCCTTGAACACATGCTCCTGGCCGTCGAGCGACACCCGCACGGCTTGCCCCGCCGGGAGCGCGCAGCCCGCCACGTAGGTCAAGAACTCGCGCGCCAGAGGATCCCGCAGCGCGCTGAGGACATGGCTGCTGCCCGCGATCCCGTCGTTCGTCAGCGGGTTGCCCGTGAGCGCCTCGGTCGCGAGCCGGTCTGTCGTGAGGGCGCTGGCCTTCAGCGCGTTCTTCGTGAACGCGTTCTTCGTGAACGCCTCTTGCGCAATCTCATCGACATACTCCTCCGGAGACTCAGCGTCGCCGACACAGGCCGGCAAACAGACGCTCAGCAGGCCCAGGATCGAGGTCGCCAGTTCGAGTTGATTTCGCATAGCCCCCTCAGCACGAATGAAACATGCATCAGGAGTTTCCTCAATCAATTTTCAGGCAGAATCTTAGAATTCTGCGCCTCCGCTGACGTCGTGACGACAGCGCAAGAGCAGTAGGACAGGCGCGCTCGTGGGCCTCCTGCGGACTCCGGGAGAGCCGCAAGCAGGGAATCCTACGTACGGCCGATCACCGGATTACGGCGATTCGTGTTCGCCGAGCCACCGCGCCGCGAGCGCGAGCGTCTCGCCGTTGTCGAGCGCGGAGAGGAACCGGTCCCGTAAGCGAGGATTCGAGATCTGCGCGGCGCGGGAGAGCACGCTGCGGCGCGCCTTCGCGATCGCGGCGAGCGCCTCGGCCTGCTGGCCGCTCGCGAAGAGGGCCTCGGCGCGGACGAGCCGGATCAGCGACTCGCCCTCCTCGACGGCGCCGAGCGACTCGAGCAGGGAGAGCGCCTCGCCGGACAGCGCGAGCGCCTCGTCGGCGCGGCCCTTCCGGAGCAGCACGCGCGCGGAGAGGGCCCACGCCGCGGCGCGCAGCGGCGGCGCGCTCTGCAGGAGCTCCGCCGCTGCGAGGGCCTCGGCCTCGGCGGCGGCGAGATCCCCGGCGAGCAGCGCCGCCTTCGCCAGGTAGGCGCGGGCGACCCCCTCGGCCCTCGGATCGCCCAGCCGCTGGAACGTCGCGATCGCCTCCGCCTCCAGCCGGCGGGCCTCGTCGAGATCGCCGCGGGCGATCATCACGCTCCCCAGGTTGCTGCGGGTGAACGCGGCGAGGTCCGTGAGCTCCATCTGCTCCGCCGCGCGCAGCGCGGAGCGAAGCGCGGCCTCGGCCCCGTCGTAGTCGCCGAGCTCCATGGTGATGGCGCCGAGGTTCACCCGCAGCGAGCAGGCGTTGCGGCGATCGCCGCTCCGCTCGAACACCGCGAGCGCCGCCTCGACGCCCTCGAGGCAGGCGCCGGGGTCGCCGGAGGTCATCGCGCGGATGGCGCGCGCCTCGTAGAGCCTGGCGAGCACCTCGACGTCGAGCAGCCGGCCCTCCGCCTCGCTGCGCTCGAGCGCCTCGATGATCCCGTCCGCCGCGGCGTAGCGGCCGCCGAAGACGAGCCAGTGGGCCCCCTCGACGAGGCAGATGTCCCTCCTGGTCAGCGCGCCGCCCTGGGGCGACGCGCCGCGCGCCGCCGTCACCCAGGACTCGACGCGGTCGAGGGCGCCCTGCTTGCCGGCGGCCATGATCACCTCGGTGACCGCGGAGTACCAGGACGGCGAGCCGGGCTCGAAGAGCGCGGCCGCCTCGAGCGCGCGCTGCTCGGCCGCCGCGAAATCGCCGCGCCAGACGCGGGCCTCGGCCTCGACGAGGAGCAGCCCGCCCGCCTCGGCGCCGGACGCGCCGCACGCGAGGCCGCGCCCGGCGTGGCCGATCGCGGCGAGGAGATCGTTGCCGCGCAGCGCCTGCTCGGCCGCGCGCCGGTACCACGCCGCCGCCCGCCCCGGCTCGGCGCCGCGCTCGAAGTGCTCCGCGAGCTCCGCCGCGTCGCGCTTCCCCTCCCCCTCCAGCCACTCGCCCGCGAGCCGGTGGCCGAGCTTCCGGTCGTAGTCGGTGAGCGCCCCGTACGCCGCCTCGCGGACGAGCCCGTGCCGGAAGCTGTACTCGGGCTCGTCCGCGCCCGCCTCGCTCGGCGGGCCCTGCTCGCTCGCGTCGCCGTCGCTGACCGGCGGCGCCTCGCGGGCCTCGGCGTCGGCGGCCATCCCGCGCGCGGATGTCGACGAGAGGAGGCCGGCGCCGCGCGCGCCGCCCCGGCCGGGCTGTCGCCGCGGGACGATGACCTCGCGCTCGACGAGCTCGGCGAGCCGGTCGCCCACCTCGGCGTCGGCGCCGCCGAGCAGCGCGGCGACGCCGCGGGAGCGGAAGCTCTGGCCGAAGACGCTCGCCGCCCGGAGGACGCGCCGCGCCTCGGGATCGAGCGCCTCGAGCCGCGCCTGCACCATCGCGAGCACCGTCTCCGGCAGCGCGGCGCCCCGGCCGTCCGCGGCGGCGCGGATCTGCTCCTCCAGGAAGAAGGCGTTGCCGTCGGCGCGCTCGACCAGCGTGGCGACGACGCCCTCGGAGACGGCGCTGCCGAGCGCCTGGCGCACGAGCCGCTCGCTCGCGCGGCGCGAGAGCCCCGTGAGCTCCACCTCCTGCACGCCGCGGCCGGCCCACAGCTTCGGGAACATCTCGCGCACCTCGGGCCGGCCGAGCGCCAGCACCATGAACGGCGCGTCGCGCAGGTTGCGGAGGGCGCTGTTGATCATGGCGACCGTGGGCAGGTCGCCCCAGTGCATGTCCTCGAGGACGAGCAGCACCGGCTGCGCGGCGCACTCGGCCCGCAGGAACTCCTCCCAGACGAGGTGGAGCTGGTCGCCCATGAGCATGGAGCTCCGGCGCGCCGCCCGGAGCGCCTCGCTCGCCTCGTCCGGGAAGGGCGCCCCCACGATCTCGCCGAGGAAGGGCGCCATGCGCTCGCCGTCCTCGCCGTGGCGCGCGAGGCGCTCGCGGATCCTGCGCTGCACCGCCGCGGCGGGCGCGCCGTCGGCGACGCCGAGCGCGCGCCGGAGCACCTGCGCCAGCAGCCCGAAGGCGGAGCCGGCGCTCATCGGGTCGCCGCGCGCGATCCAGACCTCCATCGGCTCGCCGCGCGCCCGGAGGCGCCGGAGCAGCTCGCTCCGCAGGCGCGATTTGCCCAGGCCGGCGGGGGCCGTGACAAGCACCGCGGAGGGCGTCTGCTCCTCGATGCACTGGACGAACGTCGCCTCGAGGAGGGACAGCTCACGGTCGCGGCCGACGCACGGCGTGGGCTTGCCGAGCAGGCGCGGCACGGCCTCGAGGTCGTCGCGCTCGCCGCGCAGGAGGTGGCCGGCCTGGTCGGCGCCGACGTCGAACCGCGCGCCGAGCAGGCCGGCCGTGACCTCGTCGATGCGGACGACGCCGGGCCGCGCCGCGTCGCCCGCGAGGAGCGCGGCGGCCTGATCGATGAGCTTGCCGATCGGGGAGCGGGCGGAGATCTCGGTGCGCCCCGCGACCAGCGCGACGGGCGCGCCGCCGAGCAGCACCTGCATGGCCAGCGCGCAGCGCGCGCCGCGGGCGGCGAGATCGGTCGGCGCGACGGCGCCGGACAGCACGACGACGGGCGAGCGCGACTCGATGATCTCGAGGCGGCCCTGGTGGCGCTCGGCGAGGGCGCTGAGCGCGCGCACCCGGAGCGCGTCCTCGCCCTCGGACCGGGTCGCGTCGCTGTCGAGCGCGCCGTCGCGGGCGAGGAGGAGGCAGATCATCCGGCGCTCGCCGGTCGTGAGCTCGGGGGTCGGGCCGCCGAGGGGCAAGGGCACGCGCCGCGAGCCGGGCGCGAGATCGCCGAGCGACGAGAGCTCGGCGGCCACGGCCGCGCCGTCGCGGGGGCGGTCGCGCGGGGCCTTCGCGAGCATGCGGAAGACCAGGTCGTCGATCGCGGCGGGGATCTCGCCGCGGAGCTCCCGGAGCCGCGGGGGCTCCTCGAGGAGGACCTTCACGAGCACGGAGAGGCTGTCGTTGCCGACGAACGGGGGCCGGCCGGTGAGGCAGCGGTAGAGGACGCAGCCGAGGGCGAAGACGTCGGCGCGGGCGTCGATGGCGACCTCGCCGCGCGCCTGCTCGGGGGCCATGTAGCCGGGGGTGCCGAGCATGACGCCGGGCATGGTGAGCTCCTGGCCGGCCTCGGCGACGTGCGCGACGCCGAAGTCGAGGAGGGTGACCTCGTCGACAGAGCCGCCGACGAGCAGGAGGTTGCTCGGCTTGAGGTCGCGGTGGACGATGCCGAGCCGGTGGAGGGCGCCGAGGGTGGACGCGACGCGCACGCCGAGCGCGAGGCTCTCGGGGACGGTGAGCGGCTCGCGGAGGAAGCGCTCGGCGAGGGTCTCGCCGGAGAGCCACTGCATGGCGAGGTAGGGGTCGCCGCCCGCGGTCGTGCCGTGGGCGACGTACCCGACGATGCCGGGGTGACGGAGCGCGGCGAGCGCGTGGGCCTCCCGGAGGAAGCGGTGCGTCTCCTGGGGGCCCCTGCGCTGGAGGACCTTCAGCGCCACCGGCTCGCCCGTGAGGCGATCGCGGGCGCGGAAGATCTGCGCCATGCCGCCGGCGGTGGCATGCCCCTCGATCTCGAAGCGGTTGCCGACGAGGTCCCCTGCAAGCATCAGCACCACCCCCGCCGCGGCTCAGGGAGCCGCATCGCTCGCCTGTGCAGCGCGTCGCGAGCCCATCGCAGTGGCCCAGGATAGCCAGAACCCGGAGCTTTCCAGACAGCAAATGTTGCTGTGAGCGAGGCAACGACGACAGGCTCTGTGGAAGGTCTGTCGAGCGGCTCGCAGGAGCAGGCCTTGCTTTCGTTGAACCTGAGGAACCTGAGAGCACAGGCGGCTGTCCCCGGCCGCATTCTGCCCATCAAGCGCTCCGCCGGGGTGGCAGGAGCCACCTGCCGAGCCTACCCGCCTGGCGACCGTCCCCCGGATCGCGCGCCCTGTCGAGCCCCCGCCCCCGCTCGCGTGGCCCCCCGCGCACCGTCGATCTACCCTACCCCGGTGCGTTCCCACGTTCTGGCCGGCTGCCTCGCGGTCCTGATCCCCGCGGCCGCGACGCTCGCGATCCCGCACGCCGAGGCCGCGGACTTCGATCCGTCCGGCCGCGGCAAGCGGCCCAAGCCGAAGCCCCCGAAGGCCGGCGGCAGCAAGCCGGGCGCCGCCGCCAGGCCGCAGCCCGGACCGCGGCCGAAGCCCGGACCGCGGCCGCAGCCCGCCGAGCAGCCGCAGACGAAGCCCGAGGCGCCCGAGGCCGGCGATGGGAAGCGGAGCGGCCCGTCGAACGACGCGCTGATCGCACGCTACACGGCGATCGTCATGAGCCAGCCGAGCGCGCCGTTCCCGCTCCAGCGCCTCGCCCAGCTCTACCGCGAGCGCGACGGGAACCTGAAGAAGCTCGCCGAGGAGTTCGAGCGCCGCGCGGCGCAGCCCGGCGCCGACGCCTGGGCCTCCAAGGTCGTGCTCGCCGGCATCTACAAGCAGGACGGGCGCTACGACGACGCCATCAAGACGTACGAGGCCGCCATCGCCGACCGGCCGCAGGACCCGGCGGCGATGATGGCGCTCGCCCAGCTCGAGGCCGACCGCGGCGACAAGGCCCGCGCGCGGGCGCACTACGAGAAGGCGCTGCCGCTGCTCAAGGTGCCCGCGGACGTCGAGCAGACCCGGCGCACGCTGCTCGCGCTCTGCCTCGACCTCTCGGATTTCCAGGGGGCCAAGGCACAGCACGACGCGCTCGTGAAGAACGCGCAGGGCTCGCTCTTCGTGAAGGCGGAGCTCGGGCGCGAGCTCGCCGCGCGCGGGCACCACGCGCGCGCCGAGGCCGAGTTCCGCGAGCTCGTGAAGTCCGCGGCCGGCGACAACCGCGCGCTCGCGCCGGCGCTGCGCGACCTCGGGCAGTCGCTCGCCCGGCAGAAGAAGATGGACGAGGCGATGGCCGTGCTGAAGCGGGCGTTCGCCATCGCCGGCAGCGCCGCGGGCGTGCGGGCCGAGATCCTGCTCATCATGACCGACGCGTTCCGCGCCGAGGGGAAGCTCGCGGAGCTCATCGCGATCCTCGAGGCCGAGCGCGGGCAGGACTTCCAGCGGCTCGCCACCCTGGGCGCGCTGTACGAGGAGACCGGCGACGTCGAGAAGGCGATCGCGATCTACAGGAGGGCGCTCGCGCTCGACGGCAAGCACATCGACACGCGGCTCCGGCTCGTGCACCTGCTCCAGACCGCCGGCGACCTCGACACGGCGATCCGCGAGTACGAGCTGCTGATCAAGGCGGCCCCGAGCAACGCGGACTTCGTGTTCGAGCTGTGCGAGACGCTCATCCAGCGGGGCGACCGGCCCAAGGCGCTCGCCCTGCTCACCCAGCTCGAGGGGCGCGTCGCGAACGAGCCCGAGACGCTCGCTGCCGTCGCCGACTTCTACGAGCGGGTCGAGGAGAAGGACCGGGCCCTGCGGGTGCTCCAGCGGCTCGCGGCGGCCGGGGGCGGCGATCCGAGCCACCTCGTCGACCTCGGCGACAGGTACTTCCAGGCGGGCGACAAGAAGAAGGCGCTCGAGACGTGGGCGCGCATCAAGCAGGTCGTGCCGAACCGGGCGCGCGCCGCGGCCACCCTCGGCGAGGTGTACCTCGACCACGACATGGTGGCGGAGGCGCTCGCCTCGCTCCGGGAGGCCGCGCAGCTCGAGCCCGCGAACAGCCGTTACAAGAAGGCGCTGGCGATCGCGCTGGAGCGCACGGCGAGCTCGCTCGGCAACGCGGGGCCGCGCTACGTCGAGGCGCGCGAGCTCTGGGAGCAGCTCCTCGCCGGCGCGGGCAACGACAAGCTGCTCGCGCGCGAGGCGCGGACGCACATCGTCAGCCTGTGGTCGCTCACCCGCGAGCTGCCGAGCCGCGTCGCACCGCTCGCCGCGCGGTTCAACGCGAGCCCGCCCGATCTGGACGCGGGGCGGCTGCTCGCCGAGGTGCAGCGCAAGCTGCACCGGCTGCCCGACGCCGAGGCCACGCTCCGGAGGCTCGTCCAGGCCGCGCCTGGCGACGAGGACTCGCTGCTCGCGCTGGAGCGCGTGCTCGTGCTCCAGCAGAACCTCCTCGGCGCCATCGACGTGCTCGGCAAGCTCGTCGAGGTGAACCCGAAGCGCGCCCGCGAGTTCTACCAGCGCATGGCGCAGTACGCCGCGGAGCTCTACCGCGACGACGACGCGATCCGGTACGCCGCGCGGGCCGTCGAGCTGTCGCCCGAGGACGCGAGCGGCCACCAGAAGCTCGGCGACATGTACCGGCGGCGCCAGGACTTCCCGCGCGCGATCGCGGAGTACCGGCAGGCGCTCGCGAAGAACGACCGGCTGTTCCCTGTGTACTTCGACCTGGCCGAGCTGCTGCTCACCGCGGGGCAGTCCGACGAGGCCGACCGGCTCTTCCGGCGGGTGGTGCGCGCGTCGAACGACGAGGAGCTCGTCGCGCGCGCGGCGCGGATGTCGATGCAGGTGAACCTCGGCCGGGGCTCGCTCGAGGTGCTCGAGCGCGAGCTCTTGCCGGTCGCGGTCGGCAACCCGCAGAAGCCGCTCTACCGGCGGCTGCTCGTGGAGCTGTACGGGGCGATGACCTTGCCGCTGATGCAGAAGGTCCGCGCCGAGGGCCGCGGGGCGAGCGCGGGCGCGCGGGCGGAGCTCGCGAAGATCGGCGCGCGCGCCGTGAAGCCGCTGCTCGACGCGCTCGCCGACGAGAAGGAGTCGCAGCAGAAGATCGCGATCGAGGTGCTGGCGTACGTCGAGAACAAGAGCGCCGGGCCTGCGCTCTACAACTTCGCGATCGGGCAGGCGGACAAGGGCCTGCGCGCCCGCGCGATGATCGCGTGCGGCGCGCTGCGCGACCCGGCGATGCTGGAGCGCTACGAGCAGATGCTCGCGCCGAGGGACGCGGCGGCGAGCGTGCTGCCGAACGACGCTGTCGCTGTCGCGGCGACCTGGGGCGTGGCGCGGCTCGCGGCGGGCGGCGGCCGGCCCGCGGCGAGGGCGGAGGCGCTGCTCGCGCGGCTCCTGTCGTCGCCGGCGCCGGAGGTGCGGGCGCTCGCCGCGGTCGGCCTCGGGCTGACGCACGACCGCAAGCACGCCGCGGCGCTGTCCGCCGTCGCTAGGGCGCCCGAGGCCGGCTCGATCCCCCGCGCGGCGGCGGTGAGAGCGCTGGGCGAGCTCGGGGGCGGCGGCGAGGGGCCCGCGCTGTTCATGTCGCTCGCCGACTCGAGCGAGCCGGAGCTCCGCCGCGCGGCGCTGATCACGCTCGCGCGCCTGGGCAGCGGCAGCGGCGCCGGGCCGAAGGGCGGCAGCGGTACGGGCGAAGCGGAGGCGCTCGCCGCCGGAGGGGCCGCGCAGGCGATCGCGGCCGGCGCGTTCTCGTCGGACGAGGGGCTGCGCGCGGCCGCGGTGTCGGCGGCGGTCGCGCTCACGCGGCGGGTGTACCCGCGCACGCGCGAGCCGCTGCCCGTGCCGGACGGGACGCTGACGGTGAAGGACGTGCTGGCGGGGCTCGATCCGGACCCGTTCGGCCCCGAGGACCGCGCGGCGGCGCTCGTGGCGCTCGGCCCGGCGCTCCAGAGGGCCGCTGTCGCCGCGGTGGCGACGTCGCCGGAGCGGGCGCTTGTCGTCGCCGACGCGATCCTGTCGCGCGGCGCGCGCCACGTCCCCGACGTCGCGCGCGGCGCGGGCGCGACCGGGGCCGGAGGCGAGCGCGCCGGAGGCGGCGTGGCGCTCGGGCTCGCGCCGTTCACGGACGGGCGGGCAGAGCTCGCCCCGGAGCTGAAGAAGCAGGTGGAGGCCGCCGTGGAGGGGATCGCGGCCGCGGTCGTGGGCGGGTTCGTGGCGCTCGTGCGGCACCCGGCGATCGAGGTGCGCACGCGCGCGGTCGAGCTGCTCGCGACCCGGCCCGAGCCGGAAGCGCAGGCCGCGGTGGTCGACGCGCTCGGCGATCCGGAGGAGAGCGTGCGGCGGGCGGCGCTGTCGGCGCTCGGCGCGGTGAAACACGGGCCGACGATCGCGGCGGTCTCGGGGCTGCTGCGGAGCTCGTCGAGCTGGCCGCTGCGCGTGCGCGCGGCCGAGGCGCTGGGCCGGCTCGGCGCGCCGGGCGCGGGCGGGGCCGGCGCGGGCGCGGGCAGGCCGAGCCAGGTCGCGGAGACGCTCGGCGCCGCCGCGCGCTCGGACGCGTACGCCCTGGTCCGCGAGGCGGCGGCGCGCGCCCTGGCCTCGGCGGACCGCGCGGCGGCGGCGCCAGTGCTCAAGCAGCTCGCGGCGCGCGACCCCGAGCCGCGCGTGCGCCAGGCCGCGGTCGAGCTGATGCGGAGCGCCGCGCCTTGAGCAGCGGCGCCCTGCCCGGGTCGCGGCGCGTCGCGCTGCGGCTCGCGCCCCGCTTCCTCGTCCTCGCCGGCGCGATCACCGCGGGCGGGGCGGCCGGCTGCGACGACGTGAGCCGGTTCTCGACGGCCGAGGGCGAATCCTACTGCGGCGCGGTCACGCTGGGCGGCGCGTTCCGCGCCGGCCTGAGCCCGCGGGTGCAGATGCGGCTGTCGCTCGACGCGGACGCGCTCGACGGCCCGGAGCCGCCGGGCGCGCTGTGGACCTACGAGGCGCCCGACGCCGCGATGCCCGAGCGGCGCCTCCTCGACGGCGCGCCGCTCCGGCCGATCGGCGCGCTCGCGCACGATCCGCTGTCGCGGCTGGAGTTCGGGGAGGGCCGGGAGCGCAACGCGATCTACGCGGTCAGCGCGTCGGATCCGGGGGCGGAGTCGCTGCTGGCGATCCTGTCGCTGCGCACGGACGAGTCGGTGGAGGTCCGGCTGCTCCGGCCGGGCCAGGCGCCGCTCCCTTCGGGCGAGGCGCCCGCGGCGGGGCAGCGGCAGGTGTTCGGCAACTTCAGGCTGACGCGGCGGACGGGGACATGCGGGTTCTAGGGATCGAGACATCGTGCGATGAGACGGCGGCGGCGGTGGTGACCGAGGGCGGCGACGTCCTCTCGGACGTCGTGCGCAGCCAGGTGGCGCTGCACGCGCCGTACGGGGGCGTCGTGCCCGAGGTCGCGGCGCGCGATCATGCGCGCGCGGTGGTCCCGGTCGTGCGCGAGGCGCTGGCGCGCGCGGGCGTGGCGGCGGCGGACCTCGACGGCGTGGCGGTGACGTCGCGGCCGGGGCTCGCCGGCGCGCTGCTCGTCGGCCTGCAGGCGGCGAAGGGGCTGGCGTGGGCGGCGGGCAAGCCGCTGGTCGGCGTGGATCACCTCGTCGGGCACCTGCTCGCGGTGTTCCTGCGGCGGGACGGTGCGCCCGCGCCGGAGGAGCGGCCGGCGTTCCCGTACGTGGCGCTGCTCGCCTCGGGCGGGCACACGGCGATCTACCGGGTGGACGGGCCTTCGCTCGGCGCGATCCGGGAGCTCGGCGCGACGCGCGACGACGCGGCGGGCGAGGCGTTCGACAAGGTGGCGAAGCTGCTCGGCCTCGGGTATCCGGGCGGCCCGGTGGTCGACCGGCTCGCGGCCGAGGGGGACGCGGCGGCCGCGGCGGAGGCGGTGCCCGCGGTGATGGCGCGCAAGGAGTCGCTGGAGTTCAGCTTCTCGGGCATCAAGAGCGCGGTGGCGCGCCACGTGGCGAAGCGGGGGCGGCCGGAGGGGCAGGCGCTGAACGACCTGTGCGCGGCGTTCCAGGGGGCGGTGGTCGACGCGCTCGTGCAGAAGACGGTGCGGGCGGCGCGGTCCGAGGGGGTCGAGCGGGTGGTGCTGGCGGGGGGCGTCGCCGCGAACCGGGGGCTCCGGGCGAAGATGGCGGCGGCGTGCGCGCGGCGGGGGCTCGCGCTGTTCGTCCCGCCGTTCGCGAGCTGCACGGACAACGGGGCGATGATCGCGTATGCGGGCGCGCTGCGGCTCGCGGCCGGGGAGCGGGACACGCTGGATCTCGCGCCGGAGACGAGGACAGCGCTGCCGCGGGTGACCCGCAAGGGCGGCGGCCCGCGGTGAGCGGGAGAGGCCGGTAGCGGGGCTTGGCGGAGAGGCGGCGTGGGCCGGAGAGGCGGCGTGGGCTGCAGGGCTGGGATCCTCGCGGGTGCTGCGGGATGGGAGCTCTGTGAGGCTGCGGTGTGTGGGGCCATGCGGGGCGGTGCAGGGATGGCTCGTGGCGGGGATTACCTCGGACTTGTACGCTGCGGCGAGCCGTGGTCTGATGAGATCTCAGGATACAGGTCGGCCCGCGCTGGCCGTTCTTCCGGCCGCACGGGACAGGCCAGCTTGGGAGAGCCGCCCGGCGGGGCGCGAGGATTGTAAGCCATGCAGGTTGTTCTACCGATCGTGCTCGGGTTGATTGCGGTGGCGTGCGGCGCAGGCGCCGTGTTCCTGCTAATGCAGGCCACGCAGCTCAGGCGGCAGCTCCAGGACGCGAACCAGCACATCGAGGCGCTCCGGCAGGCCAAGAGCCAGCTCGATCAGATGCGGGCGCAGTTCGGGCAGGTCCAGCAGGCGCTCGACATCGCGAGGAGCGAGGACCGGCAGAAGGTCGACTGGCTCGACGCCCAGCAGAAGGAGATCGACTGGTACAAGGCCGAGCTCGAGAGCCGGCCGAAGATCACGCAGAAGCGGTACAAGATCCTGACGCTCGGCATCAAGTGGACCGGCAAGACGTCGCTCACGCTCAAGTGGGCGAATCCGCTCGTGGATCTCGGCACGCTGCAGGGGACGAAGATCGAGCGTTACGAGCGCACGGTGAGCCACGTGCTCACGAAAGAGGTGCTGACGGAGCACGTGTTCGAGATCGGCGACTGGGGCGGCGAGCACATCGTGGACGCCCAGCAGGAGCTCATCATGGAGGAGATCCATGGGCTCTTGATGGTCGTGGATCTGGCGGGCAAGGACGGGCAGAAGCTCGAGCCGGCGCGGATCCAGGAGCAGCTCCGGGAGTTCCAGGCGCAGTCGCTGCAGTTCTTCTTCAGCCCGAAGACGCTGGCGTCGTGCAAGGCGGTCGTGCTGTTCATCAACAAGTCCGATGTTCTGTCCGGGACGCCGGCCGAGGTGGAGAAGGAGGCGCGCGGGTATTACAAGCCGCTCATCGACAGCCTGGAGCGGTACAAGAACAACATCGATATTCGGGTGCTGGTCGGGTCGGCGAGCTACGGGCACAGCACGCATCACCTGTTCTCGCACTTCGTGGAGAGGATCCTCCCGAAGAACGCGTATGACCCGCAGCTCTTGCAGCGGATGAAGCAGGACATGGGCCCGAACCCGGCGCTGGCGCGGACCGCGCAGCTCCCTGCCCCGCAGCTCCCGCAGCCGCTCCCGCAGCAGGTCAGGCCCAATGTACGGTAGCGAGGGCGCCTCGGGGTATGTGATCCCGCGGTACCGCGCTCCCGGGGACGCGCCGTGGTATCACGTGCTGCACGGGAACATCCCGGGGCATCAGATCGACTTCATGTACTGCCCGGAGGTGCCGCAAGGGCCCCTCACGACGACGCACTTCAGCCACCTGGCGCGGCTGATGAAGTACATCGAGCCTGCGACGGGGGCCACGCATGCGTTCGCGATCGGGAACCTGTCGCGCGACGACACGCAGCACGAGCCCGGGCATGGGGCGGTGGGTCTCATCTTCGGGTTCCGGATCGGCGGGACGCTCGACCACGCCGGGCGGGGTAATCCGCCGTTCGCGCACGGGCTCGTCGCGGTGGATCGGGACCTCGGGTATGCGACGCTGCTGGAGGCTTCGGCGACGTTCTACCGGCACGTGATGAACGCGACGGAGGTCAACTCGTCGGCCGGCATGTTCTACCGCGAGTACGTGGCCGCGGTGCGGGACGCGCCGGAGCGGGTGGCGCACGTGCTGGAGCGGTACGTCGAGGAGTACGGGGACCTGCCGTACCTGCGGCGGAGCGGCGCGACGTGGGACTGGAAGGTCGACGACGGGGCGGCGCCGAAGCGGGTGGTGATCGTGCACAAGCACGATGAGCCGTTCGGAGCGATCGCGCATGCCGCGGCGAGGATCGCGACGGTGCTGTACCGGTCGAACATCAAGTGGACGTCGATCACGAGCGGCCGCGAGGCGGATATCCCGGGTGGGGTGTCGGTGCGGTTCGTGAGGGAGCGCGACATCACGATGGAGGACCGGAACGGGGTGCTGCTCCGGATCGAGGATGTCTCGGAGGACGAGGGGGAGATCGCGCGGGGGATGTTCGGGGCGCGGCCGCAGGGCGAGCTGGAGGAGAAGCCGCAGTTCGGCGGGTGGCGCGAGCGGTTCGCGGCGCAGCAGGGCGGGGCGGCCCCGCCGGGGGCGACGCGGGGGTATGGCGCGGCCGCGGGCGCCGGTCCGACGATACCGGTGCCGGCGGGGGCGCTGCTGGAGATGGATCGGCGGGCGGCGGCGGGGGCGCCGCCGTCACAGCGGGCCGTGGGGCTCCGGTGGAATGACGCGCACGCGCCCGGCAGGGCGGGCGGCGGGTTGGCGGAGGCGGGAGCGGGCGCTGCGGCGGGGCTCGGGGTGACGGGGGCGGCGGGCGGGCCGGTGTCGGTGTCGGCGGCGCATCAGGTCGGACCGAAGGGGACGCTGGTCATCGACACGGAGAAGCTTCTGGGGGGCGCGGCGCTGTCGGCGGGGGTGGAGGCAGGGAGCACGGGACCCGTGCGGATGGGGCAGGCGGGCCTGGGGAATGCCGCTTCCGGGCAGCCAGCGGGCGGCGCAGCGGGGATGGCGGCGAGCGGGGCGTGGAGCGCGCCGGCGGCCGGGGCGCCGTTGCCGGGCGGGGGCGCGGGGGAGGAGCGCGACGAGATCCCGGTCATCGTGGAGAAGCCGGCGGCGTCGCGGAAGTGGATATGGGCCGTCGCGGGGCTCGGCTTCGCGGCGGTGGCGGGCGCCGTCGCTGTGCTGGTGACGCAGAGGGTTCCCGGGGTGGGGCCTGCCGTGCCAGACGCGACGGGCGCGGACGTGACGCCGCCGCCCTCGGGGAGCGCAGCGCCGCCGGGGCCGAGTACCGAGGCCAGCGGGGCGGCAACCGGCGCGGCGGCGACCGGCGCGCCCTCCGCGACGGCGCTGCCGTCGCCGTGGGCGCTGCCGGCAGAGACAGCGAAGCCGCAGGCGGGGCAAGAGCAGCCGCAGCAGGACGAGCCGCAGCCGAAGACGCAGCCATCGGGGCGGACCAGGAACACCAAGGCGGGTGGGGCCGCGACGGGGCGCTTTGAACCGAAACCCCGAGGGGGTAAGGTGCCCGCGTCGAGCACCGCCGAGCCGCCTCTCCCCGAAGGGAAGCCAGACTTCTGATGACTCTGACGATGACGAAGCGTCCGCTGCTGTGGGGCTTGGGCGTGGCCGTGGCGTTGATGGCGTCGACGGCCGGCGCACAGCAGGCGGCCACGCAGGCCGCCGCCGAGGAGACCGACGCGCTGACGGACAAGGCGCGACAGCTCTATGAAGAGGGGCGACAGGCGGCAGCGGCAGGCAAATGGGCCGATGCGCATGCGTCGTTCCTCGCGGCGTGGGCGATCAAGCCGCATTACCAGATCGCATCGAACCTGGGAGTGGCCTGCCTGAAGCTGGGCAGGAACCGCGAAGCGGCAGAGTACCTGACGCGGTATCTTCGCGAGGCGCCTGCCACCAAGGTAAAGGAGCGGCAGAGCGCGGAAGCCTCATTGAGGGAGGCGCTCACGAAGGTCGCGTCCGTCACGTTGCAGGCGGCGCCGCAAGGGGCCATGGTGACGGTCGACGGGACGGCCGTGGGGAAGGCGCCGCTCGCGGATCCTGTGTTTCTCGACCCGGGGAAGCATGAGATCGGCGCGAGGCTCGACGGGCACGTGTCTGTGACACGACCAGTCGTCGCGGCAGCGGGCGGGACCGACAAGGTGGTGCTCCAGCTCGAGCGCACGCCAGCACCTCAGGTGGTGATGGGTCCCGGCCCCGTGGGGACGACGGCGCCAATCCAGCGGCAGGACAACGTGCGGACGGTGGTGCTCGTCGGGGGTGGCGTCGTGGCCGGCATCGGCGTGGGTGCAGGCGTGCTCTTCACGGTGCTCGCCAACGGGCGGGCCAGCGACGCTAGGCAACTGAGGGCCGAGCTCATCGCCGAAGATGAACGAGGGGAGAAATGCCCCGCGGTGAATCCGACGAAGTGCGCAGATCTGAGCGCTGCGGTGGACGCCAGGGTAGACCACAGCAACTCGGCGTTCTGGAGCTTTGTGGCGGGCGGAGCGGTCGGGATTGGCACGCTCGTCTATGGCCTCGTGACGATGGAATCTACCGGGCCAAGCCGGAGCGTACAGGTGACGCCCCTCTGGGGGCCGCACACGGCCGGGGTGTCTGCCAGCGGATCTTTTTGACCTTACCAGAGTCGACAGGGAGAAGACTGCACCATGCGCCGCCGTGCCCACCTCGCTTCCATGGTCCTTCTAACAGCGATGGCCATGGGCGCCACTCACGCTGGATGCATCGACTTTCCGTTTCCGCAGGGCGACTCGAGCGAGAAGTACTATGGGGCTCCTGTCGAGAATCCAACGCCTGGGGGGTGTGACCCCAGCGACCCCGCGACCTGGACCGCAGCAGAGACCTGCGGCGTGTTCGTATCGGACGGGCAGGGTGACGACGACAACGACGGCACATCCCAGAAGCCCGTAAAATCTCTTGCGAGAGCGCTCATCCTCGCAGAGGCCAGGTCGAAGCGCGTGTATGCGTGCCACGAGGAATTTGATGGGGCGGTCGAGGTGCCAGCCGGAACAACGCTGTACGGTGGCCTCACATGCGACAAAGGCGAGGATGGCCTCGTCTGGCAACGGGTGGACGACAAGACACGAACGACCATCACGGCGCCAGCGGGGACGATCCCGCTGAAGATCACAGGACGGAATAGCCAGAAAGTCGTTCACCTGGAGAATGTCGATGTCATAGCAAGGTCGATCCCGCAAGGTGGCTCGGCGGAGCCAGGGATGTCATCGATCGCCGCAGTGGCAGAATCCGTGAGCCGGGTAGAGCTGAGGCACTGCACGCTTGAAGCCGGGGATGCGGCACCTGGGCTCGACGGAGAGCCGTACGAGAAATCTGCCAGGGCGGGGGCGAACGGCAACCCAGGGAAGGATGCGTGCACGGATAGCACCGTCGACGGCGGCGACTCTCAAGCGAATGATTGCGGCACACCGGAAGACACCGATGACTCCATCGGCGGGGCCGGCGGTGTGGGTCGATCTGCCAACGGTAGCAGTGGAGATCACGGGAGCCCTCGCCGTACTGTGTTGAACGGCGGCGACGGCCAAGAAGGAACGACGGCCTGTACCTCCGGCACGGCAGGTGAAATGGGTACCGACGGCCAGCCGGGCAACGGTGCCGCAGACGACGGCAGCATCACGCCCGAGGGTTACATCGGTGTTTCCGGCGGTCCCGGCACTCCGGGCACCACGGCGCAAGGCGGGGGTGGCGGGGGCGGCGCTCGCGGTGTTCCGACCACGACGACCAGTCCGGCTCGTTCGTGCCCAAGTGGTATGCCGCCGCTTGGTGGTGCCAGCGGAGGTTCTGGCGGCGCGGGCGGTTGTGGCGGGGTCGGTGGCAGAGGCGGCGGTCCGGGCGGCGCGAGCATTGCCCTCATTAGTATCCGCTCCGGGCTGTCCTTCGATGACGTCACGATCAGGACCGGCAACGGGGGCAAAGGCGGCGACGGTGGCCCTGGACAGGACGGCGGAGCCGGAGGAAAGGGCGGCCCGCGGGGGGAAGCCCCTGAGGAGTCGAGCAACCTGCTCCACGGATGCGACGGGGGCCCGGGCGGCGCTGGCGGCAAGGGCGGTACAGGCGGCGGAGGACGCGGCGGTCACTCCATCGGAATCGCATTCCAGGAAACAGCACCCGTTCTGCAAGGCGTAGTGTTCGAACTCGGCGCAGCCGGCGTTGGCGGCTCCAGCAGCGATGACAATCACGCCGGCGCGAGCGGCGCGAAGGTTGATAGATTCGAGTTCTAGCGAGGGTTAGCTTGGGTCTGGTCCTCCCCCGGCCATCGACGCCTTCTTCCACCGGGCGCTGGCCCGCGACCGGACCCACCGGTTCAAGACCGTCCGCGAGATGGTCGCCGAGTTCGCGCGCATCGCGGGCGCGCCGACGTTCACGACCTCGATCTCGGACGCCCACGGCCCGTTCCATCCGCCGCCCGCCGGCTTCGTCCCGGGCACCGCCACATCCCTGCCCGGAGGGCGTCCGGGGCCGGGTGGCACGCCCCCCGCCGGGCCGCTCCCTCCGGTCCCGCCGTCGCTGGTGGATCCCGTCTCGGCGGGCACGCTGACCGGAGCGCTCGATGCCGCCAAGCCGTCCGGCGGACGCCGTTCACGCCGTTCCTCCGCGCGGACTACATGGGTCATCGTCGCGGGCGCCGCGCTCAGCGCGATCGGCGTGACCATGGGAGCGCTCTACGGCCGGTACGCTGAACAGCCCTCCCCGACAGGTGCCCAGGCGACCACCGAGATCGCTGCCGCCAGAAACGGGACGACCGGCGACGTTCCGTCGTCGACCGCCGCAAACCCTGCCAATCCCCCCTCGGAGTCGTCGAGCGCTGCACCTCGCGTCGAGCCCGCGCCGGTCATGGACGCGGGCGCGGACGTGGCCGCGGACGCGGCAGCGCACGAGCCCGCTCCGACCAGCTCGCCGCTTCCCGGTCCCACGAGCACGCCGGCTGCACGTCCCACGAGCACGCCGGCTGCGGGCTCTACCAGCAGGCCGGCTCCGCGTAGTACCAGCGCGCCAGCCGTCGATATCTACGCCCCCGCAGCAGCCACCGGCACGCAACCGCGGGTCCGCCCCCCGGCCGACACCACAGCCCCCCGGCGAACGCCGCCGCAGCCCTCGGGGGAAAAGAAGCCGGGATGGGGGATCTGAGCGGGACCTCAGGGAGGCAACCCGCCCTCTCCGGCACTCCGGGCGCTCTTCTTCACGTTCACGCGCGACACCGGGCAGAACCGCTGCGATGCCGTCGCCGCAGCAGCGCGGGACGCTGCGGCACCGCTGCACCATCGCACCCCGTGCGGAACGGGACCACAAAAGCTTCCGTCACCGCTCGGAAGGGGTACGGTTCGAGCTCCAGGGTGGGTAAAGTGCTGCGGTAACCTTCTGAACCGCAGCTCCCTGAGCAACGCCGGACTTATCATGACGACGAAGCGCCCGCTGCTGTGGACCTTGAGCGTAGCCATCCCCTTGCTGGCGCCCGTCGCCGGTGCACAGCAGGCGGCCCCTCGGGCCGAGACGCAGGAGAGCGACGCGCTGACGGACAAGGCGCGCCAGCTCTTCGAGGACGGGGTGAAGGCGGCCAAGGCGGGGAAGTGGGACGACGCGCATGCGGCGTTCCTCGCGGCGTGGGCCATCAAGCCGCACTACCAGATCGCCTCGAACCTGGGCGTGGCCTCCCTCCGGGTGGGCAAGCCCCGCGACGCGGCCGAGTACCTCACGCTCTACCTCCGCGAGGTCCCCGCGACGAAGGTCCAGGAGCGGCAGCGCGCGGAGGCGTCGCTCCAGGAGGCGCGGGCGCAGGTCGCGGCCGTCACCGTGCGGGTCGCCCCGGACGGGGCCGAGGTGACGGTCGACGGGGCGAGCGTCGGGCGAGCGCCGCTCGCGGATCCCGTGTTCCTCGATCCGGGCCGGCATGAGGTCGGCGCGAAGCTCGACGGGTACGTGCCGCAGGCGCAGCCGGTCGCCGCGACCGCTGGCGGCACGGAGACGGTGGTCCTCGAGCTGAAGCGCGCCCCGGCGCTCGACGGGGCGCGAGCCGGCGCTGGCCCGGATATCCCGCCGGCGCCCGGGGCGCCGCGGGGGGGCGGGAGGACGGCGGTGCTCGTCGGGGGTGGGATCGCGACCGGCGTCGGCGCCGCGGCGGGCGTGCTCTTCACGGTGCTGGCCAACAACAGGGCCGGCGAGGCCGAGCGGCTGAAGAATGATCTGACCACCGGAGGTCAGAACGGGTGCACGAACACGCCCCGACCGGCGGCGTGCATGCAGCAGAGCGAGGCGCTGGACGAGAGCGCGCGTTACAGCAACGTGGCGTTCTGGAGCTTCGTCGGGGCCGGGACGGTCGGCCTCGGGACGTTGCTCTATGGCGTCGTGAGCCGGCCATCGGAGCCTGAGGCTCGCGTGCGGGTGACGCCCACGGTGGGCATCCGCGACGTGGGGCTCTCGGTTGGCGGGGCGTTCTGACGACGGTGACCTCAAGACGACGGAGAATGGATGATGCCTCGGACTGCTCGTACCGCCGCGCTGCTCGTCCTCGGGACCATGGCCGCCAGCCTCGACCTGGCCGGCTGCTTCCCGTTCGCGCTCCACGATGATTGCGAGCACAAGCCCATGTACTGTAGCGAAAACGGGGGCGGTACAGGGGGAGCGGGCGGCATGGCCGCCGGAGGGACGACCAGCTCGGGGACAGGCGGCGCAGCTGGGACCGGCGGCGCAACTGGGACCGGCGGCGCAGGCGGAGAGCCGACGCCGGTGGGGTGCGTGCCCAGCGACGGGCAGAGCTGGACAGCTGACGAGAGCTGCGGGGTGTTCGTGTCGGCCACGGGGAGCGACGACGGAGCGGGGACGCCCGACGCGCCGGTGAAGACGCTCGCGCAGGCCATCCAGCTCGCCGTGACGAAAGAGGATGAGGCCGCGCGGCGCGTGTACGCGTGCGCCGAGACGTTCGAGGAAGCAGTCACGGTGAGCGCGGGCGTGACCATCCATGGTGGGCTTGATTGCAAGGCAAACTGGCGATGGGATGGTGAGAAAAAGACGGTCCTCACGACGTCGCCCGGCGTCGTGCCCCTGACGATGCGCGCTGTGGGCGACACGGTGCGCCTCGAGGATGTCCGCATCTTCGCTCCGGAGATTGATCCGAGCGACGCAGGAAAGTCCGCGATTGCGGCGATCGCCGATCGCTGCAAGGTCGCTCTGGTTCGTTGCACCGTCGAGGCGGGCAATGCGGCGCCCGGGGCTTCGGGGGCGGCTCCTCCTGCGCAGCGCGGGCCAGGCAACGACGGCCCCCCTGGCGGTAACGCATGCTCGGCGGAGACCGTGTCAGCCACAGCGCCGCTGCCCAATGATTGCGGCACACCGGATACCTCCGATGACTCGCTCGGCGGGCGGGCCGGGAACGGCTTCGGCGACCGCGGGGGCGTCGGCACCAGCGGCTCTCCCGGCGAGATGACGAATCCCAACGCTGGCAGCTACGATGTCGCAAGCAACACGTGCAGCAACGGCCAGCGAGGTAGAAATGGTGATCCCGGCGAGCCAGGCGGAGGGGGACGCGGCATCGGCCAGCTCTCCAGCATCGGGTACACCGGTGTACGTGGCCGCGACGGCAACATCGGGAAAACGGCCCAGGGCGGCGGGGGTGGCGGCGGCTCCCGCGGGCATACTTCATGTCCTGGTCTCAACAATGGCGGAGCCAGCGGCGGCAACGGCGGCGCTGGCGGTTGCGGCGGTGCAGGCGGGAAGGGCGGCTTTCCTGGGGGATCCAGCATCGCCCTGCTGAGCCTCAACGCAAAGCTCACGTTCCACGAGGTCCTCCTGATCGCCGGTAAGGGTGGCAAAGGCGGCGATGGTTCCGACGGCCAGACAGGCGGACCGGGCGGCAGCGGCGGGACAGGCGGAATGCGCGGGCGCTATATGAACGGCGACCTGATCGACGGCATGCAGGATGGCTGCGCCGGCGGACCGGGAGGCCTGGGAGGCACCGGCGGCAAGGGCGGCGGCGGTCAGGGCGGCCATTCCCTCGGCATCGCCTTCCAGGGCACCCCGGATACCCTCCCGTCCCTCGACGGCGCCACCGTACAACGCGGTGCGCCTGGCGCCGGGGGCGAGGGCAGCAGCGACGCGTACGATGGTGATGCGGGGCAGGCCAGCGACCTGCTGGACTTCTCGACTCTATAGCGCGCGCTCCGACGCCATAACCCCTGCGGACGTCTTCCGCCTCGGTGTCGACCGGCGATCCACCACGTGCGGCAGGCGCCCGGGAAGCGCGCCGCACGACTGCGCCTCGCGCAGGAGCCGCTTCCGCAGCGACGGGTCGGGCCGCGCGATCACCTTCAGCGCCACCTCGCGCCCGGTCGCCTCGTTGGTCGCGGCCCAGACGACCCCCATGCCGCCCTGCCCGATCTTGCGGCTCAGGCGGTATTTTCTGGCGAGCAGCATGCCCGGAAGCAGCTTGTACGCCTCGATCAGCTCCGATATATGCCCCCGCGTCCTACTGTGTGCGCGGGCTTACCATTGCCCCTGCGCGGGTGGAATCACGGCGCCACGCGCCCGCCCGCCTGGCACCGCTCAGGGGGCGTAAGGGTCCTTCTTCCTCGCCTGCTCCCGCAGGCAGTTCGTCCGGATGAACCCCGTCTTCCCCGCGCAGGGATCCGGAGCCGGCCGCCGGGCCGCGGGCTGCTGCGCCGATCGCGACGGCGCGGCCGTCGGCTGCACGGGAGCCTTCACCCCGGGCTGCGCCGCAGCGACGGACCGCACCGGCGCCGGGGCCGGCTGCAGCGCCGGGGTCCGCGGCGGCGCCGCGGCCAACGACACCGCCGGCGCCGCCGGCTGATTCTGCTCCGCCACCGCGGGCTCCGCGCCTGCGGGCGCCGCGCCCGCCGCGCTGTTCGCCGCGCCCGCCGCGCCGTCCGCCACGCCCGCATCCGCCCGCTCGTCGATCCCGGGCAGCTCCGGCGCAGCCGACGCCTGAGGCACAGCCGTCGTCGCCGTCGGCGGCGGCGCCTCCGTCGGCCTGGCGGCGGTCACGTCGGCCTCGACGCCGGCCTCCGGCAGCACCTCAGGCGCGGCAGCGCTCTCCGCGGGCGCTGGCGAGCGCAGCGCAAAGAAGAGCACCACGCCGAGCAAGCCAGCCGCGCCGGCGGCCAGCGCCGCCAGGACCGGACGAGGGGGAAGGCGATTCCAGATGTCCTGTCGTCGCGGCGCCGTCGCCGGCACCGACGGCATGGGGAGCGGCGTCGGTCGCGCTGCCCACGGCGACGGCTGCCCCGGCTGCACCGCCCGGCTCACCTCCGGGCTCGGCGCCAGCGGCGCGGTCGCCGATTTCCCCGGCTCATCCTGGCTCCACGCCGGCGCCGGCGGCGCGCCCGTCCCGGGCTCCGGGGCCGGCGGCATGGCATCGAAATCGAGCTTCTGGGTCAGCTCGGCGTTCCACACCGGCTCCGACGCCGCGCTGCCCCTTGGCGACAACGGCGCCTCTGCCGGCGACCCGCTGGGCATCCGCACCGGCGGCGCCCCTCCCGGCCCCGCGCTGCCCATCGGCGAGAACGGCGCCACGCCGAACCCCGCGTTCGCCACGGGCGACAGCGGCCCCCCCGGCGCCATCTCGCCCGGCAGCGGCGTCCCCGCCCGCATCCCCGCGCCGCCCAGCGGCGCCATCGGCGACAGCGGCGACAGCGGCCCCCCCGGCGCCATCTCGCCCGGCAGCGGCGTCCCCGCCCGCATCCCCGCGCCGCCCAGCGGCGCCATCGGCGACAGCGGCGCCCCCGTCGGCATCTCGCCCGGCAGCGGCGTCCCCGCCCGCATGCCCGCCCCGCCCCTCGGCGACAGCGGCGCCCCCGCCGACGCCGCCCCGGGCAACCCCGGCACCTCCGCCGGCGGCATCGGCCCGCCGGCGATCCCGCCGATCCCGCCGATCCCCCCGCCCCCCACCGCGGCGCCCGCCCCCACGCCCGGCCTCGCGCTCCCGCCCGCGCCCGCGTACCCGTCGAGCAGCTCCGCCACCTCGGCTGCCGACCCGAGCCGCTCGTCCGGATGGCGCGCCATGCACCGCGCCACGAGCTCCACGACCCCGGGGTCGATCCGCCGTACGTACCGGGAAATCTTCGGGATTTCCCCCGTCAGGATCCCGGTGAAGACCGCCCTCGCGTCCCCCTGGAACGGGCGCATGCCGGTCAGCATCTCGAACAGCACCACCCCGAGCGCCCAGATGTCGGCCCGGTGATCCACGTTCGGCTCCGCCCTCACCTGCTCCGGGCTCATGTAGAGCGGCGATCCGACAGCGCCGCCCGTCGCCGTGCGGACGCCGTCGTTCACGGCGAGGTTCTTCGCGACCCCGAAATCGAGCACCTTCACCACCGGCTCGTCCGCGTCCGGCTCGCGGTGCAGGAAGATGTTCGCCGGCTTCAGATCGCGGTGGACGATGTGCAGCGCGTGCACCGCGGACAGGCCCCGCGCCACGTCGCGCCCGATCGACGCCGCCACGTCCACGTCGAGCCGGCGCCGGCGCTGGAGGAGCTCCGCGAGCGTCTCCCCGGTGAGGAGCTGCATCACCAGGAAGGGCTCACCGAAGTCGGTCTCCCCCATGTCGTACATGTCGATGACGTTGCGGTGCCGCAGCGCCCCGCCGTTCCGCCCCTCCCGCTGCAGCCGCCGCCGGAGCTCGGGATCCGGACGGTGAATCAGCTTCAGCGCCACCTCGCGCGACGTGGACAGGTTGAGCGCCGCCCACACCACACCCATGGATCCCTCGCCCAGCCGCCGCACCAGCTTGTACTTCTCGGCGATCACCAGGCCAGGAGCGATCTGCGTGAAAGACTTCGACATCGAGCTCAGCAGGGTTGTTCGAGGCGCAGCACGACGGCGCGCGAGATCTCGTTATCTACCGCCAACCAAAGGACGCCATCGAAGGTAGCACGCCCCGCGCCGCGCTCCCCCGCGCTCTCCACGCCGGCGCGCAACAGGAGGTACCCCGCGGCCATGCCGATCCCCACGAGCAGCGCCGCCGCGAGCACCGCCATCGCGACCCACACGACCGGCGACCGGGCAGGCTCAGGAGACGATCGCCTCGGTGGAGGGATCGGTTCGAGGGGCACGGTGCCACCGAACGGCGTCGCCGGCCTCGGCGCGGGCGCGCTCGCGATCGGAACAGCCGGAGACGACGCCAGCGCCGCCCGGTGGACGTCCGCCTGATCCGGGGTGAGCTTGATCGTCCCGTGCTCGCCCAGCAGAGGATGGCTCGACATCGACCTCCGCTGCGCCGGCGTCACCGCGCCCCCGCCCGCCGGAGGCGGCGGTACCGGCGGCGCGCCCGCGCCTCGCGGCGATGCCGCCCCGTGCCCGTGCGGGGCCTGCAGATGGGCCATGGACAGCGGGAGCGGCGTCGTGGTCGCCGGCGCCGGTCCAGACGAAGCCCCGCCCCACGACCCTCTCCCCAGATGCTGCGGTATCTCATGACGCAGCTCCGGCGACGACCCCGGCGGCGAGGCGACGCGCGGCGGCGCCGACGGCGTGACGAACGACTCGAGCGCCGCCGCGACCTCGGCCGCCGAGCGCGGCCTCCGCTCGCGATCGCGCTGAAGACACTGCGTCACCAGGGCGTCGAGGCCGGGATCGATCTGCCAGACGAACTGCGACACCGACGGGATGTCGCCCTGGAGCACGTTCCTCAGGAGCTCATGCGCCCTGCCCTGGATCGGCCGCCGGCTCGTGAGCATCTCGAACATCACCACGCCGAGCGCCCAGAGATCCGCGCGCGGGTCGATGTCGGCCTGCGCCCGCACCTGCTCCGGGCTCATGTACGCAGGCGAGCCGATGAGGATGCCTGTCGCGGTCCGCATCTGCTGAGGCCCGGTGATGAACTTGCTCACGCCGAAGTCGAGTATCTTGACGACGTAATTGCTATCGCCAGGCTCGGTGTGGAGAAAGATGTTGGACGGCTTCAGATCCCGGTGGATGATGCCACGCTCGTGCGCGGCGGAGAGGCCGCGCGCGATGTCCCGCGCGATGCGCGAGGCCTCGGGGACCTCCAGCTTCCGCTTGCGCTTGAGAAACGACGAGAGCGTCTCGCCGGAGAGCAGCGGCATGACAAGGAAGGGATCGCCGCTGTCGGTCTCGTCAGCATCGTAGATATCGACGATGTTCCGGTGGCTCACGGCGCCGCAGGCGCGCGCCTCCCGCAGGAGCCGGGCGCGGAGCTCCGGATCGGGCCGCACCAGCAGCTTGAGCGCCACCTCGCGCGAGGTGGCCTCGTTGTGCGCTGCCCAGACGACGCCCATCGCGCCCTCGCCGATCCGGCGCAGAAGGCGGTATTTGCCGCAGACGAGCGCACCTGGCGGCGGCGCGGCAGGAGGCGAGGGAGACTGCATGGAGTGAGCTCGCGTGAGGGCAGATGCAGTGGCAGATCGAGGGCGGTTGGGAAGAATTGTCGCAGGTGAGGCAGCGCACCGTCAAGCAAAGGCGTGGGCGGGGCGCCCCGCCCTTGAGCACGGCATGCGTCCAGCACACGTGTTCGTCACCGCCGCGACGCTCGAGGCCAACGCGGCGACGACCGTGGCTCCGGAAGGTGTAGTTGGATGGATCCGCCGAGAGATCGGCTATTTCTTGAGCCTCGCCTCGCACTGCTTCCGCTCGAGAAACCTCAGATGAGCGCACGAGGCCGCCGGCGGCTTCGCCGGCTGCGACGTCACCAGAGGAGACGGCTGCGTCCGGATCGGCTTCGCGCTGCTCGCTGTCCCCGCCGCCGCACCCGTACCACCGCTCGGCGCCGCACCCGTACCGCCGCTCGGCGCCGCGCCCGCGCCGCCGCTCGGCGCTGTACCCGTACCGCCGCTCGGCGCCGCGCCAGCGCTGTTCAACGGAGCGGCGCTCGGCGCCGGCGGCACCTCGGGCGGCGCGGACGCCGGCGGCGCCTCCTCGGGTCGCGCCGGGGGCGCCTCGTTCGGCGGCGGCGATCCCCCGCGCTCCGGCAGCGCGCCCGTGTCCCCGCCGGCGCTGTTCACCGGCGGCGCCTCGCTCCCGGGCTCCTCCGGCGCGGCGTGCGACGGCCCGCCGGACCGCATCGCGATGAGCATCCCCACCAGGATCAGCGACACGGCGGCGGCCGCGATCGCCAGCGTCGCGGCCGTCCGCCGGCGCCGCTGATCCTCCTCGTGCGGGGGGGCGTCCTGAGCGCCCTGCGCCCTGTACGCGCCGGTCTGATGGACCGACGGATGGTTCGAGACGAGCGGCGTCGTCGACGAGCTCCCCGCCTGCGCCGACGTGCTCGACGCCGCGGCGGCGCCCGTCGCCGTGGTCGCGCCCGGCCTCGAGTCCGAGGCGCCAGCGCCCGCCTCCGCACCGAGCTTCACGGTCGACTCCGCGACCGAGCTCGACGGAGCGACGTAGCTCCCGGAGCCCGGCGCAACGGCAGGACCGCCGGCGCTCGCCCCCGCCTTTCGCTCCGGTACCGACGGCGCGCTCATGCGCACCGTGCTCCCCCACGGCCCGCGCTCCGGGATCCCCCCCGGCGCCGGCTGCGCCGCGCCCGCCTGCGCCAGCCCAGGATGCGCCAGCCCGGGCGCTGCAGACCCCACGGCCGACGGCAGCGGCGTCACCAGCGCAGCTGCGGCAGGCCCCGCCGCGGGATACTGCCCCGACCCCGCGCGCTGCCGCGCCGCCCCGGCCACCTCCGCGCTCCCGCGCGTGATCGGCAAGGTCGGCATGTCGTCGTCCCACGGGGCACGGCCCGCAGACGGCGGCGCCGTGAGGTGCGGAGAGCTTCCCTGGCGCTGCGACACCGCCTGCCCCGCGCTCATCGGCGACACCCCGCCCGCGCCCGGCTGCCCCGCGATCATCGACGGCACCCCGCCCGCGCCCGGCAGCTCCTGCACCGGCACCGGCGCACGCGGCCCCCCGCCGAGCAGCGCCAGCGGCAGCGCGCCCGCGCTGCCCGGGCTGACCGAGAGGGGATCCGCGATCGACGCCGGCGCAACGAGGCCCGCGCCCGCGCTCCCCGACCCGGGCTGCGCCGCCGCGCCGCCGGCGCCCGGCTGCGGCCACGGCGCGTCCGCCGTCTGCCGCAGCGCCGCGTCGGCGCCCACGCCCCGCGCCGCGTACCGGTCGAGCAGCGCCGCGACCTCCGCCGCCGAGCCGATCCGCTCCGATCGCTCGCGCCGCATGCAGCGGGCGATCAGATCGACGAGGCCCTGGTCCACCCGCCTCAGGTACCGGGACACGGTGGGGATCTCGCCCGTCAGGATCCCCATGAACACCGACTGCGCGTCCCCCTGGAACGGGCGCATGCCGGTCAGCATCTCGAACAGCACCACCCCGAGCGCCCAGATGTCGGCCCGGTGATCCACGTTCGGCTCCGCCCTCACCTGCTCCGGGCTCATGTAGAGCGGCGATCCGACAGCGCCGCCCTGCACCGTGTGCAGGCCGTCGTTGACCGAGAGGTTCTTGGCGACCCCGAAATCGAGCACCTTCACCACCGGCTCGTCCACGTCCGGCTCGCGGTGCAGGAAGATGTTCGCCGGCTTCAGGTCGCGGTGGATGACGTGCATCGCGTGCGCGGCCGCGAGGCCCCGCGCGACGTCGCGCCCGATCGACGCGGCCACCGGCGGCTCGAGCTTGCGCCGCCGCGCGAGCAGCTCGGCCACCGTCTCGCCCGTGAGGAGCTGCATCACCAGGAACGGCTCCCCGGCCTCCGTCTCCCCCATGTCGTAGATGTCGATGACGTTCCGGTGCCGCAGCGCCCCGCAGTTCCGCGCCTCGCGCTGCAGCCGCAGCCGGAACTCGGCCTCGGGGCGGTGGATCAGCTTCAGCGCCACCTCGCGCGCGGTCGCCACGTTCACCGCCGACCAGACGACGCCCATCGCGCCCTCGCCGATCTGGCGCACGAGCCGGTACTTCCTGTCGATCAGCACGCCGGCTGAGAGCAAGGTCGGACTCTTCGGAGACGACATCAGCGACTTCCCGGCAGCGCGGCGCGCCTGGCCCTCACGGAGCGCGCCCGGAAGACCGCGTCAATCAGCGCCGCTCCGGTGACAGGGCCGCGCTCCCCCTGCCCCCACCGCCTCGCGCTCGCCCCGTGCGACCCATCCTGCGCGCGCTCCCGCGCGACATACCATCCAGATCCCAGGTCCACGGGACGCGCCTCCAGTGAGATCCATCCTACAGGAGTTCGGACCAGCGGGATACGTTCTCTGCAACGAAAGACCGACGAGCAAAGACGGACGAGGAAAGAGGGAGAAGCCCGATCCGCGTCAGCGAGGCTCGCACCCACGATCGCGCCCGCGCTCCTGGCCAGACCAGGCGAGTGACCGGACGAGTCGATCGAGGACGAAAGCGAGGCGCACATGGGCGACACAACCATCATGAAGGTCTCCTCCGGCCGCTCCCCGAGAGGGCAGATGGGACAGAAGTACCTGGCCTCCGGAGTCCAGGTCTCGATGCGACTCTGGGAGCGCGAGCCGCCCGGCGAGGAGAAACAGCCGACCGTACGCGATTATGAGACCGTGGGGTTCGTGATCGAGGGGCGAGCCGAGCTGCACCTCGAGGGGCAGATGGTGCGCCTCGAGCCCGGCGACTCGTGGACGGTGCCTAAAGGGGCATCACATTTCTACAAAATCACTGAACCGTTCACCGCGGTCGAGGCGACCAGCCCGCCGGCCAGCGTCCACGGGCGGGACGAGACCTGAGAAAACACGCCGGCGAGACCCGATCTCGACGCGGGGTGGTCTCGGCTCCACTCGACAGCTCCCCTCGACAGCCGAGCTCGCTTGAGCTCGGCTGCCGTGCCACGCGACATCACAGGGCGGTGCCGCCGCCCGTCGCGGGCTTCTCCTTGTCCTGCGCGCCCTTGGCGCGCCCCGCCGGGGTCTTCTCGTCCGCGCCGCCCGGCGCGGGCTTCTTCTCGCCCTCGGGAGCCTTCTTCTCCTCCGCCGCAGCGCCGGCCCGATCGCCGGTGGCCGCCGCGCCCGCGCCGCCGGGCTTCTCCCCGGCGCCCGCCTCGGCCTTCGCGCCCTCGGCCCGCGCCGGCTTCGTGGCGCCCGCGCCGGACTCGGTCTTCCCCTCCGCCTTCGCCGGCTTCGTCTCCGCGGCCCCGTCGGCGGCCTTCCCTTCGGCCTTCGCCGGCTTCGTCTCGCCCGCGCCAGCCTCGGCCTTCGCCGGCTTCGTCTCGCCCGCCCCCTCGGTGGCCTTCCCTTCGGCCTTCGCCGGCTTCGTCTCGCCCGCCCCCTCGGCGGCCTTCCCTTCGGCCTTCGCCGGCTTCGTCTCGCCCGCGCCAGCCTCGGCCTTCGCCGGCTTCGTTTCGCCCGCCCCCTCGGCGGCCTTCCCTTCGGCCTTCGCCGGCTTCGTTTCGCCCGCCCCCTCGGCGGCCTTCCCTTCGGCCTTCGCCGGCTTCGTCTCGCCTGCGCCTGCTGCGGTCCCGGACGTCGCCAGCACCGCCGGCTTCACCGGCTCGGCCGCCGCCGCCTTCTTCACTGGCTCGACCGCTGCCGCCTTCACCGGCTCGGCCGCCGCCACCTTCTTCACCGGCTCGGCCGCCGCCGCCTTCACCGGCTCGGCGGCCGTCGCAGGCTTCACCGGCACGGCGGCCGCCGCCTTGTCGCCGTCGTCCACCGCGCCCGCGGCCTGGGCCGACGCCACGCGGACGTCGTCCTCGCGCGGCTCCACCGGCGGCGGATCGTCCCGATGCGACGTCGGCACGTACACCACCAGCCGGTCGCCCGGCATCAGCACGCTCCGCCGCGAGCGCTGGTTGATCCGCTCGAGGCTGCCCACGCTCAGGCCGTAC
The DNA here is from genome assembly GCF_051474675.1 of Sorangium sp. So ce406. NCBI lineage: Bacteria > Pseudomonadati > Myxococcota > Polyangiales > Polyangiaceae > Sorangium > Sorangium sp. So ce406. The sequence continues at coordinate 2,221,057 of NZ_CP150340.1, read as the reverse complement.
CGGGTCGCGAGCGTGCTGAACGAGTCGCCCTCGCGCACCGCGATCTCGATGCGCTTGCGACCCTTCAGCCCCTCGAAGTGGGCGAAGAACTGCTCCGAGCCGACCTCCATCACCCGCGCGTCGGCCTCGTCGAGCAGGAAGACCCCCTCGTGGCGCTGCGATCTCGGCACGAAGAGCTGGAGCGTCATGCCCTCGTGGAGCGACGCCCCGGGCGCGAGCGTGTTCCAGCGGCAGATCTCGTCCGGCGTCACCGACAGCACCGCCGCGAGATCCCGGAGCGCGTCGCCCGCGACCACCCGGTAGAACACGCGCCGGCGACCCTCGTACGAGAAGCGCTGCGCCGGGACCACCACGACCGGCTTCGCCTCCGACGACAGCGGCGCGCCGTTCGCGAGCAGGTGCTCCGCCGCCGCGACGCCGACGCCCTCCGCCGCCGGCACGAACAGCAGCGTCCCCGGGCGCACCGGCTCGCCCGCCCGCAGGCCGTTCAGCGACTGCAGCGTCCACCGCGTCGTCCCGCGGAACGTCGCGATGTCGTCGAGCGACTCGCCCCAGCGCACCAGGTACCGCTCGAGCTTCGGCTCGCGCTCGAGGAGCTTCGGCATCGACTTCGCCGCGCGCGCCCCGGCGCCCGCCGGCACCCGGATCTCCCAGCGCGCCTGCTCCTTCGCGTCCACCGGCGAGGGCGGCGTGCGCTTCGCCACGAGCTGCGGGTTCAGCGCCTCGATCTCCGGCGACCCCGCCCCCGTCGCGGCCGCCACCGACTGGAGCGACACCCCGGAGCCGAGCGAGATCTTGTCGAACGTCACCGCCGGGTCGAGCTCGAGCTCGTCGCAGCCGAAGACCTTCAGGTTCCGCGCCACGATCGCGATCGCGAGGATCTTCGGCACGTAGAGCGCCGTCTCGAGCGGCATCCCCGCCTCGAGCCGCGACAGCTCCCAGAAGTCGTTCGTGTTGTACTTGCGGATAGAGGCGAGCAGCCCGCCGTACCCCATGTTGTAGGCCGCGAACGCGAGCTCCCAGCCGCCGAAGCGCCGCCGCAGATCCGAGAGGTACCGCGCCGCCGCGAGCGTCGAGCGCTCCGGGTCGAGGCGCTCGTCGATCCACCGGTCGACCGTGAGGCCGTAGATGCGCGCGCCCTCGGGCATGAACTGCCAGAGGCCCGCGGCGCCGGCCGGGGAGTGGATGGTCGGGTCGAAGCCGCTCTCGACGAGCGACAGCCAGAGGAGGTCCTCCGGGAGCCCCTGCTCGCGGAGGACGCGGCGGATCGCGGCGCCGTAGCGGCCGCTCTTCTTGATCCAGGTGGCCACGGCCGAGCGGCCGCGCGGGTCGTCCTTGTAGTACTCGAGGTAGCGCACGACCCGGCCGTCCCAGCGGACCGGGATCTCGGGCAGCTCGAGCTGCCGCAGCCAGGAGATGTCGCGGGTCTCCTCGGCCTGCACCGGCGCGGCCGTCAGGCCCGAGGGCGGCAGGCCGGACGCCTCGAGGCGCGGCTCGCCCGCGCCGAGCAGGAGCGTGCCGTCGACCGGCCACGCAGGGCCGGCGGTCGGCGTGGCGCCGGGGAAGAGCGCCTGGTCGATCTCGCGCATCGTGCGGAGCTCGGGCGACTCGGCGACGCTCGCCCCCGCCGGGGTCGCGGTGCCCGCGATGACCCGCCGCGCCGCCTCGTCCGGGGCGCCGGGCTCCCCCGGCTTGCGCGCGATCTTGCCCGCGCCCTTCTTCGCCGGCTTCGACCGCGCCGCGGGCTTCGCCGGCGCCTTGGCGGCCACGCGCTTCGCGCCGCCCTTGCCGCTCGGCGCCGCGGCGCGCGCCGCCGGCTTTGCCGGGGCAGGCTTCTCCGCCTTGCCGTCGGCCGCCCCGTCCTTCTTCGCCTCGGCCTTCGGCGGCTCGGCCGCGCTGGCCGCGGGCGCAGCGACGCCGTCGAACGCGACGCCCGAGAGGGCGGCCATCCAGACAAGACAAACAAGCCTGCGTGCGGCGCGTCGGATCCGCATGTCAGCGACCGACCTGTCTCACGATGCGCCCGAGGGGTCAACTTTGGCAGTCAGCCGGGAACCGTTGCAGTGCCAACGGTTCAGGTGGCTGGAGCACAAAGCAGAGGCATGTGTGATGAAGGGAGAGATTTGAACCACAGAGGCACAGAGGGCACAGAGGAAAGAGAGAGCAGAGGGAGAGAGAGCTCGGAGCGCTCCGATCGCAGGGCGCTCTCCGATCGGAGGGGGGCAGAAAATTCTCTCCCTCTGTGCCCTCTGTGCCTCTGTGGTTTTATTTTCTCGGGGTTCTCGAGGAACCGCCGCGCCCGCTACGAGAGCAGCGCGATGAAGTCGCCGATCGCCGTGAACGGCAGGCTCTCGTTCACGACCCCCGCCCGCACCGCGGCGCCCGGCATGCCGTAGACCACCGCGGAGTCCTCGCTCTCGGCCACCACCGTGCCCCCGGCCGCGCGGATCGCCCGCGCGCCGTTCACCCCGTCGTCGCCCATCCCCGTCAGGATGATGCCCACCGCGCGGCTGCCGCCCACCTGCGCCACGCTCCGGAACAGCCGGTCCGCGCTCGGCACGTAGCGATCGCCAGGGGCCGGCGCGCCCACCCGGATCCGGATGTCGCCGCTCAGGCCAACCCCGCTGCCCGGCGTCACCGCGATCTCCATGCACATCCGGCCCGGGCACACGTACGCCTTGCGGGCCACCACCTGGTCGCCGTTCTGCGCCTCCACGACGCGGAGCCCGCCCTTGCGATCGAGCCGCTCCGCGAACGTGCGCGTGAACTTGTCGGGCATGTGCTGCGCGATGAGGATCGCGCCGGGGAAACGATCCGGGATCCGGTTGAAGATCTCGAGCAGCGCCGTGGGGCCGCCGGTCGAGGAGCCGACCGCCACGAGGTGGCGCAGGGAGACCCCGAGCCGCGACGGCTCCTGCGCCGCGCGCTGCGCCGTGGGCTGCGACGCGCGGGCCGGCGCCGCGGCCGCCGGCATCGGCGAGCGGGGGCGGAGGTAGCGCACGAGCAGGACCTTCTGGATGATCTCCCGGCGGATCTGCGCGTCGGCCGTGAACTGCCGGTCCGGCTTCGCCACGAAGTCGACCGCGCCCAGCTCGAGCGCCTTGAAGACGTTCTCCTTGTGGCTGTAGCTGGAGACGATGATCACCGGCGTGGGCTGCCGCGCCATCAGGATGCGCAGGAACGTGAAGCCGTCCATGCGCGGCATCTCGAGATCCAGCGTGATCGCGTCCGGCCTGAGCTGCGCGGCCTGGCGGAGCGCGTCGTCGCCGTCACCGGCCTTGCCCACGACCTCGATCTCGTCGCTTCCGCTCAAGATCTCGGCGATGTTGCGCCGGTTGTACGCGGAGTCGTCGACGACGAGCACGCGCAGGGGAGCGAATGTCATGAGCGCAAAACCTTCCGCCGGAGGTTCATTCTAGCCCACCCGGGGCGCCATGGGACCACCCGTCGCCTGTACAGCATCGACTTCCTCGGCGCCTCATCCGCCCTCCTCTCCTGCCCCCCCGCCGGCCCCCCCACGTTCGGGGCCCCCCCGCTCCGGCGAGCCCTCCGTGAGCCCGAGACGCAGCGTGGCCGCCGGCTTGCGGTACACGAGATCCTCCCGGAGGTGCACGATCTCGAACGCGGTCGTGACGTTCAGCAGCGACTCGGAGTGGCCGAGCAGGAGGAACCCGCCGGGCGAGAGGCGCTCGTAGAAGATGTCGATCACCCGGCGCCGCGACTCCTCGTCCAGGTAGATGAGCACGTTGCGGCAGAAGATGACGTCCACGCGCCCGACCACCGCCGCGCGCGACGAGTCGAGCAGGTTCAGGTGCCCGAACTGGCAGAGCGACCGCAGCTCGTCCACCACGTGGAACCCGTCCGGCCGCTCGGTGAAGTACCGCCGCTTGAGCTCGGGGGGCGTCACGCGGAAGGACGAGGCGCCGTACACCCCCTTGCGCGCGGCCACCACGCAGCGGCGCGAGATGTCGCTGCCGAAGACGCGGACCTCGCGGCGATCCGCGGCGCCCGACTCCCGCACGGTGATCGCGATCGAGTAGACCTCCTCGCCCGTCGAGCAGCCCGCGCTCCAGATCGACAGCCGGCTCTTGGCGCCGCCGGCCTTCACGATCATCGGCACGATCTCGGTCGTCAGCGCGCGGAGCTGGTAGTCCTCGCGGAAGAAGTACGTCTCGTTGACCGTGATGAGCTCGATCGCCTCGTCGAGCTCGGTGCGCCCGCGGCTGTGGAAGCGCAGGTACTCGTGATACTGCGCGAACGACGAGAGGCCGAGCACCACGATCCGCTCGCGGAGCCGGCGCTCCATGGACGTCCGCGCCTCGGGCCCGAACTGCAGCCCGCAGTGCTTGTTGAACAGATCCCGCAGCCGCTGGAACTCGTCGGGCAAGAGGCGGATCTCGTCGTCCCGCCGCCGGTTCACGGCACCTTCCCCGACGGCGGCCCGCCGGACATCCCCGGAGTGGACACGGCGCCCTCGCCGACCTCGATCGAGACGGGCGCGCTCAGCCGATCCCCCGCGTCGCTCCAGGGGGGGTCCGAGCGGAACGGGGCGCCGCCCTGAGCCGCGGCCGCGACGAGCTCGGGCTCGCCCGAGGCGCGCACCAGCCCGAGCAGCTCGCGGGCGCGGGCCCGCTCGCCGCCGGCAGGATCGGCGTCCGACAGCGACGCGTACAGGCGGCCCAGCGCGCGCGCCGCCGCCAGGCGGACCTCCCGCTCCTCGTCGGCCAGCGAGAGGCTCAGCACGTCGAGCGCCGCGACGCCGGCCGCCGCGGCGACCGCGGTCACGGCCGCGCGGCGCGCGCGCACGTCGCCCGCCGACGCGGCGCTCCTCAGGAACGCGAGCTCCTCCGGATCCGCCGAGCCGAGCGCCTCGATCACGATCGCCGCGGCGAGGTGCGTCCGCTCGGCCTGCATGAGCTGCCGCGCGAGCGCGCGCGCCGCCTCGGGGTAGCGCTCGGAGAGCCCCGCGAGCGCGCTCTCCGCCGCGCGCGCGACCGGCAGCGAGATGGCGCGCGTCTGCGACACGACGAGGTCGAAATCGTCCGCGGCCCCGATCTTCGCGAGGCCGTAGAGCGCGCTCGTCGCCACGAGCGTCGAGGGGCTCTTGACCGACCGGCGCACCGCGCCGAGCAGCTCGTCGAGCGACGGATCGGCCGCGGCGTCCGGGGCAGGCCGCGCCGGGTCGCCCGCGCGCCCGCGCTGCTCTGCGATCGCGACAGCGCCGTCGATGAGCGCGGCCGTCGCGTCGTCGAGGCCCTCCCAGAGATCCGGGTCGGGATCGACGTGGCGCTCGAGGTAGGCGAGCACCGCGGGCAGCGCCTCCTCGCCGAGCAGGCCGAGCGCGCGCTGCGCCGTCTCGACAAGCGCCGGCTCGATCATCGCCTGCACCGCGGCGTCGGCCGCGCCCGGCGCGCGCGCCATCGCCGCGAGCACGAGCGCCTGCGCGCGACCGCTCACCGGATCGGCGCCGAGGCCGCGCCACGACGGGGGCTCCGCGCCGCCGGGGCCCAGCGCGGCGGCGGCCTGCACGAGGCGGGCGCCCACCTCGAGCGGGGCCGCCCGGAGCGACGTCACGACGTGCGACGCGAGCGGCCCCTCCGCGAGCCGCGCCAGCGCCCGCACGAGCTGCGCGAACGCGCCGCCGCGCGCCGTCGCGAGCGCCGCGCAGAGCGCCCGCGGCGCCTCGGGGCTCTCCGCGAGCGCGGCGGCGACCAGCGCCGACGAGCGGAGGATCGGGTCGTCGATGAGCGGCGCGAGCACCCGCCACGGCACCGGCGCCTCGAGGCCGTTGAGGCCGTTCAGCGCGGTCAGCCGCACGAAGCGATCGCGGTCGGCGAGGCGCTCGTAGAGGATGTCCGTCACCCGCTCGCGCGCGATGAGCCCCATCCCGGAGATCGCCTCGATCGCGCTCTGGCGCAGGTTGTCGTCCTTCTCCCCGAGCGTCGCGTAGAGCGCGTCGAGCGCCGCCGGGTCCCGCGTGCGGCCGAGCGCGTCGACGACCAGCTTGCGCTCGTCGCCCGCGAGCTCGCCGAGGGCGCCGACGAGCGCCGGCGTGGCGTCGCGGCCGCAGTAGCCGAGCACCTCGATGGCCGCGTTCCGGAGGCCGACGTCGTCGCTGGTCCGCAGCGCGTCGAGCAGCGCCCCGACGAGGAGCTGCGGTGCCGACGGGCGCTCGCCCTCGGCGGCGGCCGGGCGGTCGCCCTCGGCGCCGCGTTGCGCCGCGGGCGGGCGGTCGCCCTCGGCGCCGCGCTGGGCCGCGGACGGGCGGTCGCCTTCGGCGCCGCCCTGGGACGGCGCGGCCGATGACGACGCCTGGATCAGCCGGTGGCAGGCGTAGGTCGCCTCCTTGCGGACGCGCCAGTCGGGATCGCCGAGCGCCCGGAGCAGGAGCGGCAGCGCCTCCGCGACGTCCGCCCGGCCGAGCCGCGCGGCCCCCTGGCGGCGCTCCTCGGCGTCGTCCGCCGCGAGCGCCGCGGCGATGGCCGAGATCGGCATCGGCGTGCTGCGCACGCTGGGCGAGATGGACTCGGGCTCGGTCGGCCAGGCGCCCGCGTCGCTCACGCGCGGGTCGCTGTACGGACCCAGGTCGTCGAAGGCGCGGCTCACGGGGCCTCCAGGAGCGCGCCGGACGCGGCGAGCGCGAGGGCGAGCTCGATGAAGCGCCCGACGTCGAGCACGAAGATCATCCGCTCGTCGTGCGTCGTCACGCCCACGATGCCGCGCAGATCGCTGCTGCCGCCCACCGGCGGCGTCGGGCGGTAGTCGCCGCTCGTCCCGAAGACCTCCGTCACCGCGTCGACGACGAGCCCGACCGTGTGCGTGCCGACGTCGACCAGGATCCACTTGGTGCTGCGGCTCGGCTCGACCGGGGGGAGCCCGAAGCGCACGCGGAGCTCGATCACGGGCACCACCTCGCCGCGGTGATTCGCGACGCCGGCGACCTCGGGCGGCGTGTGCGGCAGCGTGGTCACCGACAGCGGGTTCACGATCTCGCGCACCCGCGTGATGTCGATCGCGTAATGCACGTCGCCGACCACAAAGCCGACGAGGCTCTTCTGCGGGTCGGGACGGCTTCGCTCTCCAGTTAACGGCATCTGAGCCTCCGAGCGCCCGGGCTCTTCGAGCCGCCCGGGCGCGGACGAATCGTCCCTTAGGACGCGAGTATGGCCTGCAGGTCGAGCAGGATGATCACGCGCGGCTGCGCCTCGCCCTGGGCGCCGTCGGACGCGGTCGCCCCGTGCATGGGCCGGGCGATGCCGGCGATGTAGCCCGCGACGTCGCCGCCGAGCGCCGTCGCGGCGTGCTCGATCTCGGCGTCGGCGAGCCGGTAGACCTGCTGGACCTCGTCGACGAACAGGCCGAGCGTCTCGCCGTTCGCCGCGTCGACGAGCAGGATGCGCGCCCGGCGCTGCGGCGCGCCCTCGTGCAGCCGCATCCGCCGCCGCAGGTCGATGACGGTCACGAGCTGCCCGCGGACGCTGACGATGCCCATCGTCGAGTCCGGCGCGCGCGGCACCGGCGTGAGCGGGGGCGGCTTCAGGATCTCGCGCACGAGCGACACGGGCGCGGCGTAGGTGTCGCCCGCGAGCGTGAACGCGAGGTACTCGGTCCGCGGGCCGGTCGCCTGCGCGCGCGAGTTCCGCTTCGACACAGGGACGCGGGCGTGCCTTCGGGAGAGGTTAGCCATGGGTGCTCCGCGGATCGTTGCGCTGCCGGTCCCCGCCGTGGAGGATCTCCTCGATGAGCGCCGGGGCGTCGAGGACGAGCGCGATGCGCTGGTCGCCGAGCTCCGTGGCGCCGGAGAAGCCGCGCACCGACGAGAGCGACGGGCCGAGCGCCTTGATCACGACGTCCTGCTGGCCGATGAGCGTGCTCACGACGAGCCCCAGCCTGCGCGCGCCGACCGACGCCACCACGATGTACTTGCGCTTGCTCCCCTCCCGGAGCCCGAGCGTCGCGCGGCCGTCGGACCCGCGCCGCCCGCCGACGGCGGGCCGCGCCGCGGAGCCGCCGCGCGCGCCGCCGAGCAGGCCGGCGATGCGCGCGCTGAGCTCCTCCTCCTCGTTCAGGCCGAAGAGCCGCGCGAGGTAGCAGAGCTGGAGCGTGCTGTTGCGCAGCGTGATCATCTCGCGGCCGTCGATCTGGCGCACCGTGGCCTCGTCGAGCGCGACCGCCTCCTGCACGTTGGTCAGCGGGATGGCGAAGAGCCTGTCGGCGACGCGGACGATGAGCGCGCTGATGATGGCCAGCGTGATCGGCAGCGTCACCGTCATCTTGGTGCCGATGCCGGGCTCGCTGTGCACGTCGATGACGCCGCCGAGCTTGCTGATGTTCGTCTTCACGACGTCCATCCCGACGCCGCGCCCCGAGATCTCGCTCACGTCGGTCTTCGTCGAGATGCCCGGCTGGAAGATGAGGTTCAGGACCTCGCGGTAGCTCGTGGTGCGCGCGTCCTCCGGGGTCATGACCCCGCGGCGCAGGGCGGCGTCGAGGAGCTTGTCGACGTCGATGCCCTTGCCGTCGTCCTCGATCTCGATGACGACGTGGTTGCCCTTCTGGAAGGCGTTCAGCGCGATCGTGCCGACCGCGGGCTTGCCCACCGCCTCGCGCACGCTCTTCGACTCGATGCCGTGGTCGATGGCGTTGCGCATCATGTGCATGAGCGGGTCGCTGAGCTCCTCGACGATGAGCTTGTCGACCTCGGTCTCGGCGCCCGTGATGACGAGGTTCACGAGCTTGTCGGCGTCGCGGCTGATCTGGCGGACGACGCGCGCGAGCTTGTCGAAGACCTGCCCGAGCGGGACCATCCGGACCTCGAGGATGCCCGCCTGCATGGCGGCGAGGTGCCGGTCGAACGTGCGCTGGAGCCGGTGGAGGTCGAGGCTCAGCTCGCGCTCCGTCGGCGCCGCGCGGAGCCGCTCGACGAGGCGGCCGAGCGCCGATCGGACGAGGGCGAGCTCGCCGACGATGTTCATCAGCCGATCGAGCTTGTGGATGTCGACGCGCACCGTCTGCGCGACGGAGCGGATGGAGCTCAGCTCTCCCTTGCGGTTGCCGCGCGCGCTCGACGGCGGGCTCGCCGCCATCGAGCCGGTCAGGTCGACGGCGCGCGACACGCCCGTGGGCGCGCCGCCGCGGAGCGCGGCCGACATCGACGGCATCCCCGGCGGCGCGACGCGGCCGTGCCCGTTGTTGTTGCGCCGCGGGATCTCCTCGACCGCGGCGCCGGCCTGGTGCAGGGCGCGCTGGAGCTCCTCGAGCGGCGCGCGCGACGCCATGAGGATGTCGAGCTCGATCGAGTCCTGGTCCGCGCCGGCGCCCGTCGGCAGGTAGGTGATGATCTCGCCGTACGGCTTCGCGGTGATCTTCAGGTCGTCGAGCGCCTGGTCGATCGTGGCGAGGTGGAATTGCACGCGGAGCCGGAACAGGGTCATCCCGCTCGCGATGTTCGTGCGCAGCCGGTGCTCCTCGTACTCGGTGAGCACGGAGAGCAGCCCCGGATCGAGGTCGTAGTTGTCGTCCGGGAGGCCGGCCGCGCTCGGGCCGGCGTCCTGGTGGAGCTGGCGGAGGAGGTCGTCGACCTCGGGCATGGGCGCGTCGCGCCCGTCCTTCTCGTTCTGGAGGATGCGCCCGTAGAGCTCGACGCTGCGGAACAGCAGGTCGAGGACGGACGCGCTGATCTCGATGCGGCCGAGGCGCAGGTTGTCGAGCAGCTCCTCGAGCTCGTGCGACAGGGTGGCCATCCGGGTCGCGCCGAAGAGCCCGGCGAGCCCCTTCAGGGTGTGGACGGCGCGGAAGACGTCGTTGATGACGTCGGGGTCGATCTTGTTGGTCCGCACCGCCTCGTCGAGCGCGAGCAGGTCGCGCCCGAGCCCCTCGACGATCTCCTGCGCTTCCGAGAAGAACTCCTCGCGCGCGCGATCGCCGCTGTCCACCATCAGCCGCCGCCTTCCTCGCCGGAGCCGGGCTGCTTGGTGCGGGTCACCGGCTCCGTGGCGCGTTCGGGCGGCGGGGAACGGACGTCGCCGGCGAGGCCCGTCAGCGGGGCGTCGCCGGCGAGCTCGGAGACGTCGGTGTCACCGTCGGCGGCGCGCTGGGCGCGCCCGTCGAGGCAGGCGACCACCGCGTCCCGCAGGGCCTCGGGCGTGAACGGCTTCGGGAGGAAGAGGTCCGCGCCGAGGCGGAGCCCGCGCTGGATGTCGCGCTCGGCCGCCTGCGTGGAGATGATGAGGATGCCGACGCGCCGGTAGCGGTCGCTCTGCCGGACGAAGCGGATGAGCTCGAGCCCGTTGATGTCGGGCATGTTGATGTCGGTGATCACGAGGTCGAACGCGCCGCGCGGCAGGAGCCGGAGCGCGTCGAAGCCGTTCATGGCTTCCACGATGTCGACGTCGCCCGCGAGCCCCACGACGCAGTCCTCGAGCGTCGAGCGTACGTACGCTCGCATTGCCGGCGAGTCCTCGACGATCAGGATGCGTGCCATGCGGCGACAGGGTAACGGAAATCCGCTGGGTAGGAGCAACTCGCTGACGGCGGGGGGCGCCCGGCGCGCTCCTCGGAGGTGCGCCGGCCTATGTACGGCGGTCTCCTTCCCGCTGTAAACCGGCGCGGTGGCCCCCGGGCGCGGACCGGCGAGGCGGCCGCGGGGGACGCCGCGGCGGCGCCGCCGGCCGTGGAAGCGGCGCTCCCGGCCCCCGCCCGGCCGTGCTCGGCCGGCGCGCCCGCCGCCAGGCAGCCTGCCTGCGCGCAGCGAATTGACACGGCGGCGCCCGATGCGCGCTAATCCCGCCCGTGAAAACTCTCCTTTGTTCTCCAGCGTTCCGGATCCTGCTCGCCGCCCTGTTCGCGCTCTCGAGCGTGGCCTGCGGCGGCGGACTGCGGGTGACCCGGATCAACTCCGCCCAGAAGAAGCCGAACAACGTCTGGGTGTTCTTCAGCGTCGACGCCGGCGAGGACGAGCCGGTCGGCGGCCTGACGGCCGCCGACTTCGAGATCTACGAGGACGGCGACCTCGTCTCGACGTTCGAGAGCAAGCAGACCATCCAGAACCCCGAGGTCGCGGCGGTCATGTACACGATGCTGCTCGTCGACATGAGCGGCAGCATCACCGAGTCGGGCCAGGCCGACGCGCTCGTCGACGCCGCGCAGTCGTTCAGCGACCGGGTCGGCAAGAGCCAGAAGGTCGGCGTCTACGCGTTCGATGGCGAGGCAAAAATCCACTCCGTCGTCCCGTTCACCGAGGCGCAGGGCTCGGTCCAGGGCGGCCTCGAGGGGCTCCGGAGCTACAAGCCCAAGGACACGTCGACAAACCTCCACGGCGGCGTGGTCGAGGGCGTCCGCGAGCTCAAGAAGCAGCTCGACAAGGACCGGCGGCCGCTCAAGTTCGGCACGCTCGTCGTGTTCTCCGACGGCACCGATCGCGCGAACCGCGTGAGCCGCGAGGACATGCTCAAGGAGCTCGACAAGGAAGAGTACGAGAACTACCAGATCTTCGTCGTCGGCGTCGGCGCCGAGATCGAGAAGGCGCGGCTCGACGAGATCGGGCGCGACGGGACCGAGCTCGCGGCGGACCAGGCCAAGGTCAAGGAGTCGTTCGACAAGATCGCGGCGAAGATCGAGGCGCACATGAAGCGCTTCTACCTGTTCTCGTACTGCACGCCGGCGCGCGCGGGCGAGCACGAGGTGGAGATCAAGGCGATCCGGAAGGATCCCTCGGCGTCGGGCTCGGTCTCGTGGAAGTTCAACGCCGACGGGTTCGGGCCGCCGCCGGAGTGCGATCCCAACACGCCGCCGTCGTTCGATCTGAAGGCGACCGCGCCCGCGGTGGACGGCGACGGCAACGGCGGCGGCGGCGCGAAGGCGAACTTCAAGGCGAGCGCCGGCGTGAAGGTCGAGGCGAAGTGACAGGCGTCTCGGCCGCGCATCGCGGCGCGGCGCCGCGAACCGGCTGCGCCGTCCGGCGAGCCTGATTCACCGGGGCGCGCGTCCCGGCGAGGCGCGCCTCCCTCCCCCAACTCCCCACTCCCCCACTCCCCCACCGCGCTCACGCGCGTGAGCTCGGCAGCGTCGCCTGCGGGGGCGCGGCGCGCGCGGCGTGCAGGGTCCGCCAGACGGTGGCGCCGAGGATGACGGCGCCGCCCACGGTCGACCAGAGCCCTGGGCGCTCCCCGACGAAGAGGAGCGCCCAGACGGGGTTGAGCACCGGCTCCACCAGCGCCAGCAGGGAGGCCTCGACGGCCGGCGTGTGGCGCAGGCCGCGGCTGAACAGGACGTAGGACAGGCCGATCTGCACCGCGCCCAGGAACACGAGGAGCGCGAGGTCGAGCGGCCCCGGGCGGGCCGCGCCGCCGAGCGCCATCGGCAGCGCGCCGAGGCACGCGAGGAGGTTGCCCCAGACGAGCACCACGGGGTTGTCGTCCGGGGTCGCGCGGAACGCCATCACGCTCAGCGCGAACGCGAGCCCGGAGAGGAGCGCGAGGGCGTTGCCGAGGAGCTGTCCGGCAGAGAGCTGGTCCAGGAAGAAGAGCCCGAGGCCCACGATGAAGACGGGCGCCGCGAGCTTCTCGCCGCGCGAGGGCCGCTCGCCGAGCAGCCAGGGGCTGAGCAGCAGGACGTACACGGGCGCGGTGGACTGGAGGAAGATCGCGTTCGCGGCGGTGGTCAGCTTGGTGGCCAGCACGAACAGCACCATGACGGCGGCGTAGATGGCCGCGACCGCGAGCGCGCGCCGCGAGGGCCAGCGGCGCGCGCCGGGCATGGCCAGGCCGAGCGCGAGCGCCGCGACCAGCGCGCGGCCCGAGGCGACCTGCCACCCGTCGAGGGAGATCAGCTTGATGGCCGCGCCTCCGGTGGACCAGAGGACGGCGGCGGCGAGGATCATCAGGCGAGCGCGGACCATGAGGGTGCGGGCGCCGAGCCTAGCGGAACATGGACGCGATGCTCAGGGGGCGCCCAGGAGAGAACGTCTCGTCTCCTGGCGCCCTGACGGTTCACGATCCCCCTGGGCCGTGAGCCTGGCAGTCGGTCAGCGCGGCGGCTCGGGGATGAACTCGGCGCCGAGCCGGAAGATCAAGAAATCCCTGATGACGTTGCTGCTGCCGCCGGGCCACAGGAACGGGCTGCCGGTGGTGCGGCTCGGGTTCCACTCGTACCACATCCACCGGGCCCCCTCGTCGATGCCGCAGACGATCGGGAACTCGTTGCCGGGCTGCGGGTCGTCTCGGGGGGTGTCGTTCGCCTCGCCGAACACGACATGACCGCGCTCGGACACCTCCGTCGTCACCCAGCCGCCGCTTGTCGTCTGCGGATCCAGATCTCCACCGTTGCAGCGCGCGATGTGCTGGTTGACGGCCTCCAGCGTCGGCCCGTGCGAGCCGAGATCGTAGTCCTCGCCGGTCGCGCAGACCTCCCACGCGCCGTTACCGGTGAAGACGGGCTCGGCGCCCTCGCGGAAGAACTGGCCGATCACGCCCTGCGTCGTGAGGATGTCGGCATAGGTGACGATGTAGAGATAGTTTCCGGCGTCGGCGGACCGGGCCGGCACCGTGTACGACTCGGGCCCGTGGCCGACGGGACAGGAGAAGATCTCGTCCGCGAGGAGGTTCTCGACGCCGCCGAAGTAATTCAGGAGCTTGTCGCCGGTCCCATAGCCGAAGCCATAGGCGTTGTCGGCCGTGATGATCACGCTCACGTCGGTCGAGAGCCCGCTCCCCCCACCGACCCCCCCGGCGATCTCACCGAGGTCGTTCCCGCCACCACCCCCCGCGCCCCCGGCGCCGCCGGCGCCGGAGCCGACGGGATCCCCGGTGCCGGCGTCCGAACACCCGGAGCCATGAAGCGCAACAGCGAAAGCCAGAGCAGGAACGAGACGTAGGTGCATTGCACAAGGATCGGCGAAGTCGCGCCGTGCGTAAAGCCCCACCGGGACGCCCGCTCGAGGCATACCGGCGTCTCGCGCCAACCGCGCTGGCCTCGACGCGCGGGCGCCGACAGGCCCGCGCGCGCCGGTCAAGGCACGATCTCCCGGATGCTTCCCTTCTTGTACAGGAGACCGCCGGGGCCTACCCCGTCGCTCCGGAAATAGACGCTGAGGTTCGGTTTGCCGGTCTCCGAGCCCGGGCGGGTCGGCTCCCGGGTGAGCCGCATCGCGGGATCGATCCCCGGCTGACAGGGCTCGCCCCCCACGCCGAAGTCGGTCCCCTGGTCGACGTGCTCGTGGATCTTCACCCAGGCGCCGCCGTTCGCGCCGTCGGTCTCATCGATCCAGAGCTCCTGTTTCACATCGCCGTTCGGCAGATCGTAGACGAGCTGCTTGTAGCCTATCCAGACCTGCTCCGGCATGCCGCCTTCCCAGTACGTCTTGCCCAGGATGGCCGTCGAGGCGGGGTGGCTCGTCTCCTTCTCGAAATCGACCTTGCCGTCGTAGCGCATGCGGGCAGCGATCCCTCGCGTATCGCACCTGTTGACGTCCTCGTCGCCGATCGTGCCGTGGTTGGTGCGCGCCATGGCGACGAGGCCTCCATAAGGTGTCCCGTCGTCGTCGGCGCGCAGGAAATACACGGTCACCTCGACGTCGGTCCACGGGTCGGCGAGCGCGGGATCGTGCACGTACATCCGCGGGACGTCGCCGCTGATCTCGAGGATCCCCTGGCCGTCGGTGTCATAGGAGGCATCGCCATGGTCGGCGTCGAACCAGGCGTCGGCCGGGTCGATCCCCGAGAACGTGCGCGCGACGCCGTTGTCCCATGTCGAGAACCACGCCTTTCCGGAAGGCAGCGTCGGCCGCAGCATCGCGATCCCGAACCGGTCGATGAGGGCCGCGTCCCCGCCCCCGGCGCCGGTCGAGCTCGACACCTCGGCGCTGCTCGATGCAGACGAACCCTCGCCGGCGCCGCCGCCGAGACCGCCGTTGCCCTCGCTGCTGCCGAGACCGCCGCTGCCGCTGGCGCCGCCGAGGCCGCCTGACCCGGACTGGCTCCCCACCGCGGGAGCGCCATCGTCGCCGCAGCCGGCGTGGCTCGAGCCGACGACAGCCGACATGAGGACGACTGCGTTCCTCAAGAAAGTTCGCATTCCTCCGGAGTAACACACGACGGTCGGGGCGAGCGAGCATGAACGAGCCGACTCATCTGTCGACTCATCCGTCGCGCGCAGCGCGTCACGAGGCGCATCGACACGGACGCGATCACGACGGCCACGCGGCCGAAAGCCGCTTGCCTGACATGCGTTTTCCCCGCGCGGGCCTTGCCAAGAGGGGCGGAGTCCCCAAGGTTGGTCCGGTTCATGGAGCTCAAGCGAAAGCTCGCGATCCTCGCGGACGCCGCAAAGTACGACGCTTCGTGCGCGAGCAGCGGCTCCCGCCGCCCCGCTCTGCCGCAGGGGATCGGCAGCACGGAAGGTATGGGCATCTGCCACAGCTACACGCCGGACGGCCGCTGCGTCTCCCTGCTCAAGATCCTGCTGACGAACGTCTGTATCTACGACTGCCAGTACTGCGTGAACCGCCTGTCCAGCGACGTGGAGCGCGCGAGGTTCTCGCCCGGGGAGGTGGTCGCGCTCACGCTCGACTTCTACCGGCGGAACTACATCGAAGGGCTGTTCCTGAGCTCGGGAGTCCTCAAGAGCCCTGATTACACGATGGAGCAGCTCGTGGCGGTCGCCCGGTCGCTGCGCGAGGAGCACCGGTTCGGCGGCTACATCCACCTGAAGGCGGCGCCCGGCGTGTCGCCCGAGCTCCTCGACGTGGCCGGGCGGTACGCCGACCGGCTCAGCGTCAACGTCGAGCTGCCGACGCAGCGGGATCTCGCGGCGCTCGCGCCCGAGAAGACGATGCCGGCCATCGAGGCCGCCATGACGGAGATCCACGCGCGGATCGTCGAGGCCCGCGACGACCCGAGCCCGCGCCGGCCCGCGTTCGCGCCCGCGGGGCACAGCACGCAGATGATCGTGGGCGCGACGCCAACGAGCGACCAGGAGATCCTCGCCACCGCCTCCCGGCTGTACACCGCGCACGGGCTGCGGCGCGTCTACTACTCCGCGTTCAGCCCGATCCCGCACGCCGACGCGCGGCTCCCGGCCGAGTCGCCGCCGCTCGCGCGCGAGCACCGGCTGTACGAGGCGGACTGGCTGATCCGGTTCTACGGCTTCTCCGCGGGCGAGCTCCTCGGCGCGGCCTCGCCCAACCTGGATCTCACGATGGATCCGAAGCTCGCGTGGGCGCTCGCGCACCGCGAGTTCTTCCCTGTCGACGTGAACACGGCGCCCCGGGAGGCGCTCCTCCGCGTGCCCGGGCTCGGGGTGCGGACGGTCCACCGCGTGCTCGCGATGCGCCGCCACCGCGCGGTCCGCATGGCCGACCTCACGCGGCTCCGCGTCCCGGTCGCCCGCGCGGCGCCGTTCCTTGTCACGGCCGACGAGCACCGCAGCGCGGCGCGGGACCTCGACCGCGCCGGGCTCTCGCAGCGGGTCCGCCCGCCGGCGCAGCTCGGCCTGTTCGAGGCGCGCGAGGTGGCGCGCTCCGGGGAGCTGTGATCCGCGCGCCCATCCCGCCGACGTTCGAGGCCTTCCGCGACGCCGCCCGCGCGCTGCTCGCCCGCGAGGCGCCGCCCGAGGACGTCCTCTGGGAAGACGTGGCGGCCGAGGGCCAGGGCGTCCTCTTCGGCGCGGCGCCTGCCACGTCCGACGACGCGCCGGCCGCCCCCGTCAGCGCCGCGCCCGCCGCGTCCGACGACGCGCCGCGCCCACGCGTCCCCGCCGCCTACATGCGCCTCGCGACCGCGGTCGCCTGCCACCGCGACGCGGCGCGGTTCGCGCTGCTCTACCGCGCGCTGTTCCGCCTGACCCACGGCGAGCCCTACCTGCTCGAGCTCGCCGCCGATCCCGACGTGGCGCGGCTGCGCGCCCTGGAGCAGGCGGTGCGGCGCGACGTCCACAAGCTGCACGCGTTCGTGCGCTTCCGGCGGGTCGAGGACGAGGGCGGCGGCGAGCGCTACGTCGCGTGGTACCGCCCGGACCACCGGATCGTGCGCCTGGGCGCGCCGTTCTTCGAGCGGCGCTTCCCGTCGATGGCGTGGTCGATCCTGACCCCGGACGAGTCGGCGCACTGGGACGGCGCCGAGCTCCGCTATGGCCCCGGGCTGCCGCGCGAGGCGGCGCCGCGCGAGGACGAGCTGGAGGAGCTGTTCCGCACCTATTACCGCGCGATCTACAACCCCGCGCGGGTGAACCTCCGGGCGATGCGCGCGGAGATGCCTGTGAAGCACTGGAGCACCCTCCCGGAGCTCTCGGTGATGAGCGAGCTCGTGCGGGACGCGGCGTCGCGCGTCGACGCGATGCAGACGAGCCGCAGCGGGGCGGCGAGCGCGGCGGAGGCGTACGTGCCCGGCTCGCGCGCGCTCCCCGTCCTCCGCGAGGCGGCGGCGTCGTGCCAGGCGTGCGCGCTGTGCGAGCGGGCGACGCAGACGGTGTTCGGCGAGGGTCCGGCGGACGCGGCGCTGATGCTCGTGGGGGAGCAGCCCGGAGACGAGGAGGACCTCTGCGGCCGGCCGTTCGTCGGGCCGGCGGGGCGCGTGCTCGACGAGGCGCTCGCCGGAGCGGGCCTGTCGCGCGGCGGCATCTACGTGACGAACGCGGTGAAGCACTTCAAGTGGGAGCCGCGCGGCGAGCGCCGGCTGCACGCGAAGCCCGTCGGCCCGGAGATCCAGGCCTGTCGCGCCTGGCTCCAGGCGGAGGTCGAGGCGGTGCGGCCGCGCGTGATCGTGTGTCTCGGCGCGACGGCGGCGCGCTCGTTCCTCGGCGGTCGGTTCAGCGTCACGCAGAGCCGCGGCCAGGTCTTCAAGACGCCGTGGGCGGAGTCGTGGATGGCGACCTACCACCCGGCGGCGCTCCTGCGCATGCCGGACGAGGCGGCGCGCGCGGCGGCGCGGGCGCATTTCCAGGCGGATCTCGCGAAGGCGGCGAGCTTGCTCGCGGGCGAGGAGCACGGGAGCCGACAGGGGCGCAGCGAACGCTAAAGTACCTGCCCATGTCGACGACGGTCCGCGCTGAGCTCAGCGGCCCTTCGATCGACTCGATACATCGTGGAAGGCAGCAGAGATCGGACCACAGAGGCACAGAGGGCACAGAGGACAGAAAAAAGAGGATGAAAAAGCAGAGGTCTGATTATTTATCTCCCTCTCTCCCCTCTGTGCCCTCTGTGCCTCTGTGGTTCAATTCTTCCCATTCACCCCTCACCCCCTCGCCGTTCTGGCAGGATTGCGCCCACGGCGCCCCGGCCCCATGAGCTCAGCAACGCATCGCCCCGCAAAGCGCTGCGCCAACCTGGGGGGAATCATGAAGAATTCGCTCGTCGCGCTGGTCCTCGGCGCGCTCTCGTTGTCCACCGTGATGTCCAGCAGCGATGTGGCGGAAGCGCAACGCCGGCCACCCGAGGGCTCCTACCTCAGGACGTGCAGGGACGTCCGGATGGAGCGAGGCACGCTGTTCGCGAGGTGCCAGGACCGGAGGGGGAACTTCCACAGGACGCGCATGGTGGACTTCCGGCGGTGCCGCGGAGACATCATGAACGACAACGGTCAGCTCCGCTGCGCCGGCCGCCGCTGACGCGCGTCGCAGCCGGACAGGGCGCCCTCCGCGAGGAGGGCTCCCTCAGCGACGCGGAAGCGGGGCCCCCGCCGGGATCCGCCCCTCCTCCACGGCCACCACGTACGGCGGCAGCCGGCCGGCCCGCACCGCGCGGACGTCGGCGCGCATCGTCGCCGCGTCGGGGTAGCGCTCGGCCTTGTGGAACGCGAGGGCGCGATCCACGACGTCGCACACCTCGGAGGGCACGGCCGGCGCGCACGCCGCGAGCGACGGAGCCCGCTCCGTCGCCGCGGCGATGAGCAGGCGCGCGTCGGCGACCTCGCCGTGGATCGCGCGGCCGGAGAGCAGCCGGAACATCGTGGCGCCCAGCCCGAACACGTCGGTCCGGCCGTCGATCTCGCGCACGTTCCCCGTCGCCTGCTCGGGCGCCATGTACTCGCTCGTGCCGAGCGCCACCCCCGTCTTCGTCGCCGTCTTGTCCGGCAGCTCCCCCATGCCGAACGGGAGCGGATCGAGCACGCGCGCGATCCCGAAATCGAGCACCTTCACCCGCCCGTCGTACCCGATGTGCAGGTTCTCGGGCTTGATGTCCCGGTGGACCACGCCGTGCGCGTGCGCCACGACCAGCACCTCGAGGACCCGCTCGGCCAGCGCCAGCACCTCGCCCGCGGGGAGCACCCCCGCCCGGGCCATGCGGTCGAAGACCGTCTCGCCCTCGAGCACCTCCATCGCCAGGTACGCGGCGCCGTCGTCCGCGACCCCCGACTCCAGCACGAGCGGCAGCCCCTGGCAGAGCGGGCCGACCGCGGCCAGGGCGCTGCCGATCGGCCCCTCGCGCAGGAACCGCTTCCGCAGCTCGTCGATCTGGCTGAGCGACGGGTGAAGGACCTTCACCGCCGCGACCTGCCCGTCGGCGCGCCGGCCGAGGAAGACGCTCGCCATCCCGCCGCCCCCGAGCACGCGCTCCACCGTCCAGGTGCCGATCCGCGTGCCGACGCGCTGCGCCGCGAGCTCCTCGTCGTCCATCATCACGCGCCCGCGAGCCTACCAAGGCAGCCGCTGGAGCGGTCGGGAAAGTCCCGCTGACGCCCTGGAATCCCCCCCTCCCGCGCCCGCCGAGGCGCTCCCGTCACCCCTTCTGCGGCTTCCACGCGTCGTCCTGATAGAAATAGTTCGGCTTCAGGATCTTGTTCTCCATGTTGGTGTGGAACACCGCCATCGTCGACGCCGACATCGGCGGGACGATCCACGTCCAGTCCGCATAGACAGGGCGCCCGCACTCCCGCTCCTGCTGCTCGAACTTCTTGAAGTACTCCGACAGCGCGTGGTGATCGAGGATGCGCACCTTCGCCTGCCGGAACGAGTGCAGCACCGCGATGTTCAGCTCGACCAGCGCGGCGTCCTGCCACAGCGTGTCGCTGCGCGACCGGTCGAGCCCGAGCCGATCCGCGATGAGCGGTAGCTGGTTGTACCGCGTCACGTCGCTGAAGTTGCGCGCGCCGATCTCGGTCCCCATGTAGAAGCCGTTGAACGGCGCCGCCGTGTACTGCACCCCGCCGACGTCGAACGCCATGCTGGAGACCGCCGGCAGCGCGTGCCACTTCAGCCCGAGCTCGGCGAACCACGCGTGGCGCGGGTGCACGATGGGCACCTCGAGCACCCGCTCCCGCGGCAGCTCGAACCACCGCGGCCGGGCGTCGCCGATCTGGACGATCAGCGGTAGCAGGTCGAAGCGCGTCCGCTCCCCGCCCGGCCAGCCCAGCGCCAGCGCCTGCTCCGTCAGCTCCACGTTCGCCGGATCGCCGAGGACACCCCCGTCCGGCAGCCGGTAGCCCGCATACCGGACGAGCTGCCCGTTCCAGATGCGGATCCGCGGCTCGCCCGGCCTGAACACCGACATCATCGCCCGGATGTCGCCCCCGTTCGTCGCCAGGTCGAGGTGCTCGACCAGCGCCCCGAAGATCTCCTCCTCCGTCTTCAGGTGACGCAGGTCGCGCACGTGCAGCGTCGACCAGAAGAAGCGCCCGATGCACCGCGAGCTGTTGCGCCACGCCAGCCGCGCCCCGTACGCCAGCTCGTCGGGCAAGTGCGCGTACGTCCCGGTCTTCTCCAGGCTCGCCCGCACATCCCGCCAGCGCTCCTCCGCGGCGGAGGGCACCCCGAGCTCCGCGTAGCACTGGCGCAGGAACGCCTCGGCCTCGGCCAGGACCGCCGCCGGCGCCGTGGGCGTCAGGTGGAAAGAGCCGTGCTCCACGGGGCAGACCCCGCCCGCCGCGCCCGCCGCGCGGGCCGCGCCGGCCCGCCGGAGCGGCATCGGCCGGATCGCGCCCCCTGTGTCGACGTTCGACGTGAACAGCTCCCGCTGGATCGCGTCCTCCGGCCAGCCCGCCGCGCGCAGGTGCTCGTGCGCGTCGCGCATGAACCCCTCGGGCCCGCACACGAGCGCCCGCGACCCCGGCCGGTAGGGGTACAGCTCGGCCACGTCCCCCCGCGACAGCCGCCCCTCCGCCTTCGTCGCGCGCAGACGGAACGCGACGCCGGGCGCGCGGCCGGCGATCGCGCGCAGCTCCTCCTCGAAATAGAGGAAGTCCGCCGCGTGCGACGCCGACCAGTCCAGCAGGAACCCCCGCAGATCGGCGCCGGCAGCTCGCCCGTCGAGCGCCCGCAGCATCGCCATCGCCGGCGTCACGCCGATCCCGCCCGCGAGGAACACCACCCGGTCCACCGGCGGCCCCGGCAGGACGAAGCTGCCCCGCGGCGCCGAGGCGCGCAGCAGCGAGGCCGCGGCGCGCTCGCACAACCACCGCGAGAACACCCCGAGCTCCTCGCGCTTCACCGTGATCTCGTACTCCCCGCCGGCGACCGCCGGCGCCGAGAGCGTGTACGCGCGCGCCACCCAGCGCCGATCGAGGTAGCCCTGCACGAGCACGTGCTGCCCGGGCACCGACGCCACCGGCGCGCCGCCGACAGGCGCGAGCTTGACCTGGAAAATTCCACGAGAGAGCTCCTGCGCCCCCTTCACCTCGGCCTGCACGAGGCTCGACCCGCCGAACATCTCCTCGATCGCCGGGACGCACCCGCCGCAGATCTGGCCCGCCCGCGTCCGCTCCGACAGCGCGGCGCGGCTCTCGCACCCGGCCTCGATGAGGCTCGAGATCTGCCCGCGCTTGACCCCGGCGCAGTTGCACACGACCTCCTCCGGCTCGAACAGCGCCGCGGGCTGGTCGAGCTTCAGCTCGCCGAGCTCCCGGAAGGTCGCGAGCTGCCAGCCGGGCAGCGGGGCGCGCGCCATCAGCAGCCGCATCGCGGACGGAAGGTCCTGCCACTCGCCCTCGACGTGCACCCCCACGAGCTGTCCCTCGGAGACGAGCAGCGCGCGGCGCTTGTCGCGGTCCCCGCACACCACCCACCGCAGGCTCGCGGGCGGCGCGTCCAGCCACCGCGCCGAGACGCCGCTCCCGTCGAGCGCGCGGGAGAGCGCCAGGATCCGGCCGCTGCCGTCCACCACCTTCGAGATCGCCGCCGCCTTGCCGGCCAGCGCGCCCATCACGGCGCTGCTCTCGACGATCCCCTCGCGCAGGGAGAGCAGCCCCTGCCCGGGCAGCAGGTGGACGTTCACGTAATCGAGCGCGCGCCGCTCAGCCCATGCGTCGACGCTCGCGGGCGGCAGCTCGAGCCAGGCCTCGTCGGCCCCGCGGGCCCCCTCGGGGATCCCTTCCCTCGCCAGGCCCGTCCAGCCCTCGATCAGCGCCTCGGCCGCCGCCTTCCGCAGCCCCGTCCGGACCAGCGCCGCCACCGCCGCGTCGGCCGGCGTGTCCGCGTACCGGATCTCGAAGCTGTCCTCGCGGAGGAGCTGCTGGACGAGGTTGTCGAGCCGCCCCCGCAACCCGGCGGTGAACTCCTCGAAATCGATCGCCCCGTCCCCGGTCGTGTCCGCCGCGTGGAGCAGCGCCCTCGCCTCGTCGGCCGGGACGCCGAGGCCGGTGAGGTACGGCAGGATCTCGTCCTCGCTCAGCGCGCGGTTGTGGTCGCGATCGATCTCCTCGAACCGCCGCCAGGCGAAGCGCTCGCTCGCGAGACCGACCCGGACGGCACGGGACAGCGCGGCCGCCACCTGCGCGCCCGTACACGCGGCGGGACCGCAGACGACGGGCGGCGCGGCGCCGGACTGCTCGAGCGCGCGCTGCGCCATGCGGGCCACGTCGGCCGGCGCCACCCAGGGCAGCGCGCCGTCGCCGAGCGGCAGCGGCAGGGTGCGACGGAGCCGGATGTCGTCGCGCCAGAGGTCGAGGGCGCTGAGCAACGGTCCGTGAGAGACGACGGTCAGCCTCTGACCGGTGCCGCGGAGAAATGCCTCAGCGTCGCGAATCTGCCGCCCCACGCCGGTCGAGGCAGGAAGGTACGGCGCCACCCAGAGGAGGTGTGACGCGCCGCTCTCCCTGGCCGACGCGAGGAGCGTGCGCGCCGCGACGAGGGGGTACGCGAGATCCGCGGTGCTCAGCACGAGCGCGATGGCCGGCTCCGCGGGCTCGAACGGCAGGGCCTGGAGGAAGGAAGCGAGGTCGTTGGTCGGCTCGGAGCAGACGATCTTGAGGAAGCTCATGGTGCTCGGCGGTGGCGGCCGCAGGGGAGCAGCGGCTCTCCCCGCGCGCCGGTCGATGGACGGGATGCGCCGCGGACGCGCGGATCGCTCCGTCCAGGATACGCGGCAGCGCCCCGCGGGCCGAGATTCCAGATGCAAGCCCGAACGCCGCACCCTGTCGCGTCAAGTCGTCGAAACGGCGCGCGGCGTCAGGAGCTCCCGCATTTTTCCTGAAGGGAATCCGTCTGCGCGTAACAATCTGCCTCATGGGGCACTTTGGCGCGCTGGTCAGCTTTCTCACCTTGTCGGGAGATGCCGTCCATGTAGCCACTCCTGATCGGTCGCGTTCTGGATAGCCGCTGACCCTCGCCGTAGATCGAGCGCCCTCACCCGGGTGTTCCGGCGAGCGATCTTTGCTGGATTTGCGGGAAATTCGCCTCGATCGCGCGGGGCGCACCGACGCGGCCGCCCCGGTCGGCGCGCGCTCGAGCTCCGCGCTGCGCGCTCCGACGTGGTGACGCGGAGTGTACGACTGCGAACCGGACATACGGGCACGATCCTTGAATTCGCTCGCTCAGAGCGCAGCCATGAACACCCTTACTTCCGAGCGGCCCCTGGCGATGATGAGCAAGCAGACGCGGTCGTCGGCCGCGTGCCGTCCCGCGATGGACACCGCGCGTCACGCCGTCCTCGAGGGTGTGACGATGAAGCCCGTGAACGTCGCCGAGGCGCTTGTCGCCCTGGAGACGGTGGCCGCGCGGCTGCGCGAGGAGAACGACCCGCGCGCGGTGTTCCCGGACGTGTACGCCGTGATCACGCGCCGCGTGAAGGAGGCGGTGATCGACGGCACGGACGACAGGTTCCTCGAGCCCGCGTGGATCTCGCGGCTCGCCGGGATCTTCTGCGAGTACTACCTGAAGGCGCTCGCGGCCTCGCTGGACGGGCGCTCCACGGGCGTCGAGGCGTGGGACGTGGCGTTCCAGTGCAACAGCGCGCGCGGGACGGCGGCGGCGGTGCACGCACTCCTCGGCATCAACGCGCACATCAACTACGACCTGGCCCTCGGCCTCTACCAGAACATCGTCCAGCACGGCGCGGAGCAGGACGCCCGCCTCCTCGCCCGCTACCGCCACGACCACGACCTTGTGAATGAAATTCTCGCGGCGGCGATGCCGGAGATCTTCGCGATCCTGAGCGAGCGCTACGGCTGCCCGCTCGCCCGGATCGCGACCGTGACCCGGGACGTGCAGCGCACGGTCTCCAGCGCGGTGCTCTTCATGCTGAAGATGTGGCGCGACCGGGTCTGGGACGACCTGCTCTCCCTGCTCGCGCAGAAGCGTGAGGCGGACCGGCGCGCGGTGGTCGCGCGCATGAACCAGCACGCCGGGAAGGTCGCGCGCACGTTCGCGGCGGGCAACGGGGCGCTCCGCGCGGTCGTGCCGGGCGCCGCGGGGCTCCGGAGCGCCGCCCTCACGCTGGCGATGGCGGCCTGAGGCGGGCGATCCCGGCGAGCTGCCCGCAGGCGCCGCCCACGTCGCGCCCGCGCGGCCGACGCACCAGCGTGGTCACGCCGTGGCCGGACAGCCGCGCGACGAAGGCGTCGAGCCGCGCCGCGGACGGCGGGCGGAGCGCCGGATCGGGGCCGGGGTTGCACGGGATGACGTTCACGCGGCACCGGAGCCCGGCGACGTACGCCGCGAGCAGGTCCGCGTCCTCCGGGGCGTCGTTGTAGCCGTCGAAGAGCACGTACTCGAACAGCACGCGCCGGCCCTGCGGCAGCGATCGCGCGAGCGCCTCCTTCAGCGCCGCCATCGGGAACCGCGCGTTCACCGGCATGATCGCCTGCCGCCGGGCGTCGTCCGGGGCGTTGAGGCTGACGGCGATCTCCGCGCGCGCCTCGCGGAAGAACGGCTCGATCTTGTCCGCCACCCCGACGGTGCTCACGGTCACGTGCGACGGCGCGAACCGGAACGCGCGCGGGTCGGTGAGCAGCCGGATGGCCTTGAGCACCTCGCCGAGGTTGTCGAACGGCTCCCCCATGCCCATGAAGACGAGGTTCCGGAGCGGCGCGCCGCCGCGCTCGGCCGCGAGCGCCCGCGCGATCCGGACCTGATCGACGATCTCGCCCGCGGCGAGCTGGCGCGCGAGCCCGAGCCGCCCCGTCTCGCAGAAGGCGCACGCGCGGGCGCAGCCGACCTGGCTCGAGACGCAGAGCGTCGTGCGGGCCGGCCCCGGGATGAGCACCGACTCGATGAGCGCGCCGTCGTGCGCGCGCAGGACGAGCCGGAGCGTGTCATCCGTCGAGGGCGCCTGCTCGGCGATCTCGAGCGACAGACCGGGGTCGAGCGCGAGCAGCGCCTCGTGCGCCCACGCCCCGACGCCCAGGGCGGCGAGCGCGGGCGCGTCCCACGCCGGCGCGGGCGCCCCCGGCTCCGCCCCGAACGCGTGGCGCACCACCTTGCCGGCGACGGCGCGCGCCGCCGACGCCGTGCCGCCGGCCTTGCAGAGGAGCTCGGCGAGCGAGGCCGCGTCGTGGTCGGCGAGCCGTACGCGCGAACGTGGGACGCGCGCGCTCCTCCGGATCAGCGGGCGAGCGGCGACCTGCGCCGGCGCCGGCGGGTCGCCGGCGCGGAGGGCCGGCGCGATCTCCTCGGGGATTTCCGGAACGCGCATGCGCACCAGCTAGCACGCCCCGCGCGGCGCCGCGCGGTCCAGCGACCGTCGCCCGCCGTCCATTCCCCTCCATGTCGTCGCGTGTCTGTCAACGAGAACCCGCGAATCGGGTCAGGATCCGCCGCGCATGGACGGAACCTGCGCGTCGCCTGGGGCCATCGGGTGACCAACCTGTGGACAACCCTGTGGACCGCCAAACCCGGCTCAAACGCGTGATTTTTGGGTTGCGGATCGGTGCCGGAGGAGGGAGTTTAGCCCCCGGAAGTTCTGCGGCGCGTCGGGCCGCGGAGTGCCCGAGATCGCAGAAAATCGGTGGCATCGGTGTGGACGGCGCGTCCATGCCCGGGTCGGCTGTTGCCGGCGCCGGGGCTTGGAGGAGCTGTCGCCGCGCGAGCAAACGAGTGACCGGGCAGCTTCCTTGAAGGCGCCAGGAAATTCGTGCGGGCTTTCCACAAGCTGGGAACAACCTGTGGATTACTTGCCCGTCCTGCGCCCTCGGCGGGCGCCGTTCGCGCGAGCGGGAGGCCGGGTTCCGGAGCTTTTGTGAAGCTCGTGGACACACCGGTGGGCTACGTTGCGGGCCGATGCCCGTACGCAACGGCCCCGCTTCCTGCGCGCCGCGCGCGCTGCTCGCGATCGCTGCGGCCGGCCTCTCCGGGTGGCTGACCGCGGGTGCGGCGGCCGCGCAGGCGCCGCCGCGGGACGCGCAGGCCGAGGCGGCCCTGAACGAGGCGATGGGGACCGACTACCTCGAGACCCGGTTCGATCAGGCGGAGCGCAAGCTCCGGGCTGCGATCGACGCCTGCGGCCCGTCGGGCTGCTCGCCGGCGATCAAGGCCCGGCTGCACGTCGCGCTCGGGACGGTGCTCGCCCAGACCAGGAAGGAGCTGGGGGACGCGCGCGACGCCTTCGCGGACGCCCTCCGCGTCGATCCGTCGGCGAAGCTGGACCCGCGCCTCGCGACGCGGGAGGTCTCGTCCGCGTTCGAGCAGGCGCGCGCCGCGACAGGCGTCGGGGCCTCGCCGACGTCCGGCGTGCCCGACGCGGCCGGCGCGCGGCTCCGGATGGATCCGCCGCCCGAGCAGCGCGTCCGCACGCCCGTCCCTCTTTATGTGGAGGTCCCGGACGACCTGCTGCCCAGCGTGAAGCAGGTGACCGTCTGGTACCAGCCGCCCGGCGGGGACGAGTTCCGCCCGCTGGTCATGAAGAAGCTGCGGGGCCAGGGGTTCGGCATCAACGTGCCGTGCGAGGCGCTCGGGCGGGAGGGGCCGCTCCGCTACCACGTCGCGGCCGTCGACGGGGACGGCGCGATCCTCGCGAGCGCGGGCGCGCGCGACGCCCCGCTGACCACGCAGATCAAGGCGAGCCTCACCTCGGCGCCGCCGCGCTGGCCCGGCCACGCGCCCCCCGCGACGTGCGCGGCGCCCGAGAAGGAGCGGCCGCCGCAGTGCCTCGACGACCGGCAGTGCAGCCGGGGGCTCGCCTGCGTCGGCGGCGCGTGCGTCGCGCGACCTGCGTCGGGCGCCGCGGCCGAGGGCGCGCCGGAGGTCCGCAGGAACTGGGTCGCGCTCACCTTCTCCCCCGACGTCGCGCTGTTCTCCGGCCGGGACGTGTGCGCGGTCGGGTCGCAGGCGAGCGACCATTACGTCTGCCTGCGCGGCGACGGGACCCGGTACGACGGCACGCCGACGCCGGGCGTCGCGAACGACGTGAACCTCGGCTTCGCGCTCGCGACGCTGCGGGTGGCGATCGCCTACGATCGGCTGGTGCTCGACAACCTCACGGTCGGCGGCCGCGTCGGCTTCGCCGCGGGCGGCACGACGGGCGGCGGCGCCTCGTTCCTGCCGCTCCACCTCGAGGCGCGCGCGCAGTACTTCCTCACGGCGCGGCCGTTCGAGCAGCTCGGCGCCCGCCCGTTCGTGCTCGCCGCGGCCGGCGTCGCGCAGGTCGACGCCGAGGTCGACGTGCACGTCCTCGAGGACGCGGCCGCGTGCGGGGCGGATGCCGACATCACGAGCCCGTGCACGAGGCCGGGCCGGAGCGGTCGCCTCGAGCCCCGGCAGCAGACGCTCGCCGCGACCCGGCAGGCGGGCCAGGGTTTCGCGTCGGCCGGCGTGGGCGTCGCCTATGCGCCGATCGACGCCGTATCGCTCAACCTCGCGCTCCGCGCGGGGCTCACCTTTCCCGCCGTCACCGCCGTCCTCTCTCCCGAGGTCGGCTTCTCCCTGGGGTTCTGAATGGCCGATCCGTCGGATCTGCGCCGGGGCGCGACGCCGCCCGGCGCGCTGCGCAACCCGAAGATCGAGGCGGCGATCGAGCGCGCCGCGCAGCTCGGCGATCCGGCCGAGCTGCTCGCGCTGCTCGATCGCAGCTCCGGGCTCCCCGCCCGGCGCGGCGGCGGGCGCGCGCCCGGCCCCGATCTCGGCCCGAACGCGCCCCTGCCGCGCGTGAACCTGGATCTCGCCCGCGCGGTCGGCGCGGCGATCGCGGACCGCGGCGCGACGGCGGAGCGCCTCCTGCGGGCGCTCTGCGCGAGCGGCGAGGAGTACGCGCTCATCGTGGCCGCGCAGGCGCTCGCGTCGCTCGCGACGCGGGAGGCGCGGGAGGCGCGGTCGGGGAGCGCCGCGGGCGCGGGCGGGGCGGGCGGAGCGGGAGGTCGGCAGCGCGGTCGCGGGGCTCGCGGCTCCCGTGGCGGGCTCGATCCGCTGGCGGAGCTCGAGCAGATCGCCGAGGATCCGCGGCGCCTCGTGCGCGACGGCGTCGTGGCGGCGCTCCGCGCGGTGATCGCGGCGCGGGGTGACGCGGCGATCGGCGAGCTCTCGTCCTGGACCGACGGTTACCTGCAGGCGTACGTCGCGCTCGAGGCGCTCGCGGAGCGCACGCTGCTCACCGGGCTGTCGGCGGGCGCGGAGGTGGTGGCGCGGCTGGAGGAGGCGTTCGCGATCTCGGATCTCTCGCCGCGCGCCGACGAGCGGCTGCAGGGGCTGCGCCTGCTCCGGCAGGGGATGCCCGCGCAGATCGCGACGTTCGCGGCCCGCTTCCCCGAGGTCGTGCGCTGGCTCGAGGAGAAGACGCAGGCGGAGCGCCCCGAGTCGCGCGACGTGGTGGCGCAGGCGATCGCGGCGCTCCGGAAGGGGTCGTTCTCGGACGCGGAGACCGCCCGGCTCACCGCCGCGCTCTCCGCGAGCGCCCCGCCGCCGCGCGACGCGGCGCGCATCGTCCAGGGGACGCGCAAGCGGAGCAAGGGGCGGCGGTAGAGGGGGGTGCGCAGCCCATGCGGTCGCGCGCGGCGCGGCGGCTGGGCTCGTGCAGGTGCGTCAGAGTCGCCAGCTCCTGGATCGAGGAAAGGACATATACCCAGCCGAGAGCTGCGGTGTCCGGTTCAGCGTTGGCGATCGTCCTGCGGCCGCGGATCACCGAGCAGCGGCAGGAGCGTTTGCTCGAGTTCGTGCGTGTAGGCGCGCAGGCCAGCCCGCGCCCCGTTCTGCTCGATTTCCTCGAGCGGTGTTTCCTTCCAGCACCGCTCCCAGGCCTGGTACGCGTCCCCATGGGCCCCGAGGAGCGCCTCGCATACCCGCTTCGCGTCTCGCTTGTCCGCCCCTCGATTCGCGCTGAGCCGCTCGGGTTGGATGATGGGGTTGAATCCGAGCCTCTTCCGCTCTTCGCCATGTTGCGCCTGCCCTGGGGCCAACCAGGATGCGGCTCCGGCGATCACCCAGGCTTCGCTCTCGGGGTGCGGCGCCGCGACGATGACCTTGAAACGGGGCGGAGCGTCTCGACCGCGCGCCCCGTCCCGGAGCCGCTCGCGGACCTCCTCGTCGCCGTCGGTGTCGTGCACGAGAAAGAGCGCATCGATGCGCGGCACGTCCGGCGACGTCGCTTCCATCTCCGCCGCGACGGCGACCGCCTTGTGCGCCATGGCTCGCTCTGCCTTCATCCCGAGCCCGTGCACGCGGATCGAGCGCTCCTCCGCAAGGCGCTTCACCTCCGCCCAGCGAGACCACGCCTGCCCAGCCCTGAACCCGCTGAAGCTCCGCTGCATGGCGAGCGTACCCTCGTCAGCCCAGAGATCTCTCAGCCACTCGGCACCACGCTCGGCGACCACGCGGTCCGCCAGATCGCGGGCGAGCCTCTGCCCCAGCTCGTCCTCGGCGACGATCACGAATCGCGCGGTCATGCCCCGGCCACCCACCCTTCGCCCTCGGCCGTCCACAGTTCACCGCTGGTGAGGACTTCGAGCGCCTTCGCTTTGGGGTGCTCCGAGAGTCGCCGCGCCGCCACCCGCCCATCGGCGCCCCGGCCCAGCACGACCACCTCGTCCGGCCCGAGCGCATCCACCAGATAGGGCGAGTGGCTCGTCGCGATGATCTGCGCCTCGGGTGCTGTGGCCAGGGCCGCGTGCAACATCCTGATGAGATCCTGCTGCGCCTTCGGGTGCAGCGCCCGCTCGATGTCGTCCAGCAGGAGCAGGCGCGGAGCGGCCGGGCCATACAACGTCGCGAGGATACCCAGCACGATCATGGTGCCTTCGCTTGCTGCGTGCGCGGGCAGGCCCTCCGCGTCCACGAAGTCGAGCACGAGCTCGTCCGCGACCGCAACTGTCTTCTCCTGCGCGATGACCATCTGCCCCTCAACCTTGATCGTCCGCGGCACCAGCCGTTCAATCCGCGTCCGTTTGAATCCGATGCCTCGCAGGGTCGGCACGATCCGACAGGCGGCGGCCTCGAGCTCTTTGAAACGCGCAGTCGAGGTCAGCTTCATGACTGAGAGCACGGTCGCGAGACCATACCCATCTTCCTGTAGGCTTGGCACCTCTTCCGCGCTGATCGATGGCTCGGAGAGGCGCCTCGAATCGAGGCGGAGTGTCGCCGCGCTGCGCAGCACGCGACCTAGGTCCGACTCCCTGGGAAAAACGCTTTCGTTAGCGTCCAGCTCATCAGGCTCTTCGTCATCGTCCAGCTCATCAGGCTCGTCTGATTCGATCTCTATGAACCTATCCGACGTACGGAACCAGATCCTCCGGGCGGGGGCGCCCTGCCTGCGTCCTGCGACCTCGATGCTCATCGGCTCCGTGGCACCACGGCGCACTAACCATCGCAGGTCGTGTTCGCCAAAGAGAACCGATTCTTGCGATCCACCGGCATCGATCAGCCGACCGAGCAGCTGCACCGCCTCCAGCACGCTCGACTTGCCCGCCGCGTTCGGCCCGATGAGCACCGTGAGCTGCTGGAGCGGGATCCGCGTCGCCGTGTGCGCCCTGTACTCGTGGAGCGAGACCTCGGTCAGCATGGGGCGCCAAGCATACCGCCACTGCGGAGGAGATGCCTCAGCGATGACGGCGCCCCGGGATCCCGCCCGGCCGATCAGGCAGCCTGCTGCGACCCCTCCTGCGCCCCCGCGCCCCCCGGCTGCTCCCTGGCCGCCTCGGCGAACAGGAACTGCAGCGCTCCCGGGGCGCGCCGGCGCCAGGCGTCCTCGCTGTGGGTCCCGGCCTCGTCCGGGCAGAAGAACAGGTTGGCCTCGCCGTAGCCCCGCCCGCGCAGGTGCTCGACGAGCCGCGCGGCGTCGCGCAGCACCGAGCCGTCGTCCTCCTGGGCGCCGGCGTCGACGTACAGCCGCGAGCTCGCCGGGACCGGCTGCGCCGCGATGACATCGAAGATCTTGCGCTCCGCGAACCAGAGCGAGGGCGACATGCACAGCGCCGCCCCGAGCACGTCGGGGCGGCGGAAATGGGCATAGAGCGCCGCGAGGCCGCCCATCGACGAGCCGCCGATCGCCGTGCCGGCCGCGTCGCGCCGCACCGGGAAGCGCTCCCGCACCGCCGGCACGATCTCCGAGGTCAGCCAGCCGAGGACGTCGTCGAGCCGCCCGTCGCTGCCGTCGCCCGGGAAAGGCGACAGCTCGGTCAGCCGCTCGCTCCCGCCGTGATCGATCCCCACGAGCACCGGCGCCACGAGGCCCCGATCCGCGAGCTCGCGCACCGCCTCGTGGAGGTGCCAGCCGCCGCTGAAGGAGGGATCGTCGTGAAAGACGTTCTGCCCGTCGAACAGGAACAGCACGGGGGAAGGCTCGGCGTTCGCGCCCTCGCTGGGCAGGTAGACGCGGATGTTGCGCTCCCCCTGAAAGCCGGGAATCCGATACGGGCCGAGGAGATAGATGATGTGTTCAGCCATGTCTGTTTTCGAAGCCGGCCCGGCATGTAGCAATCGCCGGGCCGCGACGTGGCTGACGCGCTCACCGGGGCGCGCGGCGCGGATCGGGTGGGCTGGCACCCGGACCGCGCCGTACCGCTGTAGCGGAACGCCTCACGCGTGACAGGCTGCTCCGAGCAGGCGCGCTGCGGCTCAGTTGCAGCTCGCCTCCGAGCTGCCGCCGAACACCGTGGTCCAGTAGGACCCGTAGGTCCCGCCGCCGGTCGCCCGCCCGATGCCGATCACCTTGAAATTCGATCCGAGCATGTTCTTGTTGTGGCCGTCCGAGTTCTTCCACTGGTCGAACGTCCCCTGCGCCCCCGAGTTGCCGGCCGCGATGTTCTCGGCCATGGCGGTCCCCCCGCAGCCGAGCTCATAACAGGCGTTGCACATGCGGGTCCAGGGCGTCCGGCCGTCCTGGCTCGAGTGAGAGAAGTAGTTGTTGTCGCGCATGTCCTCGCTGTGCCCCTGGGCGGCGCGGTTCATCGAGGTGCAGGCCGAGAGCGCGCCGAGGCCCTTCTCCGCGCGGTACTGGTTGATGAGGCGAAGGAAGGCCTGCTCCTCGGTGTCGAGCGGCGTGGTGCTGGGCCCCGCGCCCTGGCACGTCTGGCAAGCGCCGCAGTCGCTCGCGCAGCTCGAGCAGTCCTCGCCCGCGCCGCAGACGCCGTTACCGCAGACCTCGGCGCCCGTCGAGCCGCCCTCGCCCGTCGAGCCCCCCTCGCCCGTCGAGCCCCCCTCGCCCGTCGAACCTCCGCCGCCGCTCGTCGAGCCGCCCCCGCCGCTCGTCGTGCTGCCGCCCGGCGCGGGGGCGCACGCCGCCTGGACGTAGAGCCGCTTCGTGGTCCTCCTGCACGGATCGCCGAAGGTCGCGTTGTTCGCCGGCACGGTGCAGCTCGACTGCCCGACGCACGCGCGCTCCACCACGGCCTTCGACGTCGAGGCGTTGCACGAGGTGGCCTGGAAGCCGCCGCAGACCCCTCGAGGTCGGCCATAGCTCGCGAATTCGATCGCCGTGATCACCTCCCCCGCCGGGCAGGAGAGCGTGACGTCCGAGTTCTCTGCAGCGGTGTCGCAGACCGCCCCCGCCACCGGCTCGGACTTCTGATCAGACAGCTCCTCGTCGACGCCGGTCGAGCCCAGACAGCCCACGGCAGAAACACCAGCGATGAAGGCGAGGACGAGCGTCCGATGCAAAGCACTCATTTGAAGGCTCCTTGTTCTGTGAGCCTGTCCCGGCCCGGCTCGCACCGGCGTCGCGGCTCACGCCGACAGACACGCCAGGGCGCCATCGCCTCGACAGGCCACCCAGTACAGCGTTGTTCAGGGGGCCGAACAGCGCCCTGCGCGTCTCAGCGCAGCGCAACGCCTCCCTCAAGTTCGCGCTCAACACGGTGTCACCTGAACCCGGCCATGTCCAGAGACGAAACAATCAAGCACGCATGATTTACCGCTCCATCGCTGGATCTTTCCAAAAGCCGTGAAACCGATCTACGCGTGACTCGACGAGAGAGGATTTCTTCACTCCGAGGTCGGCGCGCAGCAGGGTGCCAGTGGGATACCCCATCTCCCTTGAGCCGAAGGGTGGGTGTGCGTGCTCCGAGGGGAGACCCGCGGCCGAGCGGTCGCCCGGCGTCAGCAAAGCCACGTGAGCGACCGCGAAGCGCGCTGTCAGGCGCGTCGCGTCCGGCCTTCGGCGCGCGCCGCGCGGCCGGCGTCGCGGCCCCGTGCGCCGCTCGATGCGCTCTCTCGCGGCGCGGCCCAGCGCGCGGCGCGGCGCCTCGGTCTCTGCGAGCTCCCTGACATCCCGGCCTGGCACCCCGGTCATCGCGAGGCCGCGTCGTCGCGCGGCCGCGCGGCGCGCCCGATCAGCGCCCTCGGCCGCTGCCGTCCACGGCAGAGCCTGGCCCTGCGCCTCGCTCCGCTCGCGACGGCCGCCCGGAGGGGCGAAAACGCCGGGACGCCCCCGCGCTGGCGCATGTGCTATGACCGCACTCCCATGCGCCTCAAAGACCGCGTTGTCTTCATCACCGGAGCTTCCCGCGGCATCGGGCGGGCCGTCGCCCTCGCCTGCGCGCGAGAAGGTGCGGATATCGTCGTCGCCGCGAAGACGGAGGTCGCCGAGAACCCGCGCCTCCCGGGCACGATCCACGATGTCGCCCGCGAGGTCGAGGCGCTCGGCCGCCGCGCCCTGCCCCTCAAGCTCGATGTCCGCGACGACGAGGCCTGCAAGGCCGCCGTCGCCGCCGCCGTCGAGCGCTTCGGGCGCGTCGACGCGCTCGTCAACAACGCGGGCGCGCTCTGGTGGGCCGATGTCGTCGACACGCCCATGAAGAAATTCGACCTCATCATGGGCATCAACGTGCGCGCGTCGTTCGCCCTCTCGCAGGCCGTCCTCCCCCAGATGATCGCGCAGCGGTACGGCCATATCATCATGATGTCGCCCCCCGTCGACGCCGCGTCGTGCGCCCACCACGGGGCCTATGCCGTCTCGAAATTCGGCATGACGATGATCGCCCACGCCATCGCCGAGGAGTACGCCGAGCACAACGTCACGGCCCACGCGCTCTGGCCCGCCACGGCGATCGAGAGCTACGCGACCATGAACTTCGGCCTCGGCGGCCCGGAGCTCTGGCGCAAGGCGGACATCCTCGCCGACGCGACCCTGGCGCTGCTCTCGCGCGAGCCGTCGGCCCGGCCCGGCAAGGCGTGGATCGACGAGGCGCTGCTCCGCGACGAGGGCGTCACCGACTTCTCCAGGTACCAGTGCGTGCCCGGCGTCGAGCCGCCGCACTTCCCCTTCTCGGCCATCCCCAAGGCGACGACCACCAGGAAATGAGGCGCGAACCGTGAGCCGCGACGACGACGACGAGAAGCGCCCCGGTGCCGGCGGCGGCATCGATCCCGGGCCAGAGCTCGCCGCGGTCTTCGACGACCTCGAGACCTTGCTCAAGAACGGCGACGTCATCTCCGCGCTCACCTCGCGCGGGATCAACGCCAGCATCGCGCTGCTCGCCGCCCACGCGCTCCGCGCCTACCTGGCGGACCGCAAGGCCGACGCGGCCGAGGACTTCGCGACCGTCGCCGAGGAGATCCGCGGCCGGCTCGCCGCGAGCGCCGAGGGGCCGGGGACGGACGGGGGATCGCAGGGGGAGCCGTCACGCTCGAACGGGAGGCGCTGAATGATCACGAGCTTCGAAGCAGAGCAGAGGTCCCAGGCGGCCGACGGCGCGCGGGCGACGCCGCCCTGGGCGCCGGCCGCGGCCATCTCCGGCGCCGACTACTCGGCCGTCGAGCTCGCGCAGGGCGACGACCGCGTGTTCCTCCTCGAGCAGCGCGAGCTGCCCGAGCGCGAGCGCTACGTGACCGCGACCGACGTCGCCGGCGTCGCCGAGGCCATCCGGTCGATGGTGATCCGCGGCGCCCCCGCGATCGGCATCGCCGCCGCGTACGGGATGGCGCTCGCCGCGCGCGCCGCGCGCGGCGAGGTCGCCTCCGGGTACGTCGCCGCCATGCGCGCCGCGGGAGAGCACCTCGCCGCCGCCCGGCCCACCGCCGTGAACCTCGGGTGGGCGGTGCGGCGCGCCGTCGCCGCGGCCCTGGAGCACGCCGGGCGCCGCGGCGAGGAGCGCGCGCGGGAGCTCGCCGCGCTCGCGCGCGAGATCCACCGCGAGGACGTCGCCGCCTGCCACCAGATGGGCCGCGCCGGCGCGGCGCGCCTGCCCGAGTCGGGCACGGTCCTCACGCACTGCAACGCCGGCGCGCTCGCGACCGGCGGCTACGGCACGGCGCTCGGCGTCATCCGCGCCGCGATCGCCGAGGGCAAGACGATCCGCGTGCTCGCGTGCGAGACCCGCCCGTACCTCCAGGGCGCCCGCCTCACGGCCTGGGAGCTCCAGCGCGACGGCATCCCCGTCGAGGTGATCTCCGACTCGATGGCCGCGTGGTTCATGCAGAAGGGCGAGATCGGCGCGGTCGTCGTCGGGGCCGACCGCATCGCGCGGAACGGCGACGTCGCGAACAAGATCGGGACCTACGGCCTCGCCTGCCTCGCGCGCCACCACGGCGTGCCGTTCTACGTGGCCGCCCCCTGGAGCACGATCGACCTCGCGACCGAGAGCGGCGCGTCGATCCCGATCGAGGAGCGGAGCCGCGACGAGGTCGCCGTCGTCGGCGGTCGCCGCGTCATCCCGCCCGGGGTGCCCGTCCGCCACCCCGCCTTCGACGTCACCCCCGCCGAGCTCGTGACCGCGATCTTCACCGAGCGCGGCAAGCTCACGTCGCGCGAGATCAGCCGCTCCGTGCCGCCGCCCGCCTAGCACCTCGGGCCGAGAAATTCTGCCAGGGCTCTGCCTCGCGAGCGGAGAGGGATTTTCAACGCCAAGGCGCCAAGGCGCAAAGACGCAAAAAGACAATAATTTCATGCCTTTTTGCGCCTTTGCGCCTTTGCGTCTTGGCGTTGAAATCTCTCCGGCTCCTTGGCCGGGCTCCTGGCGCGTGGGACCAGGTGCCGTCCAGCTCGCGCTCCCCCGCCGCATGGGCTAAGGACAGCCCTGATGGCGCAGTTCTCGCCCAAGCCCGAGTGGCTCAAGGTCCGCGCTCCCGGCGGTGACACCTACCACCACCTCAAGGAGACGTTCCGCAAGCTCGATCTCCACACGGTCTGCGAGGAGGCGCGCTGCCCGAACGTCGGCGAGTGCTGGCGCGAGGGGACGGCGACCGTGATGCTCCTCGGCGACGTGTGCACGCGCGGCTGCCGCTTCTGCGCGGTCACGACCGGCGACCCGCGCGGCGCCGTCGACGTGCGCGAGCCGGAGCACGTGGCCCGCGCGATCGCGCGGCTCTCGCTCCAGTACGTCGTGATGACGATGGTCAACCGCGACGACCTGCTCGACGGCGGCGCCGATCACGTCGCGCGCACCGTGAGCCGCCTGCACGCGCTCCGCCCCGACCTGCTCATCGAGACGCTGGTCGGCGACTTCCAGGGGCACATGAGCGGCGTCGACACGGTGGTCGACGCCGGCCCCGACGTCTTCGCCCACAACGTCGAGGTCGTCCGCCGCATCACCCGCGTCATCCGCGACGTCCGGTCGAGCTACGACCAGTCGCTCGCCGTGCTGCGGCGCGCGAAGGAGCGCCAGCGGCGCCTCGCCGCAGACGCCGCCGAGCGCGGCGCGCCGGCGCCGCGGCGGCTCACCAAGAGCTCGATCATGGTCGGCATCGGCGAGACCGACGACGAGGTGCTGGAGGCGCTCCGCGACCTGCGCGCGGCCGGGGTGGACATCGTGACCCTCGGCCAGTACCTGCGCCCCTCGTCGAAGCACGCGCCCGTGCAGCGGTTCGTCGAGCCCGCGACGTTCGCCGCGTACGAGCGGGCGGCGCTCGAGATGGGCTTCCTCTACGCGGCCAGCGCGCCGCTCGTGCGGTCGAGCTACAAGGCCGCCGAGGTCTTCGTCCGCAGCCTCATCGACCGCAACGACGCCGCGCTACCCGACGGCGCCGCGTCCGTCGGCGCCGACGGCGTCGCCGACGCCGCGCAGGTCGAGGCGCTCCTCGAGGAGCGCCTCGCCGTGGCGCGGCGCGAGGCCGCCCGCCTCACCGCGGAGCTCGACCCGGACGAGCCCCGCCCGCTCGACCCCGCGTCCACCAGCTCCGCTCGCCTAGTTCCCGCCGCCTCCCTCGTCCGCCGCTGAGCGGCCGATGGACGTGCGTAGCCACGGCGGAGGCTGAACAAATTCACCGCGCTGGGGGTTGCGGGCGGGGGGGCGCAGCACCAAGCGCCTTGACGCTTCCCGGCGATTGGCCGAGCGTGACCTACGCAGGAGGGTCCGACACCACGATGTCCGCTCCCATCGACAGGCGCCCAGGCGGCGTTGCTCCAGGCGCCCCGCGGCTCGGCTCGGAGGCGCCGCGCGCGCGCGTGGCGTCGATCCTCTCCCAGGCGGCGAGGGCCTACAGCGCGCGCCCGCCCATCGAAGACATCACGATGCCCACCGGCTTCGATCCGGCCGCCGTGGCGCTCTTCGAGACGATCATCGAGGCCTCGTTCCTCGTCGCGAACGCCGACGGCCACTTCGACGACGACGAGCGCGCGCGCTTCCAGGCCATCGTCGTCGACGCCTGCCAGAACCTCGTCCACGAGAAGCAGATCGAGGCGCTCATCGCCGACCTGTGCGAGATGCTCGCCGAGGACGGGATGGAGAAGCGCGTCAGCATGGTCGCCCGCACGATCGGGCGGACCGAGCACCAGCGCGAGGTGCTCCGCGTGGCGGCGTACATGGCGCACGCCTCGAGCGGCGTGAGCGCGCCGGAGCGCGGCGTGCTCGAGCTGCTCGCGCGCGGGTTCAAGCTCGACATGACCGCGGTCGACGAGGCGATCACGCAGGCGGCCGGGCACGTGGGCGTGTAGCCGGGACATCCGCGGCGCGACGTGCGGCGCGCGACGTGCGGCGCGGGAGGATGCGCGCGCGCTCGCCGCGGCGAGTCAAACGGGAGGCGCGATCGCTGCGACGAGTCAACGTCGCGCGCACAGCGAATGAGCGAACGCAGCGTCTCGGCACTGGTCTCGGGCAGCGCCTTTGATTAGTGTCCCGCGAGCCGATGAGCACCGCGACGTACTCCACCGACCGCCCGCCGAACGTCTCAGGGGCAAGCCTGGAGCCGCAGGCCGCCGTCGCCCGGCACCCGCTCGACACGTGTGCCGACGACGTGATCAAGGTCCTGCGCGACGACGGCTCGCTCGACCCCGCGCACGACCCGAAGCTCGACCCGTCGGAGGTCGTCACCCTCTACAAGACCATGGTGCGCGTGCGCCAGCTCGACGAGCGCCTCGTCGCGCTGCAGCGGCAGGGGCGCATCGGGTTCCACATCGGCTCGCTCGGCGAGGAGGCGGCGATCCTCGGCAGCGTGTCCGCCACGCGCCCGCAGGACTGGGTGTTCCCGTGCTACCGCGAGTTCGGCGCCGCGCTCTGGCGGGGGCTGCCGCTCCAGCGGTACATCGACAACATGTTCGGCAACGCGAACGACACGGTGAAGGGGCGGCAGATGCCGGACCACTACACCTACCGCGAGGGGCACTTCGGCTCGGTGAGCTCGCCGATCGGCACGCAGATCACGCAGGCCGTGGGCTTCGCGTGGGCCGCGAAGCTGAAGCGCGACGAGCTCGCCACGCTGGTCTACTTCGGCGACGGCGCGACGAGCTCGTCGGATTTCCACAACGGGCTGAATTTCGCGGGCGTGTTCAAGGTGCCGGTCGTGTTCTTCTGCCGCAACAACGGCTGGGCGATCAGCGTGCCCACCGAGCGCCAGACGTCGAGCAACACGTTCGCGTGCAAGGGCGTCGCGTACGGCGTCCCCGGCGTGCGGGTCGACGGCAACGACCTGTTCGCGGTCGTGAAGGTGACGCGCGACGCGATCGCGCGCGCCGCGGCCGGCGAGGGCCCGACGCTGATCGAGGCGATGACGTACCGCCTGTCGGGCCACTCGACGAGCGACGACCCGAAGGCGTACCGCCCCGACGCGTGGCTCGATCCGTGGCGGCGGCTCGACCCGCTCGCGCGGCTGCGGCGGCACCTGGAGCGCACCCAGGGCTGGACCGAGGCGCAGGATCGCGAGATCGAGGCGGCGGTCGACGCCGAGGTCAAGGCCTGCATCGCGGTTTCGGAGAAGGTTGCGCCGCCGTCGCTCGACTCGATGTTCGAGGACGTCTACGCGGAGCCGCCGTGGCACCTCGTCGAGCAGCGGGAGCAGCTCAAGGCGGGCCCGAGGCCCAAGGGCCACGGCGGCCACTAGGGCGCGTGCGGGCGCGGCGTGGACGACGGCGTCGTCGGCGGGGCGGCTCGCCTTCCGGCGCCGGTGAGGCCGGGGTGGCGCCGCGGCCCGCGATCGACGGGGTCCCCAGGGGAGCGGGGGCGCCCGTGAGGTAGCACTCCCACCTTCTGGCCGAGAGACGGAGACGAAGAGCATGCCTCAGATGAACATGGTCCAGGCGATCAACGACGCGCTACGCCACGAGATGCGGCGGGACGCGCGGGTCGTCGTGCTCGGCGAGGATGTCGGCAAGGTCGGCGGCGTGTTCCGCGTGACCCAGGGCCTGTTCGACGAGTTCGGGGACGACCGGGTGATCGACACGCCGCTCTCCGAGGGCGGCATCGTGGGCGCGGCCATCGGCATGGCGCTCTACGGCCTGGTGCCGGTCCCGGAGATCCAGTTCGCGGATTTCATCTACCCCGCGTACGACCAGATCGTGTCCGAGCTGGCGAAGTACCGGTACCGCTCGGGGGGCGAGTACCCGTCGAAGCTGGTGATCCGCACGCCGGTGGGCGGCGGCATCCGCGGCGGGCACTACCACTCGCAGTCGCCGGAGGCGCAGTTCATCCACGTGCCGGGCCTGAAGGTCGTGTGCCCGTCGAACCCGGCGGACGCGAAGGGGCTCTTGCTCTCGTCGATCCGGGATCCGGATCCGGTGCTGTTCTTCGAGCCGAAGCGCATCTACCGCGCGGCGAAGGGCGACGTCCCCGAGGGCGACTACACGGTCCCGCTCGGCAAGGCGAAGGTGGTCCGGCCGGGCTGGCACGTGACGCTCGTGGTCTGGGGCGCGATGCTCTACGAGGCGCTCGACGCCGCGAACCAGGCGGCCGCGCAGGGCGTCGAGTGCGAGGTGATCGACCTGCGCACGCTGTGGCCGCTCGACATCGACACCGTCATCGACTCGGTGAAGCGGACGGGCCGGGTCGTCGTGGTGCATGAGGCGCCGAAGAGCTGCGGCCTCGGGGCCGAGCTCGTCGCGCTGGTCAACGAGAAGGCGTTCCTGAACCTGGAGGCGCCGCCGCTGCGGGTGACGGGCTTCGACACCCCCTTCCCCTACACGCTCGAGAACGAGTACCTCCCGCTCTCGCATCGTATCCTTCCGGCGATCCTAGAGACGGCGAGGTACTGACGCATGGGCAAGTACGAGTTCAGGCTTCCGGACATCGGCGAGGGCGTCACGGAGGGGGAGATCGTGACCTGGCTGGTCTCGCCGGGCGACGTCGTCGCCGAGGACCAGCCGATGGTCGAGGTGATGACCGACAAGGCGACGGTGACGATCACGTCGCCGCGCTCGGGCCGGATCGTGGAGACGCGGGGCAAGGTGGGCGGGGTCGTCCCGGTGCACTCGGTGCTCGTGGTGTTCGACCTCGACGACCGGCCCGCCGCGCCGTCGCCGGCGTCGGGGACGGGGACACCGTCGCCCGCGTCGGGGACGGGGATGCGGCAGTCCGCGGCGAAGACGGGCCCCGCGGAGCCTGCGGCGACGGCGGTCGGCGACATCCGGGAG
The DNA here is from genome assembly GCF_051474675.1 of Sorangium sp. So ce406. Classification (NCBI taxonomy): domain Bacteria; kingdom Pseudomonadati; phylum Myxococcota; order Polyangiales; family Polyangiaceae; genus Sorangium; species Sorangium sp. So ce406. Next base: position 2,179,716 of record NZ_CP150340.1, on the reverse strand, counting down.
GACTTGCCGGGGATGAACCTGATGGCGCCGTCGCCGGCGCCGGCCGCGTGGATGAACGGCAGCATGGGCGCCGGCGCGGCGGCCTATTTCAACGAGAAGCCGCTCGCGACGCCGGCGACGCGCAAGCTGGCGCGCGATCTCGGGGTCGACCTGCGGCGCGTGCCGCCGACCGGCCCGGGCGGCCGCGTGACGAAGGACGACGTGCGGGCGCTCGAGGCGCCCGAGGTGGAGGCCGAGACGACGCCGCTGCTCCCTGCGATGGCGCCCAGGGCGGCGGCGCCCGGGGGCGCGGGGGCGGCTCCGGGGGCGCGGGGCGCCGGCGCGGCGGGCGCGCGGGGCGTCGGCGTGGCGGGCGCGCGGGGCGAGGGCGGCGCCGGCGCGGCGAGCGCCGAGGCGCGCGCGGCGGACGCCGGGGCTGCGGTCGAGCGCGCGAGGGCTGCGGTCGAGCGCGGGGCGGCGGCTGCGGCGCCCGAGCTGCTGGAGGAGGACCGCGGGCGCGGGGCGGCGCGGCCCGAGGGGGAGCGCGCGCGGGGGCTGCCCGGGGCGCCGGGCGACGAGCGCGTCCCGCTGCGGGGCGTGCGCAAGCGGATCTTCGAGGCGATGTCGCGGTCGAAGCACACGGCGGCGCACTTCACCTTCGTCGAGGAGTGCGACGTCTCCGCGCTGAAGGAGCGCCGCGCGCGCCTGCGGCCGCTGGCCGAGAAGGAGGGGGTCAAGCTGACGTTCCTGCCCTTCTTCGTGAAGGCCGTTGTCGCCGCGCTCAAGAAGCACCCGACGCTGAACAGCACCTTCGACGAGGCCTCGCAGGAGATCGTCGTCAGGAAGAGCTACCATATCGGCATCGCGTCCGCGACGGAGGCCGGGCTCATCGTGCCGGTGGTGCGCGACGCGGATCGCCGGAGCGTGCTGGACATCGCGAAGGAGATCGCGCGGCTCGGCGAGGACACGAAGTCGGGGCGGGTGAAGCCGGAGGATCTCGGCGGCTCGACGTTCACGATCACGTCGCTCGGCCAGCAAGGTGGCCTGTTCGCGACGCCGATCCTGAACTTCCCCGAGGTCGCGATCCTCGGGATCCACCAGATGAAACAGAAGCCGGTGGTGCGCGACGGGCAGATCGTCATCGGCGAGGTGATGCTGATGTCGCTGTCGTTCGACCACCGGATCATCGATGGTCACGTGGGGGCGGCGTTCGCTTACGAGATCATCGGGTATCTGGAGGATCCGGATCGGCTGTTCCTGGAGATGAGCTGAGCTGGACGAAAGGCCCGGCCGCCGGGCCTTGCACCGCGTCGCCCGACCCTCATCGCGCGGCCGTGGTGGCCGAGCTTGCTGGCACCTCGAGCCGCGCCGTCGCCCTCGGCGATGAGGGGACGGCGAGCTCAGGATGACGCGCATCGGGGGAACGACACCGCAGACAGGACGGGCCCCGCCGCGGAGCTGCCGGAGGATGGGTCCCATGCTCCTTCGGCGCCGCGCGGCTTCGTGCGACGCGGTGAGCGGGGCGTCACGGACACAGCGAGACGATTTCCGCTCCGCGCGCCCTGAGCGCGGTGATGTTGCTCGCCTGAGCGGCACAGTCGATCGGGTTGCGAAGCAAGACCGCGGCGCTTCTTTTGCCGAAATCCGGGTTGGCGACGAGGGGCGTCAGATCGGACACCGAGTTGTCCGAGAGGAGCAAAAACCGCAGTTCGGGCAGGGTGGACAGGGGCGAGATGTCGCTGATCTCGGCGCCGAACGCCTGGAGAGCGTTCAGCGCCCGGAGGCCTGACAGCGGCGCGAGCGTCGAGATGGGGGAATAGCTGAGATCAAGCCGGGTGAGCCGGTTCAGCGACCCGAGCGGGCCGATGTCGCTGACCTGGGTTTCGAAGAGCGACAGGTACGACAGGTTGGTCAGCGAGCCGAGGGCAGTGACGTCCGAGATGGGGTTGTTCCCCAATTGCAGCTCCTCTAGCCGGATGAGCGAGGAGAGCGGCGTGATGTCCTCGATCCCGTTGCCCCACACGCTCAGGCCGCGCAGCTCCGTGAGCGAGGACAGCGGCGCGAGATCTGCCGCGTGATTGCTCACCAGGCCCAGATGCGTGAGGGAGCGGACGCACTCGAGGCCGGAGAGGGAATGGATTCCGCGGGCGTTCAGGTTGAGGCTCCTGATCGACGCAACGTCGGCCGGGAGGATCGGGCCCTCCGGCTTCGCCACGGCCGTGCGCAGCGCCGCTTCGAGCGCCGGATCGACGAACTCGAGGGGTCCAGAGCACGCCGCGGTGGCGCTGCCGCCTGCGCCACCACCGCCGCTGGCGTCGCCGCCTGCGCCGCCGCCGCCGGTGGCGTCGCCGCCTGCGCCACCGCCGCCAGGGGTGGCATCGCCGCCGCCGGCGCCGCTGCCTATGGCATCGCTGCCGGCGCCGCCCACCCCCTGATCCTCCCGGGGGTCCGTCCACCCGCCCACGCCGTCCCCTGACGTGGAGTCCGTGGGATTCTTCGCTCCAGTCGAGCCGGGCACCGGATCGACGGCGACCGATCCACACCCAATACCCGTCGCTCCTGCCAGGAGCGCGATCCCCAACCATCGTTCGATACGATTCAGGCTGTACATATCCCCTCACGTTGCGGAAGAATCGACAGAGCGCCCCCACGCCGTCGCCGCCGGCTCCCCCCGATCCCGCGCCTGGGGCGCTGCTCGAATCGACGGCCGGCTCCGCCTCACGGACCTCACCGCATCCGGCGGGGGGTCGATGGCAGGGGCCAGGATCAGCAGAGAAGCGATGAAGCGCGTGGTGCGACCTCCGCCTTGCAGGCTAGGTCCTCGCCGCAGGACCGCCCCTTAATCCGTTCTTAAAGCGATGCGCGCGCTCTCCTCCGCAGCGCCCCGCGCTTCCCCATCCATTGCGCAGGCCCCCGCCCCTGCGTTCCCACGCCCTGCTGCGCGGCCCTGCTTGCCTGCTGCGCTGTCCTCGCTTCCCTGCTGCGCGGCCCCGGCGTCCCTGCTGCGCGCCCTCGTCGCCCTGCTGCGCCGCCCGGCGCCCCTCCTGCGCAGCCCCGGCGCCCCTCCTGCGCAGTCCCGGCGCCCCTCCTGCGCAGCCCCGGCGCCGTCCTGCGCAGGCAATTACGTGTCCTGCGTCACAGTCGCGCGGCTCCTGCGCCGCCGCCGGTGCCCTCCTGCGCGCCCCCTTTGGTGTCCTGCGCAACCAGCGTCCAACGCCTGCGCATCGCCGTCACCCCTCCTGCGCCGCCTCGGTACCCTCCTGCGCGGTCCCGGTACCCTCCTGCGCATGCCAGGACGTGAACTACGCAACACTTTCCCCCTCCTACGACGGAGGTCGCGCGCTGGCTCAACGGCATCGCGGTCAACCCGGCTTCGCACTATCACGCCAAGGCTTCTCAGCGGCGCGAGGCAGGACGTCCTTCTTTTGGCGCTCACGCGCTTTGGCAGCTATGACCCTTCGCGCGGCGGGCTCAGGTCGCTCCGATCGCGCCGGGGCACACGGAGCTTCGCGAGCCACCGGGAAACGCGCCGGGCCGTCTCCTCCTGGAATAGCTGGTGGAACGCGTGCGCCCGTTCGCGGCCCGTCGCCGGCCTCGCCGCGTGCTGCCGAGATCCGGGCCGAGCCGCCGCGTGCGCCGCGACGCGCGGCGCGCCGGGTGCGCTCGGACGAGCCGCCGTGTCGTGTCGCGCCACAGGGGCCGACTCCCCGGCGATGACGCGTGTTCCGATAGAATGCATGATCGCCCTCGTGGGGGCAGCGCCAGGAGATCCATGGCTCGCCTCCAGGTGAAACGTGAGTGCTCCGCGCGAATCCCACGCCGCGCGCGGACACGACCGCTCCTGAGCGGGCGTCACGCGCCGAGCGACGCCCGCTCAGGAGGCGCTCGATCTCCCAGGGCGCGGCCACGCACCACGGTGGTCCAGCGCCGCCATCGTCACGAAGGCCGCCTCGCGCTCAGCGATGGCCTGCTGCGCGGTTCTCACCTGAGCTGGCCCAGCAGCGCTTCGCGTTCCCTCGCCAGGCGGCCGCGCGGGAACCTCCGCCCGTGCTCCTCCAGCAGGCGCCGCGCCTCGACGAGCGACACGACATCACCGGCCACCACGGCCGTCCGCGCGCGAGCGACCAGCCCTCGCTCGCGGGAGCTGATCGCCTGGGGATGCGCCGCTGGCCGGCGTGGCGGCGCGGCGGCAGCGGCCGGGGACGTCACCGCCCAATCCGGCGTCGTCGGGGTCGTCGCCGCCCCGTGCAGCCTGGGAGAGATCGTCACCGACTCATCCGGCGCATGGCCGACGAGCCCCATCTCGGTGGGATCGCGCCTGGCCTGCACGGTCGCCGGCCCGGTCGTCCTCCTGGAGGCGAGGGGGGTCATGGCGGTGCGGAGCGGCGTGACGGACTCCATCGGGCCCGTGGCCAGCGTGCCGAGCGCCGCCAGCGCGCCGAGCGCGGCCGCACAGGCGATGGCGAAGCCTCGTGCCACCCAGCGCGCGGGACCACCACGCCGAAAGGAGCGCCGCTCCAGCAGCTCCAGCAGCCAGGGCGGGAACAGCACGGCGCGCAGCCGGCGAGCGCCGCGACCTCGTTGCCTCGCTTCCCAGCGCGCCGCCGCCGCTTCGAACTCCTCCCAGGCGCGGCGCAGGCGACTTCGCGCGGTCTCCAGCGGGATCTCCTGCTCTCGGGCGACGTCGGCGATCGGCCGCTCCAGGAGCTCGCAGGCGATGAAGACGCCGCGACACCGCTCACCGATCTGATCGATGAGCTGCCGCACCAGCGCCGCCTCCTGGCGAGCGATGGCGTGATCCTCGGGGCTCTGGCGCTCGTCCCAGAGCGCCGCCTCGTCGAGGCCCGTGAGCGCCTCCTCGCGCCTGCGCGCCGCCCGCCGGTGATCACGGGCCGTGTTCAGGACGACGCTGTCGCGAAAGGCGCTCGGGTTCCTGGCCGATCGGGCCTGCTCTCGCTTCTCCCACAGCCGCACCGTCGCTTCCTGCATGACGTCGTCGAGGTCCCGCGAGGGCACCCCGACATGGCTGACAAGCGACCTGACGCGGGCGGCGTTTGCCTCAAGAAGGCGGCGGAAGGATACGGAAAAGCCTGTCCTTGGTCGATGAATCCGTGCACATGGTCGCGGCCGGGCTTCGCGAGCGAGCGCGTCGAGCTCGCCAAGCCGCGCGCATGAGGCCAGGACGCCGCGAGCAAGCGATGACTCGCGCGGTCGGCCGCGGAGGATCTCGCCTCGTTGGGCTCTGGGTGAGCAGCTCGACCGTGGCGGCGATGCCCCTACACGCCAGACACAAGGATCGATATCATCGCCGTCTCCTCGGAGCGCGAGAGCTTGCGTCCCCCATCGTGGCGTTCAGCTCAAGCTTATCAGTACTCGGCGCCTCGTTCTTGACGTCATCTCGGGCGCGCTACAGGTCCTCAGTCTCAGCAACGACTCCGATGCCTTCGCACGCTGCACGAACGGTAGCCTTATCCAGCAGCCCGGAGCGATAGCAGCGCAGCAAGAACCGATAAGCCGAGGCGCGAACTTTGCCTCGGGCAGCTTCCATCTGCTCCGACGGGATCCTGGTAGGCGCTGGTGGCGTCTGTGGGCCGAGCTCGCAGCGCCCTCCGCAGATCGGGCAGTACCCCGAGACCTTTGTTCCATGCGCCTTGACCCACCCGACCTGGGCGTCGCGAAGGCGACGAAACCGCTGTGGGTACTCATCGATCGTGCGCAGGGCGTGGGCAGCCTCGTCCAGCCAGAAGTCCAGGTTGGCGGCCTGCCCGGCGAGCTGGTGGACATTCGAGTGTGCGAACCGTTCGAGCTGGTCCGCAAGTAGCTCAGCTCTCTCAACGCTGTACACCATCCAGAACCTCTCGATGCCCCGCCATCGAAGACCTACTGCCCGAGAACGATGAGCCGATGAAACCGCGCACCGGAGGCCGAGCGAGGCGCGGGAGCATGTTGCCACGGCCCGTGGCCTCGATCCATCGGACCCCGCGCCCCTCCGCGGCCTCGCCGCCGTCGAGCGGTACCCTGATCGCGACGATCGCGCCGTCGAGCTCCTGACCCAGGCGCTCGCGCTGACCCTGGAAGACGTCGCGACGCTCGTCGCCCTCGGCGATGCGCACCTCGCGCGCGGCCGCGTCGACGACGCCGAGCGCTGGGCGCGCGCCGCGCTGGAGGCCGAGCCTGAGCACCCCGACGCGCTCGTCCTCATGAGGCACCTGCTCCTCCGGCGCGGGGACGTGAGCGGCGCGCGCGAGCACGCGGTCTGGGCGGTCCGCACCGAGGTTAGCAATCCGGACGCGCTGAGGCGAAGGGGGCGACGCGCGAGCCGCGGTGGCGCTCTCGTACTTCAAGGCCACCTACCGCATCGAGGCAGCCTGGAAATCTGAGGCGCTGTCCGCGGCAGCGCGTCGGGCACGCCGGCAGGAGCTGTCGATTCCCCTTATCGACGAGCTGTATCCGTGGATCCCCGAACTGCATCTGCCGCTCGTACCAGGTACGCCGCTCTACATCTCACCCCAGTACGCCATCAATCAGGAGGCAGCGGCAGGCGACGATGCCCTCACCAGTCCCCTCCCCTGCCTACGCTGGACGCGGGCCGCCATCGCCCCGCGTCCAGCATCGTCGACGCCGGCGAGAGCCGCAAGGGACCACGCCCATGGCCGTTGCCGGGCAATCACGGCCGAACGTCACGACGTGACGTCCACCAGGACCTTGCCGACCGCGCCGCTCTCCACCGCCCGGTGCGCGTCGGCGGTGCGGTCGAGCGGAAAGCGGACCAGCGGCAGGCCGTGCTCCTCGCCGACCGGCAGGGCGCCGCCGCGGACGGCGGCGGCGACGTCCTCAACGGCCGCGGTGCGCGCCTCCGGACCGGCCGTGTAGAGCACCAGGAACTGGAATCGTGCGTTCAGCACCATGTTCCGCAGCACGTCCAGCTCGACCGGCTCGCCACCGTCGTTGGCGTAGGTCGAGATCGTGCCGCGCGTCCGCAGCACGGCCAGGTCCAGCGCGAGGTTCGCGCCGAGCGCCACCTCGGCGACGATGTCGACGCCGGCCGGGGCGATCTTGCGGATCTCGGCGGCCGGATGGCCCTCGCGATAGTTGATCACGTGGTGGGCGCCGGCGGCGGTGGCCAACCGGGCCTTCGCCGGGCCGCTGATCGTGCTGATCACGGTGGCGCCGGCCCATCGGGCGAGCTGGATCACCGCGTGCCCGACCGCCCCGGCCCCGCCCGCGGCGAGCACCACCCTGCCGTCGAGCGCCCCGGGCCGCAGGCGGCGCGGCCCGTCCTCGGCGACGGTGAGCGCGCGGTGCGCGGTGAGCGCGGGGACGCCGAGGGAGGCGCCGACGTCGAAACTCACCTCGTCGGGCAGCGGCACGGCCCGCTCGGCGGGCACGACGGTGAACTCGGCGGCGGTGCCGGTGGGCCGCCCGGCGGCGGCCATGAACAGCCAGACCCGCTGGCCGACCCGGCTCTGGTCGACCCCCTCACCGACGGCGTCGATCACGCCGGCGCCGTCGAGGTGCGGGGTGACCTCGGAGAACCGCTTGGGGTGGGCGGCGCCGGAGCGAGCCTGCCAGTCGGTCGGATTGACCCCGGACACGGCGACACGGACGCGAACCTCGCCGGGGCCGGGCGCGGGCAGGTCACGGTCGACGAGCTGAAGAACGTCGGGGCCGCCGTTGTCGCGGTAGATGATGGCCTTCATGATCCGTCCCTGAAACCTGGTAACTGAGGGTTTCCCGGCGCGGCCGGGAGGTCCGTCACGGTGTCCGGCGTGTGGTCGCGACCCGGGTCGCTCAGCGCGCCGCGTACTTCATGACGAACGAGGGATACCGATCGCCGACGATCGCGCCCGGCGCGAACGCAGCGTCGAGCTGCGCGAGCTCGTCCGGGGAGACGCGCACGTCGAGCGCCAGGAGGTTCTCGTCGAGCCGCGCGCGCCGGCTGATACCGACGAGCGGCACGATGTCGTCGCCGCATGCGCGCAGCCACGCGATGGCGAGCTGGGCTGGCGTGCAGCGCTTCCGGGCGGCCATATCGACGAGCGGGCGAGCGGTGCGGACATTCTGCTCCAGTGCGTGTCCTTCCATCCGCGGCGCCACGAAGTGCGCGCCAGGGCTCGGCGCCGTCGCGCCGCTGAGCAGCCCGTCGGCGAGCACGCGGTAGGCGACGATGCCAATCCCGAGCTCGCGCGCGGTCGGCAAGATCTCTGCTTCGATGAAGCGGCACGCGAGCGAGTACTCGATCTCGAGCGCGGTGATGGGGTGCACGACGTGCGCGCGGCGCAGGAGATCTGCGCCGACCTCGGACACGCCGACGTGACGGACTTTGCCCTCGCGCACGAGGTCGGCGATGGCGCCGATCGTCTCCTCGAAGGGCACGTCGGGATCGGGCCGCCCGGGCTGGTAGAGGTCGATCTCGTCGACGCCGAGGCGCTGGAGCGAGTAGGCCGCGAACGTCTTCACCGTGGCCGGGCGGCCGTCCATCCCGAGGAACTTCCCGCCCGGGGTACGCAGCATGCCGAACTTCACGCTCACGAAGGCCCGGTCGCGCCGGCCTTTGATGGCGCGCCCGATGAGCGCCTCGTTGTGCCCCATGCCGTAGAAATCGGCGGTGTTGAGCAGGTTCACCCCGGCGTCGAGCGCCGCCTGGATCGTGGCGACGCTCTCGGCGTCGCTGCCGGCGCCTCGGCTGGGCGACATCCCGCCGCAGCCGAGGCCCAGCGCGCCGACGAGCGGACCGTTCTTGCCGAGATGCGTGCGCGGTACCATGGGCATCGTTCAACCCTCCTCGACCCCCTCAATATTAGAGCGAACGCTCTATCAATGGGATCGCCCATGCGCACTGTCAACCCCGACCAGCACGAAAAGAAGCGTCGCGAGCTCCTCCGCGCGGCCCAGCGCCGCTTCGAAGCCGAGGGCGTGCAGGCCTCCATCGCGAGCATCTGCGCCGAGGCGGGCGTCAGCCCTGGGCACCTCTACCACTACTTCCCGAGCAAGGAGGCCATCCTCGAGGGGCTCTTCCAGCTCGTGCTCGACGAAGCATCCACGCACCTGTCGGGTGACGTGCAGGACGCGCGCGACCTCCCCGCGCTCGTGGCCGACCTCTACAGCGGGAAGGGGCCGTCCCTCCTCTTCGACCTGCTCGCCGAGTCGCAGCGCAACGCCGCGATCGCGGATCGGCTCCGGCGCCACAGCGCCGAGATGAAGCAGCTCCTCGCGAGCGCGATCGCGCGCGGACAGGCCGCCGGCCTCGTCGACGACACGGTGCCGCCGGCGGCCCTCGCGACCATGCTGCTCGCCGTGCTGGATGGCAGCAAGGCGATCCGGCTGCGCGATCCAGCCGTCGACCGCGGCCACGCGCGCGAGATGCTTCTCGCGCTCGTGTCGCGCGTGCTCAGCAACCGGCCCACGTGCCCAACCTCATGAGATAGCAGGGCCGCGCGTCGACGAGCACCGCGGCCCGGCCTCCCTCACCCATCTCGAGGGCCAACCAGCTCGTGACTCACTGGCCCGCGAGCTGGTCAGACCGACACCCTCACCAGACGCAGCGGCCGCCCGAGATGCGCTGGCCCGACTCGCAGCAATGGATGACGCTCGAGCCCGTGTCCCGCTGGGTGCAGGAGTGCGAGCCGGGGATGCTGCTGCCCGAGCACTGGAGCCCCGAGCCGCACTTCGGGACGCACGTGTTGTTGACGAGCCCGTACCCCGAGGGACAGCAGTAGAGCCGAGGGCCCGAAGGGTACTGTTCGCACTGGGGCGCGCCGCTCGCGAACGCCCACTGGCACACCAGCCCGCCGCCGCACACCGACAGCTCGTCCGCGGCCTCCCCCGTCGGCTCCGCCGCCGCCTCCTCGACCTCGGCGACAACCCCCTCGTCCGCGATCGGCTCGTCTGCGGGCGGCGCGATGCAGCCCATCGAGGCCGCCAGGACGCCGGAGATCGCCAACAACCCTGCACTCATCATCTTGCGCATGAGATACCTCTCTGTTCGGGGAGCGCGCCCGCGCTCCCGGAGCTCACAGCGATACGCCGGCGCGGCCAGCGGGCTTCACGCCCGCTCCGCGCGGCGACGCGAGGAGCCGAGAGCAAGGCGCGGGCCAGTCCGAGATGCCGAGAGATGCCGCGGAGCGCAGGGCGCGCCGGAGCGACTCGGCAGAAATTGCGTAGCTCTCTTCGAGAAGAACGCAGATGTTGCCCTGGCGAGGCAAACGCTGCTCAGCGCAGCGCTGGACGCAGACCGCGGCAGCGACGGGCCAGCACGGGGGCGCCCTCTCCCCACGCGCGACATGCAGTGCTCAGCAGGATCGCGGGCCCGCTCCGCGGGATCTCCGGTTCCGGCGACGCAACGCTCGTCGCGTCGCGCCCGGCGCCCGCGCCGGTGACGCGCCGTCAGGGTCCCGGCAACCTCGGTCGGGCTCCCGGGAGATGGCCGCGGGCGGCGGCGCCTCGCTGCTCCCGGGCGGAAGAGTGATCGAGACCGGCCGACGCGGGCATTCAGAAGGCGTTCCGAGTGACAGCCGGGCGTTTGCATCGAGATTGGGGAAATACGACCATGGCAAAGCGCGTGAGCCGAAGAATCTTCCTCCGGGGGCTGGGCGGCGCTTGCGTCGCAGCGCCGTTCCTCAGCTCGATCGCCGACCGCACCGCAAAGGCCCAGCCGGCCACGCCGCCGAGGCGGCTGATCGTGATGTACACGCACTATGGCTGCATCACGACGCGGTTCTTCCCGAGGAAGTCGCACGGCCCGCTCACCGCCGCGGACCTCGAGACGACGACGCTCAAGCACCTGACGCCGTACGTCGACAAGCTCCTCATGCCCCGAGGCATCCGCGCGATGAACGAGTGGACGGCGAAGATGGAGCGGGGCCAGGGGAACGATCGCCACTTGCAGGTGAACGCGTCGTTCTTCACGTGCCACCCGGTCACGCCCAACAGCGACGATCCGTTCAGCTTCGACCAGGCGACGAAGTTCAACGCCAGAGCGACCGGTCCGTCGCTGGACCACGTCATCGCACGACAGCTCAGCCCGGAGGGCGAGCCGCTGCTCATGCAGGTGGGGAACTTCCGCGACGGTACGTCCTCGGCGATCTCGTACTCGGCGCCCGAGACCGTGTATTCGGGTCTGGGCGCGCCGGCGGCGATCCTGGCCAAGCTCACGGGCCTGTTCACAGACCCCCTCCCCTCTCCGGACACGTACAAGGCCATCCGCGGCAAGAGCATCATCGACCTCGTGCGGGACGATCTCGACACGCTCGCGCGCTTCGACATGAGCCACGCGGACAGGAACAAGCTGGAGGCCTGGAAGACGCTTCTCCACGAGACCGTGAGACCCGTCGCTTCTGCGCAGTGCGACGCGTCCCTCGCCACGGCGCTCGGCGCGACGCAGGAAAACGTCGACCTGGCGAGCACGCGCCCGAGCGCCGACGACGTGCTGACGCGGCGAATCTCGGACAGTCTCGACGGCGCGGACCTCTATTCGAACCTCGCCGTGCTCGCGGCCGCGTGCAACGCAACCCCCGTCATCTTCCTGAAGTACCCCCCGAACTTCCTTTTTCGGGGGCTCGGCCTGACGATGGAGAGCGCCAGTCTCTCGTATCGCCTGGGCAATGCGGGCATGCAGGGCACCTGCGTCACGGGTGTGATCGACATGCTGCTCAAGATCGACGACTACTATGCGAGGAAGCTCGCCCACCTCGTCGAGCAGCTCAACCGCATCGACGAGGGCGACGGGACGCTCCTCGACAACAGCGCTGTCGTATGGTTCCAGGACGCGTCGGACGGCTGCGCCCGCAACCTCAACAACCTGCCTATCGTCCAGGTCGGCAGCGCCGGCGGCTATTTCAAGACCGGCTGGGCCGTGAACGTCGAGGACGGCTCGCCCGATCTCACGACCGGCAACAGCGAGATCGTGTGTGCCGACGGCGCTCCGAACGAGGTCGACGGGACCACCCAGGCCACGGGGACCGACCCGTCGCTCGCGAACGCGCCGATCAACAAGTACTTCTGCAACTTGATGAACGCCCTCGGGGCCACGGCAGGCAGCGACGGCTTCCCGGCGCCGGGCGGTTCGGAGCCGGTGACCCACTTCGGCATGTACGACCGCACGGAGGACTTCATCGGTGGCGGGATCAATCCCCCCACCATCCACGATCCAGGCGAGTTCGCCGCCCTCAGGGCGAGCTCCTGAGCGGTCTCGTTCCGGGTAACGGAGGGTTGATGATGCCGGTGCACAGCAGGCGGGTTTGGTATTGGGCGCCGATCGCGGCGGCAGGGCTCGTCGCAGCAGGAGGCCCGTTGGCTTGCGGCAGGACGATCCCTGACGCTCCAGGCGTCGCGGGCGCCAGTGGAGGGGGAAGCTCCTCCGAGGTCGACGGTCCCGGGGCGGCCGGGGACGGGGCGACTGGAGGAGGCGCTGGAGGACGTGGCGCGGGCGGAACCACGGGCAACGGCCCTGGCGCGGGTGGCCTGCTCGACTCGACCGGGTCGAGCGGCGGCGGCGCGGCAGCGAACTCGGGCGGCATGGACGCGGGCGCCACGAGCGGCGGGGCTCCGGGTGGAACCGGCGGCAGCGGAGGGGCGCCCGCGGAGCTGGACTGCGCCACGGCGCGGCCCAGCTCGAGCTCGCTCGATCTGAAGCACCAGGTCGATGTCGACGACTTGCCGCCCATCTCGGAGGTCCAGGGGGACCTGATGCTCAGCGAAGGGGTGAACCGGCTGCAACGCCTCGGCTGTCTACGCCACGTCACGGGCACGGTCACCATCCGGTACACGCGTAGCCTCGCCACGCTCGAGGGGCTCGAGCGGCTCGAGTCCATCGCGGCGGGCTTGACGATCGAGAACAACGATGCGCTCGCGAGCACGACGGGGCTTCAAGGCCTGAAGACCGTGGGGGGCGCGTTGATCATCGATTCGAACATCCGCCTCACCGACCTGAGCGGGCTCGAGAGCCTGACGACGGTGCGCACTGGCGGCATCCGGATCGAGGACAACCCCGCCCTGGTGAGCCTCGCCGGGCTGCGCAGCCTGACCGCCACGGGCACAGTGACGCTCAAGTCCAACGCGGCTCTCGAGAACCTGCAAGGCCTCGGCGGCCTGAGTCAGCTCGCCAACCTCCTCGTCACCGGCAACGCGAAGCTCGGGAGCCTCGAGGGGCTCTCGGCGCTCGAGACGATCTACCAGGATCTCAACATCGTGAACAACCCCGTGCTCACTTCCCTCGATGGGCTCTCTGCGCTCCGGGCGATCGAGCAATATCTCATCATCTCGAACAACCCGGAGCTCACCCGCATCGATGCGCTCTCTTCGCTCGAGCGGATCCACCACGGCCTCGAGATCACGACGAACCCGAAGCTCCCCACCTGTGAAGCGGAAGAGCTCCGCGAGCGGACCGGCGTTCCACGAGCGACCCTGATAGACAACGACGACACGGCGACGTGCCCCTCGGCCGAGCGTTTGCATTGAGGCAGGGGAATACGACCGTGGCAACGCCCATCAACCGAAGCATCTTCCTCCGGGGGGCCGCTGGCGAACATCTTCGGAATCCTCACGCACATCGACGGCATGGCGGAGTCACGAGGATGACCGCGCGCCCCCCGCTCACGCCGAGAAGCCGCCGTCGATGGTCAGGCTCACGCCGTTGATGTAGGTCGACTCGGGCCGGGCGAGATAGGTGACGAAACGCGCGATCTCGTCGGGATCGGCGATGCGCTTCTCGGGGCTCGCGTCGCGCACCCAACCGACGTGCGGACCGTCCGACGGGTTCATGTCGGTCGTCGTCGGGCCGGGTTGGACATTGATGGCCGAGATGCCGCGCGGCGCGAAATCCCACGCCAGCCCGCGCACGAGCCGCGCGACCGCCGCCTTCGTCATCCCGTAGACGGCCGAGCCGGCGCCCATCGCGCGCTCGGCCGTGTTGCTCCCGATGACCAGGATCTTCCCGCCGCGCGGGAGGTGGCGCGCAGCGGCCTGGGCGGCGACGAACACGCCGCGCACGTTGACGGAGAGCATCCTGTCGAAATCCTCGAGGCGGTACTCGTCGGCGTTGCCGAAGATCAGGACGCCGGCGTTGTTCACCAGGACGTCGAGCCCGCCGAGCGCCGCCGCGCCCTCGGCGATCGCGCGCTCGAGCGCGCTCGCGTCGGCGCTGTCGGCCTGGAGCGCGATCGCGCGCCCGCCCGCGGACGCGACGGCCGCGACGAGCTCTCGCGCTCGATCCGGCCTGCTCACGTAGGTGAAAGCGACCGCCGCGCCGTCGCGCGCGAGGCGCCTCACGATCGCGGCGCCGATGCCCCGCGACCCGCCGATGACGATCGCCTTCTTCCCTGCGAGCGGCCCCGTGTCGTCGTTCATGTTCAGCTCCTTTGCATCGTGCGTTGTCATTGTCGTTTTTGAACAATCAGTCCAAAATAGCGCGCGGCGATGGCGCGAGCCGAGCGGGCGCCGCGCGTTCAGCGCGGGCGCAGGCTCTGCACCGCGAAGGCCGCGACGTCGCGGAGCGCTTCGGCGCTCGCGCCGGCCTTGGCCTGCACCTTCATTCCGCTGAGCGTGGCCGCGAGGAAGCGAGCGGCCGCGCGGCTGTCGATCCCGCGGCCGATGTCGCCCCTCGATCTGCCCTCGTCGATGGCGTCCTTCAGCACGGCCTCGAGCAGCGCGGCGCTGGTCGCGGTGAGCGCGCGCACCTCGTCATCGTCGCGGGCGAGCTCGCACACGGCGTTCACGCCCATGCAGCCGAGCGATCGCGCCCCGTCGCGCGCCTCGGCGAGCTCGACGAGGACACGCTCGATCGCCGCGAGCGCCGTCGGTCCGGCCCGGAGCCTCTTCATGATCGCGGCGACGCCGTCGGCGTTGTAGGCGCGGAGCGCCTCGAGGAACAGCCGTCGCTTGTCGCCGAAGGTGTCGTAGAGGCTCTGGCGGCCGATCCCCATCGCGCGGACGAGATCCTCGGTCGAGGTGCCGGCGAAGCCCTTCTCCCAGAAGACCGGGATGGCGCGCCGGAGCGCCTCGTCGCGATCGAACTCCTTGGGACGGGCCACGGAGACAGCATGACGATTCTGGACTACAAAGTCCAGAACTATCGTCAGCCCTTCGCGAGCCCTGCTCTACATCACGCGCTCGCCGTGATCACCGCCCCACCTGGCAGCCGGGGCCGGTCACCTCGTGCATGGGCTCTCCCGAGGCCAGCGCCTCGAAGCGCGCGAGCAGCGAGGGCCAGCCGCCCTCGAAGCGGGCGCGCAGCGCGGCGGCGTCCTTCGGCACCCGCTCCCAGCCGCGGTGCTCGAGCTCGACGCGCGTGTGCGCGCCCAGCGCGAGGAACAGGACCTCGACCTCCTGCGCCTCGCTCGCGGCTCGCCCGGGGTGCCAGGTGATCACGAGCCGGCCGGGAGGCTCCCAGGCGAGCACCGTCCCCCAGAGGGTCTCGCTGCCGTCGCTCCCGCGCTCGTACACGCGGCCGCCGACGCGCTCCTCGATCGCGCACGAGACCGCGGGGCTCGCGCCGGCCGAGCGCGCCGCGAGAGGCCACCACGACGAGATGCGCCGCGCGAAGAGGTCGAACGCGGCGGCCGGATCCAGCGGGACGATCAACGAGCGACGGATGGGCGGGAGCACGCTCACCGCGCGCCTCCCGCATGGACCGCGGCGCCGCCCCGCGCGCCTCGCGTCGGCGAGCCGGGCGGCCTTGCCGTGACATCTGACATTCAGTGCCTCCTCTTTCGCTCGGCCTCCTCGACGGCCGCAGCCTGGAACGCGCCGAGGACGTCATCCCAGAAGCCCTCGATGTACGAGCGCAGCGCGGTGAGCCCCCCGAGATCGACGCCGTAGAAGTTCTGGCGCCCGTTCTTGTGGCAGCGCAGGAGCCCGGCCTCCTGCAGCACCCGCAGGTGCTGCGAGACCGCAGGGCGGCTCACGCTCACCGTCTTCGCGATGTCCCCCACCGACAGCGGGCGCCCGCGCACCCGCTCGAGGATCTGTCGGCGCGTCGGATCCGCGAGCGCCGCGAGCACCTGGCCTACCGGGTCCACACCGTAAGCATGCGCAAACGCCTCCACCACGGCAAGCAGAAATGGCTTGACCAGCGGGACGACATTGGTAAGTTGTGACTTACCAATTGGAGTGGCCCGTCGACGTTCGTGCGCCGCCTTGGCGGTGACGTCGAGGCCGCTCCCCTTGTCTGAGGAGCTCGCCATGACTGCCCTTGTCGTCCACGGAACGCCCGGATCGTCGTACACCTGGAGCACGGAGATCGCGCTCGCCGAGAAGAACGTCCCTTACGAGCTCGCCGCCGTCGCCTTCGGGGCGCACCGGGTGTCGCCGCACCTGGACAGGCACCCTTACGCCAAGGTCCCCGTGATCGAGCACGACGGCTTCACGCTCTACGAGACGCAGGCCATCCTCCGGTATGTCGATCAGGTGTTTCCGGGCGAGCCGCTCCAGCCGAGCGATCCGCGCGAGGCCGCGCGCATGAACCAGATCGTCGGCATCGTCGATGCGTATTTCTGGCGGGCGGTCGGCCCTGGCATCCTTTATAACCGACTCTTCCCCGAGTCCTTGCGCGGCGGCCCGCCCGACGAGAAGGCCGTGCAGGCCGCCATCCCCGTGGCGCGGACGAGCCTCGCGCAGTTCGATCGGTTCCTCGGCGACCGCGCGTACCTCGCGAGCGAGCGGTTCACGCTGGCCGACATCATGGTCGTGCCGCTCGTCCACTACCTGCTCCTCACGCCCGAGGCGGCGCTCCTCGAGCCGCACCCGCGCCTCCGCGCGTGGCACGAGCGGGTCGTATCCCGCGAGAGCGTGCGCACGACGGACAAGAAGCCCTTTCGAGCGAGCTGACGGCGGAGATCGCGCCGGGCTGCCCCGCGGCGGGTGTGCCGTCGCTCGACGACATGAAGGCGATCCAGGACACGGCGCCGGCGCGGCGGGGAGCCGGCGGGCGGCGCGGAGTCCCACAAGGTGGTTGGCGAGCGACCGCGGTGTCGGACGGCGCTC
Source organism: Sorangium sp. So ce406 (assembly GCF_051474675.1). Taxonomy (NCBI): domain Bacteria; kingdom Pseudomonadati; phylum Myxococcota; order Polyangiales; family Polyangiaceae; genus Sorangium; species Sorangium sp. So ce406. The sequence continues at coordinate 2,162,757 of NZ_CP150340.1, read as the reverse complement.
GCGGTGTAGGTCTCTCGCGCTCCGATCGAGAGCGCGGGAGGCGCTCGCCGCGATAGCCCCTTGTGCCACCGTCTCTGATTCTGGCAGGCTCATCCCTGTCGCCTCGCGGCGGTGTCCTCGCCTGCGATACGCCCGCTCGCGCGGCGAAGCGCGGCGTGTTCGCCGGGATCCGCGCGATCGGGGGAGCGAGGGTGGGGCATGGGAACAAGCGTCGTTGTCGAGATCGAGAGAGCGATCCGCTGTGCCGCCGTGCTGCTCGGCGTCGCCGCGCTGGGCGCGTGCGGCGCGGAGACACCGCCCTACGACGACCTGCCGCTGCGCGACGCGCTGAGCGCCGCGCCGGAGGTCCTCGCGGCCTTGCCCGACGAAGCCCTCCACGACCTCGCCGTGCGGCTGGAGGAGGCGCACCGCGCGGCGGGCGGAGAGACGGCCATCGCCGACGCGGAGATCGCCAGCGTCCCGGCGCTCGTCCGCAGCGCGGACGCGGCGCGGGAGGATCGGGGCGAGGACGCGATCGTCCTCGGCGCCCTCGAGCCCTCCGCAGAGGGGTTCGTGCTCCGCGCCTCCTCCGTCGCGTCCGCCGCGGCGGAGCGCGGGCGCGAGGGGCCGCTCGATCGGCCCGTCCTCGCGGGGGAGCCGGCGTCGCCGGAGACCGCGCGGCTCGAGGAAGCGGCGCTCGACGGCCGCGCCGGCGTCGTCCTGGCGGAGCTCGCGCGGCGCGCGGACGCGCGCGACCTCATCCGCGTCACCGGCCTGCCCGCGGGCGTGGTCGCCCTGGATCGTACGGTGTACGTCAACGCCGCGTGGCTTGTCGCGCTGGGCGCCCTCTCGCCCCCGGACACGCCCGCGCGCCTCGCCTCCCCGGGCGGCGACGTCGCGATTGTCACGGGGCCCCGGATCGAGCCGAGATCCGTGGACGCCAACCCCTACCACCTCCCCGGGTCGATCGCCGAGTGCGCCGCCGGCGTGCGGGACGTGTGCACCTGCGCCGTCGGCGGGTCTTGCGACCATGAGCGCACGGACCCGGCCTTCGCGGATGCCCAGGCGGAGTGCGCGTGGGTGAACGCCGACGCGCTGAACGCCGAGGCGCTCTGCGTGCTCGCGCTGATGAGCATCGAGGGGGTGAAGGAGTGCGTCTATTCCGCGGGCAGCGCGTGCGCCGCGCTGCCGATCGCGGGCCGCGAGGGCGCGCTCGCGTTCGCCGCCGACGATGGCTGCATGACCGTGCTCGACCGCTGCCTCCAGTACGGGAGGCCGACCGGACCGGCGGTCATCCCCAGCGGCGCGCCGAGCGGCACGACGGACTCCAGCGGCTGCAACGGCGGCAGCGGCTGCGGCGGCGGCTGCAAGGGCTGCAACGAGGACGTCGCGGGCTGCAACCAGAACTGCAGCGATTGCAACCAGAACTGCCGTGACTGCAACCAGAACTGCCGCGATTGCGACGAGAACTGCAAGGACGGCGATCCCTCGGCGGGCACCGGCTCGGGCGCGAGTTGCAAGGTGAGCGCCGGCCGGCGCGATCCGGGAGGTGGCCGCGCGGGCGCGCCGTTGCCGCTCGGCGCCGCGTTCTGGTGGGCGGTGCCCGCGGGCTACATGCTGCTGCGCATCCGGAGGCGCGCGTGAGCGGCGCCGTGATGCTCTGGCTCGGGCGCCACGGGCTGCCGCCGTGGCTCGCGCCGACGTACGCGGTGATGGTCGCCGTCGCGGGGCTCCTCGGCGCGGCGGCGTTCTTCTGGCTCGTGCGCCGGGACCGGGGCGACCAGGCCGTCGAGGGCCGCGCGCTGCTCGCGGGGTACGTCGCGGCGCTGCTGGGCGGCCATGTCTTCGAGGCGCTGCGCGCCGCGCCCGAGGCGCTCGCGCGGGGCTCGTGGGGTCCGATGCTGCACGCCGGCCGCGCCGCCTACGGCGGGCTCATCGCGGGCGTCGTCGTCGCGGTCCTGGTGCTGCTCCGGCGCGGCGCGGCCGTGCGCCCGTTCCTCGACCGGCTCGTCCCGGGGCTCGGGATCACCTACGCCTGCGTGCGCACGGGGTGCTTCCTCGCGGGGTGCGACTACGGCCGCGTCACGGCGGGCGCGCTGGGCGTCCGGTTCCCCGCGGGCAGCCCCGCGGCGGAGGATCACGCCGCGGCCGGCTGGGTGCCCCTCGGCGCGCCGAGCCTGCCCGTGCACGCGACGCAGCTCTACGAGGCGGCGCTCGGGGCGCTGGCGAGCGGGATCGCCGCCTTCTGGCTGGCGCGGGGGCACCGTGACGGCCGCGCGTTCGGGACCTGGCTCGCGCTCTACGCGGCGGGGCGGTTCGCGATCGAGCTCCTCCGCGGCGACGCCGGGCGCGGCGTTTACGGCGGGCTCAGCACCGCCCAGCTCGTCTCGCTGGCGCTCCTGGTCGGGCTCGCGGCGGCCGCCCTGTGGGCTTGCCGTGGGCGCCGCGCTCCAGCCACGGCGGCCGCGCTGCTGTCGCTCGCCTCGCTGGGCCTCGCCGCGGGCGACGCCGCGGCCCAGCCGGCGCCCCGCGCAGCACCGACGGCGGCTCCGCCCGCGGGGGCGGGCGCAGCGCCTGCTGCGACGCCGCCGCCGGCGCCAACCCCGTACCCGCCGCCGCCCGCAGGGTACCCGGCGCCAACCCCCTACCCGCCGCCTCCAGCAGGCGGATACCCGGCACCCTACCCCTACCCCTACCCGGCGCCAACCCCCTACCCGCCGCCTCCAGCAGGCGGATACCCGGCACCCTACCCGCCGCCTCCCGCCGGCGCATACCCCGCGCCCTACCCGCCGCCTCCCGCCGGCGCATACCCCGCGCCCTACCCGCCGCCTCCCGCCGGCGCATACCCCCCGCCGTCGCATCCCCCGCCCGCAGCCGGCGAACAGCAACCGCCCGCGGCCGTCGAGCCGCCGTCCGGGCGCACGCCGGATTCGTCCCCGGAGCCCGCGGCCGCGAAGCCGGGGACGAACCCCCAGGTGGAGGCCAATGCGCGCCGGATGGCGCTCTCGGTCGGGCTCTCCGGCTACTTCGTCCCGGCGCGATTCGCGGTCGAGGACGGGGTGTCTCTGGATCTCGGCGCCGTGGCGCGCGTCCCCGTGAGCGATGCGCGCCGCTTCGAGATCGGCGTCGAGCTCCGGGGTCTCTTTGCGCCCGACGCCGATCAGCTTGCGATCGGCGTGCCGCTCCGATTCACGATGGGGGTCGGCCCGCACGTCGAGATGTCGGTCGGGATCACGCCGGGCTACCACCGCATCTTCTTCGAATCACCCTACTTCGAGAGCGTGGGCGCCTTCGGTGCGCGCTTCGCCTGGGGGATCCAGTTCCCGATCGGCGCGCACCTGTTCGTCGGCCTCTCTCCCGCGAGCTTCCTCGTGCTCGGGTCGGACGACGTCGATGCGCTGGTCGCGTACGAGCCCGGGCTCTGGGTCGGCACCGGACTGCTCTGAGGAATGGAGCAGCTCGATCTTCTCATCGAGCACGCCGACGAGCTTGTGCTCGCTGTCGGCATGACATGGCGCTGCCCTGGCGGCCGTGGCCGGTGCCTAGGCGCGCTCGACTCTCGTGGCGACGATCAGCCCTGACGACCAGCAAAGTTTGGTCGCCACGAGATGCTCATGCCGCTCGAGGGTGGCGATGAGCTCCGCCACCTTGGGGGCGTGTCCATCCGGCCAGTTGGGCTGAGGCAGCAGGTCATCGATGACGTAGAGGCCGCCGGGCTTGAGCAGGCTCAGCGCCTCCTCGAGGGCGTGGAACTTGCCCGGCCATGTATCGGCGAAGATGAAGTCAAATCGCTGCTCCTGGACCGAGCGCAGGAAGGCCTCGCCATCCATGTTCTTGAGCGTCAGGCGGCGGTCGCCTCCGAGGTGCTGCCGCGCCACGGCCTGGACCTTCTCGTCGCTCTCCACGGAGGTGAGCGTGGAGCGAGAATCCATGCCGTCGTGGACCCAGCAGGTCGAGATCCCTGTGCCGGTGCCGAGCTCGAGAAAGGCGCCGGACTTGGCGGCTGCGAGCGTGCGCAGGAGCGCCCCTGTCTGTCTGTCGCTGGCCATGTTGAAGCCGATCTCGGCGCTGGCCCGCTCGATCTCGTCGAGAAGAGCAGGCGGGTTCAGGTGCTCCAGGTCCTTCATGAGAGGCTCCTTCTTCGTTCGAGTGCTACCCCAACACCTCTCTCCCGTACCGACCGAGAGAGCCAGCGGGGGAGGGAGTGCGTCGCGGGGGGGCGGCGGGGCAGGCCCCCACAAACCCGAGCGCCGGCCCGCAGCGCAGCGACTCCCTCCCAGATCGCCTCCCCGGCTCACGAGGCAATAGCCACCAAAAGGCGCGAGTTTGTGGGACCGCCCCGCCGCCCCCCCGCGACGCACTCCCTCCCCCGCTGGCTCCGCTGCAGCCGGCTGGACCTACCCCACCGCGATCTCGTCGAACCTCTCCGCGACCACGTGACGCCCCCCCGCGTCCCGCGCCGTCCCCGGCCGGAGGATCTGCGCCGTGCGCATCCCTGCCGCCGCCGCCGCGTCCAGCTCGGCCACCACGTCCGACAGGAACAGCACCTCCCCCGGATGCACCCCGAGCGCCTCCGCGATCCGCTGGTAAGCCGCCGCCTCGCGCTTGGGCCCGGTCGTCGTGTCGAAGAACCACGTGAACAGCCCCGCCAGATCCCCCGCCGTCGTGTGCCGGAACAGGAGCTCCTGCGCCTCGACCGAACCGGAGCTGAACACCGCGAGCGTCACGCCGCTGCCTCGCCACCGCCGCAGCGCCGGCTTCACGTCCGGGTAAACGTGGCTCCGCAGCCCCCCCGACTCGTACGCGCTGCGCCAGATCTTCCCCTGCAGCACCTTCAGCGACGTCTCCTTGCGATCCTCGTCGATCCACGCCAGCAGCGCCGCCGCGAGCTCTCCGTCGCTCACGGCCTCCTCGCGCGCGCCCCGCTCGCGCGCGACCGCCCCGCGCGCCGCCTCGACCTCGGGGGAGCCGGCGTGCGCGGACACGTACCCGGCCAGGTCCCGCCGCGCCACCGAGAACAGCGTCTCGTGGACGAACCGCACGTCGGTCGTGGTCCCCTCGATGTCGACCAGCACCGCGCGCGCAGGGATCGCGGCCACGCTCATGCCTCCCTCACGCCTCCAGCCGCGGGAAGCGCGACGCGATATCGGAGCCCGTGTGCTCGGCGACCCACCCCTTCGGGTCGGAGAACCACCGGATGCAGGTGAACGACGGCGACGGCCCCATGTCGAACCAGTGCCGCGTCCCGGCCGGAACGCTGATGAGATCGCCCTTCTCGACAAGGAACGCGAGCACGCGCTCCCCCTGGTGGATGCAGAACATCCCTCGCCCCTCGACGAAGAAGCGCGCCTCGTCCTCGGTATGGATGTGCTCGTCCAGGAACTTCCGCCGGAGCTCGGCGTGGTTCGGGGTGTCCGGCGAGACCGAGATCACGTCCGCCGTGACGAACCCGCACGCGTCCGAGAGCCGCTTCACCGGGCCGGCGTACGCCTCGAGCACCTGCGCCGGCGCCGTCCCCGCGGGCAGCGGGCGCTCGGCGGACCAGCGCTCGAAGCGGATCTGCGACGCGGCGGCGACGCGGGCGATGTCCTCCAGCGCCGTGTACTCCTCGGCCTTCGTCGGATCGCTGTCCCGGTAGACCCGCAGCAAGCTCATGAGATGCTCCCTTCCAGCAGCGCGCAGTCGAGCATGAACTCGAGCGCCTCGATATGGCGGCTCGTCTCGGTGGTGTCCGCTCCCCACGTGTAGAGCCCGTGGCCGGCGATGAGATAGCCGTGCACCGGCGGGTGCGCCGACATGAACGCCTCGACGTCCTCGGCGAGCTTCCGGATGTCCTGCGTGTTGACGAAGACGGGGAGCAGCACCGTGGCATCGTGCGTCGTCGTCCCGGAGAGCGCCTTCGCCACCTCGTAGCCCGCGAGCGTCACGTATCCCTCGTGCGCGCACCGGCGCGACAGCACCGTCGCCGCCCGCGAGTGGGTGTGCGCGACCGCGCCGATGGCGCGGGAGCGCCGGTAGAGCTGGCAGTGCAGCGCCGTCTCGGCCGACGGGCGCCCCGCGGACGGCCCGGTCAGGCGGCCTTCCAGGTTGACGACGACGATGTCCGACAGGCCGAGCGCGCCCTTGGGCCGCCCGGACGCCGTGATCGCGAGCGTGTCGTCTCCGAGCCGGGCGGAGAAGTTGCCGCTGGTGGCCGGCGTCCAGCCGCGCTCGCTGCACCAGCGGGACAGCTCGATGAGCTCGGTCGCGACCGAGGAGAACGAGGCAAACGACGTCCGGCGCGCGCTCACCGCGCGACGATACCAAACGCACCGCGGCCGATCAACGCGCCCGCCCGGCCGCTCGAGCCGCGGAGTCCGGGGAGTGGCTCGCTGTCCGCGCCGCCCGCGCCCCTCACGGCGCCGGCAGGCGCTCGGCCTCGCGCCGTCCAGCGCGGTCTCGCGCGCCGCGGAGCAGGCCGGCCCAGAACCCGAGCCCGTGCGCGGCGTGCAGCGCGGGGAAGATGCCGCAGAGCAACGGGAAATCGCGGGGCGAGCCGCGCAGCGCGAGCCGGAGCGACTCGGCGACCACGAGCGCGGCATAGGCGAGCGACGCGAGCGCGAGGGCCGGACGGACGGGCGGCAGGAGCGCGGAGGCGAGCGCGAGCAGCGCGAACGCCGTCACCAGGAAGAACGGCAGCACAGGCCGGAGCGACAGGAGCCTCCGTCGGCAGCGCAGCGTGCGCGCGCGCCCCGCGCCGTAGGCGAAATACTGGCGCGCGAGCGCCGCGAAGGACGACCGCGGGTAGTAGTAGGCGACGATCTCCCGGGAGAGGTAGACCGCGCCGCCGGCCTCGATGATGCGCTGGTTCAGCTCGGCGTCCTCGTTGGTGATGGCGTCCGGGTCGTAGAGGCCGGCGATCTCGAACGCCTCGCGACGGAACGCCCCGTTGAAGACGGACTCGACGAACCCTTCCCGCGACGGGTCCCGGTAGGCCGAGCCCCCCACGCCGAGGGGGCTCGAGAGCGCCGCGCAGAGCGCCCGCTGGAACCCGTTCCGGTGGCGCGCCCGCGCCGCGCCGCCCGCGTTGAGCGCGCCGGTCCTCCGGAGCGCCGCGACCGACGCAGCGACGTAGTCGTCGGCGTAATCGGCGTGCGCGTCCATGCGGACGATCACCTCGCCACGCGATCTGCGAATGCCGATGTTCATCGCCGCGGCCTGGATCCGGGCGGGGTTGTGGAGGAGCGTCACCCGCGGGTCCTCCGCCGCGACGCGCGCGACGATCTCCCGGGTGCTGTCGACCGAGCCGCCGTCGACCACGAAGATCTCGAGCAGATCCGCCGGATAGCGTTGCCGGAGGGCGCCGCGGAGGACGTCCTCGATGTAGCGCTCCTCGTTGTAACAGGGAATGACGATGCTGCACCGCGGCTGCTCGGCGAGCGGCCGCAGCGTGAGACGCCCGCCCCGGGGCGCGCTCGCGGCTGGATTCATGGACTCCCCCTCAGGGACTCTCGCGGGCCGCACCGGCCCGACGCCTGGCTGCGGAGGTGGATACAAGTGAGAGGCCAACAGGTCTCGATGGGTCGGCCCGGAGCAAACTGCACTGCGCTCCAGGCTCACGCCGGAGCAAGGAGGAGAGCGAGCGGGCGATGTCGAGGGGAGAGAGACGGCGAGAATCGATGTCGATGGCCGGGGTTCACCCCATGACCAGCGTCCACGCCGCAGACACTACCGTGTCACCGAAGCCGGCCCAGGCCCCGTGATGGAAGAGAATTTGAACCACAGAGGCACAGAGGGCACAGAGGGGAGAGAGAGAGAAGATATATATCTTCTTCTTTCTTCTTCTTTCCTCTGTGCCCTCTGTGCCTCTGTGGTTCAAATTCTCTCATGAACCAGGGACGCACGCGGGCGACTGGTACTAACGTCCCCGGCGCACCACCCGCGCGATCTTGCGCGACAGCACGTCCGGCGCGATCGGATAGCGCGCCACATCGGCCGCGCCCGCCGCCACGAGCGCGTTCATCCTCTCGGAGGAGAGCCCGGCCGCGCACACCACCGCGCGCACCCCGGGCGCCGCGCGGCCGAGCGCCTCGAGCAGCGCGCACGCGGCGTCCACGTCGGCGCCGGCGTCGATCACCGCGACGCCGAGGCCCGACTCGGCCAGCGCCGCGGCGTCGGGCACCTCGGCGAGGTGGATCCCCTGCGCGTCGAGCCCGATCTCGCACGCCTCGCTGAGCCCCTGCCCCGCCGGCGCGATCCGGAGCAGCGCGACCGCTTGCTCCGGCGCAGGCTCCTGCCGCGTCGCCTCGCTGTCCGGCCACGCCGACGCGCGCTCGCCCCGCCCCTCGACCGGCACCTCCCCCTTGCGCCCAGGCAGCCGCCGCGCCTCGGCCTCCCGCGACAGCGCCTCGTCGAGCCGCGACCGCGCCGCCGCCGCGCTCTCCGGCCGCCGCTCCGGCAGCTTCGCCAGCAGATCCAGCCGGAGCCGCTCCAGGAGCGGCGGGACCGGCGGCGCCCCGGGCGGCCGGACCAGGGGCGGCGGGATCGAGAACATGTGCATCGCCATGAGCTCGACCGCGGGCAGCCCGGAGAATGGCGGCTTTCCTTGCAGCAACACCGTAAGAATACAGCCACACGCGTAGAGATCGGAGCTCGGGCCCACAGCGAGCGAGCGGCATTGCTCGGGGCTCATGTACTCCGGGGTGCCCGCGATCATGTCCTCCGACGTGAGCGTCGGCCCCGCGTCGAGCGGGTCGTCGAGGTGCGCCAGGCCGAAATCGACGACCTTGGCGACGCGCTGCCCGTCCTGCTCCGCGAGCAGCACGTTCTCCGGCTTGAGGTCGCGATGAACGATGCCGCTCGCGTGCGCGGCGCCCACGCCGTCGAGGATGTCCGCGAAGATCGACGCCACCTCCGCGAGGTCCGGGAGCTCGCGCGACGCCCGGAGCCGCGCGGCGAGCGACTGGCCCTTGAGCAGCTCCATCACGAGGTAGATCACCCCGTCGTCGTCGTCCTCGTCGCCCCCGAGGTCGAGCACCTTGACCACGTTCCGGTGCACGAGCCGCGACGCGGCGCGCGCCTCGCGGAGGAACCGCCGCCGGCTCTCCGGCAGCGTCGCGATGTACGGGTGCATCGTCTTCACCGCGACCGGAACGCCGAGGAGCACGTGCTCCGCCTCGTAGACCTCCCCCATCCCGCCCGCGCCGAGCAGCCGCACGAGGTTGTACTTGCCGCCGAGGACCCGCCCGACGCCCGCCCGCGACGACGAGCCCGCGCCGGGCTCGTCCGAGGGGAGCGTCTCCGCCGCCGCGACGCCCCCGGGTGGACCCCCTGGCGGCGGGACCATCACGGTGGCCGGCAGGCGCGTGTGCGCGCCCTTCAGCACGGTGCGGTCATCGCCCGCGCCTCCGTCCGGCGGCCGTCGCGCGCCGTCGCCCCCGCTCACGGCGGCGCCTCGCGGAGGCCGACCGCGATCTGCGCGGTCACCGGCCCCTCGCCCGCCCCGCGCCACGGGCTCACCCGCACCGACAGCGCCCCGAACAGCGCGCCGCCCGCCTCCGCGCCCGCCGACAGCGCGCCGAGCACGTCGTTCGCGCCGCCGTCGCGGTGCACGAGGTGCAGATCCAGCGCGCCGTGCAGCCGGAGCCACGGCGCCGCGTCGGCCGTGCCGCCCGCCACCAGGAAGCCCTGCGCCGGCGGCGCGGCCAGCTCGCCGCCGCCCGCTGCGCTGCCCTCGCCCGCCGCGCTGCCGTCGCCGCCCGCCGCGCTGCCCTCGCCGCCCGCCGCGCTGCCCTCGCCCGCCGCGCCGCCCTCGTCCGCAATGCGGATACGGGCTCCGGCGTTGACCACCCAGGTGAGCCGGCCCGCCGCGCCGCCGAGCGCGACGCCGGGCTCGACCCGGACGGGCGGGACCGCGTCGGCCAGCGGCACGCCGAGGCGCAGCGTGGGGCTGAGCTCGAACGCCGCGCGGCCGAGGCGCACGACGCGGAAGCGCGCGCCGAGCCAGCCGGCGCTGCCCGCCGCCTCGCCGTCGCCGGCCGGGCTCGAGCGGAGCGCGACGTCGAGCCCCAGCGGCCCGATCGCGCCGCTCGCGCGCACCTGGCCCGCGGCGACCCAGCCATCCCCGACGCGCGACGCGGCCGCGCCCGCGGCCACGACGGCGGGCGGCGTCGGCCCGAGCCAGAGCACGTCCGCCACCGCGGACACCGGCAGCATCGGGACGTACGCGCCCAGCACGGGCAAGACCGGGGGCGCCGGCGCCGTGGCCCCCGGCGACCCGGCCTTCGCGGCAGACAGATCGACCTCGCGCGTGCCGAGCACCCCGCCGCGGCCGTCGGCGACGTCGAGCCGGACGCGCAGTGGCTCGCCGGGGCGCGTCGCCTCGGGGGGCAGCGGGATCCGCGCGGTCAGCGCGCCCCCGCGGTCGCCGCCCGTGAGCGCGGCCGAGCGCACCCCGCCCGGCAGGTGGGCGATGAGCCGCGGTGCCACCCGCTGCGCGACGTCGATCCCCTCGAGGCCGTCGAGCTCGACCCGCGCCTCGAGCGCCGCGCCGTCCGCCGCGCGCGAGGCCTCGATCGCCGCGCCCACCGTCGTATACCGGACCGGGAGCGACGTCACCGCGCCGGACGCGGCGCCGCCGCGCTCGCGCAGCCGCAGCTCGCGCGGGGCGCGCTGGAGCAGGTCGATGCGCTCGGGGACCGGCCCGAACGCCCCCTCGTCGATCGCCAGCTCGAGCGCCGGCGACGGCGTGAGCTCGACGATCCCGTACGGGTTCGCGGTGATCTCCCCCGCCGACGGGGCGACGCCCCCGGCGGCGCGCGCGGCGACGAGGTGGAACCGGCGCACCGCCCCGACGCCCAGGTACTCCTCGCGATCGATGACCCGGACGCGGAGGAAATAGGCGCCGGCCGGCATCTTCTCCGCGCGGAACGACACGACGTCCGGCTTCACCTCCTCGCGGGCGACGAGGTCGTTGAACTCCGGGTCGCGCGCGACCTCGACCCGGTAGCCGGCCGCCTGCGGCGCCGGCTTCCAGGACGCCGACAGGACGCCGAGCCCGGCCGGGGCGAGCGCGATCGGCGCGACCTCCGCGGACGTCTGCTCCGTCCACTCCGGCCGCGGCGGCAGCGGGCGCGGGCGCGCGGGCGGCGCCCTGCCCACGAACCGGGTGCCATGGTCCTTCGGGACCACGACCGAGAGGCCGCCCGAGGTGACGTCCGCCTTGCCGTCGAACACCGCGACCGTCGTCCGCTCCCCGCGCCGCTGCACCACGGTGTCGCGCGACGACGCGCTCACCCGGCCGCCCCCGCTCGCGACATCGACCGTCTGGCCGCGCAGCGCGGCGAGCGCCGCCTTCACCTCGCCGTCCGAGAGCTCGACGGCCGCAGGCGGCGTCGTCGACACCCTCGTCCGGCTCGCCGTACCGTGGATGACGACGAGCGTATTCGGCGCGAGCAGCACCCGAGTCCGATCCACAAACTCGATATCTGCGCGCCCCTCGTCCAGCGTGTTGACGCTCGAGTTCGCGATCAAGGGCATCCCCGGAGTCGCGGGCGACCAGGCGCCGCCAGCCGGGCGCGCGCGCACGTCAGGGCGCATCGCGCGGATCTTCGCGTCCGGGATCGACGTCACCTCGGCGGGGAGGACGAGCGTGAGCCCCTCGGCGAGCGTCGCGCCCGGGCCGCACGCGACGCGGTTATATCGCTGGATCAAACCAACATGGCTGGACGAGCCGTAGAGGACCTTCGCGATGTCATCGCAGGTCTCTCCGCGCTGCACACCCCACTGGATGACCGCCTCTGGATATCCGGGCGTCGGCTCTCTGCCGCTCGCCGCGCCGACGTAACCAACGTGGCTGGCGCAACCGAGGAGCACCGCGATAGCGACGGACAGGCCATTTGACGATGCCACGCCCGCGGCACGCTACCGGATCGAGATCGGCGTTGCAAGGGACCAGGCAATGGGATACGAGCAGACCGATGGCGTATTGGTCGGCGCGCGTCATCGCGCCCCTCCTGGCCTCCCCGCTGCTCGTCGCCGCCTCGTTTTCCAGGCCGGCGGCGGCGCAGGAGGCCACCGCGCTCGACAGGCTCGCTCCCGCGCCCGCGGGCGACGGGCTCTCCACTGTCCCTTCTGCCGGTGTGTCGGGCGAGCTCCGGCCGGCGGTCGGACTTCTGCTCTCGTATTCTCATCAACCGCTCAGCGTGCGCGGGACAGAGCCTGGCGACGGGGCGGCAACGTGGGTGGACCGGCAGGCGATCCTCCATGCGCTCGCGAGCGTCGAGCTCCTGCGCCGGGTCAAGCTCGACCTCGACGCGCCGTTCGTGCTGGATCAGGGCGGCGCGGCGCCCGCGATCGGCGACATCCGCGTCCCGGCGCCCGCGGGCGGCATCGCCGTGGCCGATCTCCAGGTGGGCGGACGGGTGGCGCTGATGCCGCAGGAGGGGCTCCGGCCGGCGGCGGCGCTCGGGCTCTCGGTCTGGCTGCCGACCGGCGACGAGGCGGCGTTCTCCGGCGCGGGCGCCGTGCGCTACGCGCCGCGGGTGATCGTGGGGGCGGAGCACCCGGGCTTCCGCTGGGCGGCCTCGGCGGGGGGCCGGTTCCAGCAGGCCTCGGGGGACAGCCTGACCGGCAGCGAGGTCTTCCTGGCCGCGGGCGTGGGCGTCAGCAAAGGCCCGCTGCAGCTCGGGTCGGAGCTCTCGGTCTGGGCCGCCGCCGGCGACGCACGGGCGGTCGAGGTCCCCGGCCGCGCGGGCGCGGAGGGCGTGGCGATCGAGGTCCCCGGCCGCGCGGGCGCGGAGCTCCTGCTCACGGCGCGGTGGTCGCTCGGCCCGCTCACGCTCGACGCGGGCGCCGGCCCCGGCTTCGGCAGGCTGCCCGGCACGCCCAAGGCGCGGTTCTTCGCGGCGCTCGGCATCGCCGCGGACGTCGTGCCAGCGCCCGCCGCGGCGCCGGCGGCCACCGCGGCCGCGCCGGCGGGGCCGGGCGGCGATCGCGGCGGTGCGGCGCGGGCGGCGGCGCCCGTCGCCGACCTCGACGGGGATTCGGTCCCCGACGCGGAGGACGCGTGCCCCCGGGTCATCGGCGAGGCGCGCCCGCCGGCCGCGGCGCCGGGGGCGCGGCCGGCCTTCCGGCGCGGCTGCCCGCCGGACCGCGACGACGACGGCATCTACGACGTCGACGATCGCTGCCCGGACGTGCCGGGGGTGAGCAGCGCGGCCGCGGACGAGGTGGGAGCCGCGCCGGAGGGACCCGCGAATGCGGGGTCCCAACCCACGTCCGAGAGACCCGCGAATGCGGGGTCCCGCCCTACGTCCAAACACGGCTGCCCCGCGGACACGGACGGCGACGGCATCCCCAACGCGGCGGACGCCTGCCCCTACGAGCGCGGCAAGCCGAGCGAGGATCGCGCGACGCACGGCTGCCCGTTCGCGGTGCGCATCGAGGGCTCGCAGATTGTCATCCTGCAGCAGGTCCAGTTCCCGACCGGCAGGGCCGAGATCGAGCCGGAGAGCTTCGAGCTGCTGTCCGAGGTCGCGGCGGTCCTGGAGGAGCACCCCGAGATCGCCCGGGTCGCGGTGGACGGCCACACGGACAACCAGGGCGCGGATCAGGCGAACCTGAGGCTCTCGCAGCGCCGCGCGCTCGCCGTGGTCGCGTGGCTGACCGCGCACGGCATCGACGCCCGCCGCCTCGAGGCGCGCGGCTTCGGCCCGCGCCGCCCGATCGCCGACAACCGCACGCGCGAGGGCCGGGCCAGGAACCGCCGGGTGGAGTTCCAGATCCGCAAGCGCACGGACGAGGGCGCGGCCGGCTGGAAGGACGGCCCCCTTGACTGACGCGCCGGGCGCGCGCGGAGGCCCCGGCGTGAGGGCGCTCTCGCTCAAGACGAAGGCGATCGCGCTCTTCACGGCGATCGCGCTCGTCCCCGTGGCCGCCGCCGTGGCGCTGCTCGCCGACGTCAACCAGCGCGCCGTGCGCACGTCCGAGGAGAGCCTGCAGGCGGCGATCCTCTCCGAGGTGGCCTCGGCCTCGATCCAGCTCGTCCGGGATGTCGAGAGCGACGCGGTCGCGGCTGCGGCCATCTTCGGCCACGCGGCGGGCGGCGCGATCCGGGACGAGGACGCTGTCGCGTCGGTGCGCGCCCTGGTCTCGACGCGCGCGCTGATCGACGCGGTGCGGCTGGAGGTGCCCGACGCGGGGATCAGCACCGTGATCCGCAAGGCGTCGACCGGCGCGGACGTGCCCGCGGCGCCGCCGGCGCTGCGCAGGCTCGCCGATGAGCACGGCGTCGGCTTCGGCGTGGTCGGTCCGGCCCGGGGCCTGCTGGTGGCCCGCGTGCGGTTCCCCGGCGAGGCCGCGGGCGCGGCGGGCGCAACCGACGCGGCGGGCGCGACCGCCGGCGCGGCGGCCGGCGGCGCGGCGGCCGCCGACGCGGCGGCCGCCGACGCGGCGCCGGGCAGCGGCGCGGCGCCGCCTTCCCCGCGCGGGCCGGCCGGCTACGTGGTCGCGCCGGTGGGGCTCGACGCGCTCGAGCGCGACCTGGCCGCGATCGCCCAGCGCCGCTTCGGCGGCCGCGACGTGCGCCTGCTCATCGCGGGGCACGATCGCCGGGCGATCGCGGCGTTCGGGGTCCCGGGCGCGGCGCCGGGCAGCGACGTCTCCGCCTTGCCGCTCTGGGGCAAGCTCCCCCCGGCCGCCGTCTGGACCGAGAGGATCAGCGTGCTCGCCCCGCACGACGAGGGCGACCAGCGGATGATCGGCGTCATCGAGACGCTGCCCGACCTCGGCTGGGCGGTCGCGATCTGGCGCCCGGAGCCGGTGGCCTTCGCGGCGCTCGACGAGATGCGGCGCCGCGGCGCCGCCGTCGCCGCGGGCGCGCTGCTGCTCGCGATCGCCCTCGCGGCCTTCGCCGCCCGGCACGTGACGCGCCCGATCCTGCGCCTCGTCGCGCAGGCGCGGCTCATCGGCGCCCGGCGCTGGCGCGAGATCGCGCTCGGCGACGCGCAGCCCGCCCGGCGCGACGAGATCGGCGAGCTCACCACCTCGCTCCGGCGCATGGCGGCGGACCTCGAGCAGGGCGAGGCCGACATCGCGCGCGAGGCGAAGCTCCGCGGCGACCTCGGCCGGTTCATGGACAGGGCCGTCGTCGACGCGATCGTCCGCGGCGAGCACCCGCTCGCCCTCGGCGGCAAGCGGGCGGCCGTCTCGGTGCTGTTCGCCGACGTCGTCGGCTTCACGCCGCTCGCCGAGTCGCGCGACGCCGAGCGCATGGTCGCCCTCCTGAACGAGCTCTTCTCGATGCTCACCGAGATCGTGTTCCGGCACGGCGGCACGGTCGACAAGTTCATCGGCGACTGCGTCATGGCGGTGTGGGGCGCCCCGCTCCCGCAAGAGGATCACGCGCGCCGCGCGCTCGCCGCCGCCGAGGACATGATGCGCTTCCTCGAGACGGCGAACGAGGAGTGGCGCGAGCGATACGATATCGAGATCCGCCTCGGCGTCGGCGTGAACTCCGGAGAGGCGATCGTCGGCAACATCGGCTCCGACAAGCGGATGGAGTACACGGTGATCGGCGACGTGGTGAACGTCGCCTCGCGGCTCGAGGCCATCGCGGCGCCGAACCAGGTGCTCGTCTCCGAGGCGACGAGGCTCCTCGCCGGCGACGCCTTCCCCCTGCGCGCGCTCGGCGAGCGCAACCTCACGGGGCGCAAGACGACCACGGCGGTCTACGCGCTCGATCCTGGCTGAGGGGCGGGGCGCGCCCGCCCGGTCTCCTCCGGGGCGCAGGCCGGCGGGGCTGCCGCGAGCGACCGGGCGACGCCGCGCCGGGCGGCGCGGGCGAGCAGGTCAGTGGTGCACGGCGTTGATGATGCCGTCGAAGAACTCGGCGCAGCCGACGGCGTCGAGCATCCGGCTCCAGTGGAGCCCGTCGAACGGCTGCGGCAGGCCGTGGTTCGTCAGGAGGACGCCGATGATCTCGTGGTCCGGATCGACCCACATGAACGTGCCCGCGCCGCCCGCCTTGCCGTACGAGCGCGGCGACAGGCGCATGCCGCCGTTGGAGAACCGCCTCGTCCAGAGCTCCCAGCCGAGGCCCTTCGGGGTCAGGAGGAGGTTCTCGATGGGCGAGGTGTCGGTCGCCGCCTCCGTCACCTGGGGCGTGTTGTTCCGCTTCATGCGGCGGACCAGGTCCGGCCGCAGGATCTCGGCGCCGCCGTAGGCGCCGCCGTTCAAGATCATCTGGCAAAAGACGGCGATGTCCCTCGCCGTGGAGAAGACGCCGTCGCAGCCGGTGACGCCGCCCAGCGCCCAGTCCTGCTCGTCCTGCACCTCGCCCCGGCACAAGTGACCCCGGAGGTCGGAGTACGCCGTGGCGGCGACGCGCTCGTGGAGCGCCGGGGGCGGGTTGTACATCGTGTCGTTCATGCCGAGAGGCCCCCAGATGCGTGTGTCCGCGACGGTATCGAGATCTTGCCCCGCGGCGGCCTCGATCATGCGTCCGAGGAGGCGGTAGGTGAGGTCGCTGTAGAGCACCGACGTCCCGGGCGCATACTCGAGCGGCGTCTCGGCCATGAGCCGCCAGACCGTCTCCTCGTCCGCGACGTCCAGGAACTGGTTGTCCACCGGCAGACCGGCCGAATACCGGAGCATGTCGTGGACGGTGATGGCCCCCTTGCCGCTCGCGGCGAACTCCGGCAGGTACCTGGCGACCGGAGCGTTCAGCGCGATCACGCCCTCCTGGACGAGCGCGAGCGCCGACGCCGCCGTCGACAGCACCTTGGTCATCGACTGCAGGTCGAAGATCGTGTCGAGCGTCACCGGCTCATCGACGCCGGCGACCTTGGCGCCGAACGCCCGATGACCCACGACGACTCCATGGCGCGCGACCAGCGCCGTGGCGCCGGGGAAGAGTCCATCGCTCACCCGGCGCTGGATCCGCGCGAAGACGTCCTCCAGCCGATCCGAGCTCATGCCCACGTCTTCGGGCCGACCCGCGGTGAGCGTGGTGCAGTCCACGCCTCTCCAGGCATCCGAGCTGCCGAGCGCCGGCGCCGTGGCTGCCACCATGGCGAACTGGGTCATTCCTTGCAAGAACTGCCTGCGGTCGAACGCGCGTCGTTGTTCGTTCATGGCTCTTCCAACCTTGCTTTCATCAAGAACAAAGGATTCCACGGCGTCGCCCCGGCAGCGCCGGAGGCTTATTCAGCGTGGGCGTCCGTCGCGATGAATGGCAACATGTACGCCAGCGCTGCACGTTTCCCCTCCCACGTTCTGCGTCGCCAACAATACCTGCTTTCGCGCCGCCTTTTCAGCCGAGAGGCCGGGCGCGCCGCGTCCAGTTGAGTTGGCACGACGGGAATCAGCGCGCAATCGATTGCGGGATGACGCAAGTGGATGTGCGCTCGTCTCGACATCCTGGACGACCGCGGACGGCCGTGGACGAATGCGCAGCACGGTTCCGACCGCGCTTCCACGCGGCGGTGGACGCTCTCATTCGAGCGTCGCGCCGCGGGCGCTGCCGCGCCATCCGGCGGCGCGCCCGCGCCGCTGGATCGACGCGGACGGGACCTCTCGACGTGCGCCCCACGAGGTCAGACGGCCACCGCGAGACGAGGCCTCCACGCGAGCTGGCGCGAGGGCCGCCCCACGATCTGCCCACCACCCCGTCTGCCGCGCTCATTCACCGGTTCTGGTTTGTCTCCTGCCAAACAGCTCTCGTGGCTGCGTGGCCACGTGAACCAAGTGGAGAGCAGCGCGACGGCTTCGCTGCGATAGCACGATGTCGACGAAGCTGGCTCTCGCGGTGCCGCCGCGCGCCGCGCTATCCTCAGCCCCTTTCGCCGCTTGCCGAGGTCGGGTGCCCGACCCGCGCCGAGCACGCGGCTCCCCGGGTCAGCGGTCCGAGAGGACCGCGCCGCACCAGCGACCGCCGGTGCTCCGCTGCCAGGCCGGCATGCCGGAGCATGCACCGACGTGCTCAGGATGCTCCTGCATGCCGGAGCATGCACCAGCGTGCCTCAGGACGCCCCTGCATACTGGAGCATGCACCAGCGTGCCTCAGGACGCCCCTGCATACTGGAGCATGCACCAGCGTGCCTCAGGACGCCCCTGCATACTGGAGCATGCACCAGCGTGCCTCAGGACGCCCCTGCATGCTGGAGCATGCACATGCATGCTCCAGTATGCGGCAGACTCCCGCGGAGACCCATGCTGCCCCGCGACGTCGACCGGTCCCTGGCAGATCGAGAGACGAGCGCCGCCGATCGCGATGGCGTTGGCGCGCCGCGCAGGCGTCCGATGCGCGGCGAACCCCGCGTCGTACATGGACATTTAACGATGAGCCCGCCGGGGGACGGACGGGCCATGACGTGAAACGACCGCCGTTCACTGACGTATCTTAAACGACCGTCGTTCACCAGAATCGCATGACGCGACGCGTGCCCGCTTGCCAGCAAAACCTTTCATGTTATCATGCCTATCGAGACAGACAATCTCCAATCGCGCTACGCCGACACCCTGCCTACCTCGCGTAGCCTATTGTCTCAGTGTGCCCATGCAGTGAGGCGTGCCTGTCGTCCCGGCTACAGTGCCAGACGACAGAATCGACAGCAGAGATAAACTTCTTCACAGATCCCCGACGTCGGCCGCGACTCTGTGCTTGGCACCATCCGTGAATAAGCACCGATGCGAAGACGAAACGGTCTTCGACAGAGCGCGTGAGCGCCGGAGCAACACCAGACATAAATAAGCATCGGAGATGGCGCGTATGCCGCTACGCATCGCGCGCCGCGCGGGAGGGCTTCTTCAGCGAGGCTCGCCCGGCACAACCGTGCTGTTCGAAGCCGGCGCGAGAGCGTCGGATGGCGACCCCAGGTCGAGATCGATCGATACGGACGCGCGCATCGGACGACCCGAGCCGCCCGAGCACACGATCGGTTGGATGGATTGGTGACAGGCTGTTGACCGACGTTCAGCGTTCGAAGCAAACAAAGCTGACTGAAACCCCCAAGTTCGAGGACAAAACGAAAATGAAGTCGCTCAAGTCTCGCGTTCTCTCTGGCGTTGGCGCTGCTCTCGTTGCCCTCGGCCTGTCGGCCCCCGCGATGGCGTCGTATACCACGCCGGACAGTGGAGATATCGATCTCGTCCAGGGGCACACCTTGACCGGCCTGATCAACATCCTCGTGGGCGACGTCACGGCTCTCCTGGGTGTGGACGTCATCGATGACGTCAAGATCGTGGACGTCGCGGACGTTCTCAACAACTCCGAGGTCGGGATCTTGAACAATGTGCTGAACAACGTGCTCGTGAAGCTTCAGATCCTCAACATCCAGAACGTGCTGAAGGACGTCGACGTCGCCAACGGGCTCAAGGTTGGTGACATCCTGAGCGACAACGACATCGATCTCAAGGATGTCGTCGACGTCAAGATCGAGGACAACAAGCTGCTCGTGTTCTACAAGTAGAGCTGACCGCGCGACCCCCCGCGGAGCGCTGACAGCAGAGAGAACGAAGCCCGGGAGGTCGGCCGCCTCCCGGGCTTTGCTCGGTCAAGATGACCGACAACCCGGTCATTCCGACCGCTCAGCGCGGCGCGCCGCCTCGCCCGAGGGCCGCGAAACCCGGGCGGTCGCCGCCTGGCCTCCGGGGTGCTCTCGCGCGCTCCCGTGGTCCGCTCGCCCCGCGGCAGCCCCCCTCGGGCCGCCCGGCCGACATCTCCCTCGGCGGGGCGACGCTGCCCGTGGGGGCGCCGGTGCTCGCGCTCGTGGCCTCGGCCCACCGCGACGAGCCGCAATACCCCGATCCGGATCGGCTCGATCTGCGCCGTGCGCCGCCCGGTCTCCTCGTCGTCGCGGTTCATCGCGGGTTGACCCGCGTCAAGGCCCCTCCCGCCTGCCCCGCTTGACAGGAGGATCGCTCGCGCTATCCTCGTCGCACCGGTCAGGAACAGGATCCGTCATTCCACCGACCGCCGAGTCATGACGGGCCGCGCACGCGCCAGGCGACGATGGACCTGAGAGTGTCCCTGATCCCCACATGGGATCATCGGGTGATGAGGTCGCGCCATGCGAAAGGCGGAGATTGAGGCCCTGGTGCGCGCGCACCGGGGCCGTGCCCGTCCCGTCGCGTTCTTTCATGTGCTCCGTCAGCCGTCGCTGGAGCCGGACGATCATGCCTTCTTGTCCGAGCACATCGACGAGCTCGGGACATCCGATCTCCTGCGCTGGAGAGCGCGCTGCGAGAGCGGGTTCAGCGGTCCGGTGATCCGGCAGCTCGCGCGGCTCGCGATCAGGGATCCAGCGCACTTCCAGCACGAGGTGCTGAGCGTGCCGCGCCTCGTGCTCGACGAGGAGGAGTGGATCGAGCTCTCGGATCTCGTGCGCGGGAAGGTGCCGGCTGCGATCTACGAGCGCGTGCTCGCGCGTTGCCGGCGCGAGCCTGTCCAGTGGGCCGGGGAGTTCGTCCTCGCGCCCAAGGTCCACAAGGGGCTGCCGCCGCTGCTCGACGGGGACGAGCTCGACGGCCTCGGCGCGGAGCGCCCCGCGCTGCGCGATCTACCGGTCCCGAAGATCCTCGCGGCGAGGCGGGCCGGGGTGATCTCGCTCGACGACGCCGCGCTGGCCGCGCTGGCGATGGAGCGCGCGCGCCTCTCGGACGAGGACTGGAGCGTCGATATCCCCCGTTTCCCCGCGGTGCTGAGGGACGCGATCCTCGAGAAGGCGCGCCGGACGCCGCGGGGCGGGGAGCGGGCGAACCTGCTCGGCTGGCTCGAGGCGCACGGCGTGGCGCGGGCCGCGCTGATGGATGTCGCGCTCGGGGCAATCCGGGCGGGCGGCGACGCGTATCCCCTGCTCTCCTGGCTCGCGCGCCAGCTGACCACGCGGGCGGCCTGGGACAAGCACGGCCTGGAGACGCTCTCCACGCTGATGTCGAGGCGCGCCTTCTCGGAGATAGGCGAGCTCGTGACGCTCGCCTGGAGCGAGGCCAGCCAGGGCGGCAAGGACGTCTCCCGCGGCTTCCTCGAGGCGATCCAGGTCGCCTTCGCGCTGGTGCTCCTGGCGATGGCGCGGGAGGCGCTCGCGGCGGGTCGCGAGCCGGGCGCGACGGCGGCGCTGTCAGCGCTCGCGTGCCTCGACCCGCCGTCGCGCGTGAGCCGCGCGGTGCACGAGCTCCGGCGGATCCCGGGCGCGAGCCCGGACGTGGCGGAGCTCATCGCGGTGAACGAGCGGCTGGTGAAGCACAGCGACGCGCGCGAAGCCTCCCTGGAGGGCTTCGTGGCCGCCCTCCACGCGATCGCCGACGCGTCCGCGTGATCGCCGCGGGCGCGGCGGCGGCAGCGGCAACGCAGCTCGCCGCCGGCCGCGCGTGACGTAGCGCGGAGATCGCGCGGCGGGGCGCGCCGCGCGCGCTGCGCCGGGCGCGCCCCCGGCGCAGCGCGCGCGGCCCGGGGACTCGTGGGGGGAGCGGCCGTCGCCTCCCCCCGACGCGGGGTCGATCGCGGCGACCGCTTCCAGCGCGGGGGCCGCTGATCGCCTTCGTTTACAGCGCGTCGGACGGACGTTGCCATCGCTTTCAATGCGATGTCGCCCGTTCGACATCCGTTTCAATGCGGGGACCGGCCATGCCTCCCCTCGAACGTCGACTCTGGAGGAGCACGCCGATGGCGTTCATCAACTATGCGAGCCGGGAGATCTACTGCAAGATCGTCTATTACGGGCCCGGGCTCGGCGGGAAGACGACGAACCTTCAGTACGTGTACGATCGGACGGTCCCGAGCGCCAAGGGGCGGCTCATCTCGCTCAAGACCGAGAGCGATCGCACGCTGTTCTTCGACTTCCTGCCGCTCGATCTCGGGGGGCTGTCGGGCTTTCGCACGCGCCTCCAGCTCTACACGGTGCCGGGCCAGATCTTCTACAGAGCGAGCCGGAAGCTGATCCTGAAGGGGCTGGATGGCGTCGTGTTCGTGGCGGACTCGCAGCGCGCGCGGCTCGACGCGAACGTCGAGTCGATGGCCGATCTCTGGGACAACCTGGCCGAGGAGGGCCGCTCGGCCGGTCGGCTGCCGCTCGTCGTCCAGTACAACAAGCGGGATCTCGACGGGATCGCCGATGTCGCGGAGCTCCGCGCGCTCCTCAACCCGGGCGGAGCGCCCGAGTTCGAGGCCGCAGCGGCGAGCGGCCGCGGCGTGTTCGACACCCTGCGGGCGATCGCGAAGCTCACGCTCAAGGAGATGGAGCGCGGACACCGCTGGAACGGAAAACCCAATGCCTGAGGACCGAGGCAGAGGCCCATCGCGTCCAGGTGCGCCCGTGTACAGGCCAAGGCGCCGTGTGGTGGCGTTGCGGCAACGCCGAGAGATCACCGCCACCGCCGCCCGCCGCGATTCTTCTTGACGCATTCTCGCCTGGCTGAAAGCGTGGCCTGGATCGTGGGGGAACCGTCGCCAGCAGAGCGTATCGCGCCAGGTCATCTCGGCGCCGACGCGCTGCTCGCGCGGCTCCTGCCCTGATTGAGCAACCCCTCGCACAACCGCGCTGCGCGACGCCCTGACGCCGCGGCGGCGCGCGCGTCGATCCCCTCGGTTTCCTCGATCTTTCGCCGGCTCACCGCGGCCGATGGCCCCGGGCACATCAGTTGCCATGGGCCAGGCGCGCTCGCCCGAGCGCCCCGCTCCGGGGCGGTCCGGGCAGGGCCCTATCGGGGAAACCACCATGAACAGGGTAGAGACGAGAGCATTCTTCTTTGGCATCGCCGCAGCGCTGGCCGCGTGCGGCGACGATCGGATCGAGGCGCCCGCCGGGCCGGAGATCGGCGAAGGACAAGAGGCGCTGTACGGAGACCTGAACACCAGCTCGTGCACGCTCGCGCAGCGCGACGTCCTCGTGGAGGCTCACCAGGCCGGCCGCCAGATCGCGCTGACCAAGGAGTTCGACGCGTGCCTGCGTTACCGGATGATGGAGTGGTACAAGCCCTGCTACGAGGGCAGCGACGATCCGTTCGCGAACGAGCCGAGGAGCACGCAGTACACCAGAGCGCGCGACATCATGCGCAGCGGCAACATGGCCGACGTGACCGTCACGTGCGACGACCTGGACAACCACAACGGCTTCGCGGCGTACGATCGGTACGGCGACTCCCACGAGCAGGTGCGCGTCGACAGGGGCTACCTGGACGGCGTCGCCGCCCTGGGGATCAACGACTACGAGCGCGCGGACGTCGCAGGCACGATCTGGCACGAGGCGATGCACCAGCAGGACTATCGCCACGATAGCTGCGGTTACCCGAGCGGCGAGTACGAGCAAGGGTTCCACAGCGTCCCGTACATGGCCGATCGCTGCATGCGCTCGGCCGGCATCCTCGGCCGCGCCGTCGTGTCCACGGACGAGGGCCGCGCCCAGGAGCTCGGGATCGGCCGCCACCGGGCGAGCCTGGGGCACCTCGACGGCGTGGGCGACAACAGCATCGCGCGCGTGCGCCTGCCGCCCGCGAGCCGCATGCGGTATTGCTTCGACGAGGGCGCCAGCGGGACGGGCAGCGCCTGCGCGACCATCGAGAACCCCACGATCGAGTACGGGGGCGCGCACGTGGTGCCCGCCGCCTTCCGGGACGCGATCTCGTTCGTCGAGATCGAGCCGCTGGTGCTGCTCTTCAGCCAGCCGGATTACCGCGGCAGCGTGTCGGCCTTCCGCTACGGGGAGCACCGCGCCAACACGGGGGATTTCTCCGGGGTCGGCAACGACAGGGCGCGCTCGATCTACGTCCCGCCGGGCGCGCGGGTGCGCGTGTGCACGGACGAGGGCGGGACGAGCGGGCACGGCTTCGGGACGTGCCGGTTCCACGATGAGCCGACGACCACGGGCGTGCTCGCCGGCATCTCGTACGCGGAGGTCGTGCCCGTGGTGACGGCGTTCACGGAGAGGGACCTCTACGGCGCACGCGCGAGCTTCGGGGCCGGTCGCTGGGCCGGCGCGGCGCTCAACGCGATCGGCGACGACCGCATCGTGTCGCTCGTCGTGCCCCAGTCCCTCACGGCGCGCGTGTGCAGCGAGGCGGCCGGCACGGGCGCGTGCCAGAGCCACACGCGCACCACGTTCGACCTCGGGGCCGGCCTGGCGGGCGCGGCCTCGTTCCTGGAGGTCACGCCCGCGCTGCTCGGCACGTCCACGCTCAGCGTGGTCCGCGCCGCAGGCAGCGGCGCAGGCCGCGTGGTGAGCACCCCGCTGAACCTCGATTGCACCTCGAACTGCTCGGCCGCGTTCCCGACGCGCAGCGAGGTGTTCCTCCTCGCCTCGTCGGCGGGACACGACGTCGTGTTCACCGGGTGCGACAGCGTCCTCGGCAACGGCTGCTTCGTGACGATGACCGGCGCGAAGACGGTGACGGTGAAGTTCGTGCGGAACAACGCGGACCGGTGCCACGACGCGTGCGTCGACCTCTGCAAGGAGGACGGCCAGATGCCGCCGAGCCAGTGCGACGAGGCGTGCACCGCCGAATGCCTGTAGCCGCGTCGGTCCCGCTCGCCTGGCGCAGGGGCGCGAGAGCGCGAGAGAAAGCCTGCACGCGCACACGAAATACAGTACACCCAGTCGATGGTAGAGACGTGCGGCATCTGCGGCGGCGACGGTCGGATCGCCAACTCGTTTGGAAACACGACCACGTGCCCGAGCTGTCACGGCTCCGGGCGGCGGTCCGACGAGGGAGGCTTCCGCGACGTCACCAAGACGAAGGCCTCGCACCACCGCCCGACGAACGTGGCCGCCGTCGTCGCGAAGCAGACGTGGCCCGCGACCCGCGAGGGCGGCCAGCTCGCGAACGAGGTGCGGGCCTGCTCGACCGTCTCCAACGAGACGAAGGCGAAGCTGACGCGCGAGATCATCGAGCACGAGGGCAGCCACGGCACGTGCACGCAGACCTTCCTCAAGAAGATCCGCAAGCAGATCCGCCCGCCGGCGGCCTGACCCCCGGCGCACATCGCGGCTGCGGGGGCTCGTCGGGATCGCGCTGACGTCGGGCATCGGGCAGGCAGCCTCGTCCAGGTGCGCCCGTGGCGCTCGTAGGGGCGACCCACTGGACATCTGTCCACAGACTGTGGATTTCTTGTGGATGGCTCGCCCCTCCAGGTCACGTCGGCGGTGGGCTGCCCGCCGCCCGGTCCGGCTCTCCGGGAGGAATCCACGGGTCCGGAGCAGACCGGGCAGCGCCACGGATGCCGGTGGGTGAGCACGGTCGCTCGACGTCGAAGGGATGTCGGGACACCGGTGGTGGCGTGGGTCTCGTGAATCCCCGGAGTCATCGCGTTGCAGCGGGATGATCACGCGTTCTCGTGCGCCGCAAAAACTCCGATCCACCGAGAAGCGCACAGGTTTCTGGAGTTCTGGTGATTGGTTCCGGGCTGCCCGGGCATCTTGAGGGTCATTGACGGATCCTCCGTCGCCGGGGACAGGCGACCGAGGAGCCGCTGGCCCTTGGGACCTGGTTTTCTTTTCGCGGATCGCCTCGTGCGCCGCGTGCCTTGAAAGGATCTTTCCATGCGAGCTTGCTTGTCGGCAGCAACGGCCACCGCCCTCGTGCTCCTCGGAGCGTGCGTCCTGGAGGACGCTCACGAGCCTCAAGGAGAGCTCGAGCAACAAGAAGACTGGGATCAGCCGCTGACCGGCGACGGGCTGACCGCGACGCTGACGTATGCTTCGGACTGGGGGAACGGGTACTGCGCCGACGTGACGATCGAGAACACGGGGCCGGCAGACACCACGACGTGGCGCGTGGTCCTCACCATGAACGGCTCCTCCGTGACGAACGCCTGGAACGCCAGCACGACAACGAGCGGATCGCAGCTCATCGCCACCCCCGCCGCCCACAACGCGACCCTGGCCCGTGGTGCCTCGACGAAGTTCGGGTTCTGCGCCAACGCGAGCGGCCCCTCGCAGCGCCCTGCGCTCGCCAGCGTGACAGCGGGCGGCTCGGGCAGCAGCAGCTCCAGCGCCAGCAGCAGCTCCAGCGCCAGCAGCAGCTCCAGCGCCAGCAGCAGCTCCAGCGCCAGCAGCAGCTCCAGCGCCAGCAGCAGCTCCAGCGCCAGCAGCAGCGGTGCGGGCGGTAGCGGCGGCGCCAGCAGCAGCAGCAGCAGCAGCGGCGCGGGGGGCTCCGGCGGCTCCGGCGGCGCGGGCGGCGCGGGCGGCGCAGGCGGCAGCGGCGGCGCCGCCCCGAGCGGGCACTTCCAGATGGAGGACCTCGATCGCGGGGTGGTCGCCGTCAAGGTGGCGGGCGGCGTCTACGTTGGCTGGAGGATGTTCGGCTACGAGTACGACCCCGCGAGCCCGAGCGCGATCTCGTACGACGTGTACCGCAACGGGAGCCGCATCGCGAACGTCACCAACAGCACCAATTACCTCGACGCCTCCGGCACGACCGCGTCGACCTACACGATCAGGGCGGTCGTGGGCGGCGTCGCCCAGGCCGCCTCGCCCGCCGCGGCCACCTGGGGCCAGAACTACCTGCGCATCCCCCTCTCGGCGCCCGCAGGCGGGACGACACCCGCGAAATGCGACAACGCGGGCGAGAGCTACTCGTACGCCGCCAACGACGCCAGCGCCGGAGACCTGGACGGCGACGGACAGTACGAGATCGTCCTCAAGTGGGATCCCTCGAACGCCAAGGACAACTCCCAGGCCGGCTGCACCGGGCCCGTTTACCTCGACGCCTACAAGCTCGACGGGCGCAGGCTCTGGCGCATCGACCTCGGGAGGAACATCCGGGCCGGCGCGCACTACACGCAGTTCGTCGTCTACGACTTCGACGGCAACGGGAGCGCGGAGGTCGCGGTGAAGACCGCTCCCGGCACGCGGGACGGGACGGGCGCGGCCCTGAGCAAGGGCCCCGCGGCCTCCGACGACGACGCGGCGGACCACCGGAACGCCGCGGGCTACGTGCTCAGCGGGCCCGAGTACCTGACCGTGTTCGGCGGGAGCAACGGCGCGGAGCTCGCCACCGTCGCCTTCGACGTGGCGCGAGGGACCGTGTCCTCGTGGGGAGACAACTACGGCAACCGCGTCGATCGGTTCCTCGCGAGCGCAGGGTTCGTGAGCGACCTCGGGAGAGGCCAGGACGCGAGCGGCAGGCCGGCGATCCTGATGGCCCGCGGCTACTACACGCGCGCCACGATCACCGCCTGGGGGTTCCGCGACGGCAACCTCACCCAGATCTGGAAGGCCGACAGCAACGCGAACACCGCGTACACGGGCCAGGGCGCCCACTCCATGGCGGTGGCGGACGTCGACGGCGACGGCGCCCAGGAGGTGATCTACGGGGCCTCCACGATCGACAGCAACGGAACCCGGAAGTGCTCGACCAACTTCGGTCACGGCGACGCGCTGCACGTGAGCGACTTCGTCCTGTCGCGCCCGGGGCTCGAGGTGTTCATGCCCCACGAGGACGGCAGCAAGCCGACCTACGATATCCACGACGCGAACACGTGCGCCGTCCTCTGGCAGGGGCCGGTCACCGGGGCCGACACCGGGCGCGGCGTGGCGGCCGACGTGCTCGCGAGCAACCCGGGCGCCGAGATGTGGACCAACTCCACGGGAGGGCTGCTGTCCACCACCACCGGAGCGCGCGTCGGGGCCCAGCCCGCGTCGGCCAACTTCCTGATCTGGTGGGACGCGGACGAGCTGCGCGAGCTGCAGGACAAGACGTCGATCACGAAGTACGGCGGCAGCTCGCTGCTGAGCTGCAGCCAGTGCGCCTCGAACAACGGGACCAAGTCGACGCCGGCGCTCACGGCCGACCTGCTCGGTGACTGGCGCGAGGAGATCGTGTGGCGCGAGTCCGACAACTCGGCGCTGCGGATCTACACGACCACGGACGTGACGACGCGGCGGATCTACACGCTCATGCACGATCCGCAGTACCGGATGCAGATCACCTCGGAGCAGACCGCCTACAACCAGCCGCCCCACCCGAGCTTCCACATCGGCGGCGGGATGGCGGCGCCCCCGAGGCCGGACATCCACGTGCGGTGACGCAGGCCGCGCAAGGCGGGCAGGTCGCCCCGCGCGAGGCCGCGGCGCGGCCCGCCCGCCAGCGCAGGAGGGCATCCCCCCCGGGCGCCCTCACTTCCGGTACTTCGCGAGCAGCAGGCCGGCGTCCGCGGTGCCGTCGGCCACGAAGCCCGCCATCACGCGGGCGCCGGTCTCCTGGAAATGGGTGCCGTCGACCGAGCCGTCCGCCCGGATGAGGAAGAAGTCCTCGCCCGCCGCCACGCAGCCGATGGAGCGCAGGTGGGCGAGCGTCATCTCGTTGAGATCGATGACGGGCACGTCCAGCTCGCCTCCGAGCTCCCGCATCGCCTGCGAATGCGCGGCCAGGCCGTTGCCGAACTCGTGGCTGTCCCCGGTGCAGGAGCGCCGCGGGGGCGGGGTGACCAGCACCGGGATCGCGTCGCGCGCCTGCGCGCCCTCGATGTACTCGGTGAGGTACGATTTGAAGTCCGTCGCGGGGTCCAGATAATAAGGAATGGTCGCGCCGTCGTGCTCGTACGTCGCGTTCCTGTTGCTGTCGTTGGTGCCGAACTGGACGAGCAGGTAATCGCCGCTCTGGATGTCGTCGAGGATGTCGGCCAGGCGGTCCTCGTCGATGAAGCGGCGCGCGGTCCGGCCGCCGATCGCCCGGTTCTCGATGCGCACCCGCGCGTCGAAGAACTCGCCCAGAAACTGACCCCAGCCCGCCTGGTGAATGGGGCTGTTCACGTACGTCTGCACCGTCGAGTCGCCGGCGATGTACACCGCGACGTCGGGCAGCTCGGCGCTGCCGCCGCCGCCCGAGCCGCCAGCGGCGCCCGTCGGCCCTCCGGCCGCGCCGGCGCCGCCCTCGCCCGCGCCGCCGGTGCCCGTGACGCTGGCGCCCGGGTCGCCGCCTGCGCCCGTGACGCTGGCGCCCGTGTCGCCGCCGGTGCCCGTGACGCTGCCGCCCGTGTCGCCGCCCGCGCCCGTGACGCTGGCGCCCTCCGCTGCGCCGGCGCCGTGGCCCGCCGCCCCGGCAGCGCCGTCGTCGGCGCTGCATGCGGTCACGAGGACCGCCGAGAGCAGCGCGCGCAAGGGAATCGAAGATCTGTCAGATAGAAGGGAAGGTGCGCGAAACATCGAGTCTCTCCTGCTGCATGTTGAGGATCGCGATGAACGGAGGCGTTCGGCCGGCCTGAGTCCCCGAGGGGTGAGGCGCGCGGGCGTCAGAGCTCGATGCCGAGGAGCACGCCGGGCCGGAGCCGGTAGCGCGAGAGGACTGTCTCGGTCCCCTGCTCGAGCGACAGGTCGTAGCGGACGCGCGCGGGGTCGAGCTCGGCGAAGAGCTCGGCGAACATCCAGAGGTCCCGGCCGAGCGGGAGCCGGGCCACGAGGCCGGCCGCGAGCACGAGCGCGTTCGAGGCGCTCGCCGCGGCAGGGACGAAGCCGGGAGCGCCGTCGCTGCCCGGCCGGGGGGTGGCGTCCACGCGGTCGACGCCCGCGCCGAGCCGCGCGCCGAGCTCGAGCGGCGTCGCGCCCGGGGCGAGGGCGTGGAGCCACGAGGCGTCGGCGCGCAGCGTGATCGTGCGGAGATCGAGGCCGATGCGCGGCTCCTCGTAGCGGCGCTCGAACTGGTACTGGAAGCGCGCGTCGAGGGCGAGCCGGTGCGGGCCCCAGCTGCGGCCGAGCGCGACGCGCACGCCGGGGCCGTGCGTGAGGCCGACCTCGGCCGAGTGCGCGGCCACGCCGTAGAAGGCGCCGAGCTCCAGCGCGCGGCGCGTCGCCGCCGGGACGGCGGGGGCCGCGGCGTCGGGGGGCGGCTCGGGGGCCGGCGCCTGGCGAAGGAGGAGCGCGCGGGCCTGCGCCCGGTCGAGCGAGGAGCGCGCGTCCTCGCGCAGCGACCGGAGCGAGAGCTCCACGACCTGCGCCACGGACTCGCGATCGAGCTCGTCGAAGCGGCCCGAGAGCTCGATCGAGCGCACGAGGAAGCGATCGGCCACGGGATCGGTGAAGTAGAGGGCGGCCCGGCGCGGGTCGCTCAGGTCGATCCAGCACGAGAGGGCCACGCCGGAGACGGCGCGCGTCGCGAAGAGCGCCGTGGCGTCGAAGCGCGGCGCGGCCCGGAAGCGGAGGGTGAAGGCCGAGAGCGCCTGGGACTCGAGCGCCGTCCGGATCGCGCCGAGGTCGCCCTCGGCGCCCGTGAGCACGACCTCCACGACCGGAGCGCCGGGCGACGCCGACGACGGCGCCGCGGGGACGGCGCCGGTCGGCGCGGCCGCCGCCGGGGCGGCGCGGCCGCCGTCGGCCCGCGCGCGCGCCGCGGAGAGCGCGACCGCGGCGGCGAGGCCGATCCAGAGGGGCGCGCGCGTCGCGATCACCCGCCCAGCTCGGCGAGGCGGCGGCGCGCGTGCTCGGCGTACGGCGAGCTCGGGTGCTCGCGGAGCAGGCGCCGCCAGGTCTGCGCCTCGTCGCCGGCGCGACCGAGCGCCCGCAAGGCGCGCCCGCGGCCGTAGAGCGCCTCGACCGCCAGCGGGCGCGCGCCGGCCACGCCGAGGTACCTGTCGAACTGCGCGAGCGCCGCGGCGGCCGAGCCGCCGTTGAGGAGGAGGCTGCCCAGCGACACGAGGGAGAGGGTGGCCTCGGGCGACCCCGCGAAGCGCTTCTGGAGCGCGCGGTAGAGCTCGATGGCGCGCTGGGTGCTGCCGGCACGCCGCGCGTCGTTGGCCTCCCGGAAGAGCTGCTCCGCGGTCGAGGACGCGGCCGCGCCCGGCCCGCGCGCGGCCTCCGCGCCTGGCCCACGCGCGGCCTCGGGCGGCCGCGGAGCGGGCGCCGCAAGCTCCGGCAGCGCCGCTCCCCCGGGCGCCGGTGCGCCGTCCGGCGCGGGAGGCGCGGCCTCGGACGGCGCGGCCGCGGATGGCGCCGGCGGGCGCGCACGGGACACCACCGCGCGCAGCGACGGCTCCACCCGGCGGGCGCTCGGGCCCGGCGCCGGGCGCTCCACCAGCGCGGTGGCCGCGGCGGCCACCCCGCAGAGGAGCACCGCGGCCGCCGCGTAGAGCCAGGCGCTCCGCCGCCAGCCCGTCTTGTGCCGCCCGGCCATGCCGCTCCCGGGCAGGGCGACGTCATCGCCGCGCCGGACGTCGTTGTCGGGTCGCACGGGCGCGCTCTCCGGCCACGCCGGCGCGCCCTCCCGCAGCACCGGCGCGCTCTCCCGCAGCGCCGGCGCGCCCACCGGCCACACGGGCCCGTCCGCGCGCAGCACGTCGTCCGGCGCGCCTCCGTCCCCGGCCCTGCCGATCGCGACGCTCGCGATGCGCGCGAGGAGCTCCGCGTCGCCGGGCTCCGCCGCGCCCACGGCGTCGAAGTCCTGCGCGAGCACCCAGCTCATCCGGCACGACGCGCACGCGCCCAGGTGGGCGTCGAAGGCGCGCCGGTCGGGCTCCGTCGCGACGCCGCGGCGCACGCGCGTGAGGAGCTCGCTCCGGCAGTCCACGTTCATGGTTCCCTCCCCCGGAAGAGCTCGGCCAGCTTCGCGTTGTTGGCGAGCGCGCGCCGCAGCGCCTCCTTGCCGAGGCGGAGCCGGCTCCAGACGGTGTTCGGGGAGACGCCGGCGAGCGCCGCGATCTCGTCGACCGTGTGGCCGAGCACGAAATGAAGGGCGAGCGCCTCGGCGGTCGCCTCCGGCATCCTGTCGAGCACCTCCAGCACCATCTCGCGCCGCCGGGTCGAGACCACGTGGGCGAACGGCGACGGGCCGCTCTCGTCCGCGGCCGCATCGACCGGCGCGTCCGGCTCGTCGTAGCGCGCGCGCACGCGGAGGCGCCGGCGCGCGCCGAGCGCGGTCATGAGGGCGACGCGGTTCGCGAAATGGACGACGGTGCACTCCGCGCGGAAGGACGGCAGCGCCTGGAGCAGCGCGAGGACGGCTTCCTGCGTGACGTCCTCGACGTCGGGGTGACGCGGGCCGAGCACCTTCCTCACCGTCCGGAGCATGGCCCCGCCGAGCTCGGTGATGAGGGTGCGGATGGCCGCAGGATCACGCGCCGCCGCGGCCCGAGCGAGCCCGAGCAGCTCGTCCGCCCTCGAAGGCGCTCCCTCCACCGGCGGCGGGAGGTCGGTCGCGGGCTTTCGCACGTCAGCGACGATGCACGAGGGCAGAAGTCCTGGTCAAGACGCCCCGCCGGATCGTCTGTCACGGCCCTCCGGAGATCGGCCAGCCGCCGCTGTCCCACGCGAGATCCGAGATGCGCAGCGTGGGGGCGCCGTTCGCTTCGGCGTTGTACGCATGATAGATGTTGTAGGCCCGGTCCTTGGCGAACAGGACCGCGTTGTGCCCGGGCCCTCGCCACCGGGAGCTCCCCTCGACAAGGAGGGTTCCGCCGCCGGACGTCATCGCCTTGCCCGCCCTGTCGACGTACGGGCCGGTGATGCTCGTCGCGCGGCCGACGACGACATTGTAGGTGCTGTCGACCCCGCGACAGCAGGAGTCGAACGAGACGAACAGGTAGTAGTAGCCGCAGCGCCGGACGATGAAGGGCGCCTCGAGGGCGCCTGCGGCGTCGGGGCGCGAGGCGAGGGCGTGGAGCTCCCCGTCGGCCCGCTCCCCCGACGCGGTGAGCTTCACCATCTTGATACCGGTCCAGAAGCTCCCGAACGCGAGCCACGGCGTGCCCTCCTCATCGATCGCGACGTTCGGATCGATGGCGTTCCATTCGTCCCGCGTCGCGCCGGTGTTCGAGCAGATGGCGGCTCCGCGGTCCGTCCAGGGCTCTGCCGAGTCGAGCGAGGCCTTCGTCGCGTGCCCGATGCACGAGCGATTGCTGCCGAACGTGGAGGCAGAATAGTAGAGGTGGTACGTGTCCCCGAAGCGGGAGATATCGGGCGCCCACAGGTCGGTCACGCCCGGCACCCGCTCCGCGAGCCAGGCGGGCCGCGCGTTGAACACCCGACCGGCAGATTGCCAGTCGAGGAGGTCCGAGGACGTCTTCATCGGGAGCCGGTCGCCCGTCTGGAAGAGGTAATAGCGGTCGCCGGCCTGGATGACCGACGGGTCGTGGGTCCCGAGGTCGCCGGACAGGCGCAGCGCCCCGGGCGGGCTCGATGGGTCGTGGAGCGCCTCCGCACACCGGTCGCCGCCCCCGCCGGCGCCGCCGCTCGCTCCCTCGCCACCAGCGCCGCTGCCCCCAGGGCCGCCGCTTCCCCCGGCGCCGCCGGTCCCTCCCTCGCCGCCGGCGCCCCCCGTGCCGGTCGTCGCCTCCGCGCTGCTCACGGCGCCGCCGGTGCCCGCGGTCGAGGACGCGCTCGCGCTGGTGGCGCCGGTCGTGCCGCCGCCCTGCCCGCCAGCGCCGGGGCCCGCTCCCGGCGTCTCCTCGCCGCAACCCGCGAGCGACGCGACGACGCCGATCAGCAGGCCCCATGTACGCACAGACCCGCACCGTCGCCACGACCGGCAAAGCAGAGGATGCATCGAACCTCCTGGAGATCTCCTGGTACCGCTTTCCCACGTGGACCGGAGCGCCCGCAATCAATCATGGGTCGCTCAAATTTCGCGTGAGGTTCTGAGCATTCGCACCCGGAAAGAATTTTACATCAGCACAGGATGCCGCAGATCCACGCGTCGTGAGCTTCCGGGAGGTGTCTTGCCGCCGCCTCGTCCGGCGCCGCGAGCGGGAGCTACGTCGCTCTCCGCGCCGCGCGAGATCAGGAGTCCGATCAAGGCGCGGCGCGCCGGGCCTCGTAGAGGTCGGCGACGCCGGTCCGCGTCGATGCGAAATACAGGACGGAGCCGTCCGGTGAGAGGTGCGGATCGGTGTCGCGCTCCCCGGGGAGGCTCACCGGTTCCTCGAGCGGCGCTGCCTCCTCGAACGCCGCTTCGGCGCTTGCCCGCCGCGCCCAGAACAGGTCTCCCCCTCCCGCGCGGCTCGATCGGAACAGGATCTGCTTGCCGTCGTCGAACAGGAATGGGCCGCCCTCGTCGCCTGGGCCGTCCAGCCCGGCGAGCGGGGCGAGCGCGCTCCAGTCGTCCTCGGGGCTTTCGCGCGATGCGATCGCGAGGTACGTCTCCGCGTCCGCGGGCGTGACGCCGGTCACGACCAGGAGCCCTGCGGGGTCGACGTGAGGGCCCATCACCGTGGCGCCCTCGACGGCGAGGGCGCCCACGTGCGCTGGCGTTCCCCACGGGTCGTCCCGGCTGGCGCGCTCGGCGAGCCAGATGCCCTCCGGCTCGCGCCTGCTGTAGAACCAGATCAGGAGCCCATCCCCGGAGACGCAGGGGGTGTCCTCGATGCTCTCGGCCAGGTTGATGTTCTCCACGACGCGCGGCGCGTCCCAGGGCGAGCCCACCCCTGCCCGCCGCGACGTCCAGATGTCCCGGTTCCCCCCGCGATCGGACATGAAATAGATCTCGAGCAGATCGTCCGTGAGGGTCGGGTCTTCCTCCCTGGAATCGGAGTTGAGCTCGGTCATCGCCGCCGGCGGCTCGAACGTCGGCTGCTCCGGCGCGCTCGCCGCCCCGCCCCCGCCCTGCCCGGGCGCGAACATGCCGATGACGAAGCGCTGATCCCCGCACCCCGCGCCGCCGAGCGCGAGCCAGAGGCCCCACGCCGCGGCGCTCCCCTGGAAACGCCAGCTCATCGATCCCCGCTCACGTCCCGGAACCATGGCCCGGATTCACCCCCGTCGACAACTGCAGGACGCCGCGGAGGTGGCCAGCGATCTCACCCGATGCCGGCCTCGCTCGGCGGCGCCACGACCTTGTCGTCCCCGGCCTGGAGGGGCACACGCGGAAACCACAGCGCGGCGATGAACCCGACCACGCCCATGGCCGCGATGATCCAGAACACCGTGGTGAGCCCGGACGTGAGCGCCTCGCCGAGGTGCTGCACGATCGACGGATCGAGCCCGCGCGCCCCCTCCGCGGTCAGGAGCCGGCTCGCGGCGTCCGCGGGGATCGACGGATCCTTCGCGAGCTGCGCCGTCAGGACGCCGCCCATGACGCCCACCGCCACCACGCCGCCGAGCAGGCGGGAGAACATCGTGCTCGCTGTCGCGATCCCGCGCTGCTCCCACGCGACGCTGCTCTGCACCGCGATGAGCAGCGCGACGTTGGACAGCCCCATGCCGACGCCGAAGACCAGCGTGGTCGCGCGCAGCATCAGCGGCGTGTCGTGCGCCCCGCCGATCGCGAGGGCGAGGCCCGCCAGCGCCGTGAAGCTGAGGCCCGCCCAGATGAGCGGGCGGAAGCCGACCCGGGGGATGAGCCGCCCGCCGATCGCGCTCGCCACCGGCCAGCCGATCAGCATCGGGGCGATGGCGCTGCCGGCGTCGGTGGGCGAGCCGCGGAGCACGCCCTGCACGAAGAGCGGCACGAACGTGATCGTGCCCATCATCGCGCCGCCGAGGATCGCGCCGGCCACGTTGGAGATGAACATCACGGGGCGCCGGAAGAGCGGCAGCGGGATCATCGGCTCGGGCGCCCGGCGCTCGACCGCGAAGAACGCGGCGAACAGCGCCGCCGAGGCGACCGCGGCGATCAGCGTCGTCCCCGCGCCCAGCCGCCCCGTGGCGAGGAGCAGCGCGACGACGCCGGCGGACAGGAGCGCCGCGCCGAGGAAGTCGAGCTCGTGGCGCCGCCTGTCGATGCGCTCGTGGAACGCGGTCGCCACGAGCGCCATGGACGCGAGGCCGAACGGGATGTTGATGTAGAAGACCCAGCGCCACGAGAAGTAGTGCACGATGAGCCCGCCCACCATCGGGCCGATGATGCCGAACAGCCCCCACGCGGCCCCGAAGACGCCCTGGATCCGCGCGCGCTCGTTGAGGTCGAAGATGTCGCCCGAGATGGTCATCGCCATCGGCTGCATGGCCCCGGCGCCGGCCCCCTGGAGCGCGCGGAAGGCGATGAGCTGCGGCATCGAGCGCGCGGCGCCGCTCGCGATCGAGCCGATCAGGAAGACGGCGATGCCGAACAGCATGACCGGCTTGCGGCCGTAGATGTCGGACAGCTTGCCGCAGATCGGGACCAGCACCGACGAGGTGAGCAGGTAGGCGGTCGTGACCCAGGCGTACTGCTGAATGCCGCCGAGATCGCCGATCACGGTGGGCATCGCGGTGGCGACCACGGTCGACTCGAGGGCGGCCATGGCGAGGGACAGGATCAGCCCGACGACGGTCAGGGCTCGGTGGGTCTTGCGTTCTGAAGCCATTCAGTTGGCGGGCTTGTGGTGTCGAGCAGCCCGGGCGGCAAGCGTGACACCGCGCAGCGCCGCGCGTCGAGGCGGAAGGCGCGGCGGCGCGGCGGCGCGGACCGCCCGCTCGCCCGCCTAGGCCCGGATCCCGAGCGCCCGCAGCATCGCGGGCGTGATCTTCTGTCGCACCTTCCCGTAGCGCGCCCAGGGGTCCGCCTTCAGCGAGCCCAGGCGCTCGGGCAGGTTCCTGATCGTGAACTGATCCGGGCGCACCTCCGGCCCGAGCTCGTCCCAGGAGAGCGGCGCCGACACAGGCGCCCCCGGCCGCGCGCGCGTCGAGTACGCGGCCACCGACGTCGCGCCCCGCGTGTTGCGCAGGTAGTCGATGAAGATCTTCCCCTTCCGCTGCGCCTTCGAGACCGCGATCGTGTACCCCTTCGGGTCGCGCCGCGCGATGTCGCCCGCCAGCGCCTTCGTGAACGCCAGGCACTCGTCCCAGCCGCTCACCGGCGCGAGCGGCACCACGATGTGGAACCCCTTGCCGCCCGTCGTCTTCACGAAGCTCTCGAGGCCGAGCTCGTCGAGCCGCTCCCTGAGCAGGAGGGCCGCCGCGATGACGCGCTCCAGCGACACCGAGGGATCCGGGTCGAGATCGAACACCACGCGATCCGGCAGCTCGAGCTTCGAGACCGTCGAGTTCCACGTGTGGATCTCGAGGATGCCCATCTGCGCGAGCGACACCAGCGCCTCGGCCGAGTCCGCCACGAGGTACTCGCCCGCCTTCGTCTTCTCCTGGATCGTCACGCGGCGGAGCGCCGACGGCCCCCACACCTTCGAGTGCTTCATGTAGATGCACTCGCGCTCCGCGCCCTCCGGACAGCGCACCAGCGTGAGCGGCCGGTCCTTCACGTGCGGCACCATGCGCCCGGCGATCGACGCGTAATAGCGCGCGAGCTCCCGCTTGGTGATCCCCTGCTCCGGATACAGCACCTTGTCCGGGTGCGACAGGCGCACGCCCAGCACCGAGTCGACCTCTCCGTCGTCCGCGCCCTCCGCCGCGGCCGCGCGCGCCCTCGGCACCTTCCCGGGCGCGGCGCGCGCGCCGGCGCCGCGCGCCGGCTTCGTCTTCGCCTTCTTCTCGGGCTTCTCGGGCGTCTCCGGCGCCCGCCCCGCCGCGCCGCCGCACGACGCGACGACCCACGCCGGGCCGCGGCCGGGCGTGTAGGGCGCGTCGACGCGCTTCGAGACGATCCCCTTGAGCGAGAGCTGACACCCCTTCTGGAGGACCTCCTCCCACGATCCCTCGACGTGGTCGGCGTAGCGCAGCGCGCCCGCGCCCGAGGAGCCGAGCAGCCTCTTCAAGGCCTGCTTCCTGGCCGAGAGCGGCGACGCCATGAGGTCGCGGCCCTCGAGGTACAGGAGATCGAAGACGAAGTAGACGACCTCGCCCTCCCGGGAAGCCGCCCTGGCGCTCGACGGCGGCGGGGCCGTGGTGCCGTCGCGCCGGAGCGCCGCGACCTCGCCGTCGAGCAGCGCGCTCTTCAACCCGAGCCCCGCGATCGCCGCGGCGATGTGCTCGAACCGCCCCTCGACGTCCTTCCCTCTCTCGTCCACGAGCCGGACGCGCCCGTCCTCGACCCGGGCCATGATCCGGAGGCCGTCGACCTGGATCTCGTGCAGCCACCCCTCGCCGTCCGGCGCGCCGCGCGCCTTGCCCTTCGCCTTGCCCGCGGGCAGGCGCTTCGGCATCTGCGGCCGCACCTTCTCCGGCATCGCCGCCTCGCGCGCGCCCTCCACCCGCCCCGCGGCGCGCGCCGGCCCGCCCCGCGCGCGGCCCCCGATCGACGCCTGCTTCTCCGCAGCCTTCTCCGCGCGCTTCTTCGCCGCCTTCTCCGCGCCCTTCTCCGCGCCCTTCTCCGTACGATTCGACTGCCACACCCGGTCCTTCGCCGCGGCGATCTCGTCGAGCTGCCTGCCCGTGGCCACGCTCTCGGGGCGGGCGTCCACGATGCTGTAGTCCTTCGCGGGGCGCGCCTCCGCGTCGTTCTCCTTGATGAGGAGCCAGCTCCGCCCCTCGTCGTCATCGTACCGCCCGCGCGTCCTCACGAGCGTGAAGCCGCCGCGGAGCTTCTCGCCCCGCAGGAGGAACTTCAGCTTTCCGGCGTGATACCCCTTGTGGGGATTCTCGACCGGGACCCACGTGCCCCGGTCCCACAGGAGCACTGTCCCGCCCCCGTACTGCCCTCTCGGGATGATCCCCTCGAAATCGCCGTAGTCGAGTGGGTGATCCTCCGTATGCATGGCCAGCCGCTTGACCTCGGGGTCGAGGCTCGGCCCCTTGGGCACCGACCAGCTCTTGAGCACCCCCTCGAGCTCGAGCCGGAAGTCGTAATGCAGGTGCGAGGCGGCGTGCTTCTGGATGATGTAGGTCCGCTCCTCGGCGTCGGCGGGCGCGGCGGCGACCTCTTCTCCCCGCGGCTCGGGCGTGATGGAGAAGTCGCGTTTACGCCAGTACTCGCGCAGTCCCATACGTCAGGATAGCAGACGTGGCGCCCGCTGCAGCCCAGGCGCCGAGTCCGCTCCGCCGAGGTGGGGGTGCGCGGCCGCTGTGCATCGCGCTCCTGGCGCGGCATCCCGGGCCGGCGCCGCGCCCGGCGCGCAGGCGGAGTGAGCTTGACGACGCGCCGCCCGTGGCCGATACCCCTCAGGCGTGGGTTGCTGCGCGCCGGGGCGACCAACCAGCGCCGTCCAGGCCTGGCCATCGAACGACGGCTTCGTCATGAAACGAGAATCCCCTGCCCCCGACCCGACTCACGCCTTCGTTGGCGAAAGGCGCGCAATCGAGCCGGCCACAGAGAAAGTAAATACCATGTCCGCAATGGAAGCCTCCTCGAAGGAAGGCAGGCTGATGGTGACGCTCGAGCGCCTGCTGGAGCTCCCGGCAGCCGACCTGAGGCAGTCGCTCA
Organism: Sorangium sp. So ce406; assembly: GCF_051474675.1. NCBI lineage: Bacteria > Pseudomonadati > Myxococcota > Polyangiales > Polyangiaceae > Sorangium > Sorangium sp. So ce406. The sequence continues at coordinate 2,123,649 of NZ_CP150340.1, read as the reverse complement.
ACCAGGCGAGTGAGCTCCTCGCCACCGCACTCGACGCCGACAAGATCGACATCTTCCTCTTCGACCCCAGCAGAAAGACGCTGAGCGCCTTGGGCACGAGCAACACGCCGCTCGGCCGGCTGCAGCGGTCGCTCGGCCTCGACGTCCACCCGGTCGCCAACGGCGGCTCGATCTCCGACGTCTTCAAGACCGGCGATCCCCACATCACCGGGCACGCGGACCAGGTACCAGGCGAGCTGCCCGGCGTGGTGAACGAGCTCGGGGTCCGGTCTCACATCGCGGCCCCGCTCGTCGTCGACGGCGAGCGGCGCGGGGTCATCTCCGCCCAGTGTGCCAAGCCGGAGTTCTTCTCCGACGACGATCTCCGCTTCCTCGGCGCGGTCTCGCACTGGATCGGCGCCCTGACGCACCGGGCAGAGCTGGTCGAGCAGGTCACCTCGGCCGCGCTCGCGCAGGGCCGGCGCCAGGCCGCCGAGGAGCTGATCACCGTGCTGGCGCACGACCTGCGGAACTACCTGGCGCCGCTCATGAGCCGCCTCGAGCTGCTCCACCGGCGCGCGGAGCTCGACAGCCGGGCCGACGACCTGCGCGACCTCGACCGGGCGACCTACTCGATCGAGCGGCTCGGCCAGCTCGTCTCGGATCTGCTGGACGTCGGGCGCCTCGAGCAGGGGCTCTTCGAGATCGCGCCCGCATCCATCGATCTGGCGGCGCTGGCGAGGGACACCGCCCAGACGCTCGGGACGCCGAGCGTCGACGTCCGCGTCGAGGGCCCGGCGGAGCTCCACATCGTGGCCGACAGGGCTCGCCTCCGGCAGGCGCTGGAGAACCTCGTCAGCAACGCGCTCAAGCACTCGCCCGCGGGGAAGTGGGTTCTCATCAAGCTCACCAGCGAGCTGCGCGCCGGGGAAGAGTACGTCCACATCGACGTCGTCGACCACGGCGCCGGCGTGCCGCCGGAGCTCCTCCCCAGGATCTTCGACCGCTTCGTCACCGGCGGGAGCGCGTCGGGCGTCGGCCTCGGGCTCTACCTGGCCAGCAGGATCGCCGCCGCCCACGGGGCCACGTTGACCGTGAACTCTCCTCCCGGCGGCGGCGCGACGTTCAGGCTGAGCTTGCCCACGAGCGGACCTCCCGAACGGCTCGACGAGGCGTGACCGGCAGGGCGAGGCCAGAGGGCGCCATCACCTCGCGCCGAGGCCGGGGCGACGGGCGCCTCGCCGCCTAGTCCGCTGCGCGGAGCCTGTCGGCGCTCTTCGCCCCGGCGCGCAGCCCGATGTCCTTCATGATGCGCGCGGCGAGGCCGGGCGCGATCCGCTGGAGCACGAGCAGGCTGCGGTTGGACGCGCCCGCGAGGAAGCTTCGCCGGTCCCGGCGGAGCGTCTCGACGAGCTGCTCGGCCACCCACTCGGGCGCGAAGACCTGCGGCCCCTCGAGGGGCCAGTCGTTGCCCGCGGCGGTGCTCGTGTGCGGGGGCGCAAATACGGTCACCCGGACGCCGCGCCCCTCGAGCTCGCCGCGCAGCGACTCGGAGAAGGCGACGACCGCGGCCTTGGCCGCGCAGTACGCCGCGGCGGCCGGCATGGGCACCCACGCCACCGTCGAGGCGATGTTCACGACCGTGCCCGAGCCCTGCGCCAGCATCGCCGGAAGGACAGCCCGCGTGACGCGCTCCATCCCGAACACGTGGACGTCGAACATCGCGCGCGTGAACGCCCCGTCCGTCGACTCCCACAGCGACAGTCTGCCGCCGTTGCCGGCGTTGTTGACGACGACATCGATACGCCCGAACCGCTCCAGGATCGACGCCACAGCCGCCCCGACCGAGGCGTCGGACGTGACGTCCATCGCGACCGCCACGGCGCTCCCTCCCTCGCGGACGATGCCGTCGGCCTCCCTCGACAGCGCGGCCATCGACCGCGCCGCGAGGACCACCCGCGCGCCCTCGCGGGCGAGCGCCCTCGCGCTCGCGAGCCCGATGCCCGAGGAAGCGCCCGTCACGATGATCACTTTGCCTTTCGGTTCCATCTCTTCTGTCCTCCTCGTTCCGCCGACAGCTCGCAGCGGGCGCGCTCGATCCACCGGAGCTCCGCGTCGCACCACGCGAGCCCGTGCTCGATGCTCAGCCGCCACAGGTCTCGCTCGCGCGAAGAGCGCGCGAGCGAGAAGATGCGCTCGTCCTCCAGCCTGCCCTCGTAATCGATCTTCGTCACCTCGATCTCCCGGGCGTACCTCGCCAGGATGTCGTCGAGCTTCCTCGGGGGCACCTGCGCCGCGAACACCAGCTTGAGCAAGAGCGGGTGCCGCAGGAGGAGCGGATCGAGCGGCTCCTCGAGCCACGCCTTGAGCGCCGCGCGGCCGGGCTCCGTGAGCGAGTACACTTTACGATCGGGCTTGCCGTCCCCCGGCATCGTCGTGGCCTCGACGAGCCCCTCGCGCTCCAGCGCGTGCAGCTCCCGGTAAATCTGGCTCTGGGTCACGGACCAGAACGACCGCACCGACCCGTCGAACCGCTGTTTCAGCGTGTAGCCGCTCGTCGGCTCGAGCGAGAGGAAGCCCAGGATGGCGCCGCGGAGGGACATGACACACGAATCATAGATCACACGTGATATATGTGCAATGTGTCCTATGGGCGGAGGCGCCGCCCGGAGCGGCGTCGTCGCCGTCCGGTGGCGGCCGGCGCGGGCTCGGCTACACCGCGCGGATGCTCCGCCGACTCCTCGCCTGGCTCGCTGGCGCGCCCTCGCCGCGCGCGCCCGCGTCCCCCGACACCGCCGACGACGCCGGGCCGCCGGAGACCGACCCGCCCGGAGCGCGCGGCGGGGACGACATCGTGGTCATGCCGATCGAGGACGCGATCGACCTGCACACGTTCGCCCCGCGCGACGTCGCCTCGGTGGTCGAGGAGTACCTCCACGAGGCGCAGCAGCGCGGGTTCCGCGAGGTGCGGATCATCCACGGCCGCGGCAAGGGCGTGCAGCGCCGCATCGTCCAGAGCGTCCTCTCGCGCCACCCGGCCGTGGACGGCTTCCGCGACGCCCCGGCCTCGCGCGGCGGCTGGGGGGCGACCGTGGTGTGGCTCAAGGTAGCCGCCGGCGACGCCCCGTCCTGAGCCGACCACAGGCCACTTGGCGCAACAGCGGTCTCCGACGTCAGGTAAGATGGCGCGCATGCCGCGCCCCCCCGCCACGCCCGACGACGCCGACCTCCCCGGCGTCAACGCCGTCACGGAGCCCAGCACGAAGGCCGAGGTGGTGGCGGTCCCCCGCCTCGAGCTCTGCGTCGAGCGCGAGGCGGGCAAGCCCGCGAACCGGTCGATGGTCCTCGACGGCGACTTCATCCGCGTCGGCTCCCACCCGAGCAACGATCTCGTGCTCGCGGACCGCGCCGTGTCGCGCTTCCACTGCATCCTCGAGCGCGTCCGATCGACCTTCCGCCTCACCGACGTCGGGTCGCGCAACGGGACCTACATCGCGGGCGTCCGCGTGCGAGACGCCGACGCCGTCCTGCCGGAGTGCCGCATCGAGCTCGGCGAGTCGGTGGTGCGCATCCGCGACGCCGACGCCGTCGCCGAGACCGAGATCGCGCGCGCGCCGAGCTTCGGGGCGCTTCAGGGGCTGTCGGTCCCGATGCGGCGCCTCTTCCCCATGCTCGAGCGCGTCGCGAAGAGCGCGCCCGACGTGCTCATCGAGGGCGAGAACGGCACCGGCAAGGAGGTCATCGCCACCGAGCTCGTCCAGCGCAGCGCGCGCGCCCACAAGCCGCTCGTCATCGTCGACTGCGGCGCCATCTCGCCGAACCTCATCGAGAGCGAGCTGTTCGGCCACGTGCGCGGCTCGTTCACCGGCGCCTCGCGCGACCGCGCCGGCGCCTTCGAGGAGGCCGACGGCGGCACCGTCTTCCTCGACGAGATCGGCGAGCTGCCGCTGGAGATGCAGCCGAAGCTCCTCCGCGCCCTCGCCTCGCGCGAGGTGCGCCGGCTCGGCGAGGGCCGCGTGCGCAAGGTCGATATCCGCGTCATCGCCGCCACCAACCGGCGCCTCGAGCGCGAGGTGAACAGCGGCAGGTTCCGCGAGGATCTCTATTACCGCCTCTCGGTGCTCACCGTGCGCGTCCCGCCGCTCCGGGAGCGCAAGGAGGACATCCTCCTGCTCGTGCAGTGCTTCCTCAACGAGCTCGGCGCCATCGACAAGATGTCCCTCTTCCCCCCCGAGGTGATCGAGGAGATGAAGCGGCACGACTGGCCCGGCAACGTGCGGGAGCTCAGGAACTACGTCGAGCGCCGCGTGGTGCTCGGCGACGGCGCCGCCATGGGGGCGACCGCGCAGGACGAGCGCAGCGCGGCGCCCGCCGCGGCGGCCGCGCCGGCGGCGCCGGCCGCCGCCAACATCGAGATGCCCTTCAAGGAGGCGAAGGACGCCATCATCGACAGGTTCGAGCGGGACTACCTCGCCGCCCTGCTCGAGTGGTCGAACGGCAACGTGAGCCGCGCCGCCCGCAAGGCGGGGCTCGACCGCATGTACCTCCACCGCCTCCTCCAGCGGCACGGGCTGCGCCGCGCCGCCGCCCTCGACTGAGCAGCGCCGCGCCACACCGGACCGCGGCGAGTTCCAGGCGGTCGCGGCGATCGGACAGGGCGCCACCGCCCCGCACATGTCACAGTCGCCTCGCAATGGCGCGACCCGTCCGTGTGCGCAACCTCGCAAGATCCCTGAACGTTTCGGAAACGGAGCTGCTCGTCTGGCTCGCGGAGAACGCGCCCGCCGCGGACCTGCGGCACCCCGCGGACTTCCTCCCCGCGGACATCGCGGGGCGGGCGCAGCAGGCGCTCGGCCGGGCGCCGCCGCCGGCGCCCGAGCCGGAGCCGGTCGAGCGCCGCTGCGCCGAGTGCGCCAAGCTGCCCCCGAAGCCCGGCGTGCGCCTCGTCGAGGCGGGCGCCGATGCAGTTTGCGACATGTGCGGCAGCTCTGCGAACAAGCGGGCGGCGCTCGCGATGATCGGGGCGTTCCACGCGCGCGGGCTCCGGCGGCTGCTGGTTGTCGGCGGGGGGCCGGGCACGGCCGAGGACCTGCGCCAGCTCCTCGCCGGCGAGGTCGACATCCGCATCGTCGACGGGGAGGGCCACCGCAACGCGACCAAGGCCGACGCCGATCTCCGCTGGGCCGACGTTGTCGCGGTCTGGAGCTCGACGATCCTCTCGCACAAGGTCTCGAAGCTCTACACCGACCAGCGCGCCGCGTTCCGCGACAAGCTCGTCACGGTGCCGAGGCGCGGCGTGGCCGCGCTCTGCATGGCCGTGGCCGAGAAGGTGAGCACCCCGCCAGCATAGGTGCCTGTCTCCCGCCTTGTCGGCCACACGCCCTTCTGCCAGGCCGCTCCAGTTCTCTCGCGTGTTCCGGGCGCCTGGCGGGCGCTCCTGGCAGCCCCGCGCGGCCTGCGCCCGTCACCCCGCGCCCGCCTCGCCGGTCGCGCCCTCGTCGGGCCAGCTGCTCTTGTGCTCGGCGCTCGACTCCAGGTTCAGCGGCTTGCTCTCGTCGAGCACGCCGGGGATCGCCTCGTTGCTCGACCCGCCCCCGCGCGGCGTGTCGACCGCGTCCGCGTCGCCCTCGTCGACGTCCTCGCCGCGCGCCGCCTGCTCGCGCCCTCCCGGGGCGCCGGCGTCGCGCTGCGGCGGTGCCTTCTGGCCCGCCGGCGATCCATTCTGCCCCGCTCCGCCCTGGTCACCCACGGTGCCCTCGGAAATTCCACCGTAGCCAGGCGGGCTGGCAGCCGGGCTTTCCGCCGCTCGTGCTTCCTTCTTGCGCTCGTCTTGAGCCATGGCGTGTCTCCTTCGCGCGAGGTTGCAGCAAGCGACATGCCACCTCGAACGCGGAGACAGATGAGGAGTGGAGTTGGCGGGAACGGGAAGAGGAGCGATCACGTGGGGCGGCTGTGCATCCGCACGCGGCGGAGGGTGCGCCGCGCGTGGGGCACCCAGCCGCGGAGGTGCCAGCGCACGGACATGGCGATGCCGCGGACCCACTCGTCCGCGGCGTAGGCCACCCAGACGCCGGCGAGGCCCCAGCCGAGGCGGACGCCGAGCAGCCAGGAGAGGCCGACGGCCACGGCGAACATCGAGAAGACGCCGAATCCGACCGGGAAGCGCGCGTCGCCGGCGGCGCGCAGGCCGTTGATGACGACCAGGTTGATCGTGCGGCCCGGCTCGACGAGGAGGTTGAGCCAGAGCAGCGTGGAGCCGGTGGCGATCACCTCCGGATCGCTCGTGAACAGGCCGAGCAGGCGGGGGCCGACCAGCGCCGTGGCGAGCACCACGGTCACGCACACGCAGAGCCCGATGGCGAGGCCGCCGCGCACCTGGCGATCGGCGCCGTGCAGCTCGCCCGCGCCGACGCGGTGCCCGACCACGATCTCCGTCCCGAAGCCGACCGCCATGGCGAAGAGGAGCAGGAAGTGCACGATCTGCATCGTGTACGTATGGGTGGTGAGCGCCGTCTTCCCCATGTCGGCGACCATGGCGAGGATCATCATGAAGCTGATCCGATAGACCACGTTCTCGCCGGCCCCCGGGAGGCCGATGTGCAGCATCTCGCGGAGGCGATCGGGGCGAATGCGCCAGAAGTCGTCGAGGGTCGGGCGGATGCCGAGACGCGCGATCCACATCTGCCGGTGCATCCAGAACGAGAGGATGCGCCCGATGATGGCGGCGAGCGCGAGCCCGTTCATGCCGAGCCCCGGCCACCCGGCGAAGCCGAACATGAGCGGCAGGCTGAGCGCGAGCTGCACGACGTACATGACGACGATGAGGCGCAGCGTGTCGCGCGTATGGGTGTGCGCGCGCAGCACCGAGCCCATCGAGAAGTTCACCGCGTCGAACGCCAGCATCACGCCGACGGCCATCAGGTAGGGCTGCGCGATCGGGAACAGCGACGGCGGCAGGCGCATCAGCTCGAGCAGGGGCCGCGCGCCGATCGCGATGACGGCGCAGCTCACGACGCCCAGCCAGACATTGGCGGCCAGCGACGCCCGCGCGACGTGCTCCGCGCCGACGCGATCGCGCGCGCCGAGGTACTGAGTGACCACCACGCTCGCGCCGACGCTGACGAAGCGGAAGGTGATCATGAAGGTCAACATGATCTGGTTGGACAGCCCGTACGCGGCGGCGGCCTCGTCCGACAGGCGGCTGACCAGCCACACGCCGAACACCCCGACGAGCATGTGCAGCAGGTGCTCGCTGAAGATGGGCCAGGTGATGTCGAGCAGGCGGGGGCGAGGAAGAGACGGAGCAGGAATGACCGATTGCAAGGCGCCGCATCCTACTCTGCCAGAGCGCGTCTCGCCATGACGGAACGCGGCTGAGTGAGAGCGATTCCCACATCGCGCGCTGTTCGCCGCCCGCGCGCCCTCGCTGGCGCGCTGGCGGTGGCGCGGCGCGGCGGTCGTGTTTCATGGCCGAGTCGGCCGGACGCGGCCGGGGCGGTTGTCGCCTGTCCGCGCACGGCCCGGCCTGCGCGGGATCCGCCGACACCCGAGCAGCGCGCGACACGCGCGGCGCGGCGGTTCGCCCGGGCGGCGGTGAGGCTGAAGGGGAGAGCCGCGTTCACAGGAGGTGAGACGGCAAATCGTGTTCCTGCTCGCAGCCTTGCAGGGTTATCCCTTCCCGGCTCCCCCTCGCCTCGATTACCCTGGGAATGGGCGGAACAGGGCAGACTCGCCCCTCCGCGCCTGGAGGCTCGAATGGGGAGATTGCATAGCAGCGCAGGATGGCTCCTGGCGGCGGCTGCCATGGCGCCGGCGGTCATCGCCGGATGCTCTTGCGGCGATTCCGGCGGGACGCTCGGAAATACGTCCGGCGCCGACCCCGATCCCGGCGCCGGCGCCGGCGGGGCCGGGCAGGGCGCGGGGAGCGGACTCGGGGGGATCCCTCTTTATCCGGAGACCGGGGGATCGGGGGTCGGGACCGGGTGCGAGGGGCTCGAGTGCCAGCAGATCGCCTGCGAGGGCGGTCGCAAGACCACCGTGAGCGGCACGGTGTACGCGCCTGCCGGCCAACTCCCGCTGTTCAACGTGATCGTCTATGTCCCGAACAGGGAGCTGGACCCGATCACCGACGGAGCGAGCTGCGACCGGTGCGGCGTGACGCTCTCCGGGGATCCGATCGCGACCGCGCTGACGGACACGAGGGGGCGGTTCGTGCTGGAGAACGTGCCCGTCGGCGAGGACATTCCGCTCGTCGTCCAGCTCGGCAAATGGCGGCGCCGGATCACGCTTCCGCGGGTGGAGGCGTGCGTCGACAACCCGACCGACGACGGGGAGATCCGGCTGCCGCGGAGCAAGGCGGAGGGGCATATCCCGAAGATCGCGCTGACGACGGGGGGCTCGGACGTACTGGAGTGCCTGCTCTACAAGATGGGGATCGACGCGTCGGAGTTCACGCCGGAGACGGGCGACGGGCGGGTGAACCTGTTCACGGGGCGCTCCATCGAGGGCGACACCGCGACGAGCCGATACCGCGACGGGCTGAACGACGGGGCCTACTTCTCGACGGCGCGGCAGTTCTGGCGCTCGCTCGACAACCTGAGGCAGTACGACATGGTGATCCTGTCGTGCGAGGGGTCCGAGTTCGAGGACGACAAGCCGGAGGCGGCGCTGCAAGCGATGTTCGACTACGCCTCCGCCGGGGGGCGCGTGTTCGCGTCGCACTGGCACAATACCTGGCTCCGGCGCGGGCCGGGACGATTTCCCGAGACGGCGGACTGGGAGGAAAAGCCCGATCCCAAGGACGGGCTCCCCGTGCTGGTGGACACGACGTTCCCGAAGGGCGAGGCGCTCCGGGACTGGCTCGTCACCGTGGAGGCGTCGAAGAACCCCGGGCAGATCGAGATCGAGGATCCGCAGCACTGGGTCAACTCGGTGAACGAGGAGATCGCGACGCGGTGGCTATTCAACGAGCCCAATTCCCTGTTCAACGCGAAGGCGGGGGTCAAGTACTTCACGTTCAACACGCCGATCGGCTCGCCGGAAGAAGAGCAGTGCGGCCGGTTCGTGTACACGGACATCCACGTGGCGGCGACCGACCTCGCCGGGCCGCCGTTCCCGAGCGGGTGCGAGGGTCGCGACGGGGAGCTCCACGAGCTGACGGCGCAGGAGAAGGCGCTGCTCTTCATGCTGTTCGATCTGTCGGCGTGCATCACGCCGGACGACGAGCCGCCGCCCGTGCCTGTGCCCAGATGACCGCGCTCGCGACGGCGCGCGGGAGAAGAGGCGATGGATGCGCGGTTGACCAGGGTGGTCACCCGACCACCAAGGGGAACACCGTAGTCTGCGTGGATCCATGCGGTCCAGACGCCGCGCGCAGGGCACGGACGCAGCGCAGCAAGCGCCCGCTCGCTGCGCGCGAGGGCTGGCACGCGTCTTGCGGAAAAATTTCAATTGCTTGCACACCACAGCTCGGCCAGATCGGCGCCCGTGAAGGCTCCGCCTCGCGCCGCGACGGTGGCCGACGGCCGCCCATCGTCGAGAGACATCTCGTATCGCAAGGTGTGCCGGACAACATTTCCAGAGTAAATTCAGTCTCTTGACTATGCTGACGCAGAGGGCTTGCCATGGCGCTGGACTGCCCTTTTAATGCCGCGCCATCCGGAACTTCCCTTGGAGGACATGATGAAGAGCGTTTCGCTTGGAGGTGTGCTTGGCAGGTCGACGTGGTCACTCGGCCTGGCGGTGGTTGCGTTGCAGGCAGCCATGATGATCGGCTGCGGTGACTCGTCGACGGACGACGGCGCGGGCGGCGCGGGCGGCGGCGGGGCGACGACGGGGTCCTCGGCGACGACGGGGTCCTCGGCGAGCTCGACCACCACGGGGACCACGGCGACGACGACGACGACCACGGCGACCTCGGCGAGCTCGACCACCACGGGGAGCGGGAACATGACGACGACGACGAGCACGAGCTCCGGGATGGTGCCCACGGACGGGACGCCGGTGGAGCGGCACGGGCAGCTCCGGGTCATGAACGGCAACATCGTCGGTGAGCACGGCTCGCCGGTCCAGCTCAAGGGCATGAGCCTGTTCTGGAGCCAGTGGAGCAACTACTACAACGCCGATGTCGTCAACTCGGTCGCGGACAACTGGAAAGCCACCGTCATCCGCGCCGCGATGGGCATCGAGAACGAGGGCGGGTACCTCGAGGACCAGGGCGGCCAGAAGGCCAAGGCGAAGACCGTCGCCGACGCGGCGATCGCGAAGGGCCTCTACGTGATCCTCGACTGGCACGATCACAACGCGCAGGACCACCTGGAGCTCTCGAAGGCCTACTTCCGCGAGGTGGCGCAGACCTACAAGAACGTGCCCAACGTGATCTTCGAAGTCTTCAATGAGCCGCTCAACACGAACAGCTGGTCCAACGTGAAGACGTACGCCGAGGCCGTGATCGGCGAGATCCGCGGGCAGGGCGCCAACAACCTCGTCATCGTCGGCTCGCCCAACTGGTCGCAGGACGTGGACATCGCCGCGGACAACCCCCTCCGCGATCCGAACGTGGCGTACACCCTGCATTTCTACGCCAGCACGCACAAGGGCTTCCTGCGCGACAAGGCCCAGCGCGCCATCGACAAGGGGCTGGCGCTCTTCGTGACCGAGTGGGGCACCTGCTCGGCCGACGGCAACGGCACGCTCGATCTCGGCGAGTCGCAGACCTGGCTCAACTTCCTGGACTCGCACAACATCAGCTGGGCCAACTGGTCGCTGGGCGACAAGAACGAGGCGTGCTCCGCCCTCAAGCCCAGGTCGAACCCGACGGGCAACTGGACCGACAACGACCTCACCGACTCGGGCAAGTGGGTGAAGGCGAAGATCGCCGAGTGATCCCGCGCGCGGGTCCCCGGGCGCTCGCCGCGGGGACCCGCCCTTCCCGCCGCGAAGCGCAGGGCGCCTGTCGAGCGCGCGCTCGCCGCGCCGCTCACCCGTGCTCTCGTTGGCTCTCCACGGACAGGGGCCGCCCGGCACAGAAGGGGCACTGGTCGTCCGAGCTCCAGTCGTCGTCCTCGAGGCCGAGCGCCCGGATCTGCTCCAGCTCCCATGCGCGCGCCTCGGGCGAGAGCGGGGCGGGACAGGTGGACCTGTGGTCTCTCGGGCGACTCAACATGGACGTTCCCGTTCGGTTGTGCTCCGGAGAGCGACTCCGGGATTTATCGCGCGCAGCCCTGCGACGCCCGTGAAATCGGCCGGATCACGGCAAGTCTGTCCATCGTTGAGGAGAACGAAAAAGCCCCCTCCCGGACGGACCATCGCCGGACCGGCACTCCCCCCCTCGAGCGCCGGTGCGCAGGCGTCCTTCAGCGCATCGCCCGCACCCGCTCCGCCACCTCGCGCCGTCGCAGCTTCCCGCTCGTCGTCTTGGGCAGCTCTCCCGGCGGGACCAGGACGACCTGGTCCACGGTGACCCCGCTCGCCCGCAGCGTCTCCCTCACGCGCTCCGCGAGCCCGGCGTGCTCCGAGGCCTCGGCCCGCGTCTCGGCGACCACGTAGACCGACTCGGTCTGGCGCTCCTCGACGTACACCCCGACCGCGACGACGCACCCGGCCCGGATGCCGTCGACCCGGGACGCGATCTCCTCGATCACCGCGGGGATCATCGTGTGTCCGCCCTTGATGATCACCTCCTTCTTCCGGCCGGTGACGAACAGCGTCCCGCGGTCGACGAACCCGAGATCGCCCGTGCGCAGCCACCCGTCGGACAGCGCCTCGGCCGTCGCCTCGGGCTCGTTGAAATACCCCTCCATCACCGTCTCCGAGCGCACCTCGATCTCCCCCACCGTGCGCTCGGGCACGGGGGCGCGCCCGGCGTCCACGATCCGGAGCTCCGTGCGCGGGATCGGCCTGCCGACGCCGACGAGCTCCAGCGAGAGGGGCCCCGGCGCGGCCTCCTCCACGCGGCCCTCGCGCTCGAGCAGGCCGCGGTCCACCGTGAGCACGCGCGGCGGGGCGAGCAGGTCGGGGAAGGTCACGGCGACCGTCGCCTCGGCCAGCCCGTAGACGGGGAAGAACGCCTCGACGCGGAAGCCGCACGGCGCGAACGCCTCGCCGAAGCGGCGGAGCAAGGCGGGGGAGATCGGCTCGGCGCCGATCATCGCGCACCGCCACGCGCCGAGGTCGAGCCCCGCCTCGACGGCGCGGCGGGCGAGCCCGATGCAGATGGAGTAGGCGCTCGGCGGCCCCAGCGAGATGACGCCCCGGATGCTCGACATCTCCGCGAGCCACGAGAACGGCCGCGTCCGGAACTCGAGCGGCGAGAGCATGTGCACGGGAAAGTCGTTGAAGAGCGGGAAGAGCAGCCCGCCGACCAGCCCCATGTCATGGTGGAGCGGCAGCCACGACACGCCCCCCGCGCCCTCGCCGCGCACCGGGAGCCGCTGGCTCATCGCGTCGAGGTGCAGCATCAGCCGCTCGTGCGGGATGACCACGCCGCGCGGGTGCCCGGTGCTCCCGCTCGTGAGCTGGATCAGCGCGGGGCCGGGCGCGCCCTCGGGATCCGGCAGCGAGCCCGCGGCGGGCGCGTCGAGCAGCGGCTCGGCCGCGAGCTGCAGGAGGTCGTCCGCCCCGCCCTCGCCCTGCGCGAAGCCGAGCAGCGCGGACGAGACGACGAGCGCGCGCGCGCCGACCCGCGCGGCCGTCCGCCGGAGCTCGCCGAGGAACGCCGCGACGTCCGTGAGCCGGTAGGGCACCCCGACCTGGATCGGCACCGCGCCGAGCACCCAGACGCCGAAGAGGCACGGCACCGCCACCTCGACGTCCGTCACGAGCAGCAGCACGCGGTCGCCCGGGCGCACCCCCGCCTCGAGGAGCCCCGACGCCGCCGCGCACGCCCGCCGCCAGTACTCCGCCCACGACCAGCCGACGAACTCGCCCTGCTGCTTGTGGTAGAACCCGAACCGCTCCGGCGTCGCCTCGGCGCGCGCCCGGAGCAGGCCCGCGACCGTCCGCGCAGAGGGCCCGCGGCTCACGGCGCGCGCCCCGGCTCGGGAGAGGGCGCGACGCCGAGGCGATCGCGGCCGCCGTTCTTCGTCGCCACGATCATGTACTCGAGCGCTGTGCGGCGCGCGAAGGAGAGCCGGCCCACGGTCATGTACGTCTGGAGCAGCCGCGAGAAGCCGGGCGCGCGGGCGTCGATCCGGGCGCGGTTCGCGCGCACGTTGTCGATCCACCGGGCGACGGTGTGCACGTACGAGCTCGTGAGATCCTCGACGCGCCGGACGTCGAGGCCGGCCTGCTCGATGAGCCCGAGCTCCTCGGCGAGCGAGATGAGGCGGCAATAGCCGAGCGCCTGGACGAAGATGTACTGCGTGGCGGCGCTCTCCCGGTCGCCGCGGGCGCGCGCCGGGAAGTAGCAGTCCGAGATGAGCAGGCGGCCGCCCGGGCGCAGCGCGGCGGCGATCTTCTGGTGGATCCGCTCGCGGTTGTGCATGTGGACGATGCTGCCCACGAAGAGCACGGCGTCGAGCGACTCGGGCTCGAGGTCGACGTCCTCGATGTGCGCGAGATCGATGCGGACCCGCCCGGCGACGCCCGCGCGGTCGGCGCGGCGGAGCGCCTCCTGCCGCTGCTTGTCGCTCAGCGTGACGCCGCGGAAGCTGCCGCCGGTGTGCTCGGCGAGATAGATGAGGTTCGAGCCCCAGCCGCACCCCACGTCGAGGACGCGCTCGCCGGGCTGGATGTCGAGCTCGCGACGGACCCAGTCGTATTTGCGCGCCTGCGCCGCCTCGAGGCTCTCGCCGGGATCGAGGAAGATGCCCGTCGCGTAGGCCAGGCGGCTGTCGAGGACCAGGGAGAATATCTCCGGGTCGTTCTGGTAATGGGCAGCCACCTCCCGCCGCTCGTGCTCCCGCTGCTCCTCGGGCGTCCGGGCGGCGGCCTCGCGCTCGGCGCGCGTGCGCGGGGCGATCACGGCGCCCCTCCCCGGCCGCCCCGCGCCGCGAGCTGCGCCTCCACGAAGGCGATCACGTCGCCCACCGTGCTGATCTGCGCCTGATCGGGCGCCGCGAAATCGGGCGCCACGATCTGGAATCGCTCCTCCAGCGCGACGTTGACCTCGATGAGCGCCAGCGAATCCACGCCGAGGCCGCTCTCGAGCGACAGGTCGGGAGTCACGGCATCGACGCTCATTCCACATCGCTCTGCAATGATGGCGCGGACCTCACGGGCGATCTCCGGATCTCCCCCGCCCGCCACCTGCGGCTGCTTGCCCAGCGCCGCCTCGCTCTTGTTCATGCGCTCTCCTGCTCCGGTTTCGGCGCGCGCGACCTTCAGCACGCCAGCGAGAGGAACTCCACGCAAGCGCGGGCCACGGCCGTAATAGGCCGTACCATGATTGCCATTGGTCGTCCATCAAGGATGAGCACGCTCGCCGGCGCCCGCGGCGCCTCGATCTCGGCGAGCGGCGCCGCTCAGCCGCCGAAGTCGCCGAGATCGCCGTCGACGCGCCGGTCAGTCGCCGAAGTCGCCGAGATCGCCGTCGAACCCGCCGCCGTCATCGAGGCCGCCGCCGTCATCGCCCCACGGATCGCCGTCGTCTCCCCCGTCGTCCGCGCCGCCCGCGTCATCGGCGTCGCCGCCGCGCTCGCTGTCGTTCAAGAGGCCAGGATCCGCCGCGGCCTCCTGCGCCGTGCCGAGCGGCACGCCCATCGGGCTCACGAAGAGCACGTGAGGCGGCATCATCATGTGCATGAACGACGAGATGAGCATCACGTCCAGCATCATCCCGAGCGGGCTGGGCGGATAATAGACAAGGAACGGGTCATAGGCCGGGTGCGTGGGACTCGAAGGCTGCGGCGCGGCCGCGCCGTCGCCCGAGGGCGCGTGCACGACGCGCGCGTCGGCGTGCTGCTGCGTCACGTTCGCCTCCGGCATCGACGCCTTGAGCGCGCCCTCGAGCCGCCCGACGAACGACTCGAACTGCAGCCGCGCCGCCTCGAACAGCGCCGGATCCTTCGCGAGGGGCTCGACGCGGCGGCGGTAGTCGTCCGCCGACTCGCCGGCTCGCGGCTCGAGGTCCCGCACGCGGCCGCCGACGGAGATGATCCCCGTCGGCTCGTCGTCCGCGTGCTCGGTGCGCGCCCGCGTCTCGATGACGAGGTGCAGCCCCGCCTCCTCGTGCTCGGCGGCGAACTTGAGCTCCTGAAAGCCGCGCCCGAACACGGCGGAGTGCTCGGAGAGCGCGAGCACGAGATCGGGGAGGTCGTCCGGCTTGCCGTCGGTGTCCTGGAAGATGACGGTATCGTCGATGACAAGCGAGAGGGCGTTGCCGATCCCGAGCTGACCGAGCGCCCGCCGCACCTGGTCGACCACGGCCGTCGCCTCGAGCTCGACGCGCAGGCGATCGGTGTCGAGGTCCACCGTGGCGCCGAAGCCGCGCTTCAGCCGCTCCCAGACGGTGGGGTTGCGCTGGATGATGCTGCCCTTGAGCGAAACGTGGATCTGTCCGATGAGCCGCATGCGCGCTACTTAGCACCGGCGGGGCGATCCAGGGCGCACCAACGCCGGGCCGGCGCCGGACTGGCCACCGGGCCGCCGCGCGGGCGCCACCGGGCCGCCGCGCGGCCGCGTCAGCCGAAGTTGAACCGCTGGGCGACGCGCTTGTACGCCTGCTCGACGACGCGGCGGGCGTGGTGGATGGCGTTCGACTGGGGGAACTGCAGGGAGGGCGGCGCGCCCTCGTCAGTCTCGGGCGCCGCGTCGGCGAGCCGGCGCGCGAGGGCGCCCACGGTGTCGACCTCGAAATCCCTCGAGTTCTCCTTGAGGAAGCGGCAAAGCCCGCGCAGCCGCTCCACGTTGAGCCGGTTCGGGTAGCCGCGGCGCTCCGCCGCCGAGTCGAGGAAGTAGAACTCGAAGGAGTGGGTCACCAGCGTGACCTCCTTCACCCCGAGCGCGCGATAGCGCAGGAGACAATGCTTGATCTCGTCGAGCGTCACCGCCGTGATCTGGAGGTGCCTGAAGCGCTTCGTCGGCTCGATGAAGTTCGTGACCGGCAGCTCGTACACCCCGCGTTCGGGCGTCTCGAAGAGGCCGAGCCGCGCGCCGGGATACTGCATCTTGCAGTTCTTCGTGAAGTAGCAGGGGTTGTAGTTGCTGCTCAGCACGAGCCCCGCGAGCTTCATCGCGCGCCAGGTGTCGTTGTTCGCGCCGAAGTTGCCGGCGCGGTAGCCGAGCAGCTCGCCCGCCGGGACGCCCGCGCGCACGAGCAGGTCGCGCCCCTCCAGGAGCAGCCGCGTCTGCTCCTCGACCGGGTAGTCGGCGATGTCGTCCGAGACGCGGGGCTCGCCCCGGGAGTGCCAGTCCGCGCGCCGCTGCACGGGGTGGACGTGGAGCTGCACGTCGTGGCCGCGGCCGTGGAGCGCCTGGCACACGTTCGTGAGCCCCTCCATCCCGAAGCTGTACGAGCCGATCGCCTCGACGAAGAACGTCCCGCGCTGCCCGTACGCCTCGAGCTCGCGCATGATGAGCTCGATGCCGAGGGGGTCGCGCTGGTTGACGAAGCGGCCCCAGATGCGGAGGTCGTAGCCCATCGCGGGAGAGACGTTGTCGCCCGTGATGCGCTCTTCGGCGCACTCCACGTCCACGGTAATGTATACCCGCGTCCTCCCGTCAGCCATCGCCTGTACCTCCCTCACCGCGCTTCTGAAGAACCATCGTGATCGTCGGCGCCACGTAGCCCACGTGCATCCCGAGCGGGCCGAGCACCCGGTTCGCCCCGGAGAAGGCCATCAGCTTCGGCCGGGACATGCCCATCTTGGCCTTGAGGTCGACGATGAGCCGGCCCCGATCCTGCTGCGATATGTCCGCATAATCGCCGAACCCCCGCCGGAGCTGCCAGGGAAACACGCTGTAAATCGACCTGCCCGGGAAGAGCGGGCGCAGCGGGTGAGGCACGTAATTCATGAGCACGCGGCCGCTGTGCTGCTCGACCGGCCAGAGGCGGTTGCTCGTGCCCAGGATGACGATGAACCCCCACTGCTGGAGCACCCGGTCGATCTCGCGCTGGACGGCGCCGAGGGTCCCGGGCGGGATGTACTCGAGCACGCTGTTGCACGAGACGAGCTCGAACTCTCCGTCCGTGAACGGCATCGCGGTCGTGTCGGGGACGTGCAGGACGCGCACCTTGTCCGCGAACCCGTGGCGCTCGGCGTTCAGCTGGCTCAGCTCGACGTACTGGGGGTCGACGTCGATCGCGGTCACGTCCGCGCCCAGGGCGGCGAGGACGACCGCCGTCCCGCCCAGGTGGCAGCCGAACTCGAGCACCTTCTTGCCGCGGACCGACGTGAAGAGGTCGTCGAACGCGTGGCGGCTGTGCCGCCACTCCCACTCGACGTACCCCCCCACCCACACGTCATCCGGATCCCAGCCGTGGCGCTGCGCGCAGTCGCGGAAGCGACGGTCGGCGTCCGCGTCCAGGACAGCCGGCGGGGAAACGACGGGTTCGGTCGGCTCGGTCATCGGGGAGGTCAGGCGTCCGACGCGCTCACGGCCGGCGCCGGTGCCCTGTAGATGGCGAAGAGGAAGGGGGAAAACCAGGGGTTCGTCTCGCCGGGGACGACGCGGCGCGCGAGCACCTTGGTGGCCGCGACGAGCTTCCGGGTGACACGCCGCGCCAGGAGCGGCGCCTCGTCGTCCAGCCAGAAATCGAAGTGGCCGCCCGTGTAGCGCGCCTGGACGATCTCGGCGCCGTGGCGGCGGGCGGCGGCCTCGAGGAACGGCAGGTTCATGATGCGGGTGTTGTGACCGTTCAGGTTCTTGCGGTCGAACAGCCAGTGGAGCGCCTTCTGCCCGCCGGCGAAGTTCGGCATCCCCACGACCACGGTGCCTCCCGGCTTCACCAGCTCGAAGTGCCGATCCATCACGGACGCCGCGTCCTCGAAGTGCTCGATGAACCCGAAGGAAGCAACAATATCGAATTTTTCCGCGGGTTTCCAGGAGAAGAAGTCCCCCTTCTCGATCCTGCCGACGCGGATGCCGCGCTTCGTGAGCTCGTGCTCGACGATCGCCGGGTCGCAGGCGTAATCGAGGCCGTACGCCGTGTACCCGTGGCGCCCGCAGAAGTCGGCGAGGATGCGGCCCGGCGCGCACCCGATCTCGAGGAACGACAACCCCTCTCCGCGCGGCAGGAAGGGCGCGACGTCGTCGTAGATCTCGCAGCCGCCGCCCAGGTCGTCGGCGTCGACGTAGCCCTTCCAGTGGTTCTCCCAGTACTCCTGTGACGTGAGCCTCAAGCGCCGCCTCCTCGATGACGTGCGCCGGGGACAGCTCCACCGGCGACCGGGATAGAGAACCGCGTCGGGCCGCGCTCGCCGTCGCGCGCGGCCCGATGCGGCCCCGAGAGCAATCCAGGTTCAGGAATCCTAGAAGACCGCGAGGGCCGCACGCAAGCGAGCCCTCCGCCTTCTTCCATCTCCAGCGTCTCGCATCTCCGGCGCGGCGCGTCTGCGGCGAGGCGCGAGCGCGGCGCGCGGGACGGGGCGTCGGGCCCGTCTCCGCCGGGCCTGGGCGGGCCCCGCGCCCGCGCGCGCCTCGCCCGACCTCAGGACGCGGCCGTCTTCTGGAGGCGCTCGCGGAGCAGGACCTCGAGCGCGGCGAGCGCCTTGGCGAAGCCGTCGATGCCCTCGCTGAGCTTGTCGTTCGCCATCCGGTCGGCGGTGTGCATCGCGCGGAACGTCGCCTCATCCATCGTGATCTTCTCGATGTTCATGGCGCGCGCGGCCGCGGGGTCGAGCTTCCTCGGCAGCTCGCCGCGCGCGGCGGAGAGCTCGGCGAGCAGCTTCGGCGAGATCGTCAGGAGGTCGCAGCCGGCGAGCTCCTTGATCTCGTCGATGTTGCGGAAGCTCGCGCCCATGACCTCGGTCTTGTAGCCGTGCTTCTTGTAGTAGTTGTAGATCTTCGTGACCGACACGACGCCCGGGTCCTCGGCCGGCGCGTAGCCCGTGCGGCCCGTGTCCTTGAGGTACCAGTCGAGGATGCGCCCGACGAACGGCGAGATGAGCGTCACGCCCGCCTCGGCGCACGCGATCGCCTGGTGCAGCCCGAAGAGCAGCGTCAGGTTGCAGTGGATGCCCTCCTTCTCGAGGACCTCCGCCGCGCGGATGCCCTCCCACGTCGAGGCGATCTTGATGAGGACGCGCTCGCGCGAGACGCCGGCCTCCTCGTAGAGGCGGATGATGCGGCGGCCCTTCTCGATGGTCGCCTGGGTGTCGTAGGAGAGGCGCGCGTCGACCTCGGTCGAGACGCGGCCGGGGATGATCTTGAGGATGCGCAGGCCGAAGTCGACGGCGAGCCGGTCGAAGGCGAGGCTCACCGCGTCGCCCGGCTCGCCCCCGCGGGCCGCCTCTTTCTGGGCCCACGCGAGCGCGCCGCCCACGATGTCGGTGTACTCGGACATCTGGGCCGCCGCGGTGATGAGCGACGGGTTGGTCGTCGCGTCTTGCGGGCGAAACTTCTCGATCGAGTTGATGTCGCCGGTGTCCGCGACGACGACGGTGTACGCCTTGAGGCGCTCCAGCAGGTTCTGGTCCATGGCGCCATTGTACGAGCAGCCGGGCAGGACGCCTCCAGGCTTTCGTGACCATCGTGTGAGGAGCCGCCCCTCCCGCTGGAAGCACGGCCGGGGGTGGCCTATGGACAGCGCCCCGTGGAGCCGCCCCCCACCTCCGTCGCGCAACGCGTCCTGTCCGCCTACGACGACCGCCTGTCGGTCCTGCGCGCCGAGGCAGGCGCGCTCGAGCGCCGTTCGAGGACGTTCTCGGTCCTGCGCGGGGTCTCGTTCGTGGCCGCGGCCGTGTCCGGGGGGTACGCGCTCTTCGGGGGCGTGCCGCCGTGGGTCACGTACCTCGCCGGGGCGGTGACCGCGGTGTTCCTCGGGCTGCTCGTGGCGCACGCGCGCCTCGTCACCCGGATGACGGAGGTCGAGCAGCGCATCGGGCTCCACGTGCGCGGCAAGCGGCGCGTGGCCGGCGATTTCGCCGATTTCCCGGAGCGGGGCGACCGCTTCGCCGCGCCGGACCACGATTACGCGGGCGATCTCGACGTGTTCGGGCAGGCGTCGCTGTTCCAGCTCCTCGACGTGGCCCAGACCGGCGAGGGGGAGGCCACGCTCGCGGCCTGGCTCACGGAGCCCGCGCCGGCGCCCGAGGTGGCGGCGCGGCAGGAGGCGGTGCGCGAGCTCGCCAGCCTCGGCGCGTTCCGCGAGGACCTCGCCGTGGTGGGCATGCAGGCGGGGGCGCGCGGGCGCGAGGCCGCGCCGCTCATCGCGTGGGCCGAGGCGCCCTCGGCGCTGATCGGCGACGGGGCGCGCGCCGGCGGGCTTTCGGTGGGCGCGCTCGTGACGGCGGCGAAGGTGCTCGTGCCGCTGACGCTCGCGCTGCTCGCGGCGCCGCGGCTCCTCCCTGCGGCCGAGCTCGGCCTGCTGCGCCACGCCTGGCTCCTGCCGCTCGGCGCCCAGTTCGTCGTGCTGGCGATGCTGCGGCCGGCGATCGCGCCGATCATCGCCGCGGCGTCGTCGCGCGAGGCGCCGTTCGCGCGGTACCGGCCGCTGCTCGCGCGCATCGAGCAGCAGGCGTTCTCGTCGGCGCTCCTGAACGAGCTCAAGGCGACGCTCGCGGGGCCCTCGGGCGTGCTCGCCTCGCGGGAGATGACGGCGCTCGAGACCCGGGTGGGCTACGCGGACCTGCGCCACAGCGGGCTCATCCACCTGGTCGCCGACATCTTCCTGCTCTGGGACGTGTGGTGCGCGCTCGCCCTGGAGCGGTGGAAGCTGCGCGCGGGCCGGCACGTGAAGGCGTGGATGCGGACGCTCGGGCAGGTCGAGGCGCTCGCGAGCCTCGCGACGTTCGCGCACGAGAACCCCGACTACGCCTACCCCGAGGTGCGGGACGGCGCGCCCCGCTTCACGGCGACGCGCCTCGGGCACCCGCTCCTGCCGCGCGACCGCCGGGTGACGAACGACGTCTCGCTGGAGGGCGCGGGCGCGGCGCTGCTCGTGACGGGCTCGAACATGTCGGGCAAGAGCACGCTCCTCCGCGCGATCGGGGTGAACGCCGCGCTCGCCCTCGCGGGCGCGCCGGTCTGCGCGTCGTCGCTGGCGCTGTCGCCGGTCCGCGTCCGGACGAGCATGCGGATCAAGGACTCGCTCGAGCACGGCGTCTCGCACTTCTACGCCGAGCTGACCCGCCTGAAGCGCGTGGTCGACGGGGTGAACGCGGGCGAGCGGGTGCTGTTCCTGCTCGACGAGATCCTCCACGGCACGAACGCGCGGGAGCGCCAGATCGGGGCCAGGGCGGTCGTGCGCCACCTCGTGGAGCAGGGGGCGATCGGCGCTGTGTCGTCCCACGACATGGGGCTCGCCGTGCTGGAGCAGGAGACCTCGGGCCGCGTGCGCAACATGCACTTCGAGGAGCTCGTGGTCGATGACAGGATGACGTTCGACTACACGCTGAAGCCCGGCGTGGTGACGAGCGCGAACGCGCTGCGGCTGATGAGGATCGTCGGGATCGACCTCGACTTCTCGGAGGGCGGGATCGAGGCGGCGCCGGCCGCGGGGGCGCCGGCCGCGGGCATGCCGGCGGCGACCGCGACCGCGCGGGAATGATCGCGGCGCACGGCCGCGTTGCGGGCGCCGTGCCGACTGAAGCCTGCTTCTACGCGAGCGACAGCGAGCTGATCATCCCGCTACGTCGCAGCCTGACCCGTGCCCTGCTCCAGCGGCACGGCGCGCTCCCCGGCGACGCCTGACGCGGCCGGCGCGCCGGCGGCCGCCGGCGCCGCCGCGCCCGCTCCCCTCGCGAGCACCCCCTCGGCGAACGCGGCGATCCGCGCGGCGAAGCGGCGCGGGTCGTCGACGTGCGGGCAGTGGCCGACGCCCTCGGGCTCCTCGATCTCCGCGTGCGGCGGGAGGTGGCGCCGGTAGTACTCGAGGTTGGCGCTCGGCATCAGGCGGTCCGAGCGGCCCCAGATGAGCAGGATCGGCATCGAGAGCGAGCCGAGCTGCTCGGGGGTGAAGGCGTGGTCGCACCGGGTCGAGCTCGTGAAGGAGACGATGGTCTCGCGCGCGAACATCCGCATGACGTCGCCGGCCACCAGGGGGGTGAACCAGGGGACGCGGTGGTAGAGGCGCGCGAAGAACGCGCGCGCGTCGGCGCGCGATCGCAGCTTGAACGTGCCGAGCAGCGCGGCGAGCTCGGCCTGCTCCATGCAGGCGCCGGCCGGCGACGCGAGCGCCAGGGCGCGCACGCGGTCCGGCGAGCTCAGCGCGTAGTTCACGGCGACCGCGCCGCCGAGCGAGTTGCCGACGACGATGGCGGGCTCGTCGAGCTCGCGGTCGAGCAGCTCGTTCATGGCGGCGCTCAGGCACTCCGGCGTGAACGCCGACGCCGGCGTCGCGCTCCACCCGTGCCCCGGCGCCTCGGCGGCGATGACGCGGCGGGCGCGCCGCCGGAGGCGCTGCAGCACCGGCGCGTACGGGAGCGCCGAGGAGCCGATGCCGTGGAGCAGGACCACGGTCGGGAGCGGGCCGGTGCCCGCGGCATCGTAGAGGTGGAGCTTGCAGACCGACGTCTCGACCCAGCGGCTCTGCACCCCGGATCTGTTCAGCGCCCTCTTGGCGAGGCGCTCGGCGAGCGGGAGGATGCCCATGAGCCGGGCATAGCAGATCGACGAGATCCCGGCGCGGGCGGAAGGCGGCGGAACGGGCGGCGGAAGGGCGCGCTGCTCGGGCTGCCGAGCGCGCGGCGCTGCGCCCGATTTCCGTTGAGATCCATGGGATTCCGCGCCACATGTCGTCGCGTGCGATCGCTGCTCCTCGCCGCCGCCGTTACCCTGGTCGCGTGCTCGCGCCCCGAGCCGCCGACGCTCAAGCCCGAGGCCGCCGTGGTGACCGCCATCACCGCCCAGGGCATCGACTTCCGGGTCCAGATCCAGGCGTACAACTCGAACGGCATCGACCTCACGACGCGCTCGCTCAAGGCGAACGTGGTGCTCGACGGCAAGTACGACGTCGGCACGGTCACCGTGCCCGCGCCGCTCAAGCTGTCCGCGAAGCAGTGGACGCCGATCCAGGTGCCGCTGTCGGTGAAGTGGCAGGATCTCACCAGCATCGCCGCGCTGGGAGCGCAGCGCCGCGGCGTCCCCTACCAGGTGAACGGCACGGTCGCGATCGGCGGCGAGACGCTCAACGTGGACCTGCCGTTCCGCCTCGCGGGGACGATCACGCACGAGCAGCTCATGGCGGCGATCGGGAACTCGCTGCCCGGCCTGGGCCTCCCGGGCCTGCGCTGAGCGAGCGCCCGGGCGCTCACCTCTCCTCGGTCGCGATCCCGCGCGCGCGCCGCTGCCGCGCGATCCCCGCGATCCCCGCGATCGCCGCAGTCGCGCGGATCGCCGTGGTACGCTCGGCGCGATGCCGGACATGCAAGCGGTGGTGGGGGAGCTCTGCTCGCCGCGGTGCGCGGGGCGCCGCCCGGGGACGAAGGAGGGGGCGGCCGCGCGGGCGGTCGTTGTCGACGCGCTGCGCGCCGCCGGGCTCGATCCGTTCGAGCAGGCGGTGCCGGGCCTCGGCGGCGCGAACGTCCTCGCCACCCTGGAGGGGGATACCGATCGGTACACCCTCGTCGGCGCGCACTTCGATCACCTCGGGAGCCTCGGACAGCAGATCTTCTGGGGCGCGGACGACAACGCGGCGGCGGTCGCGATCCTCGTCGACGTCGCCCGCGCGCTCGCGGCCGCGCGCCCCGCGGGCCGCGGCGTGATCGTCGCGGCGTTCGACGGCGAGGAGCCGCCTCACTTCCTCGCGGGCACGATGGGCTCGGTGCACTTCGCGAAGAGCTCGCCTGTCCCGCTCGATCGCATCGACATGATGGTGTGCATGGACCTCGTCGGCCACGCGCTCGGTCCGGAGGGCACGCCCGACGAGGTGCGCCGGTCGCTCATCGCGCTCGGGGCCGAGCGGAGCGCGGGGACGGCGGCGCACGTCGACGCGATCGCGCGCGCCGAGCCCGGCGTGATCGTGCGGCGGGCGGACGCGGAGGTGATCCCGCCGCTCTCCGACTACTTCGCCTTCTGGGAGCGCGAGGTGCCTTTCCTGTTCCTGACGTGCGGGCGATCGCGCGTCTACCACACGCCCGAGGACACGCCGGAGAAGCTCGATTTCGCGAAGATGGCGGCGACGTCGCGCTGGATCGAGCGCTTCGTGCGCGAGACCTGCGCGCGCCCGGAGCCGCGCGTCCCGTTCCTGCGCGGCGCGCGCGACGACGCCTCCTCGCTGCGGCTGCTCGTGGAGCTGGCGGGCGCTCTCGAGGAGCTGGCGCCCGAGGCGCGGCAGGGGCGGCGGGCGGCCGAGGCGCTGCTCGCCGCGTGCGACCGCGAGGGCCGGCTCCCCGAGGCCCGGCGCCACGAGGCGCAGATGCTGCTGGGCATGCTCGAGGCGGGGCTCGCGTGAGATGACGCGACCCATCGGCGCTCCAGGCGGCGAGGCGCCCGACAGGCTTCGGTCCAGGTAGACGTTGTCTGTCCTGGATGCCAGCCGAGCGGATCATCTCGGCCGCTCATCGTTCGTCAGTGCATCGCTCGACCCTCGCCTCGACCACGGCCCTCGCCTCAGGTGTCACGCTCAGCGCCTCGAGCGCTCGCGCGCGCCATTCGGGCCGGTCGCGTAACCTCCGCAGCGCGCGGTTCCACGCGTCCTCGACCGAGGGCCCGTAGGCCTCGCGCGCCTTGTCCCAGGCGACCTGCGGCAGCTCGCCGAGACTGTGCTCGAGCAAGATGAGATCGATCACGTCACGTCCCAGCGCCGCGTCGTCGAGGAAACGGTCCTCGTTGGCGAGGAGCTTCTCGGCGACGAGATCCTCGTCCGTGAGGCGCGCGACGGGCAAGGCTGGGTCGTCGACTCCGGCGAGGTCGATCCTGCCCTCGCTGACGATCTCGAGCTTGAGCGGCGCGCCGGCCACGTCGAGCACGACGCGGATGCCATAGCGATCTGCGCGCAGCTCGCGTCGCACCGTGACATCGGAGGTGAAGAGCCCGCGAACACCGGCCTCGTAGACGCGGTGCCGCATCATCCTGTATCCCTCACGTGAGGCGCAGAGAAAGTCGACGTCGCGCGAGAGCCGGAACTCGTCGCAGCGGAGCGATATCGCCGTTCCGCCAGCAAACCAGCACTCGGCCTGCTGTAGAAGGCCTGCGTCTAGAGACGCGAGCAAGTCGAGGATCCGCCGATGCTCGTCTCGCTCAGCCATGAAACACGCCTCGGCCGTAACGGGCGACGAGATAATCGAAGAACCGCCGCTCGTGGTCGTTCATCGAGGCGCGGTCGACCCACTGCCGGTTCGCCTCGTACAACGCGAGGGCTTCCTCCTCCGTGATTGCGTGATCCTCCCTGTTCCAGAGGAGCAGCCGGAGCTGCTCGAGATCCTCGCCGACGATCATGGTTCAAGGATAGCGAAAGCCCCGATCGTTGCACTCCCGGCAGAGACGAGCTCGCAGCGCCGCCTCGCACGTACCGCCCGAGAGCGCACCGCCCGCGGGATCCAGGGCTGGGCCATGGCATGGCCGTGGATCCGCGTCGGACCAGGCGGCGAGGTCAGCGTCCATCGTCGATCTACGGCCTGTCCCGCGGGCCTGTCCCGCGCCACGGGTGACGCGCCCGCGCGGCGGCCCTCCTGCGGCTGAGCGCGCCGCCTGCGTGGCATGGTCCCGCCCCGCTCCTGTCGCCAGCCCATCCGCGGACGAGGGCGCAGCGCGCAGGGCCGTCCAGGGGCGCGTCAGGAGGGTGTCAACACCGAAGCCGACGAGCTGCCTCAGGTCGGCTCGGACGTCACGAGAGCGGACCGAAGCGCTTCTCGTACGCCGCGAGCTTGTCCGCGAGCGTCTGTGCCCGCTCCTCCGCCGCGCGGGCCTGCTCCTCTGCCGTGGGAAGCGCGCGCCCCTCGGCGTCGAGCCACCGGAGCCATCTCCCTTTGCTGCCGAGATACAAGCCTTCCCGCACACCGAGACGCAGCCCGAGCTGCTCGCTGACCAGCTCGCCCTCCGCGCTGGAGGTCATGGGCTTGTAGCTGCGAGAGCCGATGTCGAGCACATGGCCTTCGAGCACGCTCTTCATCGGGTCGAACAGGAAGTACTCTGGCACGCGCAGCACCTTGGCGTAGATGCGCATCTTCTCGCCGCGGTCCACCGACTCGGTGCTCTCGGAGAGGAGCTCGATCACCACATCGGGCGTCCTGCCGTTCTCTTGCCACACCACCCAGGACTTCCTGTCCCGGCGCACCGTATCGAGCACCACGAAGACGTCCGGCCCGCGGAAGTCGTTCTTCATGGTCTGGAGCTCGCTGAAGTAGATCGCCATGTTGCCGCTGACGTAGACGTCATCGCGATCTTTCCAGAAGAGGTCCAGCGTCTCGATCAGCAGCAGCATCTGCTTGCGGTGGCGGTCGCTCTCCATGGGCTCACCATCGTCGTGGGGGAGCTCGTCCTCTCCGGGCGGCGGGATGGGGATGAGCGAGGTCTCGCTGGCGTACGGCATGGGCTTCCTCGACGCGATCCTACCAGGTTCCCTGGGCGCCGCAGCCGTGACGACGGGAGGCGGCGGCGGCCCCGCGCCGAGGCGCGCGCGGCTCGCGCCCGGCGCGCCGCGCGCCCGCCTGCCCTGGGTCCCGGCGCTCCCGGTTGTCTCGGGCCCGAGGAGCCTGCAGAATCGGCGCGGAGCAGACGCCCGTGCCCGTCCACCCCCCCGCCGCGGCGCCGCCGCCGCCCGAGAGCGCCCCCCGATGTCCGGCGGCCTGATCTTCCACGACGGCGGCGGCGGGCCCGTCGCGCGCTGCGCGCGCTGCGGCGCCGAGGCGGCGGGGCCGTGCGCGCGCTGCCGTTCGCCCGTGTGCGGCGATTGCTGCGTGCTCACCGAGGGCGGCGCGCGGGTGTGGGCGATCTGCCTCGCGTGCGAGGACCGCGGCGGCCGCTCGCTGCGCCGGGGCTGGGCGACCGTGCTCGGGTGGATCGCGCTGCCGATCGCGGCGCTCGCGGCGCTCGTCGCGTTGCTCGAGTGGCTGCAAAGGAAATGAAAGGACCGGAGGCGTCATGTTCAGCGTGAAGCAAATCGAAGGCGCGATCCCCACCGTCGAGCTCGCCGACAGCGACGCCGCGAGCCGCGCTGTGCTGGCCCCGGCCCGCGGCGGCATCCTGACCGGGCTGACCGTCGGCGGTCGCGAGCTGCTCTACCTGGATCGCGCCACGTTCGACGATCGCGCCGCCAACGTGCGCGGCGGCAACCCGGTGCTCTTCCCCTCGCCCGGCAAGCTCGCCGGCGACGCCTGGTCCGCCGCCGGCGCGGCGGGCCGGATGCGCCAGCACGGCTTCGCCCGCACCCTGCCGTGGTCGCTCGACGACCATGGCACGCTCGCGTCGGGCGGCGCCTACGCGCGCCTCGTCCTCCGCTCGAGCGAGGCGACGCGCGCGCAGTACCCCTGGGATTTTCGCGCCGAGTTCACCTACACGCTGCGCGGCAGGGCGCTCCGCGTCGATCTCCGCATCACCAACGAGACCGGCGACGGCGCGCCGCCGATGCCGTTCGGGGCCGGGTTTCACCCCTACTTCGCCGTCTCCCAGGCCGACAAGGCCCGGGCCACGATCGAGACGCGGGCGACGCGCGCGTTCGACAACACGACGAAGCAGGAAGTGCCCTTCTCCGGCTTCGACCTGACCCGGCCCGAGGTCGACCTCCACCTGATCGATCACGGGTCCACCGAGAGCGCGCTCGCGATCGAGGGCGAGGCCGGGCTCCGCATCGCGGTCCGCGGCTCGCCCGAGTTCACGCACTGGGTCGTGTGGACGCTGCAAGGCAAGGACTTCGTCTGCCTCGAGCCGTGGACCTGCCCCGGCGACGCCCTCAACACCGGAGAGCGCCTCATCCAGCTGCCGTCGCGGCAGACGCGGTCGCTCTGGGTCGAATACTCCGCCTGAGACCCGCCGCGGAGATCTCGTCTGTCGCGCTCCGGCACGACGCGAGTCCCCTCTTCCCGACAGAGCACGTTAACGCCGCTCGAAGCGCCCCGGCGCAGCCATTCGACGCGCGACGGCAATCCTTACCGCATGATGGCTGGCAATCGTTGCCATGACGGCAAGGCTTGCCACGCGCACGCCGGCCCGGCGCGCGAGATCGCCTGCGGGACGCCCGCTCCGCGCGGCGCGTGGCCCGCTCTCCTCGAAAAGCCCCTTCGGACGCAGGGCGGCACGTCCGTTGCGATGAGGCTCGGTCAGCCGGGCGCGCCGGTGGCGGCCTGGGAGCCGTCGAATGAACCATCGCAATCAAGGAGATACGAACGTGAAAAACAGCGATTTTCTTCTCGAGGACCTGGAAGAGACCATCGTCCCCGCCGACATGGGCGCCCCCGTGCTCAACATTCCGGTGCTCGTCATGATCGTGATCTTCGCCACGCCGGTGCTGACGATCCGGCGCTTCGCCACGGTCGCAAAGTAGGTCGCGGCCACCCGCGCCGGGGGGCGGGCGCGATCACGCGGCCCGCTCCTCGGCGCGGTCTTCCTCCGCCTGAACGATCTCGAGGGCCTGCGCCCTCGACCTCTTGCCTGCTCCTGAAAGGACGATTGTGTCATGTCATCAGCCATCGTCGATCTGGTCCTCTGGCGGGCCGAGCGCGTCCCTGCGCTCGGCGCTTTCCTCCGCGATGTCTCCAATGAGCTGTCTTCCGGCGGTCCTGGCGCGTTCCTGGCCTGCGGTCCGATCTTCGAGGAGCTCGTCCAATCGGACGCCGTGAGGGACCTCGTCCGCGCCGAGATCGAGCGCGCCGCGGAGGACCCGCTCTATGCCCCGCCGAGCACCTCCGAGGCCATGAGCATCGTGGATGTGCGCGATTTCTGCCTGCTCCTCAAGCGCGTGCGCCCCGCGACGCCGGGGGAGGAGCTCCAGAGCCTCTCGGAGCACGTCTACGCGGGCGTCGTCGGCCCCGGCCGGCTGGGGGTCGACATCTACGGCGAGGCGCCTGGGTACAACAACGAGGTCTTCGATCGGACGCGCCGCCTCCGCGCGGAGGGCGCGCTCTCCCTCGGTCCGGGGGAGGTCGCCGGGTTCATCTCGGGTGAGCACGTCGTGCAGTTCGACGGTCCCCCCGAGGGGACGCTCGCGCTCTTCTTCATGTCCGGCGCGGTCCAGCGCCTGCGGTGGGTCTACGACGCGAGCACCCTCCAGGCCGTGCGCGCGCACGCCTGCAACCGCGACGAGTCGCGCCTCGAGTTCGTCGCCGCCGCGCTCAGCGAGCTCGGCGCCACGGAGGCGATCCCCGCGCTCGACAGGCTCTGCGCGCACCCCGCCCACTTCGTCCGCTGGAGCGCCCTCCGGAGCCTGCTCCGGCTCGATTTCGACAGGGGCATCGCCCGCCTCACCGAGGCGCAGGACGACGACCACCCGCACGTGCGCAACGGGGCGAAGCGCGCGCTCGCCAGGCTTGAATCCACGAGGACCGAGGCCTGACCCGGCCGCGGCTCGCCCTGACGCGCCCGAGCGCATGGGTCCCGACGAGGGACATGCCGGGGCCTGGAGGATCACGGAGGAATCATGAGCATCACCCTCGCAACCGACAACGACGACATCTTCGAGCTGGCGCAGTACATCGAGCACATCGAGGACAACGTCGATCTCGACGATCGCGCCAGCGTCATGGCATCTGCCCCGGCGCTCCGCGCGCTGGCCAACAACAGGTCGTTCTTCGTTCGCAAGCTGAACGAGGACCTGGCGTCGCTGAGCAGCTTCCAGTCGTTCAACAGCTACACGGCGCAGACGATGCTGCTCGGCACGGGCCGCGGCTTCCACGTCCGCGCCAACATCTGGCTCCCCTGCGATGAGAGACCGCAGGTCCGCGCGTGGCAGGAGCAGCTCTTCGTCTACGGGCTGCCCCACGATCACAACTTCGACTTCCTCACGGTGGGCTATCACGGCCCCGGGTACTCCACGGATCTCTACGAGTACGACCGCAGCTCGGTCCTCGGGATGCCCGGCGAGCGGGTGGAGCTCGTGTCCCGCGGGAAAGCCACGCTCGAACCCGGCAAGGTGATGTTCTACCGCGCCTGCCGCGACGTCCACGCGCAGCTCCCGCCGGCCGCGTTCTCGATCTCGCTCAACCTGATGATCGAGAGCCGGAAGAACGCGCTCCTGGATCAATACATCTTCGACCCGGAGCAAGGCGTCATCCGGGGCACGGTTCAGACGGGCACGTCGCGCTCCTTCCTGTTCGAGCTCCCGCGCTACCTCGGCGACGACACGACGAGGTCCACCCTCGAGCGGCTCGCCGCCGAGCACCCGTCAGGCCGCGTCCGCGCCGCCTCGCTCGAGACGCTCTGCGCGCTCGAGCCCGGCGAGGCCGAGCGGATCTGGCGGCGATCGCTCGACAGCGAGCACCCGTTCGTGCGCGCGGTGGCCGGAGAGAAGCTGCGCCTCGCGAGCTGAGGTGTCGTGGCGCGCGCCCGCGGCGTCGCGGACACGCCGCGGACACGCCCACGCAGCGGCACAGCGTGGCCCGGCGCGCCTCCGGGGCGCTCTGCGCGCCGCGCGGTTCACGGTTGACGCCCGGCCGGGAAAAGCGTGGAATCCGCCGATGACTTCTACAGCACATCTTACCGCACATCGACCCCTGCTTGCCCGCTGCCGAGCGCTGCTCGGGCGGCGGCCGCGCTTCCTCTCCGCCTTCTCCGCCTTGCCCGCCGCCGCGCTGGCGATGACCGTCACGACCGGCGCTGCCGCGGCGCCGGTGTGGACCGGGGACTTCGAGACCGGCGACCTGTCGCAGTGGAGCACGAGCCTGAACGGCGAGCGCATCTCCGTGGTGACGTCGCCTGTCCTGCAGGGCACGCGCGCCGGGCAGATCCAGCTCACCAACGACGCCAGGTGGCCCAACGGCATCAAGCGCGTCGAGCTGAACCACAAGCCGGCCGCGGGGCGCACGGCCGAGGGCAAGGAGACGTATTTCGCCTGGAGCTTCTATCTCCCCGAGGCGCTCGCGGCGGACCCGCCGACGCAGATCGGGTACTGGGAGTCCGACGCCACCTACAATCAGATGATGTCGTTCGAGGTCACGGGGCAGAACATCAGCTTTGCCACCCGCAAGCCCGCGAACAAGGTGCACTGGCAGGCGAACGGCGCGGTGACGCCCGGCGTGTGGCACCGCATCGCGCTGCACGTCCGGTGGTCGACGAACCCGAGCCAGGGCTCCGTGGACGTGTGGTTCGACGGCGAGCAGGTGGTCACCGCCGGCCAGGCGCAGACCCTCGCCGACGGCAACGCGCATTTCACGCAGATCGGCCTGCTGCGCAACCCGGCCGAGTTCACGGACAGCCCCATCATCGTCCTCGATGACGCGGTCGAAGGCGACACGCTCGACGACGTGCGTCCCGCGCTGCCCTCCTCCGGGGAGGGCGGCGCCGGGGGCGCGGGCGCCGGGGGTGCGGGCGGCGGCGAGAACACCGGGGGCGCGGGCGCAACGACGAGCAGCAGCGCCAGCGGCAGCGGCGGCGCGGGCACCGGCTCGGGTACCGGCACGGGCGGCGGCGACGCCGCGACGAGCGGCTCGGGCGCGTCGACGTCCGCCGCTTCCGGCGCCGGCTCCACCGGCTCGGGCGGGACCGACGAGACGGACGACAAGGGCGACGAGGGCGGCTGCAGTTTCCGCGTGGCCGGGTCGCCGGCGGCGCCCGGGTCCCTGGCGCTCGCCGGCCTGGTCGCCGCGCTCGCGTTCGCGCGGCGGCGCAGGCAGCGCTGAGCCGGGGCGCGGGGCCGGGCGCTCGCCCGGCTCACGCCGCCCTCCTCGCGGCCGGAGGGCCCAACCCTCGGCTCAACAAAATGAATTCACGAATCAATTTTTGTTAGCATCGCATTGACAAAATTGAGCCCGGATCGATACTAGACGTATCCCGTGGCAAGATTTGTCGTTCGATGCCCGAGCTGCGACGGCGAGCTGCGCGCGACGCGGCTCGGCTGCCAGACCTGCGGAACCAACCTGGATGGTCAGTTCGAGATCCCGGCGCTGCTCCAGCTCTCGCCGGACGATCTCGCCTTCGTGACAGCGTTCGTGCGCTCGTCGGGGAGCTTGAAGGCGATGGCGCAGCTCCTTCAGGTCAGTTACCCGACCGTGCGCAACCGGCTCGATGAGGTCATCGGCCGGCTCGAAGCGCTGGAGCAGGGGGTCCAGAAGCGCCGGCACGAGATCCTGGACGCGCTCGAGAATGGGCGGCTCTCCGCGAAGGAGGCGGAGGAGGCGCTGCGAAAGGTGGGACTATGAGGATGACCACGCCCGACGAGAGAGTGCGCGCGCTCGTGCGCGACAACGTCATCCAGCCCGCGGAAGGCGAGCGGCTGCTGGCCACCCTGTCCCCGCGGCCCTCCCGGAGCGGGTGGCGGCTCGCGCTGAACCCGTTCGAGCGCTTCGGCGGCGGGGTCGCCGTCGGGGCGGGGCTCGCCGTCGCCGCGCTGAGCCTCGCCATCACGCGGCTCGGCGTCCGATTCGATGGCTTCCTCGATCTGCACGCGTCGCCGGGCGCCGTCTCGATCGGGACCTCGCTCCTCGAGCAGGTCGTCGCGTGGCCCGTGCCCGCCCTGCTCTTCTGGTCGTACGCGCGCCTCCTGCGGCGCCGCGTGCGGCTCATCGATTTCGTCGGCGTGACCGGGCTCGCGCGCGCGCCGCTCGCGCTCGCGGGGCTCGCGCTCGGCCTGCTCGCCCCCGAGGCGCCGGCCGGCGCGGCGCCGAGGCTCACGCCCGAGCTGGCCGCCTTCGCCGTGGCGGCGACGCTGTGCCTCGTGTGGTTCTTGACGCTGCTCTATCAGGCCTTCAAGAACGCCTCCGGCCTGCGCGGCGCCGCGCTGACCGCGGGGTTCATCGGCCTCGTGATCGCCTCGGAGATCATCTCGAAGGTCGCGCTCGCGCACCTCGGCTGATCCGGCTCCCCGGCGCGCCGCGCGGCTCGCGCGGCGCGCGCTCATCCGTGCTCGCCTGGCGGCGAGGGCGCAGCGGTGCGCTCGCGTCGCGCTGGACAACCCCGGCGGCGAGGGCGCAGCGGTGCGCTCGCGTCGCGCTGGACAACCCCCTTGCTCGTTCGGAGGACTCGTCATGTCGTTGCGATTCCGTCTCGTGGGCTCGGCGCGCCGCGCCGGCTTTGCTCTTCCCTGCGCGGCCGCGCTCGCGTGGTCGCTCCTCGGCGCGGGCTGCGGGGCCGGTGAGGGCGCGTCGCCTCCCGGCGGAGGCGGCCCGCTCCCGGACGATGGAGGGTCTCCGGACGCGCCGGCCTGTCCGGAGGCGGCCAGCGTCGATGTCACGGTGGAGAACGCGCGCGGCGCGCTGGCGGGCACGCTCGAGGTGCCGGCCGGGTGCGGGCCGTTCCCTGCGGTCGTGATCATCCCAGGGTCGGGATCGACGGACCGGGACGGCAACCAGGCCGCCGCGGGGCTGCTCGCGGGCTCGTACAAGCTCCTGGCGGAGGCCCTCCGGGACAGGGGCATCGCGTCGGTCCGCTACGACAAGGCGGGTATCGGCGGGAGCGTCTCCGCGGCGCCCCGCGCGGAGCAGGAGATGCGCTTCGAGATGGGCGCCGACGACGCCGCCCTGTGGGTGGAGAAGCTCCGCGCGGACGGGCGGTTCGCGACCGTCACGGTGGTGGGGCACAGCGAGGGCTCGCTGCTCGGCATGCTGGTGGCCGCCCGGACCCACCTCGACGGCTATGTCTCGATCGCCGGCGCGGGGCGCCCCATCGGCGATGTCCTGCGCGAGCAGCTCGCGGGCGCCCTCCAGCAGGACGAGGCGCTGCTCGAGGCGGCGAACGGGATCCTCGACCAGCTCGAGCTCGGGCAGCCCGTGGAGGACGTGCCGGCGTCGCTGATGAGCGTGTTTCGACCCAGCGTGCAGCCGTATGTCATCTCGTGGATGAAGTACGACCCCGCGGCGGAGATCCAGGCACTGGCGGCGCCGGTCCTCATCGTCCAGGGGACGACCGACATCCAGGTCAAGGTCGAGGACGCCGAGCTGCTCGCCAGGGCGCGGCCGGACGCGGAGCTCGTCGTTGTCGAGGGGATGAGCCACACGCTCAAGGCCGCGACGCTCTCGGCTGCATCGCAGAACGCCGCGTACAGCGATCCGAGCCTGCCTGTCGTGCCGCGGCTGATCGAGGCGCTCGAGGCGTTCATCCCGGCGGAGTGACGCGGCCGCGCGACGGGCAACGGCGGAAACACGACGGTAACGTGAGACGTCCAGTTCCGCGGGGCAGAAATCCTGCCAGGGATCTGCCTCGAAGACGAAGAGAGATTTCAACGCAAAGGCGCAAAGGCGCAAAGGCGCAAAGGCGCAAAGGCGCAAAGGCGCAAAGGCGCAAAGGCGCAAAGGCGCAAAGGCGCAAAGGCGCAAAGGCGCAAAGGCGCAAAGGCGCAAAGGCGCAAAGGCGCAAAGGCGCAAAGGCGCAAAGGCGCAAAGGCGCCCAAATGCATGAATTCTTTGTAGTTTTGCGCCTTGGCGCCTTTGCGCCTTGGCGTTGAAATCTCTGTCCGGATCCCTGTCTACAGTTCTTCGTAGTACCGCGCTTCGAGCGTGTTTCCGTCCGGATCCTGGAAGTAGAACCAGTGCAGGGTGGAGCCCCGCGCGCCGAACGAAGGGCTGCTCGTCGTGTGCATCGCCACGTCGGCGGCGGTGAGCCTGGCGGTCAGGGCCTGGAACTCGTCGCGCTTCATCGCGAAGCAGACGTGGTTGATGGGCCTCCCGGCGGCGGAAGGCTTCACCTCGCCGGTGTACTTGCGGATGGACTCGGCGGAGGCGATCGGCATGAGGTCGAGGATCGAGACCTCCGACAGGCGGACGCTCGGAAACGAGGCCTTCCCCACCCGGAACTCCTCGGCGCGGACGCTTGGGAGCCCGATCACCTGGGTGTAAAATTCAAGCGCCCGCAGCGGATCCTCGACCCAGAGGACGATATGATCGACGTGGAATGTCATGGCGAGGCGTATGCTACCGCGGCAGGCCCCACGCGGGCCACGGTGGAAGACTCTCCACCAGGCATGACCCGGAGGATCTCATGTCGGGTTCACATCACGCGCGACGCGCCCTCGCCGGGGCGCTCCTCACGGCGGCCATGGCGGGAGGCTGCGGGAAGGACGCTGCACAGCCGCTCGGAGGAACGCAGCCGGGAGCCGGAGGCGCCGGCGGATCGGGCGGCGCCGGCGCCCCTGACGACGGGGAGGTGTCGACGCCGCCCGCGCCGCCTTACGTGATCGAGGCGTTCGCGAAGGACCGGATCACGAGCGACGCGAGCCAGCCGAACTTCCAGCAGGTGAACGCGGAGCTCGAGCTCCGGGACGGGCCGTTCGCGAGCGTGAAGCTCGTCGTGGACCTGGAGACCACGTGTTATCCCTTCGAGAGCTGGCAGGACAACCCGCCTCCGGAAGGCGAGAGCTGGCCTGCGGACTGCGACGCGTTCGACAGGAACTTCGAGTTCTCGCTGGACGATCCGGAGGACCCAGCGGTCGGGCCGCCCGGGATCGAGCTCGTGCGCGCGATCACGCCGTTCGGAGGGCCGCTCCACCTGGAGGTGGACATCACGGACGTGGCGAACGGGCTCGCCGCCGGCAAGCACCGGCTGAAGGCGGTGATCCCGACATGGTCCGACGCGAGCGGTCAGGTGAGCGGCTCGAACGGCGGTTGGACCGTGAGCGCCGTGATCGAGGCGGTGCCCGGGCCTCCGCCGCGGAAGGTGCTGGCGGTGATCCCGCTGTTCAACGGCTCGCAGACGACCGCGGACGGGCCGGGGCCGCTCGCCGTGCAGGTGCCCGAGGGGACGGTGAGCTCGCGCGTCGAATACCGCGTGACCGGCCACGGGGGCGGCGAATCCGGCTCCGGGTGCATCGGACCGGCAGAGGAGTTCTGTCGCAGATACCACACGATCCTGGTGGACGGGGGTCCTCTCGAGAAGATCTCGCCCTGGCGGACGGACTGCGAGGCGCTCTGCACGCGCATGCACCAGGGGCCGGCGGATGGCGGGTTCGATTACTGCCTGGAGAACCCGTGCGGCGCGATCGAGAGCGTGGAGGCGTCGAGGGCAAACTGGTGCCCAGGGAGCGAGTCGCCGCCGTTCCTCTGGGACGCGGAGGCGCTGCGGGTGCCGGGGGAGCACACGCTGGAGTGGAGGATCTCGACGGTCGCGGAGGGCGGCGTGTGGAGGATCTCGGCGACGTATTTCGCGTTCGGCGAGTAGCGTCGCCTCGGCTCACGTGGACTGGCTGAAGCGCGCCCGGATCGGCGCCGGGCTCTCGCAGATCGGGCACGCGTCCGCGCGCTCGGCGATCTTGCCGCAGTCCTTGCAGTCGACGCGGTAGCCGTGGAACCCGGGGTCGTGCAGCTCGACGCTCGTTTGCGCCCTGTCCGCGCGCTTTCCCTCGTACTTCACGCGCGCTGGCACGAAGGCGATGAAGCGCACCTCGATGTGCTCGCACCGCGGGCATTGCTCCGGCACGGGATACGCGTTGGTCGTCGTGAGCCCGCGCGCGAGGCCGCCCTCGTCGTGGCACCGCGGGCAGCGATCGTCCTTGAAGAGGAGGTGCTTGCACGCGCCGCACGCGACCTCGTACAGCCCGTCGACGAACATCTCGCCCTTGTAGACCCACTTGACCGGTCCGACGGGCTCGCCCTCCATGAGCGGAACGAGCGCGTCGACATACGAGCGCAGGTGCAGCTCTCGCCCCCCGCACGAGGGACACCCCGCCTCGACCATCTCGGAGAACGCGCGCTCGGAGAGCCTGCTCATATCGCTGCCTTCTACCACGCCTGGAGCGCCGCGCGGAGCCGGCCGACAATCCGCAGCCAGACGTCTGGCCATCCACGGCCAGACGTCTGGCCATCCGTAGCCAGACGTCTGGCCACGGCCCCTACACCCGCGCCGTCTCCTCGAGCTCCTTGCCGCGCGTCTCCGGCAGGAGCCAGAGGATGAGCGCCAGCGCGAGCAGCGGGAAGATCGATGTCATGGACACCGCAGGTCCCCAGCCGATCTCCTCCGCGGCGAGGCCGACGGCGACCGGAGAGAGGATGTAGCCGATGCGGCCGAGCAGGTTGTTGGACCAGGCGATCGCGTCGCCCCGGAGGTTCGTCGGGAAGAGCTCGGTCATGTACGCGTTCAGCACGGGCAGCACCCCGCTCGCGCCGAAGATGGCGAAGACCAGCGCGAACGTGAGCCCGGCGCGCGTGCCCAGCGAATAGGCGCCGAGCACCCCGGCCGCCGCCAGCACATAGAGGATCACCGCGCCCCTGCGGCGGCCCACCACGTCGAGCAGCTTGCCCGAGACGAAGATGAGCGGCATCGAGACCACCGCGGCGAACGTGATGCTGGCGCCCACCTCGGCGTCGGTGAAGCCGCGCTCCCGCAGCGCGAACGTCTTCCAGAACGTCACCGCGTTCTGCGTGCAAACGTACGTCAGACCCCAGATCAGCGCGAGCTGCAGCATCCGCGCGCGGTACGGGGAACGCCAGATGCGCGTGAACGGCTGCGCGCCCTCCCCCTGCCGCTCGGCCGCCGCCTGCTCGAACCGCGCCGTCTCGCGCAGGCCGCGGCGGGCCACCGCCATGACCAGGAGCGGAATCCCGCCGACGAAATACACGCTGCGCCAGCCGTACGAGGTCGACAGGAGCAGCGGCACGACCCCGGCGCACACGATCGAGCCCAGGCTCGAGAACGCCTGGATGACGCCGATCACCATCCCGCGCCTGTCGCTCGGGTACTCCTCGGCCGCGACCACCATGCTGACCGCCCACTCCCCGAGGAGGAAGATGCGCGCGAGGAGCTGCAAGACAGCAAAGACATAGACGTTCGGCGCGAACCCCGTGAGCACCGAGAGGACCGTGTACCCCGCGATGGTGACCGTGAGCACCCGCCGGCGGCCCCACGCGTCCGCCTTGCGCACGAGCAGGTACGCGATCATCGTCCCCGCGTTGATGAACCCGACGAGGAGCCCCTCGTGGCGCGCGGCGAGGCCCATCTCCGCGCCGAAGTTCGGCAGGATCTGCGTGAGCGCCAGGAAGTCGTAGCCCTCGAAGAACGAGGCCACGCTGAGGAACCAGAACAGCCGCCGCTGGTACGGCGTGAACGGCGTCTTCGAGGCCGGGGCCGCTGTCGTCATGTCACCTGTTCCCTCCGCCCGAGCGGGCGCTCGTCGACGCGATGACCGGCGGCGTCGAGGTCGAGCTGGCGTGCAGATCGCGCGGGGCGTTCACGAGGGCGTCTCCTCGAGGCTCACTAGCGCAGCCGGGCCGCGGCGGGAACAGCCGCCCCCCGGACGCACGCGCCAGCGCGAAACCTGCGCCTCCGCGCAAGCGCTGCGCGCGCCCCGAGCGCGCGCCTCGAGCCGAGTCGATACGCCCGCGTCACATCGTCGCGCCGTCATCCATCGCTCCTGCCAGGCGCGTCGTGGCACCTGGCTTGCAAACCGCGCGGCGACCGATGACCCGGCAGCCGGACCGCGAGGCAGAAGGGGAAGTACCGCGAAGCACGCCGATCGAGCCCGCCGCCCCCGAGCGCGCGCGCTCCGGGTGGCGGTGGACATGGACCCTGCCCCTCGTGCTGTGCGTCGCGGTCGGCGCCGCCGTGGGGCTGGGCGGCTACACCTTCGTGTACGCGAAGGGCGCTTCGTACCTGCAGAACGATCCGTCGGCGTGCGCCAACTGCCACATCATGAACGAGCAGTTCGACGGGTGGCAGCGCTCCAGCCACCGCGCCGTGGCAGGATGCAACGATTGTCATGCGCCACACACGGTCGTGGGGAAATATGTCACGAAGGCGACCAACGGATTCTGGCACTCGTTCGCCTTCACGTCGGGGCGCTTCCCGGACCCGATCCGGATAAAGCCGAGCAACCTCCGCGTCACCGAGGAGGCCTGTCGCGGGTGTCACGAGGACATCGTTCACGCGATCGACAGCGCGCACGCGAGCGACAGCGATCACCGCGGCGCGCTCTCGTGCGTGCGCTGCCATCAATCGGTGGGGCACCTGCACTGAGGCGCGCCCGCCGCTCGAGGGATGAACAGGATGACGGAGCCCATGGACGAAGGATCCACGACCAAGAGCCCGCGGCGGCCGGCGCTCCGGCGCTACCTGCCGCTGATCGCGATCGGCGCGGCGGTGGCCACCGGCGGGATCGCCGCGCTGCTCGTCAACATCTTCGAGCACAAGCAGGAGGCGAAGAACCCGTTCTATCGCGTCGTCGAGCTTGACGACACGATAGACGACCCGGCGGTCTGGGGGAAGAACTTCCCCATCCAGTACGACAGCTACCGGCGCACGGTGGACCAGAAGCGCACGCGCTTCGGCGGGAGCGAGGCCGTGCCGCGCACGCCCACCGAGGCCGATCCGCGCAGCGTGGTGGCGCAGTCCAAGCTCGAGGAGGACGGGCGGCTGAAGACGATGTGGGCCGGCTACGCGTTCTCGCGCGACTTCCGCGAGGAGCGCGGGCACGCGTACATGCTCGAGGATCAGGTGTACACCGAGCGGCAGATCGCGACGAAGCAGCCGGGGACGTGCATCCACTGCCACGCTTCGGTGTACGTGCCGTACAAGAAGCTCGGCGGCGGCGACCTCATCCGCGGCTGGGAGGCGATGAACCAGATGCCGTTCCCGGAGGCGCGCAAGCTCGTGACGCACCCGGTCTCGTGCATCGACTGCCACGATCCGCAGTCGATGCAGCTCCGGGTGACGCGGCCCGGGTTCCTCGAGGGGATCCGCGCGCTCAAGGCGTCGCAGGGCCAGGAGAACTACGACGTCAACACGATGGCCACGCGCCAGGAGATGCGCTCGTACGTCTGCGGCCAGTGCCACGTGGAGTATTACTTCAAGGGGCCGGAGAAGCGGCTCGTGTACCCGTGGGCGAAGGGGATCAAGGTCGACGAGATCTACGCCTACTACGAGGAGAACGGCCACGCGGACTGGACGCACGCGGAGTCGGGGGCGAAGGCGCTGAAGGCGCAGCACCCGGAGTTCGAGATGTGGAATCAGGGCGTCCACGCCCGCTCCGGTGTCGCGTGCGCGGACTGCCACATGCCGTACCAGCGGGTGGGCGCGGCGAAGGTGAGCGATCACCACATCCAGAGCCCGCTGCTCAACATCAACCGCGCGTGCCAGACGTGCCACAGGTGGCCCGAGGACGAGCTCCGTCAGCGCGTGGAGACGATCCAGGAGCGCCATTTCGAGACGCGCAACCGGGCGCTCGACGCGGTGACGGCGCTGATCGGGGACATCAAGCGGGCGAAGGAGGCGGGCATGTCGGACGAGGCGCTCGCGGGCGCGCGGGCGGCGCAGCGGAAGTGCCAGTTCTTCCTGGACTTCGCCGAGGCCGAGAACTCGTCCGGCTTCCACGCCCCGCAGGAGGCGATGCGCATCCTCGCGTCCGCGATCGACACCTGCCGCAGCGGGCAGCTCGCGCTCCGCGACGGGGCGCCTCCCGGGGCCGCGATCGGGGCGCCAGCGGCGCCCACGGGGTCGGCGGTGCCATCGGGATCCGCGGTGCCGGCGGCGCCGGCGGGATCGGCGGCGCCGAGCGCGACCGCAGCACCCACATCGGGCGCTCACTAGACCATCGTTCGGCTGAAGAGAAGAGAGATAAACCACAGAGGCACAGAGGGCACAGAGGAGAGAGAGAGAGAGAGACAGAGAGATTCAAATCTTTCTTCCCTCTGTGCCCTCTGTGCCCT
Organism: Sorangium sp. So ce406; assembly: GCF_051474675.1. Lineage (NCBI taxonomy): Bacteria > Pseudomonadati > Myxococcota > Polyangiales > Polyangiaceae > Sorangium > Sorangium sp. So ce406. The sequence goes on along the minus strand of NZ_CP150340.1, from coordinate 2,082,913 downwards.
CTGTGCCTCTGTGGTTCAATATCTCTGTTCTCTCGAACCACTCGGCGCTCCAGCCAGGTGATCGCGCCGTTCACGCGAACAGGACGAGCGGCCTCTTCCCAGGCCATCTCCGGCCCGACGAGCTGGGCCATGATTGGCAGCGACAACATTCAACTCTGTGGTCTTCCATCCATCCGATGGCGTGAGAGGCGCCGGCCTCATCGCGAGATAGTTCTTGGATCCTCGAGGTGAGATCCGTAGGGTGGCCCCAAAAGGGGAAGACATCATGGCTCTACGCCTTCATCGCACCTGGGCCACGGCCGCGGGATGTGCGGTATTTGCGTTGCTCTCGGCCTCGTGCGCCGACGGAGATCCGACGGCGCCGGCAGCTCAGGAGATTCATGTCTCGCTGGTGGGCAAGGGCACCGTCACCACGTTCCTGAACCGCCTCGCCACGCCGGAAGGCCAGGTGGTCGTGACCCGCGCCGCCGTCGACGGCGCCCGGCAGAGCATCGCGCTGAAGGAAGAGCACGACGCCTCGCTGCACCTCGTCGAAGGACCGCTGCCCGACGCGGCGCTCCCGGGAGAGAGAGCGCGCCTCGGCGGGTTCGCCGTCGTCGCCGTGCCGACAGGCCGAGAACCGCACGACTGGCTCGGATCGGACCTCCCTTACGCGGAGCCGATCGCAGAGCACGAGACGGTCGTCTCGAGCGCGCCGCGAGCGAAGCGCGCCGCGGCTCCGGGAGGGCAGCGCACGGCGTTCGAGGGAGAGACGCCGGACATCACCATCGACGCCGCGTTCCTCGAGGCGCGGCTCAAGGAGCTCTCGGGCGCCACCCCCGTCAACCTCGGGGGGCGGTCGGTCGTCATCCGCGAGCGCGGCTCCGAGAACGGGCGCTCGCTGACCCGCACCTGGCTGCGACAGCAGTACCAGGCGCTGGGGTTCACCGTCCAGGAACACACCTATCGCAGCGGATGGAGCCAGGGCGTCAACGTGACCGCCGACAGGGCCGGCGCCGACCCGTCACGCCTCCTCATCCTCTCGGCCCACTACGACTCGGTGAGCAACGCCGGGGCCGACGACGACGCCTCCGGCATCGTGTCGTCGCTCGCCATCGCCCGCGCGCTCAAGGACACACCCCTGAACATCGGGCTCCGCATCGTCGCCTTCGACCAGGAAGAGGACGGGCTCCTCGGCTCGAACGCCTATGCCCGCATGCTCGACGGCAGCGGGGAGCTCGCGCGGGTCGTCGGCGTCCTCGACCTCGAGATGACAGCCTACGACTCGAACAACGACGGGCATTATCACATCATCCACTGCGACGAGAACACCTCGGCCGATCTCGGCGCCTCGGTCGAGGCCGCGGCGACGCGAGCGGAGCTCGACCTCGTGCGGGTCGAGGCCTGCACGAACCGCAGCGATCACGCGGCGTTCTGGCGCTACGGGGCGCCGGCAGTCGCCGTGTCGCAGGACTTCTTCGGCGGAGACGGCAACCCCTGCTACCACGCGCGCTGCGACACCGTAGATCGCCTGAACTGGGACTACATGCGCCGCCTGACCCAGGCCGTCGGGCTCGCCGCGGCCAGCATCCTGACCAGGTGACGAGAGGCCGCCGCTCGGCAGACGAGCGGCGGCTGCGCTCCACAAGGCCCTCCCTGGCGCGGCGATTGCTCCGACACGCGGGCACGCTGACGCGCTGGCACGCTGACGCGCCGAGGCAGCTCGGCCGGAGCCCGGCGCGCCGCGAGGAGCCCGACGGACCCATGCGGAAGCTCTCGATCGGCTACCACGCGTCTCACGAACAGCTCGCCCCCTCGGCCTTGCTCCGGCACGTGCGCCACGCCGAACAGGCCGGGTTCACGGCGGCGATGTGCTCGGACCACTTCCACCCCTGGAGCGAGCAGCAGGGCGAGAGCGGCTTCACCTGGTCGTGGCTGGGCTCGGCGCTCCAGGCCACGTCGCTGTCGTTCGGAACGGTCTGCGCGCCCGGGTACCGCTACCACCCGGCGGTGATCGCCCAGGCGGCCGCCACGCTGGCCGAGATGTACCCGGAGCGCTTCTGGCTCTCGATCGGGAGCGGGGAAGCGCTGAACGAGCACATCACGGGGGAGAAATGGCCCGATCACGCCGAGCGGACCGCGCGGCTCGAGGAGTGCGCCGAGGTGATCCGGGCGCTGTGGCGCGGCGAGACCGTGACGCACCGGGGCCGCGTCGTGGTGGAGGGCGCGAAGCTCTACACGCGCCCCGCAACGCCGCCGCTCCTGCTCGGCGCGGCCATCTCGCCGGCCACCGCGGAGCGGGTCGGGCGCTGGGCCGACGGGCTGATCACGGTGTCGCAGGGCCGGGAGCAGCTCCGCGAGGTGGTGCGCCGCTTCAGGGAAGGCGGCGGCGAGGGCAAGCCGATGGTGCTCCAGACGAAGATCGCCTACGACGCCGACGAGGGCGCCGCGCTCCGCGAGGCGCACGCGCAATGGCGGACGAACGTGCTGCCGCCGCGGCTCCTCGCGTGCCTGGTGATGCCCGAGCACTTCGACGCCGCCGCGTCCTTCGTGCGGCCCGAGGACGTGGCCGCGCAGGTGCGCGTCTCGGCCGACGTCGAGCGGCACGCCGCCTGGCTGCGCGAGGACGCCGAACTCGGCTTCGACACGATCCACGTTCACAACGTGACCCTGAACCAGCGAGCCTTCATCGACGTCTTCGGCGAGCGCGTCCTGCCGGCGCTCACCAGGTGACATGGCGGCGAGGCGAGCCCGGCAATAGCGGTGGTCGCCGGCCACCGCCGCCGGAGCGGCGCGCGGCGATCTGCCCCACATGGTGCTTTCTGCCGGCCATGGGAGGTCTGGCGCGGCGCCGCGGTCTGTGATTTCACTCGATCACGATGAGAGTACAGACTGGCGACGTGCGGCTGTTCTTCGATGTGGAAGGGGCGAAGCTCGTCCCCGAGGGGCCCGCGATGCGAGAGCGACCCACCTTGATCCTGCTGCACGGCGGGCCGGGCAGCGATCATACCGAGTTCGTGCCGTTCGGCTCCGCGCTCGCCGACGTGGCGCAGGTGGTCTATCTGGATCACCGCGGCTGCGGGCGCAGCGATCGCAGCGGGCCCGAGCGGTGGAACCTGGAGACGTGGGCGGACGACGTGCGGGCGTTCTGCGAGGCGCTCGAGATCCAGCGGCCCGTGGTGCTCGGAAACTCGTTCGGAGGCATGGTGGCGCAGGCGTACGCGGCGCGATACCCGGATCACCCGGGGAAGCTCATCCTGACGAGCACGACGGCGAAGCTCCGCCTCGATCGCATGCTGGGCGTCTTCGAGCGGCTCGGGGGCGCCGAGGCGGCCGACGTCGCGCGCCGGTTCTACGCGGATCCGACGCCCAATTTCAGCGACTACATCCGTGTCTGCCTCCCGCTCTACCGCCAGTCGCCGCCGGACGAAGGCGCGTTCGCCCGCGCGGTGCTCCACCTCGACGTGGGCGCCTATTTCGTCGCGGGTGAGATGCAGACCTACGACCTGCGCGCGGACCTCGCGCGCGTCCGGTGCCCCACCCTCGTGCTGTCCGGCGATCTCGACCCGTTCGCGACGACCGAAGACGCGCGCGATCTCGTGGCCGCCTTGCCCCGGGAGCTCGTCCAGGCACGGAGCTTCCCCCGCGCCGGGCACGCGGTGCTCGCCGACGCGCGCGACGAGGCGCTCGCGGCGATCCGGGAGTTCCTGAGCGCGCCCTGAGCGACGGACGCCGGAGCCGCGGGCGCCCCGCGGCCGCCCGCAGCCGTGACAGGACAAAAAAAGAGCGCCCATTCGACGGCGGGGGGGGGAAGCCGTCACGGGCGCTCTGGTCTACGGACTTAGCAGGATGCGGGCCAGGGTCATCCTTCAGGCTTTCCCTGGGTTTTCCCTGAGGCAAACGCCCGACGCCTTTCATTCGTGAGATCGGCGCTTGCAACCATGCTAGCTCAGCCGCCCTGAAGGCGGGGCGATGCGCCCGGCCGGCGCGCGTACAGGATGAGGTGCTCGTAGGCGATGGTCGCGGCGGCCAGCGCCGTGATGCCCGCGTGGTCGTAGGCCGGCGCGACCTCGACGACATCCATGCCGACCACGTCGACGCCCCCGAGCCCGCGCAGGATCTCGATCGCCGTCGCGGTGCTGATCCCGCCGCAGACGGGGGTGCCCGTGCCCGGCGCGAAGCTGGGATCGAGGCAGTCCACGTCGAACGTCACATACACCTTGCGCTCCCCGACGACCTCCCGGACGCGCTGGATCAAGGCCGCGGCGCCGTTCCGGTGAATCCAGGGGGCGTCGAGGATCCGGAAGCCGCGCGTGTCCGGGTTGTGCGTGCGAATCCCGATCTGCACCGAACGGGCCGGATCGACGAGGCCCTCCCGGGCGGCGTGGAAGAACATCGTGCCGTGATCGATCCTCCCCGCGTCGTCGTCGGCGCCCCACGTGTCCGAGTGGGCGTCGAAGTGGATCAGCGAGAGCGTGCCGTGCTGCCTGTGCAGCGCCCTCAGCACGGGCAACGTGATGAAATGGTCGCCGCCGATCGACAGCGGCGCGGCCCCGCCGCGGAGGATCCCGGCGATGTGCGCCTCGATCGCGGCGGGGACCTCCATGGGCCGAGCGTAATCCCACGCGCCATCGCCGTAATCGACGACCGCCAGCCGCTCGAGCGGGTCGAACTCGCAGCCGTACGGGCGATCCCAGGCGAGCTGGGCAGACGCCTCGCGCACGGCGCGGGGACCGAAGCGCGCGCCGGGGCGATGGCACGTCGCCGTGTCGAGCGGCAGCCCCGTGACCGCGACGTCGACGCCCGTCAGATCGCGCGAGTACTTCCGGCGCAGGAACGAGAGGGCGCCCGCGTACATCGGCTCGGACGAGGCGCCGGTGAGGGACTGGGCCGTGAACGCGTTGTCGCCGCGGGTACGAATCGCCATGTTGCCTCGCTCGCCTGTCAGCCCGCACGCCGCGTGAGCTGGTGTATCGCGGCGGCGAGCGACTGGAAGATGGATATCCCTTGCAGCTCGATCCCGAGCTCGACCATGCTCTGCGCCATCCTGGGCCCCACCCCGACCAGGCTCACCCGCGCCCCGAGCAGCCGGGTCGCCTGCGCCGTCTGCACCAGCGCCGCCGCCGTCTCCGCGTCGACAAACGGCACGCCCGTCACGTCGAGCAGCACCCACCGGGCGCCCTCACGCGCCACGCCCGACAGCACCGCTTCCATGATCTGCCGCGCCCTCGCCCCATCGATCGCGCCGATCAGCGAGATCAGCAGCACCCCCGGGAGCAGCGGTATCACCGGACAGCCGAGCTCCCGCACCGTGCTCGACAGCGCGCGCTCGCGGTCGTACGCGGCGGCCAGCATGTCGCGCTCCGCGTGCAGCGCGGCCTCCATGTCGTGGCGCTCGAACGCCGCGACCAGGAGCGACACCCACATGGCCACCGGCTGGAGGTTGTCCGCGAAGCTCTCGACGTGCAGCCCGCCGAGCACCAGCGCCCCCCAGTCGCGCCGCCCGCTCGTGAGCGGGACCATCACGAGATAGCCGCTCGGCTCGTCCGGAGAGGCGGCCGCGAGCAGCTCGGGCGGCGGAAAGAGGCCAGCCCGGTACCGGCGCCCCACGAGCGCGGCCGCGCCGGGATCGCTGGTATGCACGCTGTCGATGATGAGCTCGGGCTCGTGGGGATCCCGATCGTTCGCCCAGAGCGCGAGGCAACCGACGCGCACGGCGGTGTGCCGCAGCCACAGCAGCCGCTCGTCGAACCACGCCGGCCCGGGTGAGAGGAGCCTGCTGATGTCCATGTTGGCGCGGACCAGCCGCTCGAGGCTCCTCACGCCGCGCCGCTCGGACGCCGCGAGCGCCCGCTGCTGCGCGAGCCGCGCGCGGTGGAGGAACGTCTTCACCCGGCGCGCGACGTCCGGCGCCCTCGCGCCGGCGAGCTGTCGCGCGGCGGCCTCCTCGACCTGGCCCACCACGGCGAGGAGGACCTCGATCCGATCGCTGTACGCGACCGCGGCGGCGAAGGCGCGCTCGAGCTCGATGACCTCCGGCATCTCCGCCCCGGCGAGCGCCGCGCCGAGCCCCCGCGCGATCACCTCGGCCTCGGGCCAGACGGGGGCCCGCTCGCCGGGCTGCAGGTGCGTCGGCCCCTCCAGCACGGCGTTCATCCGCCCGAGCAGGTCGCGCTGCCACTCGCCCGGGTCCGCGACGGCCCCCTGCGCGGGCAGCAGGGCCTCCCACGCAGGGCTCCCGCACGAGCGCCGCACCACCAGCTCGGCGGGGACGCGGGTCACGAGCTGCTCCGGGGCGCGGCCCTCGATGAGCTCGACGATCCGCTCGACGGCCATGCGCCCGAGCAGCTCGGGGCCCTGCCGCATCGTGGTGAGCGGCGGATCGCAGTGCTGCGCGAGGCTGATGTCGTCGAACCCCACCACCGCGATGTCCTCGGGCACGCGGTAGCCGCACGCCCGGATCGCGTGGATGGCGCCGATCGCCATCTCGTCGTTGCCCGCCACGATGGCGTCGCAGAGCTTGCCGTAGCGCTCGAGCAGCTCCTTGAGGCGCCGCTCGGTGTACACGATCGTGCACTCGCGGAAGCTGGAGAGCAGGTTGAGATCGGCCTCGAGCCCGCGCGCGCTCAGCGCCTCGTCGAACGCCGCGCCCCGCTCGATGAAATCGGCCGACGTCGCCTTGCCGATGTAGGCGATCCGGCGGCGGCCGAGGCCGATGAGGTGATCGATGAGGCGAAGGGTCGAGGCGTGGTTCTCCGCGCGCACGACCGGGCAGCGCGCGCCCAGCGCGGGCGCGCAGAAGATCACGGCCGGCGTCCCGCCGGAGATCAGCTCCTCCAGGCCGTCGATGGTGTACATCGCGATCCAGCCCGCCACCAGGTGGAGCCCTGCCCCGCGCTCGACGATGGACCGAGGCGACCCGTAGCTCAGGAGGAGCTGATAACCGCGCTCCCGCGCGGCGCGGTGCATGCCGGCGAACGCCATGGCGTTGAAGGAGTTGTCGAGATATACCGAGGCGACCCCGATCACATTCGACGTGCGCTGGTCGACAGGCCTCGCCGTCATTCCGGTCGGCTCCTCGTGAGGTGGCTTATCGCGGCGGCGAGCGACTGGAAGACGGCTATCCCTTGCAGCTCGATCCCGAGCTCGACCATGCTCTGCGCCATCCTGGGCCCCACCCCGACCAGGCTCACCCGCGCCCCGAGCAGCCGGGTCGCCTGCGCCGTCTGCACCAGCGCCGCCGCCGTCTCCGCGTCGACGAGCGGCACGCCCGTCACGTCGAGCAGCACCCACCGGGCGCCCTCACGCGTCACGCCCGACAGCACCGCTTCCATGATCTGCCGCGCCCTCGCCCCGTCGATCGCGCCGATCAGCGAGATCAGCAGCACCCCCGGGAGCAGCGGTATCACCGGACAGCCGAGCTCCCGCACCGTGCTCGACAGCGCGCGCTCGCGGTCGTACGCGGCGGCCAGCATGTCGCGCTCCGCGTGCAGCGCGGCCTCCATGGCGTGGTGCTCGAACGCCGCGACCAGGAGCGACCCCCACATGGCCATCGGCTGGAGGTTGTCCGCGAAGCTCTCGGTGTACAGCCCTCCCAGCACCAGCGTCCCCCAGTCGCGCTGCGCGCTCGCGATCGGGAGCATCACGATATGGCCGCCCGCTTCTGCCGGCGAGGCGGCGTCGAACAGCTCGGGCGGCGGGAAGAGGCCGGTCCGGTACCGGCGCCCCACGAGCGCGGCCGCGTCGGGATCGCTCGTATGCACGCTGTCGATGATGAGCTCGGGCCCGCCTGGCCCGTGATCGTCCGCCCAGCGCGCGAGGCAACCGACGCGCACGGAGGTGTGCCGCAGCCAGCCCAGGCGATCGTCGGCCCACATCTCCTTCGAGGCGAGGAGCCCGGCCATGGCCATGTTGGCGCGGACCAGCCGCTCGAGGCTCCGCGCGCCGCGCCGCTCGGACGCCGCGAGCGCCCGCTGCTGCGCGAGCCGCGCGCGGTGGAGGAACGTCTCCACCCGGCGCTCGGCGTCCGGCGCCGGCGCGCCGGCGAGCCGTCCGGCGGCGGTCTCCTCGATGTGGGCCACCACGGCGAGGAGGACCTCGATCCGGTCGCTGTGCTCGACGGCGCTGTCGAAGGCGCGCTCGAGCTCGGCCACCTCCGGCGGCTCCTCCCCGGCGAGCGCCGCGCCGAGCCCCCGCGCGATGACCTCGGCCTCGGGCCAGACGAGGGGCCCGTCGCCCGGCGGCGAGAGCGCTGCCCCCCCGAGCAAGGCGTCGAGCCGCCGGGACAGGTCGCGCTGCCAGTCGCCGCCCGGCGCGTCGAGCTCCTCCGGCGCGAGCAGCCCGGCGTCCCACGCGGCGCTGCCGCACGAGCGCCGCACCACCAGCTCGGCGGGGACGCGGATCACGGGCTGCGGAGGCGGGCGGCCGTCGAGCAGATCGGCGAGCACATCGACGGCCATGCGACCGAGCAGCTCGGGGCTCTGCCGCACCGTGGTGAGCGGCGGATCGCAGTGCTGCGCGAGGCTGATGTCGTCGAACCCCACGACCGCGATGTCCTCGGGCACGCGGTAGCCGCGCGTCTGGATCGCGCGGATCGCGCCGACCGCCATCTCGTCGTTGCCCGCCACGATCGCGTCGCAGAACTTGCCGTCGCGATCGAGCAGCTCCCCGAGGCGCCGCTCGGCGTACAGGATCGTGCAGTCATGGAAGCTGGAGAGCAGGTTGAGATCGGCCGCGAGCCCGTGCGCGCTCATCGCCTCATCGAACGCCGCGCCCCGCTCGACGAAGTCGCCCGACGTCAGCTTGCCGATGTACGCGATCCGGCGGTGGCCGAGGCCGACGAGGTGATCCACGAGCCGGCGGATCGAGTCGTGGTTCTCCGCGCGCACGACGGGGCAGCGCGGGTCGATCGCGGGCGCGCAGAAGAGCACGGCCGGCGTCCCGCCGGAGATCAGCGCCTCCAGGCCCTCGGTGGAGTACATCGCGATCCAGCCGGCGACCAGGTGGAGCCCCGCCCCGCGCTCGGCGGCGGTCCGGGGCGGCCCGTAGTACACGAGCAGCTGATACCCGCGCGCCCACGCGGCGCGGTGCATGCCGGCGAACACCGCGGCGTTGAAGGAGTTGTCACAGAAGAGCGACGCGACGCCGATCACATGCGAGGTGCGCTGTTCGACATGCCTCGTCCTCATCCCGGTCGTGTCCTCACGCGCGCCCCCTCGGGCGAGCCTATCACCGGCCTCGACGGAGCGAGCGGAGAACTTTGATGGGAGCGGGCGGGCTCTCTCGGCGTTCGCGCGCGCCGGCGCGACGCGCCTCGGGTGCGCGCATGTGATTCACCCTGTACGGGCGTGCGAGCGCGGCCGACGCCCGCCTCGGGCGGCCGCCGCGACGCGGTCAGGAGCCTTGACGCGCGTGCCCCGGGGGGAGCTCTGGATCGAGGCAGCCGCAGCCACACTCGTTGGTGAAGGCCGTCTGCCCCTCCTCGCAGCTGAACAACATGACGGCGCAGCGGGCCGGATCGTCGGACACGTAATGCACGTTCGGATCGCTCGGATCCGGACAGGCCAGCTTCTCGGGGCCGACGCAGCCGCACCCGCACTCGTTGACGAACTGACTCTGGCTCTCCGCGCAGATGAAGTCGATGAGGTGGCACTCCTCGATGTCGTGGGAGACATACCGCACGTCCGGATCGCTCGGGTCCGGGCAGGCCGGCGCCTCGGGGCCGACGCAGCCGCAGCCGCACTCGCCGCCGAACAGCGTCTGCGGCGGGGAGCACGCGAAATCGAGGAGCTCGCACTCCCGCGGATCGTGCGACACGTAATGGACCTCCGGGTCGGCCGGGTCCGGGCAGGCCGGCGCCTCGGGGCCGACGCAGCCGCAGCCGCACTCGTTGACGAACTGCCTCTCGCCCTCCGCGCAGATGAAGTCGATGAGGTGGCACTCCTCGATGTCGTGGGAGACATAGCGCACGGCCGGATCGCTCGGATCCGGGCAGGCCGGCGCCTCGGGGCCGACGCAGCCGCAGCCGCACTCGCCGCCGAACAGCGTCTGCGGCGGGGAGCACGCGAAATCGAGGAGCTCGCACTCCCGCGGATCGTGCGACACGTAATGGACCTCCGGGTCGCTCGGGTCGGGGCAGGTCGGCGCCTCGGGGCCGATACAGCCGCAGCCGCACTCGTCGGAGAACAGCGTCTGCGGCGGGGAGCAATCGAAGTCGATGAGGGCGCACTCCTCCGGATCCTGGGAGACATAACGGACCTCCGGATCGCGCGGATCCGGGCAGTCCCCGCCGCTCACCTGGGGGTCGCAACCTAGCTGTCCGAGGATCGCGGACACCGAAAGAATCCACAAGGTATGTGCTCGCATGTTCATCTCCATGGGTCTTGTCACGAGAGTGCTGGACGTGGGGACGCGCCCCTCCAGGACGCCGCTTCCGGGCCTCCAGGAGGGGGCCTGTGAGCTTTCGGTCGAGTCAGGGCACGCCGCGGCCGAACAACGTCACCGCGCGCCGGGTGACCGCGGGAGAGGACACCTCGATGAGCAACACCTCCTCGTGCAGGCCGGGCGCGCTCGACCGGAGCTCCACGGGGACGTCGCGGCGCTCCCCGGGCGCCAGGACCACGGGAGCCGACACTTCCCCCACGCCGATATCGACGGCCGGCGCGCGGAGCGCGATCGCGTCGATGACGAGCGGCTCCGCGCAGTCGTGCTCGAGGCGGAGGACGCCTGTCGACACCGCGCCGACCGGGGTGTCGGGCAGCTCGAGCTCCGGCGCGACGTCGAAGCAGTCGGAGAGCGGGCGCGGCGCGCGCTTGAGGACGCCCTGCGTGACGACGAGATCCGCCGGCGCGGAGCGCTGCTCGCCGCGCCGCGCCTGGACGCGCACCTCGTCGCCCAGGGATGCCTCCAGCCTGAGGGCGAAGCTCCCGTCGGCGCCGACCTCGGCGATGACGGGCGGCGCGGCCTTGTCGAGGCTCACCGCCCAGACCTCGTCGGCGTTCGTCGCGCTGCCCGGTCCGCCGGCGAGATCGACGGTCCACGCGTCGCACACCATGCAGATGTCGGCGATCACGTCGCCGAGCTCGGGCGCGGCGGGCGGCTCCGGGATCGGGTTCACCCCGCACCCGGCCACGCACGCCACCAGAAGAACCGCGAGCCAGCGCATCACGCCGCCAGGCTGTTCAACAGCCGTGCCAGCGCGACAGCGCGGATTTCCGGAGGCTCCGGTCGATTTGTTTGTACCGTTCTGTTCCACTCTGCACCGATGGTACAGCCCGGCATTGCGCCAGGGGCCGTGATCGACGGCCGCTACGACGTCGTGCGCGCGCTCGGGCGCGGCGGGCTCGGCTCCGTCTTCGAGGCGCGCGATCGCCTCTTCGAGCGCGACGTCGCGCTGAAGGCGCTGCGCTTCGGCGGCCTCGACGTCGCGCGCGCGGTCGAGGCGTTCCGGCGCGAGTTCTCGCTGCTCTCGGGGTGCGCCCACCCGCGCCTGCCGCGCGCGTACGACTTCGCCCGGACGACGTGCGGCGGCGCGCCGCTCACGTACACCACGGCGGAGCTCATCCGGGGCCGGACGCTCGCGGAGCACGCCCGGGGGCGCGCCTTCCGCGCGGCCCTTCCCGTCCTGCTCGACGCGCTCGACGCGCTCGGCTGGCTCCACGGCGCGGGCATCGTCCACGGCGACTTCAAGCCCGACAACGTCCTCGTGCGGGACGACGGCGCCGGCGTGCTCATCGACCTCAGCGCGGCGCGCCGGATGCGCGCGGCGGCGGGGGACCTCGCGGGCACGGCGCGGTTCCTCGCGCCCGAGCTCCTCCAGGGCGCCCCGCCGAGCGCGCGCTCCGACCTCTTCGCGGTGGGGCGCACGCTCGAGGACCTGTTCCCGCTCCTCTCCGGGGCGCCCCCCGCCGCCGCGCGCCGGCTCGCGGAGCGGCTCACCGCGGCGGATCCGGCCAGCCGGCCCTCCGGCGTCGAGGAGGTCCTCGAGGCCCTCTCCGCCGGCGGGCTGCCGCGGCGCGCGCCCGCGGTCGTCAGCGAGCCGGGCGAGATCGTGGGGCGGGAGCGCGAGGTCGAGGCGTTCGGCGCGGCGCTCGAGGCGCTGCTCCGGGGCGAGCGCGGGCCGCGCGCCGTGGTGGTCACGGGCGAGGAGGGCGCCGGCAAGTCGCGGCTGTTCCGCGAGCTCAAGTGGCGCGCCCAGCTCTGCGCGGAGGTGGTCGAGGGCGCGCCGCGCGGCGAGGACCCGGTGCGCGCGCTCCTGCTGCGCGCGCTCGGGCGCGCCTCGCTCCCGGCCGGCGTCGACGCGCTGCTCGGCGCCCGCGCCGAGCTCGCGCGGGCCGGGTCGGTCGACGCGCCACCGGCTTCCGCGCCGCCCCCTCCAGCGCCTGCACGCCGCCCGCGCGTGCTCGCGATCGACGACGCCGACCGGCTCGGCGCGCACGACCGGGCGCTGCTCGAGGCGCTCGTGCGGGCCACCGAGCCGACCGACGCCCTCCTCTGGCTCATCGCCTCCGCCGATCCGCTCGACCGGCTCGACGTGCGCCCCGGCGCGGCGGTCGAGCTCCCGCTGGGCCCGCTGGACGAGGCCGCGGTGCGGGTCTGGACGGCGCCGCTGGCCACGGCGGCGCGCGTGGCCGACCTCCTGCGGGCGAGCGGCGGCCGCCCGCGGGCGCTCAAGGAGCTCTGCGCCGCGCTCGCGCAGCGCCGGCTGAGCGAGGCGGAGCTCGACGGGTTCGTGCACACGACGGGCACGCCGGAGCTCTGGCGCCGCCGCCTGGCCGCGCTCCCGCGCGACGAGGCGCGCGCCCTCGCGGCGCTCGCGGTCGCGGACCGGCTCGGGCCCGACGCCGCCGCGGCCCTCGGCGTGGGGCGCGCGGCGCTCGACGCGCTCGAGGCCGCGGGGCTCGCGCGCCTCGACGGCGACGGCTTCCGCCTGGGCCAGCCCGGGCAGGCGAGGGCGCTCTTGCCCCTGCTCGACGCAGAGGTGGTGCGCGGGGTCGCGCGGGCGCAGGCAGCGCACCTCGGCGGCGCCGGCGAGGGGGCGATCGCCCCGGCGCTCCGCAGCGAGCGCGCCGCGGACAGGGCGCGGGCGCTCGCCCTGGCGGGCGACCACGAGGCGGCGCGGCGGGCGCTGCTCGCGTCCGAGCCGATGTTCGAGTGGGCGCCGCGCGCCTGGGTGCGCGCCGCGGACGCCGCCTGCGCGGCCATGCCGGCGGCGCGGACGCTCGTGGCCGCCGCGTCGGCGGTCGAGGCCGCCGGCGACCCGCGGCGCGCGCTGTCGCTGCTCGCGCGGGCGAGGCGGAGCGGGCCGCCGCCCGACGCCGGCGCGGAGCTCTCGTACCGGGCGGCGCGCTGCTACGAGAAGCTCGGCAAGGTCGCGCGGGCGCTCCGGCAGCTCGAGCGCGCGCGCGCCCTGGCGCGCGGGGCCGTCGACGCGCGGCTCGCGAGCCTGTCCGCGCGCTGCCTCCTGCGCCTCGGCCGCTACGACGAGGCGCGGCGCGAGGCCGAGGGCGCGCTCGCGCTCGCGGAGGCCGCTGCCGCGCCGCCGCCCGGCGAGGCCGCCGCGCTGCCGGCCGGCGAGGCCGCCGCGCCGCCGCCCGGCGAGGCCGCCACGCCGCCGCCCGGCGAGGCCGCCGCGGAGCTCGCCGAGACGCTGGGCCTCGCGCTCGGGTACCTGAGCGACAAGGCCGGGGCGCTCCGCAGCCTGGCGCGCGCCGTCGCGCTGCGGCCGGCGTCGGGCTCGCCCCGCGCCCGCGCCCGCGCGCTGAGCTACCACGCGCTCCACGCCTACCGCGCCGGCGACACGGCCCTCGCGGCGCGCGGGTTCCAGGAGGCGCTCGACCTGGCCGAGGCGGAGGGCCTCGGCGACCTGCTCGCCACGGCCGCGCTCAACCTGGGCACGGCGCGGCACCAGCTCGGCGACTGGGGCGCGGCGCTGCGCTGCTACGAGCGCGGGCTGCGGGCGGCCATCGCCTTCGCCAAGGAGCGGACCGAGGCGACCCTGCGCTTCAACCTCGCCAAGCTCCACGCGGACATCGGCCTGCTCGAGCGGGCCGAGCTCGGCGTCGCCCGCCTGCGCGCGCCCGTCCCCGACCTGCGCGCGCCCGTCCCCGAGGAGATCGCCGCCGCGGCGCTCGGGCTCGCCGCGGAGATCGCCGCCGCGCGCGGCGCGCTCGGCGAGGCGGCGCGGCTGATCGAGCAGGCCCGCGCGGGCCACGCGGCGCGCGGATCGAAGCGCGAGGCGTGCGAGGCGGCGCTCCACGCCGCGGAGATCGCCCTCGCCGCGCGGGACGGGGCCGCGGCGGGCGCGCGCCTGGCCGAGGCCGCGGCGCTGCTCCGGGAGGCCGACGCGGCCGATCTCGCGCTGCGCCACGCGACCGCGGGCGCGGAGCTCGCGCTGGCCCTCGGCGACGCGGACGCGGCGCTCGCGGAGGTCCAGCGGGGCGCGGGCCTCGTGGCGCGGGTCTCGCAGCTCGAGCTCCACGCGCGGCACGAGGAGGTGTCCGCCGAGGTGCTCCGCCTCCGGTCGGCGGCGGCGCTGGCCGAGCGGCACCGCACGGCCGCGCTCGAGTGCTGGGAGCGCATCGGGAGCACGCTCCCCGCGGAGCTCGCCGAGGTCTTCTGGCGGCACCCCCGGCGGGCCGCGCTCCGCGGCGGGCCCGCGCGGGCGGCGAGCGCGGGCAGCGCCCGCCTGGAGCTCGTGCTGAGGCTCCTCGAGATCAACCGGCGCCTGAGCTCGACGCTCGACGCGGAGGAGGTGCTCCGCCTCGCCATGGACGCGGCGATCGAGCTGACCGGCGCCGAGCGGGGCTTCGTGATCCTCGCCTCGCCGGCGCCGGCGTCCTCGCCGCCGGACGGGCGGGCGAAGGTCAAGCTCGAGGTCGCTGTCGCGCGGAACCTCGATCGCGAGCGCGTGGGCAAGAGCCAGCTCAAGTTCAGCCACGGCATCGCGAAGCGGGTGGTCGAGCGCGGGGAGGCGGTGCTCACGGTCGACGCGCTGGCCGACGAGCGGTTCCACGGGAACGCGTCCGTGCACAGCCTGCGGCTCCGGTCGATCGTGTGCGTGCCGATCCGCGCGCACGGCGCGGTGCTCGGCGCCGTCTACCTCGACAACCGGTTCCAGCGCGGCAAGTTCGCGGAAGGAGACGCGGATCTGCTCGGCGCCTTCGCGGACCAGATCGCCGTCGCGCTGCACAACGGCCGGCTGATGGCCGAGCTCAGGGACCGCACGCGCGCCCTCGAGGAGGAGCAGCGCCGGGTCGCGGAGCTCATGCGCTCGCAGGCGGACGAGATCGAGCGGCTCTCGCACGAGCTCGAGCGGAGCCGCGCCGACGCCCGCCGCGATTTCCCGGAGATCGCGGGGAGGAGCGCCCCGATGCGCGCGGTGCTCGCGCTCTGCGAGCGCGTCGCGGACAGCGACGTCACGGTCACGGTGACGGGCGAGAGCGGCACCGGCAAGGAGCTCGTCGCGCGCGCCCTCCACGCGGGCGGGCCCCGGCGGGAGGGGCCGTTCGTGGCGGTCAACTGCGCCGCGCTGCCCGAGGCGCTGCTCGAGTCGGAGCTCTTCGGCCACGTGAAGGGCGCCTTCACCGGCGCCGTCCGGGACCACGGCGGCCTGTTCCTGGCCGCGCGGGGCGGGACGCTCTTCCTCGACGAGCTCGGCGAGATGCCTGTCGCCCTGCAGGCGAAGCTGCTGCGCGCGCTCCAGGAGCGCACGATCCGGCCGGTGGGGTCGGACCGGAGCATCCCGGTGCCCGACGTGCGGATCGTCTGCGCGACGAACCGCGACCTGCGGGAGGAGGTCGCGCGGGGGCGCTTCCGCGAGGATCTCTATTACCGGGTCAGCGTCATCGAGATCCGCCTGCCGCCGCTGCGCGATCGCCCGGACGACATCCCGGCGATCGCGCAGGCGATCGTCGAGAAGCTCGCGGCGCGCCACGGCCGCCCGGCCTTCCGGCTGTCCCGGGGCGCGCTCCGGCGGCTCACGTCGTACGGCTGGCCGGGCAACGTGAGGCAGCTCGAGAACGTGCTCGCGCGCGCGTGCGTGCTCGCGCCGGGCCCGGAGATCGGCCCGGCCGACATCCAGCTCCCGTCGGCGGCCCCGGCGCCGCGGGGCCGGTCGCGCGCCGAGTACCGGGACGCCGAGGAGGAGCGGATCCGCGCCGCGCTCGAGCTGTGCCGCTGGAACGTGTGCGAGGTGTCGCGCAGCCTCGGGATCCCGAGGACGACGCTGTACCGGAAGCTCGAGCGCTACGGGCTGCTGCGCCGCGAAGGAGGCGAGGGGCGCGCGGGCCGGACCGGGTGAGCGCCGCGGGGCACAGGGCCTGCCGGTGTCCGGAGAGAGATTTCAACGCAAAGGCGCAAAGGCGCAAAGGCGCAAAGGCGCAAGTCAGATCGATGGATTGCGCCTCTGCGCCCATGCGCCATGCGCCATGCGCCATGCGCCATGCGCCATGCGCCATGCGCCATGCGCCATGCGCCATGCGCCATGCGCCATGCGCCATGCGCCTTTTCAATCGCTCTCCGGGTCCCTGGCGCGAGCTTCGAGCGCCTCTGGATCCTGGCGCATGAAACCACAAATGGGTTGAAACCGCTCGAAAGAGCAGAGATTCGAACCGCCAAGACGCCAACGACGCCAAGATCTTGTTCTCCTCTTGGCGTCCTTGGCGTCTTGGCGGTTCATTTCGGGTCGATCGACGTGATCGGTGCTCTAGTCCCAGACGCGCACCACCATGAGGCCGAGGCCCGAGCGCTTGCCCACGGCCACGATGCGGCCGTCGCGCTGGACGGCGACGGCGCGGAGGTAGTTCGCTTCGGGGTGGTCATCGAGCACGACCGCGCCCGAGGTGCCGAACCCGGGATCCATCGTGCCATCCGGCAGGAGCCGGAGGATCTTGGCCCTCAGGCGCGAGGCCGGCGTCCCCCCCGAGGCCGCACCCAGGATCTTGCCGTCTGCCTGGATGGCGACGCCAAAGGCTCGCGTGTACTGGGCCTCGCCCGCGCCGGCCCTCACCATGCCGCCCTCGCCGAACGTGGCGTCCGCGGAGCCATCGGCGTTGAAGCGCGCGAACGCGTACATGTTGACGCCGTCGAGCGCGTAGCCCGCGAGGACGGGCTTGCCGTCCCCGCCGAGGGCGAGATCGGTATCGGCGTACGGCGTGGCGTCGAGGTAGGCGACGCCGCCGGTCCCGAAGCCCGGATCGAAGTTCCCGTCGCGGTCGAGCCGCGCCGCGAGGAAGGCCGGGTCAGCGGTCATCTGACTCCCTCCGACCATGATGTGATCGCCCTCGTCGAGAGCGAGGGCGTGTAACGGGCGCTCATCCATCGAGATGATGCCGAAGCTGCCGAACCCCTCATCGAGGTCGCCGGCGGAAGAGAACCTCACGACGACACCTCGGTTGCCGGAGCCGACGCCGACAGCGATGATCGCCCCGGAGGTCTGGACGCAGACGTCGAAGCCCTCCGAGCTGCTGATCGATGCCGGACCGAGCCTCGCGACCCCGCTCGCGCCGAAGGCCTGATCGATTCCGCCGCTCACGTTGAACCGGACGATCGCAAGCTGGCCGTCTCGCGTCCCCACCGCGAGGATTCGCCCGTCCGGCTGCAAGGCCAGCGACGAGACCGAGCCCCGTTGACCGACGACGAGGCCCCCCGTGCCGAAGTCGGGATCGAGCGCGCCGCTCGGCAGGAAGCGCGCGAGCCCCCACGTCTCGCCCTCGACCCCGGCGACGAGGATCTTGTCGTCCTGCTGCACGACGACGGCGCGCGCCTCGTGGGCCGTCCCGCTCGTGGCGATGCCGTCGCCGTCGAACGACTGATCGAGCGCCCCCGGCGGGTCGGCGACGAGGAGGGAGACCGGCGCTGCGCGGTCCTCCAGGCCAGCGGCGCTGGCCCGGAGCGAGGGCGCGGCGCCGCCGACGGTCGCGAGCGGGTCGGCCGCCACCGTGATGACGCCGGTGGTCTCGCCGCCCGGGACCACGACCGGGCTGGCGGTGACCCCGCTCGGCAGATCCGCCACCGAGAGCGCGACGTCGCCCGCGAAGCCGCCCGAGCGGTCGACGGTGACCGTGAGCTCCGCCGAGCTGCCGCGCGCAACGCGCACCGCCGGCCGGTCGAGCGCGATGGAGAAGCCCGGCTGGGGCATCCCCCCGCCGCTGCCATGCGCAGGCCCGCCGCCGGCCCCTCCTCCGCCGGCCGCACTGACGTCCTCGCCGCCGGCGCCCCCGGCGCCGTCGCGCGAGACGTCGTGAATGCCGAGGATGCTCTGACAGCCAAGCGCGAAGCAGGCCGCGGCCGCCCCCACGAGGCAGGCCGCGCGGGCGTGCCGGGCGCCTCGCGAGGGCCAGATCAGCGCGCTGCCGGGTGCGGGCTGCGCGGGCGGAACGATCATGGCGGCAGGCTATCACATCGGCCCTGCGCTCCTCCCCGACCCCTGGCGCGCACGCCGCCGGCCGTCCCCCCACGCCCGCGCGCACGCCGCCGGCCGTCCCCCCACGCCCGCGCGCACGCCGCCGGCCGTCCCCCCACGCCCGCGCGCACGCCGCCGGCCGTCCCCCCACGCCCGCGCGCACGCCGCCGGCCGTCCCCCCACGCCGACGCGCACGCCGCCGGGCGAGCGTGCGCCGGCTCGCACTGTACATCTGTTCATTCATCTGCTAGCCGACAGGCATGCGCTCCCGCAAGGCCGCCGCCGTCGTCGTCGAAGAGCTGCCGCCGCCGTCCGAGGACCCGCCGGTCGACGCGATCCCGCCCGACGACACCGCGGCGGACGAGGCGTTCTCCGCCGCGGGAGGGCCGCTCTCGCTCGATCGGATCTGCATCGACTGCGGCAGCAGCGGCGGCGGCGGGCACGACGGCTGCGCGCACCGCGAGCGCGCCCGCTTCCAGGCGCCCTCGCGTGCGGCGCTCGAGCTGGTCGCGCGCCTGCGCCGGGCCGCCGCCGAGCACCGGGCCGCGGCCCGCGCCCTCCGCGCCCTGGTGACCGCCGAGCACGCGCGCGGCCGCGCCGAGCTGGAGAGGGCCGAGCCGGAGCCTGTCGATCCCCCGCAGCCCGAGGCGGCGCCGGAGCCCCACGCGCCGCCCCCGCCCGCCGCCGCATCGCCGGAGCCGGACGAGCCGCCGCCGGCCGTCTGCCCGCGCTGCGCCGAGCGGGCGGGCGAGCGGCCCGAGAGCGAGCCGGCCGAGGCCGGGGCGCCGCCGCGCCGGCCGAAGCGCAGGGGTCGGGTGATCGTCGAGCAGCAGGCGCTCCCCTTCGCGAGCGACGCCGAGCAGCGCCCGCCGCACGGGGCGTGAGCATCGGCCGAGGCCCTGCGGGAGGAAGCGGGGATACGGGCTGGGCGTTACGCTGCGCCGATGTCGCTGAGCCCGTCCCGCGCCTCCCGGCTGCGCGCCGGCGTCGGCGCCCTGGGCGCCGCGCTGCTATCGCAGCTCGCCCGCACGGGTGGAGCTTTGCGAGCGCGCGGTCCCATCCATTGCGCTCCGTTCAGCGAGCGCGCCGCGCCGCTCGCCACGTTCGCCGTCGACCGGCGCGCTGGCGCGGTGCGCTGGTGGGACAGGGCCGTTCCGCGGCCGATGCGCGAGTTCCTCGCCGCACGCGAGGAGTCGCCGAGAGCGGCCGTCTCCGCGCTGGAGAAGCGCTTCATCGACGACGCCATCGACTGGGGAGGTGCCGTCAAGCTGCGCGTCGACGGCGAGACGGCCACGCACCTCCGCGTGTCCGTGCTCTCGTCCGATGGTCGTCGACGGCTCGCGCGCTTCCACGTCGACAGGCTCACGCGCGAGCCCTCATGGGACGACGGCGGCGAGGTCCGCGAGTACGGGGCGTTCAAGGCGAGCTGGTACACGGACCATCACCCCGCGGTCGCCGCGCTCCGCCAGGTGCTCGAGTGGAAATGGGCCGGCGGCGATGCGCTCGCGCTGGAGGCACCCCGCGGCCACGTCTTCGATCTCATCGCGCGAGCCGACGAGACATGCTCCCCGGCGAGCACCCTGTGCGCCACGGAGCGATTCCGCGTCGATATGCGGCGCGGCGCGGCGATGTGGCACGACGGCAAGTCCTACGTGCCCATCGAGCGCTTTCTCCAGGACCTCGAGCAGAAGGCGCAAAGAGCCGTCCTCCTGGCCAGGGCCTGGGCGCTGAAGCAACGAGGGCCCGCCGGCGCCTCCTGTATCGCCTTCCGGCCCGAGAGCGTCGACAGGGCGAGGGCGCACGTCCGGATGCACCTCGCTCCGCCGTGCAACACCTCCCCCATGTTGATGACGCTCGCCTGGTACTTCGTGGATCTGCGCACAGGCAAGGTGTGCTCGTTCGAGGACGAGACGTGCGCGTCGAAGGCCGGACAGGAGAGGCCATGACATCGTCCAGCGGGGCTCCGGCCCCATGAGGTCGGCCGCCGAGGTGCCCTCGCCAACGCACGAACGGTGCTGACAAACGAAGCCATCCGTCCGATACTCGCGCCGCTTGCCGCACAGCACCGCTATCAGCAAACGACCGGGGACCGGACGTGAGAGCGCGGGAACGCGGGAGACGACGAGGGCGCGCTCCCGCCGCGAGCGCGCCGCAGCGCCGCATGGCCGGGCGTGGGCCTCGTGCTACCCATCTCCGCTCGTGATCGCGGCACGACGGAACGTCGAAGCCGAGGACCACCGAGGATCCTGCCACCATGTCGCTCGATAGAGCCATCGGCATCATGTGCCCCGACATCTGGGGTACGTATTTCTGCGAGCTGCTCGGCGGTATCCAGTCGGCCGCCGCGCGCTCCGGATACCGGGTGATCGCCATCAAGTCGTCCCCGCGGTACGTCCACGAGCTGAAGCTCGCGCGAGACCAGATCGACGGGTGGATCGCGCTGATCGATCCCACGGATATCGAGCGCTTCCTCGACGACGGCCGGCCGGTCGTGACCCTCAGCACCTGCGCCAGGGACGCGCGCTGCCCCCACGTCTTGCCCGACAACCACGGCGGCGCCCTGGCGGCCGTCCGTCACCTGATCGCGCACGGTCACCGGCGGATCCTCTTCGCGGGCAACATGGCCCATGACGACATCCGGCAGCGCTTCCAGGCCTACCGGGACGCGCTGGACGAGGGCGGGATTCCGTTCGACCCCGCCCTCGTCATCGAGCTCCCGAGCAACGAGCGGGCGAGCGGGCGGCTCGCCGTACAGCGCGTCTTCGAGGCGGGACTGTCCTGCACCGCGCTGTTCATGGCCACCGACCAGGGGGCGCTCGGCGCCCTCGACGCCCTCGCCGAGGCAGGCGTCCGCGTCCCCGAGGACATGGCCCTCGTCGGCTTCGACGACATCGAGGCGGCCAGGTACGCCTCCCCGCCGCTCACCACCGTCCGCCAGCAGTTCGACTGGCTCGGCAGCACCGCCGCCCAGCTCCTCATCGATCTGCTCGCCGGCCGGGATGTCCCGAGCGCGGGGCACATCGGGCCGACGACCCTTGTCGTGCGCCGCTCCTGCGGCTGCTCGCCCGCGCTGGCGCAGGGCGAGCCGGCGCCGCCCGGGGGCGCCGCCGGCGAGGCCGACGCGCTGGCCCGGGATCTGGTCGCCCTCGCGAGCTTCTCGACGACGCTCGACCGGAGCGCGGCGCCGCCCTCCGACGCCGATGCCTGGCCCGGGGTGGCGGAGGTGGTCCTCGGGCTCCAGGCCGCCGTCCAGGGCCGGCCCGGCCCCGCCGCGGCGGCGCTGGAGCGAGCGTGGCGAGAGGCCGTGGAGCAGATGCCCGACATCGACCTGCTCCTCGCGATGGTCGATCGGCTGGAGCGAGCAGGCCGGGCGATGCTCGACGGCGCGGGCGACGCCGCCGCCGCGGAGCGCGTCGCGGCGTACGTCCGGGAGGCCCGGCGCGCCATGATGCGGAGCCGGGTGGCGGTCGAGACGGCGCGCGCCGACTACCTGAACGGCCTGCTCGACATCAACCTCGTCATCCGGGAGACGCTGCTGGAGCACGCGGGCGGCGGCGGGAGCAAGCTGAGCTGGCTCTCCGCGGTGCAGATGAGCTGGGGGTGCCTCGCCGTGTGGGAGGCGCCGGCGGACGCCGGCCCCGTGCTGCGGATCGTCGAGAGCTCCTGCCCCGGCGACGAGGCCGCCTCGCCGGCGCCGGGCACGCGCGTCGCAGCAGCGGAGTTCCCGCGCGGCGACTGGCTGCCTGCCGCGGTCCAGTACGACGGCGACCATGTGATCCGGCTCATCCCGCTCCGCAGCGAGGACGAGGATCGCGGCGTCATGGCGGTCTGCGCGCCGGTGAGCAGCCCGCTCGGGCTCGATCACCGCGACATGGCCGTGTGGGTGGCGATGCTCACCGCGGCGTTCGAGCGCGCGTCGCTCATCGAGTCGCTCGTCGAGCAGGAGCGGCAGACGCGCGCCGCCTACGAGCGCGAGCACGCCCTGGCCGACGCCGTGCGCCGGCTCGGGTGCCCGGTCATCCCCCTCGACGGCGGGGTGCTGCTCGTGCCGCTCGTCGGCGCCATCGATCTCGGGCGCGCGCGCCAGGTGCTCGAGGTGGTGCTCACGGAGATCAGCCGCCAGGAAGCCGACGTCCTGCTGATGGATATCACCGGCGTGCCCTTCGCCGACCTGCAGGTCGCCGAGTCGCTGATGAAGACGGCCCGCGCCGCCGTCCTGCTCGGCGCCGAGGTCATCGTGGTGGGCATGCGGCCGCAGGTCGCGCAGGGCTTCACGCAGCTCGGCGTCGACCTCGAGGGCATGACCCTCCACTCGACGCTCGGCAGGGCGCTCTCGGCGCTGCGCCAGCGCCGGGCGCTCGCTACCGAGGCACCTCGGTCGGAGCGCACGTCGACACGCCCGCGCCGATGATCCGGGGCGGCAGGTCGTCCCTCACGAGGACGGGCGGGGCGCCGGAGCTCGGGCTCCACCGGTGGACGCTCGACCTGCCCGAGCCGACCGCGTCAGGGCTGGAGAGGAAGAGCCAGAAGTCGCCTCCCCAGGTCGCGAACGCCCAGCTCGCGCCCTCCTGGATGGCCAGGCCGGGCAGCGGCGTTTGCGAGCGCGTGGCGCCGGTCGCTTTCGTGTATTCGCTGAGGAACGCCGTCTCCCCCGGCGCTCCCCTCTCGAACCCGAAGAGCCGGCCATCCCCCGTGCCGGTCAGGTCCGCGTCGCCGCCCGCCCCGCCGCCGACGAGGGTGACCGTGTGGCGCTGCGTGTCGAAGACGCCGAGCGTCCGGACAGCCCCCTCCTCGGTTTTCCCGTTGAGCCACGCCTCGCGCACATAGAGCGTCTCCCGGCCAGGGACGCCGTCGGACGCGAACGCCATGCCGAAAGCGCGGAACAGGTCCACGGGCTCTTTCCTGAAGGACGTCTGTTCGCAGCGGCCTGTCGCGATGTCGAGGCGCACGACGTACCCGTTGACGTCCAGGATCCAGGCGAAGCCGCTCTGATCGACCGCCATCGAGAGGGGCCACACGTTCGAGGCCAACGTGCCGTCCTCGTGGGTGACGGGGCAGTCGAGCTCGCCGATGGGCCGGAGCTCGCTCGAGGCCGGGTGGAACGAGAAGAGCTCGGCGTCCCCCGTGACCACGTAGATGTGATGCGCCGTCAGTTCGGAGCACGGACCGGGCCCGCTGCTGACCGGCGGTGGGATCCACACGCCCTTGCCGAGGCCGCCCCCTGCGCCATCCCGGCCGCCCGGCTCGCCCACGTCCCCCTCGAACACGTCGCCCGGCTCGCCCGCGTCCCACGCCGGCGTGCCGCCCGCGCCGCCGCTCCCGCCCTCCCCCGCGCTCGCGCCCGAGACGGGACCGAGCGTCGTGCCGCGCGCGCACGCCGCGAGCGATAGAGAGAGCACACCTGCGGAGGCGACGGCGCGGAGAGCTCGCAACATATCCACCCTTCGGAGGAGGTCCCGATGCTGCGAGTACGTGGCGCCCGGGCGGGGGCGCCATTTGAAATTCGACGTCCGGTCGCGCGCGGCGCCGCTACTCCTCGGTCCCCGGCCCCGCCGCGGCGGCCCCGCGGGCGCGGCCGCGCGGCGCGCCCTCGCGCGGCGCGCGGCGCGCGGCGCGCGGCCTGTCGACGCCGACCCGCCGCACGAACGCAAGGAACTGCCCGAGCGTGGGCGAGGCGTCGTCGGCGCGCCAGGCGATGAGGAGGTCGGTCGACGGCGCGCCCACGATCGGCCGCAGCGCGAGCCCGGAGCGCCGGATGTTCTTGATGGATTCCGGCAGGATGGAAACGCCGAAGCCCGCCGCCACCAGGCTCAGGATGTCGAGGTGCAGCGCCTCCTGCACGATGCGCGGCGAGAAGCCCGCCTCGCGGCAGAGCCCCATCACGAGGTCGAAGAAGGCCGACCCGCGCTGGCGCGGGAACACGACGAACGGCTCGCGCGACAGGAGCTCGAGCGGGATGCGCTTGCGCCCGGCGAGCGGGTGATCGGCCGGCAGGGCGACGACGAGCGGCTCGCGCCGCACGCGCTCGGCGGTGAGCCGGGCGTCGTCGAGCGGCGCCCTCACGAAGCCGACGTCGATGCGCCCGTCCTTGAGCGCCTCGATCTGCTCCTGCGGGGGCATCTCGCGCAGCGCGAGCTCCACCGACGGGAACTCCGTGCGAAAGGCGCGGACCAGCTCGGTGATGCCGCTGTAGGCGAGCGACGACAGGTACCCGACCACGAGCCGCCCTGTCTCGCCGACGCTCGCGCGCCGGGCCTCGTGCACCGCGAGCTCGAGCGCGTCGAAGACCCGCCGCACGTGGGCGAGGAAGACGGCGCCCGCCGGCGTCAGCTCGACGCGCCGCCGCGAGCGGTCGAAGAGCGAGAACCCGAGCTCGGACTCGAGATCCTGGATCTGCCGGCTCAGCGGGGGCTGCGCGATGCCCAGCCGCCGCGCCGCGCGGCCGAAATGCCGCTCCTCGGCGACGGCCGTGAAGTACCGGAGGTGGCGCAGATCCATACCTTGAAGGTATCGTGTGATACGAAATAATAGATTGGACGAACGTCTCGGGCACCCTAAAAGCGGAGCCTGCTCCGGGCGTCCCCCCCGGCCGGGGCGCTCCGGAGGGGGACGGGAAGTCGCCCATGTGGCTCGTCCGAATCGCGCTTCAACGCACGTACACGTTCATCGTGATGTCGATGCTGATCGTCATCCTGGGCGTGTTCACGATCACCCGGATGCCGACGGACATCTTCCCCGACATCGACATCCCGGTCCTGTCCGTCATCTTCAACTACGGCGGCCTCCCTCCCGAGGAGATGGAGAAGCGCATCGTCAATAACTACGAGCGCTTCCTCACGACCACCGTCAACGACATCGACCACATCGAGAGCCAGTCGCTCACGGGCATCTCGATCATCAAGATCTTCCTCCAGCCCGGCGCCAGCATCGAGGCCGCCACCGCGCAGGTCACGGCGGTCTCGCAGTCGGCGATCCGCATGATGCCGCCCGGCATCAGCCCGCCGCTCATCATTCGCTACAGCGCCTCCAACGTGCCCATCCTGCAGGCCGCGCTCGAGAGCGAGTCGCTGAGCGAGCAGCAGCTCTTCGATTACGCGGTCAACTTCATCCGCGCGGACATCGCCACGATCCGCGGCACGCAGATCCCGTACCCGTACGGCGGCAAGCAGCGCCAGATCATGGTCGACATCGACCCGCAGCGCCTCTTCGCCTGGGGGCTGTCGCCGCGCGACGTGAACGCCGCCCTCGGGATGCAGAACGTCATCCTGCCCTCCGGGACGGCGAAGATGGGGGAGAACGAGTACCCCGTCATCATGAACAGCAGCCCCGAGGCGTTCGAGGAGCTCGGCAAGCTGCCGCTCAGGACCGTCAACGGGACGACCGTGTACCTCCGCGACGTCGCGAGCGTCCGCGACGGGAGCTCGCCGCAGACGAACATGGTGCACGTGGAGGGCAAGCGCAGCGTGCTCCTCAGCGTGCTCAAGAACGGGAACGCGAGCACGCTCGACATCACCTCGCGCATCCACGCGACGCTGCCGGCCACGCTGGAGAAGCTCCCGAAGGAGCTCAAGGTCTCGCTGCTCTTCGACCAGTCGATCTTCGTGCGCGCGGCGGTCGACGGCGTCGTGCACGAGGCGCTCATCGCCGCGGGGCTCACCGCGCTGATGATCCTGCTGTTCCTCGGGAGCTGGCGCAGCACGCTCATCGTCGTCATCAGCATCCCGCTCTCGATCCTCGTCTCGATCATCGCCCTGAACGCGCTCGGCTACACGCTCAACGTGATGACGCTCGGCGGGATGGCGCTCGCGGTCGGCATCCTCGTCGACGACGCCACGGTGGCGATCGAGAACATCCACCGCAACCTCGGGCAGCGGAAGCCGTTCATCCGCGCCATCATCGACGGGGCGCAGGAGATCGCCGTCCCGGCGCTCGTCGCCACGCTCTGCATCTGCATCGTGTTCGTGCCGGTGGCGTTCATCACCGGCGCCGCGAGGTCGCTCTTCGTGCCGATGGCCCTCGCGGTCGTCTTCGCCATGCTGATGTCGTACTTCCTGTCGCGGACGCTCGTCCCGACCCTCGTGCGCCTGCTGCTCGAGCGCGAGGCGGCGGAGCACGCGCAGGGCCACGGCCATGGAGGCCCGAAGAGCCTGTTCGGGCGCGTCTTCGCCGCCTTCAACCGCGCCTTCGACCGCCTGCGGGCGGCCTACGGCGGGTGGCTCGCGTGGGCGCTCGCGCACCGCGCCGGGTTCGTCGGCGTGTTCCTCGCGTTCGTCGCCGCCTCGGTCGCGCTCGTCCCGCTGCTCGGCCGCGACTTCTTCCCGAGCGTCGACGCGGGGCTCATCAAGCTCCACGTGCGCGGCGCGCCGGGCACCCGCCTCGAGGAGAGCGAGCGGCACTTCGCCCGGATCGAGCAGACCATCCGGGAGGTGATCCCGCCGGGCGAGATCCGCACGATGCTCGACACCATCGGGATCCCGGCGAGCGGCATCAACCTGTCGCTGAGCGAGGGCGCGCAGATCTCGTCGGCCGACGGGCAGATCTTCATCGCGCTCGAGGAGCACCACCGGCCGACGGCCGACTACGTCCGGCAGCTCCGCGCGAAGCTCAACGCGACGTACCCCGACACGACGTTCTTCTTCCTCGCCCCCGACATCTCGACGCAGGTGCTGAACTTCGGCCTCGCCGCGCCGATCAACGTCCAGGTCGTGGGCCCGATCGGCAAGGAGGACGACACCCTCGCCGTGGCGCAGCGGATCGCCGATCGCATGGAGAAGATCCCGGGCGCGGTCGACGTCCACCTCGCGCAGGTGCCGGCGAGGCCGCAGCTCCGGATCAACGTCGACCGCACCATGGCCGACCAGATGGGGCTCACCCAGCGCGACGTGGCGAGCGACGTCCTCGTCTCGCTCTCGTCGAGCGGGCAGACGTCGCCGACCTACTGGCTCGACAAGCGCGGCGTGCAGTACCTCGTCGCCGTGCAGACCCCCCAGCACGCGATCGGGTCGATCGACGACCTGAACGCCACGCCGCTCTCGACCGGCGACGGCCGCCCCCAGCTCCTGTCCAACGTCGCCTCGCTGTCGCGCAGCACCGGCCCGGCCAACATCACCCACTACAACGTCGCGCGGACCTTCGACGTCCAGGCGAACGTCGACGGCACCGACCTCGGATCGGTCGCGGACGCCGTCGCGCGCGTCGTCGACGAGCTCCGGCCCGATCTGCCGCGCGGGACGAAGGTGACCATCAAGGGGCAGGCGGAGAGCATGGAGTCCTCGTTCCGGGGGCTCGGCTACGGGCTGCTCTTCGCGGTCGTGCTCGTCTACCTGCTGATGGTCGTGAACTTCCAGTCGTGGCTCGACCCGCTGATCATCCTGATGGCGCTCCCGGGCGCGATCGCGGGCATCGCGTGGATGCTCTTCCTCACGCACACAACGCTGAGCGTGCCCGCGCTCATGGGCTCGATCATGTGCGTCGGCGTCGCGACCGCGAACAGCATCCTGGTCGTGACGTTCGCGAACGACCAGCGCAAGCTCGGCCGCGACGCGGGCGCCGCTGCGCTCGCCGCGGGCATGACGCGCCTCCGGCCGGTGCTCATGACCGCGCTCGCGATGATCTTCGGCATGCTGCCCATGTCGATCGGCCTGGGCGAGGGCGGCGAGCAGAACGCCCCGCTGGGCCGCGCGGTCGTCGGCGGGTTGATCATTGCAACGAGCAGCACGCTCTTCTTCGTGCCCGTGATGTACAGCATCCTCCGGAACAAGGCGCCGGCCAGAGACCCGCTCGCAGAGGACCTATGAGCCCCCCCGATCCCCCTGCCCCCGCTCCGCCCCCGGGCCCTCCGGCCGACGACCTCGGGTTCCAGCTCCCCCCGCCCGCCGTGATGACGCGGACGCGCGGCGTCGCCCTCGGCGTGGGCGTGCTCGTCGTGCTCGGCGCGGCGTTCGCCTCGTCCTACCTGCCCCGCCGGAGCGCCCGCGCCGCGCTCGAGGAGGGCGTGCGCGCCGGCGAGGGCGCCGCCCCGCGCGTGGCGGTGATCGCGGCGCAGCCGGTGTCGAGCGACCGGGCGCTCGTCCTTCCGGGCAGCGTCCAGCCGCTCGAGGAGACGGTCGTCTACCCGCGCGTGAGCGGCTACGTGCGCAAGTGGCTCGTCGACATCGGCGACAGGGTCGAGGAGGGGCAGGTCCTCGCCGAGATCGACACGCCCGAGCTCGATCAGGAGCTCGCGCAGGCGCGCGCGCAGCTCGTGCAGGCGAACGCGGGCCTCGTGCAGGCGAAGGCGAACCGCGACCTGTCGATGTCGAGCGTGAAGCGCTACGAGCAGCTCGTGCCCGCGGGCGTGGCGCCGCAGGAGGAGCTCGAGCAGCGGCAGGGGCAGGCGCACGTCGCCGAGGCGAGCGTCACCGTGGCGCAGGCGGCGATCGCCGCGCAGCAGGCGAGCATCCAGCGCCTCCTCGACCTGAAGAAGTTCGCGAAGGTCGCCGCGCCGTTCGCCGGGACGGTCACCTCGCGCACGGTCGATCGCGGCGCGCTGGTCACGGCGGGCAACGCGACGCCGCTCTTCAAGATCTCGGCGACCGACCCGGTGCGCGTCTTCGTCGGCGTCCCGCAGGACGTCGCGCCCAGCGTGCGCGTCGACGCGCCCGCGAAGGTCACGGTGCGCGAGTTCGCGGGGCACCCGTTCCAGGGCACGGTCGCGCGGACGGCCGGCGCGCTCGACGCGGCGACCCGGACGATGAACACCGAGGTGCGGGTGCCGAACCCCGACGGCAAGCTCCTCGCGGGCATGTACGCGGAGGTCTCGCTGACGCTCCCGACGCCGCGCCGCGCGCTCGAGATCCCGGCGACGTCGCTCTACAACGACGCGAAGGGGCTCCGCGTGGCCGTCGTCGACCCCGGGGACAAGATCCGCTTCGTGCCCATCGCGATCGAGCGCGACACCGGCGCGACGCTCCATATCGCGACAGGGCTCGACGGGAGCGAGCGCATCGTGAAGCTCGCGAGCGCCGAGCTCGCCGACGGGATGGCCGTCGAGGTCATTCCGTGATCGCCCGCCGCCGCCCGGCGCGCGGGCGGCGTGGCAAGGGCAGAAGTCCTGCCAGGGATCTGCCTCGCGAGAGGCGAGATTCAACGCAAAGGCGCAAAGGCGCAAAGGCGCAAAAGCGCAAAGACGCAAAAGTGCATGAAATGATTGATTTTTTTGCGCCTTGGCGCTTTTGCGCCTTTGCGTTGAATTCTCTCCTCATCCCTGGCGGGCGGAACTAGTCGGCGAAGTACGCCGGAATGTCGATGAACTCCTGGGTGAACAGCGCCCTGAAGAACTCGATGTCGGTGCCGGGCTCCAGCTCGAGATACCGGGTGTACTCCAGCACGGTCTTGTTGCCGCAGGCCCGGGTCAGGTCCCCGAACGCGTAATACTCCTGCATGCCGAGCACAGGCTCCACGAGGCGCACGAGGATCTGCTTCTCCGTCTCGGAGCGATAGATGATCTCCTCGACGAGCGTGTCGGCGCCCGCGCTGAACTGGAAGCGCGACGGGATCGTCTCCGGGCCTCCGCCGTCCAGCCACATGAACGTCGGCGCGAGGTCGGGGAGGACGGCATCGACGAACCGCTCGATGTCGCGGAGCACCGGCCAGACCTCGCCGATCGGAGCGTCGATCAGCACCCGCTGGTAGCTCAGGACCTGGTTTTCTCCGATGGGCGTGAACACGAACACGCTCTCTGTGTCTTCGTGGCAGGCGACCTTGCGCGCCGCGTTGTCGCCCGCGCCCGGCGCGCGGTCGTTTGCGGCCGCGTTGCCTGTCCAGAGCAGCGCGGCCATGCAGATCGCGAGGACGGTCGAAAGGCACGTGGTGGCTCTCATTTCAAGCTCCTCTCGGTAACCTGGGGAGATGGCGGTTCGTTCGTCGGCGCGGCGCCCGAGGCGTCACGCGCGCGATCCAGTCCGCGAGGGATCTCGCGCTCGCGAACGTCCTGGACGCTCGCCGGCCAACCGGAGCAGCCTAGCAAGCTCAGCACTACGCCGTCGAGCGGAAAACCGACAGCGCCTTGCCCCGCGCATCGCACGGCGGGCTCTGCAGCGCACGGCGCACGCTGCGCCGATGGCGCCAATTTACACCAGGCGAGCGCTCGCCTACGATCCCCTCACAGCAGCGCCACCGCTGGCGTGACAGGCACCCACGTTTTCACGGCGAGCGAGGGAGCACCGGCGCCTCACAGCATCAGAGCTCGCGTCAGCGCCATGGGTGAATGCATGATCGAAGAGACAGCTCCTGCAGGTGCCTCCACGCCCGAGAGCGCGGAGCAGCGGATAGAAGCGCTGGAGAAGGCGCTCGCGAAGGCGCAGGCCGAGCTGGCGGACATGAGGTCGACCTACCAGAGCCTCCACGACATGCTCATGCATGCACGCACACCCATCTGCATGTGGCGGGGCGACGACTTCGTGTTCACCCTCGTGAACGAGAACTACTGCGCTTTCTTCCCGGGGCGTCAGCTCCTGGGCAAGCCGCTCGGCGAGGCGCTCCCCGAGGCGGTGGAGCAAGGGTTCCTCGGTCTGCTCGGCGAGGTCTACCGCACCGGCAAGCCGTTCATCGGCAACGAGCTGCCCGTGAAGGTGCTCAACGCCGAGAAAGGCGGCGAGGAGCAGCGCTGGTTCAACGCCGTGTACGCGCCCGTCCGCGATGGGACGGGGGCCATCATCGGCGTGTGCCACTATGGCGTCGACATCACCGAGCAGGTGCAGGCGCGGCAGGCGGCGGAGGCGAAGGCCGACGAGCTGCGGCAGAGCGCCGAGCTGATCGCGGCGCAGCAGGAGACGATCCGCGCCCTGGGCACGCCCCTCCTGCCGCTGGCGAACGACGTGCTCGCGATGCCGCTGATCGGGCCGATCGACAGCCGGCGCTCCGAGCAGATCCTGGAGGGGCTGCTCCAGGGGGTCGCGAAGGTGGGCGCCTCGATGGTGATCCTCGACGTCACCGGCGTGGAGACGATCGACACGCAGGCCGCGAACGCGCTGGCGCGGGCCGCGCAGGCGCTGCGGCTCCTCGGGGCCCGCGTGCTGGTCACCGGCATCCAGCCGCCGATGGCGCAGGTCCTGGTGGAGCTCGGCGTGGATCTGGGCGGCATCGCCACCTACAGCACCTTGCAATCGGGCATCTCGGCCGCCATGAGCGGCAGAAGGCTGCCTGGAAGTCCGCGGGGCGGCGCGGGCGCGCGGTGAGCCGGCGCGGCGCTCACCTCGAAAGTTCATCGTCCGGAGCGCTCCGCGAAACATGGCCCTTCGTACCGTGGCGCCATGACGCGCATGGAGCTGGTCGAGCAGATCGTCGCGGCGAAGCTGGAACGGAAGCTGACGTGGAGGCAGATCGCCGAGGCGGTGGGGCGCAGCGAGGTGTGGACCACCTCGGCGCTCCTCGGGCAACAGAGCATGAGCGCCGACGAAGCGGCCTCGGCCGGCAAGCTGCTCGGCCTCTCCGCGGAGGCGGTGCTCCTGCTTCAGGTGCCGCCGTCCAAGGGGTCACTCGGCCCGGCGCTCTCCACGGACCCGCTCATCTACCGCTTTCACGAGATCGTGCAGGTGTACGGCACGACGCTGAAGGAGCTGATCCACGAGAAGATGGGCGATGGCATCATGAGCGCGATCGACTTCGAGATGAGCATCGACAAGATGCCTGATCCGAAGGGCGATCGCGTGAGGGTCGTGATGCACGGCAAGTTCCTGCCCTACCGCAAATGGTAGCGGCCGACGCGCGCGGACCGGGACGCGCCGTCACTGGACCGGCGTCGCCGCGAACGGGTTGAGCTGGTTGGTGTACAGGTCCTCCGGCTTGATCTGGCCCTCCTTGATCTCGCCGTCCTTCACCAGCCAGTCGATCCAGATCTGGTATTCCTTCGCCGACAGGAGCCCCCCTTTGCCGGCGACGCCCATGCTGGTCCAGTACTTCACCACCGACGCGTCCTCGTTGCGCTGCCGACGCTCGATGATGCTCCGCAGGCGGTCGACCGCCTCGTCGCGCGGGGCGGCGCGCGCCCACTCGAT
Organism: Sorangium sp. So ce406; assembly: GCF_051474675.1. Lineage (NCBI taxonomy): Bacteria > Pseudomonadati > Myxococcota > Polyangiales > Polyangiaceae > Sorangium > Sorangium sp. So ce406. The sequence continues at coordinate 2,050,495 of NZ_CP150340.1, read as the reverse complement.
CGCGCGCGCCGCGGCCTCCACGAGCTTGCGGGCGCTGTTCGGGTTCTCCCTCAAGAAGCGCGTCGTCAGCACGTAGCTGCCGGCGGTGAACTCGCCGAACAGCTCGAAGTCCGAGAACAGCGCCCGGATGCCGCCGCGCTCGAGCGCCTTGTCGCGCAGGACGTCGCCGAGGACCGCGACGTCGACCTGCTTCTGCCGGAGCGCCTGCTCCGCGCTCACGGGCGGCAGCACCACCAGCGTGACCTGCGCGATCTCGGCGCTCGTCAGCCCCTGGCGCGACAGGTACTCCTTCAGCATGAGCTCGTGGTGCGCGCCGAGCGTGTTCATGGCGACCTTCTTGCCGAGCAGGTCCCGCGCGGTCTTGATCGGGCTGTCCTCGGTCACGTAGAAGCCGCTCCACCGCTTCGCGTCGACCCCGTAGCTGCCCACCACCGCCCGGAGCGGCGCCCCGGCGGCGATCAGCTTGATCACCGCGCCGTTGAACGCGTGCCCGACGTCGGTGTCGCCGGTGACCACCGTCTGGATGTCCTGCGGCCCGCTGATCGTGTTGCCCACGTAATTCAGCGTGATCGGGGCGAGGTAGCCCAGATCCTCCGCCAGCTCGAGCACCGAGACCGTGCCGGCGAACCCCTGATGCCGCAGCTCCAGCACCTCGTAGCCGCCCGCGGCCCCCTCGCCGTTGCCCGGGCCGCCGCCCGGCTCGGCCTTCGAGCAGGCCGCGAGCGAGAGCGCCGCGCAGAGCGCCGCCACGATCGAGCGGCGGGCGACGGTGAATCGAGATGTCGTGTGGGGATCGCGCATGGCTCGTACCTCTGCTCCTCGCGTCTTCTGCTGGGTCGCTATTCGGCGGCCGCGGGCTCGGTCGATGTCGAGGGCACCGCCACCGCGCCCGACGTCCTCCGCGCCATGGCGAGGAGGGCGCCGAAGAGCACGGACAGGAGAAGGAACATGGCCTGGAGCCCCAGGGTCCGGCCCACGAGGCCGCCGACGGTGCTGCCGAACAGCCCTCCTGACGGCCCCACCAGCGCGTGCAGGCCGGCCACCTTCCCCCGCCCCACCCGCGCGCCGATCCGGGCGATGCGGGTGAGGTTCGCGATCTGCAAGAGGCCGAGGCCGAGCCCGAGGATCAGGCCGCCGGCGCGGAGCGGGGCGAGATCGCGCGACAGGCCGAGCAAGAGGAGCGCGCTCGGGACGAGGACGAGGCTCGCGAGATAGACGCGCTCGTGCCCGACCCGGCCGACGAGGCCGCCCAGCGAGAACAGCGCGAAGATATAGGTCACGCCCTGCCACGCGAGCAGCCCGGAGGCGTCGGCCGCCGTCAGATGAGCGACGGTGACGCCGATGGGGATGATGAAGAACATGAAGAACGAGTTGACCGACTGGGCCGCAAACTCGATCAGGCACACGCCGCGGAGCTCCATGTCCCGCGCGAGCAGGGCGAGATCGGACCGGACGCCGGAGAGGCGGAGCGCGCGCCCGGGCGCGGACCGCGCCGCGTACCGGCCGAAGACGAGCGGCGACATCAGCACGGTGACCAGGAACGAGAGCCCGATGAGCTGGTAGGTGCCCGCGAAGCCCATCGCCCTGGTGAGCCCGGCCGCGAGCATGGGGCCGAGGAGGAACATGCCGATCATGTGGGTCGCGCGGTACCAGCCGGCCTTGCCCTCGCCCACCGTCTCGAGCTGCTGCATGAACACGGTGCTCAGCGACACGAAGCGCATCGGCATGAAGAAGCTGATCGCCGTCGTGAAGATCAGCAGGAACACCGGCGAAGGGACCGCCGGCAAGGCGATGTAGAGCGCCCCGGCCACGAGGCTCCCCAGCACGAACAGCCGCGAGGGCCCGAAGTGATCGACGAGGAGCCCGATGGGGATGCTCATGAGCAGCACCCCGATGCTCTGCGATCCGGCGATCAGCCCGAGGAGCGCCTCGTTCGCCCCGAGTTCCATCGCGTACAGCGTCGTGGTCACCTTGGCCACGCCGACGCTGATGCCCATGACCGAGGAGAGCGCCGCGAACACCAGAAGAAAGCGGTTCTTGTCGATGAAGGAGCGCAGTTGGACCTCGGGAGCCGGCTCGGATCGGGCCTGTCGCGCCGGCGCCTCGCGCGCGGGCCGCAGCGCTCCCCGCGCAGCAACACCCATGCCGCGTCGTCCTTCGCGCGAGGGCGGCGCCTCCGGGGGCACGCTGCTGCCCTGGCAACAGCCGGTGATGATCGGCTGCTCCGGCACGAGCAGGCCCCCACCGCTGCGCCGCGCCGGCTCCACCGCGCAGCGCGGGCGTCGCGCGCGGAAGCGGCCCTCCCGGCGCGCCAAGCCGGTACGCTCACGCAAGAAATTTGCATACCGCATCGCGCCCGGTCGAGACTGCCGCGCGCGGCGGTGTCCATGGCGTGAGCCCCGGGGCCACTGGCCGCTTCGCAACGTGGCATGGCGGCGCGAGCAGCACGCTTTGCACGGGGGTTGTCCTCGCTTTGTTGTTGCTCCCGTCGTTTCCAGGGTGGTACTGGTCCACGGCATGAAATTCCCCGCGATTCATGTGTTGATTGCATCATTCGCGCTCTCTGCGACCGCCGGGTGTGGCTTGAAGCCGTACGGCGACGTGCGCGTCGTGAGGAGGACCAAGGTCGGCGGTGAGCTCGCGATCCTCGGTGACCGCGAGGTGGCCATGCAGAAGGCCAACACCACGATGGCCACGACCTGCGGCGGCCCCGAGAGCTTCGAGATCGTCGAAGAGGGCGAGACCGTGGTGGGCGAGGAGTCCACGTCGGAGTCCAGCGAGCAGCGCGAGAAGGACTTCTTCGGCCCGAAGCGGCGGAAGCAGGAGAGCACCAGCACGACGCAGAAGACCGAGTGGCGCGTGAAGTACGAGTGCAAGAAGGACGAGCCGGCCGCCGAGAAGGCGCCCGCGGACGAGGCCGCGCCTGCGGACGACGGGTCGGGCGCCGTCGAGGGCAAGACCGAGGGGCGCCGCGTTCACGAGGTCATCATCCGCTTCTGACGCGGGTCTCCGCGCGGCGCGCCTTCCAGGACACGAGCGCCAGCGCAGCGCTTCATGACGTCGTGAAGGGCCGAGAAGGCCGGCCCTGAAGACGTAGTCCAGATCACAAACACTCCGGAGCGCTGGCGGCTTGAAATCGCTTTCCTGAAGCCGCTCGCGGTAAGATCCGGAACAGCATGGACGTTAGCCAGTTCATCGAGCGCGCGGCGGCCGCGCCGTCGTTGCTTCTCGCGACCGACTTCGACGGGACGATCGCCGAGATCGCCGCGGTCTCGGGCGAGGCGGCCGCGGCGCCTGTCGCGCTCCAGGCGCTCCAGGCGCTCTCGCGCGCGCCGGGGACGGCCGTGGCGATCGTCACGGGCAGGACGATCCACGACGTGACGGCGCGCACGGCGGCCCTCGATGCGGTCTGGCTCGTGGGCGAGCACGGGGCCGAGATCGCGGCGCCGGGCGGGGCGCTGGTGTACGAGGCGGAGGCGCCGGTCGAGCTGCTCGACGCGCTGGAGCGCGACGCGGACGAGATCGCGCGGCGGGTGCCGGCGTTCTGGGTCCAGCGCAAGCGCTGCTCGATCGCGCTGCACTGGCGGCTCGTCGCGGCCGAGGACCGGCCGGCGGCGTTCGCCGCGCTCGAGGTGTGGGCGGGCGCGGCGCGGCGGCGGGGGCTCGAGGTCATGGACGGGCGCAGCATCCACGAGGCGCGGGACGCCGCGCACGACAAGGGCGGCGCCCTCGCGTTCCTGCTGGCGCGGCTGCCGCCGGGGACGCTGGTGGTCTACGCGGGCGACGACACCACGGACGAGCCGGCAATCGCTTATGCCCGGGCGAAGGGGGGCGTGGGCGTGTACATCGCATCGTCGGAGCGGCCGGTGCCGCGGGTCCAGCCCGATCTGACGCTCGATGAGCCCGAGGCGTGGAGTGCGCTGCTCCGGGAGCTCGCGGCGCGGCGCGGCGGGCTCGTCGGCGCGGCAGCGCTGCGCTCGGCGTGAGCGGGCGCTGAGCGGGCTCGCCAGCGAGCGCGCTCTGCCGGCGCGCCCGTGACGCGCGGTGGCGAAGGGCGCGGAGGGATGGTGTACGCTGACGCGCATGCCCATCACGCGACTCACGAAGCCCGATTCGAAGTTTCGCCTGGACGATGTCTCGACCGACCCGCCCCGCGACGCGAGCAAGCAGGAGTCGACCGAGCGGCTCCACGAGCTCGGCAAGGAGCTGCTCGAGCTGCAGGAGCTCATGTGGGGGGCGCGGACGCACAGCGTGCTCATCGTCCTCCAGGGCCGCGACGCGGCCGGCAAGGACGGCGCGATCAAGAACGTTGTCGGCGCGCTCAACCCGCGCGGCGTCTCGGTGAGCTCGTTCGGCGTGCCGACGAAGGAGGAGCGGGAGCACGACTTCCTGTGGCGGATCCACCGGCAGGCGCCGCGCGCCGGGGAGTTCTCGATCTTCAACCGCTCCCACTACGAGGACGTGCTCGTCGTGCGCGTGCACGATCTGGAGCCGAAGTCGCGCTGGGGCGAGCGCTACGACCACATCAACGATTTCGAGGAGCTCCTGGCCGAGCACGGGACCATCGTGATCAAGTTCTTCCTGCACATCAGCAAGAAGGAGCAGGAGAAGCGCCTCCTGGAGCGCGAGGAGAACCCGTCGACGGCCTGGAAGCTCAACGTGAACGACTGGAAGGAGCGGGAGCACTGGGACGAGTACACGGAGGCGTACGAGGACGTCTTCCAGCGCTGCTCCTCCAAGCACGCTCCCTGGGTCATCGTCCCGGCGGACGCCAAGTGGTACCGCAACATCGTTGTCGCGGAGACGGTGGCCGAGGCGATGCGGGAGCACCGCGACGAGTGGCTGGAGACGCTGGATCGGAGCGGGAGGGCGGGGCGCGAGGAGCTCGAGCAGTATCGGAAGTCGAAGGGAGTCCGGCAGAAGGGGTGAGCGGTCGGGGCATGGCCCCCGGGGCGCGGCGACAGGGATGGATCCGAAGACGCGGGATCAACCGTCGCTTTGCCGGCCCGCCTGCACGCCCGCCAGCGCCTCGAACCAGGCGCGCAGCGGGCGCGTGCCGCGCGCCGGAGCCACCGAGTCGGACGCCGTGACGGCCGCCACGAACTCGAGCAGATCCGACAGCCGCGGGTGGAACCCCGCGAGCAGCACGCTCGTCGCCCGGAACACCCCCGCCGGGACATGGACGATCTGCCCCTTCTTGCCCACGGCGTCGAACGCGAGCCGCATCACCTCGTCGCGGGTCATGACGTCGGGCCCGCCCACGGGCACCACGTCAGGGCCCCCGGCGAGCACCTCGGCGAGCGCCTCCGCGACGTCGACGGGGTGCACCGGGTTGGTCCTCGCCAGGCCGTCGCCGACCACCACGCCGAGGCCGGCGCGGGCCATCGTGATCATGTCGTTCAGCGCGGTGTAGATGCCGGTGGGGCGCACGAACGAGAACGCGAGGCCCGAGGCGCGAATCCGCTCCTCCATCTGGAGGTGCGCGGCGAGATAACGGGTGTGGGCGTAGCCCGGCCCCGGCTGCGCCGAGAGGTAGACAAAGCGCCTTGTCCCCGACCGCTTCGCGGCCTCGAGCAGGTGCGTGTTCGCCACCACGTCGACGTCGTGATAGCTCCTGCGCTCGCGCAGCGACATCGAGACATTCGCGCCGAGGCAGGAGACGAGGACATCGATGCCGTCGAGCGCGCCGGCGACCGCCCCCGGCGCCGCGGCGTCGGCGACGACGACCTCGGAGGCGAGGCCATAGATGCGCGCGGCGTTCCCCTCGGCGCGGGAGAGGGTGCGCACGAAGTGCCCCCGGGCGCGGAGCAGGCGCAGGAGCTCGAGGCCGACCGCGCCGGTGGCGCCGGCGAGGAGGATCCGCTGCACGGTCATCGATTCACCCGGACCATCCGCACGTGCGGTATGCCCGCCTCGTCGAAGATCGGCCCTTCCTCGATGAATCCGAGCTTGCGGTAAAACGGCGCGGCGACGACCTGGGCGTCCAGGACCAGCGCGCGCGCCCCCTGCGCGGCCCCGATGCGGATCGCCTCCTCGAGCAGGCGCCGCCCGAAGCCGGCGCCGCGGAGGTCCTTCCGGACGGCGACGCGGCCCACCTTGAGCGCGTCCCCGTACGGCACGATCCGCATCGTCGCGACGACCTCCTCGCCCTCCAGGACCACGTAGTGCTGCGCGCCCTCGTCGAGCTCGTCGACCTCGATGTCCGCGGGCACGGCCTGCTCGACGACGAAGACCTCGTGGCGCAGGCGCAGCGCGCCGGCGTACAGCGGAGAGTCGCTGCGGATCGGGAGGATCTCGGTGCTCATCTCTTCGGCTCCATTTACATCACGTACGTCCGGCGTACGTCCTACAGCCCAGAGGCGGCCCCGCGCTCGGGCCGCGGGCGCTTCGTGCGCTGTGCGCTGTCACGAACGCCGCGTCCACCGGATTCAGCAGGCCCTGGAGCCGCTCCACCACGACGAGCTAGCCTGATCCCGACATGAAGATCATGACCTTCAACATCCTCTTCGGCGGCGAGGACCGCTTCGACGCGATCCTCGCGATCGTCGCCGCCGCACGCCCGGACCTGCTCGTCCTCCAGGAGTGCGTGGGCTGGGAGGAGGACGGCGCCCGGCTCCGGGCCGTCGCGGAGGCGATCGGCGCGCCGGCGGGCGAGCGGCACGCGGTGTTCGGCCGCGCCAACCCGCGGCCGAACGGCCGGCGCAACCACGTCGTCGTCGTCAGCCGGACGCCGCTCGCGCAGGCGCGCGTGCACGCGCCCGAGACGCTCGCCCACTGCCTCGTCGAGGTCGAGCTCTCGCTCGCCGGCGAGCCGCTCGTTGTGCTCGGCACCCACCTCAACGCCGGCAGCGAGGACCGCAGGATCAGCGAGGCCCGCTGGCTGCTCTCCCTCGTGCCGCCCGCCCGGTTCGCCGCGGGCCTCTGGGCGCTCGTCGGCGACCTCAACGCGCTGTCGCGGCGCGACCCCTACCCCGCCGACCTCGACGCGCGCCTCGCGACCGCCGGCATCGAGAAATACGGCAGCCCGCCGCGATTCGACACGATGGACACCCTCGAGGCGTTCGGCTGGACCGACGCCCTGCTCCTCCGGCCGAGCTCCCCGCGCTGGGCCACCGCGCTGCGCGGGCGCGCCGGCGCGCAGGTGGAGACGCGGACCGACTACGTGCTCCTCTCACCGCGGCTGTCCGGGCGGCTCTCGATGGCCGACGTCATCGACGTGGGCGCCGCGTCCGATCACCACGCCGTCGTCGCCGATCTCGCCTGAGCCCACGCGACCCGCCGCCGCGCCCGCGAATCGCGTCGCGCGCCGCCCACGCTCCTCCGCCCACCCCTGATGTCCCCCGGAGCAACAGCGAAGCACGCTTCGAGCAACAGGCATGCATCGTTGCGGCGAGGTCGAACCATGGCGACATCACTGTAACAAGATACCTCGCTCGACGTGATGATCCTCTCAAGCGGCGACCGATAGCGCTCGATCGCCCACATCGCCGCGTGACGCGCGCGGAGAGCTCCGCTACGCGATCTTTTCGGCCTGCGCCATGGACTCACCTTACGGCCTGCACGCTGGGAGCATCATCGGCGGCGATTTCGAGGTCGTGCGTCCGCTCGGCTCGGGCGGGATGGGCAGCGTCTATCTCTGCCGCCAGCGCAGCACCGCGCGCCAGCGCGCCGTGAAGGTCATGCACCCGATGCGCGCCGGCGACCCCGAGCAGCGCCGCCGCTTCGAGCAAGAGGCGCTGGCCCCCGGGCTCATCGGGTCGCCGCACATCGTCGACGTGCTCATCGCCGGGGTCGACCCGGCGTCGAGCCTGCCCTACCTCGCGATGGAGCTCCTCCACGGCGAGACCCTCTCGGCCTGCGTCGCGCGCAGAGGCCCGCTCCCGATCGCCGAGGCGCGCCGCGTCCTCGACCAGCTCGGGCGCGCCCTGGAGGCCGCGCACGACGCGGGCATCGTCCACCGCGATCTCAAGCCCGAGAACGTCTTCCTCGAAGACGCCGGCGACGGCGCCCCGCCGCGGGTCAAGCTCCTCGATTTCGGCATCGCCAAGATCATCGACCAGGCGCGCGACTCCATGACGGGCGCCGTCGGCACGCCCCTCTGGATGGCCCCCGAGCAGGCGGGCATGAGCCACGCGGCGCTCCCCCAGAGCGACGTCTGGGCCTATGGGCTCCTCGCGTTCTTCGTCCTCACGGGCGAGGTCTTCTGGGAAGGCCGCGGGCTACCGGCGCTGCTCCGGGAGATCGTGCTCGACCCCATCCCCGCCGCGAGCCGGCGCGCGGCCGAGCGCGGGCTCCCGCCGCTCCTCGCGGGGTTCGACGCATGGTTCGCCCGCTGCGTCGCGCGCGACCCGTTCGCCCGGTTCACCAGCGCTTCCACGATGTGGCCCGCCCTCGAGCGCCTCCTCGACGCCGCCGCGCTCTCGCTCCCGGACGGGCCGCCCGCGCCCGGCGCCGCGGAGGCGCGCCGCCGCAGCGGGCCCCCGCGACCGGGAGCCTCCTTCGGCGGCACGGGCGGGGAGCAGACGCAGCCGCCGAGCCACGCCCACAGCAAGACCGTCGCTGTCTCGTGCTTCCAGGGCAACGACGATCGCGCGGCGGCGGACGCTGCCCCCCTCGCCGGCGCGGCGGCGGGCGCTCACCCCCTCGACGGCGCGGGCCGGCTGGCGGCGCAGGACGAAAGCCGCGCTGCAGACAGGCAGCCCGGGGATCCGGAGCGCGCGCGGCCAGAGTCCGCCTACCCGGCGCCCCCCGCGAGCGCGGCGCTGTACCGCGGCCAGGGCAACGGCGGGGCGACGGAGCCGATCCTCCACGCGATGGATGACGATCACTGCGTGGCCACGTGGAAGGGCGTGCTCTTCCAGATCTGGCACCGGCACACGACGCCGGCGGCGGTGCGCGGGGTCCGCAGCGTCCTGCGCGAGCACGGGGGCGGGCTGCAGGCGACGCTGGTCATCCTCGAGGAGAACATGATCCAGGTCGGAAAGGAGGCCCGGCTCGCGCTGGCGGAGCTCTCCAGGGAGCTCGCCGCCCACGGGATGTACGCGGCGCTGGTGTTCGAGGGGCACGGCTTCAAGGCGTCGCTCGTGCGCAACGTGGCCATCGAGTTCATCCTGCTGAGCCGCTCGCGGCTGCGCTACGAGGTCTTCAGCACCGTGAACGACGCCGTCGCCTGGATGATGCGCAACAGCCCGAAGCGCGACTGGGTCCGGGAGCTGCCAGGCGTCACGGAGGCGCTCCGCCGCGGGACGGCGCCGGACGCGACGCAGGCGGTCTCCGCGTCCTCGCGCTGAGATCGAGGGTCCCGAGGCGCTCGGCGCGGCGCGCCGGGCGCGCTTCGCGATCCTGCCCGCGCGGCCTTTCGGCTAGGCTCGCGGCGCGACCGCCGCAGGGCCGCGCGCGCGGCGCGGCCGCCCGCAGCAGGAGGAGACGACAGCTTGGTGGAGCTTCCGCACATGGAAACTGGGACCGGGGACGAGACGGCGGATCGGCACGGACGCCTGCTCGCCGCGCTGGTCGGGCGGGGCGACCTGGTGCTCCTCGGCAGCGACGCGGGCGTCTCGGAGCTCGTCGGGCGCGCGGCGCCCCTCCGGCTCGTGCTCGTCACGGCGGCGGACGGCGCCTCGGCCGATCAGATCCGCGCCCGGATCGAGCCCCTGGTGAAGGCGACGCGCCCCGGAGGGCCGCCGACGCACTTCGTCGTGGTGGGCGGCGACGCCGCCGCGGGCCGGGCCGCGCTCGCCAGGGCGGCGCCGCTCATCCAGCCCGTGCGGATGGGCTTCCACCACGTCGACGCCGCGGGCGCGCTCGCGCGCGTCAAGGGGCAGGCCCTGCCGGCCCTCGAGGAGGCCTGCGCGCGCCTCGCCGAGGTGGGCTCGCTCGACCCCGAGGCGCTCGACCGGGCGCTCGCGGAAGGCCGGGCGCTCGCGCAGCAGGAGCGCGCGATCGTCGACCGCCTGACCGGCACCCGCCGCGTCACCGTGGCCATCATGATCGCGTGCGCCGCGCTCCTCGCCGTGAGCTACGCCTTCGGCCCCGGCACGCACGAGCTGGCGCTGTGGCGCATGGGCGCGAACAGCGGTGAGGCGGTGCGCCGCGGGGAGGTCTACCGGCTCCTCGCCTCGGCCTTCCTGCACGCCGACGTGGTGCACCTCCTCGTCAACATGGTGGCGCTCTGGTCGCTCGGCCCGATGCTCGAGGCGCTCCTCGGCCCGCGGCGCTTCCTCCTGCTCTACGGCGCCTCGGCGCTGGGCGGGTCGATCGCGAGCGCGAGCGCGAGCGCGTTCGCGGAGGGCCGGTGGGGCGTGGGCGCCTCGGGCGCGATCTGGGGCCTCATGACGGCCGGCATCGGCATCGCGCTCCGGCCCCACGGGCTCCTGCCCCCCGCGATGATCGCGCAGATGCGCAGCCGCGCCTGGTGGCCGCTCGGGCTCAACCTCGTGTACAGCCTCCAGCCCGGCATCGACCTGCTCGCGCACCTCGGCGGCGGCGTCGTCGGCTTCGCGCTCGTCGTCACGGTCCTGCCCCGGGGCCTCACGCCGGTCGAGCAGCGCGCGCGCGAACGTCCCTCCGACGCCGAGCCGAGGCCGCGGCCCCTCCTCACGGCCGCGGCCGCCCTCACGGGCGCGGCGATGGCGCTGTCCGTGGTGGCGGCGCTCGCCGCCGGCCGCCCCTGGGAGCTCGCCGCGCCGCCGGCGCTGGAGCGCACCGCGGTCGCGGACGTCGGCGTCGCGCTGGACCTGCCGGAGACGCTCGCGAGGACCACGTCCGTGGAGGAGCTGGACGGCCTCCGCCTCCACAGCTACGGGCGGCTGCCCGAGACGCCGATGATGTTCCAGCTCGCCGTGCTCCCGCGCCCGGACGGGATGACGCCCGATCAGATCGACGAGCACCTCGAGCAGGGGCGCAAGGCGCTCGACGCGGAGCCGCCGGAGGCCGCCGTCACGAAGAGCCGGGCGACACGCCTCACGCTGGGCGGAAGGCCGGCGCTGAGCGTCCGGCACAAGCACGAGAACGGGTTAGAGCTGGTGACCTACGTCGTCGCGCTCGAGGACCGGGACGTGCTCCTCAAGGCCTACGTGGCGGCGGATCGGCCGGCGTCCTGGGCCGGTATCGAGGACAGGGTGGCAGCGACGCTCGCGCCGCAATGAGGCGCGGCGGGGCGCGGCCGGCATCGCAGGCGAACGACGGGCGGAGACCTGACCTGTGGAACAGCTGCTTTCGCGCTCTCGCCGGGTGCGCTCCTCGCGTCAGCAGGCGCCGGACGCGCCTGGCCGGAGGCGCCGCGGCGACCTACCATGACCGCCATGAAGGAGCTCCGTATCGAGGTCTGGTCCGACATCGCGTGCCCGTGGTGCTACGTGGGCAAGCGCCGGCTCGAGGCCGCGCTCGCCAGGTTCGCGCACCGGGATGCGGTCGAGGTCGTCTGGCGCGCGTTCGAGCTGGATCCCGCGGCGAAGCGCGTCCTCGACGCCCAGGTCTCCTATGCCGAGCGGCTCGCCAGGAAGTACGGCACCTCGGTCGCCAGGGCCGAGGGCATGATCCGGCAGATGACCGAGGTGGCCGCGGCGGACGGGCTCGAGTTTCATTTCGAGAAGGTCCGGCCCGGCAACACCTTCGACGCGCATCGCGTGCTGCACCTCGCGGCCGAGCGCGGCGTGCAGGACGCCGTGAAGGAGCGGCTGCTCCGGGCGTACATGATCGAGGGCGAGGCCATCGGCGACCCGGAGGTGCTCGCGCGCCTCGCCGGCGAGGCGGGGCTCGACCCGGCCGAGGTCCGCGCGGCGCTCGCGAGCGACGCCTTCGCGCGCGAGGTGCGGGCCGACGAGGCCGAGGCGCGCGCGATCGGCGTCACGGGCGTCCCCTTCTTCGCGGTCGGCGGGCGGTACGGCGTCTCCGGCGCGCAGCCGGCGGAGGCCCTCCTCGGCGTGCTCCAGCGGGCGTGGGACGAGGCGGCCGCCGAGCCCGAGCAGGCGCTCGCCGAGGGCGCCGCCTGCGGCCCGGACGGGTGCGCCTGAGCCACGGCGCGTGGTAGAGCTGCGACAGGCGACCGATGTCGATTCAATGGTATCCCGGCCACATGACCAAGGCTCGGCGCGCGATCGCCGAGTCGATGCCGTCGCAGGACGTCATCATCGAGGTGCTCGACGCCCGCATGCCGCGGGCCAGCGAGAACCCCGTCGTGGCCGAGCTGCGCGGCCAGAAGCCGTGCATCAAGGTGCTGAACAAGAGCGATCTCGCGGACCCAGCCGTCACGAAGGCGTGGCTCCGTCACCTCGAGGCGGAGCACCCGGCGCCGTCCGGGGGGGCGCCCGCCGGCGGCCAGGTGCTCGCGATCGCGATCTCCGCGAGCCAGTCGTCCGAGGCCCGGCGCCGGATCCCGGAGCTCTGCAAGCGCCTCGTGCCCCCCAAGAACGGCCCTGGCAAGGTGGTGCGGGCGATGATCGTGGGGATCCCGAACGTCGGTAAATCGACGCTGATCAACACGCTCATGGAGCGCAAGGTGGCCAAGGTCGGCGACGAGCCCGCGGTCACGAAGAGCCAGCAGCTCGTCACCCTGAAGAGCGGCATGGCCATCTCCGACAACCCGGGGATCCTCTGGCCCAAGATCGATGACGAGGCGGCCTCGTTCCGCCTGGCCGTGGGCGGGGCCATCCCCGACACGGCGATCGATTACCAGAGCGTCGCCCACTTCGCGGCAGGGTACTTCCTGCGGCGCTATCCGGAGCTCCTCGCCGCCCGCTACAAGCTGACGGATCTCCCGACCACGGCCGCCGCGCTGATCGAGGAGATCGGCCGCCGCCGCGGCTGCCTGCGCGGCGGCGGCGCGGTGGATCTGCACAAGGCGTCGGACATCCTGGTCCACGACTTCCGCGCCGGCCGGCTCGGGCGCATCAGCCTGGAAGAGCCGCCGGGGCTGGAAGAGCCGTCGGGCATCGAGGAGAGCGCCTGAGCGGCGCCGCGCAGGCGCGGTCGGTCCAGCCGATCTCCCCGCGGCGGCGCCTCCGTCGCTACGCCGCCCGCTCGGACGCGGCGCGCTTCGCGTCGACGATCGCGCGAGCGAACCACAGGTAATCGTCCAGGAACCTCGCGGTCGACTTCTCGATCTGCTCGCCCTTCGCCTGGAGCGACTCGTCGAAGGCGTCATGCACCTCCGGGACGAGCAGCTTGATGGGCAGCGGGAAGGCTCCCAGGCTCAGGATCACGTGCTGGAGCTGGGTCGACGCGTTGATGCCCCCCAGCTTCCCCGCCGAGACCGCGGCCACGCCGATCGGCTTCTTGTTGAACTCCTCCCAGAAGTAGTCCAGGGCGTTCTTCAGCACGCCGGAGAAGCTCCCGTGGTACTCCGGCGTCACGAACACCAGCCCATCTGCCTCGTGGAGCCGCGCGCTCAGGCCCTGGATCCTCGCCTGGAGCTGCGGGTGACGGCCGGCGCGCTCGTCCAGGATCGGCAGCGAGCTCTCGGCCAGATCGATCAGGTCCGTGGCGACGCTCCTCTTTTGCAGCTCCCTCTCCAGGTGACGCGCGACCTTGTGCGACTGCCTTCCGCTCCTCGTACTGCCGAGCAATATGCCTATCCTCATGACGGCCTCCTCCGACCTCCAGATGCGATCAAGGTAAGCCGCGGTGTCCATTCTGTCGGATCACGCGCCAACGCATTGGACAGTGTCCAATCGGTCGTCAGGGCGCGCGCTGGCGGGCCGCGTCGCCCGGCCCACGTCGACGACGCGGCAGGCCGCGGCCGGCGGGCCGGCGCCCGCAGCCGGTCGGCCGCGGGGCATCCCGATCGGAGCGCCGCGCGCCGCGCGCCGTGCGGTCGCGCGCCAACGCCCCGGCCGAGCCGCGCGTGCTAGCCTCGCCGGTCGACGTGAACGTCCAGGATCTTCGACCCGGCGACGGCCGGCGCCCGCTACCATGCGGGCCGCGGCGGACGCCAGGGGCGACGCCGCGACGCCATCCACCCCATCCCTTCGACGAGGACCTCACTCCATGGCCGGAAGCAGCCTGCTCGCCCTGATCGACGATATCGCCACCGTGCTGGACGACGTGGCCGTGCTGACCAAGGTGGCCGCCAAGAAGACCGCCGGCGTCCTGGGCGACGACCTGGCGCTGAACGCGCAGCAGGTGACCGGCGTCACCGCCGACCGCGAGCTGCCGGTCGTGCTGGCCGTGGCCAAGGGCTCGCTGATCAACAAGGCCATCCTGGTCCCGGCGGCGCTGGCGATCAGCGCCGTCGTGCCCGTGGCCATCACCCCCCTGCTGATGCTCGGCGGCGCCTTCCTCTGTTACGAGGGGTTCGAGAAGATCGCCCACAAGCTGCTGCACACCGAGCACGAGGACGAGGCCCGCCGCGCCGAGCGGGTGCAGGCGATCACCGATCCGAAGATCGATCTCGTGGAGTTCGAGAGGGACAAGATCAAGGGCGCGGTGCGCACCGACTTCATCCTCTCGGCCGAGATCATCGCGATCACGCTGGGCACCGTGGCGGCCTCGCCGTTCGGCACGCAGGTCGCCGTGCTGACCGGCATCGCCCTGGTCATGACCGTCGGCGTCTACGGGCTGGTCGCCGGCATCGTCAAGCTCGACGACCTGGGCCTCTACCTGAGCCGCCAGAGCAACCCGGGACAGCAGTCGCTCGGCCGCGGCATCCTGAAGGCGGCGCCCTGGCTGATGAAGGCCCTGTCGGTCGCCGGCACGGCGGCGATGTTCCTGGTCGGCGGCGGCATCCTCACGCACGGCGTGCCGATGCTGCACCACCACATCGAGGGCATGACCGAGGGCGCCGGCCCCGTGCTCGGCGCGATCGTGCCGTCGCTGGCCAACGCCGTGGTCGGCGTCGTGGCCGGCGCGGTGCTGCTGGGGGTCGTGACCGCCGTGAAGAAGGCGCTGGGCCGCGACAAGGACGACCACTGAGCGCGGCCGCCGCTCAGCCGGCCGCTCAGTCCGGCAGCACCAGCGCCGCGAGCAGCCCGTCGAGCGCCGTGGCCGGGTCGGCGCAGAGGCCGGCGTGGACGCGCGAGGGCTGGACGATGGTGCTGGCCGGGGAGACCACCCAGCCGAAGCGCTCGGCCTGCGGGAGGCCGGCGACGTAGCCGCACGCCGCGTCGCCCGCGCAGACGCGGCGGACGAAGTCGAGGTGGCCGCGGACCGCCTCGAGGTCGAGGGCGGGCCACAGGGCCAGCAGGCGCCGCTCGTCGAGCTCGGTCCGCGCCTCGAGGAACCCCCGCGCGCGGCAGAAGAGGACCACCCCGACGTTGACGCGCTCGCCGCGCTCCACGCGCGGGACGACGCGCAGCACGGCGTAGTCGAAGGCGTCGGCGGCGCCGCGCGCGCGCGGAGGGCTAGCGCCGGGTGCGGGCATCGAGCGCCTCCTCGACGAAGCCCCGCGGCGACGCGAGGCGGTGGGTGAGGTACGCGGCGTACTTCGCGCGCCGCGCCTCGGCGCTCGGCGCGGCGGAGGGCGGCGGCGCCTCGCCCTCATCGAGGCTGTGAAACGCCGAAGCCCGCTCGCTGACCGGCCGGGTCGGCGGCTCCGGCTCGACCAGCCACGCGTCCGGGATCGCGGCGACGATCGTCGCGATGCGCTCGGGCGTGAGCCGGGCGCCGAGGGCGGCGTCGACCGCGGCGATGTCGCGGGCGAACGGGAGCAGCACGTGGCTCTTGATGAGGGGGAACCGATCGGGCGCGTCGGCGAGCGGGTCGGTCGCGTCGGTCCAGGCGTGGTGGACGTAGAGCGCCGCGCCGTGGTCGATGAGCCAGAGGCGGCGGTGCCACAGGAGCAGGTTCGGGTTCTTGGGCGTCCGGTCGACGTTGCTCACGAAGGCGTCGAACCAGACGACGGCCGACGCGAGCGCCGGGTCGATCTCGGCGCCCGCGAGCGGCTGGAACGCGAACGAGCCGGGCAGGTAGTCGAGCGCGAGGTTCAGGCCGGCGCTCGCCGAGAGCAGGTGAGAGAGCTCCGGGTCCGGCTCGGCGCGCCCGAACTCCGGGTCGAGCTCCATGAAGACGATCTCCGGCACGGGCAGGCCGAGCGCGCGCCCGATCTCGCCGGCGACGAGCTCCGCGATGAGCGCCTTGGGCCCCTGGCCGGCGCCGCGGAACTTCACGACATAGAGCCCGTCGTCGTCCGCCTCGACGATCGCCGGGAGCGAGCCGCCCTCACGGAGCGGGGTGACGTAGCGGGTCGTGTGGACGGTTCGGATCATGCGGACCTTGACTGGCTGCGCGAGGCAGCTCGGACCGAGTTCTACATCAAGACAGGCCTCGTCATCGCGGATGGCGACCGCCCGACGCGCGCCTTCGTGGCCGCGCAGGGGGTCAATCCGATCTGGACGCCGATCGTCGCCTGTCTCCTGTTCGCAGGGCTCCTGTTCGCGGCGCCCCCCGATCCGGCAGGCGCCGACGCGCGCCGGTCCGGCGGATCGCACGGCGACGCCGCGGCCAGCACCGACGGCGGGCGCGCAGTCACATCAGGTGAAACAGGGAAGGTGGATCGAGCTGGGTCGCGCCTGAAGGCGCCCGGGAGGCTCGTGAAGGCGGGCCGGGCGCTCGCTCCGCGCAGCAGCGCGAGGGCGAGCGCCGCACGCGTCCTGGTTCACTCGCCGAGGTAATCCACCCTGGATCCCGGCACGGTCATGTAGTCACCGAGCAGCAATCCCTGCAGGTCGCTCGTGAACTCGAACGGACCGACCACATGAACGACCTCGCCGCTCGCGCCGCCGGCGCCGCCCTCGCCGCTCGTGCCGCCGGCCCCGCCGACGCCCGTCGTGCTGCTGGCGCCGCCCTCGCCGCTCGTGCCGCCGGCGCCGCCAGCGCCCGCCGTGCTGCCGGCGCCGCCCTCGCCGCTCGTGCCGCCGGCCCCGCCGACGCCCGTCGTGCTGCTTGCGCCACCCTCACCGGTCGTGCTGCTTGCGCCGTCCTCGCCGGTCGTGCCGCCGGCCCCGCCCTCGCCGCTCGTGCCGCCGGCGCCGCCCTCACCGCTCGTGCCGCCGGAGCGCGTGACGGTGATGGAGTCGATGTAGACCACGGTCGGATTGGCCCAGGGCCCCTCGGTGCCCGCATCGACCTTGATGCCGATGCGCCTCACCGCGGCCTTGTCGAACGTCGCGTTCGCCGCAGCGGCTTCATCGACGTTGATGGTGAGCTCCGTCCACTCGCCGAGGTCGCTGAGGTTCGTCCACGCCCAGGGGACGCCCGCCCAGTTCTGCGCACCGCCGTTCTGGACGTACGTCTGCACGCCACCGCCGGTGGCGGCGTGAGCCTTGACGCGGAACGTGACGATCGCGCCGGTCAGGTCGATGAGGTCCGGATAGTCGAACTGGAACAGCGTCCCGGTGCTGGCCGCTGTGAGGGGCACGGCCAGCCGGGCGCAACCCGAGCAGCTCTCCTCGGGGCCGGGACCGATGTCCGGCGTGCCACCCGCGCCACCGCCGCCCTCGGCCGCGCCGCCCGCGCCTCCGCCGCCTTCGGCCGCACCCCCCTCACCGCCTCCGCCGCCCTCGCCGCCGGACCCCGAGCTGGCCGAGCTGGAGCTCGTCGAGCTCGCCGACGTGCTGGAGCTGGAAGAGGTGCTCCCGCCGGCCCCGCCGGCGCCGCCGCTGCCGCCGCCGTCGTCATCGCCGCAACCCGCCATGGCGAACGCGCCGAACAGCAATCCACACACCGCCAAAGAAAGACCTGATCTCATCGCACCCTCTCTCTAATCTGTCCCACGCGGGCCGCGCGGCTGAGATCGCCGTTCGCTGTGTCTGCTCTCGCCGTACCCGAGCTCGCTCTGAACCCGCCGCGCGTGCGCGACGTTATCCCGAAGCCGGAATTTTCTCAACGGCGCAGGTGGATGTTTCCGAACGGGAAGGGGCGCTCCGCGCGCCGGGCGATCATCGATCGTCGGCCTCGCCGCGAGCGCGGGAGGTGCGCCGGAACACAGGCACAGAACGACAGGTGAGGAGTCCGGCCTCGAGGGCGGCGCGGCGCGGCGGCGCGTAGATCGACCGGCGCCGCGGGGACGAGCGTCGCTCAGGCCTGCTCGACGTTCTGCAGCGGGCCGCCGGCCGGGCCGAACCCGGCGTCGACCGCCCCCGCGGCGCCCGCGACCGGCGCGGAGAACGCGGCGCGCTCCGCGGCGGGCTGGCCGGGCGGCGCCGCGCCGATGTCCCCGCCGACCACGCCGATCTCCTCGTCGAGCGCCGCGTCCCGCTGCGCCTCCCGCTGCCGATCGCGCGAGACGACGACCTCCGCGACCGTCCCGACGAGCGTGCCGATCACCGAGCCGGCGACGACCCCGGGCGGGCCGGCGATCGCGCCCACCGCCGCGCCCGCCGCGGCCCCCGCGAGGGCCCCCGCGGCGGCCTTGGCCAGGCCGGAGGCGTGCGGGGGGACGCCCGCGGGCAGCGGCTCATCGCGCCAGCGGCGCGCCTGAAGGTCGTTCTCGAAAGGTTCAAACGCGGTGTCGTGCATGGCAATCACCCTCGCAGAGCCCGAAGCCTCCCGCCTCGCGGGGGCGGCTCGCGGCTGTTCCGTCGTGTCCGTGGTCCTGGGTCCTATCGAGTCAAAGCACGCATCGTGCCGGCTCGCCCTCACCGGGAATCGCGCGCCGCGCCGCGCTTGCTGCGCCCATTGCGCCGCCACGGCGCGCGCGCGTGGAGCATTTCGCCTCAGGCGAGCGATCGCTCGACAGGCTGCTCCGGCGCGGTCCCTCGCGACGCGCCCCCTGCGCCGCGAGCGCCGTGGAGAACGCGCCGCCCGGCGCGCGGCGCAGCCCCCCAGGCCCCGGTCGCGCTCCCGAGCTCAGCGGCCGCCGGACGACGGGGCCGCGGTGGGATGGAGCAGCATCATGGCGATCGCGATGACGTAGAACGACAGGCCCACCAGCAGGAACGCGATGGCGACGCGGTAGATCGTGGTCTTGCGGTCCCGGTACGCGAGCGAGACGAGGAGCCATTCGCGCATGTCGCCGCCCGGCTGCTGGGTGAGCCAGCGGATATGCTGCACGCCCCAGACGATCAGCGTGGCGGCGAGCAGCACGATCGCGACCCCGGCGATGATCAGCCCCTGCGCGGCGCGGCTGGTGCCGGCGATGAGGCGGCCCGAGAAGCCGGTCGTGGTGATGACGATACCGCAAAGGCCGATCAGCACCTGGGCACGGTTATGGAGGACGGCGAACTGCCGCTCCAGGATGCCGTGGATGGCGTCCCAGGACTGGCCGACGAGCTCGAGGATCCGGTCCGCCTCTTCCTCTCGCGCAACCTTCTCTTGCGCAACCTTCTTCATCGCGGACGCCGTAGCACTCCGCCCGGCGGCGGGCGATGCGGTCGCGCCGTCGGCCAAAGCACGTGGTTCCCGGCGCGGCGCAGCGCGATGAGCCATGGAGGCTGTCCGCGCGGCCCAGGAGAGGAGGCGCTTGATGAACCGGCAGATGTCGAGATCGGCCTGAAGCGCGGCCGGGCTCCTGGCGCGGAGCGGCGCCGGTCATGCGCTGGTCACCGGGCCTGACGGCGGCGCCGCGCGGGCGCGGAACAGGGCGAGCGCGAGGAGCGTGAGCGCCACCATGAGCGCGCCCGCGACCCACAGCACGGGGCGGTGCCCGTAACGGTCGACGCCCATGCCCACGACGGGCCCGAGCAGCACGAAGGCGATGCGGAACAGGAAGCTGCGCAGCGAGACGCAGCTCGCGCGATCGTCGTCGGGCGCGAGCCGCTGCTCCTCGTGGTGGAGGAGCGGCATGTGCAGCCCGCGCACGAACGTGAGCAGGAAATAGAAGGCGAATCCGAGCGCGTGATGGGAGAGCGCGAGGCCGAGGTACCCGGCCGCCACCAGGGCGAGGCACGCGAGCAGCGTCCCCGTCATGCCGAGGCGGCGGCCCGCGCGCTCGCTCACCATGGCGCCCAGCGCGGTGGTGAAGCTCGCGACGGCCCACATGGGGCCGATCCACGCGACCTCGGCGCCGGACTCGGTCGCGTACAGCGCCATGAGCCACGTCGGCAGGTACGCCGCGAGCGCGAACGCCACGCCGAGCAGCATCACCGCGCGCAGGTCGGCGCGCCTGACCAGCGAGTCGCGCACGATCGCGCGCATGCGGCCGAGGTGGTCCTCGACCCGCGGCTGCGCGCGCCGGGTCTCGCCGAACCGCAGGGCGATACCGAGCGCGACCACCCAGCATACGAGCTCCATCACGAACGGCAGGCGCGACCAGCGCGCGTAGAGGAAGCCCGCGAGCAGCGCGGCGGCCCCCGAGGAGATCTGCGCCGCGGAGCGCATGCGGCCGTACCAGCGGGCGAACTCGTGCTCCCTGCCCTCCTCGCGCAGCGAGTCGTAGAGCAGGGCGGCGTCCGCCCCCGAGATGAGCGAGAACCCCACGCCGAGCACGAGCTCCGCCGCCAGCACCGACCACAGCCCGCGCGCGAGCGCGTAGAGCAGCCACCCGATCACGATGGCGCCGCTGCCGAGCACGAGCGCGCGGCGATGCCCGAGGCGATCGGCGATGTAGCCGGAGGGGAACTCGAAGAGCGCGATGCTCAGGCTGAAGAACGCCTGAACGCTCATCATCGTCGCCACGCTCATCCCGATGTCCCTGGTCCAGAACAGCGGGAAGATCGCCGTCGGGAACATCGCCGAATGCGCGCCGTAGTAGGCGCAGATGAGCCAGGGGTTCTGCTTGACCGACGGCATGACGAGGGCGCGCGAGTCTACGCGATCCCGGGTCCGCGAGGTCCCGGTCGCAGCATCCTCGCGCGCCCGGGTTCACTCGGCGATATGGAGCAACGTCGAGCCTGCCACGGGCATGTAGAAGATGTTGATCACCATCGGCTCCACGCTGGTCGTGAACTCGAACGGCCCGACCACATGAGTCACGTCTTCGCCGGGGCCGCCGCCCTCGCCGCCCGCGCCGCCGGTGCCGCTCGCGCCGCCTTCGCCGCCTTCGCCGCCCGCGCCGCCGGTGCCGCTCGCCGCGCCCTCGCCGCCCGCGCCGCCCGTGCCGCTCGCCGCGCCCTCGCCGCCCGCGCCGCCGGTGCCGCTCGCGCCGCCTTCGCCGCCGGTGCCGCTCGCCGCGCCTTCACCGCCTGCGCCGCCCGTGCCGCTCGCGGCGCCTTCACCGCCCGCGCCGCCGGTGCCGCTCGCGCCGCCTTCACCGCTCGTGCCCCCGGCGCCGCCGGCGCCGCCAGCGCCGAAATTGCCGTTCGTGCCTCCGGCATTGCGAGCAGCGCTCGCGCCGGCGGGCCTCGTGACGGTGATGGAGTCGACGTAGACCACGGTCGGGTTGGTCCAGGGCCCCACGTCGCCCGCCGTGACCTGAACGCCGACGAACTTCACCACGGTGCGGTTGAAGTTGGCAGACGTCGGGGCCAAGGCATCGACATCGATCGTGAGGTCCGTCCACTCGTCGAGGTCGGCGACCGGATTCCGTGTAAATCCGATGTTCGCCCACATCAGCTCGCCCCCGTTTTGCACGAACGGCTCGACGTTGCCGTTGGTGCCGGCGTGGTTCTTCACGCGGAAGGTGACGGTGGCGCCCGTCAGGTCGACCGGCTGGGCGAACTCGATGAAGTACTGCGTCAACTGGCCCGCGCTCGTGAACGGTATGGAGAGCCGCGCGCAACCAGGGCACTGCTCGCCCGGGTCGACGGTGCCTCCGCCCGAGCCGCTGCCAGACCCCGTGCTGGTCGAGCTCCCGGTCCCGCTCGTCACGCCCGACGACGTGCTGGAGCTGGAGGAGCTCCCGCCGGCGCCGCCGCTGCCGGAGGTGTCATCGCCACCACAACCCGTCATGGCGAATGCGCCGGCAAAGAGCCCGTACACCGCCAGTGAATGAACTGTTCTCATTCCAGCCCCTCCTTCGATAAGCCTCGCGGGGCCGCGCACCGCAGCCGCCGTTCACCGTGGCGGCGCGCACCGTGCCCGAGCTCCTCGGCGCCAGCCCCACACGCACGACGTTATCCTGGACAGAGGAGCTTCTCAACAGTCTGTACACGTGAATCTTTCGTCAGGAGCTCAGCGCGCCTGGCGAACAACAACGCTGGCGCCGCTACACGTGCGGCAGCCACATCAGACCACCTGTGGAGATAAGCCAGGAGCGGCGCGCCAGCCGGCGCCGGCGTCCGAGCGGACAGGGCCGCTCGATCATGACGTGATGACGCCGCGGCCACGGCGGCGTCATCACGGGGCCTCGCCGGAGCGCCGGACTCAGACCCCGCCCGACGAGGACGCCGCGGTGGGGTCGAGTCGCATCATGGCGGGTCGAGCTCGGCCCGCGGATCGCCGCGGGCGATCCGTCACGCCGCGCCCCCGTACTTCACGTCATACGTCAGGAGGACCACGCCGTTCGCGTACGCCTTCGATTCCAGGAGGGCCAGGGCGACCTTCCTGGTGCTGCCGCCGAAGAGCCGGACTCCATGGCCGAGGAGGATGGGATTCAGCTTGACGACGAGCCGGTCGACGAGCCCGTGGTCCAGGAGGAAGCCGGCGAAGGCGCCGCCCCCGCAGAGATAGATGTCCGTGCCGTCGCGCTCCCTGAGCCGCTCCAGCGCCGCGAGCTCGTCGCGATCGACGACGTGGACCTCCGCGCCCTCGTCGAAGCGCAGGGTCTTCGAGAAGATGTAGTGGTCCATGTGCGCGTAGGCGCGCTTCCCCGGGACGAGGCCGTGATCATAGCCCCACTCGTACGTCTTTCTCCCCATCAGCACGGTGTCGTAGCCCTTGAGGCGCTCGACGTAGTCCGCGGCGTGCTCACCTTCCATCAGGAAGCCGTCGACCGAGCCGTCCTCGTGCGAGATGAAATGGTCGAGCGAAACCGCGACGTCATACACAATCTTTCTCATACGAATCCTCCTTCAAAACCTGCCCTGTTCGCGCCCGGATCACATGGCGACGGCGAGCCGGACCGACCGCGCCGCGAGCACTCCGGCCCGGCGCTCCGGCGGCCTCGGGAGACGTCCCTTCAGCGCGCCGCCGTCGTCGCCCCCGCTGCTCGTCACGGCCTGCGCGCCGGGAGCCGATCGTCCACGATCGCGCGCGGCGCACGCAGCGACAGGCGCGGTGCACGCGGTGGACGGCTCACCTCGAACGGCCGAGTGACGGAGCGACGGAGTCAGCGAGGGGTGGTCATGAGCGACGCGGGTGAGGCGTCGCCGGCGACCGTAGCATGGGTCGGCGCGCTCGCCTACCGGCTCGGTCGGTTGCCCTGCTCATGACGCGCTGGTAGCGTCGTCGCCATCCGAGGAGAAGACATCATGCAGAGCGACGTGAATCGGTGCTGGCGCCTGGCCTCTCGCCCCGTCGGAATGCTCAAGGACAGCGATTTCACGTTCGGCGAGGAGCCCGTCCCCGAGCCGAAGGCGGATGGCGAGATCCTCGTCCGCACGCTGTACCTGTCGGTCGATCCCACACAGCGGATCTGGCTCGACCGCGACTCGTACATGCCGGCGGTCCCGATCGGCGATGTCGTCCGCGCCTTCGGTATCGGCAAGGTCGTGCGCTCGAACAGCCCTGGGTTTGCCCCGGGCGACCTCGTCCAGGGCCTGCTCGGCTGGCAGGACTACGCGGTGCTGGCGTCCGGCAAGGCCGCCCTGGTCCCGGCGACGAAGCTGCCGCCCGGCACCTCGCCCGAGCTCGCGCTCAGCGTCTTCGGCGTGACCGGCCTGACTGCCTACTTCGGTCTGCTCGACGTCGGCCGCGTCCAGCAGGGGGAGACGGTGGTCGTCTCGGGCGCGGCGGGCGCGACCGGGATGATGGTGGGTCAGATCGCGAAGCTCAAGGGCTGCCGCGCGATCGGCATCGCGGGCGGCCCGGAGAAGTGCGCGTGGCTGACAGGTGAGCTCGACTTCGACGCCGCGATCGACTACCGGTCCGAGGACGTCGCGGCCCGGCTCCACGAGCTCTGCCCTTCCGCTATCGACGTCTACTTCGACAACGTGGGCGGCGCGATCCTGGACGCCGCGCTCGCCGAGCTCGCGATGCGCGGGCGGGTCGTCCTCTGCGGCGCGATCGGCGACTACAACGCGTCCGAGCTGCCGGCCGGCCCAAGGAACTACCTGAACCTGCTCATCCGGCGCGGCCGGATGGAGGGGTTCATCGTCAGCGATTACTTCAACCGCCTGGGCGAGGCGGTCTCCGATCTCGGCGCCTGGGTGAGCTCGGGCAAGATCAAGAACCGCGTCGACGTCCAGGAAGGCATCGAGAAGGCGCCGGCGACGCTCAACCGCCTGTTCACCAGCGCGAACGTGGGCAAGCAGCTCCTGAAGGTCGCCGATCCGTGAGGCGTCACGCGGCGCTCAGAACTCGGTGCCGATCGTGTACCTGAGCTTCCCCGTCTTCAGCGAGAACACATAGAGCGCCGTCCACGTGGCGTAGAAGACGTCGTTCGCCGACGTCGAGATCCCGAGCGAGACCTGCGACTTCTTGTGGATCTGCACGTCCCAGAGCCGCGTGCCGGTGCCCCCGTCGAAGCAGGCGAGGCGCGTCCCTTCGCCGTGATCCTTCATGTCGTAAGGGACGACCAGCATCCCCCCCTCGTAGGCCGCCTCGTCGACCCCGGAGTCGCTCGTGGTGAGCGGGTCGACGCCGGGCACCACCGTCTTCCAGAGGATCGTCTTCTTGTCCACAGCGGCCACCATGCCGATCCGGCTGCCCTTGCTGCGGTTGCCAAGCAGGAACCTCGGCCCGGGCCCGCTCGCGACGAGCGCGCGGTCCACCGACATTCCCTCGACCTCGTGCGACCTGGGCAGCCCGAGCTCGTCGAAATCGGACCAGCTGACGAGCTGATAGCCGGGCGCCTCGTCCTTGTTCGAGCTCGGGGCCACCTTGCACGCCGCGTCCTTCGCGAGCGCGCGCTTCGCCCCGCTCGCCGGATCCAGCCCGTGCTTCGCGTCGTCGACCGTCTCGACGACGATCACGCCGCTCCCCTGGCACACCCGCCGCGCCTTCTCCCCGAGCGGCACCGACCATGACGGCGTCCCGGTGCGCAGATCGTAGGCCTGCGCCTTGCCCAGCGCGTCGACCGAGATCACCCGATCGAGGACCACCGCGCGCCGCGCCTCGTGCGTCGTCGCGTCCTTGGCGAGGGCCGCCGTCCTCCAGATCGGCTTCCCGTCGCGCCCGTCATAGGCCCCGATCCACTCCTCGCCGGCGGGGACGCTGCTCTTGCCGATCACGTCCGGCGCGCCGTCGCCGTTCACGTCGGCGATCATCGGCCGATCGCTGAAGTACGTCCTGGGTCCCACGCCGAGGAGCGGCCGAGCCCCTGCGCTGGATCCCCCCGTCGCGCCCCACGCGACGAAGCCGGCGATCGCGCCGGCCGCGACCATGCCGGCGACGGCCGCCGTCACCGTGACCGCCGCGGCGTTGCTGGGCGGCGGGGCGACCCGGACGACGTGCATTCCCTGCGGGATCGGCGCGGTGGTCGGCCTCCTGCCGCGGTCGATCAGCGAGCGCGCGCCGCAGTACTGGCAGGCGACCGCGTCCATCCCCGGCTGGATCGGCAGCGGGGCGCCGCAGCGGGGGCATCGGGTGTCGACGATCCTTCCCATCGTTCCACTCTACACGAGCTCCGCCGTCTACTTCCTCTCTCGCGCGCTCCCGCGCGCCCCGGGGACGGCGCCGCGCTCGCGCGGAGGCTCCTGCGAGCGCGGCTGCTCCAGCAGGGCCGCGCGCGTGATCCCTTTTCCCCCAAAGCGCTCGGCCACGTCCGCCACGACGCCTTCCAGGCGCCGGCGGCGCTCGGAGGCGACCGGGAACAGGCTCAGGGTCGGGCTCTCGGTCTGGCGGGTCAGGTCGCCCGCCGCGATGCCGACGAGCCGCACCGGCCGCGAGAGGTCGAAGCGCGAGAGGAGCCCCTTCGCGCAGGCGTAGATCGAGTCGGTGTCCGCGACCGGCTCGCCCAGCTTCGTCTGGCGGGTCCGCAGCGTGAAGTCCGAGTACTTGAGCTTCACCGCCACCGCGCGGCAGGAGAGGCCCGCCTTGAGCAGGCGCCGCGCCACGCGGGCCGAGAGCTCGAGCAGCCAGCGCTCGATCGGCGCCCTGCCGAGCAGGTCCTCCTCCACCGTCTCCTCCGCGCCGATCGACTCCGCCGCGCGGCCTGGGACGACCTCGCGCTCGTCGATCCCGGCGGCGAGGAGCCGCACGTGCTCACCCCACGCGGGGCCGAGGAGCTCGTGCAGGCGCGGCGCCGGGCAGCGCGCGAGGTCGCCGATGGTCGCGAGCCCCGCGCCGCGGAGGCGCTCGGCCGCGCGCGGGCCCACGCCCCACATGCGCTCGAGCGGCAGCGGCGCGAGGAACGCGGCGACGTCGTCGGGGACGACGACGAGCCCGTCGGGCTTCCGCAGATCGCTCGCGATCTTCGCGGCGAACTTGCACGGCGCGACCCCGGCCGAGGCGGTGAGGCCGATCTCGCCCTGGATGGCGCGCTTGATCCGCGCCGCGATCGCCTCGCCGTCGCCGAAGAGCGAGCGGCTCGCGGTCACGTCGAGGAAGGCCTCGTCGAGCGACAGCCCCTCGACGAGCGGCGTGAAGCGGCGGAAGATCGCGAAGACCTGCGCGCTCACCTCGGCGTAGCGGGCGTGCCGCACCGGCACGACGACCGCCTGCGGGCAGCGGCGGATCGCCTCGGCCATCGGCATGGCCGAGCGGGCGCCGGAGGGGCGCGCCTCGTACGAGGCGGCCGCGACGACGCCGCGCCGCGAGGCCCCGCCCACGAGGACGGGGCGGCCCCGCAGCGACGGGTCGTCGAGCTGCTCGACCGACGCGAAGAACGCGTCCATGTCGATGTGGAGGATCTGGCGCATCGCGGCGGGCGCGATTGCACCCCGGGCTCGCGCCGGGATCAACCGGCCGCGACGCGGCGCGCGGGGCTCACTCGAGCGACTGGAAGAACCGCCAGGCTCGCCCGCCCGCGCCGGACGGCACGGAGTGACCGCCGGGGTGCGTGCAGTACACGAGCGGCGTGCCCTCGTTGCAGCCTTGATACTCGACGCACCCGTTGCCGAAGGCCGCCGACGGCATCGTGGTCGCCTCGCAGCCGTTCCGGCCGCGCCAGAAGTCGCGGGTGGACTGTCCCAGCGCGGGGGTCACGGTCCCGTCGGTGTCGCCCTGCGTTTGAATCACCGCGTGCGCGGCGCTCGCGTCGCCGCACATGGGCTGGGATCCATTGGGGCCCCACCCGGCGACCGGAGCGAGACCGCGGAACTCGGAAGCGCGCTCGCAGCCGAGCGTGTTCGTCATGAAGCCACCCTGGCTGAACCCGACCGCGAAGACGCGCTTCGTATCCACGCAGTAGTTCGACTTGGCATGCTCGAGCATGGCATCGAAGAACGCCAGGTCGGCGTCCAGGCGCGCCCGGTTGGCGCTCGGCGGCGGACCGCCCCAGTTGGAGTCCGCGGTGCCCCACTGCGATTCGGTGCTCGGAGGCGTGGATCGCCCGCTCGCCGGCAGCCCCTGCGGGTAGATGAGCAGCGCCTGGTCGTCGGTCTCCTGGATGAGCTGGAACCCGCTGTTGTCGTGCGCGGCCCACACGTTGTTCATGTTCAGGCCGTGGATACCGAAGACCAGCGACAGCGGCTTGTTCGGGTCGTAGTTCTCCGGCACGTACATCAGGTAATAGCGCGTCACCCCGCCGACCATCAACGTCTGCTGGGTGCGGGGGTCGGGGCGCGTCGCGGGCCTGCCGCAGCCCATCGAGCCGCTGTCGTCAGCGCCCGTCGAGCCGCCGCCGCCGGCCGAGTCGCCGCCCGCGCCGCCCGCGCCGCCCGAGCCGCCCATGCCGCCGGAGCTGCTCGCGCTCTCGGACGTGCTCACGCTCCCGCTCCCGCCGGTACCTCCGCTCGACGTCGAGCTCACGCTGGAGCCGCCGCTGGCGCTCGTGGTGGCGCCAGAAGACACACTACCGCCGGGGTCGACGGGATCCGGGTCCGACGAGCAAGCGGACAGCCCCATCGCCACGCCCGCAGTGAGAAGAACGCTCAGGCTCAATGCACATTGACTCATCGCGACACCACCTCGTAACTGTCGATCGCCGGGGCCCGGGCGATCACGGGACCTGAGAAGGCCCGGCTCCGCCCTCACCGGCAGCGTTCCACGAGGCGCATCCTCAGCGTGAGGTCGTGTATTGTGAACGCTCACATTGGCGATGTCAACGCTCGTCGGCGCGGCCGCGGATACTCTCGATCCCTGGAGGAGACAACGCGGACAGCGCTGCCCCAGCGCGGCGCGTCAAGAGGAGCGGACGTCGGACTGCAATCATGGCCGGACCGTCCAGTGACATTGACAATGTGAACGCTCACAGACAGCGATCTCACTCCATCCTGCTTCACCCTTCAACGATGGTCGAACTCTTCCCCTGCCCGCCGCCGGGGAGCGACACCGCGCACATTGTCAACCTGGTCACGGAGATCGATCCCGAGACAGGCATGCTGCTGCCGGAGTCGACCATCGAGTTGGCCTGCGCCCTTCCGGAATCAGGGGCGAGCTCGGGCGGCGCGGCGCTAGCGGACCGGCGGCTTCAGATCGTCGGGCAGCCGGCTGCCCGGCGGCCGCGGCAGCTCGGGCGGGCGGTCGAGCAGCGAGGGCGGCGTCGCGGCGTCGGACCCGGCATCGGGCGGCGAGGTCGGGCCGGGTGAGCTTGCGTCGGGCCCGGCGCCCGTGCTCGAGCCCTGCAAGGGCGAGAGCGTTTCGTTGGAGCAAGCGCAGAGCGCGCAGGCGGCGATCAGGGGGAGCCACGCTCGCATGGTCTGACTCCTCGGCTCAGTACTTGACCCAGATCTCGGTGCCGGGATGGATCATCGTCAGCACCTCGGTATCCGGCTCCGTCATGATCAGGCTCTGGGTGCTCGGGTTGGGGCTGTACGCCGCCTTCCCCGCCCAGACGATGAGCGCGTCGTTGAAGACCGAGAGATCGTGAACGTGCTCGTTCACCGTGTACTTGTTCCACCCCGGCGCGCGCGGCGGCAGGATCGACAGCGCCGGCGCCGGGAGCGCGGCCGGGGCGCCCGCGTCCGCGCCGTGGCTGCCGTGCTCGGTGGAGGTGTCCACCCACTCGGCGATCGTCTCGGTGCCGTCGGCGGTGCGGCAGGTCTGGACGGTGGGGAAATACAGGGTCTTGAACGGCGTCTCCGGGACCTTGAACCGCAATGTCAGCTTGTAATAGCTGGTGTCCGCCGGGAGCACGTCTGCCAGCGGCTTCGTCCAGACGACCGCCGTGACGTTGCCCTCCGCGTCCTTCTCCAGGGCGGCCTTGCCGAACGTGCTGTCCATCGGCCGCACCGACGTCACCCCCGCCGGGATCTGGACCTTCACCCGGTAGGTGTCCGCGCCGTCGCAGCCGTGGCCCACGCCGAAGCTGGCCTCGTGGGTGGCGCCGGCGAAGGCGGGACCCGACACCGAAATGTGCGCGTGCGCGACCGTCGCCGTGAACAGCGAGCCTGCAACGATCAGGCAGCTCTGCAACGCTCTCTTCATCTCAAGACCTCCACCGAGAAAGTTCGAGCACTCTAGTGAGGCCTCCATCCCCTGGAAATGCGACCTGTTGTCGCAGCGCTCCCCGACAGCGCCGCGCGCGGTGGGCTGCCATGGACGCACCGGAGGGGTGATCGCTCAGGCCGCCTTCAGCCGGTAGCCGACGCCGGGCTCGGTGATCAGCATCTGCGGCCGCGCGGGATCGCGCTCCAGCTTGTGCCGGAGCTGCGCCATGTAGACCCGCAGGTAATGCGTCTGCCCCGCGTACGCGGGGCCCCACACCTCGCCGAGGAGCTGGCGATGCGTCAACACCTTCCCCGCGTGCCGGATCAGCGTCGTGAGCAGCCTGTACTCGATGGGGGTCAAATGGATCTCCTCGCCCCCTCGCAGCACGACCCGGCGCGCGAGGTCGACCTCGACGTCCTGGACCGCGAAGCGGTGGCCCTCCTCCTTCGCTCCGCGCGCCGCGTGGGCGGCGTGGCGCAGCGCCACGCGCAGCCGCGCCAGGAGCTCGCCCGCGCTGAAGGGCTTGGTCAGGTAATCGTCGGCGCCGCCGTCCAGCGCGTCGATCTTGTCCTGCTCCTGACCACGGGCCGACAGCACGATGATCGGGACAGCGCTCCACTCGCGGAGGCGGCGGGTCACCTCCAGGCCGTCCATGTCCGGCAGCGCCAGATCGAGGAGCACGAGATCCGGATTGCGCGTCGTCGCCTGGGCGATCCCCTCGCCGCCCGTCTCCGCCTCCACGAGCCGGTAGCCGCGGGCCGCCAGCATCGCGCGGAGGAAACGCCGCATCTGCGGCTCGTCCTCGATCAGCAGCACGAGGGGGGACGCGTCCGACATCCGTCCGGCCACGCTATCAGGCGCCCGCCGGCGCCGGCAGCTCCAGGGGGGCGACGTCCGGCGGGCGGCCCTCGATGGGCAGCGTCACGCGGAAGATCGCGCCCCCGTCAGGCCGGTTCTCCGCCGTGATCCGCCCGCCGTGCGCGGCCACGATGCCGCGGCAGATCGTGAGGCCGAGGCCGAGGCCCTGGCGGCCGTGGCCGCGCCCCCGGTGGAACTTCTCGAAGATCGCCTCCTCCTCGCCCGGCGATATGCCCGGACCGCGATCCTTGATCTCGAGCATCGCCACGTCTCCCTCGGTGAACCCCCGGATCGCGATCGGGCTGCCGGCCGGCGAGTACCTGAGCGCGTTCTCGAGGAGGTTGATGAGCACCTGCTCGATCAGCACCCCATCCATCGGCACGAGCCCCGTCGCCCGGCCGAGCTCGATCGAGACCTGCCGTCCCTCGAGGTGCTCCTCGACCCGGTTCAGCGCAGCCCCGACGACCTCCTCGAGCGGCAGCCACTCCTTCTTGACCGCGAGCGCCCCGGATTCCAGCCGCGTCATGTCGAGCAGGTTGCGGACGAGGCGCTCCAGCCGCTGCGCTTCCTCCAGCACCGTCTGGGTCAGCTCGCGCCGGGCGGACGGGTCGAGCGCCGGCCCATCGTCGCCGTCGTCGAGCAGCGCGCCGGCGGCGCCCGTGATCGTGGCGAGCGGCGTGCGCAGATCGTGCGAGACGGAGCTCAGGAGAGCGTTGCGGAGCTCCTCCGCCTGCGCGTGGAGCTGGGCTTGCTGGGCTTGCTTCGCGAGGAGCGCGCGCTCCAGCGCGAGCGCCGTCTGCGTGGCGAAGGCGCCGAGCAGCTCGCGCCGGCCCAGGTCGAGGAACGACGATGTCGAGCGCGGGCGGACGCTGAGGACGCCGATCGGCCCGGAGGAGCCCTGGAGCGGCAGGTGCATCGCGGCCGCGCTCGGGAGGGTGTCGGTCCCGGCGCCCGCGGCTCGGCCGCGCGCATAGGTCCACTCCGCGACCGCCCGCTCCTGCTCGCTCCCGGCCAGATCGTCGGCCGTGCCCGCCCGGACGGCGAGCCGCCCGTCGGGGCCGGGCAGGAGGACGGCGGCGTCCGCCTCGAACACGTCGCGCACGTGGCGCGCGGCCGCCAGGCTGAGCTTGTCGATACCGCGCAGGGCGGTCAGCTCCCTGCTCATCGCGTAGAGCGCCGCGGTGCGCTGCTCGCGCTCGCCGGCGCTCTCGCCCTGGCGACGGATGCGCGCGGTGAGGCTGGCGATGACGAGACCCACCCCGAGCATGATGGCGAACGTGAGGAGGTACCGGAGATCGCCGACCGCGAGGGTCAGGTAGGGCCTTACGAAGAAGAAATCGAAGGCGGCGACGCCCAGCACCGACGCGAGCACCGAGGGCCCGGCGCCGAAGCGGGCCGCGACGAAGACGACCCCGACCAGGTACACCATGATGAGGTTCGCCAGGTCGGAGAACGGGTGCATGAGCCACGAGACGAGCGTGCAGAGCACCACCACGCACCCGCTCAAGGCGTACGCCGCCGGCCTGGCCGGGCGCCGCTCCGGCAGCCCGGGCTCCGGCTTCTGAGCCTCCGCCGTCCCCTGGATGACGTGGACGTCGATGTCGCCGCTCTGGCGCACGAGATCGTCGAGCAGCGAGCCGTAGACGAAGTCCTTCCATCGGGGGTGGGTCGGCTTGCCGACGACGATCTTGCAGACGTTGTGGCGCCTCGCGTACCGCAGGACCTCCGCGGCGACCTCCGCGCCGTGAAGATGGACCGTGCTGGCGCCGAGGCGCTCGGCGAGCGCGAGGTTCCGGTCGACCCGCTCGCGATCGGCCTGGGAGAGCCGCGCCTGGGCGGGCGTCTGCACGTAGACCGCGTGCCACTCCGCCTTCAGGCCGCCGGCCATCCGCCGCGTCGCCCGGATCAGCCGCGCCGACATGGGGCTCGGGCCCACGCAGACGACGATCCGCTCGGCGACGGCCCACGTCTTCTGGATCCCGTGGGCGCGCATGTAGCCGCGCATCTGGCCGTCGACGCGCTCGGCGGTGCGCCGGAGGGCGAGCTCGCGCAGGGCGATGAGGTTGCCCTTGCGGAAGAAGCTGCTCGCCGCCCGCTCGATCTGCTCCGAGAGGTAGACCTTGCCCTCGCGCAGCCGCTCGAGGAGGTCGTCCGGGGGCAGGTCGATGATCTCGATCTCGTCGGCGCGCTCGATCATCGAGTCGGGCACCGTCTCCCGGACCACGACGCCGGTCACCTGCGCCACCACGTCGTTCAGGCTCTCGATGTGCTGGACGTTGACGGTGGTGTAGACGTCGATCCCGGCCTCCAGGAGGTCCAGGACGTCCTGCCAGCGCTTCGGGTGCCTGAGCCCCGGCGCGTTCGTGTGCGCCAGCTCGTCGACGACGAGGAGCTTCGGACGGCGCTTCAGCGCGGCCTCGAGGTCGAAGTCCCGCAGCGTTCTGCCGCGGTGATCGACCTCGATCGCCGGCAGGCGCGGCAGCCGCGGGGGCTCCTCGAGGAGCGCCTCGGTCTCGGCGCGCCCGTGCGTCTCGACCCACCCGACGACGAGGTCGACGCCCTCGTCGCGGAGCGATCGCGCCGCCCTGAGCATCGCGTACGTCTTGCCGACCCCGGGCGCGGCGCCGAAGAAGATCTTGAGCTTGCCCTTCTGCTCGCGCTCCTCCTCCTCGCGTGCCGCGGCGAGCAGCGCCTCGGGATCCGGCCGGTCGTCGCCTGCGTCCACCACCGCGCGCGGCCTCCTCAGCGGGCGCCGTCGAGGGCGAGGTTCAGGAGGAGCACGTTCACGTGTGGCTCGCCGAGGAGCCCGAGCAGCCGCCCCTCGGTGTGCCGCGCGACGAGCCGGCGCACCTCGTCCTCGGGGAGGCCGCGCGCGCGCGCGACGCGCCGCACCTGGTACGCCGCCGCCGCGGGGCTGATGTGCGGATCGAGGCCGCTGCCGGAGGCGGTCACGAGGTCGACCGGCACCGGCGCGGCGCTCCCCGGATCCGCGGCGCGGAGCGCGTCGATCCTCGCCTTGACCGCCCCGGCCAGGGCGGGGTTCGTGGGCCCGAGGTGGCTCCCGGCGGAGGCCTGCCCGGCGTAGGGCACGGGGCTCGTCGCCGAGGGGCGCCCCCAGAAGTAGCGGGGATCGTCGAACGGCTGGCCGAGCAGGCTCGACCCGACCACGTGGCCGTCCTTCCGCACGAGGCTGCCGTTCGCCTGGTGGGGGAACGCGGCCTGGGCGATCGCGGTCGAGAGCAGCGGGTAGACGAACCCCGTGACGCCGGTGAGGGCGAGGAGCAGGACGAGGGCGGGTCGCAGGTGGGCGAGCATGGCGTTCTTTCCCTGGGTGATCAGGCGAGGCCGAGGGCGGAGAGGAGGAGATCGATGAGCTTGATCCCCACGAACGGCGCGAGGAGCCCGCCGAGGCCGTAGACGAGCAGGTTCCTGCGGAGCATGCGCTCCGCGCCGACGGACCGGTATCGGATGCCCCGGAGCGCGAGCGGGATCAGCGCCACGATGACGAGCGCGTTGAAGATCACGGCCGAGAGCACCGCGCGGCGCGGGGTGGAGAGCCCCATCACGTTGAGCCGCCCGAGCGCGGGGTACGTCGAGACGAAGGCCGCCGGGATGATGGCGAAGTACTTGGCCACGTCGTTCGCCAGGCTGAAGGTCGTCAGCGCGCCCCGCGTCATCAGGAGCTGCTTGCCGATCTCGACGATCTCGATGAGCTTGGTCGGGTTCGAGTCGAGATCCACCATGTTCCCGGCCTCCTTCGCGGCCTGGGTGCCCGTGTTCATGGCGACCGCGACGTCCGCCTGCGCCAGCGCGGGGGCGTCGTTCGTCCCGTCGCCGGTCATGGCGACGAGCCGCCCGCCCGCCTGGTACTCGCGGATCAGCGAGAGCTTGGCCTCGGGCGTGGCCTGCGCGAGGAAGTCGTCGACGCCGGCCTCGGCGGCGATGGCCGCGGCCGTGAGCGGGTTGTCGCCCGTGATCATCACGGTCTTGATCCCCATGCGCCGGAGGTCGCCGAAGCGCTCCCGGATGCCGCCCTTCACGATGTCCTTGAGGTGGATGACGCCGAGCACCGCGCCGCCCTCGGCGACCACGAGCGGCGTGCCGCCCTTCCGGGAGATGGCCTCGCTCACCGCGCGCACCGCGGCCGGGACCGCGCCACCCTTTTCCTTGACGTAGGCCTCGATCGCCTCGACGGCGCCCTTCCGGATCTCGCGCGCGCCGTGGTCGACGCCGCTCATCCGGATCTGCGCGGAGAAGGGGACGAAGCGGGCCCCGAGGGCCCCGAGGTCGCGCTCGCGCAGGCCGTGCTTCTCCTTCGCGAGCACGACGACGCTGCGCCCCTCGGGGGTCTCGTCGGCCAGCGACGCGAGCTGCGCGGCGTCGGCGAGCGCCCTCGCCTCGACGCCGTCCGCCGGGATGAGCTCCGTCGCCTGCCGGTTGCCGAGCGTGATCGTGCCGGTCTTGTCGAGCAGCAGCACGTCGACGTCGCCGGCGGCCTCGACGGCGCGGCCCGACGTGGCGATGACGTTCGCCTGGATCATCCGGTCCATGCCGGCGATGCCGATCGCCGAGAGCAGCCCGCCGATCGTGGTCGGGATCAGGCACACGAGCAGCGCCGTGAGCACGGTGATGCTGATCGGGGTCCCCTGCCCCGCCGCCCGGACGCCGTGGATCGAGTACGGCAGCAGCGTCGCGGTCGCGAGGAGGAACACGATGGTGAGCGCGGCGAGGAGGATGTCGAGCGCGATCTCGTTCGGCGTCTTCTTCCGCTTCGCCCCCTCCACCATCGCGATCATCCGGTCGAGGAACGCCTCGCCGGGGTTGGCCGAGACGCGGACGATGAGCCAGTCGGACAGGACGCGCGTCCCGCCGGTGACGGCGCTCCTGTCGCCGCCGCTCTCCCGCACGACGGGGGCGCTCTCGCCGGTGACGGCGCTCTCGTCGACCGACGCGACGCCGACGACGACGTCGCCGTCGCCCGGGATGATCGCGCCTGCCTCCACCAGCACGAGGTCCCCCTTCCGGAGGCTCGACGCGGACACCGTGGTCCGCGCCGCGTCGCGCTCGGGGGAGGCGAGCTTCACGGCCTCGACGTCGCGCCGCGCCTTGCGCAGCGTGTCCGCCTGCGCCTTGCCGCGCCCCTCGGCCACGGCCTCCGCGAAGCTCGCGAAGAGCACGGTGAACCAGAGCCAGAGGGAGATGGCGAGGATGAATCCGGGCGGCTCCTCGCCCTCGCCGAGCAGCGCGTGCACGGACAGGGCCGTGGTGAGGGCGCTCCCGGCGAGGACCACGAACATCACCGGGTTGCGCACCTGATGGCGCGGGTCGAGCTTGCGGAACGCGGCGGCGATCGCCGGCCTGAGGATCGCCGGGTCGAGGAGCGGCCTCGCCGCGGTCTTCTTCCCCTCGACGTCGCGGGACGGGTGGCGCGGCCTCGGCGGCGGCGACAGCGCGGGGGGCGGAGCGGCCGCGCCGCGCCTTTCGATCGCCTCGGCGGCGGCGCGGAGGTTCACGGTCATCGCGTCATCTCCAGGTGCTCGACGATGGGCCCGAGCGCGAGCGCGGGGACGAACGTGAGCGCGCCGACGAGCAGCACGGTGCCGGTCAGGAGCGCGACGAAGAGCGGCGTGTGCGTGGGCAGCGTGCCCGGGCCGGCCGGGACGAGCTTCTTTCGCGCGAGCGAGCCCGCGAGCGCGAGCACGGGGACGATCACCGCGTAGCGGCCGATGAGCATCGCGACGCCGATGGCGGTGTTGTAGAACGGGCTGTTCGCGCCGAGGCCGCCGAAGGCGCTGCCGTTGTTGTTCGCGCCGGAGGAGAACGCGTAGAGCACCTCGCTGAACCCGTGCGGTCCCGGGTTGAAGATGCCCTTCTGCCCTGCCTCGGTCATCACGGCGACGGCGGTGCCGGCGAGGACCGTGATCGCCGGGAAGAGCACGACCAGGGACGCCATCTTCATCTCGAACGCCTCGACCTTCTTGCCGAGGTACTCCGGCGTGCGCCCCACCATCAGGCCGGCCACGAAGACGGCGATGACGACGAACATCAGCATGCCGTAGAGGCCGGAGCCGACGCCGCCGAAGGCGACCTCGCCGAGCTGCATGAGCCAGAGGGGCACGAGCCCGCCGAGGGGCGTGAAGGAGTCGTGCATCGCGTTGACCGAGCCGTTCGAGGCCGCCGTGGTGGCCGTCGCCCAGAGGGCGGAGCTCGTGATGCCGAAGCGCGCCTCCTTGCCTTCCATGTTGCCGCCGGCCTGGAGCGCGCTCGCCGCCTGATCGACGCCCAGGCCGGAGAGCGCGGGGTTGCCCGCCTGCTCCCAGGCGACGCAGGGGACGAGGAGGACCACGAAGATGGCCGTCATCGCGGCGAGCACGGCCCAGCCCTGGCGCCTGTCGCCCACCATCCGGCCGAACGTGTGGCACAGGGCGGCGGGGATGAGCAGTATCGCGAGCATCTCGAGGAAGCTCGAGAGGGCGGTCGGGTTCTCGAAGGGGTGCGCCGAGTTCGCGCCGAAGAACCCGCCGCCGTTGGTCCCGAGCTGCTTGATCGCGATCTGCGAGGCCGCGGGTCCCATCGGGATCACCTGCTGGGCGACCACGTTGCCGCTCGGGTCCTTGACGACCTGGAGCAGCGACGCGCTCTGGTACGCGCCGAAGCCCTGGACGACCCCCTGGGACACGAGGAGGACGGCGAGCACGAGGGAGAGCGGCAGGAGGATGTAGAGGGTGCTCCGGACGAGATCGACCCAGAAGCTCCCGACGGTGTCCGCGGTCTTCCGCGTGATCCCGCGGATCAGCGCCACGAGCACGGCCATGCCGGTGGCGGCGGACACGAAGTTCTGCACCCCGAGCCCAACCATCTGCGTCAGGTAGCTGAGCGTCGACTCGCCGCCGTACGCCTGCCAGTTCGTGTTGGAGGCGAAGCTCGCGGCGGTGTTGAACGCGAGACCGGGCGGGACAGCGGCCATGCCCTCGGGGTTCAGCGGGAGGACGCCCTGGAGCCGCTGGAGGGCATAGAGGACGAGGAGCCCGGCCAGGTTGAACGCGAGCACCGCGAAGGCGTACTCCTGCCAGCGCATCTCCTGATCCGCCCGCACGCCCGCGGCGCGGTAGATGAGCCGCTCGACCGGCCCCAGGACTCTGGTCATGAGGCCACGCTCGCCCTGGTAGACCCGCGCCATGGTTGTGCCGAGCGGGACGGAGAGGCCGAGGAGGACGGCCACGTAGAGCGCTACCTGAAGCGCGCCGCTGGCGGTCATGACAGGCTCTCCGGCCTGAGGAGGGCGAAGATCAGGTAAACCAGGAGACCCAGCGCGATGGCGCCCGAGATCCAGGTGAACGCGGTCATGGCGCTCAGACCCTTTCACAGAGCTCAATGAGCCCTGCAAACAGAGAGAAACAGAGGACCGTCAGTCCCAGGTAGATCACGTCCATGGCGACCTCACCGGGCGCTCTAACGCCCGTGCCGACCGAGCGGGGAAGAGGGTAGTCCCCCTCAGGTCAAGAGGCTGTCAATCCAGAGCGGTGCGGCGTCAAGAAAGCATCAAGGCCGGTCATGGGGTCGGGCGATTCGAACGATCCCCGGCCCGCGCCTACCTCTACCTGTGCCGTCGCGGCCGTAACCAGTCTCTGAGCAGGCAGGGCACGAGGAGCGCGGCGAGCGCGGCCAGCGTGGTCCCGCCGCCGAACGTCTCGCCGCGCGCGACCGCCCCGATCGTCGTGAGCATGCAGGTGAGCCAGGTGAGCAGGAAGACGGGGGCGAGATCCGCGTCAGTCCGGGGGTCGTCCTCCGGGATCCGAGGGTGGTCCTCTGCTGGCACCCTGAAGGGAGCGGCGTCCACGGATCTGCTCGGCGACTTCATGGCGGCGGTCTGCGGATGGCGGTCGATCGGCGATACCGGCAAAAGATAACCCTCGCCGCGTCAAGATCGCCTCAGGGCGTGCCGTCCAGGCGTCAAGATCGCGTATCCCGACGCCCAGGCCCCCTCGACCGCGCCGCGGGGCCGCAGCTTCCGGCCAGCGCACGATCATGGCGCGGGCAACCGACGCGCGCGGCCGCACACAGCCGATGCAGCGCGACCGGGATCGGCGGGACGGGATGATCAGCCATGTGCTGCCGATTACCCGCCGCCGTGGGGCCCCGGGATCACCGGCCCGGGCGCGAGCAGGCGGCTGCCCTCCATCAGCCAGATGGCCATCTGGTTCGTTCCGTCGGCCTGCCACATCGCGTCCGCCATGCTGTCGAAGTTGGCGTCGCCGGCGGTGCGCACGGACCAGCCTTCGCCGAGCGGCCCCGGGATCACCGGCCCCGGCGCGAGCAGCCGGCTGCCATCCATCAGCCAGATGGCCATGAGGCCCTGCTCGGCGTGCGTCCAGAGCACGTCCGCCTCGCCGTCGCCGCTGAAGTCGTTCGCCGTGACAACGATCCAGCCATCGCCGATCGGCCCCGGGATCACCGGCCCGGGCGCGAGAAGCTGGCTTCCCTCCATCAACCAGACGGCCATCAGGTTCTGCTCCGGGTTGTTCCAGACGACATCCCCCATGCCGTCGAAGTTGGTGTCCCCCACCGCGACCGCCTTCCAGCCGTCGCCGGGCGGCCCCGGGATGAACGGCCCCGGCGCGAGGAGCTGGCTCCCCTCCATCAACCAGACGGCCATCAGGTTCTGTTCCGGGTTGTTCCAGACGACATCGACCATGTTGTCGCGATTGAGGTCGAACAGGTTCTGGACGGCGACCCAGCCGTCGCCGATCGGCCCCGGGATGAGCGGGCCCGGCGCGAGCAGCCGGCTGCCAGCCATGAGCCAGATCGACATCAGGTTCAGCTCGGGGCTGTTCCAGAGCACGTCCGCCATGCCGTCATGGTTGAAGTCGGCCGCAGAGGCGGCCACCCAGCCCTCGCCGACCGGCCCGGGGATCACCGGCCCCGGCGCGAGGAGCCGGCTGCCGTCCATCAGCCACACCGCCGCCAGGTTGTGCTCCGCGTGGTTCCAGAGCACATCGGCCATGCCGTCAAAGTTGAAGTCGGCCCCCTGCATGACCTTCCATCCGGCCCCGTTCGCGCGCGGAACCACGGCGCCGAGCGACGTCGCCGGGAGCTCCAGCGCGAGCCCTCCTCGCTCTCGCAGCTCGGCGTCCGCCGCGCAGCCCGAGGGCGCGACGCACCCCACGGCGACGGCACACAGACCCTTCAGCACCTCCACGAGCCTCCTCCTCTGCACGTCTCCTGCACCTGGCGCAGGCGCCGCGGTCACTCGCCGTCGAGGGGCCCCGGGATCACCGGCCCGGGCGCGAGCAGCTCGCTCCCCTCCATCAGCCACACCGCCATCTCGCTCGTCTCGCCCCTTTGCCAGACCACGTCCGCCATGCCGTCGAAGCTCAGATCGCCGGCGGTGCGCGCCACCCAGCCATCGCCGAGCGGCCCCGGGATGAACGGCCCGGGCGCCAGCAGGCGGGTCCCCTCCATCAGCCACACCGCCATCAGGTTCTGCTCCGCGTTGTTCCAGAGCACGTCGGCCATGCCATCGCCGTTGAAGTCGGCGCCCCAGGCGATCGCCCAGCCGTCGCCGATCGGCCCCGGGATGGGCGGCCCCGGCGCCAGCAGGCGAGTTCCCTCCATCAGCCACACCGCCATCAGGTTCTGCTCCGCATGGCGCCAGACCGCGTCCGACATGCCGTCGGCGTTGAAGTCGCCCACGGCGGCGACGTCCCAGCCGTCGCCGATCGGCCCCGGGATGAACGGCCCCGGCGCCAGCAGGCGGGTCCCCTCCATCAACCACACCGCCATCACCCCCTGTTCGCCGTTGCTCCAGAGCACGTCGGCCATGTTGTCGGCGTTGTAGTCGATCGCCCTGGCGAACCAGCCGCCGCCGCCCGGCGCGGGGAGGATCGGCCCGGGCGCCAGCAGGTGGGTTCCCTCCATCAACCACACCGCCATCGCGCCCTGCTCTTCGTGACGCCAGAGCACATCCGCCATGCCGTCGAAGTTGAAGTCGCTCGTCTTGGCGAACCAGCGACCGCCGGGCGGCCCCGGGATGAACGGCCCGGGCGCGAGCAGGCGGGTCCCCTCCATCAACCACACGGCCACAAGACCTCGCTCGGCGTCGTTCCAGAGCACATCGGCCATGCCGTCAGCGTTGAAGTCGAGCGCCTGGGTGATCACCCATCGTGGCTCGCCGAGCCGCTGCCCCGCGGCGCCGATCGACGAGGCCGGAGGCTCCATGGGCGGCGCGTCGCGCTGCGGATCGACGTCTTGCGCACAGGCGGCGGCGGTGAGGATCGCGCAGGCCGCGCTCGCGGCCCTCACG
This sequence comes from Sorangium sp. So ce406, assembly GCF_051474675.1. NCBI lineage: Bacteria > Pseudomonadati > Myxococcota > Polyangiales > Polyangiaceae > Sorangium > Sorangium sp. So ce406. The sequence continues at coordinate 2,009,892 of NZ_CP150340.1, read as the reverse complement.
ACGGTGGCAGGCTGTCTCATGCTGGCCTCGCTCGCGCGTGGTCATGACGTTCGCTCCGGCGGCGCCGAGCCGCGGCCGTGAGCGCGCCGGTCACGCGCGCGGGGAGAGCGGCAAGCGCCAGTCCATCGAATCATCCTTTGCGCCGGATCTCGGCGCGGCGCCCACATGCGAGCTAAACCTGGCATTCCCCGCTTCTTGCATGCCGGTTCATCGAGCAGGCCTCCTGTGCTCACCGAGGGGATCGCTCTCCAGAGATCCGGACGCGCGCGGCGTTTCATGAGCTGGCGTCCGATCCCGGATCGCCGGTGTCCCGAAAGAGAGGCCTCCCAGGAGACCCGGACGCCGCGGGAGACGGTCCTTCCCCCCCGGAGCCCTCGATGCCTGGCAGCTCAGATCAGCGCGGCACGGACGGCAACCCGAGGTTCACCGATGTTTGCACCCGACAGAAAGATCACGCCTGGCATGGCGATGGTTCTCGTTTCATCGCTCAGCTGCGCGGGCCCACGCGAGGCGCCGGGGCTCCCGGACAGCAGCGGTGTGCACACCGAGACCGGCGAGGCGCGCGGCGCCCTGTGTCACGGTCAGATGATCGCGAATGTGTTCGTCCTCCCGGAGACGTACCACTGGGAGGACGCCGCCCACGTGCTCAGCGTGGCGGAGGGGTTCGGCCCGCGGACGCTGGACATCGCCGTATCGGCGAGCGTCCAGCCCTCCGTGAGCCTCACCGGGACCGCCACCGCCACCGTCACACCCGCGGAATCGCAGCCCGCGACGGGCCTGCCGGGACTACCGGGCCTACCGGGACTACCGCCTTTCTTCGGGGCAGGCTTGCCCCCTTTCGGCGGCGCGCCGGGCATGGGCTTCGGCAACGGGCTGCCGGGGACGCCTGGCGCGCCGTTCGCGCCTGGCCCGGGGGGCACGCCGGGCTCCCGCGCGCCGACGGACTGCCTGCCCCCGTGGAGCATGTCCGACGACTGCAGGCCCTCGAACGGACAGCCATCGTGGAGCGGGAGCGCGCCGGGCAACGGCGCGCCGTCGAACGGACAGCCATCGTGGAGCGGGGGCGCGCCGGGCAACGGCGCGCCGTCGGGGAACGCCCCGCTCGTGGGGCCGGGCAACTGCCCGATATCTCTCTCGGATATCTCGTCGGCGGTCGGGTTCAGCGTGAGCGAGACCATCACGCTTCAAGCCAGCTCGACCTACTTCGTGCCCACGGCAGCTTATGCGCGGATCTCGGCTTATCCGGTGTTCCAGAAGATCACCTGGGACATCGTCAGTCTCGGCGGCTGGGCCTGGGGAGTCGGCCCGGCGGGGGGCGTCGTCGTGGGCTCCGGCTTCGTGCTCAAGCCGATCGGTGTTTATTTTGCGACGTACCGCGCCTATGACCTGGCCGCGATGGGAGGGGGCGTGGTCAGCCCAGGCCCCATCCTGGACCCCCCGGGCGCGGGCGGCGGTCCTGGCGCGGGCGGCGACGATGGCGCGGGCGGCGACGATGGCGAGGGCGGCGACGCTGGCGCGGGCGGTGACGCTGGCGCGGGCGGCGCCGGCGGCGACCCTGGCGCGGGCAGCGGCCCTGGCGCGGGCAGCGGCCCGGGCATCGGCAACCAGGGCACCGGCGGCGCTGGAGCCAGCGGCGGAGGCTGGTGGATCCCCGGAACGGGCGGCGCCGGCGGCTCGGGCGGACCGTGAGGCCGCGCCGCCCGCAGCTCGGCGCGCCGCGTCGGCCGGCGAGCATCGCGGGCCTGCCGCCCCTCGGGCGCCCGGATCAAGGGGTGACGAGATCGAGCGCAGGGAGGGACTCGCACACGGTCTGGCTCAGGACGCTGACGTCGGCGCCGCGCACGGCGAGGGCCACGCAGCGCGCGTGGGCGTAACGGCCTGGCCCCAGGCTTCGCCCGATCGTGACCTTGTATCGCGCTGTGTACCCGCGCCCGGGGAGCGGCATGGCTTCCTCGATCTTCACCACATCCATGCGGTACCGCCAGCCCACGAACTCCACGATGCGCTGGAGGCGATCGAAGCCGAAGAGCGGCGCGTCTCCGAACACGATCCCCCCCGGATCCAGGAGGTAGTCGTGCTGCTCGTTGTTGTCCCAGTACTCGCGCCCGGCGACGATGTACTGGATCGCGAACCGCGCCGGCTCCTGGTATCCGGCAGGATAGATGATCCCGGAGAAGACCCACCGCTCGGGAGAGCCCCAGGGCGGCGCGGAGTCATATCGCGCCGGGACGACGCGCCAGTTGCCGCCCGCGTCCCGGTAATGGACGAGCACCTTCTTCTCGGGGGCGATGTTGTCGACGAGCACCACGCCGGAGATCTCCGACATGGCAGGATCGCCGACGCGCTTGCGCGTCGCATGTTCAAGACGCACGACGTCGTTCGTACGTGTCATGGCCTTTCCGCGCAGCACCAGGCGGGCCGGCTGGTAGGTGGGCACCGCCAACACAAGGACCAGCCCGTCCGCGCTGCATGCTCCGAGGAGCGGCCGGCGCTCCATGCGCAGATAGGCTTCGTCGCGACGGGTCAGCTCACGGAGTACAAGCCGCCCGGCGAGGGCGCCCGCTGAGGGCCGCCCGCCGGGATCCTCCGCCGACCGCGCCTCAGCGCGCCGACCGCGCGACCTCGTCGGCCGCGCGCGCCCGCTCCTCCGCCGCCTGCGCCAGCGGCCCCGTCAGGAGCGCCTGCGCCTCGCGGAACCGCGCGGCCACGTCGGACCAGTAGCTCGCGTCCGCGCCCTGGGGCGCCGCGATCTGCTTGATCAGCGCCGCGTCGTACGCCGCGATGCCCGCGTGGGGCGACGCCGGCTTCACGCGGGCCACCCAGTCGAGCGCCGCGAGGTCGCCCAGGCCGAGCCCCGCGAGCGGCGCCCGCCGCATCATCAGCGCCGCGTCCTCGGGGCCGTTGCGCAGGCCGAGCGCGAGCGCGAGCAGCATCGTCGCCTCGGGCGGGCGCGGCGTCCCCTCGGGCCACGCCGTGAGCAGCGCGGTCGCCTGATCGAAGTCCACGGCCCGCCAGTACAGCCGGCCGAGCTCGATCCGCGCCCGCGCATAGAGCAGCCGCGCCTCGGGCGAGAGCTCGGCCGTACGCAGCGCCGCGCGGTGCTGCAGCGGGACGCCCCGGCCGAGCAGCGCGCGCAGGGTCTCCGGCCGCGCCGCCGCGTCGGCCGGGAGCAGGCGGCCGGCGTAGTACGTCGGCAGGCGGGCCGCGAGCCGCTCGACGGCCGTCGACGGCGTCGCCGCCGGGGGCGGCGGCAGCTCCAGCGCGTCCAGCGCGTCGACGCGCCGGCCGCCGTAGAGGCGGGAGAGCATCGCGCGCGCGCCGTCGACGCGGGCGTCGCGGAGCGCGCCGACCGACGAGAGCTCGCGCAGGCCGACGAGCGCGGCGTCGCGGCCGCGCGTCTTCCAGGGCTCCAGGAGCTGGTCGAGCTCGCCGTAGTAGACGTTGCTGAGCTCCGCGTCCTTCCGCATGGCGTCGGGCAGCGGCGCCGACCGGACCGCCTCGACGAGCCGCATGTCGGCGCGCCCGGACTCCACGGCGACGATGCCCTTCGCGTAGAACGGCAGCGCGACCCCGAGCCGCCCGAGGTCCTCGATCGCGCGGGCCTGATCGGTGACCCACGTGAAGAGCGGCCCCTTGGTGAACGCGACGACGCGCTGGGCGTCGTACGGCGGCCGGAGCGCGGGCGGCTCGGTCGCCGTGCGCGCGAGCCGGGCGGAGAGCGTGAGGCCGAGCAGCACCTGGTAGAGGTCGCCCTTGAGCGTCGCCGGCGGCGCCTCGAGGAACGGCGCGGCGATCGCGTCGCCGCAGGCGACGGGCGCGAGCTCGGCCCGGAGGGCGCGCGCGAGGCCCGCCTCGAGGCCGGCGCACGTCTCGACGCCCGCGAGCCGCGCGTCGCGCTTCGCGGGGTCGTCCTCGGCGAGCGCGGCGTCGAGCGCGTCGAGGGCGCCCTGCGCGTCGCCGCAGGCGCGCGCGGGCGCGGCGGGGGCGCGCCGCGCGAACGCCTCGCAGGCGGCCGGCGGGGCGGGCACCCCGGCCGGCGTCGGGGGGACCAGCGCGGACTTCGGGTCGAAGGGCGCCTGCTTGAGGAGCGGCAGCCACTCGTCCTTGAGCGTCCCGTGGACGGCGAACGCCTCGTTCTCGGGGAGCGGAGGCGGCGGCGGGGTCGCCGCGCGGCCGTCGCCCTGCGGGACGGGCGCTTGCGCCGCGGGCGGAGGAGCTGCAGCGCAGGCCGCGAGGGAGAGCCCCATCGCGGCGGCGAGGGCGGTGAAGACGGAGCGGGGGATCGAGCGCATCAGGTTTCCTTGGACACGGGCGGCCCGCGAAGGTTTCGCCGAAGACCGGCGGGCGGCCGTCGGGACCCGAGCCGGGCGGTCGTGGATACCACCGGAGAGCCGGGCGCGGGGGGACGGCGCTCGTGAGGGGCCGAGGGGAAGCCGCGATCCAGAATCGGCAAAATTTTACATCGATGTTCAGCTCACGACCTGGGGCACCGTGTGCCGACGGGTGGCTGGCTGCGGCATCGGGTATCTTCCGGCACATGCAGTCTGTCCCGACGAACGCCGCACCCGAGGCCGAGCGACCTCGGCCCGGCCACGAGGAGAGCGACCAGCACGTCATCCTCCACGGGATGACGTGGAAGGATTACGAGATCCTCCTCGCCGTGCGGGGAGACCGGGCTGGTGTACGCATGTACTACCTGAACGGAGCGATCGAGCTGATGAGCCCGGCCCGCGATCACGAAAGGGTCAAAACGACCATCGCGCGGCTCCTGGAGGCCTATTGCGATGAGCGCGGCGTCGAGCTCAGCGGGTACGGTGCGTGGACGCTCCGCAATGCTCTGAGGGAGCGCGGTGCCGAGCCCGACGAATGCTACATCGTCGGCGACACGAACAAGGAGATTCCGGATCTGGCGATCGAGGTCGCCTGGACGCACGGCGGCTTCGACAAGCTGGAGATCTACAGGGGCCTCGGCGTCGCCGAGGTCTGGATGTGGGATCGCGAGGAGGGACTCGGCATCTTCGCGCTCTCGGGCGACCGGTACGAGCTCCGGGCGCGAAGCACGCTCCTTCCCGAGCTGGACCCTGCGTGGCTCGCCAGCTTCCTCGATCAGCCGACGCAGAGCCAGGCGGTCCGCGCGCTGCGAGCAGCCCTGCGCTGAGCCCGCGCCGGTGCGCGACTCACAGCCTGCCGGCGATGTCGTCGCAGGTAGAGTCCTCCACGTCCCGGCAATTGGTGACGTCCCAGGGCGTCCAGAAGCATTGATTGGCAACGTTGCCCTCGCACGCTTCCTGCACGGACGAAGAGACCTCCAGATCGCAGAGCTGATGCCGGGACGAGGCCTCCCAGGGCGGATCGGTGTCACACAGCCCGTCGTCGCGAAGGCAGTGCCTCTCGCGGGTCTGCACCAGTCCGGTGCCGTCGCCGAGGACAATGACGAGCGTCTCTGTTTCATCGATGAACGGGCCGGGGGCGTCGAGCGACGTGATGACGCCCGTGCCACCGCCGAGCACGAGCCTGGCCGCACACTCGGTCGCAGCCAGCGGTTCCACGCCGAGATGCCGCACCATCAGATCGCAGCTCGGCTCGAGGTCGCAAGCAAACAGGTCCACCGCGGTCTCGGGCGCGGGCGCGCCGCCGCCTGGTGTGCCGGAGGAGGTGGACTCCTCGGCCTCTGTGCCAGGGTCCGTGTTGCTACCTGAATCCTCGATCGTTGCCGAACACGCGGTGACGAGCGAAACCTGCGCAACGACAAGAAGTACCGCGCCTCGGACGCGTTGCTCTGCTCTCATGATCGTGACCTTTCGAAGGATCGAAAGAACTCCGTACGTGGACATGGGCACAACAAGAGCAAGCAGCGCGCCAGACGCACGCTCCGCGTTCAGCGCGTCGCGGTGACTCGGTGCGTGCGCGAGATCCGCCGCGGCCGCCCATCCAACGATGCGCAGCGGCAGCGGCGGTCGACGGAGCAGGGTGAGCCTCCGGCGCCTCCCGCCGCGCAGATCGGCTCACCGTGGCTCATCGTGACACACACGAACCGATCTCGACGAGAGCGGACAGGTCCGCCGGTCCAGCGCAGGGCTGTCCTGACCTCGGCCCAGGATGAGCCATCCTGCTCTCGTCCTTCCGTGACAGCCACGCGCCGTGGGACCGCGACGTCACCTTCGGAGCGCGGCGCGCGAGACCGGAGCCTGATGCGCGAGGCCCGCGCGCCTCAGTACCACTCTCCGCCGAGCCCGATGGTGAACGTGAACGTCGTGGCCTCGGGCATGAACACCGGGTGGAGCTCCGCGGCGAGGGCGAAGCCGCTGCGCCGCGGGCCGTCGCCGGACAGGCCGCCGAGGATGAGGCCGCCGCGCGCGTGCGCCCCGAAATACCAGCCCGAGGTGCTGGCGCAGCCCGCGTCCGACTCGATGCCCGCGTACTCCGCGGAGCAGCTCGCGACGGCCACGTAGTCCATCGAGGGGCCTGCCCCGAAATCGAGGACGTGGAACAGGGTGAGGCTCGCGAGGAGCGAGTTGTAATCGATGAATCCCGCGTCGAAGCCCGCGCTGTTGGACGTGCTCTCGGGCGTGAGCGTCAGCATCGGGGTGTTCTGGTAGTAGAGCCCGAGCGTGTGGTTGATCTGGAGGCCGACCCTGCCGGTCCACGCGAAGACACCGCCGGTCCCCGTCGGCGACTTGATGATCCCGCCGCCCAGCGTGCTGCCATACCGGAGCCGGACGCCGTCCCGCTCCTCGTCCTCGTCCTCGGGCTTCTCCCGCTCCTGCGCAGGCTCGACCGGCGCAGACGACGCCTCGGGGTCGACCGTCGTCTCCACCGGGCCCCCGATCGGCGGCGGCGCATCGCTCCGCGGCGCCGGCTGGGTCCGGGAAGGAGGCGGCGAGGACGGCGCGCCCGGCGAAGGCCGCGCCGGCGACGCCGGCGGCGCGGGCGCGTAGGGCGGCGCAGGCGACACCGGCGGCGGCGCCGGCGCGTACGGCTGCGCGGGCCGGTACGGCTGCGCCGGCGCGTGGGGCGGCGCAGGCGACACCGGCGGCGCGGGCGCAGCGGGCGGCAGCGGCGGCGGCGCGGGCGCCGGAGGCACGGGCGTGGGCGCCGGCGCCGGCGCGGGCGGCACCGGCGTGGGCGGCGGCGCGGGCGACACGGGCGGCGGCAACGGCGCGGGCGAGGGCGCCGGCGCGGGCGGCACGGGCGGCGGCAACGGCGCGGGCGAGGGCGCCGGCGCGGGCGGCACGGGCGGCGGCAACGGCGCGGGCGAGGGAGGTGGCGCAGGCGGCACAGGCGGCTGCGCCGAGGCCGATGGGATCGGCCCGGAGGGCGGAGGCGGAAGGGGCGCGTCGTCCTGCGCAAGGCCGGTCGCCGGGATCGCAAGGGGAACGGTGATCGCCGCCAGCGCGGCAAGCCAACGAACGATGGTCATCCGGTTTTCCTCGGCGCGCTCGTCGCGGCCGTCAAGCGCGCGGAGGTGCGAGCTGTCAGCCACGGTGCGACGATAGCAGAGGATCCGCCCGCGAGCCGAGGAACGCCAGCCCACGGGCCACCGCGCGACGCACCGCGTATCCCCGCCCTCACTTTCCGTCACGGAACGCGACGGCTCCGGTCACCAGACCCCTCGAGCCATGCGTCGAGACCTCAAAGCCCTTCTCTGCGGCATCAGCCCCCTGCTGGGGCTCCTCCTGTCCGCCGCCTGCATGGGAGAAAGTTTCCACGGAGACGCGATCGGAGACGGTGGCGCCGGAAACGTCCAAGGGACGACCGGTGCGGGCAACGGCGGCAGCGCCAGCACGGGCGACGCCGGCAGCGCCAGCACGGGCGATGGCGGCAGCGACGGTGATGGCGGCAGCGACGGTGACGGCGGCAGCGACGGTGATGGCGGCAGCGACGGTGACGGCGGCAGCGACGGTGACGGCGGCAGCGACGGCGGCGGCGGCGCAGCTCCGGCGGGGCGCTCCTGCAAGCGCGGCATCGCGTACGGCCATCACTCGGTCGCGGACCTCTCGGCCCTCTCGGCCAGCGTCGGCTGGTGGTACAACTGGGCGAGCCTCCCCGACGAGGAGCTCCGGGGCGGCGACCACGTCGCGCTCGGCGTCGAGTTCGTACCGATGGTCTGGGGCGGCCGCTTCGACGCCGACCAGGTGAAGGCGGCGATCCCGGCCGGGGCGAAGTACCTGCTCGCGTTCAACGAGCCGAACTTCTTCTCTCAGGCCAACCTCTCCGCCGCGGAGGCCGCCGCGCTGTGGCCGCAGATCGAGGAGATCGCCGACGAGAAGGGGCTCCAGATCGTCTCGCCGGCCGTGAACTTCTGCGGCGGAGGCTGCCACGAGACCGACCCCTTCGCGTACCTCGACGCCTTCTTCGCCGCCTGCGAGGGCTGCCGCGTCGATTTCATCGCGGCGCACTGGTACGCTTGCGACAGGCCGGCGCTCGAGTGGTACCTCGGCGAGCTCAAACGCTACCGGCGCCCGATCTGGCTGACCGAGTTCTCGTGCGGAGACGGCGCGGATCGGTCGCCCGAAGCGCAGGCCGCCTACATGCGAGAAGCGGTGCCCCTCCTCGAATCGGACCCCGACGTCTTCCGGTACGCGTGGTTCTCCGGGCGGACCGAGGCGATCCCCAACGTGGACCTGCTCGGCGAGAGCGGTGAGCTCACCGCGCTCGGCGCGCTCTACGTCTCGCTCCCCCACGCGGAGAGGTGCAGCCCGTGACCGCCCGCGCGGCGGTCGAACCGTCGATGCCTCCCGCCGGCGGCGCGGCGCCCGCCGTCCCCACGGCCGGCATCCAGGCCGCGCCGCTCGACTTCGCCGAGGTGTACGAGGAGGTCTTTCCCTTCGTCTGGCGGACCGTGCGTCGCCTCGGCGTGGACGCCTCGGCGCACGAGGACGTGTGCCAGGAGGTGTTCGTCGTCGTGCACCGGCGGCTCCCGGAGTTCCAGGGCCGCTCGTCGCTGAAGACGTGGGTCTTCGGGATCGTGGTCAACGTCGTGCAGGCGCACCGGCGGTCGCTGCGCCGCAAGAGCCCGGCCCACCGCGGAACGGGAGAGACCGTGGACCCGGAGCTGCTCGCAGGGCCGAGCAACCTCAGCCCCTACGAGGCCATGACAAGGGCGGAGGCCGCGCGCGTGGCGCACGACCTCCTCGCGTCGCTCGACGAGGAGAAGCGCGTGGTGCTCCTCCTCGCCGAGCTGGAAGAGATGCCGGTGACGGAGATCGCGCAGGGTATCGGGGTGAACATCAACACCGTGTATGCGCGGCTGAGGGCCGCTCGACAGGCGTTTTCCGACGCGGTGCAACGCCACCACGCCAGGATCCGAGGAGGCCGCAATGGATGAGCTGGAGGCTGGCGAGCGGGCGCTCCTGGACGCCCTTCGCGACACGGACGAGCCGACCGACGACGACCGGCGGCGGATGCGCGCGGCCGTGTGGGCGAGGCTCGGCCTCGCCGGGACGGCGGCGACGGCCATGTCCGTGAGCGCCGCCAAGGCCGCGGGAGCCGGGACCGCCGGCTCTGCGGGCGCCGGCGCCGCTGGCTCCGCGAGCGCGGCGGCGGCGGCGCACGCCGTCGGTCCCGCCGCGAGCGTGGCCGCGACCGCGAGCGCGGCGGCGGCGGCGCACGCCGTCGGTCCCGCGGCCGCGGGCGTGGCCGCGACCGCGAGCGCGGCGGTCGCGAAAGGGGCGGCCCTCACGCTGCTCGGCGCCCCGCTGAAGATCGGGCTCGCGACGCTGGTCGTGGGCCTCGCGACGGGCGCGGCGCTCCACTTCCCGGCGTCCGGCGAGGCGCCCGACGCGCCGCGCGCCCAGGAAGCCGCGAGGATCGCGGACCCGATGCCCCGAACGCCGCACGCCGCCGCCCCGGCCGGCGCCTCGCGCGCCCGCGACGACGCGCCTCCTGCGGCCGAGGCGAGCGCCCCCGCCGGGCCCGGGGCCGCCGCCTCCGCCGGGGCCGCTGCCCCCGCCCAGGCCAACGACCCCGCCAGCACCGGCGCCCCCGCCAGGACCAGCGCCGCGCCCGCGACGGCGACCGCGGCGCGCGCGCCGGCTTCGCGCACGCCCGCGCCGGCCGCGGCCGCCGCCGCGAGACCGGGCTCCAAGGGGCTCGACGCGGAGATCGCGCTGCTGCGCGACGCGCAACAGGCGCTGCAGGCGGGCCAGTTCGCGCAGGCGCTCTCGAAGCTCGACGAGCACGCCAGCCGGTACCCGCGGGGCGTGCTCTCGACCGAGCGCGAGGCGTCGCGCGCCATCGCGCTCTGCCGCTCCGGCCGCGCGGCGTCGGGCAGGGCGATCGCGGCGAAGCTGCTCGCGCGGAGCCCGGGCTCGCCGCTCGCGACGCGTGTGCGCGCCGCGTGCGGGCAGGAGGAGTAGAGTGCCCATGTGCACGTCTCCAGGTGGGCCCGGGCCCCGTCGGCCCTGCAGGCGCTGATCGTCGCGGCGGGGGTCCTGCCCGCGAGCGCCCTCGCGGCGCCCGCCGAGCCGCGCATCATCGACCTCCGCTGGGAAGCGCCCGACGGGTGCCCGCCGGTCGACGAGGTCCGGAGCGAGATCGCGCGGCTGCTGGGGGCGTCGGAGCAGCGGCAGCCGATCGAGGTCGAGATCGCCGTCGCCCGCAAGCGCGGCGCGCGCCTCCGGCTCGACCTGCGCATCCGCGCGCCAGCGCCCGGCGAGCGGGTCATCCACGGCCACGACTGCGCGTCCATGTCGCGGGCAGCGGCGCTGATCGTCGCGATGTCGATCGATCCCGACGCGGTCGCGCGGAACGCCGCCGCGCAGCCCGCCCAGCCCGCGCAGCCTGAGGCGGCTGCCGCCCCCGTGCCCAGCGCGCCGCCTCCCGCGCCGGACCGCGCGCCGCGCCGGCCGCCTCCCGCGTCAGCCCAGCCGCCTTCGCCGGCCGAGCGCGATCTGGAGGGGGCGCTCTGGGTGAGCGCGCAGGTCGAGCAGGCGCTCGTGCCGGCGATCGGCGTCGGGCTCGCCGCAGGCGGCGGGATCCGCAGCGGCTGGTTCCGCGCCGACGGGGCGGCCGGCGTGGTGCCGTCGAGCTCGAGCCGCATCGCCGGGACGGCCGCCGGCGCCGAGTTCCGGCTCTGGTTCCTCGAGGTCGACGCGTGCGCGCGCGCCATCGAGCTCGAGCGCCCCTTCGGCGTGTACGTCTGCGCGCTCGGCCGCCAGCACTGGCTGCTCGCCCGGGGACGCGAGGTCGACGAGGCCTTCGCCCGCACCGCGCCGATCTTCGCGGCCGGGCTCGGGACGCTGGCCGAGTGGCGCATCGCCGCTCCGCTGAAGATCGAGGGAGCGCTGCACGTCGTCGCCCCGCTGCGGCGGCCGCGCTTCGTCGTCGAGAACCTCGAGGGGACCGTCTATCGCCCCCCGGCCGCAGGTCTCAGCGCCCGCCTCGGCCTCGCGCTGGCCTTCTGAGCCTCAGGGCCGATCCGGGCCGGCGTTCCACGCGGCCTCGATCGCGCAGCCGGCCAGCGCCTCGCCGTAGATCCGCAGCTCGTCGTAGCGCCCACCGAAGTACGGGTCCGCATCGAACTGGGACCGCCCGAGCCAGTTGTTCACGTCCTGGATCCCCGAGAGCGGAAAGCCGACAGAATCGCTGCCGAGGAGCGCGCCATCCAGGTAGAGGGCCAGGGTCGCCCCCGCGCCGTCGAAGACGACGGCGACCTGATGGACCTCGCCGTCCTCGAGCGTCGGCTCGGCGTGGATCGCCACCTCGCCCGTCACGCCGCTGTCGCTCGCGAGCGCGGAGACACCCCGCACGTCGGCGCCCGTCGAGGGGGTGATCACCAGGTAGGATGTCCCCACACCCCCCTCGCCTTCGACGGGATCTTCGCCTCTGCTGGTGAGGCCGAAATCGACGATGCGCAGGTAGGCGCCTCCGCGGTCGCGGACGACCCAGACCATGACGGTGACGTCGCGCAATCCCGCCAGGAGCCCCGCCGGCAGATCGACGTAATCGTCCACGCCGTCGAGGGTGAGCCCCCCTCCGCCGTCGAGGCTCGCGCCGCCGAGGATCGCGCCGTCCGCACCTCCGATGAGATCGGCGACGACATCTCCCACACCGTCGAACGTGTACCGATGTGTCGGCGACGGCAATACATCACAGGGGACCGCGCCGTTACCCCCTCCACCACCGCTGCCCGCCTCGCCGCCGCTGCCCGCCTCGCCGCCGCTGCCGCTCGCCGCTGACGCGGTATTCATGCGGCCCACCGCGATCTCCACGTCCGCCCCGCACCCGGACAGCCCGAGGAGCAACGCCATCACCGTAGTTTTCTGCGGGCAGGGCACGCCCTGATCTTAATGCCCCCGCGTGGACGATTTGATCACGAAATCGACGCGCTCCGGACACGAGGGGACGACTGCCGAATCCACACGCGGGAGACGACGATGACGTTCAGACGTGACCGAGTGTTCGCGAGCCCGTGGCTCGCCGCCGGGGGATGTCTCCTGGGCATCTCGTGCACTGGCATCCTCGGAAGCCAGGACGATGGAGGCCAGGACGATCCAGAGCAAGGCGCCTCCGTCGCGATAGACGGGATGCCCGTGCACCACATGACAGCGTCGGAGTACAATAACACCGTCGCCCACCTCCTGGGAACGCGCCTGAGGCCCGCGGAGAGCTTCCCCGCCTTCGGCGCGAAGGGCTTCGACGCGAACGTCAACGCGCTCTCGAACCTCTCGCAGGTCCTGGTCCAGGGGTATTACGACGCCGCCAAGGAGCTCGCCGCGGACGCCTTCTCGAACGAGGCGCAGCGCGCCGCGATCCTCGTGTGCGATCCGGCGGAGGGCGCGGACGACGGGTGCGCGCGCGAGATCATCGAGCGCTTCGGGCTGCGCGCCTTCCGCCGCCCGCTCGAGGCGGCGGAGCTCGACCGGTATGCGGCGCAGTACGCCCACGCGCAGACCACCCTCGAGATGTCTCCCGTCGAGGCGGTGCAGCACGTCGTCCGGACCCTGCTCACGTCCCCGAATTTCCTCCTGAGGATCGAGGTGGGACCCGACTCCGAGAGATCGCCGGGCGCCCTCAACGGCCACGAGATCGCGTCGCGCCTCTCGTACCTGCTCTGGAGCTCGCTGCCGGACGAGGCGCTCTTCGACGCGGCGGAGGGCGATGAGCTCGCCACCGAGGACGAGCTCCGGCAGCAGGTCGACCGCATGCTGGATGACCCGAAGAGCGCCGCCTTCTTCCAGAACTTCTTCGGGCAGTGGCTCGGCACACGCACGCTCCCCAGCCACAACGCCGACGCGACCCGGTTCCCGAGCTGGAACGACGAGGTGAAGGGCGCGATGCTCGACCAGGTCAACGCCTACTTCGCGAGCTTCACGACGGGCGGGCGGCCCTGGTCCGAGTTCCTCACGGCGCCCCACCCGGAGAGCCGGCTGCTCGAGCCAGTCTACGAGAACGACCCCGAGGGCGTGCGCGAGGGGTTCCTCACGCTCCCAGCGTTCCTGACGCTGTCGTCCCGCGCGGACCGGACCTCTCCCACCTCCCGCGCGAAGACGATCCTGGAGCAGCTCTTCTGCGTGCCCCTGGTGCCGCCCGCCAACGTGGACATCCCGGAGCTCGGCGCCGCGGGCGGGGACGAGGGCCCCGTCGAGAACGTGCGCCAGGAGCTCGAGAAGCACCGCGCGTCGCCCGACTGCGCGAGCTGCCACGACGTGCTCGACCCGATCGGGCTGAGCCTGGAGATCTTCGACCCGATCGGCGCCTACCGGACCGCGTACCCGAACGGCGACCCGATCGACGCGACGGGGGTGTACGAGGGCGTGGCGTTCGAGGACATCTCCGGCCTCGTGCCGGCGCTCGTGGAGGCCGCCCGGACGGGGACGTGCCCCACCGAGCAGCTCTTCAGCTACGCCGTGCGCCGGCGCCCGAGCGGCGGGGACCGGACCAGGATCAAGGAGATCTCCGCGCGCTGGGACGGCGGGACGATCGCGGATCTGGTGAAGCGCGTGGTGACCAGCGAGGCGTTCCGCCTTCGAGCGAAGGACACGTCGCGGTGAGGCGGCCCGGGTTGTTTCTGCACAGGACCAGGCACGAAGGAGCGATGCGCACATGAAACGCTTGATGACACGCAGGAACCTGTTGCGCGGCGCGGGCGTCTGCCTGGCGCTGCCGTGGCTCGAGAGCCTCGCGCCGCGCGGGGCGCGCGCGGGGGAGCCCGGCACCCCGAAGCGCTTCGTGCTCTGCACCTTCCCGAACGGGGCGCCCCATCACTGGTGGGAGACGGCCCCCGCGTTCGGAAAGACGGTGAAGGGCGCCGACTTCAAGCTGCCGAGGGTGCTCGAGCACTTCGCGCCGGTGAAGTCGAAGATGCTCATGATAAGCCGCCTCGGCAACTACACGTGGAGCACGGAGCAGCACCCCTACATCGAGCCTTCCCACTCGCGGCTCGGCGCGGCGCTCTCGACCTGCGTGGACGCCGATCAGCTCGGGAGGGAGGCGCGCCAGGACCTCGGCGAGTGGGTGGGCAACGGCGTCTCGGTCGACCAGCTCATCGTCCAGAAGGCAGGCCCGGAGCAGGCGACCCGCATCCCGTCGCTGCAGACGGGGCTCGGGGTCAAGCCCGGCTTCTTCGACCAGCGCAGCTACGCCTACAACCAGGTCCTCTCCTGGAAGAGCCCGCGCGAGCCGCTGAAGCGCTCGGTCAACCCGAAGGCGGTGTTCGACGCGCTCGTCGGCGCGGGCGCGGGGTCCGCCGTGCCAGGGCAGAGCGACGAGGAGGCCAGGATCGAGGCGGAGCGCCGCGCGGCGACCGAGAAGAGCGTCATCGACGGCGTGCTCGCGGACGCGAACTCGCTCATGAACCGGGTCGGCTCCCAGGATCGCAAGATCGTCCAGCAGTACCTCGACTCGCTGCGCGAGATCGAGAAGAACGCGACCCACGTACAGTCGACGATGACCCCCCCGGCGGGCCTGGGCTGCAGCCCGATCAGCCAGCCCGGCGTGGTCCCCGAGCCGCCGGGCCAGGCGGAGGGGCTCAACGAGAACGACAACACGGGGGCCGGCCCGTACAAGCACGAAGATCACGCGAAGGTCATGATCGACCTCATCGTCATGGCCATTCAATGCGACGTGACGCGCGTGATCACCCACATGCACGACGACATGCGCTCCGAGTTCGAGTATCGGTGCATCCCGGAGGACGTCCGCGCCAAGGTTGGGCTCGCGTACAGGAGAGAGAGCAGCCTGCACTTCCACTCCTCCCAGCACGCCGCCGGCAACCTGGACCGCGTGACCCAGGACGGCCAGTACAAGATCATCCAGCAGAGCAACCTCGACTACGCGGCGATCAACTGCTGGCTCAACCAGAAGAGCGCGCAGCTCGCGCAGCGGCTCGACGAGATCCCCGAGGGCGACGGCACGGTGCTCGATCACTGCGTGATGGTGCACATGAGCGAGATGCGCTCGCACGATCACGACGGGTACGACCTGCCCATCGTGCTCCTCGGCGGCGACGGCGTCTTCCTGAACGACGCGCACGTCGCCTACGGCGCCCTCGGCAGCGATCGCCAGCTCCGCGATCTGTGGTTCACCATCATGAACCAGTACTACGGCCTTGGCGTCTCGTCGTTCGGCGAAGATCGCCGCGGCGAGCCGAACGCGCTGCTCGAGGAGATCTTGCGGTAGCGCGGGGAACCACGGTCTCGACGGCTGGGCTCACGTCGGAGGTCAAGCGTGATGATCGAACGCCGCTCACGTCGATGGGTGTCCGGGGGTCTCGACGTCGTGCTCGGGCTGCTCGTGACCTGCGCAGCAGGGCCCGGGTGCTCGGGCGACCCGTCGCCGGCGCCTCCCCCGCCGGTATTTCCCTCGCCTGGCGGCGGGGGCGAAGGACCCGGCGCGCCCTGCGCGGAGCCGAGCGATGGGCCGGCGCTGCCGCAGGCGTTCGCGCTGAACTGCGGCGGATGCCATGACGCCCACGGCGGGGCGACCGGCGGGTTTCCCGATCTCTTCGCCTTCGACGGCTCCCTGGAAGAGTTCACGAAGCAGGTGCGCACAGGCACGGATCGCATGCCGGCCTTCGACGAGCAGAAGCTCGCGGCGGACGACATCGAGGCCCTCTACGCCTATTTCTCGTCGGGAGCGCCGCCCGCCGCCACGTGTGGCGGCGGCGAGGTCGCTCCCGGCGAATGCTCCGGCGTGAGCGGCGACATCTCTCCCCTGTTCCCCGCAGCCACGGGAGGCAAGGCGATCACCACGACGGCCGCGGACGGGACGATCACGCTCGAGGCGGCGGGGCGCGTGCGCGGCCGCCACGAGCGAGAGGAAGAGTTCAGCCCGTTCCAGCCGCTGTATTTCGAGAACCGCAGCTACAAGTTCATCGTCGAGGACGCGATCCCGGCGGGCGGCACCACGATCAAGTTCACCTGGCTCCCGAACGCGGACGCGTCGGACAGCCAGATCATCAATTTCCGTTGCTGGTACACGGGCGACGGCAACGTGTTCCACTCGAACAACGGCATGGACCGGATCACGAGCACCCACTGGGAGTTCGTCGTGGACCGCAACGCCAGGGAAGGCAGGGAGATCCGCGAGGGCGATCTGCTCGAGTTCGAGTTCGGGGTGTTCCTCGACCCGAAGACCGTCGAGGGGAGGACCAGCTATTACAGCGACACGTTCCGCTACCGCGTCGGCAGCGGCGAGCTGACGCCCTTCGACGCGCCGAACGAGGCTGCCCTGTCAGGCGGAGACGGGACGATCCCCTACATCCACGAGGAGCCCCACCTCTATTACGAGCAGATGGCGCTGAACATCCAGGAGGGGTCGATCCAGCGCTTCCTCGAGGGGCGTCGCCTGTTCCATACGGACTTCGTCACCGGCGAGCACACCGAGAGCGGCAATCCAGCCCTCGACGAGCACGCCGGCAAGGCGGGGCCGCTCTCGAACCAGACCACGTGCGCGGGTTGCCACATCAACAACGGTCGCGGCGCCCCGCCCGAGCCCGGCGAGGCGATGGAGACAGCCGTCGTGAAGCTGTTCGGCGCCGGGGCGAGCGCGGACGGCAGGCCCACGGCACACCCGAGCTACGGAAGGCAATTGCAGAACATCAAGGCGCTCGACCGGAGCCCCGGCGAGGGCACAGCCACCGTGGCCTACACGGAGCAGCCGGGGCAGTTCCCCGACGGCACGCCGTATGTCCTGCGACAGCCCACGTTCCGCTTCAGCGGGCTCGCCGCGGGGCAGATCACGAGCTACTCGGTCCGCGTCGCCCGACCGGTCGTGGGCATGGGCCTCCTCGAGGCGATCGCAGAGGAAGCGGTGCTCGAGCGCGCGGATGGGATGGACTGCAACCAGGACGGCATCTCGGGCCGCCCGAACCTGATCCCGGATCCGGCGTCAGGGGTGCTGCGGACAGGGCGCTTCGGCTGGAAGGCGGGCAAGGTGAGCGTGCCCCACCAGGTCGCCGACGCGCTGGTCGCGGACATGGGCGTGACGACGAGCCTGTTCCCCGTCGAGGAGTGCGGGGCGATGCAGGCGGGCTGTCAGGAGGGCGCGAGCGGGACGCCAGAGCTCTCCGACGAGGATCTCGACAGGATGGCGGCCTACATGCGCATGCTCGGCGTGCCGCCGCGCCGCGACACGGCGGATCCGGCGGTCCAGCGCGGCGAGGTGCTGTTCAGCCAGGCAGGGTGCGCGAGCTGCCATGTCCCCACGATGAAGACGGGCAGCCACCACCCGTTCGTCGAGCTGCGCGATCAGATCATCCACCCCTACAGCGATCTGCTCCTGCACGACATGGGAGAAGCGCTCGCGGACACGTCGTCGAGCGAAGCCCTGGCGGGGCCGCGCGAGTGGAGGACGCCGCCGCTGTGGGGCATCGGGCTGCTCGAGGCGGTGAACGGACACACCCAGCTGCTGCACGACGGCCGCGCGCGGGATGTCGTCGAGGCGATCCTGTGGCACGGCGGCGAGGCGGACGCCGCGAAGGGGCGCTTCATGGCGCTCCCACGGGAGGACCGCGACGCCGTCGTCGCCTTCCTGCGCTCGCTCTGAGCGCGCGCCCGCTCTGAGCGCGCGCTCGCCCTGGCGCCTGCGGCCTTCCTGGCGGCCCGCTCGGGCGCTCGATCCGCGCGGCGTTCGGGGCGCGGACGGGGCGCGCGCCGCTCAGAGCCCCGAGCGGCGCGCCATGCGCTTCGAGAGCCATCGCGTCGGGCCCGGCGCCACGCGGGCCGCGAGGCTCGCCGCCTTCACGAACACGCTCGTCTCCAGCACCTCGCGGCCCGCCTCGACGGCGCGCACGATGCCCTCGGCGACCTCCTCGGGGCTCTGCGGCTTGTGGCCCGGCGGGCGGTAGCCGACGTTGTCGTCGGTCACCACGGCGTTCGCGCGGAAGGGCGTCGCGACAGGGCCCGGCCGCACGACGAGCACGCGCACGCCGCGCGACGCGACCTCCGCGCGGAGCGACATCGCGAGCGCCTCCAGCGCGAACTTCGACGAGGCGTACGGGCCCATGCGCGGCGTGGAGACGACCCCCGCGACCGACGAGACCATCACGACGGTGCCCTTCGCGGCCGAGAGCGGCTCGATCGCGAGCTGCGCGAGGCGCACCGGGGCGACGACGTTGAGCCGGTAGATCGTCTCGAGCTCGGCAGGGTCGATCTCCAGCGTGGGCGCGTAGTAGCCGCGCCCCGCGTTGTTCACGAGGACGTCGAGCCGACCGTACGCGCCGAGCGCCCGGTCGCAGAGCGCCTTGCGGTCCTCCTCGACGGTGACGTCCCCGACCACGGCGAGCGCGTCGCCGCCCGCCGCGCGCACCTCCGCGGCGACGCGCTCGAGCGCCTCCTGCCCGCGCGCGCTCAGCACCACGCTCGCGCCCCGCTTCGCCCAGGAGAGCGCGAGCGCTCGACCAATCCCGCTGGATGCACCGGTGATGACGACGACGAGGGCCATGTAGGCGAGAGTATACGCTCCTCGGTGGAGCCGAGAGAAATACGCCGCTCGCACCACCGCCGGCCAGCGGCGGCCCCGGCGCGCCCGGCGACCAGAGCGCGCCAGAGCGAGCGCCAGAGCGAGCGCCAGAGAGAGCGCCAGAGGCCGCCAGCGCCGCGCGGGCGTTGTTCGGCGAGGGTGGGATTCGTGCGCGCCGGTGCGTCCCGGCTGCTTCCGATCGCGCGCTTCGCCTAGCATGCAGCGCTCGCTTCGCCGCGCGCAGGGGCGACGACGCCCGGTCCGCGCGGCGACGCGCAGCCCGCTTCACCAGGTGCACATGAAGAAGCTCGCCGGAACGCTGTGGATGGGCTCACTGCTCCTCGCGGGCGCCGCCTGCGGCGGCGGGGCAGCCGGGCCGCCCTCGGGCGCAGGAGGGGACGGCAGCTCGGGCGCGGGCGGGCGTGGAGGTGGGCAGGGAGCAGGGGACAGCGGCGGCGCAGGAGGCCTGCGGTGCGCGGGATCGGACCTCGTGTGCCCCGAGGGCGCGCGGTGCCAGATCGACGTCGAGGGCGAGCCGTCGGGCTGCACCGCGGCGTGCGACGAGGGGCGCGCCTGCGGCGACGCGGCGTGCTGCAGCCCCGGCGCCGCGTGCGTGAACCGCGGCTGCAGGGCGGCCGACCTCGTGCTGGAGCCGGCCGAGCGCGCGGACGCGGTCGACTGGGTCAGCTTCGGCGAGGACGCGTGCGAGGTGCGCCGGGGCTGCGTCGGCGGGAGCGGGCGGCGGGCGCTGCTGCGCTTCCACGTGTCGCTCAGGAACGCCGGCGACGTACCGCTCGATCTCGGCGCGCCGTCCGAGAGCGACGTGTTCGAGCCGAACTTCTGCGAGGACAGCTACGTCGTCCCGCGCCTCTTCCGCGCGGTGCTCCGGCAGGGCGCCGCGACCGTCGCCGAGGCCGAGCTCGACGCGCGCTGCGTCGCGATGCCCGGCGGCAGGTACGACTGCGACGCGCAGGGCCTCGGGCCCGGAGAGCACGTGGAGCAGCCCGGCACCGTCGCGTGCAACGCGCTCGACGTGACCGGGGTGGGGGCCGGGCTCTACGAGCTCGAGATCACCGTCAACCCGGGGAAGACCGTCGCTGAGGCGCGCTTCGACAACAACACGATCGTCCTGCCTGTCGACTACCCGGCCTGCGACGGCACGATCTGCGGCGGCGCGTGCTGCCCGACCGGCCACGCCTGCAGGGCCGACGTCTGCATGGTGCCCGACCTGCGCCCGGACGAGGCGCGCATCGTCGACACGCTCCAGTTCTCGTACCAGACGTTCCCCGCGGACGCGTGCGAGATCCTGGAGGGGTGCATCGGAGGCCCGGGCCGGCGGCACCTCCTCCAGTTCGAGGCGCGCATCGAGAACACAGGGCCAGGCCACCTCGATCCCGGCCCCGAGTTCGACAGCCCGCTCTTCGAGTACGCGCAGTGCCACCAGCACTTCCACTTCCTCGACTTCGCCGATTACCGGCTGCTCGACGGGGACGGCGCGATCATCGCGCAGGGCCACAAGCAGGCGTTCTGCCTGGTCGACATGGAGCCGCTCGATCCAGAGGACCCGGCGCCGCGCGGCTTCCCGAGCGCGGGCGGCGCGGGGTGCAACTTCCTGAGCGCGGGGTGGGCCGACGTCTACGGCGTGGGCACGGCGTGCCAGTGGGTCGACGTGACGGGCGTGCCCGAGGGCGATTACCTCCTCCGCGTCGCGGTGAACCCGCGCGGCGCGATCGCGGAGCGGTCGATCGAGGACAACGTGGTCGAGGTGCCGATCCACGTCCCGGCGTACGCGCCGTGCGTGCCCGAGCCGGAGATCTGCGGGGACCTCATCGACCAGGACTGCGACGAGATCCCCGACAACGGCTGCGCGGGCGCCGGGTGCATCCGCCCGTCGACCGAGCTGTGCGGGAACGACCTCGACGAGAACTGCAACGGGATCCCGGACGACGGGTGCGCGCCGGTCCCGGGCGCCGATGCGTGCGCGACGGCGGCGGAGCTCACGGAGTCGATGGACTACGCCGCGGAGATCACGGCGGGGAACACCTCCGGCGTGGCCCTGCCGTGCGGCGGCGAGGGGGGCGAGGTGTTCTTCCGCTTCACGCTCCCGTCCGAGGAGGTCGTGTACCTCGGCACCCTGGATTCGGAGATCGACACGGCGATCGCGGTGCTGGAGGGCGACGGCTGCGACGGCGCCCCCGTCGGCTGCGCGGCGCGGAGCTGCGGCGAGCTCGCGCCGGGCGCGAACTTCGCGGCCAGGCTCCCGGCGGGGACGTACACGGTGGTGGTCAAGGCCGCGAGCCCCGGCGCCTCCGGCAGGGTGCGCCTCACGTTCGAGCGCGCGTCGTGCCTCGGCGAGGGGGCCGAGATCGTGACGAGCAGCGGGCTGATCCGCGGCGACACCACCGGGAGGCCGATCCCCCCGAGGTCCGCGTGCGGCGCGAGCAGCCCTGAGCAGACGTTCTACGTCCCCGTCTGCCCGGGGAGAGCCTTCATGGTGTCGTCGTGCGGCCTGGCGGACTTCCCGATGACGCTCAGGACGGCGGACGACGCGTGCAATCCGACCGCCGTCCAGTGCTCCAGACCGAGGGACGCGTGCGCGGGCGACCCCGAGGGGGCCAATGCGGTGATCGTCGCGGCGCGGCCGGGAGGGGGCCTCGGGGCGATCACCGTGAGTGGTCGTACGCCGGTGGATTTCGGGCCGTACGAGATTTTCGTCACGCCGTTCTGAGGACCGGAACGCGCCGCCGGAGGTGATCCGCGCGGCGGGGATCCCGCCTCTCCAGGGGCGAAGTTTGCGCTGCGCCTCGGGCGATCTGCGGTAGAACCGCGCCCATGCGAGCCAACCATCCGTCCCAGCGGAGACGCCTCCGGGCGCCCTCGTGCCTGTCCAGCGCGCTCGTCGTCGCGCTCGGCCTGACGTCGCCCACCTACGCCGCGCCACCGGCCGCTGCAGCGGCGCAGCCCGCAGCAGCGGCGCAACCCGCCGCCAAGCCGGCGGCGGCGCAGCCCGCGACCGCGGCGCAGCCCGCGACGGCGGCGCAGCCTGGCGCGAAGCCGGGGGCCGCGGCGCCGGCCTCGGCCAGCGTGAGCGTCATGGTGCCGGTCGAGAAGTACACGCTGCAGAACGGGCTCGAGGTGGTCCTGCACGAGGATCACCGCACGCCCGTCGTGGCCGTCAACGTCTGGTACCACGTGGGCTCCAAGGACGAGCCGAAGGGGAAGAACGGGTTCGCGCACCTCTTCGAGCACCTCATGTTCCAGGGCTCGAAGAACGTCGGCGAGGACATGTTCTTCAAGTACCTGGAGCGGGCCGGCGCGAGCGAGCGCAACGGGACGACCAACGCCGACAGGACCAACTACTTCGAGACCGTCCCGGCCAACGAGCTCGCGCTCGTGCTCTGGCTGGAGAGCGACCGGATGGGGTGGCTGCTCGACCACGCGAACGAGGAGACGTTCGCGAGCCAGCGCAACGTGGTGAAGAACGAGCGCCGCCAGAACTACGAGAACGCGCCTTACGGCCTCGTGCCGCAGTTCCTCCGCGCGGCGATGTTCCCGGCGAACCACCCCTACCACCTGCTGACCATCGGCACGCCCGAGGACCTCGACGCCGCCCGGATGGACGACGTGCGGGCCTTCTTCAAGACGTTCTACGCGCCGAACAACGCGACCCTCGTCATCGCCGGCGACATCGACAGGGACAGGGCGAAGGAGCTCGTCCACAAGTACTTCAGCCCGATCCCGAAGGGCGCCCCGCCGCCCGTGGCGACGAAGCCCGACCCCGGCGACCTCGCGACCGAGAAGCGCCTCGAGATCGAGGCGGACGTGGAGCTGCCCCGCGTGACGATCAGCTGGGTGACGCCGCCGCACTTCGCGCCCGGCGACGCCGAGCTCGACCTCGTCGCCAACGTCCTCTCGTCGGGCAAGACGAGCCGGCTGTACAAGCGGCTGGTCTACGATCTCCAGATCGCGCAGGACGTCTTCGCGGGACAGTCGTCGAGCCAGCTCGCCAGCACGTTCCAGATCACCGCCACCCTGAAGAAGGGCAAGTCGCCCGAGCAGGCCCTGAAGCTGATCGACGCCGAGCTCGAGAAGCTGCGCAAGGCGCCGCCGACGCAGGACGAGCACGAGCGGGCCCGGGCGAAGCTGCTGTCGGACCTTGTCTTCAGCATGGAGCAGGTGACCGCCCGCGCGAACGCGATCAACAACTACAACCAGCTCGCCGGCGATCCGGGGTACTTCCCGAAGGACGTGGCCAGGTACGAGACGGCCACGGCCGCCGACCTGCAGAAGGCGACCGCGGACTTCCTGCCCCAGGGCAGGCGCGTGATCGCCCTCGTCACGCCGACGCCGGGCGCCCCGAAGGCAGGGCGCCTCGTGAAGCAGAGCGAGACGGCGGCGCCGGCCGCGGCGAAGCCCGCGGCGGCGGCGGCGAAGCCCGCGGCGGCGGCGGCGAAGCCCGCGGCGGCGGCGCCGGCGACCGGCAAGCCTGCGACGGCACCGGCAGTCAAGAACCCCGCGGTCGAGAAGCCCGCGGTCGAGAAGCCCGCGGCCGGCACGCCCGCGCCGAAGGGGGGTTGAGCCATGCACATGAAACGAATCTTCTCCGTCTCGCTCGCCGCAGCGGCGCTCGCCGCCTGCGCCTCGAACACGAAGGCGCCGCCCGCCGCCGCGCCGCCGCCCGCCGCCGCGCCGCCTGCCGCCGCGGCGCCGCCCCCGGAGGCGGCGGACGCGTTCCGCAAGTCGCCGCCGCCTCCAGGGCCGGAGGTGGTCTTCGTGCCGCCGCGGATCGAGGAGGCGAAGCTCGCGAACGGGATCCGCGTCCTCATCGTGGAGCGGCACGAGCTGCCGATCGTCGCGGTGGAGGTGACCACCGTCCGGGGCGCCGATCAGGCCGCGCCGGGCGTCGGCGCGTTCGCGGGCGCGATGCTCACGCAGGGCACGAAGACCCGCAGCGCGCTCCAGTTCAGCGACGCGCTCGGCAAGCTCGGCGCGAACTTCTCGTCCGGGGTCAACTTCGACGGCGGCGGCGTGCAGGGCCAGAGCCTGGCGCCGCGGTTCGGCGAGATGCTCACGCTGCTCGGCGACGCGTACATGAACCCGGCGTTCGCGCCGGCCGAGATCGAGCGCGAGCGGTCGCGCCGCATCACCCAGCTCGCCGAGATGAACGACCGGCCCGCGTCGCTCCTCTCCATCGCCCAGAGCATGACCCTCTACCCCGACGGCCACGCGTACAGCGCGCCGCTGCTCGGCACGGAGGCGGCGCTCAAGAAGATCACGGCGGGCGCCCTCGCGAAGTTCCACGGCGCGCAGTTCCGGCCGGAGCTGACGACGGTCTCCATCGCCGGGAACATCACCAAGGCCGACGCGGTGAAGGAGGTGGAGCGGGTCTTCGGCGCGTGGAAGGGCCCGGTCGGCGCGCCGCCCGTGCCGGCGAAGGCGGAGCTCCCCGCGGATCCGCCGGCGCTCGACGCGGGCGCGCCGCGCGTCGTGATCGTCGACAGGCCCGGGCTCACGCAGTCGACCGTGACGGTGACGTTGCCCGGCGTGCCGCGCGCGACGAAGGACTACGACGCGCTGCTCGTGATGAACACCCTCCTCGGCGGGCAGTTCTCGAGCCGGCTCAACCTGAACCTGCGCGAGAAGCACGCCTACACGTATGGCGCGCGCTCCGGCTTCGAGATGCGCCATGGGCCCGGCCCGTTCTCCGCGGGCGGCGCGGTGGTGCGGGAGAACACCGGGCCGGCGGTGCGGGAGATCTTCGCGGAGATCGACCGGATGCGGAAGGAGCCCGTCACCCTCGAGGAGCTCGCGGACGCCAAGGCGAACCTCATCCGCCAGCTCCCGGCCCGCTTCGAGACAGCCGGCGCGACTGCGTCGACGGTCGCAGGCCTCGCGGTCTACGATCTGCCGCTCGACGAGTTCGGGACGCGGCCGGCGCGGATCCAGCGGATCACGCCTGCGGATGTGCAGCGGGTCGCGCAGAAGTACCTCGTGCCCGAGCAGCTCCGGATCGTGCTGGTGGGCGACGCCAGCGCCGTCGGAGAGCAGCTCTCGGCGCTGCAGCTCGGTCCGGTGACCGTCCAGAAGGCGCCCGGCGTGACGGCTGGACAGCCGGCTGCCGGCAAGCCCGGGGCGGCGCAGGCCGCCAAGCCGGCGGCGCCCGCCGCGCCCGCGCAGGCCGCCAAGCCGGCGGCGCCCCAGGCGACGCCGCCCCCCGCGAAGAAGCCGTGAGATACACCGCGCCGCTCGCCTGCGTGTGCGCGCTGGCGTGGAGCACGCCCGCCGCCGCGCAGGCGGGACCGGCGGCCCCGGACTGGGCGTTCGGGGCGCCGGCGGGCGAGGTGGCCGTCGTCGCGGCCTGCACCGCCTCGCTGGCGACGTACCTGCTGCCTCAGCGCCGCTCGGCGTGGGGCGCAGCCTCCAGCGAGGAGCGCAACGAGACCCTCGGCCTCGCCAGCGACATCACCGGCGCCACCGTGGGCACGCTGCTCCAGCTCGGCAGCGGGTACGCCCTCGAGGGCAGCTACCTCGCAGGCACCGGCGTCCCCCACCCCTTCTCCCGGGCGCTCAGGACGTCGCTGATCGAGCTCGAGGCGGCGGCGCTGTCGACAGGCCTCTCGAGCATGATCAAGCGCCTGTCGGGCCGGTGCCGGCCGCGTTCGTGGCGGACGGATCGGTGCGGCGAGACCGATCTCGATTTCGACGCCTTCCCATCGGGCCACACGACCCCGGTCGCGGCGATCGCGGGCGTGCGCCTGAACCTCGCGCTGCGCACGACCGGCGCCGCCGCGCCGCGCCTGGGCGCGCTCGCCCTCGCCGAGGCGGCCACCGTGGTGACGATGGCGCTGCGGATCGGCGCGGGCGCGCACTCGTGGCAGGACGTCGGCGCCGGCATGATCCTGGGCCACGTGACGGGCTTCGCGCTCGCGGCCATCCATCCGATCGCGCCGAACGAGACGCGGTTTGCGGCAGGTCCGCTGCCCGGCCCGATGCCGGAGCCCGCGGCGGTCACCTGGTCCTGGACGTTCTGATCTCGCGATGAGGGGCCGCCGGGCGGCGCGCGGTCGCCTATGAGGCGGCGACGGCGCACGCGGGCGCGCCGGCAGGCCGCGATCCATGCTCGCGCCATGCCCATCTTCGAGAAGCGCACGCGCATCGCCGCGCCCCCCGAGCGGGTCTTCGCCTTCCACGAGGAGCCCGACGCCCTAGAGCGCCTCACGCCCCCCTGGGAGCACGCGCGCGTCCTGGAGAAGACCGGCGGGATCCTCGTCGGCGCGCGCGTGGTCATGGAGACGCGCGTCGGCCCTGTCCCGCTGCGCTGGGTCGCCGAGCACACGCAGTACGAGCAGGGCCGGATGTTCCAGGACACGCAGCGCAGCGGGCCGTTCAAGCGATGGGTCCACACGCACCGCACGGACCCTGACGGCGCGGGCGGCTGCTACCTCACCGATCACGTGGAGTACGAGCTCCCGCTCGGCGCGCTCGGACAGCTCGGCGGCGCCCGCTTCGTCCGGCGCAAGCTGGAGCGGATGTTCGACTACCGCCACGAGGTGACGCGGCGGGCCTGCGAGGCGCCGCCGCAGTAACAGGCTCACCTGGCACCACGGCGCGCGCGCCGCGCGCCTTCACCTGCCGCTGCGGCCCCGGCGCCCGCCCTTCAGCCCGCCTTCAGCGGCGCGGATCGCCCTCGGGGCGCCCGCCCGGGTGCTCCGGATCGAACTGCGCCGGCCGATCGTTCTGCGGTCCGTCTGCCGTGTATCCCCGCTGCGACGCGCCCTGCTGTCGGGCGATCTGCTCGACATCGCTCGAGCCCTGCGTGCTCTCGTCGTTCAACTGCCGCGTCGGCGCCCCCGGCTCCTGCTGCTCGCCGCCGATCTGCCGCTCAGCCTGCTCGCTCGGTCCTGCGTGCTCTTTCGTAGGTTCCATGGTTTGACCCTGGAGCCCGATCGGTGACTGTAAAGCCCCCGTTGCCAAGACGGGCGCCGGATCCAAGATCTTCGCAATGCCGCGGCACGCGGCGACGCCAGGGAGAAGGAGCATGGCTATCTACCGTTGCGGCCGCTGCGGATCCATCAACCGGGTCGCGGACCAGCGGGTCAAGGATCGGCCCCGTTGCGGCCGCTGCAAGGATCCTCTCGACACGACGGGTGTCCCGCAATCCGTGGACGGGGCCGCGCTGGAGCAGGCGATCGCGAGCGCGCCCGTGCCCGTCCTGGTCGACTACTGGGCCACCTGGTGCGGCCCGTGCCGGGTCGCGGCGCCGATCCTCGACGAGCTGGGCCGCAGGAACGCAGGCGAGGTGCTGGTCTTGAAGCTCGACACGGACGCCGACCCGGCGGAGGCCGGGCGCCGACGCATCCAGGGGGTGCCGACATTCGTGCTCTTCCACGGCGGACGAGAGCTCGACCGCCGCAGCGGCGTGGCATCGCGCGCCGATCTGGAGCGCTGGATCGCCAGCCATTCCGGACAGCCCCAGACGCGCGCAAGCCACGCCTGAGCCGCGCCGCAGGCCGCGACGGGCGCCGTGAGACGGGGCGACACGTCACATCTGCACGCAACATCGGGTCAACAACGCTGGCGTTCTCACCGGGACTGGCGTCCTTGCATTCAAGTGCACCGAGGGCCGGTGGGCACGGTGCCACGGTGAACCCATGGTCTATTACGAGCAGGCCAATTCGCCCATTTCGAACTCCGCATGGCCATTGAACACATGCGGGCATCCGAGCTGACCGAGCGGCTACCGCGCGCGTTGCGACGGGCCCAGCAGCGTGCGATCCTTTCCGTGCTCAGCGAGCGAATGCTGGAGCTCCTCAGGGAGGCCTCGATGAACCCCGACAAGATCCCGGAGACACCCGCCGCCAGGAAGCTGCGCCTCTTCCTCGAAGCACAGGGGCGGAAGAAGGGACGGGCAGAGGGCGAGGCCAAGGGACGGGCAGAGGGACGGCAAGACGCGCTGATCACGCTGCTGCGGGCGCGCGGCCTCTCGCCCTCGCAGGACGATGAGGCGCGCATCCGCGCCTGCGCCGACGCAGCGAAGCTCGACCGCTGGATCGCGCGCGCCGCCACGGCCACGACGCTCCGCGAGGCCCTCGGGGGGACGAGACCCCCGGGCGCGAGGGCTCGCCCCCGCGCGCCGGGGCGCTCCCGGCCGACGCCCGCGTCGCGCTCCTGAGCCGCGCCGGCCTCACCCGCAGCGGCGCCCAGCCCAGCGCAGCCCCGCCGGCGCGCCCCCTCAGCTCGTGCCCGGAACGCGCGACGACTCGACCGGCTCCCCCCGCCCGAACACCGCGGCGGCCGCCCCGCCGCGCGCCGCGCGGTAGCGCGCCAGCTCGCCGAACTGCGCGAGCCGGGCGCGCACGATGTTCCTGCTGATGCCGAGCAGCCGCGCCGTCTGGAGCTGATTGCGATCGCAATACCGGTACGCCGTCCGGATGATCGTCTCCTCGATCTGCTCGTGCAGGTTCGGCAGGTTCTGCTCGAACAGCGCGAGCAACGCGCCCTCCAGCGATGTCGCCTGCGGCGCCGGCCCGACCTGAGACGCGACGTCCGCCGCCCCCCGGTCGACCCCCCGCTCCGAAGGAGGCGGGCTCGTCGCCGCCTTCGGCTGGAGCGCCGTGAGCCGCAGATCCGCCACGGCGATCTGGTGGCCTTTGCAGACCAGGAGCGCGTGGTGCATCGCGTTCTCGAGCTCCCGGATGTTCCCGGGCCACGGGTGCTCCAGGAGCCTCGCCGCCGCCTCCGCCGTGAGCGCGGCCGGCCCCGAGCCGAGCCGGTGCGCGTAGAGATCGAGGAAGTAGCGCGCCAGCGGGAGGATGTCGCCCGGCCGCTCGCGCAGCGGCGGGAGCGCCAGCGTCGCCACGTTGAGCCGGTAGAACAGGTCCTCGCGGAACTTCCGCGCGGTCACCGCCTCCTCCAGATCCACGTTGGTCGCCGCGATGAGCCGCACGTCGATCGGGATCGGCTGGCGCGATCCGAGCCGCACCACCTCGCGCTCCTGCAGCACGCGGAGCAGCTTCACCTGGAGCGGCAACGACAGATCCCCGATCTCGTCGAGGAACAGCGTGCCGCCGTCCGCGGCCTCGAACCACCCGGCCTTCGCGGTCGTCGCCCCGGTGAAGGCGCCCTTCTCGTGGCCGAACAGCTCGCTCTCGACCAGCGACTCCGACCAGGCTCCGCAGTTGACCGCGACGAACGGCCGCCCCCGACGATGGCTCAACGCATGGATGTGGCGCGCGACCAGCTCCTTGCCCGTGCCGGTCTCCCCCGTCACGAGCAGCGTCGCGTCGCTCGGCGAGAGCTGCCGGATCCGATCGAGGATCGCCTGCGACCGGGGATCCTCGAAGACAAGCGCCTTGGCCCGCAGAGAGAGAGCCAGCGCGCCAGGGTTGGGAAGCGTGAGCAAGGGCATCGTCATCGGGCGTCACTCACCATGATAGCGGATGGTTCGTCCATTATAACGGACACCACGGACGTGCGCCAGGATCTTCTGCGGGCGGCGCCTTAGGGCGGCCCCGTCCCCCCCGAGCCGCGCGGCGCGCTACGCCTCGAGGAGGTAGCCGCGGACCTCGTCGGTGAGGACCTTGATGTCGTGATCGGTGCGGGACCGGGGGCGCGGCACGTCGACGGGGACGACGCGCTTGATCCGCCCGGGCCGCGGCTCGAGCACGACGACCCGGTCGCCCAGGAACACGGCCTCCTCGACGTCGTGCGTGACGAGGATCATCGTGATCTGCTCCGTCTGCCAGATGCGCTGGAGCTCCTGCTGCAGCTTCGTGCGGGTCAGCGCGTCGAGCGCGCCGAACGGCTCGTCGAGGAGCAGGATGCCAGGCCGGTTGACCAGCCCGCGCGCGATCGCCGCCCGCTGCGCCATCCCGCCGGAGAGCTGGTGCGGGTAGGCCCGCTTGAACGCCGACAGACCGACGAGCTCCAGGTGTTCGTCGACGGCGCGGGCCTTCTCGGCCGCTGTCCATGTCGAGTTCTCGAGGCCGAGCGCGACGTTCTGCTCGATGGTGAGCCAGGGGAAGAGCCGGTGCTCCTGGAAGACGATCCCCCGGTCGAGGCTCGTCCCCTCGACGCGCGCGCCGCCGACGAGGATGTCGCCCTGGTAGTCGCTGTCCAGCCCGACGAGGAGCCGGAGGAGCGTCGACTTGCCGCAACCGCTCGTGCCCACGACGCTGATGAACTCGCCGGGGTGAATGGTCAGGCCGATCCCCTGGAGTACCTGCAGGGACTCGTCCTTGACCACGTACTTCTTGCTGACATCGCGAATGTTGATGACTCCGGGCGAGCTCATGTTCTCTCCTTCCAACGTTTCACACGCCGCGGACGCGCCATCGCAGCAGGCGCTCCTCCGCGGCCGTAGCCAGCGCGTTCAGGCCGAAGCCCACGAGGCCGGACACGAAAAGCCCGACCAGCACGACATCCATGGCGAAGCGCTCGCGCCCGTCGACCATCAGGCTGCCGACGCCGGGGGCGGGCTCGAGCAGGTACTCGGCCCCGATCGTGCCGAGCCACGCGTAGATGAGCCCCTGATGGACGCCGGCGAAGAGCGACGGCGCGGCCGACGGCAGGACGACCTTGCGCAGCACCTGCCATCGCGAGAAGCGGAGGACGCGGGCCACCTCGATGTGCTCGACAGCGACGCTCCGCACGCCTTCATAGGTGTTCACGACGACCGGGTAGAAGGCGGAGAGCGCGATGAACGCGACCTTCGCCTCCTCGCCGACGCCGAGCCACACGGACATGAGCGGGATCCACGCGAACAGCGCGACCTGCTTCGCGGCGTGGAAGCTCGGCGACAGCAGCCGGTCGGCGACGCGCGAGAGGGCGAGGAGGCCGCCGACGGCGGTGCCCGCCGCGACGCCGAGCGACAGCCCGAGCAGATCCCGGAGCAGGCTGGCCCGGAGGTGGCCCCAGAGCTCCCCGCTCTCGTGCAGCCCTCGCGCGGCCTCCCAGACCGCGAGCGGCGGGACGAGGATGCGGGTGTTGGTGAGCTCGTAGCGGCAGACCACGATCCACGCGACGACGAGGAAGATGGGCAGGACAAGGCCGCGCCGGAGCCGCGGCGCTGTCAGAGCATGGGTGATGGCGCTCATCGTTGTTGTTCCTGTCGAGGTGCGCGAGGTGCGGGAGGTCAGAGAGCGGCGCGCCGCCAGCGGAGGAGGCGGGCCTCGATCGTCTCGAGCCCCTTGTCGAGCGCGAGCCCGAGGATCCCCACGACGAGGATCGCCGCGAGCACCACGTCGAGCTGGAAGAGCTGGCGGCCCCAGACGATCAGGAACCCGACGCCCTCGGAGGACGCCAGGAGCTCGACCGTGACGAGCGACAGCCACGCTTGCGTGAGCCCATAGCGGATCCCCACGGCGATCGAGGGGACGGCCGAGGGGAGCACGACCTTCCGGAGGAGCTGGACGTTGCTGAACCGGAAGACCCGGGCGACCTCGATGTACGACCGGGGGACGTTCTTGATGCCCTGGAGCGTGTTCAGCGCCACCGGGATGAGGCTCGCCTGCGCGATGAGGATCAGCTTGAGCGACTCGCCGATGCCCACCACCATCATGAACAGCGGCAGCCACGCGAGGACGGGCACCTGCGCGAGCGCCCGGAAGAGCGGGTGAACGTACTCCTCGATGCGCCGCGAGAGGCCCATGGCGACGCCGAGCAGCAGGCCGGCCGCGCCGCCGAGGGCGAAGCCGCCGAAGACGCGCCCGAGGCTGATGGCGATGTTCGAGTGCAGGTCTCCCGAGCTGGCGAGCTCGGTCAGCGTCTGCACCACCAGCCCCGGCGCCGGCAGGATCTGCGGCGGGATCAGCTCGCGCTGCGAGGCGTAGCCCCACGCGAGGAGGAGCGCCGCCGGGAAGATGAGCCCCACGGCGACGTTGCCCACCCGCCGCGACAGGAGCGGCGCGGCGCCGCCCGCGGGCAGCGCCACCTGAGGCGCCGCGAGCTCGTAGGCGGCCTGGGTCTGGCTTTCTTGGATTCCCTGCTGCGTCATCGTCATTGCCTTTCTATCGTGGTAGGCCGCCCTGCCCGCGCGCGGCGCGGACGCCGCCGCGCTCCGCCCTCCGCCCTCATGGCCTGCCGGGGTGCTTGACCTTCCCGTTCGCGTCGAACTCGGGCCAGTAGCCCTCGAGGTTCAGCTCCTTGAGCGCCGCGTTCAGGAACCTCAGGTCGATCCAGGAGTCGACGTCGAACGTGTTCCTGATGAGGCCGAAGCGCTTCGCGTCAGCCGCCGCCGCCTTGTAGCGGGAGATCAGGTATTCATCGAACAGCGGGCTCGCGCGCACCTTGAGCGAGTCGCCCGCCTGGTCGGCCTTGTAGTTCGAGTACGGCACGCCCGATTTGGACCAGAGCTGGTAGATGGGCGCCGGGTTGGCCTCGTTCTGCGCGATCCAGTGGGCGGCTTGCACGACGACCTTGACGACGCGCTTGGTGATGTCCGGGTACTTGTTCGCGAAATCCTCGGTGACGATCAGGTGGGCGTGGCGCAGGTACGTCGGCGAGTCGTTCTTCGTCGAGTAGACGATCTTCGCGATCCCCTGATCCTGGAGCGTGTAGAGGTCGGACCCGCCGAACGCCGCGTCGATGTCCCGGGTGGCGAGCGCCGCCTTGGCGGTCGCCGTATCCATGTTGAGGATCCGGAGGTCGCGCTCCGACAGCCCGCTCCCCGCGAGGATCTTGTTCACGGCGAGCTGGAGGTTCGTGCCCTTGAACAGGGCGACCTTCTTCCCCTTGAGGTCCGCGAGCGACGAGATCGACGAGTCCGAAGGGACCGCCAGGTAGGTGTGCTGGCGCGTCGACACCCCGGCGAGGAGCTTCGTCTTGAGCCCCCCTGCCCTGCCGATGCTCGACGGCAGGTCTCCCTGGAGCGCGAAATCGAGGAGGCCGTTCGCGTACGCCTCGTTGACGGCGGGGCCAGCGCCCTTGAAGAAGGACCACTGGATCTTGATGTTGTCCTTCTTGAACTCCTCCTCGAGGAGCCCGCGCGCGTGCACCACGCTGAGGCTGCTGCCGCCCACGAAAGGCCGGTTGCCGATCCCCACCCCGGCGAACGCCACGCGGATGACGGTCGGCGCGTCCGCCCGCGCCACGTGCGAGGACAAGGTCAAGATGGCCGCGATGAAGATCTGCAAGATGATAAGAGCGCGTCTCATGGTTTCCTCTCTCGATTCGTTGCTCTAGAAGCCGCCCTGGAGCTGGGCGAGCAGCTCGTGCTGGGCGCCTTGCGTGTTCGTGCGGTCGTCACGACGATTGAAGTTGAGCTGGAACTTCGTCGTCTCCGCGAAGAAGAGGTTGAAGCCGAGCGTGTAGACGTCGACCCGGTTCTCCAGCACCTCGGTGCTCGGATCGAAGAGGTCGACCCGGATGAACGGCTGGTAGGTCTTCGGCCACCAGTCGTCGTATCGGCCCTGGTTACGATAGCCCCTCAGGAACTGCTCGCCCCAGTTGTAGAAGACGGTGGCCACGTGCGACAGGCTCGAGAGCCTCGTCTTCTGCGGGTCTTCCGGCGTGGTCCCGAGCGTCACGTCGTCCTGACCGTAGATGAACTCGTAGGTGAGGCCGATCGGGTAGTGGTTGTAGTAGATATCGCCGCCGTAGCGGCGCTTGGCGCCCTTCCCGGACAGCGTCTTCTTCTCGTCCTTGAGGAACGTGTTCTGCCAGCCGATGTACACGCTCCCGCCGAGCGTGATCTGCCGGAGGAGGGAGTTGTAGTCGGAGGGAACGGTGAACGCCAGGCGACCGATGATGTCCTTCTCGCTGTTGTCGTCGGGCGTGTTCGGCCCGCTCCCGTTGACGAGGCCGACGGCGTACGCGAGGACGGGCGCGCGGTAGTTGTAGCCGTAGTCCACCTGCGGCAGCACGTCGCCCCGGATGATGAGCCCGAGCTCGCGCCGGTTCAGCCCGAGCCTCGTCGTGAACTGCGCGTTGGTGATCACCGGCTTGAGCTCCTCGCTCGCCGGGACCTCGAGCCCGAACGGCAAGAGCTGCTGGCCGAGGGTGATTTGCAGGACCCAGTCCTCGGGGGCGAGGGTGGGGAGCACGGAGTACGAGAGCTGGGCGTCCAGCAGGTTGAGGAAGCTGTTGTTGCTCGCCTGCTGGGGCGAGGCGCCGAAGCGCAGCGAGTAGGTGAGGTTGCGCCCTTCCTCGTAGTCCTTGAAGAGGATGCCGTTGAACGAGAGGAGCGCGGCGCCCGTGTCGAACGTCACCTTGCGGTCGTTCGACGTCGCCGTGTTCACCGGCTGCTCTGTCCATCCGATGCGCGTCTGGATGACGCCGCCGATGAGGAGCGAGCGGGTCGAGATGGCGGTGTGGAGATCGCGCTCGCGCTGCCACTGGAACTTGAAGTTCTCGAGATCGGTGACGAGCCCTTGCAGATCGTCGCGGGTCACGGCGTTGGGGTCGGGCTCGACGAAGGCCTCGGCGGTCGCGTCCCCCGCGGGCGAGGTGACGGGCGACGGCACGCCCGGGGCCGTCGGCCCGGCAGCCGCGGTACCTGGCGTGGTGGCCGGGGCCGCGCCGGCAGCGGCCGGAGCCGCTCCAGCAGGGCCCGGGGCCGCACCGGCGGGCGCAGCAGGCGCCGGCGCTGCGCCTGCGGGCGCCGCACCGGCGGGCGCAGCAGGCGCCGGCGCCGCGCCGGCAGGAGCCGCGCCAGCGGGCGCGCGGGCCGGCGCTGCACCCGCGGGGGCCGGCGCCGCGCCAGCAGGCGCGGGGCGCTCCCCCTGGGCTCTTCCGGGCTGGTTCTGCGCGCTCGCGTGGCTCACGCAAAGGACGACGCTCGCCGCAAGGATCGTGGAGATGGCTGTTCTTGAACGGTCAAGCAAACGCATGAATGGATCCAGGGAGGTTCGTTTTCTCGAAATCACGCAGCGCGGGGCTGCTCTCGTCAGCCCCGCGCGGCGCATGTCCGTCAGGCAGCCTTGCTCTTCGGCAGCTTCTGCTCGACCGCGGTTCCCGCGAAGAAGCCGGGGTTCTTGCCGGCGAAGAAGTTGTAAGGATGGGTGAACACGAGGTCGCGGAAGTTCGCCTCCGTGAGCGCCCCCCGCTCGACGAGGCTCCACGTGTCCGCGAGGACCTCGGTCAGATCCGGCACGTCCCAGTGGCCGCTGTCCGACGCCCAGAAGGCGTTGAGCTGCACGCCGAGCGGGTTGACCTTCGTGTTGAACGCGTAGGCGATCGTCGGGTCGTCCGCCTCCGAGCCGAAGTAGAAGTTCGGCACGTACCGGTCGCGGATGTCCTCGATCCGCTCGATGCCGGCCGCCGCGAAGTCGTCGAGCGCGCCCGGGTCCTGCGGCTGGCGTCGCGAGTTGTTCGACACGCCGAGCGCCCCGCCGAGGACGGCGTTGATGTCGCCGAGCCGCGCCTCGACCTCCTGGCCGCCGTACTGCTGGTAGAGCGCGTAGAGCAGCTTCGCGTCGATGAGGTCAGGGTTGTAGTTCTGGACGGCCTTGCCGTTGCGCTTCTCCCAGTGGCCGACGAGATCGGCGAAGAGCGTCGCGCCCCACGCCGCCCCACCCTCGAGGAAGCCGACGCGGAGGTCGGGGAACCGCCGGGTCACGCCGCTGAAGAAGAGCGACTTCGCGAGCGCCTCGGAGGCGGAGGCGAAGTGGCCGATGTGGTTGTACATGTAATTCGACACCGAGCTGCGGCTCGTCCACCCCATCCCGGCAGAGTGGGTGGTCAGCACCGTCTTCAGCTCGACCGCCTTGGCCCAGAACGGGTCGTAGTTGTATTCGCTGTCCACGCCGAACGTGTCGAGCCAGTTCGCGTGTCGCGCGACGTCCGGATGGTGGCGGGACGGGTACTTCTCGGCCACCGACCGGACGGGCCGCCGGAGATTGCCCGGGATGAGCGCGACCTTCAGGCCGAGCTCGCGCACGGCGAACTCGAGCTCCTCGACCCCCTCCTCCGGCGTGTGCAGCGGAATGGCGGCGACGGGCGTCAGCCGGTCGGCGTACGGCCGGTACGCGTCGGCGTGGTAGGCGTTGACCGCGCGGATGAGCACCCTGCGCAGATCCTCCTTGCCGACGTGGGTCGCGAACGTGGAGACGTTCGGGAACAGGACCGCGTAATCGGTCCCCGACTCGCCGAGCCGCTCGTGCAGCAGCCTGGGCAGCGACACCGTGGCGAGATCGAGGGTGTTCTTGGTCGGCAGGGCCCACCACGGCGGCCGCCCCGAGCGCTGCGCGGCGCGCTGCTCGGGCGTGAGCTCGTACCACTCGTTGCTCAGGTAACCGAACCCCCGGTTGATCGCCTGGCGGAACTCGTCGACGTACTTCGCGCCGCCGTACTTCGCGATGTAATCCTCGAGGATCGGGGCGAACTCGATCGTGTGCAGATCGGTGTCGATGACCGGGTAATCCAGCTTGTCGCGCACCGCCCGCGAGCGAGAGGTCTTCTTGCCGTCCTTCAGCGAGAGGTGAGAGAATGAGATGCTCATTGACGATGTCTCCATGGTTCGGTCGCGCGCTCGCGCAGCCGCAGCGGCGCTGCGCGCCCGCGATCGAGGCGCTCGGGCGGCGGGCCCCGCCGGGCGCCCGCTGCTGTCCTGAAATCGTGAGAGGCCTTCGAGCTAGAGCGCCGCGAGCGCGGCGCTCGGACAGCGCGTGGCGGTCCATCGCTCGACGCCGAGCGGCATGACGGCAGGATCGCCCGCGTGGGCGTTCGTCATGGTCGTGCTGGTGAGGACGAGTGAAATCGCGGCGAGGGCGACCACTGGAGTTTTCATAACGGCCTTCAGGTGAGCTGTCGCCCTGACGCGTTGCACTGAGCGGACCAGGCCCTCGCGGCGGCAGGCGCCGCGCACCCTGTCAACAGAGCAAATCGACGAACGTTGCTCCATCGACGCTTTGCACGGCGCGTACCAGCCTTATGTCCGCTGTGCAAGACGCCGATCCGCTATACCGGAGGCCCCCCTGCTGCTCCAGCAGCAGGCGCGATGCTGCGGAGGTGCTGCTGGAGCAGCAGGCGGCCGCCTCGCGCGCCCAGAGCGCATCGGTCTGCCCGGGTGAGCGTCGCGCGGGGAGGTCTCGCGTTGACGTGCTGCTCCGATCCCGCCCATACTTCCATCATGCGGTGTTCCGTAATGCGTGCAGTACGGTGTACGACGCCGAGGGCTGCTGTCAAGCTCGCGGGACCGGGAGCGGCTCGATGAAGAAGAGCCCCGCGAAGCCGGCGAGGAAGCGCGCGCAGCGCGAGGTGGAGGCGCGGGCGCCCGATCCGGCGCGGACCCTCGCGCTGCTCTGGGGCTCTCACGGCAAGCCTGGGCGGTCGGGGCTGACGGTGCGCGCCATCGTGTCGGCCGCCATCGAGCTCGCCGACGCGGGAGGGCTGGATGCAGTCTCCATGCGTCAGCTCGCGGACCAGCTCAACGTCGGCACCATGTCGCTCTACACGCACGTCCCCGGCAAGGCCGAGCTGACCGATCTCATGGTCGACACCGTCTGTGGCCAGCTCTACGACGACGTGGACGCGCCGTCGCGGCAGCCGGGGGGGTGGCGCGAGTCGCTCCGGTACATCGCCCAGCGCAACTGGGACCTGTACCAGGCGCACCCGTGGCTGCTCGAGATCGTCACGGCGCGCCCGGTGCTCGGCCCCAACATCTCGCTCAAGTACGAGGCCGAGCTGCGGCCGCTCGACGGCCTCGGCCTCACCGACGTGGAGATGGATTCGGTGCTCACCCTCCTCCTCACGCACGTCGAGGGCACGGCGAGGGCGCTGGCGAACGCGAAGCGCACCCTCCAGGAGAGCGGCATGACGGACGTGGAGTGGTGGGTCGCGACCGCCCCGCTGCTCGACAAGGTCATCGACGCGAAGCGGTTCCCCGTCGCGACGCGCGTCGGGCAATCGGCCGGTCACGCATACCAGGGCGTGTCGAGCCCCGAGCACGCTTTCCGCTTCGGCCTGGAGCGCATCCTCGACGCCGTCTCGCTCCTGATCTCGGAGCGACAACTCAACACTACTTAAGATCAATTAACATTCACGATTCACGCGTGGATGGCCTGAGCACCGCGACCGTGTGAGCTTGACAGCACACGGGGTTATTCCTATCGAGACTGCGCCGGAGGAGCGGACTCGCGCCCCGGCCACTTCGTTCGAGGAGGAATCGAATGCGAACTCTGGTTGCACCGGCGGCGGTCTGGTTGAGCGTCCTCATGTCCGCTTGCTCCGCGGAGGAGACCGCCTCTTGCGACGACTGCGGTGAGGCCGCCGCGGCGCTCAGCGCCGAGGCGGCCTCGGCGCTCGGGTTCGAGACGCTGAGCGGCTGGACGGCCAGCGCGGGCTCGCTGTCGCTGAGCGCCACGCGGAGCGAGGGAGAGCGCGCGCTCTCGGTCGCGAACGTCGGTTACACGGTGATCCAGCGCGCGCCGCTCGCGATCGGCGACCCGATCAAGAGCGCGGTCTCGCTCGACGTCCGCGTCCCCGAGCAGCAGCCGAACCCCTGGTGGGCCGGCGAGATCTCCCTGGCGATACAGGTCCCCTCGAGGGGCGTATCGCAGACCCTGGGGACGAGATCGCTGACCGGCCTCGCGCAGGGCACCTTCCATCGGCTCACGTTCGCGGTCCCGCCGGCGGTCCAGCAGGCGCTGTCCGCCAGCGGCGCGCCCGCCCCCCTCTGGTCGTTCTCCATCACCCTCAACGTGCCGTCCGGCAGCGGGCCGCACCTCCTCGATCGGCTCGACGTCGTCGACGCCGGCCCGCCGGTCGCCGCCGCGCCGTTGCCGCCGTGGCTGGAGTACTGCGACACCGGCCCCTGCGCGACGGTCGCGCCGCCGGTCGTCTACCTTTGCCCCGAGAGCAACCCGCTCTGCACGCCGGTCCGGAAGACCACCGTCGTTCCGAACGTGGACGGCAGGCCGATCAGCGGCGTGTTCCTGCCGATGACGCTGCCGGAAGGGGCGTCGCTGCGCCTCGTGTCCGGCTCCGCGACCGTGAACTACAACACGGTGACCACCTCGTATTCACCGGGCTTCGTCCTGCACTCGGATCTCGACGTGCTGCTCAGCTACTACGACGTGGCGCCGGTCTGGAACGGGACGACCCCGCTCACGTTCGAGAGCTCGCGGCAGAGCTCCGGGATCATGGACAGCGTGTTCTATCGCCACCCCTCGTACGACACGGGGACCGCCGCGGCGGATCTGCACGCGCAGGGGCTCGACGCCGTCTCGATCGAGCGCTCGATGACCGGCCTCACCTCCGAGAAGCTCGATGCGTTCTTCATGCCTTCCGAGCTGGGCGGGGTCATGGGGGAGGGCAACTGGTCGTACGGAGACGGGACGATCACGATCAACTACGGCAATCCGCCGTTCATCGCGCACAAGGGGGGCATCCCGAACGCGGCGATGCCGCGGTTCGCCCACGAGAACGCGCACGAGCTGTACGACGAGATCAGCGCCTCGATCTCCGGCGACGATTCGTGCCTCAACGAGGGCATCGCCGACGCGCTGGCGTTCCTGACCGGGTACTTGCCGGTCGAGGACTTCGGCCCCCTCGGCCTGACCGGGATCGACTTCGACACGGGGTGCACCGAGCTCACGAGGACGCACGACATCGGCAACTGCTATTTCTGGCACGTGAAGAACGCCGGGCTGCTCACCGAGAGCTTCATGCACGGGATCTTCCACCCGCAGCACCCGTATGACTTCAATAGCTGCACGCAGAACGTGGAGCAGACGGGCAACAGCATCCTCGTCTACTTCACGGAGGCCGCGGGCGGCGCCGACATGGTGCCGGTGCTCGACGCGATGGAGATCCCCCACGCCGGGTCGTACCAGGCCGCCAGGCTGGCGCTCGGGCTCTGAGCCTCTCCCGCTGCGCGGCGGCCTCGCCGCGACGACCGTCCGGCGGCGTCACCTCCGCGCCGCGCGGCGCGCACAGACCGCCTCGTACGCCGCCTGCAGCCGCTCGCCGACGGTGGGCCCCTCGCGCCTCGCCGGCACGCCGAGGTGGGCCTCGCGCAGCTCGGCCATGAACTGATCCCACATGGCCGGACCGCCCTCCTCCAGGAGCTGCGCGCGAATGCTGAGCTCCTCGCTCACCGGCATGTACCGGCGGCCCCAGGCGCCCAGGTGCGCGAAGATGGGGACCAGGGCGATCGCCTTCTCCGTCAGGCTGTAGACCGCCTTCTGCTTGTGCGTGGGGTCGTCGGCCTTCGTGATCATCCCCGCCTCCTGGAGCGACTTCAGGCGATCGGCGAGGATGTTGGAGGAGATCCCCTCCTCCGACCGGGTGAGCAGCTCACGAAAGTGGCGGCGGCCGCCGAACATCATGTCGCGCAGGATGATCAGGCTCCAGCGGTCCCCGAATACCTCGAGCGAGAGGTTGATCGGGCAGCCCGACCTGTACGTGGCGCTCATCCGTGGCTCCTCGGAAAACTGGTTGCACTTTCGCACCGGAGATCCTATCCTGCAACCAGTTGCTAAACGCAACCGGTACCAGATTCATATCAGAGCGGCTGATGTGGGCTGAAGGCCGAGGCGCGACGTCGGGATGCGTCGATCGCCGTCGCGTGCTGGCGGGGATCGCTGCGCTGGTGGCCGCAGGGATGGGGGGCGCCTGTCGCCCCGAAGAGGAGGAGCGAGCGATGGGCGAGCGCGGGTTTTCCGAGGCGGGGCTGGAGCGGATGCGCGCGGCGATGGCGGCGCACGTGGAGCGGGGCGATCTGCCTGGCATCGTCACGCTGGTCAGCTGCGGTGGCGAGACGCACGCGGACGCGATCGGCAAGACGGGCTTCGGCGACGCCGGGCCGGTGCAGCGCGACACGCTCTTCCGGATCGCCTCGCTCACGAAGCCCATCGCGGGCGCAGCGGCGATGATGCTGGTCGAGGACGGGACGCTCCGGCTCGATGAGCCGGTGGACTCGCTGCTCCCGGAGCTCGCGAATCGAAGGGTCCTGCGGGCGCTGGACGGCCCCGTGGAGGACACCGAGCCAGCGCGGCGCCCGATCCTGGTCAGCGACCTCCTCACCCTGCGCATGGGCGTCGGCGCGATCATGGCGCCGGGCGACCATCCCATCGTGCAGGCCATGATGGACAAGGGCGTGGCGGTCGGGCCGCAGCTCCCGGACGCGCCGAGCCCCGACGCCTGGCTGCAGAACCTCGGCTCGCTGCCGCTGATGCATCACCCGGGCGAAGCATGGATGTACGACACGTCCCTCATCGTGCTGGGCGCGCTGATCGCCAGGGCCTCCGGCCTGCCGCTGGAGGACTTCCTGCGCGAGCGCGTCTTCGAGCCGCTCGGGATGAAGGACACCGGCTTCAGCGTGCCCGCGGACAAGCTCCATCGCCTGCCGGTCTGCTACGTGCGCAACCCTCGAACAGGGCAGTTCGAGGTCTTCGATCCCGCCGGCCGCGAGAGCCGGTTCAGCCGCGCCCCCGGCTTTCCGTCCGCCGCCGGCGGCCTCGTCTCGACCGCGGACGACGTCCTCGCGTTCGCCAGGATGATGCTCAACAGGGGCGAGCACGGGGGCAAGCGGCTCCTCTCCGCGCGCTCGGTCGAGCTCATGACCACCGACCACATCACCCCGGCGCAGAAGGCGATCTCGCCGTTCAGCCCCGGCTTCTGGGAGAGCCGCGGCTGGGGTTATGCGTTATCCATCGTCACGAGGCCGACGCCGGGCGAGCCGCGCGGCCTCGGCTGGGACGGCGGATACGGCACGTCCTGCTACTGGGATCCGGAGACGGGCGTGATCGGCGTGCTGATGACCCAGCGCCTGATGGACTCGCCCAGCGCGCCGCCGGCATTCGTGGATTTCTGGCGCTCGACCTACGAGGCGGCGGGGGCGTGAGGGCAGCAGGGTCGCCGCCTCGCGGTGGGGCCGGCGTGCTGCTCAGGGCAGCGCAGCGGTGCGGCTGCCCGGTCCCGGGCAGCGCGACGCGCCTCTCGGTCCCTGGGCAGCGCGAGGGGCCTCGCGGTCCTGGGCAGCGACCCGTCAGCGGCCGAGGAAGTTCATGAGCCAGGTCATGGCCGGCCGCATGGTGCCGCTCGGCTGCTGGAGGCCGGTGTTGTCTCTCCAGGTTGAGCCGACGATGTAACCCCAGAGGGTGATGCCTTTGACGGAGGGGTGGTTCCAGAACATCGTGAACTGCTCCTCCATCACCCGCTTTTGCTGGTTGTCGTCCGCGATGCCGATGTCGTACTCGGTGATGTGGACGGGCTTACCCAGCGAGGCGAGCTTGTCGATGTACCCCTTCACCGTGGTGGTGTTGATCTTGTACGCGTCGTGCGCCTGCGCGCCGA
This sequence comes from Sorangium sp. So ce406, assembly GCF_051474675.1. Lineage (NCBI taxonomy): Bacteria > Pseudomonadati > Myxococcota > Polyangiales > Polyangiaceae > Sorangium > Sorangium sp. So ce406. Next base: position 1,967,754 of record NZ_CP150340.1, on the reverse strand, counting down.
GGGCGTCGACCGGGGCGCCCGCGTTGATCACCGCCCGCGCGATCTTCATGAAATTCTGGTGATCGCCCTCGTACTCGATGTTGTTGTAGTCGTTGAGGATCAGCACCGCGTTCGGGCAGTACTCGCGAGCCCACTTGAACGAGTTGACGATCCAGTCGTAGCCGCTGGCGCCGTCGCCGCCGATGCCGTTCTTGTAGCTGGGCGTCGTGTGGGGCGGCGGCTCGTTGACCACGTCGATGTACTTCGTGTCCGGGTAGCGCGCGCAGAACGACCGCATCCAGTCCTTCACGGCCGCCTGCTGCTCCGACCCGGAGAGCCCCGCGAGCCAGCTCGGCTGCTGGGCGCCCCACACGAACACGTGCTGCTTGAAGATGATGTTGTTCGACTTCGCGTAGTTGTAGATCCGGTCGAGCGCGGCCCAGTTCTTGTTGCCGCGGGACGACTCGACGGAGCCCCACTTGCCCTCGTTCTCCGGCGTGATCTGGTTCCAGTACCGCGCGAAGCCGTCGCGCACGGCGCCGTTCGTCGTGATGTTGCCGACGAACTTCGCGCCGGAGCCGCCGCCGCCCCCACCGCCGGAGCCGCCCGCGCCGCCGGAGCCACCCGCACCGCCCGCGCCGCCGGAGCCACCCGCACCGCCGGCGCCGCTGCTCGAAGACGAGCTCGAGCTGCTGCTGGAGCTCGAGCTGCTGCTGGAGCTCGAGCTGCTGCTCGACGAAGAGCTCGAGCTGCTGCCCGAGCCTCCACCGCCGTTGACCGACACGAGCGAAGGCCGCCCGGCGCCGTTCGCGCAGAACCCGAACGCCACCGACTTGCCTGCGTCCACCGCCGCGTTCCAGCCCACAGGGGTGGCGGTGACGTTCCCGCCCGAAGGCGCCGAGACGGTCGCGTTCCACGAGCTGTTGATCGTGGAGCCGTTGAGCGCGACGACCACCCCCCAGGACGTGGTCCTCGGGGACACGGTCCTGTTCGTGATCGTCACGTCGGCGCAGTACCCGCTCCCCCACTCCGTCTGAAGCTTGATGTCCGCCGACATCGAACCGTCTGCGCTGTTCAAGGCAGAGTCCAGAATATCGGTATCGCTGTACTCGTCGTCGACAGGCTCAACGGTACAGGCAAGCAAGCAGCAAGCGACCGAAGCAGAGAAGCAGCCAAGCAAGCTAGCAATACGCATGAAGTTCCTCCGTGACTGGACCGACCCAGCCGCAGGATTCACTGAAGATGGACAAGTGAATCATGGCAAGGATCTATGATCAGGCGCTCCAAAGATTCGAGCCCCCGAGACTCTCACTTAGCACGATTTCCTCGCGACCGTGTCCGCAAACGACCACCTCACGCGTTCGCGCGCTCTAACCGGCGCAATGGGCCGGCGCAATGGGCCGGCGCAATGGGCCGGCGCAATGGGCCGGCGCAATGGGCGACGACCCCGTGGGTGCCACTGTCATCCTCGCACACAGAGCGTCCGCCCCGGCGAGCGTTCGCCCGCTGGCTGAGATGAACATGTGAAGAATTCCACCGATACCCCGAAGCGGCAGGGGCGTCCGCAAGGGGATTCCAGAGAAAAATTCAATGCAAGTGCGCAGAAACGCAGAGGCACAACGAAGGACAGACCCCCTGCACGTTTGCGCCCTCGAGCCCCTGGGTCTTTGCGTCGACCCATGCTCGGCTGTGCGAAGCAGGTGACTGGCAGGCTCTCTGACGCGCGGAGCTAGAAGCCCTGGTCGTCGTTCTTCATCTGATCGTACGGAGCGATCATGTCCGCGATGACGTCGCCGTCGGGCTCGAAGATGCGCTCGTGGTACTCGGTCCGCTATCGCAGCGTTCCTGTCCCCTCCGGTGAGCGCTACCAGACCCCAGCTCTCGCCGAGAGCTTGCACGTGGCTTCCCACAGGCCGTTGAGGTAGACGAGGCCCAGCGCGCGGTCGTACAGCCCGTACCCCGGCTTGCCGGTCTCGCCCCAGATCATGCGGCCGTGGTCCGGACGCACGTAGCCGTCGAACCCGACGTCATGATACGCCTTCACGATGGCGGCCATGTCGAGCGAGCCCTCGCAGGACAGATGGGCCGACTCGAAGAAGGTGCCGTCTTCCTGGACCGCCACGTTGCGCAGGTGGCCAAACGGAATGCGGCCCATGCCGCCGAACTCGCGCACGAGCGACACGATGCTGTTGCAGAGGTCGGCGCCCAGCGAGCCCGAGCACAGCGTGATGCCGTTGGCCGGGGAGTCGACGGTCTTCACCAGGCGCATCAGGTCGTCGCGGTTCTTGACGATGCGCGGCAGGCCGAAGATCGGCCGGGGTGGATCGTCCGGATGCATGGCCATGCGGACGCCGACCTCCTCGGCCACCGGGATGATGCGCTCGAGGAAGTGCTCCAGGTGCTCCCACAGCGCCTCTTCACCGATGCTCTTGTACTCCTCGAGGATGGCGCGGAGCTGCTCCGGCCTGTAGCTCGTGTCCCAGCCGGGCAGCGCGATGCCTTGCTCCGGGTCGATCTCCGCGACCGCCTGGGCGTCGAAGGCCAGGGTCAGCGAGCCGTCGGCGAGCTCCTTCGCCATCTCCGTGCGGGTCCAGTCGAAGACCGGCATGAAGTTGTAGCAGATCACCTTGACGCCGACGGCGGCGCAGTTGCGGATGTTCTGGCAGAAATTGTCGATCAGCCTGTCGCGGGTCGGCTTGCCGAGCTTGATGTCCTCGTGCACCGGCACGCTCTCCACGACCTCGAACTTGAGGCCGGCGCCCTCGATGCGCGCCCTGAGCGCCTGCAGCTTCTCGACCGGCCACACCTCGCCCACCGGCACATCGTAGATCGCCGAGACGATGCCGTAGATGCCCGGAATCTGGCGGATGTACTCGAGCCGCACGGGGTCATTCTCGCCGTACCAGCGAAAGGTCATCTTCATCGTCGGGATCTCCTCAGGCGATCACGGGCGCGCTCCCGATGGTAGCTCCGGCCCCTCGCCGCATCAACCGTTCCCCGCTGAAACAGCCGCCGGCCTCAGCCTCTCTCCCGCCCCGGGAGACGGGACTCGCCCCCTCGAGGCAGCGCCCGCCAGGCGCTCAAATGACGAGAGCCCGCCGCACACGAGGTGCGCGGCGGGCTCCCTGGTCGTCTACGGAGGGTTCTCGACTATTCCAGTCCCTTGCCCATCCAGTAGCTCTCCGGCGGACCGAGGTAGCTCTCCTTCACGCCGCCGGCGTCCACCACGATCTTCTGCACGATGACGCCCGGATGAACCATCCAGAGCTTCAGGACGTGCTCGCCCGGCGCGCTGATCGTGTGCTTCGTGCGCATGATGTTGGCGTTGTCCGAGGTGTGCCGCTCCCAGATCTTGTTGCCGTTGCCGTCGAGGTCGATCGCGTAGGTCGTGTTGACCGTCTGGATCTCCCCATCGTCGATCGACACGCCGTACTGCAGCCCCTCGGGCCACTTCTGGAAGTTGTTCCTGGGCGAGACGTACACCCAGACCGTCACCTCACCGCTGCTGAACAGGTGCATGTCGTACTCGAGGCGGGGCGAGGCGCCGCCGGGCTCCTGGGTCTCCGCCGTCACCGGGAACGGCGTCATGCCCGCGCCGGTGCGGCCGATGTCCGGGAGCCGCTTCCACCAGATGTCGTCCGTGTCGACCGCGCGGCTGTAGTGCTCCGCCTCCATCGACACATAGCCGTTGGCCTCGATGTAGCGGTTGGCCTTCCAGCCGATCTTCCGCGGGTCCTCGACGCGCGCCGTGACCACCACCGAGCTCCCATCCGAGCCCTGGACCGTGATCGGGATCTCGAGCGGGAACTCGAGGGGCAGCCACTGCGACGGGTTCGCCGGGTCGGGGTACGTCGTCGGAGCGAGCGTCCAGTCCACCCTCACCGTCGCGCGCACCTCCTTGTCGACGGTGCCGTGGCTCGGATAGACGGTCAGCCACGGCGGGCACACGGTGTTCGCGGCCCAGCCCTGCGGGCACGCGACCGGGAGCTCGGCCTCGATCGTGTACTCGAGCGGCTCGCTGCCGCGGTTGAACACCTCGATGTACTGCTCGGGCTGGGTCTGGTACGGGCTGAACGCCGGCAGCACGGGCAGCTCGCTGCTCTCGTCGCCCGCCCCGGCCGCCGTCCAGTAGTTGCTCGATCCGTCGATCGCCACGCCGAGCTCGGCCCCCGCGGGGACGTCGATCGACACGAGCTCGGGCCAGATGAACTCCTGGATGTTGTTGTACTGGTGCTCGGGCTGCTGCCAGGACGGGTTGCCCGGCGCGCCGTAGCCGATGTGCGGCTGCGTCTGGAAGCCCTCCCACTTGCCGTCGGCGAGCTCGTGATTGTAGTAGTAGGAGAGCGCCAGATCGTCCTGGAGCCGCTCCTCCGCGAGGACCGCCATGTCGTTGGTGGCGGCGCGCCCCTGCTGCGCGTAGAGCCGGTTCTTGAACCCGGCCAGGCGCAGCGCATACAGGTTGGCGGTCGCCTTCACCTGGTAGAGCACGAGCTGGAAATACGCGTCCTGCGCCTCGTGCGGCAGGAGGTTGGCGACGAACTCCGCCTGCGTGGCCAGCGCCTCCCACTCCTCCACGACGCTCTCGAGCTCGCGGTAATTCGTGAGGCTGAACGGGCTCGCGCTGTCGTCGTACGTGACGGCCGCGGTGTCGGGATCCGGGACGGTGGCCGACGGCTGACTGAACAGGACATCGTAATCGACGGTGATCTTCCGGTTCGTCAGCTCCGGCTTGCGGTCCGACTGCAGCAGCGAATAGCTGTGCAGGATGTCGGCGATGATGTCCGAGTGCTCCGAGCCGAACTGCTGCTCGGTCCACTGCCGCTCCCACTCGCCGAGCTTCTCGACCGGCCAGCGATCCGGGTTCCAGGCGTAGTCGAGGAAGAACTGGAGCGGGAGCTCCTCGTTCTTGAAGTCGCCGACGTTGACCACCCAGAGCCGATCCACGCCGTAGCTGTAGGCGAGGTGGAGCTGCTCCCAGATGTTGGGCAGGAGGTTGGTGTCGACCCACTTGTAGTTGCGGCCGCCGCCGACGTAGTCGAAGTGGTAGTAGAGGCCGTAGCCGCCCGCCCGCTGCTCACCGGGCTTCGGCAGGCGCTTCATGTTGCCCCAGTTGTCGTCGGCCCAGACGACGGTGACGTCGTCCGGCACGCGGATGCCGGCGTCCCAGTACCCCTGGATCTCCTTGTAGAGCGTCCAGACCTGGGGGATGGTCGTCACGTCCTGGCCCGTCACGTCGGCGAGGATCGCGCGCTGCGAGGCGATGATGTTCTCCATCAGCGGGATGCCGTCCTCCGGCGCCAGGCTGACGTCGCCGGGGCCGCGCATGCCGAGGGTGACGACGCCCTCGATGTTCTGGTCGACCATCCGCTGGATACCCTTGGTCCAGTGCTTCTTCAGCGCCTCGGCGTTCACCGAGAAGCGCCAGTCGCCCGTGCCGCCGTACGGATCGGTCTTCGGCGTGACGACGGTGCCGGCGGCGTCCTTGACCTCCGGGACCACGTGGCGATTCCACTCCTCGATGCCCTGCATCATCGGGGCCTCGTGGGAGGTGCCCATCACGATGCCGTAGCGCGTGGCGGTCTTGTGGTTCTCGGGATCGTCCTCGCCGAACGCCCGGCCCCACACGGCCGGCCAGATGTAGTTCGCCTTCATGCGGAGCGCGGCCTCGAAGACCTTCTCCCAGTAGAGGTGGTTGAGCCCGCCCGGGAAGCCCGGCGCCTTGCCCGGCCCGAACATCTTGGCCGCCCAGTTGCCCGTCGCGGGGTTCTCGTCGTTGACGAAGAAGCCGCGGAACCTCACCGCGGGCTCACCCTGGGTGTGGAGCCCGGGCAGCACGTACAGCGCCTGCTTCTTCTGGGGCGGGACGTCGTCCCACCAGTAGACGGGCGACACGCCGATCTGCGAGGAGAGATCGTACGCGCCGAAGATGGCGCCGCGCTGGTCGCTGCCCGCGATCACGAGCGCGCGCTCCACGCCCTCCATCGGGGCCTCGACGATCTGCGTGACGAAGGTCTCCCACTTGCCGGTGACCCCCGAGACGTCGAGCTTCCCGTCCTCCTCGAGCTGATCGATGAGCGGGCTCTTGCCCAGCGTTCCGATCAGGACCACCTCGGTCGCCGCCTCCGGGACCTCGTCCTGGAAGATCTCCGGCTTGACCTCGGTCACCCGCTCGATGTCCGCCGCGAGATCGCCCGCGACGCGGATCACGCCGTCGTAGTCGTCGGAGCTGACGACCAGCGGAGCCGCCTTGCCGCCCACGGCCAGGGGAAAACGCCCCGCTCCACCCTCGGTCGAAACGTACTTGGGCTGGGGGCCTGCGGCCTCCGCGGCCGGCTCGCCCGGCTCGCCCGGCTCACCCGGCTCGCCGTCCGCTCCCGGCGACCCCGGCTCCCCCGGCTCGCCCTTCGGGCCCGGCGGCCCCTGCTCGCCCGGCTCCCCCGGCGCGCCATTCACGCCATCCGACCCGCAGGCGGTCAACGTGGCGAGCGACAGGGGAAGCAACAAGCAGAGTAGCGAGGGTCCGATCCGACCCTTCCTGATGGTAATGCGTGCGTAGCTCATGACGGTGTTTTCCTCGTTGTTGCGGCTGACCGGCGTCGTCGGCTCGCCTGCGCTGCGCGCTGGCCGCGACATCCGGCTCTGAGGCCGGCCGCTCTGATGCAATTGTCCAAGTCCTTTTAAGACGTGCGCCTGCGGAGATCCGGTTCGTGGTGGTCGACGAAGCCGCGGGCCTTCGTTGTCGACCATGGCTAAAAAATTCTTCCAGGAGTGTCGACACTCGAGCCCGTCAGAACGAATGCGGTCGGCGAGTTCTGAGCGGTGCAATATTCCCGCGGAGAGCCGATCTGATCACACAACCAACCATTCCGACACAGGTTGTAATCCGCGCAACTCCATTGCGACAACGAGAAGACACCACGGCTGGCTCACTCGACGACGCATGAGGAGCCCGCGGCGCGCAGCGCGATGCCTGCAGCCGGCCGACGCGTCGTTTCAAGGCGATCTGCGCCGCTCGGCGTCACGGCCGGCGCGACGCCTGCGCCGCAGCATCGCGTGATCGCGATTCTCGATCTCGTGATGCTGGCCTGGCAGATGTGGCGTGAAGAGCGCCCTGTCGCCGCGTGGACCGGTGTTCGATCGTTCGTCGCTCATCCAGGAGGGTGGGCGGAGCGCGCAAGGGAGCTCCGATCACCCGTGGCCGACATGGCGATTCGGCCTTGACATCCTCGAACCGTTTTGCCTCTACCCTCCCCTGCGCCGGCCCCGCCGCCGCTGCCGGTGCCCTCGCCGGCTCCACCGATCCTGCCCGCGCCGATCGCGCCGGAACCGACGCCCAGCCCATCCCGGGAAGAGCGGCCGGCGGCGGCGCGGCAAGCGGGAGGAAGCAGGTCAGGAAAGCGGCGACCCATGACCCCGCAGTGTACACCCGGTGGGCAGGGGTCGGGAAGCCGGATGACGGCCGGAGCGCTCACGGAACCGCTGCGGCGCACCGCGGCATACGGGGGCCCGGGAGCACGGAGCTATAGATTGACCTTGTAGTTCAGCTTGACCTCGTCGCCGTGCATGCCGCGAAACCCCCAGTCGTGGGGCGGCGACTCCGAGATGCAGATCTCGATGTCCTGATGATCGATGCCGACCTCGTCGCGGATCCTGTCGAACAGGAGCCGCACGAGCTTCTTCTTCGTCTCGACGCTGCGGCCGGTCATCATCGATATCTCGATGATCGTGTAAGCGTCGGTGCGCCCGCCCGGGGCCAGCATGTCCTCGCGCTCCATCGGGAAGAAGCGGTGCGCCCGCTTGTCCTGCGGGAGCTGCAGCGCCTCCATGACGCAGGCGTGGATCACCTTCGAGAGGGTCTCCTTCACCGGGTTGAGCCTCTCCTTGATTCCGTAGATCTTCACTTGAGACATCGATCGTTCTCCTGGAGCGCCGGGCGAATCGAGCCGTGGGCTACTGCTCCTCTTGCCCGAGCAGGACGACGGCGATGGACAGGTTCGCGTGCTGGTTCTTGCCCCGGACGAAGCACCCCTGTTCGCCGAACGCGAACGTGCCGAGGAACGGCGTCGGGCCGAGCGCGGCGGTCACCCCCTGGACCACGCGATCGATGTCGTCGCGCACCGCGAGCATGCACCCGGCGCAGAAGATCACGAGCGCGCCCTGCGGCCGGAACGAGGGCCGCGCGGACGAGAGCGCGGCGCTCGCCACGGACTGGACGCGCTCGAGCAGGTCGTCCCGCGTCGCCTTCATGAGCACGAGCTCGTCCCCCTCGTTGATGTGCACGCCGAAGGTCAGCGCGTTGTCCCCGTCCACCGTGTTCGGGTGGATGAGCAGGAACTGCGGGACCTTGCCCGCCCACCCGGCAGGCCGGCCGAGGGGGCAGAGCGTGCTCTCCGCCCCGATGGAGCCGCCGCCGAGCTGCGCGGAGAACGCGCCGCCGGTCCAGCGGTCGTAGACCTCCGCGGCCGGGAGCCCGTCGATCTCGGGCACCCGCCGCCCCTCGGAGCGGGTGACCCAGCCCCGGCGCTCGGTCGGGGTGTATCCGGAGCTGAACGCACAGGCGATCTCGCCCGCAGGGTACAAGGCCGACAGGAGCACCGCGCCGCGGTGCGCCTGCCCCCGCGCGAGCTGCGACAGCGCCCCGTCGAGCGAGTTCGCCGCGGAGGAGCCGCCGAACACCGGCACGTCCGGCCCCACCGCGTCCTCGATCCCGCAGAGGACCTGCTCCTCCACGCCGGGCGGCGCGGTCAGCCAGAACAGCGCCGGCGGCTTGCCCGCCCGGTCGGCGTCCTCCATCGCGCGGCGCGCCGCGCGGGTGGCCGCCGCGCGCGGCGCGTCGCCGACCGGCTCGGCCGCCGCGCCATAGGCGCCCTGCGCGTCCGCGACGCCGAGCACGGCCAGGCCAGGCCCCCCCGCGCCGTGGACCCCGGCAGAGGTCATGACCGAGAGACACGAGCTCGAGCCGTGGACCCGGACCGAGGGCGGGAGCGCCGCCGTGGCGCGCGCGAGCGCGTCGAGATCATGAGACTCGGTGTAGCTCAGGAAGACGTGGTCCGGCTCTCTGCCCAGGCTCGCGCGGAGCGCGGACATGGCCTCCGCGAACGCGACATCGGTCGAGCCCGCCGTGGAGGACGCGGTGGCCACCTTCATCGTCCCTGCCGCCCCTCCAGCGCCCGCACGGCTCCCCCGCGGAGCCTCCCTCGCCCCGGCATCCCCCTCGGGGAAAGCGCCGTCAGTCCTGCTCCGATCGTTGCTGTCCATCGGCTCTTGACCTCCTGCCGTGCCCCGAGGATCGGGTCGATCACGCCCGATCTCTATACACCAACCCGCGCCGGGTCGGCGGGATTCGAGCGCAGGAGTGCGAGCGACCCTCAATCGTCCGGATCCTCGCGCCGCGGCCCGGACTGCCCTGCGGCGGCCTCCTCGCCCTCCTCTCCGTCCTCCGCGGAGTCTTCTGCGGAGAGCCCGGCGTTCGCCGCGTCCGCGGCCTCCGATTCCGCGGCGAGCGCCATCCGATCGGCGAGGGGCCGCTCCGGCAGCGTGAGCAGCGGGCCATCGCCGAGCTCGCTCATCATGTTGAGGTACGCGTTCATCGCGTGGCACACCGAGTCGGTGCGCACGTAACGATCCCTGACGCTCCAGAACACCCCGCCGGCGGACGCCTGCGGGTTCTTCACCACGAACGAGTTCTCCGGGCCGTATGTGTATTGCAGGAGCAACCGGATCGCGGCGACCACCGCGTCCTTGTAGCGATCGCAGCCGTCCCTGCCCTTCTGGCGGCAGTGGTGATAGACCTCCGACATCACCTCGGCGAGCCAGCCTGTCCCGCTGCTCGACAGCGATCGCTGCCAGCGGCCGTAGCGGTAGGCGTCCTCGGGCCTGCGCCACTGCCGCTTCACGAGGTCGTCGGCGCAGCGGAACACGGCCTGCTCGGCGCGCTGATCGCCGCTCGCCTTCGCGAAATCGAGCAGCGACTGGACCGCCCACGAGCTCGAGATCGGGTTCGGCTTCCTGTAGTCGTCGCCGAGGAAGCAGCCCTTCTTGGCGATCCTGGCGAGCAAGAAGTCCGCGGTCTGCGCCGCGGCGTCGAGGTACTTCTTGTTGTTCGTGGCCCGGTAGGTGCGCGACAGCGCGGAGAGGACCTGTCCGGTGTAGAGCATCGACTCCTTGCCCTGGACCTTCCACGCGCCCCCCTCCTGCCCGCTCAGGGCCGAGCGCACGCTGCCATCGGGCCGCTGCATCGCGATCAGCCAGTCGGCCGCCATCACCGCGGACTCGAGGTACTTCTTCTCCTTGGTCAGGGCGTGGAGCTCGACCAGCGTGAAGATCGACTTCGACGCGGTGCCGACGACGAGCCGACGCTCGGGCCGCTTGCGCTCCAGGTCGAACGCGTAGAAGAAGCCGCCGGCCGTGCGATCGCGCATCTCGCGGCTCTGCATGCCCATCATGAAGCCCGCGGCCTCTGTCGCGAGGCGGAGCAGGCGCTCGTCGGGCTTGTAGGCGTGCAGCTTCAGCAGCGTCAGCGCCGTCGACGCGGTGTAGATCGTGTGGAGCTCGTTCTCGAACCGGTCGGCAGGGGCATGGTAGTACTTGTGAACCCCCTTGTGCTGCGGGTCGATGACGCGCAGGAGATAGCCCTTGCCGTCCTCGATGCGCTTCGCGAGGAGGGCCTTGTCGAGGAGGCGGACCGGCACGAGGCCCTGGGTGAGCTCTACCCCCTTCCCCTTGCCCGCGACGCTCTCGACGCTCTCGACGCTCTCGACCATGGACTCGTGATGATCCGGCAGCTCCACGACGAGCCGCGCGCCGGCGAGCGCCTCGCGCGTGCCGCCCGCCGCCGCCACCGCCCGGCGCGCGGCGCCCTTCAGCGCGACGCAGAGCCCCGCGTCCGACGCGTCGCCGCGCGCGATCTGCTTCCCCTCCTGAAAGCCCATCACGACGGCGCGGAAGGGGCGTTTGGACGACAGGGACAGATCGCATGTCACCTTGTCGCCGCCCGCGATCACCTGGCGGACGAAGGCCACGGTGCGATCGCGGAAGGTGCCATTGTCGAGCTCGGCGCCCGCGCCGCCTCCCTCCGCGGGCTGGATCGCCGGATCGGGCACCCGGGACAGATTCGCGGCGATCTGGGCCGCAAAGCGGTCGTCCCCTGGCGGCGGGGCGGCCTTCCGGGCCTCCTGGGCGCTGGTCGACGCGGCCGGAGCGGCGGCGGCGGCGGGCTTCGCAGCCGCGGCCTCCTCGCCGGGCTTGCGGCTGTCGCATCCGGTCGTGAGCGCCGAGGACACGGCGGCCAGCGCCGCCAGGGTTGCGATGGTGAGAGCGCGAGCAGACGGCATGGACAAGTACCCCGGAAGAAGCGATTTCGACGCGTATCAGCAACTCCGAGGCTCCGCAAGGCCGAAGCCGGGCGGGGCACGCGGCCTCGCCGAGGTCGAGCGCGCGCCTGGCTGTCGGGGGCACAGCGATGCTCACATCGGCGCCATTTGTGCGCACAACCAGGCTTGTCTTGTACGTACGCGACCGCCTGTGACAGCCGCGCAGCAGCGTGGTTCCTCGATGAACTCAGGCTATTTCTCACTTGCGCCGAACGCCGCGCGGGGGCGATATAAGCTACTTTCGCTCCCTCATCGGATACGAGGGAAAGGGGCCAGGTGGCGGGATGAGATTCTTAACACAACGCAACGCGGCGTTAACATGCTGGCTGGGGGGGTCGCTCCTCGTGATCGGCCCGGGGTGCACGGCCGGAGCGGATCGCGCGCCGACAGGCGACGTCGCCGAGAGCGCGGCAGATTTCCTCAGCGGCACGACGTCATTCGTGTCGGCGGACGATCTGCCCTCGGTGTTCTACGGGGAAGAAGAGGAGGAGGAAGAGGAAGAAGAGGAGGAGGAAGAAGAGGAAGAAGAGCGCGAGCTGGAGGAGGGCGACATCTACCGGGTCCTCGGGGGCGGGCACCTCCTGAACCTCAATGGCTATCGGGGACTCCAGGTCATCGACATCCATGATCCGGGGAGCCCGACGATGGTCGGGCAGATGCAGGTCGCCGGGAGTCCGGTCGAGATGTACGTCGACGGCGATCGCGCGATCGTGCTGATGAACAACTGGGTCGGGTTCCGCGCCACGCCGGGCAGCCTCGCCATGGAGCGCCGCGCGGGCGGGGCCGTCCTCCTCGTCGACATCTCCAACCGGAACGCGCCCAGGCTCCTGTCGCAGTTCGACGTGCCGGGGTACATCCAGACGAGCCGGTACGCGAACGGCGCGACCCGGGACGCCCTCTACGTGGCCAGCACCGACTGGGGGTGGGTCGACCTGGGGAACGGCGAATACGAGTATCACAACCAGGCGGTGGTCAAGAGCTTCGACGTGACCCAGCGCGGGCTCACCGAGCGCAGCCAGCTCGACCTCGGGGGGTACGTGACGGACATCCACGGCGAGGGAGACGTCCTGCTTGTCGCGCGCGGCCCCGAGGGCTGGGATTACGAGAACAGCCAGGTGTCGATCGTCGACATATCGAGCATCGACGGCTCGATGGCGCTGCGGGATACGGTCACGGTGGACGGCTACGTGCGCTCGCAGTTCCACATGGACTTCCGCGACGACACGCTGCGCGTCTTCTCGGGCCCGCAATGGGGCGGAGGGGTGAGCCACCTGCAGACGTGGGACGCGTCCGATCTCGACCATCTCACGCCGATCGACGACGAGGACTTCGGCGAGGGAGAGTCGCTCTTCGGCGCGGTCTTCCTCGACGACCGGGCGTTCGCGGTCACCTACTTCCGCACGGACCCGTTCCACGCTTTCTCGATCGATCCCCGCGGGAACATCGAGGAAAAGAGCGAGTTCATCGTCTCCGGCTGGAACGACTTCCTCCGTCCGGTGCTCGGCGCGACCCGGCTCATCGGGATCGGCGTGAACGACGAGGGCGGCGGGCGCAGGCTCGCGGCCAGCCTGTACGACATCACCGATCTGACCAACCCGAACCCGATGATCGCGCGCTCCGAGGTGGCCGGGGACGATGACGGCTGGAACTGGTCGGAGGCCAACTGGGACCACCGCGCGTTCACCGTGCTCGACGGGGCCGTGCGCGTGGCCGCGCCGACCGGCGAGACCGAGACGGGCCTCGTGCTCCTGCCGTTCTCCGGCTGGAGCGAGGAGGAAGGCCGGTGGAGGCAGAACTCTGCCGTGCAGATCTTCACGTACTCGAGCACGACCCTAACCCGCCGCGGCGTGATGAAGCACGCCTCCCCGGTGCGCCGCTCGTTCCGCGCCGGCCGGGACACCGCGGCGAACGTGTCGGAGACGCAGCTCAGCCTCTACGATCAGCGCGATCTGGACGACCCGGAGAAGCTCGGCGAGCTCGACCTCGCGCCCAACTACACGACGATCCTCGGGTACGGCGACCACCGCGTGCGCATCCGCAACCCCGAGCAGGACTCCTGGGAGCGCGAGCCCGACCAGATGGCCGTGGCGGAGGTCATCGACGCGTCGGACGTGGCCGACGTGGCGACGCCGCTCGCGACCTTCCCGGTCACGCCCGACGCGAGCTACTACAAGATCGGCGACGACCTGCTCGCCGTCGTGACCTCCAGGTACGTGGACTGGCCCAGGTACGAGACCACGATCAGCGTCGTCGATCTCTCGAACCCGCTGCGGCCGCGCGCGGCGGGGCAGCTCGTCACGACGGACCTGCCCCCGACGTACGGCCGTTATTACGACTACTACGATTACGCGCCGACACGGGTCCACCCCACGAACAGGTCGCTCACGTTCGCGGGCAAGACCGACTCCTGGGCCGAGCTCGGCCCGGCAGAGCGCTGCGAGTCGTACGTCACCTACAGCCACGGCGACTACGCCTGCTCCGGCGTGGACAACTGCAGGTACTACACCGGGCAGCGCACCTGCCAGTCCGTCGACGGCGGGCCGGAGTACTGCACGGGCGGGTTCGCCGCGTGCACGACGCGGCTCGGCGAACGCGACGTCTGCACGCCCGTCCTCGACGAGGCCGCGCTCGACGGGGTGCTCGAGTCGTCATGCTACGAGGGCGAGGCGCGCCGCCAGATCCGGCAGATGACCGTCCACGTGGTCGACCTCTCGGACCCGGATCACCCGGCCCTGGCGCCGCCCGTCGCGCTCCCGGCCGACGAGGACGCGGTGAGAACGCTGGCGCACGAGGGCAACCTCTATGTGTCCGTCAAGCTGCCCGCCGTGGTGCCCGACGACCCGCGCCCCCACGCGCGCTACTTCGTCCGGCGCGTCGACCTGTCCCGCCCCGGAGCGCCCGTCCTCGGCGCCGCGATCAACGTCCCCGGCGAGGCCCTCGCGATCCGCGGGACGAAGGTGTTCACGCGTGACCGGGTGTGGGGGAGCTACTTCATCGAGCCGGCGATCGCGCGGTCGACGCTCTTCAACGGGCGCGCGCACCTGAACAACTACCAGGAGCTCGCCGGCAAGACGATCGACGAGACCATCCTCATCGACCAGCACCAGCGGGCCCTCATGACGTACGGCGAGCGGATCTGGCCGTCGTACTGGCGGTGGAGCTACGGCTACGAGTCCGGCAGCCTCGCGATCCTGAGGCCGAGCGACACGATCTCGTCGACCGGGTTCGACGTGCTCTCGGAGACGCCGACCGATCGCTGGATGACGCTCATGCCCTTCACCGCCGAGCGCCGCGCGTTCTTCAACGTGTATAGCGGCACGCTGATGGTCGATTACGAGGACCCGCGCCAGCCGGTGGCGCAGGCGTTCTTCACGGGCGCGTGGTACCCCGAGCTGCTGGTCGACCGGGCCCGGGACGAGGTCCTCGTCGCCGCGGAGCGGTACGGCATCCACCAGATCGATCTCGACGTCTCGAACCTCCTCCCGTAGCGCGCGCAGCGCGCATCCCCCTCCGGCACCAGGCCCATCGCGGCGCGCTCGTCGACAGGCGGGCGACAGCCCTGCCGAGCTCGGCGAGCGCGCCGCCTCACCGCCGCGACCGGAAGGCCAGCGCTGCGGGCGCCGCGCGGCGCGCTATCCTGCCGGCATGGGACCCGCGCAGATCAAGGGCAGGAACGTCGACATCAAGATGTGGACCCGGCCGGAGGAGGTCGAGCAAGTCGCGCTGGAGCAGCTCCGCAACATCAGCGCCCTGCCCTGGGTGTTCCACCACGTCGCCGCGATGCCCGACGTCCACTTCGGCAAGGGCGCGACCGTCGGCTCGGTGATCGCGATGCGCGGCGCCGTCGCGCCGGCCGCCGTGGGCGTGGACATCGGCTGCGGGATGGGCGCGCTCCGCACGAACCTCAGGGCCGCCGACCTGCCCGACGACCTCAAGCGGATCCGCAGCGACATCGAGCGGGCGATCCCCGTTGGGTTCGCCGCCCACGACGCGCCGCCGAAGGAGTTCGCGGGCCTGCCGCTCTGGGAGGAGTTCTCGAGCCTGACCCCGAAGGTCAAGGGCCTGTTCACGAAGGCGCGCTGTCAGCTCGGCACGCTGGGCGGCGGCAACCACTTCATCGAGCTCTGCCTCGACACGGAAGGCGGCGTGTGGCTGATGCTCCACTCCGGCTCTCGCAACATCGGGAAAGAGCTGGCCGAGATCCACATCGCCACGGCGAAGAAGCTCGCCCACAACCGCGACCTGCCCGATCGCGACCTCGCCGTGTTCCTCGCCGGCACCCCGGAGATGAAGGCCTACCGTCACGACCTCTTCTGGGCGCAGCGGTACGCGCGCGCGAACCGCGAGGCCATGTTCCACCTCGCCGAGGGCGTGCTCCGGCGGCACTTCCCGCAGCTCGAGATCCAGGAAGCCATCTATTGCCACCACAACTACGTGGCCGAGGAGCACCACTTCGGCGAGGAGGTGCTGGTCACGCGCAAGGGCGCGATCCGCGCGGGCAAGGGCGAGCTCGGCATCATCCCCGGATCGATGGGCACGCGCTCGTACATCGTCCGGGGCCTCGGCAACCCCGAGGCGTTCGAGAGCGCGTCGCACGGCGCGGGGCGCAAGATGAGCCGCGGCGAGGCGAAGCGGCGCTTCACCGTCAAGGACCTGGCCGCGCAGACGGCCGGCGTCGAGTGCCGCAAGGACGGCGGGGTCCTCGACGAG
Source organism: Sorangium sp. So ce406 (assembly GCF_051474675.1). Classification (NCBI taxonomy): domain Bacteria; kingdom Pseudomonadati; phylum Myxococcota; order Polyangiales; family Polyangiaceae; genus Sorangium; species Sorangium sp. So ce406. The sequence goes on along the minus strand of NZ_CP150340.1, from coordinate 1,951,693 downwards.
ATCCCCGCCGCCTACAAGCCGATCGAGCGGGTCATGGAGGACCAGCGCGATCTCGTGGAGATCGTCGCCGAGCTGCGCCAGGTGATGTGCGTGAAGGGGTGAGCGGGGTCCGGGGCGGAGAACAGGCGCGATGACCGGCGAGCCGGCGGGCAGGCGACCGGCGCGCCGCCGCCGATGTCTCTCGGTGTCTTTTCCGCGGCAGGCCGGATTCACGGTCCCTCCCCGCCCTGCCGTCGGCTACGATCGCGTCGCCGGCGCGACGCACGCCGCGGTCGGACGCCGCGTTCGCCGCTGCGTGCGCGGCCGCGCGGAGACGTCATGAAGTCGGACTGGATCGATCTCGGCCCCCTCTCCGAATTTCCGGCGGAGGAGCCGGTGCTGCGCAAGGACGACGCCGGGCGGCGCTTCGCCTGCGTGCTCCGGGGCGGCGAGGTCCACGCGCTGGACGACCGGTGCCCCCACCAGGGTTACCCGCTCTCGCAGGGCGCGCTGCGCGGCGGCGTTCTGACCTGCGCGTGGCACAACTGGAAGTTCGACATCGCCACCGGCGCCTGCTCGTTCGGCGGCGAGCCGGTGCGGCGCTACGCCACCCGCGTCGACGGCGGGCGCGTGCTCCTGAACCGCGCCGTCGACACCGCGGCCGAGGTGCGGCGCCTCGTCGCCGGCCTGCGCGAGGCGGTCCGGCGCGACGAGCCGGCGCGCGCCCTGCGCGAGGGCCTCCGGCTGGGGGCGCTCCGGCTCCACCGGGCCGAGACGGGCCTCGGCAGCCTGCACCTCGCGTTCGAGGTGCTCGCCAGGGACGGGGCGGAGCGCGCCGAGCACGGCTTCGATCACGGCCTCGCCCTGCTCGCGGACCTCTGCACCTGGGTCGAGCGCGGCTGGGTCCCCGCCGAGGAGGCGTTCGTGGTCGCCGCCCACGCGATCGGCGAGGCGTCGGCCCGGCTCGGCCCGCGCGGCAAGGGCGCCGGCAAGGCCGGCGGGAGCTCGGCGCTCGCGCGCATCGCCGACTTCGAGCTCGACGAGCCGGAGAAGGTGAGCGAGGCGCTCGCGGCGGAGCGGCGCGACGAGGCCGAGGCGCGGATGCGCGAGCTGATCGAGGTCCGCGGCACGGCCGGCGCGCGCCGGGCGCTCCTGCCCTTCGTCGCGCAGCACCTCCACGACTACGGGCACGGCGCGATCTTCCTCTCCAAGGCGCTCGAGCTGGCCGAGCGGTTCTCCTCCGCCGCGGACGAGGTCCTCGCGGCCTCCACGGTGCAGCTCGCCTGGGCCACCGCCGACACGAGCTTGCCGCCCTTCGCGGCCACGCGCGCCGCGCTCGCGCGCGTCGCCGAGCTCCCCCTGCCCGCGCCCGAGGGCGCCGCGGCGCCGGCCGCCCCGCTCGACCCCGCGGAGCGCGCCGCCTTCGAGGCGGAGGTGCTCGCCGGCGAGCGCCAGGCCGTCGAGGCGACCGCGCGCTGGCTCGCGCGCGGCGCCGGCCCGCTCGCGCTGCTCGGCGCGATCGGCCACGCCGCGGCCGTCCGCCTCGCGCGCTTCGATCCGGCCTGGGAGCAGCGCCTCGACGCCGAGGTCGGGGTGCTCGACGTCACCCACGCCGTGACCTTCGCGGAGGCGGCGGCCGCGCTCGGCCGCGACGCGCTCCCGCGCGAGGCCGCGCAGCTCGCCGTGCTCGCGGCCGGCTTCGTCGGCAAGCTCCGCAGCGCGGACGCCGCCGCGCCGGACGCCGCGACGCCGTCCCTCGCCGCGCCAGCCCCCACCCCGCGCGCGTCCGGCGGCGCGCTGCTCGAGGCGGCGGCGGCGCGCGACGTCGGCGGGGCGCTCGCGATCGCGCGGCAGCTCGACGGCGAGGGGCGCCGCCGCGCCTTCGCCGAGCTCGCCCCGTTCGCCGCGCTCGACGCCGCCGTGAGGCCGATCTTCACCGCGCACGCCGTGAAGACGCTCGAGGCGCTCCAGCGGCTCGAGTCGTCCGATCCGCGGCCGGACGGCGCCTACCTGGAGGCGCTGCTCGCCTACCTCGTGCCCGTCCGACGGGAGCTCCACGTGCGGCGGATCGCGGCCGTGGCGAGGAAGTTCATGTCCGATGGCCGGCCCCCGGAGGGGCTGTACTGAGCCGCGCGCGCCCTCCCTCGAGGGGCGCCGACGCGGCGCACACGCGCCGGCGCGACGCGACAGCGACGAGCGCGAGCGGAATCCGATCGGGACGACGACGCGCCGGGGGCGCGAGCGACGAGAGCGTGGTGAGAACGTGCAGACAACGCGTCGGCGACGCGACAACGCGATAGCCGCCGCGCTCCGCGCTGCCCGCCGGGCCGATTCCCGCCTTGTGGCCAGCGGAGGACGCTTCATGCATACTGGCCATCCATGCGGCTCGAGCCCGGTTCCCACGTAGCGCCGCACCTCACGCTCGTGAGCCTGCTCAGGATGGGCGGCATCGGCAGCATCTGGGCGGCGCGCCACCTCGGGCTCGGCAAGGACGTCGCCGTCAAGTTCATGTCCGCGTCGCTCGCGACCGACCCGACCGCGGTCGCCCGGTTTCACCGGGAGGGCGCGCTCATGGCCAGGATCAAGAGCCCTCACGTGGCCGAGGTCCACGAGCACGGCGTCGCCGAGGACGGCCTCCCGTACATCGTGATGGAGCTGCTCCGCGGCGAGGAGCTGTCCGACCGGCTCGCGCGCGCCGGTCGCCTCTCGCTGGACGAGACGGTCTCCATCGTGTCGGAGCTCTGCGACGGCCTCGCCGCGGCGCACACGCTCGGCATCATCCACCGGGACATCACGCCCGAGCACGTCTTCCTCGCCGACGTCGGCGGGAGCACCAGCGTCAAGCTGCTCGACTTCGGCGTGGCGCGGGGCGACATCGACCCCGACGGGACCACGCTGACGGCCACGGGCGCGGTCGTCGGCAGCCTCGTCTACATGAGCCCGGAGCAGTTCTTCAACCCGAAGCGGGTCGACGGCCGCTCGGATCTCTGGTCCGTCGCCGTCATGGCGTACCAGGCGCTCACCGGCGCTCCGCCGTTCGAGCAGAAGGGGCTCGAGGCGCTGCTCAGCGCCATCCGCATCGGCAACTTCCCGCTCCCGAGCGAGCGTTGCGCCGACATCACGCCTGCCCTCGACGCGTGGTTCGTCAAGGCGCTGTCCCGCGATCCGTCCGGCCGCTTCGGCACGGCCGCGGAGATGGCGGGCGCGCTGCGCGGGGCCGTCGCCTCAGGGCAGCCGCCGGCGGGCGCCACCGGCAAGGCGGGCTAGCCGTCATGGCGCGCGCCCGCATCCCGAGCCGTTCCAACCACGAGCTCGTGTTCCGCAGCGCCCGCAAGGGCGAGGAGGGCACGCTGGCGACGGTCGCCTACCGCGCGTTCCAGGCGGGCGATCCGGAGGCGTGGCTGCGGTATTTCACCGAGCACGCGCACCTCTCCCTCGACAACGTGATCGTCGCGGAGACCGACGGCCAGCTCGTCGGGCACGTCGCCTCGCTCGACCTCACGATGAGCTTCGCGGGCGCGGACGTGCCCTTCCAGGGCCTCGCGACCGTGGCCGTGCTCCCCGAGTTCCGCCGCCGGGGCATCGCCGATCGGCTCGTCCGCGAGAGCCTCCGCCGCATGCGCCGCCGCGGCGAGGCGCTCGCGCTGCTCCACCCGGTCCGGCTCTCGTTTTACCGCCGGTTCGGCTTCGGCGTCTGCGAGCTCCGGGACGTCGTGCGCACCTCGCCCGATCGGCTCCCGGACTCGGTGCTGCGCCGCCACGTGCGGGCCTTCTCCCGCCCCCGCGACGAGCCGCTCATCAAGCAGGCCTACGATCTCGCGCGGACCGACACGACGGGTCAGCTCAAGAGGAGCGAGTACTGGTGGGACGTGCGCGTGTTCAAGCGCTCCCCCAGCGGCGCTGTCTACGTCGATCCGGGCTCGAAGGCGATCGCGGGCTACCTTCTCTTCGACGTGCCGGAGGGCGGCGCCTACGGCGTCCAGCAGCTCCTCGTCCGCGAGCTCCGCGCGCCGACGCCGGGCGCCTACCGCGGGCTCATCGGCTTCCTCGGCGCGCTCGGCGACCAGTACGAGGTCGTGGAGCTCATGCTCCCGCGCGGCTACGGCGCGCCGCTGCTCGACGAGCCCGGCATCCGCGACGAGCCCATCCTCTACGAGACGGCGGCCCGGCACCCCGGCCTGTGCCCGCCCGTCCACGTGGCGCACCGCCGCAACGTCCTCGGCCTGACGGCGGCCGGCGCGATGGGGCGCATCGTCGACGTCGCCGCCGCGCTCGCGCTGCACCCCTCGCCGAGGAAGCACGGCGTGCGCGGCGCCATCGGCCTCGACGTCGAGGATCCCGTGTTCACGGACGCGCCGCGCGCCTTCGACGTGACCTTCGCGGCGCGCGGCGTCCAGACGGCGCCCGGCAGCACGGCGGGCGACCGCCTCTCGCTTTCCATCGAGCGGCTCACGCAGATCTACTTCGGCGCCACCTCGGCGCGCGATCTCCTGAGCCAGGGCTTCGTGGTGGGCAGCGCCAAGGCGGCCGCGCTCCTCGACGCGGCCTTCGCCGGGCCCCCTCTGTTCCTGGGCACCTTCAACGGGTTCTGAGCGAGCGGCCGCGGGCGCGGCCGCGCCCGGTCAAGCGCCGCGGTGGGCGCGGAGGAAGAGCTTGAGCGACCGCGACTTCAGCGCCGTCTCTTCCCCGCCCTTCCGCGTCTCGGTGGCGGCGTCGTCGTGGGTGTCCACGAGGAGCTGCCACGGCCTGGAATCGTCGGCGAAAGGGAGGACGAAGCTCAGGTCGCACGGAGACGCGTTGAGCAGCAGGACGAAGTCGTCGTCGACCAGCCGGTCGCCGGACTCGTCCACGTCGTCCAGCCCCTCTCCGGACAGGAACACCCCGAGGCACTGCGTGCAGTGGTTGCACCAGTCCTCGTCGGTCATCAGCTCCGCGTCCGGGCGATACCACTGGATATCGTAGGTCTTGCCGCCGCGGATCGGGCGCCCCTTGAAGAACGTCGATCGCCGGAGCCCGGGGTGCTCGTGCCGGATGCGGAGGCACTTGCGCGTGAACTCCATGAGGGCCCTCGACGGCTCGTCCCAGGTCCACGGCTGCCACGTGAGCGGGCTGTCCTGGCAATATCCGTTGTTGTTCCCCTCCTGCGTGCGCCCCCGCTCGTCGCCGTGGAGGATCATGGGCGTGCCCTGCGAGAACAGGAGAGACGCCATGATGTTGCGCATCTGCCGGGCGCGGAGCTGGAGGATCTCGGGATCTTCCGTGGGCCCCTCGGCGCCGCAGTTCCACGACCGGTTGTCGTCCGCGCCGTCGCAGTTGCCCTCCCCGTTCGCCTCGTTGTGCTTCTCGTTGTACGAGACGAGGTCCGCGAGGGTGAAGCCGTCGTGGGCCGTGACGAAGTTGATGCTCGTGTACGGCTTGCGCCCGTTGTTCTCGTAGAGGTCGCTGCTCCCCGTGATCCGGAACCCGAGGTCCGAGGCCGTGCCGCCGCTGCCGCGCCAGAAGTCGCGCAGCGTGTCGCGGTAACGGCCGTTCCACTCGGCCCAGCGCACGGGGAAGTTGCCGACCTGGTAGCCGCCGGGGCCGACGTCCCAGGGCTCGGCGATGAGCTTCACCTGGCTGAGCACCGGGTCCTGGTGGACGATGGTGAAGAAGCTGGAGAGCTGATCGACGTCGTGCAGGCCGCGCGCGAGCGCCGCGGCCAGATCGAACCGGAACCCGTCGACGTGCATCTCGAGGACCCAGTACCGCAGCGAGTCCATGATGAGCTGGAGCGCCTGCGGGTGGCGCACGTTGAGGGTGTTCCCGGTCCCGGTGTAATCGAAATAGAAGCGCTCGTTGCCGGGGACGAGCCGGTAGTAGGTCGGGTTGTCGATGCCGCGCAGGCTCAGCGTCGGGCCCATGTGGTTGCCCTCCGCCGTGTGGTTGTAGACGACGTCGAGGATGACCTCGATGCCGGCGGCGTGCAGCGCCTTGACCATCTCCTTGAACTGCCGGACCTCGGCGGTCACGTCGTTGCCCGCGCGGTACCCGACGTCCGGCGCGAAGAAGCCTATCGTGTGGTAGCCCCAGTAGTTCCGGAGCCCCTTGTCGAGCAGGAACTTCTCGTGCACGAAGGCGTGCACGGGCAGGAGCTCGATCGCGGTGATGCCGAGGTATCTCAGGTACCCGATCATGGCCGGGTGGGCGATGCCCAGGTACGTGCCGCGGAGCTCCTCCGGGATCTCCGGGTGCAGCATCGTCAGGCCGCGGACGTGCGCCTCGTAGATGACGCTGCGGTGGAACGGGACGCGCGGAGACCGGTCTCCGGTCCAGTCGAACGAGGGATCGATGACGACGCCGAGGGGGGCGCCGAGCGCCTCGCTCTCCGACATCTTGAGATCCCCGTCCGGCTCATCGATGCGGTGGGCGAACGAGTTCGCGTTCCACTGGACCCGCGACGCGAGCGCCTTCGCGTAAGGATCGAGCAGGCGCACGTTCGGGTTGAACCGCAACCCGCGCTCCGGGGCCCACGGCCCATGGACACGGTAGCCATACCGCTGTCCCGGTCCGATCTCCGGCACGTAGACGTGCCAGACGAAGGAGGTGCGGTGACGCACCGGCAGGCGCTGCTCGTTCCCCTCGTCATCGACGAGGCACAGCTCGACGGCCTCGGCGTTCTCCGAATAGAGCGCGAACTGCGTACCGGAACCGTCCCATGTCGCGCCGAGCGGATACGGATCTCCGGGTCGCAATCCCTTGCGCTTGAATATCATGCTGGTCTCCAGGCCGGGTGGGCCCCCCCGTGCGGCCTTCGTGTTCTAGGCGACGCGCGTGCCGAAGGCTAGGCAGCGTGGATTCGCCGGCTGCGCATGACGTCGGACACGGCATCCGCCACGCTGCGCGCCATCCCCTCTGCGATGCGGAGCGTCTGGGCCTGATCGCCCTCGGGGGTGCACACCCTCAGGCGCTCGATCATGTCCGCGAGCCGCCGGGCTAGCTCGCACGCCTCCGCCATGGAGGGTGATGACTCGATGGAAGTCCTCCGCGGGGGGAGGGAGACCATGTCTTCGGTCGGCGTCATCGTGGTTGAAATCATGCCTGGCTCCTTACGCTGCGGTGATGCCTACAGTCAACCACGGCGTGGTGCAGGCATCGTGCCACGAGGTTCCCGTGGGGACGCTCACCGCGGACACAACGGTTGGCGGTGGACCTGTGCAGGCCGCTGCTGCAAAGCGCCACAGGTGGGGCGATTTGACTCCCACAGGAGGGGGACAGATCGTTCGCTGGATAGCCAGACGCGAAAATTGCAAGCAGGATGCGCGCCGCCGGGCTGAAGTGGGCGTTCCCTGTCCCCGACGGTAAGACGACCTCGGTCGGCGGAACGGTCGAGCTCCTGCGGCCGTGCGTGAATTTCCGCGGCGGGGAGCGGGCGAGCGTGCGGCGCGCGCTCGCATCGGGTCCACCTTCGACAGCACGTTTCCGACGCGGCGGGCGGGTCCGCGGGTGCCGCTCCGCCATGAGCCGTGGGCCATGAGGCGTCCTGCCTCGCGGCCGGCGGCGGGGCCGGCCTGGGCGCCGGCCGCCCGGAGAGGCGGTCTCGATCGCGGGGCCGGCGACGAGGCGGCTGTAGCAGCGCCCCTCGGTGCCAGGTTAGTATCCGGTCCGCCGCGGCGGCCGCCGGTCCAACGCGTCGCGGTCGAGAAAGCTCATGATCGGAACACTCCAGGCGAAGCTCCAGTATCTCAAGAACAAGAACCTCCACAACTGGCTCGGCGGCTACGCCCGTCAGAGGCTCGAGAACGCCCGCGCTCCGCGTCCGATCGGCCCGCGTCACCTCCTCTTCGCGGTGTGCGATCACTGGGAGCCTGGGTGGGAGAACGCCACGCCGGAGGTCGGCGACGCGCGGGTGAGGGCGTGGTCGGAGCGGTATCCCGAGATGGCGAGCGCCTACCGCGACGCGGACGGCCGGCACCCGCGCCACAGCTTCTTCTTTCCGGGGGAGCAGTACACGCCTGGGTGGCTCGACGCGCTGGCGGACCTCACGCGCGGCGGCTTCGGGGAGGTGGAGCTCCACTTGCACCATCACAACGACACGGCGGAGAACCTGCGCGCGGACATCCTCAGGTACCTGGACATCCTGGGGAAGCACGGGCACTTCTCGCGCGACGCGGACGGCCGCATGCGTTACGGGTTCATCCACGGCAACTGGTGTCTGGCGAACTCCGGGCGGGACTCGCGCAACTGCGGAGTCGACGAGGAGCTCCCGCTCCTGTTCGAGACGGGCTGCTATGCCGACTACACGTTCCCGTCGGCGCCCGACGAGTCACAGCACAGCATCGTGAATCAGATCTACTGGCCGACGGGCAACCTCGCGCGCCGGAAGGCCCACACCGTGGGGGAGCGGGCCAGGGTCGGCGAGGTGCTGGAGGACCGCATCCTGATGATCGAGGGACCGCTGGCGCTGGCGCTGACGCGCCGGGGGAACAAGACGCGGATGCGCATGGAGTACGGCGCGCTCCAGGCGGTCGACCCGCCGACGCCGGAGCGGGTGAAGACGTGGGTTGACCAGAACATCCACATCGAGGGGAGGCCAGAGTGGGTGTTCGTCAAGGTCTACACGCACGGCGCGCCCGAGGATCAGGCGGAGTCGCTGCTCGGCGCGGGGAGCCACGGCCTGCACCGGGAGCTCACCACCCGCTACAACGATGGCAAGGAGTGGGTGCTCCACTACGTGACCGCGCGGGAGATGTACAACATCGCCATCGCGGCGCTCGATGGAAAGACGGGCAATCCGGGGGACTACAGGGATTACCGGCTGAAGCCGCCGCCCTGCGCGAGCTGACGCGCGGCTGAGGAATCCCCTCCAATTCTTCGAAAAATTCACAGGGAGGCGGGGAGGCGGGGAGGAAGCTTTTTCAATATACTCCCTGTCTCCCCGCCTCCCTGTTCAATTTCTCGGCTGAAAGGGGCTGCTCAAGGAGGGGATTCCTCAGGACGCGCGGGGGGGCCCACCCCGCGCGCAGAACATCCTCCCAGAGGGCCGGGCAGCTCGGCAATGCCTCAGCTCACCTATGCCGCTCCCGGAGGACCTCCTCCAGGAGCGCGTGGTAGCGCTGCCCCACGACATCCCACGAGAGCGCTCCCACGCTGCCCCGCAGCGCCTCCGGATCCCACGCCTGCTCCAGCGCGCGGACGAGCGCGTCCCCGAGCGCCTGCGGATCGCCGGCAGGGACGAGCAGGCCGTTGCCCCCCTGCCCCTCGCGCACGAGCTCGGGCACGCCCCCCACCCGGGTGGCGACGACAGGTCGGCCCGAGGCGAGCGCCTCCAGGACGACGTTCGGACACCCCTCGCGGCGGCTCGGCAAACAGAACACGTCGCACGCCGCCATGTACTCCGGGATCTCCGCAGGGAGCGCCCAGCCGAACAGCTGCACGCGGTCGCCGAGGCCGAGGGCGCTGACCCGCGCGCGCAGCGGCTCGAGCAGCTCGCCGCCGCCCACCATCATCAGGTGCACGTCGCGGCGGCCCATCCGATCGAGGTGCGCCATCGCCTCGACGAGGACGTCCACGCCCTTCTCGGGCACGTGATAGCCGGCGTAGAGCACCACCCGCGCGTCCGCCGGGACGCCGAGGCGCGCCCGCGGCGCGGCCCGGTCCCGGATCGTGAACCGCTCGCCGTCGACCGCGTTGAGCTGCACCACCACGCGCTCCCGCGGCACCCCGAGCTCGACCAGGCGATCGCCGAGCGCGCCGCTCACCGCCACCACGCGGGCGCAGCGCTGGAGCGCCGGCGCGATCTGCGCCCGCAGCACGGCGCTCCTCGGCTGCTCGTTGATGTCGCTGCCGAGCACCGTCGTGACGACCGGCACCCCCGCGCCCCGCGCGAACGCCTCCGCGGCGACGGTGTCGGGATAGGCCCACGCGGCCAGGATCACGTCGTAGGGGAACTCGCGGCGCAGCGCGGCCATCGTGCCCCGGAGCGAGGCGTGGATCGCGCGCGCGTGCAGGACCGGCAGCCCCGGGACCGACCAGTAGGTGGGGAACAGCGCGTCGATGCCGGTGTGCGACTCGCGCGTGCCGCCGAGCAGCTCGCGCGAGGCGCCGCGCGCCCGCGTCCACCAGGGCGTCGGCGCCACGAGCCGGACCTCGCAGCGGCGCGCGAGCGCCCGGTAGGTGTGGTAGCTGTACGGCGCCATCGTCGGCAGCCGCATCGACGGGTAATGATGGGTGAAGACGAGGACCTTCATCGCGCGCCCGCCGGTCACGTGAGGCTGAAATAGAGCTGCTCGTATTTGCGCGTCATCTTCTCGAACGAGAAGTCGTCGCGGACCCGCACGTGCCCCGCCTCGCCGAGCCGCCGCCCGAGCGCCGGATCGCGCGCGAGCCGCTCGATCGCGTCCGCCAGCGCGTCGGGGGCGTCCACCGGGACGAGCAGGCCGTGCTCCTCGTTGCGCACCACCTCCGGGACGCCGCCGACCGGCGTCACCACGACAGGCAGCCTGCGCGCCATCGCCTCGAGCACCGCGAGCGGCAACCCCTCGTCGCGCGAGGGCAGGACGAAGAAGTCGGCCGCGACGAGGAGATCGGGGACGTCCTTGCGAAACCCGAGGAAACGCGCCTCCTTTCCGTGGATCCCGAGCTCCCGCGCGAGCCCGTGGATGCGGTCGCGCTCGTCGCCGTCGCCCACGATGAGCACCGTGACCGCGACGCCGCGATCCCGGAGCCGCGCGAGCGCCCGCAGCAGCACGTCGTGCCCCTTCACCGGGTGGAACGCGGCCGGCATGATCCCGAGGAACGCGCCGCCAGAGGCGGCCGCGGGCGCCGAGGCCGCGGCCTCCGGCGACGCGGCGGGCGCCGTCGCCGCGCCCGCGTCGAAGCCGAGCTCGGCGCGCACCTCCTCGCGCGCCCGCCGCGCCGGGGTGATGTCGATGCCGTTGTGGATCACAGAGATGTTGCTGGCGACGCCCACTGCGCCGCTCTTGTCGGCGGTGTCCTGCGAACAACCGACGACGGCGTCCGTCTCACGCCACTCGAAGCGCGACGGGACGCGGATGATCCCGCGCGTCTGCGCGTGATCGGTGAAGACGAGTCGCGCCCGCGTGAGCAGCTTGCCGACCGTGGCGTAGTGGAGCGAGGTGGGGTTGTGCGCGTGGATGATGTGCGGCCGCCGGCGCGCGAACGCGAGCGCCGTGTGCGCGGCCCGCGCGGCCAGGCCGCCGCGCAGGACCGTGAGGGGCAGCGCCCGCTGGCGCGCCAGATCCTCGAGCGGCCCGCCGCGCAGCGCGAGGATGGAGGCGTCATGGCCGTGGCGCCGCTGCGCCTCGGCCAGGCGCAGCACGAAATGCTCCATGCCTCCGCCGTTGAGGCTACTCACGGCATGGACGATCCGCAGCGTCGAAGTCCCCATGTGGCTTGCTACCCGAACCGGGTCTCCCGTTGAAGCGCGGACAGCGCCGCGCAGCCTCACCCAAGCTGCCACCCCGCGTCGCCTGCGCGCCAGCGCTCGTCGCGTCTGGCGCCCAACGTCGCTGGACCACGGTACCACCTCGCGTCGCCGTCCCCGCACCTTTTGATTTGGCGAGCGGAAGCAGGTACTAGACGGGCATGAACCCTGAACTTCGGCGCGCCCTCGATCAGGGCCTGCGCCGCGTGCCAGGCATGGACGCCGCGTCGAGGCTGCTCGCCGCGCGGATCGAGACGGTCAGGGCGCTCCTAACGCGGCGGCTCGACGAGAACCCGCTCCCCGTCCCCGACGCCGTGACCCCGAGCGACATCCCGTCCGTCGCGGAGCTCGGCCCGGGGGACAGGGTGCTCGCCGAGCTCGATCAAGACGGGTTCGCCTTCGCCATCCACCCGGCCGACGTCCCCTTCTTCAACCGTCGGAGCGAGAAGATGCCGCGCCTGCGGTACCGGCTCCACGTCGTGCTGCGCCGCGGGTACGTCTGCGTCCGGAAGCGCTTCATCGGCCAGCCGAGGAACGCGCCTTTCGACGCGCACCTCTTCTCCCTGCTCGGCCTCTTCTTCTACAATGAAGCGGCGTCGCTCCTCCGCCTGCGCGACCTCCCGAGCGTCCCGAGGGTTCGCGATGTGCACCTCGCCACGCGCACCCTCTTCATCGATTACGTGCGCGCAAAGACGCTCCAGCAGCAGCTCGCCGAGCGCGGGGAGAAGGTGCTCGACATCGACCTCGCGCCGCTCGGGCAGCTCTTCGATCCCGATCGCGACCGGCGGGAGATCGAGGCGTTCGCGCAGGGAGAAGGCGACGCCCACCGCGGCCGCGTCGAGGAGATCGTCCGGGCGATGAACGCGCGCGGCGTCGCGCCGCTCGACGTCAAGCTCGGCAACGTCCTCATCGGGGAGAAGACGGGCGCCCTGTACTGGGTCGATTTCGAGCGGGCCGCGCTCGAGGGCACCCCCCGCTACCGCGAGCGCCTCGCCGAGCACCATGATCTCGTGAACCGGTGGTTCGGGCTCTCCCTCCCGGGCGACCGCGGGGCGTGAGGCGCGCCGGGCGCGGCAGGTGCGTTCGAGGGTGCGATCGATGACACGAGACGAAGGCGGGGCGCCGCGGAGCGCCATCGAGCGGATCGGCGAGAAGGCGGGGCGGTCGTGGCCGAGCATCGAGGCGGCCGCGCGGCTCTCGGCGGAGACCCGCGCGCGGCTCGCGGCGCTGCTCCGCGAGCAGATCCCGTGCGACACGAGCGTGGTGGTCTTCGGCTCGCTGGCGCGCGGCGAGTACACGACCGGCAGCGATCTCGACTGGACGCTGCTCATCGACGGCCAGGCCGACGAGGGGCACTTCAGCCAGGTCCAGGCCATCACGAAGATCCTGAGGGACGCGAAGTTCCACGAGCCAGGCCCGACGGGCGTGTTCGGGAACGTGGCGTTCAGCCACCCGATCCTCCACCAGATCGGCGGGCAGGAGGACACGAACAAGAACACGACCCAGCGCATCCTGCTGCTCCTGGAGTCGCTCGCGATCGGCAAGCCGGACGCCCACGAGCGGGTGCTCAGGCTCGTGCTCTCGCGCTACGTGGAGGACGATCGCGGGCTGCACTACGGGAGCAAGCGCGAGATCATCCCGATGTTCCTGCTGAACGACATCGTCCGCTACTGGCGCACGGTCGCCGTGGATTTCGTCTACAAGCAGCGGGAGCGCAGCTCGGGCTGGGCGCTCCGCAACGCGAAGCTCAGGATGTCGCGGAAGCTCATCTTCCTCAGCGGGCTCATCACCTGCTTCAGCTTCGAGCTGTTCGGAAAGGACCGGGCGACGTGGGCCGACGAGGGCGGCATCTCGACGCCGTCGCTCGTGCGCTTCCTGAGGGAGCGCATCCGGGTGACCCCGCTGGAGAGCCTGGCCGAGGTGCTGCTCCGGCCGTCGATCTCCGCGGAGACGGCGCGCATGCTGTTCGACAGCTACGACGCGTTCCTCGCCCTCCTTTCGAACGAGGAGGAGCGCGGCCGCCTGAAGCAGCTACCGCTCGACGAGCACCTGGGCAACGATCCGACCTTCAAGCGGGTGCGCGACATCGCGCGCGCGTTCCAGGACGGGCTCAACCGGCTCTTCTTCAAGGAGGACGACGAGCTCAGCGAACTCATCCAGCGGTACGGGGTGTTCTGATGCGACCGATAGGGTACTCGACAGGGGCGCTCGCGCTGAGCGACGTCGAACGCGCGCTCGCGATGCTGGAGGGGAGCTCCGCGACCGCGGTGGAGCTGTCCGCGCTGCGCATCTCGGAGCTCAGGCCGCTGCTCCGGCTGCTCGGGTCGCTGGACCTGTCGCGGTATCAGTACGTGTCGTTCCACGCCCCGAGCCGCTTCGGCGCGGCGGAGGAGCGCGCCGTCGCCGACGCGATGGCCGAGGTGGCCGCGCTGGGCTGGCTCGTCGTCCTCCACCCCGACACCCTCCACGATCTCGGGGCCTGGAGGCAGCTCGGCGGCCTGCTCGCCATCGAGAACATGGACAAGCGCAAGCGGACCGGCCGCACCGTGGAGGAGCTCGCGGCGTTCTTCGACGCGCTGCCCGAGGCGTCGTTCTGCTTCGATGTCGGCCACGCGCACCAGGTCGATCGCACCATGACGGAGGCGCATTTCCTGGTGAAAGCGCACCGGGCGAGGCTGAGGCAGCTCCACGTGAGCGAGGTGAACGCGGGGAGCCGCCACGACGCCCTGAGCCAGAGCGCCGCCCACGCGTTCCAGCGCGTCGCCGCGCACGTCCCGGGCGACGCGGCGCTCATCCTGGAAGCGCCGGCGTCGCCTGCAGATCTGGAGCGGCAGATGGCGATCGCGAGCGCGGCGCTGTCGCCCCCGAGGGTCGTCGAGCGGGCGCGCGCCTGAGCCTGTCCGCGCCGCGACGGCGGCGCGGGCGCGCCGCCTTTGCGCGTCGCCGGCATCGATCCTGAAGGGCCCCGGCTCGGACCGCTCCGCCGGGGGACATCGGGATCTCCGGGGCGCCGGCGGACGGTCCGCGGGCGTCCCGGAGCGCTACGCTCAGCGCGCCTTCCGGCGCGCTGAGGGCCGGAATCGGGGGAAACAACGATGAAGCTGAAGACGCTCGCGGCCGCGAGCACCGCGTCGCTCGCCGCCCTCGCGTTGCTGACGGCGAGCGGCCTGACGCTCGGCACGGCGTCCATGCGCCGCGAGGTCATGTGCCTCTTCAACCTGGTCCGGGAGGTGCGGTCCGTCATGGAGCTGGAGGTCCACATGCTCTCTCACGAGCGCGAGAGCGCCCGCGTCGCGCTGACCCAGCGCCCGGAGCACGCTCACGCGCGCGAGGCCGCGGAGCGCGAGGTGAGGCGGTGGATCGAGGAGCTCCGCGAGAACCCGGTCACCGCGGAGAACGCGGACGCCTTCAACGCGGCCGAGATCGAGGTCGAGCGTTACCTGGCCACGCGCGCCCGGGTGGACGAGAGGGCGCCCCCTCCGACGGCAGCCCTGGCCGCGTCCGCCAGGGAGACCGATCGCGCCTACGCTGCGATAGAGCGGCTGCTCGCGGCCAAGCTCGAGGAGGCGCAGGTCGCCCGCGGCCGGGTCGACAGGGTGAGCGCGCTGTCGAACGCCATGAGCGTCGCGGCCGTCCTGGCGCTGCTCGCGGGCACCCTGGCGACGCTCTGGCAGAGCAGCAGGTGCCTCTATCGCCCGCTCCTCGCGCTCCGCGCCGCGATCGATCGGTACGGGGCAGGCTCGCACGACGCCCGGGCGCCGCACGGAGGGCTCGACGAGCTGCGCGAGATCGCCGTGGCGTTCAACGAGATGGCCGCCGCGCTGGCCGAGCAGCGCCGGAAGCAGCTCGGGATCCTCGCGAGCGTGGCGCACGATCTGCGCAACCCGCTCGCCGCGCTGAAGCTCACCGTCGACCGCCTGCGGCCGGACCGGCCGCTGCCGCCGGAGGAGCAGCTCAGGCCGATGCTCGCCCGCATCGGGAAGGAGGCCGCGCGCTGCGACCGCATGCTCACGGACCTCATGGACGTCGCGCGGATCGAGGGCGGCGAGCTCGAGCTGCGCACCGAGGTCCGCGACGCGTGCGAGCTCGCCCGCGAGGTCGTGGAGCTCTACCGCCCGGCGGCGACCGCGCACGAGCTCGGGCTGTCGCTCCCCGAGGAGCCCGTCCCGCTGCGCTGCGATCCGATCCGGATCGAGCAGGTGCTCAACAACCTGGTCGCGAACGCCATCAAGTACTCGCCGGGCGGCGGCGCCGTGCGGGTCGCCGTGGCGCGCGAGGGCGCCGAGGTCACCATCGCTGTCTCGGACCGGGGCGTCGGCATCGCGCGCGAGGACCAGGGACGGCTGTTCGAGCGCTACTTCCGCGCGCCGTCGTCGGGCCGCGTGGCCTCGGGCGTGGGCCTCGGCCTGTGGGCCGCGCGGCGCATCGCCGAGGCGCACGGCGGCCGCATCGAGGTGGCGAGCGCCCCCGGCGAGGGCTCGACGTTCACCCTCCACCTTCCCGGCCAGCGTCGCGAAACGGACGCCGGGGTGAGGAGCCCCGAGGAACGCTAGAGCTCGTCCGGATCGAGCTCCCAGCCGAAGACGCCGGGGGTGCGCGCGCGGTGCTTGCCGAGCACCTCGCCGGGGAGCCAGGGGCCGTCGGCGGCCCAGCGGGCGGTGAAGGCGTCGCGCAGCACGAGCTCGGCGAGCTTGCCCCGCGGCGAGAAGCCCCACTCGGCCTCCTGCGAGACGTCGTCCGGATCGGCGTAGAGACGCCAGACGAAGAAGCCGGCGCAGGTGCGCGCGTCGAGGAACGGCGCGATCACCGCGGCGTAGGCCTCGGCCTGCGAGCGCTGGTCGACCACCACGCCCTTCATCCGGTCGGGCCACTCCCACGGGCGCACCGCGGGGTCGCGCCGCGTGGTGTAGCCGATCTCGGTGAGCAGGACCGGCTTGCCCCACGCGCGCGCCACCGCGTCCACCCCGGCCGCCACCTTGCGGCCGCCGCGCAGGAGCTCCTCGAACGACGCGCCCTCGCGCTCGGCCAGCGGGTAGAACGCGTTGATGCCGATGAGATCCAGGGCGTCGAAGATCAGCGTGTGCTCGACGTCGTCCCAGTTCGCCGAGTAGGTGAGCAGCCCCGGGTACACGCGGCGCACCGCCTCGATGATGGGCAGGAAGCTCGCCGCGCGCGGCGTCGTCACCCAGCTCCGCAGCTCGACGCCGACGCTGAGCATCTCGGCGCCGCCCTCGCGCGCGACCTCGGCCCACGTGAGCAGGAACCGGCGGTACGACGCGGCCCAGCGCGCCCAGCCGGCGTCGTCTCCCGGGTCGATCAGCGCGCGCCACTCGCCGCTCTCGACCCAGAGGTGCGGGACGAGCAGCACCTTGAGCCCGCGCGCGTGCGCCTGCGCGATGGCCGCGAGCACGTTGCGCCGGTTCTCCTCGAACGGCGCCTCGAAGACGAGATCGACGCCGGTGCCCTTGCCGTCCCACACGCGGCCGAACGGGGTCAGGCTGATCCAGGTCGCGCCCATGGCCGCCGCCTCGTCCATCGCCCGCCCGCTCGCCGCGGTGCCGTAGCCGCGGCCCGGGTGGCGCTGGTTCTCGATCGGCCCGATCGTCACGCCGCGCACGCCGCCCCAGCCCGACGTGGCCCACCCCGCCGCGCCGTGCGGCAGGTGCTCCGGCGCGATCTTCGGCGCGGCGCTCGCGGGGCGCGCCGGGCCGCAGACGGCCGCCGCCGCCACGGCGAGCGCGGCGCCCGCCGACCGGGCGAGCGCGCGTAGCTCTCGACTCATCGCTGACACGGGCGCGTTTATACCAGGCGGACGGCGCGCGGGATCGCGGACGTCACCCGCCGTCCGGGCGCTGCGCGCCGTCGCTCGCGGCGGGCGGCTGCGGCTCCCGCGCGCTCCCCTCGGGCGGCTGCGCCTCCCGCGCGGCGCCCTCGGGCGGCGATGCTTCCCGTCGGATCGCGTCGCGCTGCTGCCGTGCCCGCTCGGTCGCCTCGCGCCACTGCCGCTCGCGCTCGATCTTCGCGCGGCGCAGCCGCTCGCGCTCGACCTCGTCGTAGATCACGTCGGGGCGCGACGGCCGGTACGGACCCCCCGGCGCGGCCTGCGGCGCCTCGCCGCCCGGGCGGGCGGCCTCCGGGCCCGCGACGCCGTCGGCGCCCGGCTCGGCCGCCGTCGGCTCCGGAGGGAGCTCGGTCGCGGGCTCCGGCGTGGGCTCTGGCGTGGGCTCCGGCGTCGGCCGAGCGGTCGCGGCCGGCCGCCGCGACGCGGCCGCGGAACGCACCGCCTGGACCGCGCGCCCCTCGACGCCCTTCGCCGCGGGCGGGACGCCCTTGCCGGCGTCGAGCGTGCGCGCCTGCACGAGCCACACCCCGATGAGCCCCGCGAGCAGCCCGAGCCCCGCGGCGGCGACCGCGAGCCGCCGGGGCCACGGCGACGGCGGGCGGCGCACCACCGTGAGCCGCTCGGTCTCGGCCGGCGCGCGCGCGTCGATCGTCGGGGTGACGCGCGGCGCGGCGTCGGTGCTGACCCGCTGCGCGCCCCGGCCGGCGAGCGGGACGGGCGTGTCCTCGCCCGAGGGGCGCTGCCCCGGCCCGTTCGCGGCCGGATCGGAGGGGCGCTCCGGCGCGCTCACCGTGAGGACCGGGGGCGGCGTGCGGCTCGCCCGGAGCTGCTCGCCGCCGTCCCACGACGCGCCCGCGTGCGACACCAGCGTGACGTCGGAGTGACGGGTGCCCGCGGCGGCGTCCCACTTGGCCGTCGTCTCGAGGTCGCGCAGGAGGTCGTCGGGCGACATCCTCGGCAGGTCGGCCAGCGTGTCGGGCGCCCACTCGTCGACGGCCGCGGGGGCCGGCGTCGCCATGCGGACCGTTTCATCCTCTGCCCGGAGCACCTCCCACACGCGCTCGGCCGCGTCCTCCGCGCCCTCCCCTCCGAAGCGCGCGAGGGCGAAGGCGAGCTTCGCGACGTCCGGGGGGCGCGCCCCCGGGTCCTTGTCGAGGCAGCGCAGCAGGAGCGCCCTGAGCTCGACGGGCTCGACGTGCGGCGGGAAGGGCGAGGGCGGCTCGTTCAGGACCCGGGTGCAGATGTCGAGCTCGGTCGGCGCGTCGAACGGGCTCACGCCGCAGAGGAGCGCGTACGCGACCGCGCCGATCGACCAGATGTCGACGCGCTCGTCGATGCCGCCCGCCGACCGCATCTGCTCCGGCGCCATGTAGAGCAGCGAGCCGCGCATCGCGCCCGAGGCGGCGTTCGGGCCCTCGCTCTCGACGCCGCAGGCGACGGCCGAGACGCCGAAGTCGAGCACCTTCACGCTCGGCGCGCCGGCGCCGATGCTGAGGAACAGGTTCTCGGGCTTGATGTCGCGGTGGAGGAGCCCGGCCGCGTGCGCCTCGGCGACGGCCTCGCAGATCTGCAGGAGGTACTTCACCGCCTCCCTCACCCGGAGCGGGCCGCGGCGGTGCAGGTAGCCTGTGAAGTCGGACCCCTCGAGGTACTCGCTGACGATGAACGGGGCGCCGCCGTCGACGCCGACGTCGAGCACCCGCGCGACGTACCTGCCCGAGAGGGCGCGCGCGGCGCGAGCGCCCCGGAGCAGCCGCTCGACGGCGTGCCGGTTCTGGGCGATCGCCGGATCGACGCGCTTGAGCGCGACGTGCCGGCCCGACTCGAGATCGGTCGCGAGCTGGACGACGCCCAGACCGCCGGCGCCGATCCGGGTCTCCACGGCGTACCTGCCGGCGACGACCTCCTGTTTGCCGGGGACGCCCTCGGGCGTCCGCGGCGCATCGGTCCGCTCCCGTGCGGCCGCGCGATCCTCTGCTCTGGGCTTCAGCGACGTCAACGCACTGCCTCGGTGTGTCCGCGAGCTCCGCGGAGAGAGTCAAAACTGTCCTAGGAATAGCAGACTCAGAGTGCTGCTATCGCGTCCATGACGTGTCGTCTAGCGACACCTCCGCACGGAAATGCCCTTTCCGTGCACAGCGTGCTGGCCGGCCAGCCGGCCGGCTGGCCGGCCAGCGTTCGCTGCCGTCTGCCGCGCAGCCATCCCCAGCCGTGCAGTCCATGCGCCGTCCTGGCCATCCGGCCATCGGGCCATCTCGCGGGCGGGCCGCGCCGCGCCGCCCCGCCGCTCGGCTCACGGCGGGAGCCCCAGCGCGAGCGCCACCAGGTAATCGATGCCGCTCATGACCAGGACGATCGCGGAGGTCGACGCGACGCCGAGTCCGAGCGCCGCCGCCGCGCGCCAGCGCCGTGTCCGGCGCGCAATCAGCCGCCCGCGCTGGACGCCGCGCGTGACCCAGCACCACCCGAGCATGGACAGCGGGCCGAACGCGTAGAGAGCGGCGCCCCACGTCGCTCCGTTCCAGCAGGCATTGCGCTGTTCCGTCGTGAGTCGCCGGCGGTCCCAGAGCTGGAGCGCGAGCGGCAGCGCGATGCCGAGCGCCATCTGGAGTGCGAGGCGCAGAGCGCTCATGTCGCGCACCGAGGCGCCGCGCCCGAGCGCCGCTCAGGCAACACCGGACAGGCGCTGTCCACTCGAGTACGCCGCAGCGCGTCGCGGCAGAGCTCGGGTGAGCGACGCGCACGTCGTCGCTGTCCGCGCGCGTCGAGGAAAGCGCCGCGAAAATCGCGTACCGGCCTTCTCGTTGCCGACGGGGGTTGATACGAACGAGGGATGACAACGACTGAGGCAGGGGACATCAGGAACGTTGCAATCATCGGACACAAGGGGGCTGGGAAGACATCGCTTGCCGAGGCGCTGCTGTACGTCGCGAAGGCGACAACCAAGCTCGGCAAGGTGGACGACAGGACGAGTGTCCTCGACGACGCCGCCGAGGAAAAAGAGCACGCTTGCTCGTTCGAGGCGAGCGTCGCGCACCTCTCCTGGGGAGGAAAGAAGATCAACCTCGTCGACACGCCGGGAGAGGGGAGCTTCCTCGCCGAGACGCGGCTCGCCCTCGCGGCGGTCGACGCGGCGATCCTCGTCGTGAGCGGCAAGGACGGCGTGCAGCCGATCACCGAGCGCGTCTTCGGCTGGGTGAGGGAAGCGAAGCTGCCGTGCATGATCGTGGTCACGAAGGTCGACGCCGAGAACGCGCGGCCCGACGAGGTGCTCGCCGACGTCCGCGCGCGCCTCAAGGCGCCCCTCGCGGTGATGGAGGAGCGCGTCGGCGACGGGCTCCAGTACCGCGGGGTCGTCGCGATCCGCACGCGGAAGGCCTGGCTCGACAAGCCCGAGGCGCCCGCCGCGGCCGCGGGCTCCCCCGTGCCGGCCGACGTTGCGGCCGCCGTGGAGCGCGCGCGGGGGAAGCTCGTCGACGACGTCGCCGGCAGCGACGACGATCTCACCGAGAGCTACCTGAACGAGGGCGATCTCACGCAGGAGCAGCTCGATCAGGGGCTCCGCGCCGCGGTCCGCGGGGGGGTCCTCGTCCCGGTCTACTTCGCCTCCGGGGTGCGCCCGAGCGGCGTCGCCGCGCTGCTCGATGGCATCGTCGAGCTCGTTCCGCCGCCGACCGAGCACCCGGCGTGGAGCGGCGTCGTCCCGAGCGGCAAGCCCGGGGCCGCGCCGCAGCCGGCGGAGCGGCCGGCGTCGGCGGAGGCGCCGGCGGCGGCGTTCGTCTTCAAGACGTCGATCGATCCGCACGCCGGCCGCACGTCGTTCGCGCGCGTGCTCTCCGGCGTCGTGCGGCCCGACGCCGCCCTGATCAACGCGAGCACGGGCGCCTCGGAGCGCCTCGGCAAGATCCACACGGTGGTCGGCAAGGACCACAAGCAGGTGGACGAGGCGCGGGCCGGGGACATCGTCGCGCTGCACAAGCTGAAGGCGACGCTGAGCGGGCACACGATCTGCGACGAGAAGCAGCCGTTCCAGCTCGGCGCGCCGGAGCTGCCGCCGGCCCTCTTCTCGCGCGGCGTGCGGTTCGACGCGAAGGGCGGCGAGGACAAGGTCGGCAACGCGCTCCACCGGCTGACCGAGGAGGACCCGGGGCTCAGCGTGCACCAGGACGCGTCGACCCGCGAGCTGGTCGTCTCGGGCCTGGGCGCCCTGCACCTGGAGATCACGGTCGAGCGCATCCGCCGGCGGGTCGGCGTCGACTGCCGGCTCGGCCCGCCGCACATCGCCTACAAGGAGACGATCACGCGGAGGGCCGCCGGCGTCGAGGGCAAGCACAAGAAGCAGACCGGCGGCCACGGCCAGTTCGGCGTCTGTTACATCGACATGGAGCCGCTCTCGCGCGGCGGCGGCTTCGTCTTCGAGGACGCGGTCGTGGGCGGCGCCGTGCCGCGGCAGTTCATCCCCTCGGTCGAGAAGGGCGTCGTCAAGGCGATGTCGAAGGGCGTCCTGGCCGGCTACCCGATGGTCGACGTCAAGGTGCGGCTCACCGACGGCAAGTACCACGACGTCGACTCGTCGGACGCGGCCTTCCAGATGGCCGGCAGCAAGGCCTTCAAGGCCGCCGCGGCGCAGTGCGCCCCGGTGCTGCTCGAGCCGATCGTGCGGCTCTCGGTGACGGTGCCGAGCGCCACGATGGGCGACATCATCGGCGACATCAACAGCCGACGCGGCAGGATCATCGGCACCGATTCCGTCGAGAGCCAGACGGTCGTGAACGCGTTCGTCCCGCTCGCCGAGGTGCTCGAGTACGAGTCGAAGCTGAAGAGCATGACCCAGGGCAAAGGCACGTTCACGATGAGCGTGGAGCACCTCGAGATCTGCCCGCCGGTGGTGCAGGACAAGGTGATCAAGGAGAGCGGCTTCAAGGCCGAGGCCGACGAGGACTGACGCCGCGCCTCGCAGCTCGCGCCCCTCACGAGCCGCACCGTGGGCCCGCGGAGGGCGCGCCCGCCTAGGGATGGATGTGGACGATGGTCCCCTCCCCCGTCGCCTTCCCCGCGCTGACCCCGTGCCACCCCTCCGGCACCGGCGGGTCGGTCCACAGGAACACCCGGCGCGCGTCGAGCGGCGACAGGTTGATGCACCCGTGGCTGCGCGGCTTGCCGTAGTCGTCGTGCCACGGCGCCGCGTGGATCGCGTAGCCCGCCTCGAAGTACTGCACCCACGGCACGTCGCGGAGCTCGAACTTGTTGTCGACCTCGTGCGCGTCCATCGTCGTCGTGACGTGCTTGTCGCGGATCCGGAACGTCCCGCGCACCGTCGAGAACGTCTTCTTGGGGTCGCCGAGCCCGTCGCGGCCCGTGGCCGCCGCGGTCGCGTAGACGGGCTTGTTGCCCTCGTAGAGGATCAGCGTCTGGGTGAGGATCGAGATGTCGATCCACTTCACGTTCCCCTGCGCGAACGACGGCAGCTCCGAGGGCTTCACCGCGATGGCGACGTCGGAGTCGCGCACCCACGTCCCGTCCTTCGCCTCGACGAGGCGCGCCCCGCCGACCTTCTTCGAGCGCCCCGTGAGCTGCACGGCGGTGTGCCAGGGCAGATCGCCCGCCTTCTCCATCTCGCCGCCCGAGATGTCGTAGCGCTTCGCGTCCTGCCGGTGCACGAACGCGAGCGGCAGCTCCCAGCCCTTCGTCATGTCGACGCCGTGGAACGTCGAGCCGCGCGCGGGCTTGAGCTTCGAGGTGGGCACGAGCCGCGCGTCGGTGGTCAGCGCGAAGCGCCGCCCGTTGTCGCCCATGAAGGTGTCGATGAGCGCGAGCCCCGCCTTGCGCGCGATCCGGTTCGTGATGATCGCGTAGCCCGGGACCTTGAAGGACGAGATGTTCGGGAGCTGCCGCCCGCCCTTGAAGAACCAGGGGATCTCGTCGCTGCCGTTGCCGCCGAAGAGCTCGCTGTCGCCGAGCTCGGGCGGCTCCGCGGGCGGGTCGCCGACGGCGTTGCCCTGCGCGTCGATCGGCACGTCGTTGGCGCCGACCTTGACCTCGTCCCACTTCTTCTTGAGCTTCTTGTAGCTGCGGAGGTGCCGCTCGAGGCTCATCTCGTACTGGAACTGCTCCTTCTTGGACGGCATCCGGTAGTAGTTCGGCGCGATCGCCCGGACGAACGCGTACGGGTACGGCATCGGCTTCGACAGGTCGGGCCGCCGCGTGAGCGCCCGGAGGATCGGGTGCTGCATGTCGATCGTGGCGTCGCCGTCCGCGCAGACGTACCCGGCGGGCAGCACGCGGTAGTAGCCGCCCTGGCAGTCGTCGAACGCGGCCGGCTTCTCCCCGCGGGGCGCCGTCCCGCCCGCGCGGAGGTAGCCGAGCTTGGCCGAGCGCCGGTCCGCCTTCTCGTAGATGGGCGCGACCATCTGCACGGCGCCGATGCGGGGCCCGTCGGGGCGCGGGATGGTGGCGGGGTCGTTCTCGGCGGCCGTCTGGGGCGCGGCCCCGGAGAGGCTGACGATGCCCTCGGGCGTGGCGCTCTCCCCGCTGCTGCAGGCCGGCAGGACCGGCAACGCGAGGGCGGCGACAGCCAGGGCAAGCGGGAGGGGGCCGCGCGCGGGGGCTTCGATCGCAGAGCTTCGCTGTCGGGCATCCATGACCCGGGGATGCCGGACAGACGGGCCGGTGGCCAAGTTTTGGCCTGCGACGCGCGGCCGCAGGGCGGGCGGCGGCCGCGACGCGCGGCGTGCCCGGGGCCATCGCGGGGGCGCCCCCTCGACGAAGCGCGGCGTCGGTGCGCGATGGTGCTGGAATGGGGTTGCGCTGGAGCCCGGCGTTGGGTAGGTTCGGGGCCCTCGCGAAACCCCGCGAGAGTGCGCCACTAGCTCAGCTGGATAGAGCGTCGGCCTCCGGAGCCGAAGGCCAGTGGTTCGAATCCACTGTGGCGCGCAGGGTTCTCGTCGGTCCCGTCGCAAGAGCGACGGTGCAGGCCGCACCGCGGTGCGTTGGTGTTCGCCGTCCTCCTGCGCGGGCGGCCGGGCTGCCATGTCCACCGGACACAGCGGGAGGGTGCCCCCTTGTGCCTCTACGCCGTCCTGGTGAGCACCATCTCGGTCGACGTGAACGGCGGCGGCGGCAGGTCCGCGCGGCGCTGGAACCCGAGCCGCGCATAGAACGCGTGCGCGTCCTGGGTGCCCAGGTGGACGCTCCGCGCGCCGCGGACCGCCGGGTGATCGAGCAGCAGCCGCACCACCGCCTCGCCCACGCCGAGGCCGCGCAGCGACGGGGCGACCATCACGTCGAACAGCCACGCGCGCTTGCTCCCGTCGCCGATCGCCCGCCCCGTCGCCACGAGCCGGCCCGCGCCGTCGCGCGCGCCCACCCACGCCGACGATCCGAGCTGCGCGCGCGCGAGCGCCTCGCGCGGCACGCCCTGGTTCCAGTAGGCGCCCTCCAGCAGCTCGACGGCCGCGTCCACGTCGCGCGGCCCGAGCGCGCACGCGAGCGCGCAGCCCGCCGGCGCCCGCAGGAGCTCCGGCAGCGGCGTGTCCGGGCACGCCGCGCGGAGCAGCTCGATCGCCGCGGGATCGCCCGGCGCCCCCCGCTCCCAGAGCCGCGCGAGGAGCCGCGACCGCTCCTCGGGCGTGCGGTTCTGCGCGAGCTTCGCCTTGCCGTCGAGCCGCTCCAGGGGGACCGCGAGCACGAGGATCCCCGCGATCGCCTTGCGGTAGAGCGGGCTCGCGGCGTCGAGCGGCGCGTACCCGCCCTCGGGCTGGTACTTTCGCATCAGCGCCTCGAGCACCTCGGCCTTGTGATCCGGATCGTCCACGCGCGCGATCACCCCGTGCGCCTGCGCGCTCCGGTACAGCGTCGTCGCCGGGCAGGCGCGCTCCGGATCGGTGAAATAGCTCGGGATCGACGCGACGATCTGCTCGCACGACACGACCGCGGGCCGGCCGACGGCCTCGGTCTTCTCGCCCGCGGGCGCGCCGTGGAAGGCGATCGCCCCCCGCACGATCACGCCGTGCACCGTCCGCAGCACGGGCTCGCCCTCCGCGGTCGTCGACGCCACGTGCACCACCGGCGCGTGCCCGAGGAGCGCCTCGGCCTCCGCGCGATCCATCCGGAAGATCTCCCTGCGCATGGGCGGAGAGTGCCGCGCAGGTGGTCCACGCAAAAGATCCGGTCCGGCGATTTCTGCTAGACCAGTCCGCATGGCCTGGGAGCTCTCGCTCGCGGTCGATCCCGCCTCTCCGCAGCCGATCTTCCTCCAGATCGCGCGCGCCCTCTCCGACGACATCCGCCGCGGCCGGCTCCGCGCGGGCGCCGAGCTCCCGGGCAGCCGCGCGCTCGCGCGGTCGCTGTCGGTCCACCGCAACACCGTCCTCGCCGCGTACCGCGAGCTCGCCGCCGAGGGCTGGATCGAGGCGAGCGCCGCGCGCGGCACCTTCGTCGCGGCGGAGCTGCCGGCGCCGGCGCCCCGCCGCTTCGCCCGGCGCGCCGCCGCCCGGACCGAGGCGCCGGCGAGGCTCGGCTTCGACCTCGGCGCGACCTCCCTGCGGCCCTTGCCGCTCGCCGCCGAGGGCACGCTGCGCATGAGCGGCGGGCTACCCGACATGCGCCTCGTCCCGACCGACGCGCTCGCGCGCGCCTACCGCCGCGCGCTCCGCGCCGAGGCGAAGCGGCTGCTCGACTACGCCGATCCGCGCGGCCACGAGCGCCTCCGCGCCGCCCTCGCCGCGATGCTCTCGGCGGTGCGCGGCCTCGCCGCCGGGCCGGAGTCGGTCCTCGTCACGCGCGGCAGCCAGATGGCGATCGACCTCGTCGCGCGCGCGCTGATCGCGCCCGGCGACGCCGTCGCGGTCGAGTCCTACGGCTACCGCCCCGCGTGGGAGGCGCTCCGCCTCGCCGGCGCGCGGCTCGTCCCGGTGCCGGTCGACGCCGCGGGCCTCTCCGTCGACGCGCTCGCCGAGCTCGCCGAGCGCGAGCGCGTGCGCGCCGTCTACGTCACCCCGCACCACCAGTACCCCACGACCGCGGTGCTCGCGCCCGGCAGGCGCATCGCGCTCCTCGAGCTCTGCCGGAGCCGCCGCGTCGCGGTCATCGAGGACGACTACGATCACGAGTTCCACTACGACGGCCGCCCGGTGCTCCCGCTCGCCAGCGCGGACACGGCCGGCGTGGTCGTCTACGTCGGCACGCTCTCGAAGATCCTCGCCCCCGGGCTCCGGCTCGGCTTCGTCGTCGCGCCCGAGCCGCTCATCGAGCGGCTCGCGCTCCACCGCGCCTTCGTCGACCGGCAGGGCGATCACGCGGTGGAGCGCGCCGTCGCCGAGCTGCTCGAGGACGGCGAGGTGCAGCGCCACGCGCAGCGCGCGCGGCGCATCTACCGGGCCCGGCGCGATCTGCTCGTCGAGGCGCTCCGCGCGCGGCTGGGCCACGCGCTCGACTTCCGCGTGCCCGCGGGCGGCATGGCGCTGTGGGCCCGGGTCGACGCCGCGATCGACGCGGACGCGTGGGCGGAGCGCGCGCTCGCGCGCAAGGTCGCGTTCTCGGCGGGGCGGCGGTACGCGTTCGACGGCAAGAGGCGACCGTTCCTGCGGCTCGGCTTCGCGGCGCTGGACGAGGGAGAGATCCGCGAGGCCGTGGAGAGGATGGTCAAGGCGATCTGAGCCGCCAGTCCGGCAGCCGGCTCACCACCCTTGCGCAGCGAGCTCGCGCGACAGCCGGGAGATTCCCTCTCTCGCTGTCCGGCGGCCGTCGACCGTCCTTGCGGGCGACGGGAGCACATCGAAAAAAACTCGGATTCTCCCCGTGAGCCTGTGGCTCGTTGATGGACTCCTCACCGGCGACCCCGCCCACCACCACGCCTGCGAGGAGGCCAACATCGCTCGGCCGCCCCTGATGCGGTCGAGGCCTCTCCTGTCGATTTCACCGAAGCCGATATTTTTCAGCCTTGCTTGACAGAGCATTTCTCACGTCCTACTACCTCGCCCAGTCCGAGGCAGCAGACGAGGGCGCAGCTCCTCCAGCGAACCACGTCGGGCTTTGCGCGCCTGGGGCAGGGGGTCGGCTCTGCGTCGAGATCGCCGCGTGCCATGGACTTCCTTTTATCCGAAGAGGTTGATTCATGAGACGATTCGACGGACTGGGTGTTCTCCTCGCTCTCGCGGCGTCGGGCTGCGCGGTATCCACCGAGATGGACGGCGCGGCGGCCGGGACAGCCGAGGCCGAGATCGCGCCGGAGGCGGTGAGCGCGGCCCCCGCGGCGCTCGGCCAGGGGCCCCAGGGCGCGGCGCCCCCCGGCGCCGCATGGATCGATGAAGGCGAGCCCCCGACCGACACCCCTGCTCCGATCGCCGAGGTCGGGGAGAGCTGCGGCGGCTTCACGCGGGGCCCCGCCCCCGTCTGCGCCGAGGGGCTCTATTGCGACTACACGCTCGAGGACGTGTGCGGCTGGGCGGACGCGTCGGGCCTCTGCGCGGAGCGACCTGCGTCCTGCACAGAGGAGTACATGCCTGTCTGCGGCTGCGACAACCGGACTTACGCGAATGCCTGTCTGGCCGCGATGGACGGCGTCGCCGTCTACACGAAAGGCGAGTGCGCCGGCACGCCCAAGAGCGAGTGATCGAGCGCGCTTGACCGCGCACGCGCCCGCTTGCACGATCCTACGTAAGGGGGATCACAATGAATGGCGCGGTGCTCTACGACCTCGCGATGCGGCTGCCGCTCGCCGTCCTGATGCTCTATAACGCCCTGTTCGTCGGGCGGGATATCCATGCTCATCTGTTTCTCTCGCGCGGGCCCGCGGGGCTCACGTACGGGACGACGCTGGCCGCGCTCCTCGCGACGGAGGCGTACCTGCTGCTGGTCGCGACGCTCACGCTGGTGCGCCTCCGCCCGCTGCGCAAGCTGAAGGGCGTCGTCCCCCGCGTCACCGCGCTCGTCGCCGGCCTGCTGCCCGCGAGCCTGGCGTGGCTGCCCAAGATCCCGCCGACACCAGGGCGCCAGGTGCTCGGGGCGCTGCTCATCACCGCGGGGCTGGCGCTCGCGCTGGTCAGCCTCGGGTGGCTGGGCAAATCGTTCAGCGTCATGCCCGAGGCGCGCCGCCTCATCACGAGCGGTCCGTACCGGCTCGTGCGCCATCCGGTCTACCTCGCGTCGTTGATCCAGGGCGCCGGGGTGATCCTGCTCTATCCGTCCCTGGTCGCTGTCCTGATCTACACGGTCGAGCTGGTCCTGCAGGTCGTGCGCATGGGGTACGAGGAGCGCGTGCTGCGCGAGACCTTCCCCGAATACGACGACTACGCGCGCCAGACCTCCGCGCGGCTCGTCCCCGGCCTCTACTGACGAGCCGCTCGCCTCGGTTTTACCCCCCTCGAGTCACCCCTGGAGCGCGCGATGTGCCGCCGGCGCTCCGATGCAAAATGCCACGCCTGTCGCAGGGGCGCCCGGCGCAGCGCAGGGCGCGAGACGGGCGCGCCACACCGCGGCGCACCGCGGTGGACGAGGCTTCATGAAGAGCCGGGCGGGCAGCGAGCAGATCTCGAGAGGAAAAACGCCTCGACGGACTGAGCGCTGAGCGTGAACAAGCGCGGACTCGACCGGAGACCCGGGGAACGACGGCGCCGTCAGGGGACGGACTCGGCCGCTCAGCGGGACGGTTCCATGACGCGACCGATGAACAGGATCGCGCCCGTCGCGGTGTCGCGGATGAAGAAGAGGAACGGGCGGTCGAAGCGGATCGTGGCGGGCTCGGGCGCCGACGTCTCGCCGATGACAAGCCCCGTCGCCGCCGCCGCCTCGGTGCCCGCCTCGTTCACGGAGATGAACGCCTTGTGGACCACGTCGGTGATGAAGAGGCCGCCTTGGGCGTCGATCCCCGAGAAGTCCGCGAGGCCGGTGAAGGCGAGGGGCATCCCGAGCTGCACGAGCGGATCGACGAGGTCCAGACTCGACTCGAACTTGAACCTCGGCAGCGTCATCGTGACGCTCCGCGTCTCGAGCGAGGCGAAGACGCCCTCGAGCCACTCCGGCTGGATCTCCAGGAAGCGCGCCCCGCCGGCGCCGGCCGACGGGAGCACGAGCACCATCGACAGCTCGCCGCCGTCATAGGGCAGCTCCAGCGCCTCGAAATCGTCGCCCTCGCCATGACGGACCTGCGCGCTGTTGCTCATCATCGGCACGGAGACCGCAGAGCCGTCCACCAGCGTGAAGTCGCCCGGGGCCGTGTCGTCCTCGTCGAAGGGGAACTGCCATGCTGCGTTGAAATAGACGGCGTTCGTCAGCACCAGCCGGGTCACGGGCTGGATGGCGCCCTCGGGGAGGATGTCCTTGATCCGGTCCTCTGTCCGATCGGCCACCCAGCCGTTGATGATCCCGCGCGCCTCGTCGGGCGCCTGCGCGAAGTCGACGACGTGCAGCCCGGCCCCGTAGCTCTCGGCGAGCACGTCGAGGAACGACGGCGCGAACGAGGAGCCGACCTGCCCCCAGAGCGCGTTGGCGACGTTGAGACGGAACCCCTCGCCGTCCTGCCCCCCGGCGCCCTTGCCGCGGCTCGCGAGCGCCAGGCCGAGCGCGTTGAACGCCGGGTGCAGCCGCTCCTGCGGCAGCGTGAAGCGGAGCGCGCGCGACATTTGCGCCTCCGTCTCGCCTCGTGCGCCGGCGTACGTCATCGCGAGCGCGCTCGACACGCTGTACGGCGAGTAGATGAGGTTGCTCGACCAGCTGGAGACCCTGCGGTAGAGGTCGAGCGCAAAGGTCGTGTTGCCGGCGACGAGCGCCTTCGCGTCGGCCTCCGGCACGGCAGGCTCGCGGTCCCGCGGCTTGTCGGAGGTGACGACGCAGCCCGCGGTGTCGGCATCGCTGCACGCGGGCGGCGAGGGCTGCGGCTCCGGATCGGCGCTCCTGGGGGCGCAACCCGCGACGAGCAGGGAAAGTGGCAAGACGGCGGCGGGGATCGAGGGGCTACGCATGCCGCCCGGCAGAGCAGAGGGCATGCCGGAGCGCCAGGACGGGCCGCAACCCGGGTGAGACGGGCGCGCTGGCGGGGCCGCAACCGGGTTGTGCCGAGCGCGCCGGCGGGGCCGCTGTAGGGGCGCATCGAGCGCGCCGGGCCGGGCCGCAGCCCGGGCGCGGCGAGCGCCGGACCGGGCCGCAGCCCGGCGCGCGGCGCAGCCACCGACCGTGATCGCGGGGCCCGGGACGGCGCACTGTGGCGCACGCGCCGGCGGGCGAGCCGTGCGCCGCGGCCACGCGTGGTAGCATCGCGCTGGACATGTCGAGAGAGCGAGAGGCGGCCCTGATCGAGGCGCGGCGACCGTGATCGTGCTCGTGATGGGCGTGAGCGGCGCCGGAAAAACCACGGTGGGGCAGCGCCTCGCGCGCGACCTCGCCTGGGAGTTCGTCGACGCCGACGACCTCCACCCCGCCGCCAACGTCGAGAAGATGCGGGCCGGCAAGCCGCTCGACGACCAGGACCGCGCGCCGTGGCTCGCCGCGCTCGCGGCGTGCATCCGCCGCCTCCTCGACGAGGGGCGCGACGCCGTGATCGCCTGCTCGGCGCTGAAGGCCGCCTACCGCGCGCAGCTCCTCGTCGATCCCGCGCAGATGCGCCTCGTGCACCTGACCGGCGACCCCGCGCTGATCGCCGCGCGCCTCGCGTCGCGGTCGGGCCACTTCATGCCGGCCGGCCTCCTGGCGACCCAGCTCGCCGCGCTCGAGCCGCCCGAGGACGCCCTCCGCGTCGACATCGGCGGCACCCCGGACGAGATCGCCGCCGACGTGCGCCGCGCGCTCGGCGTGTGAGCCGGGCGCGCGGCGCGCACCGCCCTGCCGAGCGCGCGCCGCGCGCCGCCTTGCCGAGCGCGCGCGGTCAGTCCCGTTCCGCCATGCGGCTCAGGAACAGCGCGCCCTGATCGCTGGAGAGGCGCTCGCTCCCGAGCTCGATCGCGCCCCGGAACGATCCGGCCAGCATCGGCTGCTCCCACGGGTCGAGCTCCAGCCCGGAGAACTGGACGTCGGCGCCGAGGCGCTGCGTCCACTGCTCCTCTCCGTCCTCGCTGAGCCTGGCCGTCCATGCGCTGCACGACGCGGGCTCCGCGGCGTTGCACAGCGCGTCTCCGGCCAGCACCACGCTCTGCTCGGTCGCCGTGACCTGGCGGGGGCTCTGCGCGTCGTAGCGCTTCACCCAGAGCACCTCGCCGTCGTCGTCGATCTTGGCGACGAACGGCCGCGGCCCGCCCGGCAGATGGGCGTCGCCGAAGACGCCGCTGCCGGAGAGCAGCACGGCGCCGTCCGGATCCACGGCGACGTCGTACGCCATCTCGAGCTGATCCGGCGAGCCGCGGAACCGCTGGTGCCACTCGACCTCGCCGTCCTCGTCCAGCTTGGTGACGAACGTGGCCGAGCCCCGCGCGTCCTGGGCCGCGATGAACGCGTTGCCGTCGTCGTCGACCTCGATGCCGATCTCCTCGGTGTCCGAGCCGCTCGGCGGCAGGCTGACCCACTGGAAACGGCCCGCGGCGTCCAGCCGGACGACGAAGGTGCCGAGGCCCCGCCGCTCGATCCGCACGCCGCCGACCGTCGCGGCCCCCTCGAGCTTGCCGAGCACGAGCACGCCGCCCTCGCCGTCCCAGGCCAGCGCTGTGCCGCCCAGGATGGCGTCCTCCTCCCCGGAGATCTGCACCGCCCAGCGGGCGGTGCCGGTCGGGCCGAGCTTGGCGACGAACAGATCGTTGCCCCAGGACGACGCCGCGGTGAGCTGGCGCGTCCCGAGGTCGATGGCGCCCGAGAAGGAGCCGAGCACGAGCGCGTTGCCGCCGTTGCCCGCGACGACGTCGATCGCCCGCTCCGTCGCGGCGCCGCCGAACCGCTTCGCCCAGATCAGGTCGCCGCAGGCATCGAGCCGCGCCACGAAGGCGTCGGACTCGCCCGCGCTCTCCAGCCGGGTGCCGCCGAAGTCGAGCTCCCCCTCGAACGAGCCGGCGAGCAAGGCGCGGCCCGCCGTGTCGACCGCGAAGCCGCGCAGGATCGCGCCCGATCCGGGGAACTGCCGGACGAACGACCGCCGCCGGCACGCCGGCTCGGACCGCGCGTGCATGCCGGGCTCGGCCACGCCGGAGGGGATCCCGCCGCGTTCGACCGCGGCGTCCTGGCACACCCCCGTCGCGTCCGCTGCGCCCGTCCCGCACATCCCCGAAGGCGATCTGTGCTCCGCGTTCGCCCCCACGGGGTCGAGGCCGTCGCGCCACGGCTCGCCCTGCGCCACGCCATCCGCCCCTCCCGAAGCGCAACCAGCTCCCCAGCAGATGACCCCACAAAGCGCGCTCAACGCCCCCAAGACAGACCGCATACGGCACTTCTCCTCTCCCGCATCGAGCGGGCAGGCTGGAAACATTGCAGGATGTGGACCAGGGCCCCTCGCTTTCAAACTTATCCCCACTACACGCAATCCAATTTTTCTGGGTCCATGCGAACTCATCTGGGACGGGAGAACGCGATCGGGTAAAACCGCCTCATGCCCTCTTCACGCCGCCATTTCCTCTCGCTCACCGCCGCGGCGGGCTCGATGGCTGCGCTCGGCTGCTCGGCGCCGGCCAGGCTCAGCGCGCCGGCTGCCGCCGGCCCGGGAAGCGGCGCATCGCGCGGCCCCGAGCCGAGCGAGCCGTCCACGCCGCAGCCGCCCTCGCCTTCGGGGAAGAAGACGCTGCTCGTCCTCGGGGGAACAGGCTTCCTCGGGCCGTCCGTGGTCGAGGCGGCGAAGGCGCGCGGCTATACGGTCACCCTCTTCAACCGCGGCAAGACGCGGCCTCACCTCTTCCCCGATATCGAGAAGCTGCACGGCGACCGGGACCCGGCCAAGGGCGACGGGCTCAAGGCCCTCGCCGGCCGCTCGTGGGACGCCGTCATCGACAACTCCGGGTACGTGCCGCGGATCGTCAAGGCGTCGGCGGAGCTGCTCGCCCCGAACGTGCGACAGTACGTGTTCATCTCGAGCCTCTCCGTGTACGCGAGCCACACGACGCCAGGCGAGGACGAGACGGCCCCTGTCGCGACGATGCCCGATCCCACCGTCGAGACGATGGGCAAGGAGTTCGAGAACTACGGCCCTCTCAAGGCGCTCTGCGAGCAGGCCGCCGAGGCCGCGATGCCCGGCCGGGTCACGCGGGTTCGCCCGGGCTTCATCGTGGGTCCCGAGGACCCGACCGACCGATTCACGTACTGGCCTGTCCGCGTCGAGAGAGGCGGAGAGGTCCTCGCGCCGGGCGCGCCGCTCGACCCGATCCAGATCATCGATGTCCGCGATCTGGCCGAGTGGCTCGTCACCGTCGTGGAGAGCCGGACGACAGGCATCTTCAACGCCGCCGGGCCCGGAGAGCCGCTCACGATGGGCGGGCTGCTCGACGCGTGCAAGGCCGCCTCGGGATCGAGCGCGCGCTTCACGTGGGTCAGCGCGAAGTTCCTCGAGAAGCCCTCCGGCGAGCCGGTCGACCTGCCGATCTGGGCGCCCGCGGAGGGCGAGACCAGGGCCTTTCACCTGCGCAGCGCCGAGCGCGCGCGCAAGGCAGGGCTCAAGTTCCGCGCCGTGCAGGACACGGTCAAGGACACGCTGTCGTGGTGGAAGACTTTACCGCCGGAGCGGCAGTCCAGGCCGCGGGCGGGGCTCTCGCCGGAGCGCGAGGCCGAGCTCCTCGGGGCCTTCCGCGCGTGGCGAGCGCAGCCGAAGAAGACCGGGGCACTGCCACCGTAGCGCACCCGTGCCGCTTTCAGGTAGGATGCCTGAGCACGACGCCAGCGGACGTCGCGCCGCTGGGGGAGCCCGTGTCGCGGGCGACGTCCCTCCATGGTCCCCTACCCCTCTACGATCACGAAGGAGCTCCCTGTGAGCGAAGGGGCCGCCGCGCGGACGCCCGGAGCTCTCTGCCGGCGCCCCCGCGATCGCCTCGGAGATCGTGATGAAGCTCCTCTGCAAGCCGGCTGACGAGCGCTATGCGGGCGCGCAGGCGCTGAAGGTCGATGTCGAGGCGTGCCTGCGGCGCTGGGACGCGCGCGCGGGCACCGTCTCGTGGGACCTCGGGGCCCTCGCCGAGGCGCAGCGCCTCGACGACGGCGCCTCGTCCACCCAGCGCACGCTCGACCGGCTCTCGCCCGCCGCGCGCCGCGCCGTGGCGCTCGGCGCCTGCATCGGCCACGAGCTCGACGCGGCCACGCTCTCGCAGCTCGCCGAGCAGCCGCAGGCCGAGGTGAACGCGCTGCTCCGCGAGGCGGAGAGCGCCGGCATCCTCACGCCGCAGCGCGACGACGCCGCGCCCGAGCCGCTCGACGATGACGCGCTGCGGCTGCGCTTCCTGCACGACGGCGTGCACCAGGCCGCCTACGCCGCCCTGCCGGACGCGGAGCGGCGCGCGGTGCACCTGCGCCTCGGGCGCATGGCCGAGGCGCGGTCGCAGCGCCAGCGCTCGGACGAGGCGCTCTTCGAGGCGGCGCAGCACCTGAACCTCGGCGCGACCCTGATCGTCGAGCCGCGCGAGCGCGCGGAGCTCGCGGCGATGAACCTCACGGCAGGCCGCAAGGCGAAGGAGCGCGGCGCGCCCCCGGCGGCGGCCGACTTCTTCGAGGCCGGGATCTCGGCGCTGCCGGACGGGTGCTTCAAGGAGGACCACGAGCTCGCCTTCTCGCTGCACGCGGAGGCGGCCGAGTGCGCGCACCTCGCCGGCCAGATCGAGCGCGCGGAGGCGCTGCTCGAGGTGCTCGCGGCCGAGGCGCGCTCGGACCTCGAGCGCGCCCGGGCGCACGAGCTGCGCATCACGGTGCACACGACGCGGGGCCAGATCGAGAAGGCGCTGGCGCTCGGGAAGACGGCGCTCGCGCTGCTCGGCGTGCCCCTGCCCGAGGACGGGGCGGCGGCGCGGAAGGCGGCCGCGGACGCCGAGCTCGCGGCCGCGCGCACGGCGCTCGGCGCGCGCCGGCTCAGGGACCTGCTCGACGAGCCCGAGACGTCGGACGCCCGGACGCGCGCGGCGCTCCGGCTGCTCATGTCGCTGACGCTGCCCGCGGCGCTCGTGAGCCCGCCGCTCTTCGCCTTCATCGCGGCCAGGCAGGTCAACCTGTCGCTGGAGCGCGGGCACGGCGGCGTGTCCGCCTACGGCTACATGGCGTACGCCTGGGTCGCCGCGCGGGCGTTCCGCCGCTACGACGAGGCCTACGAGCTCGGCGAGCTCGCGCTCGAGATGGGCGATCGGTCCGGGCAGCACGAGCTCTCGTGCCGCCTCCGCCTCCTGCTCGGCGCGCACGTCAGCCCCTTCGCGAAGCACCTGCTCTCGAGCCTCGATCTCTTCAAGGAGGCCCACGAGGCCGGGATCAGGGCGGGCGATCTCACCTACGTCGCGCAGGCGTGCGTCCATACCGCCCTGGTCCGCTTCGGGCTCGGCGACGAGTGCGAGGCGGTGCGGGACGAGGTCGACGGGTTCCTGGCGATGGCGCGGGGCGCGCGGGAGGAGCTCGCCGTCGCGGCGCTGACCAGCGCGCGGCGCGCGCTCGACGAGCTGATGGATCCGTCGCGCGGCGGCATCTCGCGCGCGCCGGACAGCCGCGCGTTCCACGACGCGGCCCAGGAAGAGCGGCTGGCGGCGCCGAGCTACAGCGCCGTCGCGCTCATCCATTGCGCGCTGCGGCAGCAGCTCTGCTTCCTCCTGGAGGACTACGAGGGGGCGCTGCGGATGGGGTCGCTGGCGGAGGCGAAGGTGCAGGGCGGGGTCGGCGACCACCTCGCGACCGAGGTCTTCTTCTACGCGTGCCTCACGCAGCTCTCCCCGGCGCTGTCGCGCGGCCGGCAGCTCAGCGCCGTCTCGCTGGCGAGCTACAGGGACCGGCTCTCGGCGTGGGCGGACCAGTGCCCGGACAACTACCGTCACAAGCACCTCCTCGTCCGCGCGGAGTCCGCGCGGGCCGCCGGCGAGGAGCTCGCCGCGATGAAGCTCTACGATCAGGCGATCGAGGCGGCGAAGGTGAACGGCTTCGTGCGGGACGAGGCGCTCGCCAGCGAGCTCTGCGCGAAGTTCCACCTGGCGAGCGGGAGGGAGCGGATCGCGCACGTCTACATGATGGACGCGCACGAGGGCTACGCGCGGTGGGGCGCGACGGCCAAAGTGCGACAGCTGTCGCGAAAGTACCCACACCTCGTGGCGCGCATGGGGATCCTCGGGCAGCCGAGCCGGCCGGCGGAGGGGTCGATCCCGCCGAGCGTGGACCGCGGCGGCGCGCTCGACGCGATGGCCGTCCTCCGCGCGTCGCGCGCGCTCAGCGGGGAGCTCGTGCTCGAGCGGCTCTTCGAGCGGCTGCTGCGCGTCCTGAGCGAGAGCACGGGGGCGCGGCGGGCCGTGCTGCTCCTCGCGGGCGACGGGGCGCTGACCGTGGAGGCCGAGCGCACGAGCGATCCGGAGGTGGTCCGCGTCGGCCCCTCGACGCCGCTCGAGGAGGCCGCCGGTCTCGCCGCGAGCGTCGTCCAGCACGTCGCGGAGACGCAGCAGCCGGTCGTCCTCGGAAGCGCGGCGACGGACGAGCGGTTCGCGGAGGACCCGTACGTGATCGAGGCCGGAGGGAAGTCGATCCTGTGCCTGGCCATGACGCACCAGGGTCGCCTCGCGGGCGTGATCTACATGGAGAACGACGCGACCGCCGGGTACTTCCGCGCCGGGCAGGTCGAGCTCTGCGGGCTGCTCGCGTCGCACGCGGCGGTCGCTGTGAACAATGCGCTGCGCTACCGCGAGGCGCAGAGCGCGTCGAACGAGCTACGGCGCGCCAACGAGGCGCTGGCGGCAGAGGTCGAGCGGCTCACCGAGGAGCTCCGCCACGCGGGTGGCCGCGAGGGGCATGGCGCCTAGGACGGCGCCGACCAAGCCCTCGTCCTGGGTTGGGCCGACATGGCCCCTCCCCACGCCGCGCGACGAACAGGGTTTCCTCGAGCCTACTGTCCTGGAGAGCGGCCTTCACCCGCCGCGCGATGGAGAGGGGCGCCTCGCCATGACGCGGGCATGACACCGGTGTCGCGGTTCGACGCCGGCGTGACATTGATTTCGCGGTACAGGATGAGGGCTTGAACCGCCAACACGCTGCCATCAACCCAAGGTCCTCCTGGCGATCTGCTGGACCCGGGGCGATGCGCCCGGCGCAACCGAGCCCAACGATGGATCCATGTGGGGTCGGCGCGCTGCGAAAGCCGTGTGCCGCAATGCAAAAAAGGCGCACCAATGCGCGAAAGGGGCGTGGCAGCGGGGCTGCGCGGCGCGACAGCACGAGCATCCCTGGACGCAACTCCGCCCTCCAGGCCGGATTGAACCGGCACCGCGGGCCGATGTGCTGAGGTGAAAAGTGCTCGGGATCTCGGGGGAACGAGGGGAGGCAAAGCATCTCCCGCCCCCCGGCCCTCCCGCGATCCCCTTCCGGGTCAGGAAGGGGCTCTTCCCTCGCCACCCGCGTCGCGGGCCCGGCGAGGGAAGAGCGCTACAGGCGAGCTGGGCTCAGGCGCCGCCGCCCGCGCCGCCGGCGCCGCCCGCGCCACCCGCGCCACCCGCGCCACCCGCGCCACCCGCGCCGCCAGCGCCACCCGCGCCGCCAGCGCCGCCAGCGCCACCCTCACCGTCGTCGCCGCCGTCGCCGTCGTCGCCGCCGTCGCCGTCGTCGCCGCCATTGCCGCCCGTGCCGGAGGCGGAGCTCGACGAGCTGGTCGAGCCGGTCGAGGGCGGATCATCGGCGTCATCGCCGCATCCCGCGCCGATCATCATCATGGTTGCGCCAAGCAGCAGCGCGCTTGCAAAGATGCTCTTCGAAGCTTTCATGTATCGTTCTCTCCGTTGGGTTGTTCCCCCCCAAAGAATGGCTCGGTACAGCCCCGCGCCGACCACTGCGCCACACCCCTGCGCAGGTCGAGCATGCGGAAAAGTGCATGAAATATGCGCTGGCGAGCCCCACCAGCGCTCACATGCAGCGGCTCGGTGTCATTCTCCCGACAATTCCGTTATTGTGGATGATAGGCCACCATACTGGATTACGCAAGCTTTTTGTCTCACTGCATCATCGTTGCATGTGCGCATCTCACCGCGAGCGCCCGCCGGTCAAGCACATTCGCGGACACGCCCGGACACATATCGAAGTGCATCGTGGGCAGTGAGCGACGGTTGTCGGGGCGTCCGTTATAACGGATAAACCTCCTGAGGTGAAGCCCCGTGAGTGGGAGCCCTGCTCGATCGAGCGAGGTGGCCGAGCACCGCCGGCGCGCGCGCAACGCGAACCGAGCAGCGCCGCGGGCGAGCTTCGTCTGGCTCCCGCTGTGGGGTTGGCTCCGGTCTGATCATGAGACGTCACGTGAGCTGCAAGTCCCAGGCCTGAAGCTCGCCGGGCTCGGCGCTCCGCGCTGCGCTCGCCGTCGCGTCCTCATCCGCGCTGCGCTCGCCGTCGCATCTGCGAGGAGCGCCGTTGTCCGTTCTGGTGAGCGTGGGACTCCCCGAGGCGCTATCGACCTCGAGCGCCCCCGGGAGAGCTCAGGAGCAGTGAGCGAGCACGAGGAGGGCGAAGGAGATCCCCACAAAGGATGCTCCGTTACCTGAGGGCCCTTCGTACGTTCCCCGAAGAGCAGCGGGGTAGAGGGCGCGTGAGGCTTCGTACCCCACGGCCTCCCGTGGGCCGTCAGGGGTTGATCTCCTCGCTGGCGCCGTGCTCGCGCGCGGAGGACAGCTCGCCGGCGCGGGCCCTCGCGGCGAGGCTGGCCACGGCGGCCACGAGGGCGGCGGGCTCGATCGGCTTCGTGGCGTGCATGTGGAAGCCGGCGTCGAGGGCGCGCTGCTGATCCTCCTTGCGGGCATAGGCCGTCAGCGCCAGCGCGGGCAGATCGCCGCCGGCGTGCGGCGGGCGCTGCCGGATGGCGCGGATGAGCTCGTAGCCGTCCTCGCCCGGCATCGCGATGTCGCTCACGAGCACGTGCGGGCGGGCCGCGATGAACGCCGCGAGCGCCTCGCGGGCCGACGCGACGGCCGTCACCTGGGCGCGGTGCTGCGACAGCACCTCCTGGAGGAGCTCCCTCGCGTCCGCGTCGTCCTCGACGAGCAGGACGTGGAGCCCGCCGAGATCGGACGAGGTCTCGGAGCACGCGTGAGCGGCGTGCGCGCGCGAGCGCGCCTCCCGCGGCGCCCCGGCCAGCAGGGTGCGCCCGATCCCGAGCAGCGGCAGGCGGACCACGAACGTCGCCCCCTTCTGGAGCCCGGGGCTCTCGGCCACGACCGAGCCGCCGTGGGCCTCCACGATGTGGCGCACGAGGGACAGGCCGATGCCGAGCCCGGCGTGCGACCTCCGGCTCGTGCTGTCCGCCTGACGGAAACGCTCGAAGACGAAGGGCAGGAAGTCCGGCGCGATCCCCTCCCCGGTGTCGCGCACCGTGAGCTCCGCGTAGGCGCCGGCCCGCCGCAGGGAGACGAGGATGTGATCGCCGGGGCGCGTGAACTTGAGCGCGTTCGACGTCAGGTTCGAGACGACCTGCTGCAGCCGATCCGCGTCGCCGTTCACCTCGATCGCGGGGTCGAGCGAGACGTCGATCGTGAGCCGCTTCGCCTCGGCGGCCGGGCGGATCGCGTCGATGGCGACCTCGACGACGGACGCGATCGACATCGGCGCCGCGCTGATGCGCAGCTTGCCCGTCGCCACCCGCGAGACGTCGAGGAGATCCTCGATGAGCTTCGTCTGGGCGGCCACGTTGCGCTCGATCACCTCGAGGCCGTGGGACACCCGCTGCTCGTCGAACGGCTCGCTGCGCAGGAGGTGCGTCCAGCCGAGGATCGCGTTGAGCGGGCTGCGCAGCTCGTGGGAGAGCGTGGCGAGGAACTCGTCCTTCAGGCGGCTCGCCTCGCGCGCTTCAGCGTGGACGCAGTTCTGGATGGCGATCGACGCGAGCTGCGCGAGCTGCACGAGGACGGTCTCGTCGTCGTCCGAGAACTCGCCGTCGCGCCTGTCCGAGAGCTGGATGCACCCGATGTTCTGTCCGTCCGCCGCGGTGAGCGGCACGGCGAGGTGCCCCCGCGGCGGCGGCGTGCTCCCGCCCTCGTCCAGCCACTCCGGGTGCAGCGCGAGCTCGCGCTGCGTCATCCGGAGCGGCCTGTTCCTGCCGCACACGAACGCGCACAGCCTGCCGGCGATGGTGGGCGGCGCCTCCTGCTGGAACGTCGCGTACCGCTCCGAGAGCGACACCGCGGTCCGCGCCCGCTCACCGGGCTTCTCCAGCTTCACGAGCGTCATGGCCTGATGGGCGCAGGCGACGTCGCGCGCCGCCTCCGTGATCGCCGCGACCATGGCGTCGAGCGACAGGGCAGAGTTGATGGTGAGCGCGGCGCGGTTGAGCCGCTGGAGCTGCTCGGCGTGGGCGCGCAGCGACTCCGCCTGGAGCCGGATCTGCTGCGTCTTCTTGAAGAGATCGACGAAGACAGACACCTTGGTGCGCAGGACCTCCGGGGCAAACGGCGTCATGATGTAGTCGACGGCCCCGAGCGAATAGCTGCGCTCGACATAGAGGCGGTCGTTGTGCGCCGTCAGGAAGATGATCGGCGTGTGCCGCGTGCTCCGCCGCTGGCGGACGAGGGTCGCGGTCTCGAACCCATCTATCTCCGGCATGTTGATGTCGAGCAGGACGACCGCGAACTCCTCCTGAAGGAGGCAGCGGAGCGCCTCCCTGCCAGACGCCGCCTTGACGATGTTCTCGCCGAGCGGCGCGAGGACAGCCTCCAGGGAGAGGAGCTGCTCGGGCCTGTCGTCAACGACCAGGATGTTGACTCTGCCTACTTCTGCCCGCATCCCGCGTCTCCTTGCCCCCACCCCGACGTCAGCGCCGTCGCCCGCCTCGCAGCATCGTCAGTAAGTCGCTTCTGTCCACCGGATCCAGGCAGGATCTGGGGCACTTGCGCGAATACGCCGCCCGAGGAGACACAGGGAGACGATGTCGCCTGATCGGCGCCGCGCGTGCCCGCGGTGGACCGCGAACCGGCGTCCGCACCGCGCCAGCACAGAGGCCGGCATCACCCCCCGCGCGCCAGGAGACCTCCGGCAGGCGCCCGGTGCGCCGGCGCGCGTTCCTCGGCCCTGCCGCTCCTGCCCCCGGAACGCTCGGACCTCTCGGCAAGGCCGCTCCCCTCGATCATTTCAGCCCTCCCTGAATGCACTGACGAGCCCGTATCGTAATCGAGTCGCGGTCTTACCGGCGACCCAGGGCTGACCTGCAGTGCCAATGGGGGGTCTCCCGATGCGCCTCCATGATCCCCGCAACGAAACCCTACACCGAAGCGCGCTCGCGTGGAAAGAGGAATTCGGCGTCACATCCGGCGAGCGCCGCTACTCGGAGATGCCGTGAGGAAGATCGCGAATCGGCAAGGGGGATCCGGCCCTGACGAGACAGCACGAGAGACGCAGAGAGGTACGCGCTGCAGAGTGCCTCTGTGTCCTTCGTGTTTCCGGAGGGAGGAATTTCTCGCCTGCGTCGCGCGGCGCGCGGGGCTAGGACGAAGAGCGCCGCTCCTGGAGGGAGCGCGAGTGCCGGAGGATCACCTCGAAGACCTCGGCGACGCCGTCGGGGTCGAGGCCGAGCTCGACGGCGCAGCGGCGGCGCGCCTCCATGAGCCGCGCCTCGCGCACGGGATCCCGGACCGCCGCGCCGATCGTGGCCTTGGCGCGCGCGGCGCGCTGGACGAGCTCGGAGCGGCGCGCGAGCAGCCCGACGAGCTCCTGATCCAGCTCGTCGATGAGCTCCCGCGTCTCGCGGAGCTCGGGGGAGAGCGAGCCGAGGTCGGGGATCGCGAGCGCGGCGATGTCCTCGGGCGCGGCGTCCTCGGTCGGGACGTCGAGGGTGCGGTCGATGGAGAGGAGCGCGTTGATGAGGCGGCGGCGCGCCTCGCCCGCGAACGGGTTCTCGCGGTGCAGCGCCGCGAACAGGTGGCCGGCGTCGACGCGCACCGTCTCGATCGTGTGCGCGATGCCCTGGAACGAGGGCGGCGCGTACGGGGCGCCCGCGGGCACGCCCGCGTCCAGCATGCCCTTCGCGATGAAGAACGCGAGCGCGTGCGTGAAGGCCATCACGCGATCGTGCTCGTCCGGGGCCTGCTCCAGCACCTGGCAGCCGATCCGCTCGAACAGCGCGACGACGCGGCGCACGGCGTCCGGGTGCGCCGGGTTCGGGCACACGACGGCGCGCAGCGGGCGCTCGCCGCGGGCGAGGCTCGCCGGGCCGAACAGCGGGTGCGTCGCCACCCACGGCCGGTGGGCGCCGATCACCTCGGCCATGGCGGCCGCCGGCACGGTCTTCACGCTGCCCACGTCGGCCACCACCTGGCCCGGCGCGAGGTGCGGCCGCAGCGACACGAGCGCCTCGCGCATCGCCGGGACGGGGACGGCGACGAGGACGAGGTCCGCGCCGTCCACGAGCTCCGGGATCGAGGCGGCCCGCGCGGCGTTCTGGATCTCGGCGCGAGGATCGAGCGCGCGCACCGCGATCCCGGCGTCGCGCAGCAGCGATCCGAGCGCCGCGCCGAAGCGGCCATACCCGAGGAATGCGACCTTGCCGATGCGCGCGGGCGGAGCGGAACCGCCCCCGGAATGCGGGAGAGTGTGCGCCATGCGGCGGATACTACGCCAGCCCGTCCAGGCCGACGCGACGTTTTCTCGACGCGGCCACGCGGCCATCACGCGCGCGTGCGCCTGCGCCCGCGGGATGGTCGCGCGCCGCTCTCCGGCTTCTCCATGCCCGCGCGGCGAGGGCGCGCGGCCGCGTCGATTCAGCGACGGCCGGCGGTCGCCGTCGGCGGCGCGGCCTCCTCCGGGCGCTCCGCCGACGGAGCGCCGGGCGCCCCGGAGCGCACCGCGGCCACGCCGAGGATCGCGATCAGCGACGCGATCGCCGCGATCACCGCGAGGCGCGCCGCGCTGCTCGCCCGGTCCGCCGCGCCCCGCTGCGAGGCCCTCGAGGACGCCGGCGCGCTCTGCCCGGCGCCCTCGTGCGGGGGGCGCGCCGGCGCGGCGCGCAGCCGCGCGTCGAACCCGAGCCCGAGGCCGATGGTGGGGAGCGAGGCGCGGGGGCGCGGGGGGAGCGTCGCGCCGAGCATCCGCGCGGCGCGCTGCGCGCGCTCCTGGCCGCTCGCCGAGGCGTGGGGGGCGAGCGCGAGCGCCAGCTCGGCCACGTTCGCGGGCCGCCGCGCCGGAACCTTCGCGAGGCAGCCGAGGAGGGCGCGCTCGACGGCGGGGGGGATGTCGGGCTGGAGCGCGCTCGGGAGCGCCGGCTCCGCGCCCTCGACGCGCAGCGCGAGATCGGCGAGCGAGCCCGCCTCGAACGGCGGCTGCCCGGTGAGGAGCCGGTAGAGGATCGCGCCGAGCGAATAGATGTCGGCGCGGGCGTCGACCGGCTGCGACGACCGCACCAGCTCCGGCGCCATGTAGAGGGCAGCGCCGAGCGCCTCCCGGGGCTGCGCCGGGTCGCCGCCGTCGCCCTCGCGCGCGCCGGGCAGCTCCTTCGCGATGCCGAGGTCGAGCACCTTCACCAGCGTCGCGCCCTCGGGCGTCGTCGTCAGGAGCAGGCTCGCCGGCTCGAGCGCGCGGTGGACGATCCCCGCGGCGTGCGCCTCGGCGATCGCCACGCAGGCCTGCAGCACGCAGTCGAGGGCCTCCGTGACGTCCAGCTGGCTCCCCTCGCGGAGCAGCTCGGAGAGGCCTCGTCCCTCGAGGTACTCCGTGACCGCGTAGGGCACGCCCGAGCCGAGCTGGCCGACGTCGAGCACCCGCGCGACGTGCTCGCCCTTGAGCTGCATCGCCGCGCGCGCCTCGCGGAGGAACCGCTCGGCGCGCGCCGGGGTGCAGTCGCCGGGCAGGAGCCTTATCGCGACCCGCTGTCCGCGAGCGAGGTGGCTGGCGGCGACCACCGTCTCGGTCCCGCCCCCGCCAAGGACCCGGTCGACCCGGTACTGCTCCGCGATCACGTCTCCTGCGATCACAGGTGCGTTCATCAAGGCTCCCCGAAGCAC
The DNA here is from genome assembly GCF_051474675.1 of Sorangium sp. So ce406. Lineage (NCBI taxonomy): Bacteria > Pseudomonadati > Myxococcota > Polyangiales > Polyangiaceae > Sorangium > Sorangium sp. So ce406. Next base: position 1,907,421 of record NZ_CP150340.1, on the reverse strand, counting down.
GCGCACGGGCTCAGGCGCGGCCGCCCCCCCGGACATGCGTAGGTCCACCCTAGCACATCGGCTCCCTGGATTGTCGGTCGTGCGTGAGGACGGCCGGGCTCGGTGTGATGACGGCGACGCGTGCACGGGCGGCGACGCCTGTCGCGCCGGCGCCTGCGCCGGCATCCCGTCGAGCGCCGGAGCGTGCGGAGGCGGCGAGGGCGGCGGGGCAGACGCCGGGGCCGGCCCCGTCGACGCCGGCAGCGACGCCGCGGCCGCCGAGGAGGATGGCGGCCCCGAGGAAGACGCCGGCGCCACCCCGGAGCCGGGCGACGAGGTCACCCCGCCGGGCGGCTGCAGCGCGGCGGGCTCGAAGGACGACGGGTGGACGGCCGCCGTCGCCGGCCTGGGGCTGCTCCTCGCCTCGCGCCGCAGGCGAACGATCGGCGCCCCCCGCTCTCGGTAACAAGCCCGTCCGACAGGCCTGCTCGCCCGCGCGACGCGGGGCCGGCCGCGCAGCGCGCAGCGCGAGGTGCGATGGGCTGAAGACGTCTCGATGAGATATCCCTCCAGGGGCCTTTCACGGCAGGCGCGCGCTCCCGGCCTGCCGCGAAAGCGCGGACTTCCCAGCTCGCACGCCCGCGCCCCGTGCTTTACATTGCCCCGCGTCGCGCGAGGGGGAACGCGTATGACTCGGGTGGAAGCGGCTGAGATCCACCGCTGCGGTCGCTTCCTGCTCCGCAGGCTGACGATCGCTGGCAAGGCGGTGGTGCAGAAGACCGTCCGGGGAAGCCATCCGGCCCCGGGCGCAGCAGCCCTCCTGCTCCGGGAGCACGCCTTCCTGCGCCGGCTCGATGCGCCGGGGGTCGCGCGGCCGCTCGCGCTCGAGGGCACCGAGGCCGCGCCCGTGCTCGTCCTCGAGGACGCAGGCCCCGAGGACCTGGAGCGACGGCTCGCCCGGGGGCCGCTCGCGCTGGAGGCGTTCTTCCACGTCGCCATCGCGCTCGCCGACACCTGCGCGCGCGTCCACGGCGGCGGCGTGGTCCACCGCGCGATCGCCCCTGGCCGCGTGGTCCTCGGCGCGGATGGGCAGGTCACCCTCGTCCACTTCGCGGACGCGGCCGAGCTCACGAGCGTGCCCGGCGCCGTGGAGATCGAGACGCTGAGGGCGCTGCCCTTCATGTCCCCCGAGCAGCTCGGGCGGATGAACCGGTTCGTGGACTGGCGCTCCGACCTGTACGCGCTGGGCGCGACGTTCCACGCCATGCTCACCGGCGCGCCGCCGTTCCGCGACGCCGATCCGCTCGCGCTCGTGCACGCCCACATGGCGAGGAGCCCCGTGCCCCCGCACGTGGTGAGCCCCCACGTCCCGGCGGCGCTCTCCGGCATCGTGCAGCGGCTGCTCGCGAAGATGCCGGAGCTGCGGTACCAGAGCGCCGAGAGCCTCGCCGACGACCTGCGCGAGGCGCGGCGGCGATGGTCGACCGCGGGCGCCATCGCGCCCTTCGAGCTCGGCCGTCTCGACCTCGCGCGGCGGCTCCCGCTGCCCGAGCGCCTGTTCGGGCGCGAGCGCGAGCTCGCCGCGCTGCGCGGCGCGCTCGACCGCGTGTCGCGCGGCGGGACGGAGCTCGCGCTGGTGACCGGGGAAGCGGGCATCGGCAAGACCGCCCTCGTCGAGGCGCTGCGCGACACCATCGCCGAGCGTGGCGGGCGGTTCATCGCGGGCAAGTTCGATCTGCGCGCCGCGAACGTGCCCTACTCGTCCGTGGTCGAGGCGCTCTGCGGCCTCGCGGACGCGCTCCGCGCCGAGCCGGAGGAGCGCCGCGCAGCGCTCAGGGACGCGGTGGGCGAGCCGTGCCGCGCGCTCGGCGAGCTCTGCCCGGCGCTGGCCGAGCTCTTCGGTGAGCTCCCCGAGCTGCCCGCCGTGGATCCGATGCGCGCCGAGCGCCGCTTCCTCCTCGCGGTCCAGGCGTTCGTGCGCGCCGTGGCCAGCCAGCGGCCGCCGCTCGCGATCTTCCTCGACGACCTCCAGTGGACCGACGCGGCGTCGCTCCGCGTCCTCCGCGCCCTCGCCGCGGACCCGAGCAGCGAGCGCGTGCTCCTGCTCGCCGCGTACCGGCCGCTGGCGCTGGGCCTCATGCACCCGCTCCACGCGACCCTCGAGGATCTCCGGCAGGCGCAGGGCGCCGCGATCACCCGCCTCGCGCTCGGGCCGCTCGACGTCGAGGCGGTCGTCGCGCTGCTCGCCGAGGCGCTCCGCTGCGCGCCCGAGCGGGCGCGGCCGCTCGCCGAGCTCATCCTCGCCAAGACCGCGGGCAACCCGTTCTTCATCCGCCAGCTCGTCCGGTCGCTCCAGGAGCAAGGGCTGCTCGTGTTCGACGCGGACCGCGCGACGTGGACCTGGGACATCGGCCGGATCGAGCGGATCGGGGTCACCGACAACGTGGTCCGGCTCATGACGGAGTCCGTCCGCAAGCTGCCCGAGCAGGCGCAGGAGCTCCTGCAGGTCGCCGCGTGCATCGGCAAGCGCGCGGAGATCAGGACCGCCGCGGCGGTGTCGGGCCGATCGATCGACGAGGCGACCGCGGCGCTCGGCCAGCCGCTCCGCGAGGGGCTCCTCGTGCCCGACAGCGCGCGCGAGCGCGAGGCGGAGCTCGCGGTCCGGTTCGCCCACGATCGCGTCCAGCAGACCGCCTACGAGCTCGCGCCGGAGGCGCGGCGGCAGGAGCTGCACCTGGCGATCGGCCGCTTCCTCGAGGCCTCGTGCGACGGCGGGGAGGACGGCGCGCTGTTCGACGCTGTCGACCAGCTCAACCTCGGCGCCGCGCTGCTCGACGACGACCAGCGCGACCACCTCGCGCGGCTGAACCACCGCGCCGGCGTCAAGGCGCGGCGCGCCGCGGCGTTCGGCCCGGCGCTCGAGTACTTCCGCAGCGGCATCCGGCTGCTGCCGGAGGGTGCGCCCCGCGCGCGGCGCGAGCTCTGGATCGCCCTCCGCCGCGACGCCGCGGAGTGCGCCGCGCTGACCGATCGGCACGCCATGGCCCGCGCGCTCGTCGAGGAGGGGCTCCGCCGCGCGACGTCCACCGCCGAGCGGGCCGAGCTCGAGGCGATCCGCCTCATGAGCGCGACGATCACCGGCGAGCACGCGCTGGCGCTCGGGTGGGGGCGCGAGGCGATGCGCGCCGGCTTCGGGGTCGAGCTGCCCGCGGCGGGCCTCGACGAGGAGATCGCGGCGCAGCGGCGGGCGATCGCCGCGCGCCTCGGGGCGCGCCCGCCCGCGTCGCTCGTCGACCTACCGCGCCTGACCAGCCCCGAGGGGCGGGCGTACATGAAGATCCTCGCCGGGATGCTGGCGCCCGCCTGGTTCGCGGACCGGAAGCAGCTCCTGCTCCTCACCCTGCTCGGCGTCCGCTTCACGCTGGAGCACGGCAACTCGAGCGAGGCGATCCTCCCTTACGCAGCGCACGCGATGTTCCTGGCGGCCGAGGGCGCGCTGCAGAGCGCCGAGGGCTTCGGCCGGCTCGCCGTGGAGCTCGCGCGGCGGTTCGAGGATTGCGCGCAGGAGACAACAGCGCTGTACATGTACAACGACTTCGTACGCCCGTGGATCGCGCCGCTCGCGTCGTGCGCGGCGCAGAGCCGCGAGGTCGTCGCCCGGGGCATGTCGTGCGGCGAGCTCCGCTTCGCCTCCTACGCGCACACGGGGATCGTCGAGCACTCGTTCGCCGCGGGGGTCGAGCTCGATCGGGTGCTCGTCGATCTGGACGACGCGCTCGCGTTCAGCCGGCAGACCGGCAACCGATCCACGCTCCTCTACCAGCTCGCCTACCGGCAGACCATCCGGTGCCTCAAGGGGCTCACGCGGGGCCGCAACGCGATCGACGACGACGAGTTCGACGAGCGGGCCTTCCTCGCGGAGGCGCAGCGAGAGCCGCCGGCGAGCTGCGTGTACCACATCCTGCGCCTCGCCACCTCGTACGCGTTCCGGGATCGGGCGCAGGCCCTCGCGCACGCCGACGCGGCGATCCCGTACATGCACTTCATGGGGGGCTACATCCCCGAGTGCCAGCACGCGTACTTCACCGCGCTCACGCTGCTCTGGCGGTGCGACGGGGCCGACGAGCAGGAGAGGGCCGCGCTGCTCGCGCGCGTGGCCGAGCTGCGGCGCGCCCTCCAGCGGTGGGAGCGCGGCTGCGCGGAGAACTTCCGGTCGAGGCGCCTCCTCGTCGACGCGGAGATCGCCCGCGTCGAGCGCCGGTTCGAGGCCGCCGCCGCGCGGTACGACGAGGCCATCGAGGCGGCAACGCGCGCGGGGTTCCTCCACGGGGCGGCGTTCAGCAACGAGCTGGCCGGGCGCTTCTATCACGGGCTCGGCCGGGCGCGGATCGCGGCCATGTACCTGCGCGCCGCGCGGCAGGGGTTCGACCGCTGGGGGGCCACGGAGAAGGCGCGCGCGCTCGCGGACGAGTTCAGCCTCAGCGCGCCCGGCGAGGATCCCGAGCTCGCCGAGGAGCGCTTGCCCGCGGCCGCCCTCGACGCGCTCAGCCTGCTCAAGGCCGCCGAGACCCTCTCGGGCGAGATCGTGCTCGATCGGCTGCTCGAGAAGCTCCTCGGCGTCTGCCTGGAGGCCGCCGGCGCGCAGCGCGGCGCGCTCGTGTTCGAGGAGGAGGGGGAGCTCTTCGTGCAGGCCGTGGGCCGCGTCGCGGCGCCGGTCTCCATCGCGCGCACGCCGCTCGCCGGGTCGCGCGAGGTCCCGGCGAAGGTCGTCGAGCGCGCGCACGCGACGCAGGAGATCCTCGTGAGCGACGACGCGGCCGGCGATCCGGCGCTCGCCGGCGATCCCTACTTCGCCGAGGGCGGCTCGAGGTCGGTGCTGGTCCTGCCGATCCGCCGGAACGAGGCCCGGCTCGGGGTCGTCTACCTCGAGAACAAGCTCGCCACGCGCGCGTTCACGCGCGACCGCGTCCACGTGCTGGAGCTCCTGTCCGACCAGATCGCGATCGCCCTCGAGAACGCCCGGCTCTACCGCGAGGCGCAGCGCGCGGTCCGCGTCCGCGACGACTTCCTCAGCGTCGCGTCGCACGAGCTGAGGACGCCCGTCACCTCCCTGCGCCTCGGCCTCCAGTCGATGCTCCGGCGCAACGACCTCGCGCCCGAGGAGCACCTCACGCGCGGCCTGCACAGGATGGACCGGCAGGTGCAGCGGCTCGTCCGGCTGATCGACGATCTCCTGGACGTCTCGCAGCTCCACACCGGCCGGCTGGAGCTGCACGTGGAGCCGGTCGACCTCGCGGAGGCCGTGGGCGACGTCGTGGAGCGGCTCGGCGCGCGCATCGCGCAATCGGGCTCGACCGTGAGCGTGCGCGCGGAGCCGTCAGTCGTGGGCTCGTGGGACAGGAGCAGGCTGGAGCAGGTGATCTCGAACCTGCTCGACAACGCCCTCAAGTTCGGCGCGGGCGCGCCGATCGAGATCGCGGTCGCGCGCAGGAACGGCACGGCAGAGCTCGTGGTGCAGGACCACGGCATCGGGATCCCGGCCGAGCGGCTCCCGCACGTGTTCGAGCGGTTCGAGCGGGCCGTGTCGAGCCGCCATTTCGGGGGGCTCGGCCTCGGGCTCCACGTGGTGAAGAGCATCGTGGAGGCGCTCGGCGGGGCGGCGCGCGCGGACAGCCGCCCGGGCGAGGGGGCGCGGATCACGGTGGAGCTGCCCTGCGACGTCGCAGGCAGCGCCGGCGGTGCTCGGCGGCCTGCCGCCTGAGGCGAACCGCCCCGGGGGAGGCGCTACGGCCTGCGCGCCGGCTGCTGCGGGACCATCAGGATGTACGGCGTCTCCGGCTCCTCGCCCGGCGGCACCGCCTGCGGCGCGGGGGCGCCCTTCTCCCCCAGGCTCCGGATGAAGCGGTACATCGCCACGAGATCGCCCTCGTGCATGGTCACGTAGTTCAGCCAGGGCATCGGCGGGCGGCCGGCGGCCGCGCGGAACATCTGCACCCACGCCTCCTCGCTGAGGTTCTGGGCGGTGATCCGGAGGTTCGCCGCGTAGCTCGTCCCCCACGGACCCCGGTAGCCGACGTCGTTGCCCGTGAGCCACTCCGAGGCCGGGAGCCTGCCGCTCGAGCGGTCCCAGCCGGGCGTGTGGCAATCGTTGCACCCGCCCACGAGGATCAGGTACCGGCCGGCCTCCTCCGGGCTCGACGCTTTCACGTACGGCGAGCTCTCGGGCTGGGCGAAGGCCGCACACCCGATCACCGCCGCCAGCGCCGCGACCGGCAGCCCGCGCACAGCCCAGCGCGCCGCGCGCGCCCGCGCGGCGGAGGAGGAGGTCACGTCAGTTCGCATTGCGCTCCCCATGCCAGCCATTCCATCCGTAGTGCAGCGAGCGTGCCGGGCCGCAGCGCGGCGCGCGGCGGAACGCGTCCGCCGGCGTCGGACGCGCGGTGGATCCTACGTCGCAAACGTCGACAGCGTCTCGCGCGTCGCGCACGTCGCGCGCCGCGTCGCGCCGGCGCGCTGCGCGCTCATCCGCCGCGGGCGGCGCGGGACCGCCGGCGCGGCGCCCCCATGAGCGGCCGGAGGCCGTTCACGCAGGCGAGGACCGCGGAGCCGTTGTTCATGAGCGTCGCCATGACCGGGTTCAGCAGCCCGGGGATCGACAGCGCGTACGCGGCCGCGTTCACGGCGAGGATCATCGAGAAGTTCTGGTGGATGATGCGCATCGCGGCGCGCGATATGTCGATCGCCTCGACGAGCTTGGACAGATCGTCCTCCACGAGGACGACGCCCGCCGTCTCCCGGGCGATCTCCGCGCCCGCGGAGACGGAGATGCCGATATCGGCGTACGAGAGCGCCGGCGAGTCGTTGATGCCGTCCCCGACGACCGCGACCGTGCGGCCCTCCTGCGTGAGCCGGCGCGTGATCTCCGCCTTGTCCTCGGGCAGCATCTCCGCGAAGAACCGCGTGATCCCGAGCTCGAGGGCCACCTGTCGGGCCACCTCGCGGCTGTCGCCCGTCAGCATGACGATGTCGTCGATCCCGCGCTCGCGCAGGCTCCGGATCGTCGCGCGGCTCTCGGCCCGGATCGCGTCGCGGTAGGCGAGCGTGGCGACGTGCCGCCCGTCGACGGCGAGGAAGAGGAGCGATTTCGCCGTCGACTCGAGCGCCTGCCTGGCGCTGGCCTCGGTGCGGCAGGCGATGCCGAGCTCCTCGATGAAGCGCGGGCTGCCGAGCTGCACGACCCTGCCGAGGACCCTCGCCTGCACCCCCCGGCCGACGAGGTATCGCGACTCCTCCCGGTCCGGGATCGACAGCCGCCACGCGTCGGCGAGCCGCAGCACCGCCTGCGAGACGGGGTGGGTCTGCCGCGCGGACACCGCGGCCGCCAGCGTCGCCGCCTCGCGCTCGGACAGGGCGTCGTGGACGAGGAAGTCCGTGACCTCGGGGACGCCGGAGGTCAGCGTGCCCGTCTTGTCGAACACCACGGTCGACACCTTCGCGAGCTTCTCGATGTAGGCGCCGCCCTTGATGAGGATCCCGCGGCGCGCCGCGGCGTTCATCGAGGCGAGGACCGTGGTCGGCGCCGAGACGCGCGGGCCGGTGCCGAAGTCGATCGTCAGGATCGCGGACACGCGGCCGAGATCGCGCGTGGCCGCGAGCACGACGGCCGAGCAGGCGAGCGCCGGCGGGACGAGGCGGTCCGCCACGACCTCCGCGTAGTTCTGCGCGCGCGTCTCCAGCGCGGGCGCGCTCTCGATGAGCCGCGCCGTGCTCGCGGCGGTCGTGTCGCCGCCGACGCGCTCGGCGCGGATGTACAGCTTGCCGTCCTTGATGGCGGTCGCCGCGAAGCAGCGGTCGCCGGGGCCCTTGAGCACGGGCATCGACTCGCCGGTCAGCGACTGCTGGTCGACGAGCCCCTCCCCGTCCGTGACCGTGCCGTCGACCGGGATCACCGAGCCGGTGTAGACGACGAGGACGTCGCCCACGGCGAGCTCGGCCACCGGGACCTGCACCTTGGCGTCGCCGCGGACCACCCACGCGAGGTCCTTCTGGTACCCGAGCAGGCCGACGATCGCGCGCCGGGCGCGGGCCTGGGTGCGGTCGCGGATGTGGTCGCCGAGCGTGACGAGCCAGATGATCCCGGCGGCGTTGATCGCGTCCCCGGTCGCCACGGCCGAGGCGATCGCGAGGCTGTCGAGCAGGTCGACGTTGAGCTTGCGCTGCCGCACCACCGAGTCCCACGCCCGCTTGAAGATGGGCGCGCACGTCGCGGCGATGAACGGGTACGCGAGCAGCGGCGAGACGAAGCCGAGCGAGAAGAGCATCCCGGCGCTCGAGAGGTAGAGCGGGCGCCGCGCGACGGCGGACGCGCGGCGCGCCTCCCGGGCGTGGCGGGCGACGCGCAGCGCCCCGCGCGGGGCCGGCGCGGCGGAGGCCTGGGCGGCGGCGCGCACGATGGCGGCGACGTCCGCCTGCCGCGGGTCGTGCTCGACGACGGCGCTCGCCGCGCCCTCGGCGAGGCGCACGGACAGGACCCCCGGCACGGCGGTGAGCCCCGCCTCGAGCAGCGGGCCGAACGCCGCGTCCCGGCGGAGGCGCGGGAGCCGCAGGCGGACCCTGCCCGGGATCGCGTGGACGACGTCGACGCTGCCCGCGCGGTCCACGACCGAGAGGACGGAGGCCGGCTCGGCCCCGCTCGACGGAAGCGCTGCCATCGTCACACCGCCTCGCCGCCGGTGGGCGCCCCCGAGCTCGCGAGGAAGCCCTGGATGCGGCCGTGGTTCAGCACCACGAACGCGTCGAATCCGTACTTGACCAGCGTGATCCAGTGAGGCGCGCTCGGGGCGCGCCGCAGGAGCACCTGGAGCAGCCCGGAGCCGACGAGGAGCCCGGGGATCACGAGCTTGAGATCGACCTGCGGCGGCGGGACGACCTGCGACGCCGCGTTCAGCCGGTCCACGGCCTTGACCACGAGGCGCGCCGTCCGTCCCGGGCTCGGCGGCTCGACCGGCCCGGCGCAGCGCGGCGGCGGGGGCGCGAGCTCGTCGAGCGAGCCGCAGCCGCAGCCGGAGAGCTCGGGGATGTGCGCGAGCTCGGAGAGGACGTCCTCGAGCGGGACGTCCGGCTCGTGCTCGACGGTGAGGCTCGCGGCCCACGCGTTCTCCCGCGCGTCGACGACGCTCGGACACGCGCGCGCCAGCTCCGCGATCTCCGCCGCCCGCGCCGGGTCCCGGCGGAGGGCGGGGACGCCGAGGCGCGCGCGCCCTGGAATGCAGTGAATGATGAAGACCCCTCGATCGCTCGGCATGGCACACCTCCCGGCCGGCGGAGGCCGGGTCACCAGGACAGCCCTCTCCTCAGCGCGCGGGCGGCTCCATCTCGACGCGCACCCCGGCGTCGGCGCTCTGCTGCTGCCGCGCCATCTCGTCCTTCACCTCGGCGACGAGGTCGGCGAGCCGCTCCCTGCCCTCGCCGAGCGCGCCCTTGACCCTCTCGAACGCGACGAAGCCGAGCCGCATGGCCCGCTTGACGGTCGGACGGGTGATCCTCGTCAAGCTGGCGAGACCAACACCGATGATGATGCCGAGCCCGAGGCGTTCCATCTCCCCTCCTCTCCTCGAATTACACGACCGGCGGCGCCGACAGGCGCGCGCCGCGGACGCATGGAATCACGGAATCACAGAATCATGAGATGACAGAGCATTTGAACCACAGAGGCACAGAGGGCACAGAGGGAGAGAGTCAGAGCGAGAATCTCGCTCTCCGCGCCTCGGCGCGGCTGGTCCTCTGGAGTCCGAGCCGCGCGGGGCGCCAGGGCCGCGCCGCGCGGCCACGACCTGGACGGGCGCACCCGCGCTGGCGGCGGCGCCGGATCCGGGATCATGAGAGGCCGCCTTCGAGCAAAACCCCCTGCTTCCGCGCCTTCCGTGAGAGCACCCACAGGAATTTGTAACACCCTAGTCGCTCGATCGCCACGTACATTTCATGTCCACTCGACACCTGACTTACGTGCTGGCGGAGCGTCCTGTCCGGACCTCCGGGGCGAGGGGCGCCGCCACGTCGGCCGCCTCGCTGGGCGCGAGTCCGCGCTGGTCGGGCGCGGGGCCGCGGGGCGCCCGGTTGTCCGTCGCTTCCAGCCGGCGAGCGACCGTGGTAAATTTGTGGACATGCAAGCGGGGCAGCACGAAGAGCCCGCGAAGGAGGGCGGCGGCTCTCTGATCGCGGCGCTCCTGGCGGAGGCGGGGGTCGCGCCGGCCAGCGACGCGTACGAGGGCGTCAAGCGGGGCATGGAGGTCGCGCTGGGCAAGGCGGTCCGCCGGCCGGAGGACGGCGCGGGGATCGACAACGCCCTGGTCGACCTGTGGATCGCCGAGATCGACCAGCGGCTGTCGCGCCAGATCGACGAGATCCTGCACCACCCGGTGTTCCAGCGGCTGGAGGCCGCGTGGCGCGGGCTCAAGTTCGCGATCGATCACATCGACTTCCGCGAGAACATCCGGGTCGAGGTCCTCAATTGCTCGAAGGAGGATCTGCTCGCGGATTTCGAGGATTCGTCCGAGGTGGTGAGGAGCGGCCTTTACAAGATCGTCTATTCCTCGGAGTTCGGCTCCTTCGGCGGCAAGCCGTTCGCGGCCGTCATCTCGAACTACGAGTTTGGCCCCGGGCCCCAGGACATCGTGCTCCTCCAGAAATGCGCGGCGGTGGCGACGATGGCGCACGCGCCGTTCCTGGCCGTCGCTGGCCCGCAGTTCTTCGGGCTCACGGACTACCGGAAGGTGCCGCACCTCGGCGACGTCAAGGCGCTCTTCGAGGGGCCGCAGTACGTGAAGTACACCGCGTTCCGCGAGTCCGAGGACGCGCGCTACGTGGGCCTGCTCCTCCCGCGCTTCCTCTTGCGCCTGCCGTACGGCGCGAGCACCGTCCCGGTCAAGGCGTTCTCGTACGAGGAGGACGTCGTCGGCGACCACGCGGCCTACTGCTGGGGCGCCCCGACGTACGCCATGGCGACCCGGCTCGCCGAGAGCTTCGCGCGCCACCGCTGGTGTCTGCACATCATCGGGCCGCAGTCGGGCGGCACGGTCGAGGGGCTCACGCTCCACGAGTACGAGGCGCTGGGCGCGATCCAGACGAAGATCCCGACCGAGATCATGCTGACCGAGCGCCGCGAGTTCGAGCTCAGCGAGGAGGGCTTCATCGGGCTCACGTTCCGGAAGGACACCGACAACGCCTGCTTCTTCTCCGCGAACTCCGTGCAGAAGCCCAAATTCTTCGGCCAGAGCGAGGAGGGGCGCACCGCGGAGGTCAATTACCGGCTCGGCACGCAGCTACCGTACATCTTCCTGGTCAGCCGGCTCGCGCACTACCTCAAGGTGATGCAGCGGGAGCAGATCGGCACATGGAAGGAGCGCGCCGATCTCGAGCGCGAGCTGAACGGCTGGCTGAGCCAGTACGTCGCGGACATGGATGTCGTGTCGCCCGCCGTGCGCTCGCGCAGGCCGCTCCGCAAGGCGCGGACCGCGGTGACCGAGGTCGAGGGGAGCGCGGGCTGGTACCGGGTGCACCTCGAGGTGCGCCCGCACCTCAAGTACATGGGGGCTTACTTCACCCTGAGCCTGATGGGAAAGCTCGACAAGGAGTGATGTAGCCCGCGCTCCAGGACGGACGTGCGGTCACGGACCGCGCATCACGCGGATCGTGGTAAAGCGCCGCATGCGCACGCAACGACAGCCTGGAGCTCTCCTCGCGATCACCCTGGCCCTCTCTGCGCTGCCGGCCTGCGGCCCCGCCGCGAGCCCGCCGCCGCTCCCCGCCGGCGGCGCCAAGGCGACACCTGCGCCGCCCGCGCCGCAGGGCCTGCCGGTCGTCGAGACGCGGCTCGAGAACGTCGGGCTCGACGAGTCCGCCCTCGATCGCTCCGCGAACCCCTGCGAGGACTTCTACCAGTTCGCCTGCGGCGGGTGGCTGGCGAAGGCGGCGATCCCGGGGGACGAGCCTTACTGGATGCGGAGCTTCAACGAGATCGAGAAGCGCAACGAGGCGGAGCTGCGGCGCATCCTCGAGGAGGCCGCGCAGGCCGGCGACCGGGATCCGGTGAGCAAGAAGATCGGGGCCTACTACGGGGCGTGCATGGACGAGGCCGCGGTCGAGGCCGCCGGCGTGAAGCCGATCGCGGACCTCCTCGCGAAGGCGCGGCGGGTGCGCGACGCGAAGGGCATCGGGGCGCTCGTCACCGAGCTCCACGGCCGCGGCATCTGGGCGCTGTTCGACATCGCCGCCGCGCAGGACATGAAGGACGCGACGCGCGTCATCGCGCAGCTCGACCAGAGCGGGCTCGGCCTGCCGGACCGCGATTACTACCTCAACGAGGACGACAAATCGAAGGCGCTCCGCAGGACGTATGAAGAGCACGTCGCGCGGATGATGCGGCTCGCCGGCGCGCAGGAGGCCGCGGCGAGGAAGGCGGCGGCCGACGTGATGCAGATCGAGACCGAGCTCGCGAAGATCTCGAAGACGCGGGTCGAGCGGCGGGATCCGAAGGGGCTTTACAACAAGCTGGACCGGGCGGCGCTCGCGAAGGCGTCGCCGGATTTCCCGTGGGACGCGTACTTCCAGGGGCTCGGCCGCCCCGACGTCAAGGAGGTCAACGTGACCTCCGTGCGCTTCTTCGAGGGGCTCTCGCGGCTGCTCAAGGCGGCGAAGCCCGCCGCGTGGCAGAATTACCTGGCGTGGCACGTGGTGCGCTCGATGGCGCCCGCGCTGCCCAAGGCGTTCGTCGACGAGAGCTTCACGCTGCGCGCAGCGCTCACGGGGCAGCAGGAGGAGCGGCCGCGCTGGAAGCGGTGCGTGAGCGCGACCGACGACGCGCTCGGCGAGCTGCTCGCGCAGCCGTTCGTCAAGACGAGCTTCCCCGGCGAGAGCAAGCCGGCGGCCGAGGCGATGGTGCGCGAGATCAGCGGCGCGTTCGGGCGCGAGGTCCGGTCGCTCGACTGGATGGATGAGGGGACGAAGCAGCGCGCGCTCGCGAAGCTCGGCGCGATGGCGTACCTCATCGGGTATCCCGACAAGTGGAGGACGTACGACTTCGAGGTCGATCCGAAGGAGTACGCGAAGAACGAGCTCGCGTCGCGCGCCTTCGACGTCCGCTGGCACCTCGGGAAGATCGACAAGCCGGTCGACCGCGACGAGTGGCAGATGAGCCCGCCCACCGTGAACGCCTATTACGACCCGCAGCGGAATCACATGGTGTTCCCCGCCGGCATCCTTCAGCCGCCGTTCTACAGCGTGACGTCGGGCGTGGCGGTGAACCTCGGCGGCATCGGCATGGTGGTCGGGCACGAGCTCACGCACGGGTTCGACGACGAGGGGTCGCAGTTCGACGCGAAGGGCAACCTGGAGGACTGGTGGGCGAAGGAGGTCGGGGCGGCGTTCAGGGAGAAGACCGGCTGTGTCGAGGCGCAGTATTCGGCCTACGAGGCGCTGCCGGGGCTCAAGGTGAACGGCAAGCTGACGCTCGGCGAGAACATCGCGGACCTCGGGGGCCTGAAGCTCGCGTTCATGGCGTACCGGGAGATGCGCAAGGGCGCGGCGGAGCAGACGGTGGCGGGCGGGCTCACGGAAGATCAGCAGTTCTTCCTGGCGCACGGGCAGTCCTGGTGCGGCCAGATGCGCGACGAGGCGCTGCGGCTGATGGTGCAGGTGAACCCGCACTCCCCGCCGCGCTTCCGCGTGAACGGGCCGCTCGCGAACCTCCCGGAGTTCGGCGAGGCCTTCAAGTGCGCGCCCGGCACGCCGATGCGGCCGACCCGCACGTGCGCGGTCTGGTAGGCAGCGCGCCGGGCCGCGCGTTGCCGCGCGCGGCGTCCTCGGTTACAGGCTGGCCATGATCCTGATTGGCCAGTACGACTCGCCGTTCGTGCGCCGCGTCGCCGTGGCGCTCCAGCATCATGGGCTCGCGTACGAGCACCGCCCGTGGTCGGTGTGGGCAGACGCCGAGTCCATCGCGAAGTACAACCCGCTCCGGCGCGTGCCGGTGCTCGTCACGGACGACGGGGAGTCGCTCGTGGAGAGCGCGGCGATCCTCGACGCCCTCGACGGGATGGTGGGGCCCGAGCGCGCGCTCCTGCCGCCCTCGGGCGAGGCGCGCCGCGCCGGGCTGCGGGTCTGCGCGCTCGCCACCGGGCTCGCCGACAAGGCGGTGAGCCTGCTCTACGAGCACGTGCTGCGCTCCGGCGACCGCCGCAGCCCGGTGTGGGTGAGCCGCTGCGTCACGCAGATCGGCGAGACGCTCGATCTGCTGGAGCGCGAGCGCGCCGCACGCGTCGGCGACGAGTGGTGGCTGGGCGCCTTCAGCCACGCCGACATCGCGGTCGCCTGCGCGCTGCGCTTCCTCGGCGAGGCGCACCCGACCCTCACCGACGCCGCGCGGCGGCCGACCCTGGCCGCGCTCGCGGCCCGCTGCGAGGCGCTCCCGGCGTTCGCCGCGGTGGTCCAGCCGCTCCACGTCGCCGTGTAGCGCCAGGCTGCAAGAATACCGCAACAACAGAACGACGTGCCCCCGCTGCCCGCTCACGCCTCGGGCGCCCGCTCCGCGGAGAGCGCGCGCTGCGCGAGCGCGCGCAGGTCGGCGAGGCTGGCGCCCTCGAGCGGCGAGGCCTCGGCGTCCAGCTCGGCGTCCAGGCGCGCGGGGGCCGCGCCCTGGCCGAGCGCCTCGAGGAGCCAGCGCGCCGTGAGGACATCGCCGCCGATCCACGCGCGCGGCGGCGCCGGCCCGCCGAGCGCGGCGGCCTCGATCCAGCCGATGGGCACCCGCGCGACCACCGCGGGGCCGGCGCCCGGCGGCACCGGGTCGTCGGGCGAGGCGATCGGCTGGAAGCGCTCGACCGCGAGCTCCGGCGCGCGGCCGCCGTCGGTCAGCGGGAGCCCCGCGCGGACGGCGACGGCCTCGATCACGACGCCCGCGAGCTCCTCGAGCGAGCGGCGCGCCGGGAGGACCTCGGCGAGCGCCGCCGGCGCCTTGCCCAGCCAGCGGTCGACCGCGCGCTCGTCCGGCGCCGCGAGCTCGGCCGGGATCGCGAGCGGCGCGTCGTGGCCCGCGAGGACCTCGATGAGCACCGCGCCGTCCGGCGCCGCGTCGACGCCGAGCAGCGCGGCGGGGCGGTGCTGCAGGGAGATCCACTCGCGCCCGAAGTAGTGCGCGGGCGCGCCCGCCCGGGCGAAGCCCCGGAGGAAGCCGCGCACGTTGCGGTTCAGGAGCGTGCGCGCCGTGGCGTCGGGCGCGAGCGCGGCGACGTGCGGCAGCGCGAGGGTCCAGACGACGCCGCGCCCGCCGAGGAACGCGGCCGTGCCCGTCGTGGAGCGCCGGAGCACCGGCGCGCCGCGCGCCGCGCAGGCCGCGAGGTCGACCACGCGCCCGGCGCGCTGGGCCGCGCCGAGCACCACGGCGGGGCCCTCGACGAGGCTGGCGGCGAGCCACGGGGCCGCCGCCGAGCGGGCGCGCTCGAGCAAGGCGGGGCCGAGCGCGAGGGCGTCCGCGAGGGGGCGGTGAGCAGGCGGGAGGGAGTGGATCGGCATGGCGGGCATCGCGTCGGAGTATCCTCGGTTGCGCGGAGGGAGGCGCCCCCTGCGCCGAGGACCGCGGTCCTGCGCCGAGGGCTGCGGCGGTGCGCCAGGGACCGCGGCCCTGCGCGGCGGAGCGGGCCGTGGCCGTCGGCCGAAGACGAGATCGGCCGGGCGGCGCCGGTGATAGCATCGCCGCATGACCGAAGAGGAGCTGGCAGAGCAGCGCGTCGGCACGCGGATCGGCCCATGGACCGCGGTGCGCGTGCTCGGGGTCGGCGGCATGGCCAGCGTCTTCTACGGCATCCGCGCGGACGGGTGCGTGGCGGCGGTCAAGGTCCTGCACAGCGAGCTCGCCTGCATCGACGAGGTGCGAAAGCGGTTCTTGCGCGAGGGGCCGATCGGCAGCGCGCTGGCCGCGGTGGCGCCGCTCTGCGAGGGGTTGCCCCAGGTGCTGGAGTCGGGGGCGACGGACGACGGCGTCGTCTACATGGCCATGGAGCTGCTCGAGGGAGAGACGGTGTTCGACCGCATGGTCCGGCACGGGACGCTCCCTGTCGGCCAGGTCATCGCGCTCGCCGAGCGGGTCCTCGACGTGCTGATCGTGGCGCACGACCACGGCATCGTTCACCGCGATCTCAAGCCCGAGAACCTGCACATCGGCAACGACGGGCGCGTGCGGGTGCTCGACTTCGGCCTCGCGCGCGTCCTCGATCCGCTGCTCGAGAACGTCGCGGGCGTGCCGGAGATGACGAAGACCAGCACGGGCGTGTCGATCGGCACCGACGACTACATGGCGCCCGAGCAGGGCCTGGGCCTCATCCGCGAGATCGACGGCCGCACCGATCTCTTCGGCCTCGGCGCGACGATGTTCCGTCTGCTCGCGGGCCGCACGATCCACGGCAAGCTGGAGGACGCGCGCCTGCTCATCGCCGTCGCCACGGAGAGGGCGCCGCCGCTCGCGCAACACGCCCCCACGGCGCCCCCCGGCCTGTGCGCCGTCGTCGACCGCGCCCTCGCCTTCCTCAAGCACGAGCGCTACCCCGACGCGAGGACGATGCGCGCCGACCTCGCCGCCGTGCGCGCCGGCCGTGAGCCGCCCTATGCGACGGCGGCGGCGACAGGGCGAGCCTAGCTCGACTCGGGCACAGCGGCGCGATGTCGGGCCGCTGTGTCCAAGCCCTCGACACCTGGATCGAGCGCCGATAGCCTCCGTGGGGGGGACGTGAAGAGCAAGAGAGACAGGCGAGCAAGCGCCCCGCCGGCCCGGCGGCCTCGCAGCCAGCTTCGGCCGGTGACGGAGGAGGAAGACGGCGAGGACGAGGCGACCGTCGCGCGGAGGCCGCGGACCCGAGCCGGCGTGGCGCTCGGCCTCTTCTCGCTGGGTCTGGGCGTGATCGGGGTGTTCTCCGCGCTCGACGAGGACCGGAGCTCGCCGGCCTCCACGGCGCTGCCCGCCGTCGCCGCGACGGCGACCGCGCCCACGCCGACAAGGACCCCGGCGGAGCAGGCAGAATGGCGGGCGAAGCAGCACGCGCGGATCGGGGCCGCCCGGCTCGAGGGCGACGCTGCGCTCGCCCGGGGAGACTTCGAGCTCGCCAGCCTACGCCTCGAAGAGGGCTTCCGCGTGGCGCAGGATGTCCTCGCGCAGACGGACGAGGACGGCGATGCGACGCTCGATGCCGCCGTCATGCTGATCGAGCTTGCCGACCTGGAGCGGAAGCGCGGCAACGAGGGGCAGATGACGCTGCGCCGGCGCGGCGCCGATGTCTTGCTGACGGTGGCCAAGCACCTCGACGTCACGGACCAACCGCTCCTCGACGCGACACTCGCCCGCTCGCACGAGATGGGCGGACCGGCGCCGTGATGGGCGGCGGCTCCCTCGGCAGGGCAAGCTGCTCTGCGGGGCGCGCCGCGCGCTTATCACGGCCCATCGCGCAGAGCCACGTCAGGGGGAGCAGGTGCTCGTGGCGTTCTCTTCCTCGCGGACGCTGCCGACCTCCTCGAGGCCCGCGACGAACGCCGCGATCTCACAGCTCGTCAAGCTCTGGTTGCCCATGACCTCGATCGAAGAGATGGACCGGGCGCCCAGGCCGCTGAGCGTCGTGAGCGCCAGGTTGTCGCTGATGACCAGGCTCTCGAGCTCGCTCACTTCCTCGAGCCCCGTGAGATCGAGCAAGGCGTCGTTGTCCGTGACGACCAATGAGCGCACGGATTCGAGGGAGGTGAGCCCCGTCAGGTCCGCGAGCTCCGGGTTGCCCGAGATATCGAGGATGCCCACCTGAACGAGGTCCTCGAGTCTTTCGAGCGAGCTCAGACTTTCATTCGTCCACAGGTGCAGCTCGTCGGCGGTCCGGAGCTTCTCGAGCCCTTCGAGCGAGCTCAAATTCAGGTTCTCATGCAGCACCAGGAGCCCGACGGTCTCGAGCGCGTTGATCCCCTTCAAGCTGACGAGCCCGTCACACCCTGTGATGTGGAGCCCGTCGAGGTGCGGTGCATTGATCCCCTCGAGGCTCGTGAGCGCATCGTTGTCGAGCAGCGTGATCGCACTTTGGCGCAAGTTGCCGAGCGGCCTCAGGCTCGCGAGCCGAGCGTTCGCCTCGAGCGAGATCACTCCCGCCTCGACCACCTCGAAACCTGAAAGGGACTCGAGGGAAGCGTTGTGGGCGATATGCCACATTTGTGCCTTCACCGCGACGCCCGCAACGCTCTCGAGCAGTGGGTTCCCGGAGACGATGATGGTACCCGCGACCTCCTCCAGGCTGCGCAGCCCATCGAGATTGCGCAGCTTTGGATTTTCCAAGATCATGAGGTTACCGTCGATGGTCGTCAGACATTCCAGCGGGGACAGGTCGGTGACGCGGCGGGTGATCTCGAGGTTGCCGCGGAGCGCGGTCATCCCGCGCAGTTGCTCGAGCTCCGCCTGACTCGTGACGAGCAGGCTGCCCTCGCGAACGTCGGGATCGCAGCCTTGCACGCACGTGCCACCGCCGCAGTCGTCCGTGCAGCGCCACGTCCCGGTCGCGGGGTCGCATTCGCAGCTCGACGGCGTGCAGCCCTCGTCGACGCAGGTCTGCCCCGCGGGGCAGCCCTCGGTCTTGCAGCCGGCGGGGCTCGGGCCGGGGCACGCGGCGCCAGCGCCGCTCGATGAGCTCGAGCCGGCGCCAGCGCCGCTCGATGCGCTCGAGCCGCCTCCGGCGCCGCTCGATGAGCTCGATCCGTCGCCGGCGCCGGAGCTGCTCGTGCTGTCTCCACCGCCGTCACCTCCTGCGCCGCTGCCGAGGGGAGATACCCCGCATGCAGAGACGAGCAGCGAGAGCGCCGAGGCGCAACAGAGCGTGGACACGGTGTTGAAGGGTGTCATGGCAAAGCCTCCTGCCGTGTCAATCTCCGGTATCGCTCCTCCGGATCACGGTTTCTCCGCGCGCGCCGATGCCGGCGGCCGACTCGACGCGATCGACGTGCGGGCTGCCGGGGTGCGCTTCGAGGAAGCGCCGCGCCGCCGCGCGCGCGCCCGCGCGATCTCCGTTGCTCGCCAGCGCCTCGACGCGGATCGCGGCGGCCTCGTCGGCGAGCTGCGCGCCGGCGAACTCGCGCGCGTGGCGATCCAGCAGCGCGAGGGCGGCCGCCGGATCGCCGCCCCGCAGCGCGCGCCGCGCGGTGTCGAGCAACGCCAGCTCGGAGGCCAGCGTCGATGGGTTCCTTTCGGGCGCGCGCGGGCCGCTCGCGGCCGGGGCGGCTTTCGCCAGCGCCGCTGGATCCGGGGCAGCTCGACCTGGGGCGGCTGGCCGGGACAGGGGCGGGACGTCGTCGACGCGCGCGCGCTCCTCCGCGACGTGCTGCGGCTCCGCCGCCGCCGCGCCGGAGGTCGGCGGCGGGGCGAGCGCCGCCGGCGCCCTGGCGGGCGGGTGTACGGGTGCTGCCGGCGCGGTGGGCGCCTCCTGCGAGCGCCGCGCCGGCGCCGCGACGCCGGTCCATTGCACGACCCCGAGCATGAGGACGCCCGCGAGCGCGCCGATCCCGAACGCGCTCAAGATCCCGCCTCCGCTGGCCGCGCCCGCCACGTTCAGCGCGGCCCCCGCGGCCGCGCCGCCCGCGGCCTCGCTCCCCGCGGCCGCGCCGCCCGAGCTCGCGGCCGCGCCGCTCGCCCCCGCCTTGGCTATGCTGCCCGCGAGCGTCGCGGCGGTCGCGACGCCGAGCGCGGCCAGCGTACGCCCCGTCAGGCCGCTCGGCGGGCTCTCGTCGAGCGCCGCGCGGAGGAGCGCCGTCTGCAGATCACCCTCCTTCTTGTCCAGGAGGCGCTCGGGATCGGTCATGGCGATTCTCCTCGGTGATGGGCCCGCGCCTCCAGCCGCTTCACGGCGGCCTGGAAGTGCTCGCGCGCGCGACGAAGCCGGGACGCGACCGTCCCCGCCGGGAGCTCGAGCAGCACCGCGATGGCCGCCGTCGTCATCTGCTCCAGCTCGAACAGCACGAAGACGGCGCGCAGGTCGAGCGGCATCGTGTCGAGGATGGCGTCGAGCGTCGCGCGGGCGCGCGCGCGATCCATCATCTCCTCGAGGCCCGGCGCCGGGTCCGCGCGCTCGTGGGGCTCGTCCTCCAGGACTTCCCGGCGCCGCTGCTGTGTCCTCCGCGCGCGCGAGGCGATCCGCAGCGTCGTGCTGAACAGGAACGCAGACTCCCGGCCCGCTTCGATGTCCCCGAGCCTCCGGGCCGCCACCAGGAAGACCTGCTGCACCGCGTCCTCCGCGTCCGCGCGCGGCACGCCGAGCCGCACCAGCGAGCGCCATACGAAGGCCGAGTGCTGCGTCACGAGCGCAGCGAGACGCCCGGGCGCCGTCCGGCTCTCGGGTGGAACGGCGGCGGGGAGCTCCGCCAGGGTCAGCGCTTCGCCACGGCTCACGCCCCGTGCAATCTCCGGATCCAGGCGACCCGATCATCAAAACGACAGGCCGGCGCCGGCGCGCAGCGTCCAGGTCACCACGGGCACCTCGTGGATGAGGTGCGCGGGGCTCTCGAACACGAACGAGCGCCGCACCAGCGGGAGCTGCGGGCCGCCTTGCACGTCGACGCGCACGCGCGCCCCGAGCGAGGCGGTCGCGCGCGCGAGGAGCCCGAGGCTGGCCCAGGGCACCGTGGCCTGCTTCGCCTCGGCGATCGACCCGCCGACCAGCCCGGCGCCGCGGAGGAAGCCGCCCTCGGCGCCCACGCAGGGCGCGAGCGCGAGCCAGCGCGCCGGACGAAACAGGTCCGCGCAGGCGTCGAGCCGAGCGATCCCGCGGGTGAAGCGGGCGCCGCCCGGCCCGGAATCGACGACGCCCGTGGCGGCCAGCTCGACCGCGCCGCGAAGCGAGACGCCGAGCCCCGCACCGGCGCGCAGCTCGATGAACGGCCCCCCGCCGAGGAGGGCGAGAGGGGTGACTCCGTACGCCGCGCTCGCGTGGAGGCCGAGCGCCCACCGGCGCTCCTCGGGCAGCGGCTGCCGCGGGGAGCCCAGAACGACACGGTCGGCCGGTGACGGCGGTCGGGCCGGCACGGGCGCGGCGCGCGCGACCTCTGCCGATGAGGCCAGGGTGGCGGCGGGCGGCGGCGTGTCGGCGCGGGGCGGGCTCGACGATCCCGGCGCTTCGCCGGCGGCGGCTTCCGCCGCGCCGGTGGGGTCCGCCGCGCCGCCGCGGGGCGCCGCCCCGCCGGGCGCCGGATCCTCGGTCGAGCGCGGCGCGGCGGCCGGCGGCTGCGGATCGACGGACGCGGTGGGGTCGACCCGGAGGGCCGTGATGAGCGCCAGGGCCGCGACGACCTCCGCGCACGTGGCGCTGCCGACCTCGCGGACGCGCGCCCCCTCCCCCGCGCCGAGGGAGATCCGGCCGCGGGTAGCGCCCGCGCTCCGGGTGATGCGCACGTGCACCTCGAGCGCCGCTTCGTCGGGCGCGGCGGCGCGGGCGCGGCTCGTGCGCTGGGTCAGCTCGCGCAGGAACGCCTCGGCGCTGGGACAGCCCTCGTGCGCCTCGTAGGTGATGCGCAGGGGCTGGACCTCCGCCCGCGCGTCCGCCCCGGCCAGGGCACCGGTGAGCACGGCGACGGCCACGAGACGGCGCGGGTGGAGCACGGCGCTCCGGGAACATCGCACGGCGGGGCAGCGTACGCGAGCCGCCGTGCGTGGCGTCGGGGTGGCGAAGAAGAGCCCCGACGGCACGAGCGCCGCGCCGAGCGCGGGCGTGAGCTCCGCGGCGCTGGCCGCGCGCCGCGGCGCCCGGACCACACGCTCCTCGTGATGCGGACACATGAACCAACAGTAAAACCAGCAAGCTGGAGGGAGCGACCGCCAGGAGGTCCTTGCGGCCGGGCTGCCTGGGTCGCGCGGCGCGCAGCAGGTCAACCTGGGTCGGGTCGCCACCGCTCTTCGTCGACTCGCCGTCGCGGGGCAGAAATCCTGCCAGGGATCTGCGTCGAGAAAGGAGAGAGATTTCAACGCAAAGGCGCCAAGAGCGCAAAGACGCAAAATGCATGGTAATTGTCTTTTTGCGCCCTGGCGTCTTTGCGCCTTTGCGTTGAAATCTCTCTCCTGATCGCTGACCGGACTCCTGGCGGGCGAAACTGGCCGGTGCGGTGACCTGTCGATCGCGTGATGGCCAGTGTGGTACCGAGCGCGGCAGCTCGTCTTGTGAGCATCCCACCATTCGAGTAGCCTTGACGGATGCGGAGCTCCTTTCCCCTGTGGCTTGCGCTCGCCCCCCTCCTGCTCGGCTGCGCCGATCTCCTCGGGATTCATGACGTGACCAGGGACCCCGGTCTGGGCGGCGGGGGCGGCGGGAGCGGCGATGGCGGCGGGAGCAGCGATGGCGGCGGTGGCAGCGGAGGCGGCGGCGGGAGCACCGAGGAGCGGCCTCCCGCGACGCCGGTCCCGAGGCTGCCGCTCCAGGATGCCGCGGTCGGCTCGATGCACGTGCCGGACACCCGACGACCCACCTTCGTCTGGGAACCCTCGGAGTCGACCGCCGAGGGGAGCATCGAGTACACGATCGAGCTCAGCGAGGACCCCTCGTTCGCCGTGCTCCTCGCGACCGAGACGACGACGGCGACGCGCTGGCAGCCGGCCGCCGATCTCGAGGGCTCCGCGGCTCCTCCCGTGGGCAGCCGCGTGTACTGGCGGGTCCGCGCGTGCGCGGGCGACGCCTGCTCCGCTCCCTCTGCCGTCCGACGGATCAACGTGGGACGGGGCCACCGCGATCTCGACGGCGACGCCTTTGACGACATCCTCGTCGGCGCGACAGGTTACGCGGTCCCGGGCTTCATCCCTTGCGGAGCCGCTTACGTGTTCCGGGGCGGAGAAGGAGAAGGCGACGGCTTCGATGCGGCGTCCGATGGGCTCCTGCTGGGGGTGAGCATGAGCGGAACCCCCATCGAAGCGGCCGGGTTCGGGAGCACCGCGGCCACCGCGGACGTGAACGGCGATGGGTTCGCCGACGCCGTTGTCGCGGCAACGGCGTTCGGGGACAACAAGGGCTTCGTCCGCGTGGTCTTCGGGAGCTCGACGGATCCGGGGACGTGGCCGCCGGGCCAGGACCTCTCGGGGAGCCTCCCTGGCGACGATCGCAGGTTCGGTGAAGCGCTGGCGTCCGGGGACATGAACGGCGACGGCTACGCGGACGTCGTGGTCGGCGCCCCGGGGCAGGGCCCCACGCTGGCGACCGACCCCGGCAGCGCCTACGTATTCCCGGGCGGCCCCGAGGGCCTCGATCGCGACGCCAGCGTGATGTTCACGGGGGTGCAGAGCTCCAGCGCGTTCGGCGCGTCGGTCGCCTCGGCGGACTTCAACGGCGATGGTTTCTCGGACGTCGCGGTCGGCGCGCCTGGCAGCCAGCGCGTCCATGTCTATTTCGGCTCGGCCGGGGCGCTGGACACCGTACCTGACGGCGTCCTGGTCGGCGAGGGTGAGCTCGGCCTTGCGCTGGACGCAGGGGACGTCAACGGAGACGGGTTTGCCGACCTGCTCGTCGGAGAGCCGGTGAGCAGCATGGCTTTCCTGTTCCTCGGCGGGCCGGGCGCGGAGTTCGACGCGACCGCCGACCTGGAGCTTCACGGAGAAGGGCCGTCCGACCGCTTCGGTCAGACGGTCTCGTCGAGCGGGGACCTGGACGGGGATGGCTTCGCCGAGATGCTCGTGGGCGCGCCGGAGGTCGGGGCCTCCGGCAAGATGTACGTGTTCCGCGGCGGCGAGAGCCTCGACGCGGAGCCCGACGCCGCGATGACCCCGCTGCGCGCGGGCGCGGTCGAAACGAAGATCTCGCGCCCCGGCGATTTCAACCGCGATGGCCTCGGGGACGTTGTCGTGGTGTTCGGTGACGGCCGCAACATCCGCCGGGAGGTGCTCGTGTTTCTCGGCGGGAACCTCGCCGATAGCTCCCAGGCGGCCCTGGAAGGGGCGGGCGCCGCGAGCGACGAGCGCTTCGGATCGGCCGTGTCGCCCTAGCTCCGCCCGCCAGGATTCCGGCCAGGGATGAGGAGAGATTTCAACGCAAAGGCGCAAAGACGCAAAGACGCAAAAAGGCATGAAATGATTGGTTTTTTTGCGTCTTTGCGTCTTTGCGTCTTTGCGCCTTTGCGTTGGCTCTCTCTTCTCGCGAGGCAGATCCCTGGCAGGATTTCTGCCCGGCGGACCTAGCCGGCGCGTCCGGGCGCAGCGCGGCGGCCGATCTTCAAGGAGCTCCCCTGCGCACGGGCCTGGAGCGCCGATCAGCTTGAAACCCCCATGAGGGAAGAGATTTGAACCACAGAGGCACAGAGGACACAGAGGAACAACAATAAAACTCTGTGGCCTCTGTGATTCGTTTTCTCAGGGCTGCCTCATGGTCGGTGTCCAAAGACTCCAGGGACGGGGCGCGTTCGGGCGACGCACCTGAGATCGGCGTGATCCCAGCCCGGGCGTGAGCAGAAGCTCTCCCCCACGCGCTCGACGCTGCTGTCAGCCACTGTTTGCTCGCGGGTAAGGATCGCCTGGGCGGCGCGAGGACCTCGACGGACTCGAGCCTCTCGCTCGTGCCCCGTCGCTGCCTGCTCTCGCGAGGTCCGGGCCGCGCGGCCAAGGCGCAGGCCGAGACCGATGCGTTTCCGACGGCCCCTTACCCACGCCCACCCACGAGCCTCGGATGCGACACGTCATCGACACGAATGTATTTTGAATAACAATTTCTGGACCACAATTTTCGCGCCAAGAATTAACAAAGGTTGCACAAGCATGAACAAACGATATTAACCGGAGTGCTCACCGCACAGAAAAGTGAGCCATCAAACAGTTCGACCGTCGTTCGAAGGCGACGTTCAGGAGGTTCGACCGTGAAGCAAGATCTCCTCCGTTCACCGCATGCGCTGCTGGGCGCTGCGCTCGTGGTTTCGGCCCTCGGAGGGCTGGGCGCCTGTCAAGGAGACGAGGACAAGGGCGACCAGGAGGCGTTCGTGGCGCCGGGTCGTTGCGTCTATACGAGCCCCATCACCCAGGCCGAGGAGTGCCGCGACTACACCGGCACAGGCTGGACCGCGGAGGCTGCGGAGGCCGACTGCAAGGCGCTCCAGGGCGGCACCTTCGCAGCGGGCGAGAGCTGCGCCTATCCGCAGGCGCTCGGCCGGTGCGTGCTCGGCGGCGGGACCGAGGACGAGTACAGCATCGTCCTGCCCGGCGACGACGTGAGCCAGTGCGCCGCGACCCAGCGCGGCTGTGAGGTCTTCGGCGGCGGCCGGTTCGAGCCCGGCGTCTGCCAGGGCGTGACCGGGGAGACCGGCGGCAGCGGCGTCGGCACGGGGGGCGCCGTCTTTCAATGGCCCGAGCAGGTCTGCGTCGATCCGAAGGACGGCGAGCCGGCCGGGCAGAGCGACGGCAAGGTCTGCACGTTCGGCACGATCTCGGCCTGCACCGAGCCCGGCCGCCTGTTCACCGACTATGCGTCGTGCGAGCCGGTCCTCACGCAGCGCCCGTACTGGCCCGCGCCTCCCTCCGATTTCAAGACCCCGAGCGACGATCCACGCCTGTCCGACCCGGAGTGGCTCGGCGAGCTCGCGTGGGTCACGGAGCAGACCGAGGCGTGCGGGTGCGTGTGCTGTCACTCGGAGCAGGCCGCGCCGGCCACGGGGACGTCGAACTGGTACATCGAGGCAGGGCCGGTCTGGACCGACAGCTTCTATCCGACGGGCCTCGCGCTGGCCGCCGGCTGGGTCTCCTCGGCGGCGCTCGGCGCGTATCCGGCCGACCAGAACAACGGCTTCTCCCGCGACACGGCCGGCCTGCCCACCACGGACCCGGCGCGCATGATCGCGTTCTTCGAGGGCGAGCTCGAGCGCCGCGGATACACGAGGGAGGATTTCGCGGACATGACCCCGTTCGGCGGGCCGCTCCACGAGCAGAGCCTGTACGAGCCGAGCGATTGCGCCGCAGGGGAAGGCGTGGACGCCGCCGGCAAGGTCACCTGGGCCGGCGGCGACGCCCGCTACGTCTACGTCCTGTCGGCGGACGCCGCGAACCCGGGCGCTCCGCCCAACCTCGACCTGCCCGAGGGGACGATCTGGCGGCTCGACGTGCCCTGGCAGGCCGAGCCCGTGAAGAGCGGCATCACCTACGGCGAGGTCCTGCCGAACACGAAGCAGGGCTATCCCGCCCAGGGGCGCCCCGAGGAGCTCGTGCCGGGGACGAAATACTACCTGTATGTGTGGGCCGACGTCGGTATCCCGATCACGCGGTGCCTGTTCGAGGTCTCGCCCTGAGAGGGTGCGCGAGGCCGCGGCGACGCTCCCTCTCCGCGTCGGGAGAGGGAGCGTCGCCGTGGCCACCGGTGTATCACCTGAGGAATTCCCTCATTGTGCAGCCCTTTCCAGCGGGGAAATTGAACAGGGAGGCGGGGAGTATCTTGAAGATCTGCCTCCCCGCCTCCCCGCCTCCCTGTGATTATTTTCCGAAGAATTTGAGGCGATGCCTCAGGTGGATCCGATGACGCTCGCCTCGTTGAAGCGATAGACCACCGTCCCCAGGGCGTGCACGTCCCCCGTCGCCGGGCTCGTGACGGTGACGTCGACCCAGTGCACACGGTGCTTGTGCGCGCGGACGGCGGCGCGCGCGACAAGATCCGCCGCCGGCAGCGGCCCCAGGATCTGGGCGTGCAACGCGATGGTGGCTCCGCCTGCCCCGGCCGTCGCCGGGACGGCCGTCCATGGACATGTGGCTCCCGCCGCGTCGAGGAGCGACAGGACCGCGCCCTCGTGCACGCCCCCGGTGCGGTCGAGGTTGACCGGCGCCGCGCTCAGCGAGAGCTCGACGGCGCCGCGCGCCGCCCCCGCGAAGCTCACGCGCCGGCGCGACAGAAACGGGCTCGCCGCGATCGCCTCCTGAATCGCGCTCACGACCTCGCGCGACGCGCTGCCCAGCGGGCGTTGCGATGGTCCGGCGATCTCTGCCGGAGCCGGCGAGGTGCCTTGACGGACGATCGAGGACGCGAGGGCGATCGCATTGCCGTCGGCGTCGGTGATCCGCGTCTCGAAGAACTCGAGCTCGCGCGCCCGGCGCACGGATCGGGTCTCTGCCACCACCGGTTTGCGCGCCGCGCGGACATAGTCGACATGCATCGATACGGTGCTGAGCTCCGCGGCGGCCGCACCGCGCGCATGCATCGACGAGGACGTGGAGATCGGAACCAGCGACGCCAGGGCGCCGCCGTGGATGTGCCCGAACATCGTGTTGCGTTCCTCGAACGGGAGGGCGAGGACAACGGCGGCCTCGCCGGGTTGCAGCGAGACAGCGAGGTCTTGCGCGTAGGGCGCATCGATGGGCGCGGGGGAGATCTCGTTCGTCATGGGGCCTCCTCGATATCGTGCCAGCAGCGGTGAGGGAATCGGGGAGATGCCTGCCGCTGTCGATCGACCGTACCGACTTACCACGCGAAGGCGACAGGCCAGCAGGTTCGGCCCCGGAATGGGGCCCGCCGGCCGGGGGCACGGTGGAGCGCCGAGCCCTGCCGCCCTCCGCACGCCGTGTGACGAATCCACGAGGCGGCTCGGAATTTAAGAGAGGCGGCTGCTTCGACCCTGCGGGCTCCACCGCACGCGCCGGACGTACCGCTTCAACCCAGCAGAACTGTACCCAGTCGAGAGATTGCCGATGCCCTTAGCAACCCATGAAGCCCTGGTAGAGCTGTTCAAGAACCGGCCGACGCTCGCCGCCGAGATGCAGCACGACGCGCTCGGCCACCCCGTCCCGACCTTCACGGAGGCTCGCGTCGTTTCCTCCGACCTCACCGAGATCGTGCCCTCGGACCGCCGCGCGGACGTCATCGTCGTGCTGCTGGTCGGCGAGCAGCAGCAGCCCGCGATGGCGATCGTCGTCGAGGTCCAGCTCGGCGTGGACCCGGACAAACCGTACGTCTGGCCGGTGTACGTCACCCACACGCGGCGACACATTGCTTCACTTTCCGGCGGTTCTGCGTCGTCCTGACGATTGCCTGACGGATCGTCATGGCTGCCGTCGTCCAGCAGGCTGGCGGGGAGCGGAGGGAACACCGCCTCGAACCGGCCGGCAAGCTGCTCCGCCTCCCGGACGTAGCGCTGGGTTGTGCCGAAGTCGGCGTGGCCAGCCCGGCGCATGATCTTGATCGGGTCGTCGCCTCGGATGGCCATCCACGTGATGCCCGTCGCGCGGAGACCGTGGAACGTGAGGGGCTTCCGCGTCTCGTCGTCCGCGAAGAGCTCCGGCCGGTTGACGCCCGCGAAGTTGAGATAGCACCGCAGCTTCCTCGCCAAGCTCTGGCCGCAGACCATCCTGATCACCAGCGCGTCCGGGTCGGCCTTCGCCTTAATCGCGCGCAGCACCGGCAGCAGGTTCTGTTCGTTCGGGAACCTTCGCGCAAGCTTGCCCTTGGTCGACTTCTCCCTCGCGTGGAGCCAATCGATGCAGCGGTTCACGTCGATCACGCCGTGCTCGAGGTCGACGTCGCTCCACCGCGGCGCCTCGAGCTCACCAGCGCGGAGGTACAGGTACACGGCCAGCGCGATCATCCGGCGCCAGTGGAGGGGAACCCTGTCGCTGTTCATGAGCGCCAGGAACTCGGAGGGGTAGAGATAGCTCTTCGCCCGTTCGACGCCGCGATCCGGCCCGGCCACGTCAGCGCACGGGTTGTCCTCACGCACGCGCAGCGCCGCGACCTTGGAGCGGTGCGCGTCCTTGAACATCTTGGTCGCGATGACCCATGTCCGCTGCATGGTCTGCCACGAGTGCGAGCCTGCGGCGACCTTGGCGTCCACGGCCTCCACCACCGCTTCGATGTTGGCGCGCATTAGAGCGGCGATCGGTTTCGTGCCGATGGTCGGTTCGATGTGCAATCTGAAAGCGGACGCGTCCTTGTTGATCGACACGAGCCCACGCACATCGCGAGCGGCGTTCCAGCGCTCGAAGTACTCGGAGACAGTCTCGCGCGGGCTGAGCGCCGATATCTTGCCGCCCTGCTTCGGCTTCTGCTCCAGCCCCCGCGCATTCTCGTTCCAATACTTGGCCTTCTCCCTCGCCATCGCCTCCGTGCAGCCCGCGGGAAGATGGTAGACGGGTCGACTCCCTCATCCAGCGCAACCCGGACGTCCCAATGATTTCCATGTCAAAAAAAAAAAAAAAAAAACCGTTCCAGTGCGCTGACGTGCCATAGCTCTACTCCTTAAAACTCCGACACTCCTGTTCACCTGTATCGTCGATGATGGCAACACGAGGCAATCTACTCGCCGTCCTCGGCCCTCTGCGCCATGACTGCGATCTCGCGCAGAACTTCGCCCGGCGTGTGCCCTTCGTTGTGGGTGATGGCGGCGATGATCGGCTCCAGCGGCTGAGAGCACAGCCGCGGGCCGCGTACGAGGCGGGGCCGGATGGGAAACGGCGGGGCGCGTGGGTCGGGCCACGTGGGCGGCAGCCAGGCGTAGGCGACGCCGTCTGGCCAGTTGCGGTCGATGGCCCCGGCCGGCCGGTAGCCCTTCGCTCTCAGGTGGCGCTCGATGTCGTCAGGCGAGATGCGGCGCGTGACCGGCCTGCCGGGGAAGGGGGGAAGGTGACGGCGATCCGGTGCTTGGGATCGCGGATGTTCATCGGCGCCACCTCTGGAGCCGCAGGGCCAGCATGGCGCGGGCGATGCGGAGGCGGCTGGCCGCGGTGAACGGGTTCATCCCGCGCTGCGCGGCCTACGCGGAGAGCGTCTCCGGCGTGTCGACGGCCAGGAGGATCTCCTGATGGCACAGCTCCAGCCGTTCGATCGCCCTGAGCAGGTCCCGCGCCTCGACTTGGGCGTCGAGGCTCGGACCGAACCCCGCGGAGCCTGCCGAGCCGGCTGGCGCAGTCCGAAGCCGAGCGAGCGTACGCGGTCGCGTGGAAGGTGGGTGGTGGTGGTGTCCCTGCCGGGTCGCCCCCCGCCCTGCTGGACCAGTGCCTACCGCAGGCAGAGCATTCCTCGTCATGACACGGGACGGTATCTCCGCTGGCCTCGTAGAGGGTGGCAGCTATAGGGGTAACCTAAGCAGCATCGAGGACCGGAGGGATGCCTCCGGCGGGCACGTTGAGCGGTGGGCGATCCGTGACTTTATTTACTCAGCATCCCCCCACACCACAAACATGTTACTACACCACGCATTAGGCATGGAAGGCTCTGCCTTGACTACGCAATACGCTTTGGCCGGACCGCCACAAACGAGATTGGAGTTGAATGGCGGCAGGTGGATCCGCAGCATGCCCGGAGGGAACCGAGCATGCGCCTTGACAACATTCCACGGCTGACAGTGACTCGACGGATCACCATCTGCGGGATCGAAAACGTATACGTAATAATCTCCTTCGGTACCAAAACGACTACCGTCGGCCTTTGTCACACTAATACGAACATTCCCTTCGGCATCAATCGACCCTTCCCCTTTGAGGATTACATTCATAGGACATACATAATCCTCCGAGATCCACTCACCAGAGTATTTACATTCAGACCGCGGAATCGCGAGCACTGGAGCAATCTCTGGCAGTTTGCTAACCGCTCGCGCGAACGCGTCGGCAGTCGCAGCCAGTGCCGCGGACCCGCGACTAGCACCGTCTAACCTATCTTGAACAAGACGGAGCGAAGCGCGCTCTTGCCGAAGCTTTCGGTTTTCCAGCCTCAAAACAACCGCGCAAATCGCAAACAAAGAAGTCACCAGTAACAGGGCAGCCCGCCAAGCTAATTTATTTTTGCGCGGCATTGCTGCGCCCCTTCAGCTCACCGATCTCGGCAGCCTGGCTCATCAACACAGACCTAATCTCAGGCAACTCATCGAGACGCTTGTTGAGAGAGTCGATTCGAGAATTGGACAGCTCAATCTGCGCTCCAATGCGACCAACCGTAGTCGTGCTATTTTCGACAGTTGAACCTACTGTCTCCAGCTTCTTTTCCAATTGATTAAGACGAAGGGCAAGCAGCTGCTTCTGCGCTTCAGCGTCGGAACGAAGCTCAGTATAGAGGCGCGAATGCTGAACAACCTCGTGCGCCGTCCATGACGCGGCTGCCACCATCAAGCATGATAATATGGTATCATTTTGACTACGAAGAAAGCGGGTGATTCGTCCAATCGGCACTGGGGCGGAAGGGTTGTGGGAAGACCCAGAGGCCGGAACGTCGTTGCTTGCGGGGGCGATCTTCGCCGTCTCATCACGAGCCGAGACGGGCGGGGCGTCTTTCGCATCTACAACTTCGGCTACGTCCGTTTGAGTCGGCTGGTTCTTGGAAGTGAGTGATGGTTGCATGCTGAGCTTGCTGGTCTCGCTCGGTGCTTTCCCAATCTTCTTACTCCTAGGAGCCATACTACACCGCCCCATCGGCGCCGTTGGGCCAAGGCCCACCGAGCTCATTCGGCAAAGATCCACCTAGTCCCGTCAGCTGCGACCCGTCTGCCGGAGGCCGAGCCCAAGCAACTCTGTTCGCCAGAGCCCCGTCAGGCATCGCCGCTGCTGGTCGGCTAGACGTACCGCCCCTCCGTGGCCACCACGCCCCCTCGGCTATCTGCATCAGCTGATACTACACGACTCTGCCCCGTGTGGGTCGCTCCTCGGCCCCGCGAGCGGGGTCGAAGCGGATCCGTCTGAGATGAATTCACCCAAGATAGTTTGCCTAACGGCTAAAATCGTCCGCTCGGCTGTCAAGGCTTGGCATCGTGAACCGTTCCTGGATCCCCGGCGTTCCCGGAGCTCCGCCCCCCAGAACAGTGCCAGGAGGTGCGCGTCGATCTCCCCCTGAGGCGACAGCGCCCGGCCGATGACGTAGGCCAGCGGCTCCGCGACGGGAACCTGCCCGGTCCGACGCCACGCAACCGGCGTCCCCGCCCCGTCGATACCTCGGGCATGATCGACCCCGACGAGCTCGACGCCATCGAGGAAGCTGTTCTCGCGGAGGAAGCCGAGACCCTCTCCCTGCTCGTCGCGCTCGGCCTCGTGCTGGAGCTCGCCTACTACGGCTCCGACTGTTCGCCGCGACCTGGCGGGCCGGGTCATGGTGGCGGGCGGCCAAGATCGGGGAGGCGTGATGCCTCGCGGCAGGCATGCCTGCGGCGGCGGGATCCCGTGCCCCACGTACAGCTACAGCGGAACGCCCCAGGAGTCGCTCGCCGGAAGCACGGCGGCCGGGCGCCCTTCGCCCTGCGGCAGGCATCCCTGCCGGAGGTATTCCTGCTTTGACGCGGAGCGGCATTTTCGCTGGCCTCGCGGAGTGAGCTAGCCATGCGAGCAGCCGGAACGGTAGCGAGGGTCAGACAGATGCCTCCGAGCGCCTACCCAAAGCGGCGCACAATGCGCATAGTCCTTCTTCGAAGCTTTCCGCTCGGCGCGCCTGATCCCTCTGGCCCTCTCCTGCGGCTCGTCGTGCGGCTTATCATGCCAAGTCAAGTTCGTGTTCTAGCAAGCCGATCTTCTCGGAAAACACGACGTCGCCGGAGTAACTTGGATAGAGAAACTTGGTGGAAAGTCGCATAATTTCATACAGTTACCCACCTACACAGTCGACCGCGCTGCACTACCATTTCATAAGAACGCAAGTTGGACAGATGAATTTTCATCTCGATCAAATATTTATCAGACTCGTATGACCCTTTCGCAACGCCCCGCTCGCTACGTCGTGGAGGCCATCGCTCGCGACGCGCTCTTCTTTCGTCGTCTGCTCGAGGTGGGTCGTCACCATCCGAACCGCTCGTTGATCTTCCTTGGCCTCGTCCCGACCGCATCGATGTTCATCGTCGAGAGCTACGGAAGCCTGCTGCCCTTCGCTCCCGAGCTCGGTCAGTTGCTATCACAGGAGAATCTGGACCTCGTCCGGCCCGCCCGGCATCGCGCCAAGCTTCTCCTGAGCGATCGAAGCCAGATCACCGATACTGCTGCTGAGCTCGCAAAGATCGCCACCCGCCAGCGCGAAGCATTCTTGCGGCCTCATACTGGCCCGCTGCGATGGCTCAAAAGAATAGTTCAAGCTGACATGGGAGTCTTCACGTTCGATGGTCACGTGTTTTCGTCAACCCACGCCGCCATCTTTAGCTTCGGAACCGATGAGGAACTAGAGTCTATTGGACACGACTTTGGATACCTCCTGGGGAAATACATCTCGACCCTGGCGTCTGGAATGCGATTTGAAAAACCATTCGACACTGGATCGGCAACCCCGCCAATCGCACCAGTCGAGATGAAAGATATAAAATTTGAGTCCCTCTACAAACGTGGACCCCTGGGTTCTCTCGAGTTGGGCATGGCAGCTGCATGCTCAATTGTTCTCGCGAGTGTGAACATGACCCACCGAATGCTTAGATCAATAGTGGACCCGACGGAACCGACGTTCTTTAAGCTCAGGTTTCTTAGCGCCTATCATGCACAGTCGAGTATTCAGCTACTTCAGGACGCGCTTCGCCCCGCGGGGAAGCTCTCTCCTGCCGCCGCCACGGTATTCGTCGAGGTGCTTCGACATCCATTCGCGCGCTGGCTTCGAGGGCGAAAAGAACTTCGCGATGTCCTCGTGCACTACCAGCCGCGGCTGCCCGGCCGATTTGACCCAACTACGACTGCAGATACGGTCGTCGCCAGTCTTCTAGGGCGCCGCAGTATGGCTGACGTAGACCAAGATTTAGACACCTTTCTCGATCACATCACATTGATACTGTCAGGCGGTTTCGCTCTTGACCGACACACGTTCTGGTACGGCGCTGTCGAGCCCGACAAACGCGCGAGGTAGTATGCGGTTGCAGGCTGAGGGCGAGTTTTCTCCTTGCGGTCAGCCGGCCCGCAGCGACTGAACAGCAAGGCGCAATGTCGACACGCACTGCCACTGCTTGAGCACCGCGATAAGGCGTCGGCGGCCCCGGCGGAGCCGCGAGAAGGCGGTCCCGAGGGGCAGCCCGAGGCTCCGTACGACCTCGCTCACCTGCTCACTCTCGCTCAAGAGGATGCGCACCTTGCGCTCCCGGGGCTCCACTAAGCAGAGCAGTTCCAGCAGGGCACGCGCCTCGAACTCCCCACGGGGGGATGGCACCCGGCCGGCGACGTAGGTCAGCGGATCGGGGACAGGGACCTTCGGGCGGCGGTAGGCCTTCTCGTGGTACTCCCCGGCCTAGTGGACGGCAGCAGCGTGCAGCGTGGCCGCGGTGGCGTTCAGAATGGGATTAAGATCGCGCGTGCCGGGCGCGAGTGAGGTCGACGACAGGCGCTACCCGCGGCGTCGCCTGCGGGCCGCTGAGGAGCTCCGCGAGGGTGCGAGCGGCGATCTGCGCGGTCGCGAGGTCGCCCGCCGCGTGGGCGGCAGTGATGGTCTGCGTGAGGGTCGCGACGAGCACCTGGCGCGGACTGCTCGCCGGAGGCGTGATCAGGGCTGCTTCGGGTCGGGGAGAGGTCGCCAGCGCCGCCTGCTCCACGGCCGCCGAGAATCCCGTCGAAAGCGTCACCGAATCGTCCGGCCGACCAGAGATCGCGGGGTTAGCGCCCGCGATCGGCGTGTTGACGTCGACCTCGATCCCGTCGAAACCTGCGTAAATCCGCTCGATCGTGTCATCCCCCTCCCTCAGACGAGGGCGCGGCACCGGTGCCCGACCCGACTGCTGGTCGTGACCATCGACGCAGCGATCGCGCGGTGGTGCGCGCGGCCGATCGACACGGGCCACCCCGGCTTGACGTTGACGCCGCTGGTGCTCGGGCCCGAGGGCGTCCCGGTCGTCACGGACGCCGAGCAGGCGAAGGCGGCACCCGAGGCGGCCGTGCTCTCGGCGATGGCGCACGGGCAGAGCGCGTCGGCGGAGGCGATCGGCGCGGCGTTCCTGGCGGCGGCCGCCGGGCTCGACGAGGAGCGCCGCGCTGTCTATGCAGATCTGGTGCTATCCTCGTTGAACGAGGCGGTGAGGCGGACGTTGGAGGCGACGATGAAGAGCGGTTACGAGTTCCAGAGCGAGTTCGCGCGCAGCTACGTGGCCAAGGGCCGGGAGGAAGGGCTGCGGGAGGGTACCCTGAAGGCCAAGGCGCAGGCCGTGCTCGCCTTCCTCGCGGCCCGCGGGCTGGAGGTCCCCGCGGAGGTGCGGGAGCGCGTCCTCGCCAGCACCGACCTCGCCGAGCTCGACGGGTGGATTCGCCAGGCCGCGATGGTCAGCGACACAAGGGAGCTCCTCACCACGACCGACTCCTGAACGGACACCTCGGGTTCCGAAGGCCGCCAGCATCGCCTTTCCCGCCGCCCCCCGGGAGCTCCCCCTCTCGCGGAGCCCCAGACCCCGAGATCGGGGCACGCGCTAACCCCCGGACGCGCGCGCTCCGCAGATGAACCCGGGCGACGACATACGGTAGCCTCACCCCTCGTGGATCCGTCCGACCCCGTCGCCCGGTACCTGCCGACCCTCGGGCGCGCCCGCGCGGAGGGCCTCACGCTGCCGCCAGGCGACCCGGCCGAGGAGCGCCGCGTGGCCGCGCTGGTGGTGCTCGCGTCGATCGTGCGCCGCGAAGCCTGGGCCCAGGTCGTCGACCTCAGCCCGGAGGCCGCGCAGCAGCTCGAGCGGGGAGCGCCGCCGCTTCCCGACGCCTTCCAGGCCCGCGACCACCGGCGCCTGGCCGAGGACCTCGGCCCCCGGCCCTGCACCGCGTGCCTCGGCGCCGGCACAGCGCCGGCGGCCTCCACGCCCGCCGACGCTGCGCCCGCCCGGTGCGCGTCCTGCAAGGGCGGCGGCCGCATGCGGCGGACGCGCCTCCTCCACGTGCACGACCGCCTGATCGAGGTGCGCGAGCTGTACGCCCCGCCCGAGATGTCCTTCGTGCCCGCGCTGTTCTCGTTCGAGGGCACCCTGAAGCGCTCCCTGGGCGCCGCCGATCCCCCCGAGCCCCTGCGCTGCCTCGACCTCCGCCCCCGCGCCGTGCGGACAGCCTACCGGGGCGGCGGCGACCGGGTGGTCGAACCGGAATTTTACAGTCACCGTTTTGCCGGCACGATCGAGATCGCGGCGGCCGCGCTCGCCGCGCTCGCCGCCGGCCGGCGCGTCGTGGCGCAGGCGGTGCGCGCCTATGCGTGGCCGCTGCTCTGGCTGCGCTACGGCCCCGGCGAGCCCGCGCGCGACGTGGTCGTCTTCCCGGACCTGACTGGCGCGCTCCAGGTCTTCGCGGGCGCGGCCCAGGGCGGGCGCGAGGGCGCGCCGCGGGAGAAGCTGCGCGCACGCGGATAGGCAGGCTCCCGCCCGCGCCCCCCTCGCCCGCCCCACCTGAGAAATCCCCTCCTTGTGCAGCGCTTTTCAGCGGAGAAATTGAACAGGGAGGCGGAGAGACAGGGAGTATCTTGAAGATTTTTCTCCCCGCCTCCCCGCCTCCCTGTGAATCTTCTCAAGAATCCGAGGGAATTCCTCGCCCGCCCCACCTCACTCGGCGGCCGACGGCTGCGACCCCGGACCGGGCTGGATCCCCGGCTCCCCCGCCTCGACCGTCCCCTTCGTGGGATCGAACGACCGCCCCGTCCAGAGCCCGAAGACGAACCAGCCGAGCAAGAGCGCGCCCAGCGCGAACGCCGTGTCGCCGAGCACCCGCATCCAGCGCAGCGTGTCCATCAACCCCGTCTGCAGGAACTCCGCCGACCGCGCATACCAGGTGCCGCGCTCGACAGCGGCCCACGCCTGCAGCAGGCCGATCGGCAACAGGCTCAGGAGCACCATCGCGGCGAGACCGCCGTTGATCAGCCAGAACGCGGCGGCGAGCGCGCGCTCCTTCCACGCGAGCCCGGGCCGGAGCGCGCGCAGACAGAAGAGCATCAGCCCGAGGCCCAGCATCCCGTACACGCCGAACAGGGCCGTGTGGCCGTGGACCGGCGTCGTGTTGAGTCCCTGCATGTAATAGAGCGCGATCGGCGGGTTGATGAAGAACCCGAACAGCCCCGCGCCAACGAGGTTCCAGAACGCCACCGCCACGAAGAAGTAGATGGGCCACCGGTAAGCGCTTATCCACGCCGCCCGCTCGGTCCCGCGCGCGATCCGGATGTTCCCCCACGCCTCGAAGCCGATGAGGACGAGCGGGACGACCTCGAGCGCGCTGAACACCGCGCCGAGCGCGAGCACCTCGCTCGGCACCCCCGTGAAATAGAGGTGGTGGAACGTGCCGATGATGCCCCCGGCGAGGAATATCACCGTCGAGAACAGCACCGCGCGCGTCGCCGGCGCCACGCGGATCAGCCGGAGACGCGCGAAGAGGAACGCGATCACGACCGTGGCGAACACCTCGAAGAACCCCTCGACCCAGAGGTGAACGACCCACCAGCGCCAGTACTCGGCCGTGACGAGCGGGCTGCGCTGCCCGTACATCAGGCCAGCCGCGTAGAAGAGCGGGATGGCGAGGCTCGCCAGCGCGAACAGGAGCAAGAGCGGGCGGCTCTCGTCGCGGCGGGCGAGCGCCGGGCGGAGCGCCCGCATCATCAGCCAGAACCAGAAGACCAGGCCGCCGAAGAGCAGGATCTGCCAGAAGCGGCCGAGATCGACGTACTCGTAGCCCTGCGCGCCGAACCAGAACCAGTACTCGCCGAGCCGCTGCTGGATGCCGAGCCACTCGCCCGCGAGCGAGCCCACCACCACGAAGAGCAGCGCGGCGAAGAGCACGTTGACATAGAGCCGCTGGCCTCTCGGCTCGACGCCGCCCACCGCGGGCGCGACATAGAGCCCGGTCGCGAGCCACGATGTCGCGATCCAGAAGATGCCGATCTGGACATGCCATGTCCGCGCGACGGAGTACGGCAGCCAGCGATCGAGCGGGATGCCGTAGAAGCCCGACCCCTCCACGCCGTAGTGCGCCGTGATCGCGCCGAGCGCCACCTGGACGACCCAGAGCGCCGCGACAACGAAGAAG
The DNA here is from genome assembly GCF_051474675.1 of Sorangium sp. So ce406. Classification (NCBI taxonomy): domain Bacteria; kingdom Pseudomonadati; phylum Myxococcota; order Polyangiales; family Polyangiaceae; genus Sorangium; species Sorangium sp. So ce406. The sequence goes on along the minus strand of NZ_CP150340.1, from coordinate 1,869,524 downwards.
TACTTCACCGTCGCCCGCTGCGAGGGCGTCGGGCTCAGGCCGAGCAGCGGATCCCGCCCGGGCGGCGACGCCGCCTCGGGCTCGTGCTCCCTCGACGCAAAATACCACACCATCCCGCCGACCCCGGCGAGGAGCAGGACGAAGCTCACCACGCTCCAGACAACCGCCTCGCCGGTCGGCCGGTTGCCGACGAGCGGCTCGTGCGGCCAGTTCTGCGTGTACGAGACGGTCTCTCCGGGGCGCTCCGCGGCGGACGCCCAGGCCGTCCACCAGAAGAAGGCCGCCATCGCGCGCTGCTTCTCGGCGTCGACCAGCGCGCCCCGCGGGATCGCGTACTCGTCCCGGCCGTCGCCGAAGACGCTCGCGTAGTACACGGCGAGCGCGTCGAACGCCTCGGCGCGCGCGGGATCGATGGAGATCGTGCCCTGCGCCGGGTCGTAGGTGTTCCGGCGCATGCGCTCCTGGAGCCGCGCCTGGAGGGCCGCCTGCCGCTCGATGTCGAGCGCGGCGAACGAGGGAGCGCCCTGCTCCCGCGCCCACCGGTCGAGGACGAAGACGGCCTCGCGATGGAGCCAGTCGGCGGTCCAGTCCGGCGCCACATAGGCGCCATGACCCCAGATCGAGCCGATCTGCTGGCCGCCGAGCGACTGCCAGACGTTCTGCCCGTCCTGGATGGTGCGCCCCTCGAAGAGCGTCCGGCCCTCGGTCGTGACCACGCGCGCCGGGATGGGCGGCCCCGAGAGGACAGCCCGGTACCCGACGCCCCCGAGCACGGCAAAGGAGGCCAACAGGACGACCGCGAGGGCAATCCACAGCTTTCGGTACTCCATTCCTGATCTCCCGTCTCGTTCCGCTCCTCACCCTCGCTGCGCATCGAGGGCGCAGCGGAGCGGCCCCGGAGCATACACAAAACGGGCCGGCGCGCGACGGCATGGGGGGCACGGCGCCGCGGCCAGGGCGGCGCCGGCCCGCGTGCTCTCAGGGACGCGGCGTCAGGGAGCCAGCCGGCTCATCCCTCCTGGCGAGGGAGCCGAGGCACGGTGTCTGGACCAGGCGCCGTCACCGCACGACGTGCAGCATCCCCATCATGCCGGCGTCGGCGTGGTCGAGGATGTGGCAATGGAACATCCACATCCCGGGGCGGTTGTCGTAGCGCACCACGAAGCGCGCCGCGCCGTCGACAGGCACGTTCACCGTGTCCTTCCACTCCAGCGGCCTGACCGGCTGACCGTCGGCGCCGAGCACCTGGAAGAAGAAGCCGTGCAGATGAAAAGGATGGTCGAAGACCATCGTGTTCTCGACCGTCCACACCGCGGTCTCGCCCACCGCCGCCACGAGCGGCTCCGCCTCCCACGAGGGCACGCCGTTGATCCCCAGCACGAGCTCGCCCGGGCCCTCCCGCTGCGTGAGCTGCAGATCGACGCGCCGCGCGCCCGCCGTGTCGAGCGGCGCGATGGCCCGCGCGACCTCGGGGAGCGGCTCGTCCTCGGCCGCTCGCTCGTCCGCGAGGCGGAGCCGGAAGGCCTCGACCTCGGGCCGCCCGAAGGTGGCGCCATAGCCGCGATCATAAGGCACCCAGCGCACGGGGAGCGTCGCGCCGGGCGCGCCGCGCGGCTCGATCAGCACGTCGGCGCGCTCGCCGGGGGTGAGCAGGATGCGGTCCGTCTCGACCGGGTGCTCCAGCAGCCCGCCGTCGCCGCCGATGCGGATGAAGCGATGTCCGTCGATCGCGAGCTGGTAATAACGTGACCTGGCCGCGTTGACGAGCCGCCACCGCTGCCGCAGCCCGGCGCGCGCCTCGATCACCGGGTTGACGCGGCCGTTGACGAGCAGGACGTCGCCCTCGCGCCCGAACAGCGTGCCGAAGCTGCCGCCCGTGTCCGGCGGCACCAGCGCGCCGTCGTCCTCCACGCCGATGTCGCTCAGCACGAGGACGAGCTCGTCCCCGAGCGCCGCGGGCTCGGCCGGATCCTCGACGAGCAGCGCGCCGTACAGGCCATTGCCCGCCTGCGCGGCAGAGTCGACGTGCGGGTGATACCAGTAGAGACCCGCGTCGGGGACGACGAAGTCGTAGGTGAAGCTGCCGCCCGGCGCGGTCTCGGGCTGGCTGTGCCCGGGCGCGCCGTCCATCTCCGCCGAGAGCCGCACGCCGTGCCAGTGAATCGTCGTGGGCGCCGGGAGCTCGTTGCGAAAATGCACGATCACCCGATCTCCGACCCGGGCGCGGATCATCGGGCCAGGGATCCCGCCATCGTAGGTCCAGGCCGGCGTCCGCAGGCCGGGGACGATCTCCACCTCCTCGACGCGCGCCGTCAGATCGACCTCGACGACCCCGGCCCTGGCATCGAGATCCACCGCCGGGCGCAGCGCCACCGCGCGATCCCACCCTTCGGGCTGAGACGGCGGCCCCCCCGCGCAGCCCGACGCGGCGGCCACCAGCAAGAGGCAGAGAGGAAGGCTCGTGTTCTCGCTCGACATGATGCGCGTCGAGCTTACCATCCCGTCCAGGGCCGAAAAAGGACGCTGTCCCCGCAAATTCTGCCGTGCTGGCGCCGCATGACACGCCGCGTGACACACGCGTGATCCGCTGCGCGACGCGGCGATCCCGGCGCTACTTCGGCCAGGTGAACCGGAACGTGGCGCCCTCGCCGAGCGCGGACTCGACCCACACCCGCCCGCCCCGCGTCTCGATGATCTTCTTGACCACCGAGAGGCCGATGCCCGCGCCCTCGACCTTGTCGCGGGCCTCCAGCGTCTGGAAGATGCCCCAGATGCGGTCGTGGTACGCGGGCGCGATGCCCGGGCCGTTGTCGGAGATGGCGAACTCGTACGCATCGCCCGCCGGCCGAAAGGTGAGCCGGACGAGCGGATCCGGGCGCGACAGCGCCGAGTATTTGATGGCGTTGCCGAGCAGGTTCATGAACACCTGCTGCAGCGGCACCCGCTCCGCCATCAGCGTGGGCAGCCCCGGCTGCACCTCGATGCGGACGTGCTCCGGCGGCGCGAGCAGATCCAGGCTGTCCTTGACCATCGCCCCCGTGTCCACCGGCGCGGCCGACTCCCGCACCCGCCCCGCGCGGGAGTAGGCGAGGATCCCGTCGATCAGCGCCTCCATGCGGTGGACGCGCCCGAGCAGCAGCCGCACGTGCTCCTGCGAGCCGGACGACAGCTGCTCCCCCACGTCCTCCTGGATCCACTGCGCCAGGCTCGCGATCCCGCGGAGCGGCGCCTTCAGGTCGTGCGACGTGACGTACGCGAACCGGTCGAGCTCGCGGTTCGACTGCTCCAGCGCCTGCGTGAGGCGCGCGAGCTCCGCGGCGCGCTGCTCGGCCTGCTGGCGCGCGCGCACCATGTCCGTGACCTCGATCGCGTGGGTCATCACCCCGAAGGCGCTGCCGTCCTCCCCGATCAGCGGCTGGTAGACGAAGTTGAAATACGCCTCCTCCGTCCGCCCGAAGCGCTCGACCCGGACGAGGGCCTCGTTGCCAACGTACGGCTCGCGCGTGGCGAGCACCTGGTCATACAGCGCGGGGAAGCCCTGGTCGACGAGGTCCGGGAACGCCTCCGGCACCGTCTTGCCGAGCAACGCGCGGTCGCCGGTCACGTGCGCGTAGAGGGGATTGGCGGCCTCGATGACGTGGCTGGGCCCGCGCGTCACCATGATCGCCGCCGGCGCCTGCTGGAACACGTCGTTCAGCCGGTTGCGCTCCGCCTTGGCCTCCGCCAGCGCGCGGTCGCGCTCGATCCGCGTCCGCACCTCCTGGGTCACGTCGAAGACCGTCACGGCGACGCCGCCCACCGCGCCCGACTCGTCGCGGACGGGGCTGTAGCAGAGCGTGAGGTGATGCTCCTCGACCTGGCCGTGCGGCGCGATCGGGTACATCGTCTCTTTGAACGAGATCGTCTCTCCCTGGAAGACGCGCGGATAGATGCCCTCGTTGATGTGCCAGACCTCGGGCCAGCACGCCCGGTTGCCCTGCCCGAGCCCCGCCGGGTGCTTGTCGCCCATGAGCAGCCGGTAACCGTCATTGTAAATTTGCACGAGCTCCGGCCCCCAGAGCACGATCATCGGGAAGCCCGAGCCGAGGACGATGCTGACCGCCGTCTTCAGGCTCTGCGGCCAGCGCTCGACAGGGCCGAGCGCCGTCGCGCCCCAGTCCTTCTCCCGGCAGAGCGCGGCCAGCGCGCTCGTGCCGGGAAACACGTCATCGACGGTGGCCGCGCGGCGGCCTCCGCCGGCGGTCACGGCGCTCTCTGCGGGAGCGAGTGGCGTGCGAGGAGCTGGCTTCATTCCTGGACGTCCGTGCGGACAGACGAGCAAACGTGTCCCGCGACGTCAAGTCCATCATCCCTGCGTGATCCCCGCGCGAGCGCGCCTTGGCGAGCTCTTCAGACGTAGCGCCCGACCGCGTCGAGCAGCGCGATGAGATCGATGGGCTTCTTCAGGATATCGACGTGTCCGAGCTCGGTCGCGCGCGGCGCCGCCCCCGCCGTGAGCACGATCACCGGGACATCGGCGATCGCGGGCGTGCGGAGCTGCTCTGCGCGGAACGCATATCCATCCATGACAGGCATCATCAGATCGAGCACGATGAGCGCCGGAGTCGGCGCCTCGCGGAGCCGGGCCAGCGCCTCGGCGCCGTTCCCGGCCGTCATCACCTGATATCCCTCGTCCGACAGGACCTCGACGAGCGCCTCGCTGACGCCGCGGTCGTCTTCGATGACGAAGATCACGCCCTCTCGCGAGGGGTCACTCCCCAGCTCAGGTCCGCGCGGGACATCCGCGCTGTCTCCCCCGCGCGCTCCGTTCGCGTCCATCGAACGACCCCATAAGCCTTTCCTCCGCAGCGCGCAATTTGAATCGCGCCGCGCGGGTCGAGGCGCGCGCCGACGGATCGACCATGGATGCGCTCATGACGGTACGCGAGGCGGGCTCTTCCGCGTCGGCGAGGCGCGCCCCGGTCGCGATGACCGCGGTACGAGGGCTGCATGCGCGCACGGCATGAACGCGCACGGCATGAACGTCGCCGTGATCTTCTATTCTCTCCACGGCGATACGGCCGCGCTGGCGGCCGCCGTCGCGCAGGGCGCCGAGCAGGCCGGGGCGAACGTGCGGCTCCGGCAGATCGAGGGCCTCGCGCCGCCGCAGGAGAGGTGGAGCTCGAGTGAGCGGATCCGTGCCACGCGGGAGCGCCTCGCGTCCGTCCCGCTCGCGCGGCACGCAGACCTGTTCTGGGCGGACGCCATCGCCCTCGGCTCGCCCGCGCGCTACGGCGCGATGAGCGCGGAGCTCCGCCGCTTCCTCGACGGCCCGGGGCAGATCGCGGGAGACCTCGCCGGCAAGGTGGCCTGTGTGTTCTGCTCTCCGTCCACGATCCAGGGTGCCCAGCGCGCCGCGCTCCACGCGATGATAACCTCGCTCCTCCGTCATGGAGTCATCGTCCAGGCCCCGGCCCGCGCGCAGATGGATCCGGCGGAGACGACGAGCGCGGCGGCGCGTCGCGGCCCGCCCGAGGCGCCGGGCGGGCTCGATCTCGCGCAGGCGCGCGCCCTCGGCCGCCGGCTCGCGCTGCTCGAGGATCGGATTCACGGATAGGCGCGGAGACCCGGCCGATCCGTCGGCCTGTGCCGTGACCGCGCCGGCGCCTCGGGCCCTGGAGTCCCGGACAAGGGCGCAGCAAATCAGCAGGAGCTCGCCTCGCTTTACGGCGCACGGGAAGAGCGCGGTCGCGATGGGCTGTTACACCTCGGTACCTCGCTACTGGTCGGAACCGATGGACTGCCAGGCATCGCCCTAAGGGGCCGCCGGCGCTCACCTCAGCCGTAGACAGGAAGAAAGCTGAACCATCCAATGAGCGCACAGGCTCAGCGCAAGAACTATCGCCCTTCGCCGCCGCGGCGCGAAGGAAGGATATCGAGGCTCTCCCTGAGGAGCACCGCGCAGCGGCTCGCCGCGCCCAGCCGCTCGGCGGGCGCGGAGCGGCTCCGGTTCTTCCTCCGGGTGGGCGCCTATTTCAAGGGCGAGTGGGCGCGCATCGGGGCGCTCTCCCTGCTGGTCTGCGTCTCCATCGCGATCAGCCTGCTCCAGGTGTGGCCGGTCGCCGTGATCGTGGACCTCATCTCGAGCGGGCCGCGCGAGGGGGACCTCGTCCATCGCCTGCTGCTCGCGCCGCTCCCGGACAGCCTGCTCGGCCGCGTCCTCGGGCTCGCGGCGATGACGCTCGTGCTCCGCGTGGCGCAGGAGTTCGTGGGCATGGGCCGCGCCCTGCTCAACTTCCGCATCGGCTACGGCGGGCTCATGCGCGTGCGGTGCGACGTGTACCGGAAGCTCCAGGCGCTCCACATCGGCTACCACCGCGCGCAGCCGCAGGGCGACGCGCTCTACCGCCTGAACCAGGACGCGACCGGGTTCCACGGGATCCTCAACGTGGCGGTCTCGGTGCTGGGGAGCGCGCTGACGCTCGCGGTCATGCTCTGCATCATGGCCGCGCGCAGCCCCGGGCTCACGCTGCTCGCGCTCGCCGTGGTGCCGCCGCTGCTCCTGACGAACGTCAAGTTCGGCCGCGCGCTGCACCGGAAGTGCACCGAGGCGAAGGAGGTCGAGAGCCAGCTCACGACGTCCGTGCAGCGCTCGATGGCGTCGATCGGGCTCGTCCAGGCGTGCGGGCGCGAGGCGGACGAGGAGGCGCGCTTCCACGCGACGCTGGGCAACAGCGTGAAGGCCTGGCTCAGGCTCCACCACGACGAGCTCCGCCACACGCTCACGGTCGGATCGATCCTCGGGCTCGGCGGCGCGCTCGTGCTCGGCTACGGCGGCCACCTCGTGGTCGAGGCCCGCACGGGGGCGGCCGACGCCGGCATGACCCTGGGCGCGCTCACCGCGTTCCTCGGCTACCTCGGGATGCTCTACGACCCGCTGTGCAAGCTGACCGGCGCCGGCGCCGCGGTGCAGGGCGGCGTGGCGGGCGCGCAGCGCGTCTTCGAGGTGCTGGACCGCGACCAGGCGGTGACCGACATCCACGACGCGGCCGCGCTGCCGCCCGAGCCGCGCGCGCTCTCGCTCGAGAACGTCGGGTTCGAGTACCGCCACGGGCACCCGGTGCTGCGCGGGGTCGACGCGACGATCCGGCCCGGGGAGATGGTCGCGTTCGTGGGCTCGGCCGGCGCCGGCAAGACGACGCTGTTCAGCCTGCTGCCGCGCTTCCACAACCCGACGCACGGGGCGCTGCGGCTCGACGGCATCGACACGCGCGCGGTCCGGGTGGCCGACCTGCGCCGGCACATGGCGCTCGTCCTCCAGGACAGCATCCTCTTGCCGGCGACGATCGCCGAGAACATCGCCTACGGCCGCCCGTCCGCGACCGACGCGGAGATCCGCAAGGCGGCCGAGATGGCGGGGGCGGCGGGCTTCATCGAGGCGCTGCCGGACGGCTACGGGACGCAGATCGCCGACGGCGGGCTCAACCTCTCCGCCGGCCAGCGGCAGCGCATCGCGATCGCGCGCGCGCTCCTGTCGGGCGCGCCCATCCTCGTGATCGATGAGCCGACCGACGGGCTCGACGCCGAGCACGAGCGGACCCTCGGCGAGGCGCTGCGCTCGCTGAAGGGCCAGCGCACGATCATCCTCATGAGCCACCGCCTGAGCACGGTGGTCGACTGCGACCAGATCTTCGTGATGGAGCGCGGCCGCATCGTCGAGCACGGCGCGCACGCGGACCTGCTGCGGCGCGGCGGCGTCTACACCACCATGGCGCGCTGGCAGCACCTCCACACCGGCCACGCCGGCCCGCGCGCCGAGGCCCGGCCCGGCCCGCGCCGCGCCCACCCGGAGCCGTTCCGCGGCGACGACGCCGTGATGGGCTGATGGGCTGAAGGGCTGATGGGCTGAAGGGCCAAGGGCCGAGCCGGACGGAAGCCGCGCTTTTCGGCTCGCCCGGCGCCCCGGCGCGCCCCCGGACGTGATAGACGTCCGGGGGCGCGCGCGCGCCTGACGCCGGATCGCCATCGATGCTGCGGGCCACGAACATCGACAGCTTGAGCCGCGAGACGTTCGACGTCCTCGTCCTCGGCGCCGGGATCAACGGCGCGGTCGCCGCCGCCGCCCTCGCCGGGAGGGGCGCGAAGGTCGCGCTGATCGATCGGGGCGACTTCGCGGGCTTCACCAGCCAGGAGTCGTCGAACCTCGCCTGGGGCGGTATCAAGTACATGGAGAACTTCGAGTTTCCGCTGGTGCGGAAGCTCTGCGTCTCGCGGAACCTCCTCCTCCGGAGCTACCCCTCGACGGTGCAGGAGATCCGGTTCTACACCGCGCACGAGCGGGGCTTCCGGCACGGCCTGTTCAAGCTCTTCCTCGGCACCTGGCTCTACTGGATCATCGGCAGCTTCTTCACGAAGATCCCCCGCCTGCTCTCCCGCCGGACGATCGCGCGGGAAGAGCCCATCATCAACCTGGACGGCTGCGACGGAGGATTCGAGTACTCCGACGCGTACCTGGTCGACAACGACGCGCGGTTCGTCTGGGGGTTCGTCCGCGCCGCGCTCGATCGCGGCGCGTGCGCCGCCAACTACGTCGAGTCGCTGGGCGCGCGGCGCGACGGGGACGCGTGGGTCACGCGGGCCCGCGACGTCCTGTCGGGCAGGGAGCTCGCCGTCCGGTCGCGCGTGCTCGTGAACGCCTGCGGTCCGTTCGTGGACGCGCACAACGCGCTCACGGGGCAGCGGACGGGCCACCGCCACATCTTCTCCAAGGGCATCCACCTCATCGTGGAGCGGCTGACCCCGAGCCGGCGCGTGCTGACGTTCTTCGCGGACGACGGCCGGCTCTTCTTCGTGATCCCGATGGGCTCGCGGACGTGCATCGGCACGACCGACACCCGCGTCGAGCGCCCGCAGACGGAGGTGACGGCCGAGGACCGCCGCTTCGTGCTCTCCAACATCAACAAGCGCCTCGACCTGCCCCGCCCGCTGACCGAGGAAGACATCATCGCCGAGCGCTGCGGCGTGCGCCCCCTGGCGGTGCAGGACGGCGGCGGCGCGGCGGACTGGCTGCAGCTCTCGCGCAAGCACGTCCTCGAGGTCGACCGGGCAGAGGGCCACGTGAGCATCTTCGGCGGCAAGCTGACCGACTGCATCAACGTGGGCGACGAGGTCTGCGCCGCCGCGCAGGAGCTCGGCGTCGCGCTGCCCCGCCCGGCGGCGCGCTGGTACGGCGAGCCGGACGAGGCGGTTCGTCAGGAGTTCTTCCAAAAGGCGCTTCAGCTCGACCTCGACGGGCTGACGCCGCCGCGCGCCTCCGAGAAGCTGAGCGCGCGCCTGTGGCGCCGCTACGGGGCCGACGCGCTCGATCTGCTCGACGAGATCCGGCGCGACCGGAGCATGGCCGACGCGCTGATCGACGGGGCGGACGACCTGCGGTGCGAGATCGCGTATGCCGCGCGGCGCGAGATGGTCGCCAGGCTCGAGGACTTCCTGCGGCGGCGCACGAAGATCGCGCTCCTGATCCGCCGCGACGAGCTCGCGCGATCGCCCGGGCTGCGGGAGGCGTGCCGGATCCTGTTCGGCGACGACGCCGACCGGCGGCTCGAGGAGTACTTCGAGGAGCGCGGCGCGCAGCGGGCCGCGAACGCGCCCGCCGCCGAGCTGCCGCTCAGGTAGCGCGGCGCGCGGCGACAGCGTGCGCTCACCCACGAATTCGGCTGCTGATGCGTGATCATGGGGAGTCATCGACCATCCCACGCACCATCGCTCCACATGTAGGTCAACGAGGCAGCGTCGAGGGAATCTGCGGTTGTCATCTCCCACTTCCGCCGGGCGGGACGCCGCCAAACGTCGGCGCGCCACCGCGCCCCGCTCACGATTCGACGCGCTCGGGGGCGCGATGGGCCGCTGATCACGCGGCGGCGTCCGCCCCGTGTTGTCGCCCTCTCCAACGTCCCCATTCGCCAGGCTGATCGGATCGCATGGCCCTTCGATGGCGTGCTTGACAAGCAGGGTTGGCCGTCGGGTACGCTAGCCAATCACGATGACCGGGAGGACATGAGGAGCGTGAAAAGGATACGCAGGCGCTCCACACGGGCACGGCGGTCAGCGATCGGGTCAGCCCTGGGACACCTCGCGTGTCAAGCGCAGATCGCATACCGCTGGATGTCATCGTGTGCGCGGCAAGACAATGATTCGGCTGCTTCTGTTCGGTACCGCGCGCTTTGCTCCCTCTCCAGCCTTCTCGGCGCGGGCCATCGACGCGAGGCTCCCCGCGGGACTCGCCGCGTCCTCCGGACCCCGCGCGCGCCGGCGCTCCTGCTCGCGGCGGCGGTGCTCGTCGGGTGTTGCCTGCTGCTGCTCAGCCCGCCCAGCACCGCCGGCCCCGAGGCCACGCTCTACGTTTATGCGGTGACGCCGCTCCGCGCTCGAGCGCTCGAGCAGAAGATCGAGGAGTCGATGCCCGGCGTCGATGTCACGGTGTTCGGCAAGCTGAGCGATTTCAAGACGGCGCTCGAGACGACCCCGCCGAACGCGGCGCTCTCGCCGAGGCCGGTCCTGGCCTCGCTCAACCGGGGCGCCGACCTCCAGGGCATGAAGGCGGGGAGCGACGCGGAGCAATACCTCCTCATCTCGACGAGGGGGCTGACCAGGGAGATGTTCCCGTCGCTGAGGTACGGGATCGTCGATCTGGTCGAGCGAAAATCGCTCCCGAAGTTCGTCGCCGGGCTCCTCGGCGTGAGCGTCGCGCCGGAGGTCCAGCGCGTCACGAAGATCGAGGATCTGCTGCAGCTCCTCCAGTTCCAGACGGCCGACGCGGTGCTCCTCCCGGAGCGGTTCCGCGCTGATTTCGAGTCCAAGAGCAAGATGAGCTTCACCATCCTGAGTCTTTCGACAGCCAAGGTAGGCCTCGTGGCGGTCACGTTCCTGAGCGATCGTCCCGCTGTCGAGTACGCCGTCCGGAGGCTCCCGAAGCACGTGATGGCCGATCTGGGGGTGGACGAATGGAAATGAGATCGACCCGCCCCCTCCGCCGGCGCTCGCTGTGGCGAGCCTCTGCCCTCGCGGCGCTGATGCTGACGCTGAGCTGCTCGTCGGGCACGGCGCAGCACGTCGCCGTGGATCCGGCGCCGCCGCCCGAGACGCCGCCCCCGGACGGGAGGCCCGTCATCTCCGTCATCGCTCCCGCGGGCTCCCAGCTCGACGGCATGCTGGAGTCGCTCCGCGTCGAGCTGTCCGACGACTACCGTGTCACGATCTCGCCGCTGCGCGTCGAGGAGTCGAGCCCCGATAACGTGGGGAGGATCGTGGCGCGAGATCGACCGCGGGCGGTGGTGCTGGTCAACAACTCGACCGTGCTCCTCTACCGCAACTGGGCGCGCACCACGCCGACACCGCCGGTCGCGCTGATCCTCATGGCGTCGTTCGCCGAGGAGCTCCAGCGCACCGTCCCCAACTCGGTGGCGATCTCCTACGAGGTGCCGGCGGTCACGGCCATGGTGGGGTTGCGCACGCTGGGCCTCGACGTCCGTCGCGTCGGCGTCGTGTACCGCCAGGGCTTCGCCCGCCATATCGCCCGGCAGGAAGACCTCATGCAGGTGGAGAAGCTGACCTTCGTGCGGGAGGAGCTCTCGAACAAACCGCACGTCCAGGATCTCCGCGCCGCGCTGGTGAACCTCCACCGCGCCGAGGTTGACGCGATCTGGCTGCCGAACGACAATGGCCTGCTGAGCCCGGCGTTCCTGACGAACGTGTGGCTCCCTTATGTGGACCGGCTCGACGCGCCGGTGGTCGTGGCCGTGCGCTCGCTCGTCAACGAGCACGCGGAGTTCGGGACGTTCGCGGCCATCCCCGACACCCAGGCGCTCGCCGTGCAGGCGGCGGATCTCCTGTACGAGCTCGCGGAGGAGGACTGGAAGCTCCGCGCCTCGGACGTCCGGCTGCCCATCTCCGTGAAGCGCCTGGTCGACGTGCGGCTCGCGCGGCGGTTCGGCCTTGACTCCAGCCAGTTCGGGCAGGTTGACTTTCTGATCGGGCGGTGAGCGCGCATCGCGGGAATGGAGGAGCCATGCAGGTACTCTCTCAACCGGACACATGGTCTCGAAGCTACGGGCCGGCTCGGACCATGGCGCGCCCGGGCGATGGCTCGACGCTCCCGCCACCCCGAGGGCGTCGCCCGCGCGGCGCGCGGTCGTGGAGGGAGCGCTCATGATCCGGGTGCTCGTGATCGATGACGACGACATCGCCCGTGAGGCGATGTGCTCCGTGCTTGTCAAGGCTGGTTACTATGTCTTCGAGCTGGCCACGCCCATCGGCGCGACGTCGGTCATCAAGCGCGACGGGATCACGGTGGTCGCGCTCGACATCAACATGCCGACCATCAACGGCGACAAGCTGGCCAAGCTGCTCCGGGAGAACGCGCAGCTCTCGAACCTGGGGATCATCCTCGTCTCCGGCTGTGACGTCGAGCAGCTGAGCGCGCTCGGAGAGAAGGTCGGCGCCGACGGCATCGTCTCGAAATCGAAGCTCCACGTCGCCCTGGCGCCGGCCGTCGAGCGCGCGGCGGCCGCGCGCGCCGGGAAGGGCGCCGCGCCCCCGTCCTCGGCCTCCTCCCTCCCCGCTCCCCCGTCCTCGGTGAGGCGCCCTCGATAAGCATGGTTACCCCGAATACCCACGGGTCGCTCCGCATCAAGCTGCTGCGCCTGATCCTCGGCGCGCTGCTGCTCCTCGGCGGCGCGACGCTCCTGTCGAGCGGCGCGCTCATCTATTCCGCCGATCGCGAGGTCCAGGCCAAGCGCGAGGAGGAGCTCCTCGGTAGCCTCGAGGAGAAGGCCCGCCTCCTCGGCTTCAACCAGGCGCTGGCGCTGCGCAGCCTGGTGGCGGACAACCTGTTCGGGGACGTCAAGGCGCTCATCTTCCAGACCGTCTCGGAGAACAACGACATCGCCTATGGACTGTTCTTCGACGCGGAGAACCGGGTCTGGGCGGCGAGCGGGCTCGGTCAGGCGGCTGGCGCCAAGGACGCGCCCGCCCTCACGGCGAAGGATCTGCAGGCCCTCGGGATCAGCGCGGAGCACCACCCCCGGCTCGTGCTGAAGCGGCGGCAGAACCCGATGGGCGGCAGCGACGTCCTGGAGGTCGCGGCCCCGGTCGTCACGGAGGGGACGCACGCCGGGACGGTGATCTACGGCATCAGCACGAAGAGCGTCGTCGAGCGCATGGTCCAGGCCCGGGAGCTCGCCAGGAGCCGGCTCGTCACCACGCTCGGGCTGATCGGGGCGCTGATCCTCGGCAGCGTCGCGGCCAGCTATTTCCTCGTGAAGCGGGTCGCGGTCCACATCACGGAGCCGCTGTTCGCGCTGCGCTCGGCGGCGGGGGCCATCGCCAACGGGCTCCGCTCGAGCGCGCCGCCGTCCCAGACGACCGGCATCGAGCCGAAGAAATGGGAGCGCGTCCGGATCAAGAGCGGCGACGAGCTCGAGCTCCTGGGCGAGGCGTTCAACAGCATGGTCGAGGCGAACGAGCAGGCGTTCGAGGAGCTGCGCGTGAAGACGGAGCAGGCCCTCGAGGCGTCCCGGCTGAAGAGCGAGTTCCTCGCCAACATGAGCCACGAGATCCGGACCCCCATGAACGGGATCCTCGGCGTCATCCGGCTCATGCAGAACCAGCCGCTCGACGGCAAGATGCGGCGCTACGTGGAGACCGTCGACGCCTCCGCGAACACGTTGATGGCGATCATCAACGACGTCCTCGACTTCTCGAAGCTCGAGGCCGGCAAGTACGTGGCGCAGCACGTCTCCTATGATCTGCGCCTCGTCGTCCAGGAGGTCGCGGAGCTGATGGCGAGCCAGGCGCACGAGAAGGGGATCGAGCTCGTGTACCGCGTCGAGCGCCGCGTCCCCACCGGCGTCGTGGGCGACCCCGACCGGTTCCGCCAGGTGCTCACGAACCTGGTCGGCAACGCGATCAAGTTCACCGACCGCGGCGAGGTGCTGGTCGACGTCGCGGCGCCCCAGCAGGACAAGAGCTCGGCGCTCGTCAAGCTCGCCGTCGTGGACACCGGCCCCGGCATCGCCGCCGACGACCAGAAGAAGCTGTTCGCGGCCTTCACGCAGGTCGACGGCTCGATGGTCCGCAACCACGGCGGCACGGGCCTTGGGCTCGCCATCAGCAAGCACCTCGTGGAGGTCATGGGCGGCGAGATCGGCGTCGACAGCACGCCGGGGCAGGGCAGCCGGTTCTGGTTCACGATCAAGGTCGGCGTCACGTCCGGAGGCGAGCAGATCCGCTCCGCCGAGTGGGCGAGCGGGCGCCGCGCGCTGGTGGTCGAGATCAGCAAGAGCTGGCGCGATGTCGTCGTGGAGCACCTGGTGGCCTGGGGCTTCGACGCCGAGTCCACGACCTCCGGCAGGGACGCGATCAGCCGGCTGGAGCTCGCGCTGCTCGAGAAGCGGCCGTTCAGCGCCGCCGTCGTCGGCGTGCAGATGGACGATCTCGACCTCGAGGCGTTCCTCCGCACCATCCGGTCGGTGCCGGGGCTGGAGAGGCTACCCGTCGTGGCGCTCTACCACATGGGGTCGAGCGTGGCGCTGAGCGGGCTCGAGTCCACCGTGGTCACGCAGCTCCCGAAGCCGCTCCGCGTGTCCGAGCTCTACAACACGCTGCAGAGCGCGCTCACCGGCACCAAGATCGCGCCCGTCAGCAAGCCCGGCGTGGAGCCGGGCAAGATCGCGAGCAAGCTCCCCGTGCTCGTCGTCGATGACAACGAGATCAACCGCTACGTGGCGATGGAGCAGGTGGAGCAGCTCGGCCTGCGCGTGGAGACCGCGTGCAACGGCCTGGAGGCTCTCGAGTGCGTCCAGCGGAAGCAGTACGTCGCCGTCCTCATGGACTGCCAGATGCCGGTCATGGACGGGTACACCGCCACGCAGAAGATCCGTGAGTGGGAGCGCGGGAAGAACCGCCACACGGTGATCATCGCGCTCACGGCGCACGCCCTTGTCGGCGAGCGGGATCGGGTGCTCGCCGCGGGCATGGACGACTACCTGGCGAAGCCCGTGCGGCCTCAATCGCTGCAGAAGACCCTGTGGCGGCACGTGGTGCTGCACCGGGACGAGCCGGAGCCGGCGCCTGCGCTCACGAACGGCGCCAGCGAGCCGGCGCCCCTGCTCGTGCTCGACCCCGAGGTGCCGCGCTCGCGGAAGCTGATCGAGCTCGTCCTCAAGAACGTCCCGCAGCAGCTCGACGGGCTGGAGGCCTCCCTGCGGGCGTCGGTCGCCGCAGAGGTGAAGGCGAGCGCTCACAAGCTGAAGGGCAGCATGCTCTCGATCGGCGCGTCGCGCGTCGCCGAGCTGGCGGAGAAGATGCAGTTCGCCGCCGGCCGGGGAGAGCTGCCGGCGACGGGCGATCTGGCGCGGATACGGGAGGAGTTCGATGCCGTCAGCGTCGCTTTGAAGGAAGAGCTCGCCGCGACCGCCGAGGCGACGTGACGAGCAAGTGCGCCCATTCTGCCATGGTCCAAGGCTCAGAACGAACCCTACCCGCATGACCTTTGCCTCGCTCGAAGCCAAGTGGATGGTTGCCCTGGTGATCGCCGCGGCGCCGGGCGTCGCATGGGCTCAGCCGACGGCCGCCGCGGCCCCGGGAGACCCGAACGCCGCGGGGAAGGAGCAGCGCAACGACGCGCTCGAGGGCGTCGACCTCTTGCGGCTGCTCGACGTCGAGGTGTCCACGGCCTCCAAGACGATGGAGTCGCTGGACGACGCGCCAGCGGTCGTGACGGCGATCACGGCGGAGGAGATCCGCCGCTGGGGATACACGAGCGTCGGCGAGGTGCTCAAGCACGTCGTCGGGTTCTACCTTATCGACGATCACATCCTGCCGAACGCCGGCGTGCAGGGCATGACCGGCGGGCTGGGGGCCGAGAGCGGCGGGATCAAGGTCATGATCGACGGGCGATCGGTGGCCTTCCGGACGACCAGCGGCAACTGGCTGGGAGCGGAGCTGATCCCGCTGTCCGCCATCAAGCAGATCGAGGTCGTCCGCGGGCCGGCGTCGGCGCTCTATGGCGCCGACGCGTTCCTCGGGGTCGTCAACATCATCACCCTCGCGGCGGAGGACATTCCCTTCGTCGACGGCACGGCGCGCTTCGGCGTGACGGGGACGCACCTGGGCGGCGGCCTCGACGTGCTGGGGGGGATGTCCACCGACCGCTTCGACATGATGTTGACGGCCGCGGGGGAGCTCGACGATCGAGGTGGCCTGGAGATGCCTGGCCAGTCGCCGGCCCCGCAGATCCCGGCGTACAACGCGGGGCGCCTGGAGGCCGAGAACCTCAGGCGGTCGGCGGCGGTCCTCGGCTCGCGCCTCGCGTTTCGCGATCCGGAGCACGGTCACCACCTCGTGGTCAGCGCCTACTGGTCGGCCTTCAGGCGCGGCGGCGACTTCGCGCAATGGGCGCAGCTCACCGGCGGAACGGACACGTTCGGGAGCCCAGCCGGCACCGTGGTCAACCTGCAGCAACATCGCGTCGCGGTCGACGGGCTCCTCCAGCTGAACCGGGAGTTCGCGCTCGCGGTGCAGGGGATGTACTTTCAAGGCGGCGTCCTCCCGGGGGACCGCGTGGACGTCGCCGGCGGCTGGTATTACATCGAGCGGCGCATGGCCTACCGCGGCGTCGACGCGAATGTCGAGCTCCGGTGGGTCCCCTGGAGCCGCTTCAACGTCATCCTGAACCTCGAGTCGGTCTACGACAACGAGGATCTGCCCTCCTTCCGTCGGGTCAGCAAGATCACGGGGCAGGCGTTCGGCTCGCCGGAGCGGGAGCGGCGCTCGACCGAGCTTGTCGACCTCGGGGCGCTGCTCAGCGCCAACCTCAAGGTGCTCGATCCGTGGCTGAAGCTGACGGGCGGTTTCCGCTACGATCACCACAGCAGGTACGAGAATCAGCTCACCGGCCGCTTCGGGGCGACATCGCACCTGGGGAAGACCGTCGTGGCCAAGCTGCTGTACGGCAGCGCCTTCAAGGCGCCGTCGCCGTACCTGCAGTACGCCGAGCCGCTCGTGCCGGGCGACGTGATCGGGAACGCGGACCTGAAGCCTCAGTCCATCCACACCGTGGACGCCGAGGTGACGTGGCGGCCGCGCGCCTGGGTCTCGGCGAGCACGGGGGTGTCCTACAGCCTCCTGAACGACAAGGCGGAGTTCGTCCCGCGGGGCATCAACCAGACGGCCGTGAACGTCGCCAATCAGAAGTCGCTGATCTGGGCGACGCGCGCCGAGCTGCGGCACGGCGACGCCTATGGCGGCTACGGGTCGTTCGAGACAGTGCACTCCACCCGGGACTCCGGCCAGGTGGGCTACCAGGCCGAGCTGGTCGGTCCGGAGATGGTCGCCTACCCGCGCTGGATCGCCCGGGGCGGGGCGTACGTGAAGCTGCCGTCGCCGAGCGCCGTTCCGCTCGAGCTCTCGACGCAAGGGATCCTCGTCGGGCCCCGGCGCGCCGCCGACGCGAGCATCCTGGAGAACGGCGGCAGCTTCGACCTGCCCACGTACCTGTGGTGGAACGCCAGCCTGGTCGCGCGCAACCTGTGGGTCATCCCGGGTCACGAGACGACCGTGGCGTTGCGCGCCAAGAACATCCTCGGCGCCAGCGGGCCGGACCCTGGGTTCTCGGGCTTCGAGTACCCGCTGGCGCCGCGCGAGGTGTTCCTCGAGCTACGACACCGCTACTGAGCGGCGCCGCGCGAGGCGAGGAGGTCGCTGCGAGCCCGAAGGCCGCCACGCGACATCGCCCAGGCATCCTCATGGGATACCCCTCCTCGATCCTCGACTGGCTCGATCCCGCGCGGCCCCTGCGTGAGCCTCGGGCCTCACGGCGAGGCTATTTCTGGCCGGGGCACGTCAGGGCGATGGGGGCGAGATCGACGAAGGCGTGCCCCTGGATCGTCCACCGCTGCATGAAGTGATGTATGCTCGCCCCGTAGTCGTCGAACTCGTACTCGGCGGCCGCCCCGACGTACCGGAGCCGGGTCCCCGCGCGGAGCCTGGCCATCGCCGAGCTCAGATCCCGCCACGAAGCAGCCTCGTTCTCCGGGCTGTTGAGGTCGCGGATGATCTTCTGCAGCTCGTACCCGGACAGCGGCATCTCCTTGCCCGTCGCCTGGGCGTACACGAGGCCCATCGCGATGAGGACGGCGCCGTCGTAATAGAAGTGCGCCGCGGGCAGCGGCGCCTCGCCGTCCCACCGGCGCGAGAAGTGGTCGATGAAGGCGGCGGCGTTCTCGGTCGTGCAGCCGGCCATCTCCACGGATTCGTCCACCAGAGGGCACTCGCTGCGCAGGCTGAGCGAGGGCGAGACCCCGAGGTACCCGTCGAGGGAGCCTGTCGGGATGTTGGCGAGCAGCACGTCGGTGCGCAGGGCGGGACCGAGGAACCAGGTGCCCGGGCGCCCGGAGACGGTCCACTCGGTCACGATGGTCGAGGCGGTGGCGGGATACGCCGCCAGGAGCGTGCGCCCGGCGTTCGACGCGAAGGCCGACTCGATCTTCTTCGTGTACGTGTGCTCGCCCGACGTGAACGTCACCGAAGGGAGGACCCTGCCCCGGAGCGCCACGAACTGGGTCGTGAACTCGCTGCTGACGCGGGTGTTGTAGTCGTCCCGCGCGGCGAGGCTGTTCACGGTGGTGATGCCCTCGCTGACGGCGGTCATCGCCAGCGCGCAACCCACGTCGAACGGGGCCGGGGCGAGCCGCATCCAGCCCCCCCTCGTCTCGCTGCGCGCGACCGAGGGCGCGGCGTACCCCGGCAGCATGTGGAACACGTCGAGCGCCTTCACGTCCGGCGCGATCTCACGGGCGAGCTCGTCCTCCTCGGGCCCCACCAGGTAGTCGACTGCGTCTTCGTCCGCGTAGAGCAGCTCGAGCACCTGATTGAGCCCACGCTCCGTGCTGGAGTGGCTGTCTCGACTCCGGAGGTCGAACGGCTTGCCGTCGAGCCCTCCCGCGGCGTTCAGATCCTCGATCGCGAGCAACATCGCCTGCTCGAGGTTGCGGCCGATGGCCGACTCGCTGCCGGTGAAGGGCAGGAGGGCCCCGATGACGACGGCATCCTCGGGGTGCGCAGGCGCTGCCGGCGAGCATGACACCGAGAGCAGGGACGCGAGCCCCAAGAGCAGCCTGGTCTCCGTGCAGCGCATGTGTCGTCCGAGGTGGGTGAGCCACATGCCGGCTCGATGGAAGCAATGCAAGGCGGCAGGGCCCCCCGAAGACGATGGTTCGCCTTCACACCGATGACATCGCATCGAGGACCGATCGTCAAGGGGGGATGCACGCCGGTCGCGCCGATGGCTGCGTCGATGACCTGAGCTCCAGTTCCAGCCAAGGCGCTGCGCGCCAGGCGCCACATCGGCGAAAGCGCGGCGGGCCGCTGGGTTATCGGCGTCGATCGCGCCCTGACGCCGCGCGCCGCGCGAGGTCTCCCTCGATCCAGGGCACCGCGATTCGTTCACGCCGATCGCGTCGAGGACCGTCCGGTTCCGCGCGAAAGCCAGGCTTTCAGCGGGCTCATTTCCAGGGCTCGCACGTCACCGCGACGGGAGCGAGGTCGACGAACCTGTCACCGTCAATCGTCCATTTCTGCATGAAATGGTGCACGCTCGCCCCGTACCCATCGAACTCGTACTCGGCGGCTGCCCCGACGTACCGGAGCGGGATCCCCGCGCGGAGCCTCGCCATCGCCGAGCTCAGATCTTGCCACGAGGCCGCCTCGTTCTCCGGGCTGTTGAGCTCGCGGATGATGTTCCGCAGCTCATGTCCGGACGAAGGGACCGTCCCGCTCGTCGCCTGGGCGTACGCGAGGCCCATCGCGATCAGGACGACACCGTCGTAGTAAAAGTGCGCCGCGGGCAGCGGCGCCTCGCCGCCCCACCGGCGAGAGAAGTGGTCGATGAACGCGGCGGCGTTCCCGGTCGTGCAGTCGAGCGACTCCGCGGCTTCGTCCACGACCTGGCACTCGCTCCGCAGGCTGAGCGAGGGCGAGACCCCGACGTATCCGTCGAGGGAGCCTGTCGGGATGTTGGCGAGGAGCACCTCGGCGCGCAGCGCGGGGCCGAGCAACCAGGTGCCCGGGCTCCCGGAGACCGCCCATTCGGTCACGATCGTCGAGGCCGCGGCCGGGTTGGCGGCCAGGAGCGTGCGGCCGGCGTGTGAGTCGAAGGCCGTCGTGATGTTCCTCGTGTACGTCTGCTCGCCCGACGTGAACGTCACGGAGGGCAGGACTCTGCCCCCGATCGCCGCAAAGTGGGTCGTGAAGCTGCTGCTGACGCTGGCGTTGTAGTCGTCCCGCGCGGCGAGGCTGTTCGCTGTGTCGATCTCGTCGTGAACGGCGATCTTTGCCAGCGCGCAGCCGACCTCGAACGAGGAGGGGGCGAGCCGCATCCAGCCCCCCTTCGCCTCGCTGCGCGCGACCGAGGGCGCGGCGTACCCCGGCAGCATGTGAAATGCGTCGAGCCGCTTCACGTCCGGCGCGATCGCACGGGCGATATCGTTCTCCTCGGGCCCGATCAGGTAGGCGACCCGATCCGTGTAGAGCAGCTCGATCAGCTGATCGAGCCCGCGCTGCGCGCTCGAGTGGCTGTCGCGGCTCCGGAGGTCGAACGGCCTCCCGTCGAGCCCGCCCGCGGCGTTCAGGTCGTCGACCGCGAGCAACAGCGCTTGCTCGAGGTTGCGGCCGACGGCCGACTCGCCGCCGGAGAAGGGCAGGAGGGCCCCGAGGAGGACGGCGCCGTCCGGATGATCGGGCGCTGTCTGCGCGCAGGACGTCGAGAGCAGGGACGCGAGCCCCGCGAGCAACACGCCCTCCGTACGGCGCGAGCGCCGTACGGGAGGCGCGAGACACAGGCCGCTTCGATGGTGACGATGCGAGTCCGCAGGCCCCCTGCAAGACATGTTTGACCCCCGCGCGGATGACATCCCATCGAGGACTGATCGTCAAGAGGGCACGGCAGCGAACATCGAGAAACGGTTCGAAGGACAGAGGCGAACGTCCACCGCGCCATGCAATACAGACAACAATACCAGCGACGGTCTTGGAGCCGCCGCTACTGCGCCGCACATCGCGCCCTCCAGGCCGAGAGGTGAGCAGGGTGAGTATGAAGATGTGCTCCCCCGACGACCCGCGCTCCCAGGACCGCACCGGTGCGCTCCTGTCGCTCCAAACCTCGTTGTTCATCCCATCAAGCGAGCTCCGACGCCCCCAACGAGTTCACTCCCGTGGAGCTCGAGGCGACGATCGACGGCCTGATCGCAGAGCTCAACAAGCACGCTACCCGGTCGATGCAGATTTCGATCCGAAGACCGTCGATCACATGCGCGAGGGGCGCATCAAGGCCACCCACACCCAGCGGCGCCGCCGCGCGCTCAGCGCCCCGGCGCCCCGCAGATCCGGTGGACCAGCTCGAGCAGCGGCTCGATCTGCAGCGGCTTCTTCAGCAGGCCCGCGACGCGGAGCCGCGACGCCTCCTGCTCGGCCCGCACGTCGGCGGACACGATCACCACCGGGATGGACGCGAGCGCCGGGTCGCGCTGGAGCTCGGCGCGGAGCTGCCAGCCATCCATGACCGGCATCATCAGGTCGAGCAGGATCAGCGCGGGCGGCTGGTCGCGCCGCAGCAGCGCGAGCGCCTCGGCGCCGTCCGCCGCCTCCTCGACGTCGTAGCCCTCGAACACCAGGAGCTGCGACAGGATGCTCCTGATGTCCAGATCGTCCTCGACGACCAGGATGCGACCCGTTTTCTCGCCCATGCTCCAACCTCACGACCGGACCGCGCCGCGCGGCGCGCTCCCTCCCGCTGATCCGCGGTTCCGCTGAACAGCCCCCGCTCTCGGCCGTGACCGATCGAGCGTCACGGGCCCGTGCGGCACCTTGGGCGCGCGCAGCCGCGCGCGCAAGCGGCCGGCCCACCGGCCCGCCCGGGCGCCGGCGCCGGCGTGACGGCCGGCCCCACGCCTGTCCGCCTGGGGCGGGCGCCACGCCTACTGCGCGGCCTCCTCGGGGTACTCGTCGAGCGGATCGCCCGGCGCGCCTCCGCGCTCGTCCCGCTCGTCCGGCGCGCCGGCGTCCGCGCGCCAGACGGGCAGGAGCACGCGGAAGCACGCGCCGCGGCCCACCTCGCTCTCGACCCCGATCTCGCCCCCGAAGCTCGCCACGATGCCGTGGCAGATCGCAAGCCCGAGCCCCGTCCCCTCCCCGATCGGCTTCGTCGTGAAGAACGGGTCGAAGATGCGGCTCCTGAGCTCCGGCGCGATCCCCGGCCCGGTGTCGCGCACCTCGATGCGCACGCGGCCGGGCGGCGCGGCGGCGGTGGCGATCCGGATCTCGTTCTCGGCCTCTTTCCCGTCCGGCAGCGCCTGCGCGGCGTTCACGAGCAGGTTCAGGATCACCTGGCCGAGCTGCGCCTCGTTCGCGTGGACGGGCGGCACCGGGCCGAGCTCCAGGACGAGCCGCGCCTTGCTGCGGATCTGCTGCTGCGCCATGCGCAGGACGAGCTGGATCACGCGGTCGACCTCCACCGGGCCGAGCGCGCCGTCGTCCGCGCGCGAGAACGTCTTCAGGCCGCTCACGATGTGCCGGACCCGCGCCCCGCCCTCCGCGGCCTCGTCGAGCGCCGCGACGAGCGCGTCGACGCGCGCGGCGGCGCCCCTGGCGCGGAGCTCCTTGCGCGCGAAATCGACGTTCGTGACCATGTACGCGAGCGGGTTGTTGATCTCGTGCGCCACCCCGGCGGCGAGCGTGCCGAGCGACGCCATGCGATCGGCGAGCAAGAGCCGCGTCTCCATCTGCCGGCGCTCGGTGACGTCGGACACCGCCCCGAGCATCCGGTACGCCTTGCCGGCCCCGTCGCGCAGGACGATGCCCCGGTCCTGGACGTCGGCGTAGCTGCCGTCCGCGAGCAGGCACCGGTACCAGAGCTCGAACGTGCTCTCCTTGCCCTCGATCGCGCGCCGCAGCGCGTTCATCACGCGGTCGCGGTCCTCGGGGTGGACGCGCTCGAACCACCACGCCGCGTCCTCCTCGATGTCGGCGCCGCCCGTCCCGTAGAAGCTCCGCATGCGCTCGCTCCCGGTGACGCGCCCCGACGAGAGATCCCAGTCCCAGAAGGCGTCGCTCGTCGCGCGCACCACGAGCCGCAGGCGCTCCTCGCTCGCGCGGAGCGCGCCCTCGGCGGCCCGGCGCGCCGTCATGTCGAGGACGAAGCAGACGCCGCGATCCCGGGCCCCCTCGACCAGGGCGGGGGCGATGAGGACGGGCAGGCGCCGGCCGTCGCGGTGGAGGAACTCCTTCTCGAACGGCGGGCAGATGCCGTGCTTCCGGACCTCCGAGAGCGCGCGCTCGTCCGCGGCGCGGAGCTCGGGCGGCGTCAGCGCCACCCAGTTCAGCCGGCCCGCCTCGACGTCCTCGCGCGCACAGCCGACCATGCGGAGGAACGCGTCGTTCGCGTCGAGGATGCGCCCGGTGACGTCCCAGACGAAGAGGCCGATCACCTCCGCGGATCCGTCGCGGAACGAGCGCCCGGCGCGCTCGAGCAGCGCGCGCTCCGCGGGCGCCCTGTCGGCCGCGCGCGCGGCCGGCCGCTGCACCCACCACGACGCCGCGTCGAGCTGGATCGCGATCGACCGCTCGTCCGCCGCCGCCACGACCGTGGCGCCCGCCTCGAGCAGGGCCGTTGTCTCGGCCGCGTCCCCGGCGATGGCGACCACGGCCACGCGATCGCCCCCGGGGGCCGCGCGCAGCCGCCGGCACAGCGCCAGCGCCTCGCCGAGCGCCCCGTCGGCCCCGACGACGGCCACGTCGAACGGCTGGGTCGCCAGCAGATCCAGCCCGGCCTCGACGTCCCGCGCCGGGACCGCGGCGTGGCCGCGCGCCGCGGCGGGCGCCAGCGCAGCGTCCGCCGAGCCGCCGGGGAAGACCAAGATCCTGGGCCGATGTGATCCCGCCACCCGCGCAACATCCCGCGCGCGGCGCGCAGACGCAATACCGGCGCAGCCCTGTCTTCCCCTCCTCCGCCCCCTCTCCTTCCCCTCCCGGCTCACCCGACCCCGGTCCTCCGGTCACCGTCCCGGCCGTCGCCCCTGTGACCGCCCCCGCCTCAGAACCACTGGCAGGCGTTCGCGAACCCCGCGCGCTGCGACGATTTCTTGTAACAGAGGAAGTAGAGCCTTCCGCCTCGAACACCGCACTCGGTGCGGTCTTTCCAGCAGGCGAGGAGGTCCGGGTCCACCGCCGGGTTGCTCGCGACCGTCGTGCCCTCCTCGAGGTCCGGCGCCTCGTCGGGGACCGGACAGAGCGCCGCGTCGGAGGGCGACCGGACGCCGACCGTGTTCGACTCGATGCCCGTGTGGAAGATCGCCTCGGCCACGCGGCGCGCGGCGGCGGCGCGGTCACGCCCGCACAGCGAGAGGATATCGAGGCTGGAGCGCTCCACCTGGACGAGGACGAAGTTGCGCCCCTCGGTCACGGTGAGCTCCAGCCCCCCCGCGGTGAGCTCGTGGCGGAGCAGGTCGGGCGTGTCGTCCGTGGCCGCGTGGATCGCGTGGCGCGCCCCCAGGGCCTCGTTGTGCGGGTTGACCTCGCTCCTGAAGATCGAGTCGCACCAGTAGTACGAGTCGGCGCGCGCCTGGTCCGGCACGTCGTCGAACCGCGCGACGGGCGTGAACCCGTCCGGGGTCACGCGCGCCACGGCCGCGAGCCACGCCGCGATCCGCGCGTCGATGTCCTGCCCGAGAGCGCCATTCCCGTTCATCGCCCACCTCCCGAACGCCCGTACGTTGCCACGATCTTCTCGACGCGGTACCCGTCGTTCGGCGCCGAGCTGAACCAGATGAGCCCCCAGAACACGCCGAGGATCGGCTCCACGCTGTCGAACACCCCGGCGCCGCCCGCGTAGTACCGCGTCCGGCCGCCGTGCGAGAACTCGAGGGCCGCCTCGTACCGGTTGAGCCCCGGGCTGAGCGTCCCGTCGGAGAGGCGCGTGTGCGAGGCCGGATAGGTCCTCCCCTCCTCGACCGGACCGTCGACGAGCGCCGCGCGCCACACGCGGTCGCCCACGGTCCTCGTCACGTCGAGCCCCGCCCACGGGTGCTCCTCCAGGTCGGCGGAGAGCGTCCTGCGCCCGCCGTCCACGTTCGGATCGCCCCACACCACGACGATGCGCGTCCGCCCCGGGATCCCGAGCTGCCGCAGCATGCCGCGGATGAGCCGGACGATGGCCTGGCACTCGCCGCTCTCTTGCACATAATCGCTCATCGGCCAGGCCCCTCCCTCGCTGTTCAGGTACGTCGGGTGGTGGTATTGCCGGGGCACCCTGGGGCTCGGCTGGAGCGTGTAGATCGGGAATTTGGCGAGCAGCCCGTCCACGATCTCGTGGGGATCCAGGGTGTTGAGCGGCTCGATCCACGAGACCGCCCTGTCCATCCGCCTCAGGGTCACCCCATCTTCCTGCCAGATGTTCTGTTTGTCGGTCTGGGGCCTCCCCATCGTGACATAGACCAGGTTCGATGTCCGGGAGGGCGACACCGGGGCTCCCCCGCCCGCC
Organism: Sorangium sp. So ce406; assembly: GCF_051474675.1. NCBI lineage: Bacteria > Pseudomonadati > Myxococcota > Polyangiales > Polyangiaceae > Sorangium > Sorangium sp. So ce406. Next base: position 1,843,954 of record NZ_CP150340.1, on the reverse strand, counting down.
GACCAGGACAGGTTGAGGGTGAACTTCTGGAGCCGCCTCGCGAGCTTCCGCGACGACACGAGGTCGAGCGGCCCCCCGCCCGGCGCGAGGCTGCGGCTCTCGAACGTGAGCCCCGCCGGCCCGACGGCGCGGATCGAGGTCGGCCCCGCGCTGGACGCGCCGTTCCTCGACTCCAGGCCGACGCGGATGACGACGCTCCTGCCCATCGAGATCGACAGCGGCGCTGCGGCGTTCGACGTCCACTCGGGCTGCGGACACGGGTCGCCCTCGTTCCTCCAGCCGCTCTCCCCTTTGCAGTCCTTCAGGAGACCGTGATCGGACCTGAACTCGATGGAATGCAGCGCGATGGACTGCGCCGCATCGGGCGCAGCTTCGGGCTGCGGGCTCTCCGTGGTCGGATCCGCCATATCGACCTTCCTCGCTCCCGGCGCTCATGAACTCGGCCCCCGCCGAGCCCCCCCGCCGGTTCACGGGGATCGTAACGTCAGCGCCGGTCGGGCCAAGTCGGGAGTCGTCGCAGGGGCGGAGGCGCCCTGCCGGAGAGCGCCTCCGCGGCGCGGCGCGGCGCGCTCGCGATCGACGCGAGCCCGCGCGGCCGGGCCGCGTCCATCGCGAGCGCGCGTGGGCCATGCGCGCGGGCGTGGCGCGGAGCGCGTGACCGGCCCTCGCGCGGACCGGCGCCGGCCACGACCCGGGTTCCTGCCGCCGCGCGGCCGAGCTAGATTGCGCCCATGCCCAACAGCCTGTTCATCGTGCACGTCCACGTGCATGTCAAACCCGAGCTCGTCGACGCCTTCCGCCAGGCGACGATCGAGAACGCGCGCGAGAGCGTCAAGGAGCCCGGGATCGCCCGGTTCGACGTCGACCAGGACCTCGACGACCCCACGCGCTTCGTGCTCGTCGAGGTCTACAGGAACAAGGAGGCGCCGGCCGCGCACAAGGAAACGGAGCATTACAAGCGGTGGCGGGACACCGTCGCAGACATGATGGCCGAGCCGCGGACCAGCCGGAAATACGTCAATGTCTCCCCGGACGACGCGGGGTATTGACGTGGCGCCCCCCGTTCAAGCGCTCGCCTTCGAGTTCGCCACCGCGACGCGCATCGTCTTCGGCGCCGGCAAGCTCGCCGAGGTGCCCGCGGCCGTGAAGGGCCTCGGCGGGACGCGCGCGCTCGTCGTCACCGGGCAGCGCCAGGGCCGCGCCGCGCCGCTCCTCGCCGCGCTCGCGGCGGCGAACGTCGGCGCGGTGACCTTCGCCGTCGCCGGCGAGCCCACGGTCGAGCTCGCCCGCGAGGGCACGGCCCGGGCCGCCGCCGAGCGGTGCGACGTCGTGGTGGCCTTCGGCGGCGGCAGCGCCATCGACGCCGGCAAGGCCATCGCCGCGCTCCTCGCGAACGGCGGCGACCCGCTCGACTACCTCGAGGTGATCGGCCACGGGAAAGCGCTTTCCCATCCGTCGGTGCCGTTCGTGGCGATCCCCACGACCGCCGGCACCGGCTCGGAGGTGACGCGCAACGCGGTGCTCGCCTCGAAGGAGGCCCGCGTGAAGGCGAGCCTGCGCAGCCCGCACATGCTGCCGCGCCTCGCGGTGGTCGACCCCGACCTGCTCGCGGGCGCGCCGCCCGAGGTGCTCGCCTCGAGCGGGCTCGACGCGCTCTCGCAGCTCATCGAGCCGCTCCTCTCGGTCCGCGGCAACCCGCTCACCGACGGCCTCGCGCGCGAGGGCATCCGCCGCTCGGCGCGCTCGCTCCGCCGCGCGGTCCTCGAGGGCCCCGACGCGGCCGCGCGCGACGACCTCGCCGTGGCGAGCCTGCTCGGCGGCCTCTGCCTGGCGAACGCCGGGCTCGGGGCGGTCCACGGCTTCGCCGCGCCGGTCGGGGGCATGTTCGACGCGCCCCACGGCGCCGTGTGCGCCGCGCTCCTCCCGGCCGTCCTCGAGGTCAACCTCCGGGCGCTGCGCGCGCGCGGCCCCGACCACCCCGCGCTGCCGCGCTTCGACGAGATCGCCGCGCTCGTGACCGGCCGCGCCGGGGCCGCCCCCGAGGAGGGCATCGCCTGGGTGCGCGAGCTCTGCCGCGACCTCGCGGTCCCCGGGCTCCGCCGCTACGGCGCGAGCGAGGCCGACCTCCCGGCGCTGGTCGCGAAGGCCCGGGCGGCGAGCAGCATGAAGGCGAACCCGCTGCCGCTCACCGACGACGAGCTCACGGAGATCGCGGCGGCGTCCTTGTGATCGCGGCGCCGGTGGTATGATTCCGCGGTGGCGAGCCCTTACCGCACGAGACCGCCCTCTCCGCCTGCCCGGCCGACCGACGAGCGGAAGCTCGGCGCCGCGACCCTCGCGTTCGGCCTGCTCTGCGGCGTGATGGGGCTTTCGCTGGCCGAGGAGGGTCGGGCAGAGTGCGCGCTGCTCGGAGGCCTGGGCGGCTTCGCCCTGCTCCTCCAGCGCGAGGGCGCTCGCTAGCCCCCACCACACCCCCGACGACCGGAGCTCGATGAAGAACGATCCCGCCCCGAATCCCACCCTCGACGCCATGCTCGCTGCCCAGCGCATCGCGTTCGCGCCTGTCATGTTCCAGGTGGCGCGGGTCATGCGGAACCGCGGCGTCCTCAAGGCGCTCCAGCGCGCCGGCAGGAGCGGCAGGACCCCGGCCGAGGTGGCCCAGGACACGGGCCTCTCCGCGTATGCGGCCAAGACGTTGCTGGAGGCGAGCCTGAGCTTCGGCCTGGTGGAGTGCGCCGGCGCGCGTGGAGAGCGCTACACGATCACGCGGGTCGGGCTCATCGTCGAGAACGACCGGATGACCCGTATCAACATGGATTTCATCCATGACGTTTGTTACGAGGGCATGCGCCACCTCGACGAGGCGATCGACGACGGCAAGCCGGCGGGCCTGAAGGTCTTTGGCGAGTGGCCGACGGTCTACGAGGCGCTGCCCGAGCTCCCGCCGCAGGTGAGGGAGAGCTGGTTTGCCTTCGATCACCTCTACTCCGACTCGGCGTTCCCCGAGGCGCTGCCGGTCGTGTTCGAGCGGCGGCCGAGGACGCTGCTCGACATCGGCGGCAACACGGGGCGCTGGGCGATCCAGTGCTGTACGCACGACCCGGACGTGCGGGTCACCATCCTCGACCTGCCCGGCCAGCTCGAGGACGCCCGGGTCAACGTGGAGCAGCACGGGATGCTCGGCCGGATCATGGGCACGCCGATCGACTTCCTGGATCACGGCCAGGCGTTCCCGACGGGCTTCGACGCCATCTGGATGAGCCAGTTCCTCGTGTGCTTCTCCGAGGCGGACATCGTCCAGATCCTCCGGCGGGCCCGCGCCGCCATGGGGGGCGAGACGGTGCTCTGGATCCTGGACACGTTCTGGGATCGGCAGAGCAACGAGGTGGCGGTCCACTGCCTGCACGGTTCTTCCCTGTATTTCACGTGCCTCGCGAACGGGAACAGCCGCATGTACAGCGCCGCCGACATCAAGCGCTGCATCGACGAGGCGGGGCTCGTCATCGACGCGGAGATCGACGACCTCGGCCTCGCCCACACGCTGCTCCGCTGCCGCAGGCGCGACGTCGACGGATGAGGCGGCCCGCGCGCGGGCGTGTTTGAACGCCTTCCGCCTGCGGTCCTCGCGGTGCATAGTGGGGTTCCCCGACGGCGCGCCGCGCCATGGGCCCACAAGGAGAAACCATCGTGTCCCAGCCTCCGCTCACCCAGCTCTCCGACGAGGAGCGCCTCTTCCGCGACTCGGTGCTTGATTTCGCCCGGAAGCGCGTCGCGCCGCGCGCGGCGGCGATGGACGAGCAGGGCGCGATCGACCACGATCTGCTGCCCCCGCTCTTCGATCTCGGCCTGATGGGCATCGAGATCCCGGAGGCTTACGGGGGCTCCGGCGCGAGCTTCTTCAACGCGATCCTCGCGGTCGAGGCGCTCGCCGTGGTCGATCCGAGCCTCAGCGTGCTCATCGACGTGCAGAACACCCTGGTGGCCAATGCGCTCCTCCGCTGGGGCAGCGAGGCGCAGAAGGAGAGGTACCTCCCGCGGCTGAGCCGGGAGTGGGTCGGCTCGTATGCGCTGAGCGAGGCGGGCTCCGGCTCGGACGCGTTCGCGCTCGCGGCCCGGGCCGAGCGCAAGGGCGACCGCTGGGTCCTGAACGGCCGCAAGCTCTGGATCACGAACGCGAACGAGAGCTCGCTGTTCCTGGTGTTCGCGAGCGTCGATCCGTCGAAGGGCTACAAGGGCATCACGGCGTTCGTCGTCGAGCGTTCTTTCCCCGGGTTCTCGGTGGGCAAGAAGGAGAACAAGCTCGGGATCCGCGCCTCCAGCACGTGCGAGCTCGTCCTGGAGGACTGCGAGGTGCCGGAGGGCAACGTGCTCGGCGAGGTCGGCAAGGGCTACAAGATCGCGATCGAGACGCTGAACGAGGGGCGGATCGGCATCGGCGCGCAGATGCTCGGCCTGGCGGCCGGCGCGTTCGAGCACGCGATGCGCTACATGGGCGAGCGCAAGCAGTTCGGCCAGTCGATCGCGAGCTTCCAGGGCGTGCAGTTCCAGTATGCGCGCGTGGCGATGGAGATCGAGGCCGCGCGGCTCCTGGTCTACAACGCCGCGCGGCTCAAGGACGCGGGCCAGCCGTTCGTGAAGGAGGCCGCGATGGCGAAGCTGTTCGCGTCCGAGGTGGCCGAGCGGACGGCGTCGCTGTGCATCGAGTTCATGGGCGGCGTCGGCTTCACCAGGGACTATCCGGTCGAGAAGTTCTATCGCGACGCGAAGATCGGGAAGATCTACGAGGGCACGTCGAACATGCAGCTGTCGACGATCGCGAAGCTCCTCCAGGCGGAGTACGACGTGAAGGGGTGAGCGGCGGGCTGCATGCGCGCGGCCGTCGCGTATGCCGCGGAGCTGGCGCGGGAGCGGCCCGCCCGCGTCACGGTATCTGCCGCTTGATGTTCGTCATCCACCGGAGCGTCGACACCTGCTGCGGCAGGATCACGTCCCGCACGAGGACGTGCGACTCGGTGTCGAGCTCCTCGAGGTCGTTCCGGTAGTCCTTGAGGCCATGGTCCTCTCCCTCCGCCAGCACCGAGAGCGCCGTCTTGTAGCCGAGCGCCACAGCGGTCCGCTCGACGGCCTTGGCGAACGCGCCCCACGGGCCGGAGCTCTCCGGCGGATCGCCCCCGAGCTCCTCGATCCGGCGGCGCAGCAGCTTCACCCGCGCCTCGTGCGACGCCAGGTTGAGCCGGAGGTGCTCGGCCACCCACCCGCCGCCCGCGACGGCGATGGCATGACGGTACGTCTCGACCGCGGACATCTCGCCGCGGCAGAACGATTTGAGCTGCTCGATCGAATCGTCGTCAATCAAACCGTCCAGACCCACGCTCTCGTCTGCGAATGCGATCGGCTCCATGGGGACCCTCCTGAGGTGTCTGTGACCGCCGTTTCCTTCCTCCTTACCTCCCGAGCAGCGGCCTCCGCGCGGACCGTCCACGCAGTACTGTGAGCGAAACTGCCAACCATCGCCTCACAGCGGAGATCGCACGACCATCTTGCCTCAGGGGTACAAAATCGCCTCACGCCGAGTCAGCCTCGGCTGATTTCTCTGGATATCATTCAAGCGGCGTTCCACCTATCCGGAACCTCCGCAACTCCGAGCGGGCTCATCCCCAGAGGTGCGAAGGAACGCCCGGGGTAGCGAGGCGCATCACCGATGGATGGGTTCTTGATCTCGCGTTCCGGGTGGCTGTCCCGGACGTGACCGGGGCGCTAGTTCCGCCCTCCAGGAGTCCGGCCGGGGATCCGGATGGAGATTTCAACGCCAAGGCGCCAAGGCGCCAAGGCGCAAAAAGACATGAAATTATTGTCTTTTTTGCGCCTTGGCGCCTTGGCGTTGAAATCTCTCCTCTCGCGAGGCAGATCCCTGGCAGGACTTCTGCCCCGCAGTACTAGGCGAACGACGCGAAGACGCGCGCACCCTTGCTGGTGCCGCAGGACTCTCCGCTGCCGACGTCGCGCAGGATGGCTTGCAGCGCCGCGGCGTCGGCGTCGTCGCGCGCCGCCACGCCGATGAGCATCGCGCCCTCCTTGAGGCGGCGCTCGGCCTCCGGGGCGCGCTGCTCCGGGATGCCGGCGTCGACGAGCACGCTGCTCAGGCTGGCCACCGTGCTCGCCGAGCTCGCGTCGGCGAGCTGCACGGCGATCGGGCCTGCCACCGCGAGCCGCAGGCCGGGGACCACGAGACCGGCGCCCGCCGCGCCGAGGATGGAGCTGAGCGCCTGGCCGTGGACGGCCGCGCCCTGGACGCGCGAGCGCGAGAAATGCTGGCGCCTCGCGGCCTCGCTCACGATGAGGCAAATGTCTCGGCGCGAGTGCCCGCTGTCCAGGATCCGCCGGATGGCGTCCTCGGCCTCGACACGTGTACGCACCGTCCCGGTGATCAACCTCTGGCTCGCCATGCAGACCTCCTTGGCTGAGGGTTCGCGCCGCTCTTCGGAGATCCCGAAGAACACGAAGCGTACCGGGCGCGACCTTCGCGCAAGTCTGCGAAACTGTTCGCGAACCCACCGCAGCGCTGCCGCGTCCGGGGCACAACGCCACAGCGCCATGGGCGCGTTGTGACGGAGAGACACGTCGATCTCGTCAGCACCCATGACGACCAGAGTCGGGACGTCGAGGACGGCCAGAGTCGGACGTCGGGGACGGCCAGAGCGCAGGTTGTGGTGGGGATTTCGACGTGGCGGCTCAGGCCGCGGCGCGACGCTCTTTGCTGGACCGCTTGGCGCTCTTCACGCCGCGCCGCGCACCGCCGGCGCGCCGCGCCTTGGCGGCGGCGCGCACGCTCTCGCGGAGCTGGTTCGCGAGCGGCACGGCGTCGCGCTCGCTGAAGCCGCGGACGATCCGCAGCATCGTGGCCTCCTCGGGCCGGAGCGCCGCGAGCGCTTCGTCCGTGACGGCCTGCTCCGCCTCGAGCAAGGTCTGCAGGGCGCCCTCGGTGTAGGCGCGGATCACCGCGGGGTGGACATAACAGCGCTGGCAGACGGCGCGCGTGTTCCCGAGGCGCGCAGACACCATGTCGATCACCTGCGCCACGCACTTCTTCATCTGGCGGGCCGTGGTCGCGACCTCCATCTCGCAGAAGAAGGACGCGCACAGCACCGTGCCGGTCCACGTGCGGAAATCCTTCGCCGTGAACTCCTGCCCCGCGATCGCGCGCAGGTACTCGTTCACGTCGTCGGAGTGGATCCGCTGCCGGCCGCCGTCGCCGTCGATGTACTGGAACAGCTCGTGACCGGGCACGTCCTGGCAGCGCTTCACGACGCGCGCGAGCCGGCGGTCGCGCACCGTCAGCTCGTGCTCCTTACCGCTCTTGCCCCGGAAGTGGAACCTGATGCGATCGCCCTGGATCTCGACGTGCTCGTCGTGCAGCGTGGTGAGACCATACGAGTTGTTGTCGCGCGCGTACTCGTCGTTCCCGATGCGGATCGAGGTCTCGTCGAGCAGGCGCACCACGGTCGCCAGCACCTTCTCGCGCGGCAGCCCCGGCAGCGCGAGGTCGCGCTCCGTCGCCGCGCGGATCGCCGGGAGCGCCGCGCCGAACGCGAGCATCCGGTCGTACTTCGTCTCGTCGCGGACCTCGCGCCAGCGCGGGTGATACCGGTACTGCTTCCGGCCGCGCGCGTCCCGGCCGGTGGCCTGGATGTGCCCGCGCTCGCTCTGGCAGATCCACACCTCGGTCCACGCGGGCGGGATCGCGAGGCGGCGGACGCGCGCGAGCGTCTCCTCGTCCTTCACGGGGCGCCCCTCGGCGTCGAGGTACTTGAAGCTCTTGCCCGCCTTGCGCCTGGAGATGCCCGGCTCACCGTCGTTGACGTACCGGAGGCCCGCCGACCTGGCCGACTCGATCGGCGACGGGGTGAGCGGCGCCGCCGCGGCGACCGCGCGCGGGTCGTCGACCGCGCGCGGGTAGTCGACGGTCTCGACGGTCTCGACGGTCTCGACGGTCTCGATCGCCAGGGTCACACGGCGCCGGCGGACGACCGCGCTCGGCGCGGAGCGCCGCTCGCGCCGCGGAGCGCTCCGCGAGCGACGCCTGGTTCGGGGGGTTGTTGCGCTGGAGCTCTGCATACGTCACGAGCTCAGACGGCGTCCTCGACGACCGCAGCCGGGGCGCGCAGCGCGCGCTCGCGGTGCGCCTCACCGAGGTACCGCCGCACCTCCTCGTCGATCGCCGCGATCGCCATCCGCTTGAACATGCGCAGCGCGAGCGGCACGTCGACATCGAGATCCACGGCGCTGGGCCGGAGCTCGAGGCGCCCCGTCACCTTGTACCCCTTGAAGGAGAACCCGAGATCCGCGCGCCGATCGTCGCTCCAGAGCATGGAGGGCGAGTACTCCGCGTAACGATCGCGATACCGCGCCAGCGCCCGCAGGACTGCCGTCTTCGCTTCGTCGTCGTTCAGGTCGTGATGGACCGTGTGCTTCATGGATGACCTCGGGTGATCGCTGGAACAAGCATCCAGCGGGGGCTGCTGTGCGACAGGCTCGGCAGCGCAGCGGTCGCCAGGGTTAGCAAGGGGGGTGCCTGCCGGGCGCCGCGGCGTCGGCCGCCCCCGGCGCCGCGATCTCCGGCAGATCCAGGGCAGATCCAGGAAAACCGCGCGCTGCTCGTCGCGTCGCTCGCCGCGCGCCTGGCGAGCTTCGCCACAAGCGAGGCAGATCGCTACGGTGGCCCCCCCTCCCGCGGGCGCGCGCCACGGGTCAGCTCGGCGGCATGCCGCGTGCGTTCCACGCGATCATGCACGCAGCAGGAGCGCTGAGGTCATCGCCTGGACTCAGGGGGTGGCTCGGGCCGCGGGCGAGCAAGGCGCTGAAGGTGCTGTTGATCCTGCCTGTCGCGCTCTGGCTCGGCTACGTCGTGATCATCAATGTCATGCTGAGCACGAAGCTGATGGCGCGGCTCATCAGCTACAACCCGATCGACGCGTCGCTGCAGTACGAGTCGGCCTGGAGCTTCTGGCCTGGTGTCGTGCACGTCGAGGATCTCCAGCTCAGCGGGTCGGACAGCTTGCTGCAGTGGGCTGTGTTGCTCGACGAGGTGGACGTGGACATCCACCTGACCGATCTCCTCCGGAAGAAGTTCTACGCCGAGGACATCCGCGCCGAGGGCTTCGTGTTCCGGATGCGGCTGCTCGTGGATCCGACGAGCGAGCGCGATCTGGAGGCGCCGCACATCGAGGCGCTGCCCCCCATCCCGAATTTCGCGAACCCTCCGATCAAGCCGGCGCTGCCGCCGCAGCGGGATCTCGAGAACTCGGACGAGGGGTACAACCTCTGGACGGTCCACCTCGAGGGCGTGGACACGACGCTCAAGGAGATCTGGATCCAGCAAGTCCGCTATGCCGGCGGCGGCCGCATCCGGGGAGGCTTCTATTACAAGCCGCTCCGCTCCGTCCGTGTCGGGCCGCTCGCGATGGAGCTCCGCTCGGGCGATGTCCACCTCGCCGATCGCGTGGCCGCGCGGGTCGACGGCGACCTCGACGTGACCATGAACACCTTCGATCCGCGGGAGATCGACGGGATCGACCTCCTCGACACCACCTGGGCGCGCGCGCGCCTCGACGTCGCGCTCCCCGGGGTCGATTTCATCCACTTCTACACGGGCGAGGACGCCGAGCCGCGGGTGGAGGACGGGAGCGGAGAGCTCCGGACGAACCTCGTCATCAACCGGGGCAAAGTAGAGCCGGGGAGCTCCGCCTCGTACGCGACGAGCCACCTCGTGGCCACGGCCTCTTCGCTGCGCGCGGCCGTCGAGGCGGGCGTGGACCTCCGCGTCGGCGAGCGCGGGGAGGCGCGCCTCGAGGTGCGGGTGCCCCGCGCGACGCTCGAGCGCCCCGAGAAGGGGCTGCCGCCCATCGTGGTGGAGCGGGCGAGCGCCGTCTTCGACGCGCCGGAGCTCCACCTCATGAGGTTCCCGCCGGGGTTCTCGTCGAAGGTGGATGTCGTCGCCGCCGCGATCCCGGACCTGCGCTGGCTCAACGCGGACGGCGCCGCGCCGGACGCGCCGCGGTTCACGGGCGGCGCCGCGTTCATGCGGAGCAGCCTCGAGGTCGACCCGCTGGGGCGCGGGTCCGGCGTGCTGAGCCTGCTGATGAAGCAGGGGGCGCTGAGGTGGAAGGAGACGACCGTGAAGGGCGACGCGGAGGCGCGCATCGCGCTCGACGCGGCCAGCGTCCTGAACCCGGCGGCCACGTTCCGGAAGAGCCGTATCGAGATCAAGGACCTCGCGGTCGAGCACAAGGGCGAGGCGTGGCCGGACTGGTGGGCGCGCATCGACATCGACGAGGCGAAGGTGGGACGAGGCCTGATGCAGGCGGCGATCCGGCTCGAGTGCAAGGACGCGCGGCCGGCCGTGGAGCTGCTCGACGCAGAGGACGCGATCCCCGGGTGGGCCACGGGGCTCCTGACCATGGAGGGGCTCAAGGCGTCCGCGACGGTCACGCGCAAGGCGAGCGACGTCGACTTCAGGCTGCTGGAGGCGCAGGGGGGCAACCTCGCGATCCGCGGGCGGCTCACGAAGTCCGACGGGCAGGACCCCCGGGGCGCGTTCCTCGTGAAGAGCGGGCTCCTGTCGGTGGGCATCGACCTCGCGCAGGACGGCGCCGGCGTGCACCCGCTCGTGGGCGACGACTGGGTGAACGAGCAGATCGCCGCGCTGGGCAGGTGAGCCGGCGTCTCCGGGCGGGCGACCCGGCGTCACGGGGCGATTGGTCCTGCGCCTCGCCGAGGCGGCGCGACGGGGAGAATCCCCGCCGGTCCAGGTCGCCGGTCGCTATCCTCGACGGATGACGTGCGCCGTCCAGATCCGGCCGGCCCGGCCGACCGACGCTGACCGGGAGGCCGTGGCGCGCATCAACGCCGCGGTCCCGCGCGAGGAGCGGCACGACATCGAGCCGCGCTCGGCGGGCGCGCTGCGGGAGCTCGACGAGCTGCTCGCGCGGCGCGGCCACGTCCTCGGCCGCCACGTCGCCGAGGTCGTCGCGACGGGGGAGATCGTGGCGTATGCGCACCACTTCCACGTCCCGTGGGAGCACCACCCCGCGCGGTTCTGGTGCGCTGTGCGGTGCGCCCCGGACCACCGGCGGCGCGGCATCGGCGCGCTGCTGTTCGCGGCGATGGAGCGCGACCTCGCGCGCCTGGGCGCCCTGGAGCTCCGCGCCATGGCGCGCGAGACGCAGCCGGAGATGCTCGCGCTCGCCGCGCGGCTCGGCTTCCGGGAGCTCTTCCGGAGCTGGGACTTCGAGCTCGACCTCACGCGGCCGGCGGGGGCGGTGCGCCTCGGGGAGCGCGCGGTGACGGGCGTCGCGATCGCGCCGCTCTCCGAGGAGCGGGCGCGCCGGCCCGGGTGGCTCGCGGAGCTGCACGCGCTCTACCTCGCCGTGAACCGCGAGGTGCCGCTGCCGAACCACGTCGACCCGGAGCTCCCGGCGGACGCGTTCGCGGCGTACCTGGAGCGGTCGCCGACGTCGCTGCCCGAGGCGTGCTTCGTCGCGCGGGACGGCGACAGGTACGTCGGGCTCTGCATCCTGCACCGGAGCGAGGACGACCCCGCGTGCCTCGACCACCTGTTCACCGGGGTGGCGACGGCGAGCCGCGGCCGCGGGGTGGCGAGGGCGCTCAAGCTGGCCACGATCGATTTCGCGCGGCGGAGGGGGTATTCGCGGATCGCGACGGCGGTCGAGTCGAACAACCCGGGGATGCTCGCGCTGAACGAGGAGCTCGGGTTCGTGCGGCGCGGCGGCCTCGTCGTGCTCGAACGGCAGATGAAGTGGAATCTTGCAGGGTGACAGCGTTGCCCGCGCGGAGCTGGCCAGTTACCTCGCCATCTTCTCGAGCGGCCCAGCCCCGCAGGGCCCCGACTCCCTCGGTCGACCGCGCACGCGCCGGCCCCTCCGGCGCGTGCGTTGCCCATGCCCGCTCTCAGACGCGGGCTGCAGAGGCGGCGTCCTGCTGCAAGCGGGCGATCAGCGCCACCAGCACATCGAACGACATCACGGCATTCGAGTGCATGGTGTGGAACACCCTGCCATCCACATCGAGAATCTGCGACCGCTCTGCCCAGAGGTTGGATGCGACGTCGGCAATGCGTTCGATCGCGATGGTCTTCCCCTCGATCGTGAGGTGGCCGCGGGTGAGCTCGATCCTCTGCATCGGATGGTCCATGTTGCGGGAGGCGAACAGGGTCTTGGACAACGCCACGCTGTCGGGCAGAGCCCGGAAGCCGACCGAGCCACCGGCCTGAAGCTCGCGGTAGAGCCGCTCCCCGCGCTGCGCTACATGGCGCATCCGCAACGTGTGGCTCAGCTCGGCGTAGCGCGAGGTGCGCGCTCCAATGAAGACCCACGGCGCCTGTGGTGTCGCTCGGTAGCCGATACCGCCGAAGTAAAACGTGTAGAGATCCTCGATGTCGGCGTAGAAGTCGGTCCGGGTGCCTTTGCGCTCCCGAGCCTGGATCGCGTTCTGGTACAGCACGAACACGGGCTGCGAGCCGACGACCCACCACGTGCCCAGCGCGATCACGACGCCCAGCGCGATCGCCCCGTAGCCAGCGCGATACAGCACCGACACATCCCCATCGAACCGCACCGTGCTGCCCGGCCCTGGGACCAGGGACAGCACCAGGGCGCCCGCGCCGGCGAACAGCGCCGCCAGAAACCATCCGGCAAAAAGAAGCGAACGGCTCTTGCCGTAGGTGCCGATCACATCGCCTGGATTGTGCATGCGTCCATCCCTAGGTGTCGACGTATCACCGTTGCCCCGGTCGCTCCCGAACACGGCGCGCGTGCCGCCAGGGCTGGGCACGGTGTGCGGTTCGGCCCCTTCGCGGTGCCCTCCGCAATATCCCATGTCACGAGGAGCCCGATGGCGGCATCGCCGCCGGGACCGGGATCGTAGACAGCCTCGCTCCAGGTGTCGTGACCGTTCACCATGCTCAGCGACGCGTGGCCGTACGGCTCCAGGCGCCGCCCGAGCAGAAGTCAAACGTCGTCACGACGTCCTTCGTCCAGGCGCCGACGTGGTAGCGGATGAGGTCCTTGCCGTCAACGTGGAACAGGACGTCGGGATCAGATGTGTGCGAGTACACCTGCTCGACGCCCGCCGGCGAGCTGTCGAGCGCCTTGATGAGCCGGTACCTCTTGCCGTCGTAGCTCCGCCCGCCAGGAGTCCGGCGCCGGCCAGAGGTGGCCGGACTCCTGCGCACCTCAGGTCTCGCGACCGCTTCCAGGGTGAGCGCCGCGCGCGGCGCGTTTGCGCTCATCACAGCGCGCAGATCAGCCGCTGGCCGCGCACCGAGGTTGCGCCGTCGAGCTGCTCGATCCAGGCGACGAGCAGCTTGGTGCCGAGCTGCGCGACGGTCGAGCTGAGGATCTGCGCGCTGCTGCCGTCCGGGAGGGAGAAGACATGCTCCTGAGGGAGCAAGGACTCACCCGTCCGCGTGAACCAGCCCAGATTCACGGTCTTTCCAGGGTGCGGCACCAGCGTCACATACACGTTTTCGCCGTCGCTCATGGGCGGGCCCGGGGGGTTGTACTGGCTCACGTTCTGGAGCTCGAAGACAGGGGTAAAGCCGGGCGGGGGGACCTCGACGAGCGACGAGAAGTCCCTCACGACGCCCACCTCCGCCGAGACGGCGAGCCTCGGCGGAGGTACGATGTGCGCGATCAAGAGCGTGACCCCATCGCCCTCGGGCAGCGGGAACGCTCCGAAGAAAGACTCCACCTCTTCAGGAGATGGGCTGAACTGGACCTGGTGCGCCACGCCGAGATCGGCGGCGGCGGCGCCCGTCCTGAAGAACGCTTCTCCGGTCGCGCTGTCGTCCAGCAGGAGGAGATGCCGGCCGCTCGTGACCGTGTAGAAGCGCACGTTGAGCGAGGCGTCGGTACGCGGGCCCTGGGCCACCAGGGTCGGCGCAGGCTCGGCCGACCCGCCGACGACGAGCGAGCGCGTCGAGCCGCCCGGCGCCTCGCAGGTCGCGGCGTAAAAGATCTCATCGCCCGCTCGGGCGAACGCCATCGACGCGGCCACGTTGGGGCTCGAGCACTCCGGGGCGAGCGCGGGGAACCGCTGGAACGTCCCTTCCGACGAGACGCCGTCGGTGGTCGTGAGGAAGACGAGCTGCCCGATGTCGGACCCCACCCTGCCCAGCAGGGTCAATTGCCCTCCCGACTCGCGGCCGGTAACGAAGGCCGCTCCGTCGGCGAGGGGGAACTCCGCCCTGGATCCGACAGGGTCCCGGAGCTCGTGCACCGTCCCGATCACGAGCCGGCTCGCCGCCTTGTCGATGACCGAGACGAAGACGCGACCGGGGCCGCTCGCCAGCACGAGCGAGGAGGCGTCGACCTCATGGCCTCCGAGGTCTTCGGACGTGAGGATGTCGAACGGATCGAGGTCCAGCACGCACTTCGCCTCCGCCGGCTTGCAGACGCCGTCCTGACAGGCGCCGCCCGGGCAGTCGGAAGGAACGGTGCACCCTTTGCCGCCGCTCCCCTCCTGGTTCAGCTCCGCGTCGGTGCGCACGCCCGCGACGAGCTGGCAGCCGGCGACGAGCAGAGCGCCTCCGGCGATGACGAGCTTCCATGGTCGCATCGCTCGCATCTCAAAAACTGCCTCGCAACGACATCCCCGCCGTTCCCGCCCCGACCGCGGGCTGAAGGCGCACCTCCAGCGCCGCCTTCGGCGCGGCCTCGCTCGACGGCGCGGTCAGGAACACGACCAGGCCCGCGATGAGCGCCGCGCCTCCCGCCGCGAACGCCACATTGGAGATGTTGGCGGTCGTATTGGCGGCCTGATGGAGCTTGATCCCCTCGGCGTCACAACGGGGAGGGTCGTCGTCGGTGCACCCGTGCTGGCTGCGCGCGTCACCAACTTTCAAGAGCGTATCGACGCCGAACACGGCGCCTACCGCGATCCCGGCCAAGCTCACCCCGCCCAGCACGAGCCCCACGGTCTTCTGCGCGCTCCACGAGCTCGCCGCGGGCGCGGCGCTCGTGGCCGCACGCGCGCGCGAGGGCCGCTCCGGCGCGGGCGCGGTGGCCGCTCGTGGCGGGGGCGCGTCCTCGAGCCGAGGGACGCGTACCGTGCTCTGCCCGGCCCTCGGCTCGATGAGCACCTTCGCGCTCCATGCCTTCTTGCCGGGCGCCGCCGCCTCGATCGTATGCTCGCCCGGATTGACCGGGATCGCCGAGCCGAACAGCGCAGCATCGAGCAGCTTCGTGTTGCGACGCACCTCGAGCCCCTCGATCCGGGCCTCCGGCGCCACCTCGATGACGAGCCTCGAGAGCTGCGGTTCCAGGAGACCCGCGCGCCGCGCCGCCTCCTTCGAGCGCCGCGGATCGTCCGCTTTGCGCGCCATCGCCTCGGCGTCGTTGAAGGTCGCCCAGGCGCTCGCCGTCTCCCCATTGAGCTCGTAGCAATCCGCCAGGGCGAGCAGCGTCCCGGCCATCGGATCCAGCTTCTGGCTGGCGACGAGCTTCGAGCACCCGAGGGCGTAGCTGCCCTGCTTGATGAGCGCGCGCCCCTCGCGGAAGAGCACGTCGGCGGCCGCCCGGTCCTCGGCGGTCGGGTCCGCGAGGGCGCGCGGCGCGAGCGATAACGAGAGGACCAGCGCACTGGCAGCGATGACGCCGCGTTTCACACGCATCGGGCCTGGGCCACGCACCGCCCGGAGGATATCGGCCCCCCTCGCCCTTGTCCCGGTGTCAGCGCCGCTCATCGTACGAAAACGTCGGCTCAGGCTTCGGGGCGCGAGGGCCCTCGGCCGGGGGCTTCGCCCGCACGAGGGGCTTCGTCGCCTTCCGCGTGGCCTTCGCCGTCGCCGAAGGCGAGGTGGGCTCCGCCTGCGCCGTCGCGCTCGCGCCGTGAGAGGCGATCGTGGAGGGAGGAGCCTGGGGCTCATCGGGCGCCGGCAGGGCCGCGTCCGGCGCCCCCGAGGCGGCCGCCTGCGCGCCTGTCGGAGCCGAGGGTGGCGCCCCCTCTTGCCTGCCGCCGACGAGCGCCGCGAGCGCCGCGCCCGCGACGAGCGCGCCGGCGAAGAGGAGGAGCGCCCGGCGGCGCGGCTTCTTCCCCAGCAGCTCGTAGGACGACGAGGTGCTGCGAGGCGGGGACAGGGTGTGCGCCGTCTCCTCCACGGAATTCGGCGGGAGCGGCGCGGTCTCCTCGGCGGCTCCGGCGCTGGCCGGCGGCGGAGGCGACTCCACGCGGCGCGCCGCCGGCTCGTGCTTGGATCCCGACGAGGACAGCCGCTGCAGGTCGAGCACGCGCGAGACCCGCTCCGGATAGCCCGACGCTCGCGCGGGCGCGTGAGGCGCGAGGGCGCCGGCGAAGGCCGCCACGTCGCTCCAGCGCTGCTCGCGATCGTGCGTCAAGCACCGCTGGATCGCGGCGTCGAGCTCCGGGGGCACGTCGCTCCGGCGCTCGCGGAGCGGCGTCGGCCGGGCCGCGAGGATGCGCCCGTAGAACTCCGGCAAGCTGTCCGCGTGAAACGGCGTCTGCCCGGCGATGAGCTCGTACAAGAGGACGCCGAGCGCCCAGAGATCGCTGCGCGCGTCGACGTCCTTCGACGAGATCATCTGCTCGGGCGACATGTAGTAGGGGGAGCCGAGCGTCTGGTCGTCATCGGTGAGGGCGAGGTCCGCGCCGCTGATCTTCGAGATGCCGAAGTCGAGGACCTTGATGCACGGCGAGCCGCTGACGTCGTGCGTGACGAAGAGGTTCGACGGCTTCAGGTCGCGGTGCACGATCCCGGCGGCGTGGGCCTCGCCGACGGCCTCGCACGTCTGGAGGACGTACTCCACGGCGTCGTCGATCGAGAGCGACCCGCGCTCCCTGAGCAACGCGGCGAGATCCCGCCCTTCGAGGAACTCCATGACGATGTACGGCGCCCCGCCCTCGAGGGTGCCGACGTCGAACACGCGGGCGACGTGCTGGCTGCGCAGCCGCACCGCCGCGCGCGCCTCGCGCAGGAAGCGCGCGTGCGCGCCGGCGGCGTCGTCGTGGGCCGAGCGCATGAACTTGACGGCCACGCGCTGGCCGAGCTCGACGTGGACCGCCGCGACGACGACCCCCATGCTCCCCGTGCCGAGCAGACGCTCCACGCGGTACTTGCCCGCCAGGATGTCGCCGGGCTGGACCGGGCCGGTGCGCATGGCTCCCCATGTGGTCTCAGCGGCTCCGGGAGGTCAAGCGCCGCTTGATGGCCTCGCGCGCGCTCCGCCGCCCTGAAACGCGCTGGCAACCCCCACATGCCCGGGGGAGATGATGCCGCGGGCAGCAGCAGCGCTCCCGATGTGGGACATGGTACACAACGGCCTCGCTCTCCTCGGCGATGGCCCCCGCCGTGATCTTCGCGGTCCTGCTCGCGCTCGCGCTCCACGAGACGCTTCGGCTTTCTGAATCGTCGCAATCACCTCCCGAGAGGACGACGGCACGGATCTCCATGACGGCTACGAGGGAGCGAGGACGTCCTGTCCGAGTCTCTCCCTGCCGGCGTATCGGGCTTCGCCGCTCGCCCCGGCGCCTCAGGCGACCGCGTTCTGCCGTACTGCATCGCTCCGCGATCCTCGGAGGCCGCTGCGGTCGCCCGCTCCTCGGCCGCAGGGGCGGCTCAAGGCTGATAGCGCCTCAGCCATGTGCGCGTGTCCCTGTGGCGAGAGCCGTGGATTTCATTCACCATGGCGCTGCATGTGGCCAGCCGGCATACGGAAGGAATCTTCAGATGTCGTCGCGCCCTCGCCCGATGGCAGCGCCCTGGACGCGAGCGCCGCGGGCTGCCTCGCCGGGGGCGGCGAGATGGGCGCCCTGATGCGCTCGATCGACTGGTCGAAGACGAAGCTCGGCCCCGTCGCCAGCTGGCCGATAAGCCTCAAGACCGTGGTCGGCCTCGTGCTCGGCAATCGGTTCTCCATGATCGCGTTGATCGGGCCGGATTTGCTGCAGATCTACAACGATGCCTATCGGCCCATCCTGGGCAACAAGCACCCTGCGTCGATGGGCGCCCCGGCGGCCGAGGTCTGGGCCGAGGTCTGGGACGTCGTCGGCCCGATGGCGCTGAGCGTGCTCGACGGCGGGCCCGCGACGTGGAGCGAGCACCTCCTGCTCCCGGTGCAGAGGCGAGGCTTCGTCGAAGAGACGTATTTCACGCTCTCCTTCAGCCCGATACCGGGCGACACCGAGCGGGTCATCGGCGTCCTCATCACGGTGAAGGAGACCACGGAGCAAGTGCTCGATGCGCGCCAGCTCCACATGCTGCGCGATCTCGCGACCCGCTCTGCCCACGCGAAGTCTGCCGAGGAGGCGTGCTCCACAGCCGCGGAGATCTTCGCGGCGAACGGCGCCGACCTGCCGTTTTCGTTGCTTTACCTCTCGGACAGCGGCACGGGCGACGCGCGCCTCGTCGGCGCGAGCGGGCTCGACGAGTATCAGGGAGCCGCGAAGCCTGAGCGCGTCTCCCTCCACGAGCACGCCGACGCGTCCTCGACCTGGCCGCTCGCGGAGGCGGCGCGCCCCTCTGGCGAGCTCCTCGTCGGCGATCTCGCGGCCCGCTTCGGCGCCTTGCCCCTCGGCCGCTGGGGCAGCGCGCCCGAGCAGGCGATCGTTCTGCCCCTCTCGCGGCCAGGACAACCTCGTCCGTATGGCTTCCTCGTCGGCGGCGTGAGCCCGCATCGCCTGCTCGACGAGTCGTATCGCGGGCTGTTTCGGCTGATCACCGATCAGGTGGTGACCGCCATCGCGAACGCGCGGGCCTACGAGGAGGAACGCAGGCGCGCCGAGGAGCTCGCCGCGATCGACAGCGCGAAGACGCTGTTCTTCAGCAACGTCAGCCACGAGTTCCGGACGCCGCTGACGCTGATGCTCGGCCCCATGGAAGACGCGCTCGCGTCGCCGGAGCGCGCGCTGAGCGGTGAGCACCTTTCGCTCGTCCACCGCAACGCGCTGCGCCTGCTCAAGCTGGTCAACACGCTGCTCGACTTCTCGCGCCTCGAGATGGGCCGAGCGCAGGCGTCCTACGAGCCGACGGACCTCGCCGGCCTCACGGCCGATCTCGCGAGCGCGTTTCGCTCCGCGATCGAGCGAGCGGGGCTCGCGTTCAAGGTGGACTGCCCGAAGCTGCCGGAGCCGGTGTTCGTCGACCGGGACATGTGGGAGAAGATCGTCCTGAACCTGCTGTCCAACGCCCTGAAATTCACGTTCGAGGGCGAGGTCCTCCTGTCGCTTTGCTCGCGCGGGGACCACGTCGAGCTCGCGGTGCGCGACACGGGCACCGGCGTCCCCGAGCGCGAGCTGCCGCGCCTCTTCGAGCGCTTCCACCGCGTCCAGGGGGCGCGCTCGCGCACGCACGAGGGCTCCGGGATCGGGCTCGCGCTCGTGCACGAGCTGGTGCGGCTGCACGGCGGCAGCGTTCGGGCGGAGAGCCGCCTGGGCGAGGGGACGGCGTTCACGATCGCGATCCCGCGCGGGTGTGCGCACCTGCCGGCGGAGCGCATCCGCGCCGAGAAGACGCTCTCGTCGACGGCGACCGGCGCCGCGCCGTATGTCGAGGAGGCGCTGCGGTGGCAGCTCGCGACGGAGGCGCCCGCCCTGGCGCTCGCCCCGGCCGATCGCGCCGAGCCCGCCCCTGTCGCGGTCCCGCTCGACCCGAGCACGCGCATCCTCGTCGCCGACGACAACGCCGATATGCGCATGTACGTGCGGCGCATCCTCGATGAGCGGTGGACCGTCGAGGCCGTCAGCGACGGCGCCGGCGCGCTCGAGATCGCCCTGCGATCGCCGCCGCATCTCGTCATCGCCGACGTGATGATGCCGGGGCTCGACGGCTTCGGCCTGCTCCGGGCGCTGCGCGCCGATCCGGCGACGCGGAGCGTGCCGGTGATCATGCTCTCGGCGCGCGCGGGCGAGGAGTCCCGCGTCGAGGGGCTCGCGGCCGGCGCCGACGATTACCTCGTGAAGCCGTTTTCGGCGCGCGAGCTCATCGCCCGCGTCGCGACCCACCTCCAGCTCGCAGCGCACCGGCGGGAGGCGGAGCGGGAGCGCGAGAGGATGTACGAGCTGTTCGAGCGCGCGCCCGTCGGGATCGCCGTCTACCGTGGCCCGGAGCACGTCGTCGAGATGGCGAATCCTCAACTCGTGTCCATGGTGGGCGATCATCGTGAGGTGATCGGACGCACGTTGGCGCAAGCCTTCCCGGAGATCGTCGGCTCGCCGCTCCTCGAGGTCTTCGACCGGGTCTACGCGACGGGCGAGCCGTTCGTCACCTACGAATGCCGGTTCGACCTCAATCGCGGGCGCGGCGGGCTGGAGGAGTCGTACTGGAGCTTCAACATGCACCCCATGCGTGAGCCGGGCGGTGCCGTCGTCCGGATCCTGGTCATTTCGCTCGACGTCACCGAGTACGTGCGGGCGCGAAAGAAGCTCGAGGAGGCGGCGCGGGAGCGCGAGGAGCTGCTGCGCCGCGCGGAGGACGCGCGGCGCGACGCGGAGCGAGCGAACCTGGCGAAGGACGAGTTCCTGGCGATGCTCGGCCACGAGCTGCGGAACCCGCTCGCCCCGATCGTCACGGCGCTCCACCTGATGCGCCTCCGCGCCGGGGGGCACGCCGAGCGCGAGCGGCTCGTCATCGAGCGGCAGATCAAGCACCTGACGGCGCTCGTCGAGGACCTGCTCGACGTCTCCCGGATCACGCGGGGCAAGGTCGAGCTGAAGAAGCAGCGTATCGAGCTCGCGGAGGTCGTGGCCAAGGCGGTCGAGCTGGCGAGCCCGCTGCTCGAGCAGCGGCGGCACGACCTCACGGTCGCGGTCCCCTCGAGCGGCCTCGCCGTGGACGGCGACGTCACGAGGCTCGCCCAGGTGATCTCGAACCTGCTCACGAACGCCGCGAAGTACACCGAGACCGGCGGCGAGATCGCCGTCCTGGCCGAGCGCGCGGGGGGCGAGGTCGTCCTCTCGGTGCGCGACAACGGCATCGGCATCGCCCCCGAGATGCTGGCGAGCGTCTTCGAGCGCTTCGTGCAGGAGCGCCAGGCGCTCGACCGCGCCCAGGGTGGCCTGGGCCTGGGCCTCGCCATCGTCCACAACCTCATCGCGATGCACGGCGGCCGCGTGAGCGCGCACAGCGAGGGCCGCGGGCGTGGGAGCGAGTTCACCGTCCGACTGCCGGCTGTGGCGACCGCGCGCTCGCCCGAGGCCGCGCCGGCGCGCCCGCCGGCCGAGATGCAGGCGACTCGGTCGCCCGCCGACGGGCGCCGCATCCTGCTCGTGGACGACAACCTCGATGCGGTCGAGCTCCTGGCCGAGTCGCTGGGCACGCTGGGGCACACGACGCGCGTCGCCTCCGACGGCCCGTCCGCGCTCCGGATCGCGGAGGAGTTCGCGCCCGACGTCGCGCTGCTCGACATCGGGCTTCCGGTGATGGACGGCTACGAGCTCGCGCGGCGCCTCCGCGAGCAGCCGGCGGGTGAGCGCGTTCGCCTGATCGCGATCAGCGGTTACGGGCAGGAGGCGGATCTCCGGCGCTCGAAGGAGGCAGGCTTCGAGACGCACCTCGTCAAGCCCATCCAGTTCGATCGGTTGACGGAGCTCATCGAGGAGCCTCCGGCCCGCAGGCTCGAGTGATCCACGTCCGAGATCCTCGGCGACGACACGACGTGACCGCGCCCGGAGCGCTTTGGCGACGCGCGCCGCGGCGAGATCGAGGCAGCTTCTGACGGAGAAGGAACGATGGATATGCAACGTAAGCGAATTGCGAGGATGGGTGTGCTGTTCGTAGGATTCGCCGCGACCGCGGGATGCACGCTGATCTCGGGGGTAGGATCACTTGATTTCAACGGTGAGGCCGCTGGAGGAGCTGGCGGAAGCGGTGGCGCCGGTGGCGGCGGCGCCGAAGCGGGAGGCGGCGAGGCGGGCGGCGCCGGCGGCGGCGGAGGCGAAGCGGGCGGCGGCGAGGCGGGCGGCGGCACGGGCGGCGAGGCGGGCGGCGGCACGGGCGGCGAGGTGATGGCCCAAGAGTGCGCGCCTGGCGAGGGGGTCGCCGTGGGCGCCCGCGTCTGGGGTGACGCGTGGCTCAACGGGTTCGTCCTTCATTGCGCCGACTTTCAGAGCGACGGTCACACGGGGGATGGGTACGATTCCGGCCCGGTGATCGGCAGCATGGCGGGCTCGCGCGTCTCCAAATTCTGCGACTACCCCAAGAATGTCGTGGCGTTCAGGTATACGTACGACGCAGAGCATGTGTACCAGGTCCAGTTCGGTTGCTCGACACCCGAGGTATGGAAATCGTCGACGCCTGGCGTCGAACAATGGCTCGATCCCATCGGCGGGACGACGGCCGGCCCGCAGCAGTACGAAGAGCAATGTGAGGCGGGGTCCGCCTACAGCTACTTCAAGCTCGGCGTCAGCGAAGATGGTCAATCCATACGAAGCTTCGAAGAGCCTCGCTACTGCTTGCAAATGCCCTGATCCCTGCCGGGTCGAGCGAGAGCTGCCGCCCGGCTGACGTTCGAGGGGCGCGACCACCGGATCGTCCGCGGCGCGATCTCCGTGGAGAGCTTCGCCGAGGCGGCGTGCGCGGGGATGCCGCGCGGCGAGGGGGGCTGACGCCGGCGCGACCGAGGCCGTGCTCAGGGGCTGAAGCTCGTGTACAGTCCGGGCGCAGCCTTGCTTCGGCGGGCGCTGACGGAGGCGATCGATGGTACTGTCGTCGGAGGTGTTGCGCGGCCTTTCCGGTCTCGGGATCGCCGCGCCCACGAGCTGGCATGAGCAGCCGCGCGAGCTGCTGGGCTTGCCTTTGCCGGAGCCGCTGCGCCAGTTCGCGGCCATCGAATGGCCCGAGGGGATCGCGTTCTCCCTCGATCCCTGCGCGACAGGCCCGATCTCCGACGAGTATTGGCTGCGCCGCGTGGAGTTCGGCGGCGTGTGGGCCCCCGACGAGCCGATCCGTCACGCCGACGGGCCCGCGCCGCTCGTGGGCATCGCGACGCCGAACGATGACTGGGCGGTTCTCCGCCTCGATGACCCGAACCCGTCGAATCCCACGGTGTACTTCCTTTTGCACGACGATCCGGGGCAGAGCCTCGGTACGGGGGTGCCGCTCGGTGCGCTCCTCGACGCTCTGTGTGTCCGCGCGGACGTTGTCCTCTCGAGCGACGTCCGCTTGCCGCGCCGCCGGCTCACCCATCCAGACCGCATCCGCTCGCTCCTTTACGAGGAGGCGACCCAGCTCGATGACCTGAAGCCGCTTCGTCGGCTCGAGAACCTCGCGCTCGATTCCTGCGAGCTCCCCGATCTCGAGGCCTTGTCGGCCGTTCCCACGCTTCGTCGCCTCTTCGCCACGCATTGCCGGATCGCCGATTGGTCGGGCCTGTCCTCGCTGACCCACCTCACGGATCTCCATCTCACCGCGTGCGACCTGACCGAGCTCGGCCCGCTCCTGGATCACCTCCCGGCGCTCGAGCGCGTCACGGTCGCTGGCAGCCCGCTGGGCCTGGCTGCTCGAGCCGATATCGCGCGGCTCCCCGCGCCGGTCTTTTTACCGCATCCGGACGCGATCGAGACGGAGGTCAACGAGGCGCTCCTGGAGCTCCGTCAGTACAACATCCACGGCGCGTGCGTCCGCTGGAACGACGGTTATATGGTCGGTCTGTGGAGCAACCAAGACTACCTGAGTTGGTATCGAATCGACGTCGACCGCTTCCGGACCGCCCTGAAGGAGCGCCGCTACATATGGGACATTCGCTCGTGGATCGAGGCGTGCCCCGAGGTGGTTGACGTCGGCTGGGCCTCTCACTGGAGCGGCCTCGGCTTGCGCCCCTGGCTCCACGCCTGAGCTCCTGCGGGGCCTGATCGAGGTGTCCCGACGCGCTCCGCGCCGCGCGCCCGACGAGCCGCTGGCGCGCCGTCCACGTTCTCCTTTCACCCGCGCAGGCTCGACGAGGCCGGGCTCGTGAAATCGACATCGGCCCGTGCCCAAACCGGCTGCCCCACGTTCTTCATCGGGTGAAGGGGCCGGCGGCAACGGCGGGCCGCTTCCGGGGCGCCGCGCTGCATGGGCCGGCCGGCTCCCCTCCATCCACACGTTGCGAGCTGCAGAGCTGGATCATGCGCAAGATTTATCTCATGGCGTCGATTTTCATTGCGACCGCGCTCCTCGCGGCCGGCTGCAAGACGGGGACATGCGCGGATGCCGTCGAGCACGCCGAGGCCTGCGGGGTCGACGACCTCGAGCTCGATGACGACTTCGCCGGCTGCTCCGAACACGAGGCGTGTCGCGCGTCGTGCGTGCTCGACGCGCCCTGCGACGAGATCAAGGCGTCTTTCGCCGGCGGCACGGACCGCAGCACGGAGGTCTGGCGCTGCTACGAGCAGTGCCCTCTCTCGGATTGATGGCCGTTGTACCGATCGGGTTTTCTCGGCTCTCGGCGCGGTCCGCCTCGCAGCTGATCGCGCCGCTCCCGGAGCGCGTCACCGATGAGATATCCTCCGGGCTCGGCCCGCTCCTCCCCAGGGCCGTCCAGGAGGCGACATCGTGAAGGCAGCTCCGGAGCAGATCCCGCCGCCGCCGAGGGGCTCCCTCGGCGAGCTCTTCAACCCCTTCCTCCCCGAGCAGATCGAGGACCCTTACCCGATCTATGCGCGCGCGCGGCGCGAGGAGCCGGTCTTCTATAGCCCCCGGCTCGACGTGTGGGTCGTCACCAGGTACGCCGACATCGTGGCCGTCCTGCGGGACACGGACCGGTTCTCGTCCTTCAACGCGCTCTACGTCAGGGCCGAGCCGATCCCCGAGGTCCGCGCGGTCCTCCGCGAGGGGTACGAGGAGTTCACCTCGCTCGTGCAGAGCGACCCGCCCGATCACACGCGCGTGCGCGCCGTCTTCGGCAAGGCCTTCACCCCGCTGCGCGTGGCGGCGCTGGAGGGGCACATTCGCGAGCTCACGCGGGATCTGATCGACGCCGTCATCCGCGATGGGCACGCCGAGCTGGTCTCGCGGATCGCCCTGCCGCTGCCGGGGTACGTCATCTGCGATCTGCTCGGGGCGCCGCGCTCCGAGATGAAGCAGCTCAGGGCGTGGCACGAGGACAAGCAGGCGCTGATGGCGGGGAGCGCGCCGCCAGAGGCGCAGGTGGCGAGCGCCCGCGGATACGTGGCGATGCAGCGCTATTTCCAGGCCCAGATCGAGGCGCGCCGCGCCGAGCCGCGGGAGGATCTGCTCTCGCTCCTCGTCCCGGAGGAGATCGGCGGGAGCGCCGCGCTGAGCATGCAGGAGGCGGTCTGCAACGCGATGGATCTGCTGGCCGCCGGGCACGAGACGACGACGGCCCTGCTCGCGAGCGGGATCGACCTCTTGCTCGCGCACCCGGAGGCGGCAGAGGCGCTGCGCGGCGACCCGTCGCTGATCCCGGGCGCGATCGACGAGATGCTGCGCTGCGAGTCCCCGGTCCGCGGCTTCTTCCGGGCGGTGACGGCGGACGCCGAGGTGGCCGGGGTCCGTATCCCGAAAGGCGCACGGGTGTACCTGCTGTATGCGTCGGGGAACCGGGACGAGGCGGAGTTCGCCGACGGCGAGCGCTTCGATATCCACCGCAGGGACACGGGCAAGCACCTCGCCTTCGGCAAGGGCATCCACTTCTGCGTCGGCTCGCTGCTGGCGCGCACGGAGGCGAAGATCGCGCTCGAAGAGCTCCTCGAGCGGCTGCCCGGCCTGCGGCGCGGGAAGGACCCCGCGCGCCGGAGCCCGTTTATCCTCATGCGCGCGTTCGACTCGCTCCCCATCGCGTGGGACGCGTAGCCCTCCCCCGCGCCGCGCCGGCGACGTGGCAAGCTCAGCCAGCTCTGCGCGGCATCCCCGGCGAAGGCCTTGAAACGAGCTTCTCGTAGAACCTCCTCGTAGCCTCGAGATCCTTGATGGTCGGGCTTGATCGAAGACGCGCCGAGCCGCCTTGCGAGATGACAAAGCCGAGAGCCTCGCGGTGCGCATCCCAATACCGGGACATTGACGGATGCCTCGTTCCGAAGGAGACTCGCCGCATGGGACTGCTGACCTTCGCCATCAACGTCACCCTGGACGGCTGCGTCGACCACCTGGAGGGGATCGTCGACGACGAGACGCACGCCTTCTTCACCCGCCTCCTGGACGAGAGCGGCGCGATGCTGTGGGGCCGCGTCACCTACGAGATGATGGAGAGCTACTGGCCGGCGGTCGCCCGCGGCGACGAGGAGGCGCCTCCGGCGATGCGCGAGTGGGCGGTCAGGCTGGAGACCAAGCCGAAGTACGTGGTGTCGTCCACCCGCAAGGACTTCCCGTGGACCAACAGCCACCACATCGCCGGCGATCTGCGCATGGGCGTGCAGAAGCTCAAGGACGCGACCCCGGCCGGCGTGCTCCTCGGCAGCACCAAGCTCGCGACCGAGCTGGATCGGCTGGATCTCATCGACGAGTACAAGTTCCTCGTCCACCCCAGGCTCACCGGCCACGGCCCGACCCTGTACCAGAGCGGGCTGCCCGCCACGCGGCGGCTCGATCTGCTCTCGGCCAAGCCGCTCCGCTGCGGCGCGGTGGCGATGCACTACCGGCGCGCGCGCTGACTCAGAGGAGCCCCATCGCGCCCAGCGCGCGCTGCAAGCGCTTGTACAGCAGGCAGTAGCCGTTGACGTCGAACCAGAGCGCCTTCAGCCAAGTCGCGCCGCGATTGGCGAAAATGAACAAGGAGCTGCTCTGCGGATCCTCTCCGAGCTTGAGCTTGACGGCGTGTGCCAGGCGATCGAAGCCCTGGCGCATGTCGAGCGGCTCGGTGCACACGAAGATGCGAACGCCAGCCGCGATCATGAGGCCTCCAGAACGTCGAGCAGGCGCCGCAGGCCGTCGGCATCGAATGACGCTGGCACTCGGAGACAGCGGCCCTGGCCGAGCTCCAGCTCGAACCGCGCGTCCGCTGGCGTGGACTGGATCTCGATCAAGCCGGCGCGATCCCCAGCCATAGGCACCGCGGCAGCCAGCTGGGCCTGCTTCGACGCGCGCGCCCGCTTCTGCGACTGTCTGCGTTCGAGCGCAGGCGCAGAGGCCTTGTCGTCGCGCACCAGCAGCCACTTCCAGTACATCACTTCTTCGCGCTGCGCTCCGGCTTCTTTTACCTACGCGCCACAAGAGCGGCGACGACCCGCTGGGCCGATGGGCAAAGGCCATCGACGGGCGCCGGGGTTGCCACGTCGCCGTCGTGGCGCTGGCGCGGCGGCTGTCGGGGGTGCTGTGGGGCATTTGGTGCGACGGCACGGTCTACCATGCGCAGAGAGCGCAGCGGTCGCTTCGGCCAAGGGCCTGTGGCTGCAAGCACAATCGATCGAGCAGCCGGCGCAAAGTAAGAAGGAGGCCGCGATCAAGGCGCGCCGCTGCCAGCGCTCGATCGACAAGGGACTCGGCGCCGCCGCTGCAACGGCTCGGTCGAGGCCGGCCTCGACCTCAAGAAGGGCCTCGATGCGCTGACTTTCCCCCTACGGGAACGTACGCCACGAGCGCGTCACGCTGGGAGCGTGACGGACGGCCACGTGGATGAGCGCGGAAGCATCGAGAGTGTTCGGCCTGTGGGTCGAACGTACCATCCCTTAGAATGCGCCTCCACGGTCTCGTTTCGGACCCCAGTGTCCATCCAGGTCAGCAGGGCGACCGCCGGCCTGTCAATGCGGATCGTCTATCGAGCCACAGCTCGCTCCTGCGAACACGACGAGGCGCTCAAACACAAGCGAAACGACGCCCGACCAAGGCGAAGGGAGACATCCCTGCCGAAACGACCTGCACTGACGACGCCGAGCGCCACCGCTGCCAAGCCGAAGCCGGCCAGCCGCGCAAAGAGAGCGCTCAAGCCCTCGACCTCAGGGCTGCCTCATCGTCGATGCATGGGCAAAGTGCTGAGATAGCGTCGCTTTTTCAGGAGGAGGCGGACCGAAACCCGGGGCAGGACCCGCAGTTGGGTTGTGACATCTTCGATACGTTTTGAGTTGCGTCTCCCCCTCGAAACGGTCGTCACATGGGTCGGAACAAGCCGTCAGATGTGTCGAAACACCGCGTCGGGGCCCGCAACGCCCCGTCACGTCCCCTCGAAACGATCCGTCACCTACGCTCGGATCCGGCCGTCTCGCCGGCCCGGAATACGCCCAGATGACGAAGTTTATCTGGGCTCGACGTACGGCAGCACAACCAAGCTGTCGACGTCGAGTTTCCCAGACATCAACTGGGAGTGTAGTGAGAGCACGCCATTTCCGTCGGGACCACCCGTACGTGGACCAGGCCGCGCCTTACGAAGGTTGATGAACCACTCGTGTCCGCGCGTGCGGAGGCGGCTGCCTCCTCCGCGGTACGCCAGCCTGGGTCGGGTCGCGATGTGGTAGCCTCGAGGTAGCAGAAAAAATGTCACCGGCGGACAGCCGCGGCGTACACCCGTCGGGAGAGCACATGACCCCCAATGTGACCATGGACGGCGCGGAGCTTGTTGAGAGCACGCTCTCCATCCTGTCTGTCGACCGTTGCGCAGTTACAGCGACTGAACCATCGCTGATTGGCGCTACCGCGTCGCTCAACAGCATCATGCAGCGTTACGCGGCGGGCGAGGCAACGGCCTTCGGCGAACTCTACGAGGCGCTTGCACCGCGCCTGCACCGTTTCTGTCTGCGCCTTGCGCGGAACCGCAGCGACGCCGACGATCTCTTCCAGGACGCGTTCCTCCGGCTTCACCGCGCGCGCGCCTCTTACATTCCCGGCGCACCGGCCCTCAACTGGGCCTTCGCCATCGCACGTTCCGCGCACCTGGACCGCGTCCGTCGCCGCCAGCGACGCCGGGAGGATCTGCGCGTAGCCGACAGCGGGCCCATCACGTGCCGCTCGCTGCCGAGCCGCGACGGCTCGCCGGAGGACGACGCGTGCACGCGCCACATGCTGCTGGTGGTCGATCGCGAGATCGGTAGGATGTCCGAGAAGAACCGGAGTGCCTACGTCCTGCTGCGGGAGGAGGGGCTCAGCATCGCCGAAGCGGCAAGCGTGCTCGGTACGACTGGCGATGTCGTCAAGCAACGCGCCCATCGTGCGTACGAGCAGATCAGATCTGCCCTACGCTACGCCGGGTGGGATGAAGGCATGCTATGATCGAGAACAACTTTGCACACAGAATTCCCCGTCGCTTCGAATCGGTGGCGAGGCCGCCCCATGAACTCCATGCCCGCCTGGTCACGGCGATAGCAGAAACGCCGGCGCCACGGACGCCAATTCGAAATCGTCTATTTCTGGTCGCCTGCGCGCTCCCGTGCATCGTCGCCGCTACGCTGCTCGGGCTCCACGCGCTGTTCGGACGACCCCTGCTTCGCAGCGATCTCCCCTCTCTCCCGACCGGGCAACTGCTGCTCGAATTCGTCTTGCTCGGCATCCTCACCGTCGGCACCACGGCAGTCGCCGTCCGGCCTGGATCGGCCGGGTTTGGATCCGGCGCGCGACTGCTCGGCACCACGACGCTTGGGGCAACGCCCGCATTTCTCGTGATCGCCCTCCTCTTTCCGCTGCGATCTGTCGATCCCGAAGCCGTTGTTGCGTCTACGCGGCTGCATCCCTTCGGGTTGCCGTGCATGGTCAAGGCCGCGATCATCGGCACCGTCGCGCTGGGAGCGCAGTCCTGGGCGCTGCGTCATGCCGTCCCCGTGTCTGCAAGGCTTCGCGGCGCCGCCTTGGGGGCTGCGAGCGGCGCGTGGGCGGGCCTCGCCCTGATTATCCACTGCCCCGCCGCAGAGCAGCTGCACGTCCTGACCAGTCACGTCGCTCCCATTGCTGTATTCACCGTCCTCGGGATGCTCGTGGCTCCTTCCTTTGTGCGGTCATGATGAGGCTGTGTTGCGAGTTTGGTGATGGTGAGAGGCAAAATCCTATTGCAAATGTCACCGCCCTCCATCGGCGGCGTAGTAAGAGTCTGGAATCAGATCGACAGCGCTGAGATCTGCAGAGCCTCCGGAGCTGATCCCGCAGCGAAGAGCCCGTTGAGCTCTTCTTGACGATCTGCTTGATCTTCTCCCGGAGGCGCGCGCGCTCACCTGCCGGCCATGTCCGGGGTGGCGTCGGACGAGGACGTGGTGCCCGAGGAAGCTCATCGGCTCCGTGACGGGGGTCACGAGCGTCTTCGAGCGAGCCGATGAGCCCACTGCGATAGAGCGCCACCGCTTCTGCGCGCCTCGATCGTGACGAGCCCGGCGCACTCGCCGGCCGCGAGCGGACCGCGCACCTGCCGCGACCGCGTTCCGTGGCCCCACAGCCCCAACCTTGCCCCCCCAGCGGGCAAGCCGCGGCGCCGCAGCGCGGGCAGCGGGCTGGTCGCGCGCGCTCTACGTCTACGGTGGGCGGTGAGGCGATCCAGCCTTTGACATCGAGGTCCAGATGGACGATGTGTTGGGGGCTCCGCTCTTTCAAGCGATTCGGAGCACGACGGGAGGGGGCCCGCGGCCAAAACGAGCTCCTCCCGTCGCCTATTTTGTGGCAAGCGCACCATCGGCATCAACAACGGTGCTCAGTAACAGACGGCAAGCGCGTGGCCGCGTTCGGGCGCGAGCTGGGCGAGCGGATCCGCCGTGTTCTCGTCGTGGAGGCCGCTCCTCCGTCACCAGACTTGAACCCGGAGCGGGACGTCCTCTGTATTCCTGACGAAGAGCTGGAGTCCGGCCCACCGACGCGCGACGGACGAGCTCTCCCCCGGCTCCGCGCAGAGCTCCTCCCAGAAGCTCGACACATGGAGCATCACGCAGCCCCGCTTCGAATCGTTGTTCGTGATCTTCACGTTGGTCCACCCCCACCAGCTCCACGTCGGGAAGGTCGCCTCCTGACCTGGGTTCAGTGTGATGTCCGAGAGCGCCAGCGTGGCCTCTTCAATGTCTCCCGTCGTGTCGCCCGCGTCGCTGGCCGCCTCGTCGTCCTCCTCGGGGGCGGCGACGCAAGCGGTGAGCGCGAGCACGGCGAACAGCGATGAGATGTGAATGAATTTGTTGAACATTGTGATCCTCCGATGTGTGATCGACGGTGTCCGCTGGGTTCAACGAGGTCGCGCGCTCCGCCGTCCGGCGCCTGCGTGCCCCCCGGCCTGGACCAGAAGGGTCAGCCAGGAGGTGGGACGCTCGCGCCAAGCGCCGGCGAGTCGCTGCCGAACCTTCGTGTCACATTGCTTGATACGCCGTCGGCGGCGCGCGGTGACGTCCTTCAATCTCGGGATCGCAGTGCGCACGACCCAGCTCCATCAAGGCCGCACGACGGCAGGAGCCGCGATCGCCCCGAGGAGCGTGAGCACGGCGACGGGCGCGACGTGACTGGCCAGGACGTGCAGCGGCGTCGATGCAGGGCAGTGGAGGACCAGGGCGAGGCCCCCTTACATGCCGCTCGCGGTCCCCAGAGCAGCGCCGCGCAGCTTCGCAGACACGGGGACGGCGTGACGCCGCGCCCAGGAGAGCGCCCCCAGCGCGACGGTGCCGATGATCGCGACGATGGCCATGCAGGGCAGCTCGCAGGGGTGCAGCCGCGCAGACGCAGCGACGGCCTCTGGATCGGCGGCGCGCAGCGGGAAGCCTGGTGCGGCTCTCGCTCAAGCGCGCCTTCGCTGACGGGACTGTCGCGGTGGACAGGGATCCGCTCTCGCTCCTGTGCCGCCTCGCGGCCAGCGTTCCGCCGCCGCGCTTTCACACCGTCAAGTACGCGGGCGTGCTCGCCTCGGCGAGTCGCCCACGTTGGCGCGCAAGCGCATCGGACCGCGCCGTGCGAAGCCAGAAGAGCCTACAAGGCGGACGATGACGCCGCTCCGAAACGCAAGCGTGGCGGCTATCGAGCGGTCGACAAACCGCGCCGAGCTCTTGCGCCGCACATGTGCGTTCGATGTCCTCGAGTGCCCAGCTTGCAAGGGGCGGATGAAGCTCGTCGCCATGGTCACCGAGCCCCGGAACATCGTCCGCTTCCTCTCCGCGCTCGGCGAGCCGACCGATGTTCCAGCACGCTCTCCCAACCGGGGACCACCGTACTGAAAAGCACCGTTGTGCGCCGCAAGGCGCTCGGTGACGCCGCATAGCGTCTCGCGACGCGCCTCCCGCGCCAGACCAACGCCCGGACAGACACGTGTGCCCACGGCACGCCGATGCGCCCCGTAGCGCGCTCGGCGCCGCCCGGACCACGCTCTTTCGACCCAGGACCGAGCCATCACGACGCTCGCGGTCCCACCATTTCGGTTTGCTGCGCTACACTTCTTCGCGCTGGGCAGCTTCTTTTGCCTACGCGCCGCTCGATCCAGAAGGTAGTTTTTTGATGAGGATGGAGCTGTCGGTGCCGAGGGGGGATCCGCATAGATCGCGTAGGTTTCCGTAGGAAGCGGGAGCCGCAGCGGCGCCTCTTCGAGGTCCTACGTTTCGAGGCGGAGCGGCTCGCGGCGGCTCCGCGCCGCGTCGGGGCGCGGAGCCACCGCCAGCGTCACGGCACGCGATAGCCGTGGCGCAGGACGGGGAAGAAGCCGAGGTAGAGGTCAGAGCTCCCCGAGACCGCCCCGATGGTAGGCCACTGGAGGTCGACCCGCATGCCGCCGAGCTCGGCGACCTGGCCGCGCAGGAGGTGGCGATAGAAGTGCACGAAATTCACCTCGCCATTGGAGCCGTCGTAATAGCCGTGCTGATGGCCGCCGTGCAGGCCGTCGATGCCGTTGTAGAGGTGCAGCGCGTTTTCGTTGTAATGCTCGTAGTTGTGCATCACCTCGTGAAGGAACTCGGCGTTCAGGAGGTCCGGCTTCCCTGCGGTGTAGCTGGTGGAGAACCCGACGTTGGTGCCGTCGAACGCCCACACGATGTTGCACACGTCATCGACCGAGGAGCCGTCGGCCCGGTGCTGCGAGAAGAAATATACAATCATGTCGTACTGGCTGGCCAGATGCGCGGTCCCGGCCTCCGCCAGGAAGCGCGTGGTGTCCCACCCGTCGTGGTTCTGCTCGTAGATCGGCACGTCCTCGATGGTGGGCAGGACCTCGATCTCCCAGGTCGCGAGCCCGTAGGACAGCGGCCGGAACCACAGATCGTTGGTCGCCTCGGCCTGCGCCACGAGGTCATCGACGTCCTCATCGAAGAGCACGCCCGTGTTCGACGCGTCCGGCCCGCCCAGCGAGGAGACGTAGTTGATGCTGTTCCGGATGGGCAGGATAGCGATGCGCGTCACCTCCTGGATCCCGAGCGGCGCGCTCGCCGTGGCGTTGACGTTCACGGGCGAGGAGCCGACGGTCACGTCGTGCTCGTAGAACGAGCCGGTGTAGTCGGCCGGCGGCAGCTCGCTGCCAATCCCGACGCCGAGCGTGTAATCGCCCGGCGGGAGCGAGAGGGTGGTGGGCGTGGTCCGGCCGGTGAAGACGTCGTTCACGTACACCTTGCCGGGCGTCGCGCCTTGAGCCGTCACGGTGACGGGCTGGAACGCCGGCCGGTTCGGGGTGCTCACGGAGAACGTCCGATCCCACACGAGCCCCCGCCACACGTCCGACCCGTTGCACAGCGTCGCCGGGCACGACTCGCTCACGACGAGCGCGTCGTCCACCCAGAGCTCGACGCCGGCGCTCGCCGGGCCTCCGGTGTTGAGCAGCTGAACGCGGAGCTCGTTGGCGCCGCTCCCGAACCAGTCGCTCACGTCGATGCGCTGGTCGATGTCCGACTCGCCGAAGTGGAACATCCTCCGCTGGATGCCGCCGACCGAGACGACGATCCGATCGTCGCCGCCCGAAACGCGCAGCTCGACCTTCGAGGGAACGCCAGACGTGCCGCCCACGAAGCGCAGGTTGTCAATCAGGTAGTCGACGGTCGTGTGTGGGACGTTCAGGGCGACCTTGAACGTCAGATCGCTGTAGGTCTGTTGCAGGGCGGTGACGACGCTCGTCGGCACGCTGAACGAGAGCGGTGCGTACGTGCCCGCGGCGAGCCCGGCGAGGCTCACCTGGCCCAGGTAGACGCTATGGACGCCGCGGGACGGGATATCGACATAGAGCTGCGCGGTGCCGAAGGCGGGCGAGACCGGCGGCTTCAGGTCGAAGGCGAGGGTCGATGTCACGCCCGACACGGTCGAGAGCGGCGCGGACCGGAGCTCCGCGAAGCTGAAGCTCCGCAGCGCGAGCGCCGAGGCGCCCTGCGAGCTGCTGGCGCTCGCGCTCTTCGTGGCGCCGGTCACCGTCCAGTCGGCGGGGCTCTCGAACCCGAGCACCGACGCCGGCGTCGTGAGGGCCTGCCCCACCTGATCGATGAGCTGCTCGTCCGCGTCGGGCGCCTGCGCGCAGGCGCCGAGCACGAGGGCGCAAGAGGTCGTTATCATGAAGCTTCCACGTCGCATGAAATGATCTCCTTCGTGGCATTGACGGACCGCCGCGCGCCTCCGCCATCTCTGGAGACGGCGAGCCGGACAGCCCCTCGCTGAGCCGCGGCGCAAGCCGCGTGGCAGCGATCGTTCAACGCGCCACGTAGACCGGAGCGGCCGCGGGCGGCCGCGTGGCGGCCGCTTCGGCCTGCAATGGCCCGTGGCGCGTCGTTCGATGGTGCTACGCGTCGCGTCCAGGTCGGTTTCGCGACTTTCTCACGCGGCTGCGCGATCGTTGGCCACGTGGGCCACGTGGATCGGGTTCGGGTCGGCCGGGGTGCACCGCGAGCGGCCGAAGCCGCGCGTCACGCTACCCGGACGCGCCCACGTAGTAGACACAGGTCCCGCGGTAGACCACGCGGGGGTAGGTCTCGATCTGGACCGGCGCCTCGGCGATGTGAACGACCGGCTCCTCGACCACCGCGAACTCCTGGTACGTGACGGTCGCCGGCGCAGGCGTGACGGTCCTGGTGTGGACCTCGGCCACGCCCCCGGGTCCCGCCGAGGAGCGCGAGCGTGGCCAGCGCGGCGAGCTTGCCGCGCCGCAGCGGATGCTGCGGAGTTTCCGGGCGACGAAGGGTCGAGGACCGGCATGGTCGTCTCTAGGAGGTTCATCGCAGCAACAGCGGTGCCATCCGGCGGCGCCGGCGCACGGCGCCGCGGGTATAGCACTTGCTGAATACCTGGGCATCGGCGCGACAGCGCCAGACCTCGCTTGATAAGGAAAGACGATCCCCATGAAACTCTCGAAGGTGCTCTCCGGTCTCGCTGGACTCACGCTCGCCGCCGCTTCGCTCGCGGGATGCATCGTCGTCGATGGCGACGGCGGCCATGATCACGTCGATGACCTCGGGAGCGGCTCGCTCACCGTGACGACGGCGATCAACGGCCTCAGCGACGCGCGGCAGTGCTCCAAATACGACGTGGATCTGCTCGCGGTCCGCGTCGAAAGCGAGGAGGGCTTCGTCTACAAGGCGCGCGTGAACTGCGAGGAATTCGGCGTCGCCTTCGACGGCCTCGGCGCGGGGTACCATGACGTCGATGTCTGGCTCGAGGACTTCGATGGAGACCCGAGGAGCGACGTCGTGCGCGTCCCGTCCGTCGAGGTGATCGACGGCATGGACACGCTGGTGGACGTCGACTTGCCCTCGAGGTCGATCTACCGGTGAGATGCGCGCGGCGCGCTTGATCGACCGCGCCGCGCCGCACCGCGCGGGAGGCGCTCACTCGCTCGCGACCGCGTTCGCGAGCCCGTAGACCCATGCCGATCAGAGGGAGATGGAGCATCCGGACGCCGCCGAAGCGCACGTGAACACGCCCGAACCTTGATGGTCCACGCACGCGCCATTCGCGCATTGGTCGCCCGTGGTGCATGTCGCGCCGTTCGGCCTCTTCGGCGCACAGACGGGTGGGTCGCTCGAGGTGTCGCAGTTGCCCTCTTTGCACTGACTGTCATTGGCGCACGGCTGCCCGTTGGCCTCGGGGTCGCTGCAGATGGTCTCACCACCTGAGTCGTTGCAGTAGCCGCTCAGGCACGCGCGGTTGCTCGCACATGCCTGGCCGTTGGGCTTCGCCGCCACGCAAAAAGAGCCACGTTTGCTCTCGCACACAAGGCCATCACCACATTCGCGCGTGCATGGATCGCCGGCCCCCGGCTTCACCACGCACGTACCGAGGTGCGCAAAGGGCGCGACCTCGCAGTAGGTGTCCGCGTCTGCGCATTCCGCGGACAGCGCGCAGTCGCCCCCCGTCGCGACCTTCGCGACGAACGCGCCGTCGCATGCGGGCCACGCCCCGGAGGCTCCCATTGCCTCGACGTCGGGGCACGACAGCGCTTGCAGTTGATCGATGCAAGAGTGCGCCGGACCCTCGCGGAACTCGAGCCGCCCCGCCGCGACAGCTTCCGCCTGGAGCTCGGGGTACCTACCCATCGAGGATCGGAGCTTGTCCACGCACGCGTCTGCAGGAACCGTCACGCCGCAGCATGCGGTGAGGTTCGCACAGAGCGCGCCAAGGATGGCGTCATGGAAGTCGTTGACGGAGAAGTCGTGGACGGGTGAATCGATGCAGCCGATCACCGTCACGAGCGGGAGGAGCATGATGCCTGCGATCCCATGGCGGACGCGCCTGGTCGGGTCGCCATCGCGGATCTGCCGTCGAAACTCCTTGGCGTTGCGAGTGAGCTCGGCGAGGTTCCTGTAGGGGTCGTCACGTCGGGCGTTACAGGCGTCGTCGTCATGGGGATAGGGCACAGTCCACTCCGACGCGTTGCGGGGCAAAAAGTTTGATTTCACCGAGCGAACGAGGTCGGCGCGGATCCGCCTCGGCGCCCTCGTGCTCACCTCTCGGCTGAGGCGCCGCCAACCACGTACAAGGAACGCGATCTCCGAGGATGGATCCTGGTCCCAGAGGTTTCCACAGCAGCTCGGCGTGATCTCGCCATCCAGATTGGAAGCTTTCGCCCTGGACGCCACTTGACATGCGGCTCCTCGTCGTGGTGCGATGTCCATCAGGTCGCGCAAGGACTCGATGTGACCTGCGCGTCGCATCGCTCCGGGGGGAACAGGCACGTGATGCGCTGGACGCTCGTCCCGCTGCCGACTCGATCGTCGTGATCGAGTGGGCCGTCTCCGGACGCCGGGCGCGCATCAGGTCTGATCTGCGCGCGAGGGTGCCGCGCGCGACCGCACGAACCACGTACGAACGAGCGACAACGTAGCAGGGGGTCTCATGACGATGATCGGGCGAAACTGGGCAGTGGCCATCGGGCTCATGCTGACGACCGCGGCATGCGGCTCGAGCGATCCGGACGCGGCGCAGACAGCCGCGCCCATCCAGCGAACGCCGCTTCCTCGGAGCGAGTTCATCCCGCTCGAGATCGAGGCGACCATCGACGCGCTCGTCGCCGAGATCAACAAGAGCTCGATCGAACCGATGCAGATCGCGGTGTTGCTGAAGTCCCTCGACGGCTTCTTTGCGCCGATCGCCACGGGCGCGAACCGAGCCATGGGTGAGCTCGGGGTCTCCGGGAGGGCCACGGGGAACGTGCTCGCTCCTTACAGTGCCGAGACAGAGCTAGAGGAATTGACGGAATTCCAGACTCAACACATCGAACAGTCGGTGGCGGAAGGCGCCGAGGGGATAGTCATCACGCCCGTTGGCGAAGGCAACGCGGCCGCGCTCGACAAGGCCATCGCGAAGGGGATCCCCGTGGTGACGCTCGACGCCGACCTGGCGAGCTCGAAGCGCCATATCTACGTCGGGGTACTCAACGAGGAGGCCGGGGCCCTGGCAGGCAACACCCTGCTCAAGATGCTGCCCGAGGGGCCGGGCACGGTGCTCATCCACGGCTGGGCCGACCCGATCTGGGCCGACGGTGTCAATCGAACTCAGGGCGCAAGGAAGGTGTTCGAGGATGCCGGTTACCACGTTCTGGTACATCAGTCCATCTATCATGACCAAGCCATGGACGTCGATTTGATGAGAGGCGAGATCGAGGACGCCGACCCGCCCGTCGTGGGCCTGATCGGAATGTTCATCGACTCGTATCGATGCGTGCTGGCCGCGGACGCCGCGGACGCGCCGGACCTCCCCATCGTCACCTTCGACTTCGCGCCGGAGACCGCCGGCTATATGCGCCAGGGTCGCATCAAGGCCACGCACGTCCAGCGGCAGTACTACGAGGGGTACCTCGGGCCCTACATCGTCTACGGCATCAAGAGCATCGGCTTCGACGCGATCAAGGAGATCCTCGCGCCGCAGCTCGTCAAAGACAGCCAGTTCAACCTCGGCGTCGACGTGGTCCCGGGGGAGAAGGTCGACGCCTACAACCAGTTCCTCGACGAGGTCGGCGCAGAGCAGTAGCGGCGCGCAGATCGAGGAGGATCTGCTCCTCGCCGCGCGCGAGGTCGTCGCCGATCCCCCGGCTGCTCGCGACTGCAGCGAAATCAGGGACGGATTCGGTCGCTTGGACGAAGCCCTGCGGGCGACGCCGAGCGGCTTCGAGCGTGCGGCCCGATACCCACCCGCCCAACGTCCAGCATCAGCCGCCTGCCGGAGCGACGGAGCGAAGCACCGACGCGGAGGCAGGTCGGCTGCATGCAACGGTCAGGCGATGTTGTCCCCAGCAAGGCGATGTTGTCCCCAGCAAGGAGCGCAAGTCCTCGGACCGGCAGCTACGTTTGGCGGCGGAGCAACTCCACCCCCTTGTAGAGTGCCTCAGCGCGATTCGCTGGTCCCGTTGTGCCGGTACGACGGGCAAGGGCAAGGTCAGCTACGCGCGCCATCGCCGGACGTGCTAGGCCTTCGCGTATGCCGACCCCCAAGCCCGCTGATGTCGATGCGTACCTCGCTGCCCAACGTCCCGAAGTCCGCGCCGCCCTCGTCAAAGTCCGAGCCGCGATGCGCCGTGCTCTCCCAACTTCCGTTGAGGCCATCAAGTACGGAATGCCGGCGTACCTCGTTGATGGCCGCGCCGTTGCATCCTTCGCGGGATGGAAGGACCATTACGCTCTCTACATCGTCTCGCCTACGCTCTTTGAAGCTATCACAAAGGATCTTGAAGGCCGCGAGGCGAGCAAGGGGATCATCCGCTTCAAACTCGACGAGCCCGTGCCCGAGTCCGTCGTGGTGCGGCTCTCGGAGTGGAACGCCGTCGCTGGCGGTACCGCCTCTGACGTCCCCAAGAAGCCGACGAAACCAAAGGCAGCTGCTTCGCCTACTCCAAAGCGCAACACTCGAAGCAGAGCTCCTTGACCGGTTCTTGACGTCGATACAGCGCATCGCGATCCCCGCAGGCCTAACTATCATTCGACTGACCTCGACGAGCAGGTCGAAAGCCGTCCAGGCCGCGGGCTTCCTGGCGCTCGAGTGGTGCCGGTCGATGGACGGCCTGTCGTGGCCGGTCAACGTGCTGGCGAGCCTCTTCCAGTCGGCGATGACGCGGACGGAGGGCTTCAACGAGGAGCGCGTGGGTATCGGGTGAGCGCGGCGCCGGTCCGGGTCGCGGCGCGTCCGCCGCGGAGGCGCGGTGAGGCGGCGCCGGCGATGGACGCGCCGCGGGCCCGCCCCGCGGCAGGGCTCCGCGCGAGGGATGTCTCGGCGCGGTCGGGGCCGGGGCGGACGCTC
The DNA here is from genome assembly GCF_051474675.1 of Sorangium sp. So ce406. NCBI lineage: Bacteria > Pseudomonadati > Myxococcota > Polyangiales > Polyangiaceae > Sorangium > Sorangium sp. So ce406. The sequence goes on along the minus strand of NZ_CP150340.1, from coordinate 1,804,416 downwards.
GACAGCCCCTCTCGGCGACCTCTGAAGATCGGCGATGTTCGATTCATGAAACCCGTACGATCGGCAATCGGGACATCGTCGATCACCACCTGATTACGAGTGCTCCCGACGCCTCGTTCGCGGCGGGCTCCGTCGCGGTGTGCGAGCCCGGCGCGGTCGTCGCGGGCCACGCGGGCCACGCGGGCCACGACTGCCGGCCGGGAGCGATCGCCTCATGACGCAGCGCCGCGACCACATGCCCCTCCACGCCGAAAAAAGCCGTACGTCCCGCTTGACCTTCATTCCGCGGTTGTGTGTAATCGGCTGCGCTGCGAATAGCCTTGAATTGTGGACCGTCACCCTGCCACGGCGTCGATGGACTCGCCCATCGAAGCGTGAGTACCAGCGTGATGCAGCATGGTATCCGTGCCGACCGCGCCCCTGAAACGTCGGGGGCGCGCCCGTGTCACCGGCTGCCGCCCTGGAGCTCACTCCGGCGCTCCTGGGACGGTTCTGAACGAGATGCGTGACGCCCTCGCGGCGCTGCTCGGGCTCGCACACGGCGGCTGATGTTCTGCCCCTGAAGAGACTCCTGCCACCACACACGACATGACCTATCACGACTTCAGCTCCGAGGACGCCAGCATTCACCGCTCGTTCGAGCTCCAGGCCGGGCGCACGCCCGGCGTCGTGGCCGCATCCTTCGGCCCTGACCGGCTCACCTATCAGGAGCTGAATCGCCGCGCGAACCAGCTCGCGCACCACCTGAGGAGCCTGGGCGTCGGCCGCGACGTCCTCGTCGCGCTGTGCGCCGAGCGCTCCCTGGAGGCGCTCATCGGGCTGCTCGCGGCGCTCAAGGCCGGCGGCGCCTATGTCCCTGTCGACCCCGCGTACCCGCGGGAGCGGGTCGCCTTCATGCTCGAGGACGCCGGGGCGCCCGTCCTGCTCACCCAGGCGCGGCTGCTCCCGTCGCTGCCGCGCCACGGGGCGCGCGTGGTCCTCCTGGACGGCGATCGCGATCTGACCGCGGGCTTCAGCGGCGAGGACCCGCCGGACACCACGGGCCCCGACGACCTCGCCTACGTCATCTATACGTCGGGCTCGACCGGCAGGCCCAAGGGCACGCTGCTGACGCACCGCGGCCTCACCAACCTCACCCGCGCGCTGGCCGAGCGATTCGACGTGGCGCCGGGCTGCCGCGTGCTCCAGTTCGCGTCCCTCAGCTTCGATGCGTCGGTCTGGGAGATCGCGATGACGCTCGCCCGGGGAGGCACCCTGGTGATGGGGGCGCAGGCCGAGATGATCCCCGGGCCCGCGCTGCTCGATCGGATGCGCGCGGAGGAGGTGTCGATCGCGACCTTCCCCCCCTCCGCGCTCGCCGCCTTCCCCGAGGGCGCGGAGCGCTCGCTGCCCGCGCTCCGGACCCTCATCGTCGCCGGCGAGACCTGCCCGGCCGACCTCGCCGCGCGCTGGGCGCAGGGGCGCAGGTTCATCAACGCCTACGGTCCCACCGAGTTCACCGTGTGCGCCACGATGGCCGACGGGCTCGACCCGGTTCGGGACCCCGGCGAGCCCCTCTCCATCGGCCGGCCGATCAGGAACGCGCGCTGCTACGTGCTCGACCATGCCATGCGCCCGGTCCCGGACGGCGAGGCCGGCGAGCTCTACCTCGGTGGACCCGGGCTGGCCCGGAGCTACCTGGGACGGCCCGAGCTCACGGCGGCGCGGTTCGTCCCCGATCCGTTCAGCTCCACCCCGGAGGCCCGGCTCTACCGCACGGGGGACGTGGTGCGCCGCCTGCCCGGCGGCGATCTCGCCTTCCTCGGGCGCGTCGACCAGCAGGTGAAGATCCGCGGCCACCGCGTCGAGCTCGGCGAGGTCGAGGCCGCGCTCGGGCGCCACCCCGCCGTCCGCGCGGCGGTGGCCGTCGCCAGCGAGGGCCGCCTCGTCGCCTACATCGTCGCGCGCCCGGACGCGCCGGACGCGCCCCCGGCCGCCCCCCGGGCCGTCGTGCCCGCGCTGCGCAGCTTCCTCCGCGAGAGCCTCCCCGAGGTCATGATCCCGTCGACGTTCGTGCTGCTCGACGCGCTGCCGCTCGGCCCCAGCGGGAAGGTGGACCGCGCGGCCCTGCCGCCGCCGGACGCCGCCCGGCCCGATCGCGGCGACGGCGAGCCCCTCGCGCCGCGCAACCAGATCGAGGCGGCGATCGCCGCGGCGTGGGCCGAGGCGCTCGGGATCGAGCACCTCGGCGTCCACGACGACGTCTTCGACCTCGGGGCGCACTCGCTGCTCGCCGCGCGGGTGCTGTCGCGGCTGCGCCGCGCGCTCGGCGTCGAGCTCTCCCTGCAGAGCCTGTGCGACGCCCCCACGGTCGCCGCGCTGGCCGAGCTCGTGGAGTCGCTCCCCCGGCCGAAGCAGCGCCCGGCCGCCGCGGCCATCCGGCCTGCGCCGCGCGACCGGCCCATCCCCCTCTCGCACGGGCAGCGGCAGATCTGGCTCCACGCCTCGCTCCACCCGGGCGCGCTGTTCTACAACGAGCCGTTCTCCCTGCGCCTCCGCGGGCCCCTCGACGTCCCGGTCCTGGGGCGCGCCCTCGACGAGCTCCTCAGGCGCCACGAGATCCTGAGGAGCGTCGTCGCGGTCGTCGGCGGCGAGCCCGTGCAGCAGATCCTGCCCCCGGCGCCGCTCGATCTGCCGGTCGTCGAGCTGACCGCGCTGCCGGCGCTATCGGCTGAAGCGCGGTGGGGGCGCGCCGTCGCGCTCGCCACAGACGAGGCCCGGCGCCCGTTCGATCTCGCCCGCGGCCCGCTGCTCCGGGCCACGCTGGTCCGGCTCGACGAGGCCGACCACGTGCTGTTCGTGGTGGTGCACCACATCCTGATGGATGGAGTCTCCATCTTCGACGCGCTCCCGAGGGAGCTCCACGCGCTCTACCAGGCGTTCGCCGCGGGCAGGCCGTCGCCGCTGCCCGAGCGCGCGATCCACTACGCCGATTACGCGGTCTGGCAGCGGGAGCAGCAGCTGAGCGGCGCCCTCCAGCCGCAGCTCGATTACTGGAGGCGACAGCTCGCCGGCCTGCCCACCCTGGAGCTGCCGACCGACAGGCCGCGCCCGGCCACCCCGAGCCTCGCGGGGGCCCGCCACTGCGTCGCCCTGTCGCGGGAGCTCACGCTCCGGCTGAAGGCGCTGGCCAGGGAGCAGGGCGTCACGCTCTTCGTGGTCCTGCTCTCGGCCTTCAAGGCGATGCTCTACCGGTACGCGCGGCAGGACGAGGTCGTCGTGGGCACGTCCGCGTCGTGCCGCCACCCGCCGGAGACCGAGGACCTCCTCGGCTTCTTCCTGAACACGCTCGTGCTGCGCACCGACCTGCGCGGCGACCCGACGTTCCGGCAGCTGCTCGGGCGCGTGCGGGCGGTGAGCCAGGCCGCGCTCTCGCACCAGGACGTGCCGTTCGCCAGCGTCGTGCAGGCGCTCCAGCCGAAGCGGGTCCCCGGCCAGAACCCGCTGTTCCAGGTCGCCTTCGTGCTGGAGCCGCCCGTGCCGGCGCTCGATCCGGGCTGGACCCTGAGCCAGCTCGACGTGGACACGGGCGCGTCCAAGTTCGACCTGATGCTGGAGCTCGACGAGCGCGAGGACGGCATCATCGGGCGCATCGAGTACAGCACCGCGCTGTTCGACGCCCGCACCATCGAGCGGATGGCGGGCCACTACGAGGCCCTGCTCGAGGGCGCGTCGCGCGACGTCGATCTGCGCCTCTCGGCGCTGCCGCTGCTCACGCCCGAGGAGCGGAGCGCGCTCCGCGCGTGGGGCACCGCCCCGGCCGGCCCCGGGTCGGACGCGTGCATTCACCGCCTCTTCGAGGCCCAGGTCGAGCGCTCTCCCGAGGCCGTCGCGGTCGTCTTCGACGACGGCGCGGGCAACGTCACGTCGCTCACCTACCGGGAGCTGAACCGGCGGGCCAACCAGCTCGCGCACACCCTGCTCGGCCTCCGCGCGCCGGGGGCGCCGGGGGCGCCGGGGGCGCCGGGGCCCGAAGCCGCGCCCGGCCCCGACGAGGGGGCCCTCGCGCGCACCGACGAGGGCGCCCTCGCGCCCGAAGACCGCGTGGCCGTGTGCATGTACCGGTCGATCGAGATGATCGTCGCGCTCCTCGGCGTGCTGAAGGCGGGCCTCGCCTTCGTGCCCCTGGATCCGACCTACCCCACCGAGCGCCTCGCGTTCATGCTGGAGCAGGCCCGGGTCCGCGTGATGCTCACCCAGGTGCGCGTCGGCGCGGTGCTGCCGGGGTGCCGCGCGCGCGTCCTCTGCCTGGACGCGGATCCCGAGGAGATCGGCCGGGCGCGCGACGACAACCCGACGGAGCTGGCGACGCCGGACCAGCTCGCCTACGTCATGTACACGTCGGGCTCCACCGGCCGGCCCAAGGGCGTGGCCGTGCCGCACCGGGGCGTGGCCCGGCTCGTCAAGGGCACGACGTACGCGCGCTTCGCGCCGGACGAGGTCTTCCTGCAGCTCGCGTCGATCTCCTTCGACACGTCGCAGTTCGAGATCTGGGGCGCGCTCCTCAACGGCGGCCGGCTGGTCGTCATGCCCCCCGCGCCCGCGTCGCTCGACGACCTGGATCGCGTGATCCGGCAGCACGGGGTGACCACGGTGTGGCTCACCGCCGGCGTCTTCCACCTCCTCGTGGACGAGCGGATCACGGCGCTGCGCGGCCTGCGCCAGATCGTGGCCGGGGGGGACGTCCTGTCCCCGCAGCACGTCAACCGGGTCCTCGCCGAGCTCCCGGGGTGCCGGATGATCAACGGCTACGGGCCCACGGAGGCCGCGACGTTCGCCTGCTGCGCCGCGGTGGAGCGCCCGGTCGGCCACACGGTGCCCATCGGAAGCCCGATCCCCGGCACGAGGGTGCACGTGCTCGACCGGGATCTCAACGAGGTCCCGGCCGGCGTCCCCGGGGAGCTCTGCATCGGCGGAGAGGGCCTCGCGCGCGGCTACCTCGATCTGCCGGAGCTCACCGCGGAGCGGTTCATCCACGATCCCATCGGCGGCGAGCCGGGAGGGCGGCTGTACCGGACCGGCGATCGCGTCCGCCTGATGCCGGACGGGCAGCTCGAGTTCCTCGGCCGCATGGATCAGCAGGTCAAGGTCCGCGGTTACCGGATCGAGCTCGGCGAGATCGAGGTGGTCCTCGGCGAGCACCCGGCCGTGCGCGAGGTGGTCGTGGTGGCGCAGCCGGCGCGCTCGGGCGACCGGCGCCTCGTGGCGTACGTCGTCCCGCACGGCGGCAGGGCCGCGGCGCCGCCCGCGCAAGCCGGGGCCCGCGCGCGCCCGTTCATGGCGGATCCGACCGGCGGGCTCGAGCGTGCGATCCGCGATCACGCGCAGCGGCGGCTGCCCGACTACATGCACCCCTCGGCCATCGTGCTGCTCGACGCGATGCCCCTCACGGGCAACGGCAAGGTGGACCGCCGCGCCCTGCCGGCCCCCGTCGAGCTCCGCCCCGAGAGCGCGCCCATGGTGGCGCCGCGGAGCTCGCTCGAGGAGCGACTCACCGCGATATGGCAGGACGTCCTCGGCATCGAGCGCGTGAGCGTGCAGGACAACTTCTTCGATCTGGGCGGCCACTCGCTGCTCCTGATGCGCCTCCACGAGCGCGTCCGGGAGTCGTTCGGCAGCGATCTCTCCATCGTCGATCTGTTCGCGCGCCCGACGGTCACCGATCTCGCCGCGTTCCTCGCGAGCGGCAGCGGCGGCGGGAGCGACCTCTCGGAGGCCGACGCCCGGGCGCTGAAGCAGCGAGAGATCCTGAAACGAAAGAAGCAGGCAGCCAAGAGCAGACAGAATGGATCCGCTTGATCAACCCGTCCCGGAGGACCAAATCGCGATCATCGGGATGGCCGGCCGCTTCCCGGGCGCGAGGAGCGTCGACGCCTTCTGGCAGAACCTGCGCGATGGGGTCGAGTCGATCGCGGCGCTCTCGGATCAGGATCTCGCCGCGGCGGGCGTGCCCCCGGAGGTGGCCTCGGACCCGAGCTACGTCCGCGCGCGGGCCGTGCTCGACGAGGTGGAGTGGTTCGACGCGGCCTTCTTCGGGATGACCCCGCGAGAGGCCGAGATCCTGGATCCGCAGCACCGCTTCTTCCTGGAGTGCGCGTGGGAGGCGCTCGAGCACGCCGGGTACAACCCCGAGGCGTTCAAGGGGACCATCGGCGTCTACGCGGGCGCGAGCGGCCACGACACGTATTTCCTGAGCAACCTTTACCCGAACCACGAGCTCAGGAAGGCGATGGACTATCAAGTCTACGTCGCCAACGACAAGGACTTCCTGCCCACGCGGACCTCGTACAAGCTGAACCTCCGCGGGCCGAGCGTCGCGGTCCAGACCGCCTGTTCCACCTCGCTCGTGGCCGTCCACATGGCCTGCCAGGCGCTGCTCACCTACCAGTGCGACATGGCGCTGGCCGGCGGCGTGGCCATCAACGTCCCCACGCGGTCGGGTTACCTGTACCGGCACGGCATGATCCTCTCGCCCGACGGGCGCTGCCGCGCGTTCGACGCCGAGGCGCAGGGGACGGTGGTCGGCAACGGCGCGGGCGTCATCGTGCTGCGCCGGCTCGAGGACGCCCTCGACAGCGGCGATCACATCGAGGCGGTGATCCGGGGCTCGGCCGTCAACAACGACGGCTCGGGCAAGATCGGGTTCACCGCGCCGGGCGTGGAGGGGCAGGCGCAGGTCATCGCGCAGGCCCTGGCGATGGCGAACACCGATCCCGAGACGATCAGCTACGTGGAGGCCCACGGCACCGGCACGCGCCTCGGGGATCCCATCGAGGTCGCGGCGCTCACCCGGGCGTTCCGCGCCCGGTCCCGCGGCCAGCGCAAGGGCTGGTGCGCGCTCGGCTCGGTCAAGCCGAACGTCGGGCACCTCGACGTCGCCGCCGGCATCACCGGCGTGATCAAGGTCGTGCAGGCGCTCCGCCACCGGCAGATCCCGGCCAGCCTGCACTTCAAGATGCCGAACCCGGAGATCGACTTCGCGAACAGCCCGTTCTACGTCAACGCGGCGCTCGCGGACTGGGAGCCCGGCGACGGGCCCCGCCGCGCCGGCGTGAGCTCGTTCGGCATCGGCGGCACCAACGCCCACGCCATCCTCGAGGAGGCGCCCCACGCGGCGGCGGCGCCCGGCGGGCGGTCCTGGCAGCTCCTCCTGCTCTCCGCCCGCACGAGGACCGCGCTCGACACGATCACCGAGAACCTCGTCGGGTACCTCAAGGCGCACCCGGACGTCAGCCTGCCGGACGTCACGTTCACGCTCCAGGTCGGCCGCAAGACGTTCCCGCACCGGCGCATGCTCGTCTGCAACGACGCAGACGAGGCGGTGAGCCTGCTGTCGACGCTCGGGGAGCGGCGGGTCCTCGCGCACGTCGAGGAGGCCATCGATCGCCCGGTCGTCCTCATGTTCCCGGGGCAGGGCACGCAGTACGCCGGCATGGCGCGGGAGCTGTACGAGCGGGAGCCCACGTTCTGCGCCGGCGTCGATCTCTGCGCGGCCATGCTCCAGCCCGAGCTCGGGTTCGATCTCCGCGAGGTGATCTACCCGCCCCCGGGGCGGGAGGCGGCGGCCGCGGAGCTGCTCAAGCAGACGCGCTTCGCCCAGCCCGCGCTCTTCGTGATCGAGTACGCGCTCGCCACGCTCTGGATGGAGTGGGGCATCCGGCCCGCGGCGATGATCGGCCACAGCCTCGGCGAGTACGTCGCGGCCTGCCTCGCGGGCGTCTTCTCGCTGGAGGACGCGCTGAAGATCGTCGCCCGGCGGGGCAAGCTGATGCAGGAGATGCCGCCGGGCGCGATGCTCGCGGTCCCGCTGCCCGAGGCCGAGGTGCAGCCGCTGCTCGACGAGGGGGGCGGCGCGCTCTCGCTCGCGGCCGTCAACGGGCCGGCCGCCTGCGTCGTGGCCGGGCCCGAGGACGCCGTCGAGGCGCTCTCCGACCGGCTCTTCGCCGAGCGCGAGCTGGAGTGCACGCGCCTCCAGACATCGCACGCGTTCCACTCCCGGATGATGGAGCCGATGCTCGCGTCGTTCACCGCGATCGTGGCCCGCGCGCGCCCGAGCGCCCCGAAGATCCCGATCGCGTCGAACGTCACCGGAACCTGGCTGTCCGCGGCCGACGCGCAGGACCCCGGGTACTGGGCGAGGCACGTGCGCGAGCCGGTGCGCTTCATGGCGGGGCTCGGCGAGGTGCTCGCCGATCCGACGCGCGCCCTGCTCGAGGTCGGCCCGGGCCGGGTGCTCGCGACCCTGGCCAAGCAGCACCCCGCGCGGGGCGCCCGCCGGGTGATGCTCTCGTCGATCCGGCACGTCCACCACCGCCAGTCCGACATCGGGTTCCTGCTGGAGACGCTGGGCCAGCTCTGGCTCTCCGGCGTCCGCGTCGACTGGTCGGGCTTCTACACCCACGAGCCCCGCCGGCGCGTGCCCCTGCCGACCTACCCGTTCGAGCGGAAGCGGTACTGGATCGACCCGCCCGCGCCCGCCGCATCGAGCGCCGCGCGCCGGCCGGCGCGCAGCGCGCCGGAGCCGGCCGGCCTGCTCCACCTCCTGGCCTGGAAGCGCTCGGTGCTGTCGGGGTCGATGAAGGCGTCGGCCCGGCCGGCCAGGGCGCAGTGCTGCGTCGTCTTCGCCGACAGCTACGGGCTGGGCGCCCGGATGGAGATGCGGCTCCGCCGGGACGGCTACAAGGTCATCACCGTGCGGCCGGGCGAGGGCTTCGCCGAGACGGGCGAGGGCGAGTTCACCGTCGCCCCCGCGAGCCGCGCGGACCACGCGTCCCTCTTCGGCGCGCTGCGCGCGGCGGGCGTGTCCCCCTCGCGCATCATGTTCCTGTGGGGCGTGACCAAGCCCGCGCGCGCGCCGCTCGACGCCGGCCGCCTCGCGGAGGCCCAGCGGCTCGGGTTCGCCAGCCTCGTCGCGCTGGCCCAGGGGATCGGCGACGCGGGGATTCGCGACGAGGTGCGGCTCGGCGTCGTGACGAGCCACATGCAGAAGGTGACCGACGCGGCCGTGCTCTGCCCCGAGAAGGCCACGCTGCTCGGCCCGTGCGAGGCCATCCCCAGGGCGTACCCGAACGTCTCGTGCATCAGCGTCGACATCGACCTGCCGGAGCCGCGGACGCTGCAGGAGGCGAGGCTCATCGACCAGCTCCTCGCCGAGGTCACGCTGGAGCAGACCGAGCCCGTCATCGCCTACCGGAGCGGCGAGCGCTGGGTCCGGATCTTCGAGCCCGCGCGCATGGACCGCGCCGAAGGCCTGCCGCCGCGCCTCAAGGAGGGCGGCGTCTACCTGATCGCCGGCGGGCTCGGGGCCGTCGGCTCCGCCCTCGCGGAGCACCTCGCGAAGGTCGCGCGCGCGAAGCTCGTGCTCACGGGCCGGACGGCGCTCCCGCCCCGGGAGGCCTGGGGCGGCCTCGCCGGCGCGGGCGTTTCCGGCGCGGGCGCCCCCGCAGCGCTGCGCCGCAAGGTCGGCGCGGTGCTCGAGATGGAGCGGCTCGGCGCCGAGGTGCTCCTCGTGACGGCCGACGTCACGCGGATCGACGACATGCAGCGCGCCGTGGCCGAGGCGCTCCAGCGCTTCGGGCGGATCGACGGCGTCGTCCACGCGGCGGGCGCCGGCCGCGCCGTGCCCCTCCACCGCATGACGCGCGAGGAGGGCGAGGCGCTGCTCGCCCCGAAGGTCGACGGCGCGCTCGTCCTCGACGAGGTGCTCCGGGGGCTCCGGCCCGATTTCGTCGCGTTGTGCGCCGCGCGGACCGCGGGCGCCCGCGGGGCGGGCCTCGCGGGCCAGTGCGCCGCGACCGCCTTCCTCGGCGCCTTCGCGCAGCGGCGGGCCGCCGGGGACGGCCCGCTCACGATCGCGATCGAGTGGGACCCGTGGCAGCAGAAGGACACCTCGCGCGGCAAGGAGCTCGAACCTGCGCCCGCGTCGAGCGACGGCGGTCCGGCCTCCGCGGAGGAGGGGCTCTCGCGCGACGAGGCGCTCGACGCCTGGATGCGCGTCCTCACGAGCCCCACGCCCCACGTCCTGGTCCTGAAGCGGGAAGCGCAGGCCAGGCAGCGCGCCGCGGCCAGCTCGAGCGCGCCCGGCTCGAACGCGCCGCCCTCGCGGGAGGCCGAGTCCGAGGGCATCCCGAGGTCGGTCCACCCGCGGCCCGACCTCGGCACGGCCTACGTGGCGCCGCGCGATCCGCTGGAGCGCGCCGTCGCCGAGACGTGGGAGAAGCTGTTCGGCATCGAGCGGATCGGCGTGCACGACGACTTCTTCGCGCTCGGCGGCGACTCGCTGCTCGCCGTCCAGCTCATCTCCCGGCTGCGCAACGTCGTGAACATGGATCTCCCCGGCCACAGCCTGCTCAACGCGCCGACCGTCGCGGCCCTGGCCGAGCTCATCGCGCAGTCCGACTCGCCCTCATCCACCTCGATGTCGCGGCGCTCTCCCGCGCGCCTCCTGCCCGCCTCGCTTGTGCGGATCAAGCCCGGCGCCGGGCGGCCGCTCTTCCTGATGCACCCGGTCGGAGGGCACGTTTACTTCTACCACGATCTCGCCACCTGCCTTGACCCGGCGCAGCCCGTGTACGGGCTCCAGGCGCAGGGCATCGAGGGCAAGGCGCCGCCGCTCACCCGCGTCGAGGAGATGGCCGCGCGTTACCTCGAGGCGGTGCGGCGGCACATCCAGCCGGAGGGGCCCTACGTGCTCGGCGGCTCGTCCTTCGGCGGGGTCGTCGCCTTCGAGATGGCGCACCAGCTCATCTCCGGGGGCGAGCGCGTCGCGCTGCTCACGATGATCGACACGCCCGCGCCCACCGCGGTGTTCCCGGAGGATCTCGACACCCCCGAGCGCCTCGCCTACCTGATCAGCGGCGATGCGAGTCTCCCCGTCCCCGCGGAGGAGATCGGGCACCTCTCCCCGGACGAGCAGCTGCTCCACGTGCTCCAGCGCAAGAAGGGTGTCTCCCGGATGTTCCCGAAGCTGGCGCTCCAGGAGCTCGCCACGTTCCGCAAGATCGTCACCGCCAACCTGCAGGCGATGCTGCGCTATGTCCCCCGCCCCTACCCGGGTGACGTGCTCTTCTTCGAGGCGAGCGAGCGCGACGCCATGACCGTGAACAACCCGGCGCGGGGATGGCTCGATTTGATCCAGGGCCAGCTCACTGTCCACGAGGTCCCTGGCAATCACATCACCATGAATTTGCCGCCGAACGTGCAAGTCATGGCCGATCATCTGCGCGCGGCCCTCGACGCGGCGGGACATCAGGGCTGATGTTGACGCCCGGCCGGCGGGCTCTTTACCATGGGTGTGGAGCGGCGACGGCGACGCCCCCGCGCGGTCGCGCGGGCTCGAGTGCGGCCGGGGCGCGCGGCGGAGGTGGAGAATGTCGAAGATCACCGCGGAGCAGGCGAGAGAGGAGCACGTCGCGCTCCTCAAGGCGTGGACGAAGGCGGTGGGGGCCGTCAAGGACTACGGCTTCCTCGATCGCCACCTGGCCGAAGGCTGGCGGTACGTCGATTACAACGGAGTGCAGCGCGGCAAGGACGAGTACCTGAAGCTCGTCGACAGCATGTTGACGTACACGCAGGAGCTCCGGCAGTGCGACGTGCGTATCGTCGGCGGGGACGTCGCTATCGTGAGCGGCGTCTACCGCTCGCGCGCCGAGCTCAAGGGCGGTGTCAAGCTCGATAACACCATCGCCTTCACCGCGGTCTGGGAGCTCAAGGGCGGTGAATGGAAAGCCCTCGTGCACCACACGACGAGGATCCCTGACGCGTCGTGATCGACGTCCGCGCCGACCGCGTCGACCGCGTCGAAGCGCTCCGGCGGCCGGCGCCTCGCCGGCGAGGCCGGAGGAAACGTTGACAGGGATCCTGCTTCGAGTACCGTACACTCTGGATCGTCCTGTCGACGATCACCAGGGTTCTCATGGATCTTCGCCGGTTCCTCACGCACGCGGTGCAGATCGCATCTGCGCTGTCGAAACTTCATAAGTCAGGCACCCTTCACCTGGACATCCGCCCCGCGAACCTCTCCGTGCACCCGGAGAGCGGGGAGGTGTCGCTCGACGGTGGGCTGGCCGTGGTGCGCGGCGATCTCGGCCTCTCCGACGAGACGAAGATCAACCCGGAGTCGCTGCCCTACATCGCGCCGGAGCGGACGGGCCGCGTCGACTGGCCGATCGACGAGCGCGCCGATCTCTACTCGCTCGGCGTCACGCTGTACGAGCTGCTCTCCGGCAAGCTGCCGCTCGACGCCGAGGACGCGCCCGCGTGGGCGCACGCCCACATCGCGAGGGCCCCTGTGCCGCTCGCGGAGCTGGTGCATGACGTGCCCCGGATCGTCTCCGAGATCGTGATGAAGCTCCTCGCGAAGTCTCCGGAGGAGCGTTATCAGACCGCCCGCGGGCTCTGGTCGGATCTCCTCATGTGCCAGACCGAGCTGGAGGAGCTCGGGATGATCGACTCGTTCCCGCTCGGGACGGCCGACATCCCGGACCGGCTGCAGCTCCCGACGAAGATCTACGGCAGGAGGCGCGAGCGCGCGATCCTGCTCGAGGCGTTCGAGCGTGTGGTCGCCACGGGCACGGCCGAGCTCGTGCTCGTCGCCGGGTACTCGGGCGTCGGGAAGACCTCGCTCGTGAAGGAGGTGCAGGCGCCCATCGTCCGCGAGCGCGGGGCGTTCATCTCCGGGAAGTTCGATCAGCTCCAGCGCGACATCCCCTACCGCACGATCGCCCAGGCGTTCGGGGAGCTCGTCCGGCAGATCCTGACGGAGAGCCCGCAGTCGCTCGCGGGGTGGAAGCACCGGTTGAGCGACGCGCTCGGCGAGGAGGGGCGGGTCATCATCGACATCATCCCGCAGCTCTCGCTGATCCTCGGCGAGCAGCCGCCGGTGCCGCCGCTCGCGCCGAACGAGGCGCGCAGCCGCTTCGTCCGCGTGTTCCATGCGTTCCTCGGCGTGGTCGCGCGCAAGCGGCACCCGCTCGTGCTGTTCGTGGACGACCTGCAGTGGGCAGATCCCGCCAGCCTGAGGCTCATCCGCGACGTCGTCGCGGCGCCCGAGAAGCGGCACCTGCTCGTGATCGGGGCGTACCGCGACAACGAGGTGACCCCGTCGCACCCGCTCATGGAGGTGCTCCGGCAGATCCACGCCACGGGCGCGCGCGTCTCGACGCTCAGCCTCGACCCGCTCCCGCACGAGAACGTCCTCGAGCTCGTCATGGACACCTTCCGCTGCGAGGACGAGCTGGGGGCTCAGCTCACCAGGCTCCTCGTCCAGAGGACGGGCGGCAACCCGTTCTTCGTGGGCCAGTTCCTGACGGAGCTCTATCGCCAGAAGCTGGTCTGGGTCGATCCCGTGAGCGCCGTCTGGTGCTGGAACATCGAGGCCATCGCCGCGCAGAACCTGACCGACAACGTCGTCGACCTGGTGCTGGGCCGCCTCAGGCGGCTGGACGGCGAGACGCAGCGGGTCCTCTCCCTCGCCGCGTGCCTCGGCGCCCGCTTCGACGCCGAGGTCCTCTCGGCCATGTACGGCGAGTCGACCGAGACGACGCACGCCGCCATCTCCCCGGCCATCCGCGAGGGGCTCGTGGCGCGCCGAGGCAGCACGTACAAGTTCCTCCACGACCGCGTGCAGCAGGCCGCGTACCTGCTCATCCGCGAGGGCAACCACGCCTCGACGCACCTGCGCATCGGGCGCCTGCTGCTCGTCCAGACGCCGGAGGAGGCGCTGGAGGACCGGCTGTTCGAGATCACGAACCAGCTGAACATCGGCGCTTCCTTCATCACCGATCCGGGCGAGCGGCGCAGGACGGCCGAGCTGAACCTCCGCGCCGGCAGGAAGGCGAGGGCCTCCGGGGCCTACGGCTCCGCGGTGGCCTACTTCGCCGCGGGCTGCGCGCTGATCGGGGAGGACGACTGGGCGGGAGCCGACGATCTGCTCGCCTTCGCGATGCACCTCGATCTCGCCGAGAGCGCGTGCGTGAACGGGGAGTTCGATCGGTCCATCGACCTCTGCTCGGTGCTCCTCGAGCGCGCGCGCACGCAGCTCGACAAGGCGGCGGCCTACCGCGTCCTGATGCAGAACCACATGGCCCGGTCCGAGCACGACGCGTGCATCGGCGTCGGGCTGGAGTGCCTCGCGCTGCTCGGCATCAAGCTCGGGAGGCAGCCGGCCGACGAGGAGGTTGTCGCGGAGATCACGGCGCTGCGCGACGCGCTCCGCGATCGCACGGCCGACGAGATCCTCGGCCAGCCGAGGATGACGGCGCCGCCGATGCTCGCGGCGATGGGCGTGATGGCCGTGATGTACGCCTCGACCTTCTACACCGATCCGAACCTCAACGACCTCCTGGTCTGCCAGATGGTCCGGCTCAGCCTGCTCCACGGCAACGCGGAGCCGACCGGCATCGGGTACACGTGCCTCGGCAAGGCGCTCTGCCAGAAGCTCGGCGCGTACCAGGACGGCGACCGGATCGGCAGGGTGGGCTACGAGCTGACCGAGAAGATGAACGCGCTCGTCTACAAGCCCGAGGTGGCCAACCTCTATGGCTGTCTGATCTCGGTCTGGACGCGCCACATCGACACCGGGATCGCCTGCCAGCGCGTGAGCATCCAGGCCGCGAACGAGGTCGGGAACCTGACGTGGGGGAGCTTCAGCAACATCCAGCTCACCCTGAACGTGATCGTGCGGGGCGACCCGCTCGAGGAGGCGTACAAGGGCGCGGTGAGCGCGCTCGACTACGCGACGAAGGCGAAGATCACGTTCGCCGCGGACGCCGTGACGAGCATGCTGCGCCTGGTCCAGGCGATGAGGGGCGCCACGCGCCACCTCGGCACGATGAGCGCGGACGACTTCGACGAGCAGGCGTTCGAGGACCGCCTCGAGAAGGAGAGCTTCCCGAGCGTGCGGCTCGTCCATTACGTGATGAAGACCGCGCAGCACCTCCTGGCCTCCAACCCCGACGAGGCGGCCCTGGCCGCGGAGAAGGCGGAGCGCAACATCTCGGGGGGCAACGGGATGTTGTTCTCGGCCGAGTACCACTACTTCGGCGCCCTCGCCCGGGCGGCCCGCTTCTCCGGGGCCCCGGCCGAGGAGCAGGCCGGGCTCCGGCGGTCGCTCGCCGGCCACGAGGAGCAGCTGCGCGTCTGGGCCGAGAGTTGCCCCGACAACTTCGCCGGCAAACACGCGCTCGTAGCGGCGGAGCGCGCGCGCGTCGACGGCAGGCACGACGAGGCGGCGGCGCTCTACGATAAGGCGATCGTGGCCTTCCGCGAGTCCCGGTTCATCCACCAGGAGGCGCTCGCGAGCGAGCTCGCCGCCCGGTTCTACCTGGATCGCGGCTACAGCGGCCTGCCGGGGCTCTACCTGCGGGAGGCGGTGGCGTCGTACTCGCGCTGGGGCGCGAGCGAGAAGGTGAGGCAGCTCGAGCAGCGGTATGCGCTCGTCCTGAACCAGGAGCAGCGCCGCGCGACGAGCAGCGGCGTCATGACGATGGCGGCGGAGGCCATCGACGCGCAGACCGCGGTGAAGGTCTCGCGGTCGCTCTCGAGCGACATGACGCCGAAGGAGATGATGGAGTCGCTCATGCGGCTCGTCGTCGAGCACGAGGGGGCGGAGCGGTGCTGTCTCCTGCTCACCGGGGACGGCCTGCGGCTCGCCGCCGAGGCCGTGGTGGACCGCGACGGCATCAGCATCCGCGTGTACGAGCGGAGCACGGCGCCGCTCGCGACCCGCGTCCCGGCGTCGATCGTCAACTATGTCGAGCGGACGCGGGAGCGGGTGGTGCTCAGCGACGTCGGGGCGAGCGGCGCCTTCGCCGGGGACGAGTACCTCGTGCGCGAGCGGCCGAAGTCGGTGCTGTGCATGCCGCTCATGAAGAACCCCGGCGAGGTGGGCGGCCTCCTCTACCTGGAGAACCGGCTGGTCCACGGCGCGTTCATCCTGCGCCGGCTGCCGCTCCTCGAGTTCCTGGCCGCGCTGTCGCTGCAGAACACCGTGCTCCGCGGCGAGCTGGAGCAGGAGGCGCTGAAGGTCCAGCGGACCGAGGAGGCGCTGCGCCGGAGCGAGAGGGCGCTCCGGGATCTGGCGGAGTCGAGCGACGTCCCCACGTGAGGCGCGGGCCGCGCCGCCGCACCGGCGTGGTGTGGCGGCGCGGCGTTCAGGCGCTCTCAGGCGCTCTCGAGCACGTGGCCCACGCTGTCGAGGAACGGCCTGTCCGACACGGAGAGGTGGAGCTGCACGAACCGCCAGTGATCCCCGTGGCGCTCCACCGTGCAGGTCAGTCGGAGCGCGGGCAGGTCGAAGCGCACGCCGCCCATGGTGGCGTGGATACCGAAGCCGGCCGTCCCGGCGCAGGCGGCCGCTCCCCCGGCCAGCAGACGCACCTGGACATCGCCGGTGATCCTGCACACGAGGTCCTTCAGGATCTCGCTCTGCCGCCGGAACGAGGCCTCGATCTCGGCCCAGCGCGTGAAGTGCAGCTTGTCGTGTGTGCCGTAGAAGATCAGGGCATCGTCACGTACGAACATGTCGCATAACGCGTCCACGTCGCCTCGCTCGAAGGCGCGCGCGAACTCGACGAGCATCTGGCGAACCGAATCTTCTGGACTTGCCGGCTTTCTCTCCGAGGACTCCATGCGCTCCGCTGCTCCCGTACCGATCCGAGCCTGATCTCGGCCGAGCATACAGCACCCCGGAGGCGACGCGCGACGCCCTGCGCGCGAAAGCGCTCGGAGTCCGGGCGGCTGCGCGCGACAAGGGTCGTCGCGGCCACGAACACGTAACACCACACGACCCCGACCAGCGCCAGCCGACCAGGTGCCCCCTCGAACCCCGGAACCCAGCTGACCGGAAACCCCACGAGCAGGAACAGCAGCCCCACGCCCTGCAGCTGCGCGATCGACATCCGCTTCAGGAGGGCGCCGACCGACGCGCGCCTCCTGCGGCCCGTACGCCGCGAACGAGAGCGCCGCCATGAGCTGGAGCGCCCCGAGCATCAGCAGGGCAGCGGGCATGTACCTGGACGTCCGCCCCTCCAGCAGGCCGAAGAGCGAGATGCCGGGGACGATGCCAGCGGCGCTGGCGAGCTGGATCATGGTCAGCAGTCCCGGCGCGCTTGCTGCTCGGCTGCCCCTCGAGGATCGCGAAGCGATACTGCTGCACGAACGCGCCTTGCAGACCGACGCCGCAGACCGCCGCGCAGAACAGCGGGAGATCGGCGCGCTCCACCGCGACCGCGGCGACAGCCGCGTTGGGCCACGGCCGAGCCCCGCTCGGCGGAAAGACAGACGGAAAGTGTTGAAAATGCCGAGCTATCTTCCGGCCCCTTCTCGCTGTCGCAGAAATCCCTGGCGGGATTTCTGACGCGCGAAACCAGCGCCCACAAGCCCCTGTCAGGGGGTCGTTCCGCGTCCGGAGCGCGCGTCACCCCTCGCCCGCGAGCACCGCGGCGATCGCGACGCGCTCCCCGCGCGGCCGCCCGGCCGCGTCGGCGTGGGCCATGTCGAGGGCGGCCAGCACCGTCGAGAGCGTCGTCTGGTCCAGGACCGACGACGCCTCGAGGGCGTGGAGGTCCTCTCCCACGAAGTTCTTCGGGCACGCGTCGATGACCGGCAGCGCGCGCGTCGCCGGCGCGGGCGCGAACCGGATCGGCAGGCCGTGGGTGCGGCAGATGAGCGGCCGCGCCGCGTAGACCGCGCACCTCCCCTCCCCGTCGAGCGCCGGGCACACGCCCGGGTCGCCCGCCCGCGCGCGCGCCGCGAGCGCCGCCCGGTCGGCCTCGGGGAGCGCCGCGACCGCCTCGCGGAGGGCGTCTGCCTCGAGCGACGTCACGGAGAACCGCCGCCGGCAGCAGTCGCTGCACCCGGTGCGGCAGGCCATCCGCGCGCCGTGGCGGGCGCTCGCGTGCGCGAAGAACGCGTCGACCTTGGTGAAGAGCTCGCGGAGGCGCTCGCGCGGCGGGGGGCTCATGCGCCGGGTTCTAGCAGCCGGCGCCCCCGGCGCCCCGCCAGGGACACGAAAGCCGCCGGCAGGGACAGGGAGAGCGCCGGCCGGGACTGGGGTTCAGGTCGAGAGCGACCGGGGGCGGCCGCCCCGGCGACGAGAAGGCGGCGCCGGGGACAGGAGCGGACGCGTCAGGGACGAGGCAATCGACGCCAGGGACAGGAGCGAGCGCACCCGGGGCCCCCCTGGCGGGCCTTCACCTGTCCCTGGCGCCGGCACCGGAGCGCCGGCGCACGCGCAGGGCAGCGAGCCCCCCGATGAGGACGAGCCATGTGGGTGTCCCCTGGATTCCGGGCTCCATCTGGCAACCACCGCTGTCTCTGCCTGGCGGGCCGCCGCCAGAGCCGCTCTGCGCGCCGGTGTCACCGGCGCTACCCCCGTCGCCCGTCCCGCTGCTGGAGCCTGCGCTCGTGCTCGTGGAGCCGCCACCGCCAGCGGTGCTGGCATCACCGCCGCCGCCGCCGGTGCCGGAGGCATCACCGCCGCTGCCGCCTGTGCCGGACGCATCACCGCCGCCGCCGGTGCCGGAGGCATCACCGCTGCTGACGCCGGTGCCGGACGCATCACCGCCGCCGCCGCCGGTGCCGGAGGCATCACCGCTGCTGCCGCCGGTGCCGGAGGCATCACCGCTGCTGCCGCCGGTGCCGGAGGCATCACCGCTGCTGCCGCCAGTGCCGGAGGCATCACCGCTGCTGACGCCGGTGCCGCTTGCATCACCGCCGCTGCCGCCAGTGCCGGAGGCATCACCGCTGCTGACGCCGGTGCCGCTTGCATCACCGCCGCTGCCGCCGCTGCCGGAGGCATCACCGCTGCTGCCGCCGGTGCCGCTTGCATCACCGCTGCTGCCGCCGGTGCCGGAGGCATCACCGCTGCTGACGCCGGTGCCGCTTGCATCACCGCCGCTGCCGCCAGCGCCACCCTCTCCACCGCCGCTGCCGCCGGCGCCACCCTCTCCACCTGCGCTCGGCAAGCACACGCCAGCCTGGCACACCCCTGTGCCCGGACGCTGCCCAGGAACATAGAGGTACACCAGGTGGGACGGGTATGTACTGTGGCCGAGCTCGCCGCCCACGATCAGAACGCGTCCGTCATTCAGCCGCGCCGGCACGTATCCGTCGATCGGGATGCTCATCGCAGGCCCCAGCGACCAGATGTCCCTCGCCGGATCGTAAAGCTCAGCCGTATGATCGAGCGAATACGGGCCACCCAGATTGCCCGCCAGGAGCACCCTGCCGTCGGCAAGGAGCACGGTCTCGGTCACATACCGCCGGGCGGCCATCCCCGCCGCTGGCGTCCAGGTGTCGCTCGCCGGATCGTAGAGCTCGACTGTCGCGAGGTCGCTGCCATAGGAGCTGCCCCCCACGACGAGCACCCTGCCGTCCTCGAGCAGCGTTGCCGTATGCGACGAGCGTGCCGAGCTCATCGAAGCCACAGGCGTCCAGACGTCGGCCGCCGGGTCATACACCTCCGCGCTCGCCAGGCTGTCGCCGCCGCCGGCGACGAGCACTCTGCCGTCCTGGAGCAGCGTCGCCGTGTGATGGGATCGCTGCGCATTCATGGGCGCAACAAGGGTCCAGACGTCCGCGGCCGGGTCATACACCTCCGAGGATCCGGCGCTGCCCCCCGTGACGAGCACCCTCCCGTCCTGGAGCAGCGTCGCCGTGCCGAGGATGTGACTCTGGAGCATGGGCGCGGCCCCCTCCCATTCGTCCGTGGCCGGGTTGAACCGGTCCACGCGATCGCTACTGGTCACAAGGACCGTGCCGTCCTGCAGCAGCGTGGCATGGAGGGGGGAGCTTGGCCGGACCTGGAGACTCCACCCGAGGAGCTGCCATCCGTCCACGCTCGGGTCGTAGCGCATCGCCCCCAGGCGCGCGGGGGTGCTGTTCTCCCTCGCCAGGACCAGCACCGTGCCGTCCTCCAGCAACGTGGCCGTGAGCGCGCTCTTCATCTCGTTCGGCATCGTCGCCGCGGCCTGCCAGGCATCCGGCGTCCCCGCGAGATCGCAGCGCGCGCCGTCGGGCTTCTCGGGCGCGGGCCCCGAGCACCCGAGCGCAGGATCGCAGGCGGGAGGCTCGTGACAGCCGTCCGGCGGCTGGCAGCTCGCCGGGCTCGCTGCGACGCAGGCGCCGCCCTCGCACGTGCTCGTCGCGGAGCACACCTCGCCGTCGTTGCACGGGGTTCCGTCGGGCGCGGCGGTGCCGCCGGCGCAGGTGCCCGCCTCGCAGACGCCTCCCTCGAGGCACGCGTCGGTGTCGTCGCAGGGCGTGCCCGAGAGCGGCGTGCAGGCGCCGTCCCTCGTGGCCCCCGCCGAGGCCGCGCACGCGTCGCACGGACCGGCGCAGGCCGCATCGCAGCAGACCGAATCCGCGCAGAAGCCGCTCGCGCAGTCGCCGCCGGCCTCGCAGGCGGCGCCGAGCGGCGCGCGCTCGTGAAAGAGCAGGGCGGAGGCCGTCGGCACCGGCGCGTCGGCGGCCGAGGCGGCCTTGACCAGCCCGCCGGCGATCAGCACGCTGCCGTCGTGGAGGCTCGTCGCCGTGTGATGCGCGCGCGCCATCCTCTCCGGCGGCTCCACGTCGAGGGGCCCCCAGGCAGCCGTCGCCGGATCATAGACGTCGAGCGCGGCGCTGAACTCGCTGAAGTGCGACAGGATCACGAACTGGCCATTTTCGTCCTCGTATCCGCAGTCGTACAACGTCATGCCTCCTGTCAGGAGGACGCGTCCGCTGGGGAGCAGCGAGGCGCCCAGGCCGCTGTCGAAGCCCCCGACCGGCAAGCATTCAGGAAACGGGTCGTAGAAGGGGTCATGCCCGTCGATCACCATCCAGCGATCGACCTCGTGGAGGTAAAGCTGCGAGGGCCCCTGGCCCCAGAACCCGAATCCGCCCACGAAGAGGACGTCGCCGCTGGCGAGCCGCGTCGCGCGGTACGTCGGGGACCAGTGCTTGGGCTGGAAGGCCTGTGTCCAGGAATCGGTCTCCGGATCGTAGATGTTGCCGTGGCGGCTGCTCGCCGCGAAGCGGCTGCCCACCGCGAGCACGCGGCCGTCCAGGAGCAACGTCGCGGTCGAGACGGACACGCCGCTCAGCGGTCGGATGGGAGTCCATGTGCCCGCGAGGTCATCATAGATGCTGCCCGCGAGGTTGCGCGACGCGCTGCCGAGCATCATCAGCTTGCCGCCCGGGAGGTGCACGGCCTGGGGCGCCGTGAGCGCCGGGGTCAGGGGCGCCGCCGCGCTCCACTGATCGAGATCCGGGGAATAGACCTCGACATTCTCGCCGTCCGTCAACAAGGCCAGCCCGTCCGGCAGGACGGCCGTCGCGGCGACCTCGCGCAGCGGGCTGCGAAGCGGCGCTGCGGGCGCCCACGTCTTGCTCGCCGGGTCGTAGAGCTCGACCTCCCGGAGGAGCACGGTTCTGTCGCTGCCGTGGCCCCCCGCCACGAGCACCCGGCCATCCTGGAGCAACATGGCCGCGTGCCCGCCGCGGGGGGTGATCATCGGCGGCACGCGCTCCCAGGACGGCGTTTCGTCGGCCCAGACCTCTCCCGCCGGCAGCACCACCACCGCGCAGGCCAGGGCAACCCTCGGTAACCAGCTCGATTGCATTCAGCTCCTCCTTCGCCGCCGTCTGATGCCTCCCGGTCACCGAACGTTCAGCTCCTGGAGCACCGTCGGGGCGAACGGTGTCGCCGCTTCGAACGCCGAATTCATGAACCTGGCCATGAGGGCGCTCGGGCCGACCTCGCCTCCTGCCTCATGCGTCGAGGCGGAACGGGTAGCCGTCCGTGGCCACAACGATCGCCTCGGCGCCCGGCTCGCCCTGGGCCCGGCGCAGCAGGATGCTCTCTCCCAGCGCCCACATCTCGGCGCCGTCCCCGCGCACATCGAACAGGGTTCCCCAGGTGCCCGACGCCTCGCCCCGCCAGGTCCCGCCGCCGTCGGTCGAGCGCAGGAGCGCCCCGTTTCGGCCGCACGCCCAGAGCGTCCCGGCCTCGTCTCCCCAGATGCTCCCGAGACCGCCGGAGACCTCGGCCAGCACCTCCCAGGTCGCGCCGCCGTCCCGGGAGCGCAGCACGTCGCTGAGTCCCAGCCCGCCGACCGCGAAGAGCTCATCGCCCCTGCCCCAGATCGCCTCCAGATCGCGCGCGCTGCCGCTCGCGACAGCCTCCCACGTGGCGCCGTCGTCGACCGTGCGGACGACGGTGCCGCCGCGGCCCACTGCCACGGCGAGCTGCCCAGGCCCTGCCCAGACGGCGCGGAGGCGCGGCTCGCGCGGGGCCTCCAGCTCGATCCACCGGAGGCCATCCGCGCTGAGGCGGCATACCTGGCCATCGAGGATGGCGAAAGCTCTCCTTGCCCCCTCGCCATGCACCGAGGTCCCTCCGGGCCTGCCCGTCACCTCGATCCAGCGATGTCCGCCGTCCTCCGACCGGATCTGCGCGAAGCCCCCGCCGACAGCCAGGATCCTCTCGCCGCTGCCCCACACGGCGATCAGCGAGCCGGCGTCCTCCTCGGCGCTCCTCGCCCACGTCTGGCCCCCATCGCGGGTCTGCGCGATGCTTCCACCGTCGCCCACCAGCGCGACCCGACCGGACCCCGCGACCCAGAGGCCTCGGAACTTCCCCCGGACAGGCACCTTCACCCAGGGGCCCTCGAGCGGCGCGTCCCCTGCCTGCACTGGCACCTTGGTGAAGCTCTTGCCGCCATCGGTGGAGCGGAGAGCAGGCCCGCTCCCGATGCACCAGATCGCGCCGTGATCATCTCTCCACACGCCGTACCTGGTCTGTTCCGACCTGAGCGGGGGGCGCTTCCAGGTGCGCCCCTCATCCTCGCTGACCGCCAGGAGGCCGCTGTCGCCGGCCGCGATGACCAGGCCGGCGGCGCCGATCCACAGCGCGTGGATGGCGCTCCCGCTCCCGGTGGGGTGCGATGCCCAGGAGGCGCCCCCATCCCGGCTGGTATGGACACGACCATCGCCGTCGCCCACGGCCACGAGCCCGCCTCGCGCGCAGAGCGCCCGCGGACACCGGCCAGGGATCTTGCGGCGCGCCCACTCCCCTCCTCGCAAGACCGCGAGCTCCCCTTCGAGCGCGAGCGCGAGGAAGCTTCCCTCCGCGTCGATCGCCGCGGCCTCCAGGCAAAGCGCGTCGAGGCTCGGCCCTGGTTCCCAGGTCCGGCCGTGATCGCGGGAACGGAGCACCGTCCCGCCGAGCCCCACGGCGATGGCCTCGCCGTCGTCCCGCAGGGCGACGCCGCGCAGGTCGGCCTCCGCGCCGCGGCTCACGTCGGACCAGCGCCGCCCTTCATCGATCGACGACAGCAGGGTCCCCCGATGGCCGGCGGCGATCAGCGCCGGGCCCGCGCCGGCGAGCGCGCTCAGGTCCTGGCGAAGAGGCGTCTGCATCCGTCTCCAGCGCTGGCCGCCGTCCTCCGAGCGCAGCACGTGCCCCTGCGTCCCGGCGAGGACGATCACGTGACCTCGCCCCCAGATGGCGCGGTGGAGGGTGCTCATCGGGCCCCGATCACGGCATGTCCGGCGGAAGCGGCACGTTGTGCTCGGAGGAGACCGCGCCGGCCGCGCCCGGGGGCAGGCTGCCGATGGGACCTTTCCCGATGCTCCGCCCGGTCTTCTCGATCCTGCAGGCCGATTGTTTGAACGTCGGCTGCTTGGACAGCGGATCGGTGAAATCGGCCGTCAGGTCGTTGGCGGCCTCGTGCCCCTCCCAGCTTCCGTAGTGGAAAGGCACGAACACGAGCCCCTTCTGGACGGTCCTGCCCGGGCGGGCCGGCACCTCGATCCAGCCCCGCGGCGACGTGACCCGCACGACGTCGCCTGGCTGGATGCCCAGCGCGGCCGCGTCGTCCTCGTGGATCTCCACGTAGGCGTGCGGCGCGGCGACCTGCAAATGCGGCGAGCGCCCGGTCTTCGTGCGCGTGTGCCAGTGCCACACCAGGCGGCCCGTCGTCAGCCACATCGGATACCGCTCGTCCGGCTGCTCCACGGGCGGCAAGTAACACGTCGGGTGGAGGATCGCGCGCCCGCCGGCGCCGATCGCCTCGAACTCCTCCCGCGTGAGCGCCCGGCCGGTGAGCTGGTCCTTGGTGTAGCTCTGCGCCACGCCGGGGGAGGTCGGGAACACGTGATCCGCATAGAGCCGCGGCGTCCCGAGCGGCGCCTCGTCGTTCACGGGCCAGCGCAGCCCGTTGTGCTCCTCCAGCTTCGCGTACGTGATGCCGGTCATGTCGCACGGGCGCCCCCGCGAGATCTCCTTCCACTCCTCGAAGCACTCCTCGGGTGTCCTGTAGGCGATGAGCGGATTGCCCTCCCGGTCGCGGAAGTCCATCCGCGCCGCGAAATCGAGCAAGATCTCGAGATCGGACCGCACGCCCTCGGGCGGCTCCACCGCCTTGCGCAGCAGGTTGATCGTGCGATCCGCGTTCTCCATCGTCCCTTCCTTCTCTCCCCAGAGCGCGGCCGGAAGGACGACATCGGCGACGACCGAGGTCTCGGTCAGGAACGGATCCTGGACGACGACGAACGTGCTCTCGAGCGCTTTCCGCGCCCGCCACCGGTTCGGGAGCGACACCATCGGATTCGTCCCGATGTTCCAGAACAGGCCGATCTTGCCCTCCTCGATCATCGCGAGGATCTCCTCGATGCCCTTCTCGGGCCCGGCGGGCAGCGCGTGCTCATCCACCTTCCACAGCCTCGCCATCTCCTGGAGGTGCTTCGGGTCGTTGGCGTTGCGCTGCGCCGGATACGTGCCGACCCCGCCCGCCGTGCGGTTCGCCGAGGAGCTGGGCTGCCCTGCCATGTGGAGCGGGCCGCACCCGGGCTTGCCGATCAGCCCCCGGACGAGGTGCAGGTTGTTGATCGCGACGCACGCGGTGGTGGCGTCGGCGCTCTGGTAGGTGCCCTGAAGCGTGGTCGTCACGAGGCTACCTGTCCTGCCCAGCCGCTCCGCGGCCTCCCGGAGCGCGTCTCCGGGGACGCCGGTGACCTGCGCTGTTCGCTCGAGCGTCCACGTCTCCAGCGCGGCGGCCATCTTCTCGTACCCCACGGTGTGCTCCCGGAGGAAGCGCTCGTCCGTGGCGCCGCTCTCCAGCACATGGCGGACGATGCCGTTCAGGAGGGGCACGTTGGTGCCGGGGTAGAGCTGGAGGTGGAGATCGGCCGCCTCCGCCGTCACGGTCCGCCGCGGATCCACGACGATGAGGTACGGCTTGCCGGTCCGCCGTTTCCGCGCGATGACCCGCTCGAACAGGACGGTGCCGGTCTCCGCCAGGTTGTGGCCGAACAGCATCAGCGTGTCGGCCTCGTCCACGTCGTCGAACGACGCCGGCGTGCCGTCGGCGCCGAACGACTGGAGCAGACAGAACTCGGTCGTCGCCGTGCACAGGCGCGTGTTGGCGTCGAGCAGGTGGGTCTGCAGCCCCGCGCGGCCGATCTTGGCGATGGTGTAGTAGTCTTCCAGGAAGGCCTGTCCGGTCGAGTAGATGGCGACGCTGTTGCGCCCACGCTCGTCCAGCGATCGCTTCGCGTGGGCCACGACGAGCGCCATCGCCTCTTCCCAGCTCGCCGGGTGGAGCTCGCCGTCTCCTCGCCGGATGAGCGGGGTGCGCAGCCGGTCGGGGCTGCCGTTGGCGTACCACTGGTTCTCGCCCTTGGGGCCGAGCCTGCCCCGGTTGGTCGGGTGCTTCGCGTTGCCCTTGACGCCGACGATCCGGCCGTCCTTGACCGCCACGTGGCAGCCGCAGCCGACAGAGCAGATGCCGCAGGTGCCGTACACCCACCGATCCACCTCGCCCTGCGTATAGACGTTGCTGTCGACCCGCTCACCCTCCCAGGCCATGGCACCACCTCCTACCGCATGACTTTGTCGTAGAACGACGGGATCACGTACTTCAGCTCGTCGTGACGGAACCGCTCCTCCAGCAGCGCGGCGATCCGCTCCAGCCGCTTCTTCATCTCCGCGGAGAGCGCCGCCATCTCGCGCGCGAGCTGGAGCCGCGGATCGCCCGCCCACCCCAGGTGGCGGACCCAGGAGCGGAGGTTGGCGTCTGCGATCTCGTGGTCGTGGTAGACGATGCTGAGATCGGTCTTGATCGCCTCCATCGCGAGATCGTCGTCGCGCATCGGCGGCGTCAGCCGCTCCAGCGCCGCCCTCTGTTCCTTCAAGGCGGTCCGGAAGAGCACGGCCAGCGTGTCGTGCGACTGCTCCGTCCGCTGAAGCACCGAGTCCGTGAGCTCGGCGAGCTCATGCACGCAGGTCGGCAGCTCGTTCATGCACCGGTCCTCCTCGCGTCCTTCTTGCCTCCCGCAGGCCGGATCGTCGAGAGGGTCCGTCGCTCTCTGCGTGCGCCGCGCGCGCTCCCCTGCGACGGCCGGCGGGCGGCGGCGCGGGTAGAGGGCGGCAGGGGGAGTCGGTGGGTGGAATCGGGAGCGGCGGTCGACGCGCGCCGCGGGAGGGAGAGAGCGAAGGCCCGGCGCGACGGACGCGCCGGGCGTGTCACCGGAGGCCACGCTCCGCTGCCGCCCCGTCGACGTGCTCGCCCTCCGATCCGGGGGAGATCGCGAGGGGCGCAGCCCGCGTCAGGGCGCCTGGATCTTCGCCTTCACCCACCGTCCAGAGTCGGTGAGCTGGCCGTCGGACCAGGGGCCGCTCGCGCCCGCGCCGGGCCGGAGCGCGGCGCACGCCTCGGCCTTGTCGACGATCGACCAGTTGAGCCAGCTGATCTTGTTGGTGCTCAGGAAGTTGAGCCAGGTCTGCGCCTCGCCGAGGTCGAGCGCGCCGTCCCCGCTGGCGCTGCAGGTGCCCCACTCGGTCACGAACAGCGGGAGGCCCGCGGTCATCGCGCTGGTCGCCTTGGTGCGCAGGTAGTCCTTGTGCGTGGCGGCATAGAAGTGCAGCGTGTAGGCGATGTTGCTGTAGCGCGTGATCGGGCTCCTGGCGGCCACGTCCACGTCCTGCGACCAGGTCGGCGTCCCGACGATGACGAGGTTGTCGGAGCCGGCGCCGCGGATCTCGCCGATCACCTCTTCGGCGTACGACTTCACCTGTGCCCAGGTCTCGTTGTCCGGCTCGTTGTAGACCTCGAAGATCACGCCGGGCTCGTCGCCGTACTCCGTCGCCATCTCCCGGAAGAAGCGCTTCGCTGCGTCCTTGTGGCTCGTCAGGGTCGCGTCGTGATCGTGCCAGTCGATGATCACGTAGATGCCCCGGGCAATGGCGGCGTCGACGATTGTCTTGACCTTGCGCTTCTCCGCGTCCGGGTTGTGGAGATAGCCGTACCGCCCCTCCACGCTGACCGTCATCGCGGCGCGGACGACGCTCACGTCCCAGCCGTCCACGAGCGTGTTGACGGCGGAGGCGTTGTAGAACTTCTCTCCCTCCCAGACGCTCCAGAACAGGCTCATGCCCTTGAGCTGGAGCTCTGCCCCGTACGCGTCGACGACGCGGTTGCCCATCACCTGGAGGCTGCCATGCCGCTCCACGGGCGTGCCCGTGACAGGGCCCGTCCCGGTGGACGTCGTCGAGCTCGTGGCGCTCGCGGCGGTGGTCACGCTCGACGTCGACGCGCCGCCGCTGCCGTCCGCGCCGCCGCTGCCGCCCGCGCCGCCGCTGCCGCCCGCGCCGCTCGTGGTGGTCGTCACCGCCGACGTCGACACGGCCGACGTCGACGCGTCACCGCCGCCCGCGCCGCCGCTGCCGCCCGTGCCGCTCGTGGTGGTCGTCACGCTCGACGTCGACGCATCACCGCCGCTGCCGCCCGTGCCGCTCGTCGTGGACGCCACGGTCGACGTCGACGCGTCACCGCCGCCGGCGCCGCCGCTGCCGCCCGCGCCGGTCGTGGCGGCCACCACGGTCGACGTCGCTGCGTCTCCGCCGCCGCCGCCCGCGCCACCGCTGCCGCCGCCCGCGCCGCCGCTGCCGCCGCCCGCGCCACCGCTGCCGCCCGCGCCGCCGCTGCCGCCCGCGCCGCCGCTGCCGCCCACGCCGCCGTCACCGCCGCTGCCGCCCTCGCCGCCCGAGGACGCCGACGTCGTCGACGCCGAGCTGCTGCTCCCGGAGGACACCGACGTCGTCGACGCCGAGTCGCCGCCTCCTGACGCCGAATCCCCCGCGGTGCCCTCGCATCCGAGCAGCATCATGGCCGGCAGCGCGAGATGCAGAAGACCGCGCGTCCATCGCGGCCCGATAAACAACCCCGTCGTCACGTCGTGGCTCATCGTGTTCTCCGAGTGAAGCGCTCGCCCGGTGCGCCTGGCATCGAGCAAAGGGAGTCAAGGAAGGGCATCAAGGAAGCAGGGCCGACGCGCTGTTAGCAGGGCCAACGCGACGGGTGAAGAAGGAAAGAGGGGCATCCATCTTACCCACAGCGCGTCACGTCATCGCGGCGCGTCACGCCATCGCGGGGACCGCCGAGCGGAACCTGCGCTGTCCAGCGCATCGAGGACCGGGCGCGACTCGACGCGAACCGCCACGCCCGCCAGAGCATGAGATGAGCCTCGTGGCGCGTCCGGTCCTCGATGTGGAGGACACCGCCGCGGGGTGAGCGGGCGAAGGGTCGGCGCGGATCAGCGCGTCGTATATTCCTTGACAGGAATATACCCCGTACGGCATATTCGACCTCGTGATGGTCGAGACGTTCGCGGCGCTCGCCGATCCAACCCGCCTGCGCATCGTCGAGCTGCTTCGCGCCGGGCCGCGGCCGGTGGGCGAGATCTGTGATCGCCTTCCCCTGCCGCAGCCTCAGGTGTCGAAGCACCTGCGCGTGCTGAGGGACGCCGGCCTCGTCGACGTCCAGCCGCGGGCGCAGCAGCGCATCTACGGGCTGCGCGCGCGGCGGCTGCGAGAGCTCAACGAGTGGATCGAGCGTTTCCGGAGCATCTGGGACGCGCGCTTCGAGCAGCTCGACGACCTGCTGGCCGAGATCCAGCGCAACGAGGACGAGGAGAAGAGGTGATGATGAGCGCGACGAATCTGGAGGTCATGTCGGACCGTGAGGTCGTCATCACGCGCACGTTCGCGGCTCCGCGGCGCGTCGTCTTCGACGCGATGACGAGGCCAGAGTACGTGAAGCGCTGGTACGGCCTGAGGGTCCTCACGATGACGGTCTGCGAGATCGACCTGCGCGTGGGCGGCAGGTGGCGCTACGTCCTGCGCGCGCCCGACGGGAGCGAGCACGGGTTCACGGGCGTATACCGCGAGATCGTGAGACCGGAGCGGGTCGTCTGCACCGAGAACTACGAGCCGCTGGGGCCGGGCCACGAGATGGTCGCGACGGCGACGTACGACGAGCACGACGGGAAGACGCTGTTGACGAGCAGGATCGTCTACCAGTCGCAGGCGGATCGCGACGCGCACCTGCAATCGGGCATGGAGGCCGGCATGCGCGAGACGTTCGAGCGCCTCGCGGAGCTCCTTCCCACGCTCTCCTGAGAGCGCGAGCCAGAGGAGCCATGGGCGGCCCGCCCGCGCGGCCGAGATCGCCGCGCCGGCGTGCTGGAGGCCGAGGACCAGCGCGCTAGGCGCCTGTCGGCAGGAAGTCGCCGTGGAAGCCGTGCGGCACGCGGCCCGGGAGCTCGACCTTCGCGACCGGCCCGCCCGCCACGTCGGTGGCGTCGAGCACGAGCAGATGGCTCCGGCTCGTCGCGCGGCTGAACACGTACGCAAGGAGCCACCCGTCGTCCTCGGCCGTCCCCTGGGGGTCCTGCACGAACATCGCCTCGCCCGCCTCCTGGTCTGCAGGGAGCGCGTGCACGACGGTCTTGCCGGCGACCCAGTCGTATTTGACGATCTGATTGAGCGCCGGGGTCGCCCCGGGCTCGGACGGCTCGAGCGTCGTCGTCACGCCATATCCATAGCGGTATCTCCTGCCCTGCCGCGCCGGGTTGATGCGCGGGAACTCCACGAAGCGATCATCGAGCTTCGTGAGCGAGACCTTCGCCCGCGCCAGATCGATCGAGAAACGGTGAGGGCTCCCGGTCGTGTTGAAATCGGTCGACCCCTTGTCCCATAACGACGGGAACCGCACCCCCTCCAGGTGGACCACGTTCGGATCGGCCGGGTCATCCCACGCGTTCCACGTGTGGAACACGAAGCAGGGGTCCACCTCGATCCATTTCACGTCCGCCGCCGTGCCCGCGCGCGGCATCACCCCGAGGCGCGCGCCGCTCTCGGGCCTCCACACGTACGGGAGCGGGTCGCCCGCGATGGCCCGATCGAGATCGAACAACATGGGCAGATCCATGAAGATCACGCGCGTCTCCGTCACCTGAAAGTCGTGCATCATCAGGGCCTTCGGTACGGGGATCGTCTCGGTCTGCACGAGAGCGCCCTTCGCGTCGCAGCGGTGGTACGTGATGATGGGGTCGGAAAGCCCGTAGGCGAAGAACATCAGCTCGCCGGTCACCGGATCGATCTTCGGGTGCGCCGTCATCGCCGTCTTCAGCTTGCCGGAGAAATCGTAGGGGCCGACGGTCGACAGATCGTTCTTCTTGATCTCGTAGGGCAGCCCCACCTCCTGGCCGCAGAAGACGCGGCCCTGGTAGCCGAGGATACCCGTGCTCGCCTGGTGCTCCGCCAGCCCCGGGGGGCCTTCCCCTCGCTTCGCGCCCCCGAGGACAGGCGTCTGCACGAACCGCGCGCGATACCAGGGCGCCTTGCCCTTATCGAGCAGGACCCCGTGCACCATGCCGTCGCCGACGAACCAATGGCGCGATTCGACCCCCTTGGGGTTCGGTCCGTTCCGCAGGTAGAGCCCGGAGAGCGTGGGCGGGAGCGCGCCGACGATCGCGAGGTCCCTCGCCTCGGACTCGCCGACGGGCGCGAAGTTCTTGCGGAGCCACCACGGCTTGCTCGGATCGTCCGGGAGCGGATCGGGCCCGGGCGCGGAGGGCGCAGGAACGGCGGTCGAGCAGCCGGGCAAGAGCGGGAGCCCGGCGAGCGAGAGCCCGCCGAGGCCAGCGAAGTGGAGGAAATGACGGCGCGATAGCATGGGTCGGTCCTGGATTGATGACTTGATGGCCACTGGGAACGAGGGAGAAAACGAGGATTCAAACGCTTCGAAGATGCCAGCCCCGAGGTGCGAGCACCCGGCGAGGACGCCTCCCGCGCCGGACCTAGCAGTCGAACACCCCGGCGCCCCGCTCGAGCTCGCCGAACGGGTCCATGAGCGCGCGCACGAACAGGCGCGCCGGCGCGCTCTCGATGCCGCCCGCCGCGCGCCAGGTGACGTGGCGGAGCTCGCCCAGGAGAGCCCCGGCGAGCGGCGTGTAGACGAGATCGAGCGCCGAGGGGCGGACGCCGTTGGCCTCGTAGCCGTACTCCCAGAGGTGGGTGCCGGCGATCGCGAACGCGGCTGCGGCCGCGGCGCCGAAGCGGCACGTCCGGGCCCTGAGGTAGATCTCGCTCCCGAGCAGGGCGTGGCCGATCACGTTGATCGGCCAGGGGTCGTGGTCCCACCGGAAGGCGGGCTGGGAGGCGTCGAAGAGCGGCGGCTTCGTGAACGCCTCGCCGTAGTGGTAGGCCCAGCGCTCCGGGCGAACGTCGGCGAACGGCTCGGGCCACAGCACCGCTTCCACGCCGCGGGTCACCGTGAACACGGCCAGGGAATGCACGATCGGCGGCGCCCAGGCAGGATCGGCGCTCGCCGGCGCGGCGGCGCCCGCGCGCGGCGGGGGCGCTGCCACGGACGCGCGCTCCGGGGGAGCGGCGGCTCCGGCCGGCGGAGGGGCCGAGTCGGCCCGCGGAGCAGCCGACTCGACCGGAGGTGCGTTCGTGGACTGGCCGGCGCACGCGGCCGAGAGGACGGCGAGGAGGGCGGCGGTGCACGGGCGGATCTGGGCCATCGGGGACAGCGGACGCGGCGCGCCGGGAGTGGCGGCCGGGCGCGAGTCTAGTACCGCGGGTCAGAAATCCTGCCAGGGATCTGCCTCGCGAACGGAGAGAGATTTCAACGCAAAGGCGCAAAGGCGCAAAGGCGCAAGAATACATGGCATCTGTCCTTGTTTTGCGCCTTGGCGTCTTTGCGCCTTTGCGTTGAAATCTCCATCCGGATCCATGGCTGGACTCCTGGAGGGCGGCACAGCGCACCGGCACCCCTGGCGATGCGCCGGCCTCGCCGGGCCCCAGGGTATGCTCCCACCCCATGGCCGAGATCATGATCATCACGGGCGGCGGCCGCGGGATCGGCGCCGCCACGGCGCTGCTCGCCGCGCGGCGGGGCTACGCGGTCGCGGTGAGCTACCTCCACGACGAGGGCGCCGCGGCCAGGGTGGTCGACGCGATCCGCGCGCGCGGCGGCGTCGCCCTCGCGGTCGCAGCCGACGTGAGCGTCGAGGACGACGTCGTGCGCCTGTTCCGGACCGTCGATGGCGCCCTGGGGCCGGTCACGGCGCTCGTGAACAACGCCGGCGTGCTCGACCGCCAGGCGCGCCTCGAAGACATGACCGCGGCGCGCGTGCAGCGCATCCTCGCCACCAACGTCGTCGGCAGCTTCCTGTGCGCGCGCGAGGCGGTCCGGCGCATGTCGACGCGCCGCGGCGGCACGGGAGGCGCCATCGTGAACGTCTCGTCGAGGGCGTCGCAGCTCGGCTCTCCCGGCGAGTACATCGACTACGCCGCCTCGAAGGCCGCGGTCGACACGCTCACCATCGGCCTCGCGAAGGAGGTCGCCGCCGAGGGCATCCGGGTCAACGCCGTGCGGCCCGGGATCATCGACACGGACATCCACGCGAGCGGCGGCGACCCGGGGCGCGCCGAGCGGCTCGGCGCGAGCCTGCCGCTGGGCCGCGCCGGCAGCCCCGAGGAGGTCGCGCACGCCATCCTGTGGCTCGCCTCGAGCGAGTCCTCCTACTGCACCGGCTCCCTCCTGGACGTCGCCGGCGGCCGCTGAGCCGCGCTGCGCCTCGGCGCCGCCCTCGCCTCAGCGCCCCTCACCTCAGCGCCCCTCGCCTCAGCGCCCCTCGCCCGCGCCGATCGCCTCGCGCACGACGGCCGAGAGCGTCCGCGCCGCCTCCCGGAGCGCGGGCTCCGCGTGCGCGCCGAACCCCAGGATGAGCCCCGGCGCCCGCGGCGCGGAGCGCGGGCGCGCCGCGGTGCTGCGCGAGAGCGGCAGCGCGTCCACCCCCCGCGCCGCGAGCGCCTGGACGACCGCGACGTCGTCCACGCCCGCGGGCAGGTCGAGCGCCAGCACCGAGCCCCCCGCCGGGGCGCGCGCCCGCACCGCGGCCGGCAAGAGGCGCCCGAGCTCCGCGAGCAGGAGGTCGCGGCGGCGCCGCGTCGCCTGCTTCAGCTTCCGGAGGTGGCGCGCGAAGTGGCCCTCGTCGATGAAGTCGGCGAGCGCGGCCTGGAGCAGGTGGGGCGGCGAGCGCGTCGACGCCGCGCGCATCGCGGCCACGGGGCGCACCAGCGCGGGCGGCACGATCATGAAGCCGAGGCGCAGCCCCGGGAACAGCGCGCGGCTGAAGCTCCCCACGTGGATCACGCGGTCCTTCACGCCCTCGATGTCGAGGGCGAGCAGCGACGGCAGCGGGGTGCCGTCGAACCGCAGCTCGCCCTCGTAGTCGATCTCGACGACGACGGCCCCCGCCTCGCTGGCCCACGAGAGCAGCTCGACGCGCCGCGCGAGCGTGAGCCGCGCCCCGGAGGGGAACGCGTAGGCCGGCGACACGAAGGCGACCCGCGCGCGCGGCGCGCCCCGACGTCGATGCGCGCCGACGTCGACGCGGAGCCCCTCCTCGTCGACCGGGATCGGGACGGGCCGCGCGCCCGCCATGCGCACGGCCGCGCGGAGGGCGAGCGGCCCCGGGTCCTCGATCCAGGCGGCGTCGCCCGGGTCGAGCAGGGCGCGGCAGCAGAGGTCGATCGCGCCCTGGGAGCCCTCCGTGATGAAGACCTGGTCGACCGTCGCGCGCACGCCGCGGGCCACCGCGACGTGGTGGAGCACGGCGCGCCGGAGCAGCGGCGCGCCCCGCGGCTCGTCGAGCAGCGCGTCGGCGGCCGACATCGCGCGGAAGCGGCGCGCGATGCACCGGTCGAGGATGCGCCACGGCAGGAGCTCGAGGTCCGGCAGGCCGACCCCGAACGGCCGCGAGCGGGCGGGCGTCTCGAGCAGCGCGTCGAGCTTGTCGGCCGGCACCACCGCCGCGACGCGCCGCGCGCTCTTCGAGGTGCGCGGCGCCGCCGCTCCGGGCTGGGCGCGGGCGGCGCTCTGTCCCCCCGCGCGCGGCGGCACCCGGGCGACCACCGGCGCCCGGCGGGGGCGGACCACGATGGTGCCGTCCGCGGCCAGCGCCTCGTACGCCGCCACCGCGGTGTTGCGCGACACGCCGAGCTCGCGCGCGAGCTCGCGGGACGACGGGAGCTCGCGGTCGGGCTGGAGGACGCCCTCGAGCACGGCGCGGCGGAGCTGCTCGACGAGCTGCGCGGCCAGCGTCACCGGCGCGCCGCGATCGAGGCGGAGGAAGGCGCGGGCGGCCCGGGGGCCGTGAGGGCCGGGGGAGCCCGGGGAGGCACGTCGCACTGGCACCATCGAAACCCGCCGCGGTGGCACTTTCCAGGGTGCCAGATCCGGGTCACGGTGTCGACGAGGAGACGGCCATGGCCACCACGGAGGATCCCACCCGTTCGACCGCCGCCCGCCCGCGGCGGGCGTTCTCCGACGGCAAGACGGGCGAGCTGTCGTCGCGCGTCGCGCGCCGCGCCGCCGAGGCGCACGCCGGGCGGCCGCTCGACCGGCTGCTCGCGGAGGACCTCCCGGGCAACGACCTCACCACGCTGCTGCTCCACTGCCTGCGCCAGCGCGCCCTGCGGCGGAGCTTCGCCGACGTCCTCGAGCACGCGGAGCGCGCGCCGATGACGCACGCCTCGGCCGCGGACGCCCGGCGGATCCACGCCTTCGACGCGGCGGCGTTCGCCGCGGCGGCGGGCTTCGAGGCGGTGGATCTCGCGCCGGTCGAGCCGCTCGGCGCCGCGGCGTGCGCCGGCGTCGAGCCGAACAACGTGCTCGCGACGGTCCGCTTCGCCGAGGTCGCCGCGGATCCCACGACCGGGCTCGCGCTGCACGCGGCGCGCCGCCGGCGCGAGGCCGGGCGCGGCGAGCCGCTGCGGCTGTGCGCGAGCCAGCGCGTGCTGCGCATGCAGCCCACGAAGCACCCGGGCTTCAGCCCTCACTTCCGCCTGTTCGCGCTCGTGACGGCCGTCCGCTCGCCGGCCCGGGGCGAGGACGACGCGTGCGAGCGGCGGGCCCTGCTCGAGCAGCTCGTCGTCTGGGCCGATCTGGTCCGCGCGCTGCCGGGCGCCGGCTTCCGCGCGGCGGGGCTGCGCGTGGTCCTCTCCGACACGGCCCTGGTGCGGGCGTGCCTCGGCGCGCGCGGCCTCGACGCGGACGCCCTGGCGCTGCGGGCGAAGGCGCACGAGCCCGGCTCGACCGAGGCGGCCCTGCGCGAGGCGTCGGTCGATCTGCCGCGCGCGGCGGCCGATCTCGCGGGCGCGGCGCGGTCGCTCGGCCTCGGCCCGGAGCTCGTCGCGCGGGCCGAGCGCTGGGTCGCCGAGGTGGCCGAGCCGCTCGCGCGCGCGCGTCCCGAGGTCGAGGTCGTCCACGACCTCGCGCGGCTGCAGGGGCTCGGCTACTACGCCGGGCCGTTCATCCAGCTCATCGTGCGCCGGGACGACGGCCTCGAGCTCCCGCTCGGCGACGGCGGCGCGGTGCCGTGGCTCGGCGCGCTGCTCTCGAACCGCCGCGAGCGGATGATCGCGACCGGCCTCGGGACCGAGATGCTCGTGAAGCTCTACGATCGATCGACGCCGCGAGCCGGCGAGGCTCGCCCGGAGAAAGAGACGCCATGATCCTCGAGACGCCCTCGCTCACGCTCCGCCCCTGGACTCCGGCCGACGCCGACGCGCTCGCGAAGAACGCGGACGATCGCCGCGTCTGGGCGAACCTCCGGGACCGCTTCCCGCACCCGTACACGCGCGCCGACGCCGAGGGCTGGATCGCGTTCTGCACCGGGCAGGCGCCGCCCGGCGCGGGCCTGGCCATCGTGGTGGACGGGGAGGCGGCCGGCGGCATCGGGCTCGAGCGCTTCGACGACGTGCACCGGAACACCGCGGAGATCGGCTACTGGCTCGGCGCGCCGTACTGGGGCCGCGGCCTGGCCACCGAGGCGGTGATCGCGATGACGCGATACGGCTTCGAGCACCTCGGCCTCGAGCGCATCCAGGCCGGGGTCTACGGCTGGAACGGCGCGTCCGCGCGCGTGCTCGAGAAGGCCGGTTACGCGCTCGAGGGGCGGATGCGGCGCCACGTCGTGAAGGACGGGCAGGTGGGCGACGTCCTGCTCTACGCGCGCGTCCGGGACGATGCCCGCGTGGAGCAGGACGGCGCGCGGCGGTGAAGCCGGGTTAGACTTCACCCGATGGTCTTCCGCGAGCCCGCCTTCCGCCGCGCCTCGGGCAGCGTCGGCTACGGTCCGTTTCCCATCCGCGGCGCGCGCCTCCTCTTCTCCGTCCTGCTGCTCCTCGGCGCCATCGTCGTCTCGATCGTCGCGCTCTCGAAGGACCACCTCGCCTGCACGCCCGGCGCGCGGTGCGTCCTGACGCGCGCGATGACCTCCAGGACGATCGGGTTTCCCATGTCCGCGCTGCGCGACGTGCGCGTCGACGTCAGGCGGGGGTCGAAGGGAGGCAGCCTCGGCGTGGTCGTCCTCATCCTCGACGGCGGTCACCAGGTCTCCTTGCAGCAGGTGAGCCACGAGCGGGCCGCCGAGGTCGCGACGATCGTCCGCGCGAGCCTCGCGGGCGAGCAGCGGATCGACGTCACCCTGCGCGGCCCGTGGTGGATCCTCCCGCTCGCGATCGGGATGCTCGCGATGGGGCTCACGATGGCGTACTCGGCGACCAAGGGGCTCGGGCGGTTCCGTCTCGAGATCACGCGCGGCGGCGCCGCGCTCCGGGCCCGGCGGTTCGTCCTCGGGATCCCGGTCTCGTCCCACGAGGTCTCCCTCGAGGGCGTCACCGACGTCCGCGTCGAGGGCGGGACGCTCGGGGAGATGTGGCTCGGCCGAGGAGAGGCGCCCTCGCCGGCCGGGCGCATCGTCCTCGTCGACCGCTCCGGCGCGGCGCGCCCGCTCACCGAGGCCGTGTTCCCCGGCCAGGCCGTGCACCTGCGCGCGGCCGCCGAGCTGCGGGCGCTCCTCGGGATCGAGCGAGAGCGCCACGGCGTCGAGGAGCAGCTCGCGTCGCTGCCGCTCACCAGGACGCCGCTCGGGACGCGCGTCGCGGTGGCGTGGGCCGGCACGACCGTCGGCGCGATCGCCGGCGTCGGGCTCCTCGGGCTCGCGGGCGTCGCGCTCGGCCTGCTCCGCACGAGCGATCCGATCGAGGCGTGGCTCATCGCGGTCGGCGGCGGCGGCGGCGCGATCGCGGGAGTCGCCCTCGCCCTCTATCTCACACGAGCTCGGCCGCCGCGCTGAGCGCCTGTCGTCGCAGCTCGGCTTTCATCATCGGTCGATCGCGAGCCCACGCTAGACTCGCCCTGCATGGATGTCGTCTCGGCCTGTCCTCTCCGCGTCGCGTCGAGCCTCTGGCAGCCGCGGGCCGGCGCGTGGGCGCTCACGATCGTCTGCAAGGCGACCTACACGCTCGCGCCGGGCGAGTCGCTGCTCGCGCTGGAGCAGGACGAGCCCACCGGCGCGGAGTTGTACTGGGAGGACGACGAGCACCGCAGCCTGGTCCTCGGGAGCGATCTGGCCCCTTTCAAGCGGCGCGCCGACGTGCTCGTCGTGGGGCACGCGTACGCGCCCGGATCGCGCCCGGTCACGTCGCTGCTCGCGCGGCTCGCGGTGGGCGCGATCGACAAGTCGATCGCGGTGTTCGGAGATCGCGTGTTCACCCCGGATGGGGCGCTGAG
This sequence comes from Sorangium sp. So ce406, assembly GCF_051474675.1. NCBI lineage: Bacteria > Pseudomonadati > Myxococcota > Polyangiales > Polyangiaceae > Sorangium > Sorangium sp. So ce406. Next base: position 1,766,464 of record NZ_CP150340.1, on the reverse strand, counting down.
CGAGCCAGTGCCGTTCGCGAAGATGTCACTCCGATGGGAGCGCGCCGCCGGCGGGGCCGGCACCGCGAACCCGGTGGGCGTACCGCCGCCGGGCGCGGCGCCCGACAGGCGGGCAATGACGCCCGCGCCCAACCTCGAGATGCCGGGCGCTCACGTCACCGGCCGCCGCGACGCCATCGAGCCGGTGGGCTTCGGGCCGATCGCCCCGAGCTGGCCAGGCAGGGCGCACAAGCTGGGGTGGCACGCGGCGACATGGAATCACGCGCGCTGGAGCGAGCGGCCGCTGCCCGATGACATCGACGCGGGCTATTTCAACGCGGCGCCGCCCGATCAGCAGATGGACGAGATCTGCCCCGACGAGCGGATCGTGCTGGAGAACCTGCACCCCGCGCACGCGCGGCTGATCACGAGGCTCCGGGCCGTGGTGCCGCGCGCCGTCGTGGCGCGGGGCGGCGCCCCGGCGCAGGAGAGGAAGCTCCGGTGCGACACGCTGTGCATCGACACCGACCGGGGGACCTGCTCGCTGACGTGGCGGGGATATGTCCTCCTGGACCACCCGCAGCAGGCGGGCCGGGTGGAGATCTCGCTCGCGGAGGAGCCGCGAGGGCTTGTCATCGCCGCGGCGGCCAGCGCGCTCGACGTCGCCGGTACGCTCCCCGCGTCGCTCGCGCTGCAGCCGCCCGAGGTGCTCCCGTTCGCGGGGACCACGGAGATCCCGCCCCTCGTGTCGCTCGCGCTGCAGCCGCGCGAGGTGCTCCCGTTCGCGGGGGCCACGGAGTTCCCGACCCCCGTGCCGGACGCCGTGCCGTCGCGCGCCGTGCTCCCGTTCGCAGGGACCACGGAGCTCCCGCCCCCTTCGCCGCCACGATCCCAGCCCGGCGCGCCGCGCGTGCCGTCGTCCCCCTTCTCGCCGGAGCCCATCCTGCACGACCCCGTGCGCGCGGAGACCGTCGCGCCGAGCGCGCCTCCCCCCATCGCCGAGCCGCCGCGGCTCGGCCCGCTGGCGGCGCTCGGGGCTCCTCCGCGCCCGGAGCCGCAGGAGTCGGAAGCGCCGGAGGACCCCGCGCCCCCCACGCGCGGGGCGGAAGCGCCGGAGGAGCCCGCGCCCCCCACGCACGGGGCGGCGCCGGCGCCGACAGCGGACCTGCGCGAACCGACGATCGAGGAGGTCTCCGTCGAGGCGTGCGCCGCGCTCGACGCCTCGCTGGCGCTGCGCCCGCACGAGAAGGATCGCATCCTGAGAGAGAGCCGGCTCGATGAGCCCGCATGGGCGCGGCTCCGCGCCGCCTGGGCGGCGGAGATCAAGCGCGAGCTGCGGCGAGGCCGGAACGAGCTGCTCCGCACCTACGACGCGGCCTATGTAGCGCAGCTCGAGAGAGAGCGCGGGCCCATCTCCGCCGATGAGCTCGCGCGCATCACCGTGGGCGCGGAGCGCGGTGATCTCGCGGACGCGCTGCGCGACGTCGGGCTGCCCGACGAGAGCGCGATTCGCATCCAGCGGACGTGGATCGCCAGGATCGCCCGCGACGCGGCGCTCGGCGATGAGGTGCGCAAGGCGGTGACGAGAGCGCGAGCGGGGTGAGCCGGAGCCGGCGGCACGGGCGCGTCCGGGCATTCCGCGCGCGTTCGCGCGCTTGCAGCCGTTACCACGCTCACGTAGCATCGCCCGCCTGTCCGTCGTGCGTCGGCCCCCCGGCGAAAACCAGGATGAGATGAGGTCATGACCACCCCCTCTTCACACCTCTTGTCGGTCCAGGTCGCCTCCGGCGACTCGCTCGATGTGCGGCAGTTCCAGATCACCGAGCAGATCTCGAAGCTGTTCTCGGTGTCCATCCTCGCGCACAGCGTCAATCCGGACATCGATTTCGATGCGATCGTGGGGTATCCCGCGTCGTTCACCGCGCACTTCGGCGCGGAGGTGCCGGCCTCGCGGACATGGGCCGGCATCTGCACGTCGCTGCAGCAGGTCGCGGTCGAGCCGGACGGCGTCTCCACGTACCAGGTCGACATCGCGCCGTCCCTCTGGTTCCTGACGCAGCGCCGGCGCAACCGCATCTTCCAGCACCTCTCGGAGCTCGGGATCGTGGAGAAGATCCTGGACGAATGGAGCATCCCGTTCGACAGGCGCACCTCGCTCGAGCACAAGAAGCGCAAGTACCGCGTCCAGTACGGGGAGAGCGATTTCGTCTTCATCTCGCGGGTGCTCGAGGACGCGGGCATCAGCTTCTACTTCGACGCCGCCTCCGGCGACAGCAAGCTGGTGCTCTGCGACGCTCCGCAGGGCAACGAGACGCGTCGGCCGATCCGGTTCATCGACGCGCCGGGCGGCCGCGACCTGGAGCACGTCACCGCGGTGCGCGTCGGCCGCAAGGTCCGACCGGGGAAATACACGCTGCGCGATCAGGATTACCGCAGACCGCCGACGTACCGTCTGATGCAGTCCGGGACCGGCGGCACCGCGCCGGAGCAAGGGCTCGAGCGATACCATTATGTGCCCGGCGCGTTCCTGTTCGAGAGCGGGAAGGGAGACGATACGCCGGCCGCCGACGACAAGGGGAAATACCGCACGGACGAGAAGATCGGGACCGAGCTCGCGCAGCGGCGGCTCGACGCCAAGCGCGTGACGGCGCGGACCGTCCAGTTCGAGACGAACTGCCTCGACGTCGCGCCGGGCGTGATCGTCACCTTCCTCGATCACCCGAAGAGCGAGGTCTCGACCGGCAAGCGGCTCCTCGTCACCTCGGCGGAGATCTCCGGCACGTACGGCGGGGAGTGGTCGCACGCCTGCAGGGCAGTCAGCGCGGACATGCCTTATTATCCGCCGCTCTCCACGCCCAAGCCCAGGACCCAGGGCGTCGAGACGGCCACCGTCGTCGGGCCGCCCGGCGAGACGCTCCACGTGGACGAGTTCGGGCGCGTGCGCGCGCAGTTCCACTGGGACCTGGAGGGAGCGATGGACGACGCCTCCTCGTGCTGGATCCCCGTCTCGCAGACGGGGGCGGGCGGCGGCTTCGGCCACGTGAACCTCCCGCGCGTCGGCCAGGAGGTGATCATCGACTTCCTGGGCGGCGACCCCGACAGGCCGGTCGTCGTGGGCCGCGTCTACACCAACCTGCAGAAGGTGCCTTACTCGCTCCCCGCGATGAAGACCCAGAGCGGGTGGAGGAGCCAGACGATCGGCGGGTCTGGCTACAACGAGGTCATGTTCGAGGACGCGCCCGGCCGCGAGCTCATGCGCGTCCAGGCCGAGCGGGACGCGACGAAGCTGGTCAAGCACGATGAGTCCAACACCGTCTGCAACGATCGCACGACGACCATCGGGAACAACGACTGCCTGACGGTCGGCAACGATCGCACCCACACGGTCGGCAACAACGAGTCCATCCAGATCGGCAACTCCCAGACGATCCTCATCGGCGTCAACCAGTCGATCACGGTCGGCGCGGATCAGACGATCACGCTCCCGGCCGGCAACCAGACGGAGACCATCACCGGCAACCGGACCTTCACGCTCACGGGCGATCTCACCGAGACGATCACCGGCAACAGCGCGCTCACGCAGGTCGGCAATCAGACCGAGCAGGTGACGGGCGACTCCTCGCGCACGCAGACAGGCAGCCAGTCGGTCACGCTGGTCGGGGATCGCACGCACATCCAGGTCGGCAGCCAGGCCGAGCTGCAGGCGGGGAACCAGAGCTCGCTCCAGTTCGGCGATCGGCTCGACCTGCAGGTCGGCAGCCGCAAGGACTTCCAGCTCGGCAGCCGGCTCGACGTCCAGCTCGGCGGCACCACCCGCATCGAGATCGGCGCCCTGAGCGACACCGTCGTCGGCGCGCGCACCGAGGGGACGACCGCCGACTCCACCGAGAACGTCGGCGCGGCCAAGAACGTCAACTCCGCCACCTGGACCGTGACCACCGGCGCGGCGAAGGTCGACGGCGGAGCGTCGTTCGAGGCGAGCGGCGCCGCGGTCAAGGTGACCGGCGGCGCCATCAACATCGAGGCCGGCGGCGAGACCGTCATCAAGGGCAGCATCATCCGCCTCAACTGAGAGCAGCGTGATTCCAGCGAGGACCCGATGAGCGCTCACGACCCGGAAGACATCGCCCCTGCCGACCCCGCGCCCGACGCGGACGTCGGCGCCGCGCCCCACACCGTCGCCCTCGCGCACGGCCACTCCCTGGTGGTCGAAGGGGGACAGGAGCACAACCGCCTCCAGCTCGTGGACCCGAGCGGCGCCGCGCACCTCGAGATCTCCATCGGTCCGGAGGGCATCCGCCTCGTGGTGCGCGGGGCCGGCCTCTCCCTGGCGACGACGGGCGCGCTCGCGATCGAGGCCGATAGCCTGTCGCTCCACGGCAAGAACGGCATCTCGCTCACGACGGAGGGGGACGCCCGCGTCGAGGCCGCCGGCCGCCTCGAGACCGTCGGGCGCAGCCAGCTCATCCGCTCGGCGCGCGGCAACGTGCGCATCCAGGCCAACGACGACGTAGAGGTCACGGGCGAGCGCGTCCGGCTGGGCTCCTGACCGGATCGAGGGGCATGGAGCTCGAGAACCACACCCGCTTCAGCGCGCGGCTCTTCCGCACGGCCATCGACGACGATCGCATCGCGGCGTCGCTCGTGACCAAGATCACCTACGAGCTCCGGGGGACCGAGCTCGTGCCCAGCGAGGAGCAGCCCTGGCGGATCTCGGCGGAGCCGTGGGAGAGCGAGTACGGCGTCATCGACACCGATCAGCTCTTTTACCGCGGCGGCGTCGACCTCTTCCTCTTCGGCCACGCGCGCCCGGAGAAGCCCGGAACGACGCGGTTCACCCTCTCCATCCTCGTCGGCCGCGAGTGGAAGCGGGAGGTCGCTGTCTCCGGCGTGCGGGTGTGGCGAAAGGGCCTGTCCGGGCTCTCAGCGACATCACCGCTCCCGATCGAGGCCATTCCGCTCACGATGGCCTATGCGTACGGCGGCAGGGACGTGTGGGACGGGCTGGACGTGCCCTATCCGCTCAACCCGGACGGGATCGGCTGTTATCTCTGGCCGCACAGCGCCGAGGACAGGCCGCTCCCGAACCTGGAGGAGCCCGACCAGCTCATCTCGTCGTGGGACGACAGGCCGCTGCCCGCGGGCGTGGGCCCCTGCCCGCCCATGAGCGGGATCCGCCTCGCGCGCCTCGCCGGGCCGTCGCTCCACGCGCACGCGGCCGGCGCGCCCGACGCCGCGGCCGCGGGGCCGCCCATCCAGTTCGACGCCACGTTCTTCAACGCGGCCCACCCGCGCATGATCGTGCCCTCGATCGAGCCGGGCACGCGCATCGCCGTGGACGGGGTCACGGGCGGGGCGCCGCTCGTCATCGACCTGCCCGAGGTCCGCCCGCGCGCCCGCGTGCGCTTCGAGGACGAGATGGACGAGCGCCCGCTCTCCATCGACCAGGTCGGCATCGAGGCGGACAGGGGTCGCGTCTTCGTCAGCTATCGATTCCCCTTCCGGTACGTCGTGGTCCCCGAGCAGATCCGCGAGGCGCACCTCTTCCTCTGAGGCCGATCATGTACTGCAACGTCCTCGTCCACGTGAACCCGATGATCGGCCTCGACCCGCACACGGCGCTCCCGCCGCCGGTCGGCCTGCCGCTCATCCCGATCTACGCCCACATCACCGGCGCGTTCAACCACTGGGCGATCTGGGGCTTCGCCACGGCGAAGGACAGCTCCATCGTGCTGTGCGATGGCAACAAGACGATGCAGCGGGGGACGGACATCGGCTTCTTCGTCATCCACGTCCCGATACCGCTCATCCCCCACTTCCTGCTCCCCATCTGGAACACGCTCACCGGGTCCAAGTCGGAGTTCGGCGTCAACGCCGTGCTGGTGGAGGACGCGCCGGTCGCGGTGGCGGTCGCCAAGATCGTCAACCTCAACCTCAACTGCTTCGGGTACACGTCGCCGCTGCCGGGCGTGGGGGTCGTGATCACGTGGACGAGCGTCCAGGCGGCCATGTCGCTGGCCGACTTCCTGGCGGGGCTCGCCGCGGCGGTCGTCGACTGGGCGATCCAGGCCCTCGTGAACAAGCTCACGGCGACCAAGGCGTTCGGCCGGTTCGTCGACCGGATCACCGGCCCGCTGTGGCGCCGCATCGCGCCCGGGCTCGTGGAGCGCCTGCCGTCGGGCACGATGCTCGGCTCTGCCTTGCATGCCACGGGGTGGAACCGGTCCGCCGCGTACTTCGCGGGCAACGTCCCTGCCGCGGCGATCAGCATCCTGGGGCACGGGTCGCCGCTCGGGTATTCGGCCCCCTGGACGCTGGGCGGCGGCGCCAACTTCGGCGACACCTCGTATTTCGACCCGTCCGGGTGGGCGCACGGCGCCGTGTACGACTACTTCAACAGCCCCTCGGTGCCCCAGTATCCGTCCGCGCCCGCGGGGCCCGTGCCCGTGCCCGCGCCGGGCCCCGCGCCGACCCCGCCGTCGCCCTCCACCGCGACCCCTGCGCCGACCGCGCCGGCGCCGCCCACGCCGACCCCCGCGCCGACCCCGGCCCCGGCGCCCACGCCGACAGGCAGGCGATGAAAGAATCGTTCTCCAGCCCCGGCCTCACGGCGCGCCAGCTCTCGGCGAAAGATCCCGAGGGCGGGCAGATCCTCTCCGTGGTCTGCAAGCGAACGTACAGCGTCGATGGCCGCGGCCGCCTGTCGCGCGCGTCCGAGCAGGTCCCGCTGTTCGAGGACTTCATCCTGGATCCAGCCGCGCCCGCGGTCATCGTGCACGACACCGACCTCGTCGCCTTCAAGCCCCTCACCGACGTGCTGGTGCTGGGCCACGCGTACGCGCCCGGTCCTGCCTCGTCCCTCCTCACGGCGGTGCGCGTCGGCGAGCGCTCGAAGCAGGTGCTCGTGCTCGGCGACAGGCGCGCCGCGCTGTCGCACACGGGGCGCCTCTTGTTCTCGGATCCGGCGCCGTTCGAGCGCATGCCGCTCGGCTACGATCGGGCTTACGGCGGCATCGACGCCGTGGCCGAGGCGCGGCTCGGCGATCCCACCGCGCCGATCAAGGCGTGCATGCCGCGCGAGGCGCAGGGCCCCGGCGCGAGCGAGTACAGCTACCCGCGCAACTTCGCGGGGAAGGGCTACCTGATCGAGGCCACGCCGGACGCGGTGGAGGCCCTCGTCCTGCCCAACCTGGAGGACCCCGAAGACCGGCTCACGCCGGAGCGGATGGTCGTGGGCAGCACCCGGGCGTGGCCGAGGATGCCGCTCCCCGCGTCGTACGGCGCGCTGGATTACGGGTGGTTCCCTCGCTTCGGGTACATGGGGGTCGTGCCGCTCCACGATCAGGAGCACGCCGTGTTCCAGGAGGTGCGGCGCGGCTTCGCGCCCACGTCCGTCCTGAAGGAGACCTTCCTGAGCCCGGACCACGACATCGACTTCCGCTTCACGTGCTGCGGATCTCTGGGTTTACAGCTCCCGCACCTCGCGGGCGACGAGGAGCTCGTGCTCTACAACCTGCACCCGCGGCACCCGAAATGGGAGATCCGGCTCCCCGGCGAGCGGCCGGAGATCGCCACGGATGGCCGCAATGGCAAGATGAACAAGGCCGATCCGGTGATCCAGACGGTCACGATCGAGCCCGATCACGATCGCGTCACCGTGGTGTGGCGGGGCGCGGCCAGGGCGATCCGTCCCTACATGCCGACGGAGCTGGAGAAGATGCCGCTCCGCGTGGCGTGGTGAGCGTGGCCGTCGCGCATCCGCGGTGAAGAGCGGACGGCTGCGGCCTCAGGCCGGGTGGAACGGCGCTCCGATCTCCTCGGCCGGAGCCTCGCGTCCAGCCGGCTCCACGAGCGGGAGCGTGAAATAGAACCGGGCGCCGCGCCCCACCTCGCTCTCCGCCCAGATACGGCCCTTGTGCGCGTCGATGATCCCCTTGGCGATGTAGAGCCCCAGCCCGGTGCCCTTCTTGCCGGGCGTCTCGTCCTTCCAGTACCGCTCGAAGATGCTCGGGAGGTTCTCGCGGGGGATACCGGGCCCTGTGTCGGCGACGGCGAAGCAGGCCATCGCCCCCTCCCGGTGCACGGACAGGGTGACGCGACCGCCCTGGGGCGTGAACTTCAGCGCGTTCCCGAGGAGGTTCGACAGCACCTGGAGCACGCGCTCCCGCTCCGCGCTGATCATGAGGCCGGGCTCCTTCACGCCGTGATCGAACCGGACCTGTCTGGACTCGGCGAGGGGCCCGAACACCTCCAGCGTCTCGCGCAGGAGATCGTCCACCGCGCACGGCGCCAGCGTCACGCTGAACTTGCTGGCCTCGATCGTCGTCACGTCGAGCATGGTCCGGATGAGGTGCTCCATCCGCTTGGCGACGTGCTCCATCGACTCCGCGTGATGCCGCACCCTCTCCGAGTCGCTCGTCTTCCGTAGCAGCGCCGCCTTCAGCGTGATGGCGCCGAGCGGGTTGCGCAGGTCGTGGGCCACGATGCCCATGAGCTCGTCGCGCGCCGCCACCGCCCTGCGCGCGGCCTCGCGCGCCTCCCGCACCTGGTTGTACGAGCGGCCGAGGCGGTTCGTGAAGTACCAGGCGATCCCGAAGCCCGCGAGCACCAGCGAGCCCAGCAGGGTATACAGCCGCACCTCCAGCTGGTCCAGATCCGCCCTCGCCTTGTCGTAACGCGCCGTGAGCTGGTCTTCCTTGTGCTCGACGAGGCGAGCGAGGGAGCCATCGAGCTCGCGGCGGAGCGGCATCAGCTCCTCGTCGAGCCGGCGCACGAGCGGACTCGCGTCCTCGAATCGAGCCTGTCGCCGGGCCGTGAACAGCTCTTCCTGGAGCCGCATGAAGCGCCTGGCCGTCTGCTCGACCTCCTCGACGAGCTGGAGCGCCGTCGGGCTGAGCGTCCGGCGGAGCGCGCGGACGTTCTCGTCGAAGCGCGCCGTGGAGTCCTGGGCGGCTCTCAGGAAGCTGTCGTCTCCGGAGATCTGGTAGCCCCTGCCGTTCACCATCGCGAGCTCGCAGTTCCACCGGAGCCGCTTCACGAGCGTGATCTCGTGCTCCTCGGCGCGGAGCCAGACGATCTGAGCGTCTGCCACGGACGAGAATCGTCGCACCGAGAACGCCATCCCGGCCGCCAGGAGCAAGGTCAGGAGGGCGTAGCCTACCCTCGCCTTGGCCTCGAAGCGCGACCGCGTCGGCATGACTCTTCAGGAAGGGTTCCTCTCAAGAACCAGGCCGAACGGCGCGAAGCGCAGGAGGGCCCCGGCGCCGTGGCGGAGAGCGGCGGAAGGCGCGCCGCCGACGGACAGGCGTGCCGCAGGCGCCTCGAGAAATCGCGACCCCCCCGAGAATGGGGAGCCTCGTTCGTCGCGCTCTGTGCTGGATCGACACAGCGCGAGCGGCCTCGGCGCGCGGGGAGCCCGCCGGAGCGCGCGATGAGCCTGCCCGCGGTGAGCCGTCCGCTGCGCGCCCCGTGAACAGGCCGGCGCCATCGCGCCGCGCAGGCCGCCCGCGCACCGTCACCGGCAGACCTCGAATTGCCCGAGGGGGTGCGGTACGCCGTTGACCATCGCGTCGATGCGGTGGCGACCGGGATAGTGGCGACGGGTCGTCATCTCCTCGAAGGAGACCTTGCCGGCTATCTCGGCGCGACCCGACGGCGGGAGCACGAGCTTCCGCAGCTTGAACACCCTCGGCCGGGTCGACCCGTTCGCCTTCACGAAGTGCACGGCGCAGTCGACGAGCAGCTCCTGGTCGCGCGGCGCCGTCGACGTGATCTCGAACGAGAAGCGGAGCTCTCCGCCGAGCTTCACCGGTCGCGGGGACAGAGACACGCTCGCGACCTCGACCCGCGGCTCCTCTGCGAAGCCGAGCGCGTCGAGCGCGCCGCGATCGCCCTTCTTGACGAGCGAGCGCAGCGCGTGGCCCACGATCCATCGCCGCCCGGGCGGCGCGTCGTCGAGCCACCGCCGGCAGAGGTCCGCCGCGAGGGTCGGATGGTCCTTGCTGATGTCATTGATGTTGTTGGCGACGGAGCGCTGCACGTACCGTTCGGGGTCGTCCTTCAGGAGCTCGAGCAGCTCGATGACCGGGCCTGGGTCCTGCTGGAAGGCGCGGAGCCGCGGGGCCCACGGCAGCCGTGGACGCGTCCCCTCGGAGACCAGCCGCCGCACATGGACGTTCGGGTCGGTGGCCCACGCGCGGAGCCGGCGCATCGTCGCGTCGGCGTGCCGCGTCAGGAACGAGCGGATGCTGAACTCCGCGGAGAACCGCTTCGTCAGCTCGTATTGCGCGGTCATCGCGTCCTCGAAGTGGTCGAGCCCGCGCTTCGCGACATAGAACACGTGCGGCATGTACTGCAACGGTGCGAGGCCGAACGCGTCGCTCCGGCCGAGCTCGGGCCCGAGGGAGGCGACGATCACCTGCGCCGCCTCCGGAAAGGGCTGCGGCAGGTGGTGGTGCATGACGTCCGCGATGTGGGAGGCGCGGCCCGTGAGCTCCAGGTCGGCGAGGCTGGCCAGGCAGTCGCGGGCGAAGCCTCGCTCGTCGAGGCCGGGATGCGCCGAGCGGAGATCGCGGGCGATCGAGCGGACGCACCGCTCGTCGAAGAGGTCTTTCAGCCTGTCAGCCATGGGCATGGGCCCCCGCCGGCGAGGACGCCGCGCTCACGACGACGCGCCCGCGCAGCGCACCGACCGCACCGACGCCGAGGCCGGCCCACCAGGTCTTCGTTGTGCTGGACATGGGCGTTGACTAGCGTGAGACCCTGACAGATTCTGTCACCATATGTCCCGCGCCCTCCGCGTCATGGAGCTCTCCGACGTGCTTCGCGCGCGGGGAGCGACGACGGTCGGCGAGCTGGCCGCCACGCTCGGGGTCAGCGCCCGTACGGTGCGCAGGGATCTCGCGACGCTGCGGGAGCGCGGCATCGACATCGAGGGCGAGGCCGGCCCCGGCGGGGGGATCCGGCTCGGCGCGGGCCGGGGCGTCACCGCCGTGCACCTCTCGGTCGCCGAGATCGTGACGCTCTGGCTCGCCGCGCGCCTCTCCCAGGCCGCGAGCGATCTTCCGTGGAGCAGCGCCGCCAGCTCCGCGCTGACCAAGCTGCTCAGCAGCCTCCCTCCGGAGCGAGCGCGAGAGCTGCGCGCCCTCTGCCGGAGGGTCATCGTCGGCGAGCCGGCGAGCGCGCCCGTGCTCGCCGGCGCCGGGGCGCCTCCCGCAGAGCTGGTGAGGCTGTTCGAGGAGTCGTTCTCCTCCGGCGTCGGCCTCGGGTTCGACTACCGCGATCGCGAGGGGAAGCCGTCGATGCGGCGCGTGGAGCCGCACGGCCTCCTGGTCCAGAGTCCTGTCTGGTACGTGCTCGCCCTGGACACGGGGAAGAACGAGCCACGCATGTTCAGGATGGATCGCATCTCGCGGCCCCGTGTCCTGCGGGAGATCGGCTTTCGTCCGAACGCCGACGTCATCTGGGCTCTCTTGCCGAGGGAATGCGCGTGGCGGCCGCTCCTCGGCGACCGTTCATGAGCGCCGAGCGGGGCGACCCGGCCCTGTGGGCCAGGCGCGCATCCTGCCCACGGCCCCACGGGCGCAGGGCGGCGGCCGGTCCGGGCGTCGAGGGGCACGCCAGGTGATGGCAAGCACACTTTCCCTGGTGTAAAGGATCCGCTCCATGGCCGACCGAGCTGCGAACCGGGTCCGCGAGCAGCGCGAGGCGCGCGGGCTGTCGCAGATCGCGCTCGCCGAGCGCGCCGGCCTCACGCGGCAGAGCGTGGGCGCCATCGAGGCGGGCCGCGCCACCCCGGCGGTCGACGTCGCGCTGCGCGTCGCGAGGGCCCTCGATTGCAAGGTCGAGGACCTGTTCGGCGCGCCGGGCGCGGCGACGCTCGTGACCGCCGAGGCGGACGGCCCGCCGGCGCCGGGCCGCGCCGCGATGGCGCGCATCGGGGGCCGCTGGGTCTCCTACGCGCTCGCGCAGGACGCGGTGCGGGTGGCCGCGGACGGCATCGTGACCGGCGACCGGCGCGGGAAGGCGTGCGTCGAGCCCCTCCGGGCGCTCGCCGAGGTCGAGGAGAACGTCGTCCTGATGGGCTGCGCGGCCGGCCTCGGGCTGCTGGCCGACCGGCTCAACACGAGGCCCGGGCCGGGGCGGTTCCTGTGGTTCCCCCGCTCGAGCACCGCGGCCCTCCGCGCGCTGGCCGGGCAGCGCACCCACGTCGCGGGCGTTCATCTGGTCGACGCGCGCACCGGCGAGGCGAACGTCGCCGACGTCCGCCGGCTCGGTCACGCCGAGCCGATCGTCCTCATCACGCTGGCGCGCTGGGAGGCGGGCCTCGTCGTTCGCGGCGAGGACACGGACCGCATCCGCGGCGCGGCCGACCTGGGCCGCCCTGGCCTGCGCCTCGCCGGCCGCGAGGCGGGCGCCGGCGCCCAGCGGCTCCTCGAGCGCGAGGTGCGGGCGCACGGCATGCCGATCGAGCTCGCGCGCAGGCCGCAGGTGCGGCTCACCGGCCACCTCGACGTCGCGCGCGCCGTGGCGATGGGCGCGGCGGACACGGGCGTCGCGACGCGCGACGCCGCGATGGCGTTCGGGCTCGGCTTCGTCGCGCTGGCCGAGGAGCGCTACGACCTCGCGTTCCCGCGCGAGGCGCTCGGCGACGCGCGGGTCCAGCGCCTGCTCGACGTCCTCGTCTCGGCGGAGTTCCGCCGCGAGCTCTCGGTGCTCGGCTACGACGTACGCCCGGCGGGCGAGCGGGTCGCGGAGGTCCGGGCGGCATGACGGGGCCGGCGGAGGCATCGAACCGAGGCATGCAGATGCGTCGTTCCCGGAGGCGTTTCTTGCGGTGTCTACCGCCCCTGTTGCTCGCGGCGTGCATCGTCTCGGGCGTCGGCTGCGGGCGCTCGGAGCCGGCGCCCGTGAAGGGCGAGGACAGGCTCGTCGTCTTCGCGGCCGCCTCGCTCCGCGACGTGTTCACCGCGATGGGCGGGGACTTCGAGCGCGCTCACGCCGGCGTCGAGGTCACGTTCAACTTCGCCGGCACGCAGGAGCTCCGCGCGCAGCTCGAGCACGGCGCCGCGGCCGACGTGTTCGCCTCGGCGGATCAGCGCCACATGGACGAGCTGGTGAAGGCCGGGCGCGCGGTGAGCCCCGTCGTCTTTGCCCGCAACGAGCCGGTGATCGTCGTCGCGCGGGAGAGCGCCGGGGCGATCCGGGGGCTCGCGGATCTCCCCGCCGCGTCCCGCGTCGTGCTCGGCGCCCAGGAGGTCCCGATCGGCCGCTACACGCTGGAGATCCTCGATCGCGCCTCCGCGTCCCTGGGCGCGGATTTCCGCGCGCGCGTGGAGGGCAAGGTCGTCTCGCGCGAGCTCAACGTGCGCCAGGTGCTGACCAAGGTGCGGCTCGGCGAGGCGCAGGCCGGCGTCGTCTACCGGACGGACGCGCAGGCGGCGCAGGACGGCGTGACCGTCGTGGCCATCCCGCCCGAGATCAACGTCATCGCCGCGTACCCGATCGCGGTCGTGGCCGGCACCGCGCACGCCGGCCTCGCGCGGGCGTGGGTCGACTTCGTCCTGTCGGAGGCCGGGCAGCGCGCGCTGCGGGGCGCCGGGTTCCTGGCGCCCGCCGGGGGCGGCCCGGGCCCGTGAGCGCGCGCCTCCGCGCAGAGCGGGCCGCGCTGGCCGCCGTCGGCGCGGTCCTCGTGGCGTTCCTGGCCGTCCCGGTCCTGGCGCTGTTCGCGACGGCCACGGCGGCGGACATCGAGCAGGGGCTCCGCCATCCGCTCGTGGGGCCCGCGCTGCGCCTCAGCCTGCTCACGACCTCGGCGAGCCTCGTCCTCGTGGTCGTCCTCGGGACGCCGCTCGCCTGGACGCTGTCGCGCGCGCGCGGGCGGCTCGCGCGCGCGGTCGAGACGGCGGTGCAGCTCCCCATCGTGATCCCGCCCGCGGTGGCGGGCGTGGCCATGCTGCTCGCGTTCGGGCGGCGCGGGCTCCTGGCCGGGTGGCTCTACCCGGAGGGGTGGTCCGTGACGTTCACGACCGCCGCCGTCGTCATGGCCGAGGTGTTCGTGTCGGCGCCGTTCTTCGTGCAGGCGGCGGTCAGCGCGTTCCGGCGGATCGACGCGAAGCTCCTCGTCGTGGCGCGGACGTTCGGCGCGTCGCCGCTGCGGGTGTTCTTCCGCGTGGCGCTGCCGCTCGCGGCGCCGGCGCTGGTCGCGGGGGCGGCGATGAGCTGGGCCCGCTCCCTCGGCGAGTTCGGCGCGACGCTCATGTTCGCCGGCAACCTGCAGGGCAGGACGCAGACGCTGCCGCTCGCCATCTACACGGCGCTCGAGTCGGACATGCGCGCCGCGCAGGCGCTCTCGATGATCCTTGTCGTCGTGGCGTTCGCGCTGCTCCTGTTCGTGCGGGCCGTGGCGCGGCGCTCGACCGAGCCGCCGGAGGCGGCGCTGTGATGGAAGCGCCGAGCCTGCGCGCGCGCGTGGCCGCGCGGATCGGGCGTTTGCGCCTCGACGTGGGGCTCGAGACCGGGCGTGGAACGCTGGCGCTGGTGGGGCCCAACGGCTCCGGGAAGACGAGCCTTCTCTCGCTGCTCCTCGGCGTGCTGCCCGTGGAGCGAGGGCGGGTGGAGGTCGGAGGCGCGGTGCTCCTCGACACGGAGGCGGGGGTCGACGTGCCCGTCGAGGAGCGCGGGATTGGCTATGTCCCGCAGGACTATGCGTTGTTCCCGCACCTCACCGTGCGTGAGAACGTCGCGTTCGCGGTGAGGAGCGCGGCCTCGCGGCGGAACGGCGTGGACAGCGCTGCCCGCGGCGAGCGCGTGGACGCGATGCTCCACGAGCTCGGCATCGCCGCGCTCGCCCGCCGCCGGACGCAGGCGCTCTCCGGGGGCGAGCAGCAGCGCGTGGCCCTCGCGCGCGCGCTCTCCGTGGGCCCGCGCGCGCTGCTGCTCGACGAGCCGCTCGCCGCGCTCGACGTCCATTCCCGCCGCGAGGTCCGGACGTTCCTTGCGGACTACCTGCGGGCGCTCGCCTTGCCGACGGTCGTCGTCACGCACGACGCGGCGGACGCGCGGCTCCTCGCGCACCGCGTCGCCGTGCTCGAGGCGGGGCGCGTGACGCAGGCGGGGACGTGGGAGGAGCTCGCGGCCCGGCCGGCGTCGCGCTTCGTGGAGGAGCTCGTCGCGTCGGCGCGCGGCGGCGGGGAGTAGCCGCTCGGCGCGATGGGCGGCGATCCGTCGCCGGGCCTGGCGCGCTCAGCGGCCGGAGGTCACGGGCGTGTTCCAGCTCATGGGGACCTCGTCTCGAGACGAGCCCGACGCGCTTCAGGCACGCTTGCTCGGACCGCCTTCGGACCGCCGCCGACGAACGCCGCCAGGTGCTCGCCGGTCAGCGTCGACCTCGCCGCCACCAGGTCGGCCGGGGTGCCTTCGAACACGATCCTCCCGCCGTCGTGGCCCGCGCCCGGCCCGAGGTCGATGATCCAGTCGGCGTGCGCCATCACCGCCTGGTGGTGCTCGATCACGATGACCGACTTGCCGGCGTCGACCAGCCGGTCCAGCAGCCCGAGGAGCTGCTCGAGGTCGGCCAGGTGCAGCCCGGTGGTCGGCTCGTCGAGCACGTAGACGCCGCCGTCAGCCCCCATGTGCGTCGCGAGCTTGAGCCGCTGCCGCTCGCCACCTGACAGCGTGGTGAGCGGCTGGCCGAGCCGCAGGTAGCCGAGCCCCACATCGGCCATGCGCTGCAGGATCGCGTGCGCGGCCGGCGTACGCGCCTCGCCGGCGCCGAAGAAGCCGACCGCTTCCTGGACCGACAGATCGAGCACCTCGGCGATGTTGAGCTTGCCGAGCCGGTATTTCAGGACCGACGCCTGGAACCGCCGGCCCTCGCAGTCCTCGCAGACCGTGGTGACGCCGGCCATCATCGCGAGGTCGGTGTAGATCACCCCGGCGCCGTTGCAGGTCGGACAGGCGCCCTCGGAGTTGGCGCTGAACAGGGCGGGCTTGACGCCGTTCTCCTTCGCGAACGCCTTGCGGATCGGCTCCAGCAGATCGGTGTACGTCGCCGGGTTGCTCCGTCGCGAACCGCGGATCGGGGTCTGGTCGACCGACACCACCCCGTCCCGGTTCGACACCGAACCATGGATCAGGGAGCTCTTGCCCGACCCGGCCACGCCGGTCACCACCACCAGCACGCCGAGCGGGATGTCGACGTTGACGTTCTTCAGGTTGTGCGCGCTGGCGCCGCGCACCTTCATCACACCCGACGGCTTCCGCACCGACGGCTTCAGGGAGGCCCGGTCGCTCAGGTGACGCCCGGTGAGCGTGCCGCTCTTCCGCAGCCCATCCACGGTGCCCTCGAAGACCACCTCGCCGCCGCCGGTGCCGGCGCCTGGGCCGAGGTCGACCACGTGGTCGGCGATCGCGATCACCTCCGGCTTGTGCTCGACCACGAGGACGGTGTTGCCCTTGTCGCGCAGCCGCAGCAGCAGATCGTTCATCCGCTGGATGTCGTGCGGGTGCAGGCCGACCGTCGGCTCGTCGAAGACGTAGGTCACGTCGGTGAGCGACGACCCGAGGTGGCGGATCATCTTGGTGCGCTGCGCCTCACCGCCCGACAGCGTGCCTGTCGGCCGGTCGAGGCTGAGGTAGCCGAGGCCGATCTCCACGAACGAGTCGAGCGTATGCCGCAGCGCGGTGAGCAGCGGCGCGACGGACGGCTCGTTCAGATCGCGCACCCACCCGGCCAGCTCGCTGATCTGCATCGCGCAGGCTTCGGCGATGTTGATCTTCTTGATCTTGGACGACCGGGCGGCCTCGCTGAGCCGGGTGCCCTGGCACTCGGGACAGGTGCTGAACGTGGCAACGCGCTCCACGAACGCTCGGACGTGCGGCTGCAGCGAGTCGAGGTCCCTGGACAGCATCGACTTCTGGATCTTCGGGATCAGCCCCTCGTAGGTCAGGTTGATGCCGTCGACCTTGATCTTGGTGGGCTCCTTGTGGAGCAGGTCGTGGAGCTCCTTCTTGGTGAACTTACGGATCGGCTTGTCCGCGTCGAAGAAGCCGCAGCCGTTGAAGATGCGGCCGTACCAGCCATCCATGCTGTAGCCGGGGATCGTGATCGCCCCCTCGTTGATCGACTTGCTCTCGTCGTATATCTGCTTGAGGTCGATGTCGCTGACCGACCCCATGCCCTCGCATCGCGGGCACATGCCGCCGGTGCGGGTGAAGACGACCTTCTCGGCCTTCTTCCCCCCCTTCTCGACCGTGATCGCTCCGGCCGCGCGGACCGACGGGACGTTGAAGGCGAAGGCCCCGGGCCCGCCGATGTGCGGCTTGCCGAGGCGGCTCCACAGCACGCGAAGCATCGCGTTCGCGTCGGTCACCGTGCCGACCGTCGAGCGGGGATTACCGACAAGCCGCTCCTGGTCGATGATGATCGCGGTCGTCAGCCCTTGAAGGACGTCGACCTCGGGCCTGGCCAGCGTCGGCATGAACCCCTGCACGAACGCGCTGTAGGTCTCGTTGATCAGCCGCTGCGACTCCGCCGCGATGGTTCCGAACACCAGCGACGACTTGCCCGATCCCGAGACGCCGGTGAACACCGTCAGCCGGCGCTTCGGGAGCTCGACGCTGATGTCCTTGAGGTTGTTCTCCCGGGCGCCCTGGACGCGGATGAGGTCGTGGCTGTCTGCGGGGTGTTGGTTGGAGGAGGTCATGTTCGCGCTCATGTCATCAAGGTTCGACGGAGATCTTCGCGAGCAGGTCGACGAGCTTCCCGCCCATCATCTTCCAGCCGTAGCGCGCGCCGCCGAGCTCCTGCTTCTGGTCCGGCTTGAAGCCCGACTGCACGACGGACAGGCGCGTCCCCGAGGCCGTGGGCGTGAGCGTGAAGGTCACGACGGTATCGAGGAAAGGGACGCCCCACGTGTAGCTGAGCTTCCTCTGCGCTTCGATCTCGAGCATCCGGCAGCTCACGACGCCGTCCCACCCGGGGTACGGCTGCGTCTTGAACGTGAACGCGGTCCCCGACTCGAGCTTGAACCCAACGACGGGCAGGAGCCACTCGGTGAGCAGCACCGGGTCGGTGAGCGCGCGCCACACCTTCTCCGGCGAATGACGCAGATCGAACTCGAGCGAGAGGGATTCGGTTTCCGATCGGGCGGTCTTGTCGGTGGGAGTCATTCGTCCATTTTCTCCAGCAGTCGTTCGAGGCGATCGACGTGCTCCGTCCAGAAGGCGCGGTAGTGTGCGATCCAGTCGATGAGCGGCTTCATCCCACGCGGCTCCACCCGGTAGTAGACGCAGCGCCCCTCGCGCCGGCCGCTCACCAGCCCGGCGTCCTTCAGGGCGGCGAGGTGCTGCGAGACCGCCGGCTGCGAGATGTCGAAGCGCGCCGTGAGGTCCTTCACCGCCGCTTCGCCGCGCGTGAGCGACTCGAAGATCGCCCGGCGGCTGGGGTCCGCCAGCGCCTGGAAGATCTTGTCTTCGGCCGCAGCCGCGCACTGCATGTCCAACCCATAAGCCGTCACTTATTGATTGTCAAGCGCGCGGATCGGACCGCCACGACGCAGGAGCCCCTTCCGTCGCTCGTCGGCTCGCCCTTGGCCCTTGCCGTCCCTCTATCCAGCGCGCGCGTAGCGGCCCGGAGGCTCGCCCACGTGTCGGCTGAACGCGGTGCTGAAGGTGCTCGCCGAGCCGTAGCCGACGCGCTCGGCGACCTCGGCGATCCCGAGATCGTGGCGGCGGAGCAGATCCCTCGCGACGGCCATGCGCCAGGCGAGCAGGTATTCCATCGGCGGCAGGCCCACGGTGCGGGAGAAGCGCTCGAAGAACGCCGAGCGCGAGAGGGCCGCGGCCTTCGCGAGCTCGGTCACCGTCCACGAGCGCGCGAGCTGACCGTGCATCTGTCGTATCGCCGGCGCGAGCCGCGCATCGGCCAGCCCGCGCAGGAGCCCCGGCGGCGCGTCGTCCCCCGGAGTGAGCCGCAGCGCCTCGATGAGCAGCACCTCCACGAGCCGCGTGAGCACGAGGTCGCGACCCGCCCTCTGCTCGTTCGATTCATCGCCGACGAGCCGCACCAGCACCGAGAGCCGCTCGACGCCGCGCACGTGCACCAGCGCCGGCAGCAGCGACACCAGGAGAGCCGCGTCAGGCGAATCGAAGACGAAATACCCTCCGAGCAGCCGCACGTCGGGGCGTCCGCCGCGCGTGCCATGGCGGACCTCCTCCGTCGGCGCGGACGTCACCTTCGGGTCGATGCGCTCTGGCCTCACCGGCTCGAAGCCCGACAGGGTGAAGCCCGGCGTCGCCGGCAGGAGCACGAAGTCGCCCGCCTCGATCGTCACGGCGCGCTCCCCGTCCACCGCGAGACGACAGCTCCCCTCCAGCACGGCGCAGAAGCTCGGCTGGCCGAAGTCCGCGTAGCGAACACCCCAGCGCCCGGCGCCGCTGATGCGCTTCGAGAACACGGCGCGAGGCTGGAGCAGCGCGATGACCTCCGAGAGCGGGTCGCTCATCCCTGGACTGTAGCAAACAAAATGTGGACTACCAATGATAGATAGTCCAGCACACGGTCGCTAGGTTCCCCCCATGAACGCCGCGCGTGCCGCGGCGAACGAGCTGCCCGCTGACGGCAAGCTTCACCTTGGAGGAATGCGATGAAGACCGTGCTCATTACTGGCTGCTCCTCGGGTTATGGACTCGAGACAGCGCGCCGCTTCCACGCGCAGGGCTGGAGCGTGATCGCCACGATGCGAACGCCGCGCGAGGACGCTCTGCCTCGGTCGGACCGGCTGCGCGTGGTGGCGCTCGACGTGACGAGGCCCGACAGCATCGCGGCTGCGCTGGAGGAGAGCGGGCCCATCGACGTTCTCGTGAACAACGCCGGCATCGGTCTCCTGGGCGCGTTCGAGGCCACGCCGATGAGCACGGTGCGCGAGGTGTTCGAGACCAACACGTTCGGCGTGATGGCCATGACGCAGGCCGTGCTGCCCCGGTTCCGCGCGCGGAGATCGGGCGTGGTGGTGAACGTGACCTCGAGCGCGACGCTCGCGCCGATGCCGCTGGTCGCCGTGTACACCGCCAGCAAGACGGCCATCGAAGGGTTCACTGCGTCGCTCGCGTTCGAGCTCGAGGCCTTCGACGTGCGCGTGAAGCTGGTCGAGCCGGGCTACGGCCCGACGACGCGCTTCGCCAGCAACGGGGGTTCGCGCATGGAAGGGCTGATTCCCGAGGTCTACGCGCCCTACGCGCAGCGCATCTTCGCGTCCTTCGAGCGGCCAGCGCTGGTGACGAGCGAGTCCGACGTGGCCGAGGCGGTGTGGCGCGCCGCGAACGACGCATCGGGGCAGCTCCGCTTCCCGGCCGGCCCCGACGCGGTGGCGCTGGCTCGGGCGAGATGAGCTGCTCGGGGCAGCTGCTGGTCCCCGATCAGCCCGGGCGCGCCGGCTGCCGGACCGAGTACTCGGTGCCCGAGCGGAATGGCACCGTCATCGACGCGAACCCGTGACGCGGATCGCGCACGTAGGCGACGTAATCGCGGTAATCGGCCCTGAAGACGCCGACGTTGTCGGTCACGACCACGGCGCCCGGACGCAGGGCCGGGGCGACGAGCTTCAGCACGTCGAGGGCCCGCAGGGGCATCCCGTCGTTGAGCATGAAGTCCACCTCGCCGAGGTCCGCCTGCAGCGTCTCCGTCGCGTCGCCCACGCGGATCTCGGCGAAGGACGCGAGTCCCGCCTCCTCCAGGTTCGCCTGCGCGCGCCGCGCCTTCTCCGGCACGAGCTCGGTGCCGATGACGCGGCCGCCGCCGTTGTCGCGCACCGCCGCCGCCAGCCATAGCGTCGAGACGCCGAAGGACGTGCCGAACTCGACGATCGTCCTGGCGCGGAGCGCCCGCGCCGTCAGGTAGCAGAACGCGCCCTGGTCGCGCCCGATCGCGATGTACTTGTCGGCGAAGTCGAGCTCCGTCCCCGGGGCGTCGACGCTGCGGCCGAGGAGCATCCGCGGCAGCTGCGGCAGGAAGTGGAGGAGGACGCCCGGCATCTGCCGGTCGGCCTCGTCGTGGAGGCGCCTCAGCACGGCGCGCACCCGCCCGTCGGGCAGGACGGCGAAGGGATCGGACTTCATGGTCGGCCTCCGGTCGAGGACACACATTCTCGGAGCATTCGCTTGCCCTCCTCACAGGCATTGCGTCCAGCGCTGGACACCGGGGAAGCGGTGGAAGGCGATGGCATGGAGGTGAACCTAGCGACCGGCGCCGTTGGCCGCATTGCGCAATCAGGACAAATTGTTTATCAAAACGGACGTGGCGGCGAAGCGGCAGAAGTCGAGGGCGACACGGATCGCGCATCCGACGGGCTGGACGATTCACGGAGACGTCCAGGTGGCGAACGAGCCCGGTGCCGCGTTGGCGTCGTTCGAGTCGCTCGCGACCCGTTTCGCGTTCGAGGCTTGTGGACGCTGGAAGACCGCGGTCGCGCGGCCGGTGAACGCGATCGGGCTCACCATGGCGAGCGGCGGGCTCGAGAGCGAGCCTCACGCGCACCGCGAATCGCAGCTCGTGTACCTGGTGCGCGGAGAGATGATCTGCGAAGCGTCGAGCGCCCTCTGGATCGTGCCGCCGCGATCGGCGCTGTGGATCCCCGCGGCAGTGACGCATCGGATCCGCGCGCGCGCGCCGCTCGAGGGCTACGGCGTCTTCGTCGAGCCCGGCGCGGCGCCGGACCTCCCGCGGGATTGCTGCGCGGTGTCGGTGACGCCGCTCTTCCGCGAGCTCTTGCTGCGCCTGGCGACGCGCCCCGCGCTCTACGATCTCGACGGACCGGACGCGCGCCTCGTGAGCGTGCTCCTCGACGAGCTCGCGACGGTCTCGATCGAGAAGCATCGCCTGCCCATGCCGACCGATCCGCGGCTCCGTCGTCTGGTGGATGCGATGACCGCCGATCCGGCGATCGGCGTGACGACGAGGACGTGGGCGAAGCGAATCGGCGTCAGCGAGCGCACCTTGAACCGTCTCCTGGTCGAGGAGACGGGCCTGAGCTTCGGCCGCTGGCGCCAGCAGCTCCACATCATCCTCGCCATCCAGAGGCTCTCCCGCGGCGCGGCCGTGCAAAGCGTGGCGCTGGACCTCGGCTACGAGAGCGCGAGCAGCTTCGTGACCATGTTCCGCAAAGCGCTCGGGACGTCGCCCGCGCGGTACATGGCGGGCCGCCTGGCCGCGCTTGCTCGATCGTGAGCGGTCCTGTTCTTGCGAGGGCCCCTCCCGCCCGAACGAAGCAGTGCTCCCGTGCCGCCCGAAGGAGACGACCATGCCGAGCAACACCGAGATGAGACACCTGCAACGCTGCGTCGAGCTCGCGGCGCTGGCGCTGGAGACCGGCAACGAGCCGTTCGGCTCCGTGCTGGTCGCGGCGGACGGAACGGTCCTCGCCGAGGATCACAACCGCGTGGGCGGCGGCGATCCGACCTGCCATCCGGAGCTCGCGCTGGCGCGCTGGGCGGCGGCGAACCTCGCCCCCGACGAGCGAGCCGCGGCGACGGTCTTCACCTCGACCGAGCACTGTCCCATGTGCGCCGCGGCCCATGGCTGGGTCCAGCTCGGCCGCATCGTGTACGCGAGCTCTTCGGCACAGCTGGCCGGCTGGCTCGCCGAGTGGGGCCTTCCGGCGCCTCCGGTGCGATGCCTGCCGATCCGCGATATCGTTCCGGGACTGCCCGTGGAAGGTCCCGTCCAGAGCCTCGCGGAAGAGGTTCGTCAGCTGTTTCGACGCCTCCATTCCGCGCGCTGACGCGCGTGGCCGTACCAGCGCGAGGACGCCCATGGAAGGGTCCTTTGGTTTTTCCGGGCCCCCACGGGGAGATCGGCGTGCTCAAGAAGCAGGGTGTGCAGGCGGCGAGCAGTGAGTCGGCTCATCGACCCGTGTCCTCGAGCGTTCGGCCCGCAAGAAGCGGCTGACAGCCGCGCCGGTTCTGTGGAAGCGGCTGGCGTCGGGCTATCCTGGGCGGGATGACGGTCCAGGAGCTCCACGTCGCCGGGTATCGCTCGATCCGGGAGCTGACCCTCCCCCTCGCGCAGGTCAATGTCATCGTCGGACCGAACGGCGTCGGCAAGACCAACCTCTATCGCACCATGGTGCTGCTCGGCGCCGCGGCGAGCGGGAGCTTCGCGCGCACCCTGGCCGACGAGGGGGGGATGCCCTCGGTGCTCTGGGCTGGCCAGCGCAGCAAGGGCCCGGTGCGGATGACGCTGCGGCTGCGGCTGGATCAGCTCGTCTACGAGCTTCAGTGCGGGCTGACGCCGCCGCCTGCGGGGCCGTTCGCGCTGGACCCGGACATCAAGGAAGAGACCCTCTGGCTCCTCGACAAGCGCCGTCGCCTGCCGATGCTGGAGCGGGCCGCGGGCTCGGCCTTCGCGCGCGACGTGGACGGCCACCGCGTGACCTTCCCCTTCTCGCTCTGGGGCTCGGAGTCGGTGCTGTCCCAGGTGGTGGAGCCGCACCGCTTTCCGTTGCTCTCGGCGGTGCGGCAACAGCTCATGAACTTCCGGTTCTATCACCACTTCCGCACCGACGCCGGCGCGCCGCTGCGGGTGGAGCAGGTCGGGGTGCGGACGCCGGTGCTCAGCACCGATGGCCACGATCTCGCCGCGGCGCTGGCGACGATCCTCGACATCGGCGACAGGGGCGCCTTGAAGGATGCCGTCTCCAGCGCGTTCCCGGGCGCGACGCTCGAGGTCTCCTCGACGCAGGGGCGGTTCCGCGTCGAGCTCGGGTTGCCGGGGATGTCGCGGCCGCTCGACGCCCGCGAGTTCTCGGACGGCACGGCGCGCTATCTGTGCCTCCTGGCGGCGCTGCTGAGCCCGAGGCCTCCGCTGCTGATGGCGCTGAACGAGCCGGAGACGAGCCTGCATCCGGATCTGCTCGGGCCGCTCGGGGATCTCCTTGTGCACGCGGCATCCCGGAGCCAGCTGTGGATCACGACGCACTCCCGCCCGCTGGCCGAGCGGATCCGGAAGGCGACGCCCTGCCGGCTCATCGAGCTCGAGAAGGACGGTGGAGAGACGGTGCTGGCGCGCGGCGCGGCGGAGGATGAATGACGTCCGCCCGGTCTCGGGCAGCCGCCGACCTCCGCAGGGGCAAAGCAGCCGCCCAGGCGCGGAGGGGACGAGTCGGCCTCGTGACCGCCGGGACGACGCCTCAGCGCTCGTTGCGCTTTCGCGTGGCGGCCTTGGGCGAGCGCGCGCGGCCTGCTGCGTGCTGCAGGAGCGGGCTCACCTCTCGCGCGCTCTCGATCAGCGCTCGCACCACGGGCGCGCCGTCGTCCTCCGCGCGCCATGTGACGACCTCGCTCAGGTCGATGTGGAGATCTTCGACGGGCCGCCACAGCAATGAGGTCTGCGAAGCCAGCTCCCAGAACTTCTCCGAGAGCAAGGTGACCGCGTCGCCGATCACGACCAAGGCCATGAGCGCCTCCAGGTCGAGCACCTCCGCCGTCACGTGCAGCGTCACGCCCTGTGCGCGCCCCGCCGTGAGGATGTCCGCGTGGAGCCTCGGATAGAGCTGACGCGGCTGGAGTAGCAGGCGCTCGCCCTGGAGGTCTCGAAGCCGGATCTTCTTGAGCCGCGCGAGTCGATGCTCAGGGGAGAGGAGCAGCCCGAGTCGATCGCGGGTCATCTCGAGGTGGTCGAGCGCGTCGTCATCGGGCGCGTAGGCCCCGTAGCCGAAGGCGATCGTCCCCTGCCGCAGCGCCGTCCACTGCTCCAGGCTGCTCATGGGGACGAGCTCGAGGCCGACGCGGGGCGTTCGCCGGCGAAACGCCGCGACGAGGGACAGGAACGAGCCCATGAAGGTCGTGCCCGTCTCGAAGCCGATGACCGCGGTTCCGAGCCTGCCTTCGGCGATTCCCCTCGCTTCGTCGACGGCCGCGTCGACGCTCGCGAGGATGCCCCTGGCTCTCTCCGCGAAGGACTTCCCGGCGGCCGTGAGCTTGATCCCGCGTCCCTCGGGCGCGAAGAGCTCGACGCCCATCTCCTCCTCGAGGTCCTTCATCTGCCGGCTCAATGGAGACTGCGAGACGTGGAGCCTGGTGGCGGCTCGGCGGAAGCTCTGCTCCTCGGCGATCGCAACGAAGTAGCGGAGGTGTCGGAGTTCCATGGTTCGAACCGTTACCCTGGAGGCATCATAGCATTGCGATCGATGTCTTGGACGGCTCGGTTCGAGGGACGCACCATGCTTCTCATGAAATCGACGATCCCGAAGCGTCCCGCCTCCCGGGTGCTGGTCTCTGGCGCCAGCGTCTCCGGTCTCACCATCGCAACCTGGCTCGCCCGCCACGGCTTCGCGGTCACGGTGGTCGAGCGCGCGCCGCATCTACGCCCGGGCGGGCACGCGCTCGACGTCCGGGGGCCGGCCCTGGAGGTGGCGGAGCGGATGGGCATCCTCGCCGCGCTTCGCGATCGAAGCACCAGGCTGAGGGGCATCTCCGTGGTCGACTCGGCCGGTCAGGAGATCTTTCGGAGCACGGAGAGCACCTTGACGGGCGGCCGACTCGACAGCCCTGATGTGGAGATCTTGCGCGACGACCTGTGTCACGTGCTTCACGAGGCCGCGGGCGCTCAGGTCGAGTATCTCTTCGCCGATTCCATCGCGTCGCTGACCCAGGACGAGTCGGGCGTCGACGTCACGTTCGTCACGGCTGCGCCTCGCCGCTTCGAGCTGGTCGTTGGCGCCGACGGCGTGGGTTCGGGGGTGCGGCGGATCGCCTTTGGCCCCGATGAGCAGTTCGTCCGCGCCTTCGGCGACCTGTACGTCGCGACGTTCGGCATGCCGAACTTCCTCGATCTCGAGCGCTGGCAGGTCATGTACCGGCAGCCGGACTCCGTCGGCGCGCTGGTCATGGGCCTGCGGAAGGATGTCGACGCGAGGACGTATCTCGGCTTCAACGCGCCGGAGAAGATCGACCGCGACGTCCGCGACGTCGACGCGCAGAAGCGGTTGCTCGCCGACCGCGTCGCGGGCGCAGGCTGGGTGATCCCGCAGATCGTGGAGCACATGCTGCGCGCGACCGACTTCCACTTCTACTCGCTGAGCCAGGTCCGCATGAGCAGCTGGTCACGCGGGCGGATCGTGCTGGTCGGCGATGCTGGCTACGCCGTCTCTCTGGGTACGGGGCAGGCCACCTCGGTGGCGATGGTCGGCGCTTACGTTCTTGCCAGCGAGCTCGCCCTGCACAAGGATGATCTGTTGCGCGGCATCGCCGCATACGAGGACGGCCTGCGCGCGTACGTGGTTCGCAATCAGGACATCGCGCTGGAGCAGAACGCAAACCCTGACGAACCGACGGACGAGGGGCAGACCGCCCTCGTCGGCAGCATCCCGGACTTCGGAGCGCTGACGCTGCCGTTCGATTTCAAACAGTACGACGGCGGCGCTGGCGATGCCCTTCCGCAGCGGCGGTAGCCAGGGGCTTGCGATCTTCCTGGACGGTTACCAGGAACGGCTGGAGAGCCCACACGCAAGGCTCTCGGGAGAAGAACATGAGCAAGACCGAACACCTACAGCGTGATCTCGAAGGCAGGGTCGCGATCGTCACCGGCGCGGCGAGCGGCATCGGTCGGGCGACGGCGCTCTTGCTGGAGGCGCGCGGCGCTGCGGTCGTGGCCGAGGACATCAGCCCGGCGGTCGACGAGCTGGCCCGCGGTGACGGCCGCATCGTACCATTCGTCGGGGATGTCGCCCAGGAGGAGACGGCGAAGCGCGTGGTCGCGCTCGCGGTCGAGCGCTTTGGAAGGCTTGATATCCTCGTCAACAATGCCGCGCGCATCATCAACAAGCTCGTGATCGACATGTCGCTGGACGACTGGAATTCGATCATGAACGTGAACATCACCGGGGTGTTCCTGCACTCGCGCGAGGCGCTGCGGGCGATGATCCCGAACAGGCGCGGGGCGATCGTGAACATCGGCTCCTACGCCTGCTTCTTCGGGTTCCCGCAGATCGCGGCCTATGCGGCGTCGAAGGGCGCGCTGGCGCAGCTGACGCGGGTCCTGGCCCTGGAGGCCATCGACCATGGTGTCCGCGTCAATGCCGTCGGGTCGGGCGACGTGGTCACGAACCTGCTCAACGACGTCCGGCGCGACGGCCGCGAGTTCTTGCGCGATCACGGCAGGGGCGCCCCCATCCGTCGCGCGGCCGCGCCCGAGGAGATCGCCGAGGTCGTCGCGTTCCTTGCGTCCGACAAGGCGAGCTTCATGGTCGGCTCCATCGTGATGGCCGACGGCGGGTACTCCGTCGCCATCCAGCCGGGGGATTGAGCGCCAGCGCCCCAGCGGGCCCCCCGGCCCGGTCGCTGCGCGCGCGAGGCGCGCGTCACCCCAGGTAGCGGGCGAGGTTCTCCAGGGACGCTCGAAGGCCGGCGTCGTGGTCGGCCTGGCTGATGCCGGGCGGGACGTTCTCCGCGGTGATGGTGATGAGGGTCCCTGCGGGCAGCGCCTCGAACGACCACGTCATCACCATCTCGCCCGCGAACGAAGCGTCCGACGAATCGAACGAGACCGACTGGACGATGCGCTTGCCCGGCTCCAGCGAGAGGAAGCGCCCGGCGCTGACGTCGGTGCTCCCGGTGGTCTTTCCCACGCCGCCGGGCGCTGCCTCATCGTAGGTCAGCTCGATGCGGTAGCGACCGCCCTCGCGGAAGTCGTAGTCGAGGACGCGGCCTGTCATGCCGTCAGGCGGGAGCCACGCCATGAGCGCGTCGGGGTCGGCGAAGGCACGGTAGACCGCATCGGGCTGAGCGGCGACGACGAGCGACGCGGTATCGGTCCGGCCCGTGGCGGCTGAGTCTCGCACCGGCACAAGCTACCATGCCACCGGTCCTCTGGGCACAGCCAGGAAGGGGCTGGTAGCGCCCGTACGCCCGAAGAGATTGCCAACGATCGCCCCGGCTGTGAGCCGGACGCAGGCCAGGGCGGCGACGGCGGACAGGGCGGCGACGGCGGCCAAGGTGGCGACGGCGGACAGGGCGGCGACGGCGGTGAGGCGCACAGCGCGCTGTGCTCCGGCCAGTGCGTCTCCCCCGCCCCGCTCGGCTGGTCCGGCCCGGCACTCCTCTGGTTCGGCCCGCCGGAGGCCACCCCCGACTGCCCGGCCGCCGCGCCGACGCTCGGGTACGAGGGCTTCGCCGAGCTCGAGCAGGCGCCGATGACGTGCCCGACCTGCGCGTGCGACCCGCCCGAGGTCTCGTGCGCGCTCCCCACCGCGTGTGCCGCGTCGTCGTCCTCGTGCCCCGGCGACGAGCCCGGCGCCGTCGCGACGTCGTTCGCCGCGCCCGACGCATGGGACGGCGCCTGCACCGCCGAGAGCGCGATCCTGGCCGATCAGCTCTGCAACGGCGTTCCCTGCGTGCAGTCGCTGACGGTCGCGGCGCCCTCGCTCGCGGCCGGCGCGTGTACGCCGCGCATCGAGGTCCCGCAGGCCATCCCCCAGGAGGCACCCCGGTGGGCGACGCGCGCGACGGCCTGCGTCGCCGGGGCGCACACCGCGTGCGCCGACGCGACGACGTGCGCGCCGGCAGCGCCGCCCGGGTTCCTGACGTGCATCTATCACGAGGGCGACCCCGACTGTCCGGAGGGCTACGCCCAGAGGCATGTCTTCTACAGGGGCGTGCTCGACGGCCGCGATTGCACCGCCTGCAGCTGCGGCGACCCGAGCGGTGCGTCGTGCACGGTCATGGCGTCCGTGTACCGAGACGCCGCGTGCACCGACCTTGTCGCGTCGACCCTTGTCAGCTCGAGTATCCCGTTCTGCGGGGTGACGCCGCCCGGCGTCGCCCTGGGGAGCAAGTCGGCCGCGGTCGTGGCGGTGGAGCCGGGCGCGTGCGCACCGCAGGGCGGCGAGCCCGTCGGCGAGCTCCAGCCGGCCGAGCCGTCCACGTTCTGCTGCATCGCCTGAGCTCGCCGGAGCCGCCGCCCGGCGGAGCCGCCGCGGCGCGGTGAGGAGGTCGAGACGAACGCAGGCGCGCTCGCGGTCAACCTGGTCGAGTTCGGGCTATCCCAGCCTGTCGCCCGATAATGCGGTGTCAAATCGGCTCAGGTAAGGTGTGCCTCGTGCATCAACTTGGCATACCCATGGGTGATGAGGATCATACGCGGTAGCACCTCCAATAGATACAGGTGGGGCCGCTTGCACACCCGGCAGCGCATCGAGGATCTCCTCGCTCCCCGAACGCCATCGAAAGGACCATCTCGTCATCTCGGAAGGTCTCGGGTGACGCGCGTTCCGACGTTCGATGATGCGGCCTCGCGTGTGGCGATACCAATCATTGAGCCGTTTGGCTACGTACAGATCCCCCGTGTGCGAAAACCATGCGTCAAGCTCAGACTCAGTGTTGATCGCGTTGACAAAAACTTTAACCGGCGAGAGCCACTCTTGCGATAGCTGTCGCAGGAGGAGCCCGTCAAAGCGCGACAGTAAGAGCCTGTGGCCTTCCCGTCGGGGAAAGAGTCCGGCGTGATACCGCCCAAGGTTCGCCAACTGCGGGTGGAACATGCTCCCAGATGCACAGAACCTGGAAAAGGCGACGGGCGAGCGGCGGCACCACAATTTCCAGAGCGTAGCCGCAAGGGTTGCCTCGAGCTTCGACCATTGGGCCACAGGCGGCTTGCGTAGCAGAGCATCCGCGACATTGAGGGATATGGCCCTGCCTGGTCCGGGCCCTTGCGGGAATGCGCCGGCCGCCTCTGGGCTGAGATCAACGACGAACAACGCGCGCCCGCGCTCGACCACGGAAGCACAGATTCGACAGAGGCTCATCAGGCCGCCTGGTGTCGGCGGAAGCGCCACGCAGACCGGCGGCCCATCAGAACGCGCAAGCTCTTGATTGAGATCGGCAGACGGCTCTCCCCCCCAGTATCCAACGCGCACAGCACGATGACGTTTCGGATCGACTCTTGATGGCCCCAGCAGGAGATTGTCATCGTCGGCCACGACCGGGGATGCAACCTTGGCTAGATCCGCTCCGGCCACCCTGCCCATGGCAACGTAGATTGCGCCCTGTATCGAATCGTTCATCATCTGAATCCGCACGACCTGCATTTGCACGCTGGCGGGTATGGTGCGTCCTTTTGGCAGGCGTCGCGGCAACTTTCACACGGTGTATAGCCCCATTTGTCGCAGCCTGGATATCCCGTGATGCACTTGCCCCCGATGTCTTGGCAATCTACGAACATGTCTGTGCATGTCTTGTCGGGCGTGCACCCTGCCATCTCCTCAGTGGCGCCGCTCCCCACGTCGTCACCGTTTCCGAACCAGTCTCCCGTAGCTGCTGACCCCGGTGGGTATGGTTCTCCGGCCCCTGTACCTTCCGTCCCCCTGAGGTAGCACTCCCCCACGTCGTAGTTGCACGCCCACACCGTGAGACCGAGAGGAATAAGAACAGGGATCGCCTTCAATTTCAGCCTGTGGCGCATGCCTATCCTCCAAGTCATTCCAGATGCGCGTGTGGAGGGGCGGCGTCAACCGTGATCCAGGGTGCGGATTGCGTCCCTGCGGCCACCACGTATCGACCTCGCCCCGCTCCGAAGCCGAGCGCGATCTGAGCGCAGCGGGTTGCACATCGTCGCGGCCGAGCTCGGCGCGGATCAGCGGAGGTCGAGGCGCACGTCGGCGCGGCCTTGAGCCCTGAGCCTGCTCGACGCATTGTGACGCCCGGGACGGGAGTTCTCGGGCCGCGCGGGGATCTCCTTGTGCACGCGGCATCCCGGAGTCAGCTCGGGATCACGGCGCACTCCAGCCCGCTGGCAGAGCGGATCCGAAAGGCGACGCCCTGCCGGCTCATCGAGCCTGGCGAGAGAGGTGGAGAGACGGTGCTGGCAGGCGGCGCGGAGGAGGAGGAATGACGTCCGCCCCCGCGTGAGCCCTGCGAGCGGAGCCGGCGTCGGATCGGCGCTCTAGGGTTCCCCTACGGGCTCGTCGTCTTCGTCGTCGCCGAAGAGCACGCCGACCTGCAGCGGAGTCGTCTCGAACGGCTCGGCCCGGACCTGCTCGCCGCGCTCGGCGGCGAGGATCTCGACGTAACCTTCCTGCGCCCAGCGATAGACAGACAGGGTCTCTTCCTCGGGATCGAGAATCCAGGTGTGTGGAACCTGATGCCGGTGATAGACGCGCTTCTTCTTGATGAGATCGTTCCGCTTGTTCGTCGAGAGGATCTCGCAGATCCAATCCGGGCGCACCATGATCGGGATACCGCGCGGGCGCTCCTGGACGCGGTCTCGTCGCCAGCCGACCAAGTCCGGGCGGACGGTGTTCGCGGCGTCGAAGTGGACGTCGACCTCGGTGGCGAACCACCATCCTCCGGGCCTGCGCCCGCCGGGGCGCTGATCGTAGGGGTCGACGTAGGCGGAGAGCTTGCGCTGCACGGCCCCGTGCTCGCCGGTCGCGCCCCCCTTCTCGACGATGCTGCCCTCGATGAGCTCGTGGCGCCGCTCCTCCTCCGGGATCGCAAGGAGATCCTGCAACGTCGCGGGACGGGCAGCCTTCGGCCCGGATGCGGTCATGCCCCGACGGTAGCAAATCCCTTTGGGCGGCGCCTGACGCGACGTGCTGCCCGCTCTGCCCGCGGCACCGGCGCAGCGAGCGGCATCGGTCGGGCCACGGCGCGCTTGCTGGAGGCGCGCGGCGCCGCGGTCGTGGCGAGGGCATCACCCCGGCGGTCAAGGAGCTGGCCGCCGGACTTCGGGCGGGCGGAACTAAGGGGTCGTGGGCGCGGCAGTCGTGGGCGCGGGCGCGGGCGCCGCCGCCAGCTTGCCGTTGGCCTCCGCCGGCTTGCCGTTGGCCTCCGCCGGCTTGCCGTTGGCCAGTCCGGCCTCGGCGGCCTTGGCGGACCTTCTCGCGCCGCCCCGCCGCGCGCCGGCGCCGCTCGTAGGCGCTCGTCACCTCGCGGGCGATCTCGGGGTGGCGCCGGAAGACGTGGGCCGCGGTCTTCCGGATGGCGCCGACCCGCGCGACCATGAGGTGCAGCAGCTGGTTGCGGGTCGTTGTCGCGGCGGCCGAGGCGCCGGCTCCGGGGGCCGCCGCCAGCGCTCGCCGTGGCAGCTCCTCCGCGAGCTTCCTGGCCTCGGCGATGAGGCGCACGCTCGGTGCGACGCCTGGATGACCCTCATGCCCGATCGCTGGCGATGCGCCCGTCGACGATCTCGATCACGCGGTCGCACTGCTCGGCGATGCGCGGATCATGCGTGACGACCAGGAACGTCGTGCCGAGCTCGCGGTTGAATCGGCGCATCAACGCGAACACCTCGGCCGACGACTCCGTATCGAGGTTCCCCGTCGGCTCGTCGGCCAGGACGAGCGGCGGTCGGCGCGACAGCGCGCGCGCGATGGCCACGCGTTGCTGCTGGCCGCCCGACAGCGCGGTCGCCCTGAAGTGCATCCGGTCGGCGAGCCCCACCGCTTCGAGCAGCTCGGCCGCGCGCGCCTTCATGGTCGACGATGGGAAGCCTTCGTCGCCCCAGGCGGGCAGCATGACGTTCTCGAGCGCGGTGAACATCGGCAAGAGGTGATGAAACTGGAACACGAAGCCGAGCGTCCGCGCGCGAAGCCTGGTGAGGCTCGCCTCGTCGAGCCCCGTCGTGTCCTCGCCGTCGACGACCACGCGCCCGCGCGTCGGCCGATCCAGCAGGCCAATGACGTTGAGCAGGGTGCTCTTGCCGGAGCCGGACGGACCGATCAGCGCAGCAAACTCGCCCTTCTCGATCCGGAGATCGACTCCATCGAGAGCGCGCGTGACGACGGCCTGGCCGTATTCCTTCACCGCACCTTCGACGACGAGCAGCGGATCAGCCATTGCGGATCGCCGACGCCGGATCGAGCCTCGAGGCGCGCCGCGCGGGGAGCACGGCGGCGAGGAGCCCCACGCTGATCGCGAGGGCGGTCGCGAGCACGAAGAGCTCGAGATCGAGCTGCACGGGAAACTTCGCGGCGCCGTCGGGCCCGCGCACGAGGCCCTCGAAGAGCTTCGACAGGAGCGCCCCGAGCGCCGAGCCGACGAGCGACCCGAGGAGCCCGAGGACCGCGCCCTGGATCAGGAAGATGCGCAGGACGCGGCCCCGCGACGTGCCGACCGCGCGGAGGATGCCAATCTCGCGCGACTTCTGGACGACCGACACGATGAGCACGCTCGCGATTCCGAGCGCGACCGCGAGGATGACGAAGAACTGGATCATGCTCTTCGAGCTGCTCTGCGCCGAGAGGCCGGTGAGCAGCTCGGCGTTGATCTTCATCCAGCTGTCCGCCTGCAGCCCCGTCCTTCCGCGCAGCTCGCCCGCGACGGTCTCGGCGGCGAACACGTCGGCGACCTTGAGCTCGATCGACGTCGCGCCGCCGGGGAGCGCGTAGAGCGTCTGCGCCCTGCGGAGCGACGTGATCACCCAGGTCTTGTCGACCGCCTCGTTCCCGAGCGAGAAGACGCCCGTGATCGCGACGACATCGTCGATCCCTTCGGTCGTCGTGATCCGGATCTTGTCGCCGACGCCGACGCCGAGCTCGCTCGCGAGCACCGCGCCGATGACCGCGTCGCCCCCGGCGACGTCGAACCGGCCCGCGAGCAGGCGCCTCCGGACGTCGATGATGGCGAGGAAGCGCTCGGGATCGACGCCGCGCACGACGACGGCGTTCTTCGCCTCGGCGCGGACGGCGAAGCCGGCGCCCACGATCGCCGGCGACGCGGCGATGACGCCGGCGGCGCGCTCCGCGTCGGCCATGACGAGCGGCCACTGGTCGATGGAGCGAAGGCGCTGCGGCGCGGGCTGCACGGAACGGGCGACGGCGCGATCGTGCGAGGGGTCGACGAGCGGGCGCGCCGCTTCGCGCTGCACCTTCAACGTGATGTGCGGCTGCGACCCGAGCGTCTTGTCGATGAGCGACGCCTGAAGGCCGTTGATCAGCGCGGAGAGGAAGACGATCACGCTCACGCCCACCGACACCGCCGCGAGGATCAGCGCGGTCTGACCCTTCGCGTCACGCAGGTAACGGAGCGCGACGAACCATTCGAACGGCATCTCAATCGCGCTCCGCGCGCACGCGCTGGCCCGGCGCAAGGCCCCGTCCGTCGGGCAACACAACGACGCTCCCCTCGTCGAGGCCCTCGACGACCTCGATGGCGCCCTCTCCGCGGATACCCAGCTTCACGTCCTTGCGCACGAGGCGATCGTCCTCGACCGCGAACAGCCAGGGCGCCGGCGTCGCCGCGTCGCGCACGGCGTCGCTCGGAACGATGAGCGCCTTTTCGCGCCGAGCGACCGAGAGATCGATGGAGACGGTCATGTCGGGCAAGAGAAAGGCTGGCGCGCTCGGCACCGAGAGGCGCACCTCGACGCTGCCTCTCTGCGGATCGATCGAAGGCGCGATGTAGCTCACCTCGGCGTCGAACACCTGTTGTGGATAGGCGTCCGCGGACGCGCGCGCCTTCTGCCCGAGCGCGATCCACGCGAGGTTCCGCTCATCGGGTTGGAAGACGAGCTGCGGGCTCCCGTCCGCGGCGAGCACCACCAGCGTTCGCGCCGGCTGCACGACGTCGCCGGGCTCCACGGAGCGCGTGAGCACGACGCCGTCCTGGTGCGCCACGATCCGCGTCTGCGCGAGGCGCACGTCCGCGCCGACGTACTGCGCCTGCGCCTGGAGGAGCGCGGTCAGCGCGACGCGGGAGTCCGCGCCCATCGGGGCCGACGCGATGCGTTGCGCCTCCGCTGCGACCTTTTGCGCGCGCGCGAGCTCGACGCTGTGTCGGGCGTTGTCGAGCTCGGCCTGAGCTACCGCCCCCGACGCCGAGAGCTCTCGCACCCGTGCGAGGTCGACCTCGGCGCGCTCGAGGTTCGTCTCCGCTTGCCGGAGCGCCTCCGTCGCGACGATCGCGCCGACGCGGCGGAGCTGCTCGACGCGCGCGTTCGCCTGATCGACGGCGGCCTTCGCCTGCGACACCGCCGCGCGCGCCTCGGCGTCGTCGATCTGCACGAGGAGATCGCCCGCCTTCACGCGTTGCCCCTCGATCGCGCCGACCGCGACCACGAGGCCCGGGACCTGCGCCGCGACCTGGACGCGCGTCGGCACCCTCACCCGTCCACTCGCGACGATGCGCTGCTCGAGATCCTTTCGAGCGGCCACGGCGACCTTCACCGTGGGTCCACGCGCGCGCACCGCCATCACGATCGTGCAGGCCACGAGCAACGCGATCAGGAGCCACAGCCCAGGCCGCCGGAAGAGCGTCCTCATCTGCCGGACGGTCTACCACCGAACGCCTTGCGCACGGGGAAGTTGGCGACGAAGAGGCGCATGGCCTGCTTCGCCCGCCGCGCCCCGAGTCTCTGTAGGCAGAGAAGAGAGCGCGAACGCGCTTCCCGCCACAAAGCTCACAAGAAGAAAGGAATGGCTCCAGCTGCTGGACTCGAACCAGCGACCCGGCGGTTAACAGCCGCCTGCTCTACCAACTGAGCTAAGCTGGAATGCGTCGGAGACGGGCGCGAGAATAGTCGGGCAGCCCTTCCCGTCAAGCGAATCCGCACGCCGCTTCACTTTGGTGACGCGCCTGCGAGCTCGCCTGCCTCCTCCCCTGCCGCGCCTGCGCCGCGCGCTTTCCCCTCGTCCCCTCGCCCGTTCCCGCGAGATTGCCCGCCCGGCGTGCTTCTGCGACAACCGCGCCGTGTCGCGCGCCGCCGAGCCCCTCCCGCCGCCGCCCGAAGCCTCCGCCCCCGCGCAGGCCCCTCCGAACCCCGCGCAGGCCGCCCCGTCCCCTGCCGCGCCCTCTCCCCCCTCTCCCGCCCCCTCCGCCGTCACCGCCCGCTCCGCCGGCCGCGGCGGCCTTGCCATCGCGGGCGCCAAGGTCTCCTTCATCGTCTTCGGCTTCGTCCAGCAGCTCATCCTCCCCCGGCTGCTCGGCACCGACGGCTACGGCGCGGTCTCCGTCGTCTTCGCCGGCGTCAGCGTCGTCAACAACGTCATCGTCGCGACCGGCATCCAGGGCGTCTCCCGCGCCGTCTCCAGCGTCGCCGAGCACCACGCCGCCGAGGCCTTCCGCCGCACGCTCGCCCTGCACGCCATCCTCGCCGTCGTCGTCTCCTCGGCCTTCGCGCTCCTCGCCGGCGCCATCGCCGACTTCTCCGAGGCCCCGCACGTCGCCGGCCCGCTGCGCCTCGCCGCCCTCATCGTCCTCCTCTACGGCCTCTACGCCCCGCTCGTCGGCGCCCTCAACGGCCAGCGGCGGTTCCTCACCCAGGCCGGCTTCGACATCGGCTACGGCGCGCTCCGCACCGCGAGCATCGCCGCCGGCGCCCTCCTCTTCCTCCGCGCGGGCCAGAGCGGCGTCCTCGGCGCCATCGCCGGCTTCGTCGCCGCCGCCGCCATCATCGCCCCCCTCGCGGCCCTCAAGACCGGCCTCGGGCGCCGCGGCAGCGCCGGCCCCTCGATCCGCGAGCACCTCGTCTTCCTCCTGCCGCTCGCGGTCTCGCAGACCTTCCTGAACTTCCTGCTCCAGACCGACTTCTTCCTCCTGCGCCGCTTCCTCGGCCAGGCCACGAACCACCTCGCCCTCGGCGCCAGGGCCGCCGACGACCTCATCGGCGTCTACCGCGGCGCGCAGCTCTTCGCGTTCCTGCCGTACCAGCTCCTCCTCTCGATCACGTTCATCCTCTTCCCGATGCTCGCCCGCGCGCACGCCGAGGCCGACAGCGCCGCGGTCCGCCGCTACACCATGACCGGCGTCCGCCTCTCGTTCCTGCTCACCGGCCTCCTCTGCGCCCCCATCTCGGGCCTCGCGCCGCACGTCCTGCGCTTCGCCTTCCCCGTCGAGATCTGGAGCCGCGGCGGCGACACGCTCCGCGTCCTCTCGCTCGGCATGGGCGCGTTCGCCGTCCTCGGCGTCGCCTCGGCCGCGCTCACCAGCCTTCACCGCGAGCGCATCGCGGCCGCGCTCACCGCCGCCACCGTCGTCCTCGTCGCGATCGGCTGCTCCGTCGCCGTCCCGCGCGCGTCCTTCGGCCCCGACATGCTCGTGAGCTCCGCGACAGCCACCTCGCTCGCGCTCGCCACGTCCGCGGTCGTCGCCGGCGTCCTGCTCCACCGCGTCGCCGGCGGCTTCGTCACCGCGAAGACGGCGCTCCGCGTGGGCCTCTCCCTCGCCGCCGCGGTCGCCGTCGGCGCGCGGCTCCCGTGGCTCGGCAAGGTCGCCGTGCTCGGCGAGGCGCTCCTCGTCGGCCTCGTCTACGTCGCGCTCCTCGTCGCCACGCGCGAGGTCGGCCGCGACGACCTCGCCACCTTACGGCAGGCGTTCGGGCGCGGCGCGCGGCGCGCCTAGCCGCTCGCCAGAAGTCCAGCCAAGGATGTGGAGAATTCAACGCAAAGGCGCAAAGGCGCAAAGGCGCAAAACTACAGAATAAAATGTCATAAATTCTTGCATTTTTGCGCCTTTGCGTTGAACTCTCTCTCTCTCTCCGCTTGCCTGCGCCGCGCCATGCCACGCCACACCGCCGCGTGCGCCCGCTCGCGTCCGTCCTGACGCACGCCCTGCGCGCCCGCCCACGGCGGCCTCGACGCCTCTTGACCGTCAGCCGGCGATCTCGCATACGGCGTCTCCTCCAGCACGGCCAGCGCCGCGCCCGCTCGAAGGCCGAGCGGCGGCTCGCGGCGCGCCGGCACCACAGGCAGGCGAAGACGTGGCTCCTCAATTCATCTTCACGATGCAGGACGTCCGGAAGGTGCACCCCCCGAACAAGGAGGTGCTGAAGGGCCTGTGGCTCTCCTTCTACCCGGGCGCGAAGATCGGCGTCCTCGGCTCCAACGGCGCCGGCAAGAGCACCCTGCTCCGCATCATGGCGGGCGTCGACAAGGAGTACCTCGGCGAGGCCAAGCCCGCCGACGGCATCCGCATCGGCTACCTCGCCCAGGAGCCGCAGCTCGAGGCCGGCAAGACCGTGCAAGAGCACGTCGAGATGGCGGTCCACGACGTCCGCTCCCTCGTCCAGCGCTTCGAGGAGATCGGCCAGAAGCTCGGCGAGTCGCCCCCCGACATGGAGGCCCTCCTCGAGGAGTACGCCGCGCTCCAGGACAAGATCGAGGCCGCGAACGGCTGGGAGATCGACCGCGTCGTCGAGCGCGCCATGGACGCCCTCCGGCTGCCCCCGCCCGACGCCGACGTCACCAAGCTCTCCGGCGGCGAGCGCCGGCGCGTCGCCCTCTGCCGGCTCCTCCTCGAGAAGCCCGACATCCTGCTCCTCGACGAGCCGACCAACCACCTCGACGCCGAGAGCGTCGCCTGGCTCGAGCGCTTCCTCCACGAGTACCCCGGCACCGTCGTCGCCGTCACCCACGACCGCTACTTCCTCGACAACGTCGCCGGCTGGATCCTCGAGCTCGACCGCGGCGCCGGCATCCCCTACGAGGGCAACTACACCGGCTGGCTCGAGCAGAAGAAGAAGCGCCTCGAGCTCGAGCAGAAGCAGGAGTCCGCGCGCAAGCGCACCCTCGAGCGCGAGCTCGAGTGGGTGCGCCTGGCCCCCCGCGCCCGCCAGGCCAAGAGCAAGGCCCGCCTCGCCGCCTACGAGTCGCTCCTCGCCGAGGACAAGTCGAAGAAGGTCGAGGAGAACGAGATCCACATCCCCGCCGGCAAGCGGCTCGGGAACGTGGTCGTCGAGGCCGATCACCTGCGCAAGGGCTTCGGCGATCGCGTCCTCATCGAGGACCTCACCTTCTCGCTCCCGCGCGGCGGCATCGTCGGCGTCATCGGCCCGAACGGCGCCGGCAAGACCACGCTCTTCCGCATGATCATGGGCCTCGATCAGCCCGACGGCGGCGCGCTCCGCATCGGCGAGACCGTCGAGCTCGCGTACGTCGACCAGTCGCGCGACGCGCTCAACCCGAACAACAACGTCTGGCAGGAGATCTCCGGCGGCGAGGACAAGCTGCTGGTCGGCAAGCGCGAGGTCAACTCGCGCGCCTACGTCGCGAGCTTCAACTTCGCCGGCAGCGACCAGCAGAAGAAGGTCCGCGACCTGTCCGGCGGCGAGCGCAACCGCCTCCACCTCGCCAAGCTGCTCCGCCGCGGCGGCAACGTCCTCCTGCTCGACGAGCCGACCAACGACCTCGACGTCGACACGCTCCGCTCGCTCGAGGAGGCGCTGCTGAACTTCGCCGGCTGCGCCGTCGTCATCAGCCACGACCGCTGGTTCCTCGACCGGATCGCGACCCACATCCTGGCGTTCGAGGGCGACAGCAAGGTCGTCTGGTTCGAGGGCAACTACGCCGACTACGAGGCCGACCTGAAGCGCCGCCTCGGCGCCGACGCGGCCGAGCCCCGCAAGATCCGCTACCGCAAGCTCACCGCGAGCTGACACGGCGCCGCGCTCCGCCGCCCGGCAAATTCCAGCACCAAAGCACGTTTCCGGTCTGGTGCGACGCCGGCGCCCGCAGTAGCTCTCCTCACCATGCACCGGAGCTCCCTTCGC
Organism: Sorangium sp. So ce406; assembly: GCF_051474675.1. Classification (NCBI taxonomy): domain Bacteria; kingdom Pseudomonadati; phylum Myxococcota; order Polyangiales; family Polyangiaceae; genus Sorangium; species Sorangium sp. So ce406. Next base: position 1,727,010 of record NZ_CP150340.1, on the reverse strand, counting down.
GCGGGGCTCGCCGCTGCGGTCGCGGCGGGCGCGCTCGCCACCCTGGCCGCGACCGGCTGCCGGGACGCCGCCGAGACCCGCTCGCCGTTCGAGGTCGCCTCGTCCCGCGCCGGCGGCGGGACCGCTGGCGACGGCGGCGCGGGCGGCTCTGGCAACGCGGGCGGCAACGGCGCCAGCGGCTCCGGCAACGCGGTCGGCCACGGCGCCGGCGGCTCCGGCGGCGGCGATCCTCCGGTCGGCCCGCCGCCGGACGCCGCGCCGCTCGCGGTCGTCACGTGGAACACCAAGGATTTCTTCAACGACAAGGAGGACACCGACGGCGCCGAGGAGACGGTGCTCAGCCCCGCGCGCTACCGCGAGAAGCGCGAGGCGGTCGCCGCGGTGATCGAGCAGCTCGCGCCCGACGTCGCCGTCCTCCAGGAGGTCGAGCACCTCGACGTGCTCGAGGACCTGAACCGCATCGAGCTCGGCGGCGCGTACCCCCACGCCGCGCTCGTCGAGGCGTACGACCCGCGCGGCATCGACGTCGGCGCGATCTCGAAGATCCCCTTCGATAAGGTCGTCTCGCACCGGGACGACCGCTTCACGCTGCGCGGGACGCAGGGACCTGTCTATACGTTCACGCGCGACTGCCTCGAGCTCCACCTCACCCGGGGCGGCCGCAAGGTCATCCTGCTCGGGGTCCACTTCAAGGCCAAGGCCGCGCCGGACAACCCGGACCGGCGCCTCGCCGAGGCCCAGCGAACCCGCGCCATCGCCGACGCCCTCGCCGCCGAGCACCCCACCGCGGCGATCGCCGTGCTCGGCGACTTCAACGACCTGCCCGGCTCACCCCCCGTCGAGGCCGTCGCCGGCGCCGGCGACGTCGTGTTCGAGGACGTCGCGGCCGCCGCGCCGCCCGCGGACCGCTGGACGTACGACTTCAACGGACAGCTTGAGCTCATCGACCACCAGATGGTCAACCCGCTGCTCCGGGACATGCTCGACCCGGCCTCGGTCCAGATCCCCCACGACCCGTCGATCGACGACGCGAGCGATCACGCGCCCATTTTTTCCGCCTACAGGATCACCCCGCCCACGTAAGCGTTCGACCGCGCTTCAGCTAAGCTTCGCCCCGATGCACGGCACGAGGAGAAAGGGCTCCCCGCCGAGAGCCCGGAGGGACTGGGGTCGCCTCTTCGTGCGCGTGCTGTGCTTCGTGTTCGCGGTGATCGGGGGGATCCCGCTCGCGCTCGGCGTCCTCGTGCGGACCGAGACGGTGCGGGCCTGGGCCGCGTACGAGACGGCCGCGCTCCTCGAGCGCGAGCTCGGCATCACCGCCCGCTACGACGTGCGCGTCCAGGCCTGGCCGCTCATGGTCGGCCTGAACCGCCTCGTCGTCGACTCCTCGGACGGCGGCGCGCCGTTCCTCGAGCTCGAGCGCGTCGCGATCCGCCCGCGCCTGTTCTCGCTGCTCGCGGGGCACATCGACGCGGGCGACGTCGAGATCATCGGCCCCCGCGTCCGCGCCGTCGTGAAGGACGGCGAGCTCCGGAACCTCAAGCTCCCCACCACCGGGAAGAGCAGCGACGGGGGCGGGCTCGACCGCGCGCCGCTCTCCTCGGTGGCGATCACCGACGCGCGGCTCGACCTGACGATCGACAACGTCCGCATCCAGGCCCGCGAGGTCGACGTCGACGTCTCCGCCGAGCCGTCCAACGCGTTCGAGATCGCGATGCGCTCCGGCCTCGTCTCGGTCGTCCACACGCACGCCGCCCCCGGCCGCGAGGCCGAGGAGGACAGCGTCGACGAGGACGTCGTCTGCCGCTTCGACACGCGCGTCCGCGTCGAGCCCGACCGCGCGCTCGTCCGCCGGCTCATCCTGGAGGGCGCCGCCGACTTCGACCCGGATCCCGGCACCGCGCCGCCCTGCGCGCTCCCGGACGGCGACTGGCGCCGCGTGGAGCTCGAGCTCGGCGCCCTGCGCGCCGTCGGCCTGGGCGGCGGCATGCCCCACCACATCGAGGGCCGCGTGCGCGCGCGCCTGCCGGTGCCGATCGTGCACCGCTTCGTGAGCCTCCCGCCCGCGTCCGGCGCGCTCTCCATCGACGTCGCCGCCGAGTACGACGCCGCCGCCGCGCCGCTCGGCCTCGCGCTCCCCCGCGTGAAGGGCACCCTCGTGCTCGACCAGCCGGGCCTCGACGGCAGGGTCTTCGTGACGCGGCTCTCCGGCGAGGTCTCGACGACCCCCGACGCCGTGCAGCTCACGAACGCCGACGTCGCCTGGGCCGACGGGACGCTGAAGATCTCCAGCGCGGAGCTCAAGCCGTTCGAGAAGGGCATGCCGCTCCAGGCCGGGCCGATCGACCTCGCCAACATCGAGCTGCCCGGCCTGCTCCGCGATCTCGGCGTGCACCCCCAGGCGCACGTCGCCTGGACGCTGCACGAGGGCCGGTTCGATCACTTCGGCGGCACGCTCTCGCCGCTCTCGCTCGAAGGCCCGCTCGCCGTGCAGACGCGCGGCTTCGACATCTTCGACAAGCCGACCAAGGACCCGGCGCGCCAGCGCCTGATGGGCGTCAAGGAGGCCGCGATCCGCGGCTCGTTCCAGGTGCGGCAGAGCGCCGTCGTGCTCTCGGGCTTCTCGGTCGACACGCCGAGCTCGCACCTCCGGACGACCGTCTCGCTCGGCTTCAACGACCAGCTCGGGGTCGAGGTCCACCCGGGCTCGCGCGTGGACCTCGCCGAGGTCTCGCCCCTCGCCTCGCTCGAGCTCGGCGGCGTCGCCACGATGAAGGCCTCGATGCACGGCTCCTACGCGCACCCGAAGCTCAAGGGCGAGGTCGGCATCGAGAAGTTCGTGTTCACCGGCTTCCCGATCGGCGACCTCGAGCCCTCGCCTGTCGCGTTCGAGCCGCTGTTCCTGACGCTCGAGAACGCGCGCGTCCGGCACGGGGCGAGCCGCGTCCGGGTCCCCTCGATCAAGATCGACTTCGACCCGGCGGGCAACCTGCCGAAGGGCCGGCCGCTCGACAGCGCGTCGGGCGTCGTCGTTGTCGACGCGACCGTCGACACGCGCGAGGCGCCGCACCTCGCCGCGCGCGACCTGCTCGAGATGCTCCGCATGGACAAGGACCCGCGGTTCGCCGCCTACAAGGCGACCGCGAGCGGGACGGCGCGCGCGCACTTCGCGCTCGGCGGCCCGGAGGACCGATGCGGCGGCGGCTACCTCGCCGTGAGCGCCGGGATGCGGCTCAGCGGCGTGGAGCTGCTCGAGGAGCGCTTCGACGAGGGCGAGGTCGACCTCGACCTGATCTGGGACGACCAGGCCGCCGGCGCCGACGGCATGCGGCTCGACGTCCGCTCGGCGTCGCTGCGCAAGGGCACGGGCTCGGTGCTGGCGAGCGTGTCCGTGCAGCACGGCGGCGCGCTCAAGGGCAGCGTCATCGCGAGCGGCCTCCCCATCGCGCGGCTGGACGCGCTCGGGCCGGCGGCGTCGCTGGTCGACGGCTCGGTGTCGCTCGTCGCCAACCTGGGGGGCACCGTGAGCCGGATGGCCGGGTTCGCGGACGTCCACGTCTCGCGCGTCGGCATCCGCCGCTCGCACGCGAGCCTGCCCCCCTCGCGCGTCGAGCTCACCATCGTGCCGAACGACAGGGCGCCGAAGATCCTCGGCAGGACGCCGATCTGCGGCAACCCGCAGGGCGCGCCGTTCGATCCGGCGGAGTATGAGCGCGACCTCCCCGACGGGTCGTTCGTCGCGAACGGCTCGCTGTTCGGCGGGCAGGTCGCGCTCGAGGGCCTCCGCGTCACGCGCCAGCAGCGCAAGATCGTCGACGGCAAGGTGCGCATGGACGCGCTCGACCTCGGCACGCTCGCGAACCTGATCCCCGGCGTCGCGTTCTCGGCGGCGCCGCCGAAGGGCACGCTCACTGCCTCGCTCGACATCGAGCGGCTGCCGCTCGCCGACTTCCGGCAGGCGGCGCTCACGCTCAAGGTCGACGCGCTCAAGCTGGAGCGCGCGGGCCAGGGGCTGAACCTCACGAGCCCGAGCGGGCCGATCCGCCTCGCGGGCAACGCGGTGAAGGTGCCGGAGCTCCGGCTCGAGGCGCACACCGCCTCGCGCCTGTCCGCCGCCTTCACCGCGTCCGGCGAGGTGAAGCGGGTGTTCACCGCGCCGGACCTCGACGTCGCCATCCGGGTGAGCCCGACGAACCTGTCGCGGCTCAGCGCCGACATCCCGCAGATCCGGCACGCGCGGGGCACGGTGCAGGCCGAGGTGCAGGTGACAGGGCCGCTCGCGGGGCTGCGCTACGCGGGCTCGGCGACGCTCAAGGAGGGCGAGCTCGACGTCGTGGGCCTGCCGGTGTCGCTCGACGACATCGACGTGGAGATCGCGATCGGCGGCGACCAGGTGCGCCTCACGAAGGCGAGCGCGCGGGTCGGCTCGGGCACGGTGACCGCGGTCGGGCACATGCCGGTCCGCGGCCTGGCCCTCGGCACGGCGCAGGCCTCGATCGTGGCGACCGGCGTGAAGCTGCCTGTCGCGGAGGGCGTGAACCTCACCGCGAACGCGAACCTCTCCGCGAGCTTCCGGCCCGGCGTCGAGGACGACGAGGCGGGCGAGAAGAACCTGCCGTCGGTGAAGGGCACGATCACGCTCACGTCGTTCAGCTACACGCGGCCGATCCTGATGAGCGTCGACCTCGACGACCTGACGGGCCGCCAGCGGACGGCGGTGCAGACCTACGACCCCGCGGCCGACGTGGTCCGGTTCGACGTCACGGTCCTGTCGCCGAACCCGCTCCGCTTCTCGAACGATCTCGCGGACATGCGGCTCGAGGTCTCGCCGACGGGGCTCGCGCTCTCGGGCACGAACCAGCGCTTCGGCGCGCGCGGCTCGCTGCGCATCCTGCCCGACTCGAAGCTCATGCTGCGGAGCACCGAGTTCGAGGTCCGGGAGGGTTACGTCCGGTTCGACGACCCGTTCCGCATCGCGCCCAAGGTCGACGTGCGCGCCGAGAGCGAGTACCGCCGCTACACGTCGGCGAGCAGCAGCGCCGCGGCCGACCCGGCCGCCGGCGCGGAGGCGGCGGCGCCCACGGCCGCGGGCCTCGGCGCCGGCGCGAACCCGACCGGGCAGTGGCGCATCAAGCTGCACGCGCAGGGCGACGCCGACAACCTCCGGCTCAACCTCACGAGCGATCCGCCGCTCAGCCAGGAGGACATCGTCCTGCTGCTCACGCTCGGCATGACGCGCGCCGAGCTCAACCAGGGCGTCGTGTCGTCGCTCGGCGAGACGATGGGCCTGGAGGCGCTCTCGTCGCTGACGGGCGCCGACAAGGCGGTGAAGACGATCGTGCCGATCATCGACGAGTTCCGCTTCGGCACCGGCTACTCGTCGAAGAACGGCGCCCCGGAGCCGACGGTGACGCTGGGCAAGCGCATCACGGACGCGGTCCGCGCCAACGTCACCACGGGGCTCTCGCAGGGCAGCCAGGTGCGCGCGGGCGTCGAGGTGAAGCTCAGCGACCGCATGAGCCTGCAGGGGTCGTACGACAACACCAACGACGCCTCCTCGAGCTCACCGCTCGGCAACGTGGGCGCCGACCTCCGCTGGCGGCTGGAGTTCGAGTAAAGCCGCGGAGCCCGGGGCAACCGGGCAACGGCAGCGGAGCGCCGGCGGCCCGGCGCTCGCAGGATCAGCTGGCCGACGCGAGCGCCGCGTCGAGGGCGCCGTAGCGGTCGTCGCGGCCGACGACCCACTGCCGGTGGCCCATGAGCTCGAAGATGCGCCGGTGCTTCGGGTTCTTCCAGGTCATGCCGAGCAGCACGCGCTGGAACGCCTCGGCCTTCGCCTCGGGCAGCGCCGGCAGCGCGTCGAACATCGCGAAGTCGTAGGCCGGCGTCGTCCAGAGGACGTCGACCCGCCGGAGGTCGATGTGGCCGTTCGCCTGCTCGGAGAGCCACACCGCGTCCCCGACCGCCGCCGCCTGCGCCTTGCCCTCGTGCAGCGCCGCGAGCGCCTGGATCTCGCTCGTCGCGGTGTCCCCGTGCTTGCCGACGTCCACCTCGAACGGCATGAGCTGGATCTTCTCCACCGCCACCCCCGCCTGCCGGAGGAAGTGGAGCGGGAGGATGCGCGCGTGCGCCGAGTCGGCGCTCCCGACCGCGAGCACCTTGCCCTCGAGGTCGCTCAGCGACCCGACCGCGGCGTCGCGGCGGACGAGGAGCTTGCTGTGGAAGTCGCGGTCGATCTCGCGCATGGCGAGCGAGCGGGACCGACCCTCGGTCTGCCGCTTGACCCGCACGTGCGCCATCGCGCTGTCCCAGGCGACGTCGATGTGCCCGCGGACCAGCGACTCCACCTGGCGCTCGTAGGTAGAGAAGAGCGCGAAATCAATCAGGATTCCATGCTCGCGGAAGTGCTCACGCAGGAGCTCCCACAGCGTGACCACCTTGGCGTCGTGCGCCACGGCGCCGACCAGCATCGCCAGGTCCTTCATCCGGTGCCTCGCACGGGCGGCGACGCTAGCACGAGGTCCGCCCGCCGAGAGCCCCACGTCTCGCACATCGACACCCCGGAGCGCGATCCGGTCCGGCCCGGCCGGGCCGGGGGCTGGAGCGCGCGCGGATCGCGTTGCCGCGCGCACCTCGCGCGGCGGCGGGGACGACGCGCCGGCACGAACGCCGCGCGGGCGGCCTCTTGCCCCCCGGCGGCCCAACCGGGCTACGCTGCGCTCCTCGTGCACGCCGGCGCCGGTTCGTTTCGATTTCGTCCCCCGGCGCTCCGCGCTTGATGGCTCGCCTTCGCTCCACCCTCATTCCCGTTTTGCTCGGCCTTTTGCCGCTCGGCGCGACCGCCGTCGACGCGCGCGCCGATCAGGCGCCTGCGCGCCAGGCCAACCAGGTTGAGGTCAACCCCAACCAGGTTGGGGTCAACCCCGGTGGGGCCAACCCCGGGGTCAATCCCAACCAGGTTGGGGCCAACCCCGGCGGCCAGCCCCAGGCCGACCCCAACCAGGTTGGGGCCAACCCCGGCGGCCAGCCCCAGGCCGGCCCGGCCGCCGACCAGGTCGAGGCCCGCCCCGCCCCCTCGGGCGACGCGGGCACCGAGGCGACCGACGTGCCGTCGCTCCAGGAGCCGCTCGCCCTGGGAGAGCTCGTCGGCAAGCCGATCGTCCGCATCGACGTCGTCGCCCAGGGCGACCGCTGGCTCAGCGTGGCGCCGGTCACCAGCGTCGAGCTCGGCGAGCCGCTCAGCCCCGACGCCGCGCGCCGCGGGATGCGCGAGCTGCTCGCCTCCGGCAACTTCGCCCGCGCGTCGGCCGAGGCGCGCCTGCTGCCGGACGGCGCCGCGCTCCGGATCGTCGTCGTCCCGCGCCGGCGCGTCGCGACCATCCAGATCACCGGCGGCGCCCTCGACCGGCAGGACACCCTCCGGGCCGCCGGCGTCGCCGACGGCGGCGAGATCACCGCCGCGGCGCTCGCCGAGATCGGCCCCCGCATCCGCGCGTTCTACGCGCAGCACGGCTACCCGGCCGCCGCGGTCACGGTGCGCGCCGTCGACACCGACGACCCGACCCAGGTCGTCCTCGCCCTCAACGTCGAGGCCGGCGCCCCGCGCCTCGTCTCGCAGCGCGTCTTCGTCGTGGCGCCGCGCGCCGACCGCGAGCTCGGCTCGCTCAAGGAGCGCTACCCCCTCGGCGTCGGCGCCCGCGTCGACGAGCCCGCGCTCGCCGACGCCGACCGCGAGATGACCGAGCTGCTCCGCCGGAGCGGCTTTCACTACGCCCGGGTCTCCCACCGCGTGCTCGCGGTCGGCCCGAACAACTACCTCTACGTCTACCTCGAGCCCGGCGCGCGCATCGTCCCCGCCTTCGACGGCAACCGCGCCTTCGACGACGACGCCCTCGAGGCCGCGCTCGGCCTCGGCGAGGCGACCGACACCAAGCCGGGCGACCTCGCCGATCGGCTGCGCTCGTTCTACGTCGTGCGCGGCTTCCTCGACGCCGAGGTCACCCCTTCCCTGGACGGCAAGCCCGACGATCCGGTCCGCTACCTGACCTTCACCGTCCGCGAGAACGAGCAGGTGCGCGTCACGAAGCGCGTCTTCCCCTGCCTCACGGGCGACCTCAGCGCCGACGACCTCGGCCGCGAGATCGAGAGCTTCCTCGAGGAGGACCTGCCCGGCGACGACTTCGCGGTCCCCGACCCGCGCGGCGTCGCGGACCTGTTCGGCCCGACCCGCGGCGCCGGCGGCCGGGCGCGCCCGGTCGAGCTCATCCCGGCGATGACGTACGCGCCGGAGACCTACGACCGCGCCCTCAAGCACCTGCGCGACCTCTACTTCAGCAAGGGCTACCTCAACGCCGTCGTCGGCCCCGTCTCCGTGCTCCGCGCCACCTGCTCGCGCCGCTCTCCGCCGGGCGCCTGCGTCCCCGAGCCCGTCGCCGAGCGCGTCACCGCCCAGTGCCGCACCGACGCGCTGGGCCTCCCGCTCCCCGAGCCGCCCGTCCCCGCGGCCCTGACCTGCCGCCCCGACCCCGCGCGGAACGTCACGTGCGCCCCCGAGGTGACGCTCCGCATCCCGGTCCACCCCGGCCCGCAGACGGTGCTCTACGACCTCGCCTTCGAGGGGAACAAGGGCTTCTGCGCGCAGACGGGCCTCGGCGAGCGCGACAAGACCTTCTGCGCGGAGGAGCGGCCGTTCAGCGAGCGCTGGCTCAGCGACATCGCCGATCTCGAGCTCGGCAAGCCGCTCTCGACGCTCGCCCTCGACGCCGCGCGGCTGCGCATCCTCGATGCCTACCGCGATCTCGGCTACGCGTTCGCCGAGGTCCGCGCCGCCATCGAGCCGTCGCCCGACCGCACGCGCGCCCGCGCGCGGTTCATCGTGTCGGAGCGCGATCGGGTGTTCGTCACCGGCATCGTCGTCAAGGGGGCTGTCCGGACGGACGAGCGGCTCATCCTCCGCCGCGTGCTGCTGCGCGAGGGCGCCCCGTTCCGGCAGTCGCAGGCCCGGCTGAGCGAGGAGCGCATCGCGACGCTCGGGCCGTTCTCGAGCGTGTCGATCTCGCTCGAGGACCCGGACGTCCCGCAGAAGAACAAGCGGGTCATCGTCCACGTGGTCGAGCAGCTGCCGCAGTACCTCAACCCGCAGATCGGGTTCTCGACCGGCGAGGGCGTCCGCGCCGCCTTCGAGTATGGACACCGCAACATCGGCGGCCTCGCCGTCGGCCTGACGATGCGCGTCCAGCTCAGCTACCTGTTCGAGTTCATGATCGTCGACCCCGCGGCGCGCCGTCACTACGAGCAGCTCCAGGGCACCCAGCGGCTCGAGCGCCGCAACACCGTCTCGGTCACGCTCCCGGACATCGGGCTGGGCCCGCTGGTCAGCCTGTCGCTGTCGGGCGTCGAGATGCGCGACAACCAGCTCGATTTCGGCTTCGAGAAGCAGGCGATCATCCCCGCGCTCACGTACCGGCCGCGGCGCGCGGTGACGGCGCAGCTCGCCGTCTCCACCGAGCTGAACGCGGTCGACTTCTTCCAGGGCGACGCCGCCAGCGACCCGGCCGAGGCGGCCGAGGCGGCCGACGACAAGCGAGACATCCTCGACCAGCTCCGCATGCCCGAGGGCCGCACGATCGCCCTGGCGCAGCGGCTGGACGCGTCCTGGGACACCCGCGACGTCCCCTTCGCCGCGACGCGCGGCTTCCTCCTCTCCGGCGGGGTCGAGCACGTCGACGCGTTCGACGTGTTCGACTCGGGCGAGGCCCAGTCGAGCTTCCCCGAGAGCCATTTCCTGCGGTTCACGGGCCGCGTGTCGGGCTACATCCCGCTCTCGCGCCGGTCGGGGCTCACCCTCGCGCTGAGCCTGTCGGGCGGGTACATCCAGCCGCTCGTGGCCGAGAGCGGGACGTACCCCGATCGCCTGTTCTTCCTCGGCGGCGTCGACTCGCTCCGCTCCCACCTGGCCGAGTCGCTGTACCCCGAGGACGGGCTCGAGGAGGCGAGGAAGGCCGTCGGCGAGGGGTCCGACATCACGACCGAGGACATCCCCCGCGGCGGGACGGTCATGGTGAACCCGCGCGCCGAGCTGCGCGTTCCGCTGACCGATCTGCTCCAGCTCGGCCTGTTCCTCGACGCAGGCAACCTCTGGATCAGGGCGAGGAACGTCAACCTCGATCCGCGGCTGCTCCGCTACGGGCTCGGCGCCGGTCTGCGGGTGAACACCCCCATCGGCCCCCTCGCCTTCGACTACGGCTTCAACCTGGACCCGCGCGAGGAGCTGAACGAGATCGACGGCGCCCTCCACTTCTCCGTCGGGCTCTTCTGACAGACGAGGCTCCCCTGATGAACCGTTCTTTCCGTGGTTGTGCGCTGCTCGCCCTGACATCGGTCCTGACGATCTTCGGCTGTGGGGACGACAGCGCCGCGCCGAGCAGCTCGGGGACCGCGTCCGGCGGCGGGGAGGGAGGCCAGGGCGGGCACGGCGCGGCGGGCAGCGGCACCGCGGGCGGCGGCGCAGCCGTCGGCGGCGATGCGGCAGCCGGCGGCAGCGATGCGGCAGGCGGCGGCGCGGCGTCGACCGGCTCGGGCGGGGCGGCGGTGTGCGGCGACGCGCGGTGCGAGGCGCCCGAGACGTGCGGCTCGTGCGCGGACGACTGCGGCGTGTGCCCGCCGGTCTGCGGCGACGGCACGTGCGAGCCCGAGAGGGAGACCTGCCATGCGTGCGCGACCGACTGCGGCGAGTGCCCGGCGGGCGAATGCAGCCACGACGTGTGCGAGGAGGGCGACCCGCTCGTCGCCGGCTGCGACCCGTGCGTCACCGCGCTGTGCACGCGGGACCCGGCGTGCTGCATGAGCGCGTGGGGCCCCGACTGCGTGGAGGGCCTCGCCACCGCCTGCGGGCGGGCCTGCGGGTGCGCGCACGACCTCTGCGAGACGGGCAAGTCGCTCGACGCCGCGTGCAATGGCTGCGTCGAGACCGTGTGCGACCCGACCGAGGGCGACGGCTATTGCTGCATGTTCGACTGGGACGAGAGCTGCATCGCGCTCGCGCAGATGCGGTGCGGCCTCACGTGCCCGTGATCCCGGCGCGCCGCCGGCCCCCGCTCGCCTGCCACGCGCAGCGCGGGGGCGCGGCGTAGCTCACGCCGCGCACGGCGTGCAGGCCGAGGTCCGGGAGCGCCACGCCGAGGACCAGGTGGCCGCAGGCGGGGACGCCGGCCGGCCACCCCTCGCGCTGGCCGCCCAGCGCGGCCGCGTGGAGCGCGATCGACACGGGGCCGGCCGCGAGGTGGAAGGCCGCTGTCGCGGGGGCCCCGCCGGCGCCCAGCGCCTCCGCAAGGGCGCCGGCCGAGGCCTCGAGGTGCGCCGAGGCCACGCCGAGGGCCGCGGCGGCGAGGAGCGCTGTCGTGTTCGTGGTCAGCCGCATGGGCGTCTCCTGGAAGCGAAAGCCATCCTGGCGAGGACCGCCGTCGCGCGACAGCGGCGTGCAGCGAGCCGCGCGGCCGCTGCAGGGAGCGCGGCTCGCCCCGCGGCGAGCCGCCCCGTGGGGCCGCGACAGGCAGCGCCGATCAGCGCGCCGTGGCCGCCTTCATCTCCCGGACGAAGCCCGCGACAGCGCGCGCGGCCGCCTCGGGATCCCCGAGGTTCGCGGCGACCCGCTGGACGACAGCGGACCCGCTGACAACGCCGAACGCCCCGGCGCCGAGGGCGGCGCGCACGTGCTCGGGCTTGGAGATGCCGAACCCGAGGATCGCGGGCGGCGCGCCGAACCGGCGCAGCGTCTCGAAGAGCGTCCCGTGGCTGAGCTGGAGCTGCTCGTCGGCCCCGGTCACGCCCTTGCGCGTCACGCAGTAGGTGTACGCGGCGCACCGCTCCGCGAGCATCTGCAGCGTCGCCTCCGAGGCGTTGAGCGGCGCGATCAGCACCGGCGCGACGCCCACCGCGCGCGCCGCCGCCACGTAGGGCTCCGACTCCCGCACGGGCACGTCGGCGACGAGCACGCTGTCGACCCCGGCCGCGGCCACCGACGCGTAGAAGCCGTTGAGATCGCGGTGCTTCACCAGGTTCGCGTACGTCAGGATGCCGACCGGCACCTCCGGCGCCTCCGCCCGGAACCGACCGAGGAGCTCGATGCAGTCCGCCGGCCGCACGCCGGCCGAGAGCGCCCGCACGGCGGCGGCCTGGATCGTCGGGCCGTCCGCGATCGGGTCCGAGAACGGGATCCCGACCTCGATCGCGTCCGCCCCGCCCTCCACGGCCGCGCGCAGCAGCCGCGCGCTCGTGGCGATGTCGGGATCCCCGAGCATCAGGAACGGGATGAACGCCCCCTCGCCCCGCTGCCGCAGCCGATCGAATGCGCGATCGTAGCGCGTCGTCATCGCCTCCCGACTCATGTCGACCTCCCGGGATCGAGCAGCTTCTGCGCCTGCTCCATGTCCTTGTCTCCGCGCCCCGACAGGTTCACGACGAGCACCGCCTCGCGCCCTGCCTGCGCCGCCTCCGCCGCCATCTTCAGCGCGTGCGCGATCGCGTGCGCCGACTCGAACGCGGGGATGATGCCCTCGCTCCGCGCGAGCTTCTGGAACGCGTCGAGCGCCTCGTCGTCGGTCGCCGCCACGTAGGTCGCCCGGCCCGACGTCATGAGGTGCGCGTGCTCCGGCCCGACGCCGGGGTAGTCGAGCCCCGCCGAGACGGAGTGCGTCTCGGCGACCTGCCCGTGCTCGTCCTGGAGGATGTAGGTCTCCGACCCGTGCAGCACGCCCGGACGGCCCTTGAGGAGCGTCGCGCCGTGCTTGTCGGTCGAGAGCCCGTGGCCGGCGGGCTCGACGCCGATCAGCGCGACGCCCTTGTCCGGGATGAACTCGGAGAAGATGCCCATCGCGTTGCTGCCGCCGCCCACGCACGCGACCACCGCGTCGGGCAGGCGCCCCTCGGTCTCCAGGATCTGGGCCCGCGCCTCGCGGCCGATCACCCACTGGAAGTCGCGCACGATCGTGGGGAACGGGTGCGGCCCCGCGACCGTCCCGATGAGGTAGTGCGTGTCCTCGTAGCTCTCGGTCCAGTAGCGCAGCGCCTCGTTGAGGGCGTCCTTCAGCGTCTGCGTGCCCGAGCTCACCGGCACCACCTCGGCCCCCATGAGGCGCATCCGGAAGACGTTGAGCCGCTGCCGCTCGACGTCCTTCGCGCCCATGTAGATGCGCGTGGGCATCCCGAGCAGGGCCCCGATCATCGCCGTCGCGACGCCGTGCTGGCCCGCCCCGGTCTCGGCGATGAGCCGCTTCTTGCCCATGCGCCGCGCGAGAAGCCCCTGGCCGAGCGCCTGGTTCGTCTTGTGGGCGCCGCCGTGGAGCAGGTCCTCGCGCTTGAGGTACACCTTCACGCGCGGATCGCCGGTCAGGTTGCGGCACAGGGTGAGCGGCGTCGGGCGCCCCGCGTAGGTCGTCAGCAGCGCGTTGAACTCCGCCGCGAACGACGGATCGCCGCGCGCCTCCAGGTACGCGCGCTCGAGCTGCTCGAGCGCGGGCACGAGGATCTCCGGGACATAGGCGCCGCCGAAGGCGCCAAAGCGACCGCTTTGCTGCATGGTGATTGCCTCGATCGTCGATGTGCGTGGTGCGTTGTGCGTCGTGGAAGATGCGGTCAGGGGGAAGCGCGGTCCGCCGGGCCCGCGGGGTCGGGGTCGTGGCGCGAGGGGCCGCGCGCGCCGTCGAACAGCCGCACGAGCAGGTCGGCGCACTTCGCGCCGGGCGCGCTCTCGACCCCCGAGCTCACGTCGAGCGCCCACGTCCCCACCCGGCGCGCCGCGGCGATGTTGTCCGGGTTGAGCCCGCCCGCGAGCAGGCTCCGCGCCCGCGCCGGGTGGCCCTCGATCGCGCTCCAGGTGAACGTCCGGCCGGTGCCGCCCCGCGCCTCCGCGGTGCGCGTGTCGAAGACGAGCCGGTCGGCGCGGCGCTCGACCTCGGCGCCCGCGCCGGCGTCGCCCGCCGCGCCCGCCGGCTCGCCGGACGGCGCCATCGGAACCGCCTTCCAGACCTCGCAGCCCTCGGGCAGCGCGCGCCGCAGCGCCTCGACGAACGCGGCGTCCTCGTCGCCGTGGAGCTGCACGGCGCGGAGCCCGAGCGCCCGCGCCGTATCGGCGACGAAGTCCGCGGGTTGATTGAGGAAAACGCCGACGAAGGGCAGCCCCGCCGCGGTGGCGACCACGATCTCGGCCTGCTCGCGGGTCACCCGCCGCGGCGACGCCTCGGCGAAGACGAGGCCGCCGAAGCGGGCGCCGAGCCGCTCCGCCTCGCGCGAGTCCCCGGGCCGGGTCAGGCCGCAGACCTTCACCCGGCCGTTCACGAGCGCGCGCGCGGCGTCCGCGATGTCGGGGCTGCGCATGAGCGACGTGCCGACGAGGAACCCGTCGACCGAGCGCGCGAGCCGATCCACGTGGGCGCGCGACTCGACGCCCGACTCCGCGATGACGATCCGGTCGCGCGGCACGCGCGGGGCGAGCCGCTCCGAGACGGCGAGATCGACCTTGAGCGTCTTCAGGTCGCGGTTGTTGATGCCGATCACGGGCGCCGGCAGCGCGAGCGCGCGGTCGAGCTCCGCCTCGTCGTGGACCTCGACGAGGCAGTCCATGCCGAGCGCCTCGGCGGCGCCGAGGCACACGAGCGCTGTCGCGTCGTCCAGCACCGACAGCATGAGCAGGATCGCGTCCGCGCCGTGCGCCCGCGCCTCGACCACCTGGTAGGGGGTCACGACGAAGTCCTTGCAGAGGATCGGGACGTCCAGGACCGCGCGCACGGCCTGGAGGATCTCGAAGCTGCCCTGGAAGAAGGGCTCGTCGGTCAGCACGCTCACCGCGTCGGCGACGCCGTAGTACGCGGCGGCGACGGCGTGCGGGTCGAAGTCCGGGCGGATCAGCCCCTCGGACGGGGACGCCTTCTTGCACTCCAGGATGAACCGCGCGCCCGGCGCGGACAGCGCGCGCCGCAGGCTCCGCGACGTGGGCGAGGCCTTCGCCCTGAGGTCGGCGAGCGGGGTCCGCCGCTCGCGCTCGGCGACGTCCGCCCGTTTCCTCTCCACGATGCGCGCGAGGACATTGCTCTGCTCAGCCATGATGCGCCTCCTTCCGGGCTTCCTGGGCCGCATCCCGGCTCAGCGCCACGAAGCGCGTGAGCCGCTCGCCCGCCCGGCCCGACCGCAGCGCGTCGAGCGCCACGGCCGTCCCCTCGCGCAGGCTGTCGGCGCGCCCGCCGATCCAGAGCAGCGCGCCCGCGTTGATCGCGACGGCGTCGGTGTGCGCGGGCTCGCCGCGGCCGGCGAGGAGGTTGCGGAGCCACGCCGCGTTGGCCTGCGGGCCGGCGCCCCGGAGCGCCTCGAGCGGCGCGGGCGCGACCCCGGCGTCCGTCGGCTCGATCGTGAGCTCCTCGACGACCCCGTCGCGGAGCCGGGCGGCGCGGGTCGGGGCGTGCAGGGCGATCTCGTCGAGCCCGCCGCCGTGGACGACGAGGGCGGACTGACAGCCGAGCATCCCGAGCGTGCGCGCGGCGGGGACGACGAGCTCCGGGTCGTAGATGCCCATCACCTGGATGGGCGGCGCGCTCGGGTTCACGAGGGGGCCGAGCAGGTTCATGATGGTGCGCACCTTGAGGGCGCGGCGCACGGGCATCGCGTGGCGGAGCCCCGCGTGGTACTGCGGCGCGAAGAGGAAGCAGAAGCCGACCTCGTCGAGGGCCCGGCGCGAGACCTCGGCCGGCGGGTCGAGCCGGGCGCCGAGCGCCTCGAGCGCGTCGGCGGAGCCGCACTGGGACGAGACCGAGCGATTGCCGTGCTTGGCGATCGGCAGCCCCCCTTCGGCGGCGACGAAGCCGACGGCGGTCGACACGTTGACGGTGGACTGCCCGTCCCCGCCGGTGCCGCAGCAGTCGGCGTACGCGTAGGCCGGCCGCGCGAACGGCGCCGACGCCCCCCGGAGGGCGCGCGCGGCGCCCGCGATCTCGGCGGGGGTCTCGCCCTTCGCCTTGAGCGCGACGAGCAGCGCCGAGAGCTCGATCTCGGTCAGCGCCCCCGCGACAACGTCGCGGAAGAGCGCCTCGGTCTGCTCCGTGGAGAGGTCCACGCCCGCGCAGAGCGCATCGATCACTGCATGCATCATGGTTCGCTCCTCATGTTCACGGCCGTTCTGGCGGACACAGCTCCTCGAGATTCGAACATCGGACTGCGGCGCCCTGCATACCGGACAAAAACGAAAAGGCCCACCGTTGTTCGGCGGGCCCTCTTTCTTCTTTCTTCAGGTCGGCCTCCTCTCAGGGAGGCGCGTTACCCGTCGTGAGGGCCCGCCGCGGTAGACCGCCAGCGCCACCAGCGAAGGCCGGCGACCGCGCGCACGGCGGCGCCGAGGACGAGCGCCTCGGAGCCGGAGCGAGCGCAGGACGCGGTGAGCGCGCGGGGCATGCGGGAAACATAGCTTGCGGTCGCGCGCGGGGTCAAGCGGGTTCGCGGCGGTTCCCGCTTCGCTGGTTCTGCCTGTCTTCCGACGACGGCGGCGCGACGAGGCGCGGCGCGGCGCGCGGTGGTCCACGGCGCGCGGGGCGCGTGGCTGTGTGCGGCGGTGCCCTGTGGCCCTGAGCGTCTGGCGATGTCCTCGCCGTCGGGACGCGGGTGTGCGGGACAGACGCGCTGCCAAAGGCAGTGAGACGAGGGATACCAGGCTCGGCGCGCTCCCTTCGCTGTCCGGGCGTCCTGGAGTTGCTCACTCGAAGAAAGCATCTCTGCGACAGGCCCGGACTCGGCGACCGCGCCGCGCAGGCCCCTTATCGCTGCTCCCGCTGGACGCGGGGCGGCGGCCCGCCATGGCGCCGCCACCCCCGGCGCGTACGAGACGCGCGACATGGCCGGTGTTTTTGTGCTGCGCGCCCTGGCACACGCCCTGCCAGCGGCGCTTCGCATGGGAGATGCCGACATCGCGTTACGCCATATCGCCCGGAGGCGCCCCGAAGACCTGGCGCGCGCCTTTGTCCCCGAGGGCCGCGCTGTCGAGGTCCTCGGCTGGATCGACACCCAGGTCACCAAGATCGAGCGTCGCCTCGACAAGGCACTGCGCCTGCGCATCGACGGCCAGCCGCGCGTGCTGCACGTCGAGTTCTGCTTTGCGCTGCGCGACGACGTTCCGGATCAGGTGTTCGAGTACGTCGGCTTCCTCTTCGCCGCGCTGCGCATCGAAGCGCCTGGAGAGCGGGTGCCGCCCATCGAGAGCGTCGCCGTGGTCCTCTCGGGCCGCAGGCGGCGCTTGCCTGCCCTCGGCGTGCGCCGTACGGCCTGGCCGGAGCGGCGGTTCAGCGGCGTGCACTTCCGCATCGACGCGGTCTATCAACGCACGGTCGCCGAGCTCCGGGCGCGCGGCAGCGTGCTCTGGCTGGCGTTCGCGCCGCTCGCCAGGGACGCGACCGCGGAGGTGATGCGGGAGGTCGTCGCCGAGATCCACGCGCGGGCGACGACCGGCGAGGAGCGGGCGGAGCTGTACACGGCGTTCCTGGTGCTGGCGACCATCGACCCCTGGGGGCACAATCTGCAAAAGGAGCTCATCACGATGGTGGAGGACATGGAGGAAGGGCTGCTCCGGCGCACGCCGATCATCGGCGAGATGATCATCGAGGCCGAGCAGAGGGCCGAGCAGAGGGGGCAGTTGCAGGGCCGTGAGGAGGCGATCGCCGAGCTGCTCGGCCGCCTCTTCGCGCGGCGGGTCGGGCGGCGCCCCACCACCGAGGAGGAGCGCTCGATCCTCGATCGGGCGCGCGCGCTCGGCCCGGGCGAGGTCGAGGACGCGCTGCTCGACCTCGAGGGCGACGCGCTGGTGCGCTGGCTCGCCGAGCCGGCGCGCCGCTCGTGAGCGTTGCTGCGGTCGGCGCTCCGCTGCGGCCCATCGGCGTGATCTGCTCCGCGCTCAAAGAGCGCAGCCAGGCGCCCAGACAAGGCTCGGAGGGAGCGCCCGATGCCTGGCTCGAGGTGTACCCGTGGGCGGCGGAAGGACTGCAGGGTCTCACCGTCGGCGATGAGATCATCGTCATCACGTGGTTTCACCAGGCACGCCGCGACGTCTTCCTGGTCCACCCGCGGTCCGACCCGCGCAATCCGCTCACGGGTGTCTTCGCGACGCGATCTCCGGACAGACCGAATCCGCTCGGGCTTCATCCCGTCGTTGTGCGCGCGATCGAGGGGAACCGCCTGCGCATCGGTCCCATCGAGGCCATCGACGGGACCCCGGTCGTCGACATCAAGCCGGTGCTGAGGTGAGGCGCGTCGTGCCACGCCACGGAGACACGCGCAGATTCATCGATCCAGCGAGCCGAGCTCGCTCCCGAGGCGTCCGCGCTACCTGGAGATCACGAGCCATGTCAGCTCGTCGATCCCGGCGCGCGGCGCCGTCCTGACGACCGCGCCGTCGGCCTCGCCGGCGGCAGGCGCCGAGAGCGCGCCGTCGTACTCGCTCAGGGTCCGGAAGCGCACCGGCGTCCCGGGCGCCAGATCCGAGGGGGCCTGAACCGCGATCGGCGAGCCGCTCGTCGTCGCGAACGGGTACAGCGCGTACACGGCCACGATCTCCTCGCCGCCGAGATCGGGGAGCGGCGGCACGCGCTCCGGCGGGATTCGCCGGGCCGCGATGTCGTGGAGGGACGCGCCGGGCGGCGGGGCGACATCGGCGCGGTTCACGGTGAGCTGGAGACCGTCGCCGACCTCCAGGACCTGCGGATCGCCGCTGTTCGGGCCGAGGAGGGCGCCCGCGGGCAGCTCCGGCACGACGAGCGACCCGACGTCGACGGTGACCGCGTCGACGAAGTGCAGCGGGAACATGGTCACGCCCCGGCGCGGCGTCGTCCCCGCGTCCTCCATCGATTTCACCACGAAGTCGACCGGCACCTCCGCGTCGCAGAGAAAGGTGAAGCGGCCGTCCGCCGCCGTGTTGTCCGAGTAGCAGACCCTGGTGTTGCACAGCAGCACGGGGGCCCCACCGATGGGCTGCCCGGCTTCGTCCCCGAGCACGCCGGTCACGCCCGGCCCCGCCGGAGCGCCGCCCGAGCCGAGGCCGCCCGCCGCGCCGCCTTCTCCTCCGCCCGCCGCGCCGCCTTCTCCTCCGCCCGCCGCCGCGCCGCCTTCCCCTCCCCCGCCGCCGCCCACCGTTGCTCCGCCTCCAGCACCGCCGCCCACCGTCGCGCCGCCGGCGTCCCCCGCCCCGCTGGTCGAGCCGCCGCCGCCGTCGCAAGCGGACGCGACGACCGCGACCAGCAGGAGGAGCGTGCGGCGCTTCATTCGGCCAGCGCCTGCTCGATCACCGCCGTCATGGCGTCCGGATCGTATTCGTGGCTGGCGTACCGGACGATGCCGTCCTTGCCGACGATCACGTCGACAGGGAACGGGTTGGGCCCAGGGAAGTTGGATGTCACGGCGGCGTAGGTGCTCGCCGTCTCCTCGATCCCGAGCGGGAAGGTGACCTTGATGTTGTCGCCGTACGCCTGCACCTGACCGATCTGGTCGACCGACTCCCGCGGGTTGAGGGCGACGATCTGCAGACCCTGATCCTTGTACTTCCGCCAGAACCGCTCCTCGGTGTCCGGCAGGTGGTTGGCGCAGACAGGGCAGAAGGTGGCAAAGTAGGTGAGCAAGAGCACGCTCCCGGACGACTCCTCCGAGGTCCATGTCTTGCCGTCCAGCATCGTGCCCACGGTCGCGGGCAGCGGCGCGCCGACGGTCACGCCGGGCGCATTGCCGACGAGGTACGCCTTGCGCACCGGGGCCGCGGGGTCGTCGGAGACGACGTGCAGATAGCCGATCTCCTGGTCCGTCGCCGAGGCGAGGTAGGTCAGCTCGAGCTCGATCGTCTCTCCGGGCTGGATCCGGGCCTGGCGCGGCGCGACGCTGAAGGACGCGCCGCTGATCCAGCTGTCCACGAGCGTGAGCGGCGCCGTCCCCTGGTTCGTGACCTCGAGCGGGACGGTCTTCCTGTCCCCGACGGCGACCTGGCCGAAGTCGATCCTGGCAGCGGCCTCCGGCAGGCGGATGTTGGGGGCGACGCGCTCCGGCTCGAGGCGGTAGGAATACGGGTTCTCCCAGGTGCCGATGAACACGTCCTGCCCTCGCGCGGCGACGCCGAAGGTGCGCATCGTCGGGAGCTCGCGATCCGGATCGTCGTACTCGAACTCCCTCGGGATGCGCACGGCCGCCACGAAGGTCGGCGTCGCGGGCGTGGACACGTCGTAGACGCGCACGTCGTTCCACGCGGCGACGAAGAGGCGGCCCTCGGAGTACGCCAGGCGGAGCGGCGTCCCGGGCATCTCGGCGCGGCCGACGACGACCGGGCTCTCGAGGTCCGAGATGTCGACCACCGCGACGCCCGCCGACCCCGCCGCCACATAGGCGAAGTCGCCATCGACAACGACGCCCTTGGCCTGGCCGCCGGTGGCCACGCGCCCGAGCTCGACAGGCTTCGTCGGGTCCGTCGCGTCGACCGTGACGAGCCCGTCCACGCCGTCGGCGACGAACACGTGGTTGTCGCGCGCCGCGATGCCCCATGCATTGGTGAAGCCGCCCAGGCTCCCGACGCGCGTGAACCCGCTCGCGCTGTCGTAGTTGTAGACGCCGAGACCATTTCCGTGCAGCCCCACGAAGATGTTGTGGTTCGCGACGTCGACGCCTTCATAGCTGACCCCCTGCTCCTGCAGGACGTGGAGCTGCACCGGCGCCTCGGGGTCGCTGATGTCCCAGCCGCTGAGGAAAGCCGGGTTCCGGATGTTGCCGAGGTGCGTGGTGAAGACGAGGTTGTCGTCCCACGCGAGGTGCTTGCAGCCGGGTGCGCGGGAATCGTCGGGGATCGCGTGCTTGAGCCCCCCCGCGAGCACCTCCATGTCGGCCGGGTCCTTCGCGTCGATGACGTTGAACGTGTAGCTGCAGTTGAGGAGCAGGCCGTCCTCGCGGATGCGCACCTCATCGGTGTGGCTCCCGACCTCGTGCAGGTTCTGGAGCTGCACGAGAGGGCTCAGGAAATGGCCCGGCTGGAGCGCGGTCGGGACGCATTCCCCGTTGGCGTCCTCCGTGCCCTCACCGCAGGTGAGGCCGGGGCTCGTCGCCGCCGGCACGCACGCGCCGTCGACCTCCTCCGTGCCCTCGCCGCAGGTGACATCGGGGCTCGTCGCCACGGGCATACAGGCGCCATCGACCTCCTTCGTACCGGGGCCGCAGGACAGCCCGGCCCCGCTCGCGGGATCATCGTCGGCGCAGGCGGACGAGGCGACCATGACCAGCGCGAGGAGAGCGGCGCGACGTCGTAGCTGCGTCATCGAGAAGCTCCTTGAAATGAGGCGAAGATCGGGCGCGCGCGCGACCGCGCGCAGCGTCACGGGGAGGATAGAGTTCGCCAGGGGGGGCCGGGCAAGGAGATACCCGCTTACCGACGCCTCCCGAACCGCAGCGCTACGCCTCGTCCGGATCGTCCCCGAAGAGCACCCCGACGGACCACTCGATCGCATCGAACGGCTCTGCCCTGACCCGCTCGCCCCGCTCTGCGGTGAGCACATTCAGATAGCCATCCGGCATCCAGCGATGGACCGTGAGCACCTCGTTCATCGGATCCACGATCCAGTCATGAGGCACCTGGCACCGGTGGTACGTGCGCTGCTTCTTCACGAGGTCGTTGCGCGAGTTCGACGGGCTCAGCACCTCGCAGACCCAGTCGGGCCGCACGAGGATCGGCGTCTTCTCGGGCAGCTCTCGGGGAGCCGCTCGCCGCATCCCGCCAGCGCCGCGCCCCAGCCACGGCGGGCGACCTCGAGCCCGGGCGCGCGATCCCTCGCCTCCGGCGCCCCCTCCCCTATCCGCTCCCGCAGGATACTTTCCGGCCCCGGTGACCGATGGTAGGCCCCGGGCATCCCCCAGGGCGCACGACCCCGCGGCCAGGCGCGACACGCCCTCGCGAGGCGCCGCGCGGCCCGCCCCCCTGTGTGCCCATGATCACCGCCGAACCAGGTCCCCCGCCGCCGCCGAGCGCCGCCGGCGCTCATGACAGCGTCCCGCCACGATCGCCGAGCGGGCCGCCCCCCCACCCGGGCGCGCCGCCCGCGCGGTCCGCCCCCCCGCCAGCGCGGTCCGCCCCCCCGCCGCCCCGCCACGGCGCCTGGACCACCCGCCTCGGCGAGGCCTGCGTGCTCGGCCTCTGCGTCGCGTCGCTCTCCGCCGTGCCGACCGCGCTGCGCACCGCCCGCGCCGGCGCGTCGTTCCTCGACGGGCTCCTCGTCGGCACCGCGGTCCTGCTCCCGCTCGTCACGCTCGCGCTCATCCTCTCGCGCGCCGCCGGCCGCGGCTTCCGCGGCATCGTCGGCGCCGGCGGCGAGCGCCTCGCCGTCCTCCGCGTCGCGCTGTGGATCGGCGTCTCCCTGCCGGTGCTCGCCGCCCTCGCCGCCCTCCTCAAGGCCGCGACCCACCACCGCGGCCTCGCCGGCGCCACCTTCGGCGTCCTCGGCCTCGCCGGCGTCGCGGCCGCGGCGCTCCTCACCCAGCGCCTCGTCGCCCTCGGCGACCGCCTCGCCGCCCGCGGCGTGAAGCCGTGGATCCTCGCCGCCGCCGGCGCCGCCATCGGCGTCCTGCCGCTCATCGCCGCGTTCGCGCCCCTCGCCGCCTTCGCGGGCAACACCGCCGGCGACGCGGGCGCCGCCGTGCGCGCGGCCATCGTCGACGGCGCCATCGCGCTCGTGGCGACCGCGCTCGTCTCCAGCGTCGACCTCAGCGCCGCGGTCGGCCGCGTCGCCGGCCTCGCGGGCGTCCCGCTCGCCGCCCTGGTCCTCATGACCGCGACCGCGCGCGTCGAGTCGTTCCCCCCGCTCGGCCAGGCCGTGCGCGCCGGCGGCGGCCTCGCGGCCACCCTCTTCGTCGCGCTCGAGCGGTGGACCGACCGCGACGGCGACGGCATGGGCTCGCACTTCGGCGGCCTGGACTGCGACGAGGGCGACCCCACCCGCTACCACGGCGCGCAGGACATCCCGGGCGACGGCATCGATCAGGACTGCAGCGACGGCGCCCAGGGCGGCGCCCCCGGCCCCGCCAGGGCGCTCGCGGGCGCCCCTGCCAGCGCCTCGCCGGCCGCCCCCGCCGCCCCGGCCCCGCACGCGCCCGCGGCCACCGCGCCCGCGGACGACCGCGGCGCCGTCGTCCCGGCCGTCCTGACCCGCACCACCCCCGCCGGCGCCGTCACGCCTGCCGCCGTCACGCCCGCCGCCGTGACGCCCGCCGCCGTGACGCCTGCCGCCGTCCCGGCCCCTGCCCCTTCCGCCCAGCAGCGCCCCGACGTCATCCTCGTCACCCTCGACACGGTCCGCGCCGATCACACGTCGGCCTACGGCTACGGCCGCGACACCACCCCGCGCCTCGCCGAGCTCGCGTCCCGCGGCGTGCTGTTCGAGCGCGCCTACGCCGCCTCGAGCGAGATGCAGCGGGCCATCTCGCCCCTCGTCACCGGCCGCCGTCTGAACCGGGCGGCGCGCGACCGCCGCGCGTGGCCCACGCTGCTGCCCGAGAACGACACCCTGGCGGAGCGCATGAAGCGCGCCGGCTACCTCACCGCCGCGGTCAGCTCGTTCACGTGGATCAGCCAGGAGCGCGGCTTCGATCAGGGCTTCGACCGGTTCGAGGCCGTCTACGGCGAGGCCCACCCCGAGCGCGAGGCGACCGGCCACCTCGCCGTCCAGAAGGCCATCGAGCTGCTCGCCGACCACGCCCGGCGCGCCCAGCCGGTCTTCCTCTGGCTCCACCTCTTCGACGCGCACGAGCGCTACCTCGCCCACCCCGGCATCCGCTTCGGCTCCGGCAGGACGGCCGCCTACGACGGCGAGATCGCCTACGTCGACCGCCAGCTCGGCGCCCTGATCGACGCCGTCGCCGCGGGCCCGCGCGCCGGCCGCACCGCGATCATCGTCCACGGCGCCCAGGGCGAGGGCCTGGGCGAGCACGGCCCCGTCGGGCACGGCGTCGAACTCTACGAGGAGGTGATCCGCGTCCCGCTCGTCGTCGCCCTCCCCGGCGCCGCCCCGGGCCGCTACCCGCACCCGGTGAGCACCGTCGACATCGCGCCCACCGTCCTCGACCTCGGCGGCGCCGAGGCCGCGGCCGTCGAGGGCAGCTCCCTCGCCGCGATCGCGGCCGGCGCCGAGCGCGCGCCCCGCGGGCCGGTGTTCGCCCGCACCGCCCGCCGCTCGGCGCTCGTCGACGGCCACCTCAAGCTGATCGTGGCGCACCGCAAGAAGCGCGACCGGCTCTTCCTGTTCGATCTCGAGGGCGACCCCCGCGAGACCCGCGACCTCTCCGGCGAGCGCCCCGACGACGCCGCGCGCCTCCGACAAAAGTTGTCTGCCTTCGAGTCGCCCGCGCAGTAAAGTTACTGCGAGGGAGCATGCACAGATCTGCCCATCCGACGCGGGAGCCCGCGCCTGCCCGCGCGAGGGCGCTGCGCGCCGCGATCGCCGTCGGCTTCGCCCTGGGCCTCGCCTCGCTCGCGCTGCTCGTGGTGCGGCTCGCGAGGGCGCCGTCGGTGCCGCCGACGCTCAGCGCGGGCGCCATCACCGGCGCGCTGCCGCGGCGGCTCCGGTTCGAGTGGCGCCTCGTGCGCGACCGCCACTGGCAGATCGCGTCGTCACCCGTCGAGTCGCGCGACGCGACCGACCAGATCGAGGGCAACCGCGGCATCTGTCCGACGGGCATGGTCGAGGTCTCCGGCCTCATGAAGCTCGACCCGACGCCGAAGGCCCAGGGCGACCTCCGCAGCATCGACGAGATGCAGCGGAGCACCTGCAAGCACTGGATCAGCCGGGATTACCCCGAGCGCTGCGCCGAGTTCGATCGCGAGCGATGGCTCCTGATGTCGAGGGATCTCGACACGAAGCCGATGCACTTCTGCATGGATCGCTACGAGTACCCCAACCAGAAGGGCGTCTATCCGGTCATCCTGGTCTCGTTCTACGAGGCGGCCGAGCTCTGCGCCGAGGAGGGCAAGCGCCTCTGCGACGAGGCGGAGTGGACGTTCGCCTGCGAGGGCGAGGAGGCGCGCCCCTATCCCTACGGCTACGTCCGCGACCCCGAGGCCTGCGTCGTCGACCAGCCGTGGCGCCCGTACATCGAGACAGCGCTCCGCCCGCGGGGCGGCCCGGCCGCCATGGCCGAGATGGATCGTCTCTGGCAGGGCAAGCCGTCGGGCACGCAGCCCCGCTGCCGGAGCCCGTTCGGCGTCCACGACATGACAGGCAACATCGACGAGTGGACCCGCTCCGTCCGCGAGGGCGAGCGCCCCTCCATCCTGAAGGGCGGCTACTGGGGCCCGGTCCGCACGCGCTGCCGCCCCTCGACGCGCTCGCACGACGAGAACCACATGTTCTACCAGCAGGGCTTCCGCTGCTGCGCCGACCACGACGCGGCGCGCGCCGCGCCCGCGGAGCGCGCCGTCACCGGCGACCCGGCCGCCGCCCCGCTGCCGCGCGAGCTCCGCTGACGCGTCCGCCGGCGTGCCGCGCCGAGACGCCGCGCGGTCGACCTGGCTCGCCCCAGCGCGTATCCTCTGCGCTGATGGACGACTCCTCCGCCGGACAGGGCGCCTCGCCCGGCCGCGTCGATGCGGGCGGCGCCTCGACGCGACACGCCGGCGCGCGCCCCGCCGCCCCGGCGGAGCCGCCGCCGGGCGACGCGCCCGCCGCGCCGCCCGCGCGCCGGCTGGACCGGCTGACCGGGCTCGTGCTGCTCGCCGCCACCGCCGTCGCGCTGTTCCCGACGGCGCCGCTCCTCCTGCGCGCCCTCGCCGGCGAGCGCCCGCCGATGCAGGGCGCCGGCCGGTTCGCGCATCTCCTGGAGCGTCGTTCCCCGGACGAGGAGGCCTCGCGGGCGCACCCCCGCTTCCCGTTCGACGACGACGACCCGGGCGCTCACGACCCGCGGACGCCGCACGACGACCCGCCCGGCTTCGACGATGAGGTCGACGAGCCCGGCGCCCCATCGCGCCTCCAGCTCGGCATCGCGTCGCGCGGCGTCACGCTCGTCGACGAGCCGCGGCCGGACGGCGCCCGCGTCGGCGCGATCGCCGCCGGCGAGCTCGTGATGGTCGTGCGCGAGTCGGGCGGGTGGGTGCTCGTCGTCAAGAACCAGGGGGGAAGCATGATGATGGGCTGGGCGCGCCGGAGCGAGATCGCGGTCCGATGAGCGCGCGGAGCCATAGGTCGCCGCGCGCCTACCGCGGGCGCCTGCTCACCCCGTCCGCCGCGCCGGCGGGCGGCGCCGCCGTCCGCTTCCTGGACGACGCGTTGCTCGTCGTCGACGAGGCCGGCCTCATCGCTCAGGTCCTGCCGTTCGCCCCCGGCGCCTTCCGCGGCCCGGTGCTCGATCTGCGCCCGGCCGTGTTGATGCCCGGCTTCATCGACGCGCACGTCCATTTCCCGCAGACCCGCATCATCGGCAGCGCCAGCGGCGCGCTGCTCGACTGGCTCGATCGGTCCGTCTTCCCCGAGGAGGCCCGTTTCCGTGACGGCGGCTACGCTGCCCTCGTCGCCGGCGAGTTCACGGCGCGCCTCCGCGCGTCGGGCACGACCACCTGCGTCGTCTTCTCCAGCTCGTCCCCCGGGGCGACCGACCAGCTCTTCCGCGCCTTGCTGCACGCCGGCCTGCGCGGCATCGCCGGCCTCACGCTGATGGACCAGAACTGCCCCGAGGCGCTCTGTGTCCCTCGCGACGAGGCCATCCCGGCGGCCCGGGACCTCGTGCAGCGCTGGCACGGCGAGGGCCACGGCCTGCTCGAGTTCGCGATCACGCCCCGCTTCGCTCCCAGCTGCTCGCGTCCCCTGATGGAGGCCGCCGCGCGGCTCGCCCAGGATCACGGCCTCCTCGTGCAGACGCACGTCGCCGAGACCCCGGCCGAGGCCGAGGCGACGCGCCGCGAGCACCCGTGGGCGCGCGACTACCTCGACGTCTACGATCGCGTCGGCCTGCTCACCGGCCGTACCCTCCTCGCGCACAGCATTCATCTCTCGTCGCGCGAGTGGGATCGCATCGCCGAGACGGGCGCCTCGGTCGTCCACTGTCCCGACTCGAACTTCTTCCTGGGCAGCGGCCGCATGCGCCTCGGCGACGCGCGCGCCCGCGCGGTCCCGGTGGCGCTCGGCAGCGACGTCGGCGCGGGTCGCAGCTTCGACATGCGCCGCAGCATGTCGAGCGCCTTCGACAACGCCGTCTGTCTCGGCGACCGCCTGACCCCAGCCGATCTGTTCGTCGTCGCCACGCAGGGCACCGCCGACGCCGTCGGCCTGGGCCGCGTCATCGGCAGCCTCGACCCCGGGAAGGAGGCCGACTTCATCGCCGTCCGTTTCCCCGAGCACGTCGTCTCCGAGTCAGAGGTCCTGAATCACCTCGTCTTCGCCTCCGAGACAGCCGCCGTCCAGCGCGCCTTCGTCCGCGGCAAGCCCGTCCACCGCTGACCGCACGAGCCCGTCCCCCCGCCCCTACTCGGCGGCCTCGTAGACCTCGAGCTCCCAGACGAGGATCTCGAAATCTCTCCGCAGGATGTACCGCGCCCCGTCGTCCCCCCGCACCTTGAAGTAGAGGTGATCGACGCCCGGCCACCGGTCGAGGATCTCCGTCACCCGCACGCGCCGCTCCCCCAGGGTGAACGCCTCGGGCTCCTCGCTTCCGCCGTGGCCGGCACGGCACGTCATATCGAGCCGCATCTGTCGTTCGCGCAGGGTAGCAGGCGCGGGCGCCCGGCTCCCGCGTTCCCCCGAAGAGGCCGCCGGGCGCCGGGCGCTATGCGGCGCCGCGGCGCCCGCGAGCGCTCCCTCGCTTCAGAGCGGATCGACCCAGCAGCCGTAGAGCAGGTTCATGCTCGCGGAGTTGTCCTGCACCGCCATGGAGCAGGTGTCCGGGCACAGCCGGATGAGCCCCTCCTCGTAGTAGAACGACATCGCCTTGCACTCCTCGGGGCTCTTCACCTGGGTGAAGGTCTGCTTCTGCCCGCCGTTGCTCGGCGTGTACTCGATCCGCACCGTGTCCAGATCGATCGAGTGCCCGTCTGGCGCCTTCGGCACCTCGATCTCGCACGACAGCTTGGCGCCCGAGATCACGCTGTCCGCGATCGCCTGGAACACGGCGTCGTACGTATCGTACTGGTTGATCGGGTATCTCAGCCCGCCGGTCATGACGCTGAGGCGCTGGTACGTCGTCCCGGGGTCGACCGAGCCGGGGCGGCACTGCTCCCAGGTGGCGGGCTGGTCCGGCGGCCAGGGCGTGGTCGGCGGGTTGTTCTCCTTGATGCCCACGAAGCTGAAGAACATGTAGTTGCGCGCGCTCGGCGTCCCGAAGTGCTCCGGCGCGACCGCCGTCAGCGCCGCGTCGAACGCGTCCGCCGACTTCGTGCCCCCCGCGACGTTCTTGTTCTCCGGCTCGTCGTCGTCGAGATCGTACAGCGTGATATCGCCGTCATCGGTGGCCATCTTGTCGGCGCCGAGCGCCCTCGTCGAGCAGTTGGCGCCGTCGTCGGTGATCTCGACGAACACCTTCAGCGATTCCGGCCGCAGCCATTGCGACCACCCGGCCGACGTCGTCTCGCCCCGGGGCGGCATCGTGCCCTTCAGGGTGTCGATCGCCAGGCAGAGCGAATCGAGGCTGCCGACCTCGATGTTGTACTGATAGAAATGCGGCGGGTTCGAGTTCGGCGTCGACGGCACCGGCGAGCAGCTCCCGCTGCCGAGCGGCGCCTCGATACAGACGGACTGCTCCAGCGACGAGCTGCCGTGCCTCGACAGCATGATCACGCGGTAATCGATCCCGCTCCTGTCGATGATCGACGCGAAGTTCTGGTTGATGTTCCGCTGAACGCTCTCGATCTCCTCCGTCATGCTCTCGGAGTTGTCGATGATGAAGATGATGTCGGCCGGACGCTGCTCGTAATCGGCCTGCAGGCTGGTCGCGACACACGCCGTGTCCTCGTCGAGCCCACCGGCGTCGGGTGGTGTGAAGTCGCCGCCGCCGTTCCCGAGCCCGCTCGCGGTCGTATCGTCGCCGCCGCTCCCGACGCCGCTCCCGCCGCCGCTCCCGCTCCCTGAGCCGTTGTTGCCGGAGCTCGCCCCACCACCCCCGCCGGAGCACCCACCGATGGCTGCCGCCGACGCAAGCAAACCCAAACCGACCAGCCCAACAAGCTTCTTCGTCGAGAGCTTCAAAATGACCTCCCAATGGGGGGCGCAACAGTGCGCAACGACGGATGCTACCAGAGGCAAGTCTCCACGGATGCGATCAGCATGAATTATTTGAATGCGACCGGAGGTAGACAACCAACCACCGTTGTCGTCCCCTGTGCCTTGCCTGCGACGATCGACTCGCGATCTGGGAGAGGCTCCCCCAAGGAGCGAGGACATGGCCGATCGCAGGTGGACGGGCGCGCCGCGCGACAAAAAGGGTCCGGACGGCCCGGCGAGACCACCCTCGGGTACACGCGACGAGCGCCGCGCACCCGCGCGCTTCTTACGTAAGAACTACCCGCAAAGCGCGGAGCTCAGGACGACGCCTTCGACGCGACGAGATCGCGCGCCGCCGCGAGCAGGCGCTCGCGCGTGTTCGCCTCGGGCTCCTCGGTGACGAGCTCGACAAGGCGCTCCAGGATTTCCCCGACGAGCTTGCTGGGCGGAATGCCGAGCTCCTTCATCAGCACACTCCCGTTCACGGCGAGATCCTTGGCGGACAGGGCCGCTCCCGCGGCGAGCATCGCCTCCACGCGCGCCCGGAGACGCCCTATCGAGGCGATGTCCTCGGACGCGTCGCGTCCCTTGCCGAGCGCGTCCGCCACGCCAATCTCGTAGAGATCCGGCGCGAGCCCCGGGCTCACCCGCCTGAGCCACCGGCGCACCGCCGCGTCCGTCCAGGTCTCGTCATAGCAGATCAGGTGGTGTCGGATCAGCGCCACGATCCGCGCCCGCTCGTCGTTCGAGAACCGGAGCCGCGCGAGGATCGGCTCGGCCATCTCGGCGCCGACCCGCTCGTGCTCGTAGAACGTGTAATCGCGCGTCTTGTCCGAGAACGCGCGCGTCCGCGGCTTGCCGATGTCGTGCATCAGCGCCGCCACGCGCAGGATCGGCTCCGGCTTGCACGCGTCGAGGCAGGCCATCGCGTGCCCCCACACGTCGAACGCATGCCAGCGGTTCTGCTCGCACCCGACCGACTCGATCATCTCCGGGCAGGTGATCCCGAGCAGCTCCGTCCGGCGCATGATCTCGAACGCCACGCTCGGCCGGCGCGCGCGCATCGCCTTGAGCCACTCGTCGCGCACCCGCTCCGCGCTCACGCAGCGGAACGTCTGGTGCGACCGCGCCGTGCCCATGGCCCGCTCCGTCTCCGGCTCGATCGACCCCTCCAGCGTCGCCGCGAAGCGCGCCGCGCGCAGCACCCGCAGCCCGTCCTCCGCGAAGCGCTCGTTCGGGTCCCCCACCGCGCGGATGACGTTCGCGTCGAGGTCCTTCCGGCCGCCGAACGGATCGATCAGGTGCCCGTCGACCGGATCGAGCGCGATCGCGTTCATGGTGAAATCCCGCCGCGCGAGGTCGGCCGTGATGTCGTCCACGAACTCGACCCGGTCCGGCCGCCGCCCGTCGGTGTACGTCCCGTCCCCGCGCAGCGTCGTGACCTCGTACGGCACGCCGCGCACGAGCACGGTCACCGTCCCGTGCTGGATCCCGGTCGGGATCACCTTCCGGAACGCGGCCACGACCTCATCCGGCCGCGCGTCGGTCGCCACGTCCCAGTCCTTCGCGGGCTCCCCGCGGAGCAGGTCGCGCACGCAGCCGCCGACGATCCAGCCGCGCTTGCCGCGCTCGCGGAGGCGGCGACAGATGCCGAGCACGTCCTCGGGGACGAGGGTGATGAGGTGATCTACCTGGGTCACCACCGCGGCTTATCACGGAGCCCGGAGCGCGGGCCACGGGCCGCGCGGGCGCTCACTTCTTCTCTTTGGCCCAGGGATCCCGGACGTCCGAGCCCTTCGGCGTGCGGGCCGTCGCCGGCGTCGCCGGAGGCCTGCCCCCGCCGGGCCTCACCTTCTGCCCGCCCTTGTCGTCGACCTCGACGAGCTTCACCAGCTTGCTCGGCTCGGTGCCGTCGAGCACCACCGTGCTGGGGACGTACCCCTCGGCCCGGATGTCGATCGTGACCGTCTGCCCCTGCTCGACGTCGATGCTCGCCGGCAGCCTCAGCTCCACGCCGTTGCGGTAGCCGACCGCCGTCTCCGGCACCGCGGCCAGCGCGACCACCGTCTTCTGGACCGGCGGCGGCTCGGGCGCCTGCCTGGCCGCGGGCGCCTCGGTGACCGCCGGCTTCGGCGGCGGCGCGGCGTTGTGGCTCGCGGACCCGCTCCCGCCGATCACGAAGATCGCTGTCACGATCCCCACCGCGGCCGCCGCGCCCGCGACCCACACGTAGCGCGGCCACGGCGAGCGCGGGGGCGACGGCGGCGTCGCCGGGACGATCACCTTCGACGTCTTGAAGTAGTCGTGCGGCACGTTGAAGCCGCCCGACCGCGCCATCATCTCCGCGACCGCGCCCGGCACCCCGCCGCCCTTCACGCGCTCGAGGTCCTCGTGGAGCTCGCCCATCGTCTGATAGCGCGACTCCGGCTTCTTCGAGAGGCACTTCAGGATCACCGCCTCGAGCCCGGGCGGGCAGTCCGGCCCGCCGACGAGCGCGCGGATGGGGACCGGCGCCTTGTACATGTGCTGCGTCAGGATCCCCATGAAGTTGTCGGCGTTGAACGGCAGCTGCCGGCTCACGAGCTCGTAGAGCATCACGCCGAGCGAGTAGATGTCGGTCCGGTGATCGATCGGCGCGCCCGCGGCCTGCTCCGGGGACATGTAGTGCGGCGTCCCGAACACCGCGCCCGCGCGCGTCAGCTTGGTCGTCGTGCTGGTCGACACCTTCGCGATCCCGAAATCGAGGATCTTCACGAAGTTCGGATCGCTGCCGCGCGGCACCACGAACACGTTGTCCGGCTTGAGATCGCGGTGGATGATGCCCGCCTCGTGCGCGGCCGCGAGCCCCGCGGAGAGCTGCAGCGCGATCTGGCAGATCCGGTCCATCGGCAGCTCGTTCGGCGAGTCGATGAGCTGCGCCAGGCTCACGCCCTCCAGGTACTCCATCACGAAGTACGTGGAGCCGTCCGGCAGGTCGCCGAAGTCGGAGATGTCGACGATGTGCGGGTTGCCGATGCTCGACGCGGCGCGGGCCTCCTGCACGAAGCGCTCGAAGATCTCGCGGTCCCGCGCGAGCTCCGCGCGCAGCACCTTCACGGCCACGCGCTTGTCGATCACCTTGTGGCGGGCGAGGTAGACGTACCCCATCCCACCCTCGCCGAGCAGCCGCTCGATCTTGTACCGGTGGTCGAAGGTCGTCCCGATGTACGGGTCCTTGGCGCCGGGCGGCCGCCGCTCGCGCGGCTCGACCTCGTCCGGCGGCGGGATCTCCAGCGACGGCTCGGCCTCGCTCACCGGCGCCGCGCTCGTCCGCCCGCCGACCTCGTCGGCGTCGGGCTCGCTCTGCCGCGCGAAGCGCGGGGTCTTCTGGCGCAGCGGCGGCGGCGCGGCGAAGCTCGGCGCCTCGCTCGCCGGCCCCTCGACCCAGCCCGACCTGGAGGGCCTCGACGACGGACGGACCTCCACGTCCACCTGCACGTCGTCGCCGGCGCTCTCGGGCTCCCCGGACGGCATGCTCGCGGCCGCGACGCCGGACGAGCGCACCCCGACGGACGGGCTGGTCGGACGCGACACCGGCGCCTCCTCGAGCGCGCTCTCGTCCTCGGTGAAGACCCTGCTGCGCGCGGTGTGGTGCTCGTTCTTGGTGGCGCTCATGAAAGGCTCGCCGGCAGAGGTACACGCCACATGCCGCCGTCTGCGGCAGGGCTGGATTCTAGCAGGCGTTCGGTCCTGGAAGCGAGGCCCAGCGAACGCCGCGCGCGAAAGTCGAGCCGCCCGCGGGGCTCGTCTCGTCCCGCCTCGTCTCTTCGACCGCCGCGGCACGCCGCGCCGCGCCGCGGCCCAGCGTGCCGCGCGCGCCGCGTTCTGCTAGGAGGGCACCGCGATGAGCTACCCCATCGAGGTCGCGCTGCGATACCTCGGCTCCAAGAAGCGCGCGTTCATCTCGGTCGGCACCATCTTCGCGATCCTCGGGGTCGCGCTCGGCGTCGCGGCGCTCGCGACCGTGATGAGCGTGACCGGAGGCTTCCAGGCGGAGTTCCGCGAGAAGGTCCTCGGCGTCAACGCCCATGTCCTCGTGATCAAGTACTCCACGGATTTCCGGGAGTACCGCTCGATCATGGATCAGGTCGCCAAGGTGCCCGGCGTGGTCGGCGTCGCGCCGTTCAGCATCAACCCCATGATGCTGACCCACGGCGACGCCACGGCGACAGGCGTCCTCGTGAAGGGGGTTGACCCGGCCAGGAGCCTCGGCGTGGGCGCCGACGGCGCCGCCGCGCCCGTGCTCGACCTGCCGCGCCACATCCTCCCGGGCGGCGATCTCGCCGGCCTGCGCCGCCCTGGCGCGAAGCCCCCCGAGCGCGCGGCGCCGCCGTCCTTGCCGGACGTCCCTGCCGTGGAGGCGGACGCGGGCGCGACAGGCGCGCTCGAGCCGCCGGACGCCGGCGGCGAGATCGATCTCCTGAAGGCGTACGAGGCGCGCATCCTGGAGGACGAGCGCGCCGCCGCCGCGCGCGACGCCGGGGCCGAGCCCGCCCCGAGCGCGGCCGATCTCGACGGCGCGGCGGACGCCGGGGCCGACGAGGGCGAGGTGGACGACGCCGAGGTCGCGGTCGCCGCGGGCGCACCGCGCGGCTCGATCGAGCCGGAGGGCGGCTACGGCAGCGTGCTCCCCGACGACGACGAGCTGCCCCCCGAGGTCGATCCCGATCCCTGCGCCGACAAGGAGCAGATCGCGCGGATGCCGGGCATCGTGATCGGCGCCGTGCTCGCGAAGAACCTGTCCCTGGAGATCGGCGAGTGCGTCACCGTGACCTCGCCGACCATCGGCTTCTCGTTCTCGAACGGCGCCATCAAGCCGCCGGTCGCCAAGCGGTTCCGGGTCATCGCGATCTTCGAGGCCGGCTTCGAGCAGTACGACACCAAGCTGGCGTACGCCGATCTCTACGAGACGCAGGCCTTCTACGACCACGGCGACACGGTGACCGGCGTCGAGATGAAGGTCGACGACATCGACAACGCCAGCGCCATCGCGCGCGAGATCACGAACCTCCTCAGCAACGGCCTTTATTACACGATGGACTGGGAGGAGCTGAACCACGGCCTCTTCACGGCGCTGCGCATCCAACAGATCGGCATGAGCGCGGTGCTGGCGCTCATCATCGTGGTCGCCGCGTTCACGGTCATCGCGACGCTGATCATGGTGGTGCTCGACAAGAAGAAGGAGATCGCGGTCCTGAAGGCGATGGGCGCGACCGACGGCGCCATCCTGCGCATCTTCCTCTACCAGGGCGGCATCATCGGCGTCGCCGGCACCTCGCTCGGCCTCCTGCTCGGCGTGGTGGTGTGCAAGGGCCTCCTGGTCTACGGCTTCCCGCTCGACCCGAAGGTGTATTTCATCTCTCGCCTCCCCGTGCAGGCGCGCCCGCAGGAGTTCCTGATCACCGGCGCCATCGCCATCCTGATCTGCCTCGCGGCCACGATCGTCCCGAGCCTCTACGCCGCCCGCCTCCGCCCCGCCGAGGGCTTCCGCTCGCAGTGATCTTCCCCCGGGAGGCCCCCAGGCGGCCCCCGGGAGGCGCGCGGAGCTACCGCCGTGACGCCGAGTAGAGCTTCTGCTCCCCGTCCTTGTCCGAGGCGAGGTACAGCGTGCACTCGTCGGGCGAGAGCGACGGCGTCATGAAGGCGTGGGACGGATCCAGGTGTGACAGCAGCATGCTCGCCGTCTGCCCGGCCACCGGGAGCCCATCGGGGCCGAGCTTCACGTAGAAGCTCCGCAGCACCGACGCCGCCGCGCAGTCGCCGCGCGGGCTGTAGAGCGACTGGAAGAAGAGCACGCCGCCGTCCGGCGTCACCCACGGGGCGAGGTCGTCGCCCTGCGCCGGGCAGTTGCCCGGCAGGGTGATGTCGAGCGGCTGCGCCTCCGCGTCGTGGGCGCGCATGGTGACGAGCCGGCTCGTGGTCCCCCCGTCGTCCTGGCGCTTGATCATGAACCAGTACCGGTAGGGGCGAGCGGCGTGGGCGACCGCCACCGAGTAGCTCCCCGCGTCCCGGTTGAGCGTGTCGAACGGCACCGCGCTGGTCGCCTCGAGCGCATCCGCGACGATCAGATCCCGCGGGCTGCCCGGCCCGGCGAGGAAGCGGTCGAGGAGCAGCGAGCCCGGCGGGAACCCGTCGCGCGGCGAGAACGCGTCCACGGGCAAGAGCAGCGGCCCCGACTCCGCCTGCGGGGAGTTGACGAGCGCGCTCACGACGGCCTCGCCCCCCGTCCACGGCAGACCGGTGGCCGTGGCGATCTGCCGGTCGTTCGCGGAGCCGAAGCCGGCCACGTAGACGAGCCGCAGGACGACCCCGCCCGCACCGCCCGGGTCGCCTCCGCCGGCCGCGCCGCCTCCGCCGCCCTGGCCCCCCGCGCCGCCCTGCCCTCCCGCGCCGCCCTGCCCTCCCGCGCCGCCCCCGGCGGGCTCCACGCGCACGCGCGGGAACGCCGGCGATGTCCCCTCGACCTCGATCTCCTCCAGCGCGGCGTACGACAGCGCGCGGCTGCGGTCGCTGCAGCGCACGCAGGTCTCGCTGGCCGTGCAGAACTCCCCTTCCTTGCAGGCGCTGCAGCCGCCCTCGCCGCCCCCTCCCGAGGTCGACGTGCTCGACGACGTCGCGCTGGCGCCGCCCTCGCCGCCGGCGCCTCCCCCGGCGCCGGCGCCGCCGGTCCCCGAGCTCGACGACGCCGACGAGGTGGACGCGGGGCCCGCCGTGAAGGGCTCGCCGCAGCCGCACAGGGCCGAGGCCGCGGCCAACGAGAGGGTTCCGTAGAAGCGAAGCGTGCGCACCCGAGCTGCCTCCTGCCGTGATCCCGCCGCGCGGAGCAGGCGCGCGCCCGGGTCAAGATGCCTTGTTGTAGTCCGTGTCCTCGAGAAGGATGACGTTCGTCTTCGAGCGGGTCTCGCCGACGCTGGTCACGTAGACCGCCGGCTTGTCCTGCACCGGGCACACCTTCTCGCACGCCCCGCAGCCGATGCACAGCGAAGGATCGACGTGCGGACGCTGCACGTGGACCATCTTCATCGGCGGCTCCTTGCCGTGCTCCGCGGCGACCGGCTCCCGCTTCGGGATGTCGACCTCCTCGACCCAGATCGCCTTGGGCGACGTCGGGCAGAACTCCTCGCAGACGATGCACGGCACGCTCATCGACCACGGCAGGCACCGCCCCTGGTCGTAGAACGCGGTGCCGATCGAGATCGGCTTCTGGCCGATCCCCATCTTCTGCTCCTCGGTGATCTTCTGGATCGCGCCGGTCGGGCAGACGTCGCCGCAGAGGACGCACGAGTGCTCGCAGTACCCGATGCGCGGGATGACGATCGGCGTCCAGAGGCCCTCGATGCCCGCCTCGAAGAACGCGGGGTGGATCGCGTTGTTCGGGCAGACCTTCATGCACTCGGCGCACCGGATGCAGCGCTCGAGGAACTCGCGCTCCTCGACCGAGCCCGGCGGCCGGATGACGCGGTGGTCGTAGTTCGCGTCGAGCACGTCGGCGATGCGCGCCGTCGGGATGATCACCGCGCCGGCGGCGGCGGTCGCGAGCGCGGTGCGGCGGCCCGTGTCGGGCTTCACGAGGGCGCTCGTCCGGTTCGGGAGGAAGCGGAACTTGATGACGTCCTCGGGGCACGCGTTCTCGCAGTTGAGGCACATGTGGCACTCGTCCTGCCGCCACTTCACGCCGCCCTGGGGCGAGTCGGCGCCCTGGCAGTGCACGAGGCACAGGTTGCAGTCGGTGCACTTCGCGTGGTCCTTCTGCATCCCGAAGAGCGCGAAGCGCGCGAACACGCCGAGGAAGGCGCCGAGCGGGCAGAGCACGCGGCACCAGAACCGCGGGATGAAGCGGTTCATGAACAGGATCGCGACGAACAGGATCCCGACGAACCACGTCTGGTGGAAGTAGAACTGCTTCGTCTGCCACACGCTGGAGGCGAGGAAGTCCTGCGCGTGGTCCGCGGCGAACTGCACCGGCCGGCTCCCGGTCCCTGTCGCGGCGCCGGTCACCACGCTCGCGACGTACTGCGCGGCCGGGATGACGGCGAGGCCGATCGCGCGGACCGCCACGCAGATCGGATCGAACAGCCCGCCGATCACGCTGCCGGCCGCGCTCGCCGCGAGGAAGGCGTACATGAGGTAGTACTTCACCCGCTGCCGCGTGTACGTCTTGTTCGCCTCGACGCGCTTGCCGCCCTTGCCGTAGCGCGACGGGAAGATCCACCCGAAGAAGTGGTGGAGCGTCCCGAAGGGGCAGATCCAGCCGCAGAACACGCGCCCGAAGACGAGCGTCAGCGCGAGGATCCCGATCGACCAGAGCAGGCCCCGGTAGACGGTGTGCGTCGAGAGCAGGGTCATCGCGCCGACGAACGGGTCGGCGAGGAGGAACCCCTCGACGGGCAGCGGCAGGCGGACGCGCGCCTCGGACGACGCGAACGAGCCGCGGAAGCCGGTCTGGAACAGGAAGTAGAGGAACAGCCCGAGGCAGCCCGCCTGCACGGCGCGGCGCACCCAGACGAGCACCTGGATCGTCTTGCGCGCCGGCAAGCCCGATCCGGGCCGGCGCTTCGGCGCGGGCCGGAGGATCGCGCGCGCCCTGCGCAGCAGCGCGGTCCACGGGGCCACGCGCGCGGCCGCCGCGGCGGGAGGTCGCGCTGCTGTCGTGGGCGGCGCGGCCGCCGCGGCGGGGGGCGCCGCGGCCGCTGCAGCGGCGGCCGGGCCATGCGCCGGCGGGGCCGGCGTCGGGTCGGGATTTGCCATGAGTACTACACCTCGGCGAGCCGCAGGTTCTGCCAGTGCATCGTGCCCAGGCCCCGCTCGTGGCCCATCTTGAGGTACGGGATCTCCTCGGGCTTGCGGCCGATGAGCTGGCACCCGTACGCGTCGGCGGCGACCTGGTCGGTCGTCGCGATGATCGTGTGCATGTCCTTCGCGTCGGCGACGTTCCCGCCCTGCGGCCCGTTGCGCATGAGGACGCGCACGGCGTCCACGATGGTGAGCGTCGGCTGGATGAACGTCGCGAGGTCGGCGATGGAGACGTCGATGTTCTGGTGGAGCCGGTTGCGCCGCCCGCCGAGCGCCCCGTACCAGTTCTTCATCGCGGCGGTGTACTTCGACAGGTTGTGGTGCTTCGCGATCGGGACGTTGATCACCTTGTCCGCGTTGACGAGCGGCGTGTAGACGGGCCAGTCGTCGAGCACCTCGCCCTTCAGGCGCATGCCGCGGAAGCGGTGCGCCGCGGGGATGACGACCTCGGCGCCGACGTCGTACGCGGCCTTCCAGATGCCGGAGCGCTGGAAGCAGCGGTTCGGCTCGTTGCACGAGGCGTCGGTCACGATGACGCTCTTGGCGCCGGCGTCGTACGCGAGGCGCACCACCTCGGCGACGACCTTCGGGTTGGTGTTCGCCGCGTGGATGGGGGTGCGATCCCAGCCGATGTTCGGCTTCACGACCACGACGTCGCCGCGCGAGATGAAGCGGCGCATCCCGCCGAGCGCGTCGACGGCCTTGCGGACCAGGGCGGCCGGGTCCGGGCTGCCCTCGGCGAGCGCCTCGGCGCCCGCGCGGGCGACCACGAGCTGGGGCACCCCGTCCGGCGCGTCGCGGAGCCGGTAGTCCCGCGTCTGCGGGCGCTCCGCCGAGACGGCGGCGGCGCCGCCGCGGTCCCACCGGGCGGCAGCGACGCCGGCCGCGCCCCCGAGGACGAGGCCCGCCGCGCCCAGCCGACGCAGCATTTCACGTCGAGAGATGTCACCCATGGCCCTCGCCTTCCTGGCCTTACGGATAGCCTCCCCAGGCTGTCGCCACAAGCAGAGGCGGCCCGGCCACAGCGACGTCCATCGCCTCCACCGGCCTTCCAGCGGAGGCGCTCAAGGAGGAGCGGCGGTGGACGGCGCAGAGCTCGCCGGGCTCGCCGGCGCCGCCGGAGTGCCCGTGGCGGCGGCCGGGGCGCCCGCGCTCGCCGGCGGCTGCGGCGCCTGCGGCAGCCCGCCGCTCGCGGCGGTCGCCGGCGGTTTCCCCGGCGAGGGCGGCGCCTCGTAGGGATCGGCCGCCTCGGTCCTCAAGCGGTCGCGCTCTGCGAT
Organism: Sorangium sp. So ce406; assembly: GCF_051474675.1. Lineage (NCBI taxonomy): Bacteria > Pseudomonadati > Myxococcota > Polyangiales > Polyangiaceae > Sorangium > Sorangium sp. So ce406. Next base: position 1,687,670 of record NZ_CP150340.1, on the reverse strand, counting down.
GCAGCTCGCGCGCTCCGTGTCGCAGGCGGCGCGCGCCTGCGTGGCGGCGGCGAGCTCGGCGGCGCGCTGCTCGGCGAGCGCCTTGGCCTCGTCGCGCTCGGTGACGAGCGCGGCGCGCGCCTTCTCGGCCTCGGCGAGCCGCTCGCGGTCGGTGAGGCTCGCCTTCTCCGCGGCCGCGGCGCGGTCCTCCCAGGTCTTGAGGCGCGCCGCGTGGGTCGCGTGCAGCGACTGGATCTGGCGCGCGTGCTCCGCCTCGGTCGCGGTGCCGCTCTTCTGGAGGCTGGCGAGCGTCTCGTTGAACTCCGCGCGGTCCTGCTCGCGGGCGCTGCGACACGCGCTCACGTCGGACTGGGCGATCTGGTGGGACGCGACGCAGGTGTCGAGCTTGTCGAACGACTCGGCCCCCATCTGGCGCGCGCGATCGAGCTCGTTCGCGAGCCGCAGGGTCTCGCGCTTCGAGACGCCGAGCAGCACGACCGCGCAGCCGATGAGGGTCATCGCGCCGGCGGCGATGCGCACGCGCAGGTACGACGTCTTCTGCTTGAGGCGCAGCCGCTCCGCCTCGCGCTCGGCCTCGCGCTCCGGCTCGAGCAGCACGTCGAGCTCCTCGGCGAGCTGGGTCATCGTCGGGCGCTCGTGCGGGTCGATGGCGAGCCACCGCTTGAGCGCCTCCTGGAACATCTGGCGGGGGCGCCCGGTGAGGTCGGGCAGCGCGTTGTCGGCGAGCGGCCTGTCGGCGCGGATATCGTGGGCCTGGACCAGCTCGGTGCGCGTCTGCGCGGACTCGCCCGGGAAGTCCCTGGGGTTCACGAGCGAGTAGAGGAGCGTCGTGGCGAGCCCGTACGTGTCCATCTTCTCGGTCAGCGGCACGACGCCGGGGAAGCCGTTCAGCGCGCGGATCTGCTCGGGCGAGGCGTAGAGCGCGGTGCCCGCGCAGAAGGAGGCCTCGCGCTCCGCGGCCACGCCGAGGTCGAGCAGGATGGGGTGGACGCGGCCGGCGAACTTCGCGAGGAAGATGTTGTCCGGCTTGACGTCCTGGTGCCGGAGCCCCGCCGCGTGGAGCGCCTCGAGCCCGCGCGCGACGGCGAGGAAGATGTCGTGCGCCTCGCGCATGCCGAGGGGGCTGCGATCGAGGCGCTGCGCGAGCGTCTCGCCCTCGTAGACGGGCATGGTGAGCCACACGTAGTCGGCGTTCATGCCGTGGTCCTTGAGCTGGACGACGTGCGGGTGGCCGACGGTGGCGAGCATGACGAGCTCGCGCTCGACGTTCCGCATCGCGTACAGCGAGCGGGGCATGAGCTTGAGGGCGACCTGGTGCTCGGGGACGTCGACGCGCTGGGCGACGTACACCTTGCCGAACATGCCCTTCCCGAGGAGGCGTCCGAGACGGTAGAGCCCGCCGACGATCTGGCCGACGTCCGGGAGGATGGAGGGGTCGCGGCTGGGTCTGTCGGGATCGTCGGTCCCGCCCCGGGACGTGGTGCGCACCAGGCTCGACGGGTCCGCCACCGTGACGGCGAACGCGTGAACGATCGTGGTGCGGAGGTTCGGGTCGACGATCGGCACGGCGGTTGCCAGGGTAGCGGAAGGGTCGCGCGCTGAGAAAAAAGCCGGCAGACGGGAGACGGCGGGCGCCGCGATTTTATTCGCGGATCCTGGCATGCAGGGTCAGGCTGCGGGCTCCGGCGCTGGAGCGATGCCGGTCACCTGGGCGCCGCCGGAGCGGCGGACGTTTCATGACGCGCAGGACGGCGCCGTGGAGGGAGGCCAACAGCGCAGGTCACTCCACGGTGAACCGCGGCGAACGCCCGCGAAGGGCACTCCAGACGGCCAGCACAAGGACCTCTCCGCTCCGGGGGTCGTAGGTGTAGTAGACGAGGTAGCGCGAGGTCGGGAGCGGAGCGCGGCGAACGCCCTTGATCCGTCGGTGTGCGTGCGGGGCTCCGGCCTCCGGCGCTGTCCTGAGCAAGCCGAGCAGGGCCGCGAGCTCCTCGCGAAACAGCGAGGGGGCGGCCGGACGGTTCTCGATCCACCAGGTGGCCGCCTCCCTCGTCTGGCGGGCTGCGTCTTTCGTGAGCCGGATGCGGGCTCGCTTCATCCGCGAGCCGGCTCGAGCCGCGCGATCTCGGCCAGGAGATCGTCCGCGTCGATCGTCCCTTCGCGCGCGCTCGCCAGCGATCTCTCCAGCGCCTCATCGAGGCGAGCCCGCTCGTCTTCGTCCAGGTTGTCGTTGTCGGCGACGACGAGATCGATCACGGTGCCCTCGGCAAAGCTCGTCGGCTCGTCGAGCACCAGCCGGCCGCCCTGAACCTTTGCTCGCAGCGCGCTCATACCGGCAGCGTACCACCGCAAGCCCGCGCCAGGTAGCTCACGTCGGGGGAGTGAGCCTCCGCGGCTCAGCCCCCGAGGGGCGCGGCAGGCACGTTCGGCGAGGGCGCTACCGGCGACGGTGACACCGGCGACGGTGACACCGGCGACGGTGACACCGGCGACGGTGACACCGGCGACGGTGACGCTGGCGAGGGCGTCGCCGCCGGGCCGGGCTGCGCCTTGGCCCGGCGGGCTGCGGCGCGCTTGCGGCGGTCGTAAGCGCTCGTCACCTCGCGCACGATCTCCGGCTGACCCCGGAACACGAAGCGCGCCGCGGACCGCACGAGGCCCATGCGCTCGATCAGCAGCGCCGCCAGCTTGTTGCGGAGCAGCAGGGCCTCCTGCGCTTGCCGGGAGATCGCCTCCGCCTGTGCGGGCAGCCGTCGCAGCTCGGCCGCCACGGCGCGCGCCTCGTCCAGGTAGCCCGCCTGGAAGCCACCGAGCCCATCGAGCGCGCCGCGGTGCTTCTCGCCGAGGAGCGCATAATCGTCCAGCGCGCTCGCCAGCGCGTCCGCCGTGTCGGGATCCCCCGCGTGCGCCGCGTCGATCCGGGCCAGCATCTCGTCCTTGTCGTCCTCGACGCCATCGTCGAAATAGAAGCTCAAGGTCGCCCAGATCTCCCCCAGCAAGAACTTCCCCCGCTCGCGCGGGCTCTTGTTTTTCTCGACGGTCAGGAGATACCGCGTGTGCGCCTCCTGCGTGGCGCGCTGCAGCGAGAGGATCTCTTCCGCCGTCTTCGGCCCGAGGCGCGCCGCATCTCCCTTCTTGCTGTCCTTCGGGACCGCCGACTCGAGGCCCAGGCGGGTCACCCGCTTCTGGGCGTCGGTCTGGGTCTTCCAGTACTTCTCGAAGAACTTCGCCACATCCACCGCCTCCCCGAGGAGCACGTGCCATGGCACCGTGAGCGCCGGAAGATCACCGGCGTTCATCCTCTGCACGGCTTCGGACCACCGCTCGATATCGCTCTTCTTCGACATGTCGACCTCCCCTGGGTTGCTGCGCCGGCCATCCTGTCCGGACCAGCCATCCCGGGCATCCATTCCAGAGAGCCCACCGGGCTCCCCTTCCCATTGACCTGATGACTCCCGTTCTCTCGCCCTGCGAGCCGCCCGAAGCGGGCATCGAAGCGCGCGAGATGCGGGAGCTTCGTGACAGGCCGACAAGGATCCACGTACCGTGCCTGGAGTACACGGCTCCAGGGACAAGAGGTCACGCGCCGGGTTGTCCCTGGCGGGTGACCTCTTGTCCCTGGCAGCGTGCCCCCTGTCCCTGGTGGGTGATCTGTTGTCCCTGGCAGCGCGCCCCCTGTCCCTGGCGGGTACACCGCCGGTCGTGACCGCGTGGCTCCGTTGTCCCTGCCGGCGCGCTCCGTGTCCCTGCCGGCGCGCTCCGTGTCCCTGCCGGCGTGCTCCGTGTCCCTGCCGGCGCGCTCCGTGTCCCTGCCGGCGCGCTCCGTGTCCCTGCCGGCGCGCTCCGTGTCCCTGCCGGCGCGCTCCGCGTCCCTGCCGGCGGTTGGCGCCAAGTGCGTCGCTGTGGCTGTCGAGCCGAACTGGCTATTCTGATGGAATATTGCCGCGAGGGCAGTCGAAGACGAGCACGTCACGGGATGCGAGGAGTGCACGTCGTCGAGCGCGGGGCCGAAGGCACCGTCGTCCGATGCGCAACTGCGCAACCGATTGCGTGATCGGTGGAGACGACACGCGAGGTCACCGCAGCCGTCCCCTGCCCCGTGAGAGCAAGATACCGGCGGGAACGGGCGATGTTCGATGAAGCCGGCGAGAACGGCGCCCTCCGTGGGCGGCGCCGCGAGATGCGACGGTCGACGGACAGGGCGTGAGCTCGTCTCCGGGCCCTGCCGCCAGGCGGTGCGTGTCCATGAGAACCAGGAGCAAGCGTCCGCCGGAACCACGCAGCGGAACGCCCCCATCGCAGCGAGAAGCTCACGCGCAGGGAGCGTGCTGGCCTGTTCGATGCACCACCATGTCCCGGGCGCGCCGCCAGGAACAACGGTTCCACCGGCGCGCCGCGAGATCGGGAATCCACGCAAATGCTCGCCAGAACCGCGCTCGTGATCGCCTGTCTGGAGCTCGCCGGGTGCGCCGCGTTCCGGCCGCCGGCGTCGCCGCCCGAGCTCGCCCGCGCGCGGGCCGCCATCCGCGCGGCCGAGCGGGAGGGCGCGAGCGCCGACCGGCGCGCGGCCCTGCACCTCGCGCTGGCGAGGAGCGAGCTCGCCCAGGCGCGGCGGCGGATCTCGGCGGGCGACCTGGATGGCGCCCGCTGGCTGCTGCGCAGGGCCGAGGTCGACGCAGAGCTCTCGACGCTCGTCGTGAGGGAGGCGGGGCTGCGCGACGCGGCGGGCCGCACGCTGGACCAGGCGGGCACGCTCGCCGGGGGGAAGGACCCGTGAGCCGCGCGCGCGCCGCTGCCCCGCTCGCGATGGCCCTCGCGCTCGCGGGCTGCGCGACCAGCGCGGCCGCGCCCCCTCCCGAGCTCCTCACGGCGCGCGCGGCCGTCGTGCAGGCGCAGGAGAGCCCGCTCTCGCCGCTCGCGATCGCCGAGCTGAGGCAGGCCGAGGAGGCGCTCGCGGTCGCCGAGCGCGAGCAGCGCGAGCGCCCGCGCTCGGCGACCGCGCGCGACGCCGCCTACGTGGCGCGGCGGCGGGCGCAGTGCTCGCTGCTCTCGTCGCTCGTGCGCGCGAACCAGAGCGCGCTCGTGCGCGCGCGGCTCACCGCCGCGCGAAGGCCGCAGACGCGCCGTAACGCGCCGTAACGCGCCGAAGACGCCCCGGCGACGCGCCGCCGGAGCCGCGGCGGACCTCGGCGGCCGCCGCCGCGCGCGGCGTACCGCCCCGGGCGTCACCCGGGCCCGAAGGCTCAGTTTGTCCTGGGATCGACCGATGTTTGGATCCAAGATGCGCGCGGCACGCCTCCGCCGACGGCGAAAGCGTCCCGGCGGCGGCAACGATCGAAGGGACACCCGGTCCCGCGGGCGAGGAGAGCGCGATGAACGAAGGCGCGAACGTGATACTGGTCCCCGTCGACTTCGAGGAGGCCTCGCTGAAGGCCATCGAGCTCGCGAAGGACCTCGGCGCGAAGCTCGGGCGCGAGGTCGTGCTGCTGCACGTCTACCAGCTCCCGGTCTACACGTACCCCGGGCTCGAGCCGGCGCTGATGCCCGGGTTCCACGCCGAGGTGAGCGCCGCCGCGTCGCGCGCGATCCAGCAGCTCGCGGCGCAGACGGGGGGGCTCCGGGCGATCCTGCGCGACGGCGATCCGGCGAACGAGATCCTGGCCACCGCCGAGGACGAGCGGGCGGCCATGATCGTCATGGGCACGCACGGCCGCCGGGGGATCTCGCACCTCTTCCTCGGCAGCGTCGCCGAGAAGGTGATCCGCAAGAGCAGCGTCCCCGTGCTCACCGTGCGCGTCGCCGGCTGATCCGGCCCGATCGCCTCGTGGATGTCAGGCCGGCGCTGCTGCCGGCCAGGGCGCGGCCCGGCTCGACCGCGCTCGACGTGGACCAGGACCATCCGGCTTTCGCGGCGCACCTGCGACGCATGGGACTCCTCGCAATGCCGACCCTGTCTGCACGCGATCTCGCGCTCCCGCCGAACCTGATGAGCCTGGCCCGGCTGCCGCTCGCGGCGCTGTTCCCGTTCGTGGCCACGCGCCCCGGCCCCGCCCTCGCCGTCCTCTGCTGCGCCGGGATCACCGACGTGCTGGACGGCTGGCTGGCCCGCCGCTCCGGTCAGGTGACCCGCATGGGCGCGATCGTCGACCCGATCGCCGACAAGGTGTTCGCGCTGGCGGTGGTCGGCACGCTCCTCCGGAACGGCGTGCTCCCGCTCTGGGGCATCCCGGCGCTGCTCGCCCGCGAGATCCTCGAGCTGCCGCTCGCGCTCTGGATCGCGCTGAGCCGCCGCTTCCGCGGCGCGCGCCTCTCGACGGCGAGCGCGAACATCCCGGGCAAGCTCGCCACGACGGTGCAGTTCGCGGCGGTCCTCACCGCGATCGCGCTGCCCGCGGCGCTGCCCCCGATGCTCGCCGCCGCGGCGGGCGCGGGCGCGGCGGCCGGCGTCTCGTACTGGGCGCGCCAGCTCCGGCGCGCGCCGGGACCGGCGAAGATCCCGCCCGGGGCCGGCGCCTAGGCCGGCGCTCGCCCGGGGCGGGTCGCCTGCGCCCTGGTGTAAGGTCGAGCGAGGCAGCGCGTTCTGCGCCTGTCACCGGCTCCACGCTCCGAGGAACCATGCGAAGAACGCTGCCCTCCTGGGCTCTCCTTGCCTTGCTCGCAGGCGCATCTGCCTGCGCATCCAGCCGCTCCACAGCGAGCGACGCCGCGAGCGCGCCGATGGCGATGGTCGCGCCGCAGGCCGTGGCCACAGGGATGCCGACGCAGGATCCGACGACGGGCATGCCCCCGGGCGACGCGTTCGAAGAGTCGTCGTCGGTCGACCTCGAGAGGACGGTGGCCACCGCGGAGTTCGCCAAGGCCGCGCCGACGCCCGCGGCGACGCCCGCGCCACCGCCTCCGGGCCCCACCGCGCAGGCAGCGGGGCCGGCCAGGCCGGCGCCGACAGGCCCGGCCCAGCAGCCCGCGACGACGCCGACCGGCGCTGCCCCGCAGGGCGCGGCGCAGACCGCCGCCGCGGTGAGCGCGTCGCCCGCGCCGCTCCTCATTTACACGGCGCACATCGCGATGGCGGTGTTCGAGGTGGGCGCGTCGCTCGGCAAGGTCGAGGCGCTCGCGCAGGAGCTCGGCGGCTTCCTCGCCCGCCGCGACGATCGGACGATCACGATCCGCGTCCCCGCCGCGCGGTTCGACGAGGCGCTGAAGCGCCTCGAGGGGCTCGGCGACATGCTCCAGCGCAACGTGGTCGCGGAGGACGTCACCGAGGAGTTCCTCGACCTCGGGGTCCGCATCCGCAACGCGAGGGCCGTGCGCGATCGGCTGGAGAAGCTGCTCGACAAGGCGGTGAAGGTCGAGGAGTCGATCCAGCTCGAGCGCGAGCTCGCGCGCGTCGCCGGCGAGCTCGAGCGCCTCGAGGGGCGCCTCAAGTACCTGCGCGACCGGGTCGCGTTCTCGACCCTCACCGTCTCCTTCCAGCCGCGCTCGACGGAGACGATCACGCCGTCGGGCCCGCGGCTCCCGATCGACTGGCTCAACGAGCTCGGCCTCTCGCGGCTCCTCAACCTGTGACCTGGGCGCTTCCGATGATGAACTCCCTTCGCCACGCCTTCGTCCTCGCCGCCGCGCTCGCCGGCGCGGCGGCGCTGCCCGGCTGCGGCCGGCCCTTCGTGCCCGCGACCCCGCCGGGCTTCGTCGACCTCGGGGATCGCTACGGCGACGACGAGTACCGCGCGACCACCGCCGAGGGGGTGGTGCTCGGGATCCGCGCCTTCGAGAACGAGCCGGAGGGCGACCTCGCCTTCTGGTCGCGCGTGATCGAGAAGCGGCTGCGGGAAGGCGGCGGCTACGCGCTGCTCGGCAAGACCGACGTGAAGAGCCGGAACGGCCTGCCGGGCGTCCAGCTGCGCTTCGGGCACGACGAGGGGAAGGAGGCGCACCTTTATTACCTCACCGTCTTCGTCAACGAAGATCGGGTCTTCCTCCACGAGGCGGGCGGCAGGAAGGAGCTGGTCGAGCGGAACCAGCAGCAGATCGACTGGGCCGTGCGCAACTTCCTGCCCGAGTGACGCGCGCCTGGGCGCGCGCCGCGCCGGCGGCTGCCGCGCAGCGCGCGGGGCGGAAGACCGCCGCGCTTGCTCGCGGAAGCCCTGTTTGCTACCTGGCGGACGTGCGTTCCCGCCCCATGCTCCGCGACGCGCGGCGACGCCGGTCGGCCCACGCGATGCTCCTCGCCCTGGCGGCGTCGCTCGGCAGCGGCGGCGCCCTGGCGCACGGCGAGGGAGAGCGGCCGCTCGCGACGGTGCCCGCGCCGCCGCCGGGCGACGGCGCGAAGGCGATGCAGATCCTCCGCGAGGTCGAGGCGCGCGCCGCGCAGACGCCCGCGCCGGGAGAGGGCGAGAAGAGCGCCGCCGGCGACAAGGCCGCCGCGGCTGACAGGAGCGCCGGCGACGGGACGCCGGCGAGGAGCGCCGCCAAGGTCGTGGCCGAGCCGGTGGCGCAGGCGAAGCAGGCGCTCCAGCGCGCGCACGGCGCGCGGGCGGCGGGCGACCCGGCGAACGCGCGGCGGCTCGACGTGCTGGCCCTCGAGTGGGCGGAGACGGCGAGGACGCTGCAGCGCGCCGCCGCGGCGGAGGCAGCTGCGGTGGAGGCGGCCAGGCGGGCGCGCGAGGTCGAGACGAAGCTGGAGCGGGCGCGCGCGCTGCTGGAAGAGACGCAGGCGCGGCGGGGCCGCGCCGCGGCGGAGCTGGAGCGGCTCGAAGCCGAGGCGCGCGAGGCGACCAGGGCGGCGAGCAGCGTGGAGGCGCAGCGGATCGAGGCCGGCAAGAAGGCGGCTTCCAGGGGGGCGGCACCGGGGAAGACCGGGGCAGGACAGGCGCGCGTCGCGCAACCGCCCGCGCAGGGCGCCGGGGTGAAGGGCGCCGGGAGCGCCGGCAAGGCGGCTCCGGCGGGCAAGGAGGGCACGCCGTGAGCGCGCGCCGCCTCGCGTCTGTCGGCGCCCTCGGGGCGCTGCTCGCCGCGTGCGCGCCGATCCCGCGGCCCGCGGTGCTCGACGAGCTCGATCACGTCCGCGCCGGGGCGGCCGCGGCGGAGTCGAAGCGGCTCGCGCCGGGCGCGTTCGCCCGGGCGGAGAAGCTCCGCGGCGAGGCGATCGCCGCGCACGAGCGAAAGGATCAGGCCGGGGCGCAGATCCTCGGCGAGCAGGCCGTCGCCGCGCACGCGCTCGCGCACGCGCTCGCGCGGGTGGCCCGGGCCGAGGCGGCCGAGACCGAGGCGAAGGCGCAGAGCTCGACCGGCGAGGCGTCCCTCGCGGGCCTCGAGGCCGAGCAGGCGCGCGTCGCGGCCGAGCTCGACGCGCTCGACATGCGGATCAAGGTCGCGCGCGACGCGCAGCCCGTGGTCCCCTCGGGCAAGGCCGACCCGGATCGCGAGAAGGCCCGCCTCGCCGCGGCGCGCTCGCTCGCGCTCCAGGCCCGCCTGCTGTGCGGCGCGGCGCGCCTCCTGATCGCCCCGACCCGACCCGCGGGAGCGCCGGCGGACAACGCGGTGCCCGCCAGCGCGCAGCCCGGCAACGCCCAGCCGACCAGCGCGCAGCCCGGCAACGCCCAGCCGACCAGCGCGCAGCCCGGCAACGCCCAGCCGACCAGCGCGCAGCCCGGCAACGCCCAGCCGACCAGCGCGCAGCTCGGCAACGCCGCGCTCGTGGCGCAGCTCGACGAGGCGACCGCCGCGATCGGGAAGCTCGACGCGGATCTCGCGGAGACGGTCGGCTCCGGCCGCGCCATCCCGGCGCCGATCGATCAGGCTTCCCGCGCGCGGGCGGGCTGCCTCGCTGCGCTGACCGCGGCGCGCCGCGCCGCCACGCCGGTGACCCGCGCGCCCGGCGTCGGCGACGCCCTCCTCGCGGAGCTCTCTGCCGCGGGCACGTGGTCGCCCGCCCGCGACGACCGCGGCATCGTGGTCACGCTCCGCGGTCTGTTCGCCGGCAACGCCCTCACCAAGGCCGGCGAGGCGCGCCTCCGCGAGCTCGCGCGGGTCGCCGCGGCGCACCCCTCGTTCCCCGTCGCCGTGGTCGTGCACACGGACAGGGACGTCAGCTCCAGGGAAGAGCCCGCGTGGGCGGCGCGGGCCGACGCCGTCGTCCGCGCCCTCGGCCCCGCGCACGCCGAGGGCCCTCCCGCCGTCCAGCCGATCGCGCCGTTCCTCGCCGGAGCCGCGGCCCCGGTCGTCGACCCGGGCGGCAGCGAGCGCGCCCGCAACGCCCGGGTCGAGATCGTGTTTGTAACCCCCGAAACCCTTTGAGGAGCGATGGTCCCGGTCGATGGAACTCCGCTCCCCTTGGAGAGTCGTTCTCGATGATGCGCTCTTCAACCCTCGCTCGAAGCGAAAGCAAGCCGCTCGTGCTCGCCTGCGCCCTGGCCGCCTCCCTCGCGGGCGCGTGCGAGGAGGACGGCAAGACGTCGCAGAAGCACGCGGCGGAGCTCTGCGCCAGGCTCGCGCCCGTCATCGCGGAGGACGTCGGCCAGGTGCGGACGGGCCTGCCGGCGGGCTCGCAGAAGCTCGCGTCGCTGGTGGACACCGACCCGGGCGCGAACCTGCTCGGGCTCCAGCGGGCGATCGCCGGCGCGCGCGCCTCGGTGAAGGAGCTCGAGTTCGCGAAGAGCACCTTCTTCTCGTTCGCCGACCCGAGCGGCACGGTGCTGCGCAGCGAGGCCGATCCGGACATGCTCGCCAACAGGTCCGTCCTGGCCTCGTTCCCTGAGCTCAGGAAGGTGCTCGAGCCGAGCAGCGGCGTCGTCGAGGCGTTCGGCGAGATGCAGGAGATGCGCGGCGTGCGGAACGGGCCGGATCTCCAGTGGGTCGCGGCGCACCCGGTCCGGGCGGGCGGCGGTGAGCTCAAGGGCCTCTTCGTCACGGGCTGGTCGTTCCGCGCCTACGCGTACCGGCTGCAGGAGGCGGCCAAGCGCGACATCGCCGACATCGCCAAGCGCGACGGGCTGAAGTCGACCCCGCTGCTCTACGTCTTCGCGTGGAAGGGCGGGAAGGCCTACGGCGGGCCGGTGACGCCCGATGTCAACACCGAGGCGCTCGAGAAGCTGGACCTGCCGGCGAAGACCGCCTCGGGTCCGTGGAGCGGCACGGTCGAGATCGCCGGTCGCACCTTCGGCGCCGCCGCGCAGCGCACGCCGGAGCTCGCGGCGGACGCGGGCGTCGCCGCGCTCGTGTCGACGCTCTGAGCGCGAGCGCCGGGCCGGCGCGTGGGCGCGTGTGCGCGAGCGCCGGGCGCGCCCCGCGGTCCTGGCAGCGAGCGGCGGCTGGGCGATCGCCCGATCGAGCGAGGCCGTGCTAGGCTGCGGCGATGGCTCGCGCTGCCGAGCTCACCCCCATGCCGGCTTCCATCGATCAGCTTCTCAAGGTCTGCCGCGAGGTCATCGCGCCGCTCATCCGAGCCGACGGCGGTGAGCTCTACATCGTGGCCGTCGAGCCCGATCACCTGACGCTCCACCTGGCCGGCGCATGCTCGGGCTGCCCAGGGGCGATGCTCACCGCGCGCGCGGTGATCGAGCCGGCGGTGCTCGCGGTCGCGCCGTCGGCGCGCGTCGTGGTCACCAACGGCATGCGCGTTCCCGACGGCGCATCGCTCGTATGAGGAGCGACTGAGGGAGGGCGAGCCGCCCGAGGGGCGGCTCGGCGGGCCGGTGCTGGCGGGCTACTTCTTCTTGCCGGCCTGCTCGGGCGGGGGAGCGGGGGGCGCCTCGTCCTTGCGGATGGCGGAGGCGACCGAGGGGTCGATGGCGTTCGCGTCGGCGGCCTTGTTGGGGCGGAGCGACTCGAGGCTGCTCAGCGTCACGAGATCCTCGTAGGCGAAGGCGATCTCGGTATCGCCCCGCTCGATCGCGCGGAAGTGCGTGGCCGCGTCCTTCCAGTCGACCTCGCTGCCGTAGCGGCCCTTGTCCGGGTCGGGCGGCGTCACGCGGCCAGGCAACCCGAACGCGGTCGCGAGCTTGGTGACGGCGGACGTGTAGTCCTTGCCGCGCGGGCTTTTCTCGCCGAGCGCGTGCTCGTCGATGATCTTCCAGAGCTTGTCCTGGATGAAGAAGAAGTACCGCTTCCCGCCCTCGCGGGACAGCGTCATCATCGATTCCTTGTTGAGGTAGGTGTACTCGCCCTTCAGCGGCGTCGCGTCGATGCCGGTCGGCAGCTTGCCGAAGTCGATGCGGCTGCGGCGGAACGCGCTCTTCTCCTCGGCGAGCTCGGCGTCGAGCGCCCTCATCTTCACGCCGGGCGAGGTCGCCTTGTAACGCGGCACGTAGGCCTCATCGAGCATCTTGTCGATGACCGCCGCGACCTGCTTGGTGCTCATCCCCCACTGGATGCCTGGAGGGGTCAGCGCGATCGTCTTCTTCGTCGTCGGCGGCTCGGCGGGCCGCGCGGGAGCCGCAGCGGCCTTCCCCCCCTTCGGCTGGGCAGCTACCACGGCCGTGCTCGTGATCGCCGCAAGGCCCAGCCCCACGGCCAACCCCGCTCCCAGGAGCCTCTTCGCTTTCATGTTCTTCCTCCAGGCCGGCGCAGGCCCTGTCCCTGCGCGCTCTGCAATCGGAAAAGTTAGGACGCCCCGCCCGGCAAGCCCGGGAACGCTAGCACCAGCGGTAGGACAGGAGAATAGGATCCCCGCACCGACCGGGGTCGACCTCACGTCGGGCCGTTGGACGATCGCTCGGCCGGATCGATGGAACGCGGCGCGGAAGGGGCCTCGCCGCGTGAGACGCGAGAGGGGGATGAGAGGGGGCGAGCTGCGACGAGATGGGACAAATCGGCTTCGACAGCGCATGTCACCGATGTGGGTCAGGTCCTGACAGGACCGGGCCGACGTGCTACGAGCTCCGGTCCCAGGAATGATTTCCGCCGCCGGTGTTGCTCCTTTGCGCCTCGCGCTCGCCGTGCTGGCGACGGTTGGCCCCGCCGGCGGCTGCGTCGCCGATCAGGAGCGCCCCGCGACGTCCGTCGATGCGCTCTCCGGCCTGCCGACCTGGAAGGGGCACGCGCCCGAGGTCTTCGACGACAACATCGAGCCCGCCGCCGTGGGCTTCTCGCTCGAGGGCCCCTCGCCGAGGTCCGACCGGTTCCTCCGGGAGCGGGCGCAGACCGCGGACGTCGTCGCGCGGGTCCGCGTCAGCACGGTGACGGTCGACTCGATCGGCGAGCAGAGCACCTACCACCTCGGGGTCCGCGTCATCGACGCGCCGCTGGCCACGCCCCGGGTGGCGGACCGGGCGTTCGAGCTCCACATCCGCCCGACGAGCCGCGCCTTCGGCATCGCGAAGGCGGTTGACGCGCGGCTCCGGGGGCTCACCTTCATCGCCTTCATCCGACGCTTTGCCGGCGAGGCAGGCGAGCCGGAGTTCCACTGGCACCTTTCACCTGATACAGCGGAGGTCACCGCGGCCGTCAGGGAGGCCGTCGTCCTCGGGGAGCTGTCATCGCCGTGAGCAACGTGAGCATCAAGACGGTCAAGGAAGTCGACGCCCTCCGCGTCGCCTCGCAGATGGCGGCGGAGACGCTCCTCGGCGTCGGCGAGATGATCCGCGCCGGCATCACCACCGAGGACATCAACACCTTCGTCCACGAGGACACCCTCCGCCGCGGCGGCTACCCCGCGCCGCTGAACTACCACGGGTTCCCGAAGAGCGTGTGCACCTCGATCAACGAGGTGGTGTGCCACGGGATCCCGTGCGACCGCGTCCTCGAGCCGGGCGACATCATCAACGTGGACGTCACCACGATCTTCAACGGCTTCTACGGGGACACGTCCGCGACGTTCTACATCGGCAAGCCGTCGCCGGAGGCGAAGCACGTGACCGAGGTGTCGCGGCGCAGCCTGCAGCTCGGCATCGCCCAGGTCCGGGACGGGGCGCGCCTCGGCGACATCGGCGCCGCGATCCAGGAGTTCGCCGAGGCCGAGGGCTGCTCGGTGGTGCGCGCCTTCGTCGGCCACGGCATCGGGCGGCGCTTCCACGAGGCGCCGCAGGTCTCGCACGTGGGCAAGTACGGCAGCGGCGCCCGGCTCCGCGCCGGCATGTGCTTCACGATCGAGCCGATGATCAACCTCGGCACCTACGAGGTCGAGATCCAGGAAGACAAGTGGACCGCGCTGACGGCCGATCGCTCGCTGTCGGCGCAGTTCGAGCACACCATCGTCGTCACGAAGAGCGGCTGCGAGGTGCTGACGCGGCGGAGCAGGCCGCTCGCGAACAGCGAGATCTTCGCCGATCCGTTCGCCGTCTCCGCGGCACGAGCGCTCTGAGGCGGAGCGCGCCGCGCGTCAGAGCGCCCGCGCCGGGCGAGCGCGGCGCGCGGCGCGCGCGACGGCCGACCCCGGCCAGCGGGGGCGCGGTGACCGGAGACGGCGATCGGAAACGGAGTTTTGTCGACCGATCGGCGCAGGATTAGGGGTAGAAGCAGCCATGGCCTTGGACGAAACGTCGCGTGCCAGAATCGCGCCGTATGTGTCGAGCCTGACGGCCGACGTCTTCTCGCTGTCGGGTCTGCCCGAGGAGGTCATCGCCGTCCTGTTCGCGTACTACTCGCGCAGCCGCGATGACCTGCGCACCAACCTGGCGCGCCTGCTCGGCGACGAGGAGCTCGACGTCGCCCCGGAGGCCGACGATCGGCCGCAGCGCGGGCTCGCGTTCGCGTCGGACAAGGCGCGGAGCTTCCACGAGAAGTGGGTCGTCGGCTACGGCCACGCCTCGGTCGCGGAGCACGCCGTGGTGCACCTCGCGATCGAGAACGTGAGCATCGTCGCGTCGAAGGTGATCGAGGATCTGCGGCTCGGCTCCTACACGGAGAAGAGCACGCGCTACGTCGTGTTCGATCAGCACGCGTTCGTGGACCTGCCGGAGCTCGAGGGCGAGCACGCCGCGAGGTACCGGGCCGCGTGCGAGCGGCTCTTCGCGGCGTACCTCGACCTGGTCCCGAAGGTGACCGAGCGGCTGAGCGCGCGCGAGCCGAAGCCCGAGAAGATGTCGGACGGCGCCTACAAGGGGGCGCTGCGCGCGCAGGCATGCGATCTGCTGCGCGGCCTCCTGCCGGCGGGGACGCGGACGAACATCGGCCTGACCGCGAACGCGCGGGCGCTCGAGATCCTGCTCACCAAGATGCTGTCGCACCCGCTCGAGGAGGTGCGCAGGGTCGCCCGCGAGATGCACGCGGCGGCGCTCGCCGTGACCCCGACGCTGGTCAAGTACGCCGCGCCGAACGAGCTCCGGAAGGAGCTGCAGGCGACGGTCGCCGCGGCGATGAAGCGGGTCTACACGCCGCCGGAAGAGGGCGTGAGCGCGACGATGGTGATCAACCAGCCCGTCCGGCTGGTGCGCTACGACAAGGACGCCCTGGAGCGCGTCGCGCTGGCGCTGGCGTACGAGGGCAGCGACCCGGGCGTGCACGCCTACAACCTGGGCGACGCTCTCCGCCGCGCGACCCTGCCGGAGCTCATCGCCATCGCGCAGGCGGCGTGCGCGAAGCGCGGGCCGTATGACGCCCCGCCGCGCGCGTTCGAGGCGTCGACGATGACCTTCGAGCTGATGCTCGACTACGGCGCGTACCGCGATCTGCAGCGCCACCGGATGCTGACGCCCGCGACGCAGCGGCTCACCTGCCGGCTCGGCTTCGAGACGCCGCAGGCGCTCTCGGAGCTCGGCCACGCCGAGGCCTACCAGGACGCGATGCTCGCCGCGCGCGACGCCTGGCACGCCCTGGAGGAGCGCTACCCCCTCGAGGCGCAGTACGCGGTGCCGCTCGGCTTCCGCGTGAGGACGCTCTGGACGCTGAACCTGCGCGAGCTCTTCCACGTGATCGAGCTCCGCTCGGCGAAGCAGGGGCACACCAGCTACCGGCGCATCGCCCAGGGGCTCTACCGCACCGCGATCACGGTGCACCCGTGGCTCAAGGACATGATCCGCGTCGATCTGAACGACTACGCGCTCGCCCGCAGCTGATCCGCGCCGGCGCCGCCTCTAGACCGCCGCCGAGCGGCGGTCACCCGCACAGGAGACGGGTCCAGATCGGCGTCTTCGGCGCGCAAGCGCACTCCAGTGCGCTGAGCACCGAAGGCGCCGAGATGGGCCCGTATCCGAAGCGGGTGACCGCCGCTCTAGAGGCGGGCCGCCTCGATGAGCTCCGTCGCGGCTTTGAGCGATGCGCCGGTGACCTTCGCGCCCGACAGCATGCGCGCCACCTCGGCGATGCGGTCCTTCTTGTCGACGCGCGCGACCGAGCTCTTGGCGATGCCGCCCGCGTTCTCCTTGGCGACTACGAAGTGCGCGTCGGCGAACGCGGCGATGGGCGCCAGGTGCGTGATGCAGAGCACCTGGTGGTGGCGCGCCACGTCGCCGATCGCGCGCCCGATCTTGTCGGCGACGGCGCCGCCGACGCCGCTGTCGACCTCGTCGAAGACATAGAGCCCGGCCGGCCCGCACTCGGCGAGCACGCGCTTCAGGGCGAGCAGGGCGCGCGACAGCTCGCCGCCCGAGGCGATGCGGCGCAAGGGGCGAGGCTCGATGCCCTTGTTGGGCGAGATGAGGAACTCGACGCGGTCGATGCCGTCCTGGCCGAGGCGAGCGCCGTCGACGACCAGCTCGGCGCGGTCGCCGCCGTGCGGCGCGACGTCCACGACGACGCGCGCGCCGCCCATGCCGAGCTCGGCGAGCTCCCCGGAGATCGCGGCGCCGAGCTTCTCGCCGGCCTTGCGCCGCTTCACCGAGAGCTTGCGGGCGCGCTCGGCGGCGACGGCGAGCAGGGCGTCGCGCCGCCGCTCGAGGTCCGCGACGTGGCTCTCGACGCCCGCGAGCTGCTCGAGCTCACCGGCGAGGCGCGCGCGCGTGGCGAGCACGTCCTCGATCGTGGGGCCGTGCTGCCGGAGCAGGCCCTCGAGGCGGTACATGCGATCCTCGATCTCGGAGAGGCGATCCGGATCGGCCTCGGCGCGCTCGGCGTAGCGGGCGATCTGGCGGGCCGCCTCGCTGAGCTCCGTCCAGCAGGCGTCGACCGCGCGGGCGACAGGGTCGAGGGCGGGGTCGATCTCCGCGGCGGCCTGGAGCTCGGAGGCGAGGCGCGCGAGCTCGTCGCACATCGCGTCGTCGCCCTGGTCGAGGCGGGAGGCCGCGCGCCGCGTGATGTCGTGCAGGCGGCCCGCGTGGCGGAGCCGGTTGCGCTCGGCCGCGAGATCGGCGAGCTCGCCGGGGCGCGGCGACAGCGCGTCGATGGCCTGGAGCTGGAAGGCGAGGAACGCCTCGCGCTCGCCGCGGCCGCGCTCGAGCTCGCGGGCGGCCCTGAGCTGCGCGCTGAGCGCCTCGAGCTCGGCGACGTCCGCCGCGAGCTCGCTGCGCGCCGGCACGAGGCGGCCGAAGCGATCGAGGTAGCCGAGGTGCGTCGACGGATCGGTGAGCGCGACGCTCTCGTGCTGCGAGGCGACGTCGGCGAGCTCCGGGGCGAGCGCCTGGAGCTCGCCCGCGGTGCAGAGGCGGCCGTTCAGGTAGGCGCGCGAGCGGCCCGTCGCCTGGACGACGCGGCGGACCACGAGCTCGCCGCCGCTCGCGATGCCCGCGGCGTCGAGCATCGCCATCGCGCGATCGGAGCTGCGCACGTCGAACAGCGCCTCGATCTCGGCCTCGTCGGCGCCGGGGCGGATCTGCTCCGCGCTCGCGCGGCCGCCGAGGACCAGCGAGAGCGCGCCGACGACGATGGACTTGCCCGCGCCCGTCTCGCCGGTGAGCACGTTGAAGCCAGGCTCGAGCCGGAGCTCGAGGGCATCCATCAGAATGAAGTTCTTGACCCGAAGCGCTACCAGCACAGCGGCGGGAGGATAGGAAGCTTTCGGCCCGTCGTCAGCGGATCTTCACCTGCTTCATGACGGTGACCGGAATTCCTTCGAAGGGCGGCACCGAGATATTTCGGAACGCATTCGCAATGCATGCGGCCGTGGCCGTGCCCACGAGGTCGCCCCCTTCCACGCGCGACGACATCACCTTGCCCGAGGTCGCGAAGGTGACGGCCACGCGGGCTGTGCCGGTGAGGCCCTCGCCGGTGCACCCGGCGGCGGCCGCCGCCGCGGACGCGAGGGCGCTCGAGGCCGCGTTCGGGTCGAAGCGGGCCGGGGCGTCCCGCGCCGGGAGGAGCGGCTCGGGCGGCGGCTGCTTTCCCGCAGGTTTCGCGCGATCGGGAGCGCTCGGCGCCGCGGCCAGGGCCGGCTTCTCGGCAGCCTGAGGCTTCTCGCTCGCCTGCGGGGCGGCGGTCGCCGGGGGCGCGGCGCTCGGCGACCGCGCGGCGGTCGCCGAGGCGGCGGGCGCCGGGGCGGCGGGCGCCGGCGGCGCGGCCGGCTCGGGTGCGGCGCTCGGCGGCGGCGCGGGCGGCTCGGGCGCGGCGGCGAGGGCGGTCCCTGCCGACTCGGGCGGCGGCGCGGCGCTCGGCTCGGGCGCGGACGGCGCCTGCTCCGCGAGGGCGGAGGCGGCGGCCGGCGGGGCCGCGACCGGCTCGTCGTCGAGCGACGGCTCCCGGTCGGCGATCGGCGCTCCCTGAGCAGGGGGGGCGGGCGACGGCGGCGCCTGGTCCGGCGGCGGCGCGGCGAGCGCACCGGCGCTGTCGGCGGGCGCGGCCTGGGCCGCCGCGGCGCTGGACGATCGGCCCCGGGCCTGCGCGAAGTAGAGCGCGGCGCCGAACACGACGAAGACAACGACCACCCAGCCGGTGATCGCGAGGTACTGGCGCGACGCCGGCGTCGAGAGGGCGCGCAGCCCGTCGGACACGAGGGAGCCGGCCGTGATCGAGGTGCGCACCGGCGTCTCTTGCCCGGAACCGGAAGCAGACGCGGCGTCCTCCTCCGCGACCTCGTCCGCGGCCGGGAGGTCGGGATCGAAGGACTGCGCCGGAAACGAAGGGGACGAGCTGCGCGCCGCGGCAGCCCCCTCGAAGAGCCCGCCGCTGATGCTCAGGATCTCCTCGTCGGCCCGGTGCTCGTTGCGGCGCTCCCCGTCCTCCGCGCCGGGCGGCGGCGCCATGCTGCGCAGGTCGATCAGGCCGGAGTCCTCCTTCCGGCCGGCGCGCCCTCGGGCGTCGGGCTGGCTGAAGATGTCGGGCTGGCTGATGCGGTCGCCCCCCGCGCGGGAGGCCACCCTGGCGGCGCTGCTCGCGCGCGTCGGCGCCTCGCCCGAGGGCCGCTCGTCGTTGTTCCCAGGCTCGCGAGGCCCCCCGGCGGCGCCCCTCGCCTCCGCGGCCCTCGGCCTCGCGCGCTCGCGCCGCGACGCTTCCGTGGCAGGGAGCGGGGGCGGACCCGGGAACGGCGGCGGGCCCGGCAAGGGCGGCGGGCCCGGGGATGGCGGCGGGGTGAGCGATCCCAGCAGGGCGAGGTCCGCCGGAGAGGAGTCGGCGGGCTGCGTGGCGCCGGACCGGGCGCGCCGCGCGGACGGCAGGGGCTGCGGGGCGAGCGCCGCCATCGCCTGGACGTCCTGGAGGCGGAGCTCGGGCGACGAGCGGTGAGACGACGGCCGGCCCTCGTCGATGGAGAGCGGCGCCGGCGGGAGCTCGGACAGCGGCGCCGGCGGCATCTCCGAGGGCGGCGCGATGGGCCGGGAGGAGCCGCTCGCGCGCGGGGCGGCCGTGGACCGCGGCCGCGCCGTGGGCGTGCGGTGCTCGCGGCGCGCCGGCGGCCGCACCGGGACCGGCGCGGGCGCGCCCGAGCGAAGCCTGGGCGCGGCCTCCGGCGCCGACGCGGGGCGGCTCGCGCGATCGTCCTCGGGGGCGTCCGACCCGAACGAGAGCGACGGCGGCTCGACGCCGGGAGAGAGCATCTGCGCGAGGTCCTGGATCGAGACGGGATCGGAGTCGGCCGGGGGGAGCGCGGACGGGCTCCGGCCGCTCGTGGGCGGCGCCGAGCCGCCGCGCCGCGCGTCATCCCAGGAGGCGCCCGCGAAGGTGCGCGACCGCATCAGGATCTCGCGCCGCCCCAGCCCGCCGTCCGGCGTCACCACCGCGTGCTCGAGCGAGGCCTCCGCCGCGACGTCGAGCGCGTCCAGCGAGGGCGCCCGCTCGCCGGATCCCGGCTCGTCGCCCAGGTCCTGCTGCGCGATCCGCTCCGCGAGCGTGAGCCCCCGCGCGCGCCCGGCCGGGCCCGACCCCGCGCGCCGCCCCGGGCCGCCGGCGGGCTCCGTCCTGCGCTGGATGCCCGCGCCCGGGAGCGTCGACTCGGCGTCCAGGAGGTCGCCGGACAGCCCGTGGTCCGGCTCCAGCGCGCGCACAGACGAGGGTCGCGAGCGCTCCGGCTCGCTCGACGGCTCCCGCCGGTCGCGTCCGCTCGCCGAGCTCGGGACGCCCGAGGGCGAAGGGCGCGAGTCGGTGCCCCCTGCCCTGTCGGACGCCGCCTGCTTGCTCTTCGCGCGGCAGGACTTGCAGACAAACGGCAGAGACGGACGCATCTCGCGTCCCACGCCGATTTCCACGTAAGCCCTGCAGAGAGAGCAGGCGAGTTGCACGTTGAGAAGAGAATCGCGCAGCTCGTCAGGACGCGCAATCTTTCTCGCTGGCGACCAGGGCGGCCGCCCTCAAGGGAGGCCCGACCGCGCCGTTCGGCCGACGTTTCCGGCCGATGTTCCAGCCGAGCTCCGGCCGGTCCTCCGCCGCGCTTCCGCCCTGCGTGGAGCGCGTGGCGGCGATCACAGCCCGAGGGGCGCGGGCGGGCGCACCCAGCGCTGCTCCAGCCACGCCAGCGAGACCGGCGCGCTCCGCAGCGCCGCGTCGACGGCGCGCACGGCCGGATCGGGGGCGGGCGGGGACCCGGGGGTGCGGGTCGACAGGATCCAGTTCGACAGCTCGTAGTGGTGCAGGAGCGGCGCGAAGCGGTGCGCGTCGAACCCGGCGAGGATCTCGGCCGCGCGGCTCAGGCGATCGCAGGGCAGGAGCGCCGTGGTCACGTCGAAGAGCAGGGCGCGGAGGTCCTCGAAGGCGCGCTCGGGATCGGCGGCGACGCTCTCCAGGAGCGCCTCGAAGCCCGCGTCGGAGAGCCCGGCCGCCTCGGCGGCCTCGGCCATCGCGGGGACCTGCGTGGCCAGGAAATCGGCGTTCGGCGCGTGCCCAAGGAGCCGCCCCACGAGGTACAGGTCGAACGCGCTCGCGATCGCCTCGGCGAGCAGGAGCGCTTCCGCGCTGGGCGGAGCGCCGGCGCCCGCGGACGTGAGGGCGCGGTGGGCGAGGTGGTGCCACGCGACGTGCGCGACGACGTCCGCGGCGATGTGCTCGCCGGGGATCAAATCGCCTTGCTCGCTCTGGCTCCAGAACGTCAGGTTCAGGAAGACGACCCGATCCCAGCTCGCCTCGACCTCGGGCACGCGGAAGCGATACCCGTCGCGCCGCAGCGCCTGCTTGAGATCGTCGTAGAGCGCGACGTGCCGGAACGAGCGCTCGTCGTCGATGGTCAGCTCATCGAGGGTCAGGCTTCTCAGCTTCACGCCGCGGACCTTAGACCCTGATCGTTTCATCAGCCACAGCGGACGCCTGGAAGAACCCGGCGACCCGGGGTGTTTGGGGCTGGAGCCGGGGTTTTCCCGACCAGGCCCGCAAGTTCCCGCCAATGGCCGGTGTTGCAAGCGCCGCCGGCTTAGGCATGATGCGCCCCGTTCCTGCGCCAGCCGAGGAGGCACTCCGAATGATTTCCGTCAGGTCTCTCTGTTCCATCGCGCTCGTGCTCGTCGCCAGCGGTGCCGCCGGCTGCAAGGAGGACCCGCCTCCTCCGCAGCCGGAGCCGGCAAGCTCCGCGGCGGCGAACAAGGGCAAGGCGAACCTGCGGACGCCCGTGTCGCCGATCGCGAAGGTCGACCCGCAGTCGATGAAGGAGTACCGCGTCGACGCCTGCTACTTCGGGACGCTCTCGCTGAGGCAGGCGCGCGACGCGTACCTCGCGAGCCTCGGCAAGGACGAGCCGAGCGAGAAGAAGATCCCGAGCTTCGGCATCGAGGATCAGGCGAAGCCCGGGGACCCCAAGAGCCTGCTCCCCGCGAAGCCGCTCACGCCCACGACCGGCGCCGCCGCGCCGAAGACGACCGCCCTGCCGCCCGGCGCCGCCGCGCCGAAGGCGGCCGCCGCCGCGCCCGGCAGCAGCGCCGCCGCCGGCGCCAAGGGCGCGCCCGGCAAGCCCGACGAGCGCCGGCCGATCAACATCGGCGCGCGCGCCCCGTACGAGCGCAACGCGCGCGCCTGCACCGTCGCCCTCAGCCTGAAGGAGCCGGCCATGCCGGACGTCGACGCGGCGCTCTCCGAGTACGCGCCGTTCGCGAGCGAGCTCGCGAAGAACATCGCCACGGCGGCGAACTACTACCAGCGCGAGGAGTACAAGAAGGACAGCTTCGCCAAGGGCAAGGAGCTCCACGCGAAGCTGCTCGCCGACTTCGAGAAGCTCGACGCGCACTCCGACAAGCTCGGCCTCGCGGTGTCCGCGTGGCACGCGTCGCACCTGCCCGACCTCTCGAAGGCGGACGAGGGCCAGAAGGCCGCGATCACCGCCCTCGAGGACGCGCGCGCGCTCATGGTGATGCTCGCCAGCAAGAACGTCGATCCCGCGGCGGTGAAGACGGCGGTCCAGAAGCTGGAGACGTCCGCGGCGGCGCTCAAGGCCCACGGCTCGACGAACCAGACCGACCCGTGGTCCAAGATCATGGTGCCCGCGTTCGACAACTTCCTCCGCGACATGAAGGCGGCGGAGCCCAAGCTGACGGACAAGGGGATCAGCTCCCCCTCCCTGTTCTTGCCGGTCGTCACGGGCTTCGTGTCGCTGATCGAGGGCAAGCACCGGGCGCTCTCCCGCTCGCTCATGGCGAAGGCCCAGGCGGAGAAGGCCCAGACCGCCGGGACCGCGCAGCCGGCCGCGCCGGTCGCGCCCGCTCCGGAGAAGGAGTGACGCGCCCGGGGCGGCGCTCCCGGCAGGGAGGCGCCGCCCGCGCGCGCTGATCGCGGCGCGCGTCCCTGCGGGGGGCGCGCCGAGCACGCCGCGCCTCCTCCGGGAGGCGCGGGCGCGATCAGATCTGGCGGCCGGTCCGGCGGGAGATGGCGAGGCGGTAGAGCGCCTCGTACTGGCGCGCCGCGTGCGACCAGCCGAAGTTCTTCTTCATCGCCCGGAGCTGCATCGTCCGGAAGTAGGCCGGGTCGGCGCGGTAGAGGTGCACCGCCCAGGCGACGGTGTTCCCGAGCGCCATGGACGACATCTCCTCGAACTTGAAGCCGGTGACGTTGTTCTCGACGGTGTCGTCGAGGCCGCCGACGGCGCGCACGACCGGCAGCGTGCCGTACCGCTGGCTGTAGAGCTGGTTCAGCCCGCAGGGCTCGTAGCGCGACGGCATCAGGAAGAGGTCCGCGCCCGCCTCGATGCGGTGGGCGAGCCCCTCGTTCATGCCGACGTAGACGCGGAAGCGGTCGCTCGAGCCGGAGATCCGCGAGAAGAGCTCCTCGGCCCAGCGCTCGCCGGAGCCCAGGATGACGAGCTGGACGTCGAGCGAGAGGATGTGGTCGAGGGCGCCCGCGAGGATGTCGATCCCCTTCTGGGTCGCCAGGCGGCTGATGAGCCCGAGGAGCGGGACGTCGGGGCGCTCCTCGAGGCCCATCTCGCGCTGGAGCGCCGCCTTGCAGAGGCGCTTGCCGCTCAGGTCCTCGGCGGAGAACGTCGCGGCGATGTGGGGATCGGTCGCGGGGTTCCAGATGGAGTCGTCGATGCCGTTGAGGATCCCGATCACGTCGCTGCCGCGGTCCCGGAGCACGCCGTCGAGGCCCTCTCCCCCTTCCCACGTCTGGATCTCCTGCGCGTACCGGGGCGAGACCGTGGAGACGAGCGTGGCGTTGTAGATGCCGGCCTTGAGCAGGTTGATGCTGTCGTGCGCCTCCAGGCAGAACCTGTGGAACTGGTCCCAGCCGAGCCCCGTCGTGGAGAGCTGGAACTTGTTGAACCAGCCCTGGTAGCCGAGGTTGTGGATCGTCAGCACGGTCGCGGCGCGCGCGAGCGGCGACCGGTGCTCGAGGACGTTGATGTAGAGCGGCACGAGGGCCGACTGCCAGTCGTGGACGTGGACGACGTCCGGCCAGAAGCCGAGCGCGTGGCAGAGCTGCAGCGCGCCGCGCGAGAGCAGCGCGTAGCGGGCGAGGTTGTCGCCGAACTCGCCGTGCGCGTCGCCGTAGATGCCGTCGCGGTCGTAGAGCACGTCGTGCTCGAGCAGGTACACGCGGGGCGCGGGCGCGCCGGGGGTCGCGGGATCGATGAACGTCTCCCAGATGCCGGTCCACGCCTCGCCGTTGGCGAGCGGCACGCCGAGCGGCGCCGGCAGGCGGTGGGGCGTGAAGATCTCGGCCGGCGTCGCGCCGTCTCCGCCCTGCGCCGCGACGATGGAGGGCGCGGCGTCCGTGGGCGCGGCGTCCGTGGGCGTGGCGGCGGCCAGCGCGGCGTCGGCCGGGTCGATCGCCGGGGCGCCGGCTTCGGCCGCGGCGACGGCGGGCGCGGCGACGGTCTGGCTGCCGCCGAGCTTCCGCTCGGCGGCCTCGATCTGGCGGGCGAGGTAACGCTTGGCGACCCGGTAGGCCGGCATGACGATGCGCACGTCGTGGCCGGCTGCGGCGAGCGCGATCGGCAGCGCGCCGGCAACGTCGGCGAGGCCGCCCGTCTTGCTGAAGGGGACGCATTCGGACACCACGAAGAGAATTTTCAGGCGCGGCATGGACATGGGAGGGGGCGCGCCCCGGATCACGGCGAGCGCGTCGCGTTCCTTCTACCAGCTTCACGGGCGATCTTGACCACGCGATCGACAGAGCGGTCGAGACCGAGCGCCGACGTGTCGACCACGAAGTCGGCCTGCTCATAGAGCGCGCGCCGGGCCAGGAAGAGCGCCCTGAGCTCCTTCATGGCGTCGGCCCGGTTGGCCATGGGGCGAGCGTCCCCCTGCTCGACCACGCGCCGCCAGTGGTCCTCGGGCTTCGCCCGCAGCCACACCGTCACGGCGCAGCGCCTCAGCCGCTCGAAGGTCGCCGGATCGGTCACGAGGCCGCCGCCCGTGGCGACGATCCCGTGGGCGCGCGCGTCGGCGAGCCGCGCGAGCTCCTCGCGCTCCAGCCGCCGGTAGTACGCGTTGCCGTGGATCTCGAACACGGCCGCGAGGCTCATGCCCGCGCGCGAGGCGACGAGGCCGTCGAGCTCGAGGAAGGGCACGCCGAGCCGGGCCGCGGCGCGGCCGCCGATCGTGGTCTTGCCCGCCCCGCGCAGGCCGAGCAGCGCGACGAGGGCGCCGCCTGACCCGCCCTCCGCCTCGCCGGGAGCCAGGCCGCGCGACGCCTCGTCGCCGACGAGCTCGCCTGCCGAGAGCAGCGCGGCGGCCGAGGTGCCCAGGGCGCGGCCGATGTCCTCCAGCCGCACCACGGACACGTTCGCCCGGCCGCTCTCGAGCAGCACAAGGAAGCGCTCGCTGACCCCGGCGAGCTCGGCGAGCTCGCGCAAGGTGAGCGCGAGCTCCTGGCGCCGCTGCCGGAGCCGCCCGGCGAGGTGCTCGAGGATCGGCGGCGCGCCGCGCTCGACGTCCGCGACGTCCTCTGCCTCGGGCGCTCGCCCTGCGCGCGCTCCGCGCGCGGCCTGTCCACGCGTTGTCTGGCGTTTTGGCTCGCGCGGCGGCATCTGGCACTGCACTATATTTCATGAAGCATGATTCAACAAGCACTATAGTGCTTGACGAAGGCGCTCCAGGGTGGTGGGCTCGTGCGCATGGAAGCGACCACCTCTCCTCCTGCCGCGGCGGCAGCGCCGCAGACCAGAGCCCGGGACGAGGGCTCGCCCGGCGAGGGCGCGCCCCTCCGCTTCGAGACGGAGCCGGGGCGTTACAGGCACTGGAAGCTCTCGTTCGAGGGGGCGATCGCGCGCGTGGCGATGGACGTCGACGAGGAAGCGCCGGTGCGGCCCGGCTACCAGCTCAAGCTGAACAGCTACGACCTCGCGGTCGACATCGAGCTCGCGGACATCGTGCAGCGGCTGCGCTTCGAGCACCCCGAGGTGAAGGCGGTGGTCATGACGAGCGCGCAGCCGCGGATCTTCTGCGCGGGCGCGAACATCTACATGCTCGGGTCGTCGACGCACGCCTTCAAGGTCAACTTCTGCAAGTTCACGAACGAGACGCGGCTCGCGCTCGAGGAGGCGTGCGCCGAGAGCGGGCAGCGCTACCTCGCGGCGCTGAACGGCGTCGCCTCGGGCGGGGGGTACGAGCTCGCCCTCGCGTGCGAGGAGATCTTCCTCTGCGACGACGGGAGCAGCGCGGTGTCGTTCCCGGAGACGCCGCTGCTCGCGGTGCTCCCGGGGACGGGGGGGCTCACGCGGCTCGTGGACAAGCGCAAGGTGCGGCGCGACATCGCGGACGTCTTCTCGACCCTGGCCGAAGGGGTGCGCGGCAAGCGCGCGCAGGAGTGGGGCCTCGTCGACCGCGCGATCCCGAAGAGCCGCTTCGACCAGGCGGTGGCGCAGCGCGCCGCCGAGCTCGCGGCGGCGACGCCGGACAGGGAGGGGCCCGGGGTGAAGCTCGCCCCGCTGGAGGCGCGGCGCGAGGAGAAGGGCGACGTCTCCACCTGCGCGTACCGCCACGTCTCGCTGAAGGTCGACCGCGCCGCGCGGACGGCGGAGATCCGCGTGCTCGGGCCGGACGGCGGCGGGCCGTCGGACGCCGCCGGGATGCGCCGGGCGGGCGCGGACCTGTGGGCGCTGCGCGCGTTCCGCGAGCTCGACGACGCGCTGCTCGACCTCCGCTTCAACCACCCGGCGGTGGGGCTCGTCCTCCTCAGGACGAGCGGCTCGCCGGACGCGGTGCGGGCCGCGGACGAGGCGCTGTGGGCGAACCGGGACGACTGGTTCGTGAAGGAGGTCCTGCTCCACATGCGGCGCGTGCTCAAGCGGCTCGACCTGACGGCGCGCAGCGTGTTCGCGCTGATCGAGCCGGGCTCGTGCTTCGCGGGGAGCCTGTTCGAGCTCGCCCTCGCGGCGGACCGGTCCTACATGCTCGACGGGGGGGAGGACGGCGCGGAGCCCGCGGCGATCGCCCTGAGCGCGCTGAACTTCGGTCCGCTCGTGATGTCGAACGGCCTGACGCGGCTCGCGTCGCGCTTCCTGGCCGCGCCGGAGCGCGTCGCGGCGCTGAAGGAGAAGACGGGGCTGCTGTCCGCCGAGGAGGCGCTGGAGGAGGGCCTCTGCACCTTCACGCCGGACGCGATGGACTGGGACGACGAGGTGCGGCTCGCGATCGAGGAGCGCGTGAGCCTGTCGCCCGACGCGCTGACCGGGATGGAGGCGAGCCTGCGCTTCTGCGGGCCGGAGACGATGGAGACGAAGATCTTCTCCCGGCTGTCGGCCTGGCAGAACTGGATCTTCCAGCGTCCCAACGCGGTGGGACCGCGGGGCGCGCTGACCGTGTACGGGCGCCCGGAGCGCCCCGAATTCGACTGGAGGCGGACGTGAGCGCAGTCATCAACTCGGAGAGGATCCCGAACAACGTCGACCTCGCGTCGGACAGGAAGCTCCAGCGCGCGCTCGAGGCGTGGCAGCCGAAGTTCATCGACTGGTGGCGGGAGACGGGGCCCGCGGGCTTCCAGGCGGACGACGTGTACCTGCGCACGGCGATCAGCGTCGATCACGAGGGGTGGGCGCACTTCGACTACGTGAAGATGCCGGAGTACCGCTGGGGCATCTTCCTCGCGGATCCGGTGCCCGATCGGAAGATCGGCTTCGGCGATCACCTGGGCGAGCCGGCGTGGCAGGAGGTGCCGGGGGAGCTGCGAAACATGCTGCGCCGGCTGGTGGTGACGCAGGGGGACACGGAGCCGGCGAGCGTGGAGCAGCAGCGGCTGCTCGGCCAGAGCTGCCCGAGCGTCTACGACCTGCGGAACCTGTTCCAGGTGAACGTCGAGGAGGGGCGGCACCTCTGGGCGATGGTGTACCTGCTGCACAGCCACTTCGGCCGCGACGGCCGCGAGGAGGCGGAGGCGCTCCTGGAGCGGCGGAGCGGCGATCCGGACAAGCCGCGGATCCTGGGCGCCTTCAACGAGCCGTGCACGAACTGGCTCTCGTTCTTCATGTTCACCTACTTCACGGATCGCGACGGCAAGTACCAGCTCCTGGCGCTGGCGGAGAGCGGCTTCGATCCGCTGTCGCGCACGACGCGGTTCATGCTGACCGAGGAGGCGCACCACATGTTCGTCGGCGAGACGGGGCTGCTCCGTATCTGCCAGCGCACGTGTGAGCTGATGAAGCGCAACAAGAACGAGGACGCGCGCGCCGAGGGGGGCATCGATCTGCCGACGATGCAGAAGTACCTGAACCTCTGGTACTCGCTGTCGCTCGATCTGTTCGGCGGGGAGATCTCGTCGAACGCGGCGTCGTTCTTCGCGTCGAGCGTGAAGGGCCGCGCGAAGGAGGAGTCGTACGGCGATCACCGGGCGCTCGAGGGCGTGTACGCGATGGAGGTGCCGATCGCGGCGGCCGGGGGCGCGCTGTCCGGGTGGCGGCGCGAGGAGGTGCCGCTCCGGAACGCGATGAACGAGGTGCTGCGCGACGAGTACGTGAGCGACTCGCAGCGCGGGATCGACAAGATGAACCGGGTGATCGAGGAGTCCGGCGTCTCGTTCAGGCTGAGGCTGCCGAGCCGGCGCTTCCACCGGAGCTCGGGGATCTACGCGGGGCTCCACTTCGACGTCGACGGCAACCCGATCTCGAAGGAGGCGTGGGAGCGCCGGCGCGACGAGTGGCTGCCGACCGCGGGCGACGAGGCGTACGTGAAGAGCCTGATGGAGAGGCCGGTGTTCGATCCGAAGCAGATGGCGAACTGGATCGCGGCGCCGGCGAAGGGCCTCAAGGGCAAGCCGGTCGACTTCGAGTACGTGCGGCGCTCCGGCTAGGGGGCGCCCGCGTCGGGGGAGGGCGCGCCCGCGTCGGCCGGCGGCGGGGGCGCCTTCTTCGGCGGGTCGCCGTGCTCGGCGGCGAGCTTCTTCACGAGGCCGTCGAGGAGCACCTGCTCGTGGTACTGCGGCATCGCCGGGAGCTGCACGGCGACGTGCACGCCGGCGCCGCCGTTCACGATCTCGATCGCCCCCTGCGTCACCCGGCTGCCGCTCTCCGGGCTCCGGTACTCGAAGAGCAGGTAGCCGTTCGAGGGATCCTTCTCGACGAGCTTGAAGCCGAGATCGACGCGGACGAGGCGCAGCGCCGTGCCGAAGGTCTGCTCGAAGGTGTAAGGCGACTCGTAGGCGACGCTGGCGCTGGCGTCCCGCGCGCCGAGGCCGACGGCGACGGGGACGGCGAGCGCGACGAGGAGGAGCGCGATCGGCGAGAGGCGGCGCATGTCCGCGGCGTAGAGGGGCGGACGAGGGTGGGCCAAGTTTGTCGCCGGCGAGCGCGCAGGTATGCTGGCGTCGACCTCGATGGACCGACCCCATGTCGAGCAGCTCCGCATCCAGGGCTACGGGTGCGTGCAGGACGCGACGCTGCAGCTCACGCCGCTGCACGCGCTCGTCGGGCCCAACGACAGCGGCAAGAGCACCGTGCTGCGGGCGCTGCGGACCCTCTCCTCGGTGCTCGATCGGGCGCTCGGGGCGCCGGCGCCCGACGCGCTCGGGCGCGGCGCCCCGGCGAGCTCGAGCAAAGGCCCGGGCGGCCCGGTGTTCGAGGTGTCGGCGGCGAGCACGACGTGGCGCGTGGAGCTCGACGCCGAGGGGCGGGCGCGCACCACGTCGTTCCCCAGGGACCTGGAGCCCCCCTCCTTGCTCGACGACGCCGACGAGGACGATGTCACGACCGGCGGGACGGGCCCTGAACGGCCCGCGCCGGACATCGTCCAGGCCCTGCGCGGAACCCAGGTGCTCCGCCTCGACCCCGACGCGCTCCGGTCCCCGCACCCGCTGATCCCCGACGGGCAGCCGCTCGGCTTCGCCGACGAGCGCGGCGCCGGCCTGCCGGCGGTCTACGACGCCATCATCAGCCGCGACCTGCCGGCCTACATCGAGCTGAACGAGGAGCTCACGCGCCTGTTCCCCAGCGTGAGGAGCATCCACCTGGGAAACCCGAGCCCCACCACGAAGGCCATCGGCGTGAAGCTCGAGGGCGGCGCCGTCGTCCCGGCGGCGCTCATGAGCGAGGGCATGCTCTACTACCTCGCCTTCGCGGCGCTGCCGCACCTCGATCCGACGCCCCTGCTCCTCGTCGAGGAGCCCGAGCGCGGGCTCCACCCCGCGCGCATCGCCGACGTGATGCGCGCCCTGCGCATCCTCTCCGAGAAGACCCAGGTCGTCCTCGCGACGCACAGCCCGCTCGTGGTGAACGAGCTCCAGCCGGAGGAGGTCACGGTGGTCACCCGCGCGGGCGAGCAGGGGATGAAGGCCACGCGCATCCTGGGCACGCCGGGCTTCGAGGATCGCGCGAGGGTGTACGCGCTGGGCGAGCTCTGGCTCAGCTACGCCAACGGCGCGGACGAGGCGCCGCTGCTCGGAGGAGGCCCGCGGCCGTGATGAAGCCGCCCGAGAAGACCAGGGTCTTCCTGGTCGGCGAAGGTGAGAACGAGCTCGGCAGCCGCGCCGGAGCGCCCGCCTTCCAGTCCGACAAGCGCCCCGGCGTGCTCTTCACCCTGCTCTCCCGCGTCCAGCCGAACGGGTGGGTCGTCGGCGGCGCCCGCGAGTGGAGGAGCATCCGGAAGTACAACGCGCGCGGCGCGGCCCACGAGGACACGCGCCACGTGCTCGGCGCGGCCCTCGACGCGAAGGAGGCGGGGTGCGACGTGCTCGCGTTCTCGCGCGACATCGACCGCGATCCGGCGCGCCGCGAGGCGGTCGCGGAGGGCATCCGTCGCGTGTCGTCGAGCCTGTCCGCGCCGCCCGAGGTGATCGGCGGCGTGGCCGTGCCGGCGCTCGCGGGGTGGATCCTCGCGCTCCTCGGGGAGAGGGCGACCGAGGAGCTCTCGCCCCTCAGGGCGCAGGCGATGCTCGCCGCGAAGGGGATGATGCCGGACGACGGCGCCGCCATGGTGCGCGTCGCCGAGGACGCCGACCTCGACGCCGTCCCCCAGGACGCCACCTCGCTCACGGAGTGGATCGCGCGCGCGCGCGCCGTGCTGCCGCGGCGGACCGGCCGCGGCGCGAGGTGACGCGCGCGCTCACCGGCGGCACTGCGGCGTCGCGGCGAGCGCGGCCCGCGCCGTCTCGCGCAGGCCGTGCGGCGTGTCCTTGTCGAGGAGCGGCTTGAGACGCGCGGGCAGATCCGCCGGGTGCACGGCCCCGAGCGCCGCGAGCGCCGCCGAGCCGAGCCGCTGATCGCGCTCGCCCATCGGCGCCTTCGCCTGGAGCGCGAGCCGCGTCCACAGGTCGACCGAGCTCGCGTCGCACATCGCCCCGAGCGCGAGGATCGCCCGCGCGCGCACCTCGATGTCCTCCTCCTTGTCCTCCGCCCTGTCGCGCACGGCCTCGATGTGCGCCGTCGCCCGGTGCGCGCCGAGGCCGTCGAGCGCGTGCCGGCGCACCTCGGGCGACCTGTCGGCCAGCGCCCCCACGAGCGCCCGGTCGCCCGCCGGCGTCGCGGGCATCGCGCCGATCGCGAGCGCGGCGCCGCCGCGGATGAACGTCCACGGGTCCGAGGCGAGCCGCGCCGCGAGCGCCTCGGCCGCGCCGGCCGGCAGCTTCGCCCCGGCGGAGGCCGCGCGCGAGAGCGCCACGACCGCCGCCTCGCGCACGCGCACGTCCGGATCGGAGGCCGCCGCGAGCAGGTCCGGCGCGAGGGACGGCACGTCCGCCGCGACCTCGGCGGCGCGGAGGCGGACGTGGGCGTCCGCGTCCTTCCGGAGCGAGGCGCGCAGGTAGGCCTCGGCCGGCGCCTCGCCCGCGCGCGCGAGCGCCGCCGCGGGCGCCTGGAGCAGGTAGCGCCGCTCGAAGGGGGCGCCCGCCGCAGAGGCGAGCGCCTGGAACGCCGCGCCGCCGCCCCTCACCCGCCCGAGCGACGGCCCAAGCGCGCGGAGCAGGTCGAGCTGCGCGTCCTCGGGGCGGGCGCGCAGGCGATCGAGCTGCACCTCCTCCTCGACCACGGGCGCCGCCCGCTCGCTGCGCGCCGCCAGCGCGAGCGCGGCCCGGAGCTCCTTCCGCGTCGCGCCGCGCGCCGCCGCGAGGGCGTCGAGCAGCGCCGGCACCGCCTCGGCGGGCGCCACGAGCGCGAGCTCGCGCGCCGCCATCACCCTGGCCGCGGGCGCGCCGCCCTTCACGATCTCCGCGAGCGCCGGCGCGGCCGCGCGCCCGCAGCGGCGGATACGGTCGCGCGCGTGGTGGAGCTCGGGATCGGGCCCGGGCGGCGCGGCGCGGCGGGCGCCCCGCGGCGGGGCCGCCGCCGCGCCGGACGCGAGCCGCGCGGTGAAGAACGGGATCTGCGCCGCGCACGGCGCCGTGTCGATCACGCCCGCCGCGAGCTGCCTGCCCGCGGGGTCGAGCCTGTCGTAGCCGGCGATCGCCGCCTCGACCGCCTCCGGCCCGCTGCGCGCGAGCAGCGCCGCCGCCGCCCTGGCGCGCTCGCCGCCGCCCGCGAGCGCGCCGACGAGCGCCGCCGGGGCCTGCCCGTCGAACGCCGTGCGCGCCGTGACCTCGGCGATCGTGACGCGCACCTCCGGCGCGGACGGCGCGCCCCGCTCCCCCGCCTGCGCGCCGCGCGGCGCGAACGCCTCGTCGAGGACGACGGCGACGCACGAGGCCCTGATCTCCTCGGGCAGCTTCACCTCGTAGCCGGCGGACTCCTTGACCCACGCGTCCTCGGGGAGGCTCACCTGGAAGAGCCGATCGGGCGTCGCCACGAAGAGCGTGCGCGGCGCGGCGCCGCCCTCCACGCCGTCGATCGGCTTGATGCGCAGGCCGAAGCCCGTGATCCCGACCTCGTCCGCCGACGAGAACGACACGAACTCGCCCCGGCCCGCGCCCGCCTTGCCCTCGGACCACGCGGTCTTCGGGTCGCCGTCGGCGATCTCCGCGAAGCGCTTGCCGACCGCGCTCGAGGCCGCGGTGGGCCGCAGCAGCCGGAAGCCGGGCGCCGCCGCGTCGGCCTCGCGGCGCTCCGCGGTCACCTTGCCCGCCGCGCGCCGCTCCTCGGCCGGGAGGTTCTGGAAGCTCGCCCCTTTCAGGAGCGTCATCGTCCGGGGATCGACCTCGCTCGCCCCGACCAGCGCCGGGCGCCCGCAGATCGTCACGTCGTCGCGGAGCTGCCCGACGAGCACGCGGCTGCCGTTGCCGAGCGGCTCCACGACGACGGCGTCGCTCCGCCCCTCGCCGTGCTCCCCGGTGGCGACGCCGGTCCAGCCACTCCAGAGCACGAGCGGCTCTGCCCCCTTCCCCGCGAGCGGCGCGGCGAGCAGCATCACCCACGACCCGCTCGCGACATCGCCGGCCCGCGCGCCGGACGGCGCGCCCGAGGCGGGCGCCTCGATCTTCGCGAGGCGCTTGCCGTCGGCCAGCGCGACCGGCGCGACGCGCGCGCCGCCGAGCAGCGGCGCGACCTCGGGCGGCACGGCGAGGACCTTGCCGCCGTCGGGCGCGCACGCCGCCGCCGAGGGACAGGCGCGGGCGGTGATCCCGCGCGCGTCGATGCGGACGGCGAGCGCCTGCTGGCCCGCCGCCGGAGGGAGCACCACGGGCGCTACCTGCGCGGCGGCGTCGCCGAGCCAGGTCGACGAGGCCGCGACGGCGCCAGCCGTGACGCTCGCGCGCAGCCACCGGGAACGAAACCGCGATCTGCTCATGTGGGCCATCGTAGTCGCGTCGCGCAGCGGTGCGCTCGAGAGTTGAACCCCTCGAGCATGGCGCCACGGAGGCCCGCCCCCGTCGCTGCGGCGCGTCGGTCGACCCACCCCGCCGCGCCCCGCCGCGTCCTCGCTACTTCGGCGTCTCCGCGGCGGGGATCCAGAAGCCGCCCTCGTCGGGCGGCGTCATGCCGAGCGCCTTCGGGAGCACGTTCGTCCAGCCGGCCACCGTCTCGAGCAGGTAGATCTCCGCGCCGGCCTCGATCTCGCCCACCGGCCGCTCCTTCTCGTCGCGCCGCGCGCGGATCGGGATCGCCCTCGTGGCCTTCACGATCGGCGGCGCCTTGTCGAGCGCGAGCTGCGCCCCGGCCACCGCGGTCGTCGGCGGGATGTACTGGTCCATCAGCTCGCCCTTCTTCAGCGGCTCCAGATCCTTGAGCCGCCCCCAGGCGTCGACCGTCAGATCGCCCCGCGACATCAGGTGGACGAAGCCGGCCTTCGCCTCCGTGCTCCAGAAGAGCTGGGCCGTCCCCTCGAGCATCTTCAGCGTGAAGATCACGTCGCCGTTCGGGCGATCGAAGAGCTCGATCGTCGACGTCTTCATCAGGTAGCCGCGGGCGCTGCCGGGGACCTCCATCTTCATGGGCGCGCCGCGCTGCAGCGCGAAGGCGTCGCACGGGGCCGAGGCCCTCGCCGTCTGCCCCTCGGACCCCGAGATCGCCAGCTCCGCGCGCAGCGAGTCGCCCGTCGCCGCGACGAGCTTCACCTTCTGCGCGCTCGAGATCCAGATGTGCCCGCTGATGACGGGGATGTCGCGCGTCGTGAACACCGCGACGTCCGTGGGCGCGATGTAGCCGTCGAGCCGCAGCGTCGGCGAGCCGTCGGACGTGCTCAGCCTCGCCCGGCCCGACGCCGGGTCCGCCGGGATCGCGCTCAGCGTCATCGGCGCCAGCGCGCCAGTGAAGTTCGCGATCGTCCGGCCGCCGCTCGGCGCGTCGTAGAGCCGGGCGCCCTTGTTCACCGGCGCCGTCCCCTTCAGCTTGCAGGTCGGCCCGGACACCGCCTGCGCGGTCGCCCCGGTCACCTGCGCGGTCGCCCCGGTCACCTGGGCGGCCGAGACCGCCACCTGACCGGGCTCTGCCCTCGCCTCGGAGACGGCCGCCGCGCCCGGGAGCCCCGCGCCGCAGAGCACCGCCCCAAGAGCCAGAAGACCAAGTCCCAGAACGTCGCTTCTCATCCACTTCCTCCGACGTAAGCCGGCAGCCCCGCGCTGGTGGCGTTCGCACGCGCGGTCCCTCGTGTCGAGTCTCCCTGGAGCCGCCGGCCTCCTGCGCGGCGGGCGCGGCGGCGTACTGCAGGACCGCCCGGCGCGCCGAGCCGTCCCTGCCGTTGGTCGGATTATCCTAGCGGATCATTCAGGCGTCGCCCGAGAAAGGTCCTACCTCGCAGCGCTTCAGGCATTTCGGGTGTATTGAGCAGGGCGCTCGCCGACACGCCGCCACACGTCAGGCAACCCGGCTCGACCGTACCTGACTCCCCGGGAAGCCACGCCATGCACGGATTCGATCTCGCCTTCGCCTCCCCCCGCAAGCTCCCGCGCGCGCGCGACCTGCGCGGCAACGTCGCCGTGCTCGACATCGCCTTCGCCTCGGAGGCGGGGGGCAAGAGCTTCGAGACGGTCACGCTCCCGCTCATCCAGGAGCTCGGGCCGCGGCTCGCCGCCTGGGTCGACCACCACGACAGCGCCCACCACGCGCGCTTCGCGGGCGACCCCCGCTTCGTCCTGTCGACCAAGGCGGAGCACGGCGCCTGCCCGGAGATGATCACCCCCGAGGTCGTCGCCCGCGCCGGGCGCGTCGACACCCTCGTCTGCCACGTCGACTTCGACGGCCTCGCCAGCGGCGCCAAGTGGATGCGCGGCGGCGTCGAGCCGTACCCCGGCTGCGACGACGACGCGCGCGCCATCGACACCCGCATCGGCGTCCCGGGCCCGGCCGCCACCCGCATGGACCGCGCCCTCCGCGCCCGCCCCCGCGATCAGGCCCTCTTCGGCCTCATCGTCCGGCACCTCGCGTCAGGGCTCTCCGACCCGTCGCTCTGGACCCCCATCGACCAGGCCGGCGCGGAGCTCGCCGCCATGGAGGCCGAGACCCGCCGGATCGCGCTCCGCTACGAGCGCGTCGAGCCGGGCGTGGTCCTCGTCGACGCATCGCAGCGAGGCGGGTCGTACGACAAGACGCTGCTCCTCCTCATCGGGCAGGAGCGCGCGCCGATCTCGGTCGTCGTGGACAACGACAGCATCACGTTCGCCGCCCGCTTCGACAGCGGGGTGAACTTCCTCGAGACCTTCAAGATCTCCGGCGGCATGCCGACCCGCATCTCCCTCCAGCGCGCCAAGCTCAAGGAGGCGCTCCTGGCGCTCGGGGTCAAGCCGGCGGACGCGAGCCGGCTCGCCACGCCCCCCTAACGGCCCGCGCCCCACCGCGACCGCGCCCCTACCCCGGTTCCCCCGGTTTCCACGGCGCCGCCGGATCGTTGACGCTGTCGCCGCCGGCTGCTACGGGGCATTTCAGATTTGCAATTTGCAAGTCTGCAATGGCGGCGTGACCCGAGGCATCACGCCCGCGCCGAGCACGAGGGGTATGGCAGCGACAAACCTGTCTTCGACGTCGAGCAGCGGTGTCGACGAGCTCCTGTTCCGGAACGACGCTGTGTCGCTCTGCCTGCTGGTCAATCGACGGCACCGGACGCTCCGCATCATCGACTTCCGCGCGGGGCCGACCCCATCCAAGCGGAACTTCGTCCTGTCGGCCGCGAAGCGCGAGGGGGTCGAGAAGATCTTCACCCTCGTCGAGCGCGACGAGGTGCCGACGTGGACGCGCCTCGGGTTCGTCCGGGAAGGGTCGATCCCCGGCTTCTACAAGCGCAGCGACGCGTGGATCCTCGGGGCGGTGGTGTCCGAGATGTCGTCACAGATGCGCGAGCAGGGCGACGACGAGGACGGCGCCGAGGGCGAGGGCAAGGCGGGCTCACCGGCGGTGCTGCTCGCGGAGCGCACGATCGCCCGCGCGCGGCGGCTGCTCCGGGAGAGCGAGGGGCGGCCGCTGCCCGCGATCAAGATCGCGCCGGCGAGCGGCCCGGAGCTGCGGCGCGCCGTCGCGGCCGCGCAGCGGGCGGGGCGGGCGCTCACGGGCTTCGAGCCGTTCGGGCGCGACGCGGTGCGGACGGGCTACGCGCTGTCCGCGCGCGGCGGCTTCAGCCTCCACGCGGCGTGGGAGATGCAGTCGTGCTTCGGCAACTCGTTCCTGGAGATCCTCTGCTCGCCGCGCCACGAGTCGGAGCGGCTCGCCACCACGGCGGCGATCGGCGCCCTCTGCGAGCGCCTCGTCCAGGAGAAGGCCGTGAGCACGTTCACCTTCGCCCCCGCGGACGACCAGGAGCTGTGCGCCGCCCTGCTCGCGAACGGCTTCCGCCGCTCGGCCGTGCTGGCGCGCCACCTCGTCGTCGGCCGCGCCCGCAAGGACGCGATCCTCTGGGCGAAGAAGCTCGTGGCGCCCGAGGCCTGAGCCGCGCGCGCGCGCCACGGGCTAGCGGCTACGGCGCGAGCGTGACCTCGTAGTCCTCGATGACCGTGTTGGCCAGCATCTCGTCCGCCATCTTCTTCAGCCGCGCCTCGAGATCGGGCGCGCTGCCGAGCGACGGATCGAGCTCGATCTCGATCAGCTTGCCCACGCGCACGCCCTTGACGCCCGGGAACCCGAGCGAGGTGAGCGCGCGCTTCACGGCGTCGCCCTGCGGATCAAGGACCTCTTTCTTCAATCGGACGGTGACGACGGCTTTCACTGGCTTTGCTCCAAGCGCTCTTCGCGCGACGCTACGACGGGCGCGGCCGCGCCCGCCTACACTCCCAGGTTGCGCGGGATGCGCACGGCCGGGTCCTCGAGATCGGGGATGAAGGCCGCGCCGGTGATCCGCTCGAACGCCTCGATGTAACGGCGAGACGCCTCGATCCGGATCTCGTCCGGGATCGGCGGGATCGGCCCGTCGCCCTGGAAGCCCCGCGCCGCGAGCCAGCGGCGCACGTACTCCTTGTCGAACGACTCCGGGTCCTCGCCCGCGGCGAAGCGATCGGCGTAGGAGGACGCGAACCAGAAGCGGGACGAGTCGGGGGTGTGGATCTCGTCGATGACGACGATGTTCCCGCTCCGGTCCTTGCCGAACTCGTACTTGGTGTCGACCAGGATGAGCCCCTGGTCCGCGCAGAGGCGCGCGCCGCGCTCGAAGAGCGCGAGGGCCATCTCGGCGGCGGCGTCGAAGTCGCGCGGCGCGATCGTCCCGAGGGCGAGGATCTCGTCGCGCGAGGCGGAGAGGTCGTGGCCGCCCTTCGGCGCCTTGGTGCTCGGGGTCAGGATGGGCCGCGGCAGGCGCTCGTTCTTGCGGAGGCCGTCGGGGAGCCGGTGGCCGCAGAAGACACGCTCGCCGCGGGCATAGTGCGTCCAGATGCTCGTCGAGGTCACGCCCGTCACGTAGGCGCGCACCACCATCTCGACCGGCAGCGGCGTGCACTCGATCGCCTCGAGGACGTTCGGGTCGGGCTGCGAGAGCATGTGGTTCGGCGCGACGTCGCGCGTGCGCTCGAACCAGAAGGCCGAGAGCCGGTTCAGCACCTGGCCCTTGAGCGGCAGCGTGCCGAGCACGCGGTCGAAGGCGCTGATGCGGTCGGTGACGACGAGCAGGCGCCGGCCGTCCGGCGTCGTGTAGCAGTCCCGCACCTTGCCCTCGTAGCGGGCGAAGGGGCCCGCGAGCGAGGTGCGTTCGAGCACCCTGCCGAGCGCGGTGCGCAGATCGTCCTCGGTGACCATGGGGCGCGGCTTACCCGGCCTCCGGGGCCGAGTCGACAGGTTTCGAAGGCGCCGGCCGAGTTCCCTCCCCCGCGCCCGGCCCGGGAGCCCCGTTGGTCCCCGGCCGGCGGGGTGGTAAAGGGCCGCGCATGGCCAACCGAAAGAAGATCGCCCTCATTGGCGCCGGGAACATCGGCGGGGAGCTCGCGGCCCTCATCGCGCGCAAGGAGCTCGGGGACGTCGTGCTGTTCGACATCCCCCAGAAGACCGACTTCGCGAAAGGCAAGGCGCTCGACCTCGAGCAGAACGGCGCCGTCCTCGGCTACGACGCCTCGATCAAGGGGACCTCGAGCTGGGCCGACTGCGCCGGCGCCGACGTCCTCATCGTCACGGCCGGCATCCCGCGCAAGCCGGGCCAGAGCCGCGACGACCTCGTCGCGACGAACCTCCCGATCATCCGCAGCGTGGCGGACGGCGCCAAGGAGCACTGCCCGAACGCGCTCGTGATCGTCATCTCGAACCCGATCGACGCGATGGTGTACGAGTTCAAGCGCCGCACGGGCTTCCCGCGCGAGCGCGTGCTCGGCATGGCGGGCGTGCTCGACAGCGCGCGCTTCCAGCTCTTCCTCGCGCGCGAGGCGAACGTGTCCGTGAAGGACGTGCGCGCGATGGTGCTCGGCGGCCACGGCGACGACATGGTGCCGATCCCGTCGGCGTGCACGATCAACGGCGTGCGCGCGACCGAGCTCATCAGCAAGGAGAAGCTCGACGCGCTCATCGCGAGGACGCGCAAGGGCGGCGGCGAGATCGTGCAGCTCATGGGGACGAGCGCCTACTACGCGCCCGCCTCGAGCGCCGTCGTGATGGCCGAGAGCTACCTGCTCGACCAGAAGCGGCTGCTCCCCGCCGCCGTCTACCTGGACGGCGAGTACGGCTACAAGGACATCTACATGGGCGTGCCGGTCATCATCGGCGGCAAGGGCGCCGAGAAGATCGTCGAGCTGCCGCTGACCGCCGAAGAGAAGGAGATGCTCGCGAAGAGCGCGAAGAGCGTCCAGGGCATCACCGACGTGGTCAAGGCCGCGAGCTAGCGTCCCGTCCCGGGTCGTACCGGGATCACGAAGAGAGAATGAACCACAGAGGGCACAGAGGAGAGAGAGAATAAGAACGAAGTTTTCTTCTCTTCTCTGTGCTCTGTGCCCTCTGTGCCTCTGTGGTTCGTCTCTCCCTCTTCACCTCATCACAGCTCCCGCGCACCTCACTCCGCGGCAGGAGCTATCGAGAGCTCGCGCGATGAATCGCCGGCAAGATCGCAGGCCGCCGGCAGATCCAGCGCCGCGTCGCTGCCCTCGGCGATGTCGTTGATGCGCTGGCAGATCATGTTCATCATCTGCCACCCCTCGGTGAGCGCGCCGCGGAGCGGGGCGATGTCCAGGCCGGGGAAGCTCTTCAGGAGCTCGTACCCCAGCCTGAAGTGATCGGCGTCCAGCTGGGCGTGGATGGCGAAATAGTCCACGTCGGGGAAGACCGCCTGGGCGGCGCTGAGGAGGATGTCGGCGCAGCGCTCGATGACGAAGTGGACGAGGACGGTGCGCTCCTCGGTGGACGCCGAGCCCATCCGCTCGATGAACCAGGACGACGCCGCGGCGATGCCGCGATCCCAGGACGGCGAGCGCGACGGGCCGCGCATCCGCGCGAGCCGGCGGTTGTGCCCGACCTCGTCGGCCAGGTGGCGCTCGGCGATCGCGCTGGCCGCCGGGTGCGACTCGAACACGACCCGGGCGCAGAGCACCTTCTGGAACGCGTCCGACCAGATCTGGAGCGCGCCGAGCATCCGCCGCTTCACCTCGTCCCCGCGCGCGCGCTCGGACCGGAGCAGCTGCATCAGGGGGCTGCCGGCGAACTCCCGCGCATGGACCTCGTTCTCCTCGAGGAGGCGATCCAGCGCGGCTACGCCCGAAGGGCCCTCGACCTGGCCGCCCGGCGCGGGCGCCGCGCACAGGCACGGCGTGTCCCAGCGGGCGCCCTCTCCCTCGAAATGGATGGATATCGCGGAGAGCCCGCCTGGCGCTCCGCCCACGAGCCCGCGCAGCCCGCCGGGAGGGACGAGCACGACGTCTCCCGCCTGGATCTCCCGGGGCGATTCCCCGATGACCTCGCCGGAGCCGTCGGTGACGACGAGCATGCCTCTCGTCGGGAGCTCACGAGTCGTGAACGGCTGTTCCGGCCCGAGGCGTATCCACCTCAAGGACAGGCGACAAGCTTCTGGCAGGAAAGCCGAGAGCTCCGCGTGCTTCCGGAAATCCTTGAAAAGCCCCAGCAGAGTGCGCTCATCTGTCTTGAGGTACTCGATCGCGGGGATGCCGGCTGTATTGATCACGCGCATCTACATCGTCCTCTGCGTCGACGTTGTGGTGCGCTGACTCTGCACGGCACGACTGGCCGTGTCCAGACGACTCACGGGGAAGGCACCAGAATGCCAGAGGCCTAGAGAAGGACGAGAGCCTGAAGTTTCCTCGCGGCGCCGCCGCGCGATGGGGCAGAATGCGGGCGTGAGCCAGCCGCAGCTCGTACCCACCATCCGGCGCGCCGTCGAGGCGGACCTGCCGGCGGTCGTCCACCTCTTCTCGATCCCCGACGAGGGCAACGTGAAGACAGACCACCCCGGTCCGCCGCTCGATCCGCGCTACCGCGAGGCGCTCGCGGCCATCGCCGAGGATCCGGACAACGCGCTGCTCGTCGCGGAGGTCGAGGGGCGCGTGGTCGGGGCATTCCACCTGACCATCATCCAGTACGTGGCCAACCACGGAGGGCGGGTGGCGCAGGTCGAGAACGTGATCGTGGACCCGAGCCTGCGCAGCCGCGGGATCGGCGAGGCGATGATGCGCTGGGCCATCGACGAGGCGCGGCGGCGGGGGTGCTTCCGCGTGCAGCTCACCTCGAACAAGACGCGGCTGCGCGCGCACCGCTTCTACGAGCGGCTCGGCTTCGTGGCGAGCCACCAGGGGATGAAGCTGAAGCTGTAGGCGGAGTCGAGGCGCCGTCCGCGCAGATCCGCGCAAGCGCGATAGGCAAGCGCCGGCCGCGCTGTGTACCCTCGGCGCAGGAGGCTCGAACGTGGCCACTGCGAAGAAGACGACGGCGAAGGGGACGACCACGAAGGCCGCTGGCTCCGTGAAGGCCAGGGCGACGAAGGCGGCGCCTGCGACGAAGGGCGCGAAGCCCGCGGCCGCGACGAAGAGCGCGAAGCCCGCGGCCGCGACGAAGGGCGCAAAGCCCGCGGCCGCGACGAAGGCGAAGCCGAAGACGGGCGCCGGCGCCGCGCAGGCGACGAGAGGCGCAGTCGCCAGGGGCGACGCCAACGTCTTCGAGGCGCTGCGGAGCATCCTCAAGCGGCGCGCGCGCGACCTCGTGGTCGTGCACGACACGCCCGACAACTACTACCTCGACACGCGCACGAAAGCGCCGAACGGGAAGCCGCTGTTCTTCGGCGCGGCGCGGGCGGGCCGGGCCTATACGAGCTTCTACCTCATGCCGATCTACGCGCACCCCGAGCTGCTCGGCGACGTGAGCCCGGCGCTCAAGAAGCGCATGCAGGGCAAGTCGTGCTTCAACTTCAAGACGAGCGATCCCGCGCTGTTCGCCGAGCTCGAGACGCTCACCGGGCGCTGCTTCGAGCGGTGGAAGGCCAGCGGCCAGATCTGAGCGGCGGGGCCGCGCCGGTCGCCGGGGCCGCCCTCGCGCAGAGCGCGCCAGCTCACGCGCCAGCTCAGAGGAGCGGCTCCCCCTCGGGACCGAGCAGCGACAGCGGGAACACCGGCGCCCCCGCCAGCACGTCGCGGCAGAGCGGCTCGACGTCGGGGCCGCGCAGCGGCAGGGCCCTCAGCTCCTTCAGCGTGACCCAGCGCGCCTCGAGCGAGTGCTCGTCCGGCTCGCGCTTGGGCGGCGTGTCGTCGGCGGGGCGCGCGAGGAAGATCACCCGCAAGCGCGCCTGCAGCGAGCTCGGGCTGTGCTCGATGCGCAGGATGCCTTGCAGCTTCACGGGGACGCCCGTCTCCTCGAGCGCCTCGCGGCGCGCCGCCTCCGCGAACGTCTCGCCGGGCTCGGCCCGACCCGCGGGCAGGTACCAGAGCTGGTCGTGCTTGCGCTCGTGCACCAGGAGGAAGCGGTCCCCGAGCTTCACCAGCACCACGGCGAAGCACCAGGTCGGGATGGGAGAGCGGGACATGATGAATCCGGCCCACAGCTTACCCTGGAACGCGCGGGAGGGAGCCCGGGATGCGCGCGCCCGCGCCCGGGCGGCCCAGCGCGCGGCGGCGGGGCTGACGTGCCGGCCCGACGCGCTGGTCGGGGTTGCGCCGCCCGGGTGAGGAGCGAGGCGGGCAGGTCGTCGAGCGTGCTACCGTGACCACGCCGGATCCGGCGGACAAGAGCGAGGTTCCATTGCTGTACATCCAGGAGAGCATCCGTATCGAGGCGCCGATCGAGATCGCGTGGGCGTGGATGAGCGATCTCGAGCGCCTGATGAAGGTGAACGACTTCCACGTGGCGATGCGCTTCGAGACCGACCAGCGCCGGGGCAAGGGGACGTGCGTGATCATCGAGCACTCGTTCTTCGGGAGCGCCCCGGAGCCGCGCGGCGCGCGGGTGACCCACTGGGAGGAGGGGACCGGGATCGGCTGGGTCGAGACCGATCTCGAGGCGCCGAGGAGCAATTTCCCGCACTCCTCCCAGTACCGGCTGAAGCCGCTGCCCGGCGGCGCGACGCTCCTCTCCGACGAGCTGCGCGGCTCGCTCAACCTCCGCTTCCTGGGGAAGATCGCCGACAGGCTGATGCAGGACGTGTTCGCGTCGAGGGTCGTCCGGCGCGAGTGCGTCTATCTGAAGGAGCATATCGAGGCGTTCGCGGCCGGCTGGAAGGCGGCGCGCGCGGCGGCATAGCGGCGCGCGGGGCACGGACATTTCATCCCGTGCGTCACCGCGTCGCATGCGCCCGGCGCAGCGGCGCGCTACGTTCCGGCCCGCCCGCATGAGATGGTCGTCGATCCTCGCCGCCCTGCCCCTGCTCGTGGCCGCGTGCAAGCGGCCTGCTCCCGCCGACGAGGGCGTCGCGCTCTCGCCCCGGGCCGAGCAGGGCAAGGCACTGTTCTCCACCCACTGCGCGGCGTGCCATGCCCCGTCCACCAAGCTGGTCGGCCCCCCGCTCACCGAGATGGCGAGCCTGTATACAACCGATCCCGAGGGCATCGTCCGCTGGGCCGTGACCCCGGGCCGCAAGCGCACCGACGTGCCCCCGATGCCCAGTTTCCGGGGCATGCGCACGTCGGATCTCGCGGACGTGGCGCAGTACATCATCGAGGCCGGCACCGCGGCCGGGAAGCAGAAACCATGATCTATTCCATCGTCCTCGTATTGCACTCGTGGCTGCGCTGGGCCGTCCTGCTGCTCGGGCTGGCGGCGCTGGTGCGGTCGGCCCGGGGCTGGGCCCAGCGCGCGCCGCGGACCGAGACCGATCGCAAGCTCGGCGCCGCGTTCGTCGGCTCGCTCGACGCCCAGTTCCTCCTCGGCGTCCTGCTCTACGTCGTGCTCAGCCCGATCACGCCGAGCTCTCTGGCCGCGCTGAAGGCCTCCATGCCCATCGCCGCGCTGCGCTTCTTCGCCGTCGAGCACGCGTTCGGCATGATCCTGGCGGTGGCGATCGCCCACGTCGCCTCCGCGCGGGCGAAGCGCGCCGCGGACCCCGCGACGCAGCACCGGCGCATGGCGCTCGGCGTCCTCTTCGCGCTGCTCGTCGTCCTCGCCGCCATCCCCTGGCCGTTCCTGCCGCACGGTCGCCCGCTGTTCCGGCTGCCCTGAGAGGCCG
Source organism: Sorangium sp. So ce406 (assembly GCF_051474675.1). NCBI lineage: Bacteria > Pseudomonadati > Myxococcota > Polyangiales > Polyangiaceae > Sorangium > Sorangium sp. So ce406. The sequence continues at coordinate 1,643,166 of NZ_CP150340.1, read as the reverse complement.
CCAGGCGTCGCCGGCGCCGCGCGACTTCCGCCTGAGCCACACCGCTCGCCAACAACGCGCCGTCCGCGCTTCACGGAGGCCACGCGCGTCCGCAAGAGGAGGGCTCCCATGCCCTGGCGAGCACCGACCTGTACGAGCCGGAGACGAACACCTGGACAGACGCAGGCTCGATGAGCACCACCGCCTACTGGCACACCGCGACGCTGCTCTCGACCGGTCAGGTCCTCGTGGCAGGCGGCAGCAGCTACGAGGCCGTGAGGACCTGGCCGACCGCCGAGCTCTATACCCCGGGGCTGACGGGCAGCCCCTGAGCCGGGCCTGGGTTGTCGGTCATGGCCAGCGCAGGTTGCGCGGCGTCGCCTCGTGCGCGGCCGTCCGATCGTGGAGCGGCTCGACCGCGGGCGGCGCAGCCGGCGCGCGACATGACACGTCGGCCTGGACTCAGGCGTCTTCCGCCGGCGCCACGCCGTTCGCGGGGGGCGTGCCGGCGGACGGAAGCGAGAGGAGGGGCTCGCCGTCGGGGAGGCGAAGGGGGCGCGGCAGGTAGGGGTCGAGCTCGCCGGGCTCAAAGCGGCAGAGGCCGATCACGTGCCAGAAGGACCCGGCGATGTCGCCGCCGAACCGGTAACGGCCGTCGGGGGTGAAGGCGGCCCAGCCCTCGGGACAGGGCAGCAGGATGGCGAGGCAGCGGCCGGTGGCCACGTGCCAGAGGCGGAGGGTGCCGTCGGTGGAGGCAGAAGCGAGGAGCGCGCCGTCAGGGCTGAAGGCAACGCTCTGCACAGAAGCCTTGTGGCCCTCGAGAGCGCGGAGCGCTCGACCGCTCCCCGCCTCCCATAACCTCACGCTCGTATCGTCCGACCCCGAAGCCAGCGTCTGACCATCCGGGCTGAGCGCCACGCTCGACACCGTATTGCCATGGCCCTCGAAGACGCGCAGGACCCGGCCGCTCTCGACATTCCATAGCCTCACGGTCCTGTCACCCGATCCCGAGGCCAGCGTCCGTCCACCGCGGCTCCACGCCACGCTCGTCACCGTATCAAGATGGCCCTCGAAGACACGGAGTTTTTGCCCGCTTCCCGCCTCCCACAACATCACGCTCTTGTCACCTGACCCCGAAGCCAGCTTCCGGCCATCGGGGCTGAACGCCACGCTCATCACCCAGGCGCCATGGCCCTTGAGGACGCGGAAGGCTCGGTCGCCTTCCACCTTCCACCACCACACGGTCCCATCCCCCGCCCCCGAGGCCAGCGTGCGGCCATCGGGGCTGAACGCCACGCTCATCACGCCGCTGGCGTTGCCCTCGAAGACGCGGAGCGATCGACCGCTCTCTACCTCCCATAGCATCACGGTCATGTCACCTGAGCCCGACGCCAGCGTGCGACCATCGGGGCTGAACACGAGGCTCCTCACCCAGTCCCCATGGCCTTCGAGGACGCGGAGGGCTCGACCGCTCTCTACCTCCCACAATCTGATGATCCCGTCACCGGAACCAGAGGCCAGCGTCCGGCCGTCGGCGCTGAACGCCGCCTTCATGACCCTGGTCCCACGGCCCTCGAGGACGCGGAAAGCTCGCCCGCTCTCGACCTCCCACAACCTCACGGTCCCGTCACCCGACCCCGACGCCAGCGTTCGGCCGTCGCCGTTGAACACCACGCTCGCCACCCAGGCGGAATGGTTATCGAGGACGCGGAGGGCTCGACCGCTCTCGACTTCCCACAACCTCACGTTCGTGTCCTCTGACGCGGAGGCCAGCGTCTTGCCGTCAGCGCTGAACGCGATGCTCAGTATCCTGGCGCGATGACCTTCGAAGACGCGGAGGGCTCGACCGCTCTCGACTTCCCACAACCTCACCGTCCTGTCACCCGCGCCAGATGCCAGCATCCGACCATCGGGGCTGAACACGACGCTCATCACGGCGTTGCCGTGGCCCTCGATGGCGCGGAGGGCTCGACCGCTCTCGATCTCCCACAACCTCATGGTCTTGTCATAAGACCCCGAGGCCAGCGTCCGACCATCGGGGCTGAACACGACGCTCATCACGGCGTTGCCGTGGCCCTCGATGGCGCGGAGGGCTCGACCGCTCTCGATCTCCCACAACCTCACGGTCTTGTCATAAGATCCCGAGGCCAGCGTCCGGCCATCGGGGCTGAACACGACGCTCATCACCCACGCGCCATGGCCCTCGAAGGCGCGGAGGGGTCGCCCGCTCTCGACCTCCCACAACCTCACGGTCCTGTCATCCGACCCCGAGGCCAGCGTCCGGCCATCTGCGCTGATCGCAACGCTGTTCACCGGGCCGAGATGCCCGTACATGCCCCGTATCGCTTGACCCGAGACAGCATCCCAGAGCCGGACCGAGCCGTCGTGATGGCCAGTGGCCAGGAGATCTCCCGACGGGCTCCAGACCACCGTGTTGCACGTCGAAGCCAGCATCCACACGAGATCAGCCCCGGAAGGCCGAGGTCGTGCCGCCCCCTGCGCCGCGTGCGGCGCGACGTCCACCCCGCGGGCGCCGACCAGCTTGGCGCCGCGCAACGCCGCCCCCTCGAGATCCGCGCCGGTCAAGTCCGCGCCCACGAGACGAGCAAACGACATGTCCGCGCCCCGGAGATCGGCGCCCATCAGCAAGGCGCCGCTCAGATCGGCCCGCGTGAGGCGCGCGGAGACGAGCGTGGCGCCGGCCAGCCCGGCCTCGACCAGCGTGGCGCTCGTGAGGTTGACCCTCGTGAGGTTGGCCTTGCGAAGATCCACGAAGTTGAGGTTCTGGCCGCTCAGATCGTGCCCGGCCAGATTGACGCCCTCCACCACCACGATCTCGTCGTCCCCGAGGACCGCCGCGTCCTCCTCGCCCCTCACCAGCCACCGCGCGATCCGAAGCCCGTTGTCCTTCGCGTGGCCGTCGGCCGGCCCGCGCAGCACCCGCGCCGCCCACGCCGACGCCCGCTCGCGCCCCGCCAGCGACACGAAGAAGTCCACCATCAGCTCGCTCATCTCGTCGGCCGCGAGCGCCGCGCTGTCGCCTGCGCTCTTCACCTCCCGCGCCGCCGCCTCGGCCACGAGCCACTCCAGCACCGAGCGGTGGACGAACGAGAACGCCCCCTCCGCGTCCCGCACGAGCAGCGATCCCGAGCCGATCAGGAACTCGATGATCCCCCGCTCCAGCGGCTGCCCATCCAGCGGCTGCACCCCTTTCACCAGGCTGTCCGGAAGGTCGCCGATCCCGACCGCGCGCACCCGCCGATCCCAGAGCAGCCGCGCCACCTCCGTCATCGCCCCCCGGAGCGCCTCGCGCGAGATCCCGCGCGGCGCGCCCGGCGGGTTCGCGCGCCGGTGCTCGTGGTCGAGCCACTGATCCACGAGCAGCTCGTACAGCTTCGCCGCCGTGATCTCCCCCGTCCCCTCCCGGGCCTCGAGGAGCTTTCTCTCCTCGATCCTCGAGATGAACCCGAGCATCCGCGGGTTCTCCGAGAGCCCGAGCAGGTCCTTGACCTGGTGGAGCAGCTGGTAGCGCGCCTCGGCCTCGGCGGCGGTGGGGAGCATGTTGCCAAGGAACCGCCGGATCTGCCGCTCCCCGAAGCCCTGGAGCTGCACGAGCCGGTAGCCCTGCACCTGCTCCGCCCGCCGCGCGAGCTCCTGCTTGATCTGTCGGTCGTCCAGGAAATGCTGCGTCCGGCTGGTCACCACCACCTTCGCGATGCCCTCGGTCGCCTGCACCACCGTCTCGAAGTGCTCGAGCACCCGGTCGTACGTCAGCCGCAAAGCGAGCTCGTCGAAGCCGTCGAAGAGCAGCGCGATCCGACCCTCGGCGAGCATGTAGTTGAAAGCGCGCGGGTCGACCGGCTCGTCCGCGAGCGCGAAGTGCTGCGCCACGAGCACGCTGAGCGAGCGCTGCTTCTCGAGCCGGCTCATCTCGATGAGCACCGGCACGAGCGGGTGCTTGTCCCGCGCCATCCGCCGCGCGAGCTCGTGCAGCAGGAACGTCTTGCCCGCGCCGAAGTCGCCGAGCACCAGCACGAAGCGCCGACGAGGCGCGTCGAGCAGCTCCCACAGCGACGCGAGCGCGCTTTCGGTCGCGCTCTTCTCGCGATCACCGAGGCTCACCACCGCCGGCTGCTCCACGTAGAGCCACGGCGGGTAGATCGGGTCCGCCTCGATCCGGTCCGTCTGCCGCGCGAGGTACCGGTCGAAATCGATGAGCCCCTGGTACTCGGAGAAGCTCTTCAGCGCGACGCCTCGGCGCCACGCGCGCTGGGCCAGCTCCGGCGGCGCTTGCGGGCCCGCGTGGATCAGCGTCGAACGCAGCAGCGGATCTTGCTGCCGGAACCGGCGCTCGACGTCGGTCACGTAGCGCGCGACGAGCTCCTCCGTGATCGGCTGGTCCAGGGCGCCGATCACCCGCATGTCGACGAGCGAGCCGTCGCGCGCCGCCACCTCGAGCACGCCGGCGAACGGCGGCGGCGCGCTGTGCCGCGTCACCGTCGCGCCGGGCGCGCGCAGCAGCGCCACGCGCTCGATGCGCTGCAGGAAGCCGTCGTGCCGGTCCTCGAACGCGCGCTCGCCGCGCTCGCCACAGTCGCCGTCCTCCGCGCGGCGCTCGACGATCTCTGCCGGCGCGCCCCGGCCCGAGCGCTCGCTCTCGGGCGGGGGCGCCGGATCGAGGTGCTCCTGCAGGAACGCGAGCAGCACCGCCGCCGACGCGCGGCACGCGAACGCGCGGAAGCCGTCGTCCTTGGCGAGGTCGGCGTGATCGCTCACCGCCTTGATGAAGATCGACCGCTTCTGGCAGCGCGCCGCGAGATCGCCGATCGCCGCGCCCTCCATGTCGAGGCCCAGCGTGCCCCGCACCACGCGCTGGAGATCGCCCCAGACGCCCGGGTCCTGCGTCACCGCCGTCACCGTGGCGATCGCCCCGACGTGCACGCGGAGCGGCGGCTCCGCCGGCGGCCCGTCCGGGTGGAGCAGCCGCTCCTCCAGCGCCCTCTCCCGCCCGGCGTCCGTGAGGCGCAGCGCGCCGCCCTTCGTCGCGGCGAGCCCGTCCTTCACGGCCTCCTTGAGCCGCGCCGTCCACCCCGGGCAGGCGCGCCGCCGGTCCGGGTGCGCCACCGGCGGGGGGCCGCCCTCGGTCTCGTGCGCGTGGAGCGCCTCGAGGAGCCACCGCTGCTGGGCCTCCCGCGACGGCGGGCGCTCGCGGGAGAGCGCGGCGAGGTCGAGCTCGCGCGCGAGGAAGGCGGCGTCCATCTTCCACGTGGCCGCGAGATCGAAGGTGCGCAGGTCGTGGAGGAGCTCCGCGCCCTCGCCCCGCGGCGCGACGCGCTTGCCCTGATCGAAGCCGTAGAGCCGGTCGGCCACGATCACGTCGCCGAGCGCCACCTTGCCCGGATCGCCCGCGCAGATGCCGCACATCGCGAGGCACGCGGGGTCGAGCTCGGTCACGAGCTGCTGCCCTCGGATCGCCGCCGTGCGCTCGCCCGCCTCGCCGATCCACGCCGCGGCCACCGCGAGCGGCCCGCCTTGCGCGCTCGGAAACGTGCGCCGGTAGTAGCGGAAGCCGCCGAGATCCCGCAAGACGCGCCACGCCGCTGCGCCGCCGCCCTGCGCGAGCACGCCCTCGAGCTCGTCCTGCAGCGCCGTGACCACCAGCACGTCGATCGGCCCGCCGTCGGGCTCGACGCTCGCGCCTCCCCTGCCCTCGTCCCGCGCCTCCGCTGCGTCGTCCTGCGCCTTCACCACGCCAGACATGGTGCGGCCGGAGCGAGATGCGCCGCAATAGACCGCGACGCACGCGCTCCAGGCCAGGTCGGCGCGAGCGCCCGACCCCGCACGGTTCCAGCCGGCTGCCGGACAGGGTACGCTGAACCCAACTTGACCGGGAGAATGGCACCGTGAGCGACGTCGACTTCGCCTTCGCATGGGAGGGCGCCTCGGAGGGGGCCGGGCCCTGGCGACACCTGCAGGTCGTCGAGCTCCGGGGCAGCGAGGCGATCTCGAGCCTCTACCGCTACGAGCTGGTGCTGGTCGCCCACGAGCCGGCCCCCGGGGTGGACCCGGAAGAGCTCATCGGGACCCGGGCGACCCTGCGCGTGACAACGCGCTCCGAGCCGGCCTACCGCGCGGTGCACGGGATCATCACCGAGGCGGAGGAGATCGGGCCGATCTACGACGGCATGCTCTACCGCGTCGTGCTCTCGCCGCCGCTCGCGCGGTCGATGCACCGCACCCGCTGCCGGATCTTCCTCGAGAAGACGACGCGCCAGATCATCGACGCCGTGCTCCAGGGCGACCCGTCGCTGCGCCGCGACGACGGCGCCACGGCCCAGCCCGACGCGGGCGACGCGCTCACCTTCCAGCCGGCGCGGGAGATCTACGCGTGGCGCGTGACGGACCCCACGCGCATCGACGACGTGGCCACGCGGCCCTACTGCGTGCAGTACAACGAGAGCGACCTCGCGTTCGTCTCGCGGCTGCTCGAGGAGGAGGGCATCAGCTACCACTTCGAGCACGGCGACGGGGCGTGCCTCCTCGTCCTCGCCGACACGGACGGCGGCCGGGCGCGCCTCGCCCCGTTCGCGCCGCTCGGCCCGGGGGTGCTCGGCCGCGAGATCGCGACGATGAAGCTCGGGGCGCGCCTCCGCCCGAGGAAGGTGTCGCTGGTCGACTACAACTGGAAGAAGCCCGCGCTCGACATGGCCGTGTCCACGTCGGGCCAGCCGGACGGCGAGGACCTCGTCGACCACGAGTACCCGGGGCGCTACCCCGACACGCCCGACCAGGGGCGGCCGCTCGCCCAGGCGAAGCTCGATCGGCTGAGCGTGGAGGCGAGCTACGCGGTCGGCGAGGGCACGGCGCGGGTGCTCGGCGCGGGGAGCGTTTTCGCGCTGGATCACCCGGCGTCGCGGTACGACGGCGAGTACCTGGTGACGCGCGTGGAGTCGCGCGGCGAGCAGCAGGGCGCGCTGCCGCCGGAGCTCGCGGCGCGCTTCGCGCTGCAGGGCGTGCCGTTCACGGCGCGGTTCGAGTGCGCGCGCCGCGGCAAGAACGGGAGCGTCGCCGAGTCGCGGTTCCGGCCCGCGCGCGTGACGCCGAAGCCGCGCGTGCAGGGCACGCAGACGGCGTTCGTCACCGCGGAGCCGACCGCGCAGGGCGCCGAGATCCACGTGGGCGGCCCGCCCGGCGCGGAGATCGGCTGCGTGCGCGTCAAGTTCCACTGGGACAAGGACGGCGAGCGGCTCGCGAAGGAGCCGTCGTCGTGCTGGGTGCGCGTGAACCAGGTGTTCGCCGGGGTCGGCGAGGGCGCGGTGTTCCACCCGCGGGTCGGCGTGGAGGCGATCGTCGACTTCGAGGAGGGCGATCCGGACCGGCCGATCGTGGTGGGCCGCGTCTACAACGGCCAGAACCGCCCGCCGGGCGGCGCGCCGACCGTGAGCACCTTCAAGACGATGACGAGCCCCGGCGGCGGCACCCACAACGAGCTGCGCTTCGACGACACCGCCGGCAGCCAGCAGATCCTGCTGCACACGCCGATGAACTGGAACAGCGAGGTCGGCAACGACCGGAGCGAGCAGGTCGCGTCGAACAGCGGATCTTCCGTGGGGAGCAACCGCAACGAGTCGACCGGCGCGAACCGGAGCACCATGGTCGGCGGGAACAACTCGGAGATCATCGGCGCCAACGAGTCGACCACGGTGGGCGCCAACCAGAACGTCACCATCGGCGCCAACCAGACGCTCAGCGTCGCGGCGAACCAGACCCTCACCGTGACCGGCAACCAGAGCGCGAGCATCACCGGCAACCAGGACGAGAAGGTCACCGGGAACCGCACGGGCGACGTCACCGGCAACGACAAGCTCACGGTCACCGGCACCCAGGACGTCGCCGTGACCGGGGCGCAGACGACGGCGTACCTGGCGACCCACGACCTGAGCGTCGCCGCGAGCCAGAAGATCAACGTCGGCGGGGAGCAGACCGTGGCGGCGACCGGGCCTCAGGGGCTGAAGTCCTCGGCCAGCCAGAAGATCGAAGCGCCGTCGCAGGAGATCAAGGCCGACGGGGTGCAGGCGCTCAAGTCGACGACCCTCGCCGTGAACGCGTCGAGCACCATGACGGTCGACACCTCGCTCTTCCAGGTGAACGGGTCGACGCTGGAGCTGAAGGGCGGCCAGATCCTGATCAAGGGCGGCCAGGTGGTCATCGAGGACGGCGAGATCGCGATCAAGGGCGGGAAGGTCACCGTGAACGGCTCGCCGATCGAGATGGACGGGGGCGGCATGGTCCAGGTGACGGCGGGGGTCATCAAGCTGAACTGACGGCCGCGATGCGCTTCTCGAACGACACGCCCCTGCCCGCGGCGATGATCCCGAACGCGGAGCAGGACGACCGGGTGACGGCGATCTTCCTGGCCGCGATCACCTACCGGATCGCGCGCGGTCGGCTCGCCCTGGCGGCCGCGCAGCGGCCGCTCCTGCTCGACCCGGAGCTGCCGTACCCGCACGACGGGATGCTCCAGAAGAGCGTCGCCTCGGTGTGCGCGACGGGCTTCGTGTACCCGAGAGAGGCGCGCGCCCGCGAGGCCACGGCGGTCCTGCGGGTCGGCGAGCGCGACGCGGGGATCGTGGCGTACGGTCATCGGGTCTGGCAGCGCTCGCTCGCCGGCGGGCTCGCGCCGAGCGCGCCGCTCCCGTTCGACCGGGTCGAGATGAGCTGGCGGAACGCCTTCGGCGGCGTCGTGAAGGAGCCGGCGCGGGTGGTGCGGCTCGACGACGACGAGGGCGGGGGCGAGGCGTTCGTGCCGGAGCACGAGAGCGGGTACCCCCACAACTTCGAGGGCAAGGGGTTCGCTGTCGACGCGGCGCGCGCGGTCGATCAGCCGCTCCCGCAGCTGGAGCACCCGGAGCAGCTCATCCGGCGCTGGGACGACCGGCCCGAGCCGGTCTGCTTAGCGCCCTACCCGCTCTGGGGCGGCCTGCGCGCGGTGCACGTGTGGCACGACCAGCAGTTCGACCCCGGCGGCGCGAGCAAGCTCGCGAGCAGGGCGGCGCCGCGGACGACGTTCGACGCGATCGCGCCCGGCACGCGCATCGCGCTCGGCGGGATGCGGCCCGGCGGGGAGGCGCTCATCTTCGAGGCGCCGCCGCCGCCCGTGGCGGTGACGGTGACCGTGGGCGGCTCCTCCGAGCGGCTCTTGCCGGCGCTCGACGCGGTCGACATCGACGCCGAGGCCGCCGAGGTGCGGCTGCTCTGGCGGGCGAGCGTGAGCTACGGCCTGGTGCAGTTCGAGCGCCGGCGGGCGCGGCTCGAGGCGACCGAGGGCTTCCCGGTCGAATGAGCGAGGCGCCCGAGAGCTTCCCGGTCGGGTGAGGAGGAGCGGACGTGGCGCACAACTTCCACGACATCAACGGCTGGTTGCTCGTGGGCCTCGAGATGCACCAGGGGTTCCACATCTTCCCGCCCGCGCCGATGAAGTTCTTGAAGCTCGTGCTGCTTCACCCGTTCACGCTGGGGGACAGGCAGCAGCCGACGGTGCTCTTCAACGGCGTGCCCTCGGTGACGCACCAGCACGAGCCCAAGTTCCTCTGGCCGCACCTCGGGATCGTCCCCGATCCGCTGGACGCGCTGACGCCGCTGCACATCCTCTTCGGCTCGCAGAAGTGCTGGCTGCCGCGGGGCGCGGTGGAGATCTGCGGGGAGAAGGCGACCTGCTGCGTGATCGGCGGGCCCATCTCGCTGAACGCGGACTGCTGGGACATCGGCAGGTGGCCGAGCTCGCTGGTGCTCAACCCGGGGACGGTGCAGACGACGCCGACCTTCGGCGACTTCGCGATGGGCGCGGTGACGCTGGCGATCGATCTGGTGCTCGACCTGCTCTTCGAGGGGGCGGCCAAGCTCGCGGGCGGGCTGCTGCTGAAGCTCGGCGGCAAGGTGCTGAAGCCGCTCTTCAAGAAGGCGAAGGACCTCGTCGGCAAGGGGCTCCGGGCGGCGACGAAGCAGATGGGGAGGGCCGGGAAGGCCCTGGCGAAGGGGGCGCGGGCGCTCAAGGGCAAGGCGGCGTCGGCGCTGAAGAACGCGAAATGCTTCTTCACCGGACACCCGGTCGACGCCACCTCGGGGGCCGTCGTCGACAGCAAGGTGGACATCTCGCTGCCCGGCGCGATCCCGCTGGTCTGGGAGCGTCATTATTCATCCGCCCGCGCGCTCGAGCGGACGTCGCTGGGGCGCGGCGGGTGGGTGCACAGCCTCGAGCAATGGGTCGTGTCGGATGAGGAGGGGATCACGCTCCGGGACGAGCAGGGGCGCGACATCTACTTTCCCCGCGTCGGCGCCGGGGAGAGCGCATTTCACCGGCCGGACCGGCTGACGCTGCGCGCAGAGCAGGGCGGCGGCTTCTCGGTCTACAGCCATGCATCGCGCCTCACGCGCCACTATGCGCCGGTCACGCCGCCGGGCAGAGCGCTGCTCCGCTCGATCACGGACCCCCACGGCAACGAGATCACGCTGGAGTACACAGGAGAGCGGCTCCACCGCGTCGTCGACACGGCAGGCCGCGAGGTCCGCGTCAAGGCGACCCACGGCGGCCGCATCGCGCGCCTCGAGGTCTGGGCCGAGGGCATCCTCGAGCAGTGGGTCGACTACGCCTATACGAAGATGGGCGAGCTCTCGAGCGCGGCGGACGCGCTGGGGCACGCCGAGCAGTACGGCTACGACGATGACCACCGGATGGTGGAAACCACGCTGAAGAACGGCGTGAGCTTCCATTACGCCTATGACCCCGATACCGGCTGGTGCAAGAGGACCTGGGGCGACGGCGGCCTGCACACGGTCGAGCTCCGGGTCGACCTGGAGAAGCGGATCACCTGGTTGACCGGCAACGAGGAGCCGCGGGTCCTGCGCTGGAACGAGGACGGGATCGTCGTGCGCGAGGAGACGCCGGACGGGATCGTCCTCAGGACGTGCGAGGTCGATGGCGATCAGTACGTCACCGCCGAGGCGAACGGGGCCGGCGAGACGACGAGGTACGAATACGACGCGAGGGGCAACAAGGTCCGGGAGATCGATGCGGCCGGGAATGTGACCCAGTGGGAGTACGACGGCGATGTACCGGCCCTGCGCGTCGGCCCGGACGGGCTCGCGACGGCGTACGAGCATGACGCCAGCGGCTCGCTGACCGGCGTCGTGTATCCATCGAAGCAGCGCTATTCGCTGAGCTACGATGAGCGCGGCCACCTGCGCGCGATCCGGGGCGATGAGGGGGAGCTCACGTCGTTCGTGGTCGACGGCAGGCACCGGGTCGTCGAGGAGATCGACGCGCGCGGCGCGAGGACGGTGTACGGCCACGATCGGCTGGGACGCGCCGTCTCGCGGACGGACGCGATCGGCAGGACGACCAGGGTGACCTATGATCGCCTCGGCCGGCCGCTGGGCGTGCAGCATCCCGATGGAACCGCGACGCAGACGGCCTACGACGCGCTCGGCAACGTGCGCCGCGTCGTCGACGCCGCGGGGCAAACCACGGAGATGGAGCACGCCGGGACGGGCGTGATCACCCGGTTCAAGCAGCCCGACGGGCGCGCGTGGTCGTTCAAGTACACCGCGCGGGAGAAGCTCCAGCGTATCACGAACCCGAGACAGGAAGCCTACGAGTTCGCGTACGACACCGCAGGGAGGGTGACGGAGGAGAGGACCTTCGACGGGCGCGTGCTCGGATACCGCTACTCGGCCGGCGGGCGCCTCGCCCGGATCGACTACCCGGACGGGAGCTTCCGGTCGTTCTCTCACGATCCGCTCGGCAACGTCGTCCGAGAGGACGGGACGGACGGGTCGATCCTGTTCGATCGCGACGCCACCGGGCGGCTGCTCGGCGCGGCGGTGGAGCACGGCGGAGAGCGCGTCGCGACGCGCTTCGAGCGAGACGCGCTCGGGCTGGTCGTGTCGGAGACGCAGGGCGGCGGGACGCTGCGCTACGGGTACGACGCGCGCGGGCGCCGCACACGGCGCGTCATGCCCGGCGGGGCGACGACGCGGTATGCGTACAACACGCTGAACGATCTCGTCCGCGTGGAGCACGACGGCCATGGGCTCGCCGTCGAGCGAGACGCGCTCGGTCGGGAGAGGGCGCGGGGGGACGCGGAGGGGCGCTTCTCGATCCGGAGCGAGTACGACGCGATGGATCGCATCGTCGAGCAGCGCGTCGATGTCCGCGCGCCCGGAGGAGGCGCGCCCACGGCAGCGGTGCAGCGACGCTGGCAGTACGACCTCCTGGGCCGTGTCAGCCGCGTGGAGGACGGCCGCTGGGGAGCGACGTCCTACAGCCATGATGAGATCGGGCAGCTCGTCGAGGCCCGGCGTGGATCACACCGCGAGGTCTTCGAGTACGACGCCGCCGGCGCGGTGTCGATGATGCTGGAGGGCCTCGAGCAGAGCGCGCCCGACGCGCAGGCCGCAGCCTGGGAGATCGCGCCGGGGGACCGGCTCCTTCACACCGCCCAGGCGCGGTACGCCTACGACAGGCGGGGGCGGCGGATCGCCAAGGTGGAGCCGGGAGATGGGCCGGAATCCAGGCGGACCGAGTATGCATGGGACTGCCGTGATCGCTTGCGCGAGGTGCGGCTGCCCTCCGGCGAGCGGGTCGTCTTCACCTACGACGCCTTCGGGCGACGGACGCGGAAGGAGCTCTTCGACGCCCACGGCGACCTCCGGCGCGAGGTCCGCTTCCTGTGGGATGGGGACGTGCTCGCGGCGGACATCGACAGCCAGCATGGCTCCCGCTGCTTCGTTCATGCTCCGGGGACGTTCGTTCCGCTGCTCCAGGCGGAGCAGGGGGAGGTGTTCAGTTACCTCAACGATCACGTCGGCGTGCCCAAGGAGCTGCTCGACGCGAGCGGGCGCGTGGCCTGGTCGGCGTCGCACTCGGCCTGGGGCCGCGAGACCGAGGCGTTCATCGGTACGGGGCGCGAGCGCTCGACCGGCCGCGCGGTGGCGTCGCCGTTCCGCCTCCAGGGTCAGTATGCGGACGACGAGACGGGGCTTTGCCTCACGAGGTTCCGGTACTTCGACCCGGAGGTGGGAAGGTGGTGCAGCCCGGATCCGCTGGGCCTCGCCGGCGGAGGTGACCAGTTCGGCTTCAACGCGGCGCCGACCTGGGCTGTCGACACGCTGGGGCTGAATCCGACCCCCGAGCAGATCGATCACGCCGTGAAGAACATTCCTGGGCTCACGGAAGAGCAGGCGCGCTTGATCATGACCGAATCCTTCAAGCGCAACTCGTCCGCGGTCTTCGGCGGGAGCAGGATCCGCGGCAATTTCAGGCCGGACAGCGACCTTGACGTCGGCTTCGGCGGGCTCTCCAAGGCGCAGGCAGGCAAGGTGATCGACAAGGCCAACGAGCTGGGCCCGCTGAGCATCGAGACAACGCGCATCGTCCCGGGGAACGCGACAAACAACATCCCCGTCATCGAGAGCCCGGAGGAGTTCTTCATGCGAGAGGGCGTCCGCTCGGACCCGGGCCGGGTCGGAGAGCGGTTCGTCCCGTCCGGGTACATCGCCTATCATCCCGACGGCCGCGTCGTGGACGGCAGGATCACGTGCTGATGCTGGAGAAGGTCCCATGAAGCTTCGGTGCTACGTGGATGGACACCCCGCGGACCCGAGGTCGCTCACCCGCCGGCCGATGAACTTCGGCCAGGGCTGCCCCGGTCTCCCGGCGCACGCTTGCCGGATCGAGGCCGAGACCGACGGATTCCTCGCGGCGATCCGGGGCCAGTTCGATCAGCTCCGGGAGGAGCTCATCGAGGACCTCCCCTACGATGCCGATTCGGAGGAGGTCCGCGCGCTCCAGGCGCTCCACTGGCCATCGCAGGAGGAGCTGTTGCGCCTCGACGAGCGGCTCCTGGCGCGCGTCCTGTCGACGTACTTGATCCAGGAGGTGCTCGACACCCTGCTCCCCCATCGGATCGAGGAGCTGATCGCTCCGGCCTATGCCATCGACAGCGTGTCGACGTTGCAGATCAGCCCGGCGACCCTGCGAATCGAGGGGATCGCCTACCCGATGGCCGGTTGATCACCGCCCCCACGTCACCCCGAGCTTCGTCTCCTCGAGCTGCTCCTCCGCGAGCGGCGCCACGAGCCGCACCGCGCCGCACCAGGTCAGCGACGCCGTCCGCTTCTCCGCGTCGATCCGCACCGTCTGCAGCACCGGCTCCGGCGTGAAGATCTTCGGCGACCCCGGCGGCCGCACCGTCATCCCCGGCGCCTCCCCCGGCAGCGCGAACTGCACCTCCGGCTGCCCCTGCACCAGGTACTTCAGGATGACGAGCTCGTCCCCCCGCAGCCGCTCCGTCGCCAGCCCCGGCGCCGCGCCCTGCGCGAACCGCGGCAGCACCTCGTTCTTCCGGAACGGCCCCCCGAGGTCCTCCCCGTCCGCGAACGCCATCTCCCGGATCGGCTTCGCCGGTGGGTCGTGCTCCAGGAACGCGCCGAGCCCCCGCATGATCCGCGGGTACCACGTGTGCGCCACCCAGCCGAGCCCGCCCGAGGCCGGCGCGTCCAGCCAGGCCTTCGGCGCCTGCACGAAGAAGCGCGGCGCGGTGAGCGGGTCCCCCGGGTCCTCGATCTGCGGCAGGAGCTCGCCGTCCGCCCGGTCCCGGTCCACGTCGAGGAAGTAGCCGCGCCCGATCTTGTTCCGCGGGTACGCGAAGACGCCCTCCTCGCGCGGCGACGGCTCCACCCGCCGCCCGTTGCGCCGGAGCGGCGGATCGAGCTCGTCGTGCGCGTACGCGTCGTAGCCCCCGTAGGCCAGCTCCCACGACAGCGGCGCGCTCTCGAACGGCGCCGGGTCCGGGAAGCGCACCTGCCCCTCGAGCGTCACCTCCACCCGGCGCTCGCCGAGCACGCGCAGCACGCGCGCGCTCCGGCCCACCGCCACGCCGACCATCAGCTCGCGCACCTTGCCCGGCGCGTGCGCCCGGCCCGTCACCACCACGTCGGTGGCCGGCTTCGGCGGGAACAGGTCCATGTCGTCCCGCAGCGCCCGGTAGCGGTCGTGCGGATCGGTCTCGATGTCGGGCTCGAAGACGACCGGCGCCTGCTCGTCCGCGAGCGTCACCCGGCCGCCCGCGAAGGAGTACGTGCGCTTGGCCACGCAGACCATCCACAGCCTGCCGTCGTGGCTCTTCGCGCACCGCACGGTCTGGGTCACACGCGGGGAGGCCTCCACTGCGCTCATCGGGCTCCTTGCAGGCTCGCGTTCGACGGGTATCCCTGCCCTCGCGCGCGCGCAAGGGCGAGGACCGGCGCGCCCCGGCGGCGCAACCGGCGCGCCCCGGCGCTCGAGCGGCGCGCCTCGGCGGCCGACCGCGCGCGGCGCCCGTCCCTGCGCTACCCTGCGTCCGTGCCGGACGCGCCCGACCCTCTGCCACCGCAGGATCCCCCGCCGCAGGCCGCCGCTGCTGCCCTCGCGCCTGCGCCCGCCGCGGCGCTCGCGGCGCCCGCCCGGGTGGTGCCCCTCGCCTCCGGGCGCTCCATCGAGATCGCCGAGGAGGGCGCCGAGGAGCGGATCCAGATCCGCGCCGCGGCGGGGCAGCTCCTCGTGTCGATCCGGCTGACCGACGAGGGGCCGGTGCTGTCGCTCTCGGGCGCGTCGCTGGAGATCGCGGCCGCGAAGACGCTCTCGCTCTCGTGCGACACGCTGCGGATCCAGGCCGCGCAGGACGCGGCCGTCGAGGTGGGCGGGAGCCTGCACGAGCGGGTGCGCGGGAGCGCCGTGCGCGAGGCCGGCAGGAGCGCGCGCACCACGGCCCGCGAGGTGATGCTCGAGGCGTCTCCCGGCGGCGTGGAGATCCGGGCCAACGACGACGTCGACATCGTCGGCGAGCGGGTGCGGCTCAACTCCGAGGATCCGCCGATGCCGCTCTCCTGGGAGGAGTTCCGCGCGCGGCAGGCGCTCGCCGGCGGTCCCGGGCACCCCTCCGCGCTCGGCGCCGGCGAGGGCGCCGCGCCGGGAGAGCCGGACGACCGCTCGCCGCGCAACGCGCGCTGAGCGCCGCGCTCACTCGGCCCGCAGCTTGTCCATCAGCGCCATCAGCTCCGCGGAGAGCGCCATCTGGCCCGCGGCCCTCTTCGTCCACACCCGCACGATGGGCATCAGCGCCGCCCGCTGGATCGCGAGCGCGTCGAGGACCTCGCCGGCCATCCCGCGCTCGAGCCCCACGGCGATGCGCGCGTACTCCGGGAGGCCGATCGGACCGCGGAACGTCTCGACCGCCGCGACGTAGGCCGCGTCGTGCGCCGCGCGCAGCTTGCCGCCGGCGCGCGCGTCCTTGTCCAGCAGGGCGCGGACGTGGCGCTCCACGGGGGCCCAGGCGCGCTCGCTCAGCCCGTGCGCGCGCAGCACGTCCGCGCGCGGCGCGCGCTGCTCGGCGATCTCGGCGGAGATCGCCGCGAAGCGCTCCACCGTGACGTCCTCCGGCCGCACCGCCGGCTCGGGCGAAGGCGGGGCGTCGGCGCGCGGCGCTTCGGCGCGCGCAGCCTCGGCGCGCGCAGCCTCGACGCGATCCGGGGCCGCCTTGGCCGCCGGCTTCGTCAGCAGCTGCCCCAGGAACGGCGGTGGAGCCGGCGTGGCGCGCGCGGGCGCCGCCTGAAACGGCAGCGGCGCCGCGGGCGTCCGCGCCAGGCCCGAGGGCAGCGTGTCGGACGCCAGGGCGTCCGGCGCCGCGGTCTCCGGCCCCTCGCCTCCGTCGCCGCGGCCGCCCGCCCCGGCGCGCTGCGGCCGCTCGGAAGGGCCCGCGGCCGCCGGCGGGACCGCCGACGGCGGGGTCGCCGACGGCAGCCGGCCCGCGCCCTCGGATCCCGGCTGCCCAGGCGGCCTGCGCGCCTCGGCGCCCCGGGTCGCCGGCGCGAAGGGCAGCGCGGCGGGCGCCACGAACGGCAGCGCGTCCGAGGGCCCCGCCGCGCGCAGCATCGGGGCGAGCGTCGTCTCCGGCTCCCCCGCGGCGGCGCCGCCCCTCGGCTCCACCTCCGGCGCGGCGGTGTCGGCCAGCGCCGACACGGCGGCGCGCGCCGCGAGCGCGCCCTGCGGCAGCAGCGTGTCCGCCACGTCCTGCGCCGCCTGCGGCCGCTCCGCGGTCACCACCACCGTGACGTCCTCCGCCAGGTGCCGCAGCGGCACCGCCCCCCGCCACGTCAGCGTGCAGATCCCGCGATCCGCGTCGATCCACAGCGTGTCGCAGCGCAGGCGCATCTCCTGCGGCCCCGCGTCGCCGTGGAGCAGCGCCGCGTGCGGGATCACCGCCTCCAGCACGGTCGCGAGCTCCGGGTGCCGCGGGTGCAGGTGGGTGAGGACGATCCGCTCGCCCGCCGGGAGCTGATCGAGCTGCTGGTCCGGCGGCGCCGCGTTGAAGTAGCCGGTGTCGATGTCGTCCGGCAGCGGCCGCTCCGCCCAGGCGTCGTGCCCGAACGTCGCGGCGTGCCGGCGCAGCTTCGCGGTCCGCTCGGGCCACGACGGCGCGACCGGCCCGAAGCCGACGGGCGGCAGCGGATCCGCCGGGCTGCGGAGCTCCGTGCCCGGCGGCAGCAGGCTCGGCGCAGGCCGGAGCCCGCGCGCGTCGGGCGGCGCGTTCGGCGGAATGCCCGCCGGGTTCCACCGATCGGGCCCGCTCGCCGCGCGCTCCCACCGGAGCGACATCCTCGCGAACGGCGTGGCCGCCGTGATCTGCCCGTTCGCCGTCCACGCGCGGTGCCCGTGCACCTCGATCCGCTTGTCGATGGAGCCGACCGCGAGCCGCGTCACGAGCGAGGTCACGCGGCCCCCGTGGGGCGCGTGGGCGTGCCCGGCCACGAGCACGTCCACGCGGCGCTTGAACGGCGCGAGATCGCTCGCTGCGCGGAGGCTCGCCCGCGGGTCGTCGTCCCAGCGGACGTCCTTCTCCCACGTCGGCTCCTGCGAGGGCGCGAGGCGCGAGAGCCCCGGCTCGAGCGTGAAGGTCGCCTTGCAGACCACGGTGAGCGCCGCGGCCTCGGGGCGGGGCTGCCAGACGAGGTACGCGACGCGGAGCGGGCAGGCCGAGGAGACGTGCACGCCGCCAGCTTATCTCGCCCGGCTCCCGCGATGTTCCCGCGCTACTCCTGCCAGAGCACGCCGAGCTCGATCTCCACCGCGTCGAACGGCGCCGCGCGCACGGTGACGTCGCCCTCCCACGCCCCCGCGCGCGCGAACCGCCCGGCCTCGGCGCGGTAGACCTCGAGGAGCCGGAGCCGCGGATCGATGAGCCAGTAGTGCGCCACGTGCTCGCGCGCGTAAATTTCCATCTTGTCGCGACGATCGAGCGCCTCGGTGGACGGCGAGATCACCTCGCACACCCAGTCGGGCGCGAGGAAGATGGCCGCGTTCCGCATCGGGATCTGCGGCATCCGGTCGCGGCGCCACGCCGCGATGTCGGGGATCACGATGTCCGGATCCGTGCCGAGGTGCAGCTCGGGCTCGACGAGGAGCGCCCACCGCCCCGGCCCCTTGATGCCCCGGCGAAACGGCAGGTAGAGCTCGCCGGCGAGGACCGACGTGACGTTGCGGCAGGACAGCGACGGCCGCGGGGTCGCGTGGAGGACGCCGTTCAGGATCTCGGCCACCTGGTTCGGCGGGGTGTCAAGAACATCCTGGTAGGTAGCGCGACGAGCGCAGTCGGACATGGTCGGATGTTAGCACGCACGCCGTACAGGGCGGCTCACGTCGCGAAGATCTGTCCCATGTCCCTGAACGATTTGAACTCCAGCGCATGACCGCTGGGGTCGACGACGAAGAGCGTCGCCTGCTCGCCCGGCTCGCCGACGAACCGGATGTGCGGCTCGATCAGGAACTGCACCGCGAGCCCGCGCAGCCGCTCCACCAGCGCGTGCCAGGCGTGCCACTCGAGGATGGCGCCGAAGTGGCGCACCGGCACGTCCTTGCCGTCGACCGGGTTGGTGGGGAGGACGGCGCCGGCCTCATCGACGAGGTGCGCCGAGATCTGGTGGCCGAAGAAGTCGAAGTCGATCCACCGGGCGGCCTCCCGCCCGACGCGGCAGCCCAGCACCCCGGCGTAGAAGCGGCGGGTCGCCTCGAGGTCCGAGACGGGGAAGGCGAGGTGGAACGGCGGGGCCTGGGTCATCGAGGTCCTCCCTTGCGGCGCCTTCCATCGTAAGGGAGGCGGCGGACACGGGACAGCCCCCGCCGCCGCGCGGGCCCCCGAGGGGGTCGAAATTCCCGGAGCGACCCCCCCGATCGCCGCGGCTTCGTTGTAGATTCCGCCGCCATGAGCGAAGCCGCACCTTCTCCCAGTCAACGCCCCCGCCCGCTCGTCCTCTGTATCCTCGACGGATTCGGCGAGCGCGAAGAAAAGGACCAGAACGCGATCGCCCTCGCGACGATGCCGCACCTCGACGCGATCAAGCGCGACGCCCAGAAGACGTTGATCGGGACGAGCGGCCCAGACGTCGGCCTCCCGGTGGGGCAGATGGGCAACAGCGAGGTCGGCCACCTGAACTTCGGCGCGGGCCGGATCGCGCTGATGGACATCTCGCGCATCGACGTCGCGATCGCCGAGAACAAGCTCGGCTCGAACCCGATCATCGACAGGACGTTCCGCATCGCGCAGGACCGCAAGTGCCGGGTGCACCTGTTCGGGCTCGTGTCGGACGGCGGCGTGCACTCGTCGCTCGAGCACTTCTCCGCGCTGTTCAAGCTCGCGAAGTTCCACGAGGTCCCGGTCGTCGTGCACGCGTTCCTCGACGGGCGCGACACGCCGCCGAAGAGCGCGTGGGGCTACGTCGAGCGGGTCCAGCAGGAGCTCGAGGGCGTCGGCGTCATCGGCACCATCTCGGGCCGCTACTACGCCATGGACCGCGACAAGCGCTGGGACCGCGTGATGAAGGCCTACTCGGCGATCGTGCGCGGCGACGCGCCGCGGGCCGACACGCCGTTCGAGGCCATCCAGCAGTCGTACGCGCTCGGCAAGACGGACGAGTTCGTCGAGCCCGTCCGCATCGGCGACTACACCGGCATCAAGGGCGACTTCATGGCCGACTTCGCCTCGAAGGAGCCGAAGTGGGAGTGGTGGGGGGAGGAGGTCGGCCTCGCCGTCAACTTCAGGCCCGACCGCATGCGCGAGATCTCGGCGATGCTCACGCGGCAGAACCTGCCGCCCGAGGTCCTGGAGTTCCTCAGCGATCGCGGCAAGCCGGTCCACGCCTTCCAGGAGCACTGCTACAGCTGCATGACCGAGTACGACGCGGCGCTGAAGCTGCCGATCGCGTTCCCCAAGGACGAGATCACCGAGTCGTTCCCCGAGGTGATCGCCCGCGCCGGGCTCACGCAGCTCCGGTGCGCGGAGACCGAGAAGTACGCGCACGTCACGTACTTCTTCAACGGCGGGCGCGAGGAGACGTTCCAGGGCGAGGACAGGAAGCTCGTGCCCTCGCCGCGCGACGTCGCCACCTACGACAAGAAGCCCGAGATGAGCGCGGCCGGCGTCGCGAGCGAGGTCGTCGCCGCGATCAAGAGCGGGAAATACGACTTCATCCTGGTGAACTTCGCGAACCCGGACATGGTCGGGCACACGGGCATCCTCGAGGCCGCCATCCACGCCGTCGAGGCGGTCGACAAGGGGCTCGGGGACATCGCGGACGCCGTGCGCGAGGCGGGCGGCGCGCTCATGATCACCGCGGACCACGGCAACTGCGAGCAGATGAAGGACGAGCACGGCAACCCCCACACGGCCCACACGCTGAACCCGGTGCCGTTCTATTACCTGAACCAGCACGACCAGGGCGTCGCGCTCCGGTCGGGCGGGCGCATCTGCGACGTGGCGCCGACGATGCTCGAGATCCTCGGCATCCCGCAGCCCGCGGCGATGACGGGGCGCTCGCTCCGCGTTCGACAGCGGTAAGTGAGCACGGCGGAGAGGCAGCTCGGCCCGTACATCCTGCGCGAGGCCGTCTCGGCGCGGGCGCTCACCGTGACGTACCGGGCCGAGCACGCCGAGCTCGGCCGGGCGGCGCTGATCAAGACGCTGAAGCCCACGGTGTCCGCCGCGAGCGCGTTCGCGGCCGGCCTGGAGCGCGAGGCGAAGATCCTCGCGCGCATCCGGCACCCGAACATCATCGACATCCACGACTTCCAGCGCGACGAGGACCGGATCTGGCTCGTGCTGGAGCCGCTCTCCGGGCCGACGCTCGCCGCGCTGTGCGCGCGGGCGGGGCGCCTCGACGAGGGCGCGGCGGCGGCCATCGCGCTGGAGATCGCGCGCGGCCTCGGGCACGCGCACGAGCGGGGCGTGGTGCACCGCGAGCTGCGCCCCGAGCGCGTGGTCATCACGCCCGCGGGCGGCGTGAAGATCCTCGAGTTCGCGGCGGCGTTCGACGGGCGGCTGCCGTCGCTGCCCGAGCCGTTCGAGGGGAGCGACACGTTCGCGCGGCCCGACTACATGGCGCCGGAGCAGATCCTCGGGGCCGACACGGGCCCGCAGGCGGACGTGTTCACGCTCGGCGTGGTCCTGTTCGAGATGCTCACCGGCGCGCGCCCGTTCGACGAGCCGAAGGCCGAGCCGGCGGAAGGGAGCGCCGCGCCGCGCGCGTCGCGCACGTCCATCGCGCCGCGCGAGGACGACCGGTGGGCCGAGGGCAGGGCCGTCGCGCTCCGCATCCGCAGCGCGCCGCCGCAGCCGCTCCGGGCGCTCGTGCCCGACGTGTCGCGCGGCCTGGAGCGGGTGGTGCTCCGGTGCCTCGAGAAGGAGCCGGAGCAGCGCTACGAGAACGGCCGCGCTGTCGCCGACGCCCTCGCCGAGGAGCTCGCCGAGCGCGGCCACCCGACGCCGCGCGCGCTCATCACGAGGGCGCTCGCGGCGGCGAAGCTCGGCGGGGACGAGCTGCCGCCCCAGGCCACGCCGTCCGTCCGCCCGCCCGCCGAGCGGCGCCACGCGCCGTCGATCGCGCCCGACGTGGGCCGGCTGGCCGGCATCTTCGCGCTGATCCTCGCGGGCGGCGCGCTCATCGAGCTCGGCCTGCGCCAGCACGAGGCGGTCGGGCCGCCCAGCGCCGAGGCGAGGCAGCCCGGCGCGAGCTCGGAGGAGCGCGGCTACCTGAAGGTGCTCGCGCGGCCGTGGGCGGAGGTCGTCGTCGACGGGGAGCTCATCGACGTGACGCCGATGGCGCGGCCGATCCCGCTCCAGGCCGGGCGACACTTCGTCACGTTCCGGCACCCGAACGCGCCCGAGGAGAAGCGCACGATCTCCGTCTCCGCCGGGCAGACGGTCACGCTCGACGTGAGCATGCGGATCGATCGCCCCCCGCCCGACGCGGGCGCACCGCCGGTGGACAGGGACGCCTCGCCCTGAGGACGAGGCGGGCGGCGCCTACGCGGGGCCGCCCTGCCCCGCGCCGCCGTCGCCGCGCGCGCCGACATCCCCGTCGGCGCGGCGGCGGAGCCTCTCGAGCGCGATCAGCGGCCGCTCGCGCTTCTCGTGCAGCTCGCCGAGGCACGCGCCGCTGCCGCGCTCGAGCGCGCGGCAGCAGTCGGGCCGCACCTCGTAGATCGAGCAAAGGAACCGGCCGCGCTCCGCGTCGAGCGTGAGCGCCGCGCAGCGGCCGTCCTCGATCCGCATGTAGCAGCGGTTGCCGATGAAATGCGTGAGCTCACGGGCGCGATCGTCCATGCGATCGTGGTCGCACCCGAAGACCCGGATGTACTCGGGCAGCGTCGAGAAGCAGCAGGTGCCGCACGCGGTGCACTCGGGGACGACCACCTCGCCGCGGCCGCCCGCGCCCGCGCGCGTCAGAGCCGGACCTCCACGTGCGTCCCGCGCTTCAGCTCGTCGAGCCACTTCTGCTTCGCCTTCTGCAGGATCTCCCCCTGCAGCCGCTGCAAGATCTCCGGGCGAGCGGCCTCCAGCGTCGTGAAGCGGGACGGCTGGCGGCTCAGGAGCTTCATGACCACGAACGCGTCGCCGGCGCGCATCGGCCCGGTCACCTCGCCGGGCTCGATCGCCATCAGCGCGGCCTCGAGCTCCGGGGCCATCACCTCGCGCTGGCCGGTCACCGCGGCCTGCGTCCCCTGGGGCGCGCGGACCCCGAGGTCGCCCCCCTCGTCGCGGGTCGCCGAGTCGTCCGAGAACTGCCCCGCGAGCGCCGCGAAATCCTCGCCCCGCCGCGCGCGGTCGGCGAGCGCCGCGGCGAGCGCGCGGCGCTCCGCGACCGCCTCGGCGCTCGCGCCGGGCAGGATGCGCAGGACGATCCACGCCGGGTGGTACTCGCGCCGCCGGCGCTCCTCGCGCACGAGCCGGTCGAAGGCGGACTGCACGTCCTGCTCGGTGAGGCGCACGCGGCCCTTCACGCGGAGCTGCAGCATCTTCCCCTCGAGGAGCTGGCGGCGGATCTCGTCGCGGTACTCCTGCTCGGTGAGCCCCGACGTCGTGCGCGCCAGCCGGAACAGCTCCTCGACCGTCGTCTGCTCCGCGGCCGCGATGTTCCGGAAGGCGTTCTCGATCTCCTCGGAGGTCACGCGGACATTGGCCTTCTCGGCGGCCAGGCTCTCGAGCTCCTCGTCCACCATCTTCTGGATGAGCTCGCGGAGGACCTGCGACTCGGCCGCCGCCTGCTGCGGGCCCGGCGGGACCCGCGCCTGGATCTGCAGGAGGAACGGCCGGGCCCGCTGCCGCAGGTCCGAGAGCAGGATGGCGCGGTCGCCCACGACGGCGACGATCCGCTCGCTCACGACCGCGTGGGCGAGCGGGGCGACGAGGCCAGCGGCGGCGACAAGCCCGGCGAGGGCGAGGCGAAGCGGTGCGCGCATCGAGCGCCTCTACCACCGGACCCCGGCCGGTTCCACGCGTTTCCGGCCCGGCGCGGCCCGCGCATGGCGCGACGCACCTCCCCTGCGCAACGCTTGCGCGTGGCTCCGCGGCGCGCCGCATCGCCCGCTGCCCAGCCTGTTGCCGCAGCGATCCCGGCGCGGTAAGCGGCCGCAACGACAACATTCCACGAGCCCACGCAAGGACAGCCGTTCTCCACGCGCCGGCGGGCACGTTCAACCCTCGAGGAAACAGTGGAAACCCAACATTCTACCATCATCTACACGAAGACGGACGAGGCGCCGGCCTTGGCCACCTATTCGCTCCTCCCGATCGTCGAGGCGTTCACGAAGGCCGCCGGGGTCCGGGTCGAGACGCGCGACATCTCCCTGGCGGGCCGCATCCTCGCCAACTTCCCGGAGCGCCTGACGGACGGCCAGAAGCTCGGCGATCACCTGGCAGAGCTCGGGGAGCTGGCCAAGACGCCGAACGCCAACATCATCAAGCTGCCCAACATCAGCGCCTCGATCCCGCAGCTCGTGGCCGCCATCAAGGAGCTGCAGCAGCAGGGCTACGCCGTGCCGGACTACCCCTCCGAGGCGAAGACGGAGGAGGAGAAGGCGATCAAGGCGCGTTACGCCAAGGTGCTCGGCAGCGCCGTGAACCCCGTCCTGCGCGAGGGCAACAGCGATCGTCGCGCCTCGCCCGCCGTCAAGGAGTACGCGAGGAAGCACCCGCACTCGATGGGCGCGTGGAGCCGTGACTCGAAGAGCCACGTCGCGCACATGTCGGGCGGCGACTTCTACGGCAGCGAGAAGTCGGTCGTGGTGGACAGGGCGCAGGAGCTGAAGATCGAGCTCGTCGCCGGCGGCAAGACGACCGTGCTCAAGCCGAGCGTCAAGGTGCAGGCGGGCGAGGTCGTCGACGCCAGCGTGATGAGCGCCAGGGCGCTGCGCGCCTTCTACGCCGAGCAGGTGGAGGACGCGAAGAAGCAGGGAGTGCTGTTCTCCCTGCATCTCAAGGCCACGATGATGAAGGTCAGCGACCCGATCCTCTTCGGGCACGCCGTCAGCGTGTTTTACGCCGCGGCGCTCGACAAGCACGCGGCCACGCTGGCCAAGGTCGGCTTCGACCCGAACAACGGCATCGGCGACCTGTACACCAAGATCCAGGGCTTGCCGGCAGACGAGAGGGCGAAGATCGAGGCCGACATCAAGGCCGTCTACGAGCAACGCCCGACGCTGGCCATGGTCGACTCCGACCGCGGCATCACCAACCTCCACGTGCCCTCGGACGTGATCATCGACGCCTCGATGCCGGCGGCCATCCGCTCCAGCGGCAAGATGTACGGCACCGACGGCAAGCTCTACGACGCCAAGTTCACGATCCCCGATCGCTCCTACGCCGGCATCTACCAGGCCACGATCGAGTTCCACAAGCAGCACGGGGCGTTCGACCCGCGCACGATGGGCAGCTCGCCGAACGTCGGGCTCATGGCGCAGGCCGCGGAGGAGTACGGCTCGCACGACAAGACCTTCAAGATCGCCGAGAGCGGCACGGTGCGCGTCGTCGACGCCTCCGGCAACGCCCTGCTGGAGCAGGAGGTCGAGGCGGGCGACATCTTCCGCGCTTGCCAGACGAAGGACATCGCGATCAAGGACTGGGTCAAGCTGGCCGTCGCCCGCGCGCGCGCCACGGGCGCCCCGGCGGTGTTCTGGCTCGACGAGAACCGCGCGCACGACAGGAACCTGATCGCCAAGGTCAAGGCCTACCTGCCCGAGCACGACACCCAGGGCCTGGAGCTCCCGATCAAGAGCCCGGTGGAGGCGATGAAGTTCACGCTCACCCGCATGAAGGAGGGCAAGGACACCATCAGCGTCACCGGCAACGTGCTGCGCGACTACCTGACGGACCTGTTCCCGATCCTGGAGCTGGGCACCAGCGCCAAGATGCTCTCCATCGTGCCGCTCCTGGCCGGCGGCGGCCTGTACGAGACCGGCGCCGGCGGCTCGGCGCCGAAGCACGTCCAGCAGCTGCAGAAAGAGAACTACCTGCGCTGGGACTCGCTCGGTGAGTTCCTGGCGCTGCAGGTCTCGATCGAGGACCTCGCCAGCAAGACCAACAACGCCAAGGCCAAGGTGCTCGCCAGGGCGCTGGACACGGCGATCGGGCTGTTCCTCGAGAACAACAAGAGCCCGGCGCGCAAGGTCGGCGAGATCGACAACCGCGGCAGCCACTTCTACCTCGCGCTCTACTGGGCTCAGTCGCTCGCCAAGCAGACCGAGGACAAGGAGCTGGCGGCCAGGTTCGGCAAGCTCGCCAAGACCCTGACGGACAACGAGTCCAGGATCGACGGCGAGCTGATCGGCGCGCAGGGTAAGCCCGTCGACCTCGGCGGCTACTACCACTTCGACGATCAGAAGACGTTCGCCGCGATGCGGCCCAGCGCCACGCTGAACGCGGCCATCGACAGCTTCTCCTGAGCCGCGCGGGGCCCCCGCCGAGCCGCCCGTGTACAGGCGGCTCGGCGGGAGGTCTCGCCGGGCCGCCCGGCTCGCGGCGAGGGTATTCTCGGCGCGAGCCTACGGGGACATGCAACCAGGGACGAGGCTGGGCGACCGGGCCGGCTACTCGCTGGCTCCGCCGGAGCCGGGGTACACCATCCGCCGCGACGCGCGCTCGCGGACTGCCTCGCGGGCGAGCGCGTCGGCGCGCTCGTTGAGCAGCACGCCGGCGTGCCCGGGCACGTACACGAGGCGCGCGCGCGGCCGCCGCGCGTCGAGCGCTTCGCGCAGCGAGGCGACGAGATCGACGTTCGCCTTCGCCTTCCACCCCTTCTGGAGCACGCCGATCGAGTACTGGCTGTCCGTGTGGATGACGATGGGGCGCCCGGGCTCCACCTCCTCGAGCGCGCGAAGGATGGCCGTCAGCTCGGCGATGTTGTTGGTCCCGGTGCCGAGGTACTCGCTGAGCTCGATCCGCCGGCCGCCGTCGTTGATCACCACGCCGAGCCCGGCGGGCCCCGGGTTCCCCGAGCACGCGCCGTCGGCGTAGACGATGACGGCCCCCTCCGGCACGGGCGCGGCGGCCGCCGCCCCCCGCGCCGGGGCCTTGCGCTGCGCGCGCGCCGGCCCGGACGGCGCCGCGGCGCCTGCGCCCCCTGCCCCTTCGGGCTGCTCGCCGGCGCGCGCCTTCACGACCGCCTCGGCGGGGCCGCAGGTGTCGTCCGGCAGCACCTTCGGATCGGCGATGGTCAGGTTGTCCGGCCGCGCCTTGTACTTGCGGCCGTCGTGCGGCTTGTAGCGGATCTCGACGCCGCCTCCCTCCTCCACGGTCAGGGCGCCGGCGGCGTCCGCGCGGGCATAGACGGTTTGACCTCGAAGCGATGCGCGAACCCAGGGCACGCGCGCACCCTGGCATGGATCGACGGCCGGGGGTACGGCAGACAGGGTCCGGCGAGCGCGGCCGGACCGGGCCGGATGGGCGCGGCGGACGACGCCGGATGGGCGCGGCCGGCAGCCGGCGCTCGATCAGCGCTCGTCAGCGCACGCTCAGCGCTCGATGCAGAGGGCGAGGGACCACGAGTTCAGCGTGCCGGCGTCGGAGCCGGCGTCGTCCCCGACCCGGAGGGTCCACGTGCCGTTCGCCGGTCCGGACAGGAAGGCTCCGAACGACGCCTCCGGGCGGAAGCACCCGCGGAAGGGCGCCATCGCGGACGTGATCGGGGACGCGCAATCCATGTCGAAGACCGTCCCGCGGTAGTTGTCGCCAGAACCTCCGTTGTCGCTCGAGACATCGACCGTCGCGCCCGCGGGGGACGAGAGCGAGATATCGAGATCTCCGTCGAACGCATGCGTGATGTCGAGCTCCAGCGTCACGCGCCGGATCGCGCCGGCCGAGGCCACCGGGAGCAGGCTCGAGGCGACGGAGCGATCCGCGACGTTCCTGGGAACGTCGGTGGACGATTGCACCCACAGCACCTGCCCGGGCGCGCAAGCCCCCGCGGCGTCCTCGCAGCCCAGCGCGCAGTCCGGGTCATCGCAGTCCGTGTCGCCGTCGAGGTCGTTGTCGTCCGCGTCGCCGCAGTTGCGCTCCTTCGCGTAGGTGCACGTGCTGGGCGTCCCCCGGCACGTGTAGCTCGCCTCCACGACGCAGGTCGCGCTGCAGCCGTCGCCGCTCGACGTGTTGGCGTCGTCGCACCCCTCGACGCCGGCCTGCACGAAGCCGTCGCCGCACCGGGCGACGCGGCACGTGATCGGGCAGCCGTCGGTGCTGTCGGCGTCGCCGTCGTCGCACTCCTCGCCGGCCCGGACCGCGCCGTCGCCGCAGCCCTCGACGATGCACCCGGGGCTGCACCCGTCGCCGGCCCTCCGGTTGCCGTCGTCGCACGCCTCGACGCCGGTGCGCAGGAAGCCGTCGCCGCACGCGGCCCGCGCGCAGCCCACCGGGCACGCATCGGTGGTGATCGCGTTGCCGTCGTCGCAGCCCTCGACGCCGGCCTGCACGAACCCGTCGCCGCACGAGGCCGCGGCGCACGTCCTGAGGCAGGCGTCGGTGTTGCTCGCGTTGCCGTCGTCGCACGCCTCGGCGGCGGCGTTGACGACGCCGTCGCCGCACGCGGGCGCCGCGCACGTCCCCGCCGCGCTGCACACGCCGCTCAGGCAGTCGCGCCTGGCCGCGCAGCGCATGCCGGCGGCGCAGCCGACGCACGCCGGGCCGCCGCAGTCGACGTCCGTCTCGGCCCCGTTCCGGGCGACGTCGGTGCACGACGGGAGGCACGTCGTCCCCGAGCACCGCTCGCCCAGGCAATCGCCGTCCACGGCGCACCCCTCGCCGGTGGCGCACGGCGAGCACGCCGGCCCGCCGCAGTCGACGTCCGTCTCGGCGCCGTTCTTCGCGCCGTCGCTGCACGAGGACGCCGCGCACCGTCCGTCCCTGCATATCCCGCTCTGGCAGTCCGTATCGGCGAGACAGGCCGAGAGATCCGCGCACGGCACGCAGGCGGAGCCTCCGCAGTCGACGTCCGTCTCGGCCCCGTTCATCACGCCGTCGCCGCAGCCGGGCGCCACGCACCGGTTCGCGACACAGACGTTGCTCAGGCAATCGCCCGCGGCGAGACACTCGACGCAGGCGCCGCTGCCGTCGCAATAGCGCCCTCCAGGCGCGTCGGCCCCTCCGCACACCGTGGTCGCCGGCGCCGGCGGGTTCTCCGGCGCGCCGGCGACGCAGACGTCGGCGGAGCACGGGTCCCCGTCGGAGAAGGCGTCTCGCTCGTCCTCGAGCTCGATCACGGCGCCTTGCCCGTCACAGACGCGCTGCTTGCAGTCGCCCGGGACCTGCTCGGCCGCGGACCTCCCCCGCGGCGCGGGGTCGAGCCCACACAGGCCGCCCTCGCAGGTGCGCCGCTGACACTCGCTGTCGGCCCCGGGACAGTCCGCCGCCACGCCGCAAGGCACGCCGCCTCCGCCGCTGCCCCCGCCGCCGCCGCTGGCGACGTCCCCGCCGCCACCGCCGCTGGCGACGTCCCCGCCGCCGACGGCCTCCGGGCTCGACGATCTACCGGGGCGGCCGCAGCCGTGCGCCGTCACGACAGCGGCGATGACGAGCGGCGACAGGCCCCTCGTGAACGGAGCGCTTCTCAGGAGGTCCGCTGGCACTGGCACCTCATCTCTCCGCGTTTCGCGGGAACGGCGATGTCCCTCCAAGGCGCGTTTCGAGCCTGACGGACACGCAGGCGGTCGATGTTCAGCGCACTAGACTGATATGGAATCGAGAGGACGCCAGCCGCCAGCGGCTCAGGAGAGTCCTTATCGTCGCCAGCGCCCCGGACGGCGCTTCGACAGGCTCGCACGGCGCCCACGCAGGACGGACGGACGGTGGGTGCTCGCATCTGCGGGCCCCTGGCGCCGGCACATCGGACCGCCCCCTGCGAAGCCGCAACAGCCCGCGGAGGCGGACGACGCGCCCGCTCCCGAACGCGAGCGGGGCGGCCTTGTTTGACGGGGTTTCGCCAGAACGAGCGGTCGTGATGGTCTTCGCCACGCCGACGCTGGTCTCCGTGGTCACGAGTCCGCTGGCTTCCGCGAACGACGGCAGCCTGTCCCGTCGAGCTCCGGTGTCGCCTGGAGCTCGGCGTCCCGCGAACAGGCGGTATCCTCGCCGTCGCCCCGAGGAATCGTATACGCTGCACGCATGAGTCAGGTCGTGATGCAGGCAGCGGAGTTCTCGACGATCGCCGCGGCGGAGCAGGCTGCCGCGGAGCTGCGGCGGCTCGTCGCGGACTACGTCACCTACGAGAAGACCGCCGACGCGCCGTGGAGCGAGGGCGCGGTGCCCGCGCCGCTGGTCGAGTTCGGGCGGCGGCACGGCGTGCCGTGGCCGGGCGACGCAGCGTCGCGGTTCCTGCTCAAGGGCCTGTTCAACGACGAGGCGAACGTGCTCACCGTCGATCGCCTGGTGTTCTTCTGGGGCGGCGGCTTCGATCTCGGCGGCGCGTGGCTGCGTGCGGTGCTGCTGCGCGGGCTCGGCGCGGTGCACTGCACCGACGTGCCCCGGCTGGTGGTGCGCGTGGACGATCCGCAGGCTCGCGCGGCGGCGTCGGCCGAGTTCCTCGTCGAGGAGGACCACGAGGAGCCGTTCACGACGTCGGACGACGCCGTGCTCGACCGGGCGCTGTTCACCATCACGTTCGAGCGCGACGGCGACCGCGTTCACCTGACGTTCGAGGACTCGGGCGGGCAGGACTGGGCGTTCGTCGCGATGCTGCCCCAGCTCTCGGGCGATGATCCCACGCTGCGCGCCCCCGCGAGGGGCCCGCACGCGAGCGTGGTCGATGGCGGAGGGGCGGTCGGCTGAGGGCTTGAGCTCGGCGAAGGAGCGAGCGCACCACGAGGTCGGCTGTGTCCCCACCGTCGCTTCGCTCGCCGCCCCGCTGCTGGGCCCTTGGATGCGCGGCCGCCTGTTTCAGGATCGCGCTATTGCAGCGTCACGGTGTAGGAACCGTTGGCTCGGAGGCCGAGCAACTGGATGACCCGGACGACGTACTCGCCAGGTTGGTCGAAGAGCGCCGACACGTCATTGTCACCTTCCATGAGATATTCCTCGAGGGGGAGCTCTTCGGCCGGCGCGTCGCGCCGGCTCACTTCGACGAGGCCAGTGTCCGTATCCCGCAGCACGATGTGGAGGTTGGTCGATGCGCCTGCGCTCAGCAAGAACCAATCCTCGTCTTCTCCCTTGGCCAGCTCCCACTTGCCCTCCATGTCCTTGCCGGCCTCCAGCGTGGTCGCCGTCTCCAGGGACGCACCGTGATCGTCCGTGTAGAAGGAGATGTAACGATCGATATCGTCGGGGCTCGGGAACAGCGGCGACGAGATCATCTTTTCCCCCAGCGAGGCCCGGAGGTAGTATGTGCCCGTCTGGCTCGGCTTGAACGAGACGGTCCGCTCCGAGGCCGACGCCACGAGGTTCTGCTGGGCATCGAAGAGCTCGAGGGGCACGCGGCCACCGAAGGAGTAAAGCGTGTTCGCCTGCAGATCCACGGCGAACATGTCCGCGTCACCGGGCGGCTCGATGCGCGCGCTCCACTCGCCGGGCTCGACCGCGCTGGCCGAATCGGGGCGATCGCCGTGGTCGTCTTCCACGTGACACAGGGGCCGCGACGGGTCGTCCGTGTGCCCCTCGCACGCGCGAAAATCCTGGAGGAGGCCCAGGTAAAGCGAGAGCCAGCGGGAGAAGACCTCACGGTTCTCCTCGTTCAGGGTCGACTGATCGACGGCGCGTTGCATCTGGTCGGCT
Organism: Sorangium sp. So ce406; assembly: GCF_051474675.1. Taxonomy (NCBI): domain Bacteria; kingdom Pseudomonadati; phylum Myxococcota; order Polyangiales; family Polyangiaceae; genus Sorangium; species Sorangium sp. So ce406. The sequence continues at coordinate 1,611,568 of NZ_CP150340.1, read as the reverse complement.
CGAGCCAGCATCAACTCGATCTGGTCGAACAGCGTGGGGCTCTGGTTGCGCCGCAGCCAGTCCGCGAACGCGTCGCGGTTCTGTTCGAGCGTGCGCCCCTTGTTGGCCACGTAATCTGGCCGGGACACGCCCACCAGGTCAAAATCGTAGGGAGCGTAACGTATCGCGTTACGCTCGACGTCGACCATGGTGACCAGGTTCTTCCCTTCGATCCCGTCGTACTGGATCACGAAATCGTGCAGCAGGTTCAGCAGCAATAGACCATTCTGGTCCACCTTGAGCTGCGAGGTATCGACCCCGGACAGCTCTTCCATTTCCACCATGCCGCAGCGCTCGGCCATCTCGTCCTCGGGCTCGCGCACGAACGCGAGGTGCGTCTCCTCCTTGCCTGTCGGCGCGTCGTGGTAGGTGAGCCGTACGAGCCGCGTCTTGAGCGAGGGCACCTGCAGCTGATCGAGCACCTGATAAACAGTGTCCTCCATCAGCAAGCGCTGCTCGTAGGTCTCGAGGGAATCCGCTTTGAGCGTGGGGGACAAGCCCTCCCTGTCTCCGCAATGCGTGACGAACTTCACCGACTTGCCGAGGTGCGCGAAGAGGTTGTCTTTCTGCTTTTCCTCGAACTTGAGCGAGAACGGGCGAAAACCGCAATTGAAGCGCGAGACTCCCCGGGCGATGATGTTCGCGGTGATCGGCGCCGCGCCGCTCTGGTCGCTCAGCTCGATCACGGCCTGTGAGCCCGATTCCTCTTTCGTGGGTGCACCGTTCAGCTTCGTGAAATCGGCAGAGATCCGCATGTTCAACACGTCGCGGCTCTGGAACATGGGCGACTTCGAAGCCTGACAGGTGAACATCTGCCAGTCCGGCGACGTGTCGGCGGGCGTCTCCCCGCCATCGTCGGCGGGCGTCTCCTCGCCATCGTCGGCGTTCGCCTCCTCGCCATCGTCGGCGGGCGCCTCCTCGCCACCGGGATCCAGAATGGATTCCTTCGGGTCATCGGACGGTTCACTGGAGCATGCCCCGCTCAACGCGAGTCCAGGCAAGAGCAGGGCCGCAAGGGTAATCAAGCGCGCTTGGTTCATAAATTGCTCAACCATTACGAAGGGGTGGTACCGCGAGAGGAAGCATCGGCGCTGCCGATGGAATATTCAAACCGCAACAAACGACGATGCGTTCACTCCTGTGCCACCACGTCGTCGATGGCCGGCCCCTGATGCCCATCCGGATCCTCTCCCAGGGCTGCCGCAGGGGGGCTCGAGCACCCCATGATCGCGCTCGTGGCCATCGCCATGGCGAGGAAGACCTCTGCACGCCGCTCGCAAATAACGACCATGACGCTCCTTTCGCCGCGCATCAGCACACGGACAGTCGCGCGCCGCCCGGATGTGGGCCGCACACAGGGGTTGATGCCGCCAGGGGGCGTGAGCCTTCAGATGATCTGTCGTGGCGTCCTCGACTCGCTCGCCCGGGCACCTGGAGGGGTGTCGTCGCGAACATTTCGATCCATCGAGGTGCGATGTTTGTTATCGCACTGAAACCCTCGGTCGCGTTCTGCTGCTGGGGGCCGCATTGCGCCGCGGGCGCGCGGCACGCTCCCGCGGACCATCCATCACCGCCTCCCCCGGCGGCGATGTCCCGCAGGTCCTGTCAGCTACAGCATGGCTGTACGAGACGCCAGGAGCACGCCCGGGGTGCGCGAGTTTCCGTGGCCCCTGCGCCGAGGCCGCGCGGCGTGGTTACTGCGTCAGACGGACGAGCTTCACGCTGTCCACGGTGACAGCCGCGGTTCCTGCGTTGCCGACGTTGAAGTCGAGCAGCGCCGCGGGATCCTGCGGGACGTTCGGAAGCTCGAACGAGTAGATGACCCACTCGGGGCCCGCCGCCGCGGTCACGCGACCGTAGCTCGCCCAGTTGTTGTCGCTGTTGCCGTTGCGCCCCAGGTTCACCACGAACGTGCGCACGTCGTCCGCCTTGGCGCGGAACGTCAGCAGATAGCGCCCCGCCTGCGGCAAGTTGACCGTGGTGCGAGCCTGGATGTGCCACATGTCGGATCCGGGCTGCTGCACGTTGATGCGCATCTGGCGGCCGCTGAAGTCCGCCCATGACGAGGCGCCGTTCCAGTTGAGGACCTGCCAGCCGCTGCTGCTCTGGTTCCCCCCGAGCGCGGTGTTGGTCACATTGTCGAAAGAGCAATTGCTCACGAGGTTGAGAGGGTCTCGGCAAGCGTCGATCAGGCTGGCCTTCTCGTGGATCACGCCGCCCAGCAGGCCCGAAAAGGCGCGCCAGCCGAGCGCCAGGTCGTCACCTACGAGGCCGATGGGATCGATCCCGCCGTACCCGAGGTTGGAGCTGTTGACGCTCTTGTAGAAGTCGCGAATCAGACCGGCCTCGTAGGCCCACTGCCCCGACGCGGCAGCGCGCTTGTAGATCGAGAGGCCCTCGGAGCCATCGCTGACCGTGCTGGCCAACGTGTCGCCGTCGAGCGCCAGGTGCACGTGAGGGTAGGCCGTCTCCAGCGTCTGGCGCGCAGAGATCGTGCCGTCGGACGCCACCCGGTAAAACGAGAGGTGCTGCTGCGGGGTAACGCCGTTGACGGGGAACGTCGCGCCGGACGTGACGGCCAGGTTCCCGGAATCCAGGGCGAGGCTCCGCCCGAAGGCGCCGGTCGAGAAATAGCCGCTCGTGATGGCCACGGAGCTCCAGGTGCTGGAGACGGCGTTCCTGCGGAAGATGCGGACCGAGCCGAGCTCGACCCCGGCGGTGCCCCCCTCGGACCACGGCGACGCGACCGCGACCAGGTCGCCGTCGATCGCGACCGCAGCGCCGGTGAAGCGCTCGTCCGGCTCGTCGAGCGAGAGCTCGAGGAGCCACGTGTCGTTCGAGCTGTTGTAGCGGTAGATCTCGAGCACGCTCTGTCGCTTGTAGCCGATCACGAGGTAGTCGTCGGACAGGGCGAGCGTGATGTCCTTGAAGCTGATGTCCGCGGGGTGCGTGAGCGGGATCCGGGTGAGCGCGCGGCTGATGTTCTGTCCGTTCTCGCGCACAGCCCCGTTGCAGTTGCGCTGACCGCTGACCAGGGGGCACTCCCCCCATGAGCCGTTGCTGTTCCGGGCGATGAACACGGAGTTCGCCAGCGGAGAGGTGGAGGAGCTCGTGCCTCGCGTCGCGAACGCGAGGAAGCGACTCGAGATGGCGAGCTGGCTCCCGGCCTGGAGGTTGAAGTGGGCGACCCCCGGGAACTGGTAGACGCGCTGGGGCGTGGCGCTCGTCCCGTTCATCAAGTAGACGGCGCCCTGCATCGTGCTGGGGAACGTGGGCTCTGCCTCGCCGCTGATCTTCACGTGCTCTTGAAGCGCGCCGACCAGCGTGAAGGTCCCTGCCCGCGCCATGGTTGTCCCGGCTTCGGGGTACGCGGTGTTGCCGTGCGGGGTGGGCTTACCCACGACCACGCCTGCCGACGCCTGAGCGGCGACCAGACCGACAGCACCAGCGAGCACGCCAGCGAGGCTTCTGAACTTCATCTTCCTGGAAACCAGCATCATGAACCAACCTTCTTCTTTGAAACGAGGAGATCGCCGGCTCAGGGCTCGCGCACGCGGGAAGCGTGCGCTCACCCCGCGGGCGGAGCCTCGGCCTCCGCCGCCGAGCGGCCGGCGCTTCTGGGGCGAAGTCGACATGTAACGCGGCTGCATCGGGCCACGAGTTGACGATCGTGGACGCGATGGACGGCTACAGCCGCAGGTACTCCTGCTCTTCCTGGCAGCGTCGAGCGAGAGCGCCTCCTGAGCGCTCTTCCCGCCAGACACGGCCCCTATCGAGCAGCGCTATCGAAGCCGGCGGCGAGCGTTCCAAGCAGCGCCAGCCTCGATGTGAGCGGAACAGTGTTCGATGCGAGCGCGACCGTCAAGCTCCGGTGAACAAAAACCCATCGACTGAATCTGGCGTTCGATTGTGGAGGGAGGCCGTCTGGGCCGAGCGTGTGACAGGCTCGCCGGGGACGCTGGGAGCACGTCGATGGGACGGCCGTCGACTCGCGTTCACGGCCCGCGCGGGGCGATGAACGGAGGCGTGCGCCGATCGAGGCGAGCTCGCCTGCCGTGGGAGCGGCGACGCGTCGGCCGAGCGCCGCACGCGCTGCGCTTGCGCTCCGCAGGCCGTGTCAGAGGGCCTCTGCTGCGAAGCGCCTTCGGGCGGCTGAGCAAATCTCCGTCGCCTGGAGCGGATTGCCTGTGACAGCGACCTCCACGTAGCTTCCTCGGATCCGCGCGCGCCGCGCTCGGCGCGCGCCCAACCAAGGAGGTCAGTTCATGCCCAAGCAACCTGCACAAGACCCCACGGACGTCGACCAGCTATCCTCTGCCCAGATCGAGCAGCGCGTCGAGAAGACGCTCGATCACATCGAGGCCATCCGCTTGCTCTGGCCTGGTCTCGAGCGGCTCGAGGAGGGCCGGCGCAAGCGCAGCGTCGGACGCAGTCTCGGCGTGCTGGGGCCTCCGCTGGCCAAGCTGTTTGCGCTCCTGCGCCCCAGGGACGGCAAGGACGGCGCGCTCGCGCGGTCGTTCCACGTGCTCGGGGACCAGGACGACGGCGATGACCCGGAGCGGTTCGAGGTGGAGCTGCTCGAGCGGCGCCTGAAGCGCGCCGTGGCCGAGCAGAAGGTCGCCGACGCGCTCGAGGATCTGGCGCGCCACCTCGACGACGACGCCCTCGCCACCGGCGAGATGGTCATCGGTCCAGGCCTCGCCGCGCTCGATCTGGCGCGTACGATCGCCCGCCAGAACGCGACATTCCGCGCCATCCTGGCGCCGGTCCTCGACGACTTCCGGGCGATGACCAAGCAAGCGCGCAAGGGGAAGAGGCCCGAGGCGCCGAAGCCTGAGCCGACGACGCCCGAGCCGATCTGACGGCGCCGCGGGCTCCGCCGGGCAACCCCACCGTCCAGGCCTGGCACCGGCGGCGGCTGGCCAGGCATCCTCCCTCCCGGCGCCGCCGTCCGATCACCCCGGACCGAGGTTCATGCACCGCCGCGCGGAGCATCCGGCGATGCCTCGCCAGGCATCCGCCGGCACCTCGCCAGGCATCCGCCGGCACCTCGGCAGGCATCTGCCGGTGCCTCGCCAGGTATCCGCCGGTGCCTCGCCAGGCATCCGCCGGTGCCTCGCCAGGTATCCGGCGATGCCTCGCCAGGCATCCGCCGGTGCCTCGCCAGGTATCCGCCGAGCCCCGCCCGTCCGGCGGATACGCAGCCTTGTCAGTACTCGACGTCCTGCTTGAAGACGAGCTCCGAGGAAGGCGACCCGGGATTGCTGGCCTTCTCGAGGCTGATGACGAGCTCGAACCGGGTGAGCGGCACGCTCACGTCCTTGAGCTTGCCGGTGCGGTCGTCGGCGTCGAAGTTGAGCGCGCCGACCCGCTGCCAGGGCGAATCGCTGTCCGGGCGCGCCCAGACGACGTAGGCGGAGCCGCTCGGATCGAGGCGATCCGGCGGCGGGAGGTTCTTCGCGGTGATGTCGAGGCGGGTCATGGCCGCGTCGAAGTTGACGTCGGCCACGATCACGGCGTCGGCGCCCGGCGCCTTCCCAATGCCCTGCGGCGTGTAGCGCAGCGGGCCGCCGCAGCCCGCCATCATCGCGCACGCGAACGCCACGACAGCGAGCCGCAGCACCTTCGATACATGTCCTCTCATCTCGGTAGATCCTCCTTCGTCGCTCTGCTGCGGGCGAGGACGCCTCGCGAGCCGCCGGCACCGGCCGGCGGCGAATCAGCGGCGGCATCATAGCCGCTTTCGGCCGCGCCGACGGCGCTCGCCGACGCGGGACCGCAACCGGGCGCGCCGGCCGCCCCGCCCCGCCCCGCGGCCCCCGCCCGCCGCCTCGCCGGCGCGCTCGCCCACCGGCGCGGCGCGCTCGCCCACCTGCGCGGCGCGCTCTCCCCCCCGGGCGTCGCCGCCGCGCGGGCGCGGCCGCCGGGCGGCGCGCCCTCGGCGAGGGCTACGCGGGCGGTCGGATCCCGGAATCGGCGGACGGCGCGGAGCCCAAGGATCGCATGGCGAAGCGCCGCCCATCGACTAAGGTCTCGAATTCGAGATGGATTTGGCACACACACGGCTCGGAGCGCGGGGCGATCGCTGGTCGACGTCGCGGGGGGTCCTGGATGTTCGCACGCCCGCGTCCGACGTCGTGACGCGGCGCTTCGAGGGGTACGCGACGCTCGAGCTCGTCGAGCCGGCGGTCAGGCACCTGGAGACGCTCATCGAGTCGGGCATGCGCCCGATCGTGTTCGACGATTTCGAGCTCGGCACCGGCTATGACAGCGACGTCCGCGCCAAGCTCACGTCGTGGCACCTGCGGAATCCCGGCAAGCTGAAGGAGGTCCATATCCTCGTCCGGCCGGGGCTCGTCGCCATGGGCGTCACGGTCGCCAACCTCGCCACGGGCGGCCGCTTCGTCGTCTACACGGATCGCTCGACGTACGAGTGGGCGCTCGCGGGCGCCCTGACGGAGCGGATCACGGCGGGGCCCGCCTCGTCGCTGCGCGCGCCCTCCCTGCGCTGACGTCGTCGCCAGGCGCTGTCCGCGCCGCGACCGGCCCGACCCGCGCCGCGAGCGGCGGGCCCGATCTCAGGGCTCGGGCCCCTCAGCAGCGCGCTCGACAGCGCCGCGGCGCCGCCGGCCCCGACCTCACGGGTGCTGCGCTACCCCGTTCGCCTGGGGGCTCCGGGCGCCGAGCGTGATCTCGCTCATCCGGCCCGGATGCTTTCCTTCGATGCCCTCGTAGAGACGGCGGATCGTCGCCATGTCGGCCTCGATATCGCCCGTCGGGTAGAAGACGTGGAGGATCCCGCCTCGCTTCCGGGGGAAATCGAGATAACCGAGGATGATCGGGACGCCGGCGCCGAGCGCCACGTAATAAAAGCCCGTCTTCCATCGCTTCGTGCGCGAGCGCGTGCCCTCGGGCGCGACGACGAGAATGAGCTCGTCGCGCTGCTTCAGGATGTCGACCACCGCCGCAACGAGGTTGTTCCGGTCGCGGCGATCGACGGGGATGCCGTCCAGCCACCGGAAGAACCAGCCGAACGGCGGCTCGAAGAGGGTGTGCTTGCCGAGCCAGGAGAACTCGAGGTCGAGCACGTAGCTCACCGCGAGCGTGAACGGGAAATCCCAGTTCGAGGTGTGAGGCGCCGCGATCAGCACCGCCTTCGGCGGGAGATCCGTCACGCCCTCGACACGCCAGCCGAACACGGAGAGCCAGGTCTGGCCGATGAACCGGCGAATCGCGCGGCGGGGGGCGGAAAAACGCGGGGCAGGATCGCTCGGCATGGATGACCTCGACGGTAAGCAGCCGGAGATTTGTCGCTGCCCGGGTGGATGTCACGTCACCTTTCCGTCATCGCCGCGCTGCCCGTCGCGTTCAACGCCGCGTCAACGGCGTCAACGCCGCGTCAACGCCGTTCCAGCCCGTGCGGCTTGCCCTCGCCGTAGCCGGCCAGCGTCTGCACCCCGATGACGGCCTTCTCGTGGAGCTCGTCGAGGTTCGCCGCGCCGGCGTAGGTGCACGCCGACTGCACCCCCGTGATCATCTCGATGAGGATGGCGCCGACGCTCTCGCGCCCCTCCTGGATGTAGATGCGCGACGTCGAGATGCCCTCGCGGAAGAAGACCTTCTTGGCGCGCTCGAACGGGTCGAGATCGGCGGTGCGCTCGCTGACGGCGCGGGCGCTCGCCATGCCGTAGTTCTCCTTGTAGAGCAGCCCCTCGCGGTCCTCCATCACGTCGCCCGGGCTCTCGTAGGTGCCGGCGAGCGTCGTCCCGACCATGACGCGCGAGGCGCCGGCGGCGAGGTAGAGCGCCACGTCGCGCGGGTGCCGGACGCCGCCGTCGGCCCAGACGCGCTTGCCGTGACGGGCGGCCTCGCGGGCGCACGCGAGCACCGACGTGAACGTCGGCCGGCCGGCGCCGGTCTGCATGCGCGTCGTGCACATCGCGCCGGGGCCGACGTTCACCTTCACGATGTCCGCGCCCGCCTCGATGAGCTCCCGCGTGCCCTCCGCCGTGCAGACGTTGCCGGCCACGAGCGGCGCGGCGCCGCCGACCGCGCCCCGCACCGCGCGGATCGCCTCGAGCATCCGGCGCTGGTGGCCGTGCGCCGTGTCGAGCACGATCGCGGAGACGCCGATCTCGAGCAGCCTGGCGGCGCTCTGGGCCGCCTGCGCCGAGATGCCGATCGCCGCGGCGACCATGAGCTCGCCGCCGTCGTCGAGCGTCGGCCTGAGGAGCTCCAGGCGCACGGCGTCGTCGCGCGTGAGCACGCCGTGGAGCCGCCCGTCGCCGTCGAGCACGGGCACCGCCTTCACGCGCGCGTCCTCCATCAGCAGGAACGCCGTCCGGTTCGGCGTGCCGGCCGGGATGGTGATGAGGCGCGACGACATGAGCGCGGACGCGGGCGTGTACTGGTCGCGGTTGCGCAGGTCGGCGTGCGTGACGATGCCGATGGGGCGGCGCTCGTCGTCGACCACGACGACCATGTCGTGCGACCGCTTCCGGATGATGCCGTGCACGTCGCGGAGCGTCGCCCGCGGGGAGACCGAGAGCGGCGTGTCGTACCGCGGATCGGCGCGCTTGATGTGCCGGACGATGCGCTCGACCGTGTCGAGATCCATGTCCTGCGGCAGCACGCCGAGCCCGCCGAACCGGGCCATCGTCTCGGCCATCCGCTTGCCGGTGACCGCGTTCATGTTCGCCGAGACGATCGGGTGCGAGCCGCCGGGGAAGTCCGTCGGGCGCAGGTCGGTGTCGAGGCGCGAGCCGCCGGCAAAGTACCCGGGGGTCAGGAACACGTCTTCGAGGGCGAGCTCCAGGCTCTCGTCACGCTCGGGGTGGAGAAAGCGCATGCGCGGCTCCGATCAGGGGTGGTGGGGCGGTCGTGAGCGTCCCGCCACGCCGCCGGCGGCCTGGCCGCGCGCGAGCAGGTCCGCGTAGAGGGCGAAGAGGGCGTCGAAGTGGTCGTCGCTGGCGGGCAGCCGCTCGCCCGCGGCGCGGGCCGCGGCGGCGCGCTCGCCCCGGGGGCGCTGCAGCACCCGCTCGATCGCGGCGGCGACCTCGGCGGCCGGGGCGCGCGCCGGGTAGGTCTCGGCGGCGCCGGGGCTCACGAAGTCCATCGCCGCGCCGGCCGCGGGGACGACGAGCGGCAGGCCCGAGCAGAGCGCCTCGCCCAGCACGAAGCCGAACGTCTCGGCGGCGCCCCCGTGGACGAAGACGTCGGCGCTGGCGAGCAGCGCCGCGTAGGTGGCGCGGTCCTTCGCGAAGCCGAGGAAGCTCACCTGCGGCAGCGCCGCGGCGCGCCGCTCGAGCCGCGCCCGCTCGGGCCCGTCGCCGAGGATCGCCAGCGCGACCGGGCGCCGCGCCGCGAGCTCCCGCGCCGCGTCGATCACGAGCGCGACCCGCTTCTCGACGGCGAGCCGGCACGCGACGAGGAGCAGCGCGGCCGACGGATCGTCCGCGAACCGGCCGAGCAGGCTCCGCCGCAGCGCCGGGTCCGCGCGGGAAGGGTCGAACGACTCGCGCCGCACGCCGAACGTGACGCGGTGGACGCGCTCGCAGCCGTGCGCTCGGAGCTGCTCCGCGATGAACGTGCCCGGGGCGATCGTCGCGTCGAACCGCCGCGACAGCGCCCGCGGCCAGGCGAACAGCGCGCCCTCCAGCGCGCGGGCGACAGCGCGCGGGCGCAGCCGGTCGAGCAGCGGCGCGGCGTACGTGCTGATCTGGTCGGAGTGGTACACGAAGGTGCGGAGCGGGACGGACCGCTCGCGCGCGACCACGAGCGCGGCCGTGTACGGCGCGCTCGCCTGCAGCACGTCGGGCGCCTCGCGGCGGATGATCGCGCGCACCGCGCCGAGCCGGAGGAGGGCGTGGTAGGTCGGGTCGTACGGCATCGGCGGGCCGGCCACCCGCACGATGCGCCCCCGCTCGAGCTCGACCTCCTCGTCGCGCGGCCCGGGCGCCACGACGACCACCTCGTGGCCGCGCCGGCTGCCCTGGCGCACGAGCTCCTCGAGGTACGACCGCACGCCGCCCCCGCGCGACGAGAAGAACTCCGCGACGTCGAGGATCTTCATGAGTGCTCGCTCCCGCGCCAGAGGAGGCCGCTCTTCCACGCGCCCCGCAGCATGCCCGAGCGGTTCATCACGTGCAGCAACGCGGGGAGGAACAGGAGGGCGCTCGCCACGCACGCGATCTCGCCGCTCACCGCGACCCAGCCGAACGAGTTCAGCGCCTGGTTGTCGGCGAACACGAGCGACCCGTAGCCCAGCACGGTCGTGTAGCTGCAGAGCGCCACCGGCCCGGCCGAGCGCTTCAGCGCGAGCGACACGTCGCCGCCGAGCAGCCGCGCGCGGTCGAAGACGTTGAACGGGTACTCGCAGCCGATGCCGAACGTGATCGGCAGCGCGATGAAGTTCAGGAAGTTGATCTTCACGTCGAGCATGGCCATCGCGACCGCCGTCGCGAGGACGCCGAGCACGAGGGACGACAGCACCGTGAACGAGCCGAGCAGGCTGCCGGTCGCGAGCACCACCACGATCGTGACGGCCAGGAAGGACGCCGCCGTCGCGAGCGGGCCGTCGCGCTCCATCGACCGGATCATCTCGGCGAACACCGTCGGCCTGCTCGCCGTGACGACGTGCGTGCCGTCGGGGAGGACGATGTTGCCGGTCGTGTTCGCCATCCGGAGGAGGTTCTTGCCGTTCGAGAACGAGACGTCGTTCTTGTACTTCACGTAGAACACCGTGCCCACGACGCCGTTGTTCTCCTCGAACCTGCGCCGGATGAGGTCCGGCAGGTCCTGGGGGGTGATCACGCGCAGGGTCTCCGGGGGCTTCATGAGCCGGACGCGCTCCTGCTCCTCCGGGGACAGCGCGCGCATCACGCGCGGGGTCAAGCGGCTCCGGATCCGCTCCAGGACCTCGATCTTCCGGCGCTGCTCCTCGGGCGTGCCGGGGAGCAGGTCGGCGATGGTCGCGACGTCGGCCACGAGCCTCCCCTGCGGGTCCGCCGCGTCGTTCGCCAGGATCTGCGCCTTGATGGCCGGCACCTGCTCGGGCGTGTCCGCGAGCATCATCGCGCCCGCGACGTTCATCTTGCCGCCGAAGACCTCGGACGCCTTGAGCGACCAGCTCCCCGCGCCCTTCTGCTGCGAGCTCTTCGAGCCGAGCCGCGCGAAGTTGTACTCCCACGGGTCCCTCAGGTACGCGGGGAGCTTCCACGCCGCGAGGATCAGGACGATCGGCGCGATGGCCAGGATCACGACCGGCCACCGCTTCGTCGCGCGCGCGAGCAGCCGCGCCGCGGGCCCGGAGGTGCCCTCCTCCGAGACGCGCGGCGGCGGATCGCGCAGCCACCGCGGGAGCCTCGCCTGGACGCGCTCGATCGCGACGAGCGTCGCGGGCACGAGCGGCACGATGGAGGCCCACACCGCGAGCATCCCGACGAAGCCGATCGTGCCGAACTGGCTGAACCCGCGGAAGTGCGTGATCGTGAGCGACCCGTAGGCGATCGCCGCCACGCAGGCGCCGACGAGCTCGGCCCGGAACGCATTGACGACCGCCTCGCGCCGCGCCTCGTCCGCCGCCATGCCGCGCGCGCGGAAGTCGCGGTACCGCGACAGGAGCACGATCGGGTAGTTGACCCCGTTGCCGACGATGATCGCGCCGAGGAACGCGCCGACCGTGTTGACGTAGCCGTACGTCGCGGTCGCGAACGCGTAGCCGGCGCTCGCGCCGAAGGCCGTGGGCAGGGCGATCACGACCAGCGACCAGGGCGAGCGGTAGTAGGCGACCACGCCCGCGAGGATCAGCACCAGCGCGATGGCGGTCGCCCACACCGCCTCGCTGACGAGCGACTTCTGCTCGGCGATCGCGTTCGGGATGTCGCCCGCGTACCCGACCTGCATGTCCGGGTGGAACTGCGCGGGCCCGAGGCGATCGACGAGCGCGGTCACGTCGTCGAGGAGCTGGGCCGCGCTGCGATCGCCCATCCCGGCGCTGCGCGAGACGATGCGGATCGCGACCATGCGCCCGTCGGGCGTCGAGAAGTAGCCGCTCGGGAACTCGTCGATCTTCTTCAGCCGCCGCTGGAGCTCCGCCCACGTGTCGTCGAGCGACAGGCCCTTCTTGGCCGGCGCGCCCGCCGCCTGGCCCCCGCTCGCGCCGCCGGCCTCGCCGGCGTCGAGGTCCTCGATGAGGCCGCTCCTCAGCGCGAGCTCGAGCTCGATCGCCTCGTCCGCCTGCTCGAGCTCGCGGACGCTCGCGTAGAGCCACTTGTTCTCGTCGAAGAAGCGGCGCGCCTCCTTCGTGCCGGACTCCACGTAGCGGATGAGCGACTCCGGCCCGCACGCGGCGCGGCACGCGTCGTCGGCGCACGCGGCGAGGCACGCCGCGCGGCGCCGGAGCGGCTCCTCGAGCTGCTCGGAGAGCGCGTCGATGAACCGCTCGTTCGCGCCGCGATCGGGCGACTCCGCGATCACGATGAGCTGCGCGCCGCCGTCGACGCGCCTCGCCTGGCGCTCGTAGGCCATGAACGCCGGGCTGTCGCTCGGCAGGAGCTCCCGGAGCTCCGTGCGCAGCTCGAGCCGCGACGCGTAGGTCCACAGCCCTGCCATGGCGGCGATCGCCAGGCCGATCACGAGCCAGGGACGCCGCCCGCTGAAGTCGACGAGCGTCCCGATCATCCTGAGGAGCATGCGAAGAACACCTCGAGCCGGCGCCGGGAATTGGCCCGGCGCGGGGCAGGTCTTACCACGCGCGCGGCGCGCGGAACGACGGCGAGCAGCCTCTCACGCGCGAATCACGCGAGCGCGCGCGAGCGCGCGCAATCACGGCAAATCATGCGAATTCAAGCGCAGAACGACGGCTGGATCCCCTTCGGCCGCGGCGCCGCGGCCGGGCGCAGGTGGCCGAAGGCGAACAGGCCGCCGGTGAAGCCCACCCAGGAGCGGAAGTGCCGGAAAGTCTCCAGCCACTGGAGCGCCTTCGGCCCCTCGACGAGCGGGCGGATGCCGGACTGCGCCGCGTGCTCGCGCGCGTTCACGAAGGCGTTCGCGAGCATCCGCTGCACGACGATCGGCGAGGAGCGCTCGCGCGCGCGCTGCGCGGCCGCGGCCCCGAGGCGCGCGGCCGCCGCCGGGTCCCGCGCGAGCGCGAGCGCGGCGTTGGCGAACGCGGCGTTCGCCTTGTCCTCCGCGAGGGCGCCGCGGCCCGGCTCGAGCAGCAGGCCGTTGTGGCCGCTCTGGATCTGCGAGCTCACGCCCATGCCGTCCGCGAACGCGACCGTCGGGGAGCCGCACCAGAGCGCCTCGCTGAGGACGTTGCCGAACGTCTCGCTCAGCGACACGTGCAGGAAGGCGGTCGCGTGGCGGTAGTAGTCCGAGATGCGGCTGTACGGCACCTCGCCCGTGAAGATCACCCGCCGGGCGACGCCGAGCTCCCGCGCCAGCGCCGCGTACGCCGCGCTGTCCGGCCCGTCGCCGACGAGCGTGAGCGTCGCCTGCGGGTGGTTCGGCGCGATGTGCTCGGCGAAGATGCGGATGAGGCGGTGCTGCGACTTCTCGCGGGTGTGCCGCCCGGCGCAGACGAAGCGCGGGCCGCGCACGTCGAGCCCGCGCTCCTCGAGCAGCGGCGCGTACGGGTCGGGGCCGAGCGAGCGATCGAACACGTCCTCCGGCACCATCCGCGGGATGACGTGGATCGGCACCTTCACGCCCCGGTCGCGCCAGTAGTCGCGCAGGCCCTCGCTCAGCACGACGAGCCCGTCGCCCTGGTTGTAGAGGTCGACGAAGAGCCGCTCCATCGGCGCGCGGAGCGTCTTGTGGAGCACCGTGTGGACCGCGCCGATCCGCGAGATGCGCTCCGGCAGCAGCACGTCGTACGCGGCCGCGAGGTGCGTCGTGTTCACGCAGAGCAGCGGGGTGCCGCGCATCTTGCGCAGCCAGATGCCGAACTCGACGAGGAGCGTCGTGGTCTGGGCGAAGCAGATGTCGAAATCCCACCGCATCGGATCGAAAACGTAGGACTCCAGGGGCATCGGCAGGTGCACCCCGGGGTAGGTGCGCAGCGGCACGCTGGGCAGGGCGATGGTGCCGGGGGGCATCTCGTCGGCCGAGGCGTCCGGATCCCGGGGTCCGATCAGTGTTGCCTGATGACCACAGGTGTTGAGCGCCCGATACAGGGCCCGCGTCTGGAAGACCGCGCCGTTCGCGTAAGGAATGCGCGTGAAGTCGCTGAGGATGGCGACCTTGAGCGGCCGCCCGTTGGCTCCGGAGAGGGCAGCGAAGGGATTCTCGGGAACCGCCGCGTGCGGCCGGGCGAAGGAGTGCCCTCCCCGCGCCGATCCCGCCGATGGAATGTGGCGCGTCGACGCGATCGCCTCGTGCTGTGCGCGATCGCTCCGGGGGTCACCGAGCGGCCGAATTGCATCCATGGTCATCTTCGTTGCTCCTTCGAGAAGCGGCGCAGACCGTCGTCAAGCACCGGTGCGCGCGGCGCGATGGGCGATATGACGTTCGTGTCGCGCCTCGTGCGGCCGTGTCTCTCCGCGCCCCTCGAGCGCGGCCTGCTGCTGGCCCACAGCAGCCATTCCTCGCCTCTTCAGTCCGAATCGTCAGGTCGCCGGGTCGCCGCACCGCCGGGTCGCGGGTTCGCGGGACGTTTAGCAAACCTTGTGCCCGGGACGCCACACGCAACCGCGGCGCGAGGTGCGAACGCGGCGATGCACCTAGGCGACCCGGCGCGCCTCGTCGAGCATGGCGAGCGCGGCCGACGGCACATCAGGGAGCGCGCCCGCGAGGTCGACGCGCGCGAAGTCGCCTGCGCGCACGCGATCGAAGAAGCGCGCCACGGTGGCCGGCGTGAACGCGGAGAACGAGCTCGCGACCGCGACGCCGGCGCGCTCGGCGAGGAGCGCGTTGAGCGTCTGCTCGTGATGACGCTCGTCGTGGAGCGCCAGCACCGGCTTGCCGGCGAGCACGCACTCGGCGAGGACGTTGCTGCCGGCGGTGGTCACGACCGCGGATGCGGCCTCGAGGTGGGCGAGGAACGCGCCGGGATCGAACGGCCGCGCCTGCACGCCGGGCACGTCGAGGCCGGGGGCGCCGAACGCGATGACGCGCCGACCGGCGCGCGCGACGCGCTCGAGCATGCCGCGCGCGTCGTACTCGCTGAAGTAGCAGACGACGGCCCCGGCCTCGACGTCGGCCGCGGCGCCCGCGGGCGGCGGCCGGCGCTCCGGGCGCGCGACGAGGGTACCCGGCGTCCCGGGCTCGATGGGCAGGAAGTGGACGGCGACCGCGTGGCGCGCCCGGCTCGAGGCCCACGTCGTCTGGCGGCACGCGAGCACCCGCAGGCGCGGCAGCCCCTCGGGCAGGCGGCAGCGCGAGAAGACGAGGTCGTGGCCGATCGCGATCGCGGGGATCGCGAGCGCGCGCGCAGCGAGCAGCGAGGGGAGATCGCCGTCGCTCACGATGACGTCGGGCCGGAAGCGCGCCTGCTCGACGAGGTCCTTCGCCACGCGGCGGGGGACCTCGAGGGCGCCGCCGAGGCCTCGAGCGATGTACCGCACGGGGCGGTGCTCCGGCAGCGCGCCGAGCTGCTCCGCCGCCTGGCCGCCGCCGTAGATCCTGAGCTCGTGGCCGCGCTCGCGGAGGGCCCGCGTGACCGCGAGCGCGCGGCTCGCGTGCCCGCGCCCCCGCCCGTGGACGTAGTAGCCGATCCTCGCCACGAGCCTACCTCCCCGCGGCGCCCCGGCCGCGCGCGCCCGAGAGCACCTGCCCGTGGCGAAAGCAGCTCACGAGGTGATCGTTGACCATCCCGGTCGCCTGCATGAGCGCATAGCAGATCGTCGAGCCGACGAACTTGAAGCCGCGGCGCACGAGGTCCTTGCTGAGCGCGTCCGAGATCGCCGTCTTCGCGGGGACCTCCGCGGGCGACCGGAAGGCGTTCACGACGGGCGCCCCGCCGACGAAACCCCAGAGGTACGCGTCGAAGCTGCCGTGCTCGCGCTGCACCTCCAGGTAGCGGCGCGCGTTGTTGACCGCCGACTCGACCTTGAGCCGGTTGCGCACGATCCCGGGGTTCGCGAGGAGCTTCTCGACGCGCGCCGGCGTGAAGCGGGCGACGCGGGACGGGTCGAAGTCCGCGAACGCCTCGCGGTAGGCCGCCCGCTTGCGCAGCACGGTGAGCCAGCTCAGCCCCGCCTGCGCGCCCTCGAGGATCAGCATCTCGAAGAGCGCCCGGTCGTCGTGCAGCGGCACGCCCCACTGCTCGTCATGGTAGGCGACGTAGTCGGGATCGGCGGTCACCCACGCGCATCGCTCCGGCATCGGGCGCCACTGTAGCAGCCCGCCCCTGCGCGTGACCTCCCGTCGTTCCCCGTCGTTCCCCGTCGTTCCCCATCGTTCCCGCTCGCACCATCGCGCGACGTGCGCTTTGACTCCCCGCCAGCGCAGCGCTCCAATGCCCCCTGGGCCGCGCCGCACATGACCGCCTCGAGCAGCTTCCATCCGTCGGGATCGCAGGGGTTTCGCGGCGCCGAGGCGATCGAGGAGCGCCGCGCGATGGCCCGGGGCCTGCCCACGGCGCTCGTGACCTGGCCCACATTCGCGGCGCTCGACGTGTTCGTGGTGGTGGCGGTGTTCCCGAGCGCCTCGATCGCGCGGCTCTTGCTCTACCGGCTGCTCGGCGAGGTGATCCTGCTCTGGCTCTACCTCCTCGCCCGTCGCGAGCAGACCTCGGCCGAGCTGCTCGACGCGGCGCACGTCTTCGCGGTCTGGAGCACGGGGGGGCTGATCTCGGTGATGGCCCTGGAGTTCGGGGATCTCACCTGGAACTACATGCACGGGCTCTCGATCGTGATGCTCGTCGACGCGACGATCCTGCCCACGCACTTCACCCGCTCGCTCCGGATGACGCTCCCGGTGGCGCTCAGCTTCCCGATCATCATGGGCGCGGGGGCGTCGCTCGACCCGGCGCTCGCGGAGCAGTGGTCGTCGCAGCGGTCGCTCGTGGTCTTCGTCTGCAACTACATCTTCGTGCTCGCCACCGCGATCCTCGTGTCGGCGGCGAGCCACGGCCTCTGGTCGGCGCGCCAGCAGGTCTACGAGGCCCGCAAGCTCGGGCGCTACCGGCTCGTGGCGCCGGTCGGCCGGGGCGGGCAGAACGAGGTGTGGCTCGCCTGGGACGAGTCGCTCCGCCGCGACGTGGCGCTGAAGCTGCTCCGCAGCGAGAGCAAGTCGGAGGGCGAGGTGCGCAGCTTCGAGCGCGAGGCGCGCGCGACGAGCCGCCTCACGTCGCCGCACACGATCCGGATCTTCGATTTCGGGGCGAGCAGCGACGGCATCTTCTACATCGCGATGGAGCACCTGGCCGGCGCGGATCTCGCCACCCTCGTGCGCGATCACGGCCCGATGCCCCCCGCCCGCGTCGTGCACTTCGCGCGGCAGGCCTGCTTCTCGCTGGCGGAGGCGCACGACGCGGGCGTCATCCACCGCGACATCAAGCCGCACAACCTCTACATCACGCGCGTCGGCGACGAGCACGACGTGCTCAAGGTGCTCGACTTCGGGATCGCCAAGCAGGTGACCCTCGAGGGAGACGCGACCATGACGGACGTCGGCGTGATCAAGGGGACGCCGACCTACATGTCCCCGGAGATGATCTCCGCGGGCCCCATCGACGCGCGCAGCGACATCTACTCGCTCGGGGTGACGCTCTATTTCCTGCTGACCGGGGTGGCCCCCTTCGACGGGCGGAGCTTCGGCAAGCTCGTCTATTCGCACCTGACGATGCCGCCGATCCCGCCGTCGCTCCGCGCGCCGTGGCCGCTCTCGTCGGAGCTGGAAGAGGTCGTGATGCGGTGCCTCGCCAAGAAGCCCGGCGACCGCTACCAGAGCGCGCGCGAGCTCCTGGCGGCGCTCGACGCGTCCGCGCCGACGCCGCCGTGGACGGCGGAGGACGCGCGGAGCTTCTGGGCGGCGCGCGCCGCGATGCCGCGCGGCGAGCCGCCGCCCCCGGACCCTGGACCCACCGTGCGCCTGCGGCCGGACAAGGCCGCGTCGGCGGCGTGAGAAGAGGCCTGGAGGAGCGCGCGGCGCCGCGCTCCCCCCCAGGCCCGGTTCGAGCCTGATCAGGCCTGGCCGACGCCGAGCTGCGCGGCCTCGGGGAACCGCCGCGACGCGGGCGGAGGCGCCCACCGCCTGGACGAGGGGGGCGCGCCGTCGAGCTGGAGCACCGGCCGCATCTCCGTCGCCGGGACCTGCACGGGGCGCTCGCCCCGCGCCGCGAGGATCGAGCTGTAGAACGCGCGCGCGCTCTCGTCCCACCCCCTGCACCCGGCGAGCGAGACGATCCGCTCGGGATCGTACGGCGCGTGGGCCGCGCGCGACATGGCCTCGACCAGGGCGGGCAGGTCGCCGGGCGCGACGAGCTCGCCGAGCGCGGGGCTGCTCAGCACGTCGGGGATGCCGCCGACGTTCGTCGCGACGACGCGGCGGCCGGACGCGAGCGACTCGATGACGACGTTGGGCGTCCCCTCGTGGTGGCTCGGCAGGACCAGCGCGTCGCAGGCGGCGACCCAGCGCGCCACCTGGTCGTGCGGCAGGCGCCCCGTGAGCAGCACGCGATGGCCGAGCCGCTCCGCCGCCGCCTTGCAGGCCTGCTCGTCGGCGCCGCTCCCGACCAGGACGAGGTCGACGTCCGGGTGCGCCGGGGCGAGCCGCTCGAACGCGGCGATCGCGTCGAGCGCGCCCTTGTCGCGGAGCAGGTGACCGACGTAGAGCAGCAGGCGGCGGTCCGGTGAGCGGCCGAGGGCAGCGCGGGCCTCGCCCCGGTCGCGCGGACGGAACATGGTGCGATCGACGCCGTTCATCACCACGTCGATGCGATCGCGCGGCACGCCGAGCGCGTGGACGCCCTCCTTGAGCTGCTTGCTCACGGCGACGACGCGCGTCGCGCGCCGGAGCCCCCACTCCAGCGCCGGCCTCACCGCCGGCTGCTGCGAGAGCACGTCGATGTCCGAGCCGTGCACCTTGACGACCGCGGGGACGCCGAGCAGCTCCGCCAGGCATACCGCGGCGAAGCCGTCCGGGTAGGCGAACGAGCCGACGATGACGTCCGGCGCCGGGTGGTGCCGCGCGAGCTCGAAGAGCATCGAGGCCGCATAGAGCGGGCCGTTCAGGTAGGGCGCCACCTTCGGCAGGTAGAGGAAGCGCGGGTGTCGCACCGGCAGCCCCTCGATGATCTCCTCGCGAGGCGCGTCGTTCGAGACTGACCACTTGGAGAACCTGGAGGCCCCGGGGAACCAGGGGATCGTCGCGAAGACGTCGATATCGCAATAACGCGACAGCGCCGCGAACTGCCGCCGGTTGAACGGCGCCTGGCCAGGGTTCATCGCGTTCGGGAAGATCTTGGTGATAAGCAGGATGCGCATACCTCTGCTCCTCCGGACTCGCCCGCTTGGCTCGACAGGCCTTCTCCGATAGGGGGTGCGCGGCGTTCGCCGCGCGGTCGCACCTCACCGAGCAGAGAGCGTGCCACCGCGGAGAAGCTGGAAACCCAGCGAGAAGGGGAGCAATCGAGGCGATATGGACAGCAAGCGAAGGCCACGCTGCCTCACGCGAGGCATATTGGCACAAGGAGGACGGGCTCTGCCGTTGCGCCGATTCCGTGGACAACGCTTTTGTACAACAAAGCGCCAAATTTACAATGGGGCGCTACAGAGAAAGTTTCGCGACGAAGGCGTCGCCCTGCCCCGCGCCCGAGAGCTGCCCCTGGCCGAAGCTGATGCTGCCGTAGAAGCGGCCGGCGAGCAGCACGCTCGCGCCTGAGCCTGCCGCGACGTCGAGGCCGACCTGCGTCTGGGCGTCGCCGAAGAGCGAGCTGAACAGGTGGTCGCCCGAGGGGCCGAGCTTGACCAGGTACACGTCGGTCTTGCCGCGGCTCGTCAGCGCGCCGCCGCCGAAGTCGGCCGAGCCGAAGAGCGGCCCCGCGAGCAGGATGTTGCCGGCCTCGTCCACGGCGGCGCTCGCGCGCGCGCCGGTCTCGAAGTCGGTGAGGAGCTGATCCTCCTCGTCGCCGAAGCGCCGGCCGAGGAGGTGCTCTCCGGCGCCGGAGAGCCTGGCGACGAAGAGGTCCCGCCCGCCGGCGCTCTCGAGCGGTCCGCCGCCGAGGTCGATGGTCGACGCGAACGTGCCCGTGAGCACCACGTCGCCCGTGGCCTGGTGCACCGCGACGTCGTGGGCCTCGTCGGCCTCGACGCCGCCGAACCGCGCGCTCCAGATGGCGTCGCCGGAAGGGCCGAGCCTGGCGAGGAAGACGTCGGAGAGCCCCGCGCTCTCGAGCTGCCCGACGCCGAGGTCGATGGCGCCGGAGAAATGGCCCGCGACGACGATATCGCCGGTCGCGTCCGCCGCGATCGCGTGGGCGTAGTCGTCGCCCGGGCCGCCGGCGCGCACGGCGAAGCGCGTGCGGCCGTCGTCGGGGTCGAGCCCGACGACGAAGGCGTCGCGCATGCCGGCGCTCTCGAGCGCGCCGGCGCCGAAGTCGACGTCGCCGTGGAAGCCGCCGGCCACGAGGACGTCGCCCGACGGGCCGATGGCGATGCGGTCGCAGCGATCCGCGCCGGTCCCGCCGATGATCCTGCTCCAGAGGTGCTCGCCGTCACGGTCGAGCCTGGCGACGAACACGTCGTCGCTCCCGCGCGACGCGAGCTCGCCGCCGCCGAAGTCGACGCTGCCGAAGGCGCGCCCCGCCACGACGACGTCGCCGCTCGGGTCGGCCTCGATCGCCATCGCGAACTGGTTGCCCTCGCCCGGGAACCGCTTGCTCCAGAGGTGCGTGCCGAACCTGTCGAACTTCGCCACGAACGCGTCGGCGCCCGAGCCCGTCGCGACGAGCGGGCCCCCGCCGAAGTCGACCGTGCCCTCGATCTGGCCGGCGACGAGCACGTTGCCGTCGGCGTCGAACGCGACGGACCGGGCATACTGGCCGTTCGGGTCGCCGAAGCCGCGGCTCCACACGTCCTCGCAGGCGGGCATGACGCCGTCGCAGTCCTCGTCGTCGGGCGTGTCGCACGCGTCGAAGGCGGGCAGGACCTCCCCGGCGCAGGGGCCCCAGGACGTGCCCTCCGCGTTGCAGGTGCGCGCGCCGGCCGCGCAGCGCCCGACGCCGCGCGTCCCGTCCGGGCCCGTGTAACACGCCTCCTGCGCGCCCGGCGCGCACACGCAGCCGGGGCAGGCGCAGTCGGGGCCGCTGCACGCGACCGGCGTGAGCTCCGCGATCCAGGCGGCCACGCACGCGAGCTCGGCGGGCGAGTACGGCGCCGCGCCGAGCGGCATGCGCGCGCCGCACGACGGCGCCTCCGTGAGCTTCACGTAGAGCACGCTCTCCTCGGGTCGATCGGGGTCGGCGAGCACCCCGGCGCAGCTCTGGGCCGGGCGGCCGGCGACGCGGGCGTCCACGCCGAGCGTGACGAGGTCGAGGGCGGCCGCGGGCTCGCCCGGCCCGTGGCAGCTCGCGCCCCCGCACCGCTCGGCGAACACCGTGGGCACGTCGGCGCACGCGACGTCCTCCGGGCCGCCGTCGCGCGACCTGAACCGCTCCTTGTCCTCGATCGTCCCCGGACAGGCCGCGAGCAGCAGCGGCAGCGCCGGCGCCGCGAGCGCGGCCGCCGTCCAGAGGCCGCGGCGGAGCCGGAGCGCGGCGCGCGCCGGGCGCCGCTCGCGAACGTCAGTACCCATGATAAGCGACCCCCAGGTGAACACCGAAGAGCTGGTCGAGCGCCCCGCCCGCGACGTACGGGTCGCCAGGCTCGGAGTCGAAATCGTAGAAGAAGCGCGTGTAGGACGCGCCGGCGCGCGCCTCGAGCCCCGGCGCGAACGGGACCGCGACAGCGAGGCGGAGGTCGACGCCGCCGGCGCTCGGCGCGCGGAAATACGACGCGAGCGCGCCCGTCGAGAGCGGCGCCTGGTAGCCCGCCCCCGCCTCGAGCGCGACAGGACCGACGGGCACGCGTCCGTCGAGGCCGAGGCGCAACGTGACGTAAGAGACCGAGGCGGCGTCGCGCGACGGGTCGTCCGCCGACTCCACATCGAAGTCGATCCAGCAGAGTCCGCCGGTCGCGGACAGGACCGGGCCGCGCTGCCCCACTGGACGGAATCGGCCCTTGAGGCCGGCGTGCAGCCGGCTCCAGGACGTCGACAGGCTCGCTCCTCCGGCGCCCGTCGAGTCGAGGCCGACGGCACGGGCGTACGAGAGCGCGACGCCGAGATCGCGCAGCACCGGGAGCGCGCTGCGCGCGAGCGGGTACAGCTCGCCGTGGACAGAGGGCATGAACGCGCCGAGCACGCTGTAGGTGCGTAGGTTCTCGGAGAGCAGATCGCTATACGACAGCGTGCGACCGGCGATCTCGAGATCGACACCCGCGCTGAAGAGCTCGGTGCCGACGGACGGCGGACGACCGTCGCCCTCCTTCCGCTCCGAGTGTTCATCGAGGGGCGCGGCGGCGCTCTGGGCGAGCGCGGGCGCCGGGACCGCGAGCGCAGCGACGGCCAGCGCGGCCGCCGAGCGACGCCGCGCGCGGCGCGCGGCGCGCAGAGCACCAGCGCGCAAGACAGGACAGGCGAGCGTTCGCCTTTGCATTGGGCGCGAGCATAAGCGCTCTTTGCGTCCGCGGTCGAGCGCCGCTTTGGAGGGACGGAGTCCGGAGTCGGCGGTAAGACCCGGGCATACGGGATGAACCCATCGGCCCCGAGCTCCCACTCGATTCGACATCTTTTCGACGTCTTTTCCCCCGAGGCGCCTATCCCGGAGCAGCGGATTGCAATACGCTCGCTGCATGATGGCGAGGGGGCGCGCTCCACGCGCCGCGCGCTGCATGACGCGGGTGAACCGCCCGCGCTCGGCCCCAGCGCGCGCTCGCCGACGAGGCATCATGGCTGAACCACGAGCTCTCCGCTGGCCCATCGGCCTGCTCCTCCTCGCGTCCTGCTCAGGTCAGTTCGGCGATCTGCCCGCGCACGACGGAGACGGCGAGGCCACGGCCCCGCTGTGCACCGCGATCGAGCCCGGCGAGTCGCCGCTCCGACGGATGACGCGCGTGGAGTACGACAACACGATCGCCGATCTGCTCGGCGACGACAGCCGCCCCGCGCGGGGCTTCGTGCCGGAAGAGGAGTCGCTCGGCTTCAACAACCAGGCGGCGGCGCTCGTGGTGAGCCCGCTGCTCGCCGAGCAGTACATGACCGCGGCCGAGGGCATCGCGGAGCGCGCGGCCGGCAAGCTGCTCGGCGAGGCGCCCGCGTGCCGCGAGGCCCCGGGGGGCGCCGCCTGCCGCGGGGAGATCGCGGCGCTCGTCGCCTCGCTGGGCAAGCGGGCGTTCCGCCGGCCGCTCGCCGAGGACGAGGTCGACGACTTCGTGGCGCTCTTCCAGCGCGGGATCGCGCTCGGTGACGCGCCCGACGACGCGTCGACCGGGCTCTCGCTCGTCGTCCAGGCGATGCTCCAGTCGCCGCACTTCCTGTACCGCGTCGAGCTCGGCATGCCCGATCCGGTCGAGGGCGACGTCGTGCCGCTCACGTCGTACGAGGTCGCCTCGCGGCTCTCGTACCTGCTCTGGGGCACGATGCCCGACGACGCGCTCTTCACCGCCGCCGAGCGGGGCGCGCTCGGCACCGCCGCGGAGATCGAGGCGCAGGCGCGGCGCATGCTGGAGGACCCGCGGGCGCGCGAGGCCGTGAAGAACTTCCACCGCCAGTGGCTCGGGCTCGCGAAGATCGACGAGGTCGCCGCGGGCGGGAAGGATCCGGAGCTCTACCCCGAGTACCGGGACGAGCTCTTGTCGCTGTTCCAGGCCGAGACCGAGGCGTTCCTGGACCACGCGATCTTCGAGGAGGACGCGAGCGTGACCGCGCTGTTCACGGCGCCTTACTCGATGATGAACCGGGAGCTCGCCGAGTTCTACGGCGTCGAGGGCGGGCCGCGGGGCGAGGCGTTCGAGCGGGTCGCGCTCGATCCGTCGCAGCGCGCCGGCTTCGTGACGCACGCCGGGCTGCTGTCGCTCTACGCGAAGCCGAACCGGTCGTCGCCGGTGCACCGCGGCCGGTGGGTGCGCCAGAGCCTGCTCTGCCAGATCCCGCCGCCGCCGCCGGACGTGGTGCCGGAGCCGCCCATGGTCGACCCGACGAAGACGACGCGCGAGCAGTTCTCGCAGCACGTCTCGGATCCGGGCTGCAGGAGCTGCCACGCGCTGCTCGATCCGATCGGGTTCGGCTTCGAGCACTACGACGCGCTCGGCCGCTGGCGGGACGCCGAGAACGGCATCCCGGTCGACGCGAGCGGCGAGCTGACGCAGACCGACGTCGACGGCCCGTTCGACGGGGCGGTCGAGCTCGCGCACCGGCTCGCGGAGAGCGAGCAGGTGCGGGCGTGCGTGGTGAAGCAGTGGTTCCGCTTCGGCCACGGCCGCGCCGAGCAGGGCGAGGACGCCTGCAGCCTGTCGCAGGCGACGCAGGCGTTCGAGGCGTCGGGGTACAACATCAAGGCGCTGCTGGTCGCGCTCACCCAGACCGACGCGTTCCGCTACCGCCGCGTGATCGTCGCACCGGGCGCCGAGGGCGGCGCCGCAGAAGGAGAGCCGTGATGAAGCCGTTCCGACTCAGCCGCCGCGCCGCGCTCCGGGGCCTCGGCGGCGCGGCGCTCGCGCTGCCGTTCCTCGAGGTGATGGGCTGCTCGAAACGGTTCGCCCCGTCGGAGGAGACGGGGCGCGCCTCGCTCGGGGCCGAGTTCCCGAAGCGCTTCGTCGTCCTCTACACGCCGAACGGCACCGTCCCGCCGGACTTCTGGCCGTCGTCGACGCAGTTCCAGAACGGCGAGGAGCTGTCGCCGATCCTCGCGCCGCTCAAGGACCACAACGAGGACCTCCTCGTCCTCGGCAACGTGAGCGCGCTCTCGGCGCTGGTGGGGCCGGGCGACGCGCACCAGAAGGGCACGGGGCAGTGCCTGACCGCGCGCGCGATGCAGGAGGGCGACTTCCCCGGCGACGCCGGGCTGTCGTGCGGCTGGGCCGACGGCATCTCGGTCGACCAGGAGATCGCGAACCACATCGGCACGAGGACGAAGTTCCTCTCGCTGGAGCTCGGCGTGCTCGTCTACGGGGCGAACGTGGGCGCGCGCATCTCGTACCGCGGCCCGGCGCAGCCGCTGCCGCCGGAGAACAGCCCGTACGCCGCGTTCGACCGGCTCTTCTCGGACTTCTCCGTCGCGCCGGAGGCGACGACGCGGAAGACGGAGCAGCGCCGGGCGGTGCTCGACAAGGTGGCCGCCGACTACAAGCGGCTGCAGCGGCGGCTCGGCGCCGCGGATCAGGAGAAGCTCGCGGGGCACCTCGCGTCGGTAGAGGACATCGCGTCGCGCCTCGACCGCGGCGTGGCCCCGACCTCCGCGGCGTGCGCGGAGCCGGCGCTGACGCCGGACGTCGACCCCGACAAGGTCGCGAACATGCCCGAGATCACGCGGCTCCAGCTCGATCTCATGGCGATGGCGCTCGCGTGCGATCTGACGCGGGTCGCGAGCCTCCAGTTCACGAACTCGGCGACGACCAAGGTGCTGAGCTTCCTCGGCCCCGACATCACCGAGGGCCACCACCCGATGGCGCACAACGGCTACGCCGACCCGGCGAACCGGCAGCGGCTCATGAAGATCAGCCGCTTCTACGCCGAGCAGCTCGCCTACCTGATCGCGAAGCTGAAGAGCATGCCGGAGGGGAACGGCTCGGTCTTCGACAACACGGTGATCTTCTGGACGAACGAGCACGCCGACGGCAATCACCTGCGCCAGAACATCCCCTACGTGCTCGCCGGGAGCGGCGGCGGCCATTTCAAGACGGGCCGCTTCGTCTCGCAGCCAAAGCAAGTCGGACATAACGACCTGCTCGTCTCGCTGCTCCAGGCGATGGGCGTCGACGCCGCGTCGTTCGGCGACCCGAACTACTGCACCGGGCCGCTCACGGGGCTGACGAGCTGACGAGGCGGATCGGGGGCGCGCCATGAGGCGCGCGCGGTGAGCCGACGGGGCGGATGCGGTGGGGCCGCCCGGGGCTCCGTCGGGCCGCCGGCGTCGATCCGGTGGCCACCGTGGAACGGTGAAATCCGCGCTTCAGGGGCGATCGCGCGGATTTCGGGCGTGGCTCTAGGCGGCGGCGAGTGGGCTCGCATACGATGTTTGCCCATCCGCCATGATAGCCCCGCACCGTAACCTACATTCCCTGTTCGCCGCCTCCGCGCTCCTCGCCTCGCTGCAACTGCTCGCCGGATGCGCGGCGTCGGATCGGCCGCCGGACGAGGCGCTGCGCAGTGCCTTTCCAGATCATGCCGCTGCTGTCCTGAGCCTCGGCCCGGGGTTCGTGCGGAGCGGCGGTGGGCTCGAGCGAGCCGCCGCGGGCCGCGGCGGCGTCGCGGCGCGGCTGCCGAGCGAGGGGAGCGACGCGATCGTCTTCGCGCTCGACGGCGGCGCGACGCTCCGCGTCCGCGAGGTGGGGGCCGAAGGCGAGGCGATGCTCGCGGATCGCGCGGTGGCTTACCGGCGCGCGGGCGGGTCTTCGTTCTGGAGCGCGACGCCGGCGGGCGTCGAGGAGTGGCTGCTGCTCGAGGCGGCGGCGGTGCAGCGCGGGGCCCCCGTGGCGGCATGGGAGGTCGAGGGCGGCGCGCTGGCGGAGCGGGACGGGGCGATCGAGATCGCCGACGCGTCGGGGGCGGTGCGGCTCCGGGTGACGGCGCCGGCGGCGTACGCGGCCGGCGGGCGCGAGGTCGGCTTGCGACTCGCGGCGCGCGGGGGGCAGATCGAGCTGTTCGTCGACGCGGAGGGCGAGCAGGTGCTCGTCGACCCGGCCTGGCAGTCGCCGCTGCCGCCCACCATGGCGACCCGCCGTAGCCACCACGCGGCGGCGCTGCTGGGGACGCGCGTGCTCGTCACGGGAGGGGTCAACCCTTACGGCGTCCTCCTCGACAGCACCGAGCTCTACGATCCCGCGGAGAACGCGTGGTCCACCGCTCCCACGCCAGGCCCCATGGAGCGGGCGCGCACCGACCATGCGGCGATCGCGCTCGACGGCGACCGCGTCCTCATGATCGGCGGGGACAGAGACGGGGCGGACTCCACGTACGAGGTGTACGACGCGCGCACCATGAGCTGGGAGGTCGAGGGCACGATCCCCCTGGATCACCCGCTGAATGCGGCGCGGCCCGCCCCTCTCCACCGCCACACCGCGACCAGGCTCGGGAGAGAGTCAGGAGATGTGCTGATCGTCGGCGGCACGGCCGATCTCGACAGCGTCGCGATCTACGACAACGTCTTCCGCTACGACCCGAGCACTGGCGCGATCGAGGAGGTGGCGTCCCTCCTCGAGCCGCGAGCGCTGCACACCGCCACGCTGCTCCAGACGGGGAAGGTCCTCGTCGTGGGCGGCTATCGCGGCGGCGCAGGGCTGAGGACAACCGAGCTGTACGATCCGGCGACTGACACGTGGACCGCGGGTCCGTCGACGATGGAGGGAGCCGAGCGGTACATGCACACGGCGACGCTGCTCCCGGACGGGCGCGTCCTCGTGCTCGGGTATTCCTCTCTGACGGAGATCTACGATCCATCGACGAACAGCTTCTCGCTCGGCGCGCCGATGCCGACGCACGGGAAGCGGCACGCGCACTCGGCGACGCTGCTTCCGAACGGCTGCGTGCTCGTCGCCGGCGGGCGGCTCAACAGCAGCTCGGCCACGGCGGACGCAGAGCTCTACGACCCGGACGACGACCGATGGTTCACGATCGAGCCGCTCAGCGCGGCCCGCGGGTTCCACGAGGCGACGTACCTCGATCAGGACGGGTCGGTGCTGATCACGGGAGGAGAGTACGTTGGCGAGGAGTCCAACGCCGTGGACCGGTTCACCCTGGGCCGGCCTGGCGAGCCGTGCGAGGACCGGTGCGAGTGCCAGAGCGGGTTCTGCGTCGACGACGTCTGTTGCGACACCGCCTGTGATGGAGGCGCCTGCGACGCGTGCTCGGTGAAGGCCGGCGCGAGCGCCGACGGCGCGTGCTCGCTCCTCACCGGAAATGACTGCGACGACGGCAACGACTGCACGAGCGGCGACGCCTGCGACGCGGGCACCTGCGCCGGCACCAACGACGACATGGCGACCTGCGGCGACGACACGCCGTGCACGCGCCACGCCTGCGTCGGGGGGAGCTGTGTCGCGACGGACGACGACGGCGCGACCTGCGACGACGGCGATCCGTGCACCACGGAAGACGTCTGCGGAGCAGGGACCTGCGCCGGCGAGGCGATCACCTGCCCCGCGACGGACGCCTGCCACGAGGAAGGCACCTGCGATCCGGAGACCAGCCGCTGCGTGTGGCCGAGCAAGGCGGACAACGTGCCGTGCGAGGACGGCGGGGTGTGCATCGCCGGAGCCTGCATTCACAGGCCGGAGGCATCGTCGTCGTCGCAGGGCGGCGCGGGCGCCGGGGAGCCCACGGGCCCCGCGGAGCACGCGGGCGGCGGGGGTTCCGGCGGAAGCTCAGGCCCCGGTTCCGGCGGGGGCTCAGGCCCCACGACGGACGACGACGGAGGCTGCGGCTGCAGGGCGGCCG
Organism: Sorangium sp. So ce406; assembly: GCF_051474675.1. NCBI lineage: Bacteria > Pseudomonadati > Myxococcota > Polyangiales > Polyangiaceae > Sorangium > Sorangium sp. So ce406. Next base: position 1,582,894 of record NZ_CP150340.1, on the reverse strand, counting down.
GCGCGCCGGCGCCAGCCGGCAACGCGGCCGCCGCGCTGCTCATGGCGGCGGCGGCTTGGCGAGCCTCACGACGGCGCCGTCGGCCTTGACCGGCGACCCCACGACCGGCGACCCCTCGTTGATCCAGTAGATCGCGTCGCCGTGGACCGCGATCGCCCCCGGGTCCAGCTGCCCCGTGGCCAGCGTGCACGCGCCAGGGCGGCACGCGCTGCCGGGCGGGGCGTCGCGGGGCAGCACGTTCACCGTGCGCTCCAGCCGGTTGGTCCAGTAAACCCGGCGTTCGTCGAGCGCGATGCCGTACGGCCCGCGCGCGCCCTGGAAGATCACGTCGCGCCTGGCGCCGTCCAGCGAGGCCCGCACGACCTCGCCCTCGAAGTTCACCCAGAACACCTCGGCCGGGTTCTCCGCGTCGAGCGCGATCCCGTACGGCGTCCGTTCCCCGGCGCCCACGATCACGACCTCGGATGAGCCTGTCTTGCACTGGACCGAGCCGTTCGCGGCGCCGTCCTGGCCGAGATCGGTCCAGCAAACGACGTCGTTTGCCGCGGCCAACCGGTTGGCGCGGTGGGCATCGGCGAGCGTCCCGGGCGTCGGCTCGTCCCGCGTGTCCAGCATCGCGAAGCCCACGCGCCCGAGCGCACCGCCGTCGGGGAGCTGCGTCCAGAACAGGCTCTTACCGTTCATCGCGAGCGCCTCCAGGCTGCCCGAATGGCCCAGCTGCTCCACGTTCAGCCAGGGCTTGGCGCTGCCGCCGCGAGGGATCCACCGCATCAGCGCCGTCGCGGCCGCGCCGACGACACCACGGTTCGTCCAGAAGACCTCGTCGTTGCCGCCGAGCGCGAGGTGGCGTGGCACGGCCTGCTTCGACGCGATCGTCTCCGGCGGGCCGCCTTCGCGTGCGACCCGCTTCACGGCGCCGTCGACGTTGGGCACCGGCCCCTGGCGTTCATCGCGGAACGTGCCTTGCTCGGTCCAGAACACGCCGTCCTCGCTCACCGCCAGGGCGATCGGGCTCCGCTGCCGCGCGGCCAGGACGACCGGCCGGCCCTCTTCCGCCGCGCAGAGCGGCTGGGCGATCTGCTTCGGGGGGCACAGCGGCCTCACCGGTGAGACGACCACGCCGAGCCGGGCCAGCCGCCCGGGCGAGCAGAGCGCCTTCGGGAGCGCGATCCGCCCGTCGTCGCGCGTGCGCCAGCCGAACTCGCTCTCCGCGTCGAGCGGCACGAAGCACCCCGCAGCGCCGCAGGCGCCGTCTCCCTCGGTCGCGATAGCGATGTTCACGCCGTCGCGCGCCGCGATCGTGCAGTCCTCCGGATCGAGGTCGCCGTCCTCCACCGGAGATGCGCCCTCGAAGCACGTCGCCGCGTGGAAGCAATCGTGGTGCAGGACGTCCTGCTCCGCGTAGTCGGGCAGGCTCGCCGAGTCCACGCGGCGCTCCCCGCACGCCGCGGCGGCGCACGCGGGGTCGTCCGGACATGCGCCCGCAGGGTCGGGCTCGGGCGCCTCGCCCTCTTCCGCGTCCACGCCGCACAGGAAATGCAGCGGCACCCAGAGCGTCGCCACGCGGTCCTCGGGGACGGTCGTGAGCACCGTGTGCTCCACGCGGATCCGGTCGCCCAGCAGCGCGCGCACGCGAATGCGGATCTCCCGGCTCGGGTCCTTGGAGACGGTGAACCCCCGTGTCCCGGGGAGCTGGAAGCGGTCCCGGCCGAGCTCCTTGCGATCATCGAGGAGGACGGGGTTGCCGTCGGACAGGACCTCCATCTCGATGTGATCGATGTCCTTGGGCACGGCCATGTCCGTCTGGATGGCCACCATGAGCTCCCCCGTGGGCGGCGCCGTGCACCCCGCCGAGGCGACCGCGAGCGCCGCCGTCGACCCGATGGACGACCAGGAGCAACGCCTCACCAGCGGCCTCCGAACGCGGTCGGACGCGTGTCGCCGAGGGTGCCCTCGATCGGCGGCGCCGCCTCGGGCTTGATCAGGAGGCCGCCCGCCACGGCCGCCGCGACGAGCAGCGTGGCGCCGGTGAGCCACGCCCACACCGGCACGCCGCCGGTCCGCTCGACCGGCGTCAGGGCGACGCGCACGCTGCTCAGCGCCTCGTCCTGGATCACGATCTCCGACTCGTACGGCACCATCCCCGGCGCCGTCACCCGCAGCACGTGGCGGCCGCTCGGCACGGCGCCGTCCCACCGCCCCTGGCCCACGGGCTTGCCGTCGAGCGCGATCCGGTCGCCCGGCGACGCGAGCACAGACAGCCTTCCGGCGTGGACGTGCGGCTCCAGACGGACATCGAGGCGCAGCTCGTCTCCAGGGCTCACCCGCTCCACGCGGACGTGCTCCTTGAAGCCGGGCTTGACGACACGGATGCGCCTGGTCCCGGAATCGACGGTCACCTTGCCCGAGAGCGGCGTCTTCCCGATCAGCTCGCCGTCGATCGTCACCGCCGCATCGCGCTCGCTCACCGCGAACTCCAGGCTGCCGACAGCGCTCCTGGCGCTCCGCTCGAGGTCGGCGATCCTCGCCCAGTCGTCCGGGAGCAGGACGCCGCGGTCCTCCTGCTTCAGCTTCTCCACGAGCGTGAGGACCTGGCGGTACCGGTGCATCCTGGAGGTGCAGACGACCATGTTCCAGAGGAGACGCACGTCCTTCGAGCTCTCGTAGGCATGCTGGAACTTGATGAACGCGTTGCCGAAGTCGCCATTGCCAAAGAGCCTCTTGCCGAGCTCGTAATCGCCCTTCGCCTTCCCGGTCAGCGTATCGGCGAGCGGCGCCGGAGGCGCCTCGACCGCCGGCGAGGCCTGGGCCGGCGCAGGAGCCGCCGGCGAGGCCTGGGCCGGCGCAGGAGCCGCCGGCGAGGCCTGGGCCGGCGCAGGAGCCGCCGGCGAGGCCTGGGCCGGCGCAGGAGCCGCCGGCGAGGCCTGGGCCGGTGCAGGAGCCGCCGGCGAGGCCTGGGCCGGCCCAGACGCGGCCGGCTGCGCAGCCGCGCCGGCGGCCGGCGCCAGCGCCGAGAGGGCGACCGCGGACGCGAGCCGCGTCGCCAGCCTACGTGAACGCATGGATGCTTCGTCCGGTGAGAAAGGTGCCATCGGTCGGAGACCGGTGATCCCTATCTCATTTGAGCGGGAGCTCGAAGGGATTCGAGCCTTCGGGCGGCGGCGGCGCCTTCTCGGGCGCCGGCGCCGGCGCCGCGCTCGGCGCGCTCGAGCTCGCGGGCGCGCGCCGGCGCAGCTGGGGTGCTGGCGCCGGCGCGGGTCGCGCCGCCGCGCCGGTGGGCGCGAGGTCCGGAGAGACCGACGGCAGCGGCGCGACCGCCTGGACCGTGGGCTGCGGCTCCGGCGCGATGGGCAGGTGCGCCTCGCCCCCTGTCGCCTGCTGCCCCGCGCGCCGCGAGGCCGCGCTGTCCTGCGGGACCGGCCCCGGCGGGGCGACCCCGGCCGCCTGCAGCGCCGAGCGGTCTTCCGGCGCGCGCGCGCCGTCGCGCAGCGCGACCGCCGCCCAGATCGCGAGCGCGGACGAGGCCATCGCGGCCGCGCCGAGCGCCACCCGGACGGTCGTCCGGCGCGGCGCCGGCTGCGCGGGCGTGCGCGCGATCACGCGCGTCGTGGGCAGGAGGCTCGCCATCGGACCGGGCGTGTCGCTCCGGTTGCTGTCCGCCCCGGGCCCCGATGTCGACGCGGCGGCGCCGGGCTGGGACGGCTCCGGCGGCGCCGCGAGGATCCGCGCAGCGCGCTCCGCGCGCTCCTGCCCGCCCGCCGACGCGAAGGGCACGAGCGCGAGCGCCAGGTCGGCCACGGTCTGCGGCCGCTGCGCCGGATCCTTCTGCAAGCAGTGGAGGATCACCCGCTCGAACTCCCGCGGGATGTCGCTCCTGAGCGCGCTGGGCGGGACCGGCTCCGCGCTCGCGACCAGGAGGATGAGCTCGGCGAGCGCCGGCGCCTCGAACGGCGGCCTGCCGACGAGCAACCGGTACAGGATCGCCCCGAGCGCCCAGATGTCCGAGCGCGCGTCGACCGAGCGCGACGACCGCATCTGCTCCGGCGGCATGTACACGGGCGAGCCGAGCATCTCCCGCGTCTGCGTCAGCGCGGCGGCGCCGCCCTCGCTGCCCGGCAGCTCCTTCGAGATCCCGAAATCGAGCACCTTGATGAGCTTCGCCCCGCCGGGCGCCGCCGTGAGGAACAGGTTCGCGGGCTTGAGATCGCGGTGCACGATGCCGGCGGCGTGCGCCTCGGCCATGGCCACGCAGGCCTGAAGGACGTAGTCGGCCGCCTCCGTGACGCCGAGCGGGCCGCGGGCGCGGAGCACCTCGGCGAGATCGTCGCCCTCCAGGTACTCCATCACGATGTACGGGACGCCCGACCCGAGCTCGCCGACGTCGAGCACCCGCACGACGTGCTCGCCCTTGAGGCGCGCCGCCGCGCGCGCCTCGCGCAGGAACCGCTGCATCAGCGCCGGGCTGTCGTCGCAGATGAGGAGCTTGATCGCGACGCGATGCGGGAGAAACAGGTGGCTGGCCGCGACCACCATCCCCATGCCGCCCCGGCCCAGGACGCGATCGACCCGGTACTTGCCCGCGATCACATCTCCTTCGACGACGGGTGCGTTCATCCGTGCTCCGCGCTGCGCGCGCCGGCCTGCGGGCGGCCTTCACCCGCGCCTGCGGTGGTCGATGGTAGCACACCCGCGCGCCGCCCGGTCCAGAGGCGGCCCCCGCGGCGCGTGGAGCGCCGCGCCGGGGCCGGTCACGACGCGGGCGGGCGCTCGCACCGCACACAACCGACGCGGGCGGGCGGTACACTGCCGCCATGATGTTCTCCCCTCGACACACCTCGACGGCGGCAGGCGCGCTCGCGCTGCTCGTCCAGGCCGCGTGCGGCGCCGCGGTGATCATGGACGGCGGCGGGGACGGCGCCGGCGGCGCGGGCAGCACGAGCGGCCCTGACGCGACGACAACCTCGGTCGGACCCTGGCCCCCGACGTCGGCCGACCCTGCGACCACGACGTCGGCCGGACCTGCGCCCACGACGTCGGCCGGCCCTGCGCCCACGACCTCCGGCGGCGCCACGCCGGGGGCGAACGCGATCGTCTTCGGCGACTCGACCGTGACCTTCCGTATCTCCAGCCTGGCCCTGTCCTGCAGCGATCCCGACGCGAACCCCCCGCACTCGACCTGCAGCGACTGGTGGGAACTGGAGCTCCGCATGCCCGAGTCGATGTTCGTCGTGGGCGAGGTGGACACGGCGAGCGGCGATCTCTCGGTCTACGGGACGTCGTTTCGCGCGGATTGCAGCACCGCGGGGGCGACCACCGGCGGCGGCGGCACGGGGTTCGGCAGGCTCACCATCACGGCGATCGACGCGACCTCGGTCACCTTCGAGCTCTCCGACGTGGGCTCCCTGCTCCTCGACGAGGACCCGAACGGCCGCTACGTGGCGACCCGCTGCGCCGAGTGATGGGCGCCCGCCGTCCGCCGCCGGGCGAGCCGCCCGCGGTCGCGGAGAGGCGATGGACGACTCGCTCGCTCGGGTGAGCATCACCGGGATCGAGGAGCTCCGATCCGCCTCGATCGAGCCTGACGCGTCACTCCCGGATCACCGCTGCTCTCCCTGCTCGCCGCGCAGGAACGCGAGCGCCGCGCGGGCGAACGGCTCCTTCCATGCGCCGAAGATGGGGGCGTGCCCGCTGTCCGGCAGGAGCCAGAGGCAGGACCGCGGGATGGCGCGGTGCATCTCGAGCGCGATCTCGGCCGGATAGAGGGGATCGCGATCGCCGTGCACGATCATGGTCCGCGCCGTGATGGTCGACAGGTGGGGGGGCGTGAAGCTCATGTCGTCGTGGCTCGCCGCGAAGAGCCGCGGCTGCCGCCACAGCGCCCGGATCTGCGCGTCGCCGAGCTTGTGGCGGCGCCTCATCTCCTCCCATTCTTCGGCCGACCGGCCCTCGTCGGTCACGTGGCGCATGATCGCCCTGGCCTGCTCGGGGAAGTACGGCGTCGCGGACACGAGGACCATCGACTCGACGCGATCCGGCTGCTGCGTGGCGAGGTGCAAGAGGCACTTGGCGCCGAAGCTGAGACCCACGGCCCGGAAGGTCTTCACGCCCAGCGAATCGAGGAGGGCGAAGACGTCGAGGGCGCACTGGCGAATGGTCAGGGAGCCGGCCGGGTTGGTCGACCGGCCGTGTCCGCGCAGGTCGGGGGCGATGACCGTGTGATCACGCGCGAGCGCCGCGAGGTCGAACGCGTGAGCCCAGTCGCCGCTCGCCCCGGTGAAGCCGTGGAGCAACACGAGCGGCGGCCCTTCGCCGCCAAGCTCGTAAGCCATCTCGATGCCGTTGATAGACGCGGTGCGCGCGGTGTGCTGATGAACCGACGCTGTCTCCATCGTCATTCGCTCCTCCGATCGATCGAGCCGCGGAAAACCCGCGGCCGGATGCGAACGAGCTGTAAGCGGAAACGTTTTGACTTGATAGCTTGGCCCTCCACGCCTAGAATGCGACTCGGCTGTTGAGGGGACAGCCGGTCCAGCCCGGCGCAGCGCAACGAGGCCAGGGGAGACGCGCTGCGCTGAACAGCGGTTCAGCGTCTGTCGGCGTGGCCGTCACGGCGGGCGCCGGGAGGTGAGCCGCGCTGCGCGCGCATGTCAGCCCCCGAGGAGGGGGCGCAGGAAGTCGTCCGCTTCGCGGAGGATGCACGGAATCGAGGCCACGAGCTCGTGGCCGTCGTCCACCTCGACGAGCCGGACATGCCGCTTCCCCGCCGCGAACTCGCGCGACAGCGCGATGTCCACGACCTCGTCGTGCACGCCGTGGACGATGAGCGTGGGCACCCGCACGTCGGGCCAGCCCCCCGAGCGATCATCCACCTCGGCTGCGTCGACGGCGAAGCCGAAATCCACCCGGGATCGGCGCTTCTCTGCGTGGTCGTCGACCTCGAGCCAGCCCCGCTCCTCCCACGCCCGGAAGCCCTCCTCGCCGAGCCGCTGCCGCCATCGCTCCATGATCCGGAACGCCGGCGCGAGCAGCACGAGCGCGCACACGCGCGCGTCCTCCGCGGCGACGCGGGACGCGGTGAGCCCCCCGAGGCTCGATCCCATCAGCACGGCGCGGTCGCGCTCGCCGCCGATCGCCCGCTTCACGGCGTCGATCATCGCGCTCAGGCGCAGGCGCTCGAACGAGGGCACGCGCAGGTCAAGCCGCTCGACGGCGACGCCGCGCCGCTCGAGGTGCGCGGCGATCTGGACGCCCTTGGTCGAGCTCGGGCCCGACGCGAAGCCGTGCAGGTAGAGCCAGCGCGGGCCGGCGGCGGAGGGCGTGGTCGTCGTCATGCGGTTACGGGAGCCTAGGACGATCCCGCCCCCGCGTACGCGCCTTCCGCTCGGGGAGGGCGGCGAGGTATGAAGCGCCAGGAAACCCCATGATACGCCCCGCCACCGCCGCCGACATCCCGACCATCGCCCGCCTCATCCGGATGCTCGCCGAGTACGAGCGGCTCGCGCACGAGGCCGTCTTCGACGAGAGAGAGCTCGAGGCGAACCTCTTCGGTCCGAGGCCGGCCGCCGAGGTCGTCCTCGCCGAGGCGGAGGGGACCGCGGTGGGCTTCGCGCTCTTCTTCCAGAGCTTCTCCACCTTCCTCGGCAAGCCCGGGATCTACCTCGAAGACCTCTTCGTGCTGCCCGAGCACCGCGGAGCAGGCCACGGCAAGGCCCTCCTCGTGCACCTGGCGAAGCTCGCGGTGGAGCGCGGCTGCGGGCGGTTCGAGTGGTCCGTGCTCGACTGGAACGAGCCCGCCATCGGCTTCTACCGGAGCCTCGGCGCGAAGCCGATGGACGAGTGGACCGTCCACCGCCTCACCGGCGAGGCGCTCGCCCGGCTCGCGCAGGGCTGAAGAGCTCGCTCGCGAGGTCCCATCCCCCGACAGCACGATGCGGTCACGCCGGATAGGAGCGCCGGCGGACGCCCCCTACGATGGCGAACAGCCGTCGGGCAGGCGCGGTCGGAGGGTTTCTGATGGATGCGCAGGAGCAGTGCAGGACCAGCGAGTTCGAGTTCGATATCGGCGTCTTCAACCTCGACGAGAGCGGCCTCGACGCGCAGCCCTTCGGGATCATCCGGCTGAACCGGGAAGGCACGGTGCTCTCCTACAACCTGTACGAGGAGCGACACGCGCGCCGGAATCGACAGGACGTCGTCGGAAAGAATTTCTTCACCGACATCGCGCCCTGTAGCCGGGTGAAGAAGTTCTACGGTCGCTTCCTTGTCGGGGTCGAGCAACGCGAGCTCAACGCCACCTTCGGCTTCGTGTTTCACTTCCCTCACAAGACAAGGCACGTGGACGTCTCGCTGTTCTACAAGCCGGCCGCGCTCCAGCAAGACGACACGGTCTGGGTGATCATCCGCGGGTGAGGCGACAGATGGGTTGAGCCGCCAGCAGGCCAACCCCTCCCCTCGGCCCTGCTCGTGGCGGCGCAGCGGAGCAGCACGGGGTGCTGCTGCAGCAGCAGCGACCGCCGGCCGTGCCTCCCCCCGCGCGCGGTCCGCCGGTGCTCCTCCACGAACGCGCGGAACGCGCGTCCAGCGCCGCCAGCGCGGCCCCGCGCTCCGCGGGTCGTGGCACGACGGTTGCGTGAACCGTCGCCCCAGGCCTCCAGATGTCCTCCAACAACCTCACCGGGCTCGGCGTGCTGCGCCACCGGAGCTTCGCGTTCTACCTCGCGGCCAGGCTGCTCTCCGCGATCGCGGTCCAGGTGCAGAGCGTCGCGATCGGCTGGCAGGTCTACGCGCTCACCGGCGACGTGTTCGACCTCGGCCTCATCGGGCTCGCCCAGTTCGCGCCCTTCTTTGCCCTCATCCTCTTCGCCGGCCAGGTGGCGGACCGGTTCGACCGGCGCCACATCATCTCGGTCGGCCTCGCCGCCGAGCTGCTCTGCTCCGCGCTGCTGCTCGCGTTCACGCTGTCGGGGCTGCGCGTCGTGTGGCCCGTGTTCGCGGTGCTCGTGCTGTTCGGGAGCGCGCGCGCCTTCATGATGCCGGCGCAGCAGGCGATCCTCATGAACCTCGTGCCGACGGACAGCTTCGGCAAGGCGGTCGCGATCAGCTCGTCGAGCTTCCACGTCGCCGTCATCGTCGGGCCGACGCTGGGCGGGCTCCTCTACCTCGCCGGGACGACCGTCGTTTACGCGGTCGTCGCGGCGCTGCTCCTCGCCTCCCTCGTGCTCATGGGGCTCACGCGCACGACCCGGCAGGAGCGGCGCTCCGAGCCGTCGTCGTGGAGCACGGTGCTGGAGGGGCTGCGCTTCGTGTGGTCGAGGCCCGCGGTGCTCGGCGCGATCTCGCTCGACCTGTTCGCCGTGCTGTTCGGCGGCGCGGTCGCGCTCCTGCCCGCGTACGCGCGCGACGTGCTCCACGCCGGCCCGACCGGACTCGGCATGCTCCGCACGGCGCCGGCCGTGGGCGCCGCGCTCACCGCGGCGGTGCTCGCCTTCCGGCCGATCACGCGGCACGTGGGCCGCTGGATGTTCGGCGGCGTCGCGGTGTTCGGGCTCGCCACCATCGGCCTCGGGCAGACCCGGAGCGTCCCCGTCGCGCTCCTCGCCCTCGCCCTCATCGGCGCCGGCGACATGGTGAGCGTCTATATCCGCCACATCCTCGTGCAGTTCGAGACGCCGGACTCCATCCGAGGGCGCGTGAGCGCGGTCAACGCCGTGTTCATCGGCGCGTCCAACGAGCTCGGCGAGTTCGAGTCCGGGCTCAGCGCCCGCTGGCTCGGCCTGCTCCCCGCCATCTTCCTCGGCGGCAGCGCCACCCTCGTCGTCGCGGCGCTGTGGGCCCTCGGCTTCCCCGTGCTCAGCCGCATGGACCGCTTCCCGCACGCGAAGCGCGACGTCGACGAGACCGTGGACAGGCCCGCGACGCCGGAGGCCGCCGCCGCGACGTGAGCGGCCGACGGGCGCCCCCGCTCCCTCCGCAGGACCGGCGCTACTCCGTGCGGAGCGCCTCGATCGGGTCGAGCCGCGCGGCGCGCCAGGCCGGGTAGAAGCCGAACACGACGCCGATCGTGGCCGAGAGGCCGAGGCCGAGGACGATCGACCAGACCTCGACCTGGAAGGCCCAGCGGCCGACCAGCTTCGCGAGCAGCGCGCCGGCGAGCCAGGAGAGGCCCACGCCGGCGAGCACGCCGAGCACGCCGCCGAGCAGCGAGACGGCCGCCGCCTCGAACAGGAACTGGAGCAGGATCGCGCGGGGCGAGGCGCCGACAGCGCGGCGAATGCCGATCTCCCGCGTCCGCTCGGTCACGGTCACCAGCATGATGTTCATGATGTTGATGCCCCCGACGATCAGCGCGACGACGCCGGTGCTGAGCAGCAGCATCTTGATGATGTCGAGGACGAGCTGCTCCTGGCCGTGGCTGTCCTTGTCCTCGATCTTGAAGTTCTTGACCCCGTGGTGGCGTCGCTGGAGCGTCGCGTCGATGATGCCGCGGAGCGCGGCGAGCGGCGCGCGCACCGAGACGACCGGATCCTGCCGCACGTAGATGCGGTCGGTCTTGTGCGACGGCGAGAACAGCGCATCGTAGGTGGTCTCGGGGACGAGGACCTTGCGGTTCCAGATGTCGGTGCTGTCCGTGGAGCCGAGGATGGGCCGGTCCTTCAGCACGCCGACGACGGTCCAGACGTGCCCGTCGGCCGTCATGTGGAGGGCCTCGCCGCCGACGGCGCGCGAGGGAGGGCCGCCGAAGAGGTCGGCCCAGACCTCGTGGCCGACGACGCACACGCGCCGGCGATCCGCGAGATCGTCCTCCGTGAGGAACCGGCCCGCCGCGAGCTCGAGGTCGTAGAGCGAGGGGGCCGCGGGCGCGGCGCTCACCAGCGAGATCCGCTTCTTCTTGTCGCCGGCGCGGGCCTCGGTCGAGCGCAGCGACTCGCTCATGGACGAGGCGCCGCCGAGGGCGCGCGACGCGTCGAGCGCGCGCGCGTCCGCCCGCGAGAGGTCGCGCCGGGTGCGGCGCCGGTCCTGGATGCTCACCTCGGCGGGGTGGATCTGGATGAGATCGGCCTCGACGGCCTGCTGGCTCGCCCGGAGGAGCGCCTCCTCGCCGCCCGCGAGGAGCGAGGCGAGGAGCACGATCGAGCTGGTGCCGATGATGATGCCGAGCAGCGTGAGCGCGGCGCGGGTGCGGTCGGCCACGACGGCGCGCGCCGAGTGGAGGAGATCGCCGAGCCTCATCGCCGCATCGCCGCCACCGGGTCGAGCCGGCCCGCGCGCCGCGCCGGCAGCCACCCGAAGACGACCCCCACGCCGGAGGAGACGACGAGCGCCGCGACGACGGCCGAGATCGAGACCGCGCCGACCCAGCTCGGGGTGAAGCGGCGGATGACCGCCGAGGCGAGCTCGGCCGTGAGCCCGCCGCCGAGGACGCCCAGCAGGCCGCCGAAGCCGGAGAGCAGCGCCGCCTCGCACAGGAACTGCGCGCTGATGTCGCGCGGCGCCGCGCCGAGCGCCTTGCGGATGCCGATCTCGCGCACGCGCTCGGACACGCTGACGAGCATCATGTTCATCACGCCGACGCCGCCGATGAGCAGCGCGACGCCCGCGATGAGGCCGACGATCGCCTTCATGATCGCGAACATGGACTCGAACTGCCGCATGATGCTGCTGAAATCGAGGAGGGTGAAGTCGTCGACGCCGTGGTGGCGCTCGACCAGGAGCGCGTTGAGGATGCGCTTCACCGGGTCGTTGTTGCGGGGGTCGTCGGTCTTGATGACGACGACCGCCGAGGTGCTCACGGTCGGCTCGACGTCGGCGGCGGTGTCGAGCGGCGTGACGAGGAGATCGACCCAGTTGAAGCCGAAGTTGACGCCCAGGCGATCGCTCTCGGCCAGCACGCCGATGACGCGGCAGCGCAGGGAGCCGACCGTGACCCAGCGGCCGATCGGGTCGCCGCGCCAGAGCCGCGACGCGAGCTTGGGGCCGGCGACGCAGACCCGGGCGCGGCGCCGGTCCTCGTCGTCGGTGAACGCGCGGCCGCGGCCGACGCGCATCCGGAAGGCGTGGAGGAAGCTGCTGTCGGCGGCGACGAGGTCGGTGCGGTCCTCCTTGCCCTCGTCGGAGGTCACGTCGCGCGAGCCGAGCATGGCGTACATGGTGTGCTCGGCGACGTGCGGGACGCCGAGCGCGAGCCGGTCGCGGTCCCTGCGGGTGAAGCCGGTGACGTACATCGACTTCTTGCGCTCGGCGCGCTCCGGCACCTTCGGGACGATGAGGATGAGCCGCGCCCCGCCGAGGTCCTCGATGCCGCGGCTCAGCGTGAGCAGGCCGCCCTCGGCGAGCGAGGTCATGAGCACGATGGCGAAGGCGCCGAGGGTGATGCTGAGGACGGTGAGCAGCGACCGCAGCTTGTGCGCCGTGAGCGCCTTCGCGGCGATCGCGAGGTAGACGGCCCACCTCACATCTTGGTCTCGTTCTCGGCCGCCGAGGGCGGGTTGATGAGCACGCGGGCCCCCTCCTCGACGCCGCTCTTCACCTCGACCTCGCGGTCGTTGCGCGCGCCGAGCGCGACCTCGACCTTCTCGGTGGTCTGCTTGCCGTCGGGCCCGTCGACGACGCGCGTGACCGTCTGCTTGCCGCTCTCGTCGCTGACGGCCTCGATCGGCAGGGAGACGACGCCCGGCCGGCTGTCGAGCCGGATGCGCACGTCGGCGGTCATGCCGGGCTTGATGAGCTCGTCGACCTGGAGGAGCTCGGCCTCGACGGGGAAGACGTCGACCTGGCGGTCCTCGAGCTTCACCGAGGCGGGCGCGATCTTGGTGACCTTGGCCGTGTACGTCTTGCCGGGCAGGGCGTCGAGCGTCAGCGTCGCCGGCTGGCCGAGCGCGACCTTGGCGACGTCGATCTGGTTGAGGTCGACCTTCACGATGAGCGTCGAGAGGTCGGCCACGGTGAGCAGCGCCTTGCCGTCGAAGGTCGACTCGACGCCCGGGGTCACGACCTCGCCGGGCTCGATGTTGCGCTGGATCACGGTGCCGTCGAGGGGCGAGGAGATCTTCGTGTACCGGAGCCGGTCCTTCGCGGCGTTCAGGGAGACCTCGGCGAGCCGGACGGCGATCTGCTTCGCGGCGAGCTCGTGCTTCGCGAGGTCGAGCTCCTCCGACGGGATGACGCTGGCCTCGACGCCGGCGGACCGCCGCGTGACGACGCGCTGGGCGTAGCCCGCGGCGGCCCTGGCCTGGGCGAGCTCGGCCTCGGCGCGGGCGACCTCGCGCTCGTAGTCGGTCGGGTCGAGCACGAGCAGGAGCTGGTCCTTCGCGACCCGGGCGCCCTCGTCGGCGAGCACCTCGGCGACCTGGCCGGCGACCTTGGACTTCAGCTCGACCTTCTCGCGGGCCTCGATGCGCCCTGTCTCGAGGATCTCGACGGCGAGGTCGCCGCGCCTGGCGCTCACGACGAGCGCGGGGTCGATGGGCGGGGGGCCGCCGCGGGTCAGCGCGACAGCGCCGGCGCCCACCCCGGCGAGCGCCAGGGCGCCGACGAGCCACGCCCAGAGCCGCCGCCGCCGCGGCCGGGCGCTCACGAGGCACCTCCGGACGGCGCCGGTGGGCCGGGCGGCGGCGGCGGGCCCGACGGCGTCGCGGTGTCAGGCGGCGGCGCCGGCACCTCGGCGCGCCGGCCGCGGGGGCCGGTGTCCTCGACGATGGCGCCGTCGCGGAAGGTGATGACGCGGGTGGCGTAGGCGGCGATGGACGGGTCGTGGGTGACGACGATGACCGTCATCCCCTGCGCGTGCAGGGCGCAGAAGAGCTCCATGACCTGCCGGGTGGTGGCGGAGTCGAGCGCGCCGGTCGGCTCGTCCGCGAGGAGGAGCGGCGGCTCGTTGACGATGGCGCGGGCGATGGCGACGCGCTGCTGCTGGCCGCCGGAGAGCTGGTTCGGGAGGTGGTGCGCGCGGTCGTCGAGCCCGACGCGGGCGAGGGCGCGCGCGGCCCGCTCCCGCCGCTCGGACGGGCGGACGCCGGCGTAGACCATGGGCAGCTCGACGTTGGCGAGGGCGCTGTCGCGCGGCAGCAGGTTGAACGACTGGAAGACGAACCCGATCTTCCGGTTGCGGAGCCGCGCGAGCTCGACCTCGTCGAGCTCCTCGACCGGCTCGTCGTCGAGGAGGTACCGGCCGCCGGTGGGCCTGTCGAGCGTGCCGATGACGTTGAGGGTCGTCGACTTGCCCGACCCCGAGGCGCCCATGATGGCGACCATCTCACCCCGGGAGAGCTCCAGGGAAACCCCGCGGAGCGCCTGCACCTCCACCTCGCCCATCCAGTAGGTCTTGGTGATCGCCTCGAGCTTCACGAGTGGAGCCATGGGGTTCTGGGGCGGTGGCCGTCGCGCTGCCCGCGACGGCGGCCAGCGTACGCATGATCCCGGTTCGCGCGACGCGCACCTGAACGTTCGGGGCGGGTCGTTGATGCCGCGCCGACAGCGCACCGCGGCAGCCGGCGGACGAGCCGAGGCGTAAGCGAAGCGCGGCAACGAAGCAACCGCAGCGCACGGGCGCCGCGACCGGGGGATCGGACGAGGCGCGGCGCGCCGGGTGACGAGGCGCGGCGTTACAGGCCCGACGTCTCGACGAGCGCCAGGATGACGGCCCCGACGCCGTACGAGATGTCGTCGCCGAGCTCGACCGCCGCGTAGTCCTCGAGCTTGCCGACCGACGTGGGCCCGGAGATGCCGTTGACGACGGGGCGGCCCGACCCATCCGTTACGATGCGCGAGCGCACGCCGGCCAGGGCGCTGTCGATCGCGGGGCGCACCGAGGCGTCGAGGAAGCCGTGGCGCATGCCGCGCGCGAGCCCGGCGGCGAACAGGGCCGTCGCGCTCGTCTCCAGGTAGATCTCGCCGGGGCGGTTCATGATCGTCCACCACAGGCCGGTGTCCGGGTCCTGCGCGTCGAGCACCGCCGCGACCTGCCGGTCGAGCGCCCCGGCCACCGCCTCGTCGCGCTCGCCGCGCGCCGCGCGCACGCGCAGGTACTCGTAGCCGGCCGCCGTGACCCAGGCGTTGCCGCGCGCCCAGTACACGTCCGGGTCCTGGGGCGCCGCCCAGTTGTACGCGTGCCGGAACAGCCCCGGCTCGTCCTGGAGGAGCGAGGCGAAAATCTGGAATTGATTCGAGAATTCGTCGAGCGGCCGCGCGTCGCCGGAGCGCTCGCCGGCGCGGATGAGCACGTTGCCGAACATGAACAGCGAGTCGACCCAGAGCGTGGGCTCGAACAGCGGCGACACGCCGAGGTGGCTGATGCCGCCCTGCTCGGTCCGGCGCGCCTCCTCGTCGAGGTAGCGGAGCGCGTCGTCGACGATCGCGCCGTAGGGCGCCGCGCACGTCTCCTCGTGGAGCGCGAGCGCGGCGACGGCGGGCGGGCAGCGGTCGCTGATCGTGATCTCGTAGCCGTACTCGAGGTGATGGTCGATGTAGCGCCGGTAGTAGTCGCGGTAGGGGGCGTGCTGCGTGACCCGGTAGAGGTCGACAAGCGCCAGCATGACCGTGCCCTCGCCCCAGTCCCACGGGAGCGACTCGGCGGGGTGCTCGGCGATCCAGCGGTCGGCGACGGCGCGCGCCAGCGCGACGCTCTCGGAGCCGGGGGCGCGCTCGAGCGCGAACGCGTCGCCCGCGGACGGCGGGGTCGGGGTGCACGCCCCGGAGCCGGCCGGGTCGCCCGAGCAGCCCACCGCCGCGAAGGCGCTCGCGGCGGCCGCGACGACGAGCAGCGCGCGGAGGCGCGACGACAGCGCGGGCGGGGCATGAGGGGCTGCGATCCGCATCTCACTCCTCCACGGCGACGCCTGTCGCGTCGGGCGCGGTGACCCGGGGGGTGCCGTCGACGAGCACCTGCGTGCCCCGGGCCATCAGCGCGAACGGCCGATCGCCCTCGATCCGCAGCACCACGAGCTCGGCGTCGGTCTCGAGGACCTGCCCGCCGGGCAGCGTCACCTCCCCCGGCGCGCCCTGGCTCCTCAGGACCGCGACGTCCGTCCAGCCGTCGCCCTCGATCTGCCACGCGACGACGCCGGGCGCCGCCTCGAGCGGCGCCGCCTCGAGGGGCGCGTCCGGACCGGCGTCCGCGCCGACCTTGTACGGCAGGAGCACCGCCAGGAACCCCGGCGCCTCGGCCTCGACGGCCGCGTCGATGACGGCGTGGTCGGCGGCCTTCCGGTCCTGCTCGAACTCGTGCACGTGCGGCGCGGCGAGGGGCGTGTACGGCGGCTCCACGACCTCGAGCCCGGGCGCCGTGGACTGCACGCGCACCTCGACCCCCGCCCGCGTCCGCTCCCAGCGCGCGCCGTCGGCGAGGAGCTCGAAGGTGCCGCCGGAGGTGAGCCCCGCATAGCCGTGCAGCCGCCACGCGTGCGCGCGGGCCGCCGGGTGCGTCGTCGCGAGGCGGTCGCCGACAACGAAGTAGCGGCCGTCGACGAAGGCGACGGAGCGCTCGACGTGCGTGTCCTGGTAGTCCTGGTGCGCCTCGGCGTACTCGACCGCGTCGCCGTCATGGGTGTTCCGGAGCCAGGCGTCCGCGTCGCCGAAGTTGTTGAAGAGCCCCTTGTCGGGCGCGGACCTGCCGTCGATGAGGACCACGTTGTGCGACGGCGACTGGCTGGTCTTCGCGTTGTCGAGCGCGTCGGGCTTGTAATAGCCGGGGTCGATCAGCAGGTATTCTCCGTAGGCGGCGAGCGAGAACGACGTGCCGTCCACGTGGTCGTGGACCGCCTTGCGCGCCGAGCCGTGCTCGGCGACGAGCAGGAGCCAGCGCGCCTCCTCGCCCCAGTCCGAGCGGAACACCGCGTTGCCCGCGTCGGGGAAGAAGCGCGTGAGGTGCGGCGGCTCCTCGGCGGCCACCGCGTCGTCGACGTAGACGAGGTGGTGGGCGATGAGGTCGATGCCGAACTCCATGCTGTGGGGGCTCTCGCGGTTCTGCTCCCAGTCCCAGCGATGAGCCCCGCTGCCGCCGAAGGAGGTGAGCAGCGAGCTCCCGTTGAACGGGGTGAACACGCCGTCGTCGAGCGGAGGGCGGTTGCCCCAGGGGAGCCGCAGCGTGAGCGACCAGTCGACCGCCTTCGTGAAGAGCCCGCCGCGCAGCGGGGGCTCGAACGTGGCCTGTTCGCCGTCGACGCAGCCGTGCCCCGTCCAGGGGTCCTCGTCGGAGCGGGTGCGGCAGTCGCGCGCGAACGACAGGGGCCCCTCCAGGGCGTTGTCCAGCGCGATGAAGAGCGCCGCTGTCGGCCCCCAGGCAAACCCGGAGTAGTACGGGCCCTCGGAGACGCCGCCGTCGGGCTGCACGTACTGGCCGTTCTCGCCCCAGAGGTAGTCGAGCTCGGAGATCGACCAGTTCCACCACGTCCCGGCCGCCGGGTGCTCGGGGAACGCGAGCGCCGCATAGGCGATCGCGTCGGCGGTCCGGATCGGGTGGTTGTTCTGCGCGGGGCGGAGCAGGAGATCTCGATAGAAGTCTTGCTCGACGTACCTGACGAAGAGCTGGCCGGTGATCTCGGTGATCTTGCGCTCGGCCTCCACCGACTCTTCCGCCGGGAGCCACGGGGTCGCGCTGAGGAGATCCCAGGCGTTCGTGTATCCCATCAAGGTCTTTGCCATCCGGATGTTGATATCGAGGACGGTGTTCGTGTCCCAGTCGGTCTCGAGGCGGCGCAGGAACTCGCGCGCCTTGTCGGCCGCCGCCCGATCGTCGAAGGCCCAGGCGAGGAGGGCGTTCGCCTGCGCGGTCGAGGCGTTGTCGCCGTTCGCCAGGTGGTCCCACGAGCCGGGGTCGGGCTCCTCTGCATACGCGCGCTCGGCGCGGCGCTTCAGGGTCTCGAGGATCGAGGCGTAGGGCTCGCGATCGACGCGCGAGCGCAGGAGCTCGCGGTGCTCCGGGCGCGCGAGCAGCCGCGGGTGGACGCCGGTGTCCCGCGGCTCGCTCGGCCCGGGGCCGTCCGCGCCGCAGGCGGAGGTCGCGAGCGCGAGCGCCGCGAGCGTCGCGAGCGTCGCGAGCGTCGCGAGCGTCGAGTCGAGAGAGGAGATCGGGAGAGGTGAGCGGTGAAGCCGTGAGCGCATGGAGGGACCGAGTCAGGGCGGCGAGGGAGGAGCCGACCCGCCGGGCAGCGTATCAGCTCGCGCCGACGTGGGTCTGCTCGACGTCTCTCGGGCGTGGGGGCGATCACCTCGCGCCCGTCCATCACACAGTCCCAGCGCCATCACGCCTCTGACGTCCGGAGCGGCGCTCCCGTTGCGTCGGGCGAGCTGAGCAAGAGATCGCGGGGCGCATCGACGCGGCGCGCTGGCGTCAGGGCCGAGGCCGCCTGAGCTGGTGCAATCCTGCGCGAGCGTCCGCCTGCTGGGGCAAATCGCGACGCGCGGCGCGGAGCGGCCGCGCCGCAAGCGTGGATTCGTCGGCGCGTTGGGCCGTTCCGTGGTGCGGCCTCCCCCTTGCAATGCACGGGCGCCGCTGGGGGGAATCGAGGAGGTTTGGAATGGCGAACGAGCAGAAGCAGGGAGCAAGCACGCAGGGACAGCAGGGCCGCAGCGAGAGCAGCGTTGTCCCTGACAAGGACTACAACCTGGTCAGCGTGCTCTACCATGCTCTCCAGGGCGCGGAGACCTACTCGCAGTACGTTCAGGACGCGCAGAAGCAGGGCGACCAGGAGCTCGCCACCTTCTTCAGCGAGGTGCGTCAGGAGGAGCTCCGGCTAGCGGAGCGCGCGAAGCACCTCCTCGGGCAGCGGCTGAGCGGCGGTCGCCAGCAGGGAGGCACGCGCGGGAGCGCCTAGCGCGAGCGCTGGTGGAACGGCCAAGGCGCCGAGTACGCCGGGGGATCTCGGGTTCCCCTGGCGTGCCTGGCGCCTTGCTGTTTTCCGCCGCCGGCCGGATCGAGGCGGCCGCCGCCGTGGTATGCGCGATCTCATGTCCCTCCCCAAGCAACCCCGCGCCGTCATCACCGGCGCCGCCTCGGGCCTCGGCCGCGCGCTCGCCCTCGAGCTCGCGGGCCGTCAGGCGAAGCTGCTCCTCGCCGACCTCGATGACGAGGGCTCCCGGGAGACAGCGCGCCTCGTCGCCGCCGCCGGGGGCGAGGCGCACACGGTCCGCTGCGACGTGAGCCGGAGCGACGACGTCGCGGCGCTCGTGGGCGAGGCCGATCGCGCGCTCGGCGGCGTCGATCTCGTCGTGAACAACGCGGGCGTCTGCGCCGGCGGGCAGGTCGGCGAGGCCTCCCTCGAGGACTGGTCGTGGGTCATGGGCGTCAACCTCTGGGGCGTCATCCACGGCTGCCACGCGTTCGCGCCGCGCTTCAAGGAGCAGAAGCGCGGGCATTTCCTGAACATCGCCTCCGCCGCCGGCTTCATCTCCGTGGCCGGGCTCGCCCCCTACTGCGTGACCAAGGCCGGCGTCGTCGCCCTCTCCGAGACGATGAAGCTGGAGCTCGCCCCGCACGGCGTCGGCGTCACGGTGCTGTGCCCGACCTTCTTCAGGACGCAGATCATCGAGAGCGCGCGCGGCGTCGACGCGAAGATGAGGGAGATCGCCGAGAAGCTGATGGGGCGCGAGGGGCTCCAGGCCGATTACGTGGCGCGGCGCGCGATCGAGGCGGTCGACGCCGGCCGCCTCTACGCCGTGCCGCACCGCGACGGGCGCTGGTTCTGGCGGGCGAAGCGGGCGATCCCCGAGCTGCTCCACGAGAGGGTTCTGCCCCGGCTGACGCGTCACCTCTGACCGGAGCGCGCCGCGCCGCCCCGGGGCGCGATCCCGTCGCGACGGCGCCGGGCGCGCCCCGGCCGGGCTCGCAGCTTGGTGGCGCCGCCACGTGACCCGTTGTAAACGCGGGGCGTGACCCAGGTGCGCTCGATCTTCGCCCGAGGACTCTTCGCAGATCAGGTCGCCATCGTCACCGGCGGGGGCAGCGGGATCGGCCTCGCGTGCGCCCGCGAGCTCGCTCACCTCGGCGCGAAGGTCGCTGTCTGCGGCCGCAAGCCCGACAAGCTCGAGGCCGCGGCGAAGGCGCTGGAGACGGACGGGATCCCCGGCGACCGCGTGCTCGCCGCGCCCTGCGATATCCGCGAGCCGGAGCAGATCGCCGCCTTCGTCGGCCAGGTCCTGGATCGCTTCGGCCGCGTCGACGTGCTCGTGAACAACGCCGGGGGCCAGTTCCCGAGCCCCGCCGCGGACATGACCCCGAAGGGCTGGGAGGCTGTCGTTCGCAACAACCTGAACGGCACCTTCTTCATGACCCGCGAGGTCGCGCGGCGGGCGATGATCCCGGCGCGGCGCGGCCGCGTCGTGAACGTCACCGCGTCCGTCGCCCGCGGGTTCCCGGGCATGGCGCACACGGGCGCCGCGCGCGCCGGGGTCGAGAACCTGACCCGATCGCTCGCCGTCGAGTGGGCGGCGCTCGGCATCCGCGTCAACGCGGTCGCGCCGGGCAACAACATCCGGTCGAGCGGCACCGCGCAGTACGGCGACGAGCTCCTGGAGCTCGCGCGGCGCGCCACCCCGCTCAAGCGCACCGGCACCCCGGAGGAGGTCTCGCGGCTCATCGTCTTCCTCGCGAGCGACCAGAACGACTTCATCACCGGCGCTGTCTATGGCATCGACGGCGGACAGCCGCTCTGGGGCGACATCTGGTCGATTCCGGAGCCGGAGGGCGCGCCGGGCGCCGCTCCGGAGAGCGCGAGCTGAAGGGGCCGGGCGTGAACTCCCCGCCCCCGTACGCCGGCGAGCAGGCCGGGCCGCAGTCCGCCTCGGGCGCGCTCGTCGACCCCATGGCGGCGCCGCCGTCCGCGCCGCCGATGTCCGCGCCGCCGTCCACGCAGCAGCCGGCGGGGCCGCCCATCGCGCCGTCGCTCCTCGGCAGGGCCGCGCAGCGCGTGCGCGGCTACTTCCTCGCGCTCGACCCGAGCTTCCTGTCCGCTGTCGCGCCGTTCGCGGTGCTCGCCGTCATCCTGTTCACGCGCCACCCGTCGACGAACTACATCTTCGACGAGCAGGAGGCGCTCCTCGCCAACCCGTACGTGAACGCGAAGGGCGGGCTCCGCTTCATCGACGCGATCCACCGCGATTTCTGGGGGCTGGCGCCCGACCGGAGCGTCGGATCGTACCGCCCGCTGCCGAACTTCCTCTGGCGCACGATCTGGGCTGTCACGAAGCAGCCGTTCTTCCATCACTTCTACAACGTCCTCTTCCACGCGGCGAACGCCGCGCTGCTCACGTGCGTCACGTTCTGGCTCACGCGCAAGCGGGGGGTGGCCTACCTGGCCGGGCTCATCTTCGTCGGCTGCGCGGTGCTCACCGAGGCGGTGAGCGGCATCGTGGGCATCGCCGACGTGCTCGGGGGCATGGGGGCGATCGCCGCCCTCGCCGCCCTGGCGCTGCCAGCGTGGGCGATGCCGTTCGCCGTGTTCGCGGCGGTGCTCTTCGGCCTCTTCTCCAAGGAGAGCGCGCTCGTCTGCGTGCCGCTGATCCCGTTCGCCGCGCTCATCGCGGCGCCGCTCACGCACCCCACGCGCCCGGCGCGGCTCGTCCGGGCGCTCGTCGCGCTGCTCGCCGCGGGGGCGGCGTTCGTGCTCTACGTCGAGCTCCGGCGGCGCTGGTTCCCGGCGCCGATGCCGGCCGAGCTCACGGCGCCGCTCCCGGAGGGGGCGCCGCTCGTGAAGCGCCTGCTGCACGACGCGCTCGTCTGGTTCCACCAGGCGCCGCTGCCGCGCGATCCGCTCAACAACCCGCTCAGCACCGCGGACACGCCGCACCGGATCGCCGGCGCGCTGCGCGTCTACTGGCGGGGCCTCACCCAGATCGTGTTCCCGTGGACGCTGAGCGGCGACTACTCGTACCCACAGGAGCCGGCGCCTGACCGGCTGGTCTTCTTCGAGAGCGTCGCCGGCGCCGCGATGATGGCGCTGCCCCCCCTCGGCTCGCTCGCGCTCTGGATCGCGGCGCTCCGCCGCGAGCACCTCGAGCGGCGCGAGCGGCGCTCGGTGCGCGCGGCGTTCCTCGTCGACGGCGGGCAGGCGACGTCGCGGCGGTGGTCGCTGCTCATCGCGGGGGCGCTGCTCGCTACGGCGGCGGTGGGGCTCGCGGCGTACGACTGGCACGCGCTCCGCCCGGCGGGGCGCGTGCCGTGGCTCCGGGCGCTGCCGCTCGTGCTGTGGCCGCTGCCGTTCCTGCCCGCGCTGCTGCTCGGCCTCGGGCTGCTCGTCGAGGGGACGCGCCCCCTGCCCTGCCCGGCGACGGCGGACCGGAGCGTCTGGGTGCCGCTGCGCCAGGGCTACGCGGGGCTGTGCATCGCGGCGATCGGGCTGACCTGGGTCGTGGTGAGCTACTTCCCGCACTCGAACATCCCCGTCGTCCTGCCCACGGTGCGCGCGGAGCGCTTCTGGTACTTCCCGGCGATCGGCTCGTCGCTGGTCCTCGCTGTCGCGTTCTCGTGGCTGCACGAGGCGCTCGCGGGCTCGACCCTGATGCCGCGGACGCGCTGGTCGTGGAGGGCGTGGGTGACGCCGGCGCTGTTCGTGCTCTTCTTCGGCTTCCAGTGCGTGCAGGCCTACCGGCACGCGATGGACTACCGGAACGACCTCGAGTTCTGGGCGGCGACGAAGGAGGCGGTGCCGAACAGCGCCAAGGCGCACCTCAACTACTCGGTGATGAAGGGCGCCCGGGGCGACCTGCCCGCGCGGCTCGCCGCGAGCGAGAAGGCGGTCGAGCTCGCGCCGAAGTGGCCGATGGCCCACGTGTACACGGGCGACACGCTGTGCCGCATGCACCGGGCGGACGAGGCGTTCCCGCACTACCAGCGCGGGATGGAGCTCGGCCCGAACGAGCTCAGCCTGGTCGCGCTCGCGCTGCAGTGCCTGCACGACGAGAAGCGGCTCGCGGCGTACGACGCGGAGCTCCGGCGGATGGCGGAGGAGCACCCGGGGACGTGGCTCGCGTACCTCGCGGTCGACACGCTCGACAACGGCGAGAAGCACGGCGGCGTGGACCCGAAGTACCGGCCGCGCGGCTACAACGAGGGCCCGAAGGAGTGACCGCGGTGGCCGCGGGCTGGCACGTGTACATCCTGCGCTGCGGCGACGGGTCGCTCTACACGGGCATCGCCCGCGACGTGGAGGCGCGCCTGGCGCAGCACGCGGCGGGGCGCGGGGCGCGGTACACGCGCGGGAGGGGGCCGCTGGCGGTGGTCCACGTGGAGGCGGCGGCCGACAAGGGGGAGGCGCTGCGGCGGGAGGCGGCGATCCGGCGGCTGGGGCGCGCGGGGAAAGAGGCGCTGGCGGCGGGGGTGAGCCGGGGGGACGCGGGCGCGAGGGGAGCGAGGGGAGCGAGGGGAGCGAGGGGAGCGAGGGGAGCGAGGGGAGCGAGGGGAGCGAGGGGAGCGAGGGAGGAGAGGGCCTCGTAGGGCGTCGCCGAGGGGCGTCTCTGGTCGGGGGGAGGTCGTCGCGAGCTGCCCGGACCTCGGACGGAGCCACTGTTTGCCGCGCGGCGCGGGGGCCCGGCCGCTGGTGCCCTGCGTGGAGAGGGTCGACGACCTCGCGAGATCCCGTCGAAGAACCCCCGCGAGAAAGCCCGAAGCCGTCCGGGCGCCCCCGTTCGGGGCGGGCGGGATGGCGCGAACCCATCCGGGTGAGTAGGTCGTCCACCCGGAGATGGGTGGCGCCCATCTCCCGGTGGACCTGCCTCCAACAAAAAGATGGGTCGCACCCATCTCCCGGTGGACGTGCCTCCACGAAAAGATGGGTCGCACCCATCTCCCGGTGGACGTGCCTCCAAGAAAAGATGGGTCCCACCCATCTCCCGGTGGACGTGCCTCCAAGAAAAGATGGGTCGGACCCATCTCCGCGGTGGAGAGGCCTCCGTTCTGCAAACCCCATCCTCGCGTGGTCCGCGCAGCCGCCCTGGATCGCGACGCGATGCGAGACCGAGAGCGACCTACGGAACAGCGTGGCGGTGACCGGCAGCGCGCGGCGGAAGGCGCCTGCGCGCGCGCTCCGCCCGTGAGCAGCAGCAAGGCGACGGCGAGCCTCGCGTTGCCCCCGTGGTCGCGAGGGCCGAGCGCGGCGTTCCAGGACTCGACGCGGATCGCGGTTCGGGGGCGTCCCGGCAATTTGTGACGGGTGGCAGGTGCGAAGCGCAACCTGACTGGCCGTCGAGGTCACGGATAAAGGCACGCCGCCGCTGACCAGCTACCAGCGAGTGTTCGTCACGATTCGCTGATATGGACGTCAACTCGCGGTTGACAGTGTAGATGGGAGCAGTTTACGCGGTCCGGAGCGCCATGGGTCTGTCGTATACGGAAGACGGATATCACCGGTGGTTCATAGATTGCACCACCGGTCTCGGAGGCCCTCATGAACAGGAAGACGACTCTTTTGTGGTTGTTTGGCGGTGTCTTTACTGCAGCAGTCTCGTGCAGTAGCAATGATGAGAGCGAGTCGAGCGAAGCGGGCGGCACGAGCTCGACCACCGGCGGTAGCAGCGGAAGCGGTGGCAGCCAGGTGGGCGTGGGTGTCTCGGGCTCGACCGCGAGCGGCTCGGGCGGGTCGGGTGGCAACATGATGAGCGGCTCGGGGGCCTCGGTCGGGTCGGGTGGCTCGGGGGCCTCGGTCGGCTCGGGCGGCTCCGGTGGTTCAGGGGGCGGCGATGGTGGTGCGGGCGCGGACCACTGCGAGCCCATCGGCTGGGCCACGCGCTCGGGTCGCGATGGTAACGCGTTCCATGTCACGGGCGGAGGCGACGCCGAGCCCATCGTCGTCGATAACTTCGCCGATCTCCTGGAGTACGCCAAGGATGGTCAGGCGCGGGTGATTCACATCGACGGCACGCTGGGCGGCGGTTGGTCGGGGACCTCCGGGGATCGACTGGAGATCAAGTCGAACAAAACCATCGTTGGCCTCCGCGCGGGCACGCAGCTCAAAGCAGCCATCCATATCAAGGACGCGAGCAACGTCATCCTGCGCAACATCGTCGTCCGTGGGCCGGGCTCCAACGGCGACCAGGCCTGGGACAACATCAACATCGAGGGTAACTCCAGGAACATCTGGGTCGACCACGCCGAGTTCTGGGACGGACAGGATGGCAATGCCGACGTCGTCAAGGGGGCCGACAACGTGACGTTCACGTGGAGCATCTTCGGCTACAGCAAAAGAGGTAGTCACAACCTGTCGAACCTGATCGCATCCTCGGACAACGAGCCCGCGAGCGAGGGCAAGCTCAACATCACCTTCATGTTCAATTGGTGGACAGGGGTCTCAGAACGCCAACCCCGCTGCCGGTACGGCAGGATCCACGTCGTCAACAACCTCTACACTGCGGACACCTCGGCAGGCCCCTCGAAGCTCGGCGTGACGAACGGCTTCAAGTGCAACGTGCTGACCGAGAACAACCATTTCATCGACCAGAGCCAGCCGATCGACCTGGGTAAGCAGGCGGGAGAGGGCTCCGTGCAAGAGGCGACGGGCAACCTGTTCGAGGGCTGCTCCGGAAATCAAGAGGGCAGCGGCGACGCCTTCGAGCCTCCGTACGAATACAAGTCGTTCATGGTGCCGGCCTCCGAAGTGAAGGAGCTGGTGCAAGCGCACGCGGGGGCCACCCTCTCCAGCCCGACAGCTTGCTCGCCGTAGAAGCGGCCTTGGAGACCTGCTGCGGGCCTGGTCGACGATGGGGGCCGGTGCCGACGAGCAACTTGTTCGACTTGATCGCGACCTTGCTGCCGCTCGAGCCGTTCGAGATCGTGCCCTCGAGCGTGCCTGCCAGAAATCGGCGCCGGGGGCTCATCGTCCGAGCTCGGGTCTTGGGCCCGCACACCTGGCGAGCAGGGCTTCGAGCTCGTCGGCGGGATCGAGGGAGTACTCGTAGAAGTCGCTCGGATCGAAGAAGGAATACGTGAAGCCGCTCGACTCCTTGGTCCCCGTGGTGGAGCGGTAGATGTTCCCGGTGGCGACCAGCGTGCCGTCGTCATGATAATGGGGACGATTCACCGTATCGAACACGCTGTTCTCGAGCACCATGTTGGTACCGCCGCGCGCGTAGTTGCCGTAGGAGTCGATGCGCTGGAGCCAGTTGTTGTAGAGGTGGGCACGGAGCACGTTGTCCGTGCTGGGATTGCGCTGGTTCAGGTCGCGGAACCAGTTGTGGTGGATGGTCATCTGCGCGGTGAGGTTCTCCGTCCAGCCGATCCCGAACGCCTTGTTGTGGTCGCTCAGGATGCTCCAGGACACGGTCAGGTAAGAGGTGTCCTTGCGGCTGTCGATCATGCCGTCGCCGATGTGGTGAAGATGGCAGTGATCGATCCAGACGTGGTGGGCCGTGTCCATCTGGATCCCGTCGAAGTCCTGCGTCTTTCCTTCCCAGTCTCCCTCGACGAAGGTGTCGCCGATGGTCAGGTTCCGCAGGATCACGTTGTGCACTCCGTCCCCCAGGAAGAACCCGCCCTGGGAGATCTCGGCCGTCGCGCCGACGCCCACGATGGTCTTGTTCGACGCGACCGAGATCTCCTTGCCCTTGGGGGAGATCGTGATCTTTCCCTGCACCCGGATCACGTAGGGCTCGGACGCGCGGGCGTATCGTTCAAGATCCGCCTGGGTCGTCACGGTGACCGTCTCTCCGTCTCGTCCGCCGTATGTCCCGTCCTGGCCGTCGCCGCTCACGCTGGCAAAGCCCTCCAGGGTCAGGGGACAACCCTCGCTGTCGACCGCGCCGTCCGTGCCTCCGGTGCCGCCGCCACCCGTGCCCCCCGAACCGGCGCTCGAGTCGCCGCCAGCCGCTCCCCCCGAGCCGCCCGTGGATCCGCCGCCACCCGTGCCTCCGGGGCGCGGATCTCCACCCGTGGCCGAGCTCCCTGCGGCCGAGCTTCCTCCGCTCGCCGCAGCTCCCGTCGTCGCGCTCGTGCTCCCGTCATCTCCTGCCGTCGAGTCAACATTCCCCGAGGCGCCGGGCTCGGAAGTCCCGCAGGCAAGGGCAAAGCCGAGAGGAGAGACAGCGAGGAGGAAGGAGGCGAAGAGGTTCTGCTTCATGGATCCATGAACTTTCTGTTGTCTCGAGCGACAAGGATCGACGAGGGGCGCTCTCAGTCCGCAAAGGAGGGCGTCCAGGGCGCGAGCATGTTCTCGACCGTGTAGCTTGCAGCCTCGGCCGCGCTGAGCTGCCTGGACTCGCGGGCTCGCTCGCTCGGCCTCGCGCCGGGTCCCGTGGTCATGTGCTCGGCGAAGCGCGCGGTCGCGAGCGTGTTATCGCCCATGCGGACCCAGCCGATGGGCGCGATGTGCGCGCCGAGGTCGGTGCCGAGGTAGGTCGTTGAGCCGTAGGGTCTCCAGTTGCGACCGAGGGCGACCGACCCGGACCTGACCGATCCGGCCGCCGTGGCCTGCCCTCCGAGGAACACGATCCCGAAAGGCACCGATTCATCCGTGCTCGGCGCCGTGACCGCCGACCCGCCAGCGACGTTGTGGATCGTGCAGTCCTCGAAGACGGCCGTCGCGCCTCCGAAGATGAAGTCGACGCTGCCCTCGACGTGGCAGTCCCTGAAGTACTGCGTTCCGTTCTTCACGTAGAGCGTGTCCTGGTAACCGAGGAACCGGCAGTGACGGAACTGCACGCGGCTGCCGGAGACGAGGAGAGCCACGGCCTGCACACCCGGGCCCGTGCTGTTGGCGATGGTGATGTTCTCGGCCGAGACGTCGCTCGCGGAGATATTGACGCTGAAGCTCCCCGAAGTGCCCAGCTCGCCCCCTGCCCCGTTCGGGGTTCTCGCGCTGTCGCCGTAGGTGAGCACGGTCGCCTCGGCCTGACCTGTCTGGCCGCAGAGCGTCACATGGGGACGGTCGACGATGAGCTTCTCGGAGTAGGTCCCGGGGGCGATGCGAATGATGGTGGGCGTCGTGTTGGACCTGGCGACGCTGTTGATCGCGGCCTGGACCGTGGTGAAATCGCCCGATCCATCCCGGTTCACCTCGATGAGCGCCCCGCCCGTCGCGCTGTTGCAGTCGGACGTGACGCTGCCGCCGTCCGAGCCGCCGGCGCCTGAGCCGCCGCCGCCGGTCCCCGAGCTTGCATCGACGGGCGCGCCGGCGCCTCCGCCGGTGCCTGCGCCTCCCGAGCCGCCGGGCGACGCCGTGCCGCCGCTCCCCGTCGTGCCATTCGATGTCGTGCCACTCGATTGCCCGCCGGTGGCCGCGGACGAGCCGCCTCCGGCGGGCGAGGCCGGATCATCGGCGGCCTGCTCGCTCGAACAGGCGAACGAGCAAGAGAGAGCGAGAAGGGAGGCGAGCGCGAGACAGGAGCAAGGACGCAGCATGGGGAAGCTCTCCGGGACGCAAGAAGGGGCGAGCAGGGGGCCTGTCAGGTGCACCTCGGCGGACGGATGGAGGGTCGACTGCCGCCGGATTGGCGGAAGGGCGCGCTGACGGGAAGCACGAAGGAGGGTTGTTCGTGGGGGGTCGGACCCGTCAAAAAAATGAGGGCGCGCGGCGACCCCTGCGCGAGCCGCTCCCCCGGGGGCGGCCCGCTCCCGCCCCGCCTCATCACTCGCGCGCGAGCGGCAGCGCCCAGGGCCCTCCGGCTCCGGACCGAGACATCACCTGGGGCAAGGCGTCGCTCGCCCGCTCGGGCGCGTAGGCGTAGGGGGGCGTGAAGACGTCATCGGCCGGCTCCTCGCCCCCGCCGCCCAGGTGAACGCCGCTCCCGTCGCGGTAGAGGTTCGATCCAGGGACGGCCAGGAGGAGCCCGAGGCTCGTCGAGCCGCTGCAGTCCGAGCGCCGCGTCGCCGCCTCGACGTTCTCGAACACGCTCGCCTCGAGCAGCACCTGCCCCTCACAGGAAGAGCCGACGGCCCAATCAGAGATGTTCGAGAACACATTGTTGAAGAGGTGGACGCGCGCCCGGGATCCGACAGCGAGGGGGGCGCGCGTGCTCACCTCATCGAAGCGACAGTGGTGCATCGTCACCTCGGCGTCGGTGATCGTGGAGGCCCAGCGCTCGCGGCCGCCGCACTCGGCCTCTGTGTCGCCGTCGAAGTGGACATAGGAGAAGGTGACCCCGCTCGTTCCGGCGAGGATGTCGGCGAAGGCGTCGCTGATCCACGTGACGGTCGCGTGGTCGATCCAGATCCTGGAGGGTTGTGTCAGCGTGAACGCATCGCCCGCCTCGAGCAGGCTCGCGTTCAGATCGTAGAGGGCGATGTTGCGGACGATGATGTTCTCGCTCTCGTCGAGATCCATGGTCACACCCGGCAGCGCCGCGCCGCGCCCGAGCCCGACGAGGGTCTTGTTCGAGCCGAAGCGGAGGATACGATCGTCCCGCGTCGCGCCGACGAGCGGAAGCTCGCAGGTCGAATCCCCGGTCAGGACCTGATAGAGCGTCTTCTCGGGATCCTCCGAGCAGGCGCTGGGGCAGACCTCGATGTCCGCGACCTCCGATCCCTTGCGGCGGAAGTCGTGGACGCCTTCGGCGAGCAGGAGCACAGCCGGCTCGTCCGAGCCGGCGAGCCGCGCGAGATCGGCCCAGTCCGAGACGAGCACGGGCGTCGCGCCCGCGCCCCCCGTGGTGCCCTCGCCAAAGCCGATCGGCTCGATCCGTATCACTTTCCGGAGGGCGATTGGCCCCCTCGTCCCGGGCGCGGGCCCGATCCAGCGAGCCGTCGTGTTCGAGGGGAAGCGCGCCTCGGGATCGCAGCCCGGCAGATCTCCAGCGCTCCCGAGCTCGCGCGCCGCCGTCCAGCCGCTGTCGTCATAGCCAGGCGCCGTCCAGTCTCCGTCCGGCGCCGTGCTCAGCTTCCAGTCGCTGCCGCTCCCGTGGCTGCGCTCGAGCTCATCGAGGTGGAGGAGCGCCGCGGGGGTCCCGGCCGCGGCATGGACGCTCACGGCGATCACGTTTTCGCCTGGAAGAAGCGAGAGGGGCACGAAGAGCGGCGTGCGCGCGGACTCGCTCTCGGCGACGAGGTCACCATTGACGTGGACGCGGAAGGTGTCGCGCGCCGTGATGGAGAGACCGGGGCCCTCGAGCGCGCCATAACTCGTGCTGACGAGCGGCGAGCTCGCGAGCTCCTCACCCTCCCCGAAGGCGGCGCCCGGAGGGAGCTCGTTCTCGGGCGGCTCGCCCTCGCAAGCGAGGTCCGTGAGGGTGGGAGAGCTGCCGCCGACACCCGCGTCCCCCGGGAGCCGGGTGGCCGTCTGGATGAGCTGGTCCTCACAGGAAACCCCCCAGGCCAGAGCGGAGAGCGCGGCGACTCCGAGGAGCCAGGTGCTTCGGGAAAGGCGCATGGGAACGAGGCAAAGCTGGGAGGCCACGCCGCAAAGCGCAAGCCCAATGCTCCGCGTCGCCTGCGTCGATCCCGCGCTCTGGCGGCGAATGAATTTTTCTGGCGGCTCGGGATGCCCCCAAGTTACTGGATGGCGTGGCTCACCCCGCGCGCTCCGTCCCCCCGCCCGGACCCACCGTGGCCCGCTTCCCCGCCGAGAGGCGGTCGGATGCGAGTCTGGTCGCCGGCGTGGCCGCCGGAGAGCGTGAGGCACTCGCCATCATCTGGGACAGGTACTCGGGTCTCGTGCGAGGTGTGCTCTACGGCGCCATTGGTCCCGATACGAGCCTCGAGGATCTGGTCCAGGAGGTCTTCCTGGCGCTGATCCAGGGAGCCGCGCGCATCCAGGATGGGCAGGCGCTCCGTGGCTATCTTGCGTCCGTGGCGGCGCGGCAGGCTGCGCTCGAGATCCGGAAGCGCAAGGTACGCCTCTGGGTGGGACTTTCCCCGAGCGGGGAGCTCCCCGAGCGCGCCGTCGAGCGCGTCGACTTCGAGCATCGCGAGGTGCTCCGCGCCCTCCACCGCGTGCTCGGCAAGCTGAGCACGCGCCGGCGCATGGCCTTCGTGCTGCGCCACGTGCAAGGCCTCGAGATGCTCGAGACGGCCGCGGCCCTCGGCGTATCCGAGTCGACGCTGCGCCGGGAGCTCGAGAGCGCGCGCGAGTTCTTGCTCAAGGCGCGCGAGCCAGCCCTCCAGGAGTTCCTGTCTCGGCGTGAAGGACTTTGGCCATGAGCGACCCCGAACGACAGCTCGATCCCCTTGCGGCGCTCCTCCAGCGCGCCGCTCAGCTGAGCGAGCCGGAGCGCGTCGAGGCGCGGGCCGCCTTCCTGCGCCGCGTCGACGAGGAGCAGGCTCGCGCGAGCAAGACGCGGGTGGTCGCGCGCTGGGCAGCGCCGCTCGCCCTCGCCGCGAGCGTGCTGCTCGCCCTCTTTCTCTGGCTACCGGAGCGAGGTCTCGGCTACGTCGTCGAGGGGGCGGAGGACGAGAGCGGTTATGTGCGCGTGCCGGCCGATCACCAGGCCGCCATCACCTTCCCCGATCGGACGCGGATCCGGGCGGCGGCAGGGGCGCGGCTTCGCATCGACGAGACCAGGAATGAGAGCGGCGCCCGCATCTCGGTCGAACGCGGCCGGGTCGAAGCCGAGATCACGCACACCGGACACAGCGATTGGCGCTTCGTGGCGGGTCCGTTCGTCGTCCGCGTGACGGGCACACGCTTCGAGCTCCTCTGGGACGCCGAGCGCGAGCGGCTCGAGGTGATCCTGCACGAGGGCTCGGTCGAGGTGGAGGGCTACGCCGGCTCCGGCGCCGTGAGCGTGCGCGCGGGGCAGCGCTTCGTGGGGGACGCTCAGGCGAGGACGCTGCTCGTCAGCGACACGGCGGCGCACGGCAGCGACACGGCGGCGCACGACAGCGACACGGCGGCGCACGGCGCCGAGCCCGCGCCTCCCGCAGCTCAGGGACAGGCAGCCGAGGTCGCGCCGGCGCCGCCGGAGGCCGCCGCCTCTCCGGAGCCGAGCTCCCCCGAGGCCCCGGCGCCCCTGGTCGCCCCGCCGAGCAACAAGCCGTCCTGGGCCAAGCTCGTTTCCCAGGGCGAGTTCCGGCGCGTCGTCCAGGAGGCCGCGGCGCGGGGAACCCAGGATTGCCTCGCCTCCTGTGACGCCGCCGATCTGAACGCCCTGGCCGACGCCGCTCGTTACGTGGGGCAGAACGAGCTCGCCGAGCAGGCCCTGCTCGCCCTGCGCGCGCGCTACGCGAAGACCGCGGGGAGCCGTGCAGCCTTCTTGCTCGGGCGCCTGCACGAGAGCCGCGGCGCCGCCGCGCGCGCCAGGACCTGGTACGAGACGGCGCTCCGCGAGGCGCCGAGCGGCGCCTTTGCCGCCGAGGCGCTCGCGGGCAAGATGCGCGCGGTCCAGATCCTCGAGGGGCCCGCCGCCGCGCGCGTGGTGGCGCAGGAGTACCTGCGCCTCTATCCGAGCGGGGTCCACGCCAAGACGGCTCGACAGCTCGCCGCTCCGCCCTGATCCATGGTCCAGCCGGTGCGAACGCTCGTCGTCGTGCTCCTGCTGCTCGTCTGCCCTCGAGTGGCCTGGGCGCAGCGTGTGCTTGTCGTGAGGCCGCCGCCGCGCGACTCCACCCTCTTCGAGGCCTTCGGTCGGCTCTGCGCCGAGCTCGAGCTGCAGTCGTTCGAGGTGGTCGTGCTCGGGGGCTCTGCGCGCTCTCCCGGGGCCGAGGAGCTCGAGCGAGAGGCGCAGGAGAGCGAGGCCTTCGCCGCGGTTGCGCTGCGGCGCGACGGCAGCGGCACGGCCGCCGAGGTGTGCATCGTGGACCGCGTGACCGGCAAGACCACCACGCGCAAGCTCCTCATCGACCCTTCGAGCGATGGTCCGATGCTCCTCGCCGTGCGCGCCGTCGACCTCCTGCGCGCGAGCCTCCTCGAGCTCGGCTCGGGCCAGGCTCCCGCTCGGGACGTGCTCGGCGTCGAGCCCCAGCCGCCCGCCCCCGAGGTGCTCCGCTTCTCCCAGGACCCGCCCCGCTTTCACGTGCGCACGGGAGGACTCGTCCTCTTCACGCCGCCGGTCGGCGGCGGCGTCGGCGTGCAGATCGGGGCGCACGTTCGCCTCGACGAGAGCTTCCGTCTCGGCCTGCTCCTGGGCGGTCCCCTCTTTGGCGCCGAGTTCCGCGCAGGAGGCGGGGCTGC
The DNA here is from genome assembly GCF_051474675.1 of Sorangium sp. So ce406. NCBI lineage: Bacteria > Pseudomonadati > Myxococcota > Polyangiales > Polyangiaceae > Sorangium > Sorangium sp. So ce406. Next base: position 1,549,874 of record NZ_CP150340.1, on the reverse strand, counting down.
CCGGGTGCGCCAGGAGCTCGCGCTCCTCCGGGCGAGCTGGAACCTCGGGCAAGCGGCCGCCGGTCCTCACTGGGAATGGGGGCCGCTCCTTGGCATCGGCGCCTATCACCTCCAGGCCACCGGCGACGTCGAGCTGCCGCTCGTGGGGCGCAGCGAAGACTTCTTCAGCCTTGCCGCCGACGCGGGGCTGAGCGTCCAGTACTTCTTTCATCCGAGCGTGAACCTCGGTCTCGAGCTCACCTGTCTCACGCTCCTGCCGCGTCCCATCATCGCCGTCGAGGCGGAGCGCTCCCCTCCCCTCGTCGCTCAGGCCCTGGGCGCGCTCAGCCTGGGGGCCTCGTTCTGAGGGAGCGTGGCGAGGGGCTGCTCGAACGGCGCCGCCAGCGCCCCGCTCCCTGACCCCCGTGCCCCCTCGCCTGGACGGCGCGCTCGGGATCCGATTTCTGACAGGTGGAGGGCGGCGCGGACAACCATCACGGCGATGATCGTTTCTGACTCGTCCGTTCGCGGTATCCCCTTGCACTCGAGCCGGAGCGCGACCCCGGCTGGTCTCCTCGTGCTCGCGGCGCTCGTCGCGCTCGCGTGCGGTGACAGCGGTGGCAGCGGTGGCAGCTTATCGGGATCAGGCGCGGCTGGAGGGCCCGCGGACGGCGGCGCCGGACCCGGGAGCGGTGGTGGCGGCTCGGGCTCGGTCACCAGCGCCGCCTCGGGCGCTGGTGCCTCGGGGTCCGGCGGGGCGATGGTCGTCGGCAGCGGAGGCTCCTCGGGCGGCGGCGCCCCTGACGATGAGCACGCTGCCGTTGCGGGTGCCGGCAGCGGCGGGGCTCCACCGAGCGGCGAAGTGCTCGCGTTTCCGGGCGCTCAGGGGTTCGGGCGACACGCGACAGGCGGGCGCGGCGGCGACGTCGTGCACGTCACGAACCTGAACGACTCCGGGCCGGGTTCGCTGCGCGACGCGATCAGCCAGCCGAACCGCACGGTCGTGTTCGACGTGGGCGGCGTGATCAAGATCTCGTCCCGCCTGGTGTTCAAGAGCCACCAGACGATCGCTGGTCAAACCGCCCCGGGTGGCGGTATCACGATCTACGGCAACGGCACCTCGTTCTCCGGAGCGTCGAACACCATCGTACGATTCATCCGCTTCCGCATGGGCGCCGGGGGCGATTCGGGCAAGGACACCGTGACCATGGCGAACGGGCACGATGTGATCTGGGACCACTGCTCGCTCAGCTGGGGGCGCGACGGCACGTTCGACCTCAACCAGGAGAGCGGCGCCGAGCTCTACAACTTGACGCTTCAGGACTCGATCGTCGCGCAGGGGCTCCAGCCTCACAGCACCGGCGGTCTCGTGAACACCGCCGGCACGTCGATCATCCGCTCGCTCTACATCGACAACAACTCGCGCAACCCGAAGGCGCGCGGCACGCTGCAGTTCATCAACAACGTGGTCTACAACTGGGTCGTGTCCGGCTACATCCTGGGCGACACGAGCGGCCGTTCGGACGGCTTGATGCTGGGCAACTACCTGATCACCGGCCCGGAGACGGGAGGCGGCACCCTGGACAGCCCCACGCCCGCCTACAACCTTCACGCCGACGGCAATTACTATGACAGCGACAAGGACGGCACGCTCGACGGCAGGCTCCTCGGCAAGGGCGACTTCGGCTCGGTCACCTGGCTGGACGCGCCTTCCGTCGATTTCCCTGCCGTCCCCGCCATGACCGCACAGGAGGCGTACGCCTACGTCAGCGCGCACGCCGGCGCATCGATCCATCGCGACGACGCGGACCGCTATGTGCTCGATGAGCTGGCCTCGCTCGGCAAGCGGGGGGCCACCATCCGCGACGAGTCGAGCCTTGGCTTCGCGGACGGTGTCGGCACCCTGCCCGGGGGCCGCGCTCCGAGCGACGCCGATCAGGACGGCATGCCGGACGCGTGGGAGAGCGCACGAGAGCTCGACCCGTCGAACGCGGACGACCGAAACGGAGACCGCGACGGCGACGGCTACACGAACCTCGAGGAGTACCTGAGCTCCCTCGTGCCGTGAGCGCAGGCGGCTGGGGATCCCGCAGCGCGTCCCGACCGGCTGTCATGCCGCGTGGGTGCCCGCGGCCGCGCTGAACTGCAATCGGCCACCCAGCGGCAAGAGCACGTCGGCTTCCAGATGCCGGTTCCACCGGCGCACCCCAGAACGCCAGGAGCGCGACCACGGATGATTTCGTCGCGGCAGGAAATGCCACGCTTCGGTACAGGGCGAACCCGCTCGTGACCGCATCATCACGCGGCGGACAGGCGAACGGGCTGACCACGCCCTGATCAAATAATCTGAAGGGCTGGTCCCCGTCGCGCCATCAAGTCCATGAGCTGCCCGGATCCGGGAGGCGAGGGACGGACGGCCGCGCGACGCACCGCGACGGCACAATCTCCCACGGTCCGCGGGCGACGTGTGTCGCACGAACCGAGAGCTCAGAGCTGCATGTCGCACCGGCCTGTCCGGTCACCATGAGAGGACGTTATGGGACGATTCCAACTTACCAACGAGCTTTTGAACCGTCGTGTTCTGTCGTGTCTTGCGATGCTGATTTGTTCCTCGCTGTGCGTCGCGTGCGCCGACACCTCCGACGAAGTCGAGATGGTGGAAGGCCAGCCGGCCGCCCTCGGCGACGGCGACGGCGACGTGCCTGACCCGAGCCAGGTCTCGGTCAAGGCAACGGCCTCCGGCTGCGGAACCATGAATACGCAGGTGGGGGCTCTCAACAAGGAATACGCGTTCACGTTCGATGAGGCTCGCGGGGGCCGCGACGACTTTGGCACGTACGACGTCGCTTGCGACGTCGAGGTCACCTATAACTTTCCAGCGGGCTACACGTTCGACGCGCCGTCCCTGGACGTGTTCGGCGACGTGTACACCGAAGACGCAGCCGTCGTCACGGTTCAAGCAAGCCAATCACTGGCCGGCACGGCCAGCGCCTCCAAGACGTTCGAGAACATCGACACGGACGTCGAAGGGGTGTTCGAGCTGCTCTCCATCCCTGCCGGGGGACAAGCGGGCAGCGCCCCGTGCGGCGCCACCTCGGCCACGGTCAACGTGCAACTCCGCGCCACGATCGGCGGCACGGGAAGAGCATCCGTCGAGTTCAACTACATCGATGGGCTGATCCCCTGGCGACGCTGCCAATGAGCCGACCCAGGGCCTGCCGTCGCGCGATGTCGGACCGAGCCGCCAGGCCGAGCGGGTTGCCTGCGACCGTGACGCGCTCGAGCGCCGGGAGGTGATCCAGGAGAGCGCCGCCCTCCGCCTGGACCCCACGCACCTTCGCGCCTCGCTGCCGGAACCGTGCTGGGCCACCCCCGAGGGCGTGCATCTAGCTTGATCGCCCCGTGCGTGAGTGAGATCCTCGACGCCTGCTTATCACCAGCCCGGCTGGCCTCACCCCGCATCGGAGGTCCGGCCGGCCCACGGCGCGTTCGCCAACGTCAGCGAGGGTATCATGAAAGGAACCGGCACCTTGGCCGCAGCGATCCTGAAGCTCGAGCCGCCCTCCTCGCGGTGTGGGGACACCCGCGCGGGAGGCAGCTGGCGCGGACGCGCGGTGTTGCGCGCGGTCGCCGCCGGGACGGGCCTCCTCGCGCTCGCCGCGCTCATCGCCGGATGCCCGTTGTGCAACGGCACGGACGTCGGTTGCGAGGATGGCGCCCATATCTCGGGGCCTATCGGGCTCTCCGTGAACGCGTCGGCGCACATCGAGGTCCGGGCCTGCTGGAACGGGCGCTGCGGGGAAGCGACGCTCAGCTCGGCTCCGGGTACCAACAACGCGAACGCCGTCGTCGACGGCGGGCGGTTTGGCTTCTCGCTCTTCGACCTCGACCCGACCAACGCGCAGTGGGAGCTCTCGATCGGTTTCTCGGCGGACGTCGACACGGAGCTCAAGGACGGCGACGTCTATTCGGTCAGCGTCATCGACGCCGACACGGAGCGCGAGCTCGTGAGCTTCGAGCGCGACGTCGTGTACGGTGAACTCCAGCCCAACGGCGAGGGCCCCGCCTGCACGTCATGCGACACTGCGGACATCAAGCTTCCTCCGCCCGCTGCGCAGTGATCACGAGTCGCACCGCCGATCCGCTCGCACACTGGCTCAGAGGGCACCCAGGCATCGCCTTTGTAACGCGGGACCGCACCGAGACGTACGCGCAGGGCATCCGTGATGGAGCGCCGAAAGCCGTGCAGGTGGTGGGCCGGTGGCACCTGCTCGAGAACGTCGGCACCCTTCACGATGGCTCGCGCTCCAGGTTCTCGCGCAGCTTGCGCAGTCCGTCGCGCGCTCGGCCGCGCATCACGCGGCGCAGGAGGGGGACCACGAGCCAGCGAAACCACCACCGCGGATTGCGGCTGACCATGCGCCACTCGACGCGCGTCTCGTCGTCGGAGAGCGCCGCGAAGTCCACGCTCATGCGGGGCAAGAGGAAGCCCTCCCCTTCGGTCATCAGACGCTCCCCGACGCGCGCCTCCTTCACCTCGATGTCGATCGTGCCGGTGCGACCGAAGGGCATGCGCACGGTCTCCCGGTAGCGCTTGCCGACCTGCCCGTGCTCCAGCGTGTCGAGCTCGCGCATGGCCGCGACGCCCGGGAACCAGGTCGGGAAGTTCTCCATGTTGGACACGTACGCGAACGTCTCGCGCAGGGGCCGGCCGATATCCACCGAGCCCTGCGCCAGGAGCTCCGGCTGCGCGCCGCTCACGACCGCCTCCTCGGCGCCGTCCTGGTCGCCACCGGCCTGAGCAGGCTCTGCTCCACGCTCCGACGCATCGCACGGACGTAGCGCGGCCGGGACCAGCTCCGCTCCTCGATGAGCTCCTGCCAGTTCCCGATCGAAAGAATGGTGGCCAGGAAGTCCGCCGCATCCGACGCCGACCATCCGTCGGCCAGCGCGCCTTCGGCCTGAAGCCGCGCCACGAAGCCCGCGCAGACGCCCGTGAAGCCGCGCATGCGGTCGCGCCACGCGAGCTCCGCGTCCTCGTCCGCGGCCCGCGCCGCCTGCATGGCCCGCGCCACGTCGGTGATGTGGGCGACGTAGTCCGCCCACGCACCGATGAACTCGGAGAGGATCGCGCGCGCGTCGGGGGCGCGCTCGCACTTCCGAACCATGTCGGCGAACCCGTGCACCTCGTCGACGTGACGCACCAGCGCGACCAGGAGCTGGGTCCTGGTCTCGAAGTGCAGATAGACCGCCTGGCGCGACACCCCGGCCGCCGACGCGATCTCCGCCATCGAGACGCCGCGACGCCCCGGCTCGGTCACCAGCCGGCGCGCGGCCTCGAGGATCACGGCGCGGGTCTCCCCGTCCTTGCTTGACATGGTGTCAACATGAGGCGTAGTTTACACTGTGTCAAGTACGACGGGCGCGCCGGCATCGCGGTGCGCGCGGGCGACCGCGGAGGGCTCGGTGGACTCCGCCGCCGGAGGCCAGGTGAAGCGGGATGAGCGGCCTGGTCAGCGTCGCCCCGCTCGCTGCGCTCAACCGAGCGACTGCAAGATCGAGCTGAACCCGTGCTGGCCGGGGCGGCTGCCCTGCGGGGACAGCCAGGCTTCGTAGGTGTCGCCGCCCGGCGAACGGAGCTGGATGAACTCGAGGCTCACGAGAGGGTTGAAGGGGTTGCCGGGGGGAGAACCGATGTCCTGGCCGGGGTACGCCGCGTCTCGGCTGAAGGCGCGGGTGCCCTGATCGAGGGCGGCGAGGTGCTTGTAGTTGCCGCGTTTGCCGAAGTCGCTGTACTCGCGAGAGACGAGGACGCGGCCCCTGTTGGTGAGGCCGACGTGGACGTTGGGAACGTAGGTGGAGACGCCGATCACGGCGGCAGATGCGGCGTTGAGGGCTCCGCCGGCGATGCGGCGGGCCGCGCCGGCGGGCGCCTGGTACTCGACTCCACTCCAGTTGCCGATGATGCGCTCGTCGGGCTGGAGCTCGTAATAATGAGCGTAGAAGTCGCTGAATTGCTGCTCGATCTGCTCCGGGGTCATGCTGGCGGCCTCGGCCAGGGCCTTCTTGCGGGCGTACATCGAGTACGCGAAGCCGGCCGCCATCAACACGAGCGGGAGCAAATAAACCATCTGCATGACCATCTTCTCCTGGAGGACCCACGCTCCACTCGGGAGCCACCGAAGGCGATGGTTACGCGGCGGCGCACGCCAGGTCAAGCAGGGCGCGCCTCGATGGATCACCCAGCGATTGAATCACCATCGACACGCAGCGGAAAGACGAAAGCGGGTGGGATGCATACGCCCTTCCGTGTGCCGGGATCTCTGTTGCTGACTCGCGCAGCCCGACTGCCAGACGCCGCGCTCGTCCGCGGGCTCAGTAGGATACAGCGATACGGTAGGATGCCCTCCGCTCGTCGACGCAGGCGGTGGGCGTGGGGGGACGTCGCGGCGTGAAAGCGTGGACCGTGGCAGGAGCGCCAAGGTATCCTTCCGCCGAGGGAATCGCGCGATGTCCGTCAAGGTGGTCGAGGGGGCGATCTTCGCCGGTCGTTATCGGCTGGTTCGCCGCCTCGCCGCCGGCGCCATGGGCGCGGTGTACGAGGCGCGTCACCTCGGGACCGGTCGCCGGTCGGCGCTCAAGGTGATGCTCTCCCACATCATCGAGCGCCCCGAGCTCCGGAGGCGGTTCGAGCTCGAGGCGCGGGTGACCGCGCACGTCGAGAGCCCGTTCATCGTGGAGGTCTTCGACGCCGGGGTCGACGACGCGACCGGGGTGCCGTTCCTCGTCATGGAGCTGCTCCGCGGCGAGGAGCTCGGCCGGTGCCTGCGGCGCGTGGGGCGGTTCTCGCCCGAGGAGACGCTCGCGTGCCTGCACCAGACGGCGCTCGCGCTCGACGAGACGCACCGGGCGGGGATCATCCATCGCGATCTCAAGCCGGCAAACCTCTTCCTCAGCGTGCGCGCGGACGGCGAGCGCCGCGTCAAGATTCTCGATTTCGGCGTGGCGAAGCTCGTCGCCGAGAGCACCGCCGGCGGGGGCGCGACCCAGACCGTGGGGACGCCGCTCTACATGGCGCCGGAGCAGTTCCGGGGCCGGCGCGTCTCGGCGGCGACAGACATCTACGCGCTCGGGATGATGGCCTATACCTTCCTCGTCGGCGAGGCATACTGGGCCGGCGAGAGAGGGGAAGATGACAACCTCGTGGCCTTCGCGCTCAGCGCGGCGTACGGCCCGGTGGAGCCGGCGAGCGCGCGCGCGGCCAGGAGAGGCGTCCTCCTGCCCGGCGGCTTCGATGCATGGTTCGCGCGGGCGACCGCCGTCGATCCGGACCGGCGATTCGCCACGGCGACCGCGGCGGCGCGCGCGCTCGGCGACGCGCTCGGGATCGCCGACATGGCTCGCCTCGACCTGCCCCATCCGGCCCTCGTCGGCAGCGCGGACGAGTCCCTGGCGGAGACGATGGCGGCCGCGGAAGCGGACGGCGTCCTCGAGGACGGCGGGGCGCGACCCGGACCCCCGGAGCGCGATCCGGGAGAGACCGAGTCGGCGTTCCCCGAGGGCTCGACGGCGACACGTACGGCGCCGGAGGTCGAGCCTGCGGCGCCCGTCGGAGCGGGAGGACAGTCGGCGCCAGGGACCTCGGCGCCCCCGCTGCGCGCGGAGCCGCCGCCCGGCCGGCCTCGAAAGGTGGGAATCGGGCCGCTGGCGCTGACGGGCGGCGTGCTCCTCGCGGTCGCCGGCGCATGGGTCCTCGAACGGCAGATCTCCGCGCGCGCCGCGCCTCCTCCCCCGTCGGCCGCGCCCTCTCCCGCCTCGCCCCTGCGACTGCCGTCTTCGGTGCTGGCGTGTCCGCCCTTCGACGCGTCGGGCGTCGATGCGCCCTCCGGTTGGCTGGGCGCTGCCGCCGCATCCCTCTTCTGCGAGCGAGCGCGCGTCCTGCTGGGAGGCTCCTCCGGGCGGACGCTCATCCCTGCCGAGCTCCTGGCGCTCCCGGCGCAGCCCGTGGACCGGTTCCCCGAGGATCCCTACGCCGCCCCCGGCGCACGCGCGAAGGCGATCGCGGAAGCACACCGGCGAGCGGCCGCGTACGTCGACGGCGCGGTCGCCCGGGAGGGCTCCGGCTTCCGGATCACGGTCACCCTCCGCCGCCCCGACGGGGCCGAGATCGACAGCGCCGCGGGCGCCGGGCGAGCCCTCTACGAGGCCGTACGGGACGCGATGGATCCGCTCGCCGAGCGGGGCTCGCTCGCGGCGGCGCCCTCCCTCGACGCCACCATGGCCGACCTCTGGCGCGCTCGCGACGTCGGCGGCGCCCTCGCGCTGTTCGACCTCACCGCGGCCATGAGCAACAACGCGGGCGGTCTCCCGGACGCGTGCTCCCGCGTCGCGGCGAGGAGCGCCGACCTCGGGGAGATGGGGCCCGCCGAGGCGCGCCGCTGCGCCTACACGCTCGGCCTTCCGCTTCCGGAGGTGGCGCTGCCGCCGCGCGGCGATCCCGCGTCGTCGGGCGAGCTCGCCGCGCGCGCCCGCGTCGAGCACGTGGCGCTGCGCAAGGACGATCCGGCCACGATCGCCGAGCTCGAGGGCCGCTTCGCGCGCGAGGCGACGCCGCTCGGGCGCTCGACGCTCGCCACGACGCTCTCGTGCCTCCTTCAATCGTCCGAGCCGAGGCGGGCCGCGGAGATGGCCCTGCTCGCGGTGCAGGCGGAGCCGAGGAACCCGATCGGCGAGGGCTGCGCGCCCTGGCTCCAGCTCCTCGCGGTGACGTATGGCACCGCGAGCGCAGGGGCGACGCTGCGCGGGATGCAGGCCTGGGTTCCCTGGAACAGCTATGGCTGGCTGTTCCAGGCGAAGGGCACGGGCGACAGCGCCCTCGCGCTCGCGTACGCCCGGCGCGCCTATGCCCTCTCGCCGCTCGACACGTCCGTGGCCGGCGCCCTCGCGGACACGCTGCTCGCCTCCGGCGCGCGCGAGGAGGCGCGGGGCATCGCTGTCGCGCTCGCGACCGGGGGTCATCCGGTCCACCGCGTGGGGAGCGACCTGCTCCTCGTGCGCATCGAGGCGAGCGAGGCTCGGTTCGGCGCCGCGCTCGCGCGCGCGCGGCGGGCCATGGTCGTCTCGGCGGACGACGCCGGCTGGCTGCGGGTGCAGCGCCTCGAGATCGCCTGGCGCGCGCTGCAGCTCGCGCTCGTCCTCGGCCGCGCGCAGGAGCTCGCCGATCTGATCGTGGAGCGGTTCCTCGATCCCGAGCCCCCGCCGCTCGACGGCGCGTACCTCGACGTCCCGCTCCGGCTCCCCGCCATCTGCGCGCACGCCTCGCCCGCTGTCTCCCGCCGCTGCTTCACGCGGATCCGGGAGCTCCGGGGGCGCCTGTCGTACAGCGCGCTCCCGGACGCGGACGCCTTCACCGAGGGCGCCGAGCGTTACGCGAAGGGAGATTTCGCGGGCGCGGCGCGGGCATTCCGGCCCCTGCTCCGGACGCCGGGGCCGTTCGTCGAGGTGCTGGCCGAGCCGATGGTGGAGACGTTCGAGCGCACGGGGGAGAACGAGCTCGTCGCGCGGCTGGAGGCGGCGATCGCCGATCGCTCCTCGGAGCTCAACGGGGCGAGCCTCGCGCTGGTGCGCGCCGCGCGCCGCGCCGCTCGGCGGGGGGAGGACGTCCGGGCGCGGGAGCTCGCGAAGCAGGTGCTGGACGCGTGGTCGGTGGCGGACGAGACGGTGCCCGCGGTGGCGGAGGTGCGGCGGCTTGTCGAGGCGCCGGCGCGGTGAGCCGGGGGTCGTGGGCGTCGGTCAGTCAGTCAGTCAGTCAGTCGCAGGCCATCGCGCACACGGTCTTGATCTGGTCGACGCAGAGCCCGTCCCAGGCCGTGCTGCAGCAGTAAGGGTCCCCGGCGCAGATGAGCTTCACGCAGCCGGAGGACGTGAGGGGCGGGACGTCGCAGCCCGAGTCCAGCCTCTCGCCTTCCGCACAGAGCGCGTGGTCGCAGCGCCCGACGGTGCACTTCAGGCTGTTCGCCACGCTCAGGACCTCGTTGACGCAGAGGCCGTCCCACTCCGTGTCGCAGCAGTAGGGATCCACGGCGCAGACGCTCGTCACGACAGAGCTACACCCATCGGGGAGCGGCGCGCCGGGCGAGCACTCGTCGTGCGGGGAGCACACGATCGCGGAGGCCGCCGGATCGCTGGAGATATCGTGGGGATCGTTGAGAAAGACGGTGACGCCCTCCCATACACGAGCGCCGCCCTCGCACTTCGCGTAGACCTCCTCTGGCATCGCGTCCCACCCGTGCGCGCAGACGTCGAGACAGGCGGCGTGTCCGCCGATCGCGTCGCAGCTCGCGTCGCTCGGATCTGCGCACAGCCGATCGGCGAGGTATGCTTTCCCCGTTCGCCAGAGCTCGCTGTGGCAGACGTATCCGAGGTCCTCGCTCGATCCGGAGAAGATGTCGCCGTAAAACGCGCCTTCGGGATAGGTGAACACCTCGCGCTCCCCGGCGGGATAGGTGAAGGTGTCGCTGGATCCCGCGATGATGGGCTTGGCCGGGAGGGCCCTCCCAGGGAGCGGCGCCACCATGAGGCTGAAGTAGGTATGCCCGGGTCGGCCGCTCGGGCCGACGCCCACGTCGTCCGGGCACTCGAACTCGATGGCCTGGCTCGAGGCGAACTGGTCCACGAAGCCTGCGTAGGGTCGAGACCCAGGGTAGCCCGGGACGAGCCGGTCCTTTTCACAGCCGTGGATGCCCTTGCACACGCGCACCACGCTCGCGCCGTTGCGCCGCAGCGCCACCGCCTCGCCCCGCCTGCAGATCCCCACGAAATCGGCTTGCCAGCCGCAGCTATCCGTCGGGCCCGCCGCGCCGGGGGCACAGGGATCGAGGCTCGTGATCTTCGTCCCATCGCGGAGCGTGCCCTGGACCCGGACGCTGGGCGAAGGCTCGAACTCGCCCCGGGGGACGTGGATCGAGATGGGCACCTGCCTGTCGAGCTTGTTCATCCGCGCGAGGACACAGGCGGAGACGAGCTCGAGGCAACGCTGCGTGGGCGGGGCGTCTCCCCAGTTCCCCAGCGACGCGGGCGCCGCGCTGCCGCAAAGGCCGAACTCACCCCTCCACTCGAACGGCGGGGCGGCCGGGCTGACGGCGGCCGTCACGATCTGCGTCGCGTCGAGCGCGCAGGAGACGATGTCCTCCATGAGCCGCTCGGCGCTCGGCGCCGTCCCCGTGGAGAAGAGGCCGGCGACGCCTGGCAGATCTAATATCGCGTCGAGCCCCGCATCGTCGAGCGTCGACCGCTGCAGCGCCGCCAGGAGCGCCCTGTTGATCCTGGCCGCGTCCGGATCCAGCCCGTTCTGGGGCATCTCGAACCTCGGATTGCGCAGCGCCTGCCGCGTCGAGGTGGTGACTTCTACTTCCAGCACATCGTCAGACCAGCACCCCAGGGCGAGGGCGGCGGGCACGAGGGCGAACGAGGCGAGGGCGTGTCGAAAGCTCATGCCCACGCCCCTACAAGACCCGTGCCGCCCCCGTCGAGCGCCCATCGCGGCTCGCGGCCTGCGGGGCGCAGGTTGCAGGGTTGCACCCCTGTTGCGCCGAGCGCCCGATCGCGCCGCGGTGGCGGCGATGCGGCGGCGGGTCGAGGCGCGCGGCGCCGCGCGGTGAGCGGAGCGCTGCTCGGGATCAGCGGCAGGTCTGGCGGCCCACGGTCTGGACTTCGCGCACGCAGAGGCTGTCCCACGCGGTGGTGCAGCAGTAAGGATCCACGTCGCAGATGCTCGTCGCGAGCGAGCTGCAGTCGGCGGAGAGCGCTGCTCCGGTCGCGCACTCGTCGTGGGAGCACGTGGCGAGCGCGCACACGCTCGGGACTTCGTTCACGCAGATGCTGTCCCAGGCGCTCGCGCAGCAGTAGGGATCCGTCGCGCAGATCCTGGCCACGCAGCCAGGCGAGGAGAGGGTTGGCGCGTCGCAGCCGGGGGTGAGCGCGCCGCCTGCCGTGGAGAGCGTGTGGCCGCAGGTGCCTTCGACGCACTGCAGGCTCCTCGCCACGGTCTTCACCGCGGTGACGCACCGGTCGTCCCAGCGGCTACTGCAGCAGTGGGGCTCCTCGGCGCAGACGCTCTCCACGACGGGGCTGCATTCCTCGTCGAGCGCGGCCCCCGTGGTGCACTCGCTGTGGGCACACCCGTTCGCCAGCAAGCAGAGCTTGCTGTCGCTCGAGAGGGCGCAAGGGTCGCTGAGAAAGACGGTGATCCCGTGCTGCCACGGAGGACGGACACGTTGCTCCCCTTCGCAGTCGAGGTACGCCGAGCCGGGAGCCTCGCCTTCGCCGAAGCAGAGCTGGGTGTAAGCGGGCGCGGTGTCCGCGTCGCCGTTCGGCGCGGCTCGACAAGGATAGGGCTCGTGCAGGAAACACCCCTCGTCGCTGGGGCCTGCGCAGAGTCGATCGGTGAGGTGTGCCTTCCCGTGGCTCCAGATATCGCTGTAGCAGGCGTATCGATCCTTCGGCCCGCGGAAGATGTCGCCGAAGAACGAGCCCTCGCGGTACGTGAAGACCTCCTCCTCCCTGGCGGGATATTTGGCAGGGGTGCCGGGAGAGGGGTGCACGTCGAGCTCCGGCGGCGGCTTCTTGGGGTCCGGCGACGCGAGCATGACGCTGAACAGGCCACCCGGTGGGCAAGGAAAGGAGATCTTCTCTTTCTCGGCGAAGCCTGCCACGAAGCCTGCATAGTAAGGTAGGGCCCGGGAGCTCGCGACGTCCGGTTGTTCGTGATTGCAACCGTAAATGCCTTTGCACACACGCACCATGGCCTGATCCTCGAACAGGGGCTCACGCTCCAGCGTCACGGAGAATTTGGGCTCGCACCTGCCCACATAGGCCGCCTCCCAGCCGCAGTCGCGCTCCTCCCTGCCGTCGGTGCCGCCGGCCTTGCACGCCTCGAAGCTGGCGATCGGCGCCCGGTCGCGGAGCTCGCGCTCGACCTGGACCCTGTCCCGGAGCACGAAGAGGCTGGCATCCTGGCCGCGGATCGAGATGGGGACCTGCCTCTTCAGGGCGTTCATCCGCGCAAGGACACAGCTCGAGACCGCTTCGAGGCAGCCTTGTGTGGGTGGTTCTTGCCCCCAGCTACCGAGCGGGGACCTCTCGCCGCAAAGGCCGAGCTTGCCCCGCCAGGCGAGTTTTTCGTCGTGGATCGTGGCCTCCACGTCCTCCTCGGGATCGAGCGCGCACGAGACGATCACCTCCATGAGCTCGTCGGCGTCGCCTGCGCCTGCATCGAGGAAGAGCTCGGCCATGCGGGGGGCGGTCGACAGGATCGTTTCGAGCGCCGTGGTGCTGAGCTTGTGGTCCATCAGCGCCGCCAGCAGCGCGTCGTTCCGGGAGAGCGCGCTGGGCTCGAGCCCATTCTGCGGCATCTCGAACTCCGGGCGCCTCAGGGCCTGCCGCGTCGAGGCGGTCACTTCGTCATCCATCCTATCTCCGGTCATGCACCCCATGGTGACGGCGGCGGGCACGAGGGCGAACAAGGCGAAGGTGCGTCCAGGGCTCATGCCTGGCGCCCTTACAAGACCCATGCCCGCCCCGGTCGACCCCCCTTCGGGGCTCTCGGTCTGCGCGGCGCGGGTTGCAGGATCGCACCCCTGTTGCGCCCAGCGCCCGGTCACGCCTCGGCGACGCCAGCCCGGAGGTGGTGTATGTACAAAATGCGATGATCGACGGTCCGGATACCGGGACGCTCTCCTCCACCGAGGAGGTCAAGGAGCTCGGCGACGCTCACCACCGCCCGCACCTGTTCATCGTCCTCGAGGCGCACCGCCCGCTCGCCCCTCCCCTGCGTTTGTCGCTCGCGGGGCTCGACGAGGTCGTCATCGGCCGCGGGGCCGGCCGGGAGATCCAGGCGATGGCCGGCGCTCGCCGGCTCGCGGTTCGCACCGACGATCGCCGCATGTCCTCGACCCACGCGCGCCTCGGCAAGCTGCTCCAGCGCTGGGTCGTCGACGACCTCAACTCCAAGAACGGCACGCTGGTCGACGGCGCGCGGACGACCCGGGCCGAGCTCGAGGACGGCGACCTGATCGAGCTCGGGCAGACATTTTTCCTCTACCGGGAGGCCATTCCCTGCGATCCGGACGATCCTCGCGTGCTCGACCTGGCTTCCGCGCAAGCGGAGGTCCCGGGCCTCGCGACCGTGCTCCCTCAGCTCCGTCGCGTGTTCGACAGGATCGTCCCGATCGCGCGCTCGACGGTGTCGGTGATCCTCGAAGGCGAGACCGGCACCGGCAAGGAGGTGATGGCGCGCGCCCTCCACACGCTCTCGGGGCGGACCGGCGAGTTCATCGCCGTCAATTGCGGCGCGATCCCGAAGGATCTCGTGGAGGCCGAGCTCTTCGGCCACAAGAAGGGGGCTTTCTCGGGCGCGACCGAGGATCGCCTCGGCCTCGTCCGCAGCGCCGACCGGGGCACGCTGTTCCTCGACGAGATCGGCGATCTGCCGGCGCCCGCGCAGGCGGCCTTGCTCCGGACCCTGCAGGAGCGCGAGGTCCGCCCGATCGGCGGCGCGCGCTCGGTCGCGGTCGATCTCCGGGTGATCGCCGCCACCCACCGATCCCTCGAGCGGATGGTCGAGGGCGGCGCGTTTCGCGCCGATCTCTGGAATCGCCTCGCCGGCCACCAGGTCGAGCTGCCGCCGCTCCGCGCGCGCCGCGAGGACCTCGGCCTTCTCACCGGCGCGATCCTCGCCCGCCTCCCGCCGGAGCACGCCGCGCGGGTCCGGCTCCACCCGCGCGCGGCGAGGGCCATGCTCCGCCATGAGTGGCCGGGGAACGTGCGGGAGCTGGAGAAGTGCCTCGGGACAGCGGTCGTGCTCGCGGGGGACGAAGGGCAGGTGGGGCTGGAGCACCTTCCCCCTGCGGTGCAGCGCGCGCTGGAAGGGCTGAAGGCAGGGGACGCCGCGCGGCAGGAGGAGCTCGTCCGGCTGCTCGGCGTGCACAAGGGGAATGTCTCCGCCGTGGCGAGCGAGATGGGCAAGGCGCGGATGCAGATCCAGCGCTGGCTGAAGCGGTACGGGATCGACGCGGAGCGGTTCCGGAGATAGCCGCGGTCCCCAGCCATCGGAGCGCGCGTGACTCCGGACGCTCAGAAGCAGACGTCGCCCATGTCGGGGCAACAATCTCCGTGGTATTCACAGGAGCGGTCGCATTGGCATGCGGCCTCTGTGTTGTACTGGCCGCAGCGATTCAGGCAGCTATTGGCACGAACGAGCGACGGCTTTTCGTAGATCTTGACGAGGCATGCTCCGTTCCAGATGTTGTCGCCTCCGGCGCTGTGGTCGAGCTTGACTTCCGCGCGGCAATCGGTGGGATCGCCCGGGCTGAGCCAGCCCGCGAAGCTGCAATTGCCGTTGCCCGATGTCTTGACGACCGATACCGAGCTTCGCTCGTAGCCATCGCTGCATCGTCCGCTGCGACTGATGCCTGGAACCGTGGTCGGATCCGGATGCTCATCCGTGGTGCTCCAGGTGGGAACGATCTCGTACGAGGCATACTCGGACCACGCTCCCCGGATCTTCAGCTCCTGTCGGGCGTACAGACGAGTGGACAGACTTTCCTGCGCGACGCCGATGCCTTCGGCTTCGCCATCGACTTCGACTTCGACGTCACCTTCTGGGGCCTTGTCATCCATCGGAGCGCATCCGATGAGCGTGGCTGCCGCCATGACGGCGGCCCACAGAGGCCATGCGCACCGAGTCCCGTGACTTGCTTCGATCATGTCGTCTCTCCTTGTGGTGTTGTGTAGCTCTCGCACTGAAAAGAAATGATTGCGAAAAAACCGGCCGCGTACGACGATTACATGGCGCTGCGCGCAGGACGTCAGCGCCCGAGCTCTGCAAGGGCTGCTTGCCGATCTACAGAACCAAGACGAACGACGCCGATGGGTCGGCGCCACGGCAGCGGGCGCTCTTCGGCGCCCCGGTTCATCGCGTCGTCGCGACGCAAGACCGTTTAGCAACCGCCGCGCCAGGCTAGAGATCGGCCATTTCCCCGCGGTGCGCCGCCGCGCGCTGCGACAGCGCGGGGGCGGTCGCCTCCGGCGGGTGCAACACCGCAGGGCCACGGGGGCGCGCCGCGCCAGAGCACCGAGGGACGCCCCGCTCGCCCCTGGCCTGCTCCGGCGCATTACTTCGTGGTCGCCACGCTCGTGGAGGTCCTCCGCCGCGGCGGACCGGCCTGGGTGCAACCGGGTGCAACCGGGTGCAACACCGCCGCTCCCCGCGCGGCGCTCGGCCGGGCCGCGACCGCGACCGGGGCGAGCCTCGACCCGCCCGGCTCCCGCGAGAGGCTAGGACAGCGAACCGAAGAACTCCCGCACATCGACGGCCAGCGCCATGGGCGTCTCCGTCGCCAGGAAATGCCCGCCGCGCGCCAGCTCGGTCCAGCGCACGATGTGGTGGTCGCGTTCGGCCAGCCGGCGCACCGCCACGTCCTGCGTCAGCGACACGGCCACGGCCATGGGCACGGTGCCGCGCGCCCTGGGCGCCCAGGCGGACGGGTCGTTGAAGGCTTCATAGTACAGGTTGGCCGAGGTCCCGCTGGTGCCGGTGAACCAGTACAGGCTCACGTTGTCCAGCAGCGTGTCCAGGCCCACCGCGTCCTCCGGCAGCGCGGCCGCGGGATCGGTCCATTCCTTGAACTTCTCGACGATCCAGGCCAGCTGGCCCACCGGCGAGTCGTGCAGCCCGTAGCTGAGCGTCTGCGGCCGCGTGCCCTGGATGTGCGCGAAGCCCATCATCCGGTCGCGGAAGTTCTGCAGCCGCTCGAGGCGCTGCTGCTCCGAGGCCGTCAGGCCTTCCAGCTCGGCGGGGTCGCCGGATGGAAACGTCACCAGCGCATTGCAGTGCAGGCCTCTGACATGCTCGCTGTCGGTGCGGCCCAGCTCCACCGCGATGAACGCGCCCACGTCGCCGCCTTGCACGCCATAGCGTGTGTAGCCCAGGCGCTGCATCAGCGCCGCCAACGCACGGGCACAGCGGCCGTGGTTCCAGCCGGCGTCGGCCAGCGGCATCGAGAACCCGTGACCCGGGATCGACGGGATCACCAGGTGGAAAGCCTGCGAGGGGTCGCCGCCGTGGCGGCGCGGGTCGGACAGCGCGTCCACCACGCGGTCGAACTCGGCAAAGCTGCCGGGCCAGCCGTGCAGCAACAACAGGGGCTGCGCGTCCGGCTCGGGCGAGCGCAGGTGCACGAAGTGGATCGTCTGGCCATCGATCCGGGTGGTGAACTGCGGGCGGCTGTTCAGGTGGGCCTCGCAGCGTCGCCAGTCGTACTGGTGCTGCCAGTGCGCGGCCAGCCGCTGCAGGTAGGCCACCGGCACGCCCCTCACCCAGTCGCCGCCCGGCAATTGCGCCGGCCAGCGCGTGCGCGCCAGGCGTTCGCGCAGGTCGTCGATGTCGGCTTGCGGAATGTCGATGCGGAAGGGGCGGATCTCGGCGTCGCAGTGCATGGGAGTCCTCGGGTTGGTCGATATCGCCGGTGCGAGCCGGCGGCGCCACCGTATCCACCGGGGTGAACCCGGTCTTGGAAGAAAACGACAGGCCCGGGACTCGACGGACCGTCTGGGCCCTCAGCGCCTGGGCCCGGGCCGGGCCGCAGCCCGCACCACTTCGCCGGGCGTCCTGCCCATGATCCGCTTCAGCGAATTGCCCAGGTGCGCCTGGTCTGCATAGCCGCAGATGGCAGCCACGTCGGCCGGCGCGTCGCCACGCATCAGCCGCTGCAGCGCCGCCTGCGCACGGTGGATCTGTGACAGCTGCTTCGCCGTGAGACCGGTGGCGCTCAGGAACCGGCGCTGCACCGAGCGCAGGCTGGTGCCGGCGGGATCGCCTTGCAGCACGCGGAACACCACCGGGTCCGCGACCAGCAGGCCGGCCCCGATGAGGCGTGCCACCAGATCGTCGGCGTTCTCGAGGTCGGGCACCTCGAAGGCTTGCGGCCCCAGCAGGAACGAGCGCGGGTTCGCCAGCGGGCGCAGCACGCCCTGGTCCAGCATGCCCATCGCCGGCACCCCCGGCATGAACACGCCTGGCCGGAAGGCGATGCTCAGGTACTCGTCGCCGGTCTCGTAGCCCAGCGTCACCGGGTGCGTGATCAGACCGGTATGCAGCACCTGCAGCCGGCCGCGGCGCTTCATGAACACCAGATCCCAGCAGCCGTCGGGCAGGGACTCGTCCTGCGCGTCGTCGCCATAGGCGACGTGCGTGATCCGCTGCACCAGCGCATGGTCGCTGCCGCGGATGGAGAGCGTGGTCCTCATGGGCAGCTTCCCTCCTTCATGCTGTGCCCCGGCGCGGCGTATGGCGACCCTGGCTGCGGTCCACCGCGAGCCCGGGTGGAGCGTGGTCGCCCCTCTCCACCTAGCTGGCGTTGCTCCGCGATGAAGAGGCCTGTCGTCGCCGGAGGGCGAGCGCGGCGAGGACCGCCGTCAGCAGGCCAAGGGTGTCATCCCCGCCGACGCCCGCGACGCGGCAGCCGCAGCCCTCGCCGTCACTGGAGGCGTCGCCGCCCCCGCCGGCCGCGCCGGCGCCGCTGCCTGCGCCCTCGCCCGCACCGCCTGTGCCGCCCGCCTCACCCCCGCCCGCGGCTCCGGTGCCGCTGCCCATCCCGCCCGAGCCGGTGGTGCCCCCGCCCGCGCCCCCTTCGCCGGAGGGCCCCGGCGGTGGCACTGTCGCGCAGTCGCCCAGCGAATGTTCGAGCGCGCCGAGCGTGAAGCTCCCGCTGCCCGGCCGCCCGCGCGCGCAGTAGTCGTCGGTCACGTCGGCCTCGGCGGGCGCCTCGCCGACGAGCGACGCCACATCCCCTTTGAGGTGCAGGTCGCCGAGATCTGGATTCTCGTACCACGTTTGAAACGTCGCGAGCCCTACCTCGGCCAGATTATCACTCTCCTGATGCGTGCCCCCGTCGCGGTCGCGGATCTTGCCCGTGAGCACGTTGCCGCGCGCGACGCCGCTGGTCGTCGCGAAGCGGAAGTCGATCCCGCTCGTCGCGATCAGCGTGTTGAAAAGAAGCCGCGTGTCCGCCGCGCGGTTCAAATAGATCCCGACGTCCGAGCAGCTCGCGATGATGTTGTTCCGCATCGCTCCGCCGGTGTGCTCGACCTCGCAGGGCACGTCGGGGTCGTAGGCCGGGGCGCAGTACTGCGCCCCCGTGCCGCCGCCGCCGAACGACAGCCCGATGCGCACACCGTCCGGCGAGCCGCTGGTGGTGCAGACGACGAGGTTGCGCTCGAAGAGCCCGTCCGAGCCGCCGCTCTTCATGAACGCGGCGTAGCTGACAGCGTCGCCGCCGTCTTTCTGGAAGTCGTGCAGGTAGCTGTCGCGCACGCTCCAGCGCTTGCCGCCGTCGATGTTGATCTTGGTGACGGGATTGCTGGTCCTGCGCGGGTGGGTGTCGAACAGCTCCGATCGCTCGATCAGCCCGTCGTCGGGGGCCGTCCAGACACCGTCCACCTGCGCGGCGTTGACCTTGAGCTGGGCGTTGAAGTCCCGCACCTTCGAGCGGCGGAGGGTGAAGCGGCTCGCAGCGCCGACCACGTGGAAGGCGTGCTCGCAGTCCGAGTCGTCGGCGCAGACGCCGCGGATGTCGAGGTCTTCGAAGTGCCAGTTCGGGCCGCTGACCTTGAAGCCCTCGAGGCCCGACAGCTCGATGATCGCGCCGAGCGGCTCGGCGGCGCGCACGACGATCGGCGCGGCCTCGGTGCCTGCGGCCGCGCAGGAGACGCCGTCGAACGCGTAGGTGCCCGAGGCGAGGACGATCTCGTCGCCCGCCTTGGCCGCGCCGATCGCGGCGACGAGCTCGTCGGTGGTGCCGACCGGCACGACGGCCGCCGCGGCGGGGGCGGCGAGGAGGAGAGAGGTGAGCAGGGCAAGCGGAGCGATGGGCGCGCGGCGTGGCGACATGGCTGCCAGAATGCGCCGGTGCGCCCGTCCGTCAAGACGGCTTGTGCGACGTGTGACGGGCGTGCGCGACCTTCTCCCCAGACGGGCTGGACTCATCAAGCTCACGTCGCCGAGCGCGACATGGGAGAGCGTCGAGCTGGCGGTGTTGAAGCGCATCACGCCTTCCTTGTCGGTCGCGCTGAGCACCCCGCCGTTGTTCCAGGAGGGGTTGGAGATCGTCGCCGTGCCCGGCCGATCACGGCCGAGCCCGCGGCCCGTCGCCGCTGCGGAATTTCATTCCCGTCCACCCCGCGATCGGGTACCGCCTTCTCCCATGCCGGCTGCCCCGGGGACTCGCGCCTTGGATGCCGTGGTGATCGGGGCGGGACCGAACGGGCTCGCCGCGGCCGTCGCGCTGGCCGGGGCCGGCCTCCAGGTGCGCGTGATCGAGGCGCGCGCCACCGTGGGCGGCGGCGCGCGCACGGCCGAGCTCACCGGGCCCGGCTTCCGCCACGACGTCTGCTCCGCCATCCACCCGACCGCGGTGATCTCGCCCTTCTTGCGGACGCTGCCGCTCGAGGAGCACGGCGTCGCGTGGATCTACCCCGAGGCGGCGCTCGCGCACCCGCTGCCCGACGGGCGGGCCGGCGTGCTCTACCCCGATCTCGATCGCATGGCCGAGACGCTGGGCGAGGAGGACGCGGCCGCCTGGCGCGACCTGCTCTCGCCGCTGCTCGCGGGCGAAGGCGCCCTGTTCGAGGAGCTGCTCGGCCCGCTGCGCATCCCGCCGCGCCACCCGCTCCTGCTCGCGCGCTTCGGCCTCTCGGCCATCCGCTCGGCCGACGGGCTCGCGCGCGACACGTTCCGCGGCGACGCCGCGCGCGGGCTGTTCGGCGGCTGCGCGGCGCACTCGTTCCTGCCGCTCGAGGCGCTGTTCTCGGCCTCCTTCGGCATCGTGCTCGCCCTCGCCGCGCACGCGGTGGGCTGGCCGGTGGTGCGCACCGGCTCGCAGGCGCTCATGGACGCGCTGGCCGCGATCCTGCGCGCGCGCGGCGGCGAGATCGAGACGGGCCGCACCGTGGCGTCGCTCGACGAGCTCCCCGAGGCGCGCGCCTACCTGTTCGACACGACGCCGGCCGCGATGGCCCGCATCGCCGGCGACCGGCTCCCGCCGGGCTACCGCCGCCGCCTCGAGCGCTTCCGCCACGGCCCCGGCGTCTTCAAGGTCGACTACGCCCTCGACGGCCCCATCCCGTGGAAGGCGCCCGCCGCCGCGCGCGCGGCCACGGTGCACGTGGGCGGCACGCTCGACGAGCTGGTGGCCTCCGAGCGCGCGCTCGCCGGCGACGCGCCCGCGGAGCGCCCCTTCTGCCTCGTCGCGCAGCAGAGCCTGTTCGACGACACGCGCGCCCCCGCCGGCAAGCACACCGCCTGGGTCTACTGCCACGTGCCGCCCGGCTGCGAGGTCGACATGACCGCGCGCATCGAGGCGCAGATGGAGCGCTTCGCCCCGGGGTTCCGCGATCTCGTGCGCGCCCGCGCCGCCCGCGCCCCCGCCGACTGGCAGCGTTACAACGAGAACTACGTCGGCGGCGACATCGCCGGCGGCGCCAACGACTGGCTCCAGATCTTCGCGCGCCCCGTCGCGAGCCTCAGCCCTTACTCCACGCCCAACCCCTCGCTCTACCTCTGCTCGAGCTCGACGCCGCCCGGCGGCGGCGTCCACGGCATGTGCGGTTATCACGCCGCCGCGGCCGCGCTCGGGCGCGTGTTCCAGCGGCCCGCGCCCGCCCTGTCCATGCCCGCGCCCCGCGCCCAGCTCCCGCCGCGCGGGTAGATCCCCCCGGATTCCCTCGAGGGACGCCAGCATGCCCGCGCAGCCCCTCGCGACCAAGCTCGCCCCGCCGGCCGCCGAGCAGCAGGAGGCGCGAGCCCTGGAGCCCTGGCTCTTCCCTGTGTTCTTCCTCTCGGGCTCGGCGGCGCTGGTGTATCAGGTCGTCTGGCAGCGCGCGCTCCACGCGATCTACGGCGTCGACGTCCTGTCGGTCACGATCGTCGTCACCGCGTTCATGCTGGGTCTCGGCCTCGGGAGCCTCGCGGGTGGGGCGCTCTCGCGCCGGCACCCGCGCGCTGCGGTGATGCTGTTCGCGCTCGCCGAGCTCGGGATCGGCCTCTACGGCGCCTTCAGCCTCCGCCTCTTCGCCCTGATTGCAGACATCACGCACGGCATTGGCCATGTCGCCGCCGGCGGGGTGGCCTTCCTGCTCGTGGTGCTCCCGGTCATGTTGATGGGCGCCACGCTTCCCCTCCTGGTCGGGCACGCCACGTCGCGGTCGCACAACGTCGGTCGCTCGCTGGGCAACCTCTACTTCATCAACACGCTGGGCGCGGCGTTCGGCGCCTTCCTGGCGGCGCGCTACCTGCTGGGCGGGCTGGGCCTCCGGGCCACCGCGCAGGTCGCCGCGGCGCTCAACGTCCTCGTCGGCGTGCTCGTGATGGTGCTGCGCCGGCGGCGTCGCGGCGCGCCATGAGGCTCCTCGTTGCCGTCCTCGTCGCCACGCTCGGCGGCTGTCTCGCGCTCTCGCACGAGGTCCTCTGGGTCCGGGTCTACAGCTTTGCGACCGAAGGCGCGCCGGACGCCTTCGGCTTTCTGCTCGCGACCTACCTCGCCGGTCTGGCCGTCGGCTCGCTCCTCGCCGGTCGCTACTGCCGGAGCGCGGCGGCGGAGCGCTCCGGGCAGCTCTACCGGGTGGGCGGGGTGATCTTCGCCGGGGCTCTCGCGGCCTTCCTCGTGGCCCCCGCCGTCGCGCACCTCGTCGGCCACGGCGTGGAGCCGGCCTCGACGCTGCCTGTCTTCGCGCTCGCCAGCGCCTGCCTCGGCGCGGGGTTTCCGCTCCTGTGCCACTTCGGGATCCGCGCGGACGAGCTGGCCGGCGCGCGGCTGTCCTACGTCTACGTCGGCAACATCGTGGGCTCGACGCTGGGCAGCCTGGTCACCGGCCTCGTGCTGCTGGACGTCTTGCCCCTGCGCGAGCTCAACGTGGCCCTCGCGATCGCGGGCGCCGCGCTCGGCGCGACGCTCATGCTCTCGGCGTCGAGGACGGCGCGCTCGCGCGTGTTCATCGGCGCACTCCTGGCCGCCGCCGTCGCGTCCTTCGTGGGGTCCGCGAAAGCGCTCTACGGTGACCTCTACGAGAAGCTCCTTTACGGGGAGGAGTACCGCGAACACGGTGGCTTCGCCCACGTCATCGAACGTCGCGAAGGCGTCGTGACGATCTCCCGGTCGGGCACCGTGTACGGCGGCGGATCCTACGAGGGCATCGCCAACGTCAGCCCGCTGCCGGAAGAGGACGAGAACCGGGTGCTGCGAGCCTACGTGGTGTCCGCGTTCCACCCCCGGCCGCGCGACATCCTCATGATCGGCCTCGGGTCCGGCTCCTGGCTTCAGGTGCTGGCGAACGATCCCGACGTGGAGCACCTCACCGTGGTCGAGATCAACCCCGGGTTCGTCGAGGCGGCGCGGCGCGCGTCCGTCGTCGCGAGCGCGCTGGACAACCCCAAGGTGGAGCTCCTCATCGACGATGGCCGGCGCTACCTGGGGCGGACCTCGCGGCGCTTCGACGTCATCGTCGAGAACACGATCGTGCACTGGCGCTCGTACGCCTCGATGTTGCTCTCGCGGGAGATGCTGGAGCTGTCCCGCCGGCACCTGAAGCCGGGCGGCGCGCTCTACTACAACACCACCATGTCCACCGCGGCTCAGAAGACCGGGGCGACCGTGTTCCCCCACGCCCGCCGCTACCAGAACATGCTGATCGCGAGCGACGATCCGATCGCCATCGACCACGCGCGCTTCGAGACGAAGCTCGACGCCTGGCACATCGACGGCCTCCCCGTGCTGCCCGCCGGCAGCCGCGCCGCGCAGCTCGATCTGCTGAAAGAGCAGGACTGGCGCGGCGGGCCCACCTGGGAAAGCCGGGAGTCGATCCTGCGGCGGACGCAGGATGACCCGATCATCACCGACGACAACATGGCGACGGAATGGTGGGCGTTCGACACGTATCCTTAGCGCGACTTGCGCAAGGCGCCCCCCGCTGTCGGTTCTGTCGAGCCGACACAGCCGGCCTACTCCGATCCCGGAGCGCCCTGACACAGCCGCTACGACGTTGATCGAGCAGGCGCAACGCACCTGCAGGCGCACGGAGAAACGAGGGCGGCCCGGCGAGCCGGGCCAACCCCATGGCCTCAGAGGCCCCCCTGAGCGAGGGGCCGCGCCTAGAGTTGCTGCGGCGGCAAGGTCTGGCCGTACTGGTTACGGCCCCAGCAGTACACGGTACCATCAAACGTCCGCCCGCACGTATGGCGGCCGCCGGCGCGGATCATGAAGAAGTTACCCGGCGGGTCCGTGCCCTCGCCATAGTCGTTTGAGCCCCAGCAATCCACCGTGTAGTCCGTCCTCAACCCGCAGGTGTGCCTGTCGCCCGCGGTGACGTGGAAGAAGGAGCCTGACGGCTCCGTGGACTGGCCGAACGTGTTGCTTCCCCAGCAATCCACCGTGTAGTCAGTCTTCACACCGCAGCTATGCGTGGCGCCCGCGCTGACCTGGAAGAAGGAGCCGGCCGGATCCGCGGCCTGGCCCTCCATGCTGTTCCCCCAGCAGTCCACCGCGCCTCCCACCTTCACGCCGCAGGTGTGATAACCTCCTGCGCTGACCTGGAAGAAGCTTCCCGACGGGACGTCGGTCTGGCCGTATCCGTTGTCTCCCCAGCAGTCCGCCGTGTCGTCGGTCCTCATGCCGCAGGCGTGGGAGTACCCCGCGTCGATGTCGGTGAAGGTTCCAGAAGGCTCGGTGGACTGGCCATGATCGTCCTTCCCCCAGCAGAGCACCCCGCCGAGCGACTTCAAGGCGCAGGTATAGCCGATGCCGCCGGTCATCTCGATGAAGTCGCCAGGGGGCTCCGAGGATTGGTTCAGGTCGTTGCGCCCCCAGCAATCGAGGGTGCCATCCGCCCTGATACCGCAGCTGTGCTCGTGGCCCGTACCGACGGCCGTGTACATTTTGCTCGGCGGCGCGGACTGCCCCGAGAAGTTGTACCCCCAGCAATACACGCGTCCATCCTCCGCGAGCCCGCAGGTGTGGCTGTTGCCCGCGTTGATCTGGGAGAACTTGAGGGCAGGCGGCGAGGACTGGCCATAATCGTTCCGCCCCCAGCAATACACCGAGCCATCCGCCTTCAGCCCGCAGCTGTGGTCATCGCCCACGCTGACCTGCGTGAAGGTGCCCGTCGGGTCCGCTGCCTCACCATGGGAGCCGGTCCCCCAGCAGTCCACTTGGCCGTTCGTCTTCAGCCCGCACGTGTGGTCGGTGCCGGCGCTGACCTGCGCGAAGCCGGCCGCCTGGTCCGTGGCCCGGCCGCCGGTGTTGTTGCCCCAGCAGTCGACCGTGCTGTCCGTCTTCACGCCGCAGCTATGCCAGTAGCCCGCGCTGACCTGCCTGAAGGTACCCGTCGTCGGATCCGTGGCCTGGCCTGCGGTGTTATTTCCCCAGCAGTGGACCGTGCCGTTCGTCCTCACACCGCAGTTATGAATCCCCCCCGTGCTGACCTGCTTGTAGGTGCCCGAGGGGTCTGAACCCTGGCCGTCAAGGTCAAGTCCCCAGCAGTTCACCGTGCCGTTCGTCTTCACGCCGCACGTGTGATTCCTGCCCGTGGCGATCTGCCTGTAGGTTCCGGTCGGCTCCGTGGACTGGGCATGATCGTCGCTCCCCCAGCAGCTCACCGTGCCGTCCGGCCTCAGCGCGCAGGTGTGCTGGTCGCCCGCCGAGACCGCGACCTCGATGCGACCGAAGATCTCCGAGCTGCCCGGAGCGGAATACTCCGTCCCCCCGCAGATGATCTTGCCATCTGTCTTCAGCCCGCAGTGGAACTGGGTACCCTGGTAGAACTGAGTGAAAGGCCCCGGGGGCACGGTGGTGAGCTCCCAGCCGCTGTTCCCCCAGCACTCGGCCGTGCCGTTCGTCTTCACGCCGCAGGTGCTAAGCATTCCTGTGGAGATATGGGTGAAGGTGTCCGACGGATTCGAGGGCTGGGCGGCGGCGCTGGTGCCCCAGCAGAGGACCGTGCCGTTGGTCCTGATCCCGCACGTGTTCTCGAGGTCCGCGGAGAGCAGGACAAAAGTGTCCGTGGGCAACACCTCGTTGTGCTCGTCCAGCTCCAGGTTGTGGAAGTACCACCCCCAGCAATTGACCGTGCCGTCCGGCCTCAGCCCGCATGAATGAGCGTAACCTGCGACGACCTGGACATAGGTGCCCGACGGATCCGTGGCCTGTCCGCTCGAGTTCAACCCCCAGCAATGGATCGTCCCGTCCGTCCTCAGCCCGCAGGTGTGATCGCCGCCCGCGCTGACCTGGAGGAATGTACCGCTCGGATCGGTGTCCGCGCCAAATGAACTGTCCCCCCAGCAATCGATCGTGCCGTTCGTCCTTAGCCCGCAGGAGTGAAACCGGCCCGCGCTGACCTGGAGGAATGTACCGCTCGGATCTGCGTTTGCGTCCCCGTTCACGCCGTCATGGTATTTCCCCCAGCAATTCACCGTGCCGTCCGGGTGCACCGCGCAGGCGTGCTTCTCCTTCAGGCTCAAGACAGGCTCGTTGGTCACGGCGTGCATCGGTGCGTCGTCATCGCGCAGCTCCTGCGCGATCGCCGCGACCTCGGCGTCGTCCACGTCCTGTTCGCTGGCCAGCTCTCCCGCGCACCCGAGCAGGGACAGCGCGACGGAGTTCAACGCGAGCCAGGAGCCGATCCTCCGGCCCCCCGCCTTCCGCAGGCTCATGGACAAAGGTCTTCTATTCTTCATCATCATCTTGACATGAATCCTTATTGTGCTCTCTACGATTCAGCGCGGTGAACGCGGCCTCTGGCCGCCATGCTGGGTGCGAGGGTCGCGGGCTCACCGCCGGCGCGCCTCGAGACGAGCTGCCCGCTCCGCGCGAACGGAGCCGAGCCAGCTTGGACGCGCGGCGCCAGCCCGCCTTCCATGTAGCTCCTGCGAGTAAAGCAATTTGCACACCAGCTCAGGAAGGGAGCGAACCGAGCGGAATTACCGAACTGTTCCTCTGTCAGCGTAGACCCGGCCCGCGGCGTTGTTTTCCTCGGGACCGACGTTGGGCACGAGGTCATGCCCCGTGGTCTCTCCCGGTCGCCGGACGGGCCCGCTGCGTCCCGCTCGACCCGGAGCACGGGACCATGAGCGACGTCGACCTCGCCTTCTCGGGCGTGCCAGCGTGTCAGCGTGCCAGCGTGCCAGCGTGCCAGCGTGTCAGCGTGTCAGCGTGCTACCAACACGGGGCGACGGCCAGGCCGCGAGCACGGTCGTGGCGCGCAGCGCGGGGCAGGCCGGCTCGCGCGCGCTTCCGGCGAGCCGCTCGGACGTCATTCGAGGGCCGCGATCCCATTGACCCGCTGCTGCGAGGTGGCGCGCGTTGCGCGCTTTTCCGAAGGGGAGACATCCATGCATCGAGCCGTCGCTTCTCAGGTTCATCGTTTCGTCGCTCCCTCCGAGCCCTCCGCCGAAGAGGCCATGGAGCGCGTGATCGAAGGCGACGAGCGCGGCGCGAGGAGGGGTGCAGCCTCGACGAGGTCGCGGCGCGGCTCGGGTGTACCGAGATGGCGGCCCGCCTCTGCGCCCACCGGGCGCGGGCGAGCATCCGCCGCCACCTCGGCGAGGCGTGGGGGGTCGCTGGGTGAAGGAGGGGAGACCGGGAGCGGTGAGGATCTCGCGGGGTGGGAGATCAGGAGAGCTGGACCGGCTCAATGGCGAGATGGACGGCGTGGGCGAAAAGGCCGCATGGCCAGGCGGGAGGTACCCGGTAGCCGGTGGGCCGGTGAAGGTCGCCGGGCTTTTATGAGCGCATAGGGCGTAGCTGGACCGGTGCCTCGCCTCCAGGATGCCGAGTGGTGCCCGGCGGGCCGGCACCGCCCCGCATCCCGCGTCGTCGACCCCGGCGAAAGGCGCAAGTGGCGTCACTGCCCGCCGACGAGGTCATCGAGGAGGTGCTGCGCCGCGAAGGGGGGAACGTGGCGCGCACGACTCGCGCGCTGGCCGTGCACCGGACGCAGCTCCGCCGCTGGCTCGGGCGGCGCACGGCGACCGATGAGGTCGCCGGCGACGACGACGACGCGGAGGGGTGATCCCTGAGGGAGCCGCCGGGGGCGCCGCCCTGCCGGCGCCGGGCGGCGCGCTCTCAGCTATGTTCGGGGTGAGGCGCGACGGGCAGAGCGCGAAGTTCGGGGGAGCGTCGAAGGGTTCCACAACACGAGCACGGTCATGGTGGCGCGGGGGGAGTCGGACCAGAAGACGGGGCCGGCCAGCCGGTAAGGGTCCGAGAGCGTCGTTGAGTGGAGGGGACGCTTGCTCGAACGCCGACCCGGGGATTCGCGAGTCGCTTGCGTTCGAGCAAACGCTTATTCGGTCATGCGCTCTTGGCCTCTACACCCGCGGCGATCCGTGCCAGATGGCGAACAAGGGCGAACGCGAGCTCGATGGCCATGTCCTCACGCAGTCGCCACTCGACCTGACCCTCCACGACTCGGCACGTGATGTACTCGGGATCGGGCACCCAAGAAGCAATGATTCTGTCATTCGCGCCCGGCCGGTGATTCACGGCGATCCTCCCGGCTTCGACGGGCTCACACATCCGTGGCGCATCAGGATCGCGAATGTACGCGTTCTGCGCGACCAGCACGTGAAGGAGACTGACGAGAGAGAACGCGACACCTCGACTCAAGACAAGCTCAGTCTTGTTCCCCATGTCTACGAACGCCATGCTCCCCGGCGCATCGAAAAGCGATCCTTGAACCCAGCCAGGCCCTGTGTCCGAGGTGGTCGAATTAAAGCAACCTATCAGACTTTTGGGCTCCGTCTCTTGAAGGAGGAACGTTCCTCCACACCTCTCATTATTCATTTGCACCTCATAACCGCATCCTCGACTGGACCGGCGAGACCGGAGTCTCGCAGCAGCTTATTGAGCTGGTTGAGCCCCTTCGCTCCCGCGTCGATCGGGTTGACGTTCTGAAGGTTCGCAGCTCTCGCTACCGCAAGCGTACGGTTATGGAGGGTGGCCCAGGTCCCGTCTCCCATTCTCATCGCCCTCAGAGTAAGACCATCGGGGAGCCTGTTCAGCCTGCGCGCCTCGGCGATCGCTTCCGCGAGGCTCCTACCTTTCCACGGCCCATGGGTGAACGTGGGGTCGTAGCTGTCCTGCGAGTACCAGATATCATACGGGTCAACGTTATGAACCAGAACAGGTGTTTGGCCGGCGACAACGAAGAATGTATGATCGCCGGCCACGCTCAGGTTGAACGTCGGAGTATCCCTGGACTCGACAGAGATGCTTGCAATCTCGACCTGGCGCCCGACTTCATCTTGAAGCAGATCGCCGGTCCTAAGCTCCTCGGCTGCCACCCAGCCCCGCGTGGTCCAGAAGGGGTGACGCCCCGTCGAGAGAATGCTTCCGCCATTCTCACCGGCGACTTCGATATGGAAGATTCGGTAAGTCGCCGTTTCGTGGACCTCGGTGACCTCCTGGATTCGAGATCCTTCGTTGTCCTCCGGGTCATCAGCCACCACCAGGTCGCCGGGCTGCACTTCCTCGATGGCTTTTGTCGAGCCGTCCGCCATCAGGACTTGGGTCCCAGGCGCGAAGCACATGCGGCCTCCCGCCCTTACGGTGGAGGACGCCGCCTCCCCCGCACCGCGGATCACACGCGTGAACTGCGCGCCCCACCGGGTCACCTGGTTGCCGTAGCGCCGCGCTCCCTCGCCGATCGCGCCAGCGACACCCGTGACCGCCCGCCATGAGGTCGCCCCGAAGCTCGCCACGCGGGCGCTCACGCCGGCGAACACGCCGGCCTCGGCCGCCATGCCGTACGTGGCGACCGTCAGTGCGACGTACGAGACGCCGAGCGAGACATTGATCGCGGTGTCGCCGTTCTCCTGCAGCCAGGCGTCGACGCCGTAATCGATGAGCAACCGCGCGACCCTGTCGCCGCCGGCGTACCCCGTCCCGGTGAATTGCGGCCCCGCCGGCGTGGCGCTGCGGAACGAATCCGGCGTCATGTCGGGCAAGCTCGCGCGCGGCTGGGACAGCGGCAGCGGACTGCCGCCCGCGTAGGCCCCGAACGAGAGCTGGACCGGGCTGACGTAGCCGCACAACCAGGCGGGCGGGACCGGTCCCCACGGGTCGCCCGGTGAGTAGCCGGTCGGGTCGGTGAGCGTCGCCGGGTTGTTGTGCACGTAGCTGTAGCGGTGCCTCGCCTGGTCGAAGTACGGGTCGCTCACCAGCGGGTCGGGGCTGAGGAAGCGACGCTGGACCGGGTCGTAGGCCCTGCCGCCCATCTGGATGAGTCCCGCAGGGGCCTGCTCGACGCCCGCGAAGCCGAGCGTCAGCGCCCCCCACGAGCCCGCCCACGCGCTCCCGTCGGCCTCGATACGGCGACCGAACGGCTCGTAGTGGAACCGCTCCGGCGCTGCGCCCGGGGCGAGCGTCTCGTCGAATCGCACGGCGGTGCTGCCGAGCGCGTCGGGTACCACGTAGCTCACGCGGCGGCCGCTGGCGTTGATGATGATGTCGGCCACCGGTCCATCAGGCCCGTGCACGTGATGGATATGGGTCTGGCTCGACCCGGCCTTGTGCCGCTCGTACAGGCCGCCGGCGTAGATGCGCTCCAGAATGCCGAGCGGATCGGCCTCGCGGAAGCGCTCGCCGGACGCCGTGTACTGGTAGTACCATGTGGTTCCACTCCGCGTCACCTGCCGCGGCAAGTCGAACGCGTTGTACACGACGCTGCGATTGCCAGCCCGTGTCTGGCGCCCGCGGTGGTCGTAGTCGTACGTCACGCCGCCAGTCGAGTGATCCAGCTTCTGCGGACCAGCGGCGCCTCGATCGACGAACTCCTCGAGGACGGTCGCGCCGCTCAGCACCTTCTCGAGGTTGCCGATCCGATCGTACACGAAGCTCCGCGAGAGCGACGTCGCGCCGCTCGTGTTGGTCCACTGCCGCAGCCGGTGCAGCTCGTCGTACCCGAACGTCTCGACGCGGCCCACGACGTGATCCTCGCGCCGCTCGACGTTGCCGTTCGCGTCGGGCGTGTACTCGATGTCCATCAGGTAGTCGCTCGGGCTGCGGTAGGCCTGCAGGCGAGTCGGCTGCCCCATCGCGTCGTACTGGGCCGCGTAGTAGGCGACCCCGTCGCCGAACTCGCCGGCGCTGAGCGCTCCGTTGGCCGCGCGCTCGGTGATCGTCCAGAGCGGCTCCGGATTTGCCGGATCCGTCACGTCCTCCACCCGCTCCACGTACGCGCCGTCATACACGTTCGCGATCGTGAGGCGTTGCCCGTTGGCCTCCGGGTAGATGGTCTTGATGACCCGACCGTATTCGTCTCGCTCCACGTCAAGATCGAACCATTCGCTCCCGTCCCCTTTCCACCACCTGCCGCCGCTGACCCGCCCTACCTCGTCGTAGCTATACACCACCCGCATGCCGTCGGGGCTGAACTCCTTCCAGAGCTTGCCGGTGCCATTCAGGGCGTCCCAGCTGAGGGTCATGGTGCCGGCGACCGTATCCATCGTGTGGATGCGACCGAGCACATCGCGGTTGAAGATCGTCGCGTCCACCGTGCCCGTGCCGCGCTCGGCGCGGCGGATCTCACCGAAGCCGTTGTAGAACAGCCGCGTCGTGCCGGCGTTCGGCTCCTCCTCGCGGACCCTGCGGCCGAGCTGGTCATAGAAGAGCTCGGTCGCGTTGTCGTCGGCGTCGCGGGTGATCCCCGGAAGATCGAACGGCTTGTACACGATCCGCGACGACAGGACCTCCACCCCATCGACGACGGCGTACGTCTCGACGAGGCGGCCGTCAACGTCCACGATCTGGCGCTTCGCGGCGCCCTTGGCGTCGTGGTGGGTCGCCTCGAACAGCCCGGAGTACGTCGTCTCGACCTCGGTGCCGCCCGGACGGTCGACGCGGCGCGGGCGTCCGAGCGTGTCATACCAGTGCTGCGTCACAGGGGCAGCTCCCACGCCGTCGCCCCAGTTCGATAGGCCGTGCAGGTACCCGAGCACGTTATACGTCATCGTCATCTGCTTGACGTTTCCGTCCATGCCACGGACGGTGCGCATCGTCGGCCGCCCCAGCTTGTCGAGCACCGTCGAGCGGACGTCCCCGGACGCGGTCGTCGCCGTCACCGAGAGACGCCCCTCGTTCTGCTCGGCGTACGCGAGCGCGACGCTGTCGCCTCCCTCGAGCGCCTTCCCGCGCGGGCGCCCGAGATCATCGTACTGGTACAAGGTCTCGACCCCGTCGGGGTCGGCCTCGGCGAGCAGCAACCCGTAGGCCGGATGGTGAACGAACGTGGTCGTGTGCGCGAGTCCGTTCCACTCCCGCGACGGGAAGATCTGCTCATCGGTCGAGTCGTGCCAGTCGACGCCGATGAACCGCGGCTCGACGACCCCCGGCGCGGTCCGCGTCACGCCCGTCACCTGGCCGTAGCTGCCGTACGCGGGATCGCGTTCGTACGTGATCGTCTGCTTGATGTCGTTGTCCGTGCTGGTCGGCTCGATCCATTGCGTGGTCAGCCGTCCCTGCGCGTCGTGCTGGAACCGCACGTGCCGGTAGGACGGCGCGTTGTGCAGGCTCGGTGTCCACGACCGGAAGCGATAGTCCTTCGGCAGATCGACCAGCCACCAGGTCGTGTTCGCCGTCTCGTAGCCGAGCGTGAACTCGCTGCGGACCCCATCCTCGGTCGTCGCGACCTGCGCGATCACATTGCCGTAGTCGTCGAACGTCGGATCGACCTTGCGCATGCGAGGCGCGAACTTGGGGGTCACGACGCCGCCAAGATAGTCCACAACGCCGGCTTTCGTCGGATCCCAGACCACATCGACGTCTACTTCCCACTCGAGCTCGGTGGTTATCTCCTTGTTGACGACGTAGGTCTCGTCGCCATTGAGAGCACGATACGACAAGCTGTGATTGGTCTTGACGACGCGCGCGAGCGCCGTCGGGTCCGGGAACTGCTGGCCGTACAGCTCGACGTCGAGGATGAGCGTGGTGGTGAGCGTCGACGAGGGGATGAACGCGAACGGATATCGGGTACCTACGCGATCCGTGTTCCTGAAGCGAACCTCGCTCTCGACCGCCAGCTCGGGCTCCCACGACCGGATCATCTGGAACCCGAGGAAGCCACGGCCCAGCGCATCGATGTACGGGTAGAAGTACGAGTACCGCGTCCGCCGCTCCGACGGGAAGGCCCACATCGTCGGCTTGTAGGTGGCGTGCTCGGCCACCACGGTGATGCCGCGCTTCATGCAGACGACGGGATAGGAGGACGAGCAGTCCGCCGCCGCCACCGGAGGGCTGGCGCTCTCAAGCACGTCGGACACCTCGCCCGTCGGCGTATCGTTCCGGTAGACGATGTCCTCGCGATTCAGGAACGCGCCGTCCGTATCGCGGACGCTGGTCAGCAGATCGACGTCAAACGTCGCGATCCCGACGTTCTGCCACTCGTTGAACTGGGGCCAGATCACGACCTTGCTGTCGGCGCCGCTCTCGATGCCTGCGATGTCGACGCGACCGTCGCCATCGAAGTCGCCGGTGACGACCTTCGCGAGATCTCGGTTGTGGGTCAGCGTCTTCGACGGCGCGTACACCGGCGCCGACGAGTTCGCCAGGGTCTTCGACAGCTGGATCGAGATCGTGTCCGCGTTCTTGTCGTGGAGGACGACGTCCTCGCGCCCGTCGCCGTCGATGTCGGCCCGTATCGGGGTGATGTGGCTCGGATACCAGGGGTCGGTCGCAGCCAGCCACCGGAGCTCGCGCACCCCGTCTCCGTCGGGATCCATGTCCGTCGGCTTCGGCCCGGTGGTTCCATCATTCCATGGGTCATCGCCGAAAGGGAGCGTCTCGGCTGTCCCGTCGGCGCGCAGTCCCACGATCCACGAGTCATACTCCAGCGTGCACGAGGCGCAGTCGTGGTAGCGCAGGTAGCGGACGAAATGCCGCCCGTCGCGGACCGTCGTGTGGAACCAGGTGTGATACGCGAACTTCTGATGCGGTGGGAGCTCGAGCGGCAGATTCATCGGCGGACCGAACGTGCCGCCGAGGTTCAGGTAGATCTCGAATCTTGTCGGCTGATATACATTCTCGACGGATGCGTCCCACGGTTTGACGATGTCCGGGAGCATGTCTCCGTTGAGGTCAGCGAAGAACAGGTGATCACAGGCCCCGAATATGTCTCCAAAGCGGCACGTCGGGTCCATGATGGCGTCAGGGGCTGCCGTCGCGGCGTTCGCCGGGAGCACGCCCGGGACGAGCTCGAAGTCCAGGGCGTCCTTGTTCCACCGCCAGATCTCGTAATGGTAGAGCGCCTGGAACTCCGCCGCGGTGTCCGCCTCTTCGATATCCTCCTCGGTCCCGTGCAGCACCAGCACGGCGATCTCGCTCGCGCCGTCTCCGTCGATGTCGACGGGCTGCGACTTTCCCATGAAGCCGATGTTCGACACGTCCAAGGAGCCAGAGAGCGGCAGCTCGCCGTCTCCGATGTGGATGCGGTGCTGGCCCGTGGCATCCTGGTACACGACGTCATCATCGCCGTCGCCGTCGACGTCCGCTACCAGCATCGGCGACGCAGGGTCCAGCGGAACACCAGGGAACGACGTCACCTTGTCTTCGAACCGCTCCCCGCCGAGCTCACTCCACCTCGAGTAGTCGAACTCGCGCGCATACGAGCAGCCGCCCGCCGCCCCGCAGCGCGCCACCGTCGTCAGCCGCGAGTAGCCGGTGTCGGGGCTGGTCTCGTAACCCAGGGAGTAGGTCCATACCGTGGCCTTGGCGTTGGGGTTCGGCGCCTTCATCACGATCGTGTCGAGCAGCTCGTCCCAGAGAAACGCCTCGCCGCTCACGCGGCGCGCGATCGGATCGGGGCGTGCCTTGTAGTTGAACACGATCTCGCGCTGCGCCGCAGCGCCGCTCGTATGAAAGGTGTACTCGATCGACTGGATGAGGGGAGGCGACGTGTCCTTGTACGTGTAGCGGGCGATGTTCCCTGAGCGATCGCGCTCCTCGACGAGCGGGAAGCTGTGCGCCTTGTCGTCGCCGTCATCGGAATCCCTTCCGTAGTACCGGATCCGGTGATCCTTCAGGTACACCGTCCAGTTGACGTCCGAGTCGTTGTGGCGCACGATCTTGGCGATCATGTCGTTCTCGGTGCGGAACTCGAACGCTCCGATCTTCACCATCAGCGCGCCGTCGAGGCAGAGCCGGTCACCTTCGGCGGCGATCCCGTCGGTCGCGACGACCGCGTCGCACGGGTGGATCGTCGAGAGCCCGCCGACATTCCATCCAACGCCGAGCGGGCCGTTGCCCGAGCGGCTCGAGTACCCGAGAGAGAGCTGCGGCGTCACGTCGCCGCGCCCCGGGGGAACCTGGAGCGGCAACGCGTAGTGGTACGCGCCATCCGCCCCGACCTCGCCAGAGCCCGGCAGGTAGTCGCGCGCGGTCGCCGGCAAGATGTGCGCGGCGGGCGCGAGGTCGGTGAAGACGTGCGCGGGGTCGGGCGGGACGTAGGTCTGCTGCTGCGCGACCTGCTCGACCTGCTCGACCTGCGGAATCTTGCTGTCGCCATGACAACCCGCGAAGCTGGCCATCGCGACGCATGAAACCACGAGAGCTGCCGCGGCGCGCGCGCCCACGAGGGCCTCACGCCTCGATGCCATGGAGCGCGTCGAGGATCGCGTCGCGCGCGGCTCGACTCCGGCAGCCTCCCGCGAGGCCATGGAAGGCTCGGGCGGTCGAATTTTCGATCTTGGTTTGTTACTCATCACAAGTCTCTCCTCATCAAGGCAAATGCTCATAAAAAGCAAAGCCAAGCGAACGGCCGCGCACGTGGCCAGTCCACGAACTCTCGCCTCGCTGCGAGGGAGACCCCGCGCAGGCAGATCCCGTCGCACGCCGGCTCGCTCTCACACGGGCCGGCGCGATCTACGCCCAGGGCAGAGCAGCCTACGTGCCAGCGCTCGAAGTTGTGTCGATCGAGAAGGTCCAGCCGGCGGCTCCTCGCGGACCGTCCCTCAGGACGGTACGTGGACGGTCCTCGATCCGCCCGCGGACGGTCCGCCCCCGTGCGCAGGCTGGCGGAGCTACCTCTCGCGCCCCTGTCTCGTAACGACGCTGAGGGATCCCCTTCTGACGCACGAGCTACCCGCTCGGCGCTGCGCGTCCCCCCCTTTCCGTGCGCGGAGGTCCCTCCATTCTCGCGGTCATGCTCACTCCGGTCGGCTGGCACGTGCCACGTGGCACCGCTCGGCTGGCACGTGGCACGTGCCACGTGGCACCGCTACGAGCGGGCGTGCCATCACGCCATCGACGAGCCAGCGGCTCTGGCGCCTCGCGCCGAGCACGCCGTCGCCCATGGTGGTAGCTGCTCCGCTGACCGCGTTCCGAAGCGTCCTTGGGGAAGACCACATGTCCAGGATGGGACCGGCCCCGTCCCTCTCCCTCGTTTGACGCTCGATCATGCGGTTCGCGCGATCTCCATGATGCCGGGACATCTCGAGGCTTCTTCGCGTCAAGATATCGCGAAGGTCATTCACCGGATACTCGCGCTCGCGACCTTTCCGGCGCGCATCATTGCCAACAATCCATTGCCGCATGGGTGGTGCTCGACGAGAACAAGACGGATGACCCGCGCGCCTTGGCACTCTCACCCGATGTCGCGCGCGCTTCGGGCCTATTTGGCTATGTGCCCACCGATGGAGCGTGTCTTCATGGGGCCGAGCGATCCCCTGCCGGGGCGCAATGGGGCGCATGGCTTTCGAAACCACCTGCGCCCCGCCGGCATCCGTCGCCCTGAGCCGTTCGAGACCACGGGCTCGAGGCTGAATATCCGCTTGCACGATGCCCGCGCGACCCTTCGGCGCCGCCCCGTCGGGTCAGGCGCCGACCCCGACCGATGATGCCGCGGGCCGCTCGACAGCGGCCGACGCGGCGGCGGAGGGTGGCCCGTTGGGCCCGCGGTGGGCCACGTCGGAGCCCCCTCGGCCGCGAAACGGACGTAAGATGCCGATATTACTATAATTTTCTGCGTTCGCGCCTCTCCGACCGGGACTTCCTGGCGGGCTTCCCGACGCGCGAAGCTGCCCGACGAGCGGGCGGGCGCTTTCCGCGGCCGCGCGCGCCTTCCGGCCGGCTCACGACCACGTCACCTCGAACTCGCACGCCTTGGCGCCGCGGAAGCGGCAGCGCGTGTGCAAGGTGCGGCTCTCCTTGACGCCGATGCGCGCCATGATCCGCTCCTGCCACGCCGGGACGCCCACCGCGCAGGTGACCGGCCCGGGGCCGCGGTCCGGGAGGCGCGACGCGGTGAGGCGGACCGAGAAGCGCCGCGCGGCGACCGAGGTCGCCTCCATCGTGCCCTCGTCGAAGTAGCGCTCCCAGAGCGACGAGGACCGCTGCAGCACGGTCTCGGGGGACGCGGCCTTGAGCAGCACCGTGAAGAACCGCTGCAGGTCCTCCTCGGCGATGGCGTGGGCCACCGCCCGGAAGCACTGCGGATGACCGTCCCCGTACAGCGCCACGTAGCGGTCGACGAGGCTGTTCCAGAGGCTCACCGGGTACCAGATGTGCGGCAGGACGATGCCGCCCACGCGCGCGGCGTCCTCCGGGCTCAGGCACTCCAGCCACCGGGCCACGCCGGCGGCGCCGTGCTGCGCGGTCACGAAGCTCTTGAACCCCCCCAGCGCGTTGCCCTTGACGTTGCTCATCGAGATCACTCCACCGGGCGCCAGACGGAGGCGCGTCGCGTGCCGGGTGGGGCCGATCCTGACGAGGGTCACCGGCGAATGCAATCGCGGCCATCGGGAGCTCCGCAGCGACCCCCGGCGCGGTCCGCCTCGGCGCGCAAACGTAATTCAAACCACATCCTAGCCGACCTGGCGGCGCGAGCGGCGGGCGTGCTTCCCGGCGGCGCCCCGTACTACAATCGCCCGCGTGAAACCGTGCCCCTTCTGCGCGGAGCAGATCCAGGACGCCGCGATCAAGTGCCGTTACTGCGGCAGCATGCTCGACGAGCGAGCGACCGTGGCCGCCGCGGCCTCCGCTGCGCCGCTCGCCCCGGCGGGCAGCGCGCTCGCCTCCGCCGGCGGCGCGCTCGCGCCCTCGCCGGGCGGGGCGCGGCTCATCTTCGAGGGGACGCCGAGCTGGAAGGCGTGGTTCTGGTCGTACGTGGCGGCGGGCGTGCTCTCGCTCGTGCTGGTGGGCCTCGTGTGGCTCGGCGTCCTGCACTGGAAGCGCAAGAGCCTCCATTACAAGATCACCGACCGCACCATCGACTACGAGGCCGGCCTGCTCACCCGGCGGGTCGAGACGTTGCAGCTCTGGCGGGTGCACGACATCGATCTCCGCCAGTCGTTCATGGAGCGGCTGCTCGACATCGCCGAGATCCGCGTGTTCACGCGCGACGCGAGCGATCCCGAGCTCGTCATCCGGGGGCTGCCGGCCTCGCGCGAGCTGTTCGAGGCGATCAAGAACGCGGCGGAGCTCGCGCGGCAGCAGCGCGTGCTCGGGGTCGTGCAGTGAGCGCGCGCCGGTGCGCGGCGGCGCGGGTCTGATCGGAGCCAGAACATGTCCACGAGTCGATCCCCGTACGACAATCTCCCGGACGTGCGCGACGGCCTGACCCGCGCCGAGCGCATCATCCTCTGGCAGCTCTCCGAGCTCGAGCGGGAGTTCAACGGCCGGAACGTGCCCACGGCCACGCTCTACGGCCGTGTCGTCGAGCACATCAACCTCTCGGTCCCCGAGTTCCAGCGCCTGATGCAGCGGCTCGTCGGCGTGCGCTGAAGGCGGCTCGGCGCCCGCCGCGGCGGCTCAGGCTGCCCGCTGCTCGAGCGCGAGCGCGGCGCGCTGCTCGAGCGCGGCCCGCAGCGCCGAGACCGAGGCGCTGCGCAGGTACACGACGGGCGCGCCGTCCGCCGCGAGGCTCTGCATCTGGTCGCGCAGGGCGTGCGACACCATCGTCACCATGATGACGATGAGCGCGACCTTCCCCGCGCCGTGGCGCGCCCCCGGGGGCACGCGGGTCTCGTAATGGCGCATCGACCAGCCGTGCTGCTCGACCAGATCGCGGTAGCGGCTGGACATGCCCCCGCTGCCCCCGATGACAAGCACCGTCTGTTCCTCGCGCTTCCTGTCTGCCGCCTGAGAACGACGCTCCGCCTTCATGCGATCTCCCTCGAAGGGGGCTTGAGCAAGGCGCGAGCCACGCTCCGCGACGCGCGATCTCCCGTGGAAACATCGAGTTTGCGCTCTATTCCCGGCCCGATCCTGGGCAATTTGTCCTCGGGGCGCGAAGGTCCTTGTCACCGTGACATGGAGAGCGCGGGCGCCGCGACGGCGCGCGTCTTGGTGGCAGGCTCCGGCGCCCCGCGGCCCCCGGACAGGCAGCGACCCCTGAGGAATCCCCTCATTGAGCAGCCCTTTTCAGCGGAGAAATTGAACAGGGAGGCGGGGAGACGGGGAGTGATTCGAAGATTTTCCTCCCCGCCTCCCTGTGAACTTTCCGAAGAGTTCGAGGGGATTGCTCAGGGGCGACCCGGGACAGGCGCGCTCGCGCTGGTCAGGAGGAAGGCGGGAGGAGAGGCGTTGGCTGGAGGCGGCTGGGGCTGCTGGCGGCCGCTCGGGGCCGCTGTCGTCCGTCGGCGTCGGGGCGATCCTCCCCGGCCGCGGAAGGTTGACCCGATGTCAGCCGGCGCGCTGCTCGAGGGCGGCCCGCAGCGCGGAGACCGAGGCGCTGCGCAGGTACACGACGGGCGCGCCCTCCGCCGCGAGGCTCTGCATCTGATCGCGCAGCGCGTGCGACACCATCGTCACCATGATCACGACCAGCGCGATCCTACCCACGCCGCGGCGCGCGCCCGGCGGCACGCGGTTCTCGTAGTGGCGCAGCGACCAGCCGTGCTTCTCGGCCACATCGCGGTAGCGGCTGGACATGCCCCCGCTGCCCCCGATGACAAGCACCGTCTGCTCCTCGCCCTTCCTGTCGACCGCCTGGGAACGCCGCTCCGCCTTCATGCGATCCCCTCAGAGCAAGCCGTAAGCCACCCTCCTCGGCCGGTCTTCTCCCGCGCAAATCGCCACGTTCTGGTTTATTCCCCGGCAAAATGTCGTCTCGGCGCGGAGGCCTTTGTCAACGTGACAGGGCGGCCGCGAGCGCTCGGCGGCGCGGGCGAGCGCTGGCCCGGCGCGGCGGTCGCGGGCCGCGCTGCGCGGGCGCGCGCGGGCCCGTCCGAGCTGTGGTAGGAGAGCAGCGCCGCCTGCCCTGCCGCGCCATGTCGTCTCTCTCTGCACCGTCCAGCGACGCGCCTCCGCCGGGCACCGTCGAGCGCTGGGCCTGGGATTACGTCCTCTCGACCGACCTCGAGCACAAGCTCGCTCCGCCGCCCGTACCGTCCGCCTGGGAGTCGGACACGGCGCCGCCCCCGCCGCGCCGCCTCGAGCGCCCCGGCCGGCCCGCCGCGCTGCGCATCTCGGCGCGCGCCCAGAAGAGCCCCGGGCCCGAGGCGCTGCGCAACCCCGCGCGCCGCGCGCAGCTCTTCCATGCCTTCCTGCACCACGAGCTCCAGGCCGCGGAGCTCATGGCGTGGGCGCTGCTCGCCTTCCCGGACACGCCGCGCGCCTTCCGCGGCGGCCTCGTCCGCATCGCCCTCGACGAGGTCCGCCACATGCAGCTCTACGCCCGCTATCTCGCCGCGATCGGCCACCGCTTCGGCGATTTCCCCGTCCGCGACTGGTTCTGGTCGCGGGTGCCTTCCGCCGCGTCGCCCGCGCAGTTCGTGGCCGTGATGGGGATGGGTCTCGAGGGTGGCAACCTCGACCACACCGCGCGCTTCGCCGAGCGCTTCCGCGCCATCGGCGACGACGAGGGCGCCGCGCTCACCGAGCGGGTCTGCGCCGAGGAGATCCCGCACGTGCGCTTCGGTGTCCGCTGGTTCCGCCGCTTCACGCAGGCGGGCGCGGGCGCCGGGCGCGGGTCGCCGCCGGGGCCGGGCGAAGCTGCGCCGCCGGGGGTGGGCGCTGCCGCGCCGCCCGGGCCGGGCGAAGGCGCGCCGCCGGGGGTGGGCGCTGCCGTGCCGGCCGGGCCGATCGACTTCGAGACCTGGGTCCGCCACATCCCGGCGCCCCTCTCGCCGCTGCTCATGCGGGGCGAGCCGATGAACCGCCGCGACCGCAGCCGGTCGGGCCTCACCGAGTCCTTCCTCGACGCGCTGGCCTCATGGACCGAGCGAGCGCCTGGGTCCTGAACTTCGACGCCGACGAGGAGCTGGCGCGCCCTGCGGGCTACACCCCGCGCGCCGCGGTCGCCGCCCGGGCGCTCGAGCTCGCCGGTCGGGTCGCCGCCCTGCTGCGCCCTGGCGACGTCGTGCTCAGCCCCGCCCTCCCCTCCCCGCTCGTGCCGCCGGCGCCGCCCGGGACCCCGCTCATCGGCCGCGCGTGGTGCCCCACGCCCCGCGCCCTGCGCCTCCTCGGCCGCGCCGGTGTCGCCGCGGCGGAGGCGCCGCCGCTCGACGTGCTCCGCCGCGTCAACCACCGGAGGTTCTGCGCGGACCTCGGCCAGACGCTCCCCGGCGCGCGCTACGTCGCCACGCTCCCCGAGCTCGAGGCCGCGATCGCGGCGCCCACGCCGTCGGGCCACTGGCTGCTCAAGCGCCCGTTCGGGTTCGCGGGGCGCGGCCGCCGCCGGGTCGCCCGCGGCGCCCTGCCGCCCGACGCGCGCCCCTGGGCCGTCGCGTCGCTCGCCGTCGCCTCCCCGGGCGGCGGCCTTCAGGTCGAGCCCTGGGTCGAGCGCCGCGGCGACTTCTCGCTGCACGGCCACGTCGCGCGCGGCGGCGCGGTGCGCCTCGGCGCCCCGTGCGTGCAGCGCTGCGACGGCAACGGCGCCTACCTGGGGGCCGCCCTCGCCGGCGAGGGCGATCTCGACGGCGGCGAGCGCCGTCGGCTCGTCGAGGCCGCGCTCGAGGCCGGGGAGGCGCTCGCCGGCGCGGGCTATTTCGGCCCCTTCGGGATCGACGCCTTCCGCTGGGAGGACGAGCGCGGCGCCCTGCGCTGGAACCCGCGGTGCGAGATCAACGCGCGCTACACGATGGCGTGGGCCACCGGCATGGGCAGCGCGCGGCCCGACCTCGATGGCCCGGCGCGCGACTGACACGCAGCGCGGAGGTCTCGCTCCCCTCGCGACACGGACTTGTTGCACAAGAGGCCGCTCGCTTCCTCTATAGCGGAGCTCCGACGACGACGAGATAGGCCGCCGAGACACCAGGATCGCCTGGAACTGAATTCCTGAGCTGCCCTGGCGTCGTCGCGGTCGTCTTCATCCCGTTCGCTGCACCAAGACGCGACCGATCACCGCGCCAGTCGTCGGTCGCCCGGGTTCGTCCCCGATCTCAGGAGAAAATTGAACCACAGAGGCACAGAGGGCACAGAGGAAGAGAGAAGAAAATAAGAAAAAAAAAACTCTTCTCTATCTCTCTTCTCTCCCTCTGTGCCCTCTGTGCCTCTGTGGTTCAATTCTCTCTTCTTCAACATTGCTCGAGAGGAGGAATCGACATGAGTCTACCGGCGACGACACGCGCGATCGATGGAAGGCGCAGCGCGGCGTCGATCGTGAGCGCCGCCGCCCTCGCCGCGCTGCTCGCGGCCTGCGGGCCGGACGCCCCGGGCGCGGAGCCAGGCTCGTGCGGCGGCGCGACGTGCGGCCCGGACCAGTACTGCGTCTACCCGCCCGGCGATTGCGGCGAGGGAGGCCTTGTCCCGGGCAACTACGGCGTGTGCCAGCAGCGCCCCACGTCGTGCGACACGGCCACGCCGACGGCGGTCTGCGCCTGCGACGGGCAGGTCTACCCGAACGCCTGCGAGGCCGCGCGCGCCGGCGTGAGCATCGGCGGCGGCGAGGAGTGCGCCGGCGCCGCGCCGCCGGGGACATCCGCCTGCGGCAGCTACTTCTGCAGCTCGGCCGACACGTACTGCCAGATCGTCGAAGACCCGCACAATGAGCTCTTCAAGATGCCGGCGCGGAGGACCTGCAAGCAGATACCGTCCTCGTGCCTTGCGGAGCCGTCCTGCGACTGCGTGAGCGCCGCGGCCCGCGTCCCCGGCAAAGGCGGGTGCTCCAGCGCGCCGGCCTGCACGCAGGACACGACAGGCAGCTTCGCCGTCCAGTGCACGGGCGATCTCTACTGACGCGGCACGCCGCGTGATCCGCCAGGATCAACGCCGTGACGTTCCCGTGAAGCCCGGGGAAGCAACAGAATCATCACAGAAACGTAGAACCTTGTTCAACGGCTCTTCCCTTACGTTGCGCGCGCAACGCTCACCTCGACGGCAACCCCAGAAGAAGGAAGGCACCCATTCATGCAGACTTCGCGCGCGCGAGCTGAATCCCCCCTCCCCCAGCGGCTCATGACGAGCTGGTCCCGGCTGTCGAAGGCCGTCCTCTGCGCCGCGCTCCCGGCGCTCGCGGTCGTCAACGCCTGCGCGGCGGACGACGACATCGAGGAGGTCCTGGAGGCCCGGCAGGCGCTGACCACGGTCTCCTTCCAGCAGGGCTCTCTCCCGAGCTCGTCGTACGCCGGCTCCACGGACGCGACGATCAAGGAGGGCTCCGCGACAACGAACTTCGGCGCGGCGACCACGTGCGAGGCCGACGGCGACGACGGCTCC
This sequence comes from Sorangium sp. So ce406, assembly GCF_051474675.1. Taxonomy (NCBI): domain Bacteria; kingdom Pseudomonadati; phylum Myxococcota; order Polyangiales; family Polyangiaceae; genus Sorangium; species Sorangium sp. So ce406. Next base: position 1,506,201 of record NZ_CP150340.1, on the reverse strand, counting down.
GGCGTCGACAAGTACTGCCTGCTGAAATGGACCGTCTCCGGCATCCCCGCGGGGAGCACCGTCCAGTCGGCGTCGATCACCCTCCAGGTCACGGACGGCTCCTCGAGCACGTACGACCTCCACGAGGTGAAGCGCTCGTGGAGCGAATCCGCGGTCACCTGGAACAACGCGACCGGCTCGACGGCGTGGGCCACGGCGGGCGCCAAGGGCGCGACCGACCGCGGCAGCCTCGTGGGCAGCGTCACCGGCGGCACCGGATCGAGGACGATCACGCTGAACGCGGCCGGCGTGGCGCTCGTCCAGGCGTGGGTCGACGGGACGTCGAACGAGGGCGTCATCATCGCGAGCACCTCGAACACCGACGGCATCGACTTCGCCTCGTCGGAGCACGCCACGGCCGCCCAGCGGCCCAAGCTCACGATCACCTACGGCGCGTCGACCGGCACCGGCAGCTCGACCGACCCGGGGCTCCTCGTCGCCTTCATCGGCGACCAGGGGAACAACGGCAACGCGGACGCGGTCCTCAACCTCATCAAGGACGAGGGCGCCGACGCGACCATCCACAACGGCGACTTCGATTACGCCAGCAACCCGACCGCCTGGGAGAACCGGATCAACGACATCCTCGGCTCGAGCTACCCCTACTTCGCCGTCATCGGCAACCACGACGCCGCGGCGTGGGGCGGGGCGAGCGGGTATGCCAGCTACATCCAGGCCCGCCACGCGCGCGTGCCGGCCATGAACTGCACGGGCGAGCTCGGCGTCAAGGCGACGTGCAACTACCGCGGGCTGTTCATCGTGCAGTCCTGTATCGGCACGGGCGAGCTCCGCTCGACCTGCGCCGCCAACGCGTCCGATCAGGTGAGCTTCATCCACGACTCGCTCGCCAACGACAGCTCGATCTGGTCCGTGTGCGCCTGGCACAAGAACCAGCACGACATGCAGGTCGGCGGGAAGTCGAACGAGGTGGGCTGGAGCGCGTACCAGGAGTGCATGAGCGCCGGCGCCATCGTCGCGACGGGGCACGAGCACTCCTACTCGCGCACGCTGACCCTCACCGACGTGGGCAACGCGTCGACCGGCCATGGCAAGACCGGCGCCTTCAACCTCGTCGAGCTCGCCCCGAACCGGAGCTTCGTGTTCGTGTCGGGCCTCGGCGGCGTGGGCCTCCGCGATTACGATGCGGCCAGCCACGACGACGACACGTGGTGGGCGTCGTACTACGCGAGCAACAAGTGGGTGAAGAACGGAACGTTGATGTCGGGCACCTCCGACTACGGCGCCCTGTTCATCCGCTTCAACGTGAACGGGGACCCGAAGCGCGCGACCGCGTACTTCAAGGACGTGGACGGCCGCCTCGCGGACGAGTTCACGATCCAGGTCCAGTAAGGCAAGGCGCGCTCGCTCGCGCCGGCAGGCCCGCCCCTCGCGGAGCGCCTGCCTCCCTTCCCCGCCCCGCGCGGCGCGCCGGCACCACCGCGACGCCTGCGCGCAGCTCACCGAGGCGCTGCGCGGTTGACGCTGGCGCGCGAACCCCTGTAAGTACGGCCGCGAAGGGGCGACAAAGGTAAGGGAAATCATGAACTTGTATCGACATCACCTCGCGCTGGCCACCCTCTGCATCACCTCGCTGCTCGGAGCGTGCGGGGACGACGACGCCGGCGATCCCGGTACCGGCACGACATCGAGCGGGGCGACCACGTCCTCGGGCGCGGGCGGTGAGGGCGGCGAGGCGGCCACCACCTCCGCGGGCACGGGCGGCGAGGGCGGCACGGGCGGCGAGGGCGGCGCCGGCGGCGCCGGCGGCGGACCGGCCTACGACTTCCGGCAGGTGGACGGGTTCTCCACACCGGAGAGCTGCTTCTGGGATCCGGAGGACCGGGTCTGGTACGTGTCGAACATCGGGGGAGAGGGCGAGGCGGGCTGGATCAGCCGGCTCGACGAGGACGGGACGGTCCTCGACGCGACGTGGTTCGAGGGGCTCGTCGATCCGAAGGGCATCTGGGTCTTCGACGGCGTCCTCTACGTGGCCGACGTCGACAAGGTCGTCGGCATCTCCCTCTCGGACGCCACCGCCACCGAGTACCCGATGGAAGGGAGCCAGTTCGTCAACGACGTCGCCGTCGACGAGGCCACGGGTCAGGTCTACGCCTCCGACTCGCTCGCGCAGGTCGTCTATCGGTTCGACGCCGGCGACCCCGAGAGCGCCGAGGTCTTCCTGGAGTTCGAGGAGGTCGCCGGCCCGAACGGCATCCTCGTCGACGGCGGATCGCTCATCATGGTGGGCACCGGAGAGCTCAGCACGGAGGGCGAGCTCGGGTCGGTCCTCTCCATCGACATCGAGGGCACGGCCGTCGCGCGCATCGGCGACATCGCAGGCAAGTTCGATGGTGTCGAGAAGGACGGAGACGCCTTCTGGGTGTCCGAGTGGACCTCGAGCAAGATCTACCGGGTCGAGGCCGACGGCGCCTGGGCGCTCGCGTACGACCTGGCCGCGGATCACGCCCTCGGCTCGACCGCGGACATCGGCTTCGATCCGGAGCGCCGCGTCCTCTGCATCCCCGACCTGGCCAGCAGCGTCGCGTTCCTCACCGTGGAGTAGCTCGCTCTCGGTCCCATCAGCTGATCACCCCTCTGGACGGGACGCGGCATCCCAGGCCGCTTCTTCACGCCTTCCCGCCTGGAGCCTGCGGGCTGGCCACAGCTCACCATCGAGGCTTCGGGCGGAGGGCGTCGAGCCCTCCGCGCCTGAAGGCGTTGTACCCACGCTCGAGCGCGTGGGTGGGAGAAGCCCTATCGCTGGGCGCCGGACCGGCGCCGACGCCCAAGAACGAGCGCAGAAGCGGCCAGCCAGAGAGCGGCGGCGAGCCCGCCGTTCCCGGTGGTCGCGCCCGTCCGGCAAGAGCACGAGCCGCCTGAATCGTCGCCTGTCGCGCCGTTCCCACCGGCAGCTTGCGTGCTGTCCGCGTGACCGCCAGCGCCGGGCGAGCCACCGCTGCCTGGGCCACCGGAGGGGTCGGCGCTGCCGCCGCTGCCCGAGCCAGCGGTGCCGGTCGTCACGTCGGAGCCTCCGCTGCCCGAGGTCGTGCCCCCGGCGCTGGCGCTGCCGCCGACACCGCCTCCGCCGCCACCGTCGCCCCCGTCACCCGGCATGGTGGGTCCGGTGAACCGCCACCAGTTGAACTTGAAGAGGTCGCCGCCTCCGTCACCGACGAACTTCAGGAACAGGTCGTGTTTCCCGCTGCCCCCGCTGACCGTACAGGTCTTGGTGGTCCAGGACGACGCGCCCGAGACGTCACACGTCCCGAGCAGCGTGCCGTTCTCGCTGTCGAGGTGGAGCTCGATCTTCGCGTTGCCGGCAGCAGACGATACCCGAGCTTCGAAGGAGGTCACGCCGTCCAGGAACTCGACGTCCTTCACCTTGATGTAGTCGCCATTGCTGATGGACGTGACGTTCATGCCGGCGCCGGTGTCGGTGCACACCTCGGTCTTGAGCCCGGACGAGAAGGCGATGGTCTCGGCCTCGACTTGCCTGAACGGATCCAGCGTGTCGACGGCGGACGGCCCCTGCGTCGTCATGTTGATCCTCGGAATGCTGCCGTCGGCCCCGTACGTGAACTCCTCCACGCAGACCGAGCGCTTGAAGTCACCGCCGCCCGGCAATGCGCTGTTGTGATAGAAGAAGTACGAGTGCCCCTTGTAGTCGACGATGCCGGCGTGGTTGGTGAAGGTCCGGCCAGCGCCCATGATGTCGCCGCGGACGGTCCAGGGCCCGGTCGGGCTGTTGCTGGTCGCGTAGCTGATCTTCTCGGTCCCGGAGATGGCGGCGTAGACGAGGTAGTACAGCGACCCGCGCTTGTAGACCCACGGCCCCTCGGTGAAGCCGCTCAACGACACGTTCGTGATGCTCCCCGAGGTGCTGATCATGTCCGAGTTCAGCTTCACGTACCGGAGGGTGGCGTTCCCCCAGTACATGTAGGCCTGTCCATCGTCGTCGACGAACACCGTCGGGTCGATGTTGCCGGATCCGGTCGCGGCCAGCTCCTTTCCCAGCGGGTCCATGAACGGGCCTGCCACGTTGTCCGACACGCCGACGCCGATCCTCGCGCCGGTGGCGTTGTTCAGCGGCACGTAGAGGTAGTACTTGCCGTTCCTGGCGATCCCCTGCGGCGCCCACGCGTCGCCGGTCCCCCACCTGAAAGTCCTGTAGCTCGCGACCGAGCCGTGGTCCCTCCAGTTGACCATGTCCGTCGTGGAGTACAGCCTCCAGTCGTTCATGGTGTAGAAGTTGTTCACCGACACGTCCTCATCGTGTGACGTGTAGAGGTACAGCACGCCTTCGTGCACCATGGGAGCGGGGTCGGCCGTGTAGAAGGTCTGCACGATCGGGTTGTCCGCCCGAGCGGGGGAGGGGATCGCGGCGACGATGGCCACCGCCATCGCCGACAGGGTCATTCTTCTTGCTCGGTACCACGTTGTGTTAAGGCGCACGTTGAATCCTCTCGCGAGCGGAATTGCTGGCGCCCCGCACCCCCGGTGCTGACTCGACGAGGCGCCGTCAGATGAGAGGATGGCCCGCGCAAAGGCACGCAGGACGCCCCCCCAGGGCAAAGAACAAGTATACCCCTTTCGAAATGTGAACGATCACATTCCTGGTGTCAAACCCAATCGACCGGACCGAGCGGGATCCTCCAGCCCGGTAAGGAGGACAACGCTGGCGGGCTCCTCCGGAGCGCCGCGTCACCGGGGGGCGCACGCGCCAGACCGCGGCGATCGCCGGCCCGATGCGCTCGATGCCGGTCTGCGCGCGGACGGCTGGCGCTCGATGCCGCAGGCGGCCGGCGCCCTGGGTATCGCCTCTCGTGCGCGGCGACTCTCGCGCGCGCTCCGGCCAAGAGCTCGCCCCATCATCGGCTGATTTGGATTGACGCCGCGAATGTGAACGATCACATTTGGGAGCTGCAATGGGGTGTTGAGCTTTCCCTTCACCGGATCAGGAGACGCCAGATGTCGATAAGCATGAAGCTGATGGGGGCCATGGTCATGAGCGTCAGCATTGGCTTTGCCGGCGGCTTTGCGGGCGCAGCACGGGCCGCGGGCGGGGCGGCGGACGTCCCCGCGTCGGTCGCCGAGGGGAAGGATTTCGGCTGCGGCGCAAAAGGACAGAAGGCCTGTCCGATGCAGGGCTGGATGAAGACGGTGATGCAGTCGGCGACCACGAGCGGCGACGGCGCGAAGATCGCGTCGGCGCTGGACTATGTGGCGTCGAAGCCGCCGCCCGGGATGCCGAAGTGGGTCGCGATCTCGAAGGAAGGCGCGGAGAAGGCCAAGAAGGGCGATATCGACGGCGCCAAGGCGAGCTGCAAGACCTGCCATGATCTGTACAAGGCGGAGTACAAGGCGAAGCTCCGTGACGCCGCCTTCTGAGGCGCCGCGCCCTGCTCTCGCCTTCTCCGCTCCTCGCGCGAGGCGCGCGCTCTCCTTCCAGCCCCCCGCCCTACCCCTCGGGTCGATTCACGTCGCCGCGTTCAGGGGATAGCCCGCGCAAAGCCGTTCCGACCTGTCAAGAGCTTGCCGCCAACCAATAGGCGCTCGCGGGACTGCGCGTGAGCAGCGGCGGCGGCGAGGTCCCGGCCGTCGAGCCGGCATCTCCGCTGCGGGCTGGGCCTGGAGACGGGCGCCCGGGCGAGGCCGGGCTGCGGGACGCAGTGGCCCCCCGGTCGCCCGCCGCTCGAAGGCGGGCCGCCGGTCGGGTAGGCTGCGCCCCGGACATGAAACAGCCCGCGCCGCGCTCCCCTGACGCCTCCGCCCCCGAGGCCCACGCGAACGCGCCCTCGCGGCCGTCGCCGCCGTCCTCCAGCGCCCCCACCGCGGTCCAGCCGAAGGCGCGCGTGCCCGACGCCTTCGGGGAGGCGCCGACCATCGTGTACATGCCGGGCGACGAGCCCGGCCCAGCGCCGGGCGCTGCCCCGCCCCGCGCCGCCGGCGCGCCGCACGGAGGCGCCGCGGCGCCCGGCGACCGGGAGCGCGGCGCCATCGACGATGTCACCCTGCGCATGCCGCCGAGGGCCGGCGCCCCGGGCGCGGAGCCCGAGGATCGCACGCTCAAGATGCCCGCCCGCCAGGCGAGAGGCGCGGAACCCGAGGACCGCACGCTCAAGATGCCCGCGCGGCAGGCGCGCGCCGCCGAGGAAGACGACGCGCCGACCGTCAAGGCCGAGCCGAAGGCGTCCTTCGTCGAGCTGGACGCCGAGGCGGCGGAGGCGGAAGGCCGGCCGCAGGACTTCAAGTCGGCCGCCCGCGCCTTCTTCAAGCGCCACCACAAGAAGCTCTGGTGGCTGCACACCGCCTATGCGCTCAGCCTCGGCGCCTTCGTGGTGACCTTCGCGCAGAAGGGGTTCCAGCACGCCCGCTTCCTCGCGATCTCGGTCAGCGTCGCCTGGCTGCTCGTGCTCCTCTTCTTCCGGCTCTTCGGCACAGGCGCCCGCCAGGACTTCGCGACCGCGTGGCGCGGCGCCCGGCTGCGCTTCCTCGTGATGACGTATGTCCTGAAGAACCTCTATCAGGGCATGCTCTTCTTCCTCCTCCCGTTCTACTGGAAGAGCGCCAGCCTCGACGCCCCGAACCGCTGGTTCGTCCTCCTCCTCGGCGCCTGCGCCGTGCTCTCGACGCTCGATCTCGTCTTCGACCGCGTGCTCATGCGCTGGAAGACGCTCGCGTCGGTGTTCTACGGGGTGACGCTGTTCGCGTGCCTGAACCTCGTCATCCCCGCGCTGCTCCCCAACACCCGGACGCTCTACACGCTGCTCTCCGCCGCCCTCGTGTCCGTGCTCGGCTTCTGCACGCTGCACCTGCCGTTCGGCGCCCTCTGGAGCCGCGTGGGCGTGGTGTTCCTCGTCGTGGCGGCCGCCGCCGGCGTCGGCCTCGCCTACGGGACGCGGGAGATCATCCCCCCGGTGCCGATGCACCTGTCGTCCGCGGCGGTGGGCCCTTCTATACTCCCGGACGGCCGCCTCGCCATGTCCGTGAAATCGCTGCACTTTTCTGTCATCCGGGAGCTCCGCGCCGTCACCGACGTGGTGGTGCCGGGCGGCGACGGCGACCGCCTGCTCCACGTCTGGCGGCACGAGGGGCGCGAGGTGCTCCGCGCGCCCGAGGAGACGCTGCGGGTGCCGGGGCCCGAGGGCGCGGTGCGGCTCAAGTCGCAGCTCGTGGGCGGGAGCCTGCCGCGCAAGCTGGCCGGGCACTGGACGGTGGACGTCGAGACCCAGGACGGCCAGCTCGTCGGCCGCACCGCGTTCGAGGTGACGGAATGAGCCGATCGCGAGAGGCGCTGCGGGGCGATGCGCCGGCGCGCGCGCGCGACGTCGAGCGCGCGCGCTGGGTCGACGCCGGCAACATGGCGAACGGGTTCCTCGTGTTCGGCAACGTCGTCACGGGCTTCATCGCGATCGGCAACGTCGCGCGCGGCTTCATCGCGATCGGCAACGTCGCCGTCGGCGTCGTCGCGGTGGGCAACGTCGCCTTCGGCGTCGTCGGCGGCTTCGGCGCGACCATCGCCGTCGGCGCCGTCGCCGCCTCGGGGGTGCTCGCGTTCCCGGTGCTCCGCGGGACGGCGGGCGTGATGAGCGCGCTCGACCTGAACCTGCTCCTGTCGCTGTTCCCGATCGTGCTGTGGCTCCTCGCCGCGCGCGTGTTCCGCGGCGAGCGCGCGCCCCGCCTGGGGCCGAGCCCCGCGCTCACGCCGCTCCGCGCGCTGCTCCGCGGCGAGCGCCCCGACGGCTGGGTGCGCGCGCGGGTCGAGCGCGCGGGCGGCGGCGCGCTCCGCGTGAAGCAGGGCGGCGCCGAGGTCGAGCTGCCCGCGGCGCCCGAGGCGCTCGGCGCGGTCGGGGCGCTCGTCCCGGAAGGCCGGGGAGCGCGGCTGTTCGCGTACGTGCGCGCGGAGGAGCACGTCGGCGGCGGGGGCAGCGGCTACCGCGAGGCGCAGCGGCGGGAGCGGGTCCTCACCGTCGCCGACCTGGTGCAGCCGCCGGCGTGGGTCGCGCCGTGGAGCAGCGGCGCCGAGGTGCAGTGGTGGCTCGCGCGCGCGTGGGAGGTGGGCGCGGTCGTGGCGGCGGCGCTGAGGGCGGCGCAGCTCGCCGTGGGCGCGGTGGGGTGAGCCCACGCCTCCGACGAGGAGGCAGCCCCGGCACGCCCGATCCGCTTCACCACGAGCCCGACATGCACAGGATGCATGAGGCCCATGCCTCCTGTGCGCTGGTATCGCACCGGCGAGCCGACTACGTCTCCATGATGGAAACGAGCGTCGTCCCCGCGATCGCACGATTGATCGATACATGCCTTCGGCAGGCCCGATGATCGCGACATCTGGCATGGGCGCGTCGCGCTCATGGATCATCTCACTCACGATGTAACTCATTGACAAGGAGCGAAGCTTTGCTTTGCTTCATTGCTCTGCTGGCGAGGTGCGGCTTTCTTGATCTCCCCGCGACGGCGCGAGGGCGGAAGCCATGATCATCCGCCGGCGGCGGGAGCGGCCTCCTTGCTCTTCCTGTGACAGCGAGAGGACTGAAGCCATGGAGCGGACGGAGCCTAACGGCGTGAAATCCCTCGAAGAACTCGCGCTCTTCGCCGCGTCGAGGCGGCGCGCGACGGCGCTCGTCGGCGCGCTCGTGCTCGCAGCGTCCGGCGCGACCGCGGGCTGCGTCGGCCGCGCCGGCGACAGCGACAGCGACAGGCCGCCGGCCGAGGGCGGGCTCGTCGACGTCGCTCCGGCGGGGATGCGCCGGATGACACCGGAGCAGTTCACGAGCTCGATGCGCGATCTGTTCGGCGATCCGGCGCTCGATCTGGACCTGGACGCGGACACGGGAGAGGTCACCTCGCTGCTCGCCGTGGACAAGCTCAACGCTGCGGCGGAGGCGATCGTCGCCCGGCGCCCCTCGTGGGGGACAACGGTGTTCCCGTGCGACACGAGCGGTCCTGAGGACGAGGTGTGCGTGGACGACTTCGTGCGTACGTTCGGGCGTCGCGCCTTCCGGCACTCGCTCGACGAGGCCGAGGTCGCGATGCTCAAGGGCCAGTATTCCCGGGCGCGAAAGGAGCAGTCGTTCGAGGACGCCCTGCTCGTCGTGCTCAAGACGATGATCCAGTCGCCCGGCGTCTACTACCTCGTCGAGCTCGGCCGCGACGGAGACGGGGGCGAGGCGCTCGCCTCCGGCGTTCGCCCGCTGACGGGCTGGGAGCGGGCGGCGCGCCTGTCGTATTTCCTCTGGAACACGACGCCGGACGACGCGCTGCTCGACGCCGCGGAGTCCGGCGCGCTCGACACGGCGGAGGGCGTGCGCGCGCAGGCGGAGCGGCTCCTCTCGGACGACCGCGCCCGGGCGACGGCGAGGCGCTTCTTCGCCGACTGGCTCGAGCTCGACGGCACGAACAAGCACGCATCGCTCGAGAACGCGCCGAAGAGCCCCGAGCTCTACCCCGAGGATTCACCCGCGCTGCGCGCCGCCATGCGCACCGAGATCGAGGCCCTCGCCGAGCGCGTGCTCTTCGAGGGGGACGGCCGCTTCGAGACGCTGCTCACGACGACGGACGCGTACGTGAACGGGCCCCTCGCCGCGCTCTACGGGGTCGAGGCACCGGCGGGCGACGGCGCGTTCGCCTGGGTCTCGCTCCCCGGCGACCAGCGGGCGGGCATCTTCACCCGCGCCGCCTTCTTGAGCGTGTTCGGCAGCATCGAGGTCAAATCGCCGATCCGCCGCGGCGCGTACCTCCTGGAAGAGGTGCTCTGTCGTCCCCTCGGCCCGCCGCCGCCCAACGCGAGCGACGTGCCGGTCAAGGGCGGAGTCGTCGAGGAGAACGGCGAGCTGGTCCACCGGACGATCCGCCAGGACGTCGAGGCCAAGACGTCGAGCGGCAACTGCGTGAGCTGCCACGCGGCCATCAACCCGATCGGCTTCGCGTTCGAGCATTACGACGCGCTCGGGCGGTGGCAGTCGCAGGAGACCGGCGGCGACGCGGCCGCCCCGTACACGCTCGACATCGACGCGCGCGGGTTCCTCCCTGCGGTCGGTCCGGACGGCCAGGGCGTCGAGGTCGACGGCGCCGTCGAGATGTCGAAGGCCCTCGCGGCGAGCGCCGCCGCGCGCGCGTGCCTCACGAAGCATTTCTTCCGGACGGCGCTCCGCCGCATCCCTGTCGATCAGGATCTCGCGTCGATCGAGGCGGCCACGCCGACGCCCGAGAGCGGCGGCAGCCTGCGTGACCTCATCCTCGCCCTCACGACGAGCGACGCCTTCTTGCACCTGCGCCACCCCGAGGAGTGATCCCATGAGCCGCGCCGCTTTCAGCCGAAGGAATTTCCTCCGAACCGCCACCGGCCTGTGCATCGCGCTTCCGTTCCTCGAGGCGACGCACGGCGACGTCTGGGCCGCCGACGGCAGGGCCAGGCGGTTCATCGTGTTCTTCAGCCACGGCGGCACGATCACGTCGCGCCACAACTCGGGGTCGAAGGGGGATCCGTGGAAGGAGGGCGCCTGGAGCATGCTCGACCTCTGGGCGCCCGGCGACGAGGGCCAGGCGCTCCAAGTCCTCGGCGAGGAGATGGCCCCGCTCGAGGCCCTCAAGGGCGATCTCACCCTGCTGCGCGGCGTCGACGACGCCGCCGGGCTGGTCCAGGGAGACTACGGCGGTCACCACGGCTGCTCCAACGCGACCGTGCTCACCTGCGCCGACACGACCTCGGGAGGCGACGACGCCAGGGCGCTCGGCCCCTCGATCGATCAGGTGATCGCAGCGCGGCTCGCCAGCGAGAGCCCGACGCCGTTCTCGTCGATCGATCTCATGGTCGACGGGCACAACTACGGAGAGCCGCTGTACAACGCGGCGGGGGAGCAGGTGTCCACCGAGAAGGACCCGACGAGCGCCTTCGACCGGCTCTTCAAGGATGTCGCGGAGTCCTCGTCGGGCCCCACGCCCGAGCAGCTCCGCATTCGGGCCCAGCGCAAGAGCGTGCTCGACGGCGTGAGCGAGCACCTCGCGGCGCTGAAGGGGCGCGTGAGCGCGGCCGACAGGCACCTGCTCGACGCGCACGCCGAGCACATCCGGAGCCTGGAGAAGAAGCTCGACGGCGTCGCCAACCTGGCGGCGTGCACGAAGCCGGACGTCCGCGGCGCGCCCGTGTCCCAGGGATACGGATCCTACACGGGGGAAGGGATCAAGGAGGCCGCTCCGCTCCTGGTCGATATCCTCCTGCACGCGCTGCGCTGCGGCCTCACGCACGTCGCCACCTTCCAGATCGCCGACGTCCTGACGCCCTGGCTGCCTCAGCCCTACAGTACGGATCTCGGCCACAGCCTGGGCCACGCGGGCCTCGACGTCGGTCCGAGCGGCGCGGAGCCGGACAAGCTCGAGGACTGGCGCGCGACCATCGTCGCGAACCGCGCCTGGCGCATGGAGATGTTCGCGCGCCTGCTCGACGGGCTGAAGAGCACCCCCGAGGGCGACGGCACGATGCTCGACAACAGCGTCGTGCTCTTCACGAGCGAGTTCGGGTGCGGCGGGGGACACTCACCTCGCGACGTCCCCGTCCTGCTCGCCGGCAAGGCAGGCGGCAGGTGGCCTGGCGGCCGGCACGTCAACTACAACAAGCGCGCGAGCGCAGACCCGACGCAATCGGACTACGAGACCGACGTCTCCTTGCACAACGTCTACACGTCGATCCTGCGCGCCTTCGGCCAGGAGGACGCGCACTTCGGGAACGACACGGCGTACCGGAAGGGCCCTCTGGCGGAGCTGCCGTAGGACACGGCTCCTACCGGCGCGGTTCATCCCGTTTCACGGGCGCCCGGTCGTCCTCCCCCGGGCTCGGACGCCGGAGCGACGTCGCTCCCGCCGAGGTCCGGGGGCAGCGGCAGCCGGACGCGGAACGTCGTGCCCTCGCCGGTCCCGCTCTCGACAAGGATCTCGCCGTCGTGCGCGAGGACGATCATCCTGCAGACGTAAAGCCCGACGCCGAGACCGCCGTGCGCGTCCGGCTTCCATCGGAAGGGCTCGAAGAGCCTCTCGCGCTGCTCCGGTGTGATGCCCATCCCGCGGTCTTGCACGGAGATGACCGCAAAGCTGACCTGCGAGCTGACCGACAGCGTGATCGGCTGCCCAGCCCCGTGCCGCGACGCGTTCGACAGCAGGTTCGTGATGACCTGCTCGATGCGCGACTGGTCCCAGTAGCCGAACACGGGCCCGTCGAGCAGGAGCTCCAGGGAACACCCGTCGGCCTCGATCTGCTCCGTCATCAGCCGGACGGTCCTGCGCACGATCTCGGTGAGCTCTGCCCTCTCCAGGTTCAGCGCCGGCGGGCCGCTCGAGAAGCTCGCGACGACGAACATGTTGTTGATGACCTGCGTGATCCGGGCGAGCTCGCGCGACGACACCTTCAAGAAGCGGCCGAGCTCCTTCGGGCCCATCGTCGGCACGACAGGCTGAGCGCGCGATCGCACCATGTGCTCGTACAGGAGCCGCAGGCTCGTCAGCGGCGTACGCAGCTCGTGCGAGGCGAACCGCAGAAACTCCTCGCGGATACGGACGGCCTCCTTGAGCGCCGCCTCTGCGCCCTCCAGGCGACGGACACGATCCTGGAGCTCGGTGCGCAGATCTTGCTCGCGCGCCACGCCGGCGGCCAGGTCCTTCGCGCGCCGCTGCAAGAGGAGCGTCATGGAGATCGTGATGAGCAGCGTGGCGGCACAGGCAGCGAGGACCACGCGGCGCGTCGTATAGAAGACGATGAAGGCCTCGCTCCTGTCGATCTCGGTCGCGAGGCCGAGGTCGAGCTCCGGATCCCACAGCCACGCGCCGACGACCTTCACGCCGCGATAATCGCGGTAGCCGTAGACATCGACCCCGGCGTTCCCCGCGATGGCGCTGGTCGCCATCCGTGTGAGCGGCTGCTCCGATCGGGGCAAGCGGCTCGGGACGCCGTACGACAGGTCGACCCCGGGGTCGCGCAGCTCCACGTTGAGGGCCGAGCGCTTGCCGGCGGCCAGGAGGCCCAGATCGCGCAGATTCTGAGAGAACCTGAGCTCCGAGACGACACGCCCGCGCCTGTCGAAGGCGTAGGTCTCCCCTCGTGTGCCGACCTGTCCACGTTGAATGGTCTCCGAGAACTCCTTTCCAGGATCGATGCGGAACGCGAGCGCCGCGATGATCTCCCCTCCCCCCGCGGGAGCGCGCACCGGCGCCGCGACGAGGAGCGTGGGGGCACCGCCGTCGAGGACAGGAGACCCCATCGCGAACGGCGCGCCGATGGCGACCGAGCCGCGCATGGCCGCGGCGAGGGTGCCCGGGTCGTGGTCGCTCAGGGTCCTGGTGGCGACGAAGTCACCGCGATCCGAGGCGATGTGGGTGCCGTCCATCGCGATGACGTCGAAGCCGAGGTATTCGTTCTGTCGAACGATCTCGTTCAGCTCGCGCCGCAGCTCCTCCAGGTGCGGACAATCGCGGGGCGCACCGGCGTCGCGGCGACGCTCCAGCCGCGCGGCGACCGCTCGCCGTATGCTCGGCTCGCTCGCCCAGAACGCCGTGGTGGCCTTCGTCTGTCGCGCCCATGTCAGGAGCCCTTTGTGGGTCGTCGAGAGCACGGCCTGGACAGCCGCCGCGACGTTCCTGCGGTGGACGGCCCGGATTTCATGGAGGCTCAAGAGCAAGACAAGGCCGACCGGCAGCAGCACCGCCAGGGGCATCCAGTCGTGCCAGTCTCTTCTTGGCGTCCGATGCATGGCGCAGGCGAGACGCCTGGACCTCACAAATCACACCATCGTGATGTGTGAGCGCCTTGCACGCTCGCCCGCCCGGCCCGGGCCCGCCCGGGCGCCCTGGCGCGCGACGGCCCGCCGCGCCGCCTCGATCAACGCGCGGGCGGGCCCCAGGGCGCGGCGCCGTCGTCCACGATCGCCGGGCTCCCGCTGTACACCACCGCGTCGAGCAGCCGCTCCTCCCGCACGAGCGCGAGCGCCGGCGCGTCGCGGCGGATCGAGACGGTGCCGCCCGCGTCCGCGAAGCCGCACGCCTCCGCCCCCAGCCGCGCGCCGATGTCCCACAGCGCCTCGGCCGGCGTCTCGCCGCCTGGCCCTCCGCCGCCGCCCTCCCGCCGCAGCGTCACGCGCTTGCCGGTCCGCAGCCGCTCGCCCAGCTCGACGCCGCGCAGGTCCTCGAACGGATCGGTGATCACGTGGCTGTCGATGCCCACGCACAGCCGCACGCCGGCCCCGGCCAGCGCCCCGACGTCGGGCAGCCCGTCGCCGAGGTCGCGCTCGGTCGTGGGGCACAGGCACGCGAACGCCCGCGCCGCGCCGAGGAGCGCCGGCTCGTGGGGCGCGAGGTGCGTCGCGTGCACCGCGACGAAGCGCTCGCTCAGGACCCCGCGCTCGGCCAGGAGCTCCACCGGGCGGCGACCCGTCTCGGCGACGCACGCCTCGATCTCGGCGGGCTGCTCGGCCACGTGCATGTGCACCATGAGCCCGCGCTCCGCGGCATACCGCGCGATCTCGCCGAGCCACGCCGGGGGCACCGCGCGGACGCTGTGCGGCGCCACGCCGACGCGCACGTCCTCGCAGCCCGCGTAGCGCGCCCGCAGCGCCTCGACGTCCGCGAGCGCCGCGTCGAGCGAGGCGTCCGAGAACCGCCGCTGCGCCCCCTCGGGCTCCCGGCCAGCGCCCGCGCGCGCATAGACGACCCGGAGCAGCGCGATCCGGAGGCCCGCCGCGCGCGCCGCCTCGATCACCGCGTCCGCGAGGACCGTGCGGTCCGCGTAGGGCGCGCCGCCCGGCTGGTGGTGCACATAGTGGAACTCGCCCACCGTGCGGACGCCCGCGGCGCGGAGCTCGCGATAGGCCACCTTCGAGATCGCGTGAATGGACTCCGGCGTGAGCGACTCGGCGAGCGCATACATGGCAGTCCGCCACGACCAGAAGTCGTCCGACCCCGACGGCCCCGGCCGCTGCGCCTCCCCGCGCATCCCGCGCTGGAATGCATGGGAATGGGCGCTCGCCAGCGCCGGCAGCTCGATGGCGCCCGCCGTCAGCCTCATCGCTGCTCGCCGTACCACGCCGGGGGGCCCGGCGGAAGGCGCGGGGCGGTCACTCCTCGGCGGGCTCCGCGAAGAGCGGCACGCAGCCCGGCTCGATGTTGCCGCAGGCCGCCATGACCGCATCGCTGTTCCGCTCTTCCTCGTAGAACGCCAGGGTGAGCGCGCTGCACTCGGGGAGCACGTTGCGTGAGTACTCCCCCAGGGCGGCGGCGCACGCGTCGATCTCCGCGATCGTCGCCGTGCACTGCGTGGGCTGGACGCAGGGTCGCGCCTCGAGGCCCGCGACGGCCTGCTCGATCAGCTGCTCTGCTTGCGTGGGGTCGGCCATGCAGCTCTCGTACTGCTCGGCGCACCGCGCTCGCAGCCCGGCGTCGTCGGTCCCGGGATCGTCCCCGAACCTCGCGCCCATCACGCCCATCATGCGGCAGATGTACTCCACGTCGATCGCGTCGACGCTGCACTTGCGGTATCCCCTGCACGCCTGCTCGGCCTCCGCGGGCGTGAGCTCATCGACGACAGCCGACGTGTCGAGCCCCGAGCACGACGCCTCGCCGGCCCCATCGCCGCCCGTCGTGTCCCCGGGCGCCGCCTCGCCATCGCCACAGCCGGGGCCCGAGAGACCACACGCCAGGCACACCCCCACCACACCAGCCCAGAACGTCGATCGCATATGTTCACGCTCCCTGTAAGGATTGAAGCTCGAGCTCCGCCTCGTCGGCGAAACCACGTTTCCCTACGCAGGAACGCTGTCGCTTCCTCCTCCGTGATCGACGCCACAATGCTGCTGTCATCGCGGCGCCGGGCGCGCGCATCGCGGCGCCGGGCACGTCACGCCTTCGGCTCGACCTCGAGCTCGGGCAGGCCTTCGAGCTTCACCTCGACCTCCGCGGAGGGGGGCGGCGCGGGGACGACCTCGCGGCTCGACGCCATGACCGTCAGGGCGCGCGGCAGGCACTCGACCACGAGGGGCGTGGTCCCGACCTCCTCGCCATCGATGAGCACGTGCTGGGGCGGGTCGGTGGTGATGCGGAGCCGCCGGGCGGCGAGGAACCCGATGTTGTCGCGCTCGGCCGGCTCGCCGTCGAGCGCGGTCCGCAAGAGGTGCAGGCCGGTCGCGACCGCCTCGACCAGCGTGGTGGCCGACACGATGGTGAGATCGAGCCGCCCGTCCTCGGGGGAGAGCACCGGCGGCCCCTGGGCCAGCACCGTGCGCGCGGGCGCCATGTTCGCGACCGTCACCGCGACCGCCCGGCAGTGGATCCGCTGGTCCTCCGTCTCGATATCGACCTGGAACGGCTCGAGGCTCATCAGCTTCTTCAGCCCGGTGCTGATGTACGCGAGCACGCCCCAGCGCTGCTTGGCGTCCTGCGGGGTCTCGCCCACGGTGTCGGCGTGCAGCCCGACCGCTGACAGCAAGATCATGGTCCTCCCGTTCGCGCGGGCGGCGTCGATGCGCGTCGGCTCCCCGTGGACGAGGACCTCGATGGCCCCCTCCAGGTCGTCCGGGATGCCCAGGGTATTCGCGATCGAGTTCGCCGTGCCGAGCGGCAGGACGCCCAGGCACGTGTCCGTGCCGAGGAGCGCCGACGCCACGCTCGAGATCGTCCCGTCGCCGCCCGCCGCGATCACCAGGGGGACGCCCTCCCGGCGGGCGGCCTCGGCGCACGCGGCCGCGCTGCGCTCCGCGCTCGTCTCGTAGACGCTCAGCGCGAAATCGCGCTGGAGCCGCTCCGGGAGCGACTCGACGGCATCGCCTGCGTGGCCAGCAGCAGGGTTGAAGATCAGCGCCGCTCTTCGCTCCGTCATCGCCGTATCCTAGAACGCCGAACCGGTTGAAACCCCAAGAAAAATCGACGCCGGCGCCGGATCGCCATCGCGCCCGCCCGCCACCGCTGCTGTGCCTGCATGCGCCAGTCTCGCGACATCGACGCCCCGCCGCGCGGCCCCCGGACGCCATGCGGTTTCTGGCGAGACGCTGGCACGGTAGTTGTACCTCGGTGTTGCTCATGAGGTTTCAACGAATCGGTCGACTGGCTTGCCTTGCGCTCGCGCTCCTCGGCGCAGGGAATCTCGCCGCGTGCGGCGACGGCTCATCGGGGGGCTCGGGGGGCAGCGGCGCCGCGGGCGGCGGGGGCGGCGCAGGCGGCACGGGCGGCGAAGGTGGGGGCGACGGGGGCGAGGGAGGAGGCGTCGGCTTTGAATGGCCCGTCGAGACCTACCCGATCGACATCACCCCATCCGAGGACTGGAAGAACCAGCTCGACTTCCCCTTCGACCCGTTCGTCGCCTACTCGGCGTACGACGGGCCGGGCTGGGTGAAGTTCACCGTGCTGATGCACGATCCCACCAAGGTCTACTACCAGGACAGCAACAAGTTCCCGTTCCACGGCGAGTTCGCGACGGCGCGGCTCGACCCGTTCTTCGGCATGCAGCTGGACGAGTACGACCAGGTCTCCCTGCACGCGGAGGGGCAGAAAGCCATCCTCGGCGCGGTGCTGATCTCCCCGTTCGCGAGCACCGAGCCGGAGTACGGCATCCAGCTCGTCCGGCAGGACGCGTACGATCCCGAGATGGCGCGCGTCGTCCTCGATCTCGTGAAGGACAGCATCGTCGCGCCCGACGGCACGAGGCCCTTCTATTTCCCGACCCACGAGCAGGCCGCGTCGGCCGCGGAGAACAGCGCGTTCTTCGAGCAGAGCGGGTTCCCGGTGAGCTCGGTCGAGCGGTGGTTGAACGGCGATCAGTGCTATTCGACCGGCTGGGCCGTCGGCCGGCTCCGCTACGTGCCCTCGGACATGATCGACGCCGCCTACGCGAGCGGCGATCTCCGGGCCGAGGACATCCTCCTCACAGACTCCATCCCTGCGGAGGTGCCTTATGTGGCGGGCATCATCTCGCTGTCTCCCTCGACCCCGAACGCGCACACGGCCCTCCTGGCGACCTCGTTCGGCATCCCGTTCGTGTACATCGGCGATCCGGCCGCCGCGGAGGCGGCCAAGGCGCTCGACGGCGAGGACGTCGCGCTGCGGGCCTCGCTGGAGTGGGGGGTCGTGTGCCGCGCCGCGGTGCTCAGCGCCGAGGGGAAGATCGCCCCGGCGGACCGGGAGCAGCTCCTCGCGCTGAAGCAGCCGGGCGATCTCGGGATCCAGCCCAAGCAGCCCCTGGGCGCCTATTTCGGATCCACCGAGGATCTCGGCCCCGCGGACATCGTCCACTTCGGCGGCAAGGCCGCGAACTATGGCCTGCTGCGGGACGCCATCCCGGAGAACTCCGACGTCGCGGTCGCGCTGTCGTTCGATCTCTGGGACGACTTCCTCGACCAGACGATGCCCGGCGGCAGCACCCTGCGCGCCGAGATCGCGGAGCGCCTCGGCGGGCATACCTACCCGCCGGACATGCCGGCGCTCAAGGCCGATCTCGCGGCGATCCGGGACCGGATCACCAAGGATACCGCCTTCTCCGCCGGTCAGCGGCAGGCGGTCGAGGAGGCGATCGCGGGCTTCTCGCCCACGAGGAAGATCCGGTTCCGGAGCTCGACGAACGTGGAGGACAGCGCCGTCTTCACGGGCGCGGGCCTCTACGACAGCTACAGCGGCTGCCTGGCCGACGACCAGGACGCCGACGACGCGGGGCCGAGCCTCTGCGACGCGGACGAGGTGAACGAGCGGGGCGTGTTCCGCGCGATCCGCAAGGTGTACGCGAGCTTCTACAACGACAACGCGTTCCTCGCCCGGCTGCTCTACGGCGTGAACGAGGACGAGGTCGGGATGGGCGTGCTCGTCCACTACTCCTATCCTGACCAGAACGAGATGGCGAACGGCGTCGCCACGCTCTCGCACGGCGCCGGGATCTCGCCCGGCGAGCCGGGCACGGACGAGATCAAGCTCGTGACGCAGCTCGGGGCGACCTCCGTCACCAACCCGGAAGGGGGCACGCTGCCGGAGGTCGTGAACATCAGCAGCCTTGGCGGCGAGACCTACCTCGACCTCCGCTCCGGCTCGACGCTCGTGCCGCTCGGCGGTCACGTGATGGAATGGGAGAGCGATTATCGCGCGCTCGCCGGCCTGCTCGGCCGTGTCCAGCAGCGGTTCGTCGAGGCGCACCCGGGCAAGACGTCGTACCTGCTCGATTACGAGTACAAGAAGATGAAGCCCGGTGAGCTCGTGGTGAAGCAGGTGCGCGAGGTCTCGCTGCCGGACACGACGCCGAGCCTCACGCCCTACCTGCTCGACGACCCGCGGGAGGTCTGCACGTTCCAGGGCGAGTTCGGCGACGTCTTCGCGAACCACCGGCTCAAGGTGCGCGCGCGCCTCTCGACGAAGAGCGCGTTCCTCACGCCGGCGGCCCTCGGCAGCACGCTGTTCGCGGACGCGACCCTCGATTACGTCTCCGGCGGCGCGGTGGCGACGTTGACGGGCAGCCCCGCGGCGTGGCCTGGCGCGGCGCACACGTACGCCGACGGGAGGGCCACGGACGCCTTCGTGGACGGCGAAGGGGCTGCGGCGACCACCTATGCGCTCGCCGCCGAGAGCGTGCCCGATCTGCTGCCGCCGTCGCTCGGCCCGCTGGTCGCGCTGCGCGATTTCGGGCTGACGCTCGGCGCCGAGTACGCGACGCCCGCGCCGACGCTCGACTGGGAGGGCACGCCGGTCCCCGTGTCGTCGGAGGCGGTGCGGCTCGGCGACTGCCCTGCGGAGGGTGATCCCGCGGAGGGCTCGTTGCTCCAGGAGCGCTCGCTCTCGCCGAAGTCCGGCGGCGTCGTCGTGCAGACGTCGTTCTACTGGCCACCGTACCCGTCGGGCCCCACGGCGGGGTACACGGCGCCTCTGCACAAGTGGGTGGAGACGCGCATCGAGGGGCTGACGAGCAGCCCGATCGTGCTCAGGGGCTATCACGCGCAGACCTACCGACCGGCGCACCACAACTTCTCGGAGGACTTCATCTTCGAGCCCCGCCTCGAGCCCGGCGTCGACCCCGCGCTCCTCGCCGAGCTGGAGGAGAAGGGCATCCGGTTCATCTACATCCGGACATCGGATATCCCCGGGGAGCCGCCGCAGATGTGGACCCTGGACCCGGAGGGCGTCTTCCACCCGATCGAGTGAGCGCCTCGCGGGCGATCCGCGGAGCCCCGGCGTGCCGCGCCGCCGGCCGGGGCTCCGCGTCGCCAGCGCTCCACGCCGCCGCGCGCCGTGGAGCGGGCGGTCGCGCGCGGGCACGAGGCGCGTCGCGCAGGGTTGACGCGCGACGGCCGCGGGGCGACCAGCAGCGCCGGCTGCCACCGCTGGCGTTTGCCGCTGACGAGGAGAAGACCATGAGCCTTTACGACAGCTCGTTCCCCCAGATGGCCCGCATGCTCGGCCAGGTGCCGACCTGGTTCGACAAGGCGCAAGCCCACGCCGAGCAGAAGAAGTACGACCCCGAGGTGCTGCTCACGGCGCGCCTCGCGCCCGACCAGTGGAACTTCAGGCGTCAGATCCAGAACGTCATCTCCTGGCCCCTGCGGCTGAGCGCGCTCCTGGTCGGCGCGGAGCCGCCGGCGCTCCAGACGGGAGACGAGACGATCGCGGAGCTGCGCGCGCGGATCGGAAAGACGCTCGAGCAGGTGAACGCGCTGAAGCCGGAGCAGTTCCAGGGCGCGGGCGACCGCATGATCCCGCTCTTCTTCATGCCGGGCAAGGGCATGAAGGCCCCGGACTTCGTGTTTCAGTTTGCGCTCCCCAACTTCTACTTCCACGCCACCACGGCGTACTCGATCCTGCGGCACAACGGGATCGACGTCGGGAAGATCGACTACATCGGGCCGATCGCGATCCGCGATCTCTGAGCGCGTCAGTCCTGGCGAGGCGGCCCGGCGGCTCATCCGCCGCCTGGGCCGCCGTGCCTGCCGCCGTGGTCTCCGCGGACGAAGACTAGAAGCCGCCGCTGCCGCCGACGCCGACGCCCGAAGAGCCGACGGACACCGCGATGGCGCCGCCGGCCCCGCCCGTGCCCCAGTCGCCGCCGCCCGCGCCCCCGGTGCCGCCGTAGCCGCCGTAGTATTCCTCCGGATCTTCGTAGACGTTGATGCTGAGGTTCAGCTTGCCGTTGAGCCAGAGCGCCCTGTCCCCGATACCGAACTGATACTGAGCCCAGGTCGTCGAGTGCGGCGAGACGTAGACGTAGATCATCTGCGACGAGAGCAGCGTGGCTTCCACCGCCGTCGCCGTGCCGCCCTCGACCTTCTCGAGGTGCCAGCCCGGGAGCAGCTGGACATAGTACGAGCCCTGCTCCAGATCGACGAGGATGGAGCTCGCGTCCGGATCCTCGTCCTCGGAGTTGATCGTCAACAAGGTTCCACCGGGGAAATACCCGGTGCTGCTGCTGGTGGTGCTGCCGGGGCTTCCGCCGACGCCGCTGCTGCTGCCGACCGACACCCCGTCATACCAGTAGTAATCGCTCTGGATCTGGAACGTCGCGTTGCGTAGCCGGTAGCTCACGCCGGACGGCGCCTGCGCCGCGAGCGGCAAGCTGAGCGAACCGAGCTCTGCGTCATCACCGGCTGGCATGTTGCAACCGCTGATCCCGGCCACGAACAACCCGCCCACCGCCGCGAACACCCCGAGTCCCTTAAGCATCCTGGTCATCGTGTTATCCTCCTGAAGCTACCGCTCGGGACCACCGGCCGCATGCGCCATTATCTGCCACCGGTCCCCGTGCACGAGCACCTGCCCTCAAGCAATCCGCGATCCAGTACGGATCTCTGCGATTTGCAGGCTCCTGTCAGCGGCCCGCGGGCGACATGGCGCACATTGGCTCAGCCGGATTGTGCCAAGCGTCGCGAAGCAGGTGGTGGCGGCGTGGGCTTCCGGGCGGCGCCGGAGGCGCTGGGCGCCGAGGAGGTGGGTGACGGAATCGAACTAGGAATGTATTGCCGCCAACACCCTGGCGCTACTACGCTGCTCGACGACGGGCGGTTGCACGTGGACCTGATGGCGAATGACCTTCTTCCGGCAGACGAGGCCGCCGGACATGCGCGCAGCGAGCCTGCGCTGGCCAGGATCGCGGGACGCGGAGCGCCGCTCCTGAGATCCGCCGCCGCCTTGTTTCTCGTGGCGGGCTGCGCGCTCGCGGGCTGCCGCTCCTCCGGCCCGAGGAGCGATCAGGCGGACGCGGGGGAGCCGGCTGCCGCTGCGCCTCCGGCCGCCGCCGCGCCTCCGGCGGCGCCGTTCAAGGTGGCGTTCAACACCTGGCTCGGCTACTCGCCCCTCGTCATCGCCAAACCGTCGCCGGCATCAAGTTCATGTCCCTGCCCCGCAACGCCGAGCTCTTCGGGACAGAGTCCGCGCCAGGGCAGCTGCTCGACACGGTGCGGAGGGCGAACGATGTCTGGCTGAAGGCGGGCATCACGAAGAAGCCTGTCGAGCCGGCCGCCTTGCTCGACTTCGCGTCGGTGAACAGGGCCGCGAAGGAGAAGCGCTAGCCCTTGGCCGGAAGCCAGCGCCACCGCCGCACGCTCGCATGAAGCTCTACCGTGGGATCAGCCGACGTGCCTACGTTGGGCTCGCCGCGCTCTCGTTCTCGGCTTTCCTCGCCGCCTGGGTCGTGCTGTCGAGCAGCATGGAGTCTGCTGCGGTGTTCCTCCCCTCGCCGCTCGACGTGGTGATGGCGGGCATCTCGCTGTTCCGGGAGCGGGATTTCGCGAGCGACGTGCTCGCGAGCATCTACCGGGTCACCGTCGGGTTCGCGGCCGCCGTCGCGGTGGCGCTCCCTGTCGGGCTCCTCGCGGGGACGGTGAAGCCGGTCGACGCCCTCGTTCAGCCGTTCAACGACTTCCTGCGGTATCTGCCGGTCGCGTCGCTGATACCGCTCAGCATCCTCTGGGTGGGCATCGGCGACGCCCAGAAGATCGCCATCATCTTCGTCGGCACCGTGTTCCAGCTCATCCCCCTCGTCGCCGACACCGCCGCGCGCGTGCCGAAGCACCTCGTCGAGCTCGGGTACACGATGGGAGCGCGCTCGCGGCAGGTGCTCCTGCGCGTGGTGCTGCCGTGGTGCATGCCGACGCTCTACGACCACTTCCGCGTCGCGCTCGGGTGGGCCTGGTCGTACCTCGTCGTCGCCGAGCTCGTCGCCGCGACGAGCGGGATCGGCCACGTGATCATCCAGTCGCAGCGCTTCATCCAGACGGGCAACGTCATGGCCGCGATCGTCGTCATCGGGCTGGTCGGCGTCTTCTTCGACCAGCTCTTCAGGCTCTCGAAGGGGGCGCTCTTCCGGTGGCTATGACGACCAGCCCGCCGCGCGGGCCGAGGACCGGCAAATCGCTGGTCCTCCGCGCGCTCTCGAAGACGTTCAAGGACGACGGGGGCGAGCGCCCGGTGCTCCGCGATCTCGACCTCTGCGTGGCGGAGGGGGAGCTCGTCGTCATCCTCGGCCCCTCGGGCTGCGGCAAGACGACGTGCCTCCGCATCGTGGCCGGGCTCGAAACGCCCGATCCTCGCCTCGGGACCGAGCTGCTCCTGGGCGGCGAGCCGATCCGCGGCCCCGGCCCCGACCGAGGCTTCGTGTTCCAGTCTTACTCGTCCTTTCCCTGGCTGACCGTGAAAGAGAACGTCATGTTCGGGCTGACGTTCTGTCTGCCCGACAAGGCTGAGCGCGAGCGCCGGGCTTCGGCCTACCTGGAGCTCGTCGGCCTGAAGGCGTTCGCGTCGTCGTACCCGCGCGACCTGTCCGGCGGGCAGCAGCAACGGGTCGCCATCGCCCGCACCCTGGCGACGCAACCGAGCCTCTTGCTCATGGACGAGCCCTATGCGGCGCTCGACGCCCAGACCCGGGAGGCGCAGCAGACCGAGCTGTTGCGCATCTGGCGAGAGCGCAGGCCCACCATCCTCTTCGTCACACACGACATCGCGGAGGCCGCGTTCCTCGCCGAGCGCGTCGTGATCTTCGGGGAGCGGGGGACCGGCGTCGTCGCCGAGGTGCGCACCGAGCGGGAGCTCGAGGAGAAGATCGCCCGCGAGGCGCTGGACCGCGCGGCGGCCGGGGATCGCGGGCGGGCAGACGGGCTCTCCGCGCGCCTCGGACGACCGGTGGACGCGGTGACCATCGAGCAGCGCGGTCCGTGGATCCGGGAGCAGCCAGAGTTCTACGAGCTGACGGCGCGCCTCAAGAGCCTTTTGCCGGCGGCCCGCGCCGGCTGACGGGCGCCTCGGGCGAGCGCCGCTCCCAGAGCTGCGTCACCTCGGCGCTGCTCGTGATGTACGCGAAGACGTCGCTCATGCAGAGGAGCGCTGCCTCGTGGTGCGCGGCGGAGATGCCGGCCACCGCGTCGGCCGGCAAGAGGACGCGATAGTCGAGGTTCCTGGCGGTGAGGACG
Organism: Sorangium sp. So ce406; assembly: GCF_051474675.1. Taxonomy (NCBI): domain Bacteria; kingdom Pseudomonadati; phylum Myxococcota; order Polyangiales; family Polyangiaceae; genus Sorangium; species Sorangium sp. So ce406. Next base: position 1,481,761 of record NZ_CP150340.1, on the reverse strand, counting down.
GTGCTCATCACGCAGACGTTGGTGGACACGCCACAGCAGACCAGGTTCTCGATCCGCTTGCACCTGAGCAAGAGGTCGAGATCGGTGCCGAGGAAGCAGTCGTAACGCCGCTTCGCCACGATGCGGTAGTCGCTCGGCGCGACCGACAGCCCGTCCGTCAGCTCGCATCCCCGCGTCCCTTCGAGGCAGTGCACGGGGTCGAACTCCAGCTCGATCCCGTAGTCGCTCCGGTCCGGCCTGTGCATTTCATGGGTGAGGATGATCGGCAGCTGCCAGCTCCTCGCCCAGCCGATGAGCCGGTTGATGACGGGGACCAGCCCGCGCGCCCCCGGCGTCTCGCCCGGAGCGCCTTCGTCCACGAAGTCCCGCTCCATGTCGATCACCAGCAGGGCGGTGCTCTCCGGCTGGATCTTGTCGAGCGGCAGAGGACGGATGCGCGGTGTCATTCTGGCGGCGTCCGGGCGAGCTGGCGTCTCGCTCGCGGCCCCTCGTGGCGTATAGAGCCGAGCATGGCCGGGATGCTATCCAGCGCTGTCGCGGCAGGCAAGGCGCTCCGGGGATCGCGACCTCCGCGGTGAGCTCACGGGCTCACCGCCGGTCGACACCTCAGCCGCCCCAGTCGACAGGCTTCCTGCCGGGCGGCGCCACGTTCGGCATCTCGAGAAAGAGCGAGCGCGCCAGATCGGGCAGCGGCGCGCACGCCTGCTCGCCCAGGTTGGTCACCTCGAGCGGATCCTCCAGCACGTTGAAGCAGTGGAACTCGCCGTCCCACTCGCGCGCCTCGATCTTCAGCGGGCCCTGCATCATCCCCCAGTTGCGGAACGAGCACCCCCAGACCCAGGTGCAGTTCGTCAGCGGCACCGGCGCCACCGTGCGCTCCGGCCGCGTGAGCGGGTGCCCGATCATCCGGGCGCGGAACGGCGCGAGCCGCGGCTCGTCCCAGAGCCCCATCAGATCGAGGAACGTCGGCGCGAGGTCGAGGTGCCACACGAACGCGTCCCTCGCGCCGGCGATGCTCGCCTGCTCCTCCGGGGCGAGCGTCCCCTCCGGCGCGTCGATCCACGCCGGCACCAGGATCTCCTCGTCCCAGAGCGAGCTCGTGTGGCCGAGCTGCCAGTGCTCCCGGAACGACTCGCCATGATCCGACGTGTACACGATGACCGTGCGCTCTCCGCTCGGCGTCCCGCGGATGTGCTCGATGAGCCGGCCGACCGCCATGTCCGACAGGTAAACGACGTTCTTGTAGTAGTTGAAGAAATGCTCGTTCTTGTCGGGCGACTTGCTCAGCTCGCTGGGCTGAAACGGCGAATGCCGGGGATCGCTCACGTACGGGAAGTGAACGTTCGAGTAATGGACGACCGCGAAGAACGGCTCGACGAGCTCGCCCCACTCCTCGATCACGCGATCGGTGAGCTGCCGGTCGTAGGCGCCGTAATCGAGGTCGGCGCCCGGATCGAGCTGGGTGGCGACAACGCGGTGCGAGACGGGGATGTCCTGCACGTAGAGCCGGGCATTGCCGAACATGAGGTTCTGGCTCGTCCAGTACGCGGTGTCCCAGCCGGCCGCGTGGGCGTAATGCCAGAGCAGCGGGGCGGAGCCGAGCACCTCCTGGCGCTCGGTCGGCAGCACGCCGGACCAGATGTTCGAGATCGAGATGGCCGTCGTCGAGTCGTGGGCCCGCATCTGCAGGAGCGGCATGCGGCCGGGCGCGGCGGCGTTGGAGAACGGCGTCGCCTGGTCGCATTCCGGGTCGTACGCGACGCACGTCACGTCCGCGCGCTGGCTCTCCTGCAGGATGAGCAGCACGTTCCGCGGCCGCGCGGGGCGCGCCTCGAGCCGCGGCACGCGCTCCGGGTCGCGGCGCTGCACCCGCAGATCCGGCGATTCGTCCGTGATGCCGAGGTGCTCCTTCACCACGGCGGTGACGCCGTGGAAGTAGATCATGTCGGCCGACGACGACTGGATCACCCGGTAGCTCACCGGGATCATCGTCACGCCGGCCAGCGCCAGCGGCACGAACGGCGCGGCGACGCGCCGCCGGAGCCGCCGCGGGCGCACGAGGCGGCGGGACAGCCGGAGCGCGCCGATCGCCAGCCCGAGCGCGGCCGCGAGATGGGCGATCACGCGGGGATCCCCGAGCGGCAGCGTGCCCACGATCGACCACGGGATCGACTGGGAGTGAATCTGGGAGTCGATCGAACAGTAGATGTTGTAGAGGGCGTGAAAGCCCCCCTGGACGCCGCACGCGAGCGTGAAGAGCGCGACGAACAGCCCGCCGGTCACGCCGCGCATCGCGCCGCGGCGGCCCGAGGCGACGTAGAGCAGGACGCCCCAGAACCCGAGCGACGCGACCACGGTCGCGGCGTATCCGGCCGCGTGCAGCCGGTCGAACGTCGCCATGTGGCGGCCCCGCCGCAGCACGTCGGCGGCGAGGAACCAGAGCGCCGGCGCGGCGAGGAGCGCGAGGCCGGCGAGGCGGCGACGGCGTCGCGCGGCCCGGCGCGCCGCGCGCGGGCGGCCGGCGCGGCCGGCGGGCGCGGCCGGCGCGGCGGGCGCCGCGGAAGGGCGGGCGGGCGCGGCGGAAGGGCTGGCGGGCGGCTCGCTGGGCGCGCCGCCGTCTCGGTCGATGTCCGGCGTCATCCGGGTCAGTCGCGGCGAGGCCTCGACGCGAGGTCGCGGAGGTGGGCCGGGACATCGACGCTGCCGGCCGGACCGCCGTAGATCGCGTCCGCGAGCCGGGGCAGGTCGCCGCAGGCGGCGGGCCCGAGGTCGCGCTGCTCGCGGGGGTCGGCGAGCACGTCGTAGCAGTGCCAGGCGGTGTCCCAGGCGCGGGATTCGAGCTTCATGTTGCCGCGCATCATCCCCCAGTTCTTGAACGCGCAGCCCCAGATCCCGGTGCAGTTCGTGAGCGCGAGCGCCGCCGGCGCCGGGAGCGGCCGGAGCAGGCTGCGCCCGACCATCGCCGCCCGGTACCCCGCGAGCGCCGGCTCGTCCCACAGGCCCATCAGGTCGAGCAGCGTCGGCGCCACGTCGGTGTGGAAGACGAGCTCGTCCCGCGCCGCGCGCAGCGCCCCCTCCTCCGCCGCCGTCAGCGTGCCCGGCGGCGCGTCGACCCAGCCGGGCACCCGGATCTCCTCGTCGAGGATCGAGCCCGTGTGGCCGAGCTGGCCGTGCTCGCGGAACGCCTCGCCGTGGTCCGAGGTGAACACGATCACCGTGCGATCGCCGACAGGAGAGCTCCGGACGAAGCGGATGAGCTCCGCGATCGCCGCGTCCTGCCGGTAGACCGCGTTCCTGTAGAAGTTGTGGTAGGCGTCGTTGTCGTCGGGCGCCTTGCTCTCGAGCGCGGGCTGGAACGGCGCCTGCTCCGGGTCGACCAGGTACGGGACGTGGGTGTTCCCGAAGTGGGCGACCGCGAGGAACGGCTCGCGCAGCGAGAGGAGCTCGGACCGCACGTGCGCGGACAGCAGCCGGTCGTCCGCCCCGAGATCGATGTCGGCGAGCGGGTCGAGCTCGGTCGCGCCGCACTGGTGCGAGACCGGCAGGTCCTGCACGTAGAGCCGCGAGTTGGCGAACATCATGTGGTGGCTCGTCCAGTAGGCGCCGCCGAAGCCGGCGGCGTCCGCGTAGTCGAAGACGAGCGGCGCGGTGTGGAGCTCCTCGCGCGTCGCGATCGGCTGGAGGCCGGACCAGAGCACCGCGAGCCCGATCGCCGTCGTCGAGGCGTTCGACCGCATCTGCGTGAGCGGCAGCCGGCCCGGCGCCGCCTCGTCGATGCGCGGCGTGCCCGGGCACGGCGCGGGGGCGCCGCCCTCGCCGGCGGGGGCGCGGGCCGAGCAGGTGGCGTCGGCGCGCACGCTCTCGGTCAGGATGAAGAGCACGTTGCGGCGCGGGCCGGGCGCCGGGGTGACCGGCGGCAACGCGGGCGGCGTGCGGAGCCCCGGGCGCACCTGCGCCGTGGTCTGGACGCCGACGAGCTCCTTGATGAGGCCGCCGATCGCGTGGAAGTAGATGACGTCGGGCGTGGAGGCCTGCACCGTGCGGTACGAGCACGGCAGGACGAACGCGGCCACGACGGCCGCGGGCGCGGCGAGGCGCGCGGCGAGGCGCGCGGTGCGGCCGGGGCGCACGATCCGCCGGCCCAGCCAGACGAGCGCGATCGCGAGCAGGAGCGGCGGGAGGACCGAGCGGAGGAAGTTCTCCCCGTCGGCCCGGAGCTGGCCGAAGAGGCTCGACGAGAGCGAGGTGCCGAAGAGCGTGGCGTCGAGGTTGAGGTACGTCGCGTACTGGCGGTGGAAGTAGAGCTGGCCGCCGAGCGACAGCGTCGCGAGCACCACGAAGAGCAGTGCCGCGATCCAGCGCGACGCGCCCCGCCGCGCCGAGGCCGCGAAGAGCAGGAGCCCCCAGAGCGCGGCGCTCTCGGCCATCGCGCCGAGGTAGCTGGCCACGTGCTTCCCGCCGAGCGCGAGCAACCGGTCGCCGCGGACGCGGACGTCGGCCATCACGACGAGCAGCAACGGGAGCGCGAGGAACAGGCTTCCGTAGCGGCGCCGGGCGCGGGCGAGGGCGCGCAGCCGCGCGCGCGCCGCGGCGCGCTCCGCGCCCAGATCGCGGGTCAGCCCGCGCGACGAGCGGCTGGAGACGTCCGTCTCTGCCGCCTGAGGATCGTTGAACGCGTTGGACCGGGACACGTGGGGCGCGGGATTCTAGCGAGGACATGGCGTATCGGGAACGTTTCTGCGGCGGGGCGGTGGCGGGCCGATGACGTGTCCGGCCGGCCGGGGGGCGCGCCGGGGTGGAGAAATCCCTTCGACAGCCGCCCGGGGCGTGCCATGAGAGGCGTCCGAAATGGCGGAGCAGCTCTTCCTGAACGGGATGCGCGGCGCCCAGCAGGCCCCCGGGGCCGCGGCGCCATCGGCCGAGACCTCCACCGCCGCCGCGAGCTCCGAGCCGCGGCCGCCCGCCGATACGCCGCACGCGCCGCACACGCCGGCGCCCGAGCCGCCGCGCGAGACGGCGGCGAGGCTCAGCGCGGAGCTCGAGGCGGCGCTCGTGCGCGAGCTCATGGGGGCCTACCAGACCCTCAACTACACGCATTTCCGGCGGAAGCTGCGCTCGGCGTCGATCGAGCTGTCCGACGCCGCGAGCCGGCTCGGGCGCTGGATCTCGGAGCCGCGCGCGATCGAGATCTCCCGGCCGCTCGTCCTGACGCAGCCGTGGGGCGTCGTGATCGAGGTGCTCAAGCACGAGATGGCGCACCAGTACGTGCACGAGGTGCTGGGCGTCACGGACGAGGCGGCGCACGGGCCGGCGTTCCGCGAGGTGTGCACGCGCCTCGGCATCGACGCGACAGCGTCCGGGATGCCGGCCGTCGGCCCCTCGCCGGCGGCCCCCGGCGCGGCGGCGGGCAGCGACGCCGCGGCGGACGCCCGGATCCTCGACCGGATCGCGCGGCTGCTCGCGCTCGCCGACAGCCCGAACGCCCACGAGGCGCAGGCGGCGATGGGCGCGGCGCAGCGGCTGATGCTCAAGTACAACCTCGACGTCGCGAAGGCGCGCGCGGCGCGGCAGTACGGCTTCCGCCACCTCGGCGAGCCGAGCGGCCGCGTGGGCGAGAGCGAGCGGATCGTGGGGGGCATCCTCGGCAAGCACTTCTTCGTCGAGGCGATCTGGGTGCCGGTCTACGCGCCGCTCGAGGGCAAGCGCGGCAGCGTCCTCGAGATCTGCGGGACGCCGGCGAACCTGGAGATGGCGGCCTACGTGCACGCGTTCCTGCACCACACGGCCGAGCAGCTCTGGAGGGAGCACAAGCGGACGCACGGCGTGAAGGGCAACAAGGACCGGCGGACCTACCTGGCCGGCGTGATGCTCGGGTTCCTCGAGAAGCTGAACACGGAGCGGAAGGCGTCCGCGGAGCAGGGGCTCGTCTGGGTGCGAGACGCCGACCTCGACACCTACTACCGGTCGCGCCACCCGCACGTGCAGCACCTGCGGCACGCGGGCAACCAGCGGACGGCGGCGCACGCGCACGGGCGCGAGGCGGGGCGGAAGATCGTGCTGCACCGCCCGATGCAGGGCGCGACGGGTGAGCGGGGGCTGCTGCTGCCTGGCAAGAAGGGCTGAGCGCGGGCGTCCGCGGCCGGGCGGCCCGGCGCTCGGCGGAGCGGACGCCGTCGGGGCGGCGGCGCGCGCCCGACGCGCTCGTTGACGGGGAAGGAGCCGTTCCGGCACGATGGCGCCCGGTGCGCGGGCCCCCCCAGGAGAACTGACGAAGATGCCGCTCCGGTTCACGATTGAAGAGCGATTCGATGCGTCCCCCGAGGACGTGTTCCGGCTCGCGACCGACATCGACGCGTTCGGCGACTGGATGCCCAACTTCGTGCGCGCGGAGAAGCTCACGGACGGAGTCGCCGGCAAGGGCGCGATCTGGCGTGAGACCCGCAAGATGTTCGGCAAGGAGTCGACCGAGCAGTTCGAGGTCACGTCGGCGGAGCCGGGCAAGAGCCTTGACCTGTTCATCGACGGGAAGAAGGGCACCACGGGACGCGGGGAGTACCGGTTTCGCTATGTCTTCGAGCCTCAGGGCGCCGGCACGCTGCTCAAGATGGATGGCGAGATCGCGGGCATGGGGTGGTTCATGGAGACGGTGGGGCGGCTGTTCATCGGCAGCTTCAAGAAGGCCGTGCACGGCGATCTCAAGGCGATGAAGAGTCACCTGGAGCGGCGGCGGGCCGGCTGAGAGGACGCGGGGGCTCGGGGGAAGCAGGGCGCGCCACGGCGGGCCTACCGTTTGTCGAAGTTCCGTCTGGGTCGAGTCGCTCGGCGTGGGTCGCGAGCCGTCCACGGAGGGGAAACGCGGGGGGCGACCGCGCTCCGGCCTTGATGTAGGCCCATAACGCCCCGGCATTCGCCAGATCCGTTCCCGCCTGCGAGGTGGTGCGTGATCACGAACGTGGTTGTGGGGACGGTGGTCGTGCTCCACGACCCGCGGAACGTCTTGCGCGGTGACGCAGCGCGGCAGTAGGCTCGGTCATGCTCGGGAGGGAAGCACATGAAAGCGTTGTGCCTCGCAGTGCTCGTTCCGCTCGCCTTGGGCTGCTCCATCGTGGACCCCGAAGATCGCGAAGAGCTCAAGCGCCAGATCGCGACGATGCCAACCCCTGAGGCAAAGCTGTACAAGAGATGGTACATGAACTGGCGAGCGAAGGACTGGTTGACGGGCAGGAATCAATACGACCAGGTGGGCAAGATACAGTGTCGCGACAACGAGCGTGGGGCATGGAGCGGCTGGTATGACCGCCCAGATAAGGTCTTGACCGTCGCGGACGTGATCAAGTGCCTCGTCACAAAGCCCGACTTGCCGACGTATCTCTTTTGCGTCGAAGAATTCGCGTCGTGGGTCGCCGATGATGCCAGGGGAGAGCTCGAGAAGCTGCTACCCGCGTTCACCGACATCGAGTGCAAATATGTGTGGGATTCTCGATACGAGCCCGAGAAGGTGGATCCCAAGATGGTCGATCCGGACGCCATCGGGCCGGACGACTTGATCGATGCCGTGATCGCCGTCCCGGCGCCGCCTCCGGGATGGGCTCTTCCTCGGTTCGCGCCGCTCCTGTGCCCGCTCGGCGCCGGGCCGGGCTGGGGATGCCCCCCCAGGCCCTCCGACACGACCCCCACGGGAGGAGAGCCCTCGGCCCCTCCAGGCGGGGACCATCGATGAAGCCTCGATTGTTCGAGCGCGAGCTGCTCGCGGGCTACCGGCTGTTCAGCACCAGGGATCCACGAGAGTGGAAGTCCTACCTCGAAGATCTGGGCAAGCTGTGCGCCGAAGCGTGGCGAGACGACCTGTCCGAGGAGAAGGACCGCACGTGGGCCGGGGCGCATCGCGACGAATTCAAGCAGTGGCTCGACGGCAGGCCCGCGCCCCCATGGCCGATGCTGATCGCCGCCGTCAAGCGCGCCTTCCTCGCCTCCCGCGCGTCTCTCGAGCGCGAGCCCACCAGCGAGGCCGAGCTGCTGGCGCGCCTCGACCGGACCCATCTCTGGAAGACGCTGACGGCCGAGGATGTCGCTCAGGGGCACGGCCCCGAGGCGCTCCGCGCCTTTCAGCGAGGCTTCCGGCTGGGACGCTGCGAAAGAGCCCACGCCACGAAGAGGAACATCCCCCCGGTGGTGGATCCCCCCTATTCCTGGTATCGCCAGCAGGAGGACGCGAGCTTGCCGGGACCGAGCGCGGCGCGCGAGCGAGCCCTCGCGGCCGCGTGGCGCGCGAGCAAGGACCGGGAGGCCGTCCAGCAGGCCCTGCGCGAGCTCCATGCGGGCGCCTGGCGAGAGGACGTGCCCGAGGAGGACCACGTGTGGGCCGAGGCGTACCGCGAGACGTGCACGTCCTGGGTCACAGATCACCGGCGCGACGCGGTGGCGCAGAGCGCCTACGAAGCCTATCTCCAGAGCGCGAACGGACTCCTCGACGGGGAGCCTGCTCGGCCGTGGCCGAAGCCATGGCACCATGACGCGAGGCCGTGGTTGGCCTTCGCGGAGCGCGTCGAGGACGCGCCCGAGGACGAGAGCGAGCTTGCGACGGCCGAGGCCGCCGCGCGAGAGTACTGGGGTGCGCGCTGGCGGGAGGCCCCGCCATGGGACAGCGACCCCGCCCAGACGCACTGGCTCGCCGCGGTCCGCGCCGCGCGAAGGACGTCGGCGGCGCTGGCCAGCTTCGTCCCGAGGCCCTGGTAGCGCCTCGAAAGGTGCCAGCCGTCGCGCTGCGCTGTGCCCTCTTACCGGGCTCGGCGCACCCGAGCGCCGATGAAGCCTATGGCGAGGTCCTGGCCTAGCCAAAAGGGACACGGGCGCCGCAGACGGCGTCTCCAGGATCGTCGACTTCAGGATCGGCGATGGCGTGGGGCCGAGCCATCCCGGGGAAGACGAGGGCGACGACGACCAGAGCGGTTGCTCGCTCATCATTCCTCGACGCGCGCCCAGGGACATCCGCCGATGCAGCGCGGGTGATCCTCTGCGGCTCCGGCGCTCCTCCCGCGTTGCGCTCGGGCGGACGGCGGACCAGCATCCCGGCATGAAGATGCGACGGCGGAGGGACCCGGCGGGGTCGAAGTCTTCTCTCATGCTCGAGCGGCTGCCGTCTATCCTGCTGTCGCTATTTGCCGCGTTCTTCGTCGCTATCGCCAGCTTCGTGATCTCGGCCGGCTACGCAGAGCACCGAGCCGCCGAGATCGACGCGGCGGCCAGGAGCCTGGCGGAGAACGCCACGCCGAGCATCATGCACCTGGCCACCGCGCGCGCCGAGCTGAGACATAACCAGGCGCTCCTGAGCGACCTTGTCAACAACGCCGCGCTGGGCCGCCCGTTCGATCGCCACGAGCTCGACGAGGCGCGTGCCAATCTGTCCCGGAGCCTCGACGCCTACCTTGCCATGCCCGTTTATCCGGGAGAGCTCAAGCAGTGGCAGACCGTCGCTCAGGAGCTCGGAAAGCTCGCCATGGACACCGACCAGACCCTCTCGCTGCTGGCGAGCGGCCATCCGGACGAGGCCAGCAAGCTCATGGACACGCTGCGAGCGGACTTCAACGAGACGAGCGAGGCCGTGATGGCGAGCATCGAGATCAACGCGCTTCAGACACGCCGTCTGGCGGTCGAGATGGCAGCCAACCGCGTTCGCTCTCGTCGGATCGCGCTCGTGCTCGACACGGCGAGCGTGACGTTCGCGCTGCTGGCCTGCGCGGCGGCCGCCGTGCAGATCCGTCGTCATGTGAGGCTGCTCTGGGGGCAGGGCGTGCTCCTGGAGCGTCGAGCGGATGAGCTCGAGCAGTTCGCCGGCCGGGTCGCGCACGACGTGCTCAGCCCCCTCGGGTCGGTCGCGCTCTCGCTGGACCTCGCCTTGCGGCGGTGCAGCGAGGGAGATCCGGCACGAAAGGCGCTCGAACGGGGCCGGCAGGCCATCGCGCGCATCAAGCGCACGACCGACGGGCTCCTGGAGTTCGCTCGTGCGGGCGCGAGGCCGGAGCCGGGCGCGCGCGCCGAGGTGAGCCCCGTCATCGACGATCTCATGGTCGAGCTCGCCCCCATCGCGGTAGAGCTCGGCGTGGAGCTCCGTGTCGAGCCCTTCGCCCCGTGCGCGGTGACCGCGAACCCCGGCGTGCTGACCAGCATCCTCGCCAACCTGATCCGGAACGCGCTCAAGTACGTCGGTGATTCGGCGGTCTGTCGCGTCGTGATCCGGGTGCTCGACACGAGCGACGCTGTGCGGATCGAGGTGGAGGACACGGGGCCCGGCGTGGCGCCGGCCCTCGAGCAGATGGTGTTCGAGCCTCACGTCCGAGCGCAAGGCGCCCGAGTGCCGGGTCTGGGACTGGGCCTCGCCACCGTCAAACGCCTGACCGAGGCGCACGGCGGCCGCGTGGGCCTCCGCACGGTCGTGGGCAAGGGGAGCCTCTTCTGGTTCGAGCTGCCCAGAGCGAGCACCGAGGCGGCGCGCGCGTCCGAAATAGCTCCAGCACCAGCGCGTGAACTCCGGGAGACTGCCTCCTGATGACCAGGCGTGCTCCAGCGCTATCTGGGCGCTGCGCGGGCTCCCGATGCGGGCAACCAGCGGACGGTGGCGCACCCGTCCCGGCGCCGCCTCCGGGATGGGCTCTTATTCGGCACCTCGAGCGCTCATGACCGCCCGGGTCGCCCGCCACCGGCGCTCTCGATGCCGACGCGCAGCACGACCTCGCCGGCGTCCAGGTCGACGCCGAGCAGCGCGGCGTCGCCCGTGGCGAGCAGGAAGCGGAGCGCCCGCGCGGCGATCCGAAGCAGCGGCGACAGACGCAGCGCATCGCTCCCCTCCTCCACCCACGCGATCCGGCAGGCATCGCCGGCGTCGAGCGCGAGCACGAGGTGCGACGCCGAGAAGGCGTGCAGCACGGCGCGCCCGGGCAGCGGGATCCGCCGGGGCGGCGCGCCCGCCTCGCCGCGGCGGACGATCGCGCGCCCGCCCGCCTCGAGGTGATCGCGCCCCACGGCGCGCGCCGAGGGCGGCGCGCGGAGCCCGAGGTGCGCGAGCGCCTCGAACGCCTCGCGCTCCTCGGGCGCAGGGCCGAGCGGCTCACCCAGCGGCGGCGCCGCGGCCGGCGCGGACCAGGCCGCGGTGAGCGCGCGCGCGGTGGCCACCTGCTCGGGCGTCGCGGCCGGGTGCATGGCCACGAGGTTCCCCCGCGCGTCGAGTTCCTGCACGCCGCCGCCCTTGCCCACGAGCAGCCAGCCGCCCCGGACCGCGAGGACGGCGTCGCCAAGGAGCTTGCCGAGGACGGAGCGCGCGCCCCCTTCGAGGCGCACGATGTCCTGGAAATCCACCGCATAGACCGCCGCGTCGCCGGCGGCCACCGGGCGGCGCAGGTGCAGCGTGCTCGAGGCGCCGACCAGCGTGGTGGGCTCCGGCGGGACGAACGGCGCCGGGAAGAGCCGCTCGCGGAGCAGATCCGCGTCCTCCCCGGACGCGAACCTGCGTACCGCCTCGACGATCGCCTCGCGGAGCCTCGCATCGAGCGGCTCGACAAGCCCGGCGTGGGCGCCCGGGGAGAGCGGCCCGACGTCCAGGAGATGGCGCCCGGCGCCCGCGAGCGCGCGGTCGCTCGGCTGGGACTGGAGCGCCCGCTGGAGATCCTCGCCGGAGAAGCGGCCGAGCAGGAGCCGCGGGAGCAACTCGTAATCGGGCCGGCGCGCGAACGGCCCCGACCCCGCCCCGTACCATTCCAGGAGCCCTCGGGCCCTGCGCATGCTCGCGCCAGCCTGCTCGATCCACGCCGCCGCCTCCAGGATGTGCCAGGGGTCCAGGAGGCAATCCATCGAGGCGCACCAGGGGCCCTTGAGGTTCGGCGGGATCGTCTTGCGCCATTCACGCCGTGCGCTCTCGCCTTCCTGGCTGCTCCAGCGCGTCACGTCCTCGAGCGGCTCCGGTACGCCATGCGCGGCGAGCCACTCGAGCAGCGCGCGCGGGGCGCTCAGCTCGGCCCAGCCACACCATTGCTTCCAGTCGAGGCCCCGCCAGTAGATCGAATGGTTCTCCGGGTAGAGGTCCGCCCGACCCACCGGCCCGCCCTCCGCCGCGAGCACTATCCCGAGCTGCGGCAGCCCGCGCGGCGCGCGGCAACGCTCGTCGAAGTAGGGCTTGTCCTCGCGGATCTCGAGCGCCCCTCCGAGGGCCTTCAGCGCCGCTCGGTCCAGCTCGGCGAGCACGCGCTCGTCAGCGCCGACCAGTGTGCCCGCGGCCGCCGCCGCCAGCGCGCGCTGCAGATCCTCGTTTCGCGGAGGGTGACCGTACGGATAAGGATTGATGAAACGCACGAGCTCGTCTCGCTCCTCGCTCCGGGCTGATCAGCGCCGGCGCCGGCCGCGGCCCCCCTGCGGGCCGGGGCGCGTCTCGACCCAGGTGCCTTGATGCACGTACGGCGTCGTGCCGCCCGTCCAGTTCGATCTCCAGCTCCAGGACGTTGCCGTTCGGCTCCACCAGGCGCACCAGCGCAAAGCGTGAGTCGTCCGCGAACCGATAGACGCCGCCCTTCGGGGTGCGCGCCTCGACGGGGCACCCGAACAGGTCGAAGACGTACTCGTAGGCGTCACCGGCCGGCGTCTCACGGCGCGGCGGGTGTGCGGGGTGCCTTGCTCGTCGGTCGCGATCACCTCCCACCAGGCGAAGAGCCCCTGGCGCTCGAGCCGGGCGCGCCGCCCGACGGCGTCGACGATGCCCGTGAGCTCATCACCTCGCCATTCCAGGGTGGCCTTGTTGCCGAACGCGTCGCGGAGCTCGACGAGCGCGAAGCGCTCCTCCGGGGCGGCGCGGCGCAGCACCCGCACGAGGCCGTCGTCGTCTTATCCCCTCGGCCACGGTGCCCATCGTCGGGTACGGGATCGGCAGCGGGCTCGGCGCCGCGGGCGTCAGGCACACGCTGACGGCCATGCCGGTCATCTGGTGCCCCGACTTCTCCGTGATCGTGTCCATGTGAAGAGCGGTGACCTTGCCCATGGCGCTCTCGAGCGTCGCACGAGGCGTATCCCGGCCACAACCAGGATGTCGGAGCGGCGCGCGTGCGGGCTCGGTGCAAGGCCAGCACATGAGCGCGTCCAGGTGCTCGATCACCCAACCTGAGATCTCGGGGCCTGACTTGCACCGCCCCGTTGATGGGGTCCGTGCGCGCAGCGTCGCGTGGAGATCGAGCATCTGACCGCCCGGGAGACGCCCCCCGATGATCAGGCGTGCGCCAACGATATCTGGGCGCTGCGCGGGCTCACGATACTCGCCTGTTCCCGGAAGGCCTCGAGTTCCCCAAGCCCGCGATGGATCTCGAGTGGGCCGAGAGCAACGCCCTCCTCGGCCGCATCGCCGAGGACGACGCGCTCGGCAAGGACCTTGTCGCCATCACGGGCCCCGAGTTCCTGGCCGAGGTGCGCGCCGCCCATGAGGCCTATGGCGAGGTCCTCGGGATCACGAAAGCGCACGAGGCGCCCACGGACGTGGCGGCCCTGCGCGGGCCGCTCCGGGAGCTCGTGAGCGCGATCGGCGATTACCTGCTTCAGGTCGTCGCCAGCGTCGATCGCGGGAGGCCGGAGACGGTCCAGTCGGCGCGCACAGCGCTGGCCCCGCTCGACCGCCTGCGTAAGGCCTCCGCCCGGCGGGCGGCCGGCAAGAAAGGCAAGGGCGCGCCGGCCGCGGACGGGGACGACGAGGCGCTCCCCGCGCTCGGGCTCGACACGCCGGCCCCGGACGTGCCGCAGTAGCCGCCCCGTTCGAACGAAGCCGGTGGTGCCGCCCCTCACACAAGGTTGCCACGTGGGACGACCCGCGGCGCCTCGAACCTGTACAAGGTTGCCGCCGGAAACGACCGCAGCGCCTCGAACCTGTACAAGGTTGCCGCCTGTAACGACGGGGGCGCCTCGAATCTGTACAAGGTTGCCGCCTCGGACGAGCCACGACACCTCGAATCTGTACAAGGTTGCCGCCTCGAACGACGCCGCGTGCCGTCCGCTTGAACGAGACGGCCTCCCCGGACGACGGGGGATCCCTTCAATTCACGCCCTTCCGTCTTTGTTGACCCGGTGCGCGGCGCCAGGCACCATCCACGCGCGGCGCCAGGCCGGCCTGCACCGCCGGAGGCTCGACCCCCGGCTCACCACGCTTCCCTAACTCGCAACTGAGGTGCTTGGATGCACGTTCGTACGATTCTCTTGTTCTGCCTTGCCCCCCTCTTCATTGGCGCTCTCCCGGGCTGCGGCGGCTCGGATGATCCGCCGGGCGGGGACAACACCACCGGGGGAGCGCTCGGTGAGTGCCCGCCCAGCCCCGATGCCCAGGTGACGGCGGGCTTCGACACGCTCCAGGCAAGCTGCACCTCGTGTCACTCCAAGGACAAGGTCGGCCCCGTCGCCCGCGCCGGCGCGCCCGACTCCGTCAACGTCGACGACTCCGCGTCCGTCACCGCCGAGGCGGAGGAGATCTATGAGCGCGTGAAGGATGGCTCGATGCCCCCCGGCTCGCCGCTCCCCGCCGAGACCGTCGAGTCCATCCGCGTCTACCTCGCCTGCGAAGCGCTGTAATCAGCACCGCGCTCCCCTCCCCTCCACACACCACCTCCGGACGCCGGCGCGCCCTCTCACGAGACGGCGCACCGGCGACCGCACCCCGGACCGCTGCCGCGCTGCCGCTTGCAGCCCGCGCCGGAGCAGCGATAGCGTGACCGGGTTGCGCCCGGAACATCGCACATCGGACGCAAGACAACCCTCTTCAGAACGAGACGAGACGGGATGCGTTTACAGCATGGCTTCAGCTTTGTCGTGGCGCTGGCGACCATCCTCTCGGCCATCGGGTGCTCCAGCGACCCGCCTGAGAGCGAGGGCGCGGGCGGACAGGCCGGGCACGGGAGCACCACGACGAGCAGCGCCGGAGGCGACGGCGGCGGCGGGAGCGACGGCGGCGGCGGGAGCAACGACGGCGGCGGGGGCAACGACGGCGGCGGGGGCACGGCGGCGGCGGCCGACTTCGCGTTGCTCGTCGTCCCGGCGACCGTCGACATCCCGTATGGCGGGCTGACGTCGGTGCCGCTCACCATCCGTCGGATCAACGGCTTCGACGCGCCGATCGACGTCATCGTCAACGCGCCTCCGGAGGGGCTCGTCGTCTCGCCGCTCGTGATCCCGCCCGACGCCACCTCCAGCGCCCTGGAGGTCGGGGCCTCGGGAGAGCTCACGGCGGGCACGACGTTCAACCTCGAGCTCGTGGGCCGCTCGGACGACCTGCTGCGCTTCGCAGCGGTCACCGCCACGGTGGTCTCCACCGCGCCCTGATCGCCGCGGGCTCGCCGGCGCGCCGCCCCCCGGATCGGCGCCGGATCGCTGTGCGAGCGCGCGATCCGGAGTATGGTGCGGGCATGCCCAGGCTGGATGCCCGCTCCGGGGCCGCGGCGCTCGCGCTGGCCGCCGCGCTCGGCGCCTCCTGCGCCGGCACGCCCGCCGCGCAGCGCGGCGCGACCTGCCCGCCGCTCTGCCCCGCCGCCCCGCAGCCGACAGGCTCGCCGCCCGCAGCATCGGCGGGGCCGGTCGTGCCGGGCGCGGCGGGCGATGCCCCGGTGTTCGATCCGGAGCGCCTCACCCCCGTGCTGGGCGACCCGCGGCTCGCGCCGGTGCAGAAGCTCGTCGAGCAGGAGGCGTACGCCAGCGCGGCCGCCGCGCTGGCCCAGGTGCTCGCCACACCCCTGCCGCCCGCGGACGCGGCGTCGCTCCGCTACCAGCTCGCGCGGCTGCGCGCGCTCGCGGGCGACCCGGCCGGCGCCGCGCGGGAGTACGACGCGGCCGCGGCCGCCGGAGGGCCGCTCGCCGACCACGCGCGGTTCGCGGCGGCCGACCTCCTCGCGAAGATGGGTCAGCCCGACGCGGCGCTCGAGCGCGCGCGCGCCGTCGCGTCGGACGTCGCGATCGCCGACGAGATCGATCGCATCATCGCGGGCGCGCTCGCCGACAAGGGGGACATCGAGGGCGCGGCCGCGCACTGGCACGCGTACCTCGGCCGGAGCTGGCCGGCGTCGACGTGGGTGCCCGAGGCGCTCCGCTTCGCCCGCGCGCTGCTCCGCCACCCCGGCGAGCAGCGCGCGGAGGAGGCGATCCGGATCGCCCGGCGCGTCATCGACGAGGCGCCGGGCGGCGCGGGCGTGGGCGAGGCGAAGGAGATCCAGGAGCAGGCCCTGTCGACGCTGCCGTTCGCGCGGCGCAAGCCGTTCCTCGACCCCGGCCCCGCCGACCTGCTCGCGCGCGCGCGCGCGCTGCTCGCCTCGCGGCAAGACAAGGAAGCGCTCGCCGTCGCCGACGCGCTGGTCGCGCTGCCCGAGGCGCAGGCGCCCTCGGCCTTCGCCTGCGACGCGTTCGCGGCGCGCGGCGAGGCGCTCGGGCGCCTGCGGCG
Organism: Sorangium sp. So ce406; assembly: GCF_051474675.1. Lineage (NCBI taxonomy): Bacteria > Pseudomonadati > Myxococcota > Polyangiales > Polyangiaceae > Sorangium > Sorangium sp. So ce406. The sequence continues at coordinate 1,465,317 of NZ_CP150340.1, read as the reverse complement.
GAGGCCCGAGGCCGCCGACGTCTACGGCACCGCGATCGAGCGCTGCGGGCCGGCCGCGCCTGCCGGCGCCACGCCGGCCGCGGCGACCGCGCCGGCCGGGGCCGCCACGGCAGCCGCGCCGGCCGGGGCTGCGACCGCCGTCGCCGTCGCGCCCGTCGCGCCCGCGGTGAGCGGCGGCGCCGCCGGCGCGGGCGCCCCCGCGCCGCGGCGGCCCGAGACGCTCTACAACGCCGGGCGCGCCTCGCTCCGCGTCGACCGGCACGCGGAGGCGGCCGCGCGCTTCGCGCTGCTCGAGAAGGAGTACCCGGATCACCGGCTCGCGGACGACGCGCGCTACCTCGGGGCGCGGGCGCTGCTCGCGCTCGGGGACCAGGCGCAGTTCGCGCAGATGCTCACCGCCATGCCCGACGACTTCCCGTCGGGCGACATGGTCGCCGACGGGCTGTTCGAGCTCGCGCTGTTCGAGATGGAGCGCGGCGGCTGGGCCGGCGCGGTCCGGCCGCTCGAGCGCGCGCTCGCGCGCTTCCCGCACGAGCGCGCGTACCAGGCCGCCGGCAGGCTCCCGTACTACCTCGGCCGCGCCCACATCGAGACCGGCTCGCCCGACAAGGGCAAGGCGCTGCTCGAGCAGGTGATCCGCGACTACCCGCTGTCGTTCTACATGGCGCTCGCCCACGCCCGGCTCGCCGAGATCGACCCCGCCGCCGCCCAGCGCGCCCTCGCCGCGGCCATGGATCGCGACGCGAGCGCGCCGTACGCCGAGCTGCGGAGCCCCGCGTTCGCGCAGCCCGCGTTCACGCGCGCGGTCGAGCTCGCGCGCCAGGGCGAGGCGCGGCTCGCGCGGCGCGAGCTCGACCTGCTCGGCGTCGGCAGCCGCACGGCGCCGCGCGAGGTGATGTGGGCCTCGGCGTTCCTGCTCGCGCGCGCGGGCGCGCTGCCGCAGTCGTACAGCATCCTGCGCACCGCGATGGCGGCGCCGGCCGACGGCCGCGCCGAGCTCGCGGGCGAGTGGGTCGACCACTACCCGGTCGGGCGCTGGCGCGCCGCCTGGGAGCTCGCGTACCCGCGCCCGTTCGCGGATGTCGTCGCCGCGGAGACGAAGCGCAGCGGGATCCCCGAGGCGCTCGCCTACGCGATCATGCGCGAGGAGTCGGCCTTCGACCCGAAGGTGGCCTCGCACGCGGACGCGTACGGGCTGATGCAGCTCATCGTGCCGACCGCGAAGCGCATGGCCAAGCCGCTCGGGCTGCCGTGGAGCGCCGAGGCGCTGAAGCGCCCCGAGATCAACGTCGCGCTCGGCTGCCGCTACCTCTCGGTGCTGCGCGGCCAGTTCTCGGACAACCCGCTGCTCGCCATCCCCGCCTACAACGCGGGCGGCGGCGCGCCGAAGCGGTGGATCGCGGAGCGCCCCTCGCAGAGCTTCGACCTGTGGGTCGAGCGCATCCCGTACGAGGAGACCCGGCTCTACACGAAGCGCGTGATGACGAGCCTCGCCGTCTACGAGCTCCTCTACGGCGGCGCGCAGCCGGGTGAGGCGCTGCGCACGCCGCTGCCGGCGAGCCCGGCGGCGCGCTCGGCGGTCGCGAACGCCGCGCCCTGACGCGCGCGCTCAACGTCGACGCGCGTGGAGATCGGGCGCGCGCCCACGTCAACAGCTTGCTCGCGCGCCCGGCGCCGAGGTTTCGACGAGCGGGCCACGCTGGAGCTTTGGTACAGTCCGCGCGTGGTCGACCCGTCGAGCCCCTCCCATCAGCTCGTGGGCGCCGTTCTGAACGGGCGCTTCCGGATCGTGCGCCTCCTCGGCGAGGGGGGCATGGGCGCGGTCTACGAGGCCGACGGGCTGCGCGGCGAGGGCAAGCGCGCGATCAAGGTGCTGCACCCGGAGTTCACGCAGGACGAGCAGGTCCTCCACCGCTTCTTCGCCGAGGCCGAGGCGACGAAGGGCTTCGTCCACCAGAACATCGCCTCGGTCTTCGAGGCGGCGCGGGCCGAGGACGGCACGCCGTACCTCGTGATGGAGCTCCTGCAGGGCGTGCCGCTCTCCGCGTACATCAGCGCGGGCAACCCCATCCCCCCGCAGCAGGCCGTGCCGATCATCCACGAGGTGCTCCAGGCGCTGATGGCGGCGCACGGCCACAAGGTGATCCACCGCGATCTGAAGCCGGAGAACCTGTTCCTCGTGCGCGACCCGCGCGGCGGATTCCGCGTCAAGGTGCTCGACTTCGGCATCGCGAAGGTGATGGACGCGGCCGGCGGCATGGGCCTGAAGACCCGCGCGGGCACGCTCCTCGGGACGCCCGGCTACATGAGCCCCGAGCAGATCAAGAACGCGCAGGGCGTCGACGCGCGCACCGATCTCTGGAGCGTGGGCGTGATCTTCTACGAGATGCTCACGGCGACGCAGCCGTTCCCCGCCGAGAACGAGTTCGCGCGGCTCACCGCCGTGCTCGCGAAGGAGGTGCGCCCGATCGAGCAGGTCGCGCCGCACCTCGCGGCCTGGAGCCTGTTCTTCCAGCGCGCCCTCTCCAAGGACATGAACGGGCGCTTCCAGACGGCCGAGGAGATGGCGCAGACGCTCGGCGCCATCGCGCACCGCACCGGCGTCCCGATGCCCGGCGCGTGGTCCGAGCCGCACGCGTCGCCCCCGCCGCACCACCTGCCCTCGCTGCCGCCGCCGCCGCATCAGCCGCCGCCGCCGCACACGCCGCAGCCGGCCCAGGGCGCGACGGCGAGCATGCCGGTCGCGCCGCGGCCCCCGACGGTGCCCCCGCCGCGCGGGACCACGCCGCCGACGCAGGCGACCCCGTCGATCGCGCCGACGGCGACGTTCCCCGCGGCGCCTCCTCCCGTGGCCCCGGTGGCCGCCGGGTCGACGTACATCAGCGCGCAGCGGCCCACGGGCGTGCCGACGCTCGCGGGCGGCCACTACGACGTGCGGGTCGTGGAGGTCCCCCTCCCCTCCGAGGCCGCGGCCTCCGAGGGCGCGCCCTGGTGGCTCGTGGGGGTCATCGGCCTCGTGTGCCTCGCCGTCGGCTTCGCGATCGGCGTGCTGGTGAGCGGATGAGCGCCGCGGGCCGCGTCCGCGCGCTGCTCGCCGTCACGTGCGCCGCCGGCGCCCTGGGCGCCCCGCGGAGCCTGCGCGGCGACGCGGCCGACGCGCGCGACGGCGCCGCGCGCGAGCCGCCCGTGCACGTGGTCGATCTGCACGTCGACGTGCCCTGGCAGGTCCACTTCAAGGGGCGCGCCGCTCGCCTCGACGAGGGCCACGCCCGCAGGGACACGCTCGTCGCGGGCAACTACCTCGGCATCGTCCTGCCGATCTACCTGCCTGACCGCGCGCGGCCCGAGGGCCCGCAGATCGAGGACGCCGGCGCGATCCTCGCGACCATCGAGGCGATCATCGCCGCGAACCCGGTGCTCCTCCCGCTCGGCGCGGCGCGGGCCGAGCCGGGGAGGATCAGCACCTTCCTCTCCATCGAGGGGGCCGGCGCGTTCGCGGCGGACATCGCGCAGATCGACCGCTTCATCGCGCGCGGCGTGCGGCTCATCAGCCCGAACCACGCGCAGAACACGCGGCTCTCGTCGTCGGCGACCGGCGAGCCGGCGGCGTTCGGGCTCACCGAGCTCGGCAAGCGGTTCTGCGAGCGCGTGTACGCGCAGGGCGCGCTCATCGACGTCTCGCACCTCTCGGACGCCGCGTTCGCGGATCTCGTCCCGATCGCCGCGGCGCACGGCGCGCCGATCGTCGCGACCCACTCGAACGCGCGGGCGATCGCGAACCGACCGCGCAACCTGACCGACGAGCAGCTCCGGCTCATCGGGCGGAGCGGCGGGGTCGCGGGGCTCAACTTCCACGCCCCGTTCGTGAACGGCGCGAGCGAGGCCGACCTCGACGACGTGATCGCCCAGGTCGACCACATGGTCCGGGTGGCCGGCGTCGATCACGTCGCGATCGGCTCGGACTTCGACGGAGGGATCATCCCGCCGAAGGGGCTCGGCGACGCGTCCGCGCTGCCGGCCCTGGCCGCGCGGCTCCGGCAGCGGGGGATGTCGCGGGACGACGTGGAGAAGGTCTTCTCCCGGAACGCGCTGCGCATCCTCGGCTGGCGGCCGGCGGGCGGGAGCGCGGGCGGGTAGCGCGGCCGCCGCGCGCCGCCGGGGCGGTCGTGGTAAGGGCCCGCATGCGCACGCATGTCGCCCGGTCGTTGCGGGGGCTCGCCGCCCTCGCTGTCGTCGCGTTTGCCGCAGGCCTGAGCTGCGCGGAGCTCGGTCACCTGGAGGGCGTGGGCGAGGCCGTCTGCCCCGAGCTGCGCGGGCCGGGCGACGTCCTCGGCGCCCAGTTCTCCGCGGACGCGCGGGCGAACGCGAAGGTGAGGACGTTCGTGCAGGCGGCGAAGGACATGGCCGACGTGTCCGCGGCGATCGAGGCGCAGGTGGCCGACGCCTGCCGCCGGATGGGCGCGGACCTCGGGATCCACCCCGCGCAGATGGCGCCGCGCGACGAGGCGGGGGGCCAGGCGAGCGGCGCCTGCGGCCCTGTCGCGGCGGCGATCGACACGATCCTGCGCCAGGGCGCCGGCGTGCAGGTCGCGGTGACGCCGCCGGCGTGCCAGGCGAACGCCCAGGCCGGGGCGCGCTGCAGCGGCGCGTGCGACGTGCAGCTCGATCCGGGGCAGATCGTGGCGCAGTGCGAGCCCGCGCGGCTGTCGGGCTACTGCCAGGGCCGCTGCGCGGGGCGGTGCGAGGGGCGCTGCGCCGGGCAGTGCCGCGGGCAGTGCTCGGCCCACGACGCGCAGGGGCGCTGCGTGGGGTACTGCAACGGCGAGTGCGACGGCGGCTGCGACGCGACCTGCCACGCGCGCTGCGAGGGCACCTGGCAGGCGCCGCAGTGCGCGGGGATGGTGCGGCCCCCGAGCGCCGACGCCGAGTGCGAGGCGAGCTGCCGCGCGCACGCGGACGTCTACGCGGCCTGCACGCCGGCGCTCGTGCAGGTGCGCCCGTCGCAGGGCGCCGAGATGGCCGCGCGGCTCGCGGCGACGCTGCAGGCCAACCTGCCGGCGCTGCTGCACGCCGAGGTGGCGCTCGGCCGGAGGCTCCTCGGCGACGCCCAGACGGTGGTCCAGGTCGGCGCCGCGCTGCCACGGGTCGTGGGCGACGCGGGCGCGCGCGCGCTCGCGTGCGTCGCCGGGGCGGCCGAGGCGTCGACGAGCGCGTCGGTGCGGATCCAGGTGAGCGTCCGCGCCAGCGCGAGCGTCACGGGGCGCGTCGGGGCGACCGGTGGGTAACGGCAGGGGCACGGTGCTCGATCTGGCCGTGGCCGAGCCCGGCGACGAGCTCGACGACGAGGAGCGCGCCGAGCTGCACGCGGCCCTGGCGGCGGGGCTCGCCGAGCTGCGAACGGGGGGAGGCATCGACGCGGAGGAGCTCCTGTCCGAGCTGCGGGCCCGCGGGTGAAGATCCGGTTCCGGCGCCGCCGCGCCTGCCGTCCTTTGCATCGACGGCGTGGACGGCGCCGCGCCGGTCGGACTACCCTCCCGCTCCCGCCGGGAGGATCCCATGACCGATCTCGACGACCGCTGTCTCGATACGTTCCCCGAGTGGCTGCGCAGCCTCGCCGCCGACGCCGCCGACCTGGCGGGCCTGCTCGCCTCGCCGGACATCCCGGAGCCCGCGCGCCGGTCGCTCGCGGCCGGCCTCAACTACCTCTTCAAGTCGCTCGACCTCATCCCGGACGGCATCGAGGACCTCGGCTTCCTCGACGACGCCTTCGTGCTGCGCGTCGCCGCGTCGTTCGCGGCGGGGGAGAGCCCGGAGCTGCGCGACCAGGCGCCGACCGTCGCGCGGCTCGCCCGCGACGCGGAGCTCATCGCGGAGCTGCTCGGCGCCGATCACGCCCGGCTCAAGAACTACGTTCGCTCGCTGGAGAAGGGCGCCGCGCGCGGCCGCACCGTCGACGACATCCTGGGCGACGAGCAGGTCCGCACCTCGTTCATGCACGAGATCACCGGCTGGGCGTCGAGCTACACCGCCCCGACCTTCAGCCGCGACGCGAAGAACCTGATCAAGCTGAAATCCTTCCTCTCGGCCAAGCTCCCGGCCTGAACCTCCCCGTCCGATCGCGCGACGGCGCCCCGCCGCACGACGCGGCGCGATCGCCGGCCGCGGTGTACACCAAGCGCAACCCCCCCGGAGGACCGCGTCCGATGTCAGCCGCCCCCCGCCTCTCCGCGCTGCTCGCCGCGCTGCTCGCCGCGGCCTGCGACGCCGAGCGCCCGGCCACGCCGGCGCAGCGCCCCGCCCCCGCCGCCTCGACGCCCGCCCCGGCCTCCGCCGGCGCCGATCCCGCGCCGCCGCCCGACGCCGATCGCTCCTATGCCCGCCCCGCCGCCGAGCGCGTGGTGGCCATCGGCGACGTCCACGGCGACCTCGCGGCCACGCGCGCGGCCCTCCGGATCGCGGGCGCGATCGACGGCTCGGATCGCTGGATCGGCGGGAAGCTCGTGCTCGTCCAGACGGGCGACGAGATCGACCGCGGCGACGGCGAGCAGGCGATCGTGGACCTCTTCGACCGCCTCGCCGAGGAGGCGCGCGCGGCCGGCGGCGCGGTCTACGCCCTGAACGGCAACCACGAGATCATGAACGTCCAGCTCGATTTCCGCTACGTCACCGAGGGCGGCTTCAAGGACTTCGAGGACGCGCCCGGGCTCGACACCGCGGCCCCCCGGCTCGCGCCGGTGCCGCCGCCCGCGCGGGCCCGCGCCGCCGCGTTCGCGCCCGGCGGCCCCTACGCGAAGAAGCTCGCGGCGCGCGACGTGATCATCACGGTCGGCGACACGGTCTTCGCGCACGGCGGTGTGCTCCCGTCGCACACGCGCTACGGCGTGGGGAGGATCAACCGAGAGGTGCGCGCGTGGATGGAGGGCAAGGCCTCGCCGCCGGCCGTCGTCGTCGCCGAGGACAGCCCGGTGTGGGCGCGCCTCTATTCGAGCGATCCGCCCCCCACCCCGGGATCGAGCCCCTGCGCGGCGCTCGACAAGACGCTCGCCGCGATGTCCGCGAAGCGCATGGTCGTGGGCCACACCGTCCAGCGGAACGGCATCACCTCGGCCTGCGGGGACAAGGTCTGGCGGATCGACGTCGGCATGGCCTCGCACTACGGCGGGAAGCCAGCAGCGCTGGAGATTGCCGGTGACACGGTGCGCATCTTGACGGGCGACACCAGCGACGCGACCGGCGACAAGGGCGAGAAGAAAAGTAGCGCTGGCAGCGAGAAAAAGTGAGCCGCGGACGCAATGAATCGACACCGGACACGTGACGCGTGACACGCGTCGGCCAGCGGAACGCATACACGAACGAGCGCGCGCCGCCCCGGCGCGCCTCGGGTCCATTGACGGGCGCCGAGCGGACCGGATAACGTCGTTGGCAAACTGGGGCGTTTCAAGCCGCAGGGGAAGGGAATCAGATGCCTGAGCTACCGCTCGCGCTGATCCACGAGGCGAATCGGGGCGTACGGGACCCCGCCCTGGAGCGCGGTGAGCGACTCCTCCCCCTCCTGGCTCCTTGGGTCTCACCTTCTCCGCTGCCCCGATGCCGGCAGCTCGGGCGCGGCGCAGCGCGGCCCGACACGGAGAGCCGCTGATGGACGACGATGAGCTGTTGCGCGCCCTGACGCGCATCGCGCAGCAGGATCCGGGGAAGGATCCGCGCAGGCGCAAGCTCGCCGACGACGCGCTCCCGGGGGGCGAGCAGGGCGCCGAGGGCGGCGCCGCGGCGCGCGCGGGCGAGGAAGGGGCGGAGCGCGAGGCCCGGGTGCCCCTCGACGACGAGACGCGCGCCCGGCTCGCCGACCAGCTCGTCGCACAGCTCCGGGAGCCGCGCGGCGACGCGCCCGCGCCGCTGTCGAGCCCGATCGTCGACCGGAAATCGGGGATCCGCATCCGGGGCCCCCACGAGTGGGACAGCGAGGCGGAGGAGCCGGACGACGCCGTCGAGCCGCCGCAGCTCGGCGCCGACGCCGACTCGCTCAGCGGCACGAGCTCGCCGCTCAACTCGGACGCGCCGGTGTGCCGCTCGATCGGCGGCGAATCGGAGCCGCCCGGCGCGTCGGATCCGCCCGGCGCGCTGGAGCCGCCGCGCGGCGCATGTTCGAGCGCGGCGCCGGGACCGGCCGCCGCGTGCGCGCTGGACGGAGCGGATGCCGTCGTCCTGGCGCCGCGCGCCGTCGTGCTGGCGCCGCGCGAGCGCCCGCTGTGCCCCGAGCTGCGCGTCGAGCGGCGGACCGCGCGGCGGTCGCGGTCGCGGTCGGTCGCGGGCGCGGTCGGCTGGGCCGCGGCGGCGGCGCTCGTATCGCTGCTCGCGCTGCGGCCGGCGCCGTTCGCGCCGGGCGCAGCGCCGCTCCCCCAGTACGCGATCGCGACGACGCTCGGCGACGTCCCGCTGCAGGGCGATCGCGAGCCGGGCGCCTCGGCCGACGTCGCCCACGTCGCCCACGTCGGCCGAGGCGCCCGGCTCACGATCGCCCTGGCGCCCGGCGGCCGCGTGCACGCGCCGGTCGACGTGAAGGCGTTCCTTGTGCAGGGCGGGAGCGCGCGCCCGTGGCCCGTGGCGATCGATCTGGACGAGCGCGGCGGCGCGATCGTCTCGGGGACGCGCGAGGCGCTCTTCAAGGACGTCGCGGCGGGCGCGTGGGAGGTCGTCTTCGTGATCGGCCAGCCGGGCTCGCTGCCGGAGGACGCGGACGACGAAGGAGCGCTGCCCGACGAGCGCGCCGTCCACCTGGCGGGAGGCCGGCTCCTCCGGCAGCGATTGTTCCTTGACTGACCGCCACTTGGACTAAGAGGAAAGCTGTTCTTCCTGCGGCGAGCGAGGCGCGCGCCGGGCGTCCCACCGGCGCTCGCCCGAGGGCGCGCGGCGCCGGCCGGAGCGGGGGGCAGAGGGCAGCACGCATGAACCGACGGATGTTCAAGAGCAAGATCCACCGCGCGACCGTGACCCACGCGGATCTGCACTACGAGGGCAGCGTCACCATCGACGCCGACCTCCTGGAGGCCGCCGACATCCTGCCCTACGAGGCGGTCGACATCTGGAACGTGACGCGCGGCTCCCGGCTGACGACCTACGCGCTCGAGGGGGCGCGCGGCTCCGGCGTGGTCTGCATCAACGGCGCCGCGGCGCACCTGAACCAGCCCGGCGACCTCGTGATCATCGCGACGTTCGCGGACATGGACGACGTCGAGGCGCGGCGGCACGCGCCGCGCGTGCTCCGCGTCGACGGGCAGAACCGGCCGCTCGCCGAGCAGCCGCCCGAGACGCCGGGGCCGCTCGCGCCGGGGAGGCCGCTCGAGGGCTCGCCCCGCGCCGGCGCCGCGCCCGAGGCGCCCGCGCCGGCGCCGCGCGCGTCGAACTGATCGCGCGCCTCACCCGGAGCGCGGCAGCGCCCGCGCCACCGGCGCGCGGGCCAGCCGGAGGAAGCGCGCCGTGAGCACCGCCGCGACGGCCATGAGCCCCGCGGTCAGCCCGAACCAGAGGCCGCGGACGCCGAGGTCGAGCCCGAAGGCGAGCCCGATCGAGAGCGGCAGGCCGAAGGCCCAGTGGGCGCCGAGGTTGGCCCAGAACGGGAACCGCACGTCGCCCGCGCCGCGCAGCGCGCCGGCGGCGACCGCCTGGATGCCGTCGAAGATCTGGAAGAGCGCGGCGATGCGGAGCAGCGGGACGCCGATGGCGAGGACCTCCGCGTCGGGGGTGAACGCGCCGATCAGGGTGCGGGGGAACGCGGCGTACGTCGAGGCGCTCACGCACATGATGCCGGCGCCGAGCAGGACGCCCAGCAGGCCGGGGCGCAGCGGCGACCGGCCCGCGCCGACGGCGTGCCCGACGCGGACGGCGGTGGCGCCTCCGACGCCGATCGCGCCCATGAACGCGAAGGCCGCGAGCCCGATCGCGACCTGGTGCGCCGAGACGACGGTGGCGCCGAGCCGCCCCGCGAGCAGCGCCGTCATGCCAAACACGCCGACCTCGGCGAGGAGCTGCAGCCCGATCGGGACGCCGAGCCGGTAGACCGCCGCGACCGGCACCGCGCCCGCGTCGTCCTGGGAGGCGCCGCGCCGGCGCCGCGCGGACCAGAGCACGATCGACGAGAGCACCGCGCTGGCCAGGCTCGCGGCGAGCCCCGCGCCGAGCGCGCCGAGCTGCGGCAGGCCGAGCGGCGGGAGGCCGACCCAGCGCAGGACCTCGTCGCCGCGGACCATGAGGTTGCAGGCGACGAGGTTGACGGCGTTCGCCACGATCACGGCGATGAGCGCGGGCCGCGTGGCGCCGTGCGCCTGGAGGAAGCTCTTGCTGGCGAGGAAGACGGGCCAGAGGAAGATCCACAGCGCGTGGCCGAGGATGTACCGGCGCACGCCGGGGACCAGCGCGGGGTCGACCCCGATGGGCGCGAGCGCGAAGGTCGCCGCGAGCGCCGCAGCGAACGCGACGACGCTGACGAGCACGCTGGCGCGCAGGGTCGCGCGCAGCGCCGCCCACGCCTGCCCGGGTCGCCCGGCGCCGATCGCCTGCGACGCGAGCGGATCGACCGCGGCGGAGATGCCGATCCCGAGCGCGTTGCAGGTGTGGACGATCGTCCTGCCCATGGCGCAGGCGGCGAGCTCGTTGACCGAGACGCGCCCCACGATCGCGACGTCGACGAGCGACATCGCGACGAGCCCCGCCTGCGCGACCGCGATCGGCAGCGCGAGGCGCGCGAGGGCCCGCAGCTCGGACCGCGCGCTGTCGGCGGCGAGAGGGGCGGGAGCAAGGTTCAACGGTTCACCGGCTGGAGAAGGGGCGCCACCATAGCGCGCCGGGGTGGGAGCGCTCGCCGGAGGTGGGGCAAAGACCTAAAAGGTCAACGATTACGATGATTTATCAACAAGCAAACGAGCTGACTCGAGAAGAGAAGGAGAAGAAAACGCAAAGGCGCAAAGGCGCAAAGGCGCAAGGGAGAGAGATAGGGCCTCTCTCAGCTCCGGGCCTCGTCTTGGACAGACAGCACATCTAGGTGCTTCGGGACGACGCCCTGCGCCCGGCAGCGCTCGATCATTCCTCTCTCTCTTTTTTGCGTCTTTGCGCCTTTGCGCCTTTGCGTTTTTTCTTCTTCTCGCCGCGCGTCGCTCCGCCCTCTTCGCGCCGGCGCCCCAACCCTCACCAGGCGAGGTGAACCCTCCCGTCCAGATACACCCTCTGCGCCTCGCCGAGGCCCGTCGACTCGCCCTCCACGACGCGCAGGATGCCCGTCGCGGGCCCCAGCATGACGTCGCGCCCCGCCTCGAAGCGCTGCGCCCGGACCAGGGCGCGGTAGGCCTTGTCGAGCAGGAGCGCCCGCTCGCGCGACGGCGCCACGAGGTACGCCAGGTCGCGATCGCCGCCGGGCGCGCCGCGGCGCACCTCGGCCTCGTCGAGCGCGCCGCCGGGGAAGAAGCGCGCGAGCATCTCCGCATTCCCGCGGTAGTCGTCAGCCCCGCCGGCGCGGCGAAGGTACGTCAGCACCTCCGGCTCCGCGTGGCCGGCCTGCGGCACGTCGGGCATGCCGCGCAGATCCTGGTGCCGCCAGCCGGCCGCGCCGGGCACCTTGCGCGCCAGCGAGAAGGTGTGGTCCACCGTGACGCCGACCGCGCTGTGACACCCCATGCACGCGCGGTGCTCCTCCGCTGTCTGCAGCCGCAACCGGCCCCGCTCGTCCTCGATGAACCCCTGGATCTGCCAGCCGAACGCGTTGCGCAGGCCGACCTCGGGCGCGCCCGCGTAGCGCGGCGGGAACCCCTCCTCCTTCTCCTCGGCCTCGCGCTCGTACGCGCGCGCGATCGCCCAGTCGTCCGGCTCGTCGACCTTGCGCGCGTAGCGCAGCTCCTTCATCCGCGCCGCGAGCAGCGACGGCCGGTCGGGGTCGAGGTAGCGCACCGAGTGCAGGAGCTCCGTCCCCCGCGGGTAGATCCACGCGCGCACCGGGACCGCGGCCGCGCCGCCCGCGTAGCGCGCCGGCAGGCGCCGGATCCGCGTCACCGCGGCCTCGATCGCGCCGTCGCCGTCGAGATCGACCCCGGCGACGACCTCGCTCACCGGCTCGACCTCCCGCCCTTCCGGGGCGCCCGCGGGCCCCACCTCGCTGGCCCCGGGCAGCGGCGACGGCGACGCGATCGCCGCCTCGATCAGCGCGAGGTTCAGCTTGTAGACATCGCGCGACGGGGCGCCGGACGCGTCCTCGCGGAACGCGGCCGGCAGCCGGATGAACACGTCGCCCGAGCTGCCGTTCGTGGGCCAGAAGCTCCCCGGGAACGGCTTGTACCGCACCGCCCGGAATCCGCTCCCGTCGGCCGCGAAGCCCTCGTCGTCGAGGCCGGCCGCGAGGTCGAGATCCGGCACGTAACCCGGGTAATCACGGCGCTCCGACGGCGCCCGCAGCGCCTCGCGCAGCGGCGCGTAGTTGTCCTCCCGGATGTACTCGAGGATCTCGGCGTCGCTCGTCCGCGCGGCGGCCGCCGCGAGGTCCTCGAGCAGGTGGGTCCAGGGGTTCGTCCGCGCCGCGTCGGAGAAGCTGTACGCGCGCTGGAGGTCGTGATCCGCGAGCGTGTTCGGGCCGAACCCGGTCGTGTGACACGTCCAGCAGCCGTTCGCGCCGCCCGCCGTGCTCGCGTAACACATCGGCGGGATCGACGCCTCGAGGTTGCCCGGGCGCCCGGCGCGCGCGGCCGCGGTCGCGAGCGGGTCGTACGCGTCCCCGCCGCAGCTCGATCCCGCGGCGAGGACGGCCGACGCCGCGGCCAGGACCAGCGACGCGGACAGCAGGCCCTCGCGGCGCTCACGGAGGGGGCGCGCGGGGCGCATCGGACGCTTGCGTCGCACGGGGCTCACTCGGGCAGGAAGCTGACCGCGATCACGCTCGACAGCGCGTCATTGCCCCCGGGCCAGGCGCTGTAGGCGTCCTCGCCGGGGTGCTGCACGGACATGAAGATCGTGCCCATGTCCGGGGTGAACTGCGGGCCGGTCGCCTCCGCGTCGCTCGGCATCGCCACGACGCGGAACGCCTTCCCGAAGCTCGGCGCGACGACGCCCGGCGCGCCCTCCCGGTGCGCGGGGTCGAGATCGAGGTAGTAGAACGCGTCCGCGTGCGGGTTCGTCCCGAAGTTGCCGTCCGTCCCGAACCACACGCCGCCCTCGCGATCGAGGAGCAGGTTGTCCGGGCAGGCCGCGTCGAAGTCGCCCTGCCCCTTCGACCCGTGCCACACCTCGAAGAACCGGAACGTCGCCGACGCGCCGGGCGCCGCGGGATCCTCCTCCTCCATCGCGAAGATCGAGCCCACCTCGTCCGCGCGCTTCGGGGATGCCGTCGCGTGGACCTCCGGCGCGAAGAGGACGCCGCGCTGGTCGAGCGCCGTCGGCCGCGTGTGGTTCGTGAACGTGACGTAGATCCGCGGCGCGCCGCTCGGATCGCGCGGGTTCCACTCGATGTCCTCGGGCCGGTTCAGCTCCATGATCCCGACCTTGTTGCTCGCCGTGAACAGCGCGCGCCGGACGTCATCGTCCGTCGCGAAGCCGCCGATCCCGTTCCAGCTCACGTCGCGCAGCGCCTCGCCGACCGTGGTCGCCGCCGCCCCGAGCGCGGCCGCGTTCGGCGCGACCGCCGCGCTGCTCACGGAGAGCTCGATCCAGCGGCCGACGCCGGGGGCCGCCTCGGTCGGGGCCGCGCCGGTCGCGAGCAGGGTGTCGCCGGTCGCGTTGTCGAGGCCCTCGAAGTGCGCCGCGTAGAGCTTGCCGGCCTCGAGCAGCGCGCGGATCTCGGCCCGCGCCATCCCGGCCGTGTACTTGCCGGCGGTCACGTACTTGTAGATGCGACCGCCGCGGCGGTCGTCGGAGCCGTAGATGACGATCGGCTGGTCCGGCAGGAGCTTCCAGTCGCCGTCGACAGCGAACGTCGCGGCCTCCCAGCGGGCGCGGCCCATGAAGCCGAACTTCATGTGGCCCACGCCGGGCTCCGTCGCGCCCTCGAACTCGCCCGCGGGCTGCCCGGGGTCGATCTCGGCGAGGTACCCGTAGTGGTCGCGGAGCTGCCGGCCGTTCTGGTCGGCGATGCGCCCGAACTCCGCCGTCGCGCTCGCCTCGACGACCGGGCTCACGTTGGCGCCCGGGTCGAAGCCCCTGCCGGTGAGGAACTTCTGGTCGCCCGACCAGCTCGCCTCGAGGTCGCCGAAGTAGTCCTGCACGTTCTCCTCGGCCGAGATCACCGTGCCCCACGGCGTCAGCCCGCCGGCGCAGTCGCCCATGATGCCGGCGACGACCCCGCCGGGGAGCGCCTCGCCGGTCGCGTCGTCCTTGCCCGGGCCGAGCAGGGCCTGCCCCGCGACCCGGGTCCGCGTGGCGCTCGTGGCGTCGTAGCGGACCGCGGCCGCGCTCCGATCGACGGACCACGCGCCGGTCGACGGGTCCTGCACGGCGCGGAGCCACGAGCCGCCGACCTGCTTCTTCTCCCACCGGATGTACGTGTCGACGTCCTCCTGCGACCAGACGCTCGACGCGACGTCGTTCGTGAGGACCCCGAGCTCCCGCAGGTGCCGGGCGAGCAGGAGGTGCTGCCCGGTCGGCGCGGAGCTGACCGTGGGGCTCTTTCCCGAGACGTACTCGTGGTTCACCCAGAGCCAGCCCGCGGTGCCCGAGCCGTTCCACTGCGGTGCGTTGCCCGCCGTGGCGTCCCACCCCTGGCCGAAGAAGGCGATGTAATCGTTGTTGGCGCCGAATCGGGGCGCGTCCGGCGCGGTGCTGAACGTCAGCGGATCGAGCCAGCTCACCAGCACGTCGGAGCGCACGCCGGCGAGCGCCCGGATGGTGTCGGTCGCGGCCGCGTGGAGCGGGAACTGCTCGCCCGCGGGCAATGCGCCGGCGGCGAACAGCTCCACGCGCTCCTTCACGTAGTCCGCGAGGCTCGCGGCGCTGGTCCGCGGCGGCGCGTCCTCGCCGGGATCGCCCTTCGGACCGGGCTGCCCGTCCTGGCCCGGCGCGCCGTCGGCGCCGTCCTGGCCCGGCGCGCCGTCCTTGCCGGGCGCCCCGTCCTTGCCGGGCGCCCCGTCCTTACCGGGCGCCCCGTCCTTACCGGGCGCCCCGTCCTTACCCGGCGCCCCGTCCTCGCCCTGGACGCCGTCCGCGCCGTCCTGGCCTCGGACGCCGTCCTGGCCAGGCGCGCCCTGCGCCCCCTCCTCGCCACAGCCGCTCCCGAGGGCGGCGAGGCCGCCCGCGAGCACCAGAAGGAACGCCGACCTGAGGGACTGCTTCTTCATCATCTCATCGTCTCCGCCGGGTAATGGCCGCAGACGATGCCCGGCGATGATGTCGCCCGGGTGCGACGAGCGCGACGACTTCTTGTCAGACGTCGCGCGCGCCACGAGCGCGCGAGGCGCGCACGCGCGCCCGGCCGGACGACGAGCTCACGGAGCGAGAGGGGGAGAACGCACCGGCGCCGGGCGCCGCGCTACTCGTCGTCGTCGTCGGGCACGACGACGTCCTGATCGAAGCGCGCGCGCGCCTCGAGCAGCTCCTTGTCGGAGATCCAGGTGCGCTCGCAGCCCTGGAGCGGCGCGACCTGGTAGACGTCCTTGCGCTGCTCACCGTGTCCGTCGTCGAGGACCCGGACTACCTCGTGATGGAGGCCGCAGGAGGGGCAGAGCGCTCGCATGAGGGGTCACTATAGTGCGAGCGCGCTGGGTGCAAGGCCCTCCCCCGCGCGCCGCCGAGGGACCGGACGGCGGCGGGGGGACGTCAACGCGTGAGGGGGGAGAGGCGGGACGAGGCGGGAAGGGACGGCCGGATCAGGCCGTGACGCGAGCGCCCGCCGCGGCGGGGGTCTCCTTCTCGCCCGACTTGATGCGCATCGAGTAGAAGGAGCGGTACACGAACACCATCGAGAGCACGAAGAAGATGGCCGCGAGCACGAGGCTCGTCGTGCGGTCGATCTCGATCGCCAGCTCGACCGCGAGGAGGCCGAACAGGGTCGTGAACTTGATGATGGGGTTCATCGCGACGGACGACGTGTCCTTGAAGGGGTCGCCCACGGTGTCGCCGACGACCGTCGCCGCGTGGAGCGGCGTGCCCTTCTCCTTCAGCTCCACCTCGACGAGCTTCTTCGCGTTGTCCCAGGCGCCGCCGGCGTTCGCCATGAAGATCGCCTGGTAGAGCCCGAAGAGCGCGATGCTGATGAGGTAGCCGATGAAAAAGAACGGCTCGAGGCAGGCGAAGGCGAGCGTCGAGAAGAAGACGCCGAGGAAGATGTTGAACATCCCCCGCTGCGCGTACTGCGTGCAGATCTCGACGACCTTCTTGCTGTCCGTGATCGAGGCCTTCTCCACGCCTTCGAGGCGGATGTTCGCCTTGATGAACTCGACCGCGCGGTAAGCGCCCGTGGAGACCGCCTGGGTCGACGCGCCGGTGAACCAGTAGATGACCGCGCCGCCCGTCACGAGGCCGAGCAGGAACGGCGGGTGGAGCAGCGAGAGCCGGTCCACGTTCGCCGTCAGGCCCCTCGTGAGCACGACGATGATCGAGAAGATGAGCGTCGTCGCGCCGACGACCGCCGTCCCGATGAGCACCGGCTTCGCCGTCGCCTTGAACGTGTTGCCCGCGCCGTCGTTCTCCTCGAGGTAGTGCTTGGCCTTGTCGAAGTTCGGCGTGAAGCCGAAGTCCTTCTTCAGCTCGGCCTCGACGTTGGGGACGCTCTCGATGAGCGAGAGCTCGTAGACCGACTGCGCGTTGTCGGTCACCGGGCCGTACGAGTCGACCGCGATGGTCACCGGGCCCATGCCGAGGAAGCCGAACGCCACGAGGCCGAAGGCGAAGACGCTCTCCGCCATCATCAGCTGATCGAGGCCCTGGGCCGCGATGAGGTACGAGGTGCCCATCAGCACGACGAGGACGATGCCCATCCAGTACGCGCTGAAGTTGCCGGCCGTCAGGCCCGACAGCACGTTCAGCGAGGCGCCGCCCTCGCGCGACGCGGTCACGACCTCGCGGACGTGGCGCGACTCGGTCGAGGTGAAGATCTTGATCATCTCCGGGATGATCGCGCCCGCCAGGGTGCCGCAGGTGATGATCGAGGAGAGCTTCCACCAGAGCGACGGGTCGCCCCCGAGGTTCGGGATCATGAACGCCGAGACGGCGTAGGTGAGCGCGACCGACACGATCGAGGTCAGCCAGACGAGGCGCGTCAGGGGAGCCTCGAAGTTCATCTTGTCGGCGTTCCCGTAGGACGCCTTCGCGATCGTCTCGTTGAGCAGGTACGAGCCGATGCTCGCGAGGACCATCACGATGCGCATCACGAAGATCCAGACGAGGAGCTGGACCTGGGTGGCCTGGTCGGGGACGGCGAGGAGGATGAACGAGATGAGCGCGACGCCGGTCACGCCGTAGGTCTCGAAGCCGTCGGCGCTCGGGCCGACCGAGTCGCCGGCGTTGTCGCCGGTGCAGTCGGCGATGACGCCCGGGTTGCGCGCGTCGTCTTCCTTGATGTTGAAGACGATCTTCATGAGATCGGAGCCGATGTCGGCGATCTTCGTGAAGATGCCGCCCGCGATGCGGAGCGCGGAGGCGCCGAGCGACTCGCCGATGGCGAAGCCGATGAAGGACGGGCCGGCGTAGTCGGCCGGGATGAAGAGCAGGATCATCAGCATGAGCATGAGCTCGGTGCTGATGAGGACCGCGCCGATGCTCATGCCCGCCTTGAGCGGGATGGCGTAGGTCGGGAACGGCTTGCCCTTGAGGCTCGCGAACGCGGCGCGCGAGTTCGCGAACGTGTTGATGCGCATGCCGAACCAGGCGACGCCGCAGCTGCCGGCGATGCCGACCAGGCTGCTCAGCAGGATGACCACGACCTTCGTGGCCTCCATGTGCCGCAGCACGCCGAAGTAGAGGACCATGACCGCGCCGATCAGGACCTCGAGCACCAGGATGAACTTGAACTGCGTGACGAGGTACGTCTTGCAGGTCTCGTAGATGAGCTCCGAGATCTCCCGCATCGCGCGGTGGACCGGGAGCTTGTTGAGCTGCGAGAAGATGACGATCCCGAACACGAACCCGAGGGCGCAGACGCCGATGCCGCCCAGGAGGAGCGTGCGGCCGTCGATGCCGCCGAACGACTGGGAGCTTAGGTCGGGGAGGACCAGATCAGATTCACTGGCGCTGGCGAGCCCGCCGCTGAGCAGCAGGGCGAGCGCAGCGAGCCCGGCCAGCAGCGGTGCAAGCCAGGCCTTTTGAGACCGGATGACGTTCATGGACGGTGTGCCTCCATCGCAAATGCCGAGGCAGAGGGAGGCGCCATCGCCGCCCGCTGCTTCGTGGTTCCGAGGGGTTGGCCGCCTGCGTAAAGGGGAAGGAGAACCGGCGTGCCGCCGGATGGATTCTTGCTCTAACGCCGACGCTTCAGCACAGCCTCGCCCCTCGGCGGCCGGTGGTGTGTCGGAGTGCTCGGATCTACCGAGCGCCCCCCCCACCTCGACCAGGACCGCCGAGGCGCGCGCTTGGTACCATGCGTGGCAGACGCCGTCGAGAGGGTGCGACGCGCGCGCACGACGAGAGTTCCTGTCGTCGCCGCGGCGTCAGGAGATCACTTAGGGAGATTACGTAGGATCGTGTCGTGGCGTGAGGCAGCGGAGAGGAGCGCGCATTACCGCGCTCCTTCACGAATTGTCGTGTTCCGTTGCGCTGGTCGCGTTCAGTTGCGCTCGGTCGCGTTCTGCCGCCGGTCCGAGCCCGACAGCCGCTGATCGGAGCCCGAGTCGGCGTTGGGGCTCGCGTGCGAGGTGAGGAGCTCCGCCACGAGATCCCGACACTCCGGTTTGTTCCGGAGGTGGCTCAAGAGCAGGTTCGACGCCTCGCTGAACGACTTCTCGTACGCGAGCCCCTCGCGCGTGCGCGCGGCGACGCGCTCGCGCCCCTGCGCGAGGTCCTCCTCGAGGGCCTCGGCGTAGCGGGCGAGCTGGGCGCGGAGCTCGTCGATCTGGCGGCGGAGGTCGCGCGCGTTCGCCTCGCGCGCGTTCTTCTTGTGCTCGTAGCGCCCGAGCTGCTCGCGCTTCGCCTGCGCGGTGGCGCCGGCCGCGCCCGCGCGCTCGTAGACGAGCGGGTCGTGGTTGCCCTGACGGGCGGCCGCGTCGGCGAGCTGGCGCGCGGAGAGCGCGAGCTTCTCGGCGGCGGCGAGCTCCACGCGGACCTTCTCGACGTCCTCGCCGTCGGCCATCGCCTCGCGCATCACGCGCGACTCCTCGTGCGCGAGCTCCTCGACCTTGCGGCCGATCTCGGCGCGCAGCGCGCGGCCGCGGCGCTCGAGCGCCTCGAGCTTGCGGGTGAGGCTCGCGACCTCGCCCTCGAGCTTGTTGGCGCGCGCGGCGAGATCCCAGGCCTGCGCGAGGCCGTTCTGGACCTCCTGCGGCACCTGCCCGGACGGGTAGGCGCGGGAGACCATGCGCGAGAAGAGGGCCGCGCGGCTCGCCCACTCGATGACGCCCGCGCTCTGCGGCGGCGGCGGCGGCGGCGGCACCGGCACGCCGTCGCCCCCCTCGACCTCCCACGCGTGGGCTGGCAGCCCGCGCTGGAGCGCCTTCAGCTCCTCCTGGAGGTGGTGGGCGTCGCGGTAGCGCTTGCGGATGTCCTTCTCGAGCAGGCGCAGCACGATCGCCTCGCCCTGCGCGTGCGCGTCCGGGCGGATCGAGCGGGGGCGCGGCGGCGCGTGGGTGCGCTGCATCTCGAGGAGCGTGTCGCGGTCGTTCGCGCGGAAGGGGAGCTGCCCGGTGAGCATCTCGAAGAAGAGCACGCCGAGCGCGTAGAGGTCGGACTGCGCGGTCGCCTCCTCGCCGCGGGCCTGCTCGGGCGACATGTACTCGGGCGTCCCGAAGACCGCGCCCTTCGGGGCGAGGCGCGGGTCGCGCGCGATGGCGGCGAGGCCGAAGTCGAGGATCTTGACGAAGTCCTTCCGGCCGCCGCGGTGGGTGAGCAGGATGTTGTCGCTCTTCAGATCGCGGTGCACGACGCCGAGGTCGTGGGCGCGCGCGAGCGCGGCGCACATCTGCTCGAGGATGTCCACCGATCGCGCGATCGGCATCGGGCCTCGCGCGAGCTCCGCCGACAGCGGCGTGCCGACGAGGTACTCCATGACGAGGTAGAGCTCGCCCTCCTCGGTCTCGCCGATGTCGTGGATATCGATGATGTGGGCGTGATCAACGCGGTTTGCGGCGCGCGCCTCGCGCAGCATCCACGCGCGGAGATGGGTCTCTCCGCGGAGATCGGGCCGGATGAGCTTCAGGGCGACGACCCGGTCGATCAGCACGTGACGGGCGCGGTAAACGACGCCCATGCCGCCTTCGCCAAGCCGTGCCTCGAGCCGGTACCGGCCGGCCACGACCTTCCCGATCAACGGATCGGTGCTCGAAGCCTTGGGACCTGCCGGTCGCTGAATCGCGCGCTCCATGGTGCCTTCGTTTCTCCTCAGCGCTCCCCGAAGTGCGTTTCGCCTGTCTAAGGGGCCTTATTGCGCTGTGCGGTGAGTCGGATCGCTCGCTGAAGGTATCCGGTTTGAAACAGCCGGTCTACGGGCCCGCGGCCCGGGTGGAGATGAATCTCGCGCGCGCTCCGCGTGGGGGCGGGGTGGGAGATCGGCGCCGCTTGCGCGCGCCTTCAAGCGTCCGCGGAGGGCCGCGCGGCCGGGGGCGCGTCCGCTTGCGGGCGGGCGCTGACCGGGCGAGGATCGAGGGGCAAGCGACAGACGAAGCGCGCCCCGGCCAGCGCGCCGCGGCGCGGATCTCCGCCGCGGCCGCCCTCCGCCGGCGCGGGCGCGAGGGTGAGGGTGCCTCCGTGCCGACGGACGATGTCGGTCGAGATCGAGAGCCCGAGGCCCGTCCCCTGCCCTCGCGGCTTCGTGGTGAAGAACGGATCGAAGATGCGCTGCGCGAGGTCGGGCGGCACGCCGGGGCCGCTGTCGACGATGGCGACCGCCGCCATGTCCTCGTCGATCCAGGTCTCGACGCAGATCGCCGGCGCGCCGGGCGCGCGCGGGGCCGCCCCGCCCGCGCCGGCTCCCCCGCCGGTCGAGGCGGCGCTCGCCAGGTCGGCGGGGGTGGACGGCGCGGCGTCCGGTCGGGCGGCGCCCGGCGATGAGGGCGCGGCGGCGCTCGCGTCCTCCAGCGCCTGGATGGCGTTCACGAGGAGGTTCATGAACACCTGGTTGATCTCGCCGCTCCGGCAGGTGACGGGCGGCAGCTCGCCGTAACGCCGGATCACCTCGATGCGCGCCTGGCGGAGCCGCGGGCCGAGCAGCAGCAGCGTCTCCTCGAGCCCGGCGTGCAGGTCGACGGGCAGCGCCTCGCCCGAGATGCGCGAGAAGCTCTTCAGGTTCGTGACGATGCGGACGCTGCGCTCGACCGCCCGGTGGACGAGGGTCGAGATGCCGACGAGGTCGTCGAGCGCCGCCTCGGCCTGGAGCCGCTCGCGGAGCGCCGCGAGCGCGCGGCGGCGGTCGTCCGGGAGCTCGGGCTCGGCCGCCCGGTAGGCGTCGAGCACGGCGCGCAGCTCGGCGGCGCGCTCCTCGATCGGCTGGGCGGCGCCGGCGATGGCGTTCAGGGGGTTGTAGATCTCGTGCGCGACGCCGGCGACGAGCTCGCCGATCGAGGCGAGCCGCTCGCCCTGGATGAGCGCGGCCTGCGCCCGGCGGAGCTCGGTGAGCGCGCGCGTGAGCTCGGCGGTGCGCGCGGCGACGTTCTCCTCGAGGCCGGCGCGCTCGCGCTCGAGCTCGGCGATGGTGCGGGACAGCGCCTGGCGCATGCGCTCGACGCTCTCGCCGAGGCCGACGACCTCCCGCGGCCCGGACAGCTCCGGCACGACCGCGTCGAGCTCGCCGCGGGCGACCTCGTCGGCGGCGCGGGCGAGCTGCGCCATGGGCCGGGAGAGCTCGCGCGCCGCCCGCGCGACGACGCCGAGGGCGGCGAGCACGAGGAGGGAGAACGAGGCGAAGAGCGCGGTGACGGCGTTGAAGTCCTCGTTGAAGGAGGAGCCGGTCGCGAGCGCGCGGTAGAGGCCGATCGACGAGAAGAGCGAGAGGAGCCCCGTGAACAGGAGCGGCAGCCCGAAGTCGCGGAGCATGCGCCGCCGCAGGGGCATGGGCGCCGCGCCGCGCCGCGCGCCGTCGCCCTCCTGCGCGCCCGTCCACGCGCGCAAGAGGTCGACGGCCCGCGCGACCGAGTCCTTGTGCCACGCGCGCTGGTAGAACGAGACGCCGAAGCCGAAGAGCGCGCCGAAGCCGAGCTGCATGAGCCCGTCGGCGAGGGTGAAGGCGGCGCCGGGGCGCACGTAGGCGATGCCGATCGCGGTGCACGCGAGCCACAGCGCGAAGTTGAGGTACGCGAGCACGTCGGGGAGCCGCTCGGCGCGGGCGAGGCCGCGGGCGAGCAGCGCGCGGTCGCCGGACGGGCCGGCCTCGAGGGCGGCGACGATCGCGCGCGTGGCGGGGCGCACGGCGAGGGTGAAGCCGAGGGTGCCGGAGAGCGCGAGGAGCGGGACGACCTCGAACCACGCCTGGAACACGACCTGGCTCTGGGTGCGGAGGAACGCGACGGCGAAGAGCAGCATCACGTGCCCGCCGACGATGCCGGCGGCCGTGGCCGACTCCGCGAGCCGCGGGCGGAGCGCCGCGGCGAGGGCGCGCGCGGAGGCGGCCTCGGAGGCGCCGCTGTCGGCCGCGTCGGCGCGGAGCACGGCGCGGTAGATGGCGCGGCGCATGCCGCCGGCCATGACGCCGAAGGCGACCGCGGTGACGATAAGGCCGAGCCACGCGGGCGGGGTCGCCTGGCCGATCCCGAGCGGGCTGGGCCACGAGGAGGGGGGCGCGGCGGGGGCGCCCCGGCCGGCGAGCGGCAGGACGGCGAGCGGCCAGGAGAGGGTCCGGATCGCCGCCGCGATGGCGAAGCCGCGGTCGCCGCGCCGGACGAGCGCGCCCGAGAGGGCGGCCGAGAGGGCCATCGAGGCGAGCAGGAGGATGGCCGGCCACGGCGTCGTGAGGGCCGCGGGGACGACGGCCGAGAGGAACAGGAGCGCGGAGAACAGCTCCCAGCCGTTCGCGACGAGCTCCGCGCGGGCGCGGGGCGTGCGGAGCAGGGAGAGCGGGGGCGAGGACACGGGCGGGCGGCATGGAAGCCCAGGGCCCGCGCCTTCGCAACGGGCGCCGCGCCGCTCACCGCCAGTACAGCGTCGCCCGCCCGATCGCCGTGAACGGCCACCCCGGCGAGTAGTGGATCCCGGTGACCGCGGCCGGCTCGTGCGGCAGGCGCGACTCGCTCGCGAACTGGACCTCGCGCCACGTCGCGTCGAGGAGGTTCTGGACGTCCACGGCCACCTCGACGTCCCTCCACCGCAGCCCCGCGTTGGCGTCGATCACCGTGAACCCCTCGGCCGTCAGCGACTCGTCCTCGGTCGCGGGCCGCGCGCCGATCGACTTGACCCGGAGCGCGGCGAACGGCGTGAACGCGCCGAACGTCGGGCGGACGCCGACACCGGCGGTCAGCGTCCGCGTCGGCGCGAGGGCCACCGCGCTCCCGTTGCCCGCGTTCGCGCGGAACCGCGCGCGCGTGAAGGTCGCGTCGACGTCGGCGAAGAGCCAGCTCCCGAGCCGGTAGCGCGCGCCGATCTCGAGGCCGTAGCGCCGCGTCTGCGCCGACGGCTCGGTGACACCGGCGTCCCCGCTCCAGACCAGCTCGGAGTCGAGATCGAGGAGGAACCCCGCCGCGCTCAGCGTCAGGCCGCGCAGCGGCGTGGCCCTCGCGCCGAGCTCGTAGCCCGTCGCGGGGGTGATGAGCGTCGCCCCGCCCTCGCCCAGCACCACGCCCTGGGCGTCGTTCGAGTGGAAGCCCCGCCCGTAGTGCGCGAACAGATCGAGGCCGTCGACCGGGGAGACGATCGCCGTGAGCTTCGGGAAGAGCTGCATCTGCCCCCGGAAGCCGCTCGACCGGCTCCCGGTCGCGCCGAGATCCTCGCGCCGGTCGTCCACGTTGACGTCGATCCACTGCCCCCGCAGCCCCGCCACGAAGCGGAGCCAGCGCCGGATCCGGGCGTCCTCCTCGACGTAGACGCCGATCTGGCCCTCGTCGATGTGGGCCCTGCCCCGCTCCTCGATCCGCTCGCGCGCCTCGTCGTGGTGGAGCGACTTGTCGATCGCGTCGGCGCGGATGTGCGCGCCGAGCGACGTCGTGAGCTTCGCCCCGCGGTACTCGAGGCTCCGGCGCAGCCGGAGATCGGCGCCGCCGACGACGCGGTCGTCGTTCTGCTCGATCTGGTCGCCGTGGACGGGGTCCTCGGTGAAGAACGTGAAGTTCGAGTACAGCGTGAAGCGGTAGCGGACGAGGTACGCCATCGCGCTCAGGTCGGCGTCCCGCCACGCCGTCGTGTACGCGAGGGAGGCCATGTGCCGCTCGGTCGCGCCGCCCTCGGTCGGGTCGACGGAGCCGAAGTGATCGATGCACGGCGGGTCGGACGCGGGCGGCGTCGGGCCCGGGTGGCCCTGCTCGCCCTCGCCGCACACGGCCCGCGCGGGGACCTGACCGGAGCCGTACCAGGTCGACCCGTAGGACATCCAGGTCATCTGGATCTTCCCGGTCGGGCTGAGATCGTGCGTCGCCCTCAGGTACACGTTGAAGCGCTCGAGCCGCTCGGGGCTGAGGAACGGACCGTCGTTCCGGTAGACCTCCGCCGCCGCCACGGCGCGCCATGTGTCGCCGAGATCCGGCGAGGCGATCACGAGGCCGCGCCGGATCCCGTACTGCCCCACGCTGACCTGCGCGTGGCTCTCGTCGAGCTTCTCGGCGAAGCGGAGGTTGACGGCGCCCGCGGTGCCGAAATCGCCGATGCTCGCTGTATAAGGCCCCTTGGTGCCGTCGAGCCCCGTCACGAGCTCCGGGATCACGAAGTAGAGGTCGGTGAACCCGTGCCCGTGGCCGTGGCTGACCATGTTGACGGGGACGCCGTCGACGAAGAAGGCGACGTCCGTCCCGTGGTCCGCGTCGAACCCGCGAAGGAAGTACTGGTTCGCCTTGCCGCCGCCGGCGTGCTGCACGGCGAAGAGCCCCGGGACCGCCTCGACGATGTCGCCCGCACGGAGCCTCGGCCTGAGCTCGAGCTCGCGGTGCCCGACCGAGACGCGCGAGGCGGCCTCGCTCCCCGGCTTCTCCGCGTGGACGGTGACCTCGATCGCCCCGCCGCCGTCCGCGGGCGCCCCCGCGCCGCCGTCGGAGGACGCGCCCGCGGCCGCCTCGGCGCCCGCGGCCGCCTCGACGACCGCGGTCGCCTCGGGGACCTCGCCCTCGGCGCGCGCGAGCGGCGCGGCGGCGAGCGAGGTGGATAGCGCGGCGAGCAGGTGTCGTGAAAAGCAGCGTCCGTTCCGCTTCGTGATCGTCGTGCGCGGCATGCGCGTCCTCCTTCGGTGGCGTCGCGCAGGGCGGCTCCGGGCCGCTCGCGCCGAGCACCGCGAGGAGAAGAGAGGCCTGTCCGTCGCACACCGCGCCGGGCCGACCTCTCGCCCCCGCGGGCGAACGGGAGGTCGCGCGGGGGGCGGGTCGGACTCCGGGGCGCGCGCGGACGGCTGCGGCGGCTCGGACCTCTCCGCCTCCCTCGAGGCTCCCAGGTCAAACCGGCGCCAGATGTCTCCCCGTCGCCGGGCGATGGCAGGTCTTCGGGCTTGCGAGCGTCTCGGCCTGGCCGACTTCCTACTGTCCACCGCTTCCCAGCCCTCTCGGGCCAGTGCTCGTCGTGGAGGTCGTTCTCGCTTACCGCTGCGGGGCAGCCCCGGAATCTCACCGGGTTCCCTATTCAGCCTGGGCAAGGGCCCAGGCACCAACGCGGCGCGCACCCTATTGCGGCGCGGCTTCGGCTGTCAACGCTCCCGCTCACCCCGCTCGCTCACCGCGCCTCGCGCGCGTTGCTCACCGCGCTTCGCGCCCCCTGGGCGCGACGTCTGCCGCGCGGGCCGGACGTTCGGGCTCTGGCGAGGATGGGCTCGCTCCTCCGTGGGTCGCGTGCTACACGGCCGCCGCTGTATATGCCGCGTAACGATCTCCGCAACATCGCCATCGTCGCCCACGTCGACCACGGGAAGACGACCCTCGTCGATCACATGCTCCGCCAGTCGGGCGCCTTCCGAGAGAACGAGGTCGTGGCCGAGCGGGTCATGGACTCGAACGACCTCGAGCGGGAGCGCGGCATCACCATCCTCGCGAAGAACACCAGCATCCGGTACCGCGGGGTCAAGATCAACATCGTCGACACGCCCGGCCACTCCGACTTCGGCGGCGAGGTCGAGCGCACGCTGATGATGGCCGACGGGGCGCTGCTCCTCGTCGACGCCGCCGAGGGCCCGCTGCCGCAGACGCGGTTCGTGCTCTCGAAGTGCCTCCAGCGCGGCTTCCCGGTCATCGTCGTCATCAACAAGATCGACCGCAGCGACGCGCGCGCCCACGAGGTGCTCTCCGAGGTGTTCGACCTCTTCTGCGACCTCGAGGCGAGCGACCCGCAGCAGGACTTCGCGACGCTCTACGCCGTGGCGAAGCTCGGCCAGGCGAAGCGCGAGCTCGAGGACGAGGCGACGGACCTACAGCCGCTCTTCGAGACCATCCTCGAGCGCGTCCCCGGCCCGTCGGGCGACCCCGACGGGCCTCTGCAGGTCATCGTCTGCAACACGACGCACGACGACTACGTGGGCCGGCTCGCGGTCGGCCGCGTGGTCCGCGGCACGGCCCGGTCCGGCGCCGACGTCGCGCTGCTCGGCGAGGACGGGCAGTCGCGCGGCTACGTGAAGATGCTCTACGCCTACGAGGGGCTGAAGCGCGTCCCGGTCGAGAGCGCCGTCGTGGGCGAGGTGATCGCGATCGCGGGGCTCGATTCGGTCACGATCGGCGACACGATCGCGGATCTGGGGCAGCCCGAGGCGCTGCCGCGGATCGTGGTCGAGGAGCCGACGATCAAGATGAAGATCGGCGTGAACACGTCGACGTTCGCCGGCAAGAGCAAGCAGTCGAAGTACCTGACGAGCCGCCACCTGAAGGAGCGGCTCGAGCGCGAGGCGATGAAGAACCTCGCGATCCGGGTGGAGCCGACCGAGGTGCCGGACACGTTCGTGGTGCTCGGCCGCGGCGAGCTCCAGCTCGCGATCCTGGTCGAGACGATGCGGCGCGAGGGGTACGAGATGCAGCTCTCGAACCCCGAGGTGGTGACGCGCGAGATCAACGGCGAGGTGATGGAGCCGATCGAGCTCGTGGTGGTCGACGTGCCCGACACCTACGTCGGCATCGTGACCGAGCGCCTCAGCGGTCGGCGCGGCCGGATGGTGAAGATGACGAACCCCGGCTTCGGGCGCGCCCGCCTCGAGTTCCGGGTCCCGTCGCGCGGGCTCATCGGCTTCCGCGGCGAGTTCCTGACCGCGACGCGCGGCACCGGCCTGCTCAACACGATGTTCGACGGCTGGGCGCCCTGGGGAGGCCCGATGATGCGCCGCCCGACCGGGGCCATCGTCGCCGATCGCGCCGGCGTGGCGACCCCGTACGCGCTGCACCACCTGCAGCCGCGCGGGATGTTCTTCATCGTCCCCGGCGTCGAGGTCTACGAGGGGATGATCATCGGCGAGCACAACCGGCCGAACGACACCGACGTCAACGTGATCAAGGAGAAGAAGCTGTCCAACGTGCGCAACCACGGCAAGGACGAGAACGTCCTCCTGGCGAGCCCGCGGCTGCTCACGATCGAGACGGCGATGGAGTGGATCGACGGCGACGAGCTGGTCGAGGTCACGCCCGACGCGGTGCGCGTCCGCAAGAAGGTGCTCGCGTGCAACCGCCGCGAGCGCCGCGAGGACGCGATCGAGCAGTCGCAGGCCGTGGAGTGATCGGCGGCGCGCGCGGCGTGGTCGACGCGGCGCGCGCCCCGGCGCTGCCCGGGCCGGTGTAGACTCGCGGCATGAGAACGACGCTGCTCTCGGCGGGCCTGGCTTCGCTCGTCGCGCTCGCGGGGGCGGGCGCGTGCGGCGGGAACGTCGTCGTCGACGGGTCCCCCGGGGGCGACGAGGGGTCCGGGGGCGCCGGCGCGACGGCGGGCGCCGCGTCGGGCCCGGCCGCCCCGTCGAGCGCGGGCGCGGGCCCGCTGACGACCACGGCGGGCGCGGGCCCGCGATCGTCGAGCGCCGGCGGCGCGGATCCGGTCGAGGCGCAGATGGCCTCGTGCGGCGCCTTCTGCGCGCTGTTCGACCGCGCGTGCCCGTCGAACGGCTGCCGCGACGCCTGCGCGGAGCTGCTCACCGCGCCGCGCCCGTGCAACGCGCTGACGGCGCCGTACTTCGACTGCATGAGCGCCGGCATCCAGATCTCGTCGATGACGTCCTGCGAGCAGATCGCGCGCTGGCTCGATCCGCTCTTCGAGTGCCTCGGCTCCAGCGCGTCCAGGTGCGAGACGTCGTTCAAGGACGTCTGCTCGGAGCCCTTCCAGGACCACCGGGCGTGTCAGCTCGACGGCGCCCCGTAGCCCGGACGCTCGTCACCTGATGATCGGCCGCGGGCGCGGCTCGGGCCGGAGGGCGCGCCGCAGCGGGGCGAGCGCGTCGACCACGAACGCGACGAGCGCCTTCACGCGCGGCGCCGCGCGCGCGTCCCGGTGCACCCCGAGCCACAGCGCGCGCTCGGGCGGCGGTGAGGGCGGCGCGAGGAGGCGCAGGCCCGGCGTCGCGTCGCCGAGGTAGCGCGGCAGGCAGACGAGCCCGACGCCGGCGGCGCCCATCGTCGCCTGGGCCTCGCGGCCGTTGGTCCTGGCGGCGACGCGGGCCTTCCCGGCGACGGCGCTGAGCCACGGCAGGTCGGCGACGGCCGGCGGATCGTCGCTCATCGTGACGAGGGCGTGGCCCTCGCACTGCCGGTCGAAGTCCGGCGAGCCGCGCTCGGCGAGGTAGGTCTCCGACGCGTAGAGGCCGAACCCGATCCGCGCGACCTCGCGCTGGAACACCTCGTGGTGCTCGAACGCCGCGGGGCGGAGGGCGATGTCCGCTTCCCGCCGCGGGAGGCTCAGCCAGCGCGCGTCCGCGACGAGGTCGACGGAGATGGCGGGGTGCCGGGCGAGGAACGGGACGAGCAGCGGCCCGAGGACGCGGACGGCGAGCCACTCGGACGCCGTGACGCGCAGGTGGCCTCTCAGGCCCGCGTCGCGCCCACCGGCGGCGAGCTCGGCCGCGAGGGCGCCCTGCTCCATGCGCTCGGCGTGCCCGAGCACGCTCTCGCCCGCGGCCGAGAGCGCGAATCCGGACGGCGAGCGTAGAAAGAGCTTTGCCCCGAGGCGCCGCTCGAACGCGTCGATGCGCCGCCCCACGGTCGGCTGCGTGACCTTCAGCGCGCGCGCGGCGGCGGAGAGGTTGCCGTGCCGCGCGACGGCGAGGAAGTAGCGCAGGTCGTCCCAGTCGAGCATGGCTCCGGCGCGCGGGGCGCTGCTGCCGGAGAGCGCTCCACGTCATGCAAGG
The DNA here is from genome assembly GCF_051474675.1 of Sorangium sp. So ce406. Taxonomy (NCBI): domain Bacteria; kingdom Pseudomonadati; phylum Myxococcota; order Polyangiales; family Polyangiaceae; genus Sorangium; species Sorangium sp. So ce406. The sequence goes on along the minus strand of NZ_CP150340.1, from coordinate 1,435,778 downwards.
ATGCATGGCGAGTATACGGCGATGGCGGATCCCCGGGCAACGGCGGGGCGTGCATGCTCAGCGCGTGCTCTCGCGCTCCAGCGCTCTCGAAACGTTCAATTCGAATCACCCGATCGAGGCCCGCATGCTTTCACGTCGCCGTGAGTTTCTCGACCTCGTCGCCGGGGTCACCGCAACAGGCCTCCTGGGCTCGGCCCCGCTGGCCATGACCACCTCGTGCGCCGCGGAGGGCGGGCCGGCGCGGCCGCCGCCGGCGTCACCCTCGAAGATCAGGGCCATCGCCTTCGACGCCTTTGCGGTCCTCGATCCGCGGCCGATCGCCGCGCTCGCGGAGGAGCTCTCCCCGGGCAAGGGCGCTCTCTTGAGCGAGGCCTGGCGCACCCGTCAATTCGAGTACACGTGGCTCCGGGTCGCGTCGGGGGAGTACGCGGATTTCTGGCAGGTGACCGGGGATGCGCTGGTGTTCGCCGAGCGGCTGCTGGAGCTCGACCTCGGCGAGGAAAAGCGGGCGCGGCTCCTCGGGGCCTATCTCGATCTCAGGCCATGGCCGGACGCGGCGCCGGCGCTGAGATCGTTGAAGGACGCGGGCGTCCGGCTCTCGTTCCTGTCGAACTTCACGCCGCGGATGCTCGACGCTGCCATCGAGAGCGCCGGTCTGGGAGGCCTGTTCGAGCACGCGCTCAGCACCGATCGGGCGAGGACGTACAAGCCGGATCCCCGCGCGTACCGGATGGCGGTCGACGCGTTTGGCCTCGAGCGCGAGGAGATCCTGTTCGTGCCGTTCGCCGGCTGGGACGCCGCGGGCGCCCGGTGGTTCGGCTATCCGACGTTCTGGGTCAACCGCCTGGGCCTGCCGGCCGAGGAGCTCGGCGTGACCGCCGACGCCACGGGAGCGAGCCTGGCCGATCTGGTCGAGCTCGTGACAGCCGTCCTCCCTGATTGAAGCGTGGCGGGGCTGATGCGAGAGGCAGCATGCATCAGGGCTGTCGCCGGCCTGCTCGCCGGCGCGACCACGCTGCGATCCGCGGCGACCGCGCCGTCCGTCGCGAGGACCAGGCCGCTCGGCAGGAGGACCGGTTGGGTCCGGCTAGCAGCCGGGGAGCGAGACGTCGACGTCGAGCAGCACGTCCGCGACCACCGTCGTCTCCTCGTCGGGACGACCGCTCACGCGGGCCTCGCTCGTGATCTTCATGCTCGGCGCCACCACGTAGGGCTTGAGATCCACGCCCTCGACCACATCCATCGACAGCTCGCGCGCGCCGCGCGGCACCTCGTCGAGCTTCGCGATGAGCACCCGCGGCTGCCCCTCCGTCTCGACGAAGAACGACGCGGAGCGCAGAAAATCGAAGCTCCCGCTCTCCGGGCTCTCGACGCGCAGCGTGAACGCCAGGATCTGCACCGAGTCCACGTCGTCCTTGGTGACACCCTGGTTCTCGAACTCCGCCGAGAGATCGATGCTCTGAAAAGCATCGAAGTCGAGCACGCCGAGGACGTCGTCGAGGATCGTCCCCGCCGGGACGACCGCCCTGCCGCCGACCTCCACGTCGATGTTGTCGAGGGAATCGCACATGGGCAGCGCGCACAGGCCGAGGATGGAAGCCGCGCGCGCGAGCGCCTCGCCGAGGGGACGCCGCCGATCGCGCCGTGAGGTCCGCCGGTTCGCAGGGACAGGTGATGAAGGCGAGCTCGTCATGGGGCGATCGTAACGCATCTCCAGCCGATCATGCGCCCTGGCCGCAGGCGCCCGCGCGCGCCCGCCGCGGTCGCTCGGCTCCCTGCAGGTCTCGCCCATCCGCGCGACCTCTCGCTGGAGCACCTCGCGTCGCGCCCGCCGGCGGCGAGCTCGGCGGATTCCCCGGGCAACGGCGGAGGGCGCATGCTCAGCGCGCGCTCTCGCGTTCGAAAGAGCCCTCGGGCCGAATGGGACAATCGGCCCGAGGGGGGGCGTGTTCATGGCAGACCGCCCGGCGATTTACCTGCGATAGCCTGTCCACGAGGGCTCGCTCCCGCAAGGCACCTAGTTCCACGGTACGGGTGAGATGGCCAGGCCGAACTGCACGCCATCAGCTCTTTTGACGTGAGTCTGGTCCTTGCGGGTGGCGCCCCGCGATTCTCAAGAATCAGATCCAGAGCGCCGGCGCGAGACATTCCGCGTGACGCCGGAAAGCACGGCGGCGTACCTGGTCAGTCTCCCCTGCTCACTTGAGCGCTCCGCCGTGCACGGCGGCCTCGCGCTCGAGCGCCGCGTCGACGAGCGGCTGGCTCCCCCTGGCGTCCACGGGGGAGCCGCTCTGGCTCGGCGCCGCGCCCCGCTGGGCGTGCTGAGTGAGCGCGGGGGAGCGCTCGACCGCCGTCGTCCTGGCCAGCGCCGGCGATCCGCTCATCGCCTCTGGCTTCCGGAGCCCGCCGTCGGGGGCGCGCACATCGCCGAGCGCCCGCAGCATGGCGGCGGCGGTGAGCCCGTTGCGCGGCCGATCGCCGGGATATTTCGAGAGCATGCGCGCGAGCAGCGCGTCGAGCGCGGGCGGCGCGCCGGGCAGCCTGTCGCGCAGGCGCGGGGGCACCTCGAACAGGATCTTCGTCAGGACGGCCGCCATGGTGGCGGCCGCGAACGGGGGCCCGCCCGTCAGGCACTCGAAGAGCACGCAGCCGAGCGCGAACACGTCCGCGCGCGCGTCCATCTCCTTCGCGCCGAGCGCCTGCTCGGGCGCCATGTACGCGACCGTGCCGAGCGGTGTCCCCGTGGGCGTGAGGCGCGTGAGCGCCTCGGCGTGGACGACGCCGAGATCGAGGAGCTTGATCCGATCGATGCGGCCTCCGACGAGGAAGATGTTGCTCGGCTTGAGGTCGCGGTGGACGATCCCGCGCTCGTGGAGCGCGCCCAGCGCCTCGGCGATGGACATGGCGAGCGCCACGCTGTCCTGCGCGCGCATCCGACCTCCCGCGAGCCTCGACGCGAGGTCCTCACCGTCGAGCCATTCCATGACCAGGTAGGGCTCGCCCGAAGGGAGCACCCCCTCGGCCACATGGCGCACGAGGCGCGGGTGGTCGAGCCGCGCGAGGATCAGCGCATCGGGGGCGAACCGCGCGAGGCTCGCGTCCCAGTGCTCGTCCAGGATCTTGATCGCGACGGGTTGCCCCGTGCTCCGGTCGAGGCCGCGATAGACCGCGCCCATTCCTCCGCGCCTGGCGAGCCGCTCGATCACGAAGCGATCCGCGATGGTAGATCCGAGATGCATGCCGACCCCCCGTGGCGATGCGAAAGCAAGAGCGCACCGACAAGCAGACAGCCGCGACGGTTCCATGTCAAGGGTCAGTCCATCCGCCGTCGGCCGTCCGCCATCCGCCATTTGAAGCAGGCGAAGCGATCGTTGACGCAATGGTTTCCAGGGTCATTTCCTCGGTCGCTTCTGCAATCGACCGCGATCGGTTCCGCGCGCTCGCAGCCGGCGAGGGAGACGTCGAGCAGCACGTCCGCGACCACCGTCGTCTCCTCGTCGGGACGACCGCGCTGGAGGTGCTCGCGAGGCCCAGAGAGCCGCGAGCGGGGCGCCATCAGCCAGCTCGAGCGGCAACCCGCTGGGCGTCGGAGCCGCCGGGGGAGCGGCGGCCGCGGGCGGCGCCGGCGAGCGCGAGCCCGAGCAGCGCCGCCTGGGCGAGGCACGTCTCCACCGCGGGGTAGATCCCCAGCGCGGCGAGTCGAGGGAGGGGCAGCCCGTGGACCGGCAACAGCCCGCACAGCTGGAAGGCGGCCACACCGCGGCCGGCGAGCGGCACGCAGAGCAGACAGGCGAGCCAGCCGGGGAAGGCGGCCCGGCGGAGCGCGGCCGTCCGGCTCACGCGGGTGACCAGCGCCGCGCCGACGACGAGCAGCGCGAGCGCGACCAGGACACCGGCCACGGCGGGCGGCGCGACGGAGAGCGACACCCCGAGCGCCGCACCGAACCCCGAGAACGCCGCGCCAAAGCCGGCCAGCAGCGCGATCGCGAACACGAACGCACGGTCGTCTCGCGTCCGAGCCGGTGACCGCGCCTGCCGCGCGCCGCGTCGCCAGGCGAGCACCGCCGCGCCGGCGACGGCCGCGACCGCGAGCGAGGTCGTCGCCCCTGCCGCGAGCATTCGCCAGAAGCCGGCCATGTGCCGCAGCGCCGCCGCGTCCCACGCGGCGAACGCGAGCAGCAGCGCCGCGCCCGACGCGACGTGGACGACCCGCCTGCTCCGGGACGACGCGCCGGCGGCGAGCGCGGCGAGGAAGAGCGCCGCCGCGGCGAGCTCGCGCAGCAACAGGCGGCACGAGACCTCGGCGACGCGCCGATCCGGCGCGCGCCCCGATCGCGCGAGCGCCACCTCGGCATAGGTCGCGTCGCGCAGGAGCGTCGCCGCGCCGGCGTCCAGCTCCTCCGTCGTCGCGCCGGCCGAGAGCGCCGCTCGCAGGGCAAGGACGCCATCGCCGAGGTCGTTCGCGAGCGCCTCCTTCACGGTCGAGACGCTCGCCTCCGCCGCGTCGATGCCGTCGAGCTGGGCCGTGTCGAGCGCATCGCGCGCGTCGGCGGTCCGGCCCTCGCGCAGCGCGGCGCGCCCCCGGTCGAGCGCGGCGCGCGCGATGGAGAGGGGGCGCGACGCGGCCTCGGGACCATAGGCGACGCGCCGCCGGAGCTCCGCGAGGAGCGCCCCGTGCCGCTCGGCGGGGATCCCGCGCGCCGAGAGCTCGGCGCGGAGGTCCGCGTCGGAGCGGACCGCGAGCTCGACCACGGAGTAGTCCGGCCGATCGAGCGGCCGCGGGGCGGCGCCGGGCTGCGGGTGGTGGAGGGCGGCGACGTGGAAGGCGAGGTCCCAGCGGTCGCGGGCGGAGAGAAAGGTGAACGGCACCATGGCCGTGCCATTGACGCCGAATCGAACGGCGGACTCGACTCCCACCGGCGCGAGCTGCTCGGCGATGACCGCATCGTGGAAGTTCGCCGGGTGCGGGACCAGGCTCGCCGCGCGCGGCGTATCGGCGTGCCCCGTCGGGCCATGGCAGATGGCGCAGTTCTCCTGGTAGAGGGCCGCGCCGCGCTCCGCGTCGGGCCGCGAAAGCGGCGCCTCCGCCAGCCGGAAGCCGGCGGCGACCCTGTCGCGCGCGGCCCTGGCCGACAGCGCCACCTCATCCGCAGAGACCTTTGCCTCGACGAGCGCGCGCACGCCGGCGATGCCCTGCGCGAGGTCGCCCGCCCCGCTTTCCAGCGCGGACGGCTGGATGCGGTTGGCGATGTGGATCGCCTCGCCGAGCAGCGCCAGCTGCTCCTCGTACTCGATGGTGCTCGTGACGGCGCCGTTCGCCACGCAGCCGCCATAGTCCATGGCGACATAGCCGAGCATGTGAATGAGCCGGCGCGCCTCGACCTCGGCCGGCTCCCCCACGTCCGCCAGCGCTTGTCGCTCGCCGACGAGCAGGACGGCGGCGACGGCGGCCACCACCGTGGCAGCGCGGGCCGCCGCCGTCATGCGCCAAGGCTCCGCACGGAGCGTGAGCAATCGAAGCGACACATTTCCCTCATACAACCGAAATAGGTTTCATGGTAGCTTCCCGCGATCGTGCCGCAGCCTCTTTGCTCGACGACGATGCTTTGCGGCGCCAGATGACCAGATGACCGGATGACCAGACTGCGCGCTCGAGCGCGTCACGTCCGCTCGACAGGTACGACGGAACTGCATCGTGCTCTCGACACGCCCCGACTTCCCTCCCGCGTCGTGCAGAGACCGGAGGTGCCGCCGCCGGGGCGGAGCTCTTCGATTTCAGATGATTGCTCAATGGTGTTTGCGATAAGGTGGTAGCGGCGCGTTCACATCCGATGCGCTGTTCGCGGACGATCTCACGCGCGAAGCGATCGCCGGCGTGACCGCGCCAGGAAGGCGCTCGGCTCGCCTCGTGGCGGGCGTTCGCCGAAGGCAAAGCGGGATGAATCAGGACACGGAGGGTGAAACAATGAGATTTAACCCCGGACATCTGGCCGCAGCGTCGGTCGCGGTGACGATGGCCTGGGCCGGCCAGGCGGCCGCTCAGTCGGTGGTGAGGGAGCCGTATCTGCAGTCGTTGACGCCCAGCTCGGTTTACGTCGTGTGGACGACCGACGCGGGCACAAACAGCCGCGTGCGCTACGGGACCGATCCGGCGGCCCTGACGCAGACGGTGGACCTCGGCGCGATCGTGACCCAGCACGAGGTGCTCATCGAGGGCCTCGCGCCGAACACCCGTTACTATTACAGCGTCGGCACATCGAGCACGGTGCTGGCGGGCGGCTCCTCCTCCTTCTACTTCGAGACCGCGCCGCCCGTGACCACGCCGAAGAAGTTCCGGGCCTGGATCATCGGCGACACAGGCTACAGCGGCAGCGCGCCCTGGGCGACGCGGGACGCGATGCTGAACGCCGTCGGCGCGTACCGTCCCAACCTGTTCCTGCACATGGGGGACATGGCCTACAACTTCGGCACCACCGACGAGTTCACGAACGGCTTCTTCGCGCAGTACGCCACGATCCTTCGCAACACCGTCGTGTGGCCGACATTCGGCAACCACGAGGGCCTGAGCTCCGATTCGCCGACGCAGACCGGTCCTTACTACACGGCCTACGTGCTCCCCGCTGCCGGGCAGGCCGGCGGGGTCCCCTCGGGGACGGAGGCTTACTACTCCTACGACTACGCGAACGTCCACTTCGTCGTCCTCGACGGCTACGGCTCCTCGCGTTATTCGAACGGCGCGATGGCGGCCTGGCTCACCGCAGATCTCGCCGCGACCGACCAGGACTGGATCGTCGCGTACATGCATTTTCCCATGTACACGAAGGGCACCCACGACTCCGACGAGGATTGGTTGATCATCGAGCACCGGGAGAACCTCGCGCCCATCCTGGATGCGGGCGGGGTCGACCTGGTGCTCGCCGGCCATTCGCACAACTACGAGCGCTCGTTCCTCGTGGACGGCGCGTACGACACGCCGACCACGGCGGACGGGCACATCATCGACGGGCACGACGGCAAGCCGCTCGGCGACGGCCCCTACGTGAAGCTCCCCGGGAAAGGGAGCCACGAGGGGGCGGTCCACGTCGTCGCCGGCCACGGCACCTACGTGGGCGGCTCGGGAGGCCATCCGCTCATGTACTTCAGCGAGCAGCAGAGCGGCTCGTGCCTCCTCGACGTCGAGGACAACCGGCTCACGCTGTCCAACATCCGCTACGACGGCGTGATCAGCGATCGCTTCGCCATCGTGAAGGGAATCGCCCTCGACGTCGCTGCGCCCGACGGCGGAGAGCGCCTGCCGCCGGGCGGCATCTACCCGATCCGCTGGGCGACGTCGGGGAACATCCCCACCGTGCGGATCGAGTACACGACCGACGACGGCGCGACCTGGACCACGATCGCGAGCAACGTCGCCAACACGGGCCGCTACAACTGGGTGGTCCCCTCCGTGGACACGACGAGGGCCCTCGTGCGCGTCTCCGACGGCGAGAACGCGCTGCTCTCCGACGAGAGCAACGCCGGCTTCACGATCCAGAGCGCTCCCCGCACGGCGATCTACTTCGGCGATTACTGGGTCTACGACGATTCGGGCGTCGACCGGGGCACCGCCTGGCGGAGCCTCGCGTTCGATGACTCCTCGTGGCAGGGGGGCTGGGGACAGCTCGGCTACGGCGACGGCGGGGAGAGCACGACCCTCTACAAGGCCACGCCGTCGTACCCCACCGCCTACTTTCGCAAGATCATCCCGATCGACGGGCCCGTCGCGCAGGCGACCCTGAAGCTGATCCATGACGACGGCATCCTCGTGTGGCTCAACGGCACCCAGGTGGCCTCGAAGCGGGTGACCGGCACGGCCTACGCTGACTATGCAGCCGCGGAGTCACGCGAGGACGAGCTCACCACGGTGACGCTCTCCCCGAGCTCGTTCGTGGTCGGCAGCAACATCATCGCCGTGATGGTCAAACAGTCGGCCCCCAACTCGACCGACCTGTCCTTCGATATGGAGTTGACGCTCACCTACGCACCGCCCGGCGGCAGCAGCAGCAGCAGCGCGAGCAGCACCAGCGCGAGCAGCACCAGCGCGAGCAGCACCAGCAGCGCGAGCAGCACCAGCGCGAGCAGCACCAGCGCGTCCAGCACCAGCGCGAGCACGGGTAGCGTCATGATGGGCAGCTCGATGAGCGCGAGCGGCGCGGGGTCGGGTGGGGGCGGCGGCGCCGGCGGCGCCGGCTCGGGAGGTTCGCCCGTGTGCAGGACCGTGCAGCGCGGCGTCTTCGGCACGGTCTGGGACGCGACGCTCTGGTCGGGGTCGCCGACCTTCACGGACGGGGCGTACTCGTCGATCTACACCGGCGGCGGCGGAACCGGCGGCTTCCGCGCTGCGCTGCTCTGGTTCGACCTCTCGTTCATCCCCGCCGGCGCGCCGGTCTTCTCGGCCACCTTGACGATCAATCAGGTGTACAAGATGCCGCTGACCACCGTTCGCCTCCACGAGGCCCTCGCGCCCTGGGGCGAGACGACCGTGAGCTGGTCCAGCTACAATCAGAGCTGGGATTCGCTCAGCTTCGCGTCGATCATCTCCGGCAATGGCACCGGCGATCGGACCGTCGATGTCACAGGCCTGGTAGAGGACTGGGTGAACGGCGTCCCGAACTACGGGCTCGTGCTGGAAGAGGACGCGACCGCCTCCACGCAATGGCGGGCCAGCGAAGACCCCACGGCGTCGCGCCGCCCGCGCCTCGAGGTCTGCTACGCAGAGTGACCGCGCCCGCGCTATCCTTCCGCTCCCCCGGCGCGCGGGCTTCCGGTGGGTGTGAGCGCGCCCCAGGGTGAAGGGGCACCGCTCGCCCGCAGCCCGCGGGCGGCCCAACCGCCCTCTCCGTGATGCACCAGGAACTCCTCGATCTCCTCCTCGCGCTCGATCGCGTGCCGCAGGATCCGCGCTGGCACCCCGAGGGCGACGCGCTCTTCCATTCCCTGCAGGTCTTCGACCTGGCCCGCCGCGAGACCGCGGACCGCGGGCTCTGGGCCGCGGCCCTGCTCCACGACGTCGGCAAGGCGTTCGCTTCCGCCGACCACGCCGAGGAGGGGGCCGACGTGCTCGCGGAGCTCGTCTGTCCGCGGGTGGTCTGGCTCGTGCGGCACCACCTCCACCTGCTGCGCGCGCCCGCCGCGACGAAGCGGCGGCTCCGGCGCACGCTGGCCCTCGCCGACCTCACCCGGCTGCGGCGCTGGGACCTCGGCGGCCGCTCGCCCGCGGCGACCGTGCTGCGCCCGGAGGCCGCCGTGGAGCTCCTGCTCGACGGCGCGGACTGGACCCTGCTCTCGATCGGCGGCGAGCCCGCCCCCGCCCATGATCTGCGCAAGGAGCCGCGCGCGTAGCCGCAAGACCCGCCGGGAGGTCCTCTGCGACGACGTCGACCGCTGGGGCGACGATCGCCGGCTCTGGGGCGACGAGGCCGAGCCGCCGGGGCGGGCGCGGCTCTGCGCCGCGGTGCGGGACGCGGTCGAGACGGCGCTGACCGCGAAGCAGCGCGAGGTCGTCGAGGCCTACTTCTTCGACGGGCTGTCGCAGGGCGAGATCGCGCGCCGCCTCGGGGTGGCGCAGCAGGTGGTGCAGAAGCGCCTGTTCGGGGCGCCGCGCGGCGGCCGTCTGATCGGGGGCGCGATGCTCCGGCTGCGACAGGCCCTCGAGCCGGCGCTCGCCGCCGCGGGGGCGCAGGCGGCCCAGGCGGCGCGCGCCGCGCGGGTTCCGCGATGAGCGCCGAGCGCTTCGGCGGGCTGCGGGCCCGCATCGCCGCGGAGGCCGCGCGCCTCATGGTCGAGGAGGGCGTGGATCAGTATTTCACGGCCAAGCGGATGGCCGCGAAGCGGATCCTCGGCCAGGTGGAGGGACGAAGGGCGCGATACCGCCCCGCGGACCTGCCCTCCAACGGGGAGATCCGCGAGGCGCTGCTGCTCTTCGCCGAGCGCGCCGAGGGGAGCGGGCGGACGCGCCGGCTGTTCGCGCTGCGCATCGTGGCGCTGGAGGCCATGCGCGCGCTCGCGCCGTTCTCGCCGCGGCTCATCGGCTCGGTCTCGACCGGCCACATCCGCCGCGGCAGCGACGTCGATCTGCACGTGTTCCCGGCCGACGAGGAGGCGCTGGAGCGGCACGTCCGCGCGCTCGGCTGGACCTTCGACCGGGAGCGCGTGACGATCCAGAAGGGCGGCGAGATCCGTGAGTACGTCCACTACCACGTGGCGGACGTGGCGCCCCTCGAGCTCACGGTGTACGCCCCGCGCGAGCTGCGGACGCGGCCCCGCAGCAGCACCGACGGCAAGCCCATCGTGCGGCTCGGCATCGCCGCGCTCTCGGCGCTCTGCGCCCGGGATCACCCCGCGGCCTGGGAGCGCTACCTCGAGACGGGCGAGGTCGAAGGGATGGAGGCGCTGCTCGAGGCCGACGAGGATGCGCCGCTCCCCGGGCCGTTCGACGGGCTGCTCGACGACGCCGGCGAGGGCGCAGAGGGCGAGGACGAGCCGGCCTGCGCCGAGCCCGGCGAGGAGGACGACCCCGATCAGGAGTACGATCCGCTGCCGGGCTTCGAGGGCGCCGCCTGAGGCGGCCCTCGGACCGGCGCGCTCCGAGCGGGCGCGCCGCCGGTGAGCCAGGGGCGCGCGAGCGGCGCGAGCGGCGCGAGCGAACGCGGTGGATCAGTACGTGAGCGAGGGCGTGGCGCAGCCCAGGCCGAAGTTGGCGATGGGTCCACCCACGACGAAGGTCTGAAGGAGGTTGGAGACCTGGGATGCACCGCAGAAGGTGTCCGGGAACTCGCTGCCCCCGTCGCCGCCCACGCCGTCCGGCCACGTGACGGGCCCGATCTCGACGCGGAGATCGCCTGGAGGTCCCGTCACGAGGAGCGGCGCACAAGCGATGAAGAGGAGGTCCACATAGCTGCCAGCCCAGCCGCTGAAGCCCACCACCACCTCGTTCTCCGGGCACATGATCTCCCAGGGCTCGGCGCCAAAGGAGCCCTGGACAGGGGTCGAATCGCCGGGGGTCGTGGAGATCGCGTACGAGCCGTCTCCGGTGAGCTCCAGGTGACCGCACTGCGCCTGGATCTGGCCATGGATGAACGACTCTCCCAGCGTCCCCAGGGCCCCTCGAATCCCGAGGATCACCTGGCTGCCCGGGCACCGGTCCATGACCGGGTCCGTCGTACCGGCACGGCCGCGCAGCTCGGTGTAGCCCTGGTCCGCGACCTCCACGCCGGTCGGCGTCGGGCACGGCTCCCCGTCGCACGCGCCGCCGCCGCCCGCCTCGCCGCCTGCGCCACCGCCGCCGCCTGCCTCGCCGCCTGCGCCACCGCCGCCCGCCTCACCGCCGCCTGCGCCACCGCCGCCGCCGCCCTGGCCAGGCGGGGCGCCGCCGCCTCCGGCCGCGCCCACGCCGTCGAAGGTCAGGCTGTCGATACCCGAGATCGCATTGCAGGCGGCGAGGACGAGACAGGAGATCAGCGCGAAGAGGCCGAGGTGATGGCGCGTCACGGAGAACGATTACTCGATCCGCCGCCCTCCCGGAAGGACCTGGAGCCTCTCTCTTCTCCTCCCTCTGTGCCCTCTGTGCCGCTGTGGTTTCTCTCGCCTCTCCCTCATGAAGCCAGCGACGAGCCCGCGCGCCTCCCGGTTGCTCCGCCTCGCCGCGCCCGATAGAGTCGATGGCGCATGGTGGTCACGACGGTCGTGCGGCGCGACTCCATCTCGGTGCTCGACTACCGGTGCAGCGCCGGCCCCGGGGACGCGCCGTTCGTCGAGCTGCACGGCGGCTTCTCCGTCTCGTACGTGCGCAAGGGCAGCTTCGGTTACCGCGTCCGGGGGCAAGCGTTCGAGCTCGTGGCCGGGTCGCTCCTCGTCGGCCACCCCGGCGACGAATACATGTGCACGCACGACCACGTCGCCGGCGATGAGTGCCTGTCGTTCCACCTCGCGCCGGCGCTGGTCGACGCGATCGGCGGCCGGAGCGACGCCTGGCGGGCCGGCGGCGTCCCGCCGCTGCCCGAGCTGATGGTGCTCGGCGAGCTCGCGCAGGCGGCGGCCGAGGGCAGGAGCGGCGTCGGCCTCGACGAGGCGGGGATGCTGTTCGCGGCCCGCTTCGTCGACGTCGTCTCCGGGCAGCAGCGGCGCCCGCCGGAAGCCGGGGCGCGCGACCGCCGCCGGGCGGTGGAGGCGGCGCTCTGGGTGGACGCCCACGCGCACGAGCCGATCGATCTCGAGCGCGCCGCGCGGGAAGCCGGTCTCAGCGCGTTCCACTTCCTGCGCCTCTTCGCCCGGGTGCTCGGCGTGACCCCGCACCAGTACCTCGTCCGGGCCCGGCTGCGCCGCGCGGCGCGCCTCCTCGCCGACGGCGCCCGGTCGATCACGGACATCGCCCTCGACGTCGGGTTCGGCGACCTCTCCAACTTCGTGCGCACGTTCCACCGCGCGGCCGGCGTCTCGCCCCGCGGCTTCCGCCAGGCGGCGCGCGGCGAGCGCAAGCTCTTTCAGGACCGGCTCGACCGCGCCCTGTGAAGCGGCGCGGCGCCTCCGAGGAGGCGACGACGAGACGAGGAGACAGACCGCCAGCACGCCAGGAAGCGCCCGAGTACGCCAAGGCAAGAGAGCTTCAGGTGCCATTCCTGGATCCCTGACGCATTTCTCACCCGGGTCGCCGCGCGCGGCGCGGTCGAGGCCGCTCCCGGAGCGCAAGAATCTCCAAGAACGGTGATCGCGGCGGGCGCTACGCTCGCGCCAGACATGACAGCCCACGGATTCACGCTCTTCGACACGGCGATCGGCCGGTGCGGTATCGCCTGGGGCGGGCGCGGCGTCGCCTTCGTGCAGCTCCCGGAGGCGCGCGACAGCGAGACGCGCGCGCGCGTGCTCCAGCGCTTGCCGGGCGCGCGCGAGGCGGCGCCGCCGCCCGACGTGCAGCGCGCGCTCGACGGCATCGTCGCGCTCCTGCGCGGCGAGGCGAGCGATCTCTCCGACGTCGCGCTCGACATGGAGCGCGTGTCGCCGTTCCATCGCCGCGTCTACGAGGTCGCGCGCACCATCCCGCCGGGCGCCACGCTCACCTACGGCGACATCGCCGGACGGCTCGGCGCGCCCGGCTCGGCGCGCGCGGTCGGGCAGGCGCTCGGGCGCAACCCGTTCCCGATCGTCGTGCCGTGCCACCGCGTGCTCGCCGCCGGCGGCAGGGTCGGCGGCTTCTCCGGGAGCGGCGGCGTCACGACCAAGCTCCGCCTCCTCGCGATCGAGGGCGCCCAGGCGAGCGGCGCGGCGCAGGCCGACGACGACGGCGGCGGCGGCGCGCTCGGCTTCGATCCGGACGCCGCGGTCGAGCACGTGCGCGCGTCCGACGCGGCGCTGGCGCGCCTCATCGACGCGGTCGGCCCGTTCCGCATGCGGCTCGACCGGACGTCGAGCCTCTTCGGCGCGCTCGCCGAGTCGATCGTCTACCAGCAGCTCACCGGCAAGGCCGCGGCGACCATCTTCGCGCGCGTCCGCGCGCTGTTCCCGCGCGCGCACGAGGGCCCCACGCCCGAGCAGATCCTGCGCGCCCCGGACGAGAAGCTCCGCGGCGCGGGCCTCTCGCGCGCGAAGCTCCTCGCGCTCCGCGACCTCGCGCGGCGCGCCGCCGACGGCGAGCTCCCCACGCTCGCCGAGGCCCGCCGCATGGAGGACGAGGAGCTCGTCGAGCGCCTCACCCAGGTGCGCGGCGTCGGCCGGTGGACGGTGGAGATGCTCCTCATGTTCCGCCTCGGCCGCCCGGACGTGCTGCCCGTCGACGACTACGGCATCCGCAAGGGCTTCGCGATCGCGCTCGGTCAGGGCGACCTGCCGGCGCGCAAGGCGCTCGAGCAGCACGGCGCGCGCTGGAGGCCCTACCGCACCGTGGCGAGCTGGTACCTGTGGCGCGCGGTGGATACGCCGCGGAGCGGCTGACCCCTTGCCTCCGCGCCGGCGCAGGCGCTGACTCCATACCGTGGGGGAGCGAGCGGCCTCTCGCTCCTCGCCCGGAGGAGCCATGGGAATGCCGAGGACGACGCCGTTTCTCCTTCTCCTGCTCGTCGCCGGCGCCGTCGCCTGCGCTCCCGCCGCGCCGGTCGGCGCGGCCAAGGCGCGGGCGGACGCGTCGCGCGCCCCCGCGAAGGCCGGGGACGCGCCCTCGCCGCAGGTCTTCGCGTTCGGCTGGAAGGTCCCGTGCCGGGTGCCCGTCGAGCAGGTCACGGACAAGCGGGGCCGCAAGGCGCGCCTGCGTTACACGCTGGCGCTGCTGCCCGGCGTGGATGGCAACCTCGACGTGCGGTTCGAGGACATGGGGTTCCTCGAGATTGACGGGCAGGACCTCGCGTCGCCGGGGACCGGGTCGCAGCCCGGCCCGTCGCTCGGGCTGATGGCCACGGCGCCGGTCCTCGTGGTCTCGCGCGAGGGCGCGTACGTGGGCGTGCGCGAGCTCGGCGACTCGGCCGAGCGGCTCCTCGGCTCGCCGCTGTTCCTCGAGGGCCCGCAGCAGGTCGCGAACGTCGCGAAGCTCCTGCCCGCGCCGCAGATGAAGGCGATGCTCATCACCAAGGCCGGCGATCACTGGATGACCTGGGTGGGCGCGTGGGCGGGCCTCGAGCTCGCGCCGGGCGAGTCGCGCGAGGCGGTCGACGAGGTCGCCTTCGGCGAGCGCCAGGTCCCGATGCGCGTGCGCTACGAGCATCACGGCCCGGCGGCGGGGCCGAGCGGGCTTGTCCGGGTGTCGTTCACCTCCACGCTGGACGACGAGACGGGCTGGCGAGCGATGCGGCACGTGGTCACCGACATGCAGCGCGACGCCGGGCACGAGCTGTCGAGCGACGAGGAGAAGGCGCTCGACCAGATCAGCTTCCGCCGCGTGATCCGCCTGGAAGTGGAGACGGATCCGGCGACGCTGCGCTCGAGCCGCGCGCGCTACGAGATGGTGATGGAGTTCGGGGCGAAGGGGAAGACGGGGCGGAAGGAGCGGAGGGAGCGGCGGCGCGACGTGCGGGAGGAGCGCTTCGACTGGGACCGCGCCGAGGGCTGCCGCTGAGCGGAGGCGGCGCGCGGCGCAGCGCCGAGGCGCCGGCGCGCGGGAGCTTGAGGACGAGGGTGCGCGCTCGCGGGGGGTGAGGCCCTGCGTCGGGGCCGCCTGTCGGGCCTTTTCCCATGGCGGGCGGGTGCAAGAGCGCCACAGCGGGCTGTGCCGCATCGACGCCGCGGGCGCGCGCTCTCGGGATCACGCGCAACGGGTGGCCGGCGTGGAAGCGAGGGGTTAAGTTCTCGCCGGCGCGGCGAGCCCGCACGGGCGCCGCACGACGTTGAACAAGGGTTGCCGTCCCCGATCGCAACCAGAAAAGCACTGGAGGAGCACGAGAGTCATGTTGAAGAACCTCGAAGGGCAGCGCGTCCCGGATGTCACGTTTCGCACGCGTGTCGACGGTCAGTGGAAGGACGTGACCACGAAGGACGTGTTCTCTGGCAAGAAGGTGGTGGTGTTCGCGCTGCCGGGCGCCTTCACGCCGACCTGCTCGAGCAGCCATGTGCCGCGCTACAACGAGCTCGCGGGCGAGTTCAAGCGCCGCGGGGTGGACGCGATCGCGTGCGTGTCCGTGAACGACGCGTTCGTGATGGATGAGTGGGGGAAGGCCCAGCACGCCGAGAAGGTCCAGTTCCTCCCCGACGGGAACGGGGAGTTCACCGAGAAGATGGGCATGCTCGTCGACAAGGCGAACCTCGGGTTCGGCAAGCGCTCGTGGCGCTATTCGATGCTGGTCGACGACGGTGTGATCAAGAAGATGTTCATCGAGCCCGAGGTCGAGGGGGATCCCTTCGAGGTGTCGGACGCGGACACGATGCTCAAGTACCTGGATCCGCAGTCGAAGGCGCCGCACGACGTGCTGATCTTCACGAAGCCCGGGTGTGGCTACTGCACGAAGGCGAAGCGGCTCCTGGACGAGCGGGGCGTGCCCTATGAAGAGGTGTCGGCCTCGCCGCGCCGGCTTCGGGCCGTGAGCGGGAAGTCGTCGACGCCGCAGGTCTTCGTCGATGGGCAGTACATCGGCGGCGCCGACGATCTCGAGGCGTACCTGGCCAAGGGCTGATGCGGATACGGCGGGGGCCGGGCGACTCGGGCTGCCTGGTCCCCGCGGAAGCCGCTGGCCACATCCATCTCCCCGGCTTCCGCGCTGCGCTCACGGGGGTCCCCCGCCTGCTTCAGTCGGCGGAGTACATCTGGTCGATGAGCCCGCGGAAGCGCTGCTCGATGACGTTGCGCTTCATCTTGAGCGTGGGCGTCATCTCGCCGTCCTGGACCGAGAACTCGCGGCCGATGACGGTGAACTTCTTGATCTGCTCGAAGCTGGCGAGATCCGCGTTCAGGGCGTCGATGTGCGCCTTCACCTGAGTGACCACCTCGGCGCTCGTGATCGCGTCGCCGTTCAAGACCCCGCGGTCCTTCAGCTCGGCGAGCTTCACCTCGGTGAGGGTGATTAGCGCCGAGAGGTACTTGCGGCCGTCCCCTACCATGCACACCTGGCTGATGATCTCGGCCGCCTTGAGCTTCTCCTCGATCGGGAGCGGCGCGATCATCTTGCCGCCCGAGGTCTTGAGGATCTCCTTCTTGCGGCCTCGGATCTTGAGCTGCCCGCGCTCGTTCCACTCGCCGAGATCGCCGGTGTGCAGCCAGCCGTCCTCGAGCGCGGCCTGGGTCGCCGCCTCGTCCTTGTAATAGCCCACGAACACGTGCCGGCCGCGCGTCAGGATCTCGCCGTCCTCGGCCAGCTTGAAGTCGAGGCCCGGTACGGGCTTGCCCACGGTGCCCGCGCTCTCGACGCCCGGCTCGGTCATGCAGATGACGCCCGTCGACTCGGTCTGACCGAAGTCCTCGAGGATCTCGAGGCCGAGCGCGCGGAACCACGTCGAGATGTGCGGCGCGAGCGCCGCAGCGCCCGAGGCGAGCATCTCGGCCTTGCCCAGGCCGAGCGCCGCGCGCACCTTGCCCAGCACGAGCTTGTCGGCGAGCTTGAGCTGTACGCGATCGAGCGGGCTCGGCGCGCGCCCGGCGTACTTCGCCTCGGCGACGCGGGCGCCGACCGAGAGCGCCCACTCGGCCAGCTTCTTCTTCGCGCCCTTGCCGCTGCGCACCTTCGCCATCACGCCTTCCATCATCTTCTCCCAGAGGCGCGGTACGCAGAGCAGCAGCGTGGGCTGCACGTCCGGGAGCTCGGTCGAGACGTTCTCGAACTTCGAGCAGAAGTTGACCGTGGAGCGCTGCGTGATGCCGACCCCCACGCACTGGAGCTTCTCGGCGATGTGGCAGAGCGGGAGGAACGAGAACATCGAGCCGCGCGCGAACGGAAGGCCCCAGTACTTCGCGACGACGTCGGACGTGAACGCCAGGTTGTCGTGTGAGAGCATCGCCCCCTTGGGGTTGCCCGTCGTGCCCGAGGTGTAGATCAGGAACGCGCCGGCCTTCGGGTCGATCTTCGCCAGGTAGTCGGCGTACGTCTTCGCGCCCGGCTGCTGGGCGAGCGCGCGCCCCTCAGCGAGCGCCTGCTCGTACGAGATCGCCTTTGGAGAGATCGAGGTGTCGCCGTCGAAGACGAGGATCAAACGCACGCTGTCGGGCGCGGCATGCTCGCCATTTGCCCCGGATATCTTCTGAAAGTACTCCTTATTTTGCACCGAGAGCAGCGTCGCCTCGGTGTGGCTCAGGATGTACTGGATGTCCTTCGCGGTGGAGTTCGGGTAGAGGCCCGCTGATTTGCCCCCGATGAGCAGCGCCGCCAGATCGGCATGCACCCACTGCGGGCAGTTGTACGAGAGAATGGCCCCGATCTGGCTCGCGTCGAAGCCCTTTGACTCGAGGAACAGCGCCAGGTGGTAAACCCGGTCGCGGTACTCGCGCGCCGTCAGCGTCTTCCATTCACCCTGGGATTTGTAGCGCTGGGCCGGCGCGTCGGGGGACTCGTTGGCCCACTGATCCAGACGGTGGAGAACGGTGCTCATGGCATCTTCCTGCGGCCTCGGGCCTTGGAGGTGATCGGGGGGTCAGGATGCGGGAGCCGCGGGGGCATTGTCAATCAGCCTCGACGAGAGCGACCCGACCCGACGGAGCGACCCGATCAGCGGCGACCCGACCCGGGTTGAGCGACCCGACCCGTGAGCGACCCGACCCGTGAGCGACCCGACCCAGAGCGACCCGACCCAGGTTGAGCGATCCGACCACAGAGAGCGACCCGACCCGGGTTGACCCAAAGGCAGAGCGACCCGACCCGGGTTGAGCGATCAGCGACCCGACCCGAGCGACCCGACCCGAAGCGACCGGCGACCCGAGCCGACCCGGGTTGACCCAAAGGCAGAGCGACCCGACCCGGGTTGAGCGACCCGACCCGAAGCGACCGGAGCGACCCGACCCGGGTTGAGCGACCCGACCCGAAGCGACCGGCGACCCGACCGACCGGCGACCCGACCCGGGTTGACCCAAAGGCAGAGCGACCCGACCCGGGTTACCTAAAGGCGCCGCGACCCGACCCGGGTTACCCAAAGGCGACACGACCCGACCCGGGTTGACCCAAAGGCAGAGCGACCCGACCCGGGTTGACCCAAGGGGTACCCAACCTGGGTTGCCCCGGCACCCTGGAAGGATCCCCGACAACACATCGAAGCCGTCATCTACCCCTGCCCGTCTCGCTGCCGCGCTCCCGCGCGCGGTTCTACACCACGAGCACCGCTTCATTCACGAGAACGCCGTGAAACGCGCGCATCCACCACGTTCCCGCCGGAAATAGCGCGCTGCGCACGCCAGCACACCATTGTCCGAGCGCCGCGCGGTACGACGCGCGAAACGACCGCACTGCGGCCGCAGCGGTTCGCCATGCGTCCCCCTGCTCACGGCCGACTGCGAACGTCGGATTGCGGTCGCGCAGCGCCTCGAAGCTCGTGGCACGCTCGTACGGCGAAACATTGCTGGCTCGCTCGGCTCCCAGAAAACGGAGCCCTTGCCGCTGCACCTCCGCATGCGCCAGCGCTTCTTGTCGCTCGATCTCGGCGGCGACCTCACGACGAAAGGCCTCCGCGCTATCATGTTCAATGCCCGGCGGCAGTGTGAGCGGAAGCGTCGTTTCCTCGATCCATTGCGGGTTCTTCGGGTCGAAATACACCACAGGACGCGGCGCGTGCAGCATGCCCAGGCCGAGCTCACCCGCGTGTACCTTGACCCCCGGCCATTCCTTCGCATGGCGGACGAGGCCAGCGGCCGCAGGGTTCGCGAGGACGTAGGCGATCTTCTCCACCATCGCGGCGTGTGTCAGAAGCCGGACCAGGCTCGTCGCTTCATGGTCCCATACCGGTCCTTCCCATTGGCGCAGCACCTTCGTACCGAGCGCAACGAGACGATGAAAAAACTGCAAGAAGCGCGGCAGGACACCTTGCACATCGGTCACCACGAGGTGCAGGTGGGTCGACATCGCACAGACCGCATGAACCTCCACCCCGTAGCGGCGGGCCGAGACCGCGAGGGCGTAAACCAGGAGCTGGTTGATGGCCGCATCAGGGCGGAAGAGGAAGTGTCGGCGCACGACGCGGCGGGTGATGAGGTAGGTCGCGCCTGGAGCGATCTGGCGAGGCTGGCTCATGGCCGGAGCACGTCAACAAACCATGTGCCGAGAGGCGAGGTGAATCATTTCAAGTGCTTGCCCTGGCCGATGGGTGGCGGATGTCGATTTCCGCCGGTTTCCGCCACCTTGGTGGTGGAGCGTGCTGGGATACTTCAGGCCAACCTGTATCCGGTCGTCGCCGCCCCGCCAGCCCCAGCAGCCGCCCCAACCTGGGTCGCCCCAGCCGCCCCAACCTGGGTCGCCCCAACCAGCCGTCCCCAACCTGGGTCGCCGCCGGCCGCCAACCTGGGTCGGGTTGGCCCTTGGCCCTCAACCTGGGTCGGGTTGCCGCCTCAACCTGGGGCGGGTTGCCCAACCTGGGTCGGATTGCCCAACCCGCCGTCAACCTGGGTCGGGTTGCCCAACCCGGGGTCGGGTTGCCCAACGCGGGTCGGGTTGCTGGTTGCTGCACGGGACGGGTTGCTGGTTGCTGCAACCGGGGTCGGGTTGCCCCTGCAACCCGGGTCGGGTTGCCCCAACCTCGGTCGGGTTACCGCCACCTGTTTGCCGGTTGCCGGTCGGGTTGCCTCCTCAGCTCACCCCGGGATCTCCGGCCGCACGCGCACGCTCTTCCACCGCGCGAGCTGCACCATCCCCGCGGGCGCCCCGCGCGGCTTGCTCACATCCGCCACCCGGCACACATGGACCTCCACCTTCGCGGCGCCCCTTGCCTTCGAGTACCACGCCGCCGCCGCCGCCGCGCGCTCCACCACCTCGCGCGGCACCTCCACCCGATCCGGATTGCGCACGATCACGTGGCTCCCCGGCGTGCCGCCGGCCACGTGCAGCCACAGGTCGTGCGGCTCGGCGATCGCGAACGTCAGCGCGTCGTTGTCCTCATCCCCCCGGCCGATGAGCACCTCGAACCCGTCCACCGCGAGCGTGCGGTACGGCCGCCCCTTGCTCCCCATCCGCCCCTCCGCCGTCAGCCGGTCGCGACCCCGGCGCCGGCGGCCGCCGCCTCGCCCTGCACCTCCGCCGCGAGCCACGCGAGCAGATCCCGCGTGACCTCCTCGCGGTTGATCTCGTTCAGCATCTCGTGGCGCCCGCCGGGATAGAACCGGTGCGTCACGTTGCGGAGGCCGGCGGCGCGGTACGCCTCGAGCATCTGCGCGACCCCCTTGAGCGACCCGCCGACCGGGTCGCGCGACCCGGAGAACACGTACACCGGCAGATCCTTCGGGATCCGCGCCTGCCGCTCGGGCCGCGCGATCTCCACCATCGCGTCGAGCACGTCGACCCAGAGCGACGCCGTCGCCGCGAAGCCGCAGCGCGGATCTGCGATGTACCTGTCGACCTCATCGCGATCGCGAGAGAGCCAGTCGCAGCCCGTGCGCGTCGGCGCGAACGCCTTGTTGAAGCTGTCGAAGCTCATCGCCTGGAGGATCGCGCTCTTGCCGCGCTCGCCGAGCCGCCGCCGCTCCGCCCGCGCCATCAGCCGGCCCGCGTTCACGAGCGCGTTCGGCTTGCCCGAGGACCCCGAGAGCACCGCGCCCTGGATCGAGCCGCCGCGCTCGATCAGGTACTCCTGCACCAGGGACGAGCCCATGCTGTGTCCGAAGAGCACGACCGGCAGCCCCGGGTGCTCGCCCTTCGCGCGGGCGATGAGCTGCGCGATGTCGCCGACCACCCGCTGAAAGCCGCCCTGGCTCGCGAAGAAGCCGAGCTCGTCGTCGCCGCGCGCCGTCCTGCCGTGGCCGCGGTGGTCGTTCGCGTAGACGGCCCACCCGGCGGCGCAGAGCGCCTGCGCGAGGCGCGCGTAGCGGCCCGCGTGCTCGGACATGCCGTGCGCGATGTGGAAGATGCCGCGCGCCCCGTCGTCCGGGAGCCAGCGGTACACGAAGAGCTCTCGACCGTCGTCCGCCTGAAACGTGAAGGTGTCTGCGGGCATCGGGAGCGGACCCTACCATCGATCGCGCCGCGCACGTGACCACGATTCTCGATGCTTCCGCGCCGAAAAGGAGTTTTCGGTACGGTCCTCCATGGCATGAGGTTCGCACGATCCCCGGACCATGCCCGAGCGCCGATCGTTGCCCGTGCTCTCGTTGCGCGACACCGTCCTCTTCCCTGGGATAGCGACGCCCATCACGGTTGGACGGCTGAAGACGCTCCGCGCGGTGGAGGCCGCCCTCCGGATGGAGGGAGAGGACAAGCGCATCTTTGCGGTCGCCCAGCGCGACGCCGCCGAGGAGCCCACCACGGCCGGCCTCTTCTCGATCGGCGTCGTCGCCCGCATCACCCAGGTGCAGCGGTTCGGGTCGGGCCTCCAGCTCGTGCTCTGCTGCGAACGGCGAGCGGCCGCGCCCCGCTACACGGAGGTCGACGGCGTGATCCGCGCCCCCGTCATCGATCTCGCGGATCTCCCGCTCCGTCCAGAGGAGGACAGCGCCCTGGAGGCGCTCTCGCGCGAGGTGCGCGAGCGCGCCGTCGAGTACGGCCGTCACCGCGGCGCGCCGGAGGACGTCCTCAAGCAGTTCGTCGGCAGCATGTTCGGCCCGGCCGAGCTCGTGAACCACATCGCCTTCTATCTGGACCTCCCGACCCCCGAGAAGCAGGCGCTGCTCGAGACCCTCTCGACGGAAGAGCGCATGCGCAGCCTCGCGCTGCACCTCTATCGGCAGATCGGCATCGTCGAGACGCAGGAGAAGATCCGGACGACCGTCGAGGAGGAGCTCGGCGAGCGGCAGCGGGAGCTCTACCTGCGCGAGCAGCTCCGCGCGATCCAGAAGGAGCTCGGCGAGGAAGACGACGAGAACGTCGCGGCACGTCTGGAGCACAAGCTGCAGCGGGCCAGCCCTCCGCCGGAGATCTTCCAGGAGGCCCGGCGCGACCTCGCGCGGCTGCGGCGCATGGGACGGGAGACATCGCCCGAGGCGCAGGTCCTGACCACGTGGCTCGAGCTCGTCGCCGATCTGCCCTGGAACCAGCGCACCGAGGACCACGTCGACCTCGATCGGGCGCGCGCGATCCTCGACGAGGATCACCACGGCCTCGACGACGTGAAGGACCGGGTGCTCGAGTTCCTCGCCGTCCGCAAGCTGCGCGTCGGGCAGGCCCGGGGCGACGGAGAGCGGAGCCGCGCGATCTCCCGCGGCCCGATCCTGCTCTTCCTCGGCCCTCCCGGGACCGGCAAGACGTCCATCGCGGAGTCGATCGCGCGGGCGCTCGGTCGCAAGTACGTCCGCGTCTCGCTGGGCGGCGCGCGCGACGAGGCCGACATCCGCGGTCATCGCCGCACCTACGTCGGCGCGATGCCGGGCCGCATCCTCCAGGGCATCAAGCGGGTCGGGTCGAAGAACCCGGTGATCGTCCTCGACGAGGTCGACAAGCTCGGCGCCTCCTTCCAGGGCGATCCTGGCGCGGCGCTGCTCGAGGTGCTCGATCCTGCGCAGAACGACGGCTTCGTCGATCACTACCTCGGCCTGCCGTTCGACCTGTCCGAGGTGCTGTTCATCTGCACGGCGAACTTCCGGGAGACGATCCCCGCGCCGCTGTTCGACCGGATGGAGACCGCGCTGTTCGCCGGATACACCGAGCAGGAGAAGCACGAGATCGCGCGGAGGTACCTGCTGCCACGCCAGCGGCGGGAGTGCGGGCTGCGCGACGAGCAGCTCCGCGTGACCGGCGCGGCGCTCGGCGAGATCATCAGCGGATATACGCGCGAGGCGGGCGTGCGGCAGCTCGAACGGACCCTCGGCGCCCTGGCGAGAAAGGCCGCGCGCAGGATCGCGGGCGGTGAGAGCGAGCGGGCGGTGGTGGGCACCGGAGATGACGTGAAGGAATTGCTCGGTCGCGCCAGGATGCGCCCGGAGCGAAGGCTGCAGCACGATCAGCCGGGCGTGGCGACTGGCATGTATTACACGCAGACCGGTGGCGACATCATGCACGTCGAGGCGAGCGTGATGCCTGGCAAGGGCGATTTCGTCCTGACGGGGCAGCTCGGCGACGTCATGAAGGAGAGCGGCCGGGCGGCGCTGAGCTACGCGCGCGCGCACGCGGCGGAGCTCGGGGTGCCGCTCGATCGGCTGCAGCGGCGCGACGTCCACATCCATGTTCCGGCGGGCGCGGTGCCCAAGGACGGCCCGAGCGCGGGCTTGACGATGGCGGTGGCGCTGGTGAGCGCCCTGTCGGGCAGGCCCGTGCGGAGCGACATCGCGATGACCGGCGAGATCACGCTGCGCGGCACGGTGCTGCCGATCGGGGGCATCAAGGAGAAGGTGCTCGGGGCCCACCGGGCGGGAATCTTCGAGATCCTGATCCCTGCGGACAACGAGGCGGATCTCGACGATCTGCCGGCCGAGGTGCGGAGCTCGCTGGAGTTCTACCTGGTGAGCACGCTCGACGAGGCGATCGCGCTCTGCCTGCGGCTCCGCCCGATGCGCCTGGAGCCTCCGGAGGTGCTCCCGCACGCGCGGGCGTCCTGACGCGGCGCTGGGCGCGGCGAGGGCCGGTAGCGGGCGGCGCCTGGGCGGGCGGCGCCCGGGTGGCTCAGGTGGGCGGCCGAGAGGCCGGCGCGTCGCCTCCGCCGAGCGTCTCGGCCAGCGCGCCGCCCCCGCCGAGCGTCTCGGCCAGCGCGGCGGCGGTGGCGGCGGCGAAGGCGTCCAGCGTGGCGGGCTCGGTCCAGCGCGCGGCCTCGCGGGCGTCGAGCGCGTGGTGCGTCTCGATCAGGACGGAGGGCATGGTGGGGCGTCGCAGCACGAAGATGCGCTGCCCCGGGGGGTGCCGGTCGACGAAGACGCCTGCCTGGGCGCTGTCGGGCTCGTACAGGCCGCTGTAGGCGGCGCCGCGGTACGGCATGAGGCCCGCTTCCGCCATGCGCCGGGCGAAGGCGCGGGCGAGGGCGAGCCGGCGGGCGCAGAGGGCCGGCTCGCCCTCGTCGGACCAGAGCACGGCGAACCCCGGCGCGGCGAGGTTGAGCGGGCACGTCCGCCCGGGCGCGGGCGACCACGTCTCGATCCTGCCGCGCACGTCCGAGTGCACGCTGACGAAGGCCTCGGCGCGCCACCGCGCTGCGTCCTCGGCGCGCTCCTGGTAGGGCAGCGGCCGGTCGGCCGTCCTGCCCACGCGCGCCTCGAAGCGCCCCGTGGCGTTGAGCCGCTCGGCGAGCGCGCGCGCCGCGGAGAGCGTGAACTCCTGCTCTTCGACGCAGAAGCAGGAGAGGTTCCCCGCGTTGCCCGGGGCGCCGTGGCCCGGGTCGAGGTAGACGCGACGGACCCCGAAGTCCGGCGGGAAGACGGCGGCGGGGGCGACCACGCGGGCCCCCGGAAGGGGCCAGCCGCTCGGCGCGATCGGGAGCTTGAGCGCGCGTCGCACCGCGCCATCGCGCGGGGGGCCGGGGGAGCGCGCCCGCGCGAGGGCGGCGACGCCGGCGGCGCCGGCGAGACCGAGGACGAGCTTCCTGCGCGAGATCACCGCGGCTCCGCTAGCTATCAAAGGCGGAGCGCGGCGTCAGGTTCTCGGCAAACCAGCGCGGAGGAGGTGGCCGGCGTCCGGCGCGCCGATCGACACCCCGAGATCGCCCGGGGCGTCTGCGCGATCGTGCCCCGGCGCGGCCCTCGGCGGCTCGCCCGGAACCGCCGCTACGGGGCCGGCGTGTAGCAGACCTCGAGCTTCGGTCGGAGGGCGACGTTCACTTGCTCGCTCGACCGGATGTCGGTCCGGCCGTTCGGATCCTGGAGCGCGAGGCCGTGGTTCGGCTGGGCTCCATCCACCCAGGTCTGGACGAGGGCCGCCACGTCGGCGGTCGCGACGGCGTCCGCGGCGACCGTGGGGGTCGTGGCCTCGACGGCCGCGTTGTACCCGGGGAAGTTGCCGGCGTGGAGGGTCGACTCCTGCCAGGGGCCGTTCACGCGGTGCACCTCGATGACGCCGGCGCTCGCCTTCCACGGGTGGGAGAGCGAGAGGGTCGCGGATTCGACATCGGATCCCGCCGGGATGAACGACAGATCGAAGGCCAGCACGCCCATTTGCACGCCCTCCGGCAGCGTGTTCAAGACGATGTACGGGTAGTCGCCGTACGGCCACGAGACCCCGGGCTGGACATGCGCATCCCGCACGGCCCCGTACGTGCCGCGCTGCACGACGGCGCACTGGGGCTCGGGCGGGGCGTCGCAGGCGTCGCCGATGTCGTCGGCGTCGGCGTCGGCCTGGGAGGGGTTGGGCACCGCCGGGCAGTTGTCGCACGAGTCGAAGACGCCGTCGTGATCCGTATCGGCGGCGACCACGGTGACGTGATCGAGGAGCGTCCCCAGGCCGTCCGAGATGCCCAGATCGTTGAACTGGAGCCGCGTCGTCGTGCCGGAGGCCACGACGGTATAGGTGTAATAGGCCCACGCGGTGCTGGCGGTCGTGAGCGTGGCGACCGGCTGGCCGCCCCAGGTGACGCCGAGGACGTTATGGCTCGCGTTCGTGCCCGGGCGCGCGGCGAAGGCGAACCGGAGCTCGTAGGTCGCTCCCGGGATGGTCGTGAGGTTCTGGTAGATGCCGCTCGAGCTCTGGGCGTCCAGCTCGGCGTGCTGGCTCCCCTGCGCGGGGTTCATGCCGTTCGTGTGGTCATGGATCTGGATCTGACCAAAGGCAGCCTGCCAGCCGGAGATCGAGCTGTACACCGACGAATTGCCGGACGACACGTTCGGCGATTCGAAGCTGCCGTTCGTGACGATGTTCCCGGAGGGCAGGACCGAGCAGGCGACGAGCGCCGCCGCGCCCTCGCCGATGGCGGCATCGTTGTCCTCCTGCGGCTCGGCTGCCGCCGTGCAGCCCGAGATCATCCAGGCGAGCGCGAACGCAGAGAAGATCGACGGATACGACGGATAGGCGGTTCTCATGACAGAGCTCCTCGTTGGGGCGCCCGCAAAGCGGCGCCGCGCCGCGCGGCGAGCTGCCGCACGGCATGAATTGAAAAATGTATTTACTAAGTGTGGACGATGCTGATAAGCTGTTGCGTTTGCCGCGAAGGCGGACCGCGTAAGTCGTTATTCGTCAACCAGCGCGCGCGGCATGAAGGTACGGCGGCACGGCCGTCACGAGGCGTTCGCCTCCCGGATCGTGGCCAACCTCGAGCTTCGTCGCCCCTGGAGGACCTCGCCCACCCCGAGGCGGATGAGGGCCGCCGGCGGGGCGATCGACGCGCGGAGTCGGACGAGCGCGATCACGAGATGTTCTTGAATTCGTCAGCCGTAGCGCTGTCTCGTTATATCATGAAATGGGCGCACAGGTCATCAGCGTTCCTGCGCAACGAGACCTGCTCACCCCTCGCCCGGGCTCCGCGCCCGGAGCGGCCAGAGCAGCCCGAGGAAGGCGACCGAGATCGCGGTCCCCAGGGCGAACAACCCTGCATAACCGAGCCGCTGGGCGAGGGCGCCCGACAGCCACACCGCGGGCGATTTCCCGAGCACCTCGACGCTGGCCAGGACCGTGTAGTGCGTCGCGCCGACCGATCGCCGCACGCGCGACATCATGAAGGCGAACACCGCGGTCGTGAGGGCCCCGCCGAAGAGGTGCTCGGCCACGGTCACGGCGATGACGGCCCCGGCGTCCGGCGGGCCTGACGCGGCGAGGGCCCACTCGCCGGCCATCGCGGCGGACCGGAGCGCCGAGGTCACCCCGACGGCGACGAGCAGCGGCAGGCGCTGCGCGAGGAGGCCCCCCGCGAGCGAGCCGGCGATCGAGGCGACCAGGCCGTAGGTGCCCACCCAGAGGCCGATCTGGTGCGGCGGGAAGCCGGCGTCGACCAGGAAGGGCTTGAACATCATGTCGACCATCGCCTCGCCGAGCTTGTAGGTCCCGAGGAACGCGACGACCCAGAGCGCGCCCGGCGCCCGCAGGGCGACGGCGACCGTCGCGAGCACCTCGCGCACCGAGCGGCGATCGCGCGCCTCGATCTCGCTCGCCGGCGGCTCGCGCAGCGCGAGCGAGGCGAGGGCCGAGAGGAAGACGAGCGCCGCCATCGCGCCGAACTGGCCGCGCCAGCCGATCCAGGCGCTCGCCCACACGAGCAGCCCGCCGGCGACGAGCATCCCGACCTTGTAGCCGACCACCTGCGCGGCGTTCGCGAGGCCGAGCTCGCCGCGCCCGAGCAGGTCGATCGCGAGCCCGTCGACCGCGATGTCCTGGGTGGCCGCGAGCAGGTTCATCAGGAAGACGAGCGCGAGCAGGGCGCCGAGGTGGCGCGACGGCGGCACGAACGCGGCGGCCGCGCACGTGAGCGCGAGCAGCGCCCCGAGCGGCAGGATCCATGAGCGGCGCCGGCCGATCCGCGCCCACCCGAAGCGGTCGACGAGCGGCGCCCAGAGCGCCTTGGCCACCCAGGGCAGCGCGAGCGCCCCCGAGAAGCCCACGGCGGAGAGCGAGACGCCGCTCGCCCGCAGGAAGATGGGGAGCGCCGTCGCCTGGAACCCGAAGGGGATCCCCTGCGCGAAGTACAGCGCGGCGAGGGCGGCGATGTTGCCGGCGCGCGTTCGGTCTGCCACGAGCCGGAATCGTAACCGAGCGGTCGAGCCCCGGTCGCTCGAAACACGGACACTGGCGCGGCGATGACGAGGACGAGGAGCAAGCCGCGCGGGCTCACCCCGCCGCCCGACCGCGGGAGCGCGCGCCGATGATCGCCGACACCTTCTCTCCGCTGTCGCTCGCGCCGTCCGGCGCCGTCCGGGTGCGGTGGCTGGGCGCCGCGGGGTTCGCCGTGGAGCACGCCGGCGCGGTCGTGCTCATCGATCCGTACCTCACGCGCGCCTCGCTCCGCCGTTGCGTGCTCGGCCGCCTCGTACCCGATGTCGCCGCGGTGGCGCGCCACGCGCCGCGCGCGGACGCGATCATCGCCGGGCACACCCATTTCGATCACGCGCTCGACATCCCGGAGATCGCGCTCCGCACGGGGGCCACCGTCTTCGGCTCCCGCTCCGCGGCGGCGCTGTGCCGCGCCTCCGGCGTCCCTCCGTCCCGCGCGCGCGACGTCGAGCGCGCGCCGGGCGGCGAGCCGGTCGTCGCCGAGGTCGGCCCGTTCCGGCTGCGATTCCTGCCGAGCGCCCACTCCCGCCTGATGCTCGGCCGCGTCCCCTTCCCTGGCGACATCTCCGATTGCGACCAGGTCCCGCTCCGGGCCGAGCGCTACCGGTGTGGCGCTGTCTTCGCGGTGGAGATCCGGGTCGCGGGCCGGCTCATCGTCCACCTGGGCAGCGCGGAGCTCGTCGAGGCGAGCCTCGACTGCCGGGAGCCCGACCTGCTCCTGCTCTGCGTGGCCGGCTGGACCGCCTCACGCGCCTTCCCCGAGCGCGTCGCGCGCGCCCTGTCGCCGCGCGCGGTGCTCTTCTCGCACTGGGACAACTTCTTTCTTCCGCTGGATCGCCCCGCCGTCGCGCTCCCTGCGATGCAGGGGGAGCGCCTCGCAGAGCGCCTGGGCCGCGCGTCGCGCGACGTGAAGATGGGCGTGCTGCCGCTGCTGGGTGAGGTGTGGATATAGAGGTCGTCGTCAGCGATCTGGACGACTTCGAGACGCGATCAGATCAACGGCGGCGACCTCGATCAACCAACCGCGGCGCCGAGCCCTGCCCCCCTGCGCCGTGCCACCGGTTGACCCGTTTTTCCGATGAGATAACGCCACGCGCATCAGAATCCGGCTTGGGAGGAATACATGGTTCACGGATTGAAGAGGGCAGGCGTGCCACCTTCGACTCGCCAGCGACAGAGCGCTTAGTGCAGCTCGGCGCGACGAACGTCGTACGCGCGTCAGAACGCCTTATCATCGGACCGAGCCGCCGGGACCCATTGGAGCATGTCCGGACGCGCGACGCATGGTTCTCCTTATGCGAGCATCGCTCGAACATGGACGATTCAGGACAAAAATGGGATCGCCTCTACTCATCCGAGGTTAACTGGAAACCACCCGTCATCTTGTGGGCATCCGGGAGCCTTCACGAACGGGTGAACCTCTGGAGAGCCTGTAGCTGGTTGCGGCACCTGGGGATCCCATGCAGTGATGTCCTCATCATCGAGCTCGAACCGGTGTACGGCACGATGAGAAGGCTTCCCGATTCACCGAGAATACCGCCGTTCGACTGCTCCGCGTCGGTAGCGCACCACCCCGACAACGTTCTTCTGGACCGTCTCGGCAGGGCCCGCTCCTGGCCGATGGAACGCTACGATCGTGCCGTTCGCCTCTGGGACAGCTACGTCGATGAGAACCCCTTGCCGTTCGCGGAGAGCTGCGCGCACGGTGTCGAGGGATTCCCGGAGCTCGCCCCCTTGTGGAGGCTCCTCTCTTGCTTCTTCCCAGGAAGGAGCCCGGGAGGCGCCTTGCGCCTCAGCCGGTTCGACGAGCTCATTCTGACCATCCTGTCAACAGCGGAATGGCAAACCCCAGTACAAGTATACTGCAACAGATCACACCTGGGATCGGACTTGCGAGATCTCGGCTCCTGCACGGGCGACCTGTTCGTGGAAGATCGCCTCGCCCAGTGGGCGGAGCACGACTCAAGCGCGGCTGTGGAGCGAGCCCCCGGTCCGAACCCACCTGGTCATCGGATGCTCTCGAAGGTGTATCGCCTCACCGATCGCGGGCAGCGGCTGCTGGACAGAGGGCTTGAGCGGATCACAGATGCGCCGAGTCTGCCGATCGGCGGGATCGACGCCTACTCGGCTTCGGCTCCTTGGGTGCTGCTCGAAGATGGACGGCTCGCTCGGCTGTGAAGGCTACCGCTGACCGTCGTGCACCGCAGCGCGTCCGCTGAGCGCAGAAGGCTGCCCCCTTCACATGGCCACCGCATGCCGCGCCCCGCCGCTCACCCCGGGCACGCCGCGTCGCATCCCTCGCCGCCGCAGTCCACGCCGAGCTCGTCGCCGTTCTCCACACCGTCCTTGCAGGAGGACGGCTCGCAGGCGCCGGCCCAGCAGACGCCGCTGACACAGTCCTTGCCGGACTCGCAGCCGCCGTCGTCAGGGCAGCGCCGGGGGCATCTCCCGCTGCAATCCACGCCGGTCTCGTCGCCGTTCTTCACACCGTCGCTGCACGTCGGCGCCTTGCAGTGCGCCATCGCGCAGACGCCTGACTGGCAATCCGCCCCAGCCTCGCACGGATCCCCGTTCCTGCACGGCTTGCACGGTCCGCCGCAGTCCTGGGCGGTCTCTCCGCGGCCGGCATCGAGCACCATGTTGACGCAGTGGGCCGGCACGCAGAACACCCCGTCACAGGCCAGCCCCGGAGCACAGTGCAGCGTCGGATCCTCGGCGAGGCACTCCACGCACCGCCCCTCATGGCACCTCCCGGCTCCCGAGATCGGGCAGATCACCCCGTCGAACAGCGCGTTCAGCGGCCGGTCGTAATCGCAGAGATCGTTCGTGCACTGGTTGCCGTCGTTGTACACGTCGTACGCCGGCACGCTGACCACGATCCCTTCGTCCGTGCACTCGTCCTGCTTGCAGTCGCCGCGGAGCTGCGAGGCCAGGCGACCCACCTTGATCTCGAGCTCGCACTTCCCTTCCACGCAGCGCCCCGCGCCGCACCGCGGATCCGGCGGCCCCGGGCACTCCGCGTCGCTCTCACACCGCTCCGACGGGTCGACAACGCCCGAGCACTCCGCCGTCCCCTCCGCGCACTCGTTGCAGGGCCGGCACATCTGAAAGCAGTCCGGCGCCTCCTCGCCGCGCGCGCAACAGACCACCTTGCCCGGCTCGGCGCACTCGCAGCGCTCGTTGACGCAGACAGTGCCCGGCGCCGTCTGACCGTCCGATAGACAGTCGTTCGTTGTCGCGCAGTCGCCCCCCACATACGGCTCGCCGCCGCAGGCGAAAGGAAGCGGCAAGACCGTGAGAAAAAAAAGTCCCACGGCACAAAGCTTGACAGAGCTCATCGTACGTCCAGTCCTCCGGCACAAGGCTGGGTTGAGCGGCACCCCGGCGGCCCCAATCCGCCGAAGTGCCGTTGGCCTGATCCTCGAACGGGCCCACTATGCCGCGCTCGGCCCGCGGCGGTCACGCAAGTTTTCGCCAGTGGGTGCGCCGCAGGCGGCGATTTCCGGTCAGCGCCGGTAGCGCAGAATCGATGTCGATTTCATGGTCAGAAGACGCCAGATACCGTAAAGCCTTCCGAAGACACCCTGACCTCGGCCTGACCGCGCGGGTAGAACGTGTACCCGAGCGTGGCGGCCAGGACGGCGCCACCGGTGATCACGCCGGCGACGCCGATCGCCCTGAAGGTGCGCATGTCGTCGCGGGCCGAGGCGGCGTGCTGGCACACTGGCCCGCTCAGGCGAAAGCAGCCGTTCGGGCCGGCGGCCCGGGCGGAGGCGAGGATGGCCTCCTCGCGCTTCTCCGCGCCGACGAGCATCACGCCGCCGAGCGCCGCGAACGAGGCGGCCAGCCCGACGCCGCCGACGACGATGGCTGTGCTCGGCCCCGGTCGAGCCGGCGGCGGCGGCGCAGGGCCCGCAGGTACGGCGCGCGGCGCCTCCGGCCCCGGGCGCTGCGGCTCGGGCGGCGGGGGGAAGGTCAGCCTCACCTCCCGCGTCTCGCCGCGCGGGACGTCGACCTCGGCCGTGGCCGTCCTGCCATCCAGCGCCGCGCGCACGACACGGCGCCCGGGCTCGACGGGGATCAGCCTGTCGCCCTCGATCTCGGCCGGCGCGCCGTCGATCGTGACCGTCGCGCCCGCGGGCGCCACGATGCGGAGCTCGCCGGCGAGCTGGCGCGCGCGGGCGAGATCGACGAGCCGCGACTCGTGGAGCGCCCGTTCACCGGGGGTCCTCGGCGCGCGCATGATGTCCTTGCAGAGCGACAGCCAGCGCACGGCGGCCGGCATGTCGCCGATCCGGAACGACAGCGCGCCGATGTTGCACGCCGCCACCTGGGAGCGCTCGAGCTTCCACACCGCCATCCAGAGCTCGCGCGCGTCGGCGAGGCGCGCCTCGTCCACGGCGGTGTGCGCCTGCGCCACGAGCCGGTCCCGGGCGCCGGACGGAGGCTCTGCCAGGGCGCCTGCCGAGGTCGAGAGGAGCGCGGCGGCCAGCGCCGACGCGACGGCATGACGGGTGTTCCTGTGCATGGGAATGCCCCTTTCGCCCCGCGCGAGGGTTCGCGCGAGCGCCCTTGATCCGGCGAGCCAGCCTCCGGGCCACGCTCACGTACCAGAAGGAAGGCGGGCGTGGAAGCAGCGGAGACGCACAGATGGGCCTGTCGCCCACTCGACCTGATCCCGCATCAACCTGTGCGGCGATTCACCTGTTCGAGGGAGTTCGGTTCCGCGAGATAGGCGGCAGCATCATGAGAAATTGGTACAGGAATCGACAATGCGCCTTCCGGTCCCGGCGACCCGCCTCGCCGACAGCGAACTCCCTGACGCCTTCCCCCTCACGTCCCCGCCCTCAGGAACGCCGCCTTGATCCGCTTCTTCCCCCACCCGGAGAACTTCACGGTGACGATCGGATCCGCCCCCGGATCCACGCTCTCCACCACGCCCGGCCCGAACCGCTCGTGGAACACCCGCATCCCGCGCCGCAGCGCGAGCCCCTCGCCGCCCTCGCCGCCCGCGTCGACCGCCTCCCTCTCCACGTACCGCTCGCCCGGCGCCCGCTCGGCGCGATCCACCTCGCGCGCCGGCGCCCTCGCCGGCTCACCCTCCCGCGGGAACCGCGACCACGCCAGCCGCTCCTCGGCCTGCGCCGCGGGCCTCCGCTCGCGCCCCTCGTACGAGCCCCGGCCCGCCCACGAGCGCTCCCCCGATCCGCCGAACCTCCCCGCCGAGGCCCCGTACCCGCCGCCGCCGCCCACCACGTCCATGCGGCGCTGCGCCATCATGCTGGTCGGCGTCGCCATCGGGCGCACCGACGCGGGCGGGAGATCCGCGAGGAAGCGGCTCGGCAGGCAGTAACGCGTCTGGCCGAAGATCGCCCGCCGCGCCGCGTGCGTGATCCAGAGCCGCTGCCGCGCCCGCGTGATCGCGACATACGCCAGCCGGCGCTCCTCCTCGATATCGCCCTTCCGGTTCGGGTCCTGGCTCCGGAACGGGAACAGGTCCTCCTCCATGCCCGTCAGGAACACCGCGTGGAACTCCAGCCCCTTCGCGGCGTGGATCGTCATCATCGCGACCTTCGGCATGTCGACGAGCGCGTCCGCGTCCGACACCAGGCTCACGCGCTCGAGGTAGCCCGACAGCGTCGCATCCTCCCCCGCGGCGATCGCCTCCTGCTCGTAGTCCACGATCGACTGCACGAGCTCGCGCAGGTTCTGGAGCCGCGCCTCCGACTCGACGCTGTCGTCCTGCTCGAGCATCCTCGCGTAGCCCGACCGCGCGAGGACCTCCTCCGCGAGCTCGCTCGGCGACAGGCGCGGCATCTCCGCCATGAGCCCCTGCATCAGGTCGCGGAAGCCGAGCAGGCTGCGCTTCGCCGCCGAGGCGAGCGGCTCGAGCCGGCCCGACGGCAGCGCCGACCGCGGCACCGCCGACGGCGGCACCGCGCCCCCCACGAGCGGCTCGATCGCCTCGTAGAGCGACACGCCGAGCGCGTCCGCCGCCTGGATCAGCTTGTCGACCGTGCTCTGGCCGATCTTGCGCGCAGGCACGTTGATGATGCGGTTGAGATCCACGTCGCTGCGGGGATTGACCACCACCCGCAGGTACGAGAGCAGGTTCTTCACCTCCGCCCGCTCGAAGAAGCGCGTGCCGCCGATGATCTGGTACGGGATGCGCGCCTCGCGCAGCACCTCCTCGAGCACGCGCGACTGCGCGTGGATCCGGTAGAACACCGCGATCTCGTTCGGCGAAACGCCCTGCGCGATCAGCTCGCGGATGCACTCGACCACCCACGCCGCCTCGTCGTGCTCGCTGTCGGCGGCCACCACGTCGATCTGCGCGCCGTCCTGGTTCGACGTCCACAGCTCCTTCGGCTCGCGATCCGACGCGTGGCGGATCACCCCGAGCGCGCCGCGCACGACGTGCCCGACCGAGCGGTAGTTCTGCTCCAGCTTCACCACGGTCGCGTGCGGGAAATCGCGCCGGAAGCCGCGCACGATCCGCACGTCCGCCCCGCGCCAGCGGTAGATGCTCTGGTCGTCGTCGCCGACGACGCAGAGGTTGTCGTGGCTCTTGCAGAACGCGCGCACGAGCCGGTACTGCACCTGGTTCACGTCCTGGAACTCGTCGACGAGCACGTGGCGGAAGCGCCCCCGAAGATCCTCGCCGGCGAGGCTCGCCGGGTCCTCCGCGAGCCGCAGCACCGAGAGCAGGAGGTCGTCGAAGTCCACCGCGTTCGCCGCCTTGAGGTGCCGCTCGTACGCCGCGAAGCACCGCGCGATCGCGTCGTCGAAGTAGCCGTTGCGCTCGAACTCGCCGGGCCCCCGCCCCTCCTGCTTCTCGGCGTGAATGCGCGACAGCACCTGGCGCGGTGGATAGCGCCGATCGTCGAGGTTGAGCTCCTTCAGCACCCGGTTCATGACCGCGCGCTGGTCGTCGTCGTCGTAGATGACGAAGTTCTTCTCGAGCCCGGCCGCTTCGTGGTGCCGCCGCAGGAGGCGCGCGCACACCGCGTGGAAGGTGCCCACCCACAGGTCCTTCACGATGTCGGCCCCGATGATCCCCTCCAGACGGCGCTTCATCTCGGACGCCGCCTTGTTCGTGAACGTCACCGCGAGGATCCGGTAGGGCGGAACACGGTGAGTCACGATGAGGTTCGCGATCCGGTACACGATGACGCGCGTCTTGCCGCTGCCCGCGCCGGCGAAGATGAGGAGCGGCCCCTCGGCGTGGCGGGCCGCGCGCGCCTGCGGCTCGTTCAGCTCCTCGTAAGGAAGGCCTGGCTCGGGCGGCGGAGGGGGGTAGGCGTCAGGTGCGGCGAAACGGTCCACACGGCGTCGCTAGCACGGCCTCCGCGCGAGCGGGAGCCCGGCCAAGCCAACAGACCGCCGCCACGCTTCCCCGCTTTTTCCGCCGCAAACCCGGCGCGCTGGCCGTAACCTCGCACGCGCATGCGCCCCGGCAGAGCACCGGGGGAGACGCGGCCGGGACGAGCGGCAGGAGAGACCATGCGCATCGCGCTGACGCATAACCTGAAGATCACGGGATCCGCCGAGGAAGCAGAGTTCGACAGCCCGGAGACGATCGCCGCCATCGCCGGCGCGCTCGAGCGGGCCGGGCACGAGGTGGAGCGCATCGAGGTCAGCGGCCCCGCGTCCCGGGTCCTCGCCCGGCTCGAGGCGCTCCAGCCCGATCTCATCTTCAACACGGCCGAGGGCCACAAGGGCAAGACGCGCGAGGCGTTCTACCCGTCGCTCTTCGACGAGCTCGGCATCCCGTACACCGGCTCCGACGCCTACGCGCTGAACGTCGCGCTCGACAAGTCGCTCACGAAGCGCGTCCTCGCGAGCTACGGCGTCGCCACCCCGCGCGCCCGCCTCGTCAACCGCACCACGCTGGAGAGCGGCGCGCTCGACGACGTGAGCTTCCCCGTGATCGTCAAGCCGAACTTCGAGGGCTCCTCGAAGGGGATCTACCGGGAGTGGAGCGTCTGCGAGGACGCGTACCACCTCGCCGAGGTGGTCGAGCGGCAGCTCGCGCGCTTCGAGGCGGGGCTGCTCGTCGAGCACTACGTCGCCGGCATCGACGTCGCGTGCTCCTTCGTCGACGGCCTCAAGGAGGCGGGGGGCGCGCGCCCGAACGGCGCCGGCGTCCCCGAGGGGGTGCTCACGCCCGTCGAGTTCGTGATCGATCCCCAGGTGCCGGGCAGCTACAACATCTACGACTTCAACCTGAAGCACGCGAAGCCCGAGCACGTCACCCGCCGGCCCGCGCAGCTCCCCCCGCAGACCATCGAGCGCATCCGGTCGCTGACCGCGCGCGTCGTGCGCGCGCTCGACCTCAAGGACCACGCCCGCTGCGAGTTCCGGGTCACGCCGTCGTCCTCGCGCAACCAGGGCCACGACGTGCACTTCCTCGAGGTCGACGGGCTGCCCACGCTCCAGCCGGGCGCCAGCGTGTTCGTGGCCGCGGCGCAGCGCGGCGTCGATTTCGACGGCGTGATCCGGGCCATCGTCCGGAGCGCCTGCAAGCGGCGCGGGCTCCTGCCGCTCCTGGAGAGCAACGCGCCGCGCCGGGCGAAGCGGACGTCGCTCCGCGTCGGCTTCACCTACAACATGAAGCGGGGCGAGGCGGCGGCGGCGGAGGGAGGCTCGACCGGCAAGCCGGGCGCCGGCGCCGTGTACGACTCCGAGGCCGAGTTCGACTCGCCGCGCACCATCCAGGCGATCGCGAGCGCCATCGAGAGCTACGGCCACACCGTGGTCCCGCTCGAGGCGACCCCGGATCTGCCGCGCGCGCTCACCGCCGCGGGGGTCGACGTCGTCTTCAACATCGCCGAGGGGCTCCGCGGCCGCGGCCGCGAGGCGCAGGTGCCCGCGCTGTGCGAGCTGCTCGGCATCCCGTACAGCGGCTCGGACGCCACCACGCTCTCGCTCGCGCTCGACAAGGGCCTCACCAAGCAGATCCTGCGGGCCGCCGGCATCGAGACGGCCGAGTGGCAGGTGGTCACGACCGGGCGCGAGAAGCTGAAGCCGTTCCGCTACCCGGTGATCGTGAAGCCCAACGCCGAGGGCACCTCGAAGGGGATCACCTCCGCGTCCGTCGTCAAGGACGAGGCCGCGGCGCGCGCGGCGGCGAAGCAGCTCGTCGATCGCTACCACCAGCCGGCGCTCATCGAGGAGTACATCGCGGGGCGCGAGTTCACCGTGGGCCTGCTCGGCGAGCGGCGCCCGAAGGTGCTGCCGCCCATGGAGGTCGTCTTCGTCGACCCGCCCACCTACCCCGTCTACGGCTACGAGGAGAAGCAGACGGACACGCCGCGCGTGCGATTCCAGTGCCCCGCGCAGGTCACGCCGTCCGAGCTCCGCCGCATCGAGAAGGTCGTGCGCGACACGTTCGCGGCGCTCGCCTGCCGCGACGTTGCCAGGGTGGATCTGCGCATGGCAAAGGACGGAAGGGTGTACGTGATCGAGATCAACCCCCTGCCCGGCCTGACGCCCGACTTCAGCGACCTCTGCGTGATCGCGAAGGTGGCGGGGATGGATTACCGGTCGCTGATCGGCGAGATCATGGCCGGCTGCCTCAAGCGCCACCGCGAGGCCCGCGCCGCCTCGCCGCAGTCCGCCCTCGCCGCTGCGCCCGCGGCCGGCGCGTCGGCCGGCTCCGCCGCGGCCCCGGCCGCCGCGCCGCCCACCGGCGCAGCGGGTTCGGCTGGTGCCGCGGGCGCGACCGGCGCCACGGGCGCGGCCGAGCCGGGCTCCCAGCCTTCGCCGGACCCCACGCTCGCCGGGTCCGTGTCGCTCGCCGCGGAGCTCGCCCCCCTCCCCCCTGCGAGCCGGGAGGTCGCTGGCCCGTGAGCGCGCCCTCTGCCCCGATCCGGCGCCCTCGGCTGCGCGACCTCGGCGTCGCGATCGGCCGCTTTCCCACCGGGCCCGAGAACGCGATCACGGACGTCGCCGGGGTGCGCGTCCACCACGTGACCAAGATCGAGGGCGAGGGCGAGCTCGTCCCCGGCCTCGGCCCCGTGCGCACGGGCGTGACCGCGGTGATGCCGGCCGACGGCGACCTGTTCCTCGATCGGGTGTTCGCGGCCAGCTACGTGCTGAACGGCGCCGGCGAGGTGACCGGCCTCTCGCAGATCAACGAGTGGGGCCTGTGCGAGACCCCGATCCTGCTCTGCAGCACGCTCTGCGTCGGCCGCGTCCTCGACGCGACCGTCGCGTGGCTCTCGCAGCGCCACCCGCAGATCGGCAAGGAGTACGACGTCGTGATCCCGGTCGTCGCCGAGTGCGACGACAGCTTCCTCAACGACACCGTGGGGCGGCACGTCACGCAGGCCGACGTCGAGGAGGCGATCGACAACGTGCGCGGCGGCGCCGTGGCCGAGGGGTGCGTCGGCGCCGGCACCGGCATGCAGACCTTCCACTTCGCGGGCGGGATCGGCACCTCGAGCCGCTGCGTGCCGGTCGGCGGGGTCGACGCCATGGTCGGCGCGCTCGTGCTCTCGAACTTCGGCGACCGCGAGCTGCTCCGCGTCGATGGCGTCCCGGTGGGCCGGCTGATCAGCGACCGCTTCGCCCACGTCCCGCGGCGGGGCCCTGCCGGCTCGATCATCGTGCTGGTCGCGACCGACGCCCCCCTCATCCACCGTCAGCTCGCGCGCGTGTCGCGGCGCGCCGCGCTCGCGATCGGCCGCACCGGCGGGTACGCGGCCAACAACTCCGGCGAGATCGTCCTCACCTGGAGCACCGCGAACCGGGTGCCGCGCGTCGCCATGGAGCAGTGGAGCGCGCCTCGATCGAGCCGCTCGCTCAGCGTGCACCCCCTCGCGCCCGGGCGTCACATGGCCGAGCTCGTCCTCGACACCGAGATCGACGGCCTCTACGAGGCCACCGTCGACGTGGTGGAGGAGGCGATCCTCAACGCCATGTGCGCGGGCGTCGACATGACCGGCCACAGCGGCCACCACGCCCCCGCCCTGCCGCTCGACGCCGTGGCCGAGGTCCTGAAGCGGTACCGGCCGCCGCACCCGTGCGATCCGCCGCCGCTGCGCTAGCGCACCAGCATCCGGCCAGGGATCCGGAGCGAGAATTCAACGCAAAGGCGCAAAGGCGCAAAGGCGCAAAGAAAAAACCAATAAATTCAGGCATTTTTGCGCCTTTGCGTCTTTGCGTTGAGCTCTCCCCCTTGCGAGGCAGAGCCCTGGCAGGACGGCTGACCCGAGGCAACCCGGCGCCGCCTGACGATCGGCTGCGCGGCGGACCGCTATTCCGGATCGCCGTGGAGGAGCCACTCGTGGGCGGCGTCCTCGTCCCAGAAGCGCCGGAGGACCTTGTCCGTGCCGCTCTCGCGCGCCACGCGGTTGAGCTGGAGCGCCACGATGTCGCTCTCGATGATCTCGGCGACGCGCATCACCCCGAGCTCCAGGCCGAACTCCTGGACGGCGCGGATCTTCTCCGCGACCTCGGGCGCCATCGGCCGGAAGCCGCGGACATCGGCCTTGATCTTGATCTCCCGGCCCTGCAGGCCCTCGCACGCCTTCCTCAGCTCGCTGACGAAGTTCTCCATCTCTTCGAGGCGAACACGGCCCTCGAGGACGAAATCCACGATGGCGTGGATCCGGTCGACTTTGATCTCGAACACGTTGAGAGACCTCCTGCCAGTGCCCGAAAGGGCGGGATGGGGCCGCGCAATCATACCCCGGATTGCAGGAGGCGAGCCCGGGGATCGCGCCGCCCGGGCGGCCGCGATGCCGGCGGTCGGCCATGAGCGGCGCGCGCAGGGAGGCGGGAGACGGCGGCGCCCCGGCGCGGGGCGGACGGCGTATTTCCTGGAAACACGCCGCGCCGCCCGCGCCGCCCCCGCTCATCCGCGGGGGGAGCGCGCCCGGCGCGGGGCGGCGCGCCGGCGCGCGCGGCCCTTCACGCCGTGCGCGCCTCGGCGACGTGCGCCTTGCCCTGCCCGCGGCGCGCGGCGATCGCCTTCTCGTAGATCGTCGCGTACTGCGAGAGCAGCGTCGGCCATTGCCGTTCCTTGAGGATCCATTCGCGCGCGTTCTTGCCGACCTGCTCGAGGCGCTCCGGGTCCTTCAGCGCCTCGACGCACCGCCTCGTGAGGTCGGCGCTGTCGCCGGCCTTGAAGACGAACCCCGTCTCGCCATAGCGCACGAGCTCGCCCATCGCGGGGACGTCGCTCACCATCACGGGACGGGCCATGGCCATCGCCTCGAGGGGCTTCAGCGGCGTCGTGAGCGCGGTCGTCCGGGTCCGGATGCGCGGATACACGAGCAGGCTCGCCATCGCGTAGATGTTGAACACCTCGTCGTGCGGCACCCGCCCGGTGAACGTCACCTTGGACTCCACCCCTCTCTCGCGGGCGAACGCCTTGAGCTCCATCTCCTGGCCGCCGGCCCCGGTGATGACGACGTGCGCGTCCGGGATCTCCCGCGCGATGTCGCCGATCGCCGCGATGAGCGTCTGGAGCCCCTCGTACGGCTGGAACGTGCCGACGTACCCGATGAGCCTCTTTCCCGCGAGCCCGAAGCGCTCCCAGGCGCCGGGCGGCGCCTCCCGCGGCGCGAACTTGTCCGAGTCGACGCCGTTGCCCACGACGTAGAGCGCGTCCGTGCTGCGCACCCGCGGCGCGACCGCGTTCTTCAAACTCTCGCAGATCGTCACCGTCGCGTCAGCGTACTTGTAGACGATGCTCTCGAGGCCGGCCGCGATCTTGTAAGGCACCGAGTCCTCTGCGAATTTGCCTCGATCGACCGAGGCGTTCTCCCAGAGGTCGCGCACCTCGTAGACGAGCGGCAGCCCGAAGCGGCGCGCCGCCGCGAGCGCCGGCAGCCCGACCAGCATGGGCGAGTGCGCGTGCACGAGATCGGGCTGAAACTCCCGGATCGCGTCCTCGACGCGCGCCTCCAGCGCCCGCACGAGCGAGAGCTCCCGGACGACCGGCAGCTTCTTGCCGGACGGCTCGCGCGTCCGCCAGTAGGAGATGCCGCCGATCTCCTCCTTCAGCGCGTCCCCGGACCCCTGCTGCGCCGAGGTCACCACCGCCGGACGCATCCCGTGCTCGGCCTGATGCTTGATGATGTAGTCGCTGCGGATCGTGTACCCCGCAATGACAGGCAGCGACGTATGAAGAACATGAAGCACGCGCACGAATCACCGCCCTTCCTTGTGATGATGCGCCGCGCAGCCTACCCGAGGCCGCCGCGATCGTCACCAAGCACGTCCACCGCGCGTGACCCACACGTGATCGCACGCGTCCTGCGTCGATCCCCCGCGCGGCCTGCCCCCGACGACGCTCGCCGCGCGACGAGCGGCCCGAGAGCCTAGCTCTCGGCTGCCCCGTTGCGGTACGCTCCGCCGCCCCATGACCCTCAAAATCGCGATCGTCGGCTGCGGCAAGATCGCCGACGGGCACATCGAAGAGATCCAGAAGATGCCGGAGCGGGCCCGGGTCGTCGCTGTCTGCGACCTAGAGCTCCTGATGGCCGAGCAGATCGCGGTGCGCTACGGCATCCCGAGCCACTACGACTCGTTCGACCGGATGCTCGACGTCGAGAAGCCCGACGTCGTCCACATCACCACCCCTCCGCAGTCCCACCTGTTCCTCGCGCGGCGCGCCATCGAGGCGGGCGCCCACGTCTACGTGGAGAAGCCGACCGCGCTGAACCTCTCGGACGTGCGGCGCCTCATCGAGCTCTGCACCGCCGCCGGGAAGAAGATGACGGTCGGCTGGGAGTACCAGTTCGATCCGCCGGCGGTCGAGATGCGGCGCCTCATCGGCGAGGGCGTGATCGGCGACCCCGTCCACGTGGAGAGCTGCTTCGGCTACAACCTCTCCGGCCCCTTCGGCGCGGCGCTCCTCGGCGACGGCTCGCACTGGGTCCACCGCCTCCCGGGCAAGCTGTTCCACAACAACATCGACCACCTGCTCAACAAGGTCGTCGAGTTCGTGGACGACGAGCAGCCGAAGGTCACCGCGACCGCCTACGCGCTCCGGGAGAAGCGCTTCGGCGACGCGCGCGACGACATGCTCGACGAGCTCCGCGTCACGGTGCAGGGCGCGCGCGTCAGCGCGTACGGGACCTTCTCGTCCCACGCGCGGCCGCCCGGGCACTTCCTCCGCGTCTACGGCACGAAGAACACGCTCCACGTCGACTTCACGAGCCGCACGGTCACGCTCGACGCGTCGCCGAAGCTGCCGAGCGCCATCGGCCGCGTCGTGCCCGCCTTCGATCAGGCCCTTTCCTATCTGCGCGAAGGGGGCAAGAACGTCGTGCGGTTCGCCCGCAGCGACTTCCACTTCTTCTCGGGGATGAACCGCCTGATCGGGCTCTTCTACGACAGCATCACGCGGGGCGCGGAGCTGCCGATCTCGTACCGGGACATGATCCGGGTCGCGTGGATGATGGATGAGATCTTCCGGCAGGTCCCGCAGGAGAAGGCGCGCACATGAAAGTCCTTGTCACTGGCTCGAACGGCTTCCTCGGGTCGGCCCTCGTCGACCGGCTGCTCGCCCACGGCGAGACCGACATCCGCTGCCTCGTCCGCCCGGCGAGCAACCGCGCGCGCCTCGAGGAGATCGAGCAGCGCCGGGGCGTCCCCCTCGAGGTCGCGGTGGGCTCCCTCGCCACGAAGGAGGCCGCCGAGCGCGCGGTCGAGGGCGTGGACGTGGTCTACCACGTGGCCGCGGCCATGGGCGGCGCGCCCGCGGACATGTTCCTGAACACCGTGGTCGCCTCGAAGAACCTGCTCGAGGCGCTGGTCCACACCGGCCGATCGCCGCGGGTCATCCTCATCAGCTCCTTCGGCGTCTACGGCGTGGCCGACCTCCCGCGCGGGTACATCGTCGACGAGAACACCCCGCTCGAGTCGCGGCCCGCGCAGCGGGACCTCTACTCGCAGGCGAAGCTCCGGCAGGAGAAGCTCTTCTGGGAGTACCAGGCGCGCTACGGCTTCCCGCTCACGGTGCTCCGCCCCGGCGTCATCTACGGCCCGGGCGGCAA
The DNA here is from genome assembly GCF_051474675.1 of Sorangium sp. So ce406. NCBI lineage: Bacteria > Pseudomonadati > Myxococcota > Polyangiales > Polyangiaceae > Sorangium > Sorangium sp. So ce406. Next base: position 1,392,577 of record NZ_CP150340.1, on the reverse strand, counting down.
CGCCTTCTCCGGCCGCGTCGGAATGAGCCTGTTCGGCGTGTTCCTGCACCTCGGCGGGCGCAACATCCTCCCGCTCTCGTACGTGGACAACTGCGCCGAGGCGATCGCCGTCGCCGGCCGGAGCGAGGTCGCGAAGGGGCAGGTCTACAACGTCCACGACGACGACCTGCCCACGGCCGACGTCTACCTCGCCCGCTACAAGCGCGAGGTGAAGCCGATCCGCTCGATCTCGGTGCCCTATGTCGCCCTCACCGGGATATCGAAGCTCGTGGAGCGCTATCACGCCTACTCGAAGGGGCAGCTCCCGGCCGTCTTCACCCCGTACAAGAGCGCCACCTCCTGGAAGGGGAACCGGTTCGACAACACCAAGCTGAAGGCGCTCGGCTGGCAGCAGCTCGTCCCCACGGAGGAGGGCCTGCAGCGCACGTTCGCGTATCTCCGGGAACGCGCGACATGACGCGCGGGCGGTCGCTCGCGCCGCTCGCGCTGGCGCTCGGCCTCGCGGGGCTCTTCGCCGGCTGCGACCGGCGGCAGACCCCGGGGCCCCCGGCGGTGCACAGCGGCGCGGGCGCGCAGCCCGGCGCGCAGCCCGGCGCGCAGCCCGGCGTCGAAGAGACGCAGTCCGGCGTCGCGGCCCTCGCGGTCGCGGCGCCGCGCTTCCAGGCGCCGCCCGCGCCGCCGGCCGCGCCGGTCAAGGGGCACCCGCGGCTCTGGGTGCGCGAGGCCGACCTGCCGAAGCTGCGCGCGCGCGCCACGCCGGCGAACCCCCTGTTCAAGGAGCTCGCGACCGTCACGGCCGAGGCCGTGGCGGCGATGGACAAGGGCCAGATCCCCTCCGAGGGCGACTGCGCCTTCAGCCGCGTCTACTGCGAGGCGCACGCCGAGCTGTTCGCCTTCATGTCGCTCATCTCGAGCGACGAGGCCGCCCGCAACGACTACGCCGCTCGCGCGCGCAAGATCCTCCTCTACATCGTCGACCGCGTGAACAAGGGAGATCAGAACGACCCCTTCAACCGCAGGTTCTCCACGGGCGACCGCGCCCGCTGGTCCGGCGAGTCGTTCGGCCTCACGGTCGACTGGATCTACGGGTACCTCTCGCCCCAGGACAAGGCGGCGATACGGCCCGTCTTCCTGCGCTGGGCCGAGGAGCAGCTCAGGTCGACGACGACGAGCCACGCCCACCCCGAGCCGATCGGCAAGCTGAACGACCCGGTGATGCTGAAGGAGCCGAGGAAGCGCCGGTACGCCGTGAACAACTACTTCACGTCGCACATGCGCAACCTCACGCTGATGTCGCTCGCGTTCGACGAGGCCGACGACCCGCCGGATCAGAAGCCGAGCGGCACCTACCCGCGGCTCCGGGACTACTTCGCCAACGTCGCCGGCGCGTGGCTCTACATGACCGACAGCGTCCTCCGGAACGACGCGCGCGGCGGCGTACCGCCGGAGGGCTTCCAGTACGGCCCCGCGACGCTGGCCTACGTGAGCGAGACGCTCCTCGCCATCCAGACCGCGGGCGAGGCCGATCCGGCGAAGTGGGGCCCGCAGGTGCACCTCGACGGCAACCCCTTCTGGCACGAGTTCATCCCGGCCCACCTCCACAGCCTGAGCCCCGCCACCCCCCAGGGCCGGATCGGGCCGACCCACGAGGCCGCGTGGACGGGCGACGGCCAGCGCTACGAGTACACGGACCACATCGATCCGTTCGCGGCGCTCGGCCTCCACGCCCAGAACAGCGGCAACGCCGAGCGCCTGAACGCGCTCCGCTGGATGGCCATCCACTCGGGCCCCGGCGGCGCCGCCGGCCTCGCGCGGCGCGCCCGCTCCACGCTCGGCCAGGTGCACAAGCGGCACTCGATCCTGTACTTCCTGCTGCTCGATCCGGCGGTGACCCCGACCGACCCGCGCCCCTCGATCCCGCTCACGCACTACGGCGCCGGCCTCGGCCACGTGTTCGCGCGGACGAGCTGGGGGCCCGACGCGACGTGGCTCCAGTACCAGCTCGGCTGGGAGCACATCGACCACCAGCACGGCGACGGCCTCAGCTTCGGCTTCTACCGCGGCGGCGAGTGGCTCACGAAGGAGCGCATCGGGTACGGCGCCTTCTTCGGCAACTCCGAGCAGCACAACACCCTCGCCGTCGAGAACGACCGGAACCGCCGCCACGACGACCCGAACCGCGGCGAGCTCTGGAAGCGCGGCTCCCAGTGGCCGCTCGTGCACACGCACGATCCCCGGGTGCTCGCGAAGAGCTTCGCGCAGGATTACGTCTACGTGCTCGGCGACGCGACCCCGCTCTACAACTCCGACTACGAGAACATCGGCGACGTGAAGCACGTCAGCCGCTCGCTCGTGTGGCTCAAGCCGGATCACCTCGTGATCTACGACCGCGCCGCGACGGGCAAGGAGGGGCGCTTCAAGCGCTTCTTCCTGCAGACGCCGAGCGTCGCGCAGGTCGCGGGGAACCTCGCGACGGTCACGACGCCGAAGGGGCAGAAGCTCTTCGTGACCGCGCTGCTGCCCGACAACCCCGTCATCGCGGCCGAGCCGTACAAGCCGACGGGCACCTGGGACACCAAGCCGGCCGAGTTCGAGTCGATGCTCGCGACCCTGCGGACCGAGCCGCCGTCCCCGATGCCGAGGGACGCGCGCTTCCTCCACGTGCTCCAGGGCGCCGCCGGCAAGGCGGCGGCGGACCCGGCGACGCTCGTGCGCACGAAGCAGGGCACGCCCTTCGCGGGCGCCGTGGTGAAGGGCACCCTGGTCCTGTTCCCGGTCGACCTGGGCGCCGTCTCCCAGGTCCAGTACACCGCGCCCGCCGGCGTGACGAGGCACCTCGTCACGGGGCTCACCCCCGGCGCCTCGTACGACGTGAGCAAGAAGCCCGGCAGCGGCGGCGACGAGATCACCATCCGTCCCGGCTCCGCCACCAAGGCCGACGAGGGCGGCGTCCTCTCCTTCTGAAACCGCCCCCGCCGGGCGCCGGCTTGTCCTCGGCGCGGCGCGCTGCGATAATTTAAGTTCCCCCGCCACGTCTTCTACGGAGATGTCATGAGCAAGAAGCTATTCGTCTCTGCCGGCGCGTTCGTCGTCGCGCTGGGCGCCCTGTTCATCCCTGTCGAGGGCAGCGCTCCCGCCGCGACGGGCCCCATCGCGAAGGCCGGCTCGCTCGATCTGTCCGGCTACTCGAGCGCCCGGCCTGACGCCCCGCTGGATCTGCTCTTCATCCACCACTCGGTCGGCGGCCAGATGCTCACGGATCCGGGCCCCGAGAAGGAGAAGGCCTCGTGCGTCTACGAGACGCACCCGAACGGCGGCGGGCTCAAGAAGAAGCTCACGGAGCAGGGCTACCGCGTCCACGAGGCCTCCTACGGCAGCGCGATCGGCGAGGACACCGACCTCTTCCACTGGGCGCCCAAGTTCCGCGACAGGATGGACAAGGTGCTCCGGGTCGCGATGAACGATCAGATGCACCCGGACGGCGTGGTGAACCGGATCGTCGTCTTCAAGTCCTGTTATCCCAACAACCGCTTTGTCGGCGAGGGCACCGCCCCTGGCAACCCCGCCGGCCCGGAGCTCACGGTCTGGAACGCGAAGGCCACGCTGGCGTCTCTCCTGCCCGAGCTCGCGAAGCGGAAGGACACGCTGTTCGTCTACGTCACCGCCCCCGCGAACGTCCTCAAGCGCTCGAAGGAGCCCGCCTGGAAGTGGACCGCGAAGCAGATCCTCGGCAAGCCCTCCGAGGCGCAGGTCCTGCAGCGCCAGGCCGACCACGCCCGCTCGTTCAACAACTGGGTCAAGTCGCCCGACGGCTGGCTCAGCGCCTATCCGGAGAAGAACGTGGTCGTCTTCGACTACTACGACGTGCTCACGAACAGGGGCGAGTCCAACTTCTCGCAGTACGGCTCGGAGGGGGGCACCGACAACCACCCGTCGCGCGAGGGCAACGAGAAGGCCGCGGACGAGTTCGTGCCGTTCCTGAACCGGGCCGTGCGCCGCATGGGCCTCAGCACGTGACGCCGCGGGCCCGGCCCTCCCGCCTGGAGGATCGAGCGCGACATGCTTGACGCGGGCCGCGATTCTCCGGAACGTCGCCCTCCACCCGAACCGCGTCTTCGCTGAGGACCCTCGACATGCTCGCGCTCCCCGGGGTCATCCTTCTCATCATCTTCATCTACGGCAGGCCGCAGGAGTGGGACGAGCGGTTCGAGAACCTGCCGTTCCTCTACCTGTGGCTCGGCCTCGCGTTCATGGGCATGGGCCTCGACCTCGCCCTCGGCAAGGTCCGGCTGAAGGCGACCCCGCAGCTCCGGTGGGCGATCGTCGTCTACCTCTGGTGCGTGCTCACGCTCGGCCTGCGGAACCCCGGCGAGTTCTCCGAGGGCTTCGTCTCGATCAGCGTGACGTTCGTGCTCTTCTTCCTCATCGGGCACAGCCCCGAGGGCTTCAAGGCATTCCAGAAGCTCGCCGGCACCGTGCTCGTGATGGGCCTCTTCGTGGCGGGCGTCGCCATCCACCAGGGGTTCTCGTCGTTTCAGTGCCTCGCGATGACGCAGACCATCGGCGGCTCGCGCGGCGAGGCGGGCATCCCCGACGGCCGCGCCTGCGAGGCCCGCGTGGACTGCCGCGAGGGGCCGGGCGCCGATCCCGAGACCGAGTACCTGTGCGAGCGCGTCGGCCTCTTCAAGACGTCGACGATCAACGGCCGCGTGCGCTGGCGCGGCGTGCTCCAGGATCCGAACGAGCTCGCGCTCACCTCGGGCATCGTGCTGCCGTTCAGCTTCGCGCTCTTCGAGCAGAAGCGCTCGCTCGCGCGCGCGCTCCTGGTCCTCGCGTCGCTGCTCGTGATCGCGACCGCCATCATCCTCACGCAGTCGCGCGGCGGCCAGCTCGTCTTCGCGACGGTGCTCGGCGTCTACTTCGTCAAGAAGTACGGCGTCCGCGGCGCGATCTTCGGCGCCGTCTTCGCCGCGCCGCTCATGCTCCTCGGCGGCCGCGGCGGCGGCGAGGCCGAGGAGTCGGCGAACGAGCGCACGGAGATCCTCTCCGAGGGCCTCCTGATCTACCGGATGTTCCCGCTGATGGGCGCGGGCTACCGCCAGTTCACGGAGCACCACTGGCTCACGGCGCACAACGCCTACCTCCTCGCGCTCTCGGAGCTCGGCCCGCTCGGGATGTTCGCGTGGACCGCGATGATCTACCTCACGCTCAAGATCTCGCTGGTCGCGCTCAAGCGGTACGAGCACGGCGCCCACTTCGCGGTGATCCGCGCCTGGTCCATGGCGGTGATGGCCGGGTTCTGCGGGATGATGGTCGGGATCTTCTTCCTCTCGTTCACCTACCACTACGTGCTCTGGATCTACTTCGGCCTCGCCGGGGCGCTGTACTGCGCCATCAAGAGCGTCGACCCGAACTTCTCGATCCGCCTCGAGAAGCGCGACGTGTACCGGCTCATCCTGGCCGATCTCTTCCTGGTGCTCGTGATCTTCGTGCTGAGCAGGAGGGCCTAGCCCCGCCGGTCGGCGCCCGCTCAGGGATCGCTGACGCGCGGGGCCGGCGCCGCCGCGAGGCGGGCGCCGGGGGCGCGGGGCGGCCGGCCTCCGGGCTCAGCGCCCGAGGCCGAGGACCATCACGAGCGGGGTCTTCAGGATGATCGACAGCTCCATCTGGAGGAACGTCGAGAGCTTCTCGAGCGACGCGGCGTACGCGAGGTCGAAGAGCAGCTTCATCCGCATGTCGTCGGCCTCGGCGCCCTCCGCCTCCTCGAGGCCGAACGGGTTGGTCAGCGTCGCCTCGAACGCCGCGACCTCGCTCTCCGCCGGGGCGCGCCCGGAGTAGCCCAGCGAGACCTGCGCCAGGCCCGTGATGCCCGGCTTGATGTCGCGCATGCGCTCCTCGAAGAACGGGATGGCGAGCGCGAGGTTCACGAGCAGCTCCGGCCGCTCGGGGCGCGGCCCCACGATGCTCATGTCGCCCATGAGCACGCTCCAGAACTGCGGGATCTCATCGAGCCGCGTCTTGCGCAGGAAGCGCCCGACGCGGGTGATGCGCGGGTCGTCCTGCTGGGCGAGCACGGGCCCCGTCATCTTCTCGGCGTCCACGCGCATGGAACGGAACTTGCGCATGTGGAACTCGACGAACCGCGGGTAGGCGACGCCGTCCCGTACTTCCGTGCCGATGAGCATCCCGGCACGGCGCTGCATGTAGAAGATCGGCCCGGGCGACTCGAGGTAGATGGCCGCGCCGATGAGAGGGTAGAGCGGGAGGGTCAGCGTGAGACCCACGAGCGAGCCCGCGATGTCGATCGCACGTTTCGCTACACGAACGCCAGGTGTCACTGTTTACCTTGTGGCTCCCATAGTTCAGAACGTGGTAGGGTACAAGCTCGGATGGAGGTTTGGGCGTGATCCGACTCCGAGTACCAGGTTCGTTGACCTATCGCCACCTCGCCCTCCGCGTGGTGGCGGCCGCTTGCAAGATGGCCGCGCCTGGGAGGGTCGAGGGCGGGTCGCCCGGCCTGAGCCAGGAGGATTTCGAGGCCCAGACCGTCTCGGCGTTCGGCGAGGCGTTCAACAACATCGCGATTCATGGATACCGCGCTGGCCCGCCGGGCGACGTCGACATCGAGATCGAGTCCGACGCGGACGGCATCATCATCCGCCTGATGGACACGGGGTGCAGCTTCGATCCCGCGGCCATCGAGAACCCTCCCATCGACGACCTCCCCGAGTCGGGGATGGGGCTGTTCATCATCAAGTCGTTCATGGATGAGGTCGACTACCATCCCGGCAGCCCGAATGTCCTCCGCCTGGTGAAGCGGCGGGAGGGCAGCTCGTGCATTGCCGGGGACGGCAGCGAAGGCAGCAGTGAACAAGAGCATTCCGATGCCGACTTCGCCGAGGCGACGGGGCATCGGACGAGCAGTTTCCGAATGCGGAGCGTCTCCCGATCGGGCGCAGCCCGCGCCGCTGGGGGAATCAAAATCCAATGAGCTATACGCGGACCGATAACGGCAGTGAGACGGTCGTGCAGTTCGAGGGGACCCTCGACGCAGTGACCGCACCGGAGTTCAGGACGTTGGTTGACGAGCTGGTGGCCGAGAACCGCCAGAACATCACGCTCGAGCTCTCGTCGCTCCGGCTGATCGACAGCTCTGGCGTCGGCGTGATCGTCTCGCTGTTCAAGCGGGTGCGCGCGAACGGCGGCCAGGTGCGCATCGTGGGGCTGAGGGATCAGCCGCGCGCCATCTTCCGCCTGCTGCGCCTCGACCGGGTGTTCCCGACGTGACGTCTGGGGCGGCGTGCTCGCCGCCGACCTGGCCACAGCGGCAGCGCAGGCAAGGGCGGCGCGGCGTCGACGAGGGCGTCGCGCCGGCGCTGGACCGCGGCCACGCCTGTCCGCGAGCGTGGCGGGGCATGGAGTAGGCGCAGCGACGCGGCGCACAGGGCCGCGTGCAACAAGCTGGCGCTCGGGCAGCACACGTCTACCATAGGCAGCCGTCTGCCGGACCGGGGTGGTTGCGCTCCGGGTCGGGCGGCGCAAGCCAACCTTCGAGGAGCGGGGACTAATGGACAACTGGAAGATGAACCAGCAGCCCGCCGGGCTTCCCCCGCCCCAGGAGCCGCTCGGGGCGCTTCCCGCCGATGCGTCGGCGCGGCCTGCGGGCCCGCAGCCGCCCAGCATCAGCGCGATGATCAACCGGACCCTGGCGCACTGGTACGTGGCGGTGCTCGTGGCGCTCGCGGGGGTGGGCTTCACGGTGCTGGTCGTCCAGTCGAGGAAGCCCGCGTACCGCTCCGAGACCGTGATCTTCTACCGGGAGGGCGTGAAGGCGACGTACCTCGGGCCGGACGGGCCCGACCCGCTCCGCACCCTCTCGGCGCGGCTGAAGGAGACGCTGCTCGCGCGCTCCAACCTCGAGAAGGTCGTGACCGAGTTCAACCTCTTCCCCGACGTCGTCGAGAAGCGGGGCATGGTCGACGCGGTCGACCGGCTCCGCCTCAAGATCACCTTCAAGGCCCGCTCGACCGACACCTTCGCGATCTCGGCCGAAGGGGAGACGCGGGAGCAGGCGCAGGAGGTGACGCAACGGCTCGCGGACATCCTCGTCGAGGAGACGACGCGGATGCGCCGGTCGCAGGCGAAGCTGACGAACGAGTTCCTCGACGCCGAGCTGAAGCGCGCGGAGCAGGACGTCGAGAAGGCAGAGGCCGAGCTCGCGGCGTTCCTGGCCCAGCACCCCGAGTTCGCCGCCGAGACGGCCGCGCCCGGCGGCGCGCAGACCGGCGCCGCCATCCGCGCGCAGGAGCGCCGCACCACCGGCGCCGACCCGACGCTGGAGGCCCTCGAGCGGCAGGTGCCCCGCCTGCGGGCCCGGCTCACCGGCAAGCCCGAGCAGGCGGCGCCGAGCTCCCCGGGCGGGGCGCCGTCCCCCGCCCTCGTCCGGCAGCGGGATCAGGCCGAGCAGGAGCTCGCGACCGCGCGGCGGGATCTCGCGGACAAGCAGTCCCGCTTCACCGAGCAGCACCCCGACGTCCGGGCCGCGGCGGCCCGCGTGAGCAACGCCGAGGCGGCGCTGCGGCGCGCCGAGGAGGCGCTCATCCTGCCGCCGCCGCCGGAGCCGATCGTGGAGGTCGCCGCGACCGACGAGGCCGAGAAGGCGAAGATCAAGTCCCAGCTCGCCGCGCTCGAGCGGGAGATCGCGGCGCGCAGGGGCGCGAAGAAGGGGAACGCGGCCGACGCGAGCGAGACGGCGAAGGCGATCATCAACACCGAGACGGAGTGGTCCCGGCTGAGCCGCGAGAAGGCGCGGGCCCAGCAGCGGCTCGCCGATCTCGAGGGCAAGTCGTTCCGCGCGGAGATGGCCGCGAGCTCGGAGCAGGGCGGCTACTCGGCGCAGATCGAGGTGCTCGACCCGGCGTACAGGCCGAGCGCGCCGTCGAGCCCCTCGCGGCTGATCCTTGCCATCGGCGGGCTCTTCATGTCCATTGCGGCCGGCATCGCGGCCGCCGCGGCGCGTGGCATCGTGTTCGACGATCGGGTTTACGACATGGAAGATATCGATCGCATGGCGCTCGCTCCGGTGCTCGTCATCGTGCCGGCCGCCACGCGCGGGTCCCGAGGCCGCCGTGGCTGAGACAGGCGGTGCTGAGCCGGGGAAGCCCCCGCCGGTCGCGTCTCTGGAGCGGGCGCTCGATCAGGTCTGCGACTTCCTGAGTCGCGCGGAGCAGACAGCGCGGGTCCGCGCCCTCGTCATCGAGGCGCGCCGGCTCCGCAACGTGGTCGGCAACTGGCGGTCGATCGCGCCGGATCCGGACGTGCGCGAGGAGATGATCGCCCGCGTCCTGCGCCTCGCGAACGACGCCGAGGACGTGGTCTCGGCGGAGCGCCCGAGCTCCAGCCACGAGGACCCGAACGCCGCGTTCGACTCGCCGACCATCCGCCAGGAGCTGCCGCCCTCGGGCCACGCCCTGCCGCCGCACGGGATGGGGCTACGCCTCGGCCCCGGCCCGATGCCGGGCGTCCATCCTGGCATGCAGCAGCCGGCGGCCCCCCGGGGTCCGTCGGCCGCCACGCTGTTCCTGGCGGGGGGTGCGCCCGCGGAGCACGGCGGGCACCCGGGCCATGTGGCGGTGCACGGCGTGCACGCGCCGGCGCTCCCGCCCGGCCCCGAGCGGCCCGGCGTGCCCCCCGGGGTGACGCGCGTCATCGATCTGAGCGCCACGCTGAGCAGCCCTGGGCTCGTGTCCAGCGGCCCTGGCGCGGCGAGCGCGTCGGCGCCGGTGCCGATCGAGCGCGTCATCGCGCCGCCGGCGCGCGACGTGGGGGTGCGCGACGTACCGGCGCACCCGGCGGGCTCGCCGCCGCTCGAGCGCTCGTTCAGCGGGACGTTCCCCTCGCCCCCGTCGCTCGTCTTCGATCGCGTGGTGCCGCCCGCGGTGACGGTGCGCGAGGTGCCTCCGCCGCAGCCGCCGCCGCAGCAGCCGCCGCCGCCCGAGAGGCCGCTGGAGCGCTCGGCGACCAGCACGTTCGCCTCGCCGCCGTCCCTCATCTTCAACCGCGTGGTGTCGACCCCGGCGCACCACGCCGTGGACGCGAAGCTGCAGTCGCTCGACCCGACGTTCGAGGAGCCGCCGTCGCTCCACATCGAGCACATGCGCTCCCTGCCCTCAGGGCCGGAGACCGCCGGGCTCCTCCCGGAGGAGTCCCTGGGCGGCCCGGGCGAGATCACCGTGCGCCCGTTCCCGATGCCGGACGCCGTCGATCCGAACATCGTGATGGTCCACGCCCCGTACTCGCCGCAGGCGGACGCCTACCGCACGCTCCGGCGCAAGCTGCCGACGGGCGTCGGGACCACGATCGCCGTGACCAGCGCGTCGCCGGGCGAGGGCAAGACGACCTGCGCCATCAACCTCGCGCTCGCGCTGCGCGAGACCGTCCGCGGGCGGATCCTCCTCGTCGAGGCGAACATCCGCAAGCCAGGCATCGCCAGGGCGCTGCGGTTCGACCCGCCGAGCTGCTTCTCGGAGCAGGTCCAGCGCCACGTCGGCAACCGGTACGCGCCCTGGGTCGTCGTCGAGCAGGCCGCGCCGGCGCCCGCCGTGGCGCCCAGCGATGACACGGCCGAGTCGTCGGACCGGAACGGGCCGTCGGGCAGCAGGTCGCCCGACCAGAGGCTCGCCCTCCAGACGCCCGTCCACATCCTGGCCGTCGATCCGAGCAAGGAGCGCCCGCCGATCCTCGACGCGGTGGCGTTCTCGAGCGCGATCGAGAGCCTCAAGCGCGCGGGCTACTCCTACATCATCATCGACACGCCGCCGGTGCTCGGCAGCATGGACGTGAACGTGATCGCCGACTCGGTGAGCGGCGTGGTCATGACGTCCCTGGTCAAGAAGTCGACCCGCAAGGCGATCCGCCAGGCCATCGAGCAGCTCCGGCCGGCGCCCATCCTCGGTGTCGTCCTGCTCGACGCCTGAGCGCTCGGCGCGCCGCCGGCGGCCTCCCGCGTCGAAAGGTGGGGGAGGCGTAGCCTCGCGCCGCCTCCATTGTTACCTTGCGGCCCTCATGCGCTCCGGACGAGGTATTGCTGTCGCGGCCTTCGGCTGCGCGATCCTCACCCATCACGACGCCCGAGCGCAGGACGCGTACCTCCAGGGCGTCTTCACCGGGTCGCTCGGCGTCACCGACAACGTGAGCTCCGCGGCCGAGCCGCCGGCCGGGCCTGGACCCGACGCCGACGGCTTTGGGACCGTGAGCCCCGGCCTGATCTTCACGTACACGACGCCGCGCACCTCGCAGACGCTGTCCTACACCTTCGCGGCGAGCTTCTTCTTCCTGCACTCGGAGGCGAACTCGTACTCGAACATGGCGATGTGGTCCGGCCGCTTCGTCACGTCGCCGAGGACGACGCTGACGCTCGGCGTCGCCGGATCGCAGGGCCAGCTCAACACCTTCCTGCTCGAGCAGGCGCCGGGGACCACGACGATCGCTGGCACCGCGGGCGGCACGACGAACTTCGTGCAGGGGTCGGTCAACGAGGGGTTCTCGTTCCAGCCCTCGCCGGTCTGGCAGCTCGGCCAGGCGGCGACGTTCCTCGTCTACAACCCGCTCCTGGACCGCCCGCAGCGCACGTACAGCGCGGCGAACACGTTGAGCGCGCAGCGGATCTTCCGCCACGACATCGCGTCGCTCGCGCTCTCGGTCGGCTACACCCACTTCGACAACGTCCCGGTGACCGACCCCGACGCCGATCCCGAGGCCCCGGACGTGTACGAGGAGCGCGACCAGCTCCTCAGCACGCTCGTGGCGAGCTGGCAGCACGACCTCGGCCGCCGCTTCTCGAGCCAGCTCGACGTCGGCGGGGTCGTCGCCACCGACCTCGCGGGCGGCGCCGGGTCGCTCGTGCGGCCGGCCGGGCTCGCGGCGCTGCGCTACACGCACGACCGGGGCGAGGCCGAGCTCGCGTACACGTACGCGGCCACGCCCAACGTCTTCTTGCAGCAGATCCAGCTCTCGCACCAGCTCACGCTGCGCGCCGCCGCGCCCATCCTCCGCCCCTCCTGGCGCCTGTCGGTCGAGGGCTCGGCCGGCGTGCAGTTCGCGCGGCCCCTCGAGAGGAACGCCGAAGGAGAGCTCGCCACGGGGCCGAACACGACCGCGGTGCTCACCGACGTCGCGCTGCTCTGGAGCCCCGTCATCGTCATCCCCGATTTCGCGCTCGCGCTCCGCTACCAGCACACGAACCAGCACACCGCGGCGAGGACCGCGGAGCTCCCCGACACGCGCATCGTGCGCAACGCGCTGCTCGTGTCCGTGTCGGGCGCGTTCCCGCGGCGGATGGAGGCGGGCTCGCGCATCTCGATGACCCAGCCCTTCGGCTCGGCGGGGCCCGTGGGCCCGCCGCACCGGGATCCGGAGCCGATCGAGCCGCCGGAGGGCTCGGAGCCGGCGGCGGCCGGCGACGCCGCGCGCTGACGCCTGGTCGCCTGAGCGGCCTCACCGAGCTGCCCGGCCGTCCTCGCCGTCCTCACGCCCCCAGCGCGGCCGGGTTGCCGCTCGGCGCGCGCTCAGGTGCGGCGCGCGAGGAGGAAGGCCCTGTCGTCCTCGGGGAGCTGATCGCCGCGGAACTCCTCGAGCATCTGCGTGAGCTTGTCGGCGATCGACGCGACAGGGCGGCCGGCGCTGGTGGCGCACAGCTTGGCGAAGCCGGTGCCGAGCGCGTGCAGGCCGAGCATCTGCTTGGACGAGTTGCGCAGCTCGGTGAGCCCGTCGGTGTACATCGCGAGCACCTCGCCGGGCGCGAGCACGCTCTGGTGCGCCTCCATGGGCACGAGGCCGATCCCGAGCGCCGGGTTGACGGCCGCCTGGAGGTGCCGCAGGCCGCCCTCCGCGGTCGCGACGAGCGCCGGCGGGTGCCCCGCGTTGACGCACTCCATGCGGCCCGTCGCCGGGTCGAGCGCGACGGCCACCATCGTCACGAACGACTGCTCCGGCAGGTACTCGCAGAGGTAGGCGTTCAGCCGGTCCATCATGCCCGTGATCCCGCGGCCGGCGTCGACCGTCGCCCTCACCATCGTGTGCACGCTCGACCCGATGAGCGCGGCCTGGAGCCCCTTGCCGCAGACGTCCGCCACCGCGAGCAGGAGGCGGCCGTCGGGCATCGGGACGATGTCCACGTAGTCGCCGCCGACCCACCGGCACGGCTCGAAGCCGAGCGCCACGTCCAGCGCCTTGAACTCCAGCCGCTTCGGCACGAACGTCCGCTGGATCTGGTGCGCCATCTCGAGCTCGCGCTCGATCGCCGCGTGCGCCTGCGCGTGGCGCCGCGCCTCCCAGGCCGACTCGGCCTGCTGGTAGACCTCGGCCGCGAGCGCGATGAGCCCGAGCCACTCGACGCTGCCGAAGTCGGGCGGCAAGGTCACGTAGAGCAGGTTCATCAGCTGCTCCTCGACCCGCAGCGGGCACGCGACGACCCAGAGCGCCATGACGTCGCGCGACATCGTGAGCTCGACGGTGGCGCTGTCGCTCACCAGGTTGCCGGCGAGCACCGGCTCGCGCGTGTCCTGCACCGCCGCGAGCACGCGGCGCGAGATGTACGGCGGCGCGACCGAGTCCTCGCGCCGGAGCGACTGGAACGGGCGATGCGGCCCGGACAGGATCGTCAGCGCGCCGTTCTGCCGGAGCCGCAGGGCGAGCGCCATGCTGCCGTGGAAGTCCTCGCGGACCATCAGCTGGCAGAGCGCGTCGAACCGGTCCGTGGCGTCCTCGATGCTGAGGAGCCGCCGCGACAGGTCCATCAGGGTGAACAGGTGCTTCGCGGCGATGCGCGGTGGGTCGAGCTCCCCGAGCTTGCGGATCGCGGTCGGTTTGTCCTCCTCGAAATGGAGGCCGCCCGGGTCGAGCGGCACGCGGGGGGCCCGCGCCGTGAGCTGGAACTCGAGGATGTAGTCGCCGATCCCGATGCGATCGCCCGGCTTCAGCACCTTCTCGTTGATCCGCTCGTCGTTGACGAGCGTGCCGTTGGTGCTGCCGAGGTCGCGGATCCACCACCTGCCGAACGGATCGCAGAAGAGCTCCGCGTGGCGCCGGGAGACCGTGTAGTGGTCGAGCGTGAGCTGAACGCCCGGCGCCCTGCCGATGACGATATGGGACTCGGTGAGCGGCCGCCGCGTCCCCGGGAGATCGCCGAGGCGGATCTCCAGGTGGCCCTTCCAATCCGAGCTCGATGGCGCAGCGCCCAGGCTCTCATCTGCAGGCGACATCGTTCGACCTGGCCCGACCATGGGCGGCGGCGTGGACATGGACCGTCTTCGATGGGTACCGAACCGGCGCCCTGACATCAAGGGGATGCTGGCAATTTCGCGACCGCGGAAAGCGCCTCGCCCGTGACCTGTAACAGAAGGCGCGGCGCGAGCAGCCCCGCCGAGCGCCGCCCACAGCGCGGGTATTTCGCGACACATCGCGGCGCTGCGGGCGAGGCAGCCGACGCGCGGCGTGGGGCGGCCCGCGGTCGCGAGGACCGCCGCGCCGCGCCACCTTTGCGCGCGCGCGGCGGACGGGAGCGCGCCGCGCAGGTGGGCAGAGGGCGCCGCGCGGGCGCCCTCCCCTAGGCCTTGATGACCTTCTGGTTCTCCGCGCGGTAGACGCCGCGGGTGTCGACGATCAGGGCGGCGTGCTTGAGCACCAGGTCGTAGTCGACCACCGAGTGGTCGGTGACGAGCAGGACCGCGTCGTGGCCCTTGAGGGTGTCCTCGTTGAGCGGCAGGGACGAGAGCTCCGGCAGGTGCGGCCAGGTGCGCATGCGCGGCAGCTTGGGCACGTGCGGGTCGTGGAAGCTGAGCACGGCGCCGAGGCGGCGGAGGAGCTCGATGATCTCGAACGCGGGGCTCTCGCGCGGATCGTCGATGTCCTTCTTGTAGGCGACGCCGAGGAGCAGGACCTTCGTGCCCTTCAGCGCCTTGCCGCGATCGTTCAGCGCGAGCTGGAGCTTGTTGACGACGTAGTGCGGCATCTCGACGTTCACCTCGCCAGCGAGCTCGATGAACTTCGTCGACACGCCGTACTCGCGCGCCTTCCAGGCGAGGTAGAACGGGTCGAGCGGGATGCAGTGACCGCCCCAGCCCGGGCCCGGGTTGAACCGCATGAAGCCAAACGGCTTCGTCGAGGCGGCGTCGAGCACCTCCCAGACGTCGATGCCCATCGAGTCGTAGACGACCTTGAGCTCGTTCACGAGTGCGATGTTGATCGCGCGGAAGATGTTCTCGGTCAGCTTCGCCGCCTCGGCCGCGCGGGCGGAGGACACCGCCACGGTGCGCGCGATCGCCTGCGAATAGAGCGCCTGCGCCAGGGCCAGCGAGGCGCGGTCGACGCCGCCGACGACCTTCGGGATCGTCGCTGTGCTGTGATCCCGGTTGCCCGGGTCCTCGCGCTCGGGCGAGAACGCGAGGTAGAAGTCCTCGCCCATGCGCAGGCCCGACTGCTCGAGGATGCCCTTCACGAGCTCGTCGGTCGTGCCGGGGTACGTGGTGGACTCGAGCACGACGAGCTGCCCCTTGCGCAGCCGCTCCTTGATCTTCTGCGAGGAGCCGACGACGTAGCTCATGTCGGGCTCCCGCTGGGCCGTGAGCGGGGTGGGGACGCAGATGAGGATGGCGTCGGGCTCGTTGAGCCGCGAGAAGTCCGCCGTCGCCTCGAATCGACCCGTCTTGGATGCCGCCGCCACGCGCGCAGGATCGAGGTGCTTGATGTAGCTCTTCCCCTCGCCGAGCGCGGTGACCTTCTCGGGGTCAACGTCGAAGCCCAGCACGCGGAAGCCTTTCTCGATGAACGTGAGCGCCAGCGGCAGGCCGACATAACCCATGCCGATGATGCCCACCTGGGCTTCGCGTGAGGTGATCTTCGCCAGGAGGCTCTCGACCGCAGCGGGATGCGTCTCTGCCATTTCCGTTTATCTCCAGTGGTGGAGGGGAACCGCCACGCGGATCCCGACCCATGTTCGAAGAGAGGGGCCCGACGCTACCACAGGCCCCCAGAATTCGCTCGAGTGTCGAAGCGGATCTCCGGCGCCGCCGGGAAGCGGTCCCGCTGATGGAGGTGGTCCGGTGACGTCGGGAAACACCTCAGCATCGGGAAACACCTCAGCGGCGGCGGCGCACCGCTTCGCGGGCAAGCTGGAGGAAGTCGCGCGACGCTTGCCGCGCGATGACCAGCGCCGACGCGATGAAGACCAGACCGCCCGCGATCACCTCGGCGCCCAGGCGGAACCCGCGCGGCAGGGGCCCGAGCTGCCGCACGCCGTAGCGCACGGCGAGCACGGCCACGACCATCGGCAGGCAGGCGATCAGCGGCCGGATCAGCGGGCGCACCAGGCGCATGTAGGGGACACCGTCGGCGCGCTGGACGACCCAGAGGCTCGCCAGCGCGTGCACCCCGAACGCCACGCCGACCCCGGCGCAGGCCCAGAGCACGCCGCCGATCGATCCGAGCAGCGCGATGCCGCCGATGATCGCGCCGACCTTGAGCCACTCGAGGATCATGATCGTCCGCGTGCGGCCGTAGACCTGCATGTAGGAGGACATGACCCAGCCGATCGGGCGGGTGACGCCGAGCGCCGACAGCACGGCGAGGAGCGGGCCGGCCGGCTCCCAGGCCTCGTTGAAGAAGGTGTCGTTGAGGATCGTCGGGGCGACCGCGCCGAGGCCGACCGCGAGCGGGAAGATGAGGAGCGACAGCAGCGTGAGCGCGCGGACGAGCGCGGTCTTGCGCTGCTCCGGCTCGAGCTTCGAGAACGACGGGACGAGGACGTCGCCGATGCGCTCGCCGACCTGGGAGGCCGGGATGTCGGCGAGGTTCCACGCGAGGTTGTAGAGGCCGCCGACGTGCTCTCCGAAGAGGCGGATCATGACGAGGTTGTCCCACCTGGACGCCCCGAAGTTCGCCAGCGACCCGAAGTTCAGCGGGATGCCGAAGGCGAACAGCTCGCGCGCCTTCTCGCGCGAGAGGGGGCTCGGCGTGAGCCATTCCGCGAGCTTCACGGCCGGGATCGTGGTGACCACGCGCACGACCGCGCGCAGGAGCGTGGCGACGACGATGGCGTTCCCGCCCCAGCCGCGCATCGCGAGGACGACCGACGTCGCGGTGTACGTGAGCTCGCCGGCCGCGCTGCGGAGGCTGACGCTGCGGAACCGCATCTCGCGGATGAGCAGACGGTCGGGGACGTACCAGAGCCGGTCGATGAACATCGCGAGGATCAGCCCGGGCATGAACTCGAGCATCCCCGGCGCGCCGACGAGGTGCACCGCGATCGGCTCCCGGAGGAGGTAGACGAGGCCGATGGCGACGACCCCTGCGGCGTGGAAATAGACCGTCGCGTTGAAGAGCATCTGGCGGTCGAGGTTCGGCCGCGACGCGATGTACTGCCCGATCCCGAGGCTCGACAGGAAGTGTGCCGTCATGATGACGACAGAGGCGGCCGAGACCTCGCCGTACACATCCGGCGCGATGAACCGGGTGAGCACGAGGGTGCCTATCAGGCCGAGCACGCGCGAGCCGAGGCCCGTCGCGATCGTCCAGACCGCGCCAAGGACGGCCTTGCGGGCGAGCGCGGAGGAGCCGGCCACGATCAGGGCACGAAGACGGTATCGCCCGCCTTGAGCACGAGGTCCTGCTCAGGCCGCTTCCGCGAGGCGATATCGTCGTAGTTGACGGGGATGTGCCGGAACTTCCCGGGGCTATCCATGCGGATGAGCAGGATCTGGTCCGTCGAGGCGAACTGGTTGGGGCCGCCGGCGAGCGCGAGCGCCTCGGAGACGGAGACGAAGTAGTTCGAGGCGTAGATGCCGGCGCGCGCGACGTTGCCGCTGACCACGAACCGGTAGCTGTTGATCCCGGTCACGGCGACGGTGATCACGGCGGTCTCGTCCTTCACGAACTCCGAGAGCCGCCTCTTCAGCTCCTCGCGCACCTGGGTCGGGGTCTTGCCGGCGACGAAGACGTCGCCAATGAGCGGCATCGTGATGACGCCGTCGGCCCGGACGAGCGCGTCGCTCGACAGGTCGGACATGCGCCAGACGTTGACCCGGAGCTGGTCGCCGACCCCGATCACGTACTCGTGCTTACGCGGGTCGTGTTCCTTCGCGTAGTTCGCCGGATTGTAGATGTACGTGGGCGAGCACCCGGCGGAGAGCGCGGCGAGCGCGAGCCCTGCCGCAGCCACAAGCGTTCCTCTCATGAACGACCGTTTCTTGGGACGGGCTGTGCCTTCCATGGGCGTCTGCATCGAGGAGGAAGTCAGGCAGTACGGGGTTTCGATCGCGGCGATCTCGGCAGTACGGCTGCGCGGTTGCGCGGTCCTCACCGAGCGGCGCCAGCATTGCAGGAAGGCCGTCCGCCGCCAAGGGGAAGTTTTCATCCCGCGACAAGGCGCGGGATCCTCGCGCGGAACCGGCTTGACGGCCCGATGGTCGCTCTGAAAGCTCGGCTTTGATGCTGCTTCATCTCCAACGGATCGCGGTCCCCTTCGAGTACCCTGTCTATTTCACGGAGGGCGTCTTCTCGCCGAGCAACGACGATCTCGCGTCCGCGATCGCCGCGAGGGAGCCGCGCCGGCGGCACCGGGTGCTGCCGGTGATCGACGGCGGCGTGGCCGCGGCCTGGCCGTCCATCACGGAGGACATCGCGCGGTACGTCGGCGCGCACGCGGAGCGGCTCTCGCTGGTGGCCGAGCCGATCGTGGTGCCTGGCGGAGAGGCGTCGAAGAACGACGGCGCGGCCACGGCGGCGCTGCAGGCGCGGCTCGACGCGCTCGGGATGGATCGGCAGTCGTTCGTGATGATCGTCGGGGGCGGCGCGGTGCTCGACATGGCCGGCTACGCGGCGGCGACGGTGCACCGGGGCGTGCGGGTCGTGCGGATCCCGACGACGGTGCTCGCCCAGGCCGACTCGGGGGTCGGCGTGAAGAACGGCGTCAACGCGTTCGGGAAGAAGAACCTGCTCGGCACGTTCGCGCCGCCGTTCGCGGTGCTCATCGATCCGCGTTTCCTGGAGACGCTGTCCTTGCGCGACAAGGTGGCCGGGATGGCGGAGGCGGTGAAGGTCGCGCTCATCCGGGACGCGCGGCTGTTCTCGTGGCTGACCGAGCATGCGCCCGCGCTCGCGTCGGGGTCGCTCGCGCCGCTCGCGGCGCTTGTGCGTCGGTCGGCGGAGATCCACCTCCAGCACATCGCGACCGCGGGCGACCCGTTCGAGCTCGGGAGCGCGCGGCCGCTGGATTTCGGGCACTGGGCTGCGCACAAGCTGGAGTCGCTCACGAGGCACCGGCTGCGTCACGGGGAGGCGGTCGCGATCGGGATCGCGATCGACACCGTCTACGCCGAGCTGGCCGGGCTCTGCAGCGAGGCGACGGCGGCCGCGGTGCTCTCGACGCTCGAGGCGCTCGGCTTCGCGCTGTGGGACGACGCGCTCGCGCTCACGCGCGGGGGCGGTGAGCGGGGCGAGCGGCTCTGCGTGCTCGATGGGCTGGACGAGTTCCGCGAGCACCTCGGGGGCGAGCTCACGGTGACGCTGCTCGAGGACGTCGGGCGCGCGCGGGAGGTGCACGCGATGGAGGAGCGGCACATCGTCGCGGCGATCGCGCGGCTGCGCGAGCGCGCCGGGAGGCGGGGGACGCACGCGGCGGCCGGCGCGGCGGGAGCGGCGCGGTCGTGAGGCTCGCGTGCGCGGGGGCGCCGCACCTCACGTACTGCACCAACATCCACGCGGGCGAGACGTGGGCGGAGGTGAAGCAGAGCCTGGAGACGCACCTGCTCGCGATCTGGTCGCGCGCGGGCGGCGGCGGGGGAGGCGCGCCGCGCGACGGGGGGGGCGCGGGCGGCGGACGCGGCCCAGGTGGAGGAGGGGCGGGCGTCGGCGGCGTCGAGCGCCCGCGGTGCGGGGTGGGGCTGCGGCTCTCGGCGAGGGCGGCCGCGGAGCTCGCCGCGCCGGCGGAGCTCGAGGCGTTCCGCGATTTCCTCGCGCGGAACGGCCTCTACGTGTTCACGCTGAACGGCTTCCCCTATGGCCGGTTCCACGGCGCGCCGGTGAAGGAACGCGTGTACCTGCCCGACTGGCTCGACGACGAGCGCCTCGCGTACAGCGATCGCCTGGCGACGCTCCTCGCCGCGCTGCTGCCGGCCGAGGAGGGCCTGATGGGCAGCGTGAGCACCGTCCCCGGCGCCTTCCGGCCGCGGGTGCGCGCGCCCGACGACGCCGAGGCGATGGCGCGACGGCTGGTGAGGCACGCCGCGCACCTCGTCGACGTTCACCGCCGCACGGGCAAGCGGATCGCGCTGGCGCTCGAGCCGGAGCCGTGCTGCTTCCTCGAGACGACGCCCGAGGCGATCGCCTTCTTCACCGAGCACGTGTTCGCGCGGGAGCGCGCGCGGGAGCTCTCGGCGCTGACCGGGATGAGCCTGCCGGACGCGGAGGCGGCGCTGCGGGCGCACCTCGGCCTCTGCTTCGATGCGTGCCACATGGCGGTGGAGTTCGAGGACGCGCCCGCGTCGCTCGCGGCGCTCCGCGCGGCGGGCATCGGCGTGCACAAGGTGCAGATCAGCGCCGGGCTGCGCGCGCGCGTGGCGGAGCGCGATCCGGCGACGATGGCGAGGCTGCGCGCCTACGCAGAGGACGTCGTGTACCTGCACCAGGTGGTCGAGCGGCGCGGGGGCGCGGGCGGCGGCGGGGGCGAGCTCGTTCGCTACCTGGATCTGCCCGAGGCGCTGGCCGCGCTCGAGGACGCGCGGGCGGCGCCGCCGGAGGCGAGGCCGGAGGAGTGGCGCGTCCACTTCCATGTGCCGATCTTCCGGGGGATCGAGGGCGCGCTCGGGACGACGCAGCCGGAGCTGGCGGCGCTGCTGTCGCACCTGAGCGAGCGGCCGGCGACGCAGCACCTCGAGGTCGAGACCTACACGTGGGATGTCCTTCCGGAGGACCAGCGGCGCGGGGGCGTGGTCGAGGCGGTGTCGAGGGAGCTCCGCTGGGTGGAGGAGCGGATGGTGCGGGGCGGATCGGGCGCGGGCGATGGCGTCGGCGCTGGAGTCGGTGCGGCTGGCGGAGGAGGAGCATGAGGATGACGTCACGCGCGCGGGTGTATCTGCGGCTCGGCCGCGTCTCGAACCTGCCCACGGTCTGGACGAACGTGCTGTGCGGCATGGCCCTGTCGGGGGCGGTCCTGCGCGCGCGCGAGGTGGCGCTCGTGGGGCTGGCGGTGTCGCTGATGTACGTGGGTGGGATGTTCCTGAACGACGCCTTCGATCGGGAGATCGACGCGCGCGAGCGCCCGGAGCGGCCGATCCCGTCCGGTCTCGTGAGCGCCCGCGAGGTGTTCGCGGTGGGGTATGGCTTGCTCGGCGCGGGGGTGCTGATCGTCGGCGGCCATGGGTACGCGGAGAGCCGGGGTACGGCGCCGGCCGTGGCGAGCGCGCTGCTCGCGGGGGCGATCGTGCTGTACGACGCCTGGCACAAGGGCAATCCGCTGAGCCCGGCGCTCATGGGGCTGTGCCGCGTGCTGGCCTATGTGACGGCGGCGCTCGCGGCCGGGGGGCAGCTCGGAATCGCGCTGTTCGGCGGGGGGATGGCGCTGCTGTTTTACCTGATCGGCCTGACGGCGATCGCGAAGCAGGAGAACCTGCTGGCGGTCCGCAGCCTGTGGGCGCTCGGCTTCATGGCGGTGCCGTTTCTTTATACGATGGGGACGCCGCTCACGGGAATGATGGGGATCGTCGCCTACGGGGCGCTCGTCGGCTGCGTGGTTCATGCGGTCAGGCTGCTCCGGGGGACGCGGAAGGACCGGATCCCGCGCGCCGTGGTGACGCTCATCGCGGGGATCTCGCTGCTCGACGCGGTGCTCATCGCGAGGACGGGCGCGCCGGGGGCCGGCGGCGCGGCGGCGCTGGCGATGCTGGGGTTCCCGCTCACGCTGGCGATGCAGCGGGTGGTCAGGGGGACGTGAGGACGGGCATCTGGGTCGGCAGCTCAGCCAGCCTTATCTTTGATCAAGACCGGGATACGACATCTCGATTCACCGGAGAAAAGCTCCATCATGTCACATCGCGCTCGAAGCTTTCAGGCTGGTCTCCTTGCGCTCATCTTCGCAGGGTCCGGATGCGCGCTCGTCCTCGGCCTTGACGACTTCGAAGACGCCTCCGGCTCGGGGGCTCAGGGCCCAGGCGGGGACGACAGCGCGAGCGTATGTACTCCCAGGACGATGGAGCAATGCTATAGCGGCCCGGAAGACACGGCAGACGTCGGATCGTGCAGATCTGGCCTACGGACCTGCAACGGCGATGGAAGCGCGTGGGGTGGGTGCAAGAACGAAAAATTGCCTGACCAGGAGAGCTGCGCGTTCGACGAGGATGAAAATTGCGATGGGTTCGACTGCACCTTGTGGGCACAGTCCTTCGGCAAGGAAGCAGTCGCCCACTCCGTGGCGACCGACAAAGAAGGAAGAATCTTCGCAGCAGGCCGTTTCTTCGAGTCCATACAGTTCGGCGCTGAGCCACTCGCGAGCGCGGGCGAAGCAGACGCGTTCGTCGCCGCCTTTGACAGATCCGGAAATCATCTCTGGAGTCACACGTTCGGAGACGCAGCGGCTCAGGAAGCGACATCCGTGAGCGTGGACGCCTCCGGCAACGTCATCGTGACTGGCGTCAGCAGCGGCACGATCAACTTCGGCGGCGTCGACGTCGGTCCTGGCGTCTTCGTTGCAAAATTCAGCAACAGCGGAAAGCACGCCTGGAGCCGCAGCTTCCCAGCGAACCCCATCAACGAACGTACGTTCGACGAATTTGTCAGGACTGTTCGTCCGAAGGTCAAGAGCACCCCGCACGGGGACGTCATCATTGCAGGGACGTTCAGGGGCAACATCGAGCTCGACGACACAACCCTCGTATCGGTTCCCGCGAACACGCTGGACATGTACGTCGCCAAGCTCGACGGGAGCACAGGCTCCACGAGCGCCGAGCAAGGAGGATGGGTGCGGAAGCTCGGCAGCTCCGACAATGACGCGTTGATCGACGTTGCCGTCGACCGTGGCGAGAACGTCATCATCACTGGCGAGCACCGGGCCACGATCACCTTCGGCGACCTGCCGGAGCTTGGTGGCTCCGGAATGTTCCTGGCCAAGCTCGACAGAGACGGCACCCCTGCTTGGAGCCATAGCTTCGCGAACGGCCATCCGTCTGCGCTGGACGTCGACACGCTGGGAAACATCTCGACGACGGGAAACTACGGCGAAAGCATCGAATTCGGAGACGACCGGACCCTCACGTCACCGGAAGGGCACACCGCCTTCTTTGTCGCGCAGTTCGACACGTCGGGAGACCACAGATGGAGCCGCGACTTCGAAGGAACCGGCCACAATGCGATAGCCGGCATCAGCGCTGACAGCTCCAACAACCTTGTGCTCATCGGCGAGTTCACCGAAGAGCTGAGGGTGGACCACGAGATCCTGGAACAGTACGAGCTTCCGTCTCCATGGGTGCTCAAGCTCGATGCGTCAGGGAACACGCTCTGGGCGAAGTCCTACGGAGCCCACGGAATTTCGTTCGGCGTCGCTGTCGAGACAGACCCGAGCAACGAGATCGTCATTACAGGCTCATTTTCTAGCGGGATTGACTTCGAGACGGGCACGTTGGAGGCAGAGGCTGACGCTCTGTTCCTCGCGAGGCTTGGAATCTAGCATCACGTCACATCATGCCGACCACGTGGGACTGCTGCACGAAATCGCGGGCATGAGTATCAGTCAAAGAGATGATTGAGCACGATCCTGCTGACATCAACGGCAAGAACACGCTCATCCGGCAGCAGCGAACCACAACTGGAAATGGCCAGCGGCCCTCGATCCAGACGCTCGTTCAAGCGCCCGTGAGATCCATTCACCAGTGCCGTATCGAGCGGGACCACGTCCATCAGATAGCGTAGCCCGAGCTTCTTCTTGAGGAGCCGCCAGCCTACGCTGGCTGGCAGGAAGCGTAGCTCGGGATCGGCAAAGAGCTCGACAGGATCGTACCCTGGCTTGCGATGGATGTCGACGGTCCTCGCGAACTCTGGGGCTTTCTCGTCATCGAGCCAGTAATAGTAGCTGAACCATCGGTCCTCTCGTGAGACCGCGACGAGCTCGCCCGACCGCGCATGATCGAGCCCGGCAGAGCGCTTGCCGTCCGCATCGAGGACGAAGTCCACCCCGGGCAGCCCTTCGAGGAGCGCCTTCACCTCCTGGATCCTCTCCGGACGACGCACGTAGACATGCGCCACCTGGTGGTCTGCCACGGCAAATGCCTCGGACGCGCCGGCATCAAGCTTCTCGAGCCCACGTTCAACGCGAACGCGCAGTAGCCCCTGCTCTCGGAGCGTTCGGTTGATGTGCACTGCCCCGGACACGCGCGTGATGCCGTACTCGGACAGGACGATCACGCGCGCCCCGTCCTTCTGCACATGCTCGATGAGCTCGCCGCAGACGGCGTCCACGGCGCGGAGGTCATTCTTGATCGCGGGGTGATCCGGCCCCAGCCGTTGCAGGTTGTAGTCGAGATGCGGGAGGTAGACCAACGTCAACGTTGGACGTCGCGTGTCATACACGTGGCGCGCGCACCGCGCGATCCACTCCGTCGACCGGATGTCCGCGTTCGGCCCCCAGAAGTTGAACAGAGGGAACTCACCCAGCCGGAATACGAGCTCATCGCGCAGCGACGCCGGCTCCGTGTAGATGTCCGGCAGCTTGAGCCCGTCCGCCCAGTAGATCGGCCTCGGCGTCACCGCGTAGTCTGCCGAGCTGTACATGTTGTACCACCAGAACAGCTTGGCACAGGTGAACGTCGGGTCGCGCCGGCGCGCAGCCTCCCAGATCTTCTCCCCCTCCACGAGCTGGTTCGCCTGGCGCCACAGGTTCACCTCGGCGATATCGCGAAAGTACCAGCCGTTCGCGACGCAACCGTGACCGCTCGGGAGGAGGCCTGTCGTGAAGGTCGACTGGACCGTGCACGTGACCGCTGGCAGCACGGTCTGCAGCGGACGCATGGCGCCTTCCCGAGCGAGCCGCTGCAGGTTCGGCGTGGCGTCGCCGAGGAGCTCGCCGGTGAGCCCGACGACGTTGAGGACGACGGTGCGATGCATGGGTCTGCTCGTTCAGCTCTTCACGACGGGGGTCTGCCCCCGCAAGACCGAATTGCCCTCGAACAGCGCGCGCTGATCCACGGCGGGCGTCTCGCCGAACTCGGTCAAGTCAAGACGACCGCTCTGGGCGAAGAAGGCAAGCGGGTTCTTCCACACGATCCGCTCGATCACCTCGGCGGCGATGCCGTTCTCGCGCATCCGCGCCGCCGTCTTCGGCACCTTCAGGGGATCGCTCACGCCCCAATCCGCGGCGCTGTTGATCAGGATCCGCTCGGCGCCGTACTTCTTGACGAGCGCAACCATCCGGTCCTCGTCCATCTTGGTGTTCGGGTAAATTGAGTGACCGGCCCAGCAGCCTGTCGCGAGCACGAGCGGCAGCGTTTCCTCGTTGTTGTGGTCGATGAGCACGCGCTCTTCCGGGAACCGAAGCTCCCGCACCAGCGCGAGCGTCCGCTCGGTGCCGCGCTTCTTGTCGCGGTGCGGCGTGTGCACGAGGATGGGGAGATCGTGCTCTCTCGCGAGCTCGACCTGCTGGGCGAAGTACTTCTCCTCCTCCGGCGTCATGTCATCGAACCCGATCTCCCCGACCGCGACCACGCCCTCCTTGTCGAGGTAGCGCGGCAAGAGGTCGATCACGCCCTGCGCCACGCGGGGGTTGTTGGCCTCCTTCGGGTTGAGCCCCATCGTGCAGAGATGGCGGATGCCGAACTGGCTGGCCCGGAAGCGCTCCCAGCCGAGCAGGGACGCGAAGTAGTCCTCGAACGTTCCGACGTGTGTCCTCGGCTGGCCGAGCCAGAAAGCGGGCTCGAGGACGGCGACGATGCCCGCGGCGGCCATCGCCTGGTAGTCGTCCGTCGTTCGCGATGTCATGTGGATATGAGGATCGAATAGCTTCACTGGTCCCTCCGACGCGCGCTGCTTCATTCGGGGATCCGCGTCGCGCGCTCGTGCTCGTGCTCCAGGGAGAGCAGGCCGATATCGGCCGGGACGCTCCGGCCAGCCGCCCTCCGCTCGCTCGCGAAGTCCTCCGCCATCCTGGCGAGCTCGCCCGATCGCCGCTGCTCCAGCCCGACGATCCGGGCGAGCGCCACGCCCATGAACATGGCCTTGAGGACCATCTGATTGAAATTGAGATCCGGAAAGTGAGCCGCCGGGTAAGGATTCTCGCAGGCGATCGCCTCGAAGGCGGGCAGCTCGTTCGTACGGCACGCATCCACCGCGAGGGGGACGAAGCGCTCCGCTCCGGTCACGAACGGCAAGGTCCGCAGGAGCGCCTGCCGCTCCCGGCTGTCGCCCTGCTGGTAACAGGCCCACAGCAGCGGATCGAGATCCGATGCGGGCAGGTTCCTCGAAACCAGCGCGATCATCGTTGCCCGGCCGAGTTCATCGAGCCGCCAGCCGTCGATCGCCGCAGGCACGCCGGCAGCCTTCAGCACGTCCCGCTCGTCCGCTTGAAGGACGAGCGGCGCCTTCCCTAGCGCGCGCGCCGCCGCGGTGAACGTCGCCAGGAAGCGGTCGCGATCGAACCAGGCAGACGCGTCGTGCGTCGATGCGGCGCGCTCTGCCCCCAGACGCACACCAGTCACCGCCTTGACGCGCTCCAACCAGGATGCAGCGGCCGGCGGAATCCGGCGCGACAGGATCTCGAGCAACAGTAGGGAAGGGTCTTGCATTGTAGTCGCGCTCGCCGGTTCCGGATGCTTCTGGCAGGGCGGACACGCGGCGCCAAGCGGCGGAAAGTTATACCAAGGGGCGCGCTGTTCGGATAGCCTCCTACGGCATGATGGACCAGAAGCGTTTCCTTTTGTCTTTCATGCCGATCGCAGCCGCCCTCCTTGGGCTGGGCGTCACCCTGAATGGCTGCGGGGGCAGCGAGACCGGAGCTGGCGGGGGAGGAGGCGGCGGTGGAGGATCCGGTCCCGGCGGACCGGGCTCCGGGGGCGGCGCGTCGACGGGCTCGCCGGTGAGCAGCGGAACGGGATCGAGCACCAGCGGGACCAGCGGGACCAGCGGGACCAGTGGGACCAGTGGGACCAGCGGAACCGGAGCCGGCCCTGCGACCGGGACTGGCGCCGGTGGGCATGGGACCATCGAGTGCGACGAGCCGGGCGGGACCGTGCCCCCGCTCAAGCTCACGGAAGTGGCGAGCGGCTTCGAGCTTCCTCTGTTCGTGACGAGCGAGCCGGAGGACGCCAGCCGGCTGTACGTGGTGGAGCAGCGTGGGAAGATTCGCCTGGTCAACGGCGGCGAGGTGCAGAGCGCTCCGTTCCTCGATATCGCCGCGGACGTCTATCAGACCCCCGGCAACGACGACGAGCGAGGGCTCCTCGGGCTCGCGTTTCATCCGGACTACGCGGAAAACGGCAGATTCTTCGTCTATTTCAACACGAGGTCACGCACGCTGGTCCTCCGGGAGTACAGGCGCTCGACGAGCAACCCGGATCAAGCGGCCCCGCAGTCACAACGCGAGTTCTTCTCGATACCGGTGCTGGTGGGCAATCACAACGGCGGTATGCTCGCCTTCGGCCCCGACGGCATGCTCTACATCGGCGTCGGTGACGGAGGCGGCGACAGCAGCAATCCGGACCCGAACAACAACGGCCAGAACATCAGCGTGAAATACGCCAAGATCCTGCGCATCGACGTCGATAGGTATCCGACGCCCCCGGACGGCAATGTCACCGGCGGAGATCCGGACGTATGGGATTACGGCTTGCGCAACCCGTGGCGCTTCACCTTCGATCGCTGCAGAGGTGATCTGTACATCGGCGACGTCGGCGGACGACTCTTCGAGGAGATCAACATCGAGCCGCGCGGCCAGGGCAACAAGAATTACGGATGGAGCGTCACCGAAGGGAGCACCTGCCTCAAGGCAGACGAGCCGCCGGGGTGCACGTCGCCGACGATCACGGCGCCCGTCCACTCTTACGATCACAACCGCGGCGACGGTTCAGTGACCGGCGGATACGTCTACCGTGGCAGCACGATCCCCGCGCTTCGCGGCAAATACCTGTTCGGCGATTTCGCCACCGACAGGATCTGGATGCTCACCTGGAAGGACAGCCTCATCGAGCCCAGCAGCTCGCTCAGCCAGGACCTCGCTTCCGAGAGCACCATCCAGGGTCTGGCTTCTTTCGGCGAGGACGCAGCCGGCGAGCTGTACGTCGTCTCCTATGGAGGGAGCGTCTTCCGGATCGATCCGGAATAGATTGCACCGCGTCCATAGGGACGCGCGCGATGGGTCACCGCTGGTATCACTCCTGAAGCGCAGCTTGACAAGTCTGGACCTGAGCCATGCAGAGAACCTTGAAATTGGCGGCCGGGTGGGCGCTCGCGATCGGGCTGCTAAGCCACGAGGCAGCGGCCGGGATCGATGACCTCCAGGGCACCACGCCAAACGACATGCCACAACCGAACAACCTCGGCACCGCCGAGCGCTGCGACGGTTGCCATCTAGCAGAATCCGAGGACGCTCGGGATTACATGCCCATGGACACATGGGCAGGCACCATGATGGCCAATGCTTGGCGCGATCCCGTCTTCAAGGCGGCCCTGACGATCGCGAACCAGGACGCCGCGGGGATCGGCACCTTCTGTCTGCGCTGCCACTCCCCCATCGGCTTCCTGAATGGGAGGGCGACACCTCCGGATGGCTCGGGATTCGACGCCGAGGCCGGCGGCGACGGCGTGGTCGTCGACGGCCAAGGCGTCAGCTGCAACGTCTGCCACCGCGCGCTGCCGACCAAGGGAGACGATAATACGGAGTCGTACTTCCTCGGGAATGCTCAGCTCGTCTTCGATCACTCACCGGAGGCCGCTGGGTTCATCAACACACCCGTCATGTACGGCCCTTACGAGAACATTGCCTCCAGGTCTCACGTCGGCGAGCAGGCCCCCATGCTCGCCGACTCCCGGTTTTGTGGCCAATGTCACCAGGTCACGAACCCGGAAGTGATGCTGCGGGACGCGAGCGGGCAGGACACGAACATCGAGTTCCCTCTTGACACGACCTACGAGGAGTGGGCCTCCAGCGACTTCGGCGATGGTAAGCCGAGCGAGAAGAGCTGCATCGACTGCCACATGCGCAGGAAGGCCGGGGAGTGGACCGTCGCCGACAACGCGCCGCTCCGCACCGACCCGCGCGACCACCTGATCGTCGGCGGCAATCACTGGGGCATCCAGGCCGTCATGGCGGCCGACCCGACCCGCGCCGCGGAGCGCGCCACCTCCTTCCAGCTCGCCCTGGACCGCACCCTCGAGAGCCTCGCCTCCGCCGCCTCGGTCACGCTCGTCGAGGCCCCGGAGCAGGCTGAACCCGGGGGCGAGATCACCGTCACCGTGCGCGTCGAGAACCTCACCGGTCACAAGTTCCCGACGGGCTACGCGGACAGCCGGCGCGCCTGGATCGCCGTGTTCCTCGTCGATGAGGCCGGGGTCGAGCGGCCGCTGCTCGGCGGCTACGACGCCGATACGGGCGAGATCCAGCGCGCGCCGGCGACCCACGAGTACCGGGCGGTGCACGGGCGGTGGAACAGCGAGGCGGGCGCCGGGGAGAAGGGGGAACACCTCGCGCTCCATGACATGATCATCTCGGATACCCGTATCCCGCCGAAGGGCTTCGTCCCGTCGCAGACCACCCAGCCGACCCAGGAGATCGACTTCAGCGACGGGAACGGCGGATACCGCAACCACGACGAGGCGCGGTTCACGCTCACCGTGCCGGCCGACGCCTTCGGCGCCCAGACGCTCTCGGCGCGCGTCTACTACCAGTCGATGATCAGAGAGTACGTCGAGTTCCTGCGATCCGCGAACGTCACGGACAATAAAGGAGAAGAGCTCATGGCCATCTACGAGGAGACGGGCGAGGCGCCGCCCATCCTCGTCGCAAGCGAGGACGCGCCGATCGATCTGGGAGCTCCGCCCGACACGACCGGCAGCGGCAGCGGCGGCGGTGGCGGTGGCAGCGGTGGAGACGGCGTCGGCGGGAACCCGACCGGCGGCGCCGCCGACGGAGCCCGCGACGACGGCGGATGCGGCTGCCGGACGCCCGGCCACGGCCACGACCGGTGGCTGCCCGCAGCCCTCGCAGGGCTCGCCCTCGCCTCCGCCGCTGCCCGGCGCCGGCGAGCGCACCGGCCCCGTTGAACATCAACCCACCAGATGAAGAGGAAGCCTTGCCCGGGACACGGGCGAGGCCCTGAGCGCGTCCGTCCCGCCTCCTCGCGCGACGTTTTTCGCTCGCGTCGCTGCCCGGTGCCAGCATAGACACGTACCGAGCGCCCCACGGCGAGCCTCGCCTTGCCCATCTCCCGCCTCGTCGATCCCCTGTTCCTGATCCTCGTCGCCACGGGGCTCGGCCTCGCGCTCTCCGGCGGCGACTGGAGCTACCGCGCGCGCCGGTCGAAGGTCGGCCGAGCCCTCGCGTGGAGCGCCTGGCTCGCGCTGTGGCTGCTCTCCATGCCCTGGGTCTCGAGCTCGCTCGCGCGTCGGATCAGCACGCCGCCGAGAGACCTGCGCGCAGACCTCGCCGGGACCCCGCCCGAGCGGCGGGTCCTGATCATCCTCACCGCCGGGATCGACGCCGACGAGTTCGGCGAGCCCGCCATGGAACGGCAGTCGGCGGCTGGCCTCGAGCGCAGCCTCGGCGCCGTGCGCGTCTACCGCGAGCACGGCTTCGGCCACGTCATCATCTCGGGACGGGACGTCCAGCGCGCGCCCACCGAGCTCGCCGGCAGCATGGCCGACCTGCTCGTCGAGCTGGGCGTGCCGAGGAAGAAGATCATCCTGGAGACCGAGTCGCGCGACACCCGCGAGAACGCCATCCACTCGGCCCGGATCGCCCGCAGCCTCTCGGCCGAGAGGGCGGTGGTCGTGACGAGCGCGCTGCACATGCGGCGCTCGCTCCGCATGTTCGAGCGCGCAGGCCTCGACGTCCTCCCCGCGCCGGTCAGGTTCCAGTCGCTGCCGCCCGACGGCGTCGAGCGGCTGTTCCCGTCGTCGCTCGCCCTCTACCGATCGCAGCGCGTCGTCCACGAGCTCGTCGGTCTGATCGAGCCGTGACCGCCGCGGTCACGGCTCCGCGCTCACGACGTCGCGCATTCTCTGCCGTCGCGTCCTCTCACGCCCTCGCGCCGTCGAGCGCCCTCGCGCCGTCGAGCTACCAGGTGACCTTCTGCGACCCGCGGAGGAAACGCCACAGGCCGACCACCGCCGCCGCGTTGAGCACCACGAAGGTGCGCGCGAGCGCGCCGAGCTTGCCCGCAGCGCCCCCGAGCACGGCGAGCAGATAGAACGCCGCCTGCCCCCCGAACAGCGCGCGCGTCGCGTAGAGCGTCCACGACACGTCGCCGCTGGTCTCGGCGCCGAGCCAGGCGACGGTCGACGTGATCAGCAGCGCGACGAGCGCCCAGGGGCACACGAGGCGAAGCAGCTTGTGCGAGAAGACCTCGAACCAGGACGGGTTCCTGAACGGAACGAGGAGCGCCGGCAGCAGCGAGAAGAGCTGATAGTTGCCCGCGAGCGTGCGCACCTTGCGGCCGAACTCGCGCTCGTCGCCGAAGGCGTCGTCGTACGCGATCGCGTCCTGCGCGAAGAGGATCGCGCGGCCCTCGAGGCGGAGCCGCATCGGCACCCACATGTCATCGAGGATGACGCCCTCCGGGAGCTGGCCCATGTCGGCGCGCCGGATCGCATAGATGGGGCCAGTCACCCCCACCATGCTTCGGAACCGCCCCTCCTGGAGGCGGATCCAGTTCTCGTAACGCCAGTAAGCCCCGGAGCCCGCCGAGCCCTTCAGGACGAGGTTGCCGGAGACGCAGCCCGCGTTGGGGTCCGCCAGCAGCCGCACGAGCGCCCGCAGCGCGCCGGGCACGAGGGGCTGGCGGACATCGGTCATCAGCAGCACCTCGCCCGTCGCGACGCCGAGCATCGTGTTCACGCCGATCGGCTTCCCGCGCCGCGCCTCGCTCACGATCACCTTCACCCGCGGATCGCGCTCGGCGAGCTGCCGGGCCACGAGCACCGTGTCGTCGGTCGAGCCGTCGGAGTAGAGCAAGACCTCCAGCTTGTCGCTGGGATAGTCGAGCGCGAAGAGGCTCTCGACCTTCGCCGGGAGGTACGACGCCGCGTTGTAGACGGGGATGCACGCCGTCACGGTCGGAAGGTAGCCCGGATCCTCCTTCCGCTGCGCCGGCCACAGCCGCGCGAGCACGCCGATAACGATCGGGTACCCGAAGTAGGTGTACACGAGCACCGCCACGGCCAAAAAGGAGGCAATTACCACGCTAAACTGTAAAGCGCCGGTCGGGGGCAGTTGTCAATCGACATGGATGCCCCCGCCGCGGCCGAGCGGTTCACGCCGCCTGCGCGCCACACGCCGCTCGGCGCGCGACGCATGTCGCACGTTCGTCACCGCATGACGCCCCACGCGTGGCGCGCCGCACGCGATCAGTTCCGCACCTTCACGCTCCGGATGACGTCTCCGTCCACGAGCGCCGCCCACGGCCCGGCGGCGGCGCCGACGGCCGCGTACTGTCCGTCGAGGTGCGGCGCGCGCGCGTGCATGACGAAGAGCTGGCTCGATCCGGTGTCGCGGCCGGCGAGGGCGACGCCGACGCGGAGGGGCTCGAACGGGACCGGCGACGTCTCGCAGCGGAGCGCCGGCCTGCCGGGAGGACCTCCGGCGCCGTCGCCGAACGGCGCGCCGAACTGGGTGACGAAGCCGGGCACAACGCGGTGCACGATCTTGCCGTCGTAGTATCCCAGACGCGCGAGGTCGACGAAGCGGGTCACCGCGACCGGCGCCAGCGCAGGGTCGAGCGTCATCGTGAGCTCGCCGGCGTCCGTGTCGAACGTCAGCACCGCCGGCTCGCGCACGAGCGCTGACGCCTCGGACGGCACCTCGCCGACCGGCGGCGCGACGAGCGGCCGCCCCGCGGCGCCCGCGTCGCCCGGCAGCCCGGCGTCGCACGCGACCTTGCGGCCCCTGAGCACGCCGAGCGCCGTCCCCGCGTGCGCCCGCGTCGTGGGGTAGCTCGACCTGCAGAGCTCCTCCAGGCGAGCCTCGGCCGGCCTCAGCGCGAGCGCCCCCGCCGCGTCGATGACCGCGCCGATCAGCTCCGGGTCGTCGCGCGCGGCGGGGCGATCGAGGATCGCGATCAGCGCGGCCTCGATCGCCGGCGACGTCACCGCGGCGGGAGCGTCCTTCCCCTCGCGCCCCGCCCTGCGCTTGCGCTTGCCCTGCCCCGGGGCCTCCGACGCGCGCTGCGGCTGGCGCGCGATCACCTCGGCCGCGGCGGCGACGAGGCCCGGCTCCTCCGCGGCCAGCGCCTTCGCGAGCAGCTCGGGCGCCCCGGCGATCTCTTCATGCGAGGCGATGAGCTCGATCGCGGCCTCCCTCGCGCGCAGCTCGCCCGACCCGGCGTAGGCGCGGAACGCGGCGAGCCGCGCGCCCGTGATGGCGCCGCGGCCGATCACCTCGACGACCGCCCGCGCGCCGATCGAGCCGCGCACCGGCGCGCCGGCGTCCGGCTTGCTCTCCGGGTCGCCCGGCGCCGTGACGTCGCAGCCGAGCAGCAGCGGGTCGCGGAAGTTCTCGCCCGCGAGGAGCCTGGCCGCGCCGCAGCGGAGCCACGCGACGCGGCGGAGGATCGCCGCGGGCGCGCTCGGCGGCGGCGGCAGGGCGGCGAGGTCGCGGAGCGGCTTGCGCGCGGCGCCCGCCGCGCCGAGCGCCTCGAGCGCGGTGAGCAGCGCGCCGAAGTCCTCGCTCACGAGGCCCGTGAGCGCGATCGGGTCCGCGCTCGGGACGAGCGATACGACCGCGTCGGCGAGCGCGCGCTGGCCGGGCGCGCCGAGCCGCTTCAGCGCGCGCGCAGCCTCGGCGCGCTCGCTCGCGGTGAACACGCCGCGCGTGGTGAGCACGCGGGCGAGCTCGCCGACGGCCGCCTCCCCTGCCCTGCCGAGCGCGCGCACCGCGAAGAGCCGCGCGTCGCCCGCCTCCGCGAGCCGCGCGGCGGCGACGTCGCGGATCCGCGGGATGACCGTGAGCGGGACGTGCTCGAGCCGCCCGATCGGGTAGAGCGCCTCAGGCACCGGCGGGCTGGCCGCGCTGCCCGAGGCGAGGTTGAGCAGCGCGACGAGCGTCTCCTCCCGCAGCTTGAGCTTGATCGCCGCGAGATCGCCGAGCGCGTACGCCGCGTGGACCGCGCGCTCGCGCGGCCCCTCGAGCCACGCGACCAGCGTCGGCTCGGACGCCTCGGCGCCGCACCGCCCGATGGCGCGCGCGAGCGCGCCGCCCGCGTCGAGCCGCGGAGGTCCCGCGGAGGCGCCGCTCGCCGCCGCGCCGCCGCCCTTCACGGACGCCGACGCCGCGGGCGCGGCGGCGCTCGGGGCGGCCGACAGGCCCGGGCCGGCGTCGCGGGCAAGAGCGCGCGCGACGAGCATCGAGACCGTCTCGCCCTCGTGCTCCTTGCAAGAGGACCCGAGGCCGTACGCGGCCCACGCGATCACCTCGTCGTCCTCGTCGGCGAGCGCCCGCACGAGCCCGGGCCGCGCCGCGTCTCCGCCGATGCGCGCGAGCGCGCGCGCGGCGGCGCGCCGCACGTCGACGTCGCGGCTCTGCTGGTCGGCGGGGCTCACCTCCAGGGCGGCGCGGCGCTGCTCGGCGGCGAGGAGTGCGCCGAGCCGATCCTGCGCCGCGCCGGCGGCGGCCGGAGCCGCGGCCGAGCTGCCCGCGTCGGACGCGGGGCCGGACGCCGGCTGCCCGTCGCAGGCGGCGAGGGGCTGGGACAGCGCGAGCAGCGCGAGGAGAGAGGACGAGCACCTTCGCGGAATGATCACGTTTCACCCTGCCGGGCGGCGTCGAGCAGCCAGTCGGCGCTCTCGCTGAGGATCCGCCGGCGGCGCATCGCGCGCGCGTCGAGCCACATGGAGACCACCTCGTGACCGCGTTGCCACGCGCGCGCAACCGCCGGCGCGCTCACGTGCGGCGACGGCAGCGCGCAGGCGTCGATCCCGACCTCGCGGAAGTTCTGGAGAGCCCTCGCCATGTGCCAGGGACAGGTGACGATCGCCGCCCGTCGCGCGCCCATGCGGCGCAGGAGGGCCGCGCTGAAGATCGCGTTCTCGTGCGTCGTCAGCGACCAGAGGTCCTGGACGATCGCGTCCGCCGGGACGCCGGCGCGCCGCAGCTCGGCGGAGAGCACGCGCGCCTCGATCTGCGCGCCCCAGCGGCGCCCGCCGCTGGCGATCACCCGCGGCGCGACCCCGTCGCGGTAGGCCTGCGCCGCGGTCGCCGCGCGGCGCGCGCCGGGGGCCGCCGGGCGCCCGGACGGGAGCATCCTGCAGCCGAGGACGACGATGGCGTCCGCGTGGAGCGGCATGGGCCCGACCATAGCCCATCGGCCGCGGCGTTCGGTGCCGCCCGCGCGGGGCCGCGCCGCCGCCCGCGCCGCCGCCCGCGCTTCGCCGGCGCCGCCGCCGGTTCAGGCGCCTCCGCGGGCCGCCGCGGGGCCGGCGACTACCCTGCAACTACATTGGCGCCGTGCCCCTGCTCCCCCGGCCAGGTCTCCACGTCTGCGACCTTCCTTGCTCCCGGAGCACCAGGCGGCTTGACGCTGCCCGCGCTCGGAATCTAATAGCTCTACCTTGAAACGGGCGGGGTTCAGCGAGCGAGGCAGGATGCGGATCAAGATGTGGGGGGTTCGCGGAAGCATCCCCACGCCCGGTGCAGGCACGGTCGAAGTCGGCGGCAACACGAGCTGCTACGAGATTCGTGCTGGCGAGACGCTGGTCATCCTCGATGGCGGGACGGGGCTCCGTCTCCTCGGCCAGGATCTGGTCAAGGAGATGCCCTTCGAAGCCTGGATGTTCTTCAGTCACGTGCACTGGGATCACATCCAGGGCTTCCCCTTCTTCACGCCGGCGTTCGTGCGCGGCAACAAGATACATCTTTACGGCGGCCTGAACGTCTCCCGGACGCTCGAGGAGACGCTCGCCGGGCAGATGGACTACCCGAGCTTCCCGGTGCACCTCACGGAGATGGGCGCCGCGATGACCTTCCGCGATCTCTACGAGGGCGAGGTGGTCACGATCGGCCCGAACGACGACGTGCGCGTGACCAACGCGCGCGGCAACCACCCGAACGGCGTGTACGCGTACCGCGTCGAGCACGAGGGCAAGGTCGTCGTGTACATCACCGACTCCGAGCACTACGCGATCGTGGACCCGAAGCTGAAGAAGCTCGCCATGGGCGCCGACGTGCTGATCTTCGACGCCATGTACACGCCCGAGGAGTACGCGGGCGAGGTGGGCGGCGGCCCGAAGACGGGCTGGGGTCACGCCACGTTCGTCGCGGGCTGCGAGCTCGCGAAGGCGTGCGGCGCCAAGCAGCTCGTCCTGCACCACCACGACCCGAACCAGACCGACGCGATGGTGCGCGAGAAGGAAATGCGCGCCCGGGAGCTCTTCCCGAACACCATCGCCGCCCGCGAGGGCACGGTCATCGAGATCTAGGCGCTCTCCGACGAGCGTCGCGCGGCGGACGGCCCCCGCGGGGCGCGCAGGGGGCGCGGCCGCCGCCGCGGTGTCACGCGCTCTTCGCCATCGGTTCCCCGTTCGGCTCCCGGGTGATCTCCTCGATGCGGGCGCGCATCCGCTTCTTCGCGCGCTCCTCGATCTGCCGCACGCGCTCCTTGCTGACGCCGAAGTCGGCGCCGAGCTGCTCGAGCGTCACGGGGCTGTCGGTCAGCCAGCGCTGGTTCATGATGCGGCGCTCGCGCGGCGACAGCTCGTTCACGACCTGGAGCAGCGCGCGCGAGAGCTGCTCGCGCTCGTCGGCGTCGCAGGCCTCCTCCTCCGGCGTGTGCGAGCTCGACGCGAGCCGGTCCACCGGGGCCACGCCGTCCTCGGTCGGCGAGCGCTCCAGGCTGACGTCGCGCGCCATGAGCAGCGGGAGCAGCTCGGTCGCCCGCTCCTCCGTCAGGCCGCTCAGCTCGGCCAGCACCGCCGGGTCCTTCTCGTGCGTCTTGCGGTAGATCCGCAGCGCGCGGCGCTCGCTCTTCGACGAGCCGAGGCGCACGATCCGATACCCCCGCGCCACGTGCTCGCGGATCTCCGCCCGGATCCAGTACGCCGCGTAGGTGGCCAGGCGGCAGCCGCGGTCCGGATCGAAGCGCTCCGCGGCCTTCAGGAGGCCGATGTTCCCCTCCTGGACGATGTCCTCCATCGGGAGCCCCCACCGCCGGTACTCGAGCGCGATCGTCATGACGAAGGGCAAGCACGCCTCGATGAGGCGCCGGCCCGCGTCCCGATCACCAGCGCGCCAGCGGAGCGCGAGCTCCCGCTCGGCCTCCGGGCTCAGGGTGGCGTAGTTCGCGAGCTCTGTACGATAAGCCGAGAATGCCGCGCGATCCCAGGTGGTGTTCATGGTCTCTTTAGCTCTCCGCCGCGCGCGCCCGATCGAGGAGGACTGGGTTGGGAGACCCCTGCAAGCCGGTGGGCGGCACCGGGGCAGATGCAGGCGGGATGCCGGGATAAACCTTAGGAAATCGCCTTTTTTTGCGCTGGAATGCGCAACGTGTTCGGATCCCCGGAGGGACGCGAAAGCTTTGCGGGAAAGCGGAGGAGCACGAATGCGCGGCGGTGAGCCCAGATCCACGGCGCGCGAGCGGCGGAAGCGGACGGCACCAGCGCCGAGCCTCCGGCGCCCGGGGGTCGGCAGGGCCGCCGGCGCCGCCCACGAGGCCCGTGCCGGCGCGGGTAGGACGATGACGACGGCGACGAGGACAGGCGCGCCTGTCCTCGTCGCCGCCGCGGTCGCCCCTGCCCCTGCGCCCGGCGTCGTGGTATTCGGAGAGCAGTGAGGACACGCGTCGCGAGCTCCGTCGCGTGCATCGCCGCAAGCCTGGCGACGCTCGCCTTGCTCTCGCGCGAGGCCGAACCGCCCCTCGCGAAGGCGCAGCGCGGGATCGCGCGGCCCCTGCTCCACGCCCTGTCGCCGGCGGACGAGGAGATCGACGGCGCCGGCTGCGACCCCAACGCGCTCGACCGCGGCATCGCCGTGCCGACCGGGGCGCCGACCTCGCTCGGCTGCGATCAGGCGCGCGCCATCATCGCCCAGGCCCGCACCACGCTGGCCGCCCCGCCGCTCCACGTCGATCCCGCAAAGTTTGCCGAAGCGACCTCCGACTGGCTGGATCCGCACGGGTTGTGGTCGGTCGCCCCGGACGCTCCCGTGGGCGCGTCGCTGCGGCGGGACGCCGCCGCGCTCCTGGCCGAGCTGCATGCGCCGGTGGGGAGCGGGCCGTGCCCCGTGGCGCTGCGCGTGGGTCAGGAGCTCGCCCGGTGGTCGCGCGAGCTCGACGGGATCTTCGGCGAGGGCTACCAGCGCGGCCTGGCCAGCCCGCCCGCGACCCTCGCGGCGGCTTGGGAGCTGATGTCCTCGGCGCCGTTCGAGGACGGCGAGGTGACGCGGAGCGCGCGGGACCTCGCGCGCGAGCTCGGCCGCGAGGTCGGCGGGCTGCGCGCGCGCTTCGGAGAGCCGCTCGCCCGCTACGCCGACGCCGTGCGGGAGCGCACGGCGCCGTCGATGAGCGACGAAGGCTGGGCGCGCGCGGTGATCGCGGCGGCGGTGCGCGCGTACGTGCCGCAGCTCGACGCGCACGGGGCGTGGGCGCCGCTCGAGGAGGAGGTCTCCATCTACGATCTCGATCTCGAGGCGCACCCGCCGGCCCGCCTGTGGCAGGAGATGACGCGCACCGCGATCGGCGTGCGCATCGACCGGGGCGCGCTCGCGCCGCTCGCGGACGGCGACGTGGTGCTCCGGATCCAGGACCTGCCCATCTCCGGCATGAGCGTCGAGCAGGCCGAGCAGCTCGCCGTGCTCGCCGACGTGCGCCCCGGGACGACCGCGCGCGTGGCGGTGCTCCGGCGCGGGGCCGCGGCGCCGCTCGAGTTGACCGTCGCGCCGCAGGCGACCGGGCCGCAGCCGGCGGAGCCGGGGCCCTCGGAGCTGCCGCTCGACGTGGTGCGGTACGGCGACGGCAAGGTCGCGGTGATCACCATCCCGGACGTGCCGGACGACCTCGGAGACAGGGTCGCGGCGGCGCTCACCCGGGCGCGGGCGCAGGGCGACACGCGGGGCGTGATGCTGGACGTGCGCGCGAACGGCGGCGGCTCGACCGACGGGGCGATCGCCGCGCTGGGGCTGTTCCTGCCGGGCGTGCCGCTGTTCCCGATGCGGCGCCGCGACGGGGGCGTCGAGGTGGAGCGCTCGCCCGACGTCCCGCCGGAGCGCGGCTGGAGCGGGCCGCTCGCGGTGCTCGTCGACGGCGACTCCGCGAGCGCGGCGGAGATGATCGCCGGCGCGATCGCCAGCTACCGGCGAGGCGTGGTCATCGGCGATCGCACCTACGGCAAGGGGTGCGCCCAGGAGTACCTCGACGACGACGCGCACGTCGGCGTGCTGCGGCTCACCACGCTGCTCTACGCGCTGCCCGACGGCGCGCCGGTGCAGAAGGTCGGCATCGTGCCGCAGGTGCAGCTCTCGCTGCCGGCCACGAACGAGCGCGAGGCGCGCGTCGACCGGGCGCTCGGCCCGTGGCGCGGCCCCGACGTGCGCGATCTCCACCGCGTGCGCGACGTGCCCTGGCCGGCGCACGCGGGGCGCGTGGGGCCCTGCCGCGAGGAGACGGTCTGCCGCGCGCTGCGGTCGCTCGGCGCGGTCCGCGCGGCGGCGCGCTGACGCGCGGCCGACGTGGACGCGCGGGCCTCTGCAGCGGCGCGCGCGAGCGCCGGCGGCGCGCTCAGCGCTTGAAGAGCTTGCCGAGGAGGCCGCCGGCGGGGGTCGGGTCGTTGGTCGTCCGGCTGCGCATCTCCTGCACGCGGACCTCGCGGATGGCGTCGAGGTTCTTGGGGTTGATCTCGGCCGCCAGGCGGAAATCGCGGATCGCCCTGTCGACGCGCCCGGAGCGCTTGAGGAGCATGCCGCGGTAGAAGAGCGCCCGCTCGTAGCGGGGCTCCTTCTGCAGCACGGCGTCGAGCGTCTGGATCAGATCGTCGTAGTGCGCGCTCGTGGCCCCCTCCGCCAGCGCGGGCGGCTCGCCGCGCCGCTGCGCCTGGATCCACGCGAGCAGCGTCATGTACTCGGGCTGCTCCGGGTCCTCGTTCAGCGCGCGCCGCGCGCGGATCTCGGCGCCCACGAGATCGTTCTTCTTGAGCAGGACCTCGGCCTTCTGGAACTCGAGCGCGGCGTCGACGACGCGGGCGATCTTCTCCTCGTCCTCCGCGGGCGACGGGGCCTCCTTCGGCCCCTGGAGGTACTCGGCGCGCCGCCTCGGATCGCTCAGCGTCTGGTACGCCTCGCTGATGCGGGCGAACACGCGCGCGATCAGCGGCTTGACGTCCTGGAGCTCCGGGGGCGTCCGGTCGGGGTGCCACTGCTTGGCGAGCGCGAAGTAGGCGCCCTGCACGCGCTCCGGAGGGGCGTCCTCCGCGACGCCGAGCATCTCGAAGAAGCTCTCGCCGTCGATCGCGGCGGCGCGCGCCTCGATGTCGGCGCGCCGCGCCGCGAGCTCGGGGCTCAGCCCGGCGCGCGGCAGCGGCGGGAGCTCCGGCGCGAGCGCCGCGGCCGCCTGCGGCTTCGCGGGCGCCTGCGGCCTCGCCGCCTCGGGGACGCGCGCCGGCGGCGGAGGCGCCGCCGCCTCGGCGCGCCCTCCCCCGCGCGCCGCCCTGCCCTCCGCGCCGACGACCGGCATCTTCACGGTGGGCGCCTGCTGCGGCTGCGGCTGCGCGCGGGCGCCGGGAGCGGCCGGCGGCGGCTTCGGCGCCCTCGGGTCCGCGCCGCGGGGCGCGCCGCCGGGATCGCCGCCGGACGCGCGCGGCTCGAACGACGCCGCCGGCCCGGAGCCCGCCGCGCCGCGCGCCTCCGGCGCCGCGGACGGGGGCGGCGCGGTGGTCGTTCGGCGCGGAGCGACCGGCTCGGCGAACGGCGATCCCGATCGCCTGCTCGACGGCGCCGCGGCGTCGTCGGGGTGCCTCGGCGATGCGCGGCCCTCGGCCTCGCCGCGCGCCGGGCGCGGCCCGGGGACCGTCGAGCCCGAGGTGGGCCGCGGCGAGCGCGCCGCCGCGCCGGGCGGCTCGCGCTGCGGGGCCTGCCCCGCGTCGGCCGGGGGAGCGCCGGCCGCGCGGTCGCGGCCGAGCCCCACGGGGCGCCGGCCGGGGGCGCCGAGATCGAGGTGCCGCGTGATCGCGAGCGCGTAGATCGTCAGCCGTACGACGCGCTCCTGCGCGACGCCGGCCCCGACCAGCTCGGCGATCGTCATGCGCCGCGTGCGCAGCAGGTCGACCACGGCCGCCTCGTCGCGGTGGAGCTGGAACCGCTTCATCTCGGCCTCGACGTGGAGGCCGAGCGGCCGGCTCTGGATGCGATCGAGCGTCGCGTCGATCGGCGGATCGTCGGCGTGGAGCCGGACCCCCGCCATGATCACCGCGAGCGGCTCGCACCCGATGAGCTCCGGGCCGCCGTAGGACGACAGCAGGTTCTGGCCGTCGTAGTAGGCGTACCGCGTCGCGGGCGAGAGGTCGTAGAGCGCGACCAGCTTGCGCACGAGCTGCTGGCGGAGCACGGCGAAGACCGTCTCCCGGTCGAGCAGGCCGCGGGAGACGAGCAGC
Organism: Sorangium sp. So ce406; assembly: GCF_051474675.1. Classification (NCBI taxonomy): domain Bacteria; kingdom Pseudomonadati; phylum Myxococcota; order Polyangiales; family Polyangiaceae; genus Sorangium; species Sorangium sp. So ce406. The sequence continues at coordinate 1,350,763 of NZ_CP150340.1, read as the reverse complement.
CGGCCGTGCAGCACCCGCCGCTTCGTGATGTCGCGGAGCGTCTCTCGGACCGTCACCTCGTCGAGCAGGCCGAGCTCGACGATCACCCGGTCGAGCGGGGCGATGATCGTCCCGGTCCAGATCTTCGCCGGCACGCCGTCGCTGAAGAAGATGCCGTGGCGGACGCCGTCGGGGTCGACGAAGCACGTCGTGCCGGTGAGGCGCCGGTCGAGCATGTACACGAGCAGGTGCACGAGCGGCGTGCGCGCGAGCGTGCCCTCCGCGGTCGGCGGATCGGCCGGCAGCGACAGCACGGCGATCGGGCCGGCCATGGCCGACGGCGGCAGCTCGGACTCCGGGCTGCGATCGCGCCGCGGCGGCTGCTCTCCCCAGCCGTGCGTGCGCGGCGTGGACGAGCGCGCGCTCTCCTCCGGGACCTCGTCAGGCTCGCTGTCTGTCTGCACGGACCACGACTCCTCTCGCTGAGCGCCCGGAAGCGCGTACGGGTCCTCCGCGGCGGCGGGCTCCTGCTGCTGCGGTGGATCGGGCCAGCGCGCCGTGGTGCGCCCCGGCCGCAAGGTCGGCGAGCGCTTGCCGGACGGCGCCGGCGGCAGATCCGCGAGCATCCTGGCCTCCGCGCCGCCGTCGTCGGGCAGCGCGGCGTCGGGCGACGACGCGGGCCCGCGGCCGGCGTCGCCGGGCCGCGGCTGCGTCCTCCGCCCCGCCGGCGCGCTGGTCATCGGCAGCGTGGGCGACGAGGGCCGCGTGATCGGCTGCAGCGGCGGCATGCGCAGGTTGTTGAGGGGCGACGCCGGCGGCGGCACCGGGATGGTGCGGATCGCCGGCGGGTCCGCCGCGCTCGCCGGCGCGCGGTGCGACGCCTGCGGCGCCTCCTGGACCGCCGCGTAGGCGCGCATCGAGGCGACGGCCGGGTCGTCGCTGGTCGCGACGATCCGGCGGATGTGCCGCGTCGGCTCGCCCTGGCGGGGCCGCTCCGCGAGATCGACCTCGAGCGCGCGCGCGGCGATGGGGCCGCCCGATGCGTCGAGGACGAGCCGGACGCGCGGCTGCGAGTAGCGGGCCGGGTGCGACGGCGTCTGGACGACCAGCGCGACCTCCCCGGTCGAGAGCTCCACGAGGGTGCCGGTCGGAAAGATCCCGAGCGCCCCGACGAGCAGCCGAAGCACGGCGCGGTCCGCCGGATCGGCCGCCTCCTGCTCGAGCTTGGCGATCGCCTCGTCGGCGGAGAGCGGCGCCTCGCCCGGCGCGGCCGTCAACAGGTCGTTGAACGCGCGCGCGGTCGCGAGGATGCGCGCCTGCAAGGTCGGCTGGCGGAGCCCGCGGTAGACCGGGCCGAGCGCCGGCTGCCGCCGCACCCAGTGCGCCTCGTAGGCCACCACCGTGCGCATCACGCTGGGCTCGTTCACGAGGCCGAGCGCGGTCAGCACGACGGCCGTGCCCGCGGGGACGTCCGCCTCCTGCTGCTCGCTGAGCTGCGGGACGAGCCCGCCCGCGCCGCCCTTCGCGGCGCCGGTGAGCCGCGGCCGCGCGGTGTCGAAGAGCAGCGCCGCCATGGAGAGCCGCTGCAGGAGCACGACGTCGCTCGTGATCTGCCGGGCCATCGCGAGGCTCAGGATCGCGGTGTTCACCGCGCGGCCCGCGTCGTCGTGGTTCTGGTTGCGCAGCGCGGTGACGCCGAGGAAGGCGGGGGTCTCGTTCGCGGAGAGGTCGACGAGGCGCTGCGTGATGCGCTTGACGCCCTGCCGCAGCGCGTAGCGGCCCTGCCGCAGGTCGTCGTAGAAGCGGCGGATGATCACGATCGCCGTCGCGTAGGTCCGCACGATGGCCGCTGCCTCGTCGCCCTCGCGATCGATCGAGACCTCGCGGCGGAGCACGGCCTCGTCCACGGCGCGCAGGCGGACGCGCGGCGCCGGGCGGTCCACGAGCGCCGGCTTGCTGCTCCGGAGGGCCTCGGCGAGCGCGGAGGCGAGCGCGTAGAGGTCGCTCGCGCGGACGTCCTTGGCGACGCCGATCTCGGAGTAGCCGCAGCGGCCCAGGATGTCTCCGAGCTCGAGCGCGCCCTCGTAGACGGCGCGGTTCGCCTTGAGGAGCTGCCCGGAGACGAAGACCGATCCGCGGGTGAACAGGATGGAGACGTTGTGGCCGGAGCGCTGGCCGAAGTCCTGGATCAGCGAGACCGTCTCCTCGACCTGCCGCACCATGGCCTGGTTGTCGATCGAGTGCAGCGTCGAGAGCTTCACCAGCCGGAAGAGCGCCTGCACCACGCTGGCGGCGAGGTCGCGCGCCTGCTCGCGCCGGACGTTCTCCGACATGTTCTGGCTGATGACGTCGACCTGGGGCGCGGTCACGGGAGCTCCCCGGTCGTCGAGATCCGCTTGCCGAGGCGCCCGGCGATCGCCTCGGCGGCGGCGCTCGCGGCGTCGCGCAGCGGCTGGCTGTTCCAGGGTCGCCGCTTCGCGGCCGCGAGCGCGGCGTCGAGCGCCTCCTGCGAGCGCGCCTCGCGCCCGAGCAGCTCCGCCGACAGGCAGCGCGTCTGCTCCGCCGCGTCGTCCGCGAGCAGGCCGTGCCGCTGGAGCAGCTCGACGGCGACCGACTCGCCGCGCGCCGGGTTCAGCGTGTAGAGCGCGCCGAGGAACTCGCGCCGCTCGTCGAGCGTGAGCTGGTGGAACGAGCTGTCCTGCACGCGGCGGACGAGCAGCGGGCCGGCCGCGCGGACCTGGTGGTGCGCCAGCGTGCGGAGCGCCGCGACGCGCACGTCGGGCGGCGCCGACTCGGCGAGCGCGAGCAGCTCGTCCCTGATCTGCTCGGGGCTCGTCGCGAGGTGCGCGATCGCCTCGCAGCGGAGCGCCGCGTTCGCGCACCCGGAGAGCCGCTTCAGCGCGCCCAGGGCGCCCGGCGTCCTCGACGCGGCGAACATCTTGAGGATCGGGCGGGTGACGTCGAGATCCAGCGTCATGAGCGCGTCGACGACCCCCTCCTCGTGCCCGGGCAGCGTCCGCTCCAGGTGGCCGAGCAGCGCGCGGCGCAGGGCCTCGTGGCCGACCTGCCCGACGACCTCCATCGCGACCGGCAGGTACTCGGGGCCGAACCGCTGCAACACCGGCGCGAGGCGCTGCGCGACGAGATCCAGATCCACCGGGGCGGGCGGCGCGGCGGCGCCCGGCGTGCCCGTCATGAGGACGCGCGTCGCCTCGCGGAGGAGCAGCCGCATCGTGTCGGGCGGGAACATGCCGCGGGTGAACTCGGCCGCGAGCGCGCCGCCCTGCTGCCTGGGCGCGAGCGCGTCCAGCGCCTTCTCGACCGCGTCGTGCATCGCGAAGAGCGTGTCGAAGCGGCGCGCGAGGATGAGATCGCGCGCCGAGGCGGCCATCGGCTCGGTCACGAGCTCGACGTCCTGGTAGCGCTTCGCGTTCAGGAAGGCGTCCGCGACGACCTCGACGAAGCGCTCGCTCCAGCGGTCCGGGCTGAGCACGAGCTGCGTGCCGAGCGCGCGCTGCGCGACAGGGTCGAGCGCGAGCGCGCTCGCGGCGCGGCGCGCGGCCTTGAGCGCGGCCGCGTCGGTGTCGATCACCATCGCGGCCGCCTCGGCGCGGTTCGCCTTCTCCTCGGCGGCGCGCCGCGCCATGCCCTCGAGGTCGTCGGCCTCGTGCCAGAACTGCTCGCGGTCGGCCGCGTCGCCCTCGACGAAGACGCTCACCACGTCGTAGCGCACGTGCTCGAGGCGGCGCTCCCACAGGGCGGCCGCGACGTCGTCCTCGGGGGCGAGGTCGCGCAGCGGATCGAGCAGCAGCACCTCGCAGAGCGCGCGCAGCTCGTCCTCCGTGATGCCAGGCAGGAGCTGGACGCGCCGCACGCCGGCCGCGAAGAGGTTGTACGGGACCAGATCGAGCGGGTGCGACGGCTCCCAGACCGTGCGCCGGCGGTGCTCGAAGGCGTACGGCGAGAGCGCCCAGTAGACGAGGTTCGCGTCGGCGCGCAGCGCCTCCACGATCGCCTGGAAGGCCGCCCGGAGCTTGTTGTCCGCGTCCGGATGGCTCCAGCCGTAGTGGCGCACCGCCGGCAGCAGCCGCTCCACGCGCCGGAACACCTCGGTGAGCCGCGCGACCGCGGGGTCGTCCGGCTCCGCGTCGTCCAGCTCCTCCTCGGACGCGGGCTCCTCGGGCGGCCGCAGCCCGACGGCCGTGGGCGAGTCGTCCGGCGGGGGGCGCAGCGTGCTGTGCGGCGCGCTGCGGCGAGGGGCGGACGCGCCGAGCTCGTCCAGGATGCGCAGCACCTCCTGCCGCATCTGCGCGGCCGACTCGTAGCGGTTGCGCCGATCCCAGGCGAGCGCCTTGTCGACGAGGCCGATGACCGAGGCGGGCAGCTCGGGCGCGATCCGCGCGAGCGAGGGCGCCGGCGTGGTCGCGGCGAGGATGAAGGCCTCGTTGTCCGAGCGCCCCTGGTGGAGGCGCTGCCCGCTGAGCACCGCGTACAGGGTCGCCCCGATCGAGAAGAGGTCCGCCCGGCCGTCGACCCCCTCGGTCAGCCCCATCGCCTGCTCGGGCGCCATGAACGAGGGCGTCCCGAGCGCCGTGCCGGCCTTGGTCTTGTCGCCGGGCGCGCCGCGCAGCCTGGCCACGCCGAAGTCGAGCAGCTTCACCGCGTTGTCCTTCGTGATGAAGATGTTCGCGGGCTTCAGGTCGCGGTGGACGATGCCCTCGGCGTGGAAGCTCTCGAGCGTGTTGAGCACCTCCCCCGCGATCCAGAGCGCCTCGGCGGCGGGGAGCTTCCGGCTCTTGCGCTTCCAGAGCTGCTGCACGGTCTCCCCGTCGAGCAGCTCCATGACGAGGAACGGCTCATCCTGCTCGGTGATGTCGTCGTCGAGGATCGCCACCCGGCCGGGGTGATCGATCTTGTTGGCGACGTACCCCTCGCGCAGGAACCGCTCGCGGATGCCGACGTCGCGCGCGAACTCGGCGTGGAGGATCTTCAGCGCGGCGCGCGAGCCGTTCCGGTGCGTGGCGGCGTACACCGAGGCCATGCCGCCCACGCCGAGGAGGGCGTCGATCCGCCACTTGTTCTTGACGGTCATCCCGACGCGGGCGCGCGCCCGCTGCTTCTCGTCCGGCGCGTCCGTGACCTCCGAGGGCGGAGGGAAAACGGACTCGGGGATGACGCCGCGTGAGGTCATTTGGCCACCGGAAGGCGGCAAATCGTATCACCTCCGCGCCCTCACCAGGCTCCGGATTTCACGCGCATTTCGCGCGGGAGGGCGGCCGACCTTACCGTCGGCGGGCCCCTCCCCCGGCCCCCGGCGCTCCGAGGGCCGGACGCCCGGTCAGGATGGCCCGGGCGCGGCGACGATCGTGCGACAACGCGCGTCGTTGAGCACGAGCCGGACGCCGCGGTTCGACGGGAAGAGGGCGTTGAGGCGCGCGGTGACCGCGGGATCGCCGGTGAAGACGTCGATCTGCCGCCCGACGACCTTGATGCCCCGATCCTCGGCGACGAAGCAGCCGTCGTGACGGCCCCCGCCGGGCAGCGGCAGGCCGACAAGCTCGGGCACATAGAGGGATGTGCCGAGCGGGATGACGCTCGAGTCGACCGCGACCGTGCGCAGCGGGGTGATCGGGCGCCCGGTCGCGCCCCGGCCGTAGGGGAACCGCCGCGGGTCCAGCCGCTCGAAGCAAACCTGCTGGCCTGTGCGCGGGCAGACGTCGGCGCACGCGCAGCCGCGCCGCGCGAAGCTCACCGTGTCGCCCGAGGCGAGCCGGCCGCTCCCCTGGACGCAGACCTGGTCGTGGAACGCGCGCGGGACGCTCGCGAGCGGCGCGCAGGCCGCGTCGTAGAGCGCCGCGTCCTTCGGCCCGTCGCCCTCGGTCGGGAAGTCGTAGTAGGTGTTCCGGAACAGCCCGGGCCCGGGATCCGGCGTCGTCGACGTCGCGCGCGTCGCTCGGACCGCCTGCGCGGCGTCGGCGGCGCGCGCGGGCCGGCCGTGCTCGCGCACGAGGATCGCGGGCCCGTCCTGCCCGAGGTCCGCCTCCGCGGCGCCGCGCCGATCGCCCGGCGCCTCACCCGGCGCGCCGGCGACGCGCGCTCGCGCGCGATCCTGCGGATCGCCCGCAGCGCCGGCGCCCCGGTCGCGGCCGCTGTCGTCGGGCACGTGGAGCCAGCCGCCGCCGCCGCGCGCGATCCGCGGCTCGCTCGATCCGTCGTGCACCCAGTCGGCGCCCGCCTTCGCGGTGCACCCCGCGGCGAGCGCGATCAGGAGCGCACGGAGCCCGCGGACCGCGAGCGCGCCGGCGCGCGCTGCGCTCGTCAAAAGACGCCCCCGAGGCGGATGAGCTCCCGGATCGCCGTGGCGGCGATGTCGGCGCGCGCCCAGAGCGCGGCGGGGGCGCCGGCGGCAGCGGGCGCGGCGCCGGCGGCGATCACCACGGGCGCCGGATCGCCCGCGCCCGGCTGGCCGAGGCGGCTCGCGACGAGCCGCAGCGGATCGACCACCAGCGCGAACGCGATGTCCGAGCCGAGCGGGGCCAGCGCGGCGTTCATGGCCGGCACCCCGCCGAGGCGCTCGCCCTGGGGCGCCGCGACCACGCTGCGGAGCCCCGCGGCCGGGTCGTTGCCGACCGACGCGAACAGGCCGTCGTCGCGGACGATGTAGAGCAGCTCGATCGTCGGCGGCGGCTGCGACGCGCCCGGCGCGCCGGCCCCGCGCTTGTCGGCCGAGGCGCCCGCGCCCGCCGGCCCCTTGCGCGCCGGCGGCTGGCCTGCGCCGGGCTGGGCCGCGGCGGCGGTCTGCTCGAACCGCACGCGCCGCACCTCGCCCTCGAGCTGCGGGAGCTCCGCCTTGCCGGTGGACATCCGGAGCCTCTCCCGCTGCAGCGCGGCCCTCACCGGCTGGATCTCCGCCATCCCGAGGAGATCCTGGACGGCGGTCTCGAGCTTGGCGCGGTCGCCCACCGCGGCGCGCACGAACGCCGTGGGACCTGCCTCGTTGAACCGGATCCCGCCGGCGAACCAGTCACCGCGCGCGTCCGACGCCGCGCGGATGACGGCGCCGAGCCGCTCCCGCTCCGCGGGCGGGAGGCCGCCCTCGACGAGCCCCGCGAGGGCGTCGACGAGCCTGGGGACGTTCTCGGCGCGCGACGTGGCCCGGTCGCGGACCACGATCCCGGCGAGCGCGTCCGCGGGCAGCTCGAGCAGCGGCTTCACGTCGCCCACCGCGAGATCGGTCGACGCCTTCGACGCCGGGCCGCCCCCGGCCTTCGGCGTCCCGGAGACGCGCAGGTGCGCGTTCTCGTCGAGCACCAGCGTGACGCGCGCGCGCTCGAGATCGCCGAGCATCGCGAGCGCGCTCTCGACCGCCGGGGCGAGCGGGACCGCGGTGGGGCGCGGGGCGCCGTCCGGCCCGCGGGCCTGGTCCCAGGCGCTCCGCGCCGCCCTGAGCACCGGCCCCTCGATCGCGGGCCGCGGGATCTCGACCGCGAGGTCCTCCTTCGGCGCCTGCGCCTGCGGCATCGTCCGCGCGACATACGGGCCCACGGCGGTCAGATCGCCCGCGCTCTCGGCGACGAGCAGGTAGTTGCCGAGGACGCCGAGGGCCGCCGGGCTCGTCCCCTCCTGCAGCGGCTGGAGCAGCGCGATCGAGGTCGCCGCGTCGGGCGCCGCGCGGAAGCGCGCCCCTTCCCCGCGCGTGAGCTGGTCGATCAGGCGCCCGCCGTCCTTCACGTGGATGCCGATCGTGATCCGGGGGCGCGGCCGGTCGGGGGCCTCCACGGCCGCGCCGAGCACCGGCACGCTGCCGTCGATCTCGGACGCGACGGTGATGGGCAGGCCGAGCAGCGACGCGGCGAGGGCGCCGGCGCTGCCCGGGAGGAGCGCCGCCGATCCGCCGACGAGGGCGCGCACCTTGGCCCACGTGGCGTCGGGCGTCGGGAGGAACGCCTCGGCGACGAGCCCCGCCGGCGCGGGCACGGGGCTCAGGCCCGCGACGCCGGCGTCGGCCGGCGCGCCCGGCGATTTGCAGCCCAGCGCGCCCGCGCTCAGGCCGACGAAGGTGGCCACGAGCGCCGCGGCGGCGCGGCGGCGCAGGAAGGAGGTCGGATGCACGATCACGAACGAACCGTAGCGCCTTCCTGCCGCGATCGACCACGAACCTGCGAAATGGCCGGACGCCGCGGCGCGGCGGGACCGGCGCGCGGCGCGGTCGAGGCGCAGCGCGGTCGAGGCGCGGCGCGGTCGAGGCGCGGCGCCGGGGGCGAGAGGAGGCCCAGGGCTGCGGCGAGGCGCGACGCGGGCGCAGCGGCGCGTCAGGGCCTCGAGGCGCGGCGGGCGGCGACGACCACGGAGGACTCGCCGAGACAGATGCGCGCCAGCGAGAGCAGCATCGCGTTCTCGCGGACGCGGTGCAGGAAGCTCTCGCGCAGGGCGGGCTCCGGGATCGCGGCGGCCCGGGCGAGGAGCCGGCCGCGGGCCCGCGCCGCGGCGGCGCGAGCGCCCTCGAGGTCCCCCGCGGAGCGCGCCGCCTCGACGACGGCGACGAGGACCAGCGACTCGAACTCCTCGATGCCGCCGTGGCGCGCGAGGAGCTCGGAGGCCTCGCGCGACGCGGCGAGCGCCTCGTCGACGCGCCCCTGCGCCGTGAGGGCGCGCGCGAGCGCGGCGAGCGCGCCGGCGCGGGACGGCGGCGCCACCTCGAGGAGCTCCGCGGCGCCGCGGGCGTCGGACTCGGCCGCGCGGAAATCGCCGGCCGCGTGGGCGATGAGGGCGGCGTGGACGCGGGCCCCGCCCTCGAAGCGCAGGTTGCCCTGGCCGCGGCACTCCAGGATGACCTGCCGCACCAGCGCGAGCGCCTCGTCGAGCTGGCCCCGGGCCGCGAGCACGCGGCCGAGGTGCTGCCGGGCGCGCGTCGCGACGGCGCGCAGGCCCATGCGCTCGGCCGCCTCGAGCGCGGCGGTGAGCTCCTCGCCGGCCCGCGCGACGTCGCCGACCTCGAGGAGCGCGAAGCCGAGGTTGACGCGGGCGCTGCACGCGTCGCGGGCGTCGCCGGCGCGCTCGAACGCGTCGATCGCGGCCGCGTAGCCCGCGAGGTTGCCCGCGGGATCGCCGACGTGCCGCGCCCGCGCCCCGAGCAGCCGGTGCACCTCGGCGGCGACGCGCGGCGTGCGCGACGCGAGATCCGCCGCGAGGGCGCGGACCCGCGCGATCAGCGCGTTCGCCTCCGCGTAGCGCCCCGCGGGGAAGAGCTGGCGCGCCGCAGAGCACAGGGCGATCACCCGCGCCGCCCGGGGATCTACCGCGCCGCCCGCCGCGGGCGGCTCGGCGCGGATCTCCGGGCGCCGCGCGCCCTCGTCGCCGGGGCCCTCGGCGGCGAGATCGCCGCACGCGGCGACCTCCTTCGCCCAGGCGGTCGTGAGCACGGTGTCGCCCCGCCGGCCGCTCGCGATCATCAGCTCGTCGGCGGCCCGGAACCAGAGCGGCGCGCCGCGGGGCAGGCGCCGCGCCGCCTGGGCGGCGCAGCGCTGGGCCTGCTCGAGCTCGCCCCGCCAGCGGTGGGCCTCCGCCTGGACCAGGCGCAGCGCGCCCAGCGCCTCGCCGCCGCGCGCGCTGCGCGGGCCGGCCGAGGCGCCGCCGTCCTCGTCGGGATCCGCGTCGGCGAGCCGGTCGCAGAGGTCGCCGTGCCGCGCCCCGCGCTCGGCGAGCGCGATCGCCGCGGCGAGATCGCCGCGCGCGAGCGCCTGCTCGGCGCCGCGCAGGAACCACCGCATCGCCCGGCCGTGCTCTCCGCCGTGGTCGAAGTGCTCCGCCAGCGCGAGCGCGTCGAGCTCCCCGACGTGCTCGAGCCACGCGCCCGCGAGCCGGTGGCCGAGGAGCCGGTCGCCTCGGGTGAGGGTCGCGTAGGCGGCCTCGCGGAGGCGAGCGTGGCGGAACGCGTACTCCTCTTCGCCAGGAAACCTGCACGCGGGGCGCCGCTCGACGAGCGCGCGCGCGACGAGCTCGGGCAGCCACCGGTCGAGCTCCGTGGCGCTCTGCGCGCCGCCGAGCAGGGCGGCCACGCCGCCGCGCCAGAACGCCTCGCCGAAGATGCTCGCGGCGCGGAGGATGCGCCGCACGGCCGGGTGCAGGTCGTCGAGGCGGGCGTGCGCCATCGCGAGCACCGTCTCGGGCGAGGCCTCCGCGTCGCCGCGGGCGATCGACCGGATCAGCTCCTCGAGACAGAAGGCGCGCACCGCCGCGCCGCCGTGGACGCGCGCCCGCGCCGCGGCGTCCTGGCCGGGCACCTCGCGGACGAGCTCCCCCTCTGCGCCGCGGGAGAGCCCGTCGAGCCCGACCTCGATGGCGTCGCGGCCGGCCCAGAGCTCCGCGTAGAGGCGCTCCACCTCGGGGCGGCCGAGCGCGAGGAGGCCGGCCGTCACGTCGTCGATCAGGACGCCGCCGTGCGCGGGCGCGCCGCCCCTCGCGCCGCCGGAGGCGCGCTCGGGCCCGCCGCGCGCGCGGACGCCGAGGAGCGCCGCGGCGCGCTCGATCACCTGCCGCGCGGGCCAGCGCCCCGAGGCGGCGTCCTGGCCCATCGCGAGCGCGACGGAGAGGTGCGCGGGCAGCAGCGCGCGCAGCGCCAGCGCGCAGCGCGCCGCGCGCGCTGCCTCGTCCGTCGGCGTCCTCGGCGCCACCCCGGCGGCGCGCGGCGGCGCTGCCTGCGGATCGGCCTCTCCGCCGGAGAGCATGACGACGAGCCACCTGGAAGCGAGCCTGTCGACGCGCCCGCCGAAGGGCGCGACCGCCGCCCGGATCGCCGCCTCGGTCGCGGCCTCGTGGGGCCCGGCGCGCGGCGCAGCGGCCTCCGGCGCGAGCTCGGGGAGCTCGGCCCGCGATGCGCCGGTCGCGGTGTCCGAGGCGGGCGCCGCCGCGGCAGCGTCGCCCGCGAGGGCGCCATGGACGAGGACCACGCTGATGAGCCGCTGCTCGACCGCGACGCTCTCGGCCAGCGCCCGCGCGGGCCGCACGCTCGCCGCGGCGTCGTCGCGGGCGTCCCTCGCCTGCTCCCTGGCGGCGCAGAGCTCCGCCGCGCTCGCGAAGACCTCGTTCCCGTCCCGCGGGCGGCCGTCCGGCTCCTTCTCGAGCATCCAGGCGACGAGGTCGTCGAGCGCGGCCGGCACGTCGGGCCGCAGCTCGGACAGCCGGGGCGGGCCGACGAGGGCGGCCTTCGCGAGGATCGCCATCACCTGATCGCCGGCGAACGGCGGCCGGCCGGTGAGGCCGTGCCAGATCACGCACCCGAGCGAGAACACGTCCGCGCGGGCGTCGACGATCGCGCCGCCGCGCGCCTGCTCGGGCGCCATGTACCCCGGCGTCCCGAGCGTCACCCCGCTGCGCGCGCCCGCGCGCTCGCCCTGCCGGAGGACGCCGGCGCTGCCCGCGCGCGCGGGCAGGCCGCCCGGCACGGAGTCGGGTCCAGCGCCGGCGACGGCGCGGGCGATGCCGAAATCGACGATCTTGGCGGCCTCCAGCGCGCCGCCCGGCAGGAAGATGTTGCCGGGCGTGACGTCGCGGTGGACGATCCCCCGCGCGTGCGCCGCGCCGAGCGCGCCCGCGAGGCGCCGCAGCAGCGTCGCCGCGCCGTCGACGCTGAGGCGCTCGCGCGCCACGCGCGCGGCCAGGTCCTCGCCGTCGAGCCACTCGAGCGCGAGGTAGCGCTGCCCGTCCCCGGTGACCCCGTGCGCCACGTAACGGACGATCCCCGGGTGGCGCAGCTCCGCGAGCAGCCGCGCCTCGCGCTCGATCCGTCTCTCCTGGCGCTCGGCCCCCCGGTGTAGGACCTTCAGCGCGACGGGGCTGTCGTCGGTCAGGTCCGTGGCCCGGTACACCGAGCCCATCCCGCCCGATCCCGCCAGGCCTTCGATCCTGAAACGGTCCGCGACCGTGACTCCCGGGCGCATCAACCGGGCGATTATACGTCGGGCCGCGGTCGCTGATAGGGGAAGCCCGCGCCCCGGGGCGCGCTGCAGCGTACGCCCGCGTCGCTCCGCGCTCGTCCGAGGCGGCGTCAACGGAAAGCTGCGGAGCAGGCGCACTGCTGCGGTAAGCTCCGGCCGATGCCTCGCCCCGGCCACGACAGCGTGGTGCTCATCACCGGCTTCCCCTCGTTCATCGCGCGGAAGATGCTGCAGCACATCCTCGCGTCGGAGCCGCGCACGCTCGTCTACGCCGTGGTGCTCGCGAAGTCGTCCGCGCAGGCGAGCGCGGAGCGCGACGCGCTCCCGGCGGCGGACCGCGAGCGCGTGGTGCTGCTCGAGGGGGACGTCACGGCGATGGATCTCGGGCTGTCGGGCGTCGAGTTCCGGCAGCTCGCCCGCGAGGTCGATCGCATCCACCACCTCGCGTACGTGAGCCACGCCGGCGCCGACCGGAGCACCGCCCACACCGTCAACGTCGTCGGCACCGCCGAGGTGCTCGAGCTCGCGCGCGCCTGCGCCTCGCTCCAGTGCCTCGTCCATCAATCGACCGCGTTCGTCGCGGGCGACCGGACCGGTACGGTGTACGAGGATGATCTCGAGGCCGGTCAGGCGTTCCGCAATCCTGTGGAGGAGACGCGAATGCGCGCCGAGGTGCTCGTGCGGCGGGCGATGCGCCACGTGCCGGTGGCGGTGGTCCGACCGACGACGGTGGTGGGTGACTCTACGACAGGGGAGATCGACCGGTTCGACGGCCTGTACCTCCTGGTGCTGCTCATCATGGCAGCGCCGGCCGACATGGCGATCCCGATGCCCGGCCGCGGCGACGTGCCGCTCAACATCGTCCCCATCGATTTCGTGGTCCGCTCGACGCACGCGATCGGGCTGCACCGGCTCGCGCCGCGCCGCACCTTTCACGTCGCCGACCCGCACCCGCTCTCGGCGCGGCGAGTCTTCGACCTCATCGCCCGGGCGAGCGGCCGCCGCGCCGCGCGCGGCCACATCCCGTCGAACCTCGCCAAGGCGCTGCTCCGCACGCCCGGGATCGAGCGCTTCCTCCGCAGCCCGCGCGCGTTCGTCGAGCAGCTCATGACCCCGGTGCGCTACGACGCCCGGAACGCGGACCTCGTGCTCGCCGGCGCGGGGGTCGCCTGCCCGCCCTTCGAGTCGTACGTCGACGTGCTCGTCGGCGCCGTCCAGGAGCGCGTCCGCGAGCGGCGCGAGCGCCAGGAGATCGAGGCAAGCGCGGACGCCGACCTCGACATCGAGGATCCGCTGTCGTGAGCGGCGCGGCATGCTCCGCCGTCGGCGCGGAGGTCCCGGAGCGCAGCGCGGGTCTCCCGCGCGCCCCGCGGCGGCGCCCCTCCGTCGCGCTGCTCGTGACCGCGGCGCAGCTCGCCGCGGCGGCGCTCGGCTGCAGCTCGACCCGCGAGCACGTCGCGCCGCCGACGCCCGAGGTGGCCCCCACGCCCCCCTCGCCGGCGGCGCTCCCGCCGCGCAGAGCCGACTCCGCTGCGCCTGACGCGACCGCGCCGCGCCGCGCCGATCCGGCGCCCGCGCGCCCGCCGGAGCTGGATCTGGTGCGCCCCGAAGACGGGCCCTACGCCCATTTCTTCGCGGCGCTCCGCGCGCTCGAGCAGGGGCGCCGCAAGGACCACGTGCGCGTCGCCTGGCTCGGCGACTCGCACGCCGCCGCGGATTTCTGGAGCGGCGCGCTCCGCACCGCGCTGCAGCGGCGCTTCGGCGACGGCGGGCTCGGCTTCGTGCACCTCGGCTACGCCGCCTACCGCCACGACGGCGCGCGGCTCACGACCGAGGGCAAGTGGCGGACGCGCCCGAAGACGCCGGGCGGCTCCACGCCGGTGGACGACGGCGTCTTCGGCCTCGGGGGGATCCTCTTCAGCGCGCACAGGGGCCCGGTGCGCGCGGAGATCGCGGTCACCGGGGCCGGGCCCTCCGCGCGGCTGCTCTGGGACGTGTGCTTTCGCTCCAGCGCGCCGACCGACGAGCTCGCGGTGACGATCGAGGGCGGTCCGAGCGAGATCCTCCGCGCTGCCGCGAGCGACGCCCCCGGCGCGCTGCAGCACGCGAAGCTGGCGAGCGTGGGCGCGACGAAGCTCGGCGTCGTGCCGTCGGGCGCGCCCGAGCTCTGCGGGCTGGTCGTCGAGACCGACCCGGAGGCCAGACCCGGGGTGGTGGTCGACACGCTCGGCATCAACGGCGCCCGGCTGGCGACGGCGCTGCGGTGGAGCGAGCTCGCCTGGGCTGCGGAGCTCGCGCGGCGCTCGCCGGAGCTCGTGGTGCTGGAGTACGGCACGAACGAGGCCGGCGACGTCACCACGGATCCGTCCCTCTACGCGAAGCAGCTCGCGGAGCTGCTCGCCCGTACCCGCAGGGTCGAGCCCGACGTCGACTGCCTGGTCCTCGCGCCCACGGACCGGAAAGACGCTCCGGAGCGCACGCCCGTCATCCGCGACGTCCTGCGCGACGCCGCCCAGGAGGGCGGCTGCGCGTTCTGGGACACGTACGAGGCGATGGGCGGGAGGGGCTCGATCGAGGCCTGGTACCGCGAGCGCCCGCCGCGCGCGTCCCGCGATGGGGTCCACCTGACGTTCCGCGGCTACCGGGAGCTCGGCGTGAAGCTCTCGAACGACATCCTCGAGCGATACCGCCCCTGACGGGCGGTTTCGCCTGCACGCTCCGTCCGACGGCGACGGCGGATCCAGCCCGGTGGCCTTGCTCGTGCTTTTCGGCTCTCGTGCTTGGTCGGCGTGAAGGCTTCTCTCACGCGCGATGGGCGAAGGGGGCACATGCTGCATGCCGGAGACGTTGCAGGAGGTCGCTTCCGACTGATCCAGCCGATCGGCTCGGGCGGGATGTCGAGCGTCTGGTGGGCCCGCCATGAGCTCATCGGTCGGGACGTCGCGCTCAAGCTGTCCCCGGCGATCCAGGACGAGCAGGTCATCGGGCGGTTCGTCCGTGAGGCGAAGATCATCGGCAAGTTCCAGCACCGGAACATCGTCGGCGTGGTCGACGCCGGCGAGCTCCAGGAGGAGGGCTACCTCTTCCTGGCCCTGGAGCTCCTGCGCGGGTCGCCGTTCGCGGACCGCCTGATCCCGAACCGGCCCCTGCCGCCCGAGGAGGTCGTGCCGGTCCTCATGGAGGTGTGCAGCGGGCTCTCGGCCGCCCACGCCGAAGGCGTCGTGCACCGCGACATCAAGCCGGAGAACATCGTGATGGCCATGGTCCCCGGCGAGGGGGTCGTGCCGAAGATCGTCGACTTCGGCATCAGCCAGCTCACCGGCGCGGGCGACGCGCTCACCATCGAGGGGCAGCTCCTCGGGACGCCCTCGTACATGAGCCCCGAGCAGGTGCTGGGCAAGCGCACGATCGACGCGCGCGCCGATCTCTGGGCGGTCGGCGTCATGCTCTACGAGGCGCTCAGCGGCGCGCAGCCGTTCAGGGGAGGCAACCACCACGCGGTCCTCCGGCGCATCCTCGACACCGAGCCGGCGCCGCTCCCGTCGTCGATCCCGCCGCGCCTCCGGAAGATCGCCGGCCGCTGCCTCGAGAAGGACCCGGCGCGGCGCTACCTGGACGCGGCGTCGCTGCGCGCGGATCTGCAGGCCGCGCTCGACGACCTCGGCGCGAGCGCGCCCGCGCCGCTCGTGATCCTCTCGCCGCGGTCCGCGGGCTCGCGGTCGGTCGAGACGACGCGCCCGCGCGGCGCGCTCGCCGCGCCGCCGGAGCTCGGCGCGCTCGCCGCGCCGCCGGAGCTCATCGCGCGCGCCGCGCCGCGGAGGCTCATCGCGATCGACGCGCCGCCGGAGCTCATCGCGCGCGCCGCGCCGCGGAAGCGCCTCGTGCGCGACGCGCTGCCAGAGCTCATCGCGCGCGCCGCGCCGTCGAGGCTCGCCCTGCGCGCGATCGGCCGTCTCTGGGCCTCGCGGCCGCGGGCGCGTCGGTGGCGCGAGGCGCCGACGCTCGGGCGCACGCTCGGCGTCGCGCCGCTGCCGGACGCCCGGCGGCGCGCGACGGCGAGCCTCACGCTCCGGCTCGCGGGCGCGGCGGCGCTCGTCGCGGCGCTCACCTCGGCCGCGCTGCGGGAGCAGACGGACGCGGAGGCCGGGGGCGCGGCGCGCGAGAGCCTCCGCCCCGTGCTGGCCGCGGCCTTCGCCGGGACCGGCGCCGCGTCCCGGCGCGGCGACGGCGCGCCCGGCCAGGCGAGCAGCGGCGCGCCGGCCCAGGAGGCAGCGACCTGCGACGGCGCGCCCGGCTCGCCCGAGCTCGCCTCGACGGACCCGGTGAGCGCCGAGATCGCGGCCGCCTCCGAGGACAAGCCCCCGCGCTCGCAGGCGCCGCGCGGGACCTCGCGCTCCCGCATCACGAGCCCTGGATTCTGATGATCAACGCCGCACCCACCTCCGCTCTGCGCAGGCGCTCCCGCCGGCGCGCCGCCGCGCTCGGGCTCATTTGCTGGGCGCTGCTCACCCCCTCATGGCTGCACGCGCAGGACGACGGCGCGACCGACGCGCAGGACGACGGCGCGACGCGCGCGCTGCGGCTCCAGTTCGCGCGGGGGTTGACCCTCGAGGGCGCTGGACGCTGGGCAGACGCGCTCGATCGGTTCGAGGCGATCGCCCGCCGCCGGCCGACCGCGAACGTCACGTTCCACATCGGGCTCTGTCACGAGCGGCTCGGCCGGCTGCGGAAGGCCGAGCAGACGTACCAGGACGCGCGCGCCACCTCGCGGCCCGCGACGCCGGCGGTGCTCGCCGAGATCGACGCGCGCCTCCAGGACCTCGAGGGGCGGATGCCGAGGATCGTGCTGAACCTCGCGGGCGCGACCGAGGGCGTGACCGTGCTGCTCGACGGCGAGGTGGCGCAGCCGTCACGGGCGATCCGGGTCGATCCGGGCCCTCACGTCGCCGTGGCGCTCCGGCGCGGGATCCCGGTCGCGGCGAGCGCGTTCTCGAGCCACGAGCGCCGCACCCGGTTCGTGACGTTGACCGTTCATCCCGTCCCGAGCAGCGCATCGGAGCCCTGAGCTCGACGGACCGTCGGCCCTGGCGCGGGCATGACGTACGGCGCGCTTTTCCTCTGCAATTCCGGTTTCTGACGGCCTCCGCCTGGCCCGATCTGCCGCGCGCGGTGCTCGCGGGCTCGGCGCGCGCCGAGCTCCCCACACCCGAGCACCTGTGCGCGCGGAGGCGCCAGCGACCATCGTCGCGGGCGTGATCGCGCCGCGGCCGCGTCCGCTCTTCGCGGCGATCTCGCGGGATTTCCTGGAGCTCCGCGCAGGCGTGTGTCAAGCCGCGGGGCGCGCGCGAGCGCTCGCCGACGCGAGGGCGTCGCGGCGCGCGGCGCTGGCCAGCGTGCGCGTCGCGCCGCGCGCGCTGCATGCGAAGCTCGCCTGACGGGGCGCTCCGGACACGCGCAAACCCGCCGTGTAACCGGCCATGAACGCTGGATCCAGCTTCTGCCGTCCTGATAGCATGCAAGTCCCATGGCGCTCGACAGGCCGCCCGGTGCGGGCTCTGCTTCGCGACTCGGCAATTATGAGCTGCTGAAAGAGCTGTCCGGCGGCGGCATCGGTTCCACGTGGCTCGCGCGCGCGTCGTCCGAGGGCGACGCGAAGGGCGCGCCGCCTGTCACGATCCTGCGCATCTACCGGCACCTCACGAAGAAGTCCGAGACCGCCGACAGCATCCTCCGCGAGGCCGGCGCGGCGCAGCAGCTCCGCTTCCCCAACGTTGCCTCGGTGCTCGACGCCCGCATCGCCGACGGGGAGGTCTTCATCGTCTCGGAGTACGTGGAGGGCGAGCAGCTCGGCGCGCTGGTGTCGGCGGCCGGCGCCGAGGGGCTGCCGCTCCCGGTCGCCCTCCGGATCGCGGCCGACGTGCTGCGCGCGCTCGCGTCCGCGCACGCGGCGGAGCCGGCGCTCGTGCACGGCGAGCTGAACCCGACGCACGTGCTCATCGGCATCGACGGCGTCACGCGGGTGGGCGGGCTCGGCGTCGCGCGGGCCATCGCCGGGCTCGCGCCGATGGGGACGAGGAACCCCGATCGGCTGGCCTACGCCGCGCCGGAGCGGGTCAAGGCGATGGCGACGCACACCGCGGCCCCGCTCGACGCGCGCGCCGATCTCTTCTCGGTCGGCGTGATCCTCTGGGAGCTTCTCTCGCGGCAGCGGCTGTTCTCGTCGAAGCTGGAGACGGCGGTCATCCAGAAGGTGCTGACGGCGCCCATCCCGCCGCTCGCGGGCGCCGCCGGGGGCGCCGTCCCGGCCGAGGTCGGCGATGTCGTCCGGACCGCGCTCGAGCGCGATCCGGCGCTCCGCTTCGAGGGCGCGTCGGCGATGCTCGCGGCGCTGGAGGCCGCGGGCGCGGGCCGCATCGCCGCGCCGGAGGACGTGGCCGCGGCGCTGAGCCGGCTGGCCGGCAAGACGATCGAGCCGCGCAGGACGATGATCGCCGCGGCGATGGCGGGCGCCGCGGGCGCGACCGAGCCGCGGCCGGCGCCACGCGCGCGCGGGGCGACGCTGGTGGGCCTGGCGATCCCGGAGGCGGCGCTCTCCCCCCGCGGCGACGGCCCGCGGCACGGGATCACCGCGCCGTCTCCGCGCCTGCGCGGGGCGCCGACGACGCCGGGCACCCCGCCGGTTGCCGTGGGCGGCGCGGTCAGCGCCAGCCAGCTACGCCCGTCGGGCAGCGCGGCAGCGCTGAAGAACGGTATGGCGACCAAGGCGGCGGGCGCCTCGAACGGCGCGGCGCCGGCGGGCGCCGGGGTGGCGCACGCCGACGTCGACGCCGCGTGGGGCTCGGCGGATGAAGGTCCTGCCCGCGGCCTGCCCGCGCCGCGGCCCCCTGCGGAGACCCTGCCGCGGATCGAGCCGTCGAGCGAGCGCACGGAGAGCCGCGGCGCCGCGGTGGCCGGCCCCGAGGCGGCCGCGGCGACACCGACGCCGACGGCGGCCGCGGTGAAGGAGCAGGCGCCGGCGCGGGCGGCGGTGCCGCGGCCCGGCGATGCGGGCGACGGCCGCGCGACGCCGACGCCCGCCGAGGGTGCGGCGCCGAAGCGGCCGACGCCTGTCCCGCCGGGCCCCCCGAGGCCGCCGCGCCCGCCGGCAGTTCGGGCGGTGCCGGCGCCTCCCGAGGTCCCGGGCAAGACCTCCGTCGTGGCGTCCCCGGCCGCCGCGCCTGCGACATCGTCGAGCCGTCCGCCGCCGCGCGTCCCTGGAGTGCCCGCGGTACCGCCGGCGCCTGCCGCGCACCGCGCGCCCGCGGTGCCGACCGCGTCTCGCGCAGCCGCCGTGCCCGCGGCGCCGACCACGCCTCGCGCAGCCGCCGTGCCCGCGGCGCCGACCACGCCTCGCGCCCCCGTGGCGCCGGTGACGCCCGCCCCGCCCGTCGCAGCCGCGCCTCCGCGGACGCCGGTGCCTGCGGCCCCGTCGCCGGCCGCCGCGCCAGCGACGCCTGCCACGCAGAAGGCTCCGTCATCCGCGTCGACCGTCGTCTCGGCAGGCGCGGCGCCCGCGCCGCTGACCGCGGTGACGCCGGAGAGCGCGCGCGGCGTCGACCTGCCGCCGATCTCCGCCAGGACGCTCCAGACGCCGACCGGGTCGCAGGGCCCGACGAAGCTGTGGGGCCGCGCGGCGTCGGCCGTGGATCGGCTGGGCCCGGGGAGCACCCTCGGCCGCTACGAGATCCTCATTCCGGTCGCCAAGGGAGGCATGGCGGCCGTCTGGGCCGCGCGCCTGCAGGGCACCCGCGGCTTCCGGAAGATCGTCGCCATCAAGACGATGCTGCCGGACGTCTCCGACGACCCCGACTTCGAGTCGATGTTCCTCGACGAGGCGCGGGTCGCGGCGCGCGTCCGCCACCCCAACGTGGTCGAGATCCTCGACCTCGGTGAGGAGGACGACGTCCTCTACATCGTCATGGAGTGGGTCGACGGCGAGACGGCCGGCACGCTCCAGAAGGCCGCGAAGAAGCTCGGCGGCATCCCGCAGCGGATCGTGCTCCGCATCGCCTCGCAGATCTGCGCGGGGCTCCACAACGCGCACGAGCTCCGCGACGACAGCGGCGCGCTGCTCGATCTGGTGCACCGCGACATCTCGCCGGCCAACGTGCTCATCTCGACCGCCGGGTTCGTGAAGATCGTCGACTTCGGCGTGGCGAAGTCGAAGGGACGCCTGCACATCACGCGCGCCGGGGGCATCATCAAGGGGAAGACGCCGTACCTCTCGCCGGAGCAGCTCGGCGGGCTCCCCATCGATCGCCGGAGCGACATCTTCTCGCTCGGCGCGCTGCTGTACGTGCTCACGACGGGGATGCACCCGTTCCGCGCCGAGACCGAGCTCTCGACCGTCGAGAACATCACCATCAAGGCCCCGCTCCCGCCGCGCGAGCTGAACAGCGCGATCCACCCCGAGCTCGAGAGGATCATCCTCAAGGCGCTCGAGAAGGATCGCGACAACCGCTTCTCGACGTGCGCCGAGATGCAGCGGGCCATCGATCAGGTGGCGTCGAGCCTCGGCGAGCCCACGACCGACGAGGACGTGGCCGCCTTTGTGCGGCTGGCGATCGGCGATACCCAGGCGAGGCGCGCGCAGGAGCTCCGCGACGCCATCGCGGCGGTCGACGCCGGCGCGGCGCAGAACTCGGAGCCTCGCCCCGCGCTCTCTCCGGAGCTCCAGGCCTCGCTCGCCGACGTCAGCCCGGGATCGAGCGAGCGCGCCCTCGGCGGCGCTGGCGCGGCGCCGGCCGCGGCTGCCGCGACGGCAGCGGCTGCCGCCGGTCTGACGTCGAACGCAGCGCAAGCCTCCCCGCCTGCGGCGCAGGAAGACGAGAGCCCCATCAGCCTGGAGCCGATCTCGATCGAGGAGATGGCCGCGCCGGCGCAGCCGCCCCAGACCCCGCCGCGGCTGATCATCGCGCCGGCGCTTCAAGCCGATCTCCCGCTCGGTGGGCCGGCGGAGGCGGCGGGCGCGCCCGCCTCTCCCCGCGAGGGCAAGCCGCTCGGCGCGTCCGTCCCGCGGGTCCTCCCGGCGGCCGGCACGCCCGCGTCGAAGGTGCTCGCGGCGGCGGATCCGCCCGCCTCGAGGGCCGCAGCGCTCAGCGCCCGGTTCGCGAGGGGCGGGTCCCGGAGCCTGGCCAACGACGTCGGCGAGGTCACGGCGGTCGATCGCTCGTACGAGACAGCGCAGCGGCACAAGCGGCTCCAGCTCATCGTGGCCGGCGCGGCGATGTTCTGCGTGGCGATCGGCGCCATCGCGCTGGTCGCGCGCAGCGGCGACGAGCGCAACACGACCGAGATCGGCAAGGCGCGCGTCGACGCGCTGCCCGCGACCGCGACGGCGGACAACGCCGCGCCCGCGGCCAGCGCCGCCCCGCCGGCGACCCCGGCGACCGCGGAGCCCCCGCAGGCGGCGCAGCCGCCATCACCGCCCGCTCCGGAGGAACCGCCGAAGCCCGCCGAGCCGCCTCCCGAGGCGACGCAGAAGCCTCCCCAGACGGCGCAGGCGCAGGGGGCGGCGGCGACGCCGAAGCCCGCTGCCGCCCCGCAGCCGCCGCGCCCGGCGGCGACAGCGCGCGCCCGGACGACCTCCACGACGACGAAGCCTGCGCCCAAGCCCGCAGCGACCAGCAAACCGACCACCAAGAAGAAGTACAACCCCTCGGGTATCTGAACACCGTGCGACCTCGACCCTGGCTCCGTGCGCTGCTCTTCGGTGCGGCGTCTTGCCTCTGCCTGTGCACGCTCCCCGGGCCCGCAGCGGCCGCGGACGACGCCGCGTCGACGCCGGCGCCGGACGCGGTGGAAAGGGCGCAGAGCCTGTTCAAGAAGGGCGCTGCCCTCTTCGAGAGCAGGCGTTACGCGCTCGCGCTCGAGCAGTTCCGGGGCTCGTACGCCGCGGTGGCGAGCCCGAACTCGCGCCTGTACATCGCGCGCTGCCTCGCCGAGCTCGGCGATCTCACGGAGGCGTACCTCGAGTTCGAGGGGGTCGCGGCGGAGGCCGCGGCGCGCGCGAAGACCGAGCCGCGCTACGCCCAGACGGAGCAGACGGCGCAGCTGGAGCGAGACGAGCTCGCGCGCAAGATCGCGCTCGTGACGGTCGCGGTGGCGCGCCCGGAGTCGGCGACGTCGCTCACGATCGCCGGCAAGGAGGTCCCCCGCGAGCGGTGGGGCAAGCCGTACCCGGTCAAGCCCGGCAAGGCCGAGATCGTCCTGCGCACCAGGATCACCTCGATCCCGCAGACCGTCGATCTGTCGCCGGGCGAAGCGAAGACGGTGCCGATCGACGCCGACGCGAGCGGTCCGCCCGCGGCCCCTGACGACAACGCGATGCTCCTCGACGAGGGATCGATCCCGCCCGCGCCGGAGTCGCCCTCGCCGAGGGAGTACCTGCGACCCTACGCCTATGTCGCCGGCGGCGTGGGCGTGGCGGGGCTCGGCGTATTCACGATCGCCGGGCTGATGGCGAACAGCACCTACAGCGATCTCGCCGAGACGTGCCGCGGCCCCTGCCCCATCGAGCGCCAGGACGACGTCGACGCGGGCAAGACCCAGAAGACGGTCGCGAACGTCGGCCTCGTGGTCGGCGCGCTCGGGCTCGTCACCGGCACGACGCTGTTCATCCTGAGCTTCACCGGCGGCGGCGCCGGCGAGCCGCAGGGCGCCACCACCTCACCGCAGCTCCTCGTCGCGCCCGGCTACGTCGGCGTGCGCGGCGCGTTCTGAAGCGGCTCCAGGCCGGCCGGGCGTCCGCGCCGCGCTCCAAATGACGAACGGGCGGGATCGCTGCTGCGATCCCGCCCGCTTGCCGTCGATGCTCTCGCGCTGGCCGCGGAGAGATCAGCGACCGCCAGGGCCGCCCTTGGCGACCTTGGACTTCTTGTCCCCGGAGTGACCGTGGAACGTGCGCGTCGGGGCGAACTCACCCAGCTTGTGGCCGACCATGTTCTCCGTCACGAACACGGGGACGAACTTCCGCCCGTTGTGCACGGCGAACGTCAGGCCGACCGACTCGGGCAGGATCGTCGAGCGGCGCGACCACGTCTTGATGACCTTCTTCGCATTGGTCGCCTGGGCTGCCTGGATCTTCTCCAGCAGGTGACCGTCGATGAAGGGCCCTTTCTTGATGCTCCTCGGCATGACTAACCCTTGGTCCCGCGCCGCCGGACGATCATCGAGTCCGTGCGCTTGTTGTTCCGCGTCTTGAGCCCCTTGGCGAGCTGACCCCACGGCGAGCACGGGTGGCGCCCGCCGCTCGTCCGGCCCTCACCGCCGCCCATCGGGTGATCGACCGGGTTCATCGTGACACCCCGGTTGTGCGGCCGGCGGCCGAGCCAGCGCGAGCGACCGGCCTTACCGAGGCTGATGTTCGCGTGGTCGGAGTTCGACACCTGCCCGATCGTGGCGCGGCAATCGAGGTGGACCTTGCGGATCTCGCCGCTCGGGAGGCGGACCTGCGCGTAGTCGCCGTCCTTCGCCATGAGCTGGGCAGCGACGCCGGCCGACCGGACGAGCTGGCCGCCCTTGCCCTTCTTGACCTCGACGTTGTGGATCGACGTGCCGGGCGGGATGAAGCGGAGCGTCAGGCTGTTGCCCGGCTTGATGTCCGCGTTCCGGCTCGCCAGCAGCGTCGCCCCGACCGCGAGGCCGTCGGGCGCCAGGATGTAGCGCTTCTCGCCGTCCACGTAGTGGAGCAGCGCGATGCGCGCCGTCCGGTTCGGGTCGTACTCGATGGCGGCGACCTTCGCCGGGACGCCGATCTTGTCGCGCCGGAAATCGATGATCCGGTAACGCTGCTTGTGACCACCGCCGCGGAACCGCGACGTGATCCGGCCGTTGTTGTTCCGGCCGCCGGTGGACGTCTGCTGCTCGAGCAGCGACCGCTCGGGCTCGACCTTGGTGATCTCCTTGAAGTCGCTGACCGAGTAGTAACGCCGCGCCGGCGAGGTCGGCTTGAAGGATCTGATTCCCATGGCTATTCCGCCTTCTCGTCGAAGAACTGGATCTCGTCACCCTCCTTGAGGGTGACGATCGCCTTCTTCCAATTGCGCAGCTTCGCATAGCCGCGCCCCATGCGCTTTTCCTTGCCGCGCATGATCATGGTGTTGACGTCCACCACGCCCACCTTGAAGAGCGTCTGGATGGCGTCCTTGATCTGGATCTTGTTCGCCTCGCGGCGGACCTCAAAGATGACCTTGTTGCCTTGGTCGCGGAGCCGGCTCGACTTCTCCGTGAGGATGATGGGCCGGCGGATGATCTGCTCGGGCTGCATGGCGGACTCCCCTGACTAGCGAAGGCAACGCGCCTCGAGCGCCTTGGCGGCGTCCCTCGAGACGATGAGGTGGTCGTGCCTGAGGAGATCGTAGACGTTGACCCCCTCCGGCGGCAGGTACTGGTGGTTCTCCAGGTTGCGGAGGCTCTTCACCAGCTTCTCGTTACCGGCCGTGTCGACGACCAGCGACTTCCGATCCGCCTGCAGCGTCGTGAGCGTGGCCGCGATCGCCTTGGTCTTGACCTCGGGGACCTCCAGGCTGTCGAGCACGATGAGCCGGCCCTCCTTCGCGAAGAGGGAGAGCGCGCTCTTCAGGGCGCCGATGCGCACCTTGCGCGGCGGACGGTACGACCAGTCCTTCGGCTCCAGGGCGTGCGCCATGCCGCCGCCCGCGTGGTGCGGCGCGCGGATCGAGCCCTGGCGAGCGCGGCCGGTGCCCTTCTGGCGATAGAGCTTCTTCGTGGAGCCGGCGACCGCGCTCCGCTCCTTGGTGGCCTTGGTGCCCGAGCGGCGGGACGCGAGCTGCGCCTTCACGACCTCGTAGAAGAGGTGCTCTTTCACCTCGGTCCCGAAGACCTCGTCCGAGAGGTCGAGCTCGCCGACCTGCTCCCGCTTGAGGTTGTAAACGGTAACCTTCATGGTACCTGGACTCCTAGCTCTTGATCTCGACGTCGACGCCGGCCGAAAGGTCGAGCTTCATCAGCGCGTCGAGGGTCTGCTGAGTCGGCTCGATGATGTCGAGAAGCCGCTTGTGAGTCCGGATCTCGAACTGCTCGCGCGACTTCTTGTCGACGTGGGGCCCCCGGAGCACCGTGTAGCGGCGGATCTCGGTGGGCAGCGGGATGGGTCCCGCGACGTGCGCGCCGGTCCGCTTCGCCGTCTCGACGATGTCGCTCGTCGACTTGTCGAGAAGCTGGTGGTCGAACGCCTTGAGGCGAATCCGGATCTTCGTTGTATCAGCCATGTTGCTCTTCCTACGCGAGGATCTTGGTGACGACGCCGGCGCCCACCGTCTTGCCGCCCTCGCGGATGGCGAAGCGCATCTGCTCCTCCAGCGCGACCGGGGCGATGAGCTCGATCGTCATCGTGATGTTGTCGCCCGGCATCACCATCTTCACCCCCTCGGGGAGGTTCACCGTGCCGGTCACGTCCGTCGTCCGGATGTAGAACTGCGGCCGGTAGTTGGTGAAGAACGGCGTGTGGCGCCCGCCCTCCTCCTTCTTGAGGACGTACACCTCACCGGTGAACTTCGTGTGCGGCGTGATCGACCCGGGCTTCGCGAGCACCTGGCCGCGCTCGATCTCTTCCTTCTCCACGCCGCGGAGGAGGCAGCCGACGTTGTCGCCGGCCTGACCCTGATCGAGCAGCTTCCGGAACATCTCGACGCCGGTCACGACCGACTTCTTCGTGTCCTTGAAGCCGATGATCTGGACCTCGTCGCCGACCTTGATGATGCCGCGCTCGATGCGGCCCGTGGCCACGGTGCCGCGGCCCTTGATCGAGAACACGTCCTCGATCGCCATCAGGAACGGCTTGTCGATGTCGCGCACCGGCTCGGGGATGTAGCTGTCGAGCGCGTTGAGGAGCTGCTGGATCGTCTCCTCCCACTTCGGGTCGCCCTGCAGCGCCGGCAGCGACGCGCCCCGGACCACCGGCGCGTTGTCGCCGTCGAACTTGTACTTCGACAGGAGCTCGCGGACCTCCATCTCGACCAGGTCGAGCATCTCCGGGTCGTCCACGGCGTCGCACTTGTTGAGGAACACGACGATGTGGTTCAGGCCGACCTGGCGGGCGAGCAGCACGTGCTCGCGCGTCTGCGGCATCACGCTGTCGAGCGACGACACGACGAGGATCGCCCCGTCCATCTGCGCCGCGCCGGTGATCATGTTCTTGATGTAGTCGGCGTGCCCGGGACAGTCGACGTGCGCGTAGTGGCGGTTGACCGACTCGTACTCCACGTGCGCCGCCGCGATGGTCACCGTCTTGGTCTCGTCACGGACCGTCCCGCCCTTCGCGATATCGGCGTACGAGATCGCCTTCGCCAGCTGGCGCTTCGACTGCACCTTGACGAGCGCCGCGGTGAGCGTGGTCTTGCCGTGGTCGATGTGACCGATGGTGCCCACGTTCACGTGCGGCTTCGTACGAGTGAATTTCTCCTTGGCCATGGCGTATCTTTAACCTCGCTGCTTGGCGACGATCTCTTCCTGGATCGCTGCTGGAACCGGTGCGTAATGAGAGAACTGCATCGAATGGGTTGCGCGGCCCTGCGTCTTTGAACGGACGTCGGTCGCGTAACCGAACATGGTGGCGAGCGGGACCTCCGCTCGGATCACCCGGGTGTTCGCGCGTTGCCCCATGTCGAGGATGCGGCCACGTCGCGAGTTGAGATCGCCGATGACGTCCCCGAGGTAGTTCTCGGGAGAGACGACCTCGACGGCCATCATCGGCTCGAGGAGCACGAGGCCCGCCCGCTTGGCGCCGTCCTGGAAGGCCATCGACGCGGCGACCTCGAACGCGGGGCCCGAGGAGTCGACCTCGTGGTAGCTGCCGAAGTGGAGCCGCACCTTGATGTCGACGACGGGGTAGCCCGCGAGCACGCCGCGGCCCATCGCGTCCCGGATACCCTTCTCGATCGAGGGGATGAACTCCTTCGGGATGATGCCGCCGACGATGTCGTTCTCGAACACGAAGCCCGCGCCGCGCTCGGCCGGCTCGATGTCGATCCGGACGTGGCCGAACTGGCCATGTCCGCCCGACTGCCGGACGAAGCGCCCCTCGACGTCCGTCGCCTTCTTCGAGATGGTCTCGCGGTAGGCGACCTCGGGCTTGCCGACGTTGGCGTCGACCTTGAACTCGCGCTTCAAGCGGTCGACGATGATCTCGAGGTGGAGCTCGCCCATCCCGGCGATGATCGTCTGCCCCGTGTCCTCGTTCGTGTAGGTGCGGAACGACGGATCCTCGTAGGCGAGCTTCTGCAGGCTGAGCCCGAGCTTGTCGAGGTCGACCTTGGTCTTGGGCTCGATCGCGATCGAGATGACGGGGTCGGGGAACTCCATCCGCTCCAGCACGATCGGGTGCTTCTCGTCGCAGAGCGTGTCCCCTGTGCGGGTGTCGCGGAGCCCCACGGCAGCGTAGATGTTGCCGGCGTAGCAGACGTCGATCTCCTCGCGCTTGTTCGCGTGCATGCGGAGGATGCGCCCGAACCGCTCCCGCTTGCCGCGGGTCGAGTTGAGCACGCTGACGCCGCTCTTCGTGGTGCCGGAGTAGACGCGGAAGAAGGTGAGGTTGCCGAACTGGTCGTTCATGATCTTGAACGCCAGCGCAGCGAACGGCTCATCGTCGCTCGCCTTGCGCGCGACGACCTTGTCCTTCTTGTCGGGCAGCGTCCCCTCGACGGCCGGGATATCGACCGGCGAAGGCAGGTAGTTCACCACGCTGTCGAGCAGGAGCTGGACCCCCTTGTTCTTGAACGCCGAGCCGCACAGGACGGGGACGATCTTGAAGCTCAGGGTGCCGGCGCGGAGCGCCGCGTGGATCTCCTCCTCGGTGATCTTGTCGAGCTCGCCGGCGATGAACTTCTCCATCACCTTGTCGCTCGAGTCGGCGGCCGCCTCGAGGAGCTTCTCCCGGAGCTCCTTGCACCGGGGGAGGAGGTCGCCCGGGATCTCCTGCCACCTGATGTCCTGGCCCTTCGTCTCCTCGTCGAAGACGGCGGCCCGGAGGGTCACGAGGTCGATGACGCCCCGGAACGAGTCCTCCGCGCCGAGCGGGTAGTGGATCGCCACCGGGTTCGCGCCGAGACGCTCGCGGATGGAGTCGACGCACATGTCGAAGTCCGCGCCGACCTTGTCCATCTTGTTGATGAACGCGATGCGCGGGACGCCGTACTTGTCCGCCTGGCGCCAGACGGTCTCGCTCTGGGGCTCGACGCCGTTGCCGCCGTCGAACACCGCCACGGCGCCGTCGAGCACCCGCAGGCTCCGTTCGACCTCGATGGTGAAGTCGACGTGGCCGGGGGTATCGATGATGTTGATGCGGTGAGAGACGCCCTTCTGGGGTCCCTGCACCGGCGACCAGAAGCAGTTCGTCGCGGCGGACGTGATCGTGATGCCGCGCTCCTGCTCCTGGACCATCCAGTCCATCGTGGCCGCGCCCTCGTGGACCTCACCGATCTTGTAGTTGACACCCGAGTAATAAAGGATGCGCTCGGTGACCGTGGTCTTGCCCGCATCGATGTGGGCCATGATCCCGATGTTGCGCGTCCGTTCCAGGCTGTACTCGCGTGCCACTGTTCCTTCTCCGTCGTGTGATGCGTGGGGTGAGTGTTTCGGACTCAGGATGCAAAACACCCTCTCCAGCCCGGCCCACCGCTGTTGTGGCGGGCACTTGAACCTGGAGAGGGTGTCGGGGTACAGCAGCAGCTTTTCTAGGCCTCACGACGGTGAGCGCTGTCGCGCTCCCTCGAGAAGACCGGCTCTGTAACCCGATCCTTATGTCGACTGTGCCATCTCGCTCTACGCGTCTCCTCGCCTGGTCACCGGTACGTGAAATGGACGAACCAGCGCAGATCCATGATCTGCGCTGGCGGCCTCGTCACCTACCACCGATAATGGGCGAACGCCTTGTTGGCCTCCGCCATCTTGTGCGTGTCGTCGCGCTTCTTGACCGCGTTGCCGCGGTTCTGCGCCGCGTCGACGAGCTCGGCGGCGAGCCGCTCGCGCATCGTCTTCTCGCCGCGGCCGCGCGAGTAGGTCACGAGCCAGCGCATCGCCAGCGCGACGCGGCGCTCGGGCCGGACCTCGACGGGGACCTGGTAGGTCGCGCCGCCGACGCGCCGGCTCTTCACCTCGAGCTTCGGCTTGACGTTGTCGAGCGCCTTCCGGAAGACGTCGATCGGCTCCTCCTTGAAACGGTCGCGCACGATGTCGAACGCGCCGTAGAGGATCCCCTCGGCAGTCGCCTTCTTGCCCGACAGCATCAGGGAGTTCGTGAACTTGGCGACGAGCTTGTCCTTGTACTTCGGGTCCGGAATGATCTTCCGCTTCGGGACTTCGCGACGACGGGGCATCTTCGTTCCTCTGCTCGGCTATCGCCCGATCAGGCCTTCGGGCGCTTCACGCCGTACTTCGAGCGCTTGCGGTTGCGGTTCGCTTTGTTCGTGGAGCTCGGCCCGGCGGCGCCGGAGGCGTCGAGCGTGCCGCGGACGACGTGGTAACGCACGCCCGGCAGGTCCTTCACGCGGCCTCCACGGATGAGGACGACCGAGTGCTCCTGCAGGTTGTGACCTTCGCCCGGGATGTAGCTGGTCACTTCCATCTGGTTGCTCAGCCTGACACGGCAGACCTTGCGGAGCGCCGAGTTAGGCTTCTTCGGCGTCGTGGTATAAACACGTACGCACACGCCTCGGCGCTGCGGGCAGGACTTGAGCGCAGGAGAGGCCGTCTTGTAGCGGGCGGCCTCGCGGCCTTGGCGGATGAGCTGGCTGATGGTCGGCATAGTGACGCGGATTTCCACCTGAGGGATGGGGACGCGCAGGATACCCAGGAGCAGAAACCTGTCAAGCGGGACGACACCCGTTCGTGCTGGATGCGTCCGCGCGCGGTTCTTCTGGGCGATCCTGTGCGCGACGCCGGGGGCGCGCGCTCGTGGACGAAGCGCGGCGAGGTGCTGCCCGCGCAGCGGCGCGCCGTGATGCGCGGCGGACCGCGTGCCGCGCCCGCGCCCGCGCGCGGCACGAAGCGAACGCGGACGCGCGCGGGCGGCTCTTGGCGGCCCGGCTGCTGTTCGGTACGGTCGCTGCGTGGCGAAGAAGCTTTCACGCGCCCAGCGTAGGGAAAGCCGGCGGAAGGCGCCGCAGCCCGGCGTCATGCCGGGGACTGCGTCCCGCGCGGACACGGCGATCACGGCGCCCTCGTCGCGGAGCGATCCAGGCGACAGGGCGGCGGAACGACGACCCACGGAAGCGCGCATCGAGCCCGCGACGCACGGCCGTGGCGACGACGCGCTCCGCGCGCGATCGCGCGACGCCGCCGCGCCGAAGAGCGCGCAGCCCGCCGCGCCGAAGAGCGCGCAGCCCGCCGCGCCGAAGAGCGCGCAGCCCGCCGCGCCGAAGAGCGCGCAGGCCGCCCGAGCGCGCGGTGGGAGCGCGCGGGCCAAGACGGGGAGAGAGCGTGTGCTCCTGGTCTTCCTCGGCGTCGTGGCGCTCTCCGCGGTGATCGTCTTCGTCGCGCAGTCCCCCCGCACCCCGGAGCGCCCGCGGGCCGAGCCCCCGAGCGCCGCTCCGCTGCCGCGGGAGCACGCTGCCAGGGAGCCATCTAGCGCGGACCCCGCTGCACCGAGAACGTCAGGCGAGCTGTCGGCGCGACCTCCCGTCGACTCCTCGCCCCCCACGATCGTCAGGGCGGAAGCGGCCGAAGGTGCGCCCGCGAGCGCCGCTGCGTCGCAGCGCGCGGCCGCCAGCGCCGCCCCGCGGGGGACAGCGACCAGCGCTGCTGAAGGGGCGGCAGCCACCGCGACGCCGAAGCGGGCTGCGGCGAAGCCGGGCGCCGCGACGCCTGGAGCGGCGCCGCTGGCCGGAGCCTCGCCGCCGGCCGGAACCGCTCCGCCAGCTGGAGCCACGCCGACAGCCGGTGCCACGTCGACAGCCGATGCCACGCCGACAGCTGGAGCCACGCCGACAGCTGGGGCCACGCCATCGGCCGGTGCCACGCCGACGGCCGCCGCGCCGCCTGGAGCCACGCCGACGGCCGGTGCCACGCCGACGACCGGTGCCACGCCCGCAAAGCAGCCGGCGCAGCGGCCCGCCGAGACTCCGTAGGAAGGATCGAAACCGCCGCGATGAAAGGACGCCCGAGATGCTTCGCTTGATTGCCTTTCCCGACGCCCGAACGCCGCGCCGCTCGCCGCTCTCCAGCGGGCGGGCGCTCGCCCTGCCGCTCGGCGTCGCCCTGTCCGGCCTCCTCGCCGCGACGACGGCGGTCGCGCAGCCGGCGCCCCAACGACAGCCGGCTGCGGGGTCGTCCGCGCCCGCCGCCGCGCCGCGGCAGCCCGGCGGCGCCGCGGCGCAGCCAGGCGCGACGCCCTCGGCCGCCGCGTCGCCATCCGCGGCACCGCCAGCCGCCACGCCGCAGCCCGGCGGCGCGCCTCCCGGCGCCGCGACGCCGCCCGGCGCCACCTCCCCCGGCGCCGCGGCGCCTTACCCGCCTGGGCCGCCCTACCCCGCGGCGCCCTACCCCGCGCCGCCGCAGCAGGTCCCTCAGACTGCACCAGGCTACCCGCCGCCGGGCTACCCGCCGCCAGGCTCCCCAGGCTACCCGCCGCCAGGCTACCCGCCGCCAGGCTACCCGCCGCCCGGTGTTCAGGGCGGCTACGCTCCATATGGCGGCGCCTACCCGCCGCCAGGCTATCCGCCTGCCGCGGCGGAGCTCCCGCCTACTCCGCCGCCGGTTCCGCTGCGGCGGAAGAACCCGGGCCTGATGCTGGGCGGCATCGCGCTCACCGCCGGCGGCACCATCGCGTTCTTCGCCGGGACGGGCCTGCTCGCCTCGGCGAGCGAGCGCTACGAGATCTACTGCGATTTCGGGGGGTTCACCGACGTCTGCGACACGCGCTCCGACGGCCCCCGCCAGGTCGCTGGCGCGCTCATCTCGGTGGCAGGCGGCGTCATGCTCGCCGTGGGCATCCCGCTCTGGATCATCGGCGGCAAGAAGGTGCCGGCCACGGACGAGGCGCCCAAGGCGCCGGCCCAGACCACGCTCTCGCTCGGCCCCGGATCCGCCACGCTGCACACGCGGTTCTGATCCGCTCGCCCTCGCCGTGCTCCGGCGCGCGCACACGCCCCCCTCGCGCTCCGCCTCCCGGCTCCCGCGCGCGCGAGGCCGCCGGCTCGCTCAGGGGAGGCTCTTCTTCTTCTTCGTGCCCTTGCGGTGACGCGACTCCCCGTCCGACGCGCTCGCGGGCACGCGGAGGATGTGGAAGCGCCCGCCGCCGCGCGCGAGCGGATCGCTGAGCTTCACCCGCTCGCGCGCGAGTTCGATGAAGCGCTGCTGCGAGCGCAGCGGGGCGGCGCCGGAGGGCACCTGCAGCTTGTGGTAGCTGCCGTCGCTCGCGAGCTCCCACGTCTTCGCCGTGTCGGAGGTCACCATGTTCAGCATGTCCTCCACGCGCGCGCGGATCGCAGGCTCGATGATGGGGATCATCAGCTCGACGCGGCGGTGGAAGTTGCGCGGCATCCAGTCGGCGCTCGACATGTAGACCTCCTCGTTGCCGCCGTTCGCGAACCGGAACAGGCGCTTGTGCTCGAGGAAGCGGTCGATGATCGCGCGCACCTGGATCCGCTCCGACAGCCCCGGGATGCCCGGCCGCAGGCAGCAGATGCCGCGCACCGCGAGCTTGATGTCGACCCCGGCCTGCGACGCGGCGTAGAGCGCGTCGATGACGTCGACGTCCACGAGCGCGTTCATCTGCGCCACGATCTCCGCCTTGCGGCCGGCCCGCGCGTGCGCCGCCTCGCGCGCGATGAACCCGAGCACCGCCTCGTGCAGGCCGAGCGGCGCCACGAGCAGGCGGTTCCACTTGGGCGGCGCGCTGTAGCCGGTGAGCAGGTTGAAGAGCGACGTCATGTCCTCGCCGATCTCCCGGTTCGCCGTGAACAGGCCGATGTCGGTGTAGAGCCGCGCCGTCTGCGGGTTGTAGTTGCCCGTCGAGAGGTGCACGTAGCGACGCAGCTTGTCCTTCTCCCGACGCACGACGAGCAGCGCCTTCGCGTGCGTCTTCAGCCCGAGCAGGCCGTAGATCACCTGCACGCCGCTCTGCTCGAGCGTCCGCGCCCACTGGATATTGCTCGCCTCATCGAAGCGCGCCTTCAGCTCGACGATGGCGGTCACCTGCTTGCCGCTCTCGGCCGCGCGCGCGAGCGCCTTCAGGATCGGCGAGTCGCCGCCGGTCCGGTAGAGCGTCTGCTTGATCGCGAGGACGTTCGGGTCGTCGGCCGCGCGGGAGACGAACTCGGCGACGGGATCGAACGACTCGTACGGGTGGTGCAGGAGCACGTCCTGCTCCCGGATCACCGCGAAGATGTCCTCCACGTCCCGGAAGAGCGGCGGGACCTGCGGCGAGAACGGCTCGTCGCGGTACTCGCGGCGCTCGTCGTCCGCGACGATGCCCATGAGGTCGGCGATGTGGAGCGGCCCCGGCACCCGGTACACGGCGAGCGACCCGTCGACCTTGAGCGCGCGGCAGAGCCGCTGGACCGAGGTGCCGGCGCCCTCGCCGATGCCGATCTCCAGGCGCACGGCGTTGCCGCGATCGCGCCGGCGGAGCTCGGCTTGGATCGTCTCCAGGAGGTCCTCGCCCTCCTCCTCGTCGATCTCGAGATCCCAGTTCCGGGTAACGCGGAAGGGGTACGTCCCGCGCAGCCTGCCCGAGGGGAAGAAATCCTTCACGTGCCGCGCGATCACGTCCTCGAGCAGGACGAACGCGCGCGTCGCGCCCTCCACGCGGACCCGCATCAGCCGGCTCAGCATCGGCGGCACCTGGATGACCGCGAAGCCGGGCTCCTGCGCTTCATGCTCCCGGGAGAACATGATCCCGAGGTTGATCATCTTGTTGCGCAGGTGCGGGAACGGGTGCCCCGGGTCGATCGCGATCGGCGTGAGGATCGGGAAGATGTCCGTGCGGAACCGGTCGTCGAGCGCGCTGAGCTCGGGCGGAGCGAGCTCGTCCGGCCGCACGATCACGATGCCGGCGCGCTTGAGCGCCGGGATGAGGTCCGCGTTCCAGATCTGGTAGGCGTCGTCGACGAGTGCGTGGACGCGGGCGCCGATCGCGACGAGCTGCTCGTGGGGCGTGAGCCCGTCCGGCGGGACCTCCGCGATCGTGCGCAGCGTCTGCGCCTGGAGGCCCGCGACGCGCACCATGAAGAACTCGTCGAGGTTGGAGAAGAAGATGCTCAGGAACTTGAGGCGCTCGAACAGCGGAACATCGTGCGATCGCGCCTCCGACAGCACCCGCGCGTTGAACTCGAGCCACGAGAGCTCCCGGTTCAGGTAGTGCGCCGGGTCGCCCTCGATCGGGATCGGCCCCGAGGCGGCGGGGATCGACACGGGGCCGCTCGACGGGGCGGCGCTCCCTCCAGACCTCGCGCCGGCCGAGTCGCCCGAGCCCGCGGCGGGGTTGGCGACCTGGGCGGCATCCGGATCGCCCCCGGAGCTGGGACCGGGCGCGACGGTTGTGTCGGTGGAGGAGGGCACGTCAATCATGGTCGAAGCTTCGATTTTATCGCAGGTCTGATACGGTCCGCCCATGGATTTCTGGCGACAGCCGGACGAGCTGAGGCTCGCTTGCGAGCGCGCGCGCGCGGCGGGACGCCGCGTCGGCCTCGTTCCGACGATGGGCGCGCTCCACGCAGGCCACCTCGCGCTCGTCGCGGAGGCGCGGCGAAGAGCGGACTTCGTGGCGGTGACGATCTTCGTGAATCCGACGCAGTTCGGCGCGGGCGAGGATCTCGCGCGCTACCCGCGGACGCTCGAGCGCGATCTCGCCGCCTGCGCGGAGGCCGGCGCCTCGGGGGTGTTCGCGCCCGAGGTCGCGGCGATGTACCCGCCCGGCGAGGAGACGCGCGTGCGCGTCGGCGCGACCGCGGCCCCGCTCTGCGGCGTCCACCGGCCCGTGCACTTCGAGGGCGTCGCCACCGTGGTCACCAAGCTGTTCGCGCTCGCCGGCCCGAGCGTCGCCGTCTTCGGCCGGAAGGACTACCAGCAGCTCCAGGTGATCCGGCGGCTCGCCGTCGACCTGTTCCTGCCCGTCGAGGTCGTCGGGGCGACGACCGTGCGCGAGCCCGACGGCCTGGCCATGTCGTCGCGCAACGCCTACCTCTCGCCCGAGCAGCGGAGCGCGGCGCGCTCCATCCCGCTCGCCCTCACCGACGCGTGCCGCGCCTTCGCCCGCGGCGAGCGGCGCCCCGCCGCGCTCCTCGAGCCCGCGCGCGCGCGCCTCGCGGCCGTCGCGACGAGCATCGATTACGTGGACCTCGCCGACCCGGAGTCGCTGGCGATCTGGAGCGGCGAGGCGACGGTCGGCGAGCGGGCGCTGCTGGCGGTCGCCGTCCGCCTCGGGTCGGCGCGCCTCATCGACAACGTCGTGCTCGGGGAGGACGCGCCGCCCATCGCGGGGGCGGGCGAGGAGGCCGGCCGATGACGACGAGCACTGACAGGGAGGCGCCCGCGCCGTCGTCACGCCCCCCCGCCGAATCCAGGCGCGGCGTCTTCATCGTGTTCGAGGGCATCGACGGCGCGGGCACGAGCACGCAGGCCGAGCGCTACGCGGCGCACCTCAGCGCCGCGCGGCGCATGGTCCGCGTCACCCGCGAGCCGAGCAGCGGTCCCGTGGGCTCGCTCCTCCGGCTGATGCTGACCCACCGGGTCTCGCTGCCCGGCGCCCGCCAGGCGGAGGTGATGGCGCTCCTCTTCTCGGCCGATCGCCTCGATCACCTCGGCGCCGAGGTGGAGCCGCTCCTCCACGACGGGTACGTCGTGATCTCCGACCGGTACGATCTGTCGAGCCTCGCCTACCAGTCGACGACGGCGGCCGGCGGAGAGCGGGATCCCGGGGCGATTTTGCGATGGATCCGGGAGCTCAACCGCCACGCGCGGAGGCCCGACGTCACCGTGGTGATCGACGTGGCGCCGGAGATCGCCGAGAAGCGCCGCCGCGCGCGCGGGGGCGCCGAGGAGCTGTTCGAGCAGACCGAGCTGCAGGCGCGGCTCGCCGAGGCGTACCGGCGCGCGGAGGAGCTCGTGCCGGGCGATCGCGTCGTCCACATCGACGGGGACGGCCCGGTCGAGGAGGTCTCGCGCGCGATCATCACGGCGCTCGGGCCGATCGTGGAGCGGTGAGGCGGGCGTCGATGGATTGAGTCGAGGAGAGCGGCCCGGGCGCCGGGGCGCGGGAAGCATGGAGTCCTCGCGCCCTCTGCGCCTCTGCGGCGCGCTCTGCTGACGCGCGTCCCACGCTACGGGCAGGCGGCGTTCGCGATCTCCACGTCGTCGATGTTCCAGCCCGACACCACGTCGACGAAGGAGTCCCGCTCGACGGCGTAGCCGAAGCGGATCCGCAGATTCGCGCTCTTGTGATGGGTCAGATCGTAGCGGACCTTCGTCCAGGCTGCGTCGCGGACGCCGGGGTACGCCCCCGACTCGTAGATCACCTCCCACCGGAGACCGTCGAAGACCTCGACGCGGTTCGTCATGTGGGGCGACTCATCGCTGTTGAGAAAGCGCCAGAACGACAGGTACACGCCGCCCGCGACATCGGCGTTGATGACGGGGCTCGTCAGGTAGAAGTACGGGTGAACGCCGACGGGCGCGTTCCCTCCGATGACCACGCCGGCCAGCCCGTTGTCCGAGGTCGCCGTGTGATCGAGCCCCGGATCGGCGTGGCCGTAGGTCTGCCCGGAGGACTCCGTCGCCGCGCCGATCTGCCAGGTCGGACCGAGCTCCCACCCGGCCGCGTTGCTCTCGAACGTATCTCTGAAATAGACCGTCGGCGTCGCCGCGGCGCTGCCGCCCTGGCAGACGCCCGCCAGGCACGACTCCCCCACGGTGCACCAGTCGCCGTCCACGCAGGCGCCCCCGTCGGGGACCGAGCGCGCCGTGCACACCCCGGCGTCGCTGCAGATACCGCGCGTACAGCCCACCGTCTGTGAAGGGCACGACGCGCCGGGGGTGGGGATGGAATTACAGGCGCCGTGCTCGTCGCAGACACCACGGTTGCACTCGTCGGTCCCGGAGAGGCAGGCGCCGCCCGGCGCGATCGGCTCAGCATGGCAATTGCCAGATCCCGGATCGCAGGCGCCACGGTTGCATGCGACGCTCAGCGCGCTGCAGTCCTTGGGGACGCCGCCCTCGCAGCGGCCGCTCTGGCAGGCCTTGCCGACCATGCAGAGGTCGCCGGAGTCCGCGCACGGCGCCCCGTCGTTCCCCGGGACCGCCTCGCACGCACCGGTGGCCGGATTGCACGCTCCGACATGGCAGGAGTCCGGAACTTGGAAGAAGAAACAATCCCGCTGAGTCCCGACGCAGGCGCCGTCCACGCAGGCCGCGTTGAGGACACAGCGATCTTCCGTCGCGCACGTCGACCCGTTCTCCTTCGGCGCCATCCCGCACCGGGGGGCGCCGCCCGCGTCAACGCAGGTGACCACATGACAGGCGTCCGGCGCGAGGCCGCAGTCCTCCTGCGCCCCGCCCCGACAGAGGCCGTCCTCGCAGGTCTCGCCGACCGTGCAGGAGTCCCTGTCATCGCACGGCTCCCCACCCGCGCTGGAGACGAGCTCGCACTGCCTCGTCGCCTCGTTGCACACGGCCGTCATGCACTGCGGGGTCGGGACGAGCGCGCAGTCGATCTCGCACGGAGCGCCGCCCCCGCCGCTCGATACCGCCGGCGCGGCGGCGGCGCCCCCATCCCCCGTCGCGCCCGAGCTCCCCGCGGACGTCGCGGTCGAACAGCCGAGATCCGTCAGGGCGACAGCGGAAAGTACCCATGGAATCCACCTAGTCATGTTCGCCTCTTTCCAGCAAGCGTGACGCTCCTCGTGGGAGTTACGCGTTCTTCGCGGCTGCGCAAGGAAACATGATGTTCCGGCGCGCGAGCACCCGGAACGGTCAGCGCAAGCGGCGACCAGCGGCGACCAGCGACGACCAGCGACGACCAGCGGCGACCAGCGACGATGGCGAGAAGAGCGCGGCGCGAGCCATGGGATGGGGGAGAGGGACTGAGAGAGAGAGAGGCGAGAGACACGAGAGTAGCGAGAGCGACGACAGCGACGACAGGAAAGAGACCACGATACCAAGAAGCCCAACAAACCGGAGAGCCCCTATCGCCCCTTCATCGAGAGTTGCGGTATGCTGACGAGAGCGTCTGGAGCTCGGCTTCCCTCGACAGACAGACCACTTCGCGCGTGGAGATCTCGCGTCCGCGAGCCACATCGCACCCATTTCCAGAGGAGCGCAGAGATGTCCTTCCGACGTCATTTCGTGTTTGCCCCTTTCCTCGTCGCCGCCGGGATGGCAGCTCCGTCGGGCGGCTGCGCGGCGACCGACGAGCGGAGGCCGCCGAGCGTCGCCCCGCCGGAGCAGGCCGAGAGCGGCGGGGGCGGCTCCTTCGGGCCGAGCAGCGCGACGGGGGACCCGGCGCTCGGCCAAGGAGGGTACGGCGCGACCGGCGAGGGCGGCTTCGACGAGGGGGCCTCCTGCGCCCAGACGAGCGCGGCGGCCACGCTGCTGCCGCTCGATATGCTCGTCCTGCTCGACCGGTCCGGCAGCATGCTCGGCGCGAAATGGAGCGGCGTCACGAGCGCGATCTCGACCTTCGTGAACGACGCGGCCTCCGCCGGGATGAACGTGGGGCTGACGTATTTCCCGCGGGGCAACAACGGGCTGAACGACTGCGAGCACGCGACGTATAGCGAGCTCGCGGTCGAGATCGGTGAGCTGCCGCTGCACACGCCGGAGCTCACCGCATCCATCCGGGGCACCTCGCCGGGCGGCGGGACGCCGATGCGCCCCGCCCTCCAGGGGGCGCTCGCGAACGCGACCGCCTACAAGGACGCGAACCCGTCCCACAAGGTGATCGTCGTGCTCGCGACCGACGGCGATCCGTCCGGCTGCGCCAACAACACCGTCGCGGATACCGCGGAGATCGCGCAGCGGGCGCTCAACTACAACGGTGTCCAGACCTACGTCATCGCCGTGGAAGGGTCGACGCTCTCGAACCTGGACCAGATCGCCGCCGCCGGCGGGACGACGCGCGCGTTCGACGTCACCGCGGACGTGAGCGCGTTCTCGACGAAGATGGCCGAGATCCGCGCGTCGGCCCTCCCGTGCGAGCTCCTCATCCCCGAGCCGCCGGAGGGCGCGACCCTCGACAAGACCCGGGTCGCGGTCAAGCTCGCGCCCGGGACCTCCAGCGAGATGGAGATCCCGAGGGCGGACAACGAGGCCGACTGCGGCGCGGGGCCGGGGTGGTACTACGATGACGAGGAGATCCCGAAGAAGATCATCCTCTGCCCCGCGTCCTGCGCGACCGTCCAGGCCGAGGTGCACGCGGAGCTCAACGTGCTCTTCGGGTGCGAGCCGAAGCTGAACTGAGCCCCTGGCGCCGGGTCACCCGCGCCCGCGCGGGGCTCACGGCCTCTTCGGCGGCTCCGTCTTCAGGGCGTCGAGCGCCGCCGAGAGCTCGGCCTCGGTGAACGGGAGCTTCGCGAGCGCCGCCTGCTCGTCGGCGAGCGCGAGCTCGATCTCGCGCTGCGCGTCGCGCGCCCGGAGGACCCACGCGGACGACTCGCCGGTCCGGTCCCCCATGCGGACGGTGCCGGCGAGCATCTTCTGCCCCTTCTCCAGGAGCACGCGGTAGCGCAGGCGCATCGCCCCCTCGAAGAGCTGCTTCTTCCTCGGCGTGTCGGCGCTCGGGGGCGGCGGGACACGCATCACGTCGCGGTGGAGCTCCTTGTAGAGCTGCCCGACGCGGTAGCCCGCCATCGCCGACCAGTGGGCGTCGAGGCTGCGCATCGCCTCGGTGTAGGCGCTCTGCGCGTCGAGCAACCCCTGACAGCGCCGCTCGAGCGCCTCGGCGAAGTCCGCCGGCACCGGCACGAAGGTGATCGCCTCGCTGCGGCGCCGCCGCACCTCGCCGAGCGCGAAGCTCACCTGCGCGAGCTCGATCGGCGGCTTGCCCGACTCGCCCAGCCGGTGCGCCTCGATGAGATCGCGCGCGGCCGCGACCTGACGCGCCGCTTCGTCGACGAGGTCCTGCTCCACGAGGCCGAGCGCGAGCGCGCCGCGCGCCTCGATGGCCTCGAGGACGCTCAGGTCGCCGAGGCGGAGCAGGCGGCGCGACACCTCGACGAGCTCGGGCCACCGCTCGAGGGCGGCCGCGGCGCGCGCGAGCCGGAAGAGGGCGCCGCGCGCGACCGGGTGGTCCGGGAAGCGCCGCGTGACCTCGCGGTAGCGCTCGGCGGCGAGCCCGCGGTCGCCGAGCGCCTCGTGGGCGATCCCGGCGTTGAAGAGGCTGGGCGGCGCGACCTCGCCGTCGGGCGAGAGGCGGACGAGCCGCTCGAAGAGGGGGGCCGCCTCGCGCGCCTTGTCGGCCAGGAGCAGCGCGCGCGCCCGCTCGAACTCCGCCGCGAGCTCGGCGTCCGCGTAGGGGGAGACGACGACCGGCGCGAGCTCGACCGGCCCCCGCGCCGACGCCGGCTGCGGGGATCGCGCCTGGGTCGGCGTCGTGGCCTCGGATGTGCATCCGCCCAGGACGACGGCGAGGACCAGGGCAGCGACCGGGGTGGAGCAGGAACTCGACATGCCGGGGAAGGATAGCCCCACGTTCGAGGTTGTTCCGCTGGTGCCTGGACGGAGATCGAAGCCTGGCCGTCCGGAACGAAGGTGGATGGCTGTGCGTGTACGGCGATTCCTGTATCTGGCCGATACTTTTGGGAAATGCGGGGCCGCACCCCCCGACAAAAGGGCTGCATCGGGGCGCCACCCTGCGGTAATCTCGCATTCGTTCATCAGGCCGTTGTCGTGGCTCGTAGCTCGGTCAGCGGCGATCTCCTCTCCAGCGACGATCAGAACGAGGGCTTCTGTCGTGGGCCCTCGAGGCATCACGGCCCTTGTGGGGCCTTGGAGGTGGGTACATGAAGCATCAAATCATCTCTCCTCGCACGGTGACGGCAATCGGCACGGAGCAGCGGCTGAGCTTGGCCGAAGCGCGTCATCGTGAGCTCGACTCGCGCCTCAGGCAGCTGGGTCGGCGGGCTTTCCTGACACCCGGGGAGAGGATGGAGGCAGCCCAGCTCAAGAAACACAAGCTCGCAGCGAAGGACGAGATCGAATCCCTGCGCCGACGGTTGTCGTAGCGCACCCCTGCTGACCAGCGATCCAGAACGCGCCGCGCACGGCGCCCTGCCCGCTCGTTTCACCCTTCCGCTCCTGTCCCAGCCATCCGACGCGCTCATGCAGCGCGACGCAGCGCAAGACGCGCATGCAGCGCAAGACGTGCGGCGTCAGGCGCGCACGCAGCGCCCAGCGCGAGGCTTCACACGCGGTGCCCGGCGTGCAGCGGCGCCCAGCGCAAGACGCGCATGCGGCGCCAGGCTCGCAGCCACGTCACGAGGATGGAACGCCGTCCGCGAGGACCGCGGACGCCAGCGCGCAGCTCAGAGCGTCGGTGCGGCCGGCTCCGGCGCGTCCGCGGGCGGCGTCGCGGGAGCATCAGGCTGCGCCGCGGCGCCGGGGGCGGCGTCGCCCTCCGGCAGCGTCTCGGCGCCGCCGAACACGTCGCGGTTGAGGTCCGCGAGCGTCTCGGTGAGCCGATTCTTCTGCTCGCTGCTGATGCCGCCGGGGGTCTGCTTCTCGATCGCCGCGGCGAGCCCGAGCCAGTGGCGCGCGTTGTCGCGGTAGCCCTTGCGTGGATCGGCGACCCCGGTGCCCTGCGGCGCCAGATCGGCCAGGCGGTAGTCCGTCATGCCCCGCAGGTAGGCGTACTGCGCCCGCTCCGGGGTCGAGAACGAGTCCATGTCGTGCTCGAGGACGCGGAACAGCGCCAGCGCCTGCTCGAACCGGTTCGCCTCGTAATGGCTGCGGGCCCGATCGAGATCCTGCGTGTAGGTCGCGCACCCGGGCGCGAAGGCGAACGATGAGAGGAGGAGGACGCACGAGACCAGGCGGCGCATGCGCGGAGGGTATCTCCCGCGTCGCGGCGCGATCAAGCGGGAAGACGGCGGTCGGCGCGACGGCGGCCGGTGACGCGCGCCGGCGGCCGCCGCCTCCCGACGCGTACGAGCGCGACGCCGGGGGGCGCCAGGCGTGCGCCTCGGCCGACGGCGGGTCGTGCGTCGTCATCGCCGGCAGGGAGCGGATCGGCGCGACGCGCCGGTCGAGGCGCCCCTACACCCGGCATGGCCAGGGTCGGCGGCGCCCCGTGCTGGGGGCCACCGCGGTCGCGGGCGTTCGAGGCGGCTGCCGGGGAGACGGCGAGGGCGTCGTCCGCGCTCGACGGAGGCGCCGCCCAGGGCCGAAGGTCGCGATACCGCGGAGCGCCGCGACCGAGCCGCGCGGTGAATGCAACGAAGTCACCGTTGGTCGCGTGCTTGGCCGGCGCGGGCATCCGATCCGCAGGGAAGCGGCTGCGCGCGCCGCGGCGTTCGCCTGAGTGGCCTACCGGCTCAGGGCCACCAGCGAGCGACGTCCAGCAGAGATCGCGCGACCTTGACCATCGTGTCAGCGCCGCCGAGAGCGGCCAGCGCGGGATAGAGCATCTTCAGCCACGGCAACGCTCGATCGCGTGCCCCTCCACCGACCTCCAGGAGCAGATCGTGAATGATCCGATAGAGCACCGGCGGGGACAGGCGCTCGAGGGGCAGGCAGCTCAGCAGCGGCAGCCGCCTCCAGTGGAGCGGGGAATCAAGAGCGAACGCGACCGCGCGCTCGACCTGCGATGCCGAGAGCCGGGGAGCGAGGGCTTTGAGCAGCCTCTCCGCCGTGAGGGAATCGTCCGAGGAAAAGAATCGCAAGGAGCCCCCGAGCTCGCCGGCGAGCCGCAGCGCCTCGTCCAGCTCCGTGGACGGGAGCACAGGCGCGAGCGTCGTGTAAACCTCGGCGTAACAGTCGCGCCACCCTGACGCACGTGCCGCGAGGAGCGCCTCCATCATCACGGAGTCTCGGGCCGGCTCCGCCAGCCATGGAACAAGCGCGGTGAGCGCCTGGGCGCGCCCGGCAGCGCTGTCGATGCGACGCGCCGCGGCGAGAGCGTCTGCCAACGCGCGATCGCGCGCCGTCCCTTGCAGGCACGGCAGGAGGCGCACCAGCGCGCCGACCACGCGGCCCGGCGCAGCGACATGGCTCACGCAATCCAGCGCGGTCGCGAGCACCGCCTCGCGAACATATGGAGCGACCAGCCGCGTCAACTCCAACTGCTTGTTCTGGTCGCCGACGTGCTCGAGAGCGGCCATGGCTTGCTCGAGCGCGGGCATGCGTTCCTTTTCAGGTAGCTGCGCCGCGAGCTTGCTCAGCACCTCTGCGCAGGCCGCGTGATCGTCGACATCCAAGGCGATATACAGCATCCTCTGCAGGATCTCTGCGCGGAGCCGCTGTTCGGGGAGGTGCGGAGTGAGCTCGACCAACGCCAAGACACTCATCAGCTCCTCATCGCTGGAGGTGCTCCCACTGTTGAGCCGCCGCAGAGCGAGCTTGAAAACCCTCCAAACCGAGGCTCGCCCGACGGGCAGGATCTTGTCGGCAGAGATGCTCAAGTAGTCCGCCGCGGCAGCGAGCGCGTCGCCCAGGGTGGCGTTCCTCCCCGACGCCAGGGGCCCTGAGAGGAGCGCCGTCAGAGCGCGCACGCGCTCTGACGGCTCACGTACCTGCGCGACGATACTGTAGACGTGCGGCACAACCGTGAGCGGCAGCCATGGGCCGATCGCCTCGATGAGGTCGATGGGCTCGATGTCGTCCGTATGTAGAGCGACCTCAATGAAATCGATCAACGCGCTGTCGCGCAGGTCCGGGTCGAGCTGAGGTGCAAGGCTGACCAAGATGTGCGCGCGACGCTGAACATCCTGCGACTCCTCGAGCGCGTCGAGAACCACCGCGAGCTGCTCGCGCTGCAAATAAGGAGCGATCGCGATGATGACGTCGTACTCGTAAGGAAGCTCGCCTGCCTCGAGATCGCTCGTGTCCAGATCCATCTCGGGCACGAGGGAGCCATCGTAGCGAAGCACCCGGATGGCTTCCTCACGGCTCCTCCCCTGTAGAGATGGCAAGATCTCGGCAAGGACCAGCTTCAGCCCCATCCAGGTGGTGCGACGCAGCGACATGATGATTCTGAAGAGATCGTCGCGCGGGCGCTCGTCTTCCCTGGAGGCATCGAGGTGTGGCACGACCCGCAACGCCGCCATCAGAATGCTCCCTTGGTCCTCGATCGCCTGGGATGCGCTCAACGCCGCGTTGAGTTCGGCATCGCGTTGCACCGGGTCCAGGCGGGCCGCCAGCGCGGTCACAGCGCGAGCCTCGAGTGCCTTGTCGCCGAGTGTCTTGGCGAGGCATA
Source organism: Sorangium sp. So ce406 (assembly GCF_051474675.1). NCBI lineage: Bacteria > Pseudomonadati > Myxococcota > Polyangiales > Polyangiaceae > Sorangium > Sorangium sp. So ce406. The sequence goes on along the minus strand of NZ_CP150340.1, from coordinate 1,306,447 downwards.
GCATGTCCGGCAGCTCGGATTGAGGCAGCACCGGGGCGAGGCTCACGATGAGCCGCGAGGCCTTATCTGCGTCGTCGGTGAGGATTGATTCGATCTGCAGGACGACATCCTCCCAGACTCGATGAAGTTCTTCGGGTTCGAGCTGCTCGGCGAGCCTCGCAAGCACGCGGAGCCCGACAAGCTGCTCCACGCTGAGCATACCCACAAGCTCGCGAAGCCGTCTGGTCGTAACCGACGGATGCCTCGCTACCGCGGCGGCGCGGGCCGACAAGTCCGCGATCGACTCCGCCGCGAGGAGCGACGTTGATTCGGCCGCGACGCGCTCCGTTTCGGACAGCAGCGTGGTGAGCGACGACAGCAGCTCTGCGCGGACGCCGCGGTGCATCACCTGCTTCGCTGCCTTGAACGCCTCCTCGACGACGGCGCGGCGCCCCGGATCCGACAGGCGCCGCGATATCGCGTCCAGGGCGCGGGCGCGCGCCTCGGGGAGCTTCGCCTTGCGGCTAGCGGCGAGGAGCGGGCCCAGCGCAGCCTCGGGCACGTTCGGGACCATCGAGGCAAGGATCCTTCCGTGCATGTCCGTGCAGGCGTCGGTATCGAGCTTCGCGAGCACCTCGTCGACGAGATCGCGCTTCATCGCGTCCGGAACACGTGGGATCAGCGACGCGAGCGCCTGCGCGCAGGGCAGCGGGTCCCCCATGTCCCGGGCTGCGCGGAGGGCGGAAGGCACCTGTTTTTCGGGGATGCGCGGCGCGAGGGCCTGGATGACGCGCGCCCGCGACCACGGACTGTCAAGCCGCAGGGCCGCCTCGAGCACCAGCGGGATCAGCACGTCCGGAATGTCCGGAGCGAGCGCGATGAGGGACTGAGCATACGCCTCGGAGCCGAGCGCAGGCATCGAGAGGAGATCCTCCACGGCGACGCGGCGCAGGCGATGCGGCAGGTGCGGCGCGACGAGCGCGATGGCCGCGGCGCGCCGCTCGGCGTCGTGGATCTGCCGCACGAAGGTGAGCCCCTGCACCGGGGTCCACAGGCCGAAGCGAACCAGCGCGGTGACGAGCACGGGATCGATGTTGTGGGCGAGGCTGTTGACGCTCGCACGGCAGAGCGCGTAGTGCACCTCGACGTGCAGCAGCGGCGGCGTTCGCCCCTCGTCGACGTAGGCTTGGTTGACGCGCGAAGCTGCGGCGAATGCCCGCGCGACGTCGCTCAAGAACCCCGCATAGCTCCCCTCCACGACCTCCCAGGCCTTCTTCCACGGCTCGGTGGCCAGCGGGAGGAACGCCTCCGGGCCGCTGCGGGCGCGCTCGAGGTGCTCGCCGTACCGCTGCACGACGTAGGCGGACGCAGCGGAGGGCTTCAGCGTCCCGGCCGTGAGCGCGGCGAGCGTGCGCTCTCCGTAGGAGAGGAACCTTCGCTCGAGTGCCTCGCGCTCAGGCGCGTGGAGCTGGTCATGGAAATAGACGGCGATCTTGGGGTGACTGAACACGTATCCGACGTGCCGCCCGTCCCCGAGGACAAGGCGAGAGAGCGAGCGTAGGGCGTCGTCGAGATCCCATGAGGAGACGTCGTCCTCCTCGAGGAGTTCCGCCACGTCATCTCGGCTGAGCGGGCCTAGCGCGCACGCGAGCACGTTGAGCAGCGCGCGCACCGCAGGCTGCAGCGTGGCCGACTTGCCGCCCCAGAGCGTGTTCTGGTCGCGCCACCACAGATCGATGTACCCCTTGAAGCCTGGCTCGATGGCGCGCAGATCGGCCGGCGTCAGGAGCCGCGCGCCCTCGCCGCGCTCCTGGAAGCGCCTCACGTAAAGCCAGACGAGCAGCGGGTCTCCCTCGGTCGCGCGGTACAACGCCGACACGAACTCCACGCTGTCCCCCAGCGCGTCCAGCGGCACGCCCATCCGGATGAGCACGTCGGAGATGCCCTGCAGCGTCAGCGGCTCGAGGGGGAAGAGCCGGGCGGCCCGGGGGCCCTGCCAGCCCAGCTCGCGCAGCCATGCAGTTTCGTCGACCTCCCCTGATCGGAGCCGCGCCGAGACAAGGATGCGCAGCCCGTCCGGCGGCACGCGGGGGAACAGGTTGGCCACCTGGAAACCCGCCGCCTCGTCCAGCCCGTCGAGGATCACCACCACGCGACGGCCGCGCGACGGGCCCCGCTCGAGGTACCGGGTGACGACGCCGCGCAACTCGTCGATCGGCACGTTCGATGTGCCGGGGATCTGCTCGCCGTGCAGCGCGGCGAGCTGAGCCGCGAGGGTAGCGAGCGCGACGTTGGCGAGGTTGGTCTCGAACCGGACGCTCACCGGGATGAACGCCACTGCGATGTCGCGCCGGGCCACCAGCCGAGCGCTCCAGCGGGCAAGCAGCGCGGACTTCCCTTGCCCGGCCGGCGCCGCCATCAACGCGAAGGGCTCGCGGCCCTCCGCGAGCCACGCGTCGAGCGAGCGCAGCGCATCGTCGCGTCCTCCGAAGGGGACCGGCTCGCCGGGACGCCCGAGGTACTCTTCCAGGAAATGCTGCACGCGCCAGGCGTAGTCCGTCGCGAGCGACCGCATCCCCGCAGTCATGCGACGCACGACCTCGTCGGAGCGCAGGGAAGCGGGCAGCTCATCGTGCCGGCGTTCCGGGCGCGATCCGCCCCCGCGGGCCTCCATCAGCGGCAGGATCAGATCGAGGAGCGCCCTCACGACGGCTGTCCAGGCCTCATCCGCGGTACCCCACGCGGCGCTCGTGATCGGGCGGCAGTTCGGCGGGAGAGGCTCCAGCCCGGCGCCGTGAAGGGCGGTCATCTCCCAGGAGCACTCCCGCGCGAGGATCGGAAAGACCGGGGTCCCTTCGGCTTGCCGCCGGGCCAACGCCAGGTCGACCAGTTGCTCAGACGCATCGTTCGCGAGGAAGTCCGACGTGAGGAGCAGGATGATCAGCTCGGCCTCCTGCAGGCGAGCGATCACCTTCTCCTGAACGTCGTCACCGGCCGTCGTCAGGGCCTGGTGCCACCAGTCAAGGAGCCCCTTCTTTTTCAGCGGGACGAGGTGACGCTCGAGCTCGTGAAGAAGCCGGTCGTCTGCCCGATGATGAGCGATGAACGCGTCAATGGGCCGGGGCATCGCAGCGCTCCGAGCCCGTGCAACGATTCATCGAAGCCCGCCATGGTGCGGAGTTGTCCTCGTCCACGCCCCCTGCGACGTTCCACGTGGTAGCCGTTCGCGATGGGCCACGCTCCCGAGGGTAGCACACCGCATCACCTCACGGCTCGGCTTCCGAGAACGCCTTCAAGGTCGCCGCCGCTCAGCGACTCCCCGCGCCGGCCCCCCACGCCCCGCTCCCGGGTGCGCGACGCGCCCCCGCCGCCAGGTCCCTGAGGCGGCCATGGCGCCGCGCCTCGGATGGTTCGCGCGGCGCAAAGGGTGTATCCTCCAGAGCAATGGCGACGCAGCTCTTCAGCTGGATCCACCTCTCGGACATCCACTTCGGTCACGGCAACGCGGGTGATCGATGGGACCAGCGGCGCGTCCTCCACCTCGTCCGCACGGACATCGCCGCCATGGTCGAGCGCGGAACGGTCAAGCCCGACGCCATCCTGGTCACAGGGGACGTCGCGTTCAGCGGCAACGCGCGCAAGCCGTCCCCGGACCAGGAACCGCACGAGTACGCGGATGCCGCCGTGTGGCTCAAGGATATCGCCGGCGATGTGGGCATCGCGCCACAGGACATCTTCATCGTGCCCGGAAACCACGACGTGAACCGGAAGGTCGACGACGACGACGACGTCGCCCGCCTGATTCGCGATCTCCGCGAGGGCATCGCCCTGCTCGATAACGAGCTCGCGAAGCCAAAGATGCGCGCTCGCCTCGCGAGCCGCATGAGCGCGTACCTGGAGTTCGCGGCGCAGTTCGCCCCCGCGTGCCGCTTGCCGCCGGCGGCGCCCGAGGAGCGACTCTTCTGGACGTACCGCATGGAGCAGAACGGCCTGCGCCTGCGCCTCGTCGGGCTGAACAGCGCGCTGCTCGCCGCCGATGAGAGGACCTTCGGAGAAGATCGGGGGCGCCTCCGCGTCGGCGTGGAGCAGGTCACACGCGCCGTGATCGATCCGCCGGTCGCGCGCGACGAGCTGGTCATCGCGCTGAGCCATCATCCGCTCCGCGCCGGCTGGGTCGCCGATGAGCGGGATGTGGACACCTGGATCCGCGGCCAGATGCATATCCACCTGTCGGGCCACGTACACCAGGCGGAGACCGAGATGTCGCGCGCCGGCTCAGGGGGCGAGTTCGTGCGCGTGACGGCGGGGGCCGCGCACGGCGAGCGGGAGCCTGACGTGCCGGCGGCCCACGGCTACAGCTTTGCCTCCGTGATGCGGGACGACGCGGGGAAGCTCTGGCTGCGTGTCTGGCCGCGGAAATGGAGCCCGACCAAGGCAGCCTTCCAGCCCGACGCCGACAATCTGAGCGGGCTGGACGAGGGACGTATCTACGAGGATCACGTCCTCCGACTCCGGCTCGCGCCGAACGGCGCTCCGAAACCCGCGCTGTCGGCTGCCCCGCCGGCGGCGCAGCCCGCTCGGCCGGATACCTCGCCGACCCCCGCGACGGCGAGCGTCACGGCCGAGCCCTCTCCGCCGCGCGCCCCGGCGACCGGTCCGCTCCAGGTCTTCATCTCGTATGCGCCGGAGGACGCGAAGCACCTCGCGGAGCTCGAAAAGCACCTCAAGATGCTCGGGCCGGGCCGGCGGGGCCTCATCGATAGCTGGAGCGCGAAGAGCGTCGGCGTCGGAGGCGAGGAGAAGCTCGAGCGCGACCGCCGCCTCAAGTCGGCGCACATCATCTTGCTGCTCGTGAGCCCCGATTTCCTGAGCTCGGATGAGTGCTACGACGTCGAGGTCCGGGCCGCGATGGCAGCCCATGAGCGCAAGGAGGCATGCATCGTTCCGGTGCTGCTCCGCGAGGTGAGCTACGAGGACACGCCGTTCGCAAAGCTGAGGCCCACGCCGGACAACCGGAGGCCCGTGGCCGAGTGGACGAGCATGGACGCTGCGTTCACGGAGATCGCGAAGGATATCCGCAGAGCCGTGGAGTCGCTGCGGAAGCCGACGTGAGCCGTGGCGAGAGCGGGCGTGGCCCCGGCGGCCGGCGCAGCGCCGGCCCCCATCGCGGTGGCGTTCGACGGAGACCAGGTGTGGGTGCGGCCGTGGGCTCACCCCGGAAGCCGCCTCCCGAGGAGCCGCGCCGCCAGCTTGCGCAGCCAGTCGGCGCGCCGGGCGTCGGGCGGCACGAGCCGCCCGGTGCGCGCGGCCTCCAGGATCGCGGCCGTCTCGGGCGTCGGGTCGGCGCAGGCCTCCAGCACCCGGAAGATCGTCGCGTCCTCGTGCGCGACGCCCGCCTCCGCCACCCAGGCGTCCACCGACGCAGCGAACGCAGGATCCCCGGGGAACGGCTGCTCGACCGCGTTGCTCGGTCCGAGCCCGTTGATGCCGCTGATCACGAGCTCCTTGCGGTCCTTGTAAGTCAGACCGGCGAGCTCCTCGGGGAGGAACGGGCGGCCGATCCAGATGTCCTGCACGCCCATGCCGAGCGGGAACTCGAGCCGCCGGTCGAGCGGCTCCGGCGGCAGCGCGCCGGTGAAGCGCACCGGCACCACCGGGACGCCCACCGCGAGCGCCATGTCGATGAACGCGCCGCTCATCTTGCGCACGGGCGTGCGGCACTCGAGCGACCGCGTGCCTTCGACGTGCACCATCACCCCCTTGCCAGCGCCCTGCATCTCGGCCCCGAGCTCCGCGATGATGCCCCCGAGCGACGCCTTGTCCTCACGGTCGAAGTACGTGATCACCTTCGGATCACGCGCGCCCGGGTACGTGAAGCAGTGCGCGAGCAGCGTGCCGAGCCACGTCGCCCGGTGCTCGGCCTTGGCGATCGTGACCGTGGAGACCTCGGTGAGGCCGGACACGGCGATGCCGAACAGCAGCGACTCCACGCCGACCTGGTGGTTGCCCAGATAAAGCAGGCTCCGGCCCTTCACCGCGCGGAACGCCGCGGGGTCGACGACGTGCACGCGGCGGATGAACCGCTCGATCAGGCCGAAATACAGGTCCTCCGCGGGCCAGCGGCCGAGGCCCATGGCCGCGCCCCAGTAGCGGCGGACCGGCTCCAGGTCGATCGCGGGCGCGCCGGCGGCGCGGACCACGACCTCGGATCCCTCGCGCGCCACCGTGAACGGCCAGCGCGTCAGCGGCTGCGCCGAGGAGACCCCGGAGAGCGACACGGTCGACGGGTGCACGCCCGCGCGCCGCGCGACGTGGTCCTTCACCGCCGCCGCCTCGACGAGATCGCCCGACGCGGCGTAGAGCTGCGCCACCGTGCCCGGCATCCAGTCCATCGTGCGCACGTCCGCAGGGCCGCAGCGCGCCTCGCCCGACGCCGCATCGACGCGCGAGACGCCGAGCTCGACCGGCGCGCGGTCGCGCAGGAACGCCCGGCGGATCCCGGGCGGCGCGCCGCCGATCGGGCCCTGCGGGAGCAGCACCTCGACCAGATGGAGCTCGAGCCACACGCGCTCTCCAGTCCCAGAGGCCGCGAGCGCCGCGGCCCCTGCCCCGCCGTCAGCAGCGGCTCCGGCGACGGGCGCGGCCGGCGCGATGGCCTGAACCCGGAACGAGACGAAGCGATCGTCGCGGCCCTCGTAGCGCACCTCGACGCGCACCGGCCCGTCGGGCGCCGGCCCGTACAGGCGCAGCGACGGGATGCGCGACGGGAACGCGATCTGGGCCGGCGGGCACCCGGGATCCCACAGGGAGAGCCGGTCGTGCGGGATCGTGTGCGTGAGCGCGTCGAGCATGCCCTGGTGCAGCGCCCCGGGCGGCACCGAGCCCTTGCGGGGATCGAGCGTCGCCGACGCGCCGCGCGCGCCGAGCCGCAGCGCGGTCAGGTACTGGAACGCGGGGCCGTGGAACAACGTGCCCGCGGCGTAGGGGTCGTCCGCCTCCGGCGCGTCGAGCGCAGGCTCCGGCGCAGGGGCGGGCGGGTACGCGCCGGCCACGCGCACGCGGCCGGTGCACACGGGCTCGAACCGCGAGAGCGCCGGGTTCGAGGCCTCGCGCCACGCGAGGAGCCGGACGTCGAGGACGTCGCCGGAGCCGCTGGCCTCGGCCTTGATGCGCACCGGCCCCGGCACGGGCAGCCAGCGCTGCACCACCACGTCCTCCACCGCCACGACCACGCTGCCCGGGCGCGCCCGCAAGGCGGCGCCGGCCAGCCGATCGACCATGCTCATTCCGGGGAGCGCCGGGAGCGCCCAGGTGGGGCGGTGATCGGCCACCCACCCGTCCGGATCCAGCACCTCCTCGGCGTCGTCGGCCGGCAGCGACGGCGCGCCTCGGCCCGCCGGATCCAGCGACGCAGCGGCTCGCCCCGCGGGATCCAGCGGCGCAGCGCCTCGGCCCGCGGGCTCCTGGAGCCGCGCGCTCCGGTGGACGGCGCCCGGGAGCGACGCGAGGTGGCGCGCGTCGCCGCGCACGTCGAAGCCGACGTCGCGCCGCGCGCGCGAGGAGGCGCCGTCGACGATCCGCACCCCGAGCGTCGCGCCGTAGATGCGAAGGCCGTCCACCCACAGGTACGACTCGGCGATGACGTACGGCCCGCGATCGTCGCGGCCGACCTCGAGGATGTCGGTCTCGACCGTCACCCGGCGGCTGCCCGGCAGCACCTGGCCGCGGTACCGCCAGGCGTGCTCGTGCCCGGTCATCACCGGCTCGAACCGCGGATCGCGGAGGCCCGCGTGGAGGTCATGGTGCAGCATCCAGAACTGGATCGTCTGCAGCATCGCCTCGATGCCGAGCGAGCCGGGTTGCACCGGATCGCCAAGGAAATGGGCCTTGAAGAACCACTCCGACGCGTGCACGTCCCGCTGCGCGCGGACGCGGCCGAGGCCCTTCCGGCCGCCGGCCGGCCACAGGCCGTCGACGCGGTCGATCATCAGCAGCGACGGCCGCGCGAGCCCGAGCTTGCCGCCGCAGTACCGCGCGGGGCGCGCGCGGAGGTCGACCTCGAAATCGGAGGGGGCCTCGAGCGCGGCGAGCTCCTCGGGCTTCGGCGGGAGCCCGACCTGCGTGGCGAGCGCGGCCTTCGGAAAGAAGCCGAACACGGTGTCGAGGTCGTACACCCGGGCGTCGCCGACGCTGCACTCGACCCGGAACGCCAGGATGATCATGCCGCTCGAGCGCGAGATGCTCGTGAGCTGCGACGTCGTGCGCAGCGCGCCGCCGGCCGGCGACGGGAGGACCTCGGCGCGGAGCGTGCCCTTGCCGTCGAGGTTGCGGAAGTACAGCGCGCTCTCGGACGAGAGCGCGCAGCCGACGTAGCTCGCGAGCCAGCCGCACGTCTGGAGCGCGGCCTCGAGCACCACCGCAAACGGCATCGTGAGGCTCGCGTTCTCGTCGAAGTACCAGGCGTCCTCCGGGACGTCGTACTCGACCTCGACCTTCGCGCCGGCCTTCATCGCCGCCATCGGGCTCGAGACCGAGAGGACCCGGCTCATGAAGTGGTACGGCGGCCCCGGGAGCCGGGCGACGTGCTGGCCCTCGTCGAACCGGCGGTACAGCGGGCCGAACGCGTCCGACGGCCGGCCCCAGGCGCACGAGAGCAGGCTCCTGTAGTCGAACGGGAAGCCGCCGGCGGCCGACGCGGATGACGCGGGGCCGCCCGGGGCCGCAGCGCCCAGCTCGGACCAGGGGACGCGCGCGACAGGCTTCGGCTCGACGTGGCCGTCGAGCAGCTCCGGGTGGCCCGTCAGCGGCCAGTCGGGGCTCAGGCGCAGGCCCACGCGACGGGCGTGGAACGCCTTGAGGCCGTCGACCGTGCAGAGGAAGTCGGCGTACACCGTCGGGCGCGGGCCGTCGTGCACCTCCTCGATGAAGACCTCGTACGTGAGCAGCCGGCTCGACGGGACCACCTGGCCGCGGCAGCGCAGCAGGTAGGGGATCTCGGGCACGGGCTCGAAGCGGAAGCCGTCCCCGTCCACCGTGAAGCCCATCGCCGCCATGTAAAACGCGAGCGCCTGCAGGCAGCCCTCGAACATGAGCGTGCCCGGCATGCACGGGTCGTCCTTGAAGTGGCCCTCGAAGAACCAGCCGTCCTTCGTGATGGGCAGCGTGGCCCTGAGATAGCCGCGCTTCCACGGGCCGCCCGCCGGGTCGAACGCGTCGACGCGGTCGAAGAACAGCATCGGCGGCGCGCTGATCCGCGGCGTCCTGACGTGGGTGCGCAGGCGCTCGAAGCCGGGGCCGAACGCCGCCGCGCCGTCGCCGGCCGCGAACGCGAGGATGTCGGCGCGATCGAACGCGGACTTCTGGCACCGGATCCGCGGGGGATCGAGGCGGGCGGCCGCCGCGGGCTCGGCGGTCTCGGCGTCCCAGAGGACGCCGCCGGAGTTCGCGAGCTCCTCGTCGGTGAAGAAGCCGGCCTGGCCCTTGCGCGTCTTCAGCCGCAGCTCGCCGCCGATGCGGCAGTCGTAGTGGAAGAAGAACAGCCGGACGTCGCCGTGCTTCGCGTGCCCGTCGACGTGGATGTCGTAGACGAGCGTGTCGCCCGGGCGCGGCAGGCCGCCGTAGAAGGTGAGCTCGCAGCCGAGCAGCCGGTAGACGCGCTCGCCCCGGTTCTCGAAGTCGGCGCCGAGCCAGCTGATGAGCAGCAGGTCGGCCTGGCCGCTCTCGATCATGATGCCGGCCGGCATCGCGCCGTCGTGCAGGTACCAGGAGTCCCACCGCACGTCGGTCTCGGTCCACATCGTGCCGAGCTTCATCGAGCCGGGCTCGGCGTCGATCCCGGTGACCCGATCCGCGAGCAGCAGCGGCGGCATGGGCATGCGCACCTGGCGGCGGTAGCCGTCCTGCTGGGCGAAGAGCGGGCCGAACACGTCGGAGATCCGGCCCGACGCGAGCTGCTCGAGCTGCTCGCGGCTGAACCGGGGGCCCCTCGGCGCGAGGGCGTCCGTGGCAGGGCGCGGCGCGGGCTGCAGCGCGGCGGCGGGGCGCGGCCGCGCCGCGGCGGGGTGCGGAGGCGCGGCGGCGGGGCCCGGCGCCGGCTGCGGCGCGACGGCGGGCCGAGGCGACTCGATGGGACGCGGCGGCGTCGTGGCGGGGCGCGGCGAATCGGCGCGGGCGAGGCCCGCGGAGTCCGCGAGGATCGGCGAAGGCTGCGGCGCCGCGATCGGCCGCGGCGACTCGACGGGGCGCGGGGCCTCGGCGCGGAGCGGCGCGACGTGCGAGACCTGCGCCGCGGGGGCCGCCTGCACCGTCGCGAGCGCGCCCGAGGACGCGTGGACGAGCGTGTCCAGCGCGCGCTGCCGCATCTGCAAGAACCGGCGGTGGACCTGCGCCTGCTGCTCCACCCAGTCCTGGTGGAGCCGCGCGAGCTGCACGGTGAACGCCGCCGCCCCGGCGACAACGTCGCCCGGAATGCCAGGCACAGGCGACACGACGACCGCCGGCGCCACCTGCAGCGGCTCGTACGCGACCTCCGCGACGGTCGACGCCGCGAGCGCCGGCGCCGCCCACAGCGGCTCGTGCGCGACGTCCGCGGCAGGCGATGCGATGGGCGCCGGCGCCGCCCGGAAGGGCTCGTCCGGGGACAGCGCCGGGAGATCCTCCGCGGCGGAGAACCCCGTGGGCCCGGGGTACAGCGGCGGCAGGTCGTCGAGGGCGGACGGCAGAGGCGGCGCAGGTTCCATGGAGTCTCCGGGAGATGAGCAGGAGGCCGCGCCGGGCACGACGATCGCCGGCGGGTGGGCGGGAAACGTGAGCTTCGGTCCCTCCGAAGGCCGCGGCGGCGGCAGGGGCGCAGCCGGACCGCCGGCCCCGATACGGACCGACAGCGAGCCGCCGCCGAGGCCAGCGCAGCGGACCTCGGCGACGCGGACGTCGTCGGACCACGGCGCCCCGTCGGGCTTGCGGGCATGGCGGCAGGCGAGCACCGCGGCCGCGACGTGCAGCAGGCCGGAGGCGGCGTGCGCGTGGCCGAACCGCGGCGCGAGGTCCGTGGCCGACAGCACGAGGCCAGGGTCGGCCGGCTCGTCGAGGACCACGGCGAGGACCGGGTGCTGCTGGCGGACGGCGTCGTCGAGGCGCTCCACCACGAGCACGACCGCCGCGTCGCCCGGCGGCAGGCGGACGCCGAGCGCCTCGAGCGCGGCCACGTGGGCGGGCTCGCACGAGAGGTCCACCGCGCCGACGATCGCGGCGTCCACGGCGCCGGCGCGCAGCGCGCTCCCCGCGATGCGCAGCGCCCACGGCCCGGAGAGCTCCTCGGCCGCGACCGTGAACGACGGCCCACCGACGTCGAGCTGGCTGTTCAGCCGGTTCGCCGGGATGTTCGGCATGTTGCCGACGACGCCCGCCGCCTGGAGCGCAGGTATCACCGCGTCCTGCAGCGCGCCGACGTCGACCGAGGGCCCGAGCCGCGCCGGCGCCGTCTCGGCGAGCCGCCAGCGCGCCATGTACCGGCACACCTCGGTGTCGGCGCCCATGCCGATGAGCACCGCGGTGCGGTCGCGCGGCAGCGCGAGGCCGGAGGTCGCCTCGATCGCCGCCTCGAGCAGCAGCGTCTGCTGCGCGAGCGCCTGCTGCAGATCGCGCGGCGGGAACCGGAGCTGATCCGCGGGCAACGCGACGGACGCGCGGCGGGGATCCGCGCCGCCGCCCGAGAGGAGCGCCTCCGCGAACGCCGGGACGCCGCTGAGCTCACCGACGCAGAGGCCCATCGCCACCACGGCGAGGTGCCCCGCAGGGGCGGGGCGCGCGGACGCGGCGCGCGAGGCCTCGGGGCGCGGCGCGGCGCGGGCGGCGCGGGCCGGCGGCGAGGCGGGCTCGTACGCCTCGACGAGGAGGTGGGCGTTGTTGCCGCCGAAGCCGAACGCCGACAGGCCCGCGAGGCGCCGCCCCTCCCAGGGCTCGGCCCGCTGCAGCACCCGGAACGGGCTCGCTGCGACAGCGTCGCTCAGCGGATCCGCGTGCAGCGTCGGCGGGCGGACCCCCGCCGCCATGGCGCCGAGCAGCTTGAGGAGCCCGGCCGCGCCCGCCGTCGTGACGAGGTGGCCGAGGTTCGACTTGAGCGAGCCGAGCGGGACCTCGCGGCGGCCGAACACCTCGGTGAGCGTCGCGATCTCGGTCGCGTCGCCGAGGGGGGTGCCCGTCGCGTGGCACTCGAGCAGCGAGACCTCGCGGGGATCGAGGTCGGCCATGGCGTACGCGGCCCGCATCGCGCGGAGCTGGCCCTCGACCGCCGGCGCGAGCAGGCCGCGGCCGCGGCCGTCGTTCGACAGGCCGACGCCGCGGATCACGCCGAGGATGGGCTTGCCCGCGGCCTCGGCGTCCGAGAGGCGCTCGAGGACGACGAACGCCGCGCCCTCCGCCGGGACGAGGCCGTCGGCCTCGGACGAGAACGGGCGGCTGCGGCCGGTGCGGCTCATGGCCGACAGCGCGCAGAACCCGATGTGGATGAAGAGATCGTCCGACCGGCACACCGCGCCGGCGAGCATCCGGTCGGCCTCGCCGTGCTGGAGGCGCTCGCAGGCGTGCGCGATCGCGTACAGCGACGACGCGCACGCCGCGTCGAGCGCGAACGCCCCGGCCCCGAGGCCGAGCACGTCGGCGAGCAGGTGGGCGGGCAGCCCCGACATGAACCGGTTGCGCGGATCGGGCCGCGGGACGCCGGCGAGCTCGCCGAGCCACGTCGACTCGGCCCACGCGGACATCGCCGACGAGGGGAACGAGAGGTTGCCGAGCACCGCGCCCGCGCGGTCGGACCGGCCCTCGTGGCCGGCCTCGCGCAGCGCCTCGCGGCCCGCGTAGAGCACCCACTGGAAGAGCGGGTCGAGCGCGAGCAGGGCCTCGGGCGGGCCGCCGCGCCGCGGGAACGGGTCGCGGGCGAGCACGCGGCGGAAGTGCTCGTCGAAGCCGGCGACGTAACCGCCGCGGTCGCTCCACGCGCGGTCCTTCGCGTCGCGCGGGTCGCTGACGACCGCGCGCTCGCGCGAGAGCCGCCAGCGGCCGTCGGGGGCGGCGGACAGGAGGTCCCTGCCCGCGAGCACGTTGTCCCAGAGGGCCGCGGGGTGGAGCGCGCCCGGCAGGACGCACCCGCGGCCGACGATGGCGATGGGCTCGAACACGGGGTCCTCGATCACGCCTGGCCGCGCGCCGCGTCGGGGCGGAGGACGTACTGCACGTCGCGCAGCTCGGCGACGAGCGTGCCCTCGGGGTCGACGAACGCGATGTCCGCCTTCGTGCGGTCGCGGGCCACGATCTGCCCGCGCACCACCGCGCGCAGCGGGCCCTCGGACGGGCCCTCGGCGAAGGTGTGCAGCGCGCCCACGGACATCGGGAGCGCCGCGCCGCCGAGCACGTGCTGCGTCCACAGCGTCGCGAGCTGCAGCCCGCCGTCGAGCGCCGCCGGATCGGTCTTCCACGGCTGGGTCACCCAGCCGGCCTCGCGCAGCCCCACGACCGTCCCCGCGATCCCCTCGCGGCTCACGCCGTCGAGCCGCCGGATCACCTGGAAATCGCGGCCGTGGAAGAGCGTGTGGCCGTCGTACAGGTCGTCGCCGCCGCTCCACGGGCCGAGCGACGGCGCGGCGGGGCCCTTCGGGGCCACGCGATCGGCGAGCGGCCGCATCTCGATGGTCGCCGCGTAGTGCAGCGCCCCCTGCGGCCCGCGCAGCTCGGCCGCGAGCACCGCGCCGTGGCCGTTGCTCACCTCGCGGCAGTCGACGCGGAACACCTCGCCGCCCGACTCGTACGCCGCGAGCTTGATCCCGCGCAGGACCCGCACGTCGCGGAACTGGGTCACGACGAGATCCGGCCGGCACGCGCGCGCCGCGCGGGCGAACCACTCGAGCGCGATCACCACCGGCACGACGGGGACGCCGTTGATGGCGTGATCGCCGAGGTAGGGGTGCGTCGCGCGGTCGGCGCGGACGGCGAGCGCGACGCGCCGGCCGTGGTCGGGGGCCGCGAGGGTCTTCGGCGCCGCGCCGAGCACGACCTCGACCGCGGCGGGCGAGCCTGCGCCCGGGCCGTCGCAGAGCTCGTCGATCAGCATCCGCGCGCCCGCCGCGAGCGGGATGAGCGGCACGCCGAGCTGCGCGAAGTGCGCCTCGAGCGCCGCGTTCACCATGCCGCCCTGCCAGGGGCCCCACCCGAGCGACTTCACCACGCAGCCGGGGCGGCGCGCGGCCTCGGCGGCGGCGACCTTGTTCAGGACCTCGTTCGCCATCGCGTAGTCGCACTGCCCCTTGTTGCCGCTGCGCGCGGCGATCGAGCTGAAGAGGACGATCGCCTTGAGCGGGTCGCCCTCGGTCGCGCCGAGCAGCGCCCGGAGGCCGTCGACCTTCGTGTTGAACACGCGGTCGAACTGCTCGACCGTCTTCTCGGCGACGAGCTTGTCGGCGAGCACGCCCGCGCCGTGGACGACCGCGGTGACGGGGCCGAAGGCGCGCCGCACGTCGCCGAGCGCCGCGGCCACCGCCCGCGCGTCGTTCACGTCGGCCGAGACGTAGAGGGCCTCGCCGCCGGCCGCGCGGATCGCGTCGAGCGTCGCGCGGACCTCGCGGTTCGCGAGGACCTTCGCGACCTGGCGGCCGATCTCCGCCGGGGTCGCCTTCTGGCCCGCGGCGGCCGCCGCCTTGACCAGCGCCGCCTTGAGCGCGGCCTCTCCGCCGACGCCGCGGCACGCGGCCGGGTCGTCCTCGAGCGCGGTGCGCCCGAGCAGCGCGAACCGGGCGCGGCTGGCCCTGGCGAGCGCGATCAGCGTCGCCGCAGTGACGCCGCGGGCGCCGCCGCTCGCCACGACCACGTCGGACGGCCCGAGCGGGAGCGGCCCGGGCTGAGCGTCCTCGCGGGCGCTGCGCAGCGCGGTGCGGCGGCCGCCTTCGCGCAGGCCGATCTCGAGCTCGACGCCGCCGGAGAGGAGCTCCGTGGCGATGGCCTCGGCGATCTCGCCGGCGGGGCGCCCGGCGCGCTCGACGTCGATGGCGCGGCAGGACGCGTCGGGCCACTCGAGCGCCGCGGTCTTCGCGAGGCCGGGCAGCCCGCCCGTCCAGGCGCGGTCCGAGCCCGAGAGGCCGAAGTCGCCGCCGGTGTCCTGGACCGTGACGAACAGGGCCGGGTTCGCCGCGATCGCCTGGGCCGCGAGGAACGCCTCGCGGTGGACGGCGAGCGCCTCGTCGACCGTGGCGAAGTCGCGCAGGCCGCCGAGGAACACGGCGCCGCGGGCGCCGCGGGGCACGGCATGGGCGTACTCGGCCGCGATCCCGCGCGCCCCGAGAGCGGCGACGAGCGCAGGGCCGATCGCGTCGTGGCCGGTGACCACCACGGTGCCCGCGTCGAAGAGGCCGGGCATCGCGAGGCCGGCGGCGGGCGCGGGGACCTCGGCGAGCGTCCACCGGCCGAGGTCCGCGGAGGCCGAGGCCGCGTCCTCGACGGGCGCGGCCGGGGCGGCGCCTGCGGCCGGGCCGGCGCCTGCGGCCGGGCTGAGCTTCGCGCGGAGGTGCTCGACGACCTGGCCGAGCGTGCGGAGCTGCGCCAGCGCAGCGGCGTCGACCTCCGACAGCCCGGGCGTGCGATCCCGGACCGCCGACAGGATCTCCACCCGCTTGATGCTGTCGATGCCGAGGTCGCTCTCCAGCTCCATCTGCAGCCCGAGCATCTCGGCCGGGTAGCCCGTCGTCTCGGCCACGACCGCCATCACCACCCGCTCGACGTCGGCCGCTGCGGGCGCAGGGGCGGAAGCGACGGCAGGCGTCGCGACGGGCGAGGTCACCGCGGCCGCTGCCGGCACGGCGGCCGGCGCCGCGACGGCGGCCGCTGCCGGCGCCGCGGGCAGCGACGCGCGCAGGTGGTCGACGACCTGGCCAAGGGTGCGGAGCTGCGCCAGCGCCGAGGCGTCCACCTCCGACAGCCCCGGCGTGCGATCGCGGACCGCCGACAGGATCTCCACCCGCTTGATGCTGTCGATGCCGAGGTCGCTCTCCAGCTCCATCTGCAGCCCGAGCATCTCGGCCGGGTAGCCCGTCGTCTCGGCCACGACCGCCATCACCACCCGCTCGACGTCGGCCGCTGCGGGTGTCGCGGCAGCAGCCGCGGCAGCCGCCGCGATGGGCGAGGCGACGGCGGCCGCTGCCGGCGCCGCGGGCAGCGAGGCGCGCAGGTGGTCGACGACCTGGCCGAGCGTGCGGAGCTGCGCCAGCGCCGAGGCGTCCACCTCCGACAGCCCGGGCGTGCGATCCCGGACCGCCGACAGGATCTCCACCCGCTTGATGCTGTCGATGCCGAGGTCGCTCTCCAGCTCCATCTGCAGCCCGAGCATCTCGGCCGGGTAGCCCGTCGTCTCGGCCACGACCGCCATCACCACCCGCTCGACGTCGGCCGCTGCCGGCGCCGCGGCGGAAGCAGCGGCAGGCGCCGCGACGGGCGAGGCGACGGCGGCCGCTGCCGGCGCCGCGGGCAGCGACGCGCGCAGGTGGTCGACGACCTGGCCGAGCGTGCGGAGCTGCGCCAGCGCCGAGGCGTCGACCTCCGACAGCCCGGGCGTGCGATCCCGGACCGCCGACAGGATCTCCACCCGCTTGATGCTGTCGATGCCGAGGTCGCTCTCCAGCTCCATCTGCAGCCCGAGCATCTCGGCCGGGTAGCCCGTCGTCTCGGCCACGACCGCCATCACCACCCGCTCGACGTCGGCCGCTGCCGGCGCCGCGGCGGAAGCGACAGCAGGCGCAGCGGCAACGGCGGGCGCGGCGGCAGGCGCAGCGGCGACGGCAGGCGCAGCGGCGACGGCAGGCCTCGCGCCCGCGGCCGACGCGGCGGCGGGCAGCGACGTGCGGAGGTGCTCGACGACCTGGCCGAGCGTGCGGAGCTGCGCCAGCGCCGAGGCGTCCACCTCCGACAGCCCGGGGGTGCGGTCCCGGACCGACGACAGGATCTCCACGCGCTTGATGCTGTCGATGCCGAGGTCGCTCTCGAGCTCCATCTGCAGCCCGAGCATGGAGACGGGGTACCCCGTCTTGTCCGCGACCACCTCGAGGACCAGCCGCTCGAGATCGACCCCCGGCGCGGCCACCGCCGCCTGTGCTGCCGCGGCGGGCGCCGCGGGCTTCGCGCTCGCCGCCGCGGCGGGCGCCGCAGCGACCCTCACCGGCGCCGCCACGGCGGGCGCCGGCGCTGCGGCTGCCGCCTTCGCTGCCACCGCGGGCGCCGGCGCTGCCACGGTCACCTTCGCTGCTGCCGCGGGCGCCGAGGTCACGACCGCGGCACGGTGCTCCCCGCCCGCGCCATGCAGGCCGTCCTGGCCCACGCTGCCCCTGCCGGTGCTCGTCAGCGCCCCTGCGTGCCCCAGGGACGCCTCCGAGATCGGCCCCGCATGCACCGGCGCAAGCAGCATGGGCGCAGGCCGCGCCGCAGGCGCCGCCGCGGCGGCCGTGTACGGAGCGCCGGTCGCGAGCGCGGCGAGCCCCGCGAAGGAGGCCTCGGCCGCCTGCAAGAAGGCGATGTGGCTCTCCGCCATCGCGCGCTGGTACATGCCGTGGGCTTCCGCCGTGGCGCGCTGCGCCTCCTGGTAAGCAGCCAGCCATGACGGGCTGACGGCCGCCGCGGGCGTGCTCACCACCACCGGGGACGCGCTCACTGCGGGCTGCGACGCGCTCACTGCCGGCCGCGACGTGCTCACCACCACCGGCGCCGCCGCGCTCACCGCCGGCGCCGCCGCGCTCACCGCCGGCGCCGCCGCGCTCACCGCCGGCCGCGCCGTGCTCACTGCCGGCTGCGGCGGGCTCGCCACCGGCGCCGCCGCGCTCACTGCCGGCCGCGCCGTGCTCCCTGCCGGCGCCGCCGCGCTCACCGCCGGCGCCGCCGCCCTCGCTGCCGGCTGCGCCGCGCTCGCCACCGGCGCCGGCTTCTGCGCCAGCTGCGCCGCGCTCGCCTTCGGCAGCTCCTTCGCGCCGCCCTGCGGCGGGTACGGCTTGCCGTAGTTGCTGCCGTTGATCGGCAGCGCCAGCTTCGGCTTCGGCAGCGTCCGCGGGTCGACCGGCGCCGCGAAGCCCTCCCAGAGGACGCGCGCGTCCACCGGGACCCCGGCCACGGCGAGCCGCGCCACCGCCTCGAACAGGCCCGTGACGCCGTGCTTGCCCTTGCGGTCGAGCGCCACCGCGCGGTGCGGCCGGCCGCTCAGGATGTCGCCGACCAGGTTCGTCAGCACCGACCCCGGGCCGACCTCCACGAACGTGCGCACGCCGGCCGCGTACATCCGCTCGATCTGCTCGACGAACCGCACCGGCGCGGCGAGCTGGCGCGCCAGCCGGTCGCGCGCCCCGTCGCCGCCGCCCGGGTACGGCTCGACCTCCGCGTTGCTGTACACCGGCGCGGCCGGCGCCCCCACCTCGATCCCCGCCAGGAACTCGCGGAACGGCGCGCTCGCCTCCGCCACGAGCGGCGAGTGGAACGCCGCGGCCACGTCGAGGCGACGCGCCTGGATCCCGAGCTCCCCGAGCCGCCGCTCCGCCGCCTCGATCGCCGCGACCGAGCCCGACAGCACCACCTGCTTCGGCCCGTTGTGGTTCGCGACCACCACGTCGCCGAGCCCGAGCGCCCGCACCTCGTCGATCGCCCGCGGCACCGCGATCATCGCGCCCCGCTCCGACGAGGCGGCGCCCATCAGCTCGCCCCGCCGTCGCGCCACGCGCAGGAGGTCCGCGGCCGACAGCGCGCCCGCCGCGTGCAGCGCGGTGATCTCGCCGAAGCTGTGGCCCGCGAACGCGTCGGCCCGCACCCCCAGCGCCGCGAGCAGCCCGAGGTGCGCGAGGCTCGTCGCGCCGATCGCGGGCTGCGCCCACCGCGTCTCGCGCAGCCGCGCGTCCTGCGCCCGGCGCTCCTCGTCCGAGAACACCGGCCGCGGGAACACCACCTCCTGCAGCGGCGCGTCCCCGATCGCCACCCCCGCCGCCGCGTCCCACGCCGCGCGCGCCGCGTCGAACGTCATCAGCACGTCGGCGCCCATCGCCACGTACTGGCTCCCCTGCCCCGGGAACAGGAACGCCACCTGCCCCGGCGCCTCGCCGCTCGCGTAGTGCACGAGCGGCGCCGCGAGCGCCTGCTCCGGCTTCGCCCCGACGTGCGCCGCGACCTGCTCGAGCTTCTTCGCGAGATCCGCCTCGTCCGTCGCGCACAGCCCGAGCCGCGCCGGCCTCGACGCGTCGAACGAGAGCACCGACTCCCGCGCCAGGAAGCGCAGCATCTCGGGCGTCTCCGCCGCCTTCGCCAGCGCGCGCGCGCGATCCGCGAGCGCCGCCGGCGTGTCCGCCGACAGGAGGACGAGCTCCGCCGGCGCGGACCGCACCCGCCACGCCCGCGGCGCGGGGCCCGTGTACTCCTCCAGCGCCACGTGGAAGTTCGAGCCGCCGAACCCGAACGAGCTCACCGACGCCCGCCGCGGGTGATCGGACGCGCGGATCCACGGCCGCGCCTCGGTGTTCAGATAGAAAGCAGTCTTTTCGATCTCGAGCTTCGGGTTCGGCTTGTCGACCTTGATGGTCGGCGGGAGCACCTTGTGGTGCAGCGCCATGATCGCCTTGAACAGCCCCGCCGCGCCGGCCGCCGCCTTGGTGTGGCCGATCTGCGACTTCACGCTGCCGAGCGCGCACCACTGCCTGTCGGCGCGCCCCGACTCGTCGAACATGACGCGCAGGCCCTCGAACTCGGCCGCGTCGCCGGCCTTCGTCCCGGTGCCGTGGGCCTCCATCAGCTCCACGGTCTCGGGGCCGTACCCGGCGGCGGCGTAGGTCCGGCGCAGCGCCTTCGCCTGCCCTTCCGGCACCGGCGCATACACGCTCTTGCTCCGGCCGTCCGAGGACGAGCCGATCCCGCGGATCACCGCGTACACCCGGTCCCCGTCGCGCTCGGCGTCGTCGAGGCGCTTGAGCGCCACCATGGCGATGCCCTCGCCGAGCAGCGTGCCGTCGGCCTTGTCGGAGAACGGGCGGCAGTCGCCCGACCGCGACAGGGCCGGCGTCTTGCTGAAGCACATGTACATGAACGCGTCGTTCATCGTGTCGCAGCCGCCCGCGATCACGAGATCGGACTGGCCGAGCGCGAGCTCGTTGATCGCCATCGACATCGCCGACAGCGACGACGCGCACGCCGCGTCCGTCACGCAGTTCGTCCCGCCGAGGTCGAGCCGGTTCGCGATGCGCCCGGCCACGACGTTGCCGAGCAGGCCCGGGAAGCTCGACTCCTGCCACGGCACGTACTTGCCCGCGATGGTGTCGCAGGCGCGCTTCACCTCGTCCTCCGGATACCCGAGCTCCCGGAGCGCCCTCGACCAGACCGGCCGCTGGATCCGGCTCACCATCGAGGCGAGGAGCTCCTGCGCCGACGTGACGCCGAGGATGACGCTCATCCGTTCGCGGTTCATCGACTCGAACTGCCCCTGCGCCGCGTCCTCGAGCACCCGCTTGGCCACGATCAGCGCGAGGAGCTGCGTCGTGTCCGTCGCCGGCACGATCGAGGGCGGCACGCCCCACTCCAGCGGATCGAACGGCACGTTCTTCAGGAAGGCGCCGCGCTTCGCGTACGTCTTGTCGGGGGCGGACGGGTCGGGATCGTAGTAGTCCTCGACCAGCCAGTGCGTCTCCGGGACGTCGGTGATGAGGTCGGTTCCAGCCAGGATGTCGCGCCAGAAGCCGTGAGCGTCGAGCGAGCCGGGGAAGATGGCGCTCACGCCGACGACTGCGATGGGCGGAGTACGGGAGGACGAAGAGCTCATGAAGGACCTCAGCAGATGATCAGGCGCTCAGGCGAGCGGGCGGGGAGTGAAGCTGAAGGCGGCGCTCGGCACGGGGACGCCGTACGTCCGTAGCTGCTGCGCGCGCGTGACGACGGCCGCGCCCTCGAGCAGGTTGCGCGCGACCTGGACGACAGAGCGGTTCTGCGGATCCTCGAGGAACGACCCCTTGACCCAGCGGTTGAACGCGCCCATGGCAGGGCCACACCAGATCTGGTAATCCGCGCGGCGCTTCGGGTCCCCGGCGATGGCCCACTTGCTGGACATGCCGAGATACCAGCGGAAGATCAGCGCCATCTTGTGCTTCGGCTCGCGCGCGGCGCGCTCGAGCTCGGCGGGGTCGCGCTCCGCGAAGAACCGCTCGCAGCCCGACCACACCTCGTCGCACGACATCTGGAACATCTCTCGCTCGACGCGCGCCCGCACGTCGGCGGGCAGCGACTCGATGGAGTCGTGGGCGACGTAGAGGTCGTAGAGCCGCTGCGCGCGGACGCCGAACATCGTGCCGCGCTTGAGCACCTGGACCTGCACGCCGAGCTCGAACATGTCGGCGGCGGGCGTCATGACCACGTCCGGGAGGTCGGCCTGGGCGAGCATCTTCTTGCCGTCGTCGGACAGGCCCGACTCGACGCACGCCTGGTTGACCGAGCCGGTGAGCACGTAGGCGGCCCCGAGCGCGAACGCGGCCGCCACGGTGGACGGCGTGGAGAGGCCGCCGGCGGCGCCGACGCGGATCGGGCGTTGATAGCCGTGCTTCGCCGCGAGATCGTCCCTGACGCCGAGGATCACGGGGAACAGCGCGACGAGGGGCTGGTTGTCGGTGTGGCCGCCGGAGTCGGCCTCCACGGTGATGTCCTCGGCGACCGGGAGGCTGCGCGCGAGCTCCGCCTCGTCGCGGGTGAGCCACCCGTTGCGAACGCAGGTATCGAGGATCTCGGCGGGCGCCGGGGCGAGGAAGCGGGCGGCGACCTCCGGGCGCGAGATCTTCGCGAACAGGTGGTTCTTCCGGTCGATCCGGCCGTCGGGCAGCCGCCTGACGCCGCTGTAGGCGAACCGCACGACCATCGGGTTCAGGCCCATGTAGGCGGCGGCCTCGGCGCGGCGGACACCCTTTCTCAGGTAGAGCTCCACGGTGTCGCTCTCCAGCCGGGGCTGGTTCGGAGCGTGGATGAGGTTACAGCCCCAGGTGGGGCCTTCCGTGCCGAGCGCGGCGATGATCTCGTCGACCGCCTGCTCGATCCGATGCAGCCCGAGGCCGGCGGCGCCGAAGAACCCCATCATCCCGGCCTTCGCCATGGCGATGGTGATCTGCGTGGTGTGGATACCGTTCGCCATCGCGCCGGCCACGTAGGGGAAGCGCAGGCCGTGGACCTCGAGGAAGGAGCGGTCTCCGAGCCACTCCGGGTACAGCGCGGGCAGCGTGCCGAGGAGCGGGAACGTGGGCACTCCATTCACCTGGTCCTCGCGGATGACCGCGCCGCCGCGGGACACGCCGACGCGCCCATCCGGCGTCTCGCGCACCACGTGCACCGGCTCGCGCACGAAGGACACGGCCTCCCGCAGGTCGGTCGACGTGAACGCGGGGAGCCAGGGCCCGCTGCGCCAGATCCCGATCGGCTGGAGTCCGGCGCCGCGGAGGGCCTGCGGGTTCTCTACCATGCTGAGATGCCTCCTAATGACAAGCTCGCGC
The DNA here is from genome assembly GCF_051474675.1 of Sorangium sp. So ce406. Lineage (NCBI taxonomy): Bacteria > Pseudomonadati > Myxococcota > Polyangiales > Polyangiaceae > Sorangium > Sorangium sp. So ce406. Next base: position 1,283,945 of record NZ_CP150340.1, on the reverse strand, counting down.
TCTATAACATCCGTGGTGATCGCCGCGCGGTAATGGTTCGGTCATGGAGCCACGGGATGGCCGATCTCGTTCGACCCCGAGATCGCGCCATGAAAGCGCTTTCCCTCGACTTGCACGGGCGCGCGCCGTCGTGACGCGCTGCGCCTCCGTTTCGGTCATGTGACGCGCGCTGTGGGGTCGGCGCGAACGCTAGCGCTTCAATTTTTCACATCTGGTGAATCCGCGGACCGTGGCGCTGTTGGCGTCCTGGTGGCTCTACTCTTCAGCTCTCCCGACCTCGCCCCGTGCCGCGATGAAAAGGAATTGGAACGGCAGAGACACAGAGGGGGAAGAGGAGGAGGAGAGAGAGAGAGAGAGAGTTAACGCAAAGGCGCAAAGGCGCAAAGGCGCCAAATGCACAGATTTATTATTTTGCGCCTTTGCGCCTTTGCGCCTTTGCGTTGAATTCTCTCTCCGGATCCCTGGCCGGACTCGTGGTGCGCAAGACTAGAGTGAATAGCCCCCATCGCTGACCACGAGCGCGCCGGTCATGGTGGCCGACGCGTCCGAGAGCAGGAAGGCGATGATCCCGGCGATCTCGTCGGCGGTCGCGTAGCGGCCGAGCGGCGTCGCCATCGCGGCCATCTGGTCGAACGCGGCGCGCTCGCTCCCGGCGGTGGTCACGAGCGCCTGGAAGAAGGGCGTCTGGGTCCATATCGGCGTCTCGACCCCGCCGGGCAAGACGCCGTTCACGCGGATCCTGTCGGGCGCGCCTTCCTTCGCGGCCACGCGGACGAGCTGCGCCGCGCCCGCCTTGGAGGCCGCGTACGCGCCGATGCCCGGCTCGGCCTTCACCGCCGCGACCGAGGAGACGACGACCGCCGTCCCGCCCTGGCCCGTCTTCCGGAGGAGGCGAAGGCCCGCCCGGAGCGTCAGGAAGACGCCGTCGAGGTTCGCGGAGAGGACGCGCCGCCAGTCCTCGAAGGACGTCTCCGCGAGCGGCGCGCCGTGGGCGACGCCAGCGTTCGCGACGACATGGTCGAGCCTGCCGAAGCGGCGCTCGACGGCCTCCTCGAGCTCGGACCACGGGGGCTCGCTCCCCACGTCGCAGTCCCGCAGCAAGAGCTCCGGCCCGCGGAGCTCCTCGGCCAGGGCGTGGAGCGCGTCGCGGCTCCGGTCGATGAGGACCAGGCCGCCCACGCTCTGCGACAGCCTTCGCGCGGTCGCAGCGCCGATGCCCGACGCCGCTCCGGTGATGAGCGCGACTCGATCCGACATGCGCACGGCGCCCTACCACGGCGGCGCCGCTGCGTGAACGCGCGCCCGCAGGCGGTGACGGCCAGGCCGCCCGCCGGGCGAGACCGTGGACGCCGCGCCCGCCTGCCGGCGACACGGCCGCTCGTGCTCGGCGGCGTTCCTGCGCCGCGAAGCTTTGAGGTCGCTCGCGCCCGTCCTATGCTCAACCGCGAATCGGACAATGCGACGTCTTTACCGGCTCTCCGCCAAGATCAGCAAGCTCGTCCCGTCCAGTCGAACCCACGCCGCAAAGGCACGAACGTCCAGGACAGCACGGCTAGCCGACGCGCAGGCGAGCACGGCCGCCGCCGTCGACGCGCGGGGGCGGGCGCGGGAGGCGCGGGACGGGCCGGAGCAGCAGCAGGCGGTGCTCAAATACGTCATCGCCAACGTCCCTCACGCCATCTTCTGGAAGGACCGCCAGGGTCGTTTCCTCGGAGGAAACCAGAACTTCCTCAACGACACGAACACGAAGGTCCTGGAGAACCTCGTCGGGAAGACCGACTTCGACGTGTGGGGCAGGCGCGACGACGTGGAGTTCTTCGTGAAGGTCGACCGGGAGGTCATGGAGCGTGGCACGCCGATGCTCGACATCGAGGAGCCGCTGCTCCGCCCGGACGGCCAGCGGCGGGTGCTGCTCACCAGCAAGGTGCCCCTCCGCGACGAGCGCGGCGAGGTGACCGGGCTGCTCGGGATCTACGCCGACATCACCGAGCGCAAGCAGATGGAGATCGAGCTCCAGAACGCCAAGGAGGCCGCGGACGCCGCCGCCCGCGCCAAGGGAGAGTTCCTCACCGTGATGAGCCACGAGCTCAGGACCCCGCTCTCGCTCATCCTCGGTCCGATCGACTCCCTCCTGTCGAGCTCGAGCGATCCGCTCTCGCCGCGCGTGCGCGCCGACCTGGAGCGCGTCCAGCGCAGCGGGCGGCGGCTCCGCCGGCTCGTCGACGACGTCCTCGATTACCAGAAGATCGAGGCCGGAAAGATGCAGATCCACCGGGAGGCCGTCGACGTGGGAGAGCTCGTCGCGGACATGGTGGAAGAGGCGCGGCCCGCCGCGGAGCGCGGCGAGATCCGGCTCTCGATTCAGGTGGATCCCGCGCTGCTGACAGTCGCCCTCGACCGGCGCAAGTTCGAGAAGATCGCGCTCAACCTGCTGGGCAATGCGCTGAAGTTCACCCCGCCGGGGGGCCGCGTCGCGGTCGACGTGCGGGCGCTCGACGAGAGGTTCGAGCTCTCCGTCGAGGACACCGGCCCAGGGATCCCGGCCGACAAGAGACACCTGCTCTTCCAGAAGTTTCAGCAGATCGACGCGTCGGCGACGCGCAAGCACGAGGGGACCGGGATCGGGCTGTCGCTGGTCAAGGAGCTCACGGAGCTGATGGGCGGCACGCTCGGCGTGGAGAGCGAGCCCGGGACCGGCTCCCGCTTCTTCGTGCGCCTCCCGCGCGCCGCGGAGGGCGCGGGCGCCGCGAAGACCGCCGGCGCCCTGCAGCCGGCGGGAACGCAGGAGGCGCCGGCGTCGCAGGACGCGCCGGCGTCGCACGAGCCACGGGAGGCGCTGAGGGCGCTGGGGTCGCCTGGCAGGGCGGCCGGCGTCGCGGAGCCGGCGCCGCGCGCGCGGGACGAGCGGCGCGCGGGCGGGCACCTCCCGTCCCGCGCGCGGGTGCTCGTGGTGGAGGACAACCCGGACATGGCCTCTTACCTGGAGAGCGTCCTGTCGCCCGAGCACGAGGTCGCGCTGGCGACGACCGGCCGGGAAGCGCTCGAGTCGATCGGGGCGACGCGGCCCGACGTCGTCGTGTCAGACGTGATGATGCCGGAGATGGACGGCTTCGAGCTGGTCGGCCGGCTCAAGGGGAATCCGGAGCTCCGGGACATCCCGATCCTCCTGCTGACGGCGAGGGCGAGCCGGGCGGAGGCCGTGGTGGGGCTCGAGGTCGGCGCCGACGACTACGTGAGCAAGCCGTTCGACCCGCTGGAGCTCCGGGCGCGGGTGCGCGCGGCCGAGCGGCTGCACCGCGCCTACCTGGAGCTCGCCGCGAAGAACCGCGAGCTCGCGGCGGCGCTGGCGCGGCTCTCGGAGACGCAGGAGGAGCTGCTCCAGGCGGGCAAGATGGCGGCGATAGGGACGCTGGTCGCCGGGCTGTCGCACGAGATGAACAACCCGGTCTCGGTCATCCTGATGAACGTCCAGCACCTCCTCAGGCGGCAGCGGAAGGGGCACGGGCTGCCCGACGAGGCGACGCTCCTGAAGGCGCTCGTCACCATCGAGCGGCAGGCGAACCGCTGCTCGGAGCTCGTGACGGCGCTGCTCGAGTACGCGCGGGGCAGGCCGATCGGCCGGGAGCCGTGCGACGTGCGCGAGGCGCTCCGCCGCGCGGTCGACCTCTCCGCGCCGCGGGCGCGCGAGCGCCGGGTCCACCTCGAGGCGAGCAGCGCCGCCGCGCTGCCCGCGGTGCTCGTCAACACGTCGCAGCTCGACTCCGCCCTGCTCAACGTGATCGGCAACGCGCTCGACGCGAGCCCCCACGGCGGCGCCGTCGTGGTCGGGGCTCGCCCGCTCCCGCACGGGGACGTCCACGGCGTGGAGATCGACGTGCGCGACACCGGCTGCGGCATCCGCGCCGAGGACCTGAGCCGCATCTTCGAGCCGTTCTTCACGACGAAGCCGCCAGGACAGGGGACCGGCCTCGGGCTGTCGCTGACGCACCGGTTCATCACGGAGCACCAGGGCAGCATCCGCGTCGAGAGCCAGCCCGGCGAGGGCACCACGGTGCGCATGTGGCTGCCCGCCATGCCGGCGGACGGGGCGGGGTGAGGTGTTGGCCCGGCCACGAGGTCCTGGTGCGCCAAGCCACCTGGGCTGCCTCGGGCGAGACCGAGGACGTCGAAGAATGAAAGAGCCTATCGAGACGGCGGACCCGCCCGTCGTGGGGTGATCGGCCCGTTCGACATCTCGTATCGGTGCGCGATGGCCTCGGAGGCCGCAGGCAAGCCGGATATTCCCATCGACTTCCTCGACCTCGGTCGACGCGAGCCAGCAGCGGGGACGCGCGACATTTCTCTCCACGGTGGGACAGGAATTTCCTGTTGCAAAACTGAAATGAGCTACGTACCGTCGACGTGAGAAAGGCATCTTCGCGCGCCTGTCCTCGCTTCCTCCGGAGGCCCCGACGGCGCGCGTGGGAATGCCTTTCCTTCGTGGGGGCGCGGATGACGTTCGCTCTTGGCTTCGACCATTCCTCGCATCGGAGACGCCCCGCCGCGCCGCGCGCCTGATGCTGGACTCCGCCCCTGTTCACCCGCCGTCAACGCCTCACCGGGAGCGCGCCCGGCGCGCCGGCGTTCCTGTCGGCATCGGCGTCAAGCTCGCCGCGGCGACCGTGGCGGTCCTCACCAGCGTCACCATCCTGGTCGCCAATCAGGTGATCCAGAAGACACGAGATGATCTCGTGTCGGCCAAGGCGAACGCCGCGTCGATGATGGCCGACCTCCTCGCGGCGGCCCTGACCGCGCCGCTGGACTTCGGCGATAAGGACGCAGCGCAGAGCGACCTCGACGAGCTCCGCTCGAACCGCGCGCTGATCGGCGCCGTCGCCTGGGGCAGCGACCCCGAGCCGGTCGCCCGGGTCGGGCAGCCGCCGGAGGGCCTGTCGGCGTTCACCGCCCGCGGCGCCGAGAACCAGGTCCTCGAGCGCGAGATCCGCGTGGCTCGCCCGGTCCTGCGCGACGACGGGCGGCGCCTCGGGACGGTCGTCCTCGTCCTGTCCCTCGAGCCCGAGAACGCGGCGTTCGCCGCGGCCCGCCGCGACATCCTCGAGTTCGCGGGGATCGTGGGCGCGATGACGGCCTTCCTGCTCCTCGCCTTCGCCCGGTGGCAGATCGTGCGCCCGCTCTCGAGGCTCGTCCACGCGGCGCGGCGCCTCGGCGAGGGGGACCGCACCGTCCGCGTGAACGTCGGCACGAACGACGAGCTCGGGCGGCTGGCCGACGTCTTCAACGCGATGAGCGCCGCCATCCTCGAGCGCGAGGGGAAGCTGGAGATGGCCACGAAGAGCCTCCGCGAGCTCTTCGACAACATGCGCGAGGCCATCGTGGCGTTCGGCCCCGACGGCCTCCTCGGCAGCGAGGTGTCGCGGCAAGCCAGGCAGATCTTCGGCGAGCGCGCCGAGGCGGGCCACCACGTCGCGGAGCTCCTCTACCGCGGCGGGCCGCTCTGCGTCGAGACCGAGGCGCTCCGGCAGTGGATCGACGTCGCGTTCGACGCGGATCTCGACGTCTTCCCGGAGATCGCCGAGCTCGCCCCGCGCACGGCGTGGATCGAGCGAGCGCCGGGCGACCGCCGGTTCCTGAGGCTCGAGTTCTGCCCCGTCGTCTCCGGCCGGAAGATCGCGCGCATCATGCTGCTCGCGACCGACGAGACCGAGCTCCGGCGCCTCGAGGAGAGCGTCAAGACCAAGGACGAGGAGCACGCGCGCCAGATCGCCGCCATGCGCCGCCTGATCGCCGGCGGCGGCCAGGTCTTCGTCCGCTTCATCGAGGTCTCGCGCGAGCGCGTGGCCCGGTGCAGCGAGATCCTGCAGAGCGGCGACCGGCTGAGCCCCGCGGACATCGACGAGCTCCTCCAGCTCCTGCACACCATGAAGGGCGAGGCCCGCTCGTTCGACCTGGAGCGCCTCGCCGACGAGGTCATGACGCTCGAGGGCGAGCTCGCCGTCGTCCAGGCGCGCGCGCGCTCCGAGAGCGGGATCTCCGTCGAGGGGTCGTCGGCGTCCTGGCGGTCGCGGCTCAAGCGCGTCGCCGAGGAGCTCACGCGCGCGCAGGAGACGTTCGTCGACGCCTCGCCCGTGGGCCGGGTCATCCTCGACCAGATCACCGTCCGCCGCACCGACGTCGCGCGCCTCGGCGAGCTCATCGGCGGGCAGGACGGCGAGGCCGCCGAGATCGTACGCCGCCTCGGCGCCCGGCCGTTCGGCGAGGTGCTCGCGTCGCTGGCCGAGCGCATCCCCCGCTGGGCCGAGCAGGAGAGCAAGCGCGCGCGCCTCGAGATCGACGGCCGCGAGATCCCGATCCCGTCCGACCTCGCCCGCGTGCTCCCGGGCGTGCTCATCCACCTCGTCCGCAACGCGATCGCGCACGGCATCGAGCGCCCCGAGGCGCGCGTCGGCCTGGGCAAGCCCGAGATCGGCGTGATCCGCGCCACCTGCATCGAGGATCAGCCGCTGCCCACGATCGTGGTCGAGGACGACGGCCAGGGCATCGACTTCGACGCCCTCGCGGCGAGCGCCGGCGTCGATCCCTCGGATCTTCGCAAGGCGCGCGAGCTCCTCTTCGCCCCCGGCGTGAGCACGAAGGGCGACGTGAGCGACCTGGCCGGCCGCGGGGTCGGCCTGTCCGCGGTCCGCGCCGACCTCCTCTCGGTCGGCTGGCTCATCGAGGTGGACGCGTCGCGCCGGACCGGGACGGCGTTCGTGATCCGACCCCGCACGCAGGCTGTCCCACGCCGCAACGGAGAATGACGCGATGTCGCAAGCCGGACGCATCCTGGTCGTCGATGACAGCGAGATCGTGCTGATGCGGATCCGCGTCGAGCTGTCGAGCGCGGGCTACGACGTGGTGACGACCACGCAGCTCGCGGGCACGGCCCGCCACCTGCGCGGCTGCGATCTGGTCATCATCGACTTCTTCATGCCCGGCCTGGACGGCGGCGCCGTGCTGCGCTCGCTCAAGTCCGCGCTGCCGGAGGGCGAGCGGCCGCCGCTCTTCTATCTCTACACGACGGACGCCGCGGCCGGCGCGCGCCACGCGGAGCTCGGGTTCGACGGCGTCTTCGGCAGGAAGGGCGATCTCCTCGCGCTCACGCCGCAGGTGCAGGCGGCGCTCCGCATCCGCAAGCTCTCCGGGCTGTCGCGCGGCAAGGAACGCAAGGCGTGACGCTCCTCCGGCGATCGTTCCTGATCGGCCTCGCGGCCGCGGCCGCGAGCGCGCCGCGCCGCGCCTGGGCCGAGACCGCCACCGCGCCCTTCGCCGTGCAGGCCGAGATCGTCGCGCGCATCCTGCCGTACGACCGCGGCTTCCCGGACAAGGCGCGGAATCAGGTCGCCTTTCTGCTGCTCTCGAAGGCCGGAAACGCGGACTCGGCGAGCGCCGCGCAGCAGATGAAGAAGGCGCTGCTCGACATCGGCAACGTGCGTGACAGGCCGATCTACGTGGACAGGGCCGACTACACGACGCCGGCCGAGCTGACCGCGGCGTGCCGCGCGCGCCAGATCAACGTCGTCTATGTCTCTTCCGGCCTGGCGAGGGAGGTCGCCGCGATCCGCGGCGCGCTCGCCGACAGCGGCGTCCTGACCGTCGCGGCCGTGGAGACGTACGTGCCGCTCGGCGTCGTGCTCGGCGTCGACGTCGCGAACGGCAAGCCGCGCATGAGCATCCACCTCGCGCAGGCCCGCTCCCAGGGGATCGATTTCCCGTCTTCTATCCTCAGACTGGCAAGGATCTATTGACGTGAGCTCGGCTCGTTTGGCACTGCTCTGCGCCGCGTCGCTCGCCTGGACGTCCGCCGCCCCGCGCGAGGCGCGCGCCGACGACGTCGGCTCGCTCCTCGAGATCCTCGAGGAGAACGTCGTCTCCGGCGCCTCTCGCGCCGCGGAGCGCGCGAGCGACGCGCCCGCCATGTCGTCGGTGATCACCGGCGCGCAGCTCGAGCTCTTCGGGCTGCGGCGCCTCGGCGAGGCCCTCAACTTCCTCGCCAACGGCGCCTTCGCGCACAGCCGCATGTCGGTCCCGGAGGTCGGCGCGCGCGGGGTCGCGCTGACCCGCGACGCCAACAGCCACGTGCTTGTCGTGCTCGACGGGATGGTCGTGAACGAGCAGGGCGGCGGGGCCGTCTTCCTGCACGATATCCCGCTCGACGTCGTCGACCATATCGAGGTGATCCTCGGCCCGGGCTCCGTGCTCTACGGGGCGCAGGCGATGCTGGGGGTCATCAACGTCGTCACGAAGAAGGCCGCGGATCACCGCGGCCTCCACGCCGCCGTGATGCTCGGGGCGTCCCCGCCGCTCGACGAGTCGGGGGACATCAGCGCCCCCTCGGCCCACAGCGTCGGGCACGACAGCGCGCTGTCGCTGAGCTTCGGGCGCACCTTCACGCTGCGCGGGGAGCCCGCCGGCGTGGTCGCGGCGCTCGAGGTCGACGACTTCGAGGGGCCTCACGTCCGCTTCCCGAAGCAGCCGCTCCCGCGGGAGGCGGACGGCAGGTCGTTCATGGACCTCGGCCCGCACGCCGAGCCGGGCTACTGGGGCGGCCCGGTGGAAGAGCAGTGGTTCCGGCGCAAGGCGGGGGCCTACCTGCGCCTCGACGCCGGCGACCTGAGCGCCACCGCGCAGGCGACGCGCTCGGCGTGGGCAGCGCCGTACATGGATCTCTACGAGAACCGCGTCGGGGCCTATGACGACGCGCGCAACGACAACATGCGGTGGCTCATCCTGAGCAGCGTCCGCTACCGCGCCCGCCTCAGCGAGCAGCTCGAGGGCGTGGCGCGCGGGTACTTCGGGTACAGCCGCGTCCTGCGCTCGCGCTACGTGATCGGCCACGACCCCCTCGTGCCGGGCGTGCCGGTCGGCGTCCTCTCCCCGGAGCAATGCCCGCGCGGCCCCTCGGGGCCCTGCCGGAAGGAGGCGCTGTTCCTCTCGCGCTGGGTCGGTCTGGAGCTCCAGGGGCGGTACGACTGGCTGGGCGACGGCGCGTTCTCGACCATGGTGGGCGTCGACGGGCGGCTGCGCACGTCGGCCTACGAGTTCGTCACGTTCGACGACCTCACGGGCAAGAGCTATGGCTCCGACCCGGGGCTCACGCACTGGCACGGCGGCGGACACCGCCTCAAGGACGAGGCCGCGCTGGGCGCCTACGTGCAGCAGACGCTCCGCCCGCTCCGGCCCCTGTCGATCAACGCGGGGATCCGCGTGGACCTCGACTCGCGCATCCCGCTCGATTACGTGGCGAGCGCGATCTCGCCGCGCGCCGCGCTGATCGTCACGCCGGACGAGCGCGTCGCGCTGAAGCTCATCTATTCGAGCGCGTTCCGCGCGCCCAGCTTCGTCGAGCTCTACACGGTGACCGGCAGGCTGCAGCCGAACCCGGACGGCCTCAAGCCGGAGAAGGTCTCGTCGCTGGAGGCCGTCTCGTCCTTCCGCAGCGGCGCGCACGCCTTCACCGTCGGCGGCTTCCACTCGGACTGGCGGGACGTCATCGAGCTGCAGATCGTGAAGGCCCAGGCGCCGAGCGTCTCGAAGTACAACAACGTGCCCGGCATCAAGAACTACGGGGCGAACCTGGCCTACGAGACGAGCTTCCTCGACCGGAAGCTGCGCGTCGGCCTGAACTCCACGTTCGCCCTGACGCGCCGCCGCATGTCGGAGCAGCAGATCGCGCGGAACGCGCGGTTCGGCACCGGCGATGAGGTCCCGATCACCGTCGCGCCGCAGGTGTACGGCAACGCGCACGTCTCGTACGAGCACGCGCGAGGCGCCGTGTCGCTGGCGGCCGCGTACATGGGCCGGCGGATCGCCGATCAGGCGTACTATGGCGGAGATCCGTCGAACATCGCGCCGCGCCCGGAGGTGCCGCCGCAGCTCGAGCTCCGCGCGGCGCTGACCGGCGCGGTGCCCGGGGTGAAGGGCGCCGGGTACACGCTCGGCGGGCAGTACGCGTTCTCGCCCCATGAGCCCTATGTCGTCGGGCCCAACCAGGGGCTGCCGCGCTATCTCGTGGAGAGCGGCCCGACCGCGGACTTCGCGCTGGCGAACCGGCTCACGCTATTTGCCGGGATCGCGCTTCACCTGGACGACGAACCGGCAGGCGGCCTGGGCGAGGCGGCCGCGCCTCCTCCTGGCGCGACGGTCGGGCGCGCCGCGCTCGGAGCTGACCCGTGAAAGGCACACTCTATCCCTCGCTCCTCGTCGGTTTGTCGGCCTTATCCGGCCTCGTGGCCTGGGGCTGTATCGAGGTCGGCCACCCCGTCGAGGTGGGCTGCGTCATCGAGTACGACAACCCGAACTGCCGCGAACCGGTCGGCGCGACCACCTCGTCGCGCGCGAGCGGAGGCGCGTCGACCGGCGGTGACGACGGCGCCGCCGGCGCCGGCGCGCACGGCTCGGGCGGGGCGGGCGGCACGGGCGGTGACGGCGGTCACGGCGGCGCCGCCGGGACAGGCGGTCAGGGGGCCGAAAGCGGTGATGGCGGTCACGGCGGTGATGGCGCTCACGGCGGCGACGGCGGCGGCGGCGCCGGCGGCAACCCGATGTGATGGTGAGCGGATCATGACCGTCGATGTTGACAGCCGATTTCACCTCACATAATTGTAACATTGAATCTGGACTGCATCCTCGCGTGTAAGTCTGTTGAAGCGCCTGCTGCCCTGACCTGACCGGGAAGTCTGGGAGGTGATCCTGCGATGACGGAGACCAAGGCCAGCCAGGCGCAGGAATCGGTGAGCGCGCGAGCCCAGCGCATGCTCGACGCGGTGCCGTCGATCGTGTGTGTGATCGACATCAAGGCGGCGCGGATCACGGCGCACAACGCCGCGCTGGCCCGCGCGGCCGGGTGCTCGGACGGGGAGCTGTCCGCGCGCGGCGTCGAGGCGCTCTCGGGCTGCATCCACGCGGACGACCTCGACGGCCTGGCCGCGCGCGCGGCGAGGCTCGCGTCGGCGCGGGACGGCGAGGTCGTCGAGGGCGAGCTGAGGGCGCGAGGGCGCGGGGGCGACGAGCGCCGCTTCGCGGCGCGCGCGGAGGTCTTCTCCCGGGGCGAGGACGGCGCCGCGCGCGAGGTGATCATCTGCGCCGAGGACGTGACCGAGCGGCGGCGCGCCGAGCAGCGCGTCGGGCGCGAGGCGCTGCTCGCGGAGGTCTGCGACCGCGCGCCGGTCCTCCTGTATGCGAAGGATGGAGACGGCGCGTTCCTCCTGGCGAGCCGCTCGCTGGAAGAGCGCGCCGGCGTCGGGCCGGGCGGCCTGATCGGGAAGACCGACAGGGATGTCCATCCGCCGGAGGTCGCGGCCATTTACAAGGACATCGAGGACCTGGTGCGCACGAGCGGCGCCCCGTTCGAGGCCGAGGAGACCGATCCGCACGCCGAGGGCGCGAGGACGTTCTATTCGGTGAAGTTCCCGGTCCGGGGCAAGGGCATTCCGGAGGGCACCGTCGCCGGGATCTCCCTCGATATCACGCGCGTCAAGGCGGCGGAGCTCGAGCGGGAGGCGGCGCGGGACGAGCTCATCGCGGCGCAGCAGGACACGATCCAGGAGCTCGTGACGCCGCTCTTGCCGATCGCCGAGGGGGTGCTCGTCATGCCGCTCATCGGCTTCTTCGACAGCACGCGGGCGAGCCGCATCATCGAGACGCTGCTCCAGGGCGTCGCGCGGCACGCGACCCGGATCGCGATCCTCGACGTCACCGGGGTCAAGGCGGTGGACGCGCACGTCGCGGAGATGCTGGTGCAGGCCGCGCGCGCGGCGGGGCTTCTCGGGGCCAGGGTCGTGCTCACCGGCATCCAGCCGGCGATCGCGCAGACGATGATCGAGCTCGGCGTCGACCTGCGAGGCCTGATCACGGCCGGGACCCTGCAGAGCGGCATCGCGTATGCGGTCCCGGTCGGGCAGGCTCGAGATGGAGCTGATCCGCGGCGCCTGCACCGCGAGTGACGGCCATCTCGGCGAACGCGTCAATCCACACGGTATAAGGAGGGGAATCATGGTCCATCGCGCCATCTTGGGGGGCATCCTTTTGTCGACCGGCGTGATCGCCTGCAGCGAGGGCGACGCCGCGACGGGCGCCCCGGTGACGATCGCGTACATCACGCACAACAAGTGCAATCGATTCCACGATCTGGGCCGCGCTGGCGCCAGGCAGGCGAGCACGGAGCTGTCGAGCACGAGCACGCGGCCGGTCGAGGTGCTGGTCCTGGATCCGGAGTGTCCAGCGCCCGACGAGGACGGCGAGCAGATGGTTAACGACGACCCCTGCTACTTCTCCCGGCCGCAGATGAAGGTGATCCAGGAGGTCATCGACATGAAAGCGGACGCGATGGTCGTCGATGTCTTCGACGGGGTCTGCGAGAACGACATCATCAACCAAGCGGTGGACGGCGGCATGAAGGTCGTCACGTACGGCGGCGACGCGCCGACCAGCAAGCGCCACACCTACTACGGGATGGACAACAAGGCCGCCGCCGCGTTCCTCATGGACGCCCTCGCGACCATCAACGGCAAGAGCGGCAAGATCGCCTTCCAGACGATGATGGAGGAGGACACGAACGGCGGCTACACGCCCACCGCCGCGGGGACGTTCATCGATCGATCCGCCGGGTTCTCCGAGGCGCTGGCGAGGTACCCGGACATGACGAGCGTCGCGAGCCTCCCCTGCCTCTGCTGCGACTACAAGGACCCGTTCTGCACGGGGCAGGCGCAGAAAGCGCTCGAGGATGACCCGGAGATCGTGGGCTTCTTCTTCTCCTACAGCAAGCTCCTCGGCGAGCCGGACCTCGAGACGAACGCGCCGCTGCTCGCCGAGCGGGCGGCGGCGAAGACGATTCACTCGGTGGCCTTCGACACGCTGCCCGAGTACATGGAGCGAATGCGCGCCGGATACGTGGACGTGCTGCTCGGCCAGAAGCTGTTTGGCTGGGGTTACGACACCGTGCTGCTCGCGTACGACCTGGTCACCACCAACCGGCAGGTGAGCTCTTTCACCGATGCTGGCTGGTATGTCGTGTGTCCGAACAACCTCGACGAGTTCGAGCGCAACACGCAGGCGATGGACTACCGTACGCAGCTCTCGAAGTGCAGCCTGCTCCCCTGATCCAGGGGTGCCCGGCGCGGCCGCCGCCCGCGGGGATCACAGGCAGCTACAGAGCGGATCCCCCGCGGCGCACGCGCAGCCCACCTTGGCGCCGGACGCCCCATCGCGGCGGCGGGGCTCCGCCCCCTGCTGGGCAGCCTCGGCGGCTTGCTCCAGCGCCTCTTCGGGAGTCCCCGTCGCCTCGCCCTGCGCGGGCGGCTCCTCCGCCGAGGGCGCCGTCGCCTCGCCGAACGCGGGCGGGCGGGCGATGCTCATCCCGGTCCGTTCGGCGGGGCCGGGCTGCGCGACGCTCGGCTGCGGCCTGAAGCTGCCCACGGAGATGCCGACGTCCGGCTCCATGGCGCGAGGCGGCGGCGCGATGCCGCCCATGACGACCGTCGAGGGGGAGAGCGCCGTGCCGGCGGCGAGCAGGCTGCCCCCCAGGGCCGCGGCGGTGAGGTTGCGGATGCGGCGCCGGCTCACCCCCACGGGGCAGTCGGCCGTGAGCACCGTCCCGTCGGCGCGCCGGTAAAGCCGCACGCAGAGGTCGCCCGCGGACGCGCGGACGAGCCGCTCCGCCTCGTCGCGTGGCATCTCCGACAGGTTGTACACGTTCTTCTCGCAGGTGCGGCAGAAGCGCACCCGGTCGTCGCCCACCATCTCGTCCCAGCGGGCGGGGCACGGGCTCGCGACGCGGAGGCTGTCGAGCAGCGGCAGGCCCCGGCGCGCCGTGAGGCCGTCGAGCCGCTCACGCACGGTCGCGAGCTCCCCCTCGAGGTGCCGCTGGGTCTGCTCCAGGGCCGAGAGCTCCCTCACCCGCTCCTTGACGGCCGCGAGCTCCTCGACGAGCTGGGCGTGGCGAGCGTTGAGGGCGTCGACGTCGTCTCGGTAGGGGGTGGTCATGGCAGCTTGGACGGGGGGGCAGCGAAGGTATTGCTCGAGGCCGGCCGCCCGGCGGCACGGAGCGCGGTGGTCTGTCCGTCTGCCAAACCTACCCCGACGCGCCCCTCGGGTCACCCCCGGGCGAGCGAGGCCGACGGCGGCGCTGCGGACGTACGGCGTGCGCCCCCTCTGGAGGTGACCCCGGGTGGCCGAGGTGGCCTGAAGGACAGCCCGTCTTGCGGATCGAGCGCGGCTATCGCGCCTGCTGGATGGCGAACGCGATGCCGCTCTGGAGCGAGCCCAGCGTGATGATGCCGCGGAGATCGACGCCGAGCGCCACGAGGACCTGCGCGACCTCCGGGCGGATGCCGGTGAGGACCATCTGCGCGCCGAGCAGGCGTACGGCCCTCGCCGTCCGGAGGAGCGCGTCGGCGACGTGCGTGTCGACGTTGGAGACGCCCGTGATGTCGAGGAGCACCACCCTCGCCTGATCGGCGCTGACGCCCTGGAGCACCCGCTCCAGGACGGCCGCGGCGCGTCCCGCGTCCATGGCGCCGACGAGCGGCATGAGGACGGCGCGGTCGCTGATGCGGAGCAGCGGCGTCGACAGCTCGCGCAGCATGGCGGCCTGCATCCGGATCACCTCGTCCTTGAGGCGCACGCGCTCCTCCTCGTCGCGCTTGCGCTCGGACAGGTCCGCCGACACGGTCGCCAGCGCCATGGGCTGTCCGGTGTCCGGGTCCTTGATCAGAAAAGAATTGTAGAGCACCGGAATCGGGGCGCCCGTCCTGAAGTGCCGGAACCTGAACTCCCCGATCCAGCGGCCGTGCTTCACGGTCTCGGGGATGATGTGATCCATGGCGTAACGCAGGTCCTCCGGGAAGAAGAAGCTGCCGACTTCGATGTCATCCAGCCCGCCGTCCGCGATGCCGACGAGCTGCCTCCCCGCCTCGTTGAGGTACTGCGCCTTTCCCTCCATGGTGGCGATGCCGATGAAGTCGGCGCTGTTCTCCGCCACGGCGGCGAGCCGCTTCCGCTCCTCCTCCACCCCGGCGAGCCGCGCCTCGCGCTCGTACGCGCCCTGGAGATCTCGCCGGTGCTCGGCCAGCTCCTGCTCGCGCCGGGCCAGCTCTTGCTCCAGCCAGAGGACGCGATCTCGAAGCGCGCCCGGGTCCCCGTTCACCACACCTGGATCGAGCTGGCCATTCATGCCCATGGCATCTACACCTCGTGTTCTCGCGCGCAGCGCCGCGGGATGGGCGCTCACGGACCCACCGGAGTTCCCACGATCGCTGGCCGGGCTGCCAGCTTGACATGCCATGTGCCCGGGGCCCGATGGAGTATAGGCGACACGCAGCCCGCGGATCTACCGCGAAAGCCGCGTCATCAGCGCCGGCGCGCGGTCCGCGGCTTGCCTGTCGCGCGCGGCACGTGCGCGTGCACACGGGGTGAGGGCATGCTTGGACAAGCCTTGATGATGAGGCATGAGCGCACACGGGGTGAGGGCATGGCTGGACAAGCCTTGATGATGGGGCGTGAGCGCACACGGGGCGAGGACGTGATCGAACAAGCTTCGATGAAGGACCCAGCCATCGCGAGGGCGCGAGGGTGGCGGACGAGCCCGGGCGCGCGCTCGCCGCCCGCGTCGACCGCCTGGGCGCGCCCCTGCTGTGGTAGCTTGTCCGCATGACCAGCGCGACCGTGACGCTGCTCGGCGCGGCCGAGGCGTCGCGCCCCCCTGCGTGGCGGGCTCGCCTCATCGAGTTCCTGCTGGTGGGGGGCGCGACGCTCGTGCTCTTCCCCCTCGCGTGGCTCCTGCGCAGGGCCGTCGGGCTCGAGCCGGCGGAGCTCGCGGTCGGCTTCTTGACGTTCCACGCGGCGTCCTTGATCAACGACCCGCACTTCGCGGTGACATACCTGCTGTTTTACAAGGACGCGCGGCGCCGCGCGCTCGGCGGCGAGCTCGCCCCCGCGCAGCGCGCTCGCTACATCGCGGCCGGGCTCCTGGTGCCCCTCGCGCTCTCCGCGTGGGCGATCGTGGCGCTGGCGACAGGCTCCGCGCGGACCATGGGCTTCATGATCCAGCTCATGTTCTTCCTGGTGGGCTGGCACTACGTGAAGCAGGGCTTCGGCATCCTGACGGTGCTCTCGGCGCGACGTGGATACCGCTTCAGCCCGACCGAGCGCCGGGCGGTCCTGGCCCATTGCTTCGCGGGCTGGGCGTACGCGTGGGCGAGCCCGGCCGATCCGGGCCGTGAGGTCGCGGAGAAGGGCGTTGTCTACACGTCGCTCGCGCACCCGCCGGGGCTCGAGCTCGCCACCGGGATCGCCTTCGGCGCGAGCGCGCTCGCGCTGCTCTGGGTGCTCGCGCGCAGGTGGCGCGCGGAGCGGCGGCTACCGCCGATCGCGCCGCTGGCAGGGTTCTTCATCACGATCTGGCTCTGGACGGTGTACTCGAGCCTCGACCGGCTCATGGTGTACCTGATCCCGGCGCTGCACTCCGTGCAGTATCTGTATTTCGTCTGGCTCCTGAAGCGGAACGAGGCGCGCGAGGCCGAAGGCCCGCCGTCGTTCGGCAAGCCGACCGCGCTGCGCCTCGCGGTGCTGGCGGCGTCCGCCGTCGCGCTCGGGTGGATGCTCTTCCGCGGCGCGCCCGCGTTCCTCGACGCCGCGCTGGTGCTGGGCGCGAGCGCGGGAGAGACCACGGCAGGCCTGGGCGAGACACCGTATTTCGCCGCCATCTACGTGTTCGTGAACATCCACCATTACTTCATGGACAGCGTGATCTGGCGCCGCGACAACCCGGACACGCGGTATCTTCTGCACTCGAGTTGATCCGGGCGGCGCTCGGCCCGGGCGCCCCCGGCCCGGGCCGCGTCACGCCCTCCTGGCCACCACCGCCCTCGCCGCGCGGGCAGCGAGCCAGCCGACCGCGGCCACGCCGCCGAGCGCAGCGGTCGCGGCCAGGGAGACCCGCACCAGCGCAGCGGCGTCCTTCTCGGGCCGGTGATCGGGCAGGTAGGGCCGGACCGCGCGCGGCAGCACCCACGACTCGCTCCCCGGGCCCTCGCCGCCGAGCGCGCGCACCGCGCGGGCGAGCCGGGAGCTCGGCCTCGTGCGGCTCTGGATCCACGGGATGAACCGGCGCATCGGCACGTGGCCGGGGGCCTGCCGCTCCATCCAGGCGACGACGCGCTGGAGCTCGGCGGCGGTCGCGGCAGCGCTGCCGTCGCCCTCGAGGCGACGCCATTCGTTGTGCCCGGGCAGGATCCACGTGAAGCGGAGGTGGCCCGCCTCCGCCAGCGCGGCCAGGCGGCGCACGGAGCGGATCTGGCGCTCCCAGTCGTCCCAGCACTGGAGCCGGAACGCCGTGATGTGGCCGAGCCTCCGCGAGTACGCGAGGTGATCGCCGGTGAACAGGAAGCGGCCCCGGTACAGCAGGCACATCGATCCCGCGGTGTGGCCGGGCTGCGAGAGCACGGCGAGGTCGGCGCCGGCGAGCTCGCCGTCGGCCAGCGGCGCGCCCTCCAGCGTCATGGGCTCGGGGCGATCGGGGAGCTGGATCTCCACGTCGCCGGTGGACGCGCGGTACGCGCCGCCGCGCAGCGTCACGTCGGCCGCGCCGAGGACGCGGCGGCAGCCGGGGAAGCGCGCCGCGAACTCGGCGTGGTGCTCGGTGTGGTCACGGTGCGTGAGGAAGATCCACCGCACGCCGCCGTGCTCCTCGAGGAAGCGAAAGATGGCCTCGCTCGGCTCCGGGAGGTCGACGAGCACGCCGCCGCCGGGGCGCTCGATGAAATAGGCCGTGGCGCTGATGTTGTCCGCCGAGGGGTGGCCGAGCGCCCAGACCTCGTCCTCGATGCGGCGCGGCCAGGCGCGAAAGGGCGCGCCGAGCGCGCCGGGGCGCACCCGCCCGGGGGACGTCTTCAGCCGCAGCGCGTGGACCGGGCAGGCGGCGACCGCCGCGCGCGCCGCCTCGAGATCGGCCAGGCTCCGCGGCTGCCGCAGGACGCCCGTGAACGCCCCCTCATCGTAGGTGCCTTCCAGCACGGCGGGGGCGCGGCGCTGGACGTCGCCGTCGTTGCCGTCCATGCGCTCCCAGTGGGCTGGCGAGACCTCGCCCAGGAGCTCGGGCGCGAAGTTCCTGCAAACGCCTGCGCCGCAGCAGGCGCGCGTGATGTGAAGTCGACCCCAGTCGCCCTCGTCGCTGTCTCTCTCGCTGTCGTTCGACGCGTGGTCCATAGGGGCGCTGACACTATCACGCTGCCCGCGAGCAGGCATGCGCGCGCAGCCTCGGGGTGACGGGCACATCCATGCGACGAGGTCTCACGACGACCAGCGTGGTGGCCGGTGACGAGCACGCCCGCTGATGCGCCGATGAGCGCGGCCGCCGGCCCTCGGGCGAGCTGGCCCGCGACCTCATCCTTCCATGCGTGCACCAGCGCTTTTGTTTCAGCTCGATGAACTCTCCCGTTGCGGGCTCGACGCATGGACGGAATCGCGCGGCGTGAGGACGTATTCGCGTGAGATGCGCGGAACCGAGCCTGTCGACGCGTGACGATGCGCTGACCGCACGGCGGCCCAACCTCCATGTACAAGCGAGCCATGGAACTCGTCGCTGTCCTGATCGCCCACTCCACACTGTCCGTCTTCTTTCAGACCTTCTTCCTGCACCGGTACGCCTCGCATCGCATGTTCACGATGTCGAAGCGTTGGGAACGGA
Organism: Sorangium sp. So ce406; assembly: GCF_051474675.1. Classification (NCBI taxonomy): domain Bacteria; kingdom Pseudomonadati; phylum Myxococcota; order Polyangiales; family Polyangiaceae; genus Sorangium; species Sorangium sp. So ce406. The sequence continues at coordinate 1,265,224 of NZ_CP150340.1, read as the reverse complement.
TCTTCCATCTCCTCACCTACCTCACGCAGGGATCCTCGTACCTTGTGCCCCGGGCATACGCGATCTTGCACCGCATGCACCACGCCTACAGCGACACGCCGAAGGACCCGCACTCGCCGCGGTACTACTCGAGCGTCGTCCCGATGATGCTGTCGACCGCGAAGCGCTATGACGCCATCTGCGACGGCACCGCGGAGATCGAGCCGCGCTTCCTCGGCGGCTACCCCGAGTGGCCCACGCTCGATCGCATCGGCAACTCATGGGCCAGCCGCCTCGCCTGGGGGACGGGCTACGCGCTCTTCTACATCGCCTTCGCCACGCAATGGTGGCAATTCCTGTTCGTCCCGCTCCACTGGACCATGGGCCCGCTCCACGGCGCCATCGTGAACTGGTGCGGCCACCGCTACGGTTACCGCAACTTCGACAGCGACGACGACTCGCGCAACACGCTGGCCCTCGACCTCGTCACGCTGGGCGAGCTCTTCCAGAACAACCACCACAAGTACGCGCAGAGCCCCAACTTCGCGGTTCGCTGGTTCGAGATCGACCCGGCGTACCAGGTCATCCGCGTGTTCGCCTGGGCAGGCATCCTCAAGATGCCCGAGAGGCGCCAGGTCGCCCGCCTGGACACCGGGGCCGCCGGCGTCGAGGGTTGAGCGCCCCTCCCCGGAAGAACCATTTTTCCTGCTGCCCGAGGAGCAACCTCGACCGAGATCGCCGCGCCCGCGAAGCGCCGGCGAAATCAGCGCGCGCTTCACCGATAAGCGTGGTGCCGCGGCGCCTGTTTCTGCTATACACCTGCACACGCGCAGAGAAGTTGTTGGCGTTGCCGCCTGGACCATCGGCCGGGGACGGCAAGCACGGCCGTCGATCGACGTTCGAGGCAACTCATGCACAGCCCTGGGACGCACGCGCCTCGCGTGCCTTCCGGCGTCGGGAGAACGTCGAGATGATCCATGCGTCCACGCCGACCACCCCCGCCGCGCCGAGCGGCGCCATGCTGGGTGAAGGCCGTGTCTCGGTCGCGCCGTCGCGCGCCGAGCGGCCGCCCTCGCGGATCCCGCCGCGCCCCATGCTTCCGCTCCGGCAGCTCGCGCGCTGAGCGCAGAGAGGGTTCGATCATGAAAGAGTCGTTGTCACGGGTGGTGGACGGCGTGGAGCAGACGCTCTGCTGGCGCTTCCAGGTGCACGGGAGGAGCGATATCGTGTACGAGCCCGCGCTCAACCTGCGCGGCCCGTTCGATCGCGACAGGCAGCGCCACCTCAGGTCGGGCGAGACGTTCCAGCGGCTGGATCGCTCGGGGTCTCCCCGGAAGTACGGTGGCCTCGTCTGGCAGCCGACGAGCGCGATCGCCGTCTCCGGCCGGTAGAGCCCCCTCCACGGAGCCCGGCCGCCGCCAGGCCGCCCCCCGGAGAGACACGTCACGTGGGCCGCGCGAAGCGGCCGCCAGCCGCACGAAGCGGCAACCAACGGAGTTGCAAATCATCGCCATGTCCATTCCCCAGAAGCCAGTCGCCTCCGCCCTGCTGCTCGCCACCGCGGCCCTCCTCACCTTCCGCGCCACGTCGCGCGACCGGAGCGGCTCGACGCTCGGCGTGCTCGTCGACGCGACCGGCGCTCCGCAGCACCTCGTGATCGAGTCGGCCGGCGCGGAGGGCACCTGGACGCTGGCCAGCGCGCTGCCCACCGGCCGCGCCTCCCACCTCCTGTACGAGAGCGCCGCCAACGTGCTCCGCGGCGGAAACTTGAGCGATGACGGGAGCATCTCCTTCCACGGAGCCCTGTACAGCATCGAATCGTCGCTCGACGGAAGCACCCGCACGGCCAAGGTGAGCGGCAGCGTCTGAGCGGCAGCCGCATCCATCGCGCTCACCTCGACGCCGCGACCGGGCAGAGCCCGGTGTACATCCCCACTGCAATCCCACATCCCAGCTCGGCCGCCCTGGCCGCGCGCCTCAGGCGCGCTCGCATGCGAAGCCCATCCGGGTCCCATGAAACGCATCCAGCTCACCTCACGCATGCTTGCCGCATCCATCCTGTGCCTGACCGCCGCCTGCGGGTCGTCGAACGACGGCACGCCGCCCGGGGTCGACACGCCGCCGGGCGAGGACACGCCCCCCGGTGAGGACAAGCCGCCGGGCGAGGACACGCCCCCCGGCGAGGTGCCGGACTTCCCGGACACGCCGCGGGGCAAGCTCTCGAGGACCTCTTCACGTCGTCGCGGGCCGGCAAGTTCCGGTTCGGCTACGAGAACAGCCTCGTGTGGGGCCTCTACGACGCCGACAAGATGCAGCTCGTGTCGACCAACGACTGGTTCTCGACCATCGCGGGCGCGGCGAGCCGCGGCGAGCGGGGCTGGACGTCGGACGCCGGCGCCACCGCGGGCAAGAACCCCGGGCTGCTCGGCCTCTCCCTCGACGCGATGGTCTTCGACCCGGTCGCCTGGAATCGCCGCGACGTCACCGCGGCCGCCGCGGCGTACACGCTGGAGCAGCCGGGCGGCATGGTGGCGATCGACTGGCACACGCCCGCCTGCAACCACGACATCAGCGTCTCCGACTTCGCGGCCGACATCGAGACGCCGCTCGCCACCATCTCGGTCGACGGAGAGGACGTCCCGATCTACGCGCAGGGCGGCGGCACCCCGTTCTACGCCGAGACGTACTACGCGCGGTCGCTCGGCTCCAGCGCCGATATCCCGGAGAACCTCAAGTGCATCTGCAAGATCGCCAATGACGTGCCGATCGAGCAGGGCAGCCACGCCGGGATCTCGGCGCGCGACTGGCTCGTTGCGCACGCGAAGTACGTGGCCCGGTTCTTCCGGGAGCACGGGCTCGAGGGCAAGCCGATCGTCCTCAGGCCGTTCCACGAGCACACACCGGCGCCTGGTTCTGGTGGGGTCAGCCCTACTGGAACTGCGGGGCCCTGCTCGGCGACGATCAGGCCGTCACCGGCCCCGACGCGTACCGCGCCGCGTACCGCACCTTCGCCGAGGCGGTCCGGAGCGAGCCGGGGATGGAGAACGTGATCTTCGCCTACTCGACCGACAAGCTGCGGAAGCTGAGCGACAGCGAGGTGACGCCCGCCGAGGCGAAGGTCAGGGACCCGGAGAGCCTCTCTCGCGACATGCTCCGAGCGCGCCTCGTCGAGGAGCTCACCGAGCTCGACGCCGCCTACGTGAGCCCGCCGCAGCAGGCCATCGCCGCCCAGGGTGGCCCGCCGTCCTCCGAGACGCTGCAGGAGTACTACCTCGAGGCGTACCCCGGAGACGACCTCATCGACATCCTCGGGATCGATCTCTACTACGCCCACGAGCGGGCCGCGTCCTCGGCCGATCTCGAGGACATGAGGTCGATGGCCAGCGCCGTCGCGGACATCGGCGAGGCGAAGGGCAAGCCCCACGCGCTCACCGAGACAGGCACCTACCGGCTGCACCTCCTCCACCGCGTCAGCAAGCTCGCCGCGGGGGGTTCGCTCACGCTCTACTCGGCGGATCACGTGAGCCGGTGGTACGACACGCTGTTCGATCAGGGCCTGAAGACGGATTTCCTGGCCAACTACGGCCTCGGCTCGGCGTCCGCCGTCATGCTCTCCTCGGCCGAGGTCACGGGCATGTTCCCGGGCGCGGAGCAGGGCGCGCCCACCGAGGACTGGTACAACGAGCACCTGCTCGAGCTCGCGCAGAGCACCGGGGTCGCTTACGCGCTCACGTGGCAGACCTACTACGGCGGCAGCGACTTCGACAGCACGCCCGTCTATTACTACGTCCCGTTCCCGGGGCACCCCGAGGCGGAGAGCTTCCGCCGCTTCGCGCAAGACCCGGCGGTTTGCTTCGACGCGACGACCTGCCAGTAGCGCATCGCGTGGTGAGACGCGGTCGTCCCGACACGACCGCGCACGCCGCTCCCACGTCCCCGCCCTCTCCGACGCGAACACCGCGAGCACGAGCGTCGGACGAGTGGATTCAATGATGCACGGCAAGCGATGAGGGCCGCCGCGGTGAACTATTGACGCCGGAGTTGTGAGCGTTCACATTGTTCCACGTGGGCACACACCCCCCGGGGCGGGCTCCTGTTGTGTAACGAACATTCAGAGCTCGGGCGCTCGTTGCCCGATCCCGGGGCGCCCCTGACCGCTGGCAAGGTGCCAGCGAGGAGCAGACGATGAGACGATGCAGCGCGCATGTCATGATGGTTCTCCTGGCCGGGTCTCTGATCGCGGCCTGCGGTGATAACGACGCCGAGGTTGCGCTCACGATAGAGGCCAGCGGCGAGGGCACGACCGACCCCGCGCCCGGAACGTACACGCACAAGGCTGGTAGCTGGGTCACCGTGACCGCGACGCCCGCCCCGGGCCTCAACTTCCTGGGATGGAGCGGCGACGGCGCCGGGCTGACCAACCCGGTGACCATCTCCCTGGACGCGAGCAAGACGTTGAAGGCCACGTTCGGCACGGCCTTCAGCCCGACGACCTACCAGAACCCGGTCCTGCCCGGCGATCACCCGGACATGAACCTCTACCGGGAGGGCGACACCTTCTACCTGGTCGGGTCGAACTTCCACATGATGCCCGCCTTCGAGATCCTCCGCTCGACGGACCTCGTGCACTGGGAGCGCATGAACCGGGTGGTCGACTCCACCGCGGCCGCGCTGAAGAACCAGGTCGGCCCCGGCCAGGGCACCTGGGGTGGCTTCATCGTCAAGACCGATGACGTCTACCGGGTCTACTACTCCGTCGGCGCCACCCAGCATTTCTCCTCGGCGCCGAGCCTCGAGGGCCCGTGGTCCGAGCCCACCAAGGTCGATATCTTCCCGTACACGCCGCCCGGCAGCGACATGTCGTACATGCGAGGCACCGGCTCCGATAACTCGGTGTTCGTCGATCCGGACAGCGGCAAGACGTACATGATCATCAAGAACGGCCTGTGCAAATGGGACGCTGAGCACCCCAACGACTTCGGCATCAACCTGGTCACGGAGATCGACCCCGAGACCGGGATGCTGCTGCCGGAGACGACCATCGACCTGAGCTTCATCAACTGGGATCAGGAGACCGGCGGCTGCGGAGAGTTCAGCAACGCGGACTGGAGCAAGTGGGCCGAGGGGCCGACGATGGCCAAGCGCGGCGACTGGTACTATTACTTCGTGTCGACGCACACGGCCTGCGGCGGCCAGATGCACGCCTGGGCGTCGAAGAAGCTGGTCGGCAGCACCGCCGAGGACTGGACGTGGCTCGGCTACGTCCTGACCGGCGAGGAGCCGTACGCCGGCGTGCAGCACGGCACGGCGCCGATCGAGCTCGACGATGGCACCTGGTGGATCTTCGCCCACTCGTACGATTGCACCAACGTGGGCACCAAGGACTGGAAGAACGGCGACTGGATGGGGCTGGCCCGCGAGGGGCTGCTCCTGCAGGTGACCTGGGAGGACGAGGAGGTCGGCGGGAAGACGATCCCGGTCCCGCGGTACCCGAGCCAGGTGCGCGACCTGCCGGCGCCCAAGCTGCCGCAGAGCGACGTGCCCTTCCTGCTGCCCGTGAACGACGAGTTCTCGTCCAACGAGATCGGCCCCGCCTGGACGACCTACGGCCGGTCCGAGCACAAGTATTCGGTGACCGACCGCCCGGGGTGGCTGCGGATCGATCCGGACGCCGATCAGACCACGTGGGTCGTGCAGAAGGACGCGCTGCACTCGAGCAGCATGGTCGCGAGGCTGGAGTTCACGCCCGGGGACGACGGCGACGCCGCCGGCCTCCGCGTGGGCAACGGCTACTGGCAGGACGAGCAGGTGCTCTCGGCCCCGACGTGGATGACCAGCGGCGAGAGCTTCGCGCTGCCCGCCGCCATGGAGGTCTCCGTGGCGCGGGTCATGGAGGACGGCGCCGACAAGATCCGGTTCGCCTTCCGCTCGCGCTCCGTCAAGCCCCTGAAGGAGGGTGAAGCCGCGTACACCGAGCTCGACGAGCCGGTCGTGGTGAGCGAGTCGGTCCCGGCCCCCACCGGCGAGATGGTCTGGCTGAAGCTGGTGCGCAACAACCACAAGGCCACCGGCTGGTTCAGCAAGGATGGCATCGAGTGGACCCAGGTAGGCTCCGAGATCGATATCTCCCCGCTCGACGAGTTCTACGCGATGGCCCACACCTGGATCGGGAACCAGGCCGGCATGTTCGCGACGAACAAGAGCGCCGATTTCGACCTCTTCGCCTACCGTGACGGGTTCACCTCGATCCCGGCCGCGGAGGCGAACCAGCAGTCCGGCGCCGAGATCGTGTCGAGCGAGGCGGCAGGATCGGTGCTGGGGCTGGAGAGCGGCGCCTGGGCCATGTACGGCAGCGTCTACCTGGGGAACAACCGCGCGCACGCGGAGGCCATCGAGCTGAGGGCCTCGAGCGTCGGGCAAGGCGGCACCGTGGAGGTCTGGATCGATCCGCTGGCCGGCGGCGCGGCCATCGGCACCTGCGACATCCCCGCCACGGGCGACTGGGAGGAGTGGAAGACCGTCAGGTGCAATGTGGTGCCCACGACGGGCACCCACGAGGTGTACCTGAAGGCGACGGGCGGTGATGGCGAGCTGCTCCGCCTCGCGTCGCTGCGCTTCGTGCCCGCCCGCTGACCTGCCGCGCCTCCTGAGGCTCAGGGCTCGCCGGCGAGCTTCTTCACCGCCGCGAGCAGCAGGTCCGGCTTGAACGGCTTGATGATCCAGCCCTTGGCGCCGGCTTTCCGGGCCTTCTCGATCAGCTCGGGTTGCCCCTCGGTGGTGAGCATGAGGATCGGGACGCCGGTCGCGAGGTTCTTGTCCCGGAGGCTCTGGATCATCTCGATGCCGTTCATCACGGGCATGTTCACGTCCGCGATGATCATGGCCAGATCTCCCTTGCAGGCGGCGACGGCGGCGACAGCGTCGCGGCCGTTGTCCGCCTCCAGCGTGCCGTAGCCCGCCCCCTGCAGCAGGATGCCGACCTGCTGGCGCACCGTGCTCGAATCCTCGACGAGAAGAATCTTCCTGGGCATCTGTCGTGTCTCTCCTTGGGCGCGCGGCCGCGCAGATCAGAACAGCAGCACTTCGCCTTCGCGCTGCGGGTCGGGCGCGCTCACTTCCTCGAGCTTCAGCGCCGCGTCGGGGGCGAGCGCGTCGAAGAGGACGACGAGCCGGTCGAGCCCTGCGTCGAACAGGAGCCGCCGGAAGCCCTCGCTCTGCTCCTCCCTGGCCCGCAGGTGATCGCCGATCGCGGCGCTCGGCGTCGAGAGCACGACGACGAGCCCGAGCGGGCGCAGGCGGTTCTTCACCCGCCCGAGGAGCTGGTTCGACAGCTCGCTCGCCCAGTCGCACACCATGTCCTCGTCGATCGGGCGCCGCTCTCGCAGCGGGTGGCTGCGCGTGATCAGCGCCACCGGGGCGACGAGCGTCAGGCTCCCGCGGAGATGATCGCCGGTGAAGCCGATGAAGGAGACCACCGCGTTGCCCGGCGTCACCTGCGGCTCCATGTCCTCCAGCAGCCGGAGCTCGACGCCGTTGTCGCGAAACAGGTGGACGCACGACGCCGCAAGCTCGTCATGGATGCGGTGCCAGCTCTCCGGGTTCATTCAGCTCTCCTCGATCTGTCGCTCTGCATTGTCGATGCGCTGACGGCGCCGCGCTCCGGTCGGCTCGCGCTCGGCGCCCCGCCGGCGCCGCTCGGCGAGTGGCTCGCCCCGCCGCCCGGCGGGAGGCTCGGGCTCGATCCGCCGAGCGGCGGGAGGCTCGGGCTCGAGCCGCCGCCCGGCGGGTAGCTCGGGCTCGATGCGCCGCGCGAGGCGCCGGCGAGGAGCCCGCCTCGCCGGCTCGACGGGGGCAGCGAGGCGGACGGCGCGCCCGCGGGCAGGGCGGAGGCCTCGTTCAGCTCCCGGGGGAACCGGAAGCGGAACGTCGTCCCCTCGCCGGGCGCCGTGTCGATCTCGACGCGGCCCGAGAGCCGCCGGCACTCGTGGAGCGCGACGCCGAGGCCGACGCCGCGGCCCGAGACGTCCGTGACCTGCTCGGCGGTGCTGAAGCCGGGAGCGAACAGCGCGGCCTCGAGATCCCGCCGCGTGGCGCTCGGCAGCCCGACGGCGGCCGCCTTCTCGCGCACCCGCTCCCAGTCGATGCCCGCGCCGTCGTCGCCGATCTCGATGACGATCTCGTCCGCCGTCACCCACGAGCGGAGCGTGAGCGCGCCGCTCGGCGGCTTGCCGGCCCGCTCGCGCGCCTCCGGCATCTCGATCCCGTGGTCCATCACGTTGCGCACCACGTGGCACAGCGCCTGCCACATCGCGGCGAAGCGCGCCGCGGGGAGCCGCACGCCCCCGGCGTCGATGCGCACATCCGGCTTCGGCTTGCCGAGCCGCCGCGCCAGCGTCTCGGCCTGATCCTTCATCCGGTTGAACCGCACGTCGGTCCGCTCGTTGCGGAGCGCCCCGATCGCGCGCTCCAGCTCGGCGTGCTCGCGGCGCTGGCGCGCCATCTCGAGCAGGGCCTCGAGCTCCTCGTGGGCCACGTCGACGCGCATGGCCTGCGCCGCCCCGGCGAGCAGGCCGCTCACGCGCGCCACGAACGCGCACCACGCGTCCTTCAGCGCCTCGATCTGCTCGTCCGGCGGCAGCGCGCGCTCCTCGACGATGAAGCTCTCGATCTCGTGCGCCACGCTCGCCACGCTCGTCACGCCCCAGAGCCCGGCGTTGCCCTTGATCGTGTGCACGAGGCGCATCACGTGGTCCACCTCGGCGATCGCCCGCGCGCACACCGCGTCGACGAGCTTGCTCGTGTCGTTCACGAACCCGATGAGGCCGAGCCGGTCCTTCACGGCCCGCTCGAACACCTGGATGTACTCGCGCTGTCGCTCGTACTCCCGCAGGGAGTCCATCGTCGCCGTGACGTCGGAGATCACCATCAGCGCGCCGTTGAACTGGCCCTCTCGAGACAGGATCGGCTTGAAGCCGAGCGTGAGCTGGCGGCCGCCGCGGTGCAGGTGCTTCGGGAGCTGATCGAGGACGACCTCGAGCGGGAGGAAATCGTCGCAGGCGGCCTCCCATCCCATCCTGAGGAAGGCGCGGGCCCGGGGATCGTGGTCGGCGACGCGATCGGCGAAGTGCTCGTCGGGCGACGGCGCGCCGAAGAGGCGCTCGAACACGGCGGAGTACGCGGGATCCATCGTGCCGTCCCGGCGGATGGTCACGAGGGCCTGATCGACGTTGTCGAGCACGAGGCGCATCTCCCCGTTGCGCTTCTCGAGCTCGCGGGTGCGCTCGGCGACGGTGGCCTCGAGGTTCTGCCGGTGGCCCTCGAGGGCCTCGTCGCGCGCCTGGATGCCCGCCAGCATCTCGTTGAAGGCGTCCGTGAGCGCCCCGAACTCGTCGTCGGCGGTCTTCCTGGCGCGCGTCGTGTAGTCGCGCGTCCGCCGGACGTGGGCCGCGGCCTCGCCGAGGACCTCGAGCGATCGGGAGATCCCCCGCACGAGGACGAACGCGAGCGCGACCGACATGAGGAGCACGAACGCCGAGACCGCGACGCCGTTGCGCACCGTCCGGCGCGTGTCCGCGACCTTGGCCGCCGCCGCGCGCCGCATGCCCGTGAGCGCCTCGAGCTCGATGGCGGCGAGCCGGTCGAGGCGCCCTTGCTGCGCGTCGAACCACGCGTCGTGATCGAGGGCCAGCGCCTCGTCCGTCGACGCGACGGCGGCGGCGCGCAGCTCCTGGGCGCGCCGCACGCGCGCGTCCGCGCGGGAAGCGTCGAAGAGCGCCCGCGCCGACTCGGACGCGTTGGCCATGAACACCTCGTGATAGAGCTCTTCCTCCGTCATCAAGGTGACCAGCGTCTTGAAGGCGCCGGGCTCGAACTGCGTGGACGCGAAGGCGTGCGCGAGCAGCGCGTGCTGGCGGCTGGCGCGCTCGGCGAACTCGTGCACGGCGACGAGCGACTGGATGCTGCGCAGGAGCTCGCCGTCGTCGCTGAGCTCGGAGAGCCCGGCGTTGGCCCGGATCAGGCTCACGTTGATGCCGCTGAAGACCTTGAGGACGCTGTCGAGCGGCACGGCCTTCGCGTCGGCCTGGCTCCGGAACGCGCCGAGCTCGCGGACGCGGTTGCGCGCGTCGGCGAGGTCGCGGGCCAGCCGGGGCGGCAGCCGGGAGAGGTCGCGCTCGGCCAGGAACGCGTCGAGGTGGGCGAGGCGCTCGTCGGTCGCCGCCCGCGCGGCGCTGAGCTCGCGGCTCGCGCGCGCGAGCGCCACGTCGCGCTGGAATGGTCGCGAGGCGCCCTGCGCGCCCTCGGCGTCCCTCGCCTCCTGGGGCCGGACCTCCAGCCCCTCCACGAGGGCGGTCCGCGCCCGCTCCTTCTGCAGCGCGTGCAGCGGCTCCGCCATGATCGAGGAGAGCTGCGCGAGGTCCTCGATCGAGCCGATCCCCGCCGCCCTCTCGGCCTGTCGCCGCGCGTCGCCGACGATCATGGCCGCCAGCAGCAGGGCGCCCACGACGGGCACGCCGGCGAGCGACCAGAGCTTCAAGCGGATCGACGCGTTACGTAGTCTCGGCATGCACGCCCGTCCCCCCGGATTGGCTCGCGCGACAGAAAGGCCGCTCACCTCTCGTGTGCTCTCGAAGAAGGGGCTCCCGGCGAACGCCTGAGACCCCGCGCCTGGCGCTCACCTGGAGCATCCGACGGATCGAGCACAGCAAACGATCATCGAGGTGCCGAGGACCGGAGTCGCCGCCGAGCTCTCCCCGCGCACCCTGTGCGTCCTCATGATTCAGGCGCGCTCCTGATGCGACGTTTCACGTGCCCTGGTGACCAGTGCGCCGGATGCGCCGGAGCGAGGCGAAGCGCGTCGAGTTCACAATCTCCATCGTTCCTCTGTATGCTACGCGTGACGGTCGCGAGTCCGCAAGAGCGCGTGCGCCGTCGGCCGCCCGCATACCGAGCTCTGCGGACAGGGGAGAAAGCAATGGTGATGGGTCGGAGATCACAGCGGCGAGCGCGCGCATGGCGCCTCGCGCGCGCGTCGAGCGCTGCCATTGGCGGAGTGCTCGTCACGGCATCTCTCGCGCACGCGCAGGGGCAGGGCGCCGGCGTCGCGCCGGGGGCCGGGGCCGCGCCCGGCGCCGCCGCCGCGCCCGCCGCGCCCGGAGCAGCCGCCGCCCCCGCCGCGCCCGGAGCAGCCCCCGCCGCGCCCGGAGCGGCCGCCGCCGCGCCCGGAGCGGCCGCCGCCCCCGCCGCGCCCGGAGCCGCCGTGCCCGCAGCGCCCGCCGCGACCGGAGCAGACGCCGCAGCGCCGGCGACGACCGGAGAGGCTGCCGTCGACGCGCGGCTCGCCGCGGCGGAGAAGCGGGCGGCGGAGCTCGAAAAGCGCCTCGCGGCGATCGAGGACGCGCAGGCAGCGCCGGAGCAGGATGACGGCAAAGAGCTGCTCCGGCTTTACGGGTTCATCGACGCTGGCGTCCAGCGCCTGTGGGTCCCGGAGAGCTCGGTGCTCGCGGCCGCGTCCCCGCAGGCGAACGCCACGAACTTCGTCGTGGGGAACCTGAACCTCTACCTCGACGCGCAGCCGAGCGATCATTTTCGCTTTCTCGGGGAGCTGCGGTTCACGACCGCGCCGGGCGGCGCCCCGGTGCCGGTCCCGCCGACGACGCCGCTGCCGCCCGGGGTGGTCGGCCGGGTGACCACGCAGGAGTACGGGACCTACGACTCGACCGCGATCGCGCTCGGCTCGCCGCTCACCTATGGCGGTCTGGTGTCGATCGAGCGCGCCCACATCGACTGGACGCGCTTCAACCTCTTCAAGGTGCGCGTCGGGCAGTTCTTCACCCCGATCGGCATCTACAACGTCGACCACGGGAGCCCGGTGCTCATCACCGCCGCCATTCCCTACTTCATCACATCGCGCCTGTTTCCCACGCGGCAGACCGGCGTCATGCTCTACGGCAGCACGTTCACGGGCCCGTGGGAGCTCGGGTACAACGCCTACGTGAGCAACGGGCGCAACGAGAACGCGCCGTTCGCCTTCGACGACACCCGCGGGTTCGGCGGCCGCCTGCACGCCAGCTACGAGGACCCGGGCAAGCTCGCGTTGAAGCTCGGGGCGTCGTTCATCGCGAGCAGCGCCCGCGACTGGGTCGCCGACTACAAGGTCGGAGAGCTCACTCCGACCATCGGTTCGACGTGGTCGTTCCGGGAGTACATCGGGGCAGGCGACGTCTCGCTCGACTTCGGGTCGACGCGCCTGCGCGCGGAGGCGGCGGTCGTCCGCGTGATCTTCGACGAAGGGAAGCGCCAGGGAGGTGGCGGGTTCTTCGCGCCGGACGCCTGGAAGACCTCCACGTACGCGGTGGCGGCGCACCGGTTCGATTTCCTGAACATGGAGCCGTTCGTCATCGGCGCCGCCCTTCACGCGCCGTTCTTCGGGCACGACACGATGTTCCAGGTCGGCGGCGGTCTGAACTTCTACATCACCCCGGACGTCACACTCAGGACCCAGGTGCTGCGCACGATCATGACCGTCCTTCGAGATGAGGAGAGCGCGGTGCCGGGCATTCCCCCGGTGGAGGATTTCCATACCACGGCCGCGCTCGCCCGCCTGATCCTGGCCTTCTGAGAGAGGTTCGACGCAACCATGAAGCGTTTATCCCTTCTGCTCCTCCTGGCCCTGCTCGGCATGACCCCGTCCGCCTCGTCCTTCGCCGTGGAGGAGGAGATCGTCGTCGTCGTCCACCAGGCCAGCCCCGTCCGGGCGGCCGGGCGCGATACGCTCCGTCCGATCTTCCAGACGACGCGGACCGAGTGGTACGGCAAGTCGGCGGTGCCGGTGAACCTCCCCGATGACTCCTCGCTCCGGCAGCGCTTCGACAAGGCGGTGCTGGGCCTCGATCCCGAGGGCGTCGCCCGTTACTGGATCGACCGGAAGATCCGCGGCGGCGAGCGGCCACCGCGCAAGGCGTCGAGTCCGAGCGCCGTCCTCCGCATCGTGGGCGAGGAGGTGGGCGGTATCGGGTACGTCGCCGCCGGCGACGTCAACCCCTCCGTCAAGGTGATCGCGCGCATCCGCGACGGCCAGGTCGTGCCGCCGTGAGCCCGCGCAGAGAGGAACGAACGATGGACATCCGCCCGTCTCGCGTCATGCCGCCCACCCGTTGCGGGGCCCTTGTCGTCGCGCTCGGCGCCGTCTGCGCGGCGATGCTCATGGGATGCTGGGAGTCGGACCCCTGTGATCCGGGCCAGCTCGTCTTCATGAACGCGTGCATGGCTCCTTTGCCGCCGACCGGCACCACCGGCACCGGCACCACCGGCACCGGCGACGCCACCGGCACCACTGGCACCGGCGACGCCACCGGCACCACCGGCACCGGTGACGCCACCGGCACCGGCGGCGCGGACGGCACCGGCGGCAGCGGTGGCGCAGGCGGCAGCGGTGGCGCGGGAGCCGCCGGCGGCAACGGCGGCGCTGCTGGCGGCGGAACCGGCGGCGGTGGCGGCGCCGGCGGCGGCAGCGCAGGTGGCGGCGGCGTCTAGTTCCGCCGGCCAGGGATCCGGGGAGAGATTTCAACGCAAAGGCGCAAAGGCGCAAAGGCGCAAAGGCGCAAAGGCGCAAAAAGACAATTACAATGCCTTTTTGCGCCTTTGCGTTCTTGGCGCCTTTGCGTCGAAATCTCTGTCCTCTCTCGAGGCAGATCCCTGGCAGGATCTCTGCCCCGCGGAACCAGGCTCCGTATCCGAGCACCGAAGACGCCGAGGTGGGCCCGTGTCCGAAGCGGGCGCCCTCAGAAGAGGATGACCTTGCCGTCGAGGGGGAGCGGCGACGCGTTCGAGAAGATCAGGGAGCCGTCGTCGAAGTCGCCGCCCAGCGTGACGAACACCTCGCCCTTCAATGTCCTGAAAGAATAGCAGAACAGCTGCTTGCAGCTCCGGTGCCGGCGCTCCACGTCGCTCGGGTGGCGCAGCTGCGGCAGCTCGGTCTGCAGCGAGATCTGGAACCGCGCGAGGCGGCTCTTCACCTTGCCCATGAGCTGATTGGCGACCTCCCGCATCCAGTCGCTGAAGCCCTCGGGCATCGGCGGCAGCCCCTTCATGGCCCGGAACACGCCAGGGTTCGCGGACAGGGCGAGCACGCCACAGAAGCCGGGAGCAAAGAAATCGATCGTGCTCGCCGGGTCGATGTGGAGGCGCGCCTCTTCACGACAATCGCCGGTGTCCGCCGGCGCAATGGCCACACCGTAGAAATGAAAGAGCTCCACGGTCGCGCCTTGAACGAGCACGTCGATCGTGCGCACTCTGCGCGACGGGGGTGGTCGTGACGTAGGCGAAGGTTCGCTGGGCGGGGCGGGACGCGAAGGCGCGGGCGGCGGCACGCTCCGCCGCGACGGCTCGCTGGGCGGGGCCGGACGCGAGGGCGCGGGCGACGGAATGTTCCACGGCGAGGGCTCGCTCGACGGACGCGAGGGCACGGGCGACGGCACGTTCCGCTGCGAGGGGCTCACATCGCGGCGCTCGGTGCTCGGGGGCGCAGTACCGCTGTGTCCCGGCCGCGTGTCGGCCTGACGTTCCCCGGTGGTACCACGCCGACGCACCATGATAAACGCACAGTGTACCCTACCTGTGCCCCCTCCGGCAATGCCGTTCGCGGATGAAACTCGAATACACACGTCCGCCGACACGTGCCCCTGAGAGAGTCCTCCGCCACGCGCAATGCGTCTCACACGCCGCACGCGTCTCACGCATACCAGGCGCCCGACGCGTGATTGCCGCGGCGCGTTGCCTCCCCTGCGCCGCATCCGCTCACACGTTAGTTTTCCGTATCTACAAACACCGCATCACAGCGCCGGCCGGAGAGCCCGCCGTCGAGGTCGAGCTGGCCAGATGAGCGCCGGTGTCCATCGGGCAGGCGCGCGCGGCTCATCGCTGCTTCCGGGATCGTCCTCCGCTCATCGCCGCGGAGAGCCACCCGCGGAGCGCCGCGATCTCCTCGCGGGCCGCTGCGCCCTCGAGGTGCACCAGGTGATAGCGATCGCCGTCGAGCACCGGACCGAACGGCTGCACGAGGGCGCCGCTCTTCAGGTCGTCGGCGACGAGGAACAGGCTGAGCAGCGCGACGCCCTGCCCCGCGATCGCGGCCTGGATGGCGTGGCCCTCGTCCGAGAACGTGACGCCGCCCTCCGCGCGGACGCCGGAGAGGCCGGAGCGCTCGATCCACAGGCGCCATGTCGGCGTGTCGCGGCCCTCGCGCCGCCATTCGAAGTGGAGCAGCGGCTTGCCGCGCAGGTCCTCGGGGCGGCGCACGCCGAGCCCGGGGCTGCAGACGGGCGCGAAGCGATCGGCGACGAGCGCCTCGGCGGCGAGCCCGGGGTACGGACCTCGCCCGTACCGGATCGCCGCGTCAACCTCGGCCGCGCGCAGATCGACCGGCTCGTCCGACGCATGGAGGCGCAGGTCGAACCCGGGGCACGCCTCCCGGAAGGCGGCGACCCGGGGCACCAGCCACCTGGCGGTGAACGCCGCCGTGGCCGACAGGGTGATCGCGCGGCGCGCGCGGCGGGCGGCGAGCTCGTCCAGCGCCTTCGCGAACGCGTCGAACCCGTCGCGGAGCACCGGATACAGGAGCTGCCCCTCGCGCGTCGCCAGGACCTGCCGCGCGCGGCGCTCGAACAGCCGGACGCCGATCGTCTCCTCGAGCAGCCGGACCTGGTGGCTGATCGCGGTCGGCGTCACCCCGAGCTCCTTCGCGGCCCGCTTGAAGCTGAGGTGACGCGCGGCGGCCTCGAAGGCGCGGAGCGCCGTGAGCGGGGGGAGCCTTCGCATGGGGGAGCCATAGCTGATCCAGGTTCATCTATCTGCTGAGAAATACGCGTTTGCCATCGGGCGAGACGCGACCCATCCTCGACGAGGAACGCAGCATCAACGGCCCGAATGCGCGGCCACCGCGATCGTCGCGGCGCCCCCGACAGGTGATCCTGTCTCATCGGATATCGGCCGCGGGCGGCGCCGCGCGCGCCGGGGGAGCGGCGCGAGCGCCCGCCGGGGCGCCCTCGCGGCTCGGGCTCGTGGAGGCGCGTCCCACCACGGAGGAGATCATGTCCACGATCCTGCACATCGACTCGAGCGCTCGTCCGGGCAGCTCGGACACGAGCCGCCACGGCTCTCACACCCGCCGCCTCACGGCCCGCTTCGTCGCGCGCTGGCGCGCAGCGCGCCCGGAGGACGAGATCCGCTACCGGGATGTCGGGCAGCGCCCGCCCTCACCGGTGACGAGCCGCTGGATCCAGGCCGCGTTCACCAAGCCCCACCTGCGCGAGCCCTGGATGAGCGAGGTGCTCTCGGAGAGCGACGCGCTCGTCGACGAGCTCATCGGCGCGGACATCGTCGTGGCCGGCGTGCCGATGTACAACTTCAACGTGCCCGCGCAGTTCAAGGCGTATATCGACAACATCGTCCGCGTGGGGCGCACGTTCGGCTTCGACCGCTCGCGACCGGGTGATCCCTACTGGCCGCTGCT
Organism: Sorangium sp. So ce406; assembly: GCF_051474675.1. Classification (NCBI taxonomy): domain Bacteria; kingdom Pseudomonadati; phylum Myxococcota; order Polyangiales; family Polyangiaceae; genus Sorangium; species Sorangium sp. So ce406. The sequence goes on along the minus strand of NZ_CP150340.1, from coordinate 1,248,735 downwards.
CACCGAGCACGGCAAGAAGCTCGTCATCCTGACGTCGCGCGGCGATCACGGATATGACAGGGGCGGGCGGATCGAGGCCATGAACCACGTCGAGCCGAGCGTCCGGACGGCGTTCGGTTACATCGGGATCACCGACGTGGAGTCCGTGGCGATCGAGTACGACGAGTTCGGCGACGAGCGGCTCAGCGCGTCGATCGCCAGGGCGGAGCGCGAGGTGGATGCGCTCGTCGACCGCCTGCTGGCGGCGCGCCCCCCGGCGACACGCCGCGCGGTGAGGGCTGGCACGGCGGGGGCCACGAGCCCGTTGACACCGGCGAAAGTTCCAGGATTCCCTGGTCCTCGATGCTGAAGCGCAGAGATTTCCTTCGAGCCACCCTCGTCACCGCCGGCGCGCTCGCCGTCCCGGCCTGCGGCGGCGATCCCGAGATCATCGACCCGGTCCTCGACGACCGCAATCTGACCGACGGCGCCGAGCTCTTCCCCCAGTCGATCGCGTCCGGCGATCCTCGCCCCGACAGCGTCATCCTGTGGGCCCGCGTGCAGGACGGCGAGGAGGATCGCGACCTCGAGGTCGAGGTCGCGACCGACGCGGAGTTCACGAGGCGGGTGGCGCTCGACGCCGGCCAGTCGAAGGTGAAGGCGCTCGCGAGGCACGATCACTGCGTCAAGGTGAAGGTCCGCGGCCTCGCGGCGGGCACGGTCTACTACTACCGCTTCATCTACGTGAAGGGGGACAAGAACTACGTATCTCGCGTGGGACGCACCAGGACCGCGCCGGCCGAGGACGCCGACGTCAACGTGCGCTTCGCCTACGTGTCCTGCCAGGATTACATCGGACGCCACTACAATACCTACCTCGCGCTCGCCGAGGAGGAGCTCGACTTCTTCGTCCACCTCGGCGACTACATCTACGAGACCACCGGCGACCCCAGCTTCCAGAACACCGCCGGGCGCGGCGTCGAGCTCACCGACGTGGACGGCGCCATCCCGCTCGCGGACGGCGCCTTCCACGCGGCGAGGTCGCTCAGCAACTACCGGGAGCTCTACAGGGCGTACCGCTCCGACGCGAACCTCCAGAAGGTGCACGAGAGCTTTCCGATGATCGCCACCTGGGACGATCACGAGTTCTCGAACGACGCCTACGGCGCGACGGCCACGTACTCCGACGGCCGCATCGACGAGACCGACGTCGATCGGCGCAAGGCCGCCAACCAGGCCTGGTTCGAGTACCAGCCCGTCGACTACGGCGAGGACTTCGAGTACGACCCCGGCGCGGAATTCCCGGGCGATATCCGCATCTACCGCGACTTCGTGTTCGGCCGGCACGTCCACCTGGTCATGACGGATCTGCGCAGCTACCGGCCGGATCACCTCATCCCCGAGGGCGCCTTTCCCGGCAAGGTGGTGCTCGACCAGGAAAGGCTCCTGGGCGAGCTCGGGGACGTCCCCGAGCTCGCCCAGCCCTACGTGGACATCGAGGCTTACGGCGACGGCATCTATGCGTCGGCCCTCACCGGGGCCGCCCAGGCCGCCGGCTACGACGCCGCCGAGGTGACGGGGAACATCAGCGTCGCCTTCGTCAACCAGGTCGTCGCCGGCGTGAACGAGGGCCTGCCGGAGGACATGCAGATCCCGCTCATCGGCGCCGAGGAGCAGGCGTTCCTCGACCGGGGCATCGCGTACCTGGATCTCGGCAAGACCGGCATGCACAGCTCGATCGGCTCCCGTTACTTCGCCGTCAAGGACACCGTCGATATCTACAGTGCCATTCGCTACAAGGAGACGCAGGGCGCGAGCGAGGATGTCATGGGCGCCGAGCAGGAGTCCTGGTTCCTCGAGACCATGGAAGGCTCGAAGGCGACCTGGAAGGTCTGGGGCAACGAGTACTGCCTCCTCCCGCTCGCCATCGATCTCTCCGCGAACAGCGTCCCCGAGCAGTTCAAGCGGCGCTTCTACATGAACCTCGACGCCTGGGACGGCTTCCGCAACAAGCGGAACGAGCTCCTGGAGCGGCTCGTCGACGTCGGGAACGTCGTGGCGATCACCGGCGATATCCACGCCTTCTACGCGGGGACGGCCGGGCTCGACGGCGATCCAGCGAAGAGGATCGTCGAGTTCGTGGGCGGCGCTGTCTCGTCGGCGCCCTTCCGCGAGATGCTGCAGGGCCAGGTGGCGGGCGATCCGGTGCTCAGCGCGGTCCCGGGGGCCGCGCTGCTCGCCGCCGGCATCGACAACCTGCTCACGTCGACCACGACGAAGGTCAACCCGCACCTCGCCCACGCCAACAGCTACGCCCACGGCTACGTGGTGGTCGAGGCGAACGGCGACGAGCTCGTCGTCGACATGCGGAGCATCGCCCCCGCCGCGGTGAAGACCGACTACACGGCGAGGCGCGGCGACCTGGAGGTGCAGAGCAAGCGGTTCCGCACCCTGGCCGGGGAGAGCGACATCTACCGGGACGACGACGGCACCTGGAGGCGCTGGGACGCCTCCAGGATGAAGTGGATCTGATCCGGCGAGGCCGCGGGCTCGGTCACCCGTTGCGGCTTCGCTCGCGCACCCGACGCCACCATGTTCTTCCACCGGGACCGCGCTCACGCCCGCAAACCCACCTGAGCGCGCCTCCGGAGCTCGCCGGCTCGTGACATTCCGGTGACCTTCCCGTGCGACCCTGGGGCCGTGCTCTCCCCCCGGGCCAGCCGGCTGCGCGACTGGGCGCTCTTCGCCGCCGCCGCGAGCGTCCCCGCGATCTGCGTCGGCGTCCTCGGCCTCCGCGCCGTCTCCAACGAGGCCGACGGGGCCCGCCGCGAGGTGGCGCTCGGCCTGGCCGCCGCCTCCGACCGTCTCTCGCGCGCGATCGACCAGGAGACCGACCGCGCCGCCGCCGCCCTCGCCGCCCTGCCGATCGACGCCGGCCCCATCGAGACCGCCGCGGCGGCGCTCGCGGGGATCGCGCCGCCGTTCGCCGCGCCGGTGCTGCTCGCGCCGGATGGCTCCGTGCTGCTGCCGCCCCAGGCCGCGCCGCCGCCCGCGCCCGAGCCCGCGGGGTGCGCCGCGCTCGCCCGCGCCGCGGCCGCGCCGGACGCCCAGGCCCGCGCCGGCGCGCGGCGCGACTTCCTCGCGCGCTGCGCCGAGGCCAGGTCGCCCGCGGGGCGGTGGCTCTGGCCCGTCCTCGCGCTCGACGCCGCGGCCGACGGCGCCGTCGACCCGGGCGCCGTCGCCGCGTGGCTCGAGGCGCACGCGGCGGGGCTCTCCGAGGCGGAGCGGAAGGCCACCGCGATCGAGGTGGACGCCGCGCTCTCGGGCGAGCCGCGCGGGCGGGCGCGCGCGGCCCTCGCGGCCCCGCGCCCCGAGCGGGACGCGCTCGTGGCCGAGCTCCGGCGCGGAGGCCTCGACGCCGCGCTGCGCGCGCGCCCCGACGCGCGTGGGCTCGCCTCGTTCCGCGCGGGCGCCGCCGCGGGCACGCTGCGGGCGCTCCCGGACGGGCGCTCCGCCGGCTTCGTGATCCACGCCGGCTCGCTCGCCGGCTGGCTCCGCGGCGACGCGCGCCCGCTCTCGCCCGACGTCCGCGCCGACGTCGTCGCCGGCGCGGACGTCGCCGGGCGAGCGCCGGCCGGGCCCGAGCTCGGCGGCGCGCCGGCGGCCCTCCTGCCGATCGCGCCCGGGCTCGCCGTGCGGCTCTCCCCCGCGGATCCGGCGGCCGTGGAGCGGCACGCCGCGCGCGGCAGGCGGCTGCTCGTCGGCGTCGGCGCCGCCGCCACGGCCCTCGCCCTCGGGCTGGCGGCGCTCCTGTTCGCGCGCATGCGCGCCGCGCGGCGCTCCAGCGAGCTGCGCACCGACTTCGTCGCCGCCGTCTCCCACGAGCTCCGGACGCCGATCGCGTCGGTGCGCATGCTCGCGGAGCTGCTCGAGGAGGGGCGGCTCGCGCCCGACGAGCACCGCGAGGTGTTCGACGCGCTCGGGCGCGAGGCGCGGCGGCTCGGCGACACCGTGGAGCGGCTGCTCGGCTTCAGCCGGATGATGGCCGGACGCGCGGCCGCCGAGCGCGCCCCGGCCCGCGTCGCCGAGGCGGTCGCGGCCTCGATCGACACGTTCGAGGAGCGGAACCCGGAGATGCCCCGGGTCGCGCGCGATCTCGACCCGACCGCCGAGGCGAGCATCGACGCCGGCCAGATCCAGCTCGCGGTCGACAACCTCCTCGCCAACGCCCTGAAGTACGCGCCGCTCGCCGCCCCCTACCGCGTGCGCGTCGCGCGCGAGCGGGGCGGCGTCGCGATCGCCGTCGAGGACCGCGGCCCGGGCGTCGCCCGGCGCGACCAGCGCCGCATCTTCGAGCCGTTCGAGCGCGCCGACGACCGGCTTAGCCGCGCCGTCTCCGGCAGCGGCATCGGCCTGTCGCTGGTCCGGCACGTCGCCCGCGCGCACGGCGGCACGGCCCGCGTCGACAGCGAGCCGGGCCGCGGCGCCGCGTTCACCCTGTGGATCCCGGGACCGCCCGGCCCCGAAGGACCGAAGGAGCAGACGCCATGACCCAGAAGACGCCCGAAGGCAGGCTGGAGACCGTCCTCGTCGTCGAGGACGACCCGACGCTGCGCCTCGGCCTCCAGAAGACGCTGCGATCCGCGGGCTTCCGCGTCGAGGTGGCGAAGACCGGCCCCGAGGGGCTCTCGATGGCGCTCGCCGCGCGGCCCGATCTCGTGCTGCTCGACGTGATGCTGCCCGGCATGAACGGCTTCGAGATCTGCGAGGAGCTCCGGCGGCGCGACGCCGACCTGCCCATCCTGATGGTCACCGCCAAGGGCGAGGAGCAGGACAGGGTGCGAGGGCTCCGGCTCGGCGCGGACGACTACATCGTGAAGCCGTTCGGCGTCTCCGAGCTCCTCGCCCGCGTGGACGCGGCGCTGCGGCGGCGGCGGCTCGGCGACGCCGAGCGCGCCGTCGTGCGCTTCGCGGAGGTGGTCGTCGACTTCCGCGCCCACCGCGTGGAGCGGCGCGGGGCGCCCGTCGAGCTCACGGCGCTCGAGATGAAGCTCCTGCGCTTCTTCGTCGAGCGCGAGGGCGCGCTCCTGCCGCGCCAGCGCATCCTCGACGCGGTCTGGGGCGCGGACTACTTCGGCACCGATCGGACGGTCGACAACTTCATCAACCGCCTGCGCGCGAAGCTCGAGCCCGACCCGAGATCACCGCGGCACCTCGTGACCGTGCGCGGCGCCGGATACCGGTTCACCCGCGCTCCGGCGCCGGAGACAGAACGGTGACCTGGCGAAGACGGAGCCAACAAGGCCAGCGCGCAGACTGCCCCTCACGCGCCGCCGCAAACGGGCCGCGCAGAGGAGGACGAGGATCGCCATGAACATCATCCATCACCCCGCCGTCGCCGCCGTCATCGCCGCTGGACTGCTCTCGCCGGCCTCGTGCACGGAAGGGCCGGAGACCGCCGCGCCGGGCGCCGAGGCGCGCGTCGACCTCGTCGACGGCGCGGACAGGCGGCCCGACATCTCGCTCGCGATCGAGCAGGCCGAGCGCAGGCTCGACGCGGGCCGGGAGGTCGCCGTCGCGCGGCGGGCGCTCTCCGAGGTGCTCGCCGATCCGTCGGTGACGCCGGATCAGCGCGATCAGGCGAGGCTCGCGATGAGCCGGGTGCTCGAGGCGGAGGGCGACCAGGAGGGCGCGATCGCCGCCGTGGAGTCGCTCCTCGGCGACCACGTCGTCGGCGAGCCCTGGCCGCTGCAGAGAGCCGCCGAGCGGCGGCTGCGCCTCCTTGTCACCGGGAGCGAGGAGAAGCCGCTGCCGGAGGAGCCGTCCGGCCCGGAGCGAGCGTCGCCGTTCGCCCGCGCGCTCGCGCGGTATTTCCCCGTGCCGGAGTCGGGCCCCCGGGAGCTCACGGTCACCGTGGTCGCGTTCGGCGGGAGCCGGGAGGTGAGCGAGCGGCTCGGGACCTTCGCCGTCGCGCGCGCGATCCGCGCGCTCCGGCGGGAAGCCTGCCCGCGCTGCGACGACCAGGTGGCGATCAACAACATGTCCCACGGGACCGACGGCTGGGCTCAGATCCCGGCGTCCCGGCCGCTGCTCGGGTCGAGCCTCGCGGTCTTCTACTTCGACCTCGGCAACCAGCGCATCCCCGCGCGGTACGACGCGGATCTGCCGCTGCCCACGGCGGACATCGTCGCGCGGCTCGAGAAGGGCGAGGGGCTCATCGCGGTGCGCGAGCGCGGCGCGGCGCCGCCGGCGATCCTGATCGCCGCGCCGCGCCAGGCGCAGCTCCACGTCGTCGAGGAGGCGCTCGCCGCGATGCACGAGCTGCCCGCCGGGCCGGTCGCGGTGCCGCTGCCGGACGGCCTCACGCCGGCGGAGATCCAGGCCGTGGTGCGGACCGGCTTCGCGGCGTACCGGACCTGCTACGACGCGCTGCTCGAGCGGCGCCCGGCCGCGGCGGGGAAGGTCCCGCTCTCGTTCGCGATCCTCGGCGACGGGGCGGTCGCCGACGCGCGCGTCGACGCGGCCGCGGCGACGCTGCGCGACGCGACCCTGGAGCGGTGCATGGTGGAGGCGACGAGGGGGCTGAAGTTCCCCGGCATCGGCGAGAAGACCACGGTGGTCTATCCGATCGAGCTCTCCCCCGGCGGCTGAGCGCGCGGCGGCCGGCCCGGCGAGCGCGTCACGCCGCGCTCCCTCCCGCCTCCTCGCGCGGCGCTTGCTCGGGGAACAGCGCGGGATCGAGCCGCTCCGTCAGCGCGAGGAGCTGCCCCAGGTTCTTGAAGTGCAGCTTCCGCAGCCGCCCGAGCGCGCCCGCGTGCTGCTGCATGAGCTCGTTGATCCACGCCCCGGAGATGCCGCCCCCCTCGAGCGGCGCGACGAGCGGCTCGGGCAGCACGAAGCGGTGGAGCAGCGTGCCGCGCTGGAGCAGCGCGAGCTTCGGCGGGACGAGCGGCTTCGTCGCCCGCAAGGTCTCCTCGAGGGCGGCGCGCGCCGCGGAGAGGACCTCCGCGAGGCGGTGGAACTCGTGCTCGGACAGCTCGGTGCCCCCCCGGAGCCCGCGGAGCGCGCCCTCGAGCGCCTCGTCGAGCGCGTTGTGCTTCACGACGAGCCGCTGGATCACGAGGAGGAACCGGTAGCGCTGGAGGAGCTCCGCCCGCGCCTCCGGGTCGTCCGCCGAGCAGGCGTAGACGTGGCGGAAGAACGCCTGATCGGCCCCCTGGAGCGCCGCGAGCTCCGCCCTGAGCTCGCGCTGGACCTCCCCGGAGAGCGCGATGATCCCGTCCCGGGTGCGCTGCGCGCCGCGGAACTCGGCGGTCTTGCCCTTCAGCCGGACGCGGTCGGCCGACAGCGTCTCGATGAGCTCGCTCTCGCCGCGCAGCGCGTCCACGCGCGCCATGCGCTCCTTCAGCGCGTCGCCGGTGAACGGCAGCACGGCGGCGCGCAGCGCGCCGCGATCGAGCGCGCCGCTCGCCGCGTCGGCGTCGACCGCGGCCGCGGCGGCGTCGAGGTCGCCGGGGTCCAGCACGCGGTTCTCGTAGAGGCCGTGGTAGTGCTCCGCCTGGCGCATCTCGCCGCGCTCCTCCTCGATGAGCGCGGCGATCTCCTCGGCCGGGAGCAGCTCGCGGGCCTTCCTCCCGAGCGCCTCGTACACGGCGCGCGACATCTTCCTGCGCAGCGCCTTGCGCTCCACGAACAGCGCGAACGCCGGACGCCTGTCCTCCGGCGCGGCGACGTACACGCGCTTCGCGTTCGCCTCGCGCTCGTGGTTCGGCGGGTGGGTCGCCCAGAGCGAGCTCACCCGCTCCGCGGGGCTCGCGAAGTGCAGCGCCGGCCCCCGCTCGTACCGCGCGAGGATCGGCCCGAGGCGCTCCCGGGCGCCGGGCGCCTTGCCGAGCCGCGCGTCGAGCTGGGTCAGCGATCGCTCCACCTGCGCGAACACGTCCTCGGAGTACTTGCCGTGCTCGGCGACGCTCGCGAGGCCGCCCAGCGCGTCGCGGTAGGCGAGCGCCGCCCGCTCCGCCTTCCAGAGCCCGGAGACGATCGCGTCGCTGCCCGCGATGCGCACGGCGTGGAGGTCGGCGTTGAACTCCATCTGACGCGCCAGCGACAGGTTCGCGAGGTTGATCCCCCGGAAGACGAGCTCGAGCAGCTTGCGCAGCACCCACACGATGCCGCTCAGGATCCAGGCTGGGAAGCTCAGCCGGATGTCCACGCTCCGCCATTGATTGAGCGCTCTGTCCCACGCGTCGCGGCCGAACACGATGTCTGCGACGACGCCGTTCGCGACGTACACATACTGGCCGAGCTTCATGCTCGCCTGCGAGAAGTGCCCGAACTCGTGGGCCAGCACGGCCTTGAGCTCCGAGAGGTCGAGGGCGGACACGAGGCCGAGCCCGATGACGAGGTTCTTGCGGACAGGCCAGATCAGGCTGAGGAGCGACTGCGGATAGGACACCGCCGCGTTGACGTCGTGCGAGAGATAGACCTTGCCCGGGAGGCGGCTGCCCGCGTCCTCGCAGAGCCGGCGGAGGAAGGCGAAGAGCCGCGGCTGGTCGGCCTCCGTCACCTCGACGAGGCCCTCCGACGAGAACGGGCGGTTGTGGAAGAGGCCCTTCAGCAGGAAGAGGAACAGCATCCCGCTCGCCGCGATCGCGCCGAGGTTGAGGATGATCCCTTTGCCGGGCAGCCACGCCATCTCGAAGATCGTGAGGTAGACGAGGTAGCCCGAGGCGGCGAGCAGCGCGAGGTAGAGCGCAACGAAGGTGAGCAGCGAGGCGAGCACGAGGACGACCCGGAGCCTGTACCCGGGCGTGACCTGGACGGGCGGCAGATCTCCGGCCGGCCCGACGGGATAGACGTCGCGCTTCTTCCCGGGGGCCGCGTCCCCCGTTTCCCCCTCCTGCGGCGTCGATGGGAGCTCGTCATGATCCTTGGAGTCATTCGCTTCCACCATCACGCCACGATACCACGACAGGCCCCATACCCGTCACGGGCGCCCGCGGCGCTGCGCGCAAGTAGCGGTAAACTCTACGCTTGCGAGCCGCGGCCGCCGCGGCGGGCCAGCCGGCGGCGCGCTCGACCAGCCTGCGCGGCGGTGCTGGCGGTCGTGGCATCGCGCGTTGGGCGCGCGATGCTCCGCCGTCAAGGTCACAGCCCGAATGCGCCGATCGTGAGCTTCTGGCCGTCGTTGCGCGGCGTGGCCTGCTGGTGCGGCGAGTACTGGTGATCGACCGCCGGGAGGCCGTCGAGCGCCGCGCCGGTGCCGACGAGCGGGCCGCCGCTCGCCGGCGTGAAGTCGTGGCCTTGCGCCGAGGCGAACGCCGGATCGAGCCCGATGATCGAGCTCTCCAGGCCGTTCACCTTCCCGAGCAGCCGCGCGCCCGGGACCGGGTCGAACGCCGTCCACCCCTGCATGACCCAGTTCCCGACGAGGACGAGGGTCCCGGCGGCCACGTTGTCGCGGTCCCCGAGGAAGGTGATCGCGCGGATGTCCGTCGGCTCCTGGCTGCTCGCGAACACGTTGTTCCGGGCGTCGATCCGCTCGTCCATCGTGGACGCCTCGAACACCGCAGAGCGCTCGTAGTCCCGGTACGTCGCGTTGTCGACGAAGACGGTGTTGGAGAAGAAGTGGAGCGTGCCCTTCCGGTAATACTCGGTCTGCCCGCTGTCCCCGCCGTAGTGGACCATCGAGGGCCCGTAGCCGGTGCGCAGGAGCACGTTGCCGTAGACGAACGTCTCGTGGAACGACGGCATGCCGACCGAGTCGGTCGCCTCCTGCGCGTCCACGAGGTCGATGAGGTGGGCGCCGTCCTCGATCCAGTTGTACCGGATCACGACGCCGGCCGAGCGCTCCTTGATGTTGTTGCCCTGTCCGCCGCGCGTGGGGCCGAAGCGGTTGAACTGGTAAACGACGTTCGACGCCTCGTTGTAGACGTTGTGCTCGGTGAAATCGGTCTCGCTGCCGTTGTCGTGGATGTGGTTCGACTCGATGAGCACGTCCTTCGTGCGGATCTCCGCGCCGCCCGTGCCGATGAAGAGGCCGTTGGCGTTCTCGTGGACCTCGCAGCCGCGGATCGTCACGTGCTCGCCGCGCTCGACGAAGATGCCGGCGGCGTTGCGCGCGTAGGGCGTCACCGCGCCCGCCTTGTCGGTGAAGCGGAAGGGGGGAGACGCGTTCCTGATCTCGAGCCCTTCGATCGTGATGTGGCTGGGCTGGAGATCGTAGGGGTCGTCGTGCTTGTGCCCGATGACAACGAGCCCCCTCACCTGGTGGCCGTCGAACGGGAAATCGAGCTCGGGTCGGGTGGTGGCGTCCTCGCCGTCGATCACCGGCAGCTCGCCGCCGGGCCCCGGGACGCCGCAGACCCGGATCGGCTGCTCCGCGGTCCCCTGCCCTCCGATCATGATCTTCTCGTGGTACCCCTCGGCGCGCCAGAAGATGCGCACCGTGTCGCCGGCGACGAGCGACTCGAGCGGCACATCACCGATCGAAGCGAACTCCTTGCCGGGGCCGACCTGGTAATCCTTGCCGCTCCCGACGTGGGTGCAAGCGGCCTGTACCGGAGGGGTGTTGACGGGGCCAGGGACGGGCGCGGCGCCACCAGGGACGGGCGCGGCGCCGTCAGCGGCGGGCGTCGTGCCATCGGGGACCTGCTCGGCGCCCTCAGGCATCGTCTCACCGATCTCGCCGTTGCAGCCCACGACGAGGAGCAACCCCGTCAACCAAGCTCGAGCTCTCATAGAGGCGTCCTCCTCGGAATCGCAAGCTCCACTGAATTTTTACACTACCAAAGCTTCACTGGAATTTTACATTCAGAACGTGAGCCCTTTGCGGTGAGGCAAGATGACACGCTCACGTCGATTGTCATGCGAGCGGACGCCGCCGTGATGGTGGATTGTCTATTTCAGGTGGGAGGATGTGGCGCACCGGCCTCGGCCGAGGCGCTGTCGGATCACGGCGTGGAGCGCGTGGAGGAGGTCAATCCGCGGTGCATCTCCGCGCCCGGGGGCGGCCCGTCTGCGTCCGCCGTGTGCGCTGGCGAGCTCCGCTGCTGCCCGGCTGCTTACACGATCTTTCAGGCCGCGGGCCTCGGCGCGCTGCTCATCGACATGAACGGTCGCGAGGTGCAGCTCTGGAAAGGGCTGCACGGCTTCCCGACCAAGCTCCTGCCGGGAGGTCAGGTGTTCGGCAGCACCGGTGAGCGCAATCCGCAGCACGGGACGCAGGATCAGATCGACCTCGTGCAGGTCGACTGGGAGGGCAACGTGGTGTGGCGCTTCGATCGCCTCGAGCACATCCACGATCCCGGCGAGGCGACGCGCTGGTTCATGCGCCAGCACCACGATTTCCAGCGGCAGGGCAACCCGGTCGGGTACCACGCGCCCGGCCAGGAGCCGCTCGTCGATCGGGGGAGCACCTTCCTGCTCGTGCACGAGAACGTGCGGAACATCGCGATCTCCGAGCACCCGCTGCTCGACGACAAGATCATCGAGGTGGACTGGAAGGGAAACATCGTGTGGCAGTGGCGCGCCCACGAGCACGTCGAGGAGCTCGGCTTCGACGACGCCGCGCGCGCGGCGCTGCGCCGCGATCCGAACCTGCGCGCGCCGGGCGCGGGGGCCCTCGGCGCGACCCCCGAGCGCCGGCTCGGCTGGATCATCGGCCAGCACCACGCCCACATCATCCCGCGCGGGCTGCCCGGCGAGGGCAATCTCCTCGTCTTCGACAACGGGGGTTGGGCCGGCTACGGCGCCCCCAACCCCGGCGCGCCGAGGGGGCTCAAGACGGCCCTGCGCGACCACTCGCGGGTGCTGGAGATCGACCCCATCACGCTGGAGATCCGCTGGCAGTACACGCCCAGGGAGGCGGGCTTCGTGATGCCCCTCGACGCGTCGCGCTTCTACAGCCCCTTCATCAGCAGCGCGCAGCGGCTGCCCAACGGCAACACGCTCATCACCGAAGGGTCCGACGGCCGCATCTTCGAGGTCACCCCGGAGCACGAGATCGTCTGGGAGTACATCAGCCCGTACTGGCGCAAACCGCCGCTCAGCCTGAACCTGGTTTACCGGGCCTACCGCGCGCCGTACGCCTGGGTTCCCCAGCTCCCGGCGCCGCGCGAGGCGCCGGTGCCGCGGCTCGATATCACCACGTTCCGCGTCCCGGGCGCGGCGCCCCTCGGCCGCGACCGCGTTGTCGAGCTCCGGGACGCCCAGGGCTACGCCGCCGAGGCCGACTTCTGCGTCGCGCCTGCCGAGGGGAGCGGGACGACACGCGCGTGAGCGAGGGCCCGGCGACGTTCGTGGCCGTCGATCGGCGCGGGGCGCCGCGTCACGCGCTGCCGGACGGGCGGGTCGTGGTGTCCCTGGGGGCGCTCTGGTCCCCGGGGGCGCTCTGGCCGATGAGCACGCCGATGAGGACGAGGCACGAGGCGGCGTACTGGCCAGGGGTGAGCTCCTCGCCGAGGAAGACGCGCCCCACGACGAGGGAGAAGACCGGAATGAGGTTGATGAGGGGCGCCGCGCGGACCGCGGAGACCTTGCTCAGCGCGTAGTTGTAGAGGGCATAGGCGCCGAGCGACACGAACACGCCGAGATAGAGCACGGCCAGGAGCGGCCTGTCAGCGAGGGAGAGCTCGACGGCGCCCGGGCCTCTCGTGATCAGCATGAGGGGCAGGAAGAAGAGGGCGCCGACGACCGCCTGCACCGCGGTCAGGAAGAGCGGCGGATAACGCGGGGCGAGCTGCCTGCTCGAGATCGTGTATCCGGTGGCGAAGACCACCGCGACGAGCTCGAGGAGGTTGCCCAGCGCGGGCTCCGGGGCGAGCTCGGTGGCCTGCCCCGCGGCCGAGAGCCAGACCGCTCCGGCGATGGAGATCGAGAACCCCGGCAGCATGCGCGGGGGCAGCGTCTCCTTCAGGGTGAGCCGCGCGACCAGGGCGATCAGGAGCGGCATGAGGGCCACGATCATGCCGGCCTGCGAGGCGCTCGTCTTCGTGAGCGCCCAGGCCTCGAAGACGAAGTAGAGGCACGGCTCGAACAGCGCGAGCAGCAGCAGCCTCCACCAGTCGCCGGGGAGGTAGTGCCGGCGGACGCTGTTGAGCTTCGGGAGCAGCACGGCGAAGCAGGCGCTCGCCACGGCCATGCGACCGAAGTTCATCTCCATCGGCGAGAAGGCGAACAACGCGTACTTCTGGGCCGCGAACGAGGAGCCCCAGAGGACCATCGCCAGGATCAGGGCGGCGCGGGGGAGCCAGGCGGAGCGCATGGAGGTCGGGGTTTCTCGTCTCCCGGGGGCGCCATGGGACGGGAGGTACGAGGAGGAGCCTCCGGGGGAGCGAAGCTAGCTTGGCGGAGGGCGAAGAGCACGTCCCGCCCGAGAGCCAGACGTCTGGCCACGGACAGCCAGACGTCTGGCCACGGACGGCCAGACGTCTGGCTCCCGCGCTTCCCCCGCGCGAACGGCCGTGCCGGCGCACCTCGGGAGCAGCTCGGCGCGCCGCCGGGTCAGTGCTCTTCGAGGCCTGCGGGGTAACGGTCGCCCACGAGGTTCAGCCTGACGTCGTGCTCGAGGAGCGCCTTGAGTCCCGCGAGCACCAGCGAGAACCCTTGCGTCGAGTCGGTGGCTTGCCGCACGAGCGAGTCCCCGTCGCCGGTGAATCCGGTGTTCGTGATGCTGACGAACGTCGAGCCGTCCTCCCGGGGCGTGAAGAGCCACTCGACCGTGGTGAGGCCGTTGTCTCCCGGCCACTCGATGACGATGCGCTTGCACGGCTCGACGACCTTCACGTCCACAGGGGCCGAGGCGCCGTACATCTCCCAGTCCCACTGGACCTGCTTGCCTGCCTCGAGCCGCCCGCTGCCCTTGGTAAACCAGAACTTCGTCGTGATCTCGGGGTCGATGAAGGCCTCGAACACCTCCGCGACAGGCCTGCGGATGAGCATCCCGGTCTTCACGATCGGCACCTGCGTGAGCTGGAGATTGTCCATGTCGGCTCCTTTCGGCAGCAAACACCATGCGGCGTCGGTGCGAGCGAACCGCCAGGCCCATATCACGGAGAGCACGCAGGCGTGCTGCTTCCGCGCAGCGCCGCCCGATCACTCCACCCGGAGGGCGAGCTTGCCAAGGTAGTGGCCGCCGAGCGCGAGGTGGGCTTCGGCGGCCTGGGCGAGGGGGAACACTCGGGCGATGTGGACCTCGAACGGGCCGCGCTCGATGAGGCGGTTCAGCCGCCCGATGATCTCCGCGTCAGGCTCGCCGTTGTAGCTGCTGCGCACGAGGGCCGTGCGGCCCTGGGGCTCGGGCTGGACGCCGCCGGGGTAGGCCACGCGCCCGCCGTCGCGCAGCGCGCCCAGCGCCCTCTCGGCCGCCTCGCCGCCGGCGGTGAGCAGGGCGGCGTCGAGCCCGCCGGGCGCGAACGCCCGGGCCGCCGCCAGCACGTCGTCCTTGCGCCCGTCGACGGCGGCGTCGGCGCCCAGCCGCTCGGCCAGCGCCACGCCGTCGTCGCCCGAGGCCACCGCGAGCACCCGGGCGCCCATCCGCCTGGCGAGCTGCACCGCCATGTGCCCGACACCGCCGCTCGCGCCGAAGATCATCACCGACTCGCCCTGCTTCAGCGCCAGCGTGTCGTCCAGGCCGCGCAGGGCGGTGATGCCAACGCCGCCCATCACCCCCGCCTGATCGATGGTCAACGCGCCGGGGATCGCCGAGACCAGATCGGCGCTCACCGCGGCGTACTCGGCGTAGAATCCGCCTCTGGGGTTGAGAAAGCCAAGGGCGTACACCGCGTCGCCCTCGCGAAAGCGGCGGACTTGCTCCCCCACCGCGACGACCCTCCCCGCGCCCTCCGAGCCGAGCACATAGGGGAACTGCGGCGTGAGCCCGAGCATCCGGGCATATCCCCCCTCGCGCTCGAACGGGTCCCACTCGCCCACGCCCGCGACCTCGACGCGGACGAGGACCTCGTCCGGCCCGACCGTCGGCACGGGGAGGGTCCGTAGCTCGAGCGCCTCGGGACCGCCGAACCGGTCCAGCGCAACGGCTCGCATCGTGCTCCGCATCGGTTGTTCCATGGCTGACCTCCTGACCAGGCTGGTGGCCTGTGCGGCGCGCTTCGTCCGGCCGCTGCCGGAGGGAGCCTATCCGTTGTCCGGCGGCGCGCCACCCGCCGCGCGCGGCCGGCGCCGGTAGCGCAGCCGGCTCACCGGCAGCCCGTCGGCGATCGCGTGGTGCTCGCGGGGGCTCCGGGCGCCGTAGGGGTTCTCGCCGAGGAGCGGCGAGCCGGGCGCGTCGCCGGCGGGCTCGAAGGCGGGGTGCGCGCCGATCTGCTCGGCGTAGAGCGCGGCGCGCTCCTCGACGTCGGTCTGGACGTAGAGCTCGCCGCCGTCCACGAGCAGGCGCGCGAGGCTGTCGAGCAGCGCCGGGCCCATCACGAGGCGCTTCTCGTGGCGCTTCTTCCACCACGGATCCGGGAAGTGCAGGAAGAACCGCGCGATCGACGCGTCGGGCCGGAGCCGCGCGAGCGCCTCGCGCGCGTCGGCGTTGAGCGCCCGCACGCGGCCGCCGAGCCCGCCCTTCCGCAGGCGCTCGTCGACGATGGCGGACCACTTCAGGCGGATCTCCAGCCCGAGCAGCCGCGCCTCGGGGCTCGCCGCGGCGCGCTCGAACAGGAAGCCGCCCCGGCCGGGGCCGATCTCGATCTCGACGGGGCCGGCGCCGGGGATCAGGTCGTCGATGGACACGTCGTCGCCGTCGGGGAAGCGAGGCGCGTCGGCGTAGGGGTGGTTCGGGCGCGGCTGGAAGACCATGGAGCCCCGGCGCTCTACCAAATGCCGGCCGCCCACGCGCGGGAAATCGCGGCCCCCGGGCGGGGTGGTGGTATTCGTCCGCCCCCATGGCGGAAGGTGATCACGGCGCAGCGCGTCCAGCGTCGCAGTCCGGCGCCGCGGGCGCCGCTGCTCCAGCATCGCGGCCCGGCGCCGCAGGTCCGGCGGCGGCGCCCTCCACGCCGCTCGCCCCGGCCGCGCCCGCGCCCTCCGCCGCGCCCTCGCGGCTGCGCGCCCTCGCCGCGCGCGCCTCGCCCTACCTGCCCGCGCTCGTCGCGAGCGGCGCCGTGGGCGCGCTCTGCATCCGCGCCGTCCTCGCGCAGGCGGGGGGCCCGGCCGTGCCGCTCGACGATGCGTTCATCCACATGCAGTACGCCCGCCGGCTCGCGGAGGGCGGCTTCTTCAGCTTCGTCGCCGGCGATGGGTACTCGACCGGCGCCACCAGCCTGCTCTGGCCCGTCCTGCTCGCCCCGTTCCACGCGCTCGGCCTGCGCGACCTGTCGCTCGTCCACGCCACCTGGGCGCTCGGGGTCGTGTTCCACGCGGCGCTCGCCGTCGAGACCGCGCGCCTCGCGCGCCCCCTCGCCGGCCCCGCGGCGGCCGCCGGCGCGGGCGCGATGTGCGCCGGGTTCGCGGCGTTCGCCTGGTTCGCCTGGAGCGGGATGGAGACGGTCGCGTTCGCCTGGATCCTCACCCGGACGGCCCGCCTCGCGGCCGCCCTCTGCGAGCCCGCGCCGCCGGAGCCCGCGCCGCCGGAGCCCGCCGCCGACAGCGCCGATCCAGCGCAGGACGGCGGCGCCCCCGCCTCCACGCGGCCAGCCCCCGCGCAGCCGCTCCCCGCCCCCGCGCAGCCGCTCCCCGCCCCGGCGCAGCCGGCCCCCGCCTCCGTCGCCCGCGCCCTCGCGCTCGCCGGCTTCGCGGCGCCCCTGTTCCGCCCCGAGGGCGCGCTCGCCTCCCTGCTCGCAGCGGTCGCGCTCGTCACCTCGGCGCCGCGCCCGTCGCCTCCATCGCCCGCGTCCTCCCCCGCGCCCTCGGGCCTGCCGCTCCGCGCCCGCGCAGCCGCCTCCCGCCTCCTCGCCGGGCGCCTGCTCGCCCTCGTGCCGCTCCTCGGACCGCTCGTCGTCCCCGCGCTGAACCAGCTCCTCGCCGGCCACCCGACCTCGTCGACGACCGCCGTCAAGTGGCTGATCGGCAACCCCAGCTACGACGGCGCGACGCTCCGGGCGGCCATCCTCAACAACCTCCGGCTGCTCGTCACCGACGTCATCGATGGCGGCCAGTGGACGGCCGTCTTCCTCCCCGAGGGCTCCGCCGCCGTCCTCGCCCTCGGCGCCGTGGCGCTCGTCGTGGCGGCGTACCGCAGGGGCCGCCCCGTGCACGCCGCCGTCGTGGTCGCCCTCGCGCTCGGCGCGCTGCTGCCCTGCACCTACCTGAGCTTCCTCTGGAACCGCGTGCGCTACGTCTGGCCGTTCGCCCCGGCGGGGATCGTCATGGCCGCGTGCCTCGCGCGCGAGCTCGGCGACGCCGCCCGGCGGCTCCGGCGCCCCATCCACCACGTGACGCCGCTCGTCGCCGGCGCCTTCGCGGGCGCCCTCGCCGCGCGCATCCCGTGGGCCGTGGCGGACCTCGCGAACTCCGCGCGCGCCATCGACCGACAGCAGGTCTGGCTCGGCCGCTGGGCCGCGCAGCACCTGCCCGAGGACGCCAGGATCGGCGTCAACGACACCGGCGCGCTCGCCTACTTCAGCGGGCGCAGGACCTTCGATGTCGTCGGCCTGACGACCGAGGGCGAGGCGCGCTACTGGGTCGCGGGCGCGGGCTCCAGGTTCGAGCACTACGAGAAGCTGCCCCCCGAGCGCCGGCCGACGCACTTCATCGTCTACCCGCACTGGATGGCGTGCCCGCCGGTGCTCGGCCGCGAGCTCATCGCGGCCACCGTCGAGGACCAGGCGATCCTCGGCGGCACGACCATGGTGGCCTACGAGGCGCGCTGGGACCTCCTCGGCTCCGGGGCGCTGCCCGTGCGGGCCGTGCCCGGCGAGCGGATCCTCGACGAGCTCGACGTCTCGGACCTCGAGTCCGAGGCCGCCCACGCCTACGCGCTCGAGCCGCTCGCGGACCTGCGCAACGCGGCCATCTCGCTCGAGGCGCCCGAGAGCAGCGCGCCCGGAGAGCCCGACCCCACGCGCCCGGAGATCGCCGACGGCGGCCGGTACCACCGGACCGCCGACCGCTTCACGGTCCACCTCGTCGCGCCCCCATCCGAGGCGCGCCTCGTGCTCCGCGTGGCCTCGGACGAGCGCGCCGAGCTCGCGGTCTCCGTGGCCGGCGAGGAGGTCGGGACCGTCGACGTGCCCGGCGGCCCCTGGGTCGAGCGGGCGCTGCCCCTCCCTGCCGCGCGCCTGGCGGGCCCGACCTCGATCGCGATCACCCTGCGGCGCGGCTCCGGATTCCACGCCTTCCATTACTGGATCACCGGGCGGTGACGCCGGACGCCGCGCGGCGCCCCCGGAAGCCCGGATCAGCGCGAGATCGCGCCCACCCGCCCGGCAGCACCGCCCCTCCTCGGTGCGCGGGGTCCTCATCGACGACAGCGCCACGACGCTCGTCGTGCACGACGGCAGAAGCACAACGCAGATCGCTTTCTCTGACAACGAGGGAGAGAAGGCACCCGCCCCGGAGCACCACGGCTTACATCGACCTCACGACCGGTTGCCCGCCTGAGCAATCCCCTTATTTTTGCAGTCCTTTTCAGCAGAAAATTGAACAGGGAGGCGAGGAGACTGGGAGTATTTGAAGATTTCTCTCCCCGCCTCCCTGTGAATTTTGCGAAGAATGTAAGGGGATACCTCAGGGCGCCCGCAGGTCGGCACCTCGGTGGAGGTGAGCTATCGAGCCCGTTCGGAGCGCCCGCGACAGAAGGGCTGGCGCCGGATCGCGCAGGACCTGTGGGGAGGTAGGCGCCCACGGGACGGACAGCGCTGCCGCCTCGCCACGGGGGCAATCAAGTCCAATGGTTCTCGACAGATACACTCGAAACACCTCCACGCGGAGCCGCTGCGCGCCCATCGCACGACGGACAGCACACCCGGCGCCCGCGCCCCCGCGGCGACAGGCTGGCCGTCTGTCGCAATGCATCAATCGCGCGGCCGGAGCACCCCAGAATGGCGGAGCCATGTCGCAGGTGAGGTAAGTATTCCCCTGATTCGGTGTCACCGGTTACGAAAGCGCCTACCCGGACTCAACCATTGTGATAAATCCAGGAAACCTTGTCTGAAGCGCTCGCTCAGCGTCAAGCACCGGCCGACCTGCACGGCGACGCCGCGGACAAGGGCCCGCGAGAGACGGCCGCTCTCGACCTCCTGCTCTTCGATCTGGGGCGGGTGACCTTCGCGCTGCGGGCGCAGCAGGTGGAAGAGGTCATCGCGTGGCGCGCTCCCGCGCCGCTGCCCCGCGTCGGTCCGCGGGTGCTCGGTATCCTCCAGGACCGGGGGAGGATCATCGTGATCGTCTCGGCGCTCGCGGGACCGGCGGCCGCGCCGCTCCGGATCGTCGTCTGCCGGACGCCGCGCGGGTACCTGGGGTTGCCCGCGGGCAAGACGCGGTGTGTGCCCGCGGTCCAGGTGTTCGGGGAGCTCTCGCCGGGCGCCGTCGTCGACACGAGCGAGGGGACAGTCACCTTCCTCGACGTGATCCACCTGCTCGACGCTGCCGAGGGCGCCCCGCAGCCGGTCGTCGCGCCGCGCGAGGCGCGAGCCGCCGGGTCGGGACGATGAGCGATCAGCCGAGCTCCCGGTCGGCCCTGTCGAGGGCCAGGCCGCTGAACGAGCTGCCCGTCGACGAGGCGGGCGCGCCGCCGAGCGCGTCGCCCGCGTCGCGGACGCCGCTGAGCGCCTCGCCGAGCGCGCCTGTGCTCGTCATCGACGACAGCGAGATCGCACGAGAAGAGGCGTCCCGCGTGCTGCGCGCGGCCGGCTTTCATGTCGTGGCGCTCCCGTCGCCCATCGGCGCCACGCAGGCGATCGTGCGGCATCACGCGCGCGTCGTCGTCGTCGATATCTTCATGCCCACCATCCGCGGCGACCGGCTGCTCACCCTGTTCCGGAAGAACCAGCGGCTCGGGCACCTCAGCGTCATCCTGATGTCAGGACACTCCGAGCGGGAGCTCGAGCAACTACAGCTCGAGGTCCAGGCGGACGCGGTCCTGTCGAAGCGGCACCTCGACCGCCTGCCGGCCCTCGTCAAGCGGCTCGCCGCGCGGGAGCGGTGACGGTTGAAGGCCGGGCAGGGAAACACGGTGTCTCCGGCGGCTGCGATTCGAGCGCTCGCGGCCCTGGCGCTCCTCATCACCGCGAGCGCGGAGACCCACGCTGCCCCCCCGGTCCCCTACGAGCTGAGAGGGGCGATCCTCCTGCGGTCGCTCGGCTACGAGAGCGGGTTCACGAGCCGGACGGGCACCGCCGTGCTCGCCGTCGTCGGGGGGGAGTCGGGCGAGAGCGCGGAGGACGCGAGCGCGATGGCGACCGTGCTGTCGAAGCTGGCGGCGAAGACCACCGTGGCCAGGCGGCCGGCGACCGTGCAGCGCGTGACGTACACCTCGAAGGCCCAGCTCGCGGAGGCGCTGCGCGCCGGCGGCGCCGAGGTGGTCTATGTGGCGCGCGGGCTGGCCGCGGCGATCCCCGACATCCCGCCGCGCGAGGGCGCCGTGGTCCGCATCGTCGTGTGCGGCGACGGCGACGACACGAAGCGCGGCTGCGCCGTCGCCGTGGGGCTGGCCGGCGCCAAGCCCGAGCTCCTGCTGAACGTGAAGCACGCCAACGCCGTCGGCCTCCGCTTCGACCCGCAGTTCCTCCGGCTCGCCCGCATCGTCGACTGAGGCCCTCGGCGCATCGACGCCGCGCAATTCATGTTCAAATTCCCATCCATCCGCTGGAAGATCGCTGCCCTCGTCGCGTCGGTGGCCATCGCGCTGTCGGCGCTGGATCTGTGGCTGATCCCCGACCGCACCGCGCGGGCGAGCGAGGCCGAGCTGCGCGAGCGCGCCGGCATCCTGGCCACGATGCTCAAGGAGCCCATCGGCGTCGCCATGGACCTCGAGCAGCCGCCGGAGACCTTCCCGGACACCCTGCGCACCGCGATGACCGATCCGCTGGTGAGCTGGGTCGCCGTGTACGACGCGAAGGGCGCGCGCATCGCCGCCATCGGCGCGGTGCAGGCGCCCGGGATCGCGCAGGGCGCCCCCCGCGGCAGCGACGACAGCGTCGTCGTCAGCGAGGCCCCGATCCGCTCGCGGAGCGGCGATCGCCCGCTCGGCACGCTGGCCGTCGGGCTGCGCAGCGACCGGATCGCGCAGCGGCGCGCCGACTCGCGCAGGACCATGGCCCTGCAGTCGGCCGGGGTCATGCTGCTCGGCCTGGGCCTCGCGTGGGTCGTCTCGGCGCGCATGACCCGCTCGATGGCGCACATCAAGGAGGCGGCCGATCGCATCGCCCGCGGCGACGTGTCGGCGCGGCTGTCCCTCCGGATCTCCGACGACGAGCTCGGGGAGATGGCGAGCGCGTTCGAGCGGATGAACACCCAGCTCCGCGAGCTCCAGGAGACGGCGGCGCGCGTCGCGGGCGGCGATTTCACCTGCACGATCACCGGCGACGGGGAGCTGTTCGCCGCGTTCCGGGCCATGGTGACGAGCCTCGAGGCGCTCGCCACGCGCGTCGGCGACACGTCGGCCGAGGTCGCGTCGGCCGCCGCCGGGATGTTCTCGTCAGTGCGCGAGCAGGAGACGACCGCCGGCCAGCAGAACGCGGCGCTCGAGGAGATCCGGCGCACCGTGGAGGCCCTGACCGCGAGCGCGGACCACATCGCGAAGGACGCGGCCACCGTGCGCGAGACGGCGCAGCGGAGCCTCGTCAGCGTCCAGCACACGGCGGAGCAGACGCGCCTCGTCAGCGCCCACTCGGGCCGGATCGGCGAGATCCTGTCGCTGATCCAGAGCATCGCCGACAAGTCCGACCTGCTCGCGCTCAACGCGGCGCTCGAGGGCACGAAGGCCGGCGAGGTGGGGCGCGGCTTCTCGCTGGTGGCCGCGGAGATGCGCCGGATGTCCGAGCACGTCATGGACTCGGTGCGCGACATCAGGAAGCTCGTGGCGGACATGCACGCGGCCTCCCACGCGTCGGTGCTCGCGACCGAGGACGGGATCAAGCTGGCCCGCGACACCGCGGCCGCCGCCGCGAAGATCTCGGACGCGGTCGACCACCAGCGCGAGGGGACGGCGCGGGTGAAGACGGCGATCGTCGACATCGTCGGCGCGGTGAACGACACGCTGACGAGCAGCGCGGAGGCGACGCGCTCGGCCGAGTCGCTGCTCCAGCTCTCGCGCGCGCTCAAGGCGGCCGCGAGGGCCTTCCGGGTGAAGCCCGCCGGGTCGAAGGGCGACGGGCCGGCGGCCGCGGAGACGGATGAGGAGCCGGGCTGACCTCGTCGCCGCGTTCCACCGGGCCATGCCGGACCGCGTCGCCGAGGCGACCGACCTCTGGCTCGGCTACGAGCAGGGCCACGGCGGCAACCTGCCGGTGCTGCGCCGCCTCCTGCACACGCTCAAGGGCGAGGCGCACATGCTCGAGCTGCTCCCCTGGGGCGACCTGGCCGAGCTGGCGGAGAGCGTCATCGACGCGCTGCGGGGCGGCGGGCGCCCGACGCAGCTCACGGGCGACAGCCTCCTCGGCGCGCTGGAGGCGCTCGGGATCCTGTCCGCGAGCGCAGGCGAGGACGCCGCGCCCGACCTCGAGGGCGTGCGGGAGACGCTCCGCGCCGCGCGCGCGGCGCTCCTGGGCGAGGGCCCGTCCGCCGAGGAGCCCGGGTCGCCGCCGGGCCGCGCGGCAGGGAGCGCCGCGCCGCCCCCGGTCCTCGACGCGGCGGCCGCGCCGCCCCCGGTCCTCGACGCAGGGGCCGTCGGGGCGCTCTCGCGGGAGCTGCAGCGGCTGCACGGCGAGCGGGAGGTCCTCCAGCGCAGGCTCCGCGAGGCCCAGCGCATGCTGCGCGCGCTGCTGGTCGAGATCGACCCGCGAGGGTCGGCGGACCAGGTCGCGGAGCGCATCACGAAGACGCTCGGCTACGGCGCCGAGATCGAGCGGGCGCTCGGGGCCGTCCGGGCGGACTGGTCGAGCAACGATTTCGCTGTCGGGCGCGCGCTCGGCGAGCTCGACGAGGTGGTCCGCGCGGCGTCGGTCGTGCGCACCGAGCGCCTGCTGAACCAGGTGTCGCTCGCGGCCCGGAGCGCGGCGCGCATGCTGGGCAAGGACGTCGAGGCGCGGGTCGAGGGGACGGGGCTCCTCGACGCGCGGGTGGAGCGCCGCCTCGAGCCGGCCCTGCTCCACCTCGTGCGCAACGCCGTCGACCACGGGATCGAGCCGGCCGACGTCCGCGCGCGCCGCGGCAAGCCCGCGCGCGGCACGGTGGCGGTGACCGTGGCCCAGACCGACGCGTCGGTGCGGGTCGAGGTGAAGGACGACGGCGGCGGCGTCGACTTCGCGCGGCTGCGCGAGGTGCTCGCGCCGTCGGTCCCGGACGTCGCGTCACTCGACGACGCCGAGCTGATCCCGTACCTGTTCGCGCACGGGCTCACGACGAGCCGCAGCGTCGGCGCGATCTCGGGTCGGGGCGTCGGGCTCGACGTCGTGGCGCGGGAAATCGGCGCGCTCGGCGGGCAGGTCCGGGTCGACTCGAGGCCAGGGCTCGGGACGACGATGCTGCTCGTCCTGCCGACGAGCCTGCACGGCGAGGAGGTGGTCCCGGTCTCGAGCGGGCGCTTCCGGTGCGCGGTGCCGACGCACGCCGTGCACTCGGTCGTGCTCCTCGAGGAGCCGCTGCACACCCCGGAGGGCCCGCGCGTGCGCGTGACCGGCGAGCCCGGCGCGGAGCTCGTGCCGCTGTTCTCGCTCGCGACCGTGCTCGGCGACGGGGGCCAGCCAGCGCCGGGGGACGCGGCGCTCGTGCTGCACCACGCCGCGGGCCTGTTCGCGGTGAGCGTGGACGGCTACGAGAACCCGCGGCTGGTCTCGCTCGTGCGCTCGGAGGAGCTGCCGGTCACCTCGCCGCTCGTGCGCGCCGTCGCGCCGACGGCGGACGGCGAGGCGCTGCTGCTGCTCGACGTGGAGCGGGTGTTCGCGTGGGCCCGGCAGCCGCCCCGGGAGGCGCCCCTCGCCGCGGCCGCCGAGCCGACGCGGGAGCCGCTCGCGCTGGTCGTGGAGGACGCGCCCGTCGCGCGGGAGCTGCTCTGCGGCATCCTGCGGTCGATCGGGCTGCGCGTGGAGGAGGCGAGCGACGGCCGGGAGGGGCTCGCGCGGGCGCGGGCGACGCCGCCCGACGTGGTGCTGACCGACCTGGAGATGCCCTACATGAGCGGCCTGGAGATGGTGGCGGAGCTCAGGCGCTCGCCCGCGCTCGCCCGGGTGCCGGTCGTGGTGCTGACGACGGCGGCGCAGGAGCAGAGCGAGGCCGCGCTGCGCGGGCTCGGCGTGCGGGCGGTGCTGTCGAAGCAGCGGTTCGTCGAGGAGGAGCTGCGCCGGATCGTCGCGTCACTTGTCCGCGGGTGAGGCGGCCGGCAGCGCGATGGAGATCTCGACGCGCCCCGGGGGCAGCTTGGTCTCGCCGAGCGCGGCGGCCGCGGGGTCGTGCTCGGCGTGCCCGACCGCCGACAGCCGGGCTCCTGCCACCGCGCACTTGTCCTGGAGGGATTGCGCGACGGTCGCCGCCCGGACCGCGGAGAGCTCCCACGGCGTCGGATAGGCGGCCTGCAAGGCGGGCGGCACCGAGTCCGGAGGACCGCTGACGGCGCCGACGCGCAGCGGCGCCTGGCCGACGCTCGCGGACAGCGCGGCCGATACCTGGCACAGGAGGCCTTGCCCCTGCGGGCTCACGTCGACCGTGCTGGGGAGGAACACCGCGCTCTCGGCGAGCACGACGAACGCATGGCCGTCGGCGACGGCGACCGCGGCGACCCCTTTCTTGATCTGCTTGTCGAGCTTCCCCGCGACCTCGCTCTTGAGCTGCTCGGCCCGCTCGAGCCCCGATCGCTTCGCGGCCGCCGCCTGCTGCCGCTCCGCCTCGACCTTGGCGAACTCGGCGGCCTTGGCCTGGAGCTCCCCGCGCACCTGGCCGAGTGTCTGCTCGAGCTCTCTGGCCTTCTGGACCGACTTTTGCTGCTCCTGAATCAAGAGCATGTGAGCGCGGCGGAGCGGAACGTAATATGCCGCCACGAACGTCGCGCTCGCGACGAGGAGGAGCGCCGTGATCGCCCGGACCCAGCGCGAGAAGCTGGAGGATCCAGCGCTGTTGCCGGCCGCGATCCCCTCATGTCCCGTGCTCATGAATTCCTCCATGGTCCGCCCCGCCGCGGGCGAGAATACCTACATGGCGACGATCTCGCCAGCGCCACGGAGCGCGCGTCAGACGCTGCAAAAATCCGCACTACCTCGAAAGAACGCCGCGTCTCAGGTCGGTGTGTACAGGTGCGCTCGTGTCGTGGCATCCTCGGCTTCGCAAGGGAGGACTTTGTATGAAACCGCCGCCCCTTCCGGCCAGGCGCCCTGCGCCGCCCGTTCCGGCGACCGATGAGCGCGAGACCCTGTGGCATGTCGCCGTCGCGCCAGACGACATCAAGGTGCTCACGTTGGACAAGCTCGACGACCTGTTCCGCCTCGACCTCATCGACGAGTCGACCAAGATCTGGCGGCCCGGCATGGCGAACTGGCAGCCGCTCGGCATCGTGGCCGGCATCGAGCCGGAGACGCCGGAGCCGGCGCGGCCGGGCGCGGGTCGTCCGGGCCCGACGATCCCGCGGGCCATGGATTCCGATGATCCGACGCCCGTGGTGACGAGCCTCTCGGCGTCCGCGCTCCTCGGGCCGGTGGACAGCTTCACGAACATCGTGACGCGGACCGAGGTGGCCGCCCCGCCGGCGGCGGTGCTCGCGGCGTCTCGGCCCACCCCGCCGCCGCCGCAGCCGCAGATGCTGGCGACGCTGATGCTGCCGGACCCCGCGACGCCGGCGCCGCAGATGATGTCGACGCTGGCCCTGCCGGGCGCCGCGGCGCAGCAGATGCTGACGCCGATGTCGCTGCGGGACACGGTCCGGACGGGTCCGCGCGCGCGCGGCGCGGGGCGGGCGCAGCGCCTGATGCTCGCGCTGTCGGTCGTGGCGGGGCTGACGGTGACGCTCTACCGCAATGACGTCCTCCTCGACGCGGCGCGCTCCGCGGGGCGGGAGAACGTGTATCAGCAGATCGAGTCCGCGCTCGGCGGGCCCGGCTTCGGGACCCCGCGCTCGCTGGAGAAGCTCGGCCTGGCGGAGAAGGCGCGGTAGCCGAGGAGGCGCCGCGCCTCCCCTGCCCCACCCACGGCCGCGGCGCGCCGCGCGCGAACGGCGCAGCTGAGCTGGGGCATCCCCTTCAATTTCAAGACGATTCCACGGGGAGGCGGGGAGGGAAATCTTCCCGATGCTCCCTGTCCCCAGCCTCCCTGTTCCATTCCCCGCTGAAGAGGGCTGTGGCAAGCCAGGAGATGTCCTGTCGCCCACGAGCGCCGCGACGAGGTCTCCTTGACTGCGCGGCTTCGCTCTCCGCTCCGGCCCACTGCAGCGTCGCCGCTGTCATCCCCGGGGGGCGCATAACAAGCGCTCCTTGACGACATGGTGCTCCGTGAAGCGCCGCGTGCAGGGCTCATGACACTCGGCGGGTAATCACGAGCTCCGCAACGGCCGTGCCAGAAGTCTGATTCAGCGCGGCTTTCGTGCGCTGTGCCATCCGTGCTGCAAAGCGGATTGAACTTGACAGTACGGGGGTCCCGGGCGCTTGATATAGTAAAGACCTTACCTTAACCGGGAGGCGCCTTACCGGGAGCAGTGTGTTCACCGGTTCCACGTTGAAGCTCGCCCATCATGTCCACCGCGCCCTGGCGCGGTAGGACCTGGTCAGCGCCGTCGCCTGAAAGAAGCAGAGAGGTAGTACCATGTCCCTATTCATCTCACGCGGTCCAGCCATTACCCTTGCTCAGGTTGGTTTGCTCACCGTCGCTTCATGGGGTTTGATCGGATGCAACAACGCCGAGGTTCTGGACGATCCCGTCGGCGCCGAGGGCCAGGCCGTCGTCGTCGGCGAGCCGGGCGGCGGGGGCCCCGCCCCCGGGGAAGCCACCTTCGCTTCGCGCGAGATCCTGCGGAATCTCTCGTACCCGATGCGGATCGTCTGGGGGCCGGACGACCACCTGTGGTTGACCGAGCGCACCGCGAAGCGGGTCGTGCGCGTGAGGCCGGAAGACGGCCTGCTGAAGCCCGCGATCACGATCACGGAGGCGTTCCAGTCGGGTGGACAGGACGGCGTGCTGGGCCTGGCCCTCCACCCGGACATGTTCAAGGGCATGGGGAGAGAGTACGTGTACGTCTCGTACACCTACGACATCGATCCCGGCGAAGGCGTGGAACGAAGGACGAAGATCCGCCGCTACACGTACGACGCGGCGACCGAGACCCTGGGGAGCCCAGTCGACATCATCACGGGCCTCCCGGGGAGCTACGACCACAACTCCGCGCGGATCCTGATCGGCCCCGACTACAGGATCTATTACACCATCGGTGATCAGGGCAACAACCAGTTCGACAGGAAGTGCCTCCCGATCCGCGCGCAGGAGCTGCCCACGGCGGCCCAGGTCGCGGCGCAGGACTGGCAGACGTACCAGGGCAAGATCCTGCGCATGAACCTCGACGGCTCGATCCCGAAGGACAACCCGGTGATCAACGGGGTCCGCAGCCATGTGTATTCGTATGGCCACCGCAACCCGCAGGGCCTCACGTTCGGCCGGGGCGACAAGCTCTACGCGAACGAGCATGGGCCGAAGAGCGACGACGAGCTGAACTTCATCGAGCCCGGCCAGAACTACGGTTGGCCCCACGTCGCCGGCTATCAGGACGACCAGGCCTACACGTACGACAACTGGTCGGCCTCGAGCCCGGAGTCGTGCGACTCGCTCTTCTGGAACGACTACGCTGCCCCTCCCTCCGTCCCGCAGCAGGAGGAGAGCGCGTTCACCCAGCCGTTCAAGGAGCCGATGCTCACCTTCTTCACCGTCCCCGACAACTACAACTTCTTCGATTGGTCGTGCGGTTTCCTGCAGTACATCTGCTGGCCGACGGTCGCGCCCTCCGCGCTCCACTACTACCCGGCCGGGTACGGCATCCCCGGGTGGGAGAACACGCTGCTGATGACGACCCTCAAGAAGGGCGCGCTGTACCAGGTGAAGCTGAGCCCGAACGGGAAGTCCGTTGTCGGCGAGCCGATCGTCCACTTCCAGACAACGAACCGCTACCGCGACCTCGCGATGAGCCCGGACCGCAAGACGCTCTACATCATCACGGACACCGCGGGGAACACGAGCGGACCGACCGGCGGCGCCACGACGGCGCTGGAGAACCCGGGGGCGATCCTCGAGTTCAAGTACACGGGATCCCACTGAGCAGCGTCGGCGGGGCCGGACCTGCGTCGAGCCGGCGCAGGTCCGCGACCCCGACCATGACGGCCCCGGGCACGCCGCGGGCGCGGCCTCGTCGGTGAGGCAGCGCTCGTGGCGGCGCGCGTGGACGGTTCGCGATGTGCGCTGCCTCCGCACAGGATGGCCGCCGGTCCCGCGGATCGTCGTCCGGCGGGCGTTCGTGGTTCCTGGCGCGTCCTCGTCCGTGCTTTCATGAGAGGAAACCAGGAAAGGTCCGGTACAACGAGATGCGCAGTTCGTCCTCCATGGCCCCGGGGCGCCAGCTCCTGCGATGGGCATTGCTCCTGTCCGCGCTCTCCGGAGCCGCATGTCGGACCGACCCGCCGGGGAGCGAGGACGGCGTCTCGTCCTCGACATCGTCCGGCGGAGGGGGCGGCGGCCAGGGAGGCGCCGATCAGGGCGGCGGTGACGGCAGCGGGGGCGAGGGCGGCGGCGCGGGAGGCGAGGGTGGCCGTGGCGGCGCCGGGGGCGCCGGGGGCAGCGCTGGCGCCGGCGGTGGTGAGGGCGGCGCTGGCGGCGTCGGCGGCGGCGGTGGAACCGGTGCTGGTGAGGGTGGCGCCGGCGGCGAGGGCGGCGCCGGCGGTGTCGGCGCTGGTGAGGGTGGCGCCGGCGGTATCGGCGGCGGCGAGGGCGGCGCCGGCGGTATCGGCAGCGGCGCGGGCGGCGCCGGCGGTATCGGCAGCGGCGCGGGCGGCGCTGGGGGCGACGGCGGCTCCGACGGCGAGGGCAGCGCTGGGGGCGCGGGCGGCGCCGGCGGCACGGGGGGTTCTGGCGGCGCTGGTGGCGGCGACGGCGAGACGCCCTCGGTGCGCCTCCGGCTCATGGCCGCGAACCTCACGAGCGGTACGCGTCAGAACTACGACCTCGGCCACGGCCAGCGCATCATGCAGGGCGTCGGACCGGATATCGTCCTGATCCAGGAGTTCAACTACGGCGACAACGACGCGGCCGATCTCCGCGCCTTCGTGGACAGCACGTTCGGCAGCACGTTCAGCTACTACCAGGAGGACGGCGCGCAGATCCCGAACGGGATCATCAGCCGCTATCCGATCGTCGAGGCCGGCGAGTGGGACGATGGCGAGGTGGGCAACAGGGACTTCGCCTGGGCGCGCATCGACATCCCTGGCCCGATCGACCTCTGGGCCGTCAGCGTCCACTTCCTGACCCGCAGCGCGAGCACGCGCCAGGACGAGGCGCGGCAGCTCGTCACGATCATCCGGGACATCGTCCCCGAGGGCGATTACCTGGTCATCGGCGGCGACTTCAACACCGACAACCGAGGCGAGCCCTGCATCTCGACGCTGTCGGACGTCGTCGCCACGTCAGGGCCCTACCCCGCCGACAGGAACGGGGACACGGAAACCAATGCCAGCAGGAGCAAGCCGTACGACTGGGTGCTCGTCGACGACGATCTGGAGCCGCTCGAGACCGCCGTCGTGATCGGCGAGAGCCGCTTCGCCAACGGCCTGGTGGCGGACACGCGCGTCTACTCGCCGATCGCGGAGCTCAGCCCGGCCCTCGCCACGGACAGCGGCGCCAGCTCGATGCAGCACATGGGCGTCGTGCGCGACTTCCTGCTCCCGGCCGACGCGGCGGAGCCCGGCGTAGAAGAGCCCTGACCCGGCGGGCACCGCGTCGGGCCGCCCTCGCGTGCACCGGCCCGGGTCGTCACGGCGTCCCCCCTCTCCGACCGCACCCCCTCGGCGAGCGCCGGTGGCCTCTGGCCACCAGTGATGCTCCCACG
This sequence comes from Sorangium sp. So ce406, assembly GCF_051474675.1. Lineage (NCBI taxonomy): Bacteria > Pseudomonadati > Myxococcota > Polyangiales > Polyangiaceae > Sorangium > Sorangium sp. So ce406. The sequence continues at coordinate 1,218,647 of NZ_CP150340.1, read as the reverse complement.
GCTGTGTCCGTTGGCGCCTCTTGGACCGGTCGAACGAGCCTGTTATAGAGACCGGCGAGGGGCAATGCCTGCGGTCAATCAAACCGGTCCAGGACGACGCGGGGAAGACCTCCACGAGCACGAACTCACGGGCGGCCCACGCTATCGCCGCCCGTCTGCCCTGCTCCACGTGGTCGGCGAGGGCCATCCGGCCGTCCAGGACATCTGCTTCGCCGCATGGAGTCGGACCGACCGCGCGGTGGTGATGCGACCACGATGAACATATCGAACCGTACCATCGCGCAGAAGTACACGCCGACACGCGAGATCGGACGCGGCGGGATGGGCGTCATCTGGGAGGCGTTCGATCAGCTGCTCCAGCGTCCCGTGGCGCTCAAGGTGATGACGCCCGAGCACGTCAGCTCCGACACCGCGCGGCGCCGCTTCGAGCGAGAGGCGAAGGCGATCGCCCGGCTCCGGAACGAGCACATTGTACAGATACACGATTACGGCATCGACGACGATTGCCCCTACATCGTGATGGAGCTCCTCGAAGGGGAGGATCTCGAGAGCAGGCTCGCCCGGGAGCGGCAGCTCTCGCCGTCCGCCACGCTCGCCCTGCTCCGGCAGATCGCGTTCGGCCTGCAGGCGGCGAACGCCGCGGGGATCGTCCACCGCGATCTCAAGCCCGCGAACGTCTTCATGGCCCGGAAGGAGCCCGGGGAATGTGTGAAGCTCCTCGATTTCGGGGTGGTGTGGACGTTCTTCGAGGGATCGGACCAATCGCTGCTGGGATCGAGCGGCAGGGCGATCGGAACGCCGGCGTACATGAGCCCCGAGCAGGTGCGCGCGGTCGTGCCGAATCATCTGAGCGATCTCTGGTCGCTCGGCGTCATCGCCTACAGGGCGCTCACGGGCCGGCTCCCCTTCGCTGCGCGCGGGATCGGTGAGCTGCTCATCAGCATCTGCACCGATCCGTTCCCACCGCCGTCGAGCCTCGTCCCGGACCTGCAGCCCGCCTTCGACGGCTTCTTCGCGCGCGCGCTGGCGAAGGACCCGGCGCAGCGATTCCAGTCCGCGCGCGAGTTCGTGGGGGCGTTCGCGGCGGTGAGCGAGGCCGGCAGCCGCCCCGTCAAGATCCTCGTCGCCGACGATGAGCCGGACGTGGCGCTCATGGTGAAGCTGCATTTTCGGCAGAAGATCCGCGACGGCGTCTACGAGTTCGTCTTCGCCGAGCATGGCGAGGCCGCCCTCCACGAGCTCCGGCGCCACCCAGATATCGACGTGGTCTTGACCGATATCAAGATGCCTGTGATGGATGGACTCACGCTCCTCGGGCGCGTCCCGGAGGTGAACCCGTTTGCAAGAACGGTGATGATGTCCGCCTTCGGCGACATGGGCAACATCCGGTGCGCGATGAACCAGGGTGCGTTCGACTTCCTGCTCAAGCCGATCCATCGTGCCGATCTCGAGGCGACCCTCGACAAGACCATCAAGCATGTCGCGGAGCTGCGGCGGAACGCCCGCTCGGACGAGGAGAACAAGATCCTCCGGCAGTTCACGAGCGCCGCGCTCGTCGAGCGGATCCGGGAGATGGGGCCTGCGATCGCGCTCGCGAGCGAGGCGGTCATGGCCACGGTGGTGTTCATCGATATCTTCCAGTTCACGCCCGTCACGAAGGAGAGGCCTCCGGCCGAGGCCATGCGGCTGCTCAGGGCCAACTTCGAGGTGATCGTCCCTGAGCTCGTGGCGAAGGGGGGTGTCGTGGACAAGTTTCTCGGCGACGCGGTGATGGCGGTGTTCCAGGGGCCGGAGCACCTGTCGAGGGCGCTCAGCGCGTGCGTGATGGTCCGCGCGCAGATGGCGGCCGTGGCGTACCGCGCCGGGGGGAGCTCGCCCTGTACGCAGGGGCTCTGCATCGGCCTCTCCACCGGGCAGGTCCTCTCCGGCAGCGTCGGATCTCAGGCGTACGGCCGGCTCGACTACACGGTGCTCGGCGAGGCGGTCAACGCCGCCGCGCACCTCGCCAGGGCGGCGCGCCCCGGGGAGATCCTGGTCGACGCGCCGGTCCGCGAGGCCGCGCGGGCGCAGTTCGACTTCGAAGAGGTCGGCGCGAGGAGCCTCCTTCCGGGAGCCCCTTCCGTGAGCGTGTTCAACGTGGTGCGGCGAGGTCCGGCCGCGTTCCTCACCGAGCTCGAGCCGACCGTCGCCATGTCCAGGACCACCGTCGTGCCCTAGATCGAGCCGTGCCGACGCTCATCTACAACCCTGGTGGGCCTGACGAGCAGGTCTTCGTCCTCGGAGACGCCGCTGTCACCATTGGCCGCGCCGAGGATCAGGCGATCTGCATCCCGCACCGGAGCCTGTCGCGGAGCCAGGCGCGGATCGAGCCGTCCGAGGCCGGGTTCTTCATCGTCGACCTGCAGAGCAAGAATGGCACGTTCGTCAACGGCGTGCGGGTCCAGCGCAAGGCGATCCGGAGCGGCGACACGATCACGCTCGGAGACCTGGATCTGCTCTTCACGGCGGACGCCGATCCCTCGTCGGAGCCGTCGCTCCGACCGCAGGCGATCCGCCCCTTGACGCACACCTCCATCGGCAAGCTCATGGGCGACACCAGGCCTGGCGGCAGGCCGAGCGCGGAGGCCCGGCTGAAGATCCTGATCGAGGTCGCCAAGCTGCTCCCGGTGTCCGACGACATCGACACCCTCCTCCACAGGGTCCTCGATTTGATCTTCGAGATCCTCAACGTGGACCGCGGCGTCATCCTGCTCGTCAACGAGGCGACCGGCCGCCTCGAGGGCCGCGCGGCGAAGAAGGTGAACCCCTCCCCGGACGATGAGCCGATCTACAGCCAGAACATCGTCGATTACGTGGTCCGCAACAGCGTGGCGGCGCTCTTCGCCGATGCCGTCCTCGACCCGCGCCTCGAGGCAGCGCACTCCGTCATCGCCCAGTCGATCCGCGCCTCGATGTGCGTTCCGCTCAAGCCCAAGGACGACGTGATCGGCGTGCTGTACGTGGACAACCTCCGCGCGGCGCACATCTTCACCGAATCGGATCTGGAGTTCCTCGTTGCGTTCGCGAGCCAGGCGGCCGTCGCCGTGCAGAACGCCTCGCTGTACCGCCGGCTCGAGCGCGAGACGGTGGAGCGCATGCAGCTCGTGCTGGACGCGAAGCTCGCCTCGCTCAGCGGGGTGGTGGCGGGGATCGCGCACGAGATCCGCAATCCGCTGAATTTCGTGAACAATTTCGCTGAGATCGCCGCCGGGGTGGCCCAGGAGCTGGGCGAGAATCTACGCGCGCAAGAAGTCCGGCTCGACCCTGGGGCGCTCGCGCAGCTCGAGGAGAACCTGGCCCACCTGCGCGACAGCATGGCGCGGATCACCGAGCATGGCCGGCGCGCGGACGCGATCATCAAGGGGATGCTCCAGCACGCGCGGCGCCCCTCGGGCGAGCGGGCGCCGGCCGATCTGAACGCGGTGGTGGACGAGAGCGTGCGGCTCGCGCGCGCCGGGGCGCAGGGCGGCGACCTCGATGTGCGCGTCGTCGCGGCGTACGATCCGGCGATCGGGCCGCTGGAGATGGCGAGGCTCGACATGGGGCGTGTGTTCCTCAACGTGGTCGACAACGCGCTCTATGCGATGCGGCAGAAGAGGCGCGAGCGCGGGGCTGGCTACGCGCCGGAGCTCAGCGTCCGCACCGCGGACCGGAGCGATCACGTCGAGGTGCGCATCCGCGACAATGGGACGGGTATCCCGGAGAAGGTCGCGGCCCGGATGTTCGAGCCGTTCTTCACGACGAAGCCGCCCGGGGACGGGACGGGGCTGGGGCTGTCCTTGAGCCGCGAGATCGTGGTGCAGGGGCACCAGGGGACGATGCGGGTGGAGAGCGAGGACGGGGAGTACACGGAGTTCGTGATCACGCTGCCGAAGGGGCGATGACGCCCGCGAGCGCCACGGCTGGGCGCCGCCGGTCAGGACGGGTTGCCTGGCTCGCGCAGGCGCAGGAAGCACCGCTCGCGTAGGACGGCGCGGCGCAGATCGTCCGAGTCGGCGAAACCAGCGCCCCGCGCCCAGTCCTCGATGTCGTCGGGCATCGAGCAGCCCAGGCGCTCCACGAAGTACCAGCGCAGCAGCTCGTCGCTCGTGAGACCCGAGTCAGCCTGGACAGGCTCCTCGAGACCACGGGAGGAGAGCAATTTCCGCTTCTCCAGCGCGCGCGACACCAGCGCAGCGTACTCGCCGCTCACGCGGAGGTGATCGGGGAGGCGCCGGACGATCTCCTGCTCGAACAGGATCTCCACCCGTTGCACCAGCGCCTCATCGCGCAGCAGCGTCGTGAAACCATCGAGATGGAGACCTTGCGATGTCATCCAGGCCTCCGTGTCGGCGGGATCATGGAGGCCGCGCGTCCGGCGGAACTGCTCGGACGTCGCCTTGAGCACCTCGCCGTTGACGGCGAGGCCCTGGCGCCGCGCCTCTGCCAGCGCCAGCGCCCGCATGAGCGCGCCAAGCCGCGCGCCGCGCCACGCCCCGGATACGCGGAGCTCCTCGACGAGCGCCTCGATGAGCACCGGCGCGCGCACGTCCGATCGCCCGGCGTCGCGACGCACCTGCTCCCAGGCGTCGGTATGTTCGAACGTGTACCCCACGCGCTTCGGCCCGATCCCCGCCGCGAGCCGTTCGCGCATGAGGCGAAGCATCGCCAGCGCGTCGAGGCGCTTCTGGTTCACCCGCCCTCCCGGGAGCCACGCGCGGAGCGCGTCGAGCTCGGGCGCGGGTAGCCCCCGCTCCGCGCCGCGGGAGAGCAGCGTCGGGTAGGAGCGCTCCGGGTAGAACAGCTCCTTGGCGATCGCTTCCAGCCCGGCATGCGCTCCGGGCCCGATCACTCCGGCGTCCGCGGCGGCCCGGAGCGTCGCCCGGATATTGACCATGGCCTCGGACAACGTCCGGTAGCCCGCCTCCGGCGGGCCGTGGACCACAGCCACCTCGTCGTCGTCCTCGAGCTCTCCGCTGGCGAAGGATTCGTAGATCGCCCCCACCCCTTCCATTCCGAACGCGGCGAGCTCCGCGGCGCGCAGGGCACCCATGCTGGCGCTGCCGAAGACGTGGATGCCTTGCGACATCGCCCAGAGGATCTCCTTGTGCCACACCGAAGGGACGCGCTCGAAGTAGCCATCGATGATGCCGATCGCGCGCGGCCGGTCGAGTGCGGCACGGTAAACGTCTCCGTGAGCCGCTGGCTGGACGAAGATCGCGTCGAGCTCGCCCCGCCCCTCCTCCGGGGAGAGGGTCGGTCCGGTGAAGATGTAGACCGTCATGCAGCGCGCCCCTCGAGGATCCGACGGCCGCGCGGGCCGGGGACGTAGCCGGGCGCGTCGTGCACCGACTCGAGGCCGGGGATGATCACGCGCGCCACGGCGATATCGAAGATGGGCTTCGTCAGATCGACGGCGATCACCTGCATGATCCCGGCGGCGTGCAGCCGCTGGAGCTCCCACCGGAGGTCCTCGTCGAGCGTGTCGTGCTCGCGCGTGGGGGCGTCACGGAAGCTGCGCGTCGGCCCCTCCTCGGTCATCTCGGCGAGCGCGCTCCGGTTCGCGTCGAGGTTGCGGGAGCGCTCATACTTCCTACGCCCGCCATCGTCACGGGAGCCCGCAACCATGGTGAGCCGGCTCTGCGCAGCCTCGGTGAGCGCCCGGAGGAGCGCCACCTCGCGCGCAGGGTGGCAGCCCATGCCCGACGAGGGGTAGAGCACGCGCAGCGGGTCCTGCTCGCGATCGGCGATCGTGCAGAGGAACGAGGGGATGCCCACGTCCGTGGTCGTCTCCCACACCGCCACGGCGACCCCTGCCCTCTCGTACCGGTCGAGGATCGCCGCGCAGCCGGGATCGTCGACGGTCGCGAGGTCGACGCGGGTCCGTCGCCGCGCCTGGTCGCCGCCCAGGTGCCAGAGCGTCGTCGCGTCGCGCTCGACGACCTCGCAGATGCCATGGCTGATCGCCTCGAGCAGGTGGTTGCCCGAGGCGAGGCCGTTCGAGCTGTTCACGAACGCGCCGCTGCCGGACGGGAGCGGCAGCGCGTAATTGGTGTGGACGAGCTCGTAAGGTACCCACATCGTGCGCCCGGTGAGCAGCTCCCATCCCTCGATCCAGAGCAGGCGCAGGTGATCGTGGAACGATCGCACACCGATCTGCGGCAAAGCCTCGATGTCCACGATCGGGTGCGTGAAGCGGAGCTCGGCGAAGGTCGCCAGCTTGAGCGGCAGCGTGATCGTCTCGGCGTGGTAGAGCTCGATCGACTCCATCAGCCCGGATGCCTTGGCCGCGTCCAGGCTGATCCCCTTCCCTTGCGAGACCGAGAGCGAGCGGGCGTTGGGCCGACAGACCATGACAACGGGGATACCTATCGAGTCGAGCCCGGAGACGTTGGCGATGCGGGTGATGCCCATCACCGGCAAGAGCGGGCGGACCCGCGCGACGGTCTCTGCGGGGGTCATCGCGCGATGCGTGCCGGCGCGGAAGCGCTTCTCCACCGCACCTTCGCGTGCTGGAGTTGATTCGATCGTCATGGTCGCGGCACCATCCCCTGCGCCCGCCTTCGTCGCGCGCGTGGTCTCCCGACGCGCCCCGAGCTGGGACTTACTTCTTCGTTTGCTCCTCGCTCTTCGTTTGCTCGTCGCTCGTGACCTGCCTCTGGCAAGATTGACCTTTGGCCGACGGTTCGAAGACCGTGATGTCGTTGAGGCTCGCGAGGTTGAGCAGGTAGCAGACACAGTCCATCGTGCGGGCTGTCGTGGGGATGTAGGCGATGGTCGTGCCACGCTGGAGCATCTCGAGAACAAAGACGGAGTCGCCAGGGCAGAGGCGTTCTTTCTTCCACTCCGCCTTCGGGACGTAGTACAGCTCGGCCTCGGAATCGGACAACGTGACTGGCTTTATTTTCCCGGAACTCGGGTCTCGCTCAGGCGTATTCAGGAGTGCAAAATTGGCGAGGTAGTAGGCACGCTTTACTTCCAATGGCTCGGTCGGCCCGGAGCTACCAGGTGAGTCGAAGAGGGCGCGCTCCGTTGATTGGATGGCGTTCAACCCGCCTTTCCCTGGCAGCTGCGTCGCCTGGTCGCTCGCTGTCCCTTCCTTCTTGGGGACACCTAGAGGGATGTGCGCCAAAACAGATCGCAATCCGATCAACTGATTGATCTTCAGCCGGTCTTCCTCTGGCAGACGCATCATCTCATTATTCTCTGGCGGATTCTTGAGGTCGACCCTGTTCTTCTTCCAGTCTTTCTTGTTGACATGGTAGATGTTGCCGTCCACTCCGGCAATAATGAGGTCTTGTGCGCCCTCAGGGTGCCTGTCAGGATCGGTACCTTGCGCGGACTCGAGGCGCTCTCTCGGATGCGCGACGATGAAGATATCCTGGTTCTTGGGCTCGATGGTCATAAGTCTTCTCTCGCGAACGATGATTTACAGGCTGCCGGCGCTCAACGGCCGGCGTGCTCACGGCTAGCTGCCATGTCTGTCAGACAGGTGAATCTTCTCTTCTAAAATGCACTCGCGAACATCCTTGTAGATCCGACCGAGCTCTGGATTCTTCGAGATCTGACTCGGTAAATTCTCGTATGCGCTGACATCAGGAACATGCCAGAGGTTCATGTGCGTATAATGGTTGTCCGGCCCGATGATCCTGGAGTAGCAGCCCACGAGCGTCCAGCCGTAAGGCTTCAGGCTCTCGGCGAGCTTCGGGACCAGCTCTATAAACCTGGATCCGTGGTTCGGTTCGAGATAGATATCCACCCTCACATAGACAGTCATGTCCCTCCTCCTTTGTCGCAATCGCGTCTGTCGGCGATCGCTCAGAGATACCCGAACTGTTCCGCGAGCTCGATCCCGCGGGCGAGCTCGGCGCGGGTCGTGCCTTCGTCTCCGCGCTCCCATGCGCCGGCCCCCTGCTCGAGGGCCGCGGTGAGCGCCGCCGGGAGGCGCTGCTGCGTGGGCTTCACCAGAGCGCATGCGCGCTGCACCGCCTCGGAGAGGCGGCCTCCCGCAAGCTCCACGGCGAGGACCGGGAAGAGCGCCGCCCACTGGAACGGATAGACCAACGAGAGCTTGCTCCAGAGGTCCAGCGCGGCCTGGCCGTTCGCTTCCACGCTGCGGGTGTCGCCCTGGCCCCACGCGAGCCACGCCTGGTTGGCGCGCGCCGTTCCGATGTACTCTATCATGTTACCCGTCATCGCGACGGTCAGGCTCTCCGCCGCGCACCGCTCCACGTCTGCGGCGTGGCCGCGCAGCCGCCGGTAGGTGATCGCAAGGTACGTCAGCGCCCGTGACAGGAGCGCCACGTTGCCCACCTGCTTCGAGAGCCGTACAGCCTCGTTCATCTCGCGCTCGGCCTCGCCGAGCACATCGTGAAACAGCAGCGACGCGGCCAGCCCGAACTGCATGAGCGCGTGCTCGCCCAGGTCGCGGGTGGTCGCGGCCGCGTCGCGCGCGGCCCGCGCGTACCGTACGGTCTCCTCCGGCACCATGTAGCGGTCGCGCCGGAAGCTCGTGTAAACGAGCGCCTGGAAGAACTTGGCTCGCTGCATCGGCGTGCCGCGCTCGTCGATGACAGGCCGGACCTTGTCTGCGAGCGCGATCATCTCCGGCACGCGCGCGAGCCAGTAGTAGACCCAGGCCTGGTCGAGCTGGATCTGCACCCACGCACGCCACCACTCGTCGTCCTGGCCGGCGGGAGCCTCGCCGAGCGCCGCCTCCGCCCGCTGGTGCGAGAGGAGCGCCTGCTCGTGCTGATGATGCGTCTCCCAGGTCTTGCCGATCTTGCGGTGGAGGTTGGCGCGCCGGACGCGCTCGCCCTCCGGCCACCGCGCGAGGGCGTCGTCGTAGGAGCGCCGCGCCTCTTCCTGCCTCCCGGCCAGCGTCAGCACGTCTCCCAGGCTCTCGTGCGTCTGGCGCAGCGCATCGCGCCACTCGCCGGCGTCGGCTCCTTGTGCGCCGAGGAACTCGTGGAGCTGCCCGATCGCCGCGCGGTAGAAGCCGATGGCCTCTTCGTTGGCATACACGGCCTTGGCGTGCTCGCCGGCACGAACGAAGTATCGCACCGCCTTGTCGAGGACCTCGGCCCGGGACCAGTGATGTGCCAGGCTCGAGTAGAAGCGCCCCGCGTCCGGCGAGCCGACCTGGCTCGCCTCGCTCATCTCGACCGCCCCGTGGGCCACCACCTCCGGGAGCTTCTCCTCCAGCGCCCTCGCGATCCGTGCGTGCACCTCGACACGCGACCGCTTGAGCATCGACTGATACGCCGCGTCGCGGACCAGCGCGTGCTTGAAGATGTATGCCGCGCCCTTGATCCGCCGCCTGCGAAACACCAGCTCGGCCGCCACCAGCTTGTCGAGGTCCTCCTGCGCCGCGGCCTCATCCAGCGGGCTCACCGCGCGCAGCAGCTCGAACGTGAACTCCCGCCCGATCGCCGACGCCACCTGCGCCGTCTCCTTGGCGCGCCTCAGCCGATCCAGGCGCGCCACGAGCAAGTCGCGCAGCGTCGACGGGATCGCGACCTCGGAGAGCGGCTTCGCCAGCTCGTAGCCGCCGTCCCGCTCCACCAGCGCCCCCGCCTCGAGCATCGTCAACACCAGCTCTTCCACGAAGAGCGGCACCCCGTCCGTCCGGCTCGTTATCGCTTCCAGCGCCTCGCCAGGCAGCGCGCGGCCTCCGGTGATCTTGGCGGCCATCAGCTCGACCTCCGCGCGGCCGAAGCGGCTGAGCTGGACGGCCACCACCGCGGTCGACGGCCATGACGGCGAGAACTCCGGCCTCGCCGTGAACAGCGCCATCACCCGCGCCGAGCCCACCTCTCCGACGAGCTGCACGAGGAGCTCCATCGTGCTCGGGTCCGCCCAGTGCAGGTCCTCGATCGCGAGCACGATCGGTGCCTTCTCGGCCATCTCGAAGAACAGCGAGAGCACGGCCCCCCGCGTCAGCTCGCGCTTCTTCTGTGGCGAGACGTCGAGCGGCGCCCACCTGGCCGGCAGGGGCAGCGAGAGCAGCGGCGCGAAAAGCGGCATCGCCTCCCCGAGATCGAAGCCATAGCGCGAGAGCAGGGCTTCGAGCTGGCTCACCTTCTCGTCGGCCTTCGCCTCGCGCTGCGGATCGAGCATCCGTCCGAGCAGATCGACGATGGGATAGAACGCGCTGTTCGCGCTGTCCGGCGTGCAACGGCTCTCCAGCCAGGTGTGCGGCTCGTCGCGGCTCTTCTCCTCGAGCTCGCGGGCAAGGCGTGACTTGCCGATGCCCGGCTCACCGGTGATCAGCACGGCCTGACCTGCGCCGCCGCGGGCGCGGCCCCAGCGCTCCAGCAGTATCTCCAGCTCCCGCGCGCGGCCGACGAGGGGCGTATCCCGCAGCCCACCGGATACGTTCCCCTCCTGGAGACGAAAGACCTCGACCGGCGTCTCGAAGCCCTCGAGCGAGCGGGTGCCGTCCTCCTCCAGCGCGAAGTGCTTGCGGAGCAGCCGCTGCGTCTCGCCGCTCACGAGGATGCTGCCGGGCTCCGCCGCCGCGCTGAGCCAGGCCGCGATCTTCGGCGTCGTCCCCACGATGTATCCGAGGCCGGCGATCGTCGGGTCGCGCAGCTCGCGCGCAATCACGAGCCCCGTGTGGATCCCGATACGGAGATCGATGCGAGTCTTGCGCTCGGCCTCGAGCGCCTTCCTTCGCCGGACCAGATCCGCCGCCATCTGGCGCGCCGCCTCGGCCGCGCGCCGCGCGGCGTCCTCGCGCGCCGTCGGGTAGCCGAAGTAGAACAGCACGCTGTCGCCCAGCACGCCGGCGACGTGGCCGTTGAAGCGACGGGCGATCATCGTGCACGCCTCCTGCTGGAGGCCGAGGAGCTGATCGAGCTCCTCGGTGTCCACCGGCCCGTGCGCCGTGCTCGACGCCGCCAGGCTGCAGCACACGGCCGTGATCTGGCGCCGCTCGCCCTCGACCAGCCGACTGGAGAGCGCGCCGCCGCTCGACTGCCTGGCGAGCTCCACCGTGTCGGTCCGCATGTCCGGCGCGGCCGGCTGGAGGCGCGCGGGTGCGCTCCTTGACCGCAGACCGCTCACGTCGCACTCCTCGAGCTCGCGCAGGAGCCCCTCGGTCGTGACGTTGCGCGCCGCTGCGTCCTTGGCCGTCGCGCGCCGGAGGATGTCTCCGAGCGGGTGGTCGAGCAGGATCGCAGGGATGGGGACGGGATCGGCGGAGAGCTGGTTGAAGATCACATCAGCCGCCGTGTCGCCCGCGATCACACGCTTGCCGGTCAGGCACTCGAGGAAGACCAGGCCCCACGCATAAAGATCGGATCGCGGGGTCGGAGGCTGACCGCGGAGCTGCTCGGGCGCGGCGTACGCGGGCGTTCCCACAGACTCGTTGGACAGCGTGATCCGCGTCTTCTGCTCGCGCTTCGCCTCCTCCGTGAGCGCCCCGATGCCGAGATCGAGCACAAGCACGTTGCGCCGGGCGCCGGTGGGAATGATCATGAGGTTCGCGGGCTTGAGGTCCCGGTGGATCACCCCCTGCGCGTGCGCGCAGCCGAGCGCGTCGAGGATCTGCAGCATGAAGTGCCGCGCCTCGCGCGCATCCAAGGGGCCCTCCTCGGCGAGGATGTGGGCGAGATCCTTGCCAGGCACGAACTCGAAGACCGAATAGACGACAGCCTCGTCCGCCTGGCCCGAGTCGATGAGGCGGACGATGTTGGGGTGGTGGAGCTGCCCGCAGAGCTGCATTTCAAGCTGGAAGCGCGCGACGCGCTTCTCGCGCGCCTGCGCCGCGCCGCTCGACCCGAGCTGCAGCACCTTGATGGCCACGAACTGGCCCGTCGCCAGTTGCCGCGCCTTGTAGATGGTGCCGAAGCCGCCTTCACCCAGCTCGGCGAGAATCTCGTATCGGTCCCCGAGCACCGCGCCGATCTTCTGTCGAGAGTCCAAGCTCGCCCCCGCCTCCACGTCGCGCGTCAAGCACCACGTAGAGCCACATCTTCTACCTGGAAGGAGTTTAGCCTACAAGGAATTTGGTCAGCAGGACCACGTTTGTCCTTGCTGAAATCGGCGTTGGCTGTTCTCTCCCGTGCTGGTTGTCGTCGCGGCGGTGGGTGAGCGTTCGAACAGCAGACAACGCGCCGCGCCAGAGGATCGAGGGCGGGCTGGCGGCATGCGCGGCCAGCGCCGCGTCAGCCCACCTTGGCGCATCGGGTGGTGAGTGTCCGGTGGTGACCGATCTGCTGACGTCTCGTGATCTTGGCCGTCAGGGTATCCCACGTTGTCTCCATCTGCTCCACTGTAGGACCGTAGATGCAGAAGAAGAGTCTGTCGCGCCCAGCCTCCCGGCGAGCGCCTCTCCGGATGTTTCACCGAGCCGACCGCGCGTCTTCGGGATGCACATCAACTCGAGGAGACGTGCAAGCAGCGAACAACCCATGTAAAAGAGACGGAACGTGAGAACGTCATTCCAACATTCCTCGAGCTGGACCGGTCCGCTCGCGATATCCCTTGCGCTGCTCGCCGCGTGCGGCGACTCCACCGAGGATCCCCGGCCGAGCGGCAGCAGCGTCGGCGGCTCGGGTGGCGCATCTGGCACCGGCGGCCTGGGCGGCGCCGGCTCCGGCCCCGGCTCCGGCGGCTCCGGCGGGGAGCAGCCCTCGCCCCCCGATGCCGCAGCGCCACTCTTCGCCGGCACGAGCGTCCCGCGGTTCGACATCACGCTCTCTCGGGCCTCGATCGATCAGCTCGACGCGATACCCGACGAGTACGTCCCCGGGCAGCTCACGGTGACGCTGGACGGCGAGGTCATCGAGCTCTCCGAGATCGGCGTGCGGCTCAAGGGCGAGCACGGGTCGTTCCGGACCCTGGACCAGAAGGCCGCCTTCCTGCTGAAGTTCGACGAGTTCACCGACGACCAGACCCTGCTCGGGGTGGAGAAGCTCGCGCTCAACAACATGGTCCAGGACCACAGCATGATCCACGAGCGCCTGGCCTACGCGCTGTTCCGCGCGATGGACGTGCCCGCGGCGCGCTCGGCCCACGCGACGGTCTGGCTGAACGGCTCGCTCTACGGCCTGTACACCACCGTGGAAGCAGCGGATAACCCTCGCTTTCTGGACCGCTGGCTCGGCGACCACGAGGGCAACCTGTACGAGGGGGCGTACGGGAGCGATCTCGAGCCCCAGCTCATCGACACCTTCGATCAGGACAACGGCGACGACGTCGCGTTCGCCGATCTCGTCGAGCTCGTCGAGGCGCTCGACGGCATGAACGACCCGGACACGTTCCTCGCCGACGCGTCGCAGCGCATCGACATGGAGCGCTACCTCGCGTTCGCGGCCACCGAGACCTTCATCGGCCACTGGGACGGCTATGTCTGGCTGCGCAACAACTACTTCATCGCGCGGCGCCCGGACGACGGCCGCTGGACCTTCCTGCCGTGGGGCCTCGATCAGACCTTCGAGGACGACCTCTACCCCTTCGGCGGCGTCGCCCGCCTCGAGCAGATGTGCACCGCCTCGCCGCCGTGCCGGCGGGCGCTCACGGCGGCGTTCGAGCGCGTCCTCGAGCGCGCGTCGGAGCTCGACCTGGCGAGCGACGCCGAAGCGGCGCGCGCGCTCATCTGGCCCCACGTGCTCGAGGATCCGCGCCTGGACACGAGCCCCGAGGACGTCGGCGCGTACATCGACGCCACCATCGCTTTCCTGAACGACCGCCCCGCCAGCGTGCGGGCGGGGCTCGCGTGCGAGGACCCCGCCGGGATCGACGCGGACGGCGACCTCTCCTCCGGCTGCGACGTGGACTGCGACGACAACGACGCCTCGGCGTACCCGGGCGCCCCCGAGCTGTGCGACCTGGTCGACAACGACTGCGACGGGGTCGTGGACGACGATCCGTCGTGCCCGCATTGCGCCCCGCACCCGCTGCCCGACGGCGGCGCCCTCGCGCTCTGCTTCAGGCCCGCGACGTGGGAAGATGCGGAGCGCGACTGCATCGCGCAGGACGGGCACCTCGTGTCCATCCACGACAGGGAGACGCAGGATCTCGTGTTCTCGGCCGCCTCCGAGGTCCAGCAGGGCGACTGGTGGATCGGGCTCACCGACGCGGAGTCCGAGGGCGACTTCGCGTGGACCGACGGCACGCCGCTCGACTACGACCGCTGGAACGGCGGCGAGCCGAACGACGCCGGCCGCGGCGAGGACTGCGTGCAGCTCGCGAACGGGGCCAGCGGTCGCTGGAACGACATGCCCTGCGACGCCGAGCTGCCCTACATCTGCAGGCTGCCCTGACGCCCGGGATCACCTCGGCCTGAGCTCGGTCAGGACGAGCAGGTACTCCGGCGGGTTGTTCGGCGACAGCTTGGCGTACGGGTTCTCCCGGGTGGGGAAGCCCGTGAAGCGCTTCGTGTTGTACTCGCCCCAGGACGGGTTCTTGAAGAGCGGTATCACCGGCGCGTTCTGCGCGTAGAGCATCTGCACCTCGTCGAGGATGCGCTTCTGCTCGGCGAACTCCGTCGCCGACTCGAACTGCTGGAGCAGCTTGTCGACCTCCCTGTCGCCGTAACGGTGCCAGTTGCGCGCGCTCGCCTCGCCGACGGGCTTCACGAGCTCCGCGGACATGAGCTCGCGGTAGTAGTTGTAGGGCGTGGGCTCGACGACCGTCCACCCCATCGACATGTCGAACGTGCCCTTCTGGAGCGCCTCGAAGAACGCGCTGAAGTCGTACGCCTTGAGCGAGGCGTCGATGCCGAGCTGCTTCAGGTTCTGCGCGATGATCTGGACAGCGCGGACCCAGTCGGACCAGCCGGTGACGACGTTGATCTCGAAGCGCATCGGCTTGCCGTCCTTCACCCGGATCCCGTCCGGGCCCACGGTGCATCCGGCCTCGTCGAGGAGCTGCTTCGCCCTGGCCACGTCGAGCTTCACCCAGTCGCCCGACGCCACGGCCTTCGGGTTGCGCCAGCGGTCGTAGGAGTCGTCGAGCCCGGTCGCGTCCGCCGGCTGGGTGTAGTCGTTGGACGCGATCTTGACGATCTGCGCCCGATCGATGCCCATGCTGATCGCCTTGCGCACGCGCGCGTCGTCGAACGGCTTCTTCGTGCTGTTCGGGTAGAGCGTGGCCATGCCGCCGACGAGCGGGAACCAGTAATGGTGGTTCGCCGGGTCCTTGGCGACATAGACCTTCTCGATCTCGGGGACGAACGCGCCCGCCCAGTCGACCTCGCCGTTGATGATCGCCAGGCTGATCTGGTCGTTGCCCGGGTACGCCGGGAAGCGGAGCCCGTCGACGGCCGGCTTCCCCTGCTGCCAGTAGTTCGGGTTCTTGCCGAGCTCGTAGACCTGGTTCTGGAAGACCTTCACCTCGGTGAACGGGCCTGTCGCCACGGGGTTCTCGTTCGCGTACGTCACCGGGTCGGCGACGTCCTTCCACTTGTGCTCCGGCACGATCGGCTGGTGGCCGATGTAGCTGAGCCCCGGGACGTAAGCCCGCGCCAGCGCGAACTCGACGGTCGCGTCGTCCGTCGCCTTCACGGACTCGACGAACTTCCACACCCCCGAGAGGTCGAGCGCGGGGTGCTTCTTCAGGAGCGCGAACGTGAACGCCACGTCCTTCGCCGAGAACGGCTGCCCGTCCGACCACTTGACGCCGGATCGGGTCGTGAAGGTGAGCTTCTTGTTCCCGTCGCTCCACGCGTACTTCGTCGCGAGCCACGGCGTGTACTCGCCCTTCATCGTGTTGAAGACGAGCATCGGCTCGTAGATGCCGGCGAGCGTGGGAAAACGGACGCTCCCCTCGGCGAGCAGCGGGTTGAAGTTGCGCACCCAGGAGGCCTGCTGCTCCCTGGAGATCGTGACGAACGCGGCGCCCTTCTGCGCCGGCGCCGCGCCCTGCGGCGCGGCCCCCGAGGCGCTCGGGCCGGGCGCGGGCCGCGCCTCGTCCCTGGAAGGACAGCCCGCGACGCCGGCCGAGAGGGCCAGCGCCGCCAGCGCGAACACGCGGCGCGTCATGGTTCGAGTCTTCATCGGCATGCTCCACGCGGGCGATTCGTCCCCGCGACAGTCCACGTCAGCCCCATCAGGCGGCGCCGCCGCCCGGTACGGCAAAACCATGCGACGTCGGACCGCCCCTCGCGTCGAAACGCGACCCATCAGGGCGCGGACTTTACCGGTTCACCTCGGAGCATGTCAACCTGCAGAAGGCCAGTGTCCCCGGGCCCGCCCGCGGGAGCGGGCCCGGGCGGCGCCGAGCTACGCGCGCTGCCGCCGCCCCAGGGCGAACGCGCCGTCGCCGAGGAGGGCCTGCGCGCCGAGCGCGATCATGAGGAAGGCGACGTACTCCCAGCCGCCCCCCTGACCGGAGAACATCCAGCCGTTGGGGAGGTGCACGAGCAGCGCGCCGGCCATCACCGGCAAGAGCGCCAGCGCGACAAGGCGCGTCCTGAACCCGGCCAGCAGCGCCAGGCCGCCGAGCAGCTCGGCGAGGAACACCGGGTACGCCGTCCAGCCCGGGAAGCCGCTCGCGGCGAAGAACGCCGCGGTGCCCGGCATCGTGAACACGAGCGGCTTGGCGAGCGCGTGCGCCAGGAACACGGCGCCGAGGCCGAGGCGCAACGTGAGCGCGGCCAGGTCGGCCGAGCGGGGGACAGAGAGGGTGGTGTCGAGACGGTGAATGAGTGTTTGTTCCATGGCTCGATGAATAAGCCGCGGAGCCGCGGCGCGGTAGAGCGCGCTCGGGAACGAATTGTTCTCGCAGAAGAACGATCTGCCGGCTACGCCCACGACGTCCCGCGGAACGCGGCCGCCAGGAAGTCGATGAGCCGCCGCACCCGCGCGGGCGGGCGCCGGCCGGCGGCGTGCACCGCGTAGACGCCCATCGGCCGCGGCGCGAACCGCTCGAGCAGCGCGACGAGGCGCCCGACCCGGAGGTCCTCGTCGACCATGAAGCGCGGCAGCACCGCGAGGCCGACGCCGGCCACGGCCGCCTCGCGCAGCGCCGTGCCGTTGTTCGCCGTGAGCGGGCCCGTGACGGGGACGGCGATGCGCCCCGAGGCGCCGTAGAAGCGCCACTCGTCCTCGACGCGCAGGTGGAGGTAGCGCAGGCAGTCGTGGCCCAGCAGATCCCCCGGCTGCTCGGGCCGCCCCCGCCGCTCGAGGTAGTCCGGCGCGCCGACCACGTTCAGCGACGTCACGGCGATCTGGCGCGCGACGAGGCTCGAGTCCCTGAGCTTCGTGATCCGGATGGCGAGGTCGACGCGCTCCTCCACGAGGTCGACCAGCCGGTCGTTCAGCGCGAGCTCGACGTGCGCCCCCGGGGTCGCCCTGAGGAACCGGGCGAGCGGCTGCGCCAGGTACATCTGCGCGAAGCTGACCGGCGCGTTGAGCCGGATCCGGCCTCGGTCGGCGTCGGAGGCGCCCCGCACCGCCGCCGTGGCCTCCTCGAGCACGCGGGCGCAGCGCGCGTAGAGGTTCATGCCGGCGTCCGTGACGGTGAGCTTGCGCGTCGTGCGCACGAGCAGCCGCTCGCCGAGGCGCTCCTCCAGGCGCGCGACCCGGGTGCTCACCATCGACTTCGACACCCCGAGCTCGGCCGCGGCCGCGGTGAAGGATCGGCGCTCCACGACGCGCGCGAAGCAGAGCATGCCGGGGAGATCGTCGAAGAGCGGGTCGATCATGCGCCCACTGTGCGCGAGGGCGCGAACTGTTCGCAACCGAGAACAACCCGCGACGCGGGCGCGCGGTCGACTCAGGCGCTCGCGGGCGCCCGGTGGAGCTGGAGCAGGTCGACCGAGGGCGCCCTGCCGGTCAGCCGGAGGTCGTAGCGCTCCTGGAGCAGCCGCAGCACGTTCGGCGAGAGGAAGGCCGGCAGGCGCGGCCCGAGCACGATGCCCTTCACGCCCAGGCTGAGCAGCGTGAGGAGCACCGCCACCGCCTTCTGCTCGAGCCACGAGATCACCAGCGTGAGGGGCAGATCGTTCACCCCGCAGCCGAACGCCTCGGCGAGCGCGCTGGCCACGCGGATGGCGCCATAGGCGTCGTTGCATTGCCCCATGTCGAGGAGCCGCGGCAAGCCGAGGTGCGTGCCGTGGTCCTGGTTGCGAATACGGTACTTGCCGCAGCCGAGCGTCAGGATGAACGAGTCCGCCGGGGTCTGCGCCGCGTAGTCCGTGTAATAGCTGCGCGCCGCCGCGGGCCCGTCGCAGCCGCCGATCAGGAAGAACCGGCTGATCTGCCCGGCCTTCACCGCGTCCACGATCGCGCCGGCGTGCGCGAGGATCGCCTCGTGATGGTAGCCGACCTCCGTCTCGCGGACGAGCTCGTCGGG
Source organism: Sorangium sp. So ce406 (assembly GCF_051474675.1). Classification (NCBI taxonomy): domain Bacteria; kingdom Pseudomonadati; phylum Myxococcota; order Polyangiales; family Polyangiaceae; genus Sorangium; species Sorangium sp. So ce406. The sequence goes on along the minus strand of NZ_CP150340.1, from coordinate 1,200,326 downwards.
CAAGGGCGGGCTCGCGAGCGCCATCCGGATGACCTCGGAGAAGTCGCTGCCCTTCACGCGCCGGCCGCCGGGCACCGCGGTGACGCCGGCGGTGAACAGGCGCTCGCGGGAGGCTTCCCTCGGGACGAGCACGCAGTTCGAGGTCATCAGGATCGGCCCCGAGAACGCCACGAACTCGGCCTTCTGGTTCTGACCTCGGCGGCGATGCGCGGCGGAACCCGAGATCGCCGCCGCTGCGCCGCGCCGCGCCGGCGCGGCGCAAGCGCGGCGCGCGGGCGCAAACGGTGCAGCCCGGGACGGCTGACCTCGCCTGGCGCCGCCTCCCGGTCCGCGGGCGCCGCGGCGCGACGGCGCTGCGCGGCTCATCTCCGTCTTGCGTCTTGCCTTGGCCCCTCTCCGTCGGTAGCGTCGGCCCCGGGTAGAGTCTGCGTGGCGGCCCCGATCGTCGTCGAGCTTGCGTCGGGTCCCGCCGTGGATGGCGAGCTCGCGGCGATCCTCGTGGAGGCGTGCTCTCGCGCCGCGGGGGGCGGCGGCTGCGCGCTCGGCGACCCGAAGCGCACCGGGACGGCGGTGAGGGCGCTCGCCGTGGTCTGGCTGGACGGGCCGGACCACCTGCGCCTGCGGGTCGACGTCGCCTCGCTCGGCTCCCCCGAGGGCACGCTGTCGTCGCGCGAGATCGAGTTCCGCGCCGAGGACCCGCTGCCCGACCGCTACCGCACCGCGGGGCTGCTGGTCGCCGCCCTGGCGGCGGAGCGCGCCGGCGCCCCGACGCCCCCCGCGCCGACGGGCGCCGACCCGGCCGTGGGCGCCGACCCGGCCGTGGGCGCCGACCAGGCCGCGGGCGCCGACCAGGCCGCGGGCGCCGACCAGGCCGCGGCGACGGAGCCGCCGCGCCCGCTGGGCTGGTTCGTCGGCGCCGGCGGGCTCGCCGGGAGCGGGCTCGATGGCGGACCGGCGCGGGCCGGCGGCTGGGTCATGGCCACGGCGCTCGACCGGGGATCGGGGTTCTTCGGGACGCTGTCGGTGTCCTACGCCGCGGCCCTGCGCGAGCCGGCCCCGGGGCTGTCGGTCCAGTGGCTCACGCTCGGCGGCGGAGGCGGCCTCGCCGCGCCCATCCGCCCGATCGACGCGCTCGTGCGGGCGCGGCTCGAGGCCACCGTCGACTGGGTGACGGCCTCCTCGGAGGACCCGAAGAAGCCGCCGGAGGCGGGGCACGGGTGGGCCCTCGGGACGCGCACGGCGGTGGACCTCCTGTGGCCCGAAGGCGGCAGCGTGGCCCTCCTCGGCAGCGCCGAGGCGTTCGTGCGGATCCACGGGACCGCGCTCGAGGTGCACCCGAAACCAAAGACCACGCTGCCGAGGGGCGGCTTCACCGGGATGCTGGGGCTCCAGCTCCGCCTGCGGTAGGCGGCGAGGCGCCGCCGCGAGAGGAAGATCAGCGGCTCAGCCTGCTTTCGGGCGGAGCGGCTACTCCACCACCATGGGAACCGCCGAGCCACGACCAGCGAGCCGCCGGCTCAGGCTCGTCTCCACCCCAGGCGCCGAGCAACCCGCGCCCGTCAGCGACGAGGAGCTCCTGCTCGCCTTCCAGCGGGGCGAGCGAGGGATCGGCCTGCGCCTGTACGAGCACCTGCTTCCCGTCGTCGACCGGACCCTGTACCGGATCCTGGGTTGCCGGGAGCAGGACCATGCCGACCTCGTGCAGGGCGCGTTCGAGCAGATCGTGAGCACGCTCACGAAGCGCCGCTTCGCGGGGGAGTGCAGCCTGGCCGGCTGGGCGTCCGTCATCGCCTGCCACGTCGGGCTGAGCGCGCTGCGCGCCCGCCGGCGCGAGCGCAAGGTCATCGATCGCACGCCGGCCCCCGAGGCCGGGCCCGAGCCGCCCGCGCGGAGCGCCGACCCCGAGCGGGAGGTGAGCGCGCACCGCGACCTCGAGGCGCTGCGACGGCACCTCGCGGCCATGGACGGCGACCGCGCGACCGCGCTGCTGCTCCATGTCATGGGCTATTCCCTCAATGAAATCGCAGATTTGACCGGCGTTTCCGCGGCCGCGGCCCAGTCCCGGCTGTCGCGGGGGCGGCGGGAGCTCCAGGCGCGCTGGGAATCCGGCGCGGCGACGCGAAACGACCCCGCCCGACCCGAGGTACTACGATGAAGCAGGACGACGTCGACGCCATCCCGGAGGATCGCCGCGCGGCGGCCAGCGTGGACAGCGTGGAGGCCTCGCTGCGGGCGCTGGTCGCGCAGCCGGTGCCGCCGCTGCCCAGGGCCCAGGCGCGGTACCTCCAGCAGCAGATCGCCGGCCGCATCGACCGGCTCGCCGCCGAGGAAGCGGCGCGGCGCGCCCGCGCTGCCCGGCGGAGGCGCACCGCCGTCGCTGCGGCGGCGCTCGCGGCCGCCCTGACCGCGGCGGCCGCCGGCGTCGCGGTCGTGTTCCGGGCGCGCCCCCTCCCCGACGCCGCGGCGCAGGTGACGGCGCTCCAGGGCGCGGTCGAGATCGCGGCCGGGGACGCGACGCGCTCGCCGCCGTCGCGCGCCCTCGTGCCGCTCACGAGCGGCGAGGAGCTGCGGACCGGCGAGGGCGCGATGGCGAAGGCGTCGCTCGCGACGGGCGCCACCGTCGAGGTCGGGCCCTCGACGCGCGTGAGGTTCACGCCGTCCGGGGCCGGGCGCGACCGCTTCGACGACATCGTCGCCCTCGATCGGGGGCGGATCTCGGTCGACGTGCCGCCGCTGCCGGCGGGCGTGACCCTGTCGGTGCGCACCGCGGACGCCGTGGTCACGGTCCACGGGACGCGGTTCTCGGTCGAGCGGCAGCCCGGCGCGGCGGGAGAGGCGGCCGAGACGCGCGTGGCGGTCGTCGACGGGCGCGTCGCGGTGCGCCGCGGCGAGGTCGAGCGCTTCCTGAGCCCGGGCGAGACGTGGTCGTCGCGCGACGAGGAGCCGGCCCGCCGGCCGGACCCGCCCGAAGAGGGACAGCGCGACGACGCGGAGGCGCCGCCGCGGGAGCAGGACGGCTCGGCGCGAGAGGGCGACGAGGGCGGGGCCGGCGCGCCGCGCGGGGCGCGCGGAGGGCCGGCGCGCGCGTCGCTGGCGGCCGAGAACGAGCTGCTCCAGGGCGCGATGGAGGCGCGGAGGCAGGGGCAGCCCAGGCGGGCGCTCGAGCGGCTCGACCGCCTCCTCGGCCGCTACCCGGACTCGCCGCTCGCCGAGATCGCCCGCGTGGAGCGGCTGCGGGCGATCGAGATGCTCGGCGACAAGGACCGGACCGCGGCCGAGGCGCGCCGGTACCTCAAGGACTACCCGCGGGGCTTCGGGCGCGAGGAGGCCACGTCCGCGTCCCGCGCCGGCGGCGTGCGCCCGTGATCGCCCGCGGCCGACGGCCCTCGCGTCTTTTTTGACGAACGGCTGCCTGCTCTCGGCGCCTCCGGTTACTTCCACTGCATCGAGGAGATCATCGCGCCCCGCGACCGGCGTCGCGTGGCGCGCTCCACGTCGTGCTCGTCTTCGAGCAGGGAGGACTTATGCGTTCCTTTGCGTTCACAGGATCGGTGGGTGTTGGGCTGCTGTGTCTCGCGGTCGTCGGCGCGGCCTGCACCGGGCCGAGCACCGGGACGGCCGGCGGCGGCGTCGTCTCCGGGGAAGAGTGCGTCACTTCGGACGAGGGCGGGAGCACGCCCGCCCCGAGCTTCCCGGGATCGGGCCTGTCGGGCGCCGGCGATCCCATCACCGCGGCCCTCGATCCGCTGTCGTGCGGCGGGCGCAGCCGCTTCACCGCGGTGGAGGAGACCGCCGAGATCGACTGTTATTACGCGAACGGCGACCAGACCACCCCGATGGCCTTCGTCGAGCGCGTCGTCGAGATCGCCGAGGGCGAGGAGCTCGTGCACGTGCGGCTGACGCTGAACCCTGCGTTCGTCGACAACACGTACGGCGAGACGGCGATCGGCTGGGGCGACGGCGAGCAGGCCGGCGACGCGCCGAAGCCCGGCGACGCGCCGAAGCCCGGCGACGCGCCGAAGCCCGGCGACGCGCCGAAGCCGAAGGGGCACAAGGGCCACACGTTCAAGGATCTCGTGGGCAGCGACAAGGCCCAGTTCCAGATCACGGACGGGACAGGCGCGCTCGTGCTCGACTTCTACGTCGACTATCTCTCGGAAGACGAGGCGAAGCCCTCCGGCTACGGGTCGCTCGGCGTGCTCGGCGGAGAGGGCAAGATGCTCCTCGGGGACGCGAGCGCCATCGTCGCTGCCACCACGTCGCTCGACCGCGATCTCAACGCGTGCGGCTATGGCGAGTACACGGTCGACTCGCCGGCCACGGACGAAAACTACACTCCGGGCGCGGAGACGCCGGACTGGGATTACCGCGTCGTGTACGACGTGTGGCTGAGCGCCTCGGCGTTCGGCGCGGCGGGTTTCGGCGACGCGACCATCAGCTACGTGCACGCGTCGCCGAGCAAGTACCCGTCGGACACGCTCACGGTGACGCCGGGGCCGTGCCACACGACGTGCGAGGACGACGACCCGCCCTCGGGCGAAGGCGGCAGCGATCCGGGCGAGGATCCGGGCGAGGATCCGGGCGACGGCGAGACCTGCCAGGAGTCAGGTGGGGAGTGCGCGGCCAGCTCGGACTGCTGCTGGGCCAGCGACGTGTGCTCGAACGGCGTGTGCCAGCCGTTCGATATCCCGCGGTGAGCCCGGGCCCCCGGAGCAGGAGGGCTGCGCTCCGGGGCCGGACGCGGGGCGGGCGGCGGCCGTTCAGATCGTGTCTTGACGGTTCAGCACGGCGTTGAGGACGGTCGCCGGCACCCGCAGGCGATCGTCGCCCTCATAGGTCGCGCGCAGCTCGGCGAAGCGCGCGTCGGGCGCGCGCGTGACCGCGGCGAGCCGGTCGAACAGCGCGAGCCGCTCGTCCCCGTGCGGCTCTTCGGGGCGGCTCATCGCGCCCCAGCAATCCCAGGGCAGCATCTCCATGCCGTTGAGCGCCGCGAGATCGCGCACGATGTTCCCGTCGATGAACCAGAGCCCGCCCTCGTCGAGGAAGCCGAACTTCATCGGATCCGCCTCCCCGGCGCGGCCCTTCGCCCAGGCGTCGCCCGCGACGACGAAGCGGTCGCGCGGCACGTCGAGCAGGTCGAAGTCGGGCTGAAGCGCCGCCCGCTGGGCGTCGTCGATCTGCGCGTCGACGAGGACCCAGCGCGCCTCGGCGGCGTTCCAGTACTCGCAGACCCAGTGGTCCACGAAGTAGCCGGGGTTGAAATACCCGGCGAAGCCGCAGCGAGCCCTCGCGGGGACCCCCTTGGCGCGCAGCAGGACGACGAGGAGCACGGTGAACTGGCGGCAGGTGCCGACGAGGCGCGTCTCGAGCGGCCGGGCGGCGGAGAGCGGGCGCGCGTCGTGGGCGAGCAGGCGATCCAGCATCCGGTCCACCGGACGGAGGTGGGACTCGTCGCGGCGCTCGTCCGAGAGCTCCACGCCGTAGGCATGCGCCCAGTGCTGGTGCAGCAAGAGGCCCTGCACGACGCGGACGAGCGAGGGCACGTCGCGCGGCAGATCGTCGAGCCGGGGCGCGTGCGCGCCGGCGGACGTCATGGCCGCGGGGCGCGTGTAGAAGTCGAGGATCTCCTGAAATGCCTTCATCGTGCGTCCTCCACGAGCGGTGTTGTTCCGGGGGGTGCTGCCGTCGGCCCGGAGGAGCTTGTCATGAAGGCGGGAAATCGGGAAGCTCGTGCGGCGCGACAGCGCGATCCCGGGGGACATCTGCGTCGACAGCACCGCGAGCGGAACACTTAATCGGTTCATGGCAGGTGCGGACTGCAGACGGCCGAAGTTGCGCGTCATCGCTGGCGTCGCGATTGTGCTATGCATCACGTGCATCACGTCCATGCTGTTTGCGAGTTGGAGGGTGGCTACCGGACGGACTAGACAGGGAGCGTCGGACCGATCACGACGTGATCCCGCGCGGGCAGTCCCACCGGACGGCCGCGCTTCCTGAGCGCTCGACGTGGACCCCTGAAGGGGCACGCGACCCCCTGACATCCGCGCATCCGCGCCCCGAGGCCGCGCTCAGAGCGGCTCGCGGGGCGCGGGCGCGACAGGCGGGCTCGCGGGCCACCCAAGGGGCGCGCGCGAGGCAGGCGGCGGCGCGCGGGGCCATCGCGCATCGGGACGACAGGAGAAGCAACCAGTGCGCGCACCTGTCTATGCTTTGCTCTCATTGTGCTTGGTCGCCTGCAGCGTGGAGGGCTACGACGAGACCTCCGAGGAGATCGCCGCGGCGAACGACGAGCTGATCGGCGGGACGCCGGCGCTCGAGTCGCAATACGCCTCCACCGTCCTCGCGGGGGGCTGCACCGCGGCGAAGGTCGGACCGCGTCACTTCCTGACCGCAGCTCACTGCGTGGATGACCTGTACACCGCCACGGTGGAGCCGTGGTTCGGGCCGGGCGGGATCTACTCGGTCAGCGCCGACAACACGCCCCCGATCTCGCCCTACGTGAACCTGACGATCGAGCAGACGTACATCCACCCGCAGTGGATCGCGGACTGCACCGCAGCGCGGGCGGCGGGAGCGCCCGATTGCGGGGTCAACGTCCTGAACCCGGGATACACGCCCGACCTCGCGGTGGTCGTCGTCAACGAGCTCTCGCCGACGATCCCGGCGGCCGTGGTGGACGGGGCGGCGGTCGCGGTGGGGGATCCCGTCGTCGCGACCGGCTACGGCTGCGAGACGCCCGGCGCAGGGATGTCGAATCTCTTCAAGATCCAGAACCTCACCGCCGCGGCTTCCTCGATCCTGAATCACCCCGGCTCCTACGTCTCTGGCACCGCCATCAACGACGTCGCGGCGTCGTACGTGCTCACGCCGGGCTACTACGCCAGCACCTCGTACGCCAGCCTGTGCCCCGGCGACTCGGGCGGCCCGCTCTACCGCCAGAGCTCGACCGATCTCATCGTCGTGGGCGTCAACGCCTACTACACGTTCCCGTCCGCGCCCGGCTCGAACCCGTCGCAGACCAACTGGCACACGCGGCTCGACACCTCGGCGCGCTACACGGTGACGTCGTGGCTCCAGGGCCTCGGCGTCAGCGTGATCAACGGCGGCACCGCGCCGACCTGCACGGACGGCGTGAAGAACGGGACCGAGACCGACGTCGACTGCGGCGGCACCTGCACGGCCGACTGCGCCAACGGCGATACCTGCAGCGTCAACGCGGACTGCACCAGCGCGAACTGCGTGGCCGGGGTCTGCCAGCCCAGCAGCGGGACGACGCCGTGCGCCAGCCTGTGCACGAGCCCGACCGTGTTCACGAGCGCGAGCTACAACTCGGGCAACCTCGGCACCGGCGCGCGCTGCTTCGAGACGACGGCGAACCTGACCGGCGCCAACTGCGGCAACTTCGCGAGCGGCCGCACGTTCGAGGTCAACAACACGGTCGTGAGCTGCACGGGCGGCAACATCACGCTGCCCGCGAAGCGCAACGGCGGCTACTGCTTCGAGGCGTCCGCCGGCAACCAGGCGTGGGCCTACTTCAGCACCTGGTAGTCCGGGATCTGTGAAGACCTGGTGAATCGAGGCGCGTCGACCGAGGCGCGCCTCGACCGGGCCGCGGCCGCACGCCTGACCGGGCGCGCGGCCCGCGGCCGCTTCGTCACCGGGGCGCGCCCTCCCCCTTCGCCGGCGGGAAATCGAGCCCGAGCTGCTGGAAGAGGAACGAGAACACGTCGGTTTGCTCCTCGATCTGCTCGGAGAGCGGCGTCCCGAGCCCGTGGCCCGTCGAGCCGCTCGCCCTGAGCAGGATGGGCGCCGCGCCCGACGTGGCCGCCTGCATCCGCGCCGCCATCTTCCGCGAATGGAACGGATCCACCCGCGCGTCGTTCGCGCCGGTCAGGAACAGGGTGGCCGGATACGCGGTCCCGTCCTTGACATGATGGTACGGCGAGTAGCTGTAAAGCGCCTTGAACTGCGCGGGATCCTTCACCGTGCCGAACTCGGTCACGTTGAAGGCGCCGTTCGGGGTGAGCTCGACCCGGAGCATGTCGTAGATGCCGACGTGCGAGACGACCGCCTTGTACATCTCCGGGTGCTGCGTGAGCTGCGCGCCCATGAGCAGGCCGCCGTTCGATCCGCCGAGGATGGCGAGCCGCTCCGGGCTCGTGAAGCGCCTGTCGACGAGGTACCTCGCGCACCCGGCGAAGTCGTCGAAGACGTTCTGCTTGTTGAGCAGGTTGCCGCCGCGGTGCCACGCCTCGCCGAACTCGCCGCCGCCCCGCAGGTTGGCGACCGCGAACACCCCTCCCTGGTCGAACCACAGCCGCCAGAGCGGGTTGAACCCGGGAGACAGGCTGACCCCGTACCCCCCGTATCCCGTGAGCAGCGCCGGCGCGGTCCCGTCGAGCGCCGTCCCCTTGCGGCGCAGGACGCTGACTGGCACCTTGGTCCCGTCCTTCGAGGTGCACACCTCGCGGGTGACCTCCACGTCGGCATAGGAGACAGGGGCCGTCATCGCGAGCGCGGTCTTCGTCACCTTGCCGTCCCTGGCCGAGTACGCGTACCAGGCGGCCGGCTCGGTGTAGCTCACGCCGCGAAAGAGCATGTCGTCGCCGGCCGCGCGCACGAGCTGGCGCACCGAGGAGATCGGCGGGATCGGCACCGCCCCGAGCGCCTTGCCCTTCAGGTCGAAGACGCGGACCTGGGACGGGCCGCCGAGGAGATCCAGGACGTGGAGCCGGGCCTTCGTGGGCAGGAAGTCCTGGATCACCGCCTCGCCCTCGGGAACCACGAGCTCCGCCTGCGCGAGGTCGAGCTTGCCCGGGGCGAGGCGCACCACCTTGCCGCGCGGCGCGTCCTTGCGCGACAGGAGGTAGAGGCGGTCGTCGACGCCGAACCTCACCCGGATGATCTTGTCCGGCAGGTCGGCGAAGCGGGTCCACTTGCCCGAGGCGTCGAGGAGGTAGTGCCAGTACTCGCCGCCGTCGCCGTTCTGCACGCTGGCGTGCACGAGCTTGCCGCTCTCGCTCGTCGTGAGGTCCACCTCGGCGATGCGGGGGAACTCCTTGCCGAGCGAGTACTGGTCTTCCTTCTCCGGCGTGCCGAGCTTGTGGAAGTAGATCTGCTGGAAGAACCCCATGTCCTCCTGCGGGCGCTCGCCGGGGTGCGGGTGCCGGGTGAAGTAGAACCCCTTGCCGTCCCCGCTCCACGCGAGGCTGCCGCCCGCGGTGCCGCTGCTCGCGTGAGGGACGGTGTCGCCCGTCTCCTTGCCAGTCGCGACGTCGTAGACGCGCACGGTGCCGTTCTCGGTGCCGCCTTCGGACATGGACACAGCGACCTTCTTGCCGTCGCGCGAGGGGACGAACCAGTCGATGGTCGTGTGCCCTTTCGGGTCGACGACCTCCGGGTCGACGAGGATCCGCTCGGACGCAGGCTCGCTCGCGGACCTCAGGACGACGAGGGAAGGCTGCTGCTTCGGCGGCTGCGCCTTGAGCACGAAGAGCTGTCCGCCGGCCTCGTCGAGCGCGAAGTAGTTCGCGGAGGTCGCCGACAGGATCTCCTGGACGCGCGCCCGGACGGCGGCGCGCAGGGGCAGCGCGTCGAGGTAGCCGCGCGTGAGCCGGTTCTGCTCGGCGATCCAGCGCTGGACCTCGGGGGAGCTTCCGTCCTCGAGCCACTGGTACGCGTCGACGACGCGGGTGCCGTGGTACTCGTTCGTGACCGGCCGCTTCGCGGCCTCCGGATACGGCAGGCGCGCTCCGCTTCCAGGGGTGGCGGGCGTGGCGGGCGGCGGCGGGGCGGCGGCGGTCGAGGCCGCGGCGGGCGGCTCCGACGGTCGGGGCGAGGGCGCGCTGCACGCCGCGAGCAGCGGCAGCGCCAGGGTGACGGCTGTGGTCGTGTGCGGGCGGCTCATGGCTGCGAAGCTAGCCGCCGACGCGGGCGCCGCGAGGAAGAATCGGCCCGGCGGCCCGGGGGTCGCGATCCTGCAGCCGTGCAAGCCCGTGCCTCGCAGGATCGAAAGGTGTCGGGGCGGTACCCTGGACATAACGCGGGGATTTCGGGGATCTGCGCCTGGTACGGAGGGTGCTTATCCGACGGCCAGCACCGCCGGCGGCCTCCGCTACCCCCCGAGGCGCCCGGCGGCGCTGCTATTTTGTCTCTTGATCTCGGACGGCTGTTGACGTCCCTGCGCCGGAAGATGAGGTCGTCGGGCGACGAGGTGAGCGCGCGAGGCGCGGTGCTCTTCGTGCTAGCGTGCGCCGCATGGCGATCTACGAGAAGGAAGAAGCGCTCGGGGCCGGGGACATCGAGGTCCGCGAGGTGGATGAGAGCGTCCTGAAGGATCTCGAGTCGAAGTACGCCGACGTGGCGTGTCCGATGCACGGCGGGCCGCCGAGCTTCGAGCTCGCGCCGGACGGGTCGGTCGTCGAGCGCTTCTGCTGTCCTGCGCTGCTCTCGATCGTCCGGGAGCTCCAGGTGGCGGCGGGCGAGCGGCCGGCTCCTCCTCCGGAGGACGACGGGGAAGAGGGCGAGAGATAGGGGCGGCCCGGCCCGCGGAGAGGGTGTTCTTCGCGCGGGGTGGGGGCCCCGCCGAACTCGCCTTCGAATCGAGGCATCCGGCAAGCCGGATGCCTCGATTCGAAGGCTCAGACATCGGCCCATCCCCCACCCCGCGCGAAGAACACCCTCTCCGCGGGCCTACCGTGCGTCAAAAGGTGGGAATGATCTGGGGCGGCCGGAACTGGCACCTACGGCACCGAGCGGCGGTCACCCGCACAGGAGACGGGCCCAGATCGGCGTTTTCGGCGCGCAGGCGTACTCTCGTACGCCGAGCACCGAAAACGTCGAGGTGGGCCCGTCTCCGCAGCGGGTGACCGCCGCTCGTCAGGGTTGGCCGAGGTAGTCCATCTTGCCGATGTCCAGGCCGTTGTGGCGCAGGATGGCGTAGGTGGTCGTCACGTGGAAATAGAAGTTGGGCAGGGCGAAGTGCAGCAGGAAAGGCAGGGCCTTGAACTGCAACGCCTGGCCGCGCGTGGGGATCGAGATGTCGCGATCCTCGGAGCCGTCGATCTGCTCGGGCCGCAGGCTGTTCAGGAACGCCACCGTCTTCGCGATGCGCGCCTGTAGCTCGTCGAAGCTGGCCTCGTTGTCCTCGAACTTCGGGACATCGACCCCGGCGAGACGCGCCCCACAGCCCTTGGCCGAGTCCGAGGCGATCTGCACCTGACGCGTGAGAGACAACATGTCCGGGGCGAGGCGCGCGTCGAGCAGTACGCGCGGCTCGATCTTCTTCGCCTCGGCATACGCAGCGGCCTTGGTGAGGATCGCCGAGAGGTTGCCGAACATCCTCACGAACACAGGGACCGAGGCCTGATACATCGAGATCGCCATCTTCATCTCCTTGTTACCGCACGGTACGAGCCGCGCAGCCCCCGCACGACATACGCAGCGCGGCGCAGAGGCACCGCCGTCGGGGAAGCGCGGGCGCGAACATAGAGACGCCACCCCCCTCGCGCAAGCGCGATGTCACGCCGGCGCCGCCCGCACCGTCCCACGCTCCAGCGCGGCCCTCGCGCGCCGCCCCCGCGGACTCCACCGCGCGAGCGCCCTCGAGGGAGCGGCTCGATGCAACTCGACGTCGAAGCCGGCGGCGGGATATAGGGTGTGACCATGCGAAACATCCTCTCTCTCTGCATGATCACGGCTGCGCTCTCGGTCGCGTGCGGCTCCACGACGACCGACCCGGATCCGACCGGGAGCGGCGGGTCGACCGCCAGCTCGACCAGCGCGAGCTCGGCCACCGGTACGGCCTGCGCGCCGGGAACGACCATGTCGTGCACCTGCCACGCCATCCAGGAGCCGGGCGTCGCCACGTGCCTCGCCGACGGCAGCGGCTACGGGCCGTGCATGGAACAAGACGGCAGCGACTGCTCCTGCCCCACGGGGCGCGGCGACGGGTGCTGTCCGGGCGACGGCATCTGCTGCGCCTGCGTGCCAGGCTGCGATCCGAGCACGGCGTTCAGCCAGGACCCCGAGACGGACGCGCTCATCGCCTGCGTGTGCGCGGCGGACATCTGCGCCGACGCGTGCGCGTCCGAGTGCGCCGGCGAGGGGTTGACGGCGGACTGCGCGCCTTGCGTGGAGCAGGCGGCGATGGACGTGTGTAAGTCGCAGTACGAGGCCTGCGGCGGTATGTGAGCCCGCAGCGCGGAGCCACGGTGCTCCGCGCCAGCCCGCCTCGCGCGCGAGAGGCGCTCGACGCTTCAGGCGGAGAGCTCGACGCATCCAGTGCCACCCCAAATATTCAGGCCTCGCGAGAGGCCATGAGGCCAAACATGGCTTTTGTGGTTGCCAGTCAGGCGATCACGACATATCATGCAAGAGTAGCTTCGTGAGCGTTGTATTCCTTTCGATATCCCGGGTTCATCCGGTGACGGCAGCTTCAAGGTCACGGAGGGCGGCACGTGCGCGCCTGTGCGCGCACGATGGTGTTTGTCCTCCCGGTGTGCCCTGGAGAGGTGAGCAGACCGCGCCGGCGTGAGGAGAGTGACCCCACGCCGAGCCCCTCGGTCGCCCGCCGCGCGGCTCACGAGAGCGTGAGGCCCCCGTGGATGCGAGATCGACCCCGCGAGCGCACGAGCGAGGGTGAAGCAGGCCTCGTCATGGAATCGATCGGTGCCGATCGAAGAAAGAAGGGTCCTTTGCCGAGCTTGTCCTTTTCCCGGTTGAAGTACGGTTTCGCCCTCCTCGCTGGCGCGGCGGCGCTGTCCGCCTGCGCGATGCCCGACGCCGAGCCGGGTGACGCGCTGGACCGGACGGAGCTCCAGGAGCATGAGGTGTCGGCGCCCTCCGAGGAAAGCGCCGCATCCGCCAGCGCTGCCGCGGCGGCCGCGGCCAAGGCGCCGTTCGAGATGAACAACGCCCTCCTGCCCTTCGACATGCCGTCGAGGGCCGAGCTCGCGTCCAGCGAGTACAAGGTCTTCGCCCACTGGCACAACTTCCCCGTTCGGCGGTTCACCACGACCGCCGGCAAGTCCGTCGACGAGTACACGGGCTGGCTCCAGCCCACGGGGCAGTACGCGTCGATCGGCGGGTGGCTGCGCGATCGGCCCATCCCGATCCTGCCCGTCCCGCCGACGGAGGCCGACTGGCGCAAGCGCGACATGCGGTTCGACATCGAGACGGCCGCGGCCGTCGGCATCGATGGCTTCCTGTTCAACTTCTGGTTCGGGCCCGCGGACGGCCGCTGGAAGTGGCTGACCAACATGTTCGACGCGGCCGACGAGTTCAACGCCGCGAACCCGGCCGCGCCCTTCTACATCATCCCCAACATCGACAGCCACATCCTCTCCGGGAGGAAGCCCGAGGACAACAATCCTCGAGACGTGGCCGACGACCTCGCCACGCTGAAGAGCCACCCCTCGTGGATGAAGCGCAATGGCAAGTACCTCATCGGCAGCTTCAGGCCCGAGGTGCTCCCCGCGTCCTGGTACGTGGAGCTCTTCGATCAGCTCAAGACGGCGCACGGCATGGACGCGACGATGTGGGGCTCCCTGCTCGATCCGAAGGAGGAGAACCGCAACGCGATGAAGCCCTTCATGGCGGGCTCGGTCTTCTCGCGCTGGGACAACCTCCCCTACAGCAGCAACTTCACGTCGGGCCTGAGCACCCTGAAGGCCTGGGGCGACGCGAACGGCATTCCTTATGCTCCGCCCGTCAGCCACACGGACCACCGACCGAGCGCCTTGAAGGTGGTCGAGACCGCGGGCTTTCAGACGCAGTACAAGAGCTGGAAGGCGGCCATCGATACGGGCGTGAAGATGGTCCAGATCCTCACCTGGAACGACCACTACGAGGGCCACGGCCTGAGGCCCAACTCGGCCATGCAGTACGCGACGTACGACCTGACGGCCTACTACTCCACCTGGTTCAAGACGCGCCGGCAGCCGACGATCGTGCGCGACGTCCTGTACTACGCGCACCGCATGCACCTGAGCGCCGCGCGGCCCGACGCCACGAAGCAGCCCACGGCGTTCAAGTCGAAGAACGACGTTCCCTTCGTCGATCGGGTCTTCGCGCTCGGCATGCTGAAGTCGAGCGGGCGCCTCCAGATCACGTCGGGCGGCACGACCGACGGGAAGGACGTCGGCGCAGGGCTGCAGTTCTTCGACGTGCCCCTGCACGCGAACGACCGACCCGCGTTCCAGCTCGTCAGGAACGGCGCGACCGTCATCGATCTCACGAGCGCCTTCCCCACGCGCGGCACGATCGTCTGGCAGGACCTCATGTACCGCGCCGGGAGCTCGTCGCGCCCGGTGGTCGACGGAGTCCAGGACGACCTGCCGCAAGATCGGCTCCCCTGAATCCTGCGCCCTGTGCATCCTGTTGGCAGCGGCGCGCGGACGGGAATGGCACGCACCACGAAGGCGCCGGGGATCCCGGGGCATGAAGGGGCGCGCCGCGGGGAGCGGCGCGCCGGGATAGCGGTCAGTTGCAGGGGCCGATCTCGGTCCACTCGGCGGGGCACCAGGAGGCCGGGTTGCTCGGCGGGCAGCTCGGGTGCGACCACCCGATGTGCCATTTCGCGGAGTACAGCTTGCCGCCGTCGGTGACCTGGGTCGAGGGCGGGTAGGCCTGCGCCGGCGCCCACACGAGCGCGCCGCCGCAGTCGTTCCCGCCGCCGCCGTCAGACGCCGTGCAGGCCTCCCAGGTCGCCGGCGACGCGGTGAGGTTCTTGTTCTGGTAGACGTAGGGCGCGGCGTCGTGGAACGACCAGGTGCTCGCGCCCGTCATGGTCTGCCAGGCGCCCGAGGTCGTCTTCACCTCCTGGCGGATCATCTTGATGGGCGCCTCGCAGGAGAACTGCGGCTCGGTGTACTCCGGGCCGACGTCGCGGAAATGCTCGATGTCGTGCGCGTACATCTCGACGGTCGAGCGGGCGTCCTGCGCGAGGAACTGCCACCCAGCGCCATCCTTCATGTCGACATAGAGGCAGATCTGGGCGCCGTTCACGTCGGCGACGCGCGCGGGCGTGCACCACTCGTACTTGAAGGCGACGCGCTGCCCGGGCTGGAGCGAGCTGAGCGCGCCTTCGCAGAGGCTCCCGCCGTCCCAGGTGCCGAGGGCGCAGCTCGGGTGGTTCCCCGTGATGCCGTTGTCATCTGCGAAGTAGTAGACGTGCCAGCCGCTCGGGTTGTGGTAGATGCCCGACTCGAGGTTGAAGTACCACTGCCCCACGGCGGCCCAGGCCTCGCTCGCGTTCAGGAGCACGGGGACCTCCCATTCGATGATCCAGCCGCGGGTCTGCTGGACGTCGCCCGTGTAGCGGCTCGTGAGATCATAAGTTCCGAGCAGGCTGGCCTCCCCGAGGCTCTCCGCCTCGTCCTGCGCTCCGGCGGTGCAGGCGGCGGCGCCGACGGCTCCGAGGAGCAGGAGCGCGGCGCCGGCGCACGACCGCGCGGCGCGCGACGGACGACGAGGGTGGGGCTGCATCGACACGGCGTTCTTCATGACCATGAGACACTCCTGGCAAAGCACGTCCGTTCACGCCTGCGCGGAGAAGGCCGGCGTGCGTGGCGGAACCTGCGATTGACGTGCATCGGCGAGCGCGCCCCGGCGGCCTCCGCGAAGAGGCCCCGTCAAACGACGCTCCGATGAGCGCTCGTGCGCTCGGCGTGGCGCGCGCCGCAGACGGACGTCTGCGACGCCGCACGCCGCTGGTCCTCTGAATGCCGGCCGCCTCCGCTCGCCTTCACGGAATCGTCCGCGACCGGTCGATTTTTCCGTCCGGGTGCCGGGCTCCTTGGGCACAGCCGGCGTCGCTCCGGAGCCGCATCGACGCCACAAGAGCACCACATACGGCGCGAGCTGTGGCACTTTGCCACAGCTCGCGCGGCCGCCCGCTGCCCGAGATCCGCGAAGTTCGGCCGCGTGAGCGCTTTGTCCAGCGGACACAGCTTGGGCACGCTTGCTGCCGTTGAGCTCGGGATGTCGACCGAACACGAGCCGCGCGACGCAATCCACGCGAGACCCCGCGCGGCCGCGCCAGCGGTCGGGCCTTACGTGGTGGGGATCGGCGCTTCGGCGGGGGGGCTCGAGGCGCTCGAGCGCTTCTTCGACAACATCCCGAAGGAGAGCGGGATGGCCTTCGTCGTGGTCCAGCACCTGTCGCCGGACTTCAGGAGCCTGATGGACGAGATCCTCGGGCGCCGCACCGAGCTGCCCATTCACCTCGTCGAGGACGGCATGCTGGTCGAGCCCGACCACGTTTACCTGATCCCGCCGAAGAAGGAGATGATCATCTCCGGCGGTCGCCTGCTCCTCAGCGAGAGGGATCCCGACCAGGAGCTCGCGCTGCCCATCGACGTGTTCTTCCGATCCCTCGCGCAGGACTGCGGTACGCGGGCGATCGCCGTGGTCCTCTCCGGGGGCGGGAGCGACGGCTCACGCGGGATCCGCGCGGTCCACGAGGCGGGCGGCCTTGTCGTCGTGCAGGACGTCGACAGCGCGCAGTTCGACGGGATGCCGAAGACCGCGCGTGACGCCGGCGTCGCCGACTGCGTCGCGCCTCCCCAGGACATGCCGCGCGTCCTCCTCGAGCACGTGAGGTCCGAGGGGCGTCGGCCGGAGCGGCACGCGGCCGGCGTCGATCAGGCGATGGCCGGGGTCTACCAGATGCTCGAGGAGCAGTTCGGCATCGACTTCACGCACTACAAACCGAGCACCGTCACCCGGCGAATCGAGCGACGGATCCAGCTCGCGCATACGGACGACATCGACCAGTACGTCAGGCGGCTGAAGAGCGAGTCGAGTGAGCTCGACGTGCTCTACCGCGACCTCCTCATCGGCGTGACGCGGTTCTTCCGGAACGAGGAGGCGTTCGGCATCCTCGAGGAGCAGGTGCTCCCCGCGCTCCTGCGGGAGGGGCCCGGCGACGCGCCGTTCCGCGTGTGGGTCGCCGGCTGCGCGACGGGCGAAGAGGTCTATTCGCTCGCCATCCTCCTCCACGAGCTCACGTCCCGGAGCGGCCACCGCCCGTTCAAGATCTTCGCGACCGACGTGCACCACGGGTCGCTCGAGCTCGCGACGCGCGGGCTCTACGAGGAAGAGGCGGTGGTGAACGTCTCGCCCGAGCGCCTCGAGCGGCATTTCATCCGGCGCGGACGCAGCTACCAGATCGTCCCCGATCTGCGCCAGGCGGTCGTCTTCGCGCACCACAACGTGATCAAGGACGCGCCGTTCACGCGCGTCGACTTCATCAGCTGCCGCAACATGCTCATCTACCTCCAGCCGGCGGCGCAGCAGAAGGTCCTGAGCCTCTTTCATTTCGCGCTCAACCGCGGGGGCGTCGTCCTCCTCGGGCCCAGCGAGACCCCGGGGCACCTCGCGCACGACTTCGAGGTCGTCAACAAGCAGTGGCGGATCTACCGGAAGTACAGCGACCGGCGGATGCAGGTCGATCCGCGCTTTCAGCCGGCGTCGCCCAAGGGCCAGAGCGCTCCGCGCTCCGGGATCACCGCGCCCGCCGCGCGCCACCCGCTGACGCATCTGCTCGGCACCTACGACGCGCTGCTCGACGAGTTCATGCCTCCGAGCCTCCTCGTGAACGACGCGGGCGAGCTCGTCCACGCGTTCGGCGGGGCGAGCCGCTTCCTGAAGGTCAAGGATGGCCGACAGGGGCTCAACGCGTTCGAGATGCTGGATTGCGATCTCAAGATGATGCTGACGGCGGGCCTCCAGCGCGCCCTCAAGGAGCCCTCGGCGATCGTGTTCAAGGGGGTGCGCGCGGAGGGCGGCGTGTACAAGGTCACGATCCGCCGGGTCGAGAGCCGGCGAGGCTCCTTGCCCCACGTGCTGATCACCTTCGACGCGCTGGAGGGGGCGCCGCGGCGGGCGGCGATGCCGGAGAAGGAGATCAACCTCGACGACGTCTCGCGCGAGCAGCTCAGCGCGCTCGAGGCGGAGCTCGTTTACACGAAGCAGAGCCTGCAGGCGACGACGGAGCAGCTCGAGGCGAGCAACGAGGAGCTGCAGGCGGCGAACGAGGAGCTCCTCGCCTCCAACGAGGAGCTGCAGAGCACGAACGAGGAGCTCCAGAGCGTCAACGAGGAGCTCTACTCGGTGAACGCGGAGTACCAGCGGAAGATCGCCGATCTCACCGAGCTCGGAAACGACATGGAGAACCTCCTGTCGAGCACGGACATCGGCACGATCTTCCTCGACAAGGAGCTCAAGATCAGGAAATTCACGCCGCAGATCGCGGAGAGCTTCAACCTGCTCTTGCAGGACGTCGGCCGGCCGATCGAGACGTTCACGTACGCTGTCGACCACCCGGAGCTCACCGAGGATCTCAGGCGCGTGCTCGCGACGGGGGAGCGCGTGGAGCGCGAGCTGCGCGATCGGCACAATCGCTCGTTCTTCCTTCGCATCCTCCCCTACCGCGCCAAGGGCACCGTCGCGGGGGTCGTGCTCACGCTGATCGACGTGAGCGGCCTCAAGGCGGCGGAGGACGCGCTCTTCCACGAGCGCTATCTCTTGAACAGCCTGCTGCTCAGCGTGCCCGACGCGATCTATTTCAAGGATGCGCGCGGCCGGTTCATCCGCACGAACCACGCCATGGCGGAGCGCCTCGGCCTCTCCGACCCGCGCGAAGCCGCGGGCAAGACGGGCTTCGAGCTCCCGGGGCACCAGGCGGCGCTCGCCGCTCACCAGCAGGACGAGGTGGTGCTGCGGACCGGCGAGGCGCAGCACTACAAGCTCGAGAAGCGCCTGCGGCAGGATGGGGTCGTGGAGTGGGACCTCGTCACGCGGCTCCCGCTCATCGATGCCGCGCGACACATCGTGGGCATCATCGGGATCTTCCGCAGCGTCACCGAGCAAAAGCGGTCGGAGGAGCAGATCAAGGACGCCGTACGGAGGCGCGACGAGTTCCTCGCCATGCTGTCGCACGAGCTCCGCAACCCGCTCGGCGCGATCGTCCACGCCACGGCGCTGCTCAAGGAAGACAGCGCCGCGTCGAACGGCGCTTCCGGGCACGACGAGAGCGTCTTGCAGATCCTGGAGCGTCAGTCCGCGCAGATGGCGCGCTTGCTCGACGATCTGCTGGAGGCGAGCCGCGTCACGCAGAACAAGATCGAGCTTCGAAAGCGCGTGCTCGACCTCAACTCCGTGGTGAAGGACGCCACCGACGCGGTCAAGAACCTCATGGACAGGCGCGGAGTCCATTTCTCGGCGGCGGTCGATCCCGAGCCGATCTGGGTCGAGGGCGACCCGGCGCGGCTCCAGCAGGTCCAGGTGAACCTGCTCAACAACGCTGCGAAGTACACTCCGCGGGGCGGCCATGTCGCCCTCGAGGCCAGGCGCGTGGACGGACACGCCGTCATCCGCGTGAGGGACGACGGCGTCGGGATCCCGAAGGAGATGCTCGACACCGTGTTCGAGCTCTTCGTGCAATCGAGCCGCACGCTGGACCGGTCGGCGGGAGGGCTCGGCCTGGGGCTCACGCTCGTCCGGGGCCTCGTCGAGAAGCACGGCGGCACCGTGAGCGCGCGGAGCGACGGAGAGGGCAAAGGTAGCGAGTTCGAGGTGCGGCTGCCGATCACCGAGCGGGCGTACGAGAAGGAGACGGCACGCGGGTCGCTCCTCAGGAGGTTTCCCAAGGGATCACGGGTCGTCGTCGTGGAGGACAACGCCGACGGCCGCGAGGCGCTCTGCGCGCTCCTGAAGCGCGCCGGGTTCGAGTGCCATTCGACGGACCACGGGATCTCGGGGATCGAGCTCATGGATGCGGTGCGCCCGCACATCGCCATCGTGGACATCGGGCTGCCGGGGATCGACGGCCTGGAGTTCGCGCGCCGCGTTCGCGAGAGGCGCCAGCACAAGGACGTCTATCTGATCGCGCTCACCGGCTACGGGCAGCAGAACGACCGCGAGAAGGCGCGCGAAGCCGGGTTCGACGAGCACCTCGTGAAGCCCGTCGACCTCGCCACGCTCAAGCGGCTGCTCGCCGACGGAGAGCCGGCGACCGGCGAGAGCTGCGCCTGACGCGCTCGCCCCCGTGGGTGCTCCTGGCGGCGCCCGGCTACACCGGGTCGACCGCTCTCCCCGCCAGCAGCCCCTCCACCCGCCCCACCAGCTCCGCCGGATCGACCGGCTTGGCCAGCACGCGCCCCCCGTGCGCCGCCAGGAAGCGCCGGCTCACCTCGCTCGTCCCGCCCCCCGTCATGAACAGCACCCTCTCCGCGAGCGCCGGCAGCGCCGCCTCCATCCACTCGAGCAGCTCGATGCCCGTGCCCTCCTGCATCACGATATCGCAGAGCACCACATCGAAGTCCGCGTCCAGCTGGAGCGTGCGCTGCGCCTGCGCCCCCGAGCCCACGCACACGACCTCGTGCGCCGTCCCCAGGATCCCCCGCAGGGCGCGCAAGATGAGCGGCTCGTCGTCCACGATCAGGATCCGGCCGCGCCGCGCCGCCCCCTCGTCGCGCGCCGGCGCGGGCAGCGCCGCCGGCTCCTCGCTCGCCCACACGGGCAGCCGGATGCGGACGCAGGTGCCCACGCCGACCTTGCTGCTGATCCCGATGCTCCCGCCGCACGACTCGACGATGCTCCGGCAGATCGCGAGCCCGAGCCCCGTCCCCTCCCCCGCGCGCTTCGTCGTGAAGAACGGCTCGAACAGCCGGTGCAGGTGCTCCTCGGCCACCCCGCAGCCCGAGTCCACGATCTCGGCGATGACCTCGCGGTCCTGCTCGCGGGTGCGCACCTCGACCAGGTTGTCGGCTGCGCGCCCCTCCCGCATGGAGTGCGCCGCGTTGATGAGCAGGTTCACGAACACCTGCGTCAAACGGCCCTCCGCCCCGCCCACGCGGGAGACCGGGGCGAGCTCGCGCACGACCCGCGCGCGGTGCTTCATCTGCGCGTGAACGATGTTGAGCGCGCTCTCGATCACCGCATTGACGTCCGTCGGCCCGATCGCCTCGTTGGCCTCCCCGCGCGCGAACACCCCGAGATCCCGCACGATGTGCATCACCCGCGCCGCGCCGTGGCACGCGTCCGCGAGCGGCTGGCCGAGCCGCTCGGTGGGAGCGCCGGTGTCGGCGAGGCGCTTTATCTCGCGAGCGAGCAGCTCCAGGTTCGCCACCACGTACGCGAGCGGGTTGTTGATCTCGTGGGCCACGCCCGCCGCGAGCTGGCCCACCGCGGCGAGCCGCTCGCTGCGCTCGAGATGGAGCCTCAGCTCCTCGGCCCGGCGCCGCCCGGTCACGTCGCGCAGCAGCGCCATCCTCGCCGGCCGACCCTGCCAGTCCACGTCGACCCAGCGGACGTCGAGGACGACCGGGAAGCCGCCCAGATCGAGCGTCGTCTCCCCCGCCCCGAGCGCCACCGGGCAGCCCCGCCCGCGGACGAGGCGCCCGTCGCCCAGGAGCCCCTCCGCGGCCGGGTTCGCGAACAGCACCGTCCCGCCAGGCTCCAGCACGACCACCCCGTCGGCGCTCCGCGCGATGAGCTGGTGCAGGTTGGCCTCGTTCTCCCTCGCCTCCGCCATGGTCCGCGCGAGCTGCGTCACGAGCTGCTGGCGGCTGACCGCGTGGCGGATCGCGCGCCACAGCGCGTCGGCGTCGAGCCTGCGCTTCACCAGGTAGTCCTGCACCGAGGCGCCCAGCGCACGCTCGGCCAGGCCGACATCGTCATGGCCCGTGAGCACCACGATGGGCACATGGGGATCCACGTCCCGAACGCGCTCGACCACCTCGAGGCCCTCGCCGTCCGGCAAACCGAGGTCCAGGAGAACGACGTCCCACCCCTCCCTCACGCGGGCGAGCCCCGCCGCGAGCGTCTCCGCGTGCGCGAGCTCGGCGCGCTGCCACGGCACGGCGTCGAGGTGGCTTTGCACGATCGAGGCCGCAATGGCGCTGTCCTCGATCAGCAAGAGGCGAAAGCACGGGGCCGGCGGAGCCCGGCCGGGTTCTGCGGACATGGATCACCCCCCCAAGGTCAAGGAGACCCAGAGGCTTTCCCTGAAGTCAAGCCTCCTCGGCATCCGACGACCGGCGGCGCCATCAGAGATATAGTCGCCCGGAATGGAGTTCCTCCCCATTCCAAGGATACCGCGCCGCGGCGCGAGCGACGGACGCGGTCCTCGAGGGAGATCCACGGCGCGCCTCGTCATGGTCTCGGCGGTGCTCGCCGGCGGCGCGGTCGCGCGCGCGCAGCCGACGGCTGCGCCCTTGCAGCTCGAGTATCGCGCGGCGGCTGGATGCCCGACGGAGGCCGACTTTCGTGAGCGCGTCGTCGCGCGCCTCCGCCGGCCCCTCGGGGAGGCGGACGCGGCGAACGCGTACGTCGTGACCATCGAGAAGAGCGATCGCCGGTTCACCGGGCGCCTCGGCGTCCGCGCGGCGGATGGGGCGGCGTCCGACCGCGATGTCTCGGGGGATACCTGCGATGATGTCGTCGCCGCGCTCGCGGTGGTGACCGCGCTCGCCATCGGCGCCCGCGCCGCGGATGCGCCCGCCACGGTCGCCGCCCCCGCGGCATCCGCCTCCGCGAGCGCCGCCGCCGTGCCGCCCGCGCCGGCCGGTGATGAGCGGCCGCCCGCGCCGGCCGGTGGTGAGCGGCCGCCCGCGCCCGCACTCCCGCCCCCGCCCCCGCCCGCAACGGACGCCGCGACGCGCCTGACGCTCGGCGCGCAGCTCCTTTACGGCGCGATGGTCGGCCCGCGAGCCTTCGGCGCGCGCCTCTTCGCCGAGCCCCCGGTCGGCGCGATGGGCCGCGACATCGGCCCGCTGCGCTTCCACGCCGACCTCGAGGTGTCCTCGGACATCCCCGCGGCGGGCGGCTCGGCGTCGTTCCGGCTCGCGGCCGTCGCCGCCGACGCGTGCCCGTTCGGCGCGGCGTACGGCGCCCTGCGCCTGGCCCCCTGCGCGCGCGTCGAGGGCGGCCTGCTCTCGGCGAGCCGTCGCGGCGACGCCCCCGTGCGCACCGCAGCGCGCGGGTGGCTCGCGCTCGCCCTGCCGGTGCGCGCGCGGCTGCTGCTCTCTGGCCCGCTCGTGCTGGACGCCGAGGCCGGGATCCGCATGCCGCTGCTGCGCGACGGCCTCCTCGTCGAGGGCGCCGACGTCGCCGCCCCGCGGCCGATCGAGGGCATCTCCGCGATCGGGCTCGGGTGGACGATTCCGTGATCCAGGCGCCCGCCTCCGGACATGGCGCCGGTAGACCATGATCAGCGCGACCCGAGCCAGCCCCCCTGCACGCGCGGAAGCGGCGCGCGACACGGCCGTGACCGGGCCCGCAGAGGGCGCCGGGCGCGGCGCGACGTCGCCCTCCGCGGAGCGCTACCGCGCGCTGGTCGACGCGTATTTCGACTTCACCTGGCGCTCGCTGCGCGGGCTCGGCGTGCCCGCCGCGGCCGCCGACGACGCCGCGCAGCACGTCTTCCTGATCGCGCACCAGAAGCTCGGTGAGATCGCGCCCGGTCGCGAGCGCTCGTTCCTCTTCGGGACGGCGATGGGGGTCGCGGCGAACGCGCGCCGCGCCGGGGCGCGCCGGCGCGAGCGCTGCGACGACGACGCGATGGCGGCCGCGGCCGACGGCGCGCCGAACCCGGAGCAGCTCATGGAGATGAAGCAGGCGCGCGCGCTGCTCGACGAGGTGCTCGACGCGATGGAGGACGACCTCCGCGTCGTCTTCGTCCTCTTCGAGCTCGAGGGCGTCCCGACGGAGGAGATCGCCGCGATGCTCGGGCTCGCGAGGGGCACCGTGGCGTCTCGCCTCCGGCGGGCGCGCGAGGCGTTTCACGCCATCGTGAAGCGCGCCCAGGCGAGAGCGATGCACAGGGGAGGCAAGCGATGACCGATCCGAAGCCGCTCGGAGAGCTCGGGGACGAAGAGACGACCGAGCTCGAGCGAGCGCTCCTCCGCTCGTGGAAGCACGAGTCGCCGTCCGCGTCGGCGCGGGCGCGCGCGCTCGCCATCGCCGGGCTCGCCGCGGGGACGAGCGCCGCCCCTGACGCGCACGCCGCGCCCGCGCCGAAGGCGGCCGCGGGCAAGCTGCTGACGCTCGCGAAGTGGGGCCTCGGGGCGGTGATCGGCGCCGGCCTCCTCGGCGCGGGCGTCGCGCTCCTCCGTCCGCCGGCGCCTCCCTCCGCGGCGGCCCCCCCGAGCGAGCCGCCGGCTGCGACCGCGCCGCCCGTCGCCGATGAGCCGCCGGCCGCGAGCGCGCAGCCCGTCGCGCCCGCACCGGCGCCCTCGGGGCCCGTGACGCGCGCGCCGATCCCGCTCCAGGCGAGCGCCTCGCCGAGCCCGGCGCCCGCCGCCGCCGCGAGCCCTCCGCGCGCGAAGGGCGCCGCGTCGCGCGCGCGGTCCGCGCCGGTCGCGCCGGCCGACGCGCTCGGCGAGCAGGTCGCCATGATCGATCGTGCGCGTGACGCCCTCGGCGCCGGCGACGCGGCGGGGTGCCTCGCCGCGCTCGACGCCCACGACGAGAGGTTCCCTCGGAGCGCGATGGGGGAGGAGGCCACCGTGCTCCGCATCGAGGCGCTGATCCGCCTCGGCGATCGGGCCCGCGCGGCCGATCTGGGCCAGCGATTCCTCGCCTCGCGCCCCACGAGCCCGCACGCCGCGGGCGTGCGCGCGCTCCTCGGCGCGACGACGGACAGGTGATCACGGCGTGAACCTGCTTTGAAGGGCCCTCCAGAGGGGGATTGGCGTGCTCGGTTCGTCGAAGGTGTCGAGTGCAGTCGACACGAGAGGATCCAACAGAGAGGCTTCCTATGGTCTGGTCGTCGTGGTCCACGCGCCGCGCGCGGAGGGCAGTCATGGTGGGATTGGCGGCGGCGTGCCTGTCGCTGCCGGGGAGCGCCGCCGCGCAGGGGGCGATCGCCCCGGCGTGGGAGGAGACCGAGCGTCCGGAGGACATCGCCCAGCGGCGCGAGCGCGCCGCGCTCCTGGCGACGCACTTCCACGACGCGACGAGGCTTCATTCCTCCGGAAAGGCGCTGCCCATCCTCTTCGGCGGTCTCGGCGCGGCGAGCCTCGCGGCGGTGGGCCTGTCCGGAGACCTCGATATGCCGCTGCGCATCGCCTGGGCCTCCGGGTCCGCGACGATGCTCGCCGGGGGCCTCGTCGGGTTCGCTGCGCCGGAGGCCTACCGGCGAGGCACCATGGCGACGGCCGGGCTGCTCTCGCAAGGGTCCCTCTGGCTCGGGTTCGCGCTCCTCGACAGCGACATGCTCCCGAGGATGACGCCTGTCGCCCTCTCGGCGGGATATTACGTATCCGGCGCGCTCTCCGGTCTGAACCTGGCGCTGTCCGACTACACGCCGGTCTCCCGGCTCCGCGCCGACCACGCGCTGGTGGCGACGCCCGCGTGGCGCGCGCGGCTGTCCGGCGCGCAGGTCGCCGGCATCGAGCGGGATCTGCTGGGCACCGCGCCGGCGATCCCGAGCTGGGCCATCCACCTCCCGGTCGCGCTCGGCGGGGTCGCCGCTGCGTTGCCCGCGCTCGACTCCGACCTGCCGGACGCACAGCGCTTCACGGGCGTGACGACCGGCTTGCTCACGTGCGTGTGGTCGGTTGCCATGCTGGATGTCGACCATCCGGCGCAGTCCTACCTGCAGGACCTGCGCCGGGCAGGCCTGAGCCTCGCGCCGTCGGGCCCCGAGGGCGCCGCGGGCCTCACGGTCTCGGGCGAGTTCTGATGGGTTGTCGCCCGAGCGCCCGCCGCGCGCGGACGATGGGCTGCGCAGGAGGCGACCTGCGTAGGCCGCGCTCCACCCGTAGGTGGCTCGGCCTCGACCGAAATGCGGTCTACGGGACCGACGGGGCCGGGCCCCCGACCTGCACATGCGGCTCCAGGATCTCGTACTCGAACCACCGCTGCTGCGTGGCCTCACGGAAGGTCGGGATCGATAGCCAGAGGCGCTCTGGACCGAGCTCGCACGGGAGCGATCGCAGCTGCTCCGCGAGCCAGGCTCGCTTCGGGTTCGGGTTCCTGCGGCGCGGCGGCCCGCTGGTCACGAGATCGAGGAGGAGCTCGAGGGTACGGCGATGATCGTGGACCCTCGTGACGCGCAGGAGCACGAGATCAGGCGAGAATCCATGCTCGTGTCCCCAGAAGCAGTCGTCCGGCGACAGCGCCGAGCCCATGACGCTGAGGCGACCATCGGCCTTGTCCACGATCACGCCACACGAGCCGACATACCCGACGCGGAAAAACCAGTACCCGCCTCGATCGACGACGGCCTCGTCGAACCAGACTGCCCCGTGCTGGGCCGCGTAGGCCTGAACGGCTCGGTGAGCTTGCTCCAGTGTCACCATCAAAATCGACTCGGGCTGCACGACCGCTCGACCCTCCTCGGTACTGCTGTCATGCCGTGTCAGCCAGGCGCTCGCTGTGCCGCTCCCGCAGAGATCGCCTCCGCGAGCGCCGAACGCATCTGGCTCACCACGTCGTCACGCGTCTGCTCGATCGCTCCCTGGGCAGCGAGGTCGAGGGCATCCCACGCCCACCAGGCAACCTCACCAAGCGCCGGATCGTCAAGGTCTCCCGAGATCGCGAGATGATACAACGAGCGGGCTATATGCTCAGCGCGCTCAGGATGTTCGGCCAGAGCACCGCGCAACATCTCCAGCACCCGCAGGCGCGCGAGCTTCACATCGGGTACGCCAGGCACCGCGCGCAGATAGACTGCAAGGTCTCGCGGGTATTTCCTGGAACACAAGGCGAGCTCGCAGAATGACCAGTGCGGATGATCCACCTCCTGGATCACCTCCAGCGCCCAGTTGACGACGTCGTCGACGGAAGCGGCGCCCACGTCGAGCGCGATCAGGAACGCTTCGGCCTGAGTTCTACGCAAATCCACGGCTTCTGCTCCGTCCAGCACTCTGGAATTGGTCAGATCAGCCATGTCACCGCCCTCGGCCTTCTGCCTCTGCGAGGGAGCGCGGTCGCTGGCGGCGACCAGCGACGACGTCATCGATCAGCTTCAGCAGGCCACGCGTGATGGTGTCGCCGGGATCGAGGGAGAGCGCAGAGGTCGCCTCGGCGAGCGCGCCCTCGACGTCTCCCGTCAGCAGGAGGGTCAGGGCCAGGTTGCAGTGCAGCCCGGCATCACCGGGCCGAAGCTCGACCGCGCGTCGAGCGATCGGCAGGGCGTCGTGCGCACGATCGAGCTCCAGGTAGGCGGCGCCGAGCTCGCGGCATCCGTCCGCCTGCTCGGGATCGATCGCGTGCGCGCGCTGAAGGGCCGCCAGCGCAGCCTCCATGTCGCCCGATCGCATCTCGACCTTCCCGAGAAGCCAGAGGGTCGCGAACGTGCCCTTTCGCTCGGCAGCCTGTCGGAGCAGCGCCCGGGCCTGCTTCAGAGCGCCTCGCTGCGCCGCTGCCAGGGGCCTCGACGGTGGTTCGAGCACGAGATCTCCGGTCATCTCGGCAGCCCGGGAGAAGAGCGCCTTTCCGTCGCGGAGATCGGTCGCGAGCGTCTCCGCGTCGGCGCGGACCGACGCGGGAAGCGCCGGGTCGCTGAGGAGCCCATCCAGCACCTCGAGCGCGTCGCGCTCCTTGCCGTTGAGGGCAAGGGTCCGCGCCAGCGGAACGCGCACCCCTGGGATGCGGCGTTCGGGGTCGGCCGCCACCGCGCGCCGAAACCAGGCTTCGGCCTCGGACCGATGGCGTTCCCTCCCTTCCGGATCGACGGCGGCCTCGGCGCGCGCAAACGAGAGCAGACCCAGATCGGCATAGCCAGGCGCGTAGCCCGGCCATGAGCCGATGATCCGCCGGAGCCAGAACTCCGCGTCGTCGAACTGCCCACTCGACGCGTGCGCGGTCGCCTCCCGCCCATACTGCACCGATTCCTCGGCGCTGATGAACCGCGGCATCGCCGACCATCCGCACCCCCGGCACATCCACCCATCGACGGCCAGCGGGTACTTTCGCCAGATCTCGACCTGAGCACCACCCCCCGCGGTCGTGAACACGACCTGGCGGAGCGGCTCGCCGCACCGCTCGCATGCCGACATCTCCCTGCGGCCAGGCTCTCCTGGCTCCTGCGGAAACTCCATCGCACGACGGAGATCCCGCAGGACGACTCGGTCCTCCTCGAACGCGACGTCTCCGGTGCTCTTGTGAAGGCCGAGCGCAGCGAGAGCGCGGTTCCAGAGCGAGGTCAATGAGAGCATGACGGAGTGTCTCGGCGACGGTGCTCGATGGGGGCAACGAAGGGAGAGGAGGGAGTGGACTTGTTACCTCTGTCCGCGCGGCGCGGCAAGATGGCGCGCTCTTCGCGTCTCAGTCGCCGCCCTCGAGACAGGTACGGATCAGCGCCTCCAGCAGGCGGCGGCCTTGCGGCTCGTTCAGCACCTCGATGCCGAGCACGTTGTCGACCATGTAGATCCCCGCGAGCACGCCGAGGACGGCGATCGCGCGCGACCGCCCCGTCGCGCCGCCGAGCTCGCGCGCGAGCGGCTCCACGAACTCGCCCTCCAGCGCGCGCGACAGCGGCAAGCGCACCTCGGCGCTCGTCACGCGAGCGCCCGGACCTCGCGCAGCACCGCCTCGACGTCCGCCTCCGAGTTGAGCAGGCTCGGCGCCACGCGGGCATGGCGCGTCGCATACGGCGCCGTCGACGCGATGATCTTCCGCTCGCGGAGCCTGCCCACGACGGCCGCCGTCGACATCCCCGCGACCTCGAAGCAGACGAGCCCCGCGGAGATCGCGTCGTCGATCGGCGTGTGCAGCGTGACGTGCTTCATCGCCCGGAGCCCCTCCTTGCACTGCCGGTTCAGCGCGTGGATCCGGGCCGCGACCCTGGCCTTGCCGATGCGCCGGTGGAACGCGAACGCCGCGGGCAGCGCCCAGCGGTGCTCGAAGGCGTGGAATCCTCCGGGAGACATCATGTTCGCCGTGGTGGGCGGCGCCGGCTGCCCCCGGAGCCAGGCGCCGTATCCCTCCTGGCCGAAGTGCGGAATGCTCGGGCGCAGCATCGGCCAGAGCTCGGCCCGGCCCCAGAGCACGCCCGTGCCCCGCGGCCCGAAGATCCATTTGTGACAGCCGGCCGAGAAGAAGTCGCAGCCGAGGTCGGCCATCGTGACGTCCTCGACCCCGAAGCCGTGCACGCCGTCCACGCAGCAGACGACGCGATCCCCCGGCGCCCGCCCCTGGTTCGCCCGGGCGACGACCTCGGCGATGGCGCGCACCGGCGTCTTGACCCCCGAGCCCGAGTGAACCCACGTGATCGCCACGACCCGCGTGGCCGGGGTGACCGCCGCCTCGATCGCCCCCGCCATCTCCGTCGCCGTCGCGGCGCTGCTCCGCTCATACAGCGCGATCTTCCGCACCGTGGCGCCCGTCCGCTCCGCCGCGAACCGGAGCGACTCGTGCGTGGCGTAGTGATCGTGCACCGTCGTGAGCACCTCGTCGCCCGCCCGGAGCGGCAACCCGAGGTACAGCGAGGCGAGCCCCATCGTGGTGCTGCCCGTGAGCGCGATCTCGTCGGCCCGCGCGCCCATGTACGCCGCGGCCGCCTCGCGCACCGGCGCCGCGTCCTCGTGCGCGTCGAGCGCGTGCGCCGGGTTGTCGTCGAGCTCCCTCCGCAGCGCCTCGATCGCCTCGCGGACGGGCCGCGGGTGCGAGGCGAGCAGGAAGCTCGTCATGTGGATCCACGCCGGCGACACCTCGAACTCGTCCCGGACGCCCTGCCACGCGTCGAGCCGCGGGCGCGGGCGCGCCTGCGGCCGAGCGCTCACGGCGGTCGCCGTCCCCGAGGCCGCGCACCCCGCGGCGCCGAGCGCGAGCAGGCCCTCCAGCAAGCTTCGCCTGGGTAGCTTCGTCATTCTGCGTCTCTTCCCTTCCTGCCGGGCGCAGCCCCTCCGGAACCGCAGGATGGCCCGCCTGGCGCGCGCCGCGCCTCCGCGAGCAGGGGAGCCTCCCCCTCCCACGCCCCGCGCAGCCCGCGGAGTATGCACGGCGGCCGACGACGAGCATAAGTATTCGAAAAGAAACGTATTTTCGCGATGGTGGGCGGATCGCAGCCGGTCCGCTGTGTCGGCGCAATCCCGTCGCGCGGCGCGCGCCGGACAATCCGGATCACCACGGCTCTCTCTGCGCGGCGCGCCCCTCGAGGGGGGCCGTTCGCCGGAGCGCAGGACGGGCTCCTCCGGCTGCCGCAGCGCGCCGCCGTGGCGTCAGCGGATCAGGTACCTGCCGAGGAACGCCTCCGCCTCGTCGGCGAGCGTACCGACCTCGACGGGGATGCCGGCGGCGCGCAGCATCGCGACCCCGCGGCCGAGGTTCCTGGGATCGCTGTCGATCACGGCCACGAACACCGCGCCGATGCGCCGCTGGATCAGGGCCCGCGCGCACGACGGCGTGCGGCCGAAGAACGAGCAGGGCTCCAGCGTCACGAACGCCGCGCAGTCGGAGAGATCGCCGGGGAGGCTCGCCAGCGCCATCGCCTCGGCGTGGTGGCAGCCGGGCGCCTGCGTGAACCCCTCCGCGACGATGTTCGCGCCGCGCACCACGACGCAGCCCACCGGCGGGTTGGGTCGACAGCGCGGGAGCGCCCCGCGCGACACCTCCAGCGCCCGCGCCATGAAGCGCCGCTTCTCGGCCTCGGCGAACGAGCGCCGCGCGCCCCGCGCGGGCAACGGCTCCGCGGCCAGCGCGCTCACGGCGCCGGGCTCGGGTACCGGGCGTGGATCTGGTCGATCTCGGCGAGCACGTCCTTGCCGAGCACCACGCTCGCGCTCTTCAGGTTCTCCTCGAGCTGATCGAGCGTCGTCGCCCCGATGATCGTGCTCGCCACGAACCAGCGGCTCCGCACGAAGGCGAGCGCGAGCGACGCCGGGGTCAGCCCGTGCGCGCGCGCCAGCTTGACGTACGCCTGCACCGCCTCGTCCACGTTGGGCTTCCGGTAGCGCTGCCCGAACGTCTCGAACAGGGCGAGCCGCGAGCCCGGCGGGGGTCCGCCCAGGTACTTGCCCGTGAGCAGCCCGAAGGCGAGCGGGCTGTAGGCCAGGAGCGGCACGTCCTCGCGGCGCGACGCCTCCGCGAGGGCCGCGTCGAACGTGCGGTTGATCAGGCTGTAGGCGTTCTGGATCGACACCGGCTTCGGCAGCCCCAGGTGCTCCGCCACGCGGCTGAACTGCGTCACCCCCCAGGCTGTCTCGTTGCTGAGCCCGATATACCGGACCTTGCCGTCGCGGATCACCTCCGCGAACGCCGCGAGCTGCTCCGCGATCGGCGTGCTCGACCGCTCGTTCGCCGGATCGTAGACGGTCGCGCCGAACTGCGGGACGTACCGATCGGGCCAGTGGATCTGGTAGAGATCGATGTAATCGGTCCTGAGGCGCCGCAGGCTGTCCTCGACCGCGCGCCGGACGTTCGCGCGGTTGACCGCGAGGGAGCCGTCGCGGACCCAGGGAATGGGCCGGCCGGGCCCCGCGATCTTTGTCGCGAGGACGACCTTGTCGCGCGGCCGCTGGCTCAGCCACTCGCCGATGTAGCTCTCCGTGCGGCCCTGCGTCTCGGCGCGGGTCGGCACGGGATACATCTCGGCCGCGTCGACGAAGTTGATCCCGGCCTCGAACGCGCGATCGAGCTGCGCTCTGGCGTCCTCGAGCGTGTTCTGCTCGCCGAACGTCATCGTCCCAAGGCAGAGCTCCGAGACCCGGAGCTCGCTGTCACCCAGTTGTCGGTAGTGCATCGCTGTTCCGTCCGTTGATCGCCAGGTACCACGGCGCGGCGCACATGTCTACCATAACGGACGACGCATCTCCCATAACGGACACTCTCCCGGGGGCCAGGTGGTCTCGCCCGGGTCGGGCGGCTACGCGCTGGCCGCGCTGCGATGCCCCTCGCGCCGCGCTCGCGCGCTACGGCGGCGGCCAGCGGACGCCGAGGCCCTGGTGCGGCGAGTCGGCGCTCAGGCGAACGTCGTCCGCGGGGGGCGGCAGCGGGCGCCACACGTCGGGGTGCTTGTCTGGCTGCTTGCCCTGGTTCTCCGCGAGCGCCTCGTAGAGCGCGCCCTGGTGGACGACGAAGGCTCCCTCCGGGTAGACCACGGCGCGCTCGTCCGGGCTGAGCGTCGCGCGGTCGGTCCACCACTCCAGAAGGCGGTAGTTCTCGTCGAGGGCGGCCCCCATGAAGTCGCGGAAGCGCACCCGAGGCACGGCGACGTTCGGGTTGTCCGCGGCGGTCACGCTGTCGAAGAGCCACTTGATGAACGGATAGGGCCCGTCCACCTGGTTGTCCTGGAGGACGTGCGGGTTGGGCGCGTTGCTGCCCACGCCGAACACCTGCACGGGCTCCTCCGTGTCGGGATACACCTCGCCATAGTTGAAGTGGAAGCCCAGGAACGTGTTGCGCTCGAAGCGGATCGTGGCGCCGGTGTCCACCGCGTGCGTGTACACGCCGGTGAGCGAGGTGTCGGCAAAGTAGTTGTCCGTGAACGAGATCGTGTCCCCGGCGGCGCGCGGGTCCTGGTCCACGCGCGTCGGGAACAGCTCGACGAAGAGGTCGCCCGTCCCGATCACGATGTTGTGGTGGAAGCTCGAGCTGCCGTAGCGCTGGCCGTATTGCACGTTGCCGTCCTGGTAATGGTCGAACGCCGACCGCCACCGGGCCGCCCCCGGCCCGAGGACGTTATGGTGGATCTCGCAGTCCGAGCCGAGCTGACCGACCTGCAGCGCCTCGGTGCCCGCGCGGAGGAAGCGGTTGTCGTACACCTCGAGGCGCTCGAACGCGTGCTGCGGCTGCGCCTGGGTGCTGCCGAAGTAGATCCCCTCCGATCCCACGTCGTGCACATACAGGTCGTGGATCTTCACGTTGCGCATCGTGGCCTGCCCGTCGTCGTCGGTCTTGGCCACGACCCCGGCGAACTCGGCGCGCGCGACCTCGATCGTATCCAGCTCGAAATCCGACGCGCCGCCGCCGATCGCCAGCCCTGACAGGCCCTCCTTGCTGAACCCGTCGTCGATGAAGATGCCGTAGGTCCCCTGGCTGTGGGCGAAGGCGCCCTCGGCGTGCCCGCGGAACCCCTCGTCTCCGGTCCGCGAGACGGGATCGTAGCGGCCGGTCAAGATCCAGCCCTTTCCGCCCTTCAACACGAACAGGTAGTTGGCGGCGTCGCCGCCGATCTTCACCTGGCCGCCGAGGTTCGTGATCACGAGCGGTCGCTCCGCGCTGCGCTCGGGCAGCCCACCGAGCAGGATGCTCCGGTATTCCCCGGCCGGGATGTAGAGCCGGTCGAGCGCGCTCCAGTCGACCTCCGGGAAGGACTCGGTCAGATCGGGATACGCGATCGCGGGGCGCTCGCCCTCCTTCGGCGCGGGCTCCGGCAGCGTGAAGGTGGTGGCGGCCTGGCCGAAGCGCCCGTAGGTCGGCACGCCGGGCGTCTCCCCACCTGCCCCGCCGGCGCCCGGGCCTGCGCCTCCACCGCCGCCCGATCCCGGGCCTGCGCCTCCAGGGCCGCCGCTGCCCGCAGGCGAGGGCTCCGCGCCGCCGCAGGCGCACGTCATCAGGGCGACGAGGACGGCTCCGATCTGCAGGAAGTGCCGCATGCGCCGGAGAATACGCCATCGGCCGGCCGCGCCGCGCCGAAAGTCGCGCGTCCCGACGCGCCGACGCAGGTGCGCGCCGGTGTTCCCCCATGCTGCCCGACCACCGGATGCCTCCGGCAACGCTTCGCGTTGTGGCTCGTCCGGGCATCGGACCCGGCGCCTGGTCCGACTTCGTACCTGCTCGACGACATGCGCGCTCACGACTTCCGATCTACCGTGCAGCCATGAACGGCTTGTTCGTACTTGCCGGTATCCGTCATCGGTCCGGTGCGCAGCGCCGCCAGCGGATCAGTAGGCGACGACGAGCTCGCCGCCGGTCGTGGCGTTGTTGCTCTCGAGGAGCTCGGGGACTCCGCCGTGCGCGTCCACGATGGCGCCGAGCGTGTAGGTGCCCGCGAGCGCATGAGCGTCGGCGGGCACGACGAGGCCCTCGCACTGGCCGATATCGAGGCCAGGCAGCCATGCGCCTCCGGCGAGGATGTCGGACGTCGTGATCGTCGCGTCGGGGGACAGCCGGACCTCCACGCCGAGGCCGTAGCTCGGGGCCGTCCCCTGATTGCAGACGGTGACCGCGGCGTCGAAGTGGTTGCCCGGCGGGAGGCTCGGCGGGCCGCTCACCGCCGAGACGACGAGATCGGGACCGTGGCCGACGCCGACAAGGTCCCCGGCCGTGGCGTTGTTGGTCTCGATGAGCTCAGGGATCCACGTGTGCGGGTCGACGATCGCGCCCAGGTGGTAAGCGCCGTCGGGCACGTGAGCGCTCGCCGGGAAGGTCACCGCCGCGCACTGGCCCGGATCCAGGTGAAGCACCGGAGCGCCGCCGGCGGGGGGGTCGCCCGTCGTGACCGTCGCGTCCGCGGAGAGGCGCAGCTCCACATGGGCGCCGTGGACCGGCTGCGTGCCCTGGTTGCAGACGGTGACCTCGGCGTCGAAGGTGCCGCCGGGCAGGGCGCTCGGCGGCCCGCGCACGGCGGAGACGATCAGATCCGGCTGGGTGCCGGCGGCGATCATGCTGCCGGCCGCGGCGTTGTTGGTCTCGACGAGCTCGGCGAGCGAGCCGCCCGCGTCCACGATCGCGCCGAGGTGGTAAGCGCCGTCGGGCACATGGGCGTTCCCGGGGACGGCGATGGAGGTGCACTGCCCGGGGTCCAGGCCGGGCACATGGCCGCTCCCCGCGTGGATATCCGAAGGCGCGATCGCATCGTCGCTCGACAGGACCAGATCGACGTGGGTGCCGTGGCTCGGGGTCGTCCCCTGATTGCAGACGGTGACCTCGGCGTCGAAGCCGCCGCCGGGCAGGACGCAGGGCGGTCCGCTCACGGCAGAGACGATGAGGTCCGGGCGGCTGCCGACGTCGATCAGGTCACCTGCCGTCGCGTTGTTGGTCTCGATCAACTCCTGCTGCCATCCGTACGGATCGAGGATCGCACCGAGGTGGTAAGCGCCGTCGGGTACGTGGGCGCTCGCGGGGATCGTCATGGTCGTGCACTGGCCTGGCTGCAGGCTCGGCGCCTGGGCGCCGCCCGCGTGCGCGCCGGTCGTCGTGATCGTGGCGTCGGCGGACAGGCGCAGCTCCACCATGCTGGAGCCCGGGGTCGTGCCCTGGTTGCAGACGGTGACCTCGGCGTCGAAGCTGCTGCCGGGCAGGACGCTCCGCGGGCCGCTGACCATCGAGACAATCAGGTCGGGCCAGTAGCCGATTCCGATCAGCGAGCCTGCTACGGCGTTGTTGGTCTCGATGAGCTCGGGAGCCCAGCCGTGCGGGTCGACGATCGCGCCGAGGTGATAGGCGCCGTGGGGTACGTGCGCGCTGGCCGGGAAGGTCACGGCAGCGCACTGGCCCGGATCCAGGTACGGCACCGGACCGCCACCGGCGGGGAAGTCGGCCGCCGTGACGGCCGCGTCTGCGGAGAGGCGCATCTCCACGACGCCGCCGTGGCTCGGCTGCGTGCCCTGGTTGCAGACGGTGACCGACGCCTCGAAGCCGCCGCCGGGGAAGCAGCTCGGTGGCCCGCTCACGGCAGAGACGATCAGATCCGGCTGGTTTCCGACGCCGAGCACGCTGCCCGCCGCGGCGTTGTTGGTCTCGATGAGCTCGGTGAGCGAGCCGCTCCGGTCCACGATCGCGCCGAGGTGGTAGGCGCCGTCGGGCACGTAGGCGTTCGCGGGCACGGCGACGGAGGCGCACTGTCCAGGGCTCAGGCCGGGCACGGGGCCGCTCCCGGCGGGCGCGTCGAACGGCGTGATCGCCGGATCGGCCGAGAGCACCACGTCGATGCCGCCGCCGGGGCTCGGGGCCGTGCCCTGGTTGCAGACGGTGACGGAGGCGCTGAACGCTCCGCCGGGCACGACGTTCGGCGGCCCGCTCACGGTGGAGACGATGAGGTCCGGCCGATGCCCGACGCCGAGGAGCGCGCCCGCTGCGGCGTTGTTGGCCTCGACCAGCTCTTCTTGCCAGTCGTACACATCGACGATCGCGCCGAGGTGGTAGGCGCCCTCGGGTACGTACGCGCTCGCCGGGATGGTCACGGTGGCGCACTGGCCGGGATCCAGGGACGGCGCCGGGGCGCCGCCGGCGGGCGTGTCGTTCCACGTGATCAACGCGTCGGGAGACAAGCGCAGCTCCAGGGGGGCGCTGTAGCTCGGCGTCGTCCCCTGGTTGCAGACGGTGACCGCGGCATCGAAGCCGCCGCCTGGCGCGGTGCTCGGCGGAGCGCTCACGCTGGAGACGACGAGGTCCGGACGATGGCCGACGCCGATCACGGGGCCGGTCGCGGTGTTGTTGCCCTCGATGAGCTCGGAGATCCCGTCGCTCACGTCGGCGATCGCGCCCAGGTGATAAGCTCTCTCCGGCACGTAGGCGCTCGCCGGGAACGTCACGGCGGCGCACTGCCCCGGCTCCAGGGGCGGCACCGGACCGCCACCGGCGGCGACGTCGGTTGCCGCGATGATCGCATCCGAGGAGAGGCGCAGCTCCACGTGGGTGCCGCTGCTCGGCTGCGTGCCCTGGTTGCAGACGGTGATCGACGCGTCGAACATGCCGCCAGGCGTCGCGCTCGGCGGCGCGCTCACGGAGGACACGATGAGGTCCGGCTGGTTGCCGACGCCGATCACGCCGCCTGCCAGGGCGTTGTTCGTCTCGACGAGCTCGAGGACCCAGTCGGGGGGGTCCACGATCGCGCCCAGGGTGTACGCGCCGCTCGGTATGTAGGCGTTCAAGGCGATCGTCGCAGAGAAGCACTGTCCTGGGCTCAGGGAGGGCACATGGCTGCCGCCGATCGGGAGATCGGCGAGCGTGATCGCGCCATCGGACGAGAGCAGGAGGTCGAGATCGGCGCCGTGGCTTGGCGCCGTGCCCTGGTTGCAGACGGTGAACGAAGCGTCGAAGCCGCCGGCGCCGGGCACGAGGCTCTTCGGCCCGCTCACCGCGAAGACGACGAGATCCGCTCGATGGCCGACGCCGAGCGGCCCGCCCGCCCGCGCGTTGTTGGACGTGATGAGCTCGTCGCTCCAGCCGTCCTCGCGCGCGACCGCGCCGAGAAAATAAACGCCTTCGGAGACACTGGCGCTGACAGGCACGGTCACCGCGTCGCACTGGCCAGGGTCCAGCCATGGAAGCGGGGCGCCGCCGAGGCGCTGATCGGACGGCTCGATCGCGGCGTCCTGCGAGAGCAGCACCTCCACGGTCGGGGTCTGGCTCGGCGTCGTGCCCTGGTTGCACACCGTGACCTCCACGTCGAGGCTGCCGCCGGGCGAGGCGCTCGGCGGGCCGCTCACGACAGAGACGATGAGATCCGGGCCGTAGGCAATGCCGATGTCGCCGCCCGATGCCGCGTTGTTGGCCTCCGAGAGCTCGATCACATCACCGAACGAGTCCACGACGGCGCCGAGCGTGTACGCGCCGTCGGGCACGGCCGCGAGGGTCTGGACGCCGAGCTCCACGCATTCACCCGGGTAGAGGTTCCCCAGCGAGGCGTAGCCGGTGATAGGATCCGACGGTGTGATGATGCCATCCGCCGACAGGCTCACCTCGACGTTCGTGCCAGAGCTCACCGAATTGCCCTGGTTGCACACGGTGAGGGATGTCGTGAAATGGCCGCCCGGCACGGCGCTCGGTGGCCCGCTCACGCTCGAGATCACGAGGTCGGGCTCGTCGCCCATGAGCGCCGAGGCTACGGCCCCGACAGGCGCGGGGTCGCCGGGAGCTCCGCTCCTCTCGCACCCCGCGGTCATCATCGCCAGCATGCCCATCACGAAGCACGCCCATGGCTCCAGAGAGACTCTTTGGCTGAGCATAGAGAATCAGGAGAAGCTGAAGCTCGGTCCACGTCAAGGGATCGCGACTCCGCTGGAGCGCCGTGGGATGCCGATCTCGCGACGTCACGGCGGAGCGGCGCGCTTGCATTACGGCGTGAGCCGGGGCCTCGCGCGGCGCGATGGCGAGCGCCTGATCATCGGTCGGCGCTGCCCCGGGCCCACGGCGGGCAGCTCGGGCGCGCCGTCGCGATCCTCGCCGAGGGGCTCCTCGATCCCAGCGCCAGCGCCTGCCTGCTCGGAACCTACGATGGGACCACGCCTTCGGGCGAGGCCTGCAGCCTCGAGCTCGGCGAGGCCGGCGCCTACGAGTTCGTGAGCCCCTCACTCACCGTCTCACACACCGCTCCCGCCGACACGATCTTCGTCTTCGATCACACGTCGATCGGCGGCTACGAGCTGATCGCATGGAAGGTGTCCGATCCGATCTCGACCTAGACCTGGTACGAGCTGGACTTCGAGGCTCGCTTCGGCGCTGGAGTCGACGAGGCAAGCTCGAAGATTCAGATCGAGGTCAAGGAATACGGCGAGGACACGACAACGAGCGTCCTCTGCGTGGTCGACCTTTGACGGCTTCCTCCTGCGGCACGGAAACGATGCCACGTCGTCCGCGCTCCCGCCCCATCACCCCGCGCGCCTAGCCGCGAGGGCGCCGTCCTCTCGCCGCCTCGCCTGCCGGTACGCGGCGGGGCTCACGCCGTGGGCGCGGGCGAAGGCGCGCGCGAACGCGGGCTCGCTGTCGTAGCCGACGCGGGCGGCGACGACCTTCACCGGGAGCGTCGTCTCGCCGAGCAGCACCGCGGCGCGCGAGAGGCGCAGCCGGCGCAGGTGATGGCCGAGCGGCTCGCCGAGGAGCGCCGTCGCGCGCGCCGCGAACGCCGAGCGCGAGAGCCCGGCCTGGCGCGCGAGGTCGGCGAGCTCCCACGCGCGCTCGGGCGAGGCGCGCACCCGCGCGAGCGTGGCCGCGATCGGCTCGTCCCGTAGCGCCTCCCGCCGCGGCAGCGCCGCCCCGGGGTCGCGCAGCGCGCTCGCGAACAGCGCGTGCCCCCACGCCTCGCCGACCGCGCGGCGCAGCGCCGGCGACAGATCCGGCGCCCCGGCGAGCAGCGCCAGCGTCTCGTTGAGCCAGCGCGCCAGCCCCGGCGTCTCCCCCGTCACATGCACCGCCGGCGGCAGCAGCGCGAGCCACGGCGCGCCCGCCGCGTCGAGGTGCAGGTCGACGATCACGAGGCGCGTCTCCGGCTCGGCCGCCGTCTCCAGGGCGCCGTCGCCGACCGCGCGCATCCCGACGCAGACGGCCTCCGGGTGCGCGAGCGACGTCGACGGCCGATCGCGGATGGCGTGCTCATCGGCGCGCGGCAGGAACACGAGCTCTCCCGGGCTCAGCGCGAGCCGCCGGCCCGTCACGTCGACCCAGCAGCCGCCGTCGGTCGCCGCGTACACCCGGGCGCACGCGCGCTGCGCCGGCCGCCGCTTGCCCCAGCGATCGCCGAGCGCGAAGCGCAGCACCTCGGTCTCACGGACAACGACGCTCCGGGCCAGCTCGTCGAACGCTGCGGACATGGCGCCATCGACTCTACAGCGCGCGGCGGCCGGCGCCAGCCCTGGACGCGCGGATCGCGGAGCCGGACGCCCGGCAATCGCGGGGTCCCTACGCTGGGCCTCGTCACCACGAGCGATGGCGTCACCACGCACGACGGCCTCGCCGCCACGAAAGGAAGGATCCCGATGGACCACCTCGGCCCGCAATCCCCGCCGCATTCCACACCGGAGGCCCCGCCGCTCAGCGCCGCGCAGGCGCTGGACGCGCTCCTCGCCCTCATCGGCCGCGACATGGAGCGCTGGCTCGACCTCTTCGCCGACGACGCGACCGTGGAGTTCCCGTATGCGCCCGCGCTCGGCGCGCCGGCCGTGCTCGAGGGCAAAGCGGCCATCCGGGGCCACTTCGAGGGCATCCTGGAGCGCTTTCGCGACCTCTCGTTCCGGGACGTGCGCCGCTACCCGACGACCGATCCCGACGTCGCGCTCGCCGAGGTGCACGGCTCGGCGATCATCCTGCCCGCGGGCAGGCGCTACGAGCAGGACTACGTGATGCTCGTCGCCACGAGAAACGGCAAGGTGGCGCGGTACCGCGAGTACTGGAATCCGGCGCCCGTGCTCGAGGCCTTCGGCGACGTCAACGCGCCCTCCGGCGTGGACTCCGGCGCGGCCTCCGGCGCAGATCGCCCGGTGACGCCGTGAGCGCGCGCGGTGACAGCGGCGCTCCGCGCGTCCTCTTGACCGGCGGGACCGGCACCACCGGGCGCGCCATCGCCGCGCGGCTCGAGGCCGCCGGCGCGCGCGTCCGCGTCGCGAGCCGATCGGCGCCTGCCCCGCGCGAGGGCGTGGAGCACGCGCGCTTCGACTGGGCCGATCCCGCGACGCACGACGCCGCGCTCCGCGGCGTCGATCGCGCGTACCTCGTCGCGCCCGCGGCCGTCGAGGACCCCTCGGCGCTCATGCTGCCCTTCATCGACCGCGCGCTCGCCGCCGGGGCCCGCCGCCTCGTGCTGCTCAGCGCGTCGGCCGTACCGGAGGGGGCCCCCGGGGTCGGCGTCGTCCACCGCGCGCTGCGCGAGCGCGCGCCGGAGTGGACCGTCCTGCGCCCCTCGTGGTTCATGCAGAACTTCGTCGACCCGCGCCACCCGCACTTCGCCGCGATCGCCGCGCGCGGCGAGATCACGACCGCGACGGGCGGCGGCCGCGTCGGCTTCGTCGACGCCGACGACATCGCGGAGGTCGCCGCACGCGCGCTCCTCGACGACACACCGCATGACACGGCGCACGTCATCACCGGTCCGGAGGCGCTCAGCTACGATGACGTGGCGGCCACCCTCTCGGAGGTCGCCGGCCGCGCGATACGCCACGTCCGCGCCGACGAGGACGCCGCCCGCGCGCACCTCGTCCAGGGGGGCATCCCCGCGCCCTACGCCGCGTTCCTCGTGCGGCTCGATCTCGCCATCCGCGATGGGGCGGAAGACCGCGTGACCGACACCGTCCATCGCGTGACCGGCCGCGCGCCGCGCGCCTTCCGCGACGTCGCGCGCGCCCACGCGCACGTCTTCCGCGATCCGCCGGCCGCGCGCCGCGGCGGCGCGGCGGCGTGAACGTCCCGGTCAGCCGAGCCGGCCCCGGCGCGCTGCGCGCCCCGCGAAGCAGCCTTGCGGGCTCCGCAGGACAATCGTCCTCACGCCGTGGATCACACCTCTCGTCCGCATAACCGATCTCTTGTAATGTGGTCCGGTGCTGGCTGGACGGCGGCTCTCCGGAGCCCGATCGGCCTCACGGGATCGCGGGGGAGCACCGCCGGGGGAGGTGAGCGATGGGCACGACACGGAACCGCTTCGAGGACTGGCAGGAGTTCCTGGACAACGCCTCACTGGGCGTCCACCTGATCGACGCGAACGGCAAGATCCTGTGGGCGAACAAGCTCGAGCTGGAGATGCTCGGCTACCGGCCCGAGGAGTACATCGACCGGCATGTCGCGGATTTCCATGTCGACGAGGACGTGGTCGACCAGATCCTCTGCACCCTCTCCGGCGCCGGCAAGCTGCTCTCGTACCCGGCCCGCCTCCGCGCGAAGGACGGCAGCGTCAAGCACGTGCTGATCAACTCCAACGTCTACACGCGGGACGGTCAGTTCGTTCACACGCGGTGCTTCACGAGCTGTATCTCGGAGCTCGTGTATGAGCAGCTCAGGAGCGAGCTGCTCCGGGGGCGCCGCGCCGGGTGAGCGCGTCCGCTGCGGAGCTCCCTCGGGTAGGCGCGCGCCGCCCAGGGTCGTCCTGGTGCGGAGGAGAAGCAGAAGAAGAGAAGAAGAAAACCACAGAGGCACAGAGGGCACAGAGGATGAGAAAAGAGAGATGAGTAAATTTATTTTCTATTCTTCCCCCTCTGACCTCTGTGGTTCATTCTCTTTCTCTCTTCTCCCCTCTGTGCCCTCTGTGCCCTCTGTGGTTCATTCTCTTTCTCTCTTCTTCTTCCCTCTGTGGCTCATTCTCTCCTGAAACCACGGACTCCACTGGCCCGGATCGCTCAGTCGAGCGGCACGGGTGAGAAGGACGAATCGACCAGGTAATCGCGCGCGACGATGCCCCGCTCGCGCGCGAGGGCCAGCGGGACGGGGCGGTAGAGCAGCGTGGCCGTGACGTTCGCCACGTCGCAGCCCGCGGGGATCGCGAAGCCGTGCGAGGTCACCGCGAAGCCCCCCGGCGCGATGCGGTTGTCGCTGGCGATGTCGACGGCGCGGTGCTGCGGCGCGTGCCGCGCGCCCGCCGGATCGACGAGCACCTTCGCGAAGGTGTAGCCCGCGGCCCCGGCGAACGCGGCCGCGGGCTGGCCGTCCTCGTG
Source organism: Sorangium sp. So ce406 (assembly GCF_051474675.1). Lineage (NCBI taxonomy): Bacteria > Pseudomonadati > Myxococcota > Polyangiales > Polyangiaceae > Sorangium > Sorangium sp. So ce406. Next base: position 1,158,075 of record NZ_CP150340.1, on the reverse strand, counting down.
CGCCGCGGGGAGCGGCGCGCCGAGGTAGACGATATCCCCGTCCTGCGCGGGGATATCGCCGCTCAGCGCGATCACACCGCCGCCCGCGGAGACCACCCGCGCCTCGCCGACCGGCGCGCGGATCTCGAGCCCCTTGTCCGCCGGGTCGAGCGACGGATCCGCGAAGCGGCCAACGCCGCTGTAGTCGTCGTAATCGCCGGTCGGCCGGACGACGCGCACCACGTCCCCCGCCCGCGCGCTCGCCGCGCCCGCCGGCCAGGTGAGCGCGGCGCCCGAGAGGCGCGCGTCGCCGCCCACGCGCCCCTCCGCGAGCGCGCCGCCCGTGTCGTTCACCGTCATGCCGCGCGACGGCGCCATGGGCGCGCCGCACGCCTCCGCGGTGACGAGCAGCACCACCGCCCGCATCGGCTCCCCGGTCGGGACCGCGTGGCCCGCGAGCCCGCTGACCACGGCGACCTCGACCGCGAGCTCGCCCGAGGCCGCCGTCGCGGAAAGGCGCACCTCGAGCGCCTCCCCGATGAGCCGCGGCGTGCCCTCGAGCGGCCCGAGGAAGGCGTGCGAGAGCACCGTCCCCGGCGGGCGGACGAAGCCGAGCTCGACGCTCGCGTTCGTCTCGTCGGTCAGGTCCACGCTGCTCTTCAGCGAGGACACCTCCGGCATGTGGCACGACTGGCACTGTGTCGCCCGGCGGTTCCACGAGCTCCCCGCCCACTCGGAGAACGTCTCGTGGATCGGCAGCCCGTCGGGCCAGCGCGCCGGGTCGAGCGCCGCGCCCGGCAGGAGCGCCGCCTGCTTCTGCTCGTGGCAGCCGCCGCAGAACTCCGAGCTCGAGAACTTCGGCTGGTAGCTCCCGCCCATGAACTTGCTCGGCACGTCCGGCCGCTGCCCGAACATCACCTGCACGAGCTTCGCGCCAGGGTCGGCCGAGATCCGCTCCTGCGGCCGCTGGATCATCAGCGCCCCGGCGACCCCGGGCGGCTTGCTCAGGTCGACGTCGCGGACCTTGTGGCAGGCGTCGCAGTGGTTCCCCTTCTCGAACGCGATGCCGGTCGCCTCGAGGAGATCGCGCCCGCCTGCGGGCCCGTCCATCCCCGCCGCGTGGCAGTCGGCGCACCCGCCGAACGCCGCCGGACGCTCCGCCGCCGGCAGCGCGGGGTCGTCGCACGAGGACCGCGCCTCCCCGCCGCAGGACGGGTTGAGGTCCGGCAGCACGCCGCTGCCGAGATAGCACCGCATCGCGGCCTCCCCCTCGCTCCCGGGCACGCGACCCGCCTTCCAGCGCCCGCCCGCGGCGACGCACGAGGCCTCGTCGTCGTGGGCCATCGAGACCCCCGCGTAGACGGCCTGGAGGAGCGGGCGCCTGGCCGACTGCGCGTGCCCGGACCCGAGGAACTGGGTCACGAGCGTCGTGTGGCAGTGGTCGCAGAACCGCGTCGAGTTGTGCGGATCGCCGTCGCCCGGATCGCCGTAGCTGTAGCCGAGCGCGTTGTCCGGCGGCGACACGTACCGCAGCGCGATCTCGACCGGCCCGTCCGGGAGGCGCTCGAACTCGATGCCGTCCGTCCGGTACCCCACCATCGCGGCCACCACGGTCGGCTTGCCCGGGATGTCGCGCGTGATCTCGATGGAGAACGCGCCGTCCGGCCCGGTCACCCTCTCCGGCTCCCCGCCGGCCTGCATCACCAGGGCGCCCTCCAGCGGCGCGGCGCCGTCCGTGACCACCCCGGTCACGAGGAACGTGCGCGGCAGCTCCTCCGGGGCGCCGCCGAAGCCCGTGACCGCGCTCATGTACGTGGTCGTCGTCACCGGGTGCGCCCCCGCGCCCTGGCCGGAGCCACCGTCGCCTCCCGGCGCGGGCGGCTCCCCCGCGCACGCGCCGCCGAGCAGGCCGGCGGCGAGCGCCGTCGCGGACAGAGAGGCTCCGAGGCGCCCCGCGGCGCGCGCCGCGCGGCGAGCCCGGCGGCCGGCGGAGGCGCTACGGGGCGGGTGCGGAAGGCGCAGGCGGCGCATCGCCGACATCCTGGGACATCCTGCCGGCCCCTCGCAAGCGAGCTTCACCGGATATGCCGAGCGGGTCAGAGCCCGCGCGGCGTACGCGAAGAGCGAGGCGCGCAACAAAGCCGTGATGGACGAGCGCGGCATCAAGATGCCTGGGGCTTGGTCTAGCCCTTCGGCCGGAATGAATCGGCGGTGTAGACGGTCTTCCCCCCGACGATGGTCATGAGCACCTGAATCTTCCCGAGATCGTCCTCGGGGATCTGAAGGAAGTTCTGGTCCAGCACGATCATGTCAGCGAACTTGCCGAGCTCGATCGAGCCCACGACCTTCTCCAGCCGCAGCTGGTAGGCCGAGTTCATGGTGATGGCGCGCAGCGCGACGTTGCGCGGCAGGAGCGGATCGTCGTTGAGCCGGCCGGCGTAGGCCGGACCAAAACTGGCCGGATGCGTGGGGTCCCCCTTGCGGGTCACGCCGATCTTCAGCGCCAGGAACTCGGCGAACGGATCGACCGGCCAGTCGCTACCATAGGCTATCTTCGCACCCGCGTTGTGCAGGCTGCCCTCGGGCTCGAGGCGGGCATAGCGCTCCGGCCCGAGCTGCTCCTTCATCGCATTGACGGAATAAGGGGCCTCTTGCGCCCACTGGAACGACATGACCGGGATCACGTCGAGCGCCTTGAAGCGACCGTAGTCCGCCGGATCGACCGTCTCGCAATGCGCGATCGCCGGGCGCATGTCGCTGCCCGGCAATCGCGCGCGCACGTGTTCGTAGGCGTCGAGCGTCTGCCGCACCGCACGATCGCCGATCGCGTGGACGTGGGGATCGAACCCGGCCTTGACGGCCGAGAGGAGGAGCGACTTCAGCGTGTCCGGCGGAAAGTAAACATCGCCGCTGTGCTTGCCCGGGACCCAGCTCGGCGCGTCGTTCGTGCCCGTGTTGACGAGATACGGTGCGAGCATGGCCGCGGTCTGGGCCGGCGCCTGCAGGACACCATCCATCATGATCTTGACGTGACGCGCGCCGATGCCGGGGGCGGGCTCCGCGGCGGCCTGATCATAGGGGGCCGCCAGTGCCTTGATCGTGGCGATCGCTCTTTCCGGATCCTTCGCTGCCTTGTCAGGAACGAGCATCATGGCGAAGAGCGCCCTCGCCGTCAGCTCGCCGCTGCGCTGCACGGCCGTGAACGCCTTCAGCGCGCGCTCGTCCGAGGACGCATCCATGAAGGTCGTCACGCCCTGGCGGCGGATCGCGTCGAGCGCCGCCTTCGCGCTGCGCACGTCGTCCTCCTGCGTCGGCGCCGGCATGGCCGCCGATATCAGCGCGATGCCGGCATCCTCGAAGATGCCCGTCGGCTGGCCGCTCGGGTCGCGATCGATCTTGCCGCCGACCGGATCGGGCGTGGCGGCGGTGATGCCCGCCAGCGCCATGCCGCGCGAGTTGGTCAGCACGCTGTGGTGATCGGTGGAGTGCACGAGGATCGGGCGCTGGGTCTTGAGCGCGTCGAGCGCGACCCTCGTCGGGTCGGCGTCCACCGATACCGTGCCCTGCCGGTCCCAGCTCGTCACCTCGAGCCACCTGTCGGGATCCTTGGCCGGCTCGCCGTCGAGGCAGGCCTGGATCTTCTGCTGGAGCTGCGCGATCGTGAGCGTCTTGTAGTCAAGACTGCACATCAGACGTTGCGCCCCGCCGGACATCACGTGCAGGTGGCCGTCGACCAGCCCGGGCATCAGCATGCGTCCGGTCAGGTCGATGACCTCGGTCCGAGCGCCCACATACGCCTGTACGCCGCTGTCGGCGCCGACATAAACGACCTTGCCGGCGCGCACCGCGACCGCCTGGTGCACCGAGTCCGCGCTGTCGACGGTGTACACGAAGCCATTCCGCAGCACCGTGTCGGCGGGCTGCGGCATGGAGGCACCGCAGGCGGCCTGCATCAAGAAAAGGGCGTACGACGCCGCGCTCGCGGCGCCGCGAGCGCGATGGCGGCGGGGGGGAACGCGGCTGCCGCCTGTAGCCCGAGACTTGTTCCTCATGAGTGCTCCTGTGGCCATCCAGCGTCGTCTGCGACACGGCGTCCCGCGGTCGGACAGGATCGCTTGCTGCCAGAGGAGGAGATCTTCGTCGTCGTGGCTCGTGAGAGCTCCGCGCTGGCCGTGCCCGTGTCGCTCGGGAGGCCCTGAATCGAGCCTCCGTCGTGCAATACACGAACCAGACCACCCCTGCAAGACCAGCGGTGGCTCGCCGGATGGCGGCGCCGATCGCTCTGGACGGCGAGGCGGCGCGAGCGAACGGCCCGCGGGCATGGCCCTGGAGCCGACGCCCTGCTCCGGGGCGTCGGGCGCTCAGCGTGCTGTCACTCGATCTCGCCCGCGTGGAGGCACGTCCCCGGGCAGTCTGCGCCCCCGTTGTCCGGGTCGCTCGAGCGCCTCTCCCCCGCTCGGCGCCTCGACGCGAGAGAGCAGAGGAAAGGAGATAGATTCTCTCGGTTCCCATCTCCCTCTCGTTCTCCCCTCTGTGCCCTCTGTGCCTCTGTGGTTCATTGTTCTCATGATTTTCTCATGAACCAGCGAAGACAACACCGCCGGCGCGCCCGCCGCCTCGCCGCGGGGCGACGAGGGACCAGGACGCGTTGTGGTCGCGGGCGAGCCCGGACGGCGATGCACCAGGAAGTGGAGGGAAGATCGTCGAGCACTGGCGCGTCACCGACGGGCTCGGGCTGATGCGCCAGCTCGGAATCGTCCAGTAAGCGCGGGGAAGCGACGGATGCACGAGCGCTGCGCCGGTGGCGAGGCTCGAGCGCACCCACAGCCTCGCCCCGTCCTCAGCCCTGCGCCGTGGGCCACACAACGACGCTGCCGACATCGCGGCCGTCGACGTTCACCTGCCGTCGCAGACCGGCTCGTCGTCCGTCGGCTCGGGCTCCGGCTCGGCCGGCGCGCAGGTGAAGGTCTCCGGATCGCAGTCGAGGCTCTTGCACTCGCCGGAGAAGGAGCACTCCGCGCCGTCCTCCCGCTGCGCCACGCAGACGCTGTGAAGATCGCAGTAGCGGCTCGCGCACTCGTAGTTGCCCGCGCACGCCTCCCCATCGGGCTTCGATCCGGGCTTGACGCACTGCGGTCCGTTCTCGACGTACTCACATACCAGGCCCTCCTGGCAGTTTTCGGTGAGGTAGCAAGGCTGCCCCTCCGCCGCGGGCGGCGCGGGCGGCGTGCAGACGTCGTCCACGCATACCGAGCCCGCACCGCTGCAATCGTCGTGCTCGGTGCACGCGTCGCCATCGGCTACCTTGCCCACGAACATCGTGGAACACTCGAGGGTCGTATCGAACGGACCGTCGTCGCCCCCGAGGCCGCCTTCGCAGGTGCTCTGCAGTGCAGCAAGGCAGCGCGCGGCCTTTTCGCCGTCATAGCTCTGCCGGCCCGCGTCGACGGACGCCTTCTTCTCGAGGGAGACGAGCGACAGGAGCGGCGCGAGCTCGGCCGAGCACTCCTCCTGGTTCTCGGGCTTGGAGCTCGAGAGCTCGAGGACCTGCGCCTGCTCGTTCGCATCGCAGCACCTGTAGATCCGCTCGCAGTACGCGTCCGCGAACTCGCCCGCGAACGCGTCGAGCGAGACCGGCGCCGTGTCGCCGCCCCCCGACGCGCCGGGATCTTCAGCGTCGCCGCAGCCAACGCCCGCCAACGCGCCGAAGAGCCCCAGCGCGACCGCACAAACCCATGTCGTTTTCATCGCGATATCTCCTGCCTCGCCGCGCCGGGGCATCCTGGGATCCCGGCCGGAGGGGCCTTTGTGTGACTGTGCCGACATCCTGGTGTTTCGCTCGCTCTCCTGGGCAGAGAGGGCCGAACGGCCGGGCAGCCTGCCCGACCATCCAGGAACGCCATCGACCCGTACTACGGAGGAGCAGGCAAGATCTTCCCGCGCCGCGACGTCGCGATGATCAAGCCAATAGAGTATCGCCGCACGATACAATGCGCGCATCGCGTGCCCGCGACGGCGCCAGGGCGACGCCCGGGAGCGCCGCTGCGCCGCCTGCCAGACTGCGGTCGTCAGCCTCTCCGGGAAGACCGAAGTTTCCTGACACCCACAGAAGCGCCTGGACCTCCTCCCCGCCCGGATTGTGCCGTGGCACACGCCATCGAGCGCCTTCCGTTCCCGCGGGGGGAGCCCCATGACAGGCGAGTAGCCGCGCGATGCGCCCGCGTCGCCGGCGAGGACGAGCACGCGCGCGATGGAGGCAACATGAAGACGAACCGGCTCCGTCTGGGGATCTCTGCGCTCCTTGCCCTGGCTTCCTTCTCGCTCGCGATCGCGGGATTCACCGACACGATGGAACCCACGGAGTACGAGCGAAATGTGGACTGGAGGGCCTGTGAGCAGCGGCGTGCCCACGCATCCAGCCAGGTGGAGCGCGTCCGGGCCGCTTACCGGGCATGCGCTACCAGCGCCGATTGCACCCTTGTCGATACGAGCACCGACTGCGGCGGCACCTGCGGTGAGGTGGTCAACAGGGCGGGCGTGCAGCCGATGAGGCGCGTCATCTCCCACCTCAACGCGACCGTATGTCGCGAGCATCGGAGGATGGACTGCCCCTACGGCACGCCTGCGTGCCTCGCGATCAGGGCCGTCTGCGCCGGCGGTGCGTGCACGTTCGCCCCGCTGTAGGCGACGCCGCGCGACCTCGGCGGCGAGGTGCACGCCCTGAAGGGGCCGCACGCCGGGCTGGAGCTCCTGTTCGGCCCGAGCCTGGGCGACGCGGCGCTAGAGACCGCAGTCCGACCAGCCTTCCTCATCCATCCCGCAGGGGAAATCTGGCAGGCAAACGAACGTCTGAATGCCTCTCTCCGGGGTGCACTGGATCAGCACGGATTGCCCATCGATCACGTCGCACATCCCCAGCTCCGGGATGCCGGTGCAGTCGGGCTCCGTGGCGTTCGGCGCGAACCAGCAGCGGGGGCGCGAGCCCGTCCCCTCGGTGCACGAGTCGGGCGCCGCGGCCGCCTCCACCTCGGGGCTGTACGTCAGCACCTGATCGTAGGGCTGGATGAGGCCGGGGATGGCGGTGCCGCGGAACTTCGTCGGGCAGAGCGCCCCCTGGAGCAGGGTGTCGACCCTGCACTGCAGCGGGGGGTTGTTCGCTTCCGTCAACGTGACCTCGTCGGTGTGGGGCGTGCTCAGATCGGGGACAGGACGGGAGTCACCCGGCCTCCTCGCCCAGCGACCGAAGCCCTCGGCGACCGCGGCGATCCGGTAGCACAGGTCCTGCGCGTCGACGCCCTCCCACGCCGCGTCGCAGCGCGCCTTCGCGTACTCGGTCACCGTCCCGCGGAACAGGGCGTTCACCTCGCGCTCGGTGGACCAGAGGCGCGGGAGACACTCCTTGGTCGCGAAGTAATCCGCCTGGCCTTCCGCGCTGCTCACCGTTCCGTACTGCCCCGTCGCCAGCCCTTCGACCTGCCTGTGCTGGGCAGGCGATCGCTTGAAGGGGAAGCCCCCGAGCGCGTGGCCGATCTCGTGGCACGCGATGAACGAGGCGATGTCGGGCGACGACACGCCCTCCTTGCGGAAGTCGAAGCCCAGGTGGATGTACCAGGTGCGATCGGCCGCGATCTCCAGCCTGGTGTCGGTCGTGGTCCCCGCGGTCACCGCGAAGCGGGCCTGGTGATCCCGCATGTGGTCCCGATAAGCGTCCACCGCCCGGTTCGCGAGGTCGAACGCCTGCTCCGTCGTGACGTCGCCCGCGTCGGGGCCTGATTCGACGCGGGCAGCTTCACGGACCTTCTTGAGGATCACGGTCGGGTGATCCGTCGACTGCCACGCTGCGCCGCCGACGTCGCCCGAGCCGGTCAGGACGCACAGGGCATACAGGCCTTCCTCCGCGGGCACGGGGAGCTTCGCGAGGCGCTGGTCCTCGATCGCGATCGGGTCGGAGTATCCCTCCGCGGCGCGGCAGTCGACGCTCGCTGCCGGGCCCACCTTGTAGCGGTAGTGCGTATCCGCCGTCGAGGAGAGGCGGACGTCCCAGCCGCTCGGCTCGGGCGGCTCGCCGAGCGTCGGCGCGGTGACGCGCGACGGCGCCCTGCTCGGGGAGTCATGGCCTCCCGGATCCAGCGCGCATCCGGCGGCCGACAGATCGAAGCGGCCGTCGGCGTCGAAGCACCCGGCGATCGCCGTGACATCCGCGACGTAGCCGGCGCCCTCGACGCTGCGCTCGGGCTTGCCGTCGCCGACCTCGCACGGGTAATCCAGGTAGCAAGGGTCCACCCGCCCGGCCGACTTGAAATGCGTGGTGAAGACCCCGAAGACCCTCCCGCGCCGGTCGAGCGCCGGGCCGCCCGAGGCGCCGGCGCCCATGCCGCGGCAGTCGTTCACGTGCATGTCGTACCAGTGCCACTGGTGCTCGATCACGTCGGGTCGTCTGTCGCCCTCCGCGCAGCGCGCGCGGCGCACGTACGGCTCGGTGTAGTAATCGCCCCCGTCCTGCTGCAGCGGTACCACGGCGAGCTCGATCGGCTCTCCCGCCGCCGGGGGCGCGTCGGCCAGCGGGAGCGGCTCGATGCCGAGCGCCTGGAGCTCACCGACGGTGTGGTCGAGCTCGACCAGGGCGAGGTCGGTCCCCTTCATCGTGACGTACGCGATCCGGATCCCCATCGCATGGACCAGCTCGTCGTCGGGCGTATCGTTGAAATAGTTGAACGTGAAGATCAGGGCGCCCTCGGGGTCCTCGTCGACGCTCACGTCGAAATACATCGGCGTATCCAGAGGAAACTTGACGCAGCGACCTGCGGTGAGCGCGTAGGCGGGCGCGTCGACGTCGTCGCCGGTCTTGATGAGGAAACCGGTGCAGTCGTGGTACAGCGACCCGACGGCCCGGAGGTAGGCGTTCCTCGGGTCGCGACCGGCGACCAGCCCCGTCGTCCGGACCGCCCCCTCCCATGCCCGGGCCGGCTCCTCCCCGAGGAGGGGCGGCCTCTCCCCCATGAAGGGCGGCTCCTTGTCGGTCACGGGCGGTTCTCCCGACGTCGCGGGCGGCGGACCGGATCCTCCTGCGTCTTCCGGGACAGAGAGATCCGCGCAAGCAACGAAGGTCAACGCGGCCACGCCGGCGAGCGAGGCTGCCGCCGTGCCGCGCTGCCGATGCCTTCTGATGCCCTGGTTCGTGTGCACGTGCAGACCTTCGTCGGGGAGAGTTGGATGGCCGCCCGGCAGACCCCGGGGAGGCGCGCCTCGACCCGGAGCATACAGGTGACCGCTCGCCGCCAGGACCCGGGCAGCACACAGGGCTTGATGCCGCCTCGGGGCGCGCCCCTTCAGATTATTTCCGCGGCGTTCCCGACCCGCCCGCCGCCCGGCGAGGGTGTGGTGGTGCCACGGTGAATGCGCCGAGGTGTGACATTTGTCGCCGGGATGGAATCGTCGAGCGCGTCCTGCGGCTGGCCACGCGTCTCCCGCGGGCGCGCGCCGCGAGCCCGACGGTACGTCGGTGACCGCCTTGCCCGGGGTGCTGTTGCACATCGGTGCGGCGGAGTGCGGCCCTGGCAACGCTCCTTCGAGCGGCGCGCGACGTTCCGGACACGGCACCGTGGGCCAGCGGCGACGCCCGGACTCGGCTGGTCGGCCAGGCGCGCTGTGATAGCACTTAGGCCAGCGGGCCCGGGGCCCGCGGGCCGTCCGCCGGGAACAGCGACTCGGTCGACGCTGTCACGGGGCGAGGTGTGTCAAAATGGCTGTAGATTTATCGATCCTCTTCGGGCTCGGGACGCTCGGTTGCGGTGCCGGCATGGCCTGGCTCGCAGCCCGGACGGCCTCGTTCAAAGGACAGCTGCGCGAGGCCGCCCGGAACACAGAGGCCCTCCGTCAAGCCAGCGCGCAGCTCGAGCAGATACGAACAGAGCGCGCCCAGGACCGAGAGGCGCTCGACCGCGCCCGGAGCGAGGAGCGCCAGAAGGTCGAGTGGCTCGACGCGCAGCAACGAGAGATCGAGTGGCTGCGGAGGGAGCTGGACGCCCGGCCCAAGGTCACGCAGAAGCGGTACAAGATCCTGACGCTCGGCATCAAGGGGACCGGGAAGACCTCGCTCACGTTGAAGTGGGCCAACCCCCTCGTCGACCTCGGCAAAATGCAGGGGACGAAGATCGAGCGTTACGAGCGGACCGTGAGCCACGTGTCCACCAAGGAAGAGCTGACCGAGCACATCTTCGAGATCGGCGACTGGGGCGGAGAGCACCTCGTCGAGGCCCAGCACGAGCTCGTCGTGGAAGAGGTCCATGGCCTTCTCCTGGTGGTCGATCTCGCGGCCAAGGACGGACGACAGGTGGATCCGGCGCGCATCGAGGATCAGATCCGCGAGTTTCAGCCGCAATCGCTGCGCTACTTCTTCGGCTCCAAGACGCTGACCGCGTGCAAGGCGGTCGTCCTGTTCATCAACAAATCCGACGTCCTCTCCGGGACGCCGGCCGAGATCGAGCTGGAGGCGCACAGGCACTACCAGCCGCTGATCAGCGCGATCGAGCGGCTCAAGAACCACGTCGACACGCGGGTGCTCGTGGGCTCGGCGAGCTACGGCCACAGCACGCACCACCTGTTCTCGCACTTCGTCGAGCGCATCCTGCCGAAGCACGCCTACGACGGTCAGCTCCTCCAGCGCATCAAGCAGGATGTCGTCGCGCCGGCGGCCGTCTCCCAGACAGCGCGACTCTCGCCGCCCCAGGTCGGATCTCATGCGCAGAAATGAGATGAGCGCCGCTGGTTACGAGCCGCCGCGTTATCGCGCCGCGGACGACGCGGCGTGGTATCATGTGCTCCACGGGAACGTCCCGGAGCACCAGATCGATCTCATGTACGGCCCGGAGATCCCCCAGGGCCTGCTCACCCCGACGCATTTCAGCCACATGGCGCGGCTGATGAAATACATCGAGCCGCAGACGAACGGCACGCACGCGTTCGCGATCGGCAATCTCTCGCGCGACGACACGCAGCACGAGGCGGGTCACGGCGCGATCGCCCTGATCTTCGCGTTCCGGATCGGCGGCGCGACGGATCACGCGGGCAGGGGGCACCCGCCGTTCGCCCATGGCATCGCCGCCGTCGATCGCGAGGTACGCCCGGCGTCGCTGCTCGAGGCGGCGGCCGCGTTCCACCGTCACACGATGAACGGAGGCGACTCCGAGCCTCCCGCGGGCGCCTTTTATCGGGCGTACGTGCGCGCGGTCCTCGAGCATCCGGACGGCGTGTCCCGGGTGCTGGCGCGCTATGTCGAGGCGTTCGACGATCTCCCGCGCTTGCCGCGGAGCGACCTCTCCTGGGTGTGGGCCGCGGATCCGGGCGCGCAGCCGAGGCGGGTGGTCGTCGTGCACGGGGACGACGAGCCGTTCGGGGCCGTCGCGGGCGTCGCCTCGAGGCTCGCGGCGGTGCTGTTCCGCTCGAACATCAAGTGGACGGCGATCACCACCGGTCGAGAGGCCGATATCCCGGGTGGGCTCTCGGTGCGGCTCGTGGCCGAGCGCGACGTCGCGACGGAGGATCGCCACGGCCATCTGCTGCGCATCGAGGAGGTGCCGGAGGACGCGGCGGAGATCGCCCGGACGGTGTTCGGCGCGAGGCCGTATGGAGCGGAGCCGGAGAAGCTGAAGCCCGTGGGCTGGCGCGAGCGCTACGCGGCGCAGGGCGCGCAGGCTGCCGGTGCGCCCGAGGGCGCGGCGCGCACGGACGCGGAGGCCGTGCGGCGCGAGCAGGCCGCGGCTGACGAGCAGGCCGCGGCCGATGGGGCGCGTGGCGGCGGGCGCGCCGAGGCGACGGAGGGGGAGCAGGCGCAGAAGCCGCCCGTCGTGGAGAGGGCGGCCTGGCGGAGCTGGATCAAGGGGGCGGTCGTCGGCGCGAGCGCGACGCTGGCCGCGGTGGCGTCGGTGCTCGGCGTCCTGTCGGAGCTGGCGGGCGACGAAGAGAAGAGAGCGGATGTTGCGGCGCGGCCGGCAGCGGTGATTGAGGGCGAGGCGGACGTGGCGGCGCCAGCGCCTTCGCCGGCGAGGGTGGCCGCGAGCTCACCGGAAGCGCCGCCGGCGGCTGCGCGAGGCACCAGGACGGCGCAAGGCCGGGGGTCGCAGCGAGCTCCGGCGAGGTGGACTCAGCGCAGGACGCCGGCGCCGGTCCCCGCAGAGACCGCGGAGCCGACGGTGTTCGACAGCGCACCTGTGTTCAGATAGGCCGCTGGCCTCGATCGAGGCGCGGGAGAGCGTGGCTACTGCGCGCAGCTCGTGTTCGTATCGAAGCGCCAGCACGCGGCGGCGCCACCGGGCGCGCCGGCTTCGGCGGAAGAGCCTCGTCCATTCAGGCCGCCGGTGCCCGCCCTTCCGTGGATCAACGGATGCAGCGACGGTATCGTGTGAGGGGCGGTTGCGTAGGCGACGCCGATCGCATACCCGCCGCGCCCGCCGCCTCCTGGACCGCCAGAACCGCCACGACCACCGTCCCCTCCAGCTCCCGCGTAGTCCTCATCTGGGTCGCTCGTACAAACGCCGGCTGTTGCGCCGCTCCCTCCTCGTCCGCCCTGTTGCCCTGCCGCCCCGTTTCCCCCGTCACGCCCGTTTCCAACCTCGACGCTCACCTCGTCAAGGACCAGCAGTGTTCCGAGGCTCACGATTCCGATGCTGGACCCTCCGGCTTTCCCGCCTGTGCCGCCGACGCCGCCGCAACCGCCCGCGCCTCCACCCCCGCCGCTCGCGCCAGTTCCGATTCCTGCGGATCCATCTCGCTGCGGGCAGAAGTTCAGTACGTTGGACCCTCCTCCCCCTCCTCCTCCCTGCCCCGGTGTCCCGATCCCACCGGGAGCACCGTCGCCGCCCAGGATGCCGGCAAGCGCCAGCCTCGCATCCTTGCCGCCGCCGCCAGACTGCCCGGGGCCGCCCCGGGTACCGGGAAGGCCGACTTCACCGAGTCCTTGCCGAACCAAGCCCCCCTTGCCAGTCTGCATCGCTTCCGACATCGGCTTGCCGTCCACACCTGATGCCCCGGAGTGCAAGAGCCCCGTCCCCCCAGGGCCGCCCGCGCCACCGCTGGTGTCCACGACACCGCACATCGTCACTCCGGGGGTTCCCCCCTTCGGGGCAGCCACGCACGCATTCGCCGCATCCCCCGCCGGCGCGTCCTCCCCGGCCGTCGCCGTGCCCGTCGGCGCCTCGCCGTTCGCGCCGGGCATCGCGTCGCCGGCCACGGCCTTGACCTGCTTCAGCGTCGCCGCGATGTTCGCCACGGCAACAGCGATGGACGACCCACCAGGCTGCGTCGCCGGCGCTGCCTTGATCTCGAACCCCTGCACCTTCGCCCCAGCCGCCGCTTCCGTCAACGTCAACGCGACCTGCCCCGGCGGCCCCTCGATCGTGCTCTTCGTTCCCGGGCTCTCCTTCCACGCCTCATCGCACGTGTAGTCCCCGCGCACCTCGATCCCCGCGCGCAGCGTCACCGCCTCGGTGAACGCCTTAACGGCGCACGCGCACACCGTCCGGGGCTCCGTCATGCTCGCCGCGCGGTCGATCGCCTCTTGCAGGCTCGCGTACGGATCCTCTCCTGTCCCCAGGCCTCCCGTCTTGTCGCTCGCCTTCGCGAACACCCCGCACGTGTCCGGCGAATCCGCCTCCCCCGGCCCACAGTGCAAGCACGGCGGTACCTCCTCGCACGCCGTCGCGCACAGCGCCGCGCCGAGCACGGCGGCGCACCGGAATCGACGGACCTCCTCGAACAGACCATGTCGCATGCTGTCGCCCCTCCAGTTCACTCCTCGGATGTCACCATCGCGCGCGCAGCGAGACGCCTGCCCCGGGCGCCAGCGCCACGGGAACGGCCGTCACCGCTGGCCCTCCGCCGGCCCGCAACGATCCGTACAGCGCATAGCCCACGGTGGCCGCGCCGAGCGCGCCGGCCGCGATGAAGACGCCGGTCGAGACATTGCGCAGGCCCGCGGCCTCGGTCCGGTGCTCGTCCACCGCGAGGCACCCGGTGTAATGGAGCGCCGCAGGTCCGCTCGAATAGCAGGAGTCCGCGCCGGGCACCGCGGCGTTGCTGCCTGACCGCGCGCTCCGATCCGCGAGGACCCTCAAGACGACCGCCGTCCCCGCCGCGAGCCCCGTGGCCGCGCCGCCCGCCGCGATGAGCGCCATGCTCGGCCCGGAGGCGCCGTGATCTGGAGCCGCGGGCGGGCGCCGCGGAGCCGCGGGCGGGCGCCGCTGCGGCGCCCCGGGCTGAATCGCCGCCGCCGCGGCGCGCTCCACGAACCGGAGTTCCACCTCCTGCGACGCTCCCGGCGCCAGCGCCGCCGAGGCCTGCGCCGGGGTCTCGCCCTGCAGCCGCGCCTCCAACCGCCTCTCCCCCGGCTCGACGTACACCTCCCGCCCGAGCGGCGATGTCCCCACGGGGACGCCGTCGACGAGCACCGTGGCCCCCGCGCGGCTCACGACGAGCGTGAGCGTCGCGACGTGCGCCTTGGCCTCATCGAGCATCTGACGCCCGAGCGCCCGATCGGGTTCGCTCACGCCCTCGGCTTCGCGCAGGAAGAACGCGATGTGCTCCGCAGCGTCGCGGTGCTTTCCGAGCTTGAGCTCCGCCCGCGCGAGGTTCGCCGCGATCTGGAAATGCTGCTTGAGCCTCCACGCCTCGAGGAAGGCTGCGTACGCCTCCGGCCAACGCCCCTCCCTCGCCGCCGCGACGCCCATGTTGTAGCTGCTCACAGCCGGTGTGCTGCCGTCGCGTGGTGCGCCCGGCTCACCGCCGGTCTGCGCCAGCGCGACCGCACCCGCGGTCACCGCGCAGAAGAACGCGCCCAGCGCCGCTCCGGCCGCGCGCCGGACAGAAGTCGTCGAAACACCCGCCATGGTGTACCTCCCGCGCGTCGATGACATGGATTCATGAAGGCGCCCGGTCGGCGAAGGAGCACCGCCGTCCCGTTCATCTCGCCGCCCCGCCCGCCCCTGCGGCGCGGCAGGCCCAGGAGGTCCACCGGACCGCCTCCCCGGGAACTCGCGACGTCTCATCACAACGGGTGATAGGGGCCGCGCGTTCGCGCTGCCTTGTCGCGACAGAGGACCCGCTCGAATCCCTTCTTTCCCGCGCAGGGCTCGGCCTTCGGCGGTCTGGCCAAGGGACGGAGGGGCATAGGCGGCTTCTCGGCGCTCGTGGCAGCAGGCCGTGCGTCCACACGCGGCTTGGATGATGGCACCGGCACAGCGGGTTCAGGCCCGAGGCCCGATCCCTCCGCCGACATCGGCGTCGCACCTCCCTCGGCTCCCGCGGCAGGCGGCAGCGCCAGCTCCGCCGCGCTCGGCGCCGACACGGAGGGCGCAGACGCCAGCTCGCGCGGCTCCGGCGGCCGCTGCGGCGACAGCGCCGGCGACCCGGAGCTCTCTCCCACCGGCGCCGCGGGCGCCCCCGGCGCCTCCTCGCGAAGCGCACGCCTCTCCGGCAAGACCAGCGCCGCCGCGACGAGCGCGCTCACGGCAGCCACCGCGGCCGCGGCCGCGACCCGGGTATTCCGCTTCGAGCCGCCGCCTCGCGTCGGCGGCGCAGGCGCTCCGGGCGGGATCACCCCGACAGCGAGGTTCACCTGGGACGAGCTCGTGATCAGCGGCGTCGTCGAGCTCCCGGGATCGCGTCGATGGCTCGCTGCCGCCCTCTCGCTGTCCGTGGCGCTCGCAGTACCGTCGGCGCCCGAGGTCCGCGACGAAGGTGCCGCGGACAGCGGGCCTCGCGCGACGGCCTGCGGCGGCGCCGCCTCCGGCGCTCCTCGCGCGCCCTCTGGCCCGGACGGGAGCGCCCCTCGCGCCGTCGCGATCCGATCCAGCAGCTCGGCCACCTCCGCCGCCGTCCCGAACCGCTCCTCGCGGTTCCGCCGCATGCAGCGGGCGACGATGTCCACGAGCCGCCGGTCCGCGCGCCACAGGACCCGCGCCAGCGTCGGGATCTCGCCCGTCAGGATGGCGGCGAACACCTCCCTGGCGTCCCCCCGGAACGGCCGCTCCCCGGCGAGCATCTCGAACAGGACGACGCCGAGCGTCCAGATGTCGGTGCGATGATCGATGTTCCTTTCCGCCCTGACCTGCTCCGGGCTCATGTACAGCGGCGACCCGACCATCCCGCCTGGCATGGTGTGGAGTCCGTCGTTGATCGACAGGTTCTTGGCGACGCCGAAGTCCAGCACCTTGACGACCCACCCGTCCACGCCCGGCTCCCGGTGCAAGAAGATGTTCGAGGGCTTCAGATCCCGATGGACGATGTGGAGCGCGTGCGCCGCCGCGAGCCCCCTCGCGACGTCCCTGCCGATGGCGGCGCCGATCTCCGGCTCGACCCGGCGCCTCCGTAGCAGCAGGTCGGCCAGCGTCTCGCCCGAGAGCAGCTGCATCACCAGGAACGGCTCGCCGGCGTCCGTCTCGCTCATGTCATAGACATCGACGATGTTGCGGTGCTGGAGCGCTCCGCAGCTCCGCGCCTCCCGCTCGAGGCGGACCCGGAGCTCCGGCTCCGCGCGGATCATCCGCTTGAGCGCCACCTCGCGCCCCGTGGCGATGTTGATCGCCGACCACACCGAGCCCATGGCGCCCTCGCCGATCTTCGCGACGAGCCTGTATTTGTCATTGATCGTCGCTCCCGCGCCGGCGGGCGGGTGCGCCTTCAGCGTTGACATAAGCCTCTCTCGCGGCGGAGCCAGGGCGCCATGAACGGACCTCATCGGGTGAGCCGCGCTGAATGTGGGTCAGTCCTCGGCGCGGTTGCTCCGTCTCCAGGCGTCCTGCGGTCGATCGCGGTCCGGTCTCGCGCTCGCCGCGGAGCAGACACGCCGCGTGCCACGGGCAGGCGTGCAGCGCCATCGCACCGCCGTGGATGTTCAGGGCGCGCCCCGGACCGCGAGCGGCTATACCAGGAGCGCTCATGTCGATCCGCCAGCGCGATTACCTCCTCCGCATGATCGAGCAGCTCGCCGAGGCCGTCGGCCGGATCGCCGGGCTCCGGCGCGCCGGCCAGCTCGACGAGGCGGAGCTGCTCGTCCGCACCACCGCCGACGGGCTCTTCGGCCCGATGCGGGACATGCTCGACAGGCTCGACGCCGCGGGCGCGGCCACCCTGCTCGGCGACCACGAGAAGATCGGCGCGTACGCGTCGCTCTGCGCGGAGCAGGCCGAGATCCTCGAGCTCCGGGGCCGGGCCGCGCAGGCGACCGCGGAGCGCAGGCGCGCGCTCGAGCTCTACCTGGAGGCGGTGGGCCGCGCGCCCGAGGGCAACCCGCGCGCGCGGGATGGCGCGCGCGCGCTCCTCGGCCGGGTGGACGCCGCGCGCTTGCCGGAGCGGTACCGCGCCCTCGCCGCGAAGCTCGGCTGACGGATTGCCATGACGCCGGCGTGAACCCATGAGACGGGGAGCCCCCGTGGAACCGATCACTTCGTCTGTCAGCTTCGCCGCGCTCGGCATCGGGCCTGCCCTCCTCGGCGTGCTCACCGAGCTCGGCTACGAAGAGCCCACCCCCATCCAGCGCGAGGCGATCCCGCACCTCCTGACCGGGCGCGACCTGCTCGGGCAGGCCGCCACCGGCACCGGGAAGACGGCGGCCTTCGCGCTGCCGCTCCTCCAGCGGCTCGAGATCGGAGGCGAGCCGCCCAGCCGCCCCGTGGCGCTCGTGCTCGTGCCCACGCGCGAGCTCGCCATGCAGGTGGCCGAGGCGATGCACCGCTACGGCCGTCGCCTCGGCGTGCAGGTGCTGTCGGTCTACGGCGGCCAGCCGTTCGGGCAGCAGCTCCGCGCGCTGCGCCGCGGGGTGCACGTCGTCGTGGCCACGCCGGGCCGCGCGCTCGACCACATCGGCCGCGGGACGCTGCTGCTCGACGGCATCCGCACGGTCGTGCTCGACGAGGCCGACGAGATGCTCGACATGGGCTTCGCCGAGGCGCTGGAGGCGATCCTCTCGGCCACGCCGGCCGAGCGGCAGACCGTGCTCTTCTCCGCGACGCTGCCCCCGCGCATCGCCGCGATCGCCGGGCGGCACCTCCGCGACCCGGTGCGGGTCAAGATCGCGGCCGAGAAGGCGGCCCCCGGCGAGCTCCCCCGCGTCCGCCAGACGGCGTACATCGTGCCGCGGGCGCACAAGCCCGCCGCCCTGACGCGGGTGCTCGACGTGGAGGACCCGTCGTCGGCGATCATCTTCTGCCGCACCCGCAACGAGGTGGACGAGCTGAGCGAGGCGCTGCGCGCGCGCGGCCACGACGCCCAGGCGCTCCACGGCGGCTTCTCGCAGGAGCACCGCGATCGCGTGATGGCCCGCTTCCGCGCCGGCGCGGCCGACCTGCTGGTCGCCACCGACGTGGCCGCGCGGGGGCTCGACATCGAGCACGTCTCGCACGTCATCAACTACGACGTCCCCTGCGAGGCCGAGGTGTACGTCCACCGCATCGGCCGCACGGGCCGCGCCGGCCGCGAGGGCGCGGCGATCACGCTGGTCGAGCCGCGCGAGCACTACCTGATCCGCAACGTCGAGCGGCTCACGGGCCAGCGCATCGAGGCTGCCACCCTCCCGACGGTGGCCGACCTGCGCGCGCGGCGGCTCGAGCTGACGCGCGCCTCGCTGCGCGAGGCGCTCCTCGAGGGCGGGGCCGAGCAGTTCCGGGTCGTGGTCGAGCAGCTCGCCGAGGAGTTCGACGTCATGAACATCGCCGCCGCGGCGGTGAAGCTCGCCCACCGCGCGACGGAGGGGGACCGGCCCGAGGACGAGGCGGAGATCCCGTCGTTCCGGCCGCCTCCGCCGGCGCCGGGGCGCGCCTACGACGACCGAGCGCGGCGCGGCCCTCCGGGCGCGCGCGGTCGCCCGGGCGAGGCCCGGCCGCGGCGCGATGGAGGGGAGGCCGACGGCAACGTCGCGCGGCTCTACATCGGCGCGGGGCGGGCCGCGGGCATCCGCCCGGCGGATCTCGTCGGCGCGATCGCGAACGAGGCGTCGCTGAGCTCCCGCGACATCGGCGCGATCCAGATCGCCGACGGCTTCTCCGTGGTGGAGGTCCCGGCCGACGCGGCGGAGACCGTGATCGAGGCGCTGCGCGCCACCCGCATCAAGGGCCGCAAGGTCCAGGTCCGCCGCGACCACCACGACGCCCCGGGCGAGGCGCGAGGCGGCGACGACGAGGCCCGCGGCGGCGGCGGCGCGGACGACGACGTCAGGCCGCGTCGCAGCGCGGCCGGCGCCCGACCGCGGGCCAGCGCGACCGACGAGGCCAGGCCGCGGGTCGGCGCGACCGACGAGGCCAGGCCGCGGGCCAGCGCGGCCGGGGCCCGACCGCGGGCCAGCACGACCGACGAGACGCGCGGCGCCGCTGCCAAACCCCGGGCCCGCGGCGCTGCCGCCGAGGCCCGGGACGGCGCGGCCGAGCCCCGCGGCGGCGCGGCGGGCATGGCTCCCCCGCGGCGTCGCCCCCGGACCTGAGCTCCGCGGCGGAGCGCGCCCGCGCTCGCTCGCGGTCGCGCTTGTCCTGCTGTCCACCTCGAGGCCGAACGCTTCAGCGGAGCAGGAGCAGCTCCGAGCCCGTCTCGCTGGTGTCGGTCGTCAGCCGCTGGCCGTCGGTGTGCCGGACAGCAGCCATCCCTTCGAGGCCAGAACATCCCATGTGAGCCAGATCTGACGCGCGGAGAACGCGCGCTTACGTTCGTTCCAGCGGTGCACCGCGTCGACGGCCGCAGCCGGTTCCGCGACCACCTCGCGCGTCACGACCCAGTGCACGGTCGCCAGGAGCTCCAGGCCGAACGGCGATTCGAAGCCTTCGACCAGATCGGCTACGCGATCGAAGCGTGCTCGGGTCTCCGGATGCCCTGCCAGAAACGCGGCGGCGTCGGAGGCGGCGCCGGGGACGAGCTGGAGCTGCTTCTCGGGCGCGTCGCCGCCGTCCGCGTAGCCCGTCACGAGGTGCCCTTCGATCCGGGCGAGCACGTGACGGAGGTTCTCGGCGTACGGGCCGAACGGCGCCTTCTCGTAGCGAAGGCGCAAGGGCTCGCCAGCCTCCTGCATGAAATACATGAGCTTGTGCACCTCGAGCAGCGAGACGAAGGGGTCCAGGAGCCCGCGGAGGTAACGCTCCATCAAGCCCACGAGCACGGCTCGGCCGGGCGTCATCTCCGGAGGGTCGGCGGACCGGGTCATCTGCCCGGCTGCCGGTGGACCCGACGGCTCGTACACGAGCACCCGGACATCGGGGAGAACCTCGAACGCTCTCTCGATCCTTGGCCGCACGTCCGCCCAGGCGAGCCCGCCGAGGCCGCACCCGAGCGGCGGAACGGCGATCGAGCGGATGTGGAGGCGCTTCACGTCAGCGATCAGCGCTTCGAGCCCGGCGTCGATGTCCGCCAGGCGGCTCTTGCCTTTCCAGTGCCGCTTCGTGGGGAAGTTGACGATGTACCGCGGGTTGGCGGGCTGCCCGGTCTCCACGACGAGCATGCGCCCGGGCTGCACGTCGCCGCGTTTGCACGCGGCTGCATACTCGGCGAAGTTCCTGGGGAACGCGTGCTTGAACTGGAGCGCGATGCCGCGCCCCATGACCCCGACGCAGTTGACCGTGTTGACCAGCGCCTCGGCGTCGGACTTGAGAATGTCGCCTCTGGTGAGCTCGATCATGACCGCGTTCTTCCTGGACCCGTCTAGTAATACCAGTTCCGCTGGACGACGGCTCGGGGTTGGTGCGACCCGGCCGAGATCGCCGCGCGCGCTCGCGCCTGTACGGCCGGCGAGTGTACGCCGACGGTGGTGACCAGCGTCCACGGGCAGAACCCGTGAATGAGGAACTCTGCTTGCTTGGCCTCCTTGACGGAAGCCGAACGGAAGTCGGTGGCGTGGATGGACGTCCAGTCGAGCTGATGCAGATCGTGGAGGCTCGCCAGGAACTGGGTATAGTAAGCGCCCGCATTGGACAGGCTGAACGCCCAGTGCCGGCCCGCTGTGGTCGCCCAGGCGACGACGTCGTAAAGGTCGGCCTCCAGATGGACGATGGGCCCCTGGCCGCCACGGTAGGTCAGCTCCGGATTGTTCCCGCAGTGGATCACGTAGAGCATGATCGACCGCGGGCAGAAGTAGAAAGGAACGTAGTCGCCGACGTGGTCCCCAGGATGACAGTGCACGGGCAGCGAGAGACGCCGCTGCTTGATCTTGGACATGCCGATCGCGGCCGACGGGCCGCCGCGGGCGATCATCGCAGCGTCGGAGATGAGGCCGCCATCTGCAATGATGCCTGGAAGATTGTCCACGTGGGTGATGTGGTAAATCTTCGGCCGGGGCGGCGGCGTGTTCGTCACGGCGGCGGAGCATCGCTCCGATGATCGTGGCGTTCAAGGTGGAGGAGAGCCCGAACCGTACGCGCTTCGCGGCAACGTGTTCGCGATGGCGGATCGGCCACGCTGGCGGTCCTGTACGCCGAGCGTCTGGAATGGCGGCCGCGGATCCGGCGCTGGGTTCATCCGCCCCCCGCCGCCCGCCCCCGCGCGCCCTCCCGGCCCTCCGGCCCCGGCTGGATGTCCCAGGCGAGCCCCAGCGCCGCGAGCGCCCGGATGAACAGGAACGCGAGGTCGTGCTGCCCTGGCGCCATCCCGTAGCGGGCGGCGCGCGGGAAGGCGTGGTGGTTGTTGTGCCAGCCCTCGCCGAAGGTCAGGACCGCCACCCAGCCCACGTTGCGGCTCCCGTCGCGGGTGTCGAACGCGCGGCCGCCGAAGCCGGGCGCGTGACAGGCCGAGTTCACCAGGTAGGTCGCGTGCATCCAGCCCACGAGCGGCAGGAAGAACACGAACGGCACGGCGCCCCAGCCCAGCGCGAGGCTCACGAGCAGCACCGCCGCCACCTGCGGCGCGAACCGCCACCGGAGCAGCCACCGGTAGTACGGATCGCCGGCCAGATCGCGGCAGTACTTCTCCGGATCGCGCGCGTCGGTCGAGCCCTCGTCGATGATCCACCCCATGTGCGCGTACCAGAGCCCGCGCCGCGGCGAGTGCACGTCGCCCTCCCGATCGGTGTGCGCGTGGTGCCGCCGGTGCGTCGCCACCCACGCGATCGGGCTGCCCTGCCCGCTGATCATCGCCACCGACACAAGCGCGTACTCGACCCACCTCGGGCAGCGGAACGCGCGGTGCGACAGCAGCCGGTGCAGGCCGACGATGGTCGAGAGGTGGAGCGCCGCGTACAGCGCGGCCGCGAGGGCGACGAAGCTCGCCCGGATCGGCAGCAGCAGCCCGAGGGCCGCCAGCGCGTGCACCAGGGCGAAGTAGGCGATCGCGGCGCCGTTCGCGCGGCCCTTCATCGCGGCCCTCTTCCCCCTCACGCCGCCACCGCGGAGCCGCGCGCCCGCCGCGGCCGGATCCGCGCCAGCCCCCGCGGATCCGCCCGGCAGGACGAGGCGTCGACGCGCTGCGGCTCGAGGTCGAGCTCCCGCATCCTCGCGGCGTCCCACGCCTCGATCGGGTCGCGCCCGGCGATGTAGCTGCGCGCGCGGTTGGCGAGCGGCGCGCGCAGGCTCAGCACCTCGGGCGCCGACATCACGACGCACGCCTTGTAGCGGGGCAGATCGCTCGTCATCAGCCGGCCCCACAGGTGGCGACCCACGCTGGGCAGGCTCCCCAGGGCGCGGCTCAGGCGCTGGAAGTGCTCGATCGTCTCGGAGGGGTGCAGCCTGGCCGGGCGGTGACAGAGGGTGTACCCGTCGAGGTCCCGGCTTGTCACCCCGGGCAGGAGCCGGCCCTCGGCCGCCACCTGCGCGAAGAAGGGCGTCTCCGGGTAGGGGCAGACGATCCCGAGGAAGGTCGGGCAGTGATCCCCGAGGTCGTGGAGGTACTCGGGCACCCGCGCGAGGTACTCGTTGGTGTCCCCGTCCGCGCCCACGAGCAGCCCGAAGGACAGGACGATCCCGCTCGCGGACGCCCGCTGCAGGACCTCGCGCACCTCGCTCAGCTTGTTCTGGTCCTTGTTCATCGAGCTGATCGAGTCGGGGTTGAGCGACTCCAGCCCGGTGTAGGCGTAACGGCAGCCCGCCCGCCCCATGAGGCGGACCAGCTCCGGATCGCGCAGCACGTTGAAGGTGAGCGCGCAGCCCCAGATCTTCTTGAGCGGCATCAGCGCCTCGCACAGCTCCCGCAGGTAGCGCGGCGAGCCCCCGAGGTTGTTGTCGAGGAAGGCGAACGTATCGCCGGTCACCCCCGGAATCCGCTGGTTGAAGGTCATCCGTTCGCGGATGTCGCGGATCACGTGATCGATGGGCCGATAGCGGTACTGCTCGTGCCCGGTCAGCACGCAGAAGTTGCAGGAGAAGGGGCAGCCGCGCGACGCCTCGATGCCCGGCAGGCGAACGACGTTGTTCCGGTAATCGATGAGATCGTAGCGGTAGGTGGGGATACGGTCGGGCGGCACCGGCGGGAGCGCGTAGACGGGCTGGAGCTCGCGCCGCTGGAAGTCCGCGACGAGCGCCGGGACGTTCGACTCCGGGTCGCCCGCGACCACCGCGTCGAAGTGCTGGAGCGCGTCCTCGCGGAAGTGGCTCGCGTGCCGGCCGCCGGCCACGGTGGTCATGCCCCGCCGCCGGAACAGCGCGGAGAGCACCTTGGTGTGCTCGTAATAGGCGTGCAGGTACGAGAAGAACACGAGGTCCCAGTCGCGATCGAGGGGGATATCCGTCTCTTTCTCGTTGTAGAGCTCGATCTCGGCGCCCGGCGGGCACAGGGCCGCGATGAGCTCGGGCACGGAAGACTGCATGATCGAGCGCTCCTTGCGGTGAAGGCGGCTCGGGTGCGTGTACGTCGAGATGATCGCGATGCGCATCGAGGGGGCTCCCGGTTCAGTTGAGGCCGACGGCGACGCTCGCGAGGCCGAGGGCGGCGTGCGCGAGGGTCACCCCGATCAGGGTGCGGTGCCGCGCGTAGAGCGCGCCGAAGAGAAGGCCGATGGCGAAGGTGAGGAAGGCGAAGCCGAGCGAGACATGGAGGTGGTAGACGCCGAAGAACGCCGAGGTGAGCGCGAGGTGGACGGCCCGGCCCGAGCGCGGCAGGAAGCGCTCCAGGGAGGTCTGGATCACGCCGCGCGCCACGAACTCCTGGAGCAGGCAGTGGGGCGCGTAGAGGACGAAGAAGAGCGCCGTCCAGGTCGCGTCGTAACCGGCGATCGATCCCCAGGTGACCAGGGGCTCGCCGCGGGTCCACGCGCCGAGCCGCAGCGCGAAGCAGGCGGCCGTGAGGGCGAGCGCGACGACCAGCGACTCCGCCAGGCTGCGGCGCAGGCCGGTCGTGGTCACGCCCATCCGCGCGAGCGGCAGCGACTGGCGGCGCACGTACCACGCCACGGGGACGAGGAGGACGAGCAGAAGCCCCCAAGAATACGCCATGTGCAGCGCCGGGGGCAGCCCCGGGACCACCGTTTGCTGGACCACGCGCGACATGAGGAGCAGCGCCGCTGCGAGGGCGATGAAGGAGAAGATCTCACCGCGGAGCTGGGGCGCGGCGGCCCCGCCGGCGGGCTCGAGGCTGCGCGCGCGCGCCTCGGGCGCGGTGATCGCCGGAGCGTTCATGGTCATACCGGCGCTCTGAGCAGTCGACATGCCACGAGACGCCCCGCGGACGGCGCCCGGCGCGCACGGGAGATCCGCGGCTGGTGAGAGAGCGGGGTGCGGCGCGGATTACCTTCCACGGACGGGCGCCATGCGCGGAGGCAGCGCCGATTGAGCGAACACGGCGCAACCCGGACGGATGTCAGCCTACCGTGGTGAGGCGCTGGAGGCTCCCTGGCGCTCGGTCGACGCTCCGGTCAGGCAGGGATCCGTTGTCGGATCTCCCCACACCTACGCTCGGCCTGCCGGGGGGAGCCGCCAGGGACAGGCGATGGCGCGCCAGGGACAGGCGATGGCGCGCCGGCTTGTCCCTGGCGCGTCACCTCATGTCCCTGGCGGTGGCCTCCGTGTCCCTGACGCGGTCGCCGCCTGTCCCTGGCAACCTTCTCCGTGTCCCTGACAGGTCGCCGCCTGTCCCTGGCAACCTTCTCCGTGTCCCTGACAGGTCGCCGCCTGTCCCTGGCAACCTTCTCCGTGTCCCTGACAGGTCGCCGCCTGTCCCTGGCAACCTTCTCCGTGTCCCTGACAGGTCGCCGCCTGTCCCTGTCAGCGGGGTCCGTGTCGCTGAAGGCAACGACGACCTGACCCATGGGGGACTGGCTCGTGGACCGGGAGCTGGGGGCCCCCTCCGGCGCGCTGCTCAGATGCCCGAGGTCGACGCGAGGCAGGCGTCGAGCTCGGGGGTGTCCCGCCAGCCGCACTGGCCGGACGCGTCGCGCTCGCAGACGCCGTGCCTGCCGTAGCACGCGTACTCCTCGCGCCACTCGCACGTCGTGAACACCTCCTCGTCCGCGCAGACCTGCCCGCTGCAGCCGGTGACAACGCAGGGCTCGTCGCCGGGCGGCACCTCCCCCCCGCCGCCGAGGCACGCAACGAGCTCCGGCGTCTGTCGCCAGCCGCACTGGCCGGACGCGTCGCGCTCACAGATGCCGTGGTCGCCGTAGCACGCGTACTCCTCGCGCCACTCGCACGTCGTGTACACGGTCTGGTCCGCGCAGACCTGCCCGCTACAGCCGGTCGGCCTGCAGCGGCCGGGCTTGCTCCCCTTGATCCCCCCGGGCGCCGCCGAGACGAGCCCGGCGGGCTCGCTGTCCACGGCGTCGATCTCGGGACCAGCCTGGCCGCACGCCCCGGCGAGCAGCGGGGCGCACAGGAGGAGCACCGTGGAGACAAACCGATGACGCGTGGTGAAAGAATTCATCAAGGACCTCCTTAACAAACAAAAACAAAGTACGGAGTGCCCGGAAGGGGCGAGTCCCTGTCCTTACATCCCGCGGCGGCCTCACGCAACCCGCGGCGTTGTTCTCGCGAGCCAAGTGTCTCGGGCTCAGCGGCTGCACAAGATCCGTACTGCCCCTTTGACGGCGTGATCCGGTCATGCCGCATGTTGCCAGGCTGTGTATTTCTTCTTCACCGCGCCGCCGGGCAGCCGAATGGCTGGACGACCGGAATGGGCGTTCGGCAGATACTGGAAGACTACCCCATTGCAGGCGGGCACGCCCCTCGCCCTGCGGCGCCGCGCTCGGGCCTGAGCCCCACCGCCGCCCGGAAAGCTCAGCTCAATCGGCCGTGGTCTTCCGCCTCTGGAACTGGGCGAACAGCGCGGCGCGGACCTCGTCGTGCAGCGGCTCGCCCGGGATGCCCCGGAGCGCGTCGATCGTCAGGTCCATCTGCCGCAGGTACGTGCGGCACCGCTCGCACCACGAGAGGTGCTGCGCGCAGCCCTCCTCCTGCTCGGAGGAGAGCGCCCCCTCTTTCCTGTCGGTGATCATCTCCGTCAACTGACAGCACGTGACGAGCATGCGCGCTCACCCCCTCGCCATGTATCGCTCCAGGGCGGCCCTGAGCTTCGATCGGCCACGGTGCAGGAGGACCCGCTGGTTCGCCTCGCTGATGCCGAGGATCTCGCAGACCTCGTCCGAGGGACAACCCTCCACGTCCCGTAGCTGGACAACCGCGCGCTGTGCAGGCACCAGGGCCTCGAGCTCCCGCTGGAGCACGACGCCGATCTCCTTGCGCAACAAGAGGCCTTCCGGGCTCTGCTCCGTCCACGGGGCGGGCGGATTCATCCAGTCGCCCGTGCCGTCGAACCGGGCCGGGTCGACCGCCGGCTCGCTGCCCTGATCCCCGTCCTCCGTCCAGGAGACAGGGACCGTGCGTTTCTCTCGCGTACCCCACGTCCTGGCGCGGTTCGTCAGGATCCGGAACACCCATGTCTTCAGCGACGAGCGCCCCTCGAAGCGAACGAGCCCGTCGAAGACCGCCGCCCAGGTCTCCTGGACGACCTCCTGCGCGCCCGCGGGGCCGGCGAGGGTCCGGGCCAGCCGGTGCATGGGTGTGTGGAGCCCGATCACGAGCTGCTCGAAGGCCTGCTCGTCGCCCGCGAGCAGCCGGCGGACGAGCGCGGCGTCATCCGCGGACGCCACGGCGGAGGCCATCATCGCGGTGGCCGCTGGCGCCTCGGAGGAGGCCGCGCCGTCCAGCGCGCCCCCCGCGAGGAGCGGGCCCGGATCGGCCGACGCGCGCTGCGCCGAGGGGGCCGCAGCGCCGTCGCTGGCCGAGGGGTCGTGGGACACGTGGAACACGGTACCACGCCGCCCGGCCGCGCATCAATCGACGCCGGGGCGGCGCGCGCCGTGGTGGCGGCGCGCCTCGTGGCGGCGGGCAGCGGACGCCGCCCGGGTCACAGCGATCGCAGCGCGTCCGCGACTTCCTTCGGCTTCGTCAGAAAGGGAGCGTGGCCCGCGTCGATCGAGATGACCCTCTCGCAAGGCAAGGCCGTGTACTGCTGCTTCTGCTCGGCAGGGCTGATGGCGAGATCCTGGAGCGCCTCGATGTACACCCGCGGGACGCTCCCCCACCGCTCCTCCGTGACGTGAATGGGCTCGCCGAACGGCTTCGCGGGCTCCTCGCGCAGGTGGCTCTCGAGCTGCGCGATGTCCTCCGGAGAGCAGTCCTGGCAGAACGCGTCCGCGGCCCACCCCTCCTTGAACGAGAGCGAGGTGCCGTCGCTCGACGGGACGGCGTACGCCTTGATCTCCGCCCCCTCGTCGTCGGCCCACTCCTCGTTCAGCGACTGACCGTCCTTCATCAGGAACGCGGTCAGATAGACCAGCGTCTTCACCTTGTCGGGCCGCGCCTCGGCCGCCTGGCTCACCACGATACCCCCCATGCTGTGGCCGACAAGGACCACCGGGCGCGAGGCGCTGTCGATGGCCTCCACGACGGCATCGGTATAGACCTGCAGGCCGGCGTCCGCGAGGGGCGTTGGATCGTCGCCGTGCGCGGGGAGATCGAGGGCGATCACCTCGTTTCCGCCGGCCTCGAGGAGCGGCACCACCTTGTCCCACGCCCAGCCGCCCACGAAGGCGCCGTGGACCAGGACATACGTGTTCTTGTCCGAGCCCTGGGGGCCGTCGCCCCCCGCCCCGCCGTCCGTGTCCCCGCCCCCGCAGCCGGGCAGCGCGGACGACAGCAGCGCCGCGGCCGAGATCATGGTGCCAAACCGCAAGACCTTGCGAAGCAGACCGTTCATGGATGTCTCCTCATCGTCGCAGGCTCTCCTCGAGCGCGACGTCACCGGTGTTCCGGCGTGCGACGGACACGCGCGCCCCTGCGCCCGGGCGTGTTCCCGGCGCCGCGGCGGCTCATCCCGCTACGAGCACAGTCTCGGAGGGGGCCCGAACGTTACGGCCCGATCGCGAAATCGTACGGAGGGGGGTGTGACCTCGCTCCCCCGCCCCGCCGCCCGGCGCCGCGGCGCCGCGGCGCCGGGCGGTGCGCAGCAGGCGGGAGGCGGCCGCGACGCTCGCGCGCGCCAAGGCGAGCCGGCCCTCGGCCGCGACGGGCATCGCACCTGCGCCAGAGGACGTGCGCCCGCGCCCGCGGGGTCAACCCGCGAGGCCAGCCCGGCCCGAAACCCCTGGCGCGCACGCGCGCGATCAACGATCCTCCCGCCCATGCAAGCACCAACGATCGTCCTCACGACCGGCGGCGCCGACAGCACCACGTTGCTCCACCTCACGCACACGCGCGCGCGGGTCGTCCCGGTGTTCGTCGATTACGGCCAGCGCGCCGCGCACCGGGAACACCAGGCGGCCGAGCGGCAGTGCGCGGCGCTCGGACTGACGCTCCGGCGCTTCGATATGGGGGCCGTCGGCGCGGCGTTCCGGGCAGAGCAGCAGGCCAAGCTGCACATCCCGTTACCGCACCGGAACCTGGTCGTCCTGAGCCTCGCGGTGTCCTACGCGGCCCAGATCGAGGCGGCGGCGATCGCGATCGCGGTCATCCGGGACGACGTCGATGGATACGCCAGCGCCTCGCTGCGGTTCCTCGAAGCGCTCCGCGGCCTCGTGTCCACGCTGGGCCCGGTGGCCATCGACACACCGCTCATCGGGTTCGACAAGAGCGCCGTGCTCGCCGAGGGCGTCCGGCTCGGCATCGACTTCGCGCAGACGTACAGCTGCATGCTGGGCTACGAGCGGCATTGCGGGCGATGCCCGCAATGCAAGAAGCGCCGCGCGGCGTTCATCGCCGCCGGCATGCCGGAGAGCCCCGGGTTCTACCTCGACGACGCCCGGGCGACCGAGGGAGACACCCCCGGTGCATGACGCGGTGAATCGAGACGATCTCGTCGCGCGCGACCGCCGCTGCGTGATTCACCCCTACGCCGCGCCCATCTCGAGCGCGCCACTCTTCGCCGTCGAGCGCGCGGAGGGCGTCCGACTCACGCTGACCGACGGCCGCGAGCTCGTCGACGGCATGTCGTCCTGGTGGGCCGCCATCCACGGCTACGCGCACCCGGCGCTGATGGCGGCCGTCCGCGACCAGCTCGGGCGGATGAGCCACGTCATGTTCGGGGGGCTCACCCACGAGCCCGCTGTCGCGCTGTGCGAGACGCTCGTGGCGATCACGCCCGAGCCGCTGACGCGCGTCTTCCTCGCCGACTCCGGGTCCGTGTCGGTCGAGGTGGCCATCAAGCTCGCCCTGCAGTTCTTCCTGGCGCAGGGGCGGCCCGAGAAGCGCCGCCTGGTCAGCGTGCTCGGCGGCTACCACGGCGACACGTTCGGCGCGATGGCGGTCACCGATCCCGTGGGCGGCATGCACCACCTCTTCCGCGGCGCGCTCGCGCAGCACCTGTTCGCGCCGGCGCCCGGGCCGGCGTTCGACGCGCCCTGGTCGCCGGACGCCCTGGGCAGCATGGCCGCGCTGCTCGAGCAGCACGCGCGCGAGGTCGCGGCCGTCATCCTCGAGCCGATCGCGCAGAACGCCGGCGGGATGCGTTTCTACCACCCGCAGTACCTGCGCGAGCTGCGCGCGCTCTGCGACCGCCACGGCGTGCTGCTCATCCTCGACGAGATCGCGACCAACTTCGGCCGCACCGGGGAGCTGTTCGCCTGCCACCACGCGGGCGTCGCGCCGGACATCATGTGCCTCGGCAAGGCGCTCACCGGCGGCACCATGACCCTGGCCGCCGCGCTCTGCACGGAGCGCGTGGCCGAGACGATCGCCGGGAGCGCGCCGCACGCGTTCATGCACGGCCCGACGTACATGGCCAATCCGCTCGCCTGCAGCGCCGCGCTGGCCAGCGTCCGCCTGCTGCTCGGCTCGCCGTGGCGCGCGCGCGTCTCCGCCATCGAGGCGCAGCTCCGCCGCGAGCTCGCCCCCTGCCGCGCGCTCGATGCGGTCGCCGACGTCCGCGTGCTCGGCGCCATCGGCGTGGTCGAGCTCAAGCAGCCCGTCGACATGGCGCGCGTCCAGCCGGCCTTCGTGGAGCGCGGCGTCTGGCTGCGTCCGTTCGGGAAGCTGGTCTACACCATGCCTCCCTACATCATCGATCCAGAAGACCTGTCGCGCATCACCGGGGCCATCGTGAACGTGGTGTCCGAGCTCTGAGCCGCACACGCAAGTCCCGTCGCGGCCAGCACTGAAGAGGATCGCCACAGACGCCCTCGCTGGTTCCGTGCGCCAGGAATCCCGGCAGGAACTAGCCCGCCGAGGCGCGGATCTTCGGCGAGCCACGAGGGCCGTGACCACCGCGGCCGAGCGCGTCGCCGAGCGCCTCGAGGAAGACACGCACGCGCGGGACGGACGCCCGGCGCGCCGGCGTGAGCGCGTGCAGCGGTGGGCCCTCGGTCGCGAACGGCGCCAGCACCTCCACGATGAGCCCCGCTTCGAGCAGCGGAGCGGCCATGAAATCGAGGACTTGCGCCACCCCGATCGCCTGCACCACCGCGTCCATGAGCAGATCGCTTTGATCGAGCACGATGCGCGAGGGCGTCGCGACGTCGACGCCGCCATCGCCCGCACGAAAGCGCCAATCGACGACCTTGCCGCGCAGCACGAACTTGATGCACTCGTGCCGCGCGAGGTCGGCCGGCGACGTCGGGCCCCCCCGGCTCGCGAGGTAGGCAGGCGCGGCGACGGTGATCCAGCGCGGCGTGCGCAGCGCGCGCGCGACGAGGGATGAGCTCTCGAGCGATCCCATGCGCAGCGCGACGTCGATCTCCTCCTCCGCGAGCGGCAGGAGGCGATTCGTGGCGATGAGCCGGATCGAAAGCCGTGGGTAACGCGCCGACAGCCGCGCGACGACCGGCAGGACGCTTCGACCGAGCACCGGCGGTAAGGTCACGCGCAAGGTGCCGTGCGGCTCTCTCTGTGCCCCGGCGACCTGCTCGCGCCCCGCCTTCAGCTGCGCGATGGCCGCACGACAGCGCTCGAGGAACACGGCGCCCTCAGGCGTGAGCGCAACATGGCGCGACGTGCGCTCCAGGAGCACGACCCCGAGCTCGGCCTCCAGCCTGGCCACGGACTTGCTCACGGCGGCGGCCGTGACCCCGAGGCGCGCGGCCGCGGCGCGGAACCCCCCCGCCTCCGCCACGCAGACGAACGGCAGTACGCCGGAGAAGAGGTCCACTCGGCGAGGATAGGTCGTTAACCTGTGGTTGACAATGCTTTGACCGCGCTCCGGATGGCCATCGACGCGCGCGCGCTTATCGTGTCCATCGAGGAACGGAGAACGCGAAACCCCATGTACTTCAACGGAAGTTCGGCGCTCGCCCGGACGGCGTCCAGGGCCCTGTCGGTCCTGTGGCTCACGCTGCTGTCGGGCTGCGCCGCCTCATCAAGCACGTCATCGCGAGGAGAACTGAGGCCCATGAGCACGGTCAGCGTCCGCTACATGATCGACGACGTCGACGCCGCCATTGCCTTCTACACGGTGCACCTGGGCTTCGCGCTCGAATCGGACGCCCGCCCCGCGTTCGCCGCCGTCACCCGCGGCGACCTGCGGCTCCTTCTCAGCGGTAAGGCCAGCTCCGGCGCGCGGCCGATGCCCGACGGGCGCCAGCCTGTCCCCGGCGGCTGGAGCCGCATTCAGCTGCCCGTGGCCGATCTCGCCGCCGAGGTGGCCCGGCTCCGCGCGGCCGGGCTGCGGTTCCGCAACGACATCGTGAGCGGAGTCGGTGGCTCCCAGATTCTGCTCGATGACCCGTCCGGCAACCCCATCGAGCTCTGGCAACCTGCCCGTTGAGGGCTCCTCCGCCGGGCACGTCGCCTCGGACGCGCCCGGCGGATGGCCGCCCCCGAGCCAGGCGCCGGGGCCTGCGCTCGTGCATGGGGGCGGCGCTCGAGCGCAGGCCTGCGCGGGCGCGGTGGCTAGAGGACCGAGGCGATGCTGTCGGTGATGTACTCGAGGTTGCCCTCGTTCATCGCCGCGACGCAGATCCGCCCGCTGTCGACGATGTACAGGCCGAACTCCGAGCGCAGCCGGCGCACGCGCTCGAGCTCGATGCCCGAGTACGAGAACATGCCCTTCTGCCGCGTGATGAAGGAGAAGTCGCGCCCCGCGCCCTTCTTCGCCAGGAGCTCCACGAAGCGGCCGCGCATCGCGCGGATGCGGTCGCGCATCTCGCCGAGCTCGCCCTCCCACTGCCGGCGCAGCTCCGGGTCGCCGAGCACCAGCGCGACAAGCTGCGCGCCGTGGGAGGCGGGGTTCGAGTAGTTGGTCCGGATCACGCGCTTCAACTGCGAGGCGACCCGCTTCGCCTCATCGCTGCTGCTGGTGACCAGGCTGACCGCGCCCACGCGCTCGCGGTAGAGCGAGAACGACTTGGAGAACGAGCTCGCGATGACGCAGGGCAGGTCCGCGCGGGCGAAGGCGCGCACGGCGGCAGCGTCCTGCTCGATCCCGTCACCGAAGCCCTGGTACGCGAAGTCGATGAACGGCACGAGATCGCGCTCGCGCACGATGCGGACGACCTCATCCCACTGCTGCGCGTCGAGGTCCACCCCGGTCGGGTTGTGGCAGCAGGCGTGGAGCAAGATCACCGTGCGCGCCGGCGCCTCGAGCAGCGCGCGGCGCATGCCCGCGAAGTCGAGCCCGTGCGTGGTCGGGTCGTAGTAGGGATACTCGCTCACCTTGAAGCCGGCGGCCTCGAAGAGCGCGCGGTGGTTCTCCCAGCTCGGCGCGCTGATCCAGAGCGCCGAGTCCGGCAGGAACCGGCGCAGGAAGTCGGCGCCGAGCTTGAGCGCGCCCGTGCCGCCGAGCGCCTGCGCGGTGACCACGCGCCCGTCACGGACCGGCGCGGAGCCTTCGCCGAGCAGCAGCTCCTGGACCGCGCGCGTGTACGCCGGGGCGCCGTCGATCGGCAGGTAAGACTTGGAGTCCTCCTTCTCGTACCAGCGCTTCTCGGCCTCCCGGATGACCTTGAGTACGGGCACCTTGCCCTGCGCGTTCTGGTAGACGCCCACGCCGAGGTTGACCTTGCGCGGGTTCTGGTCCTTCTGGAAAGCGTCGGTCAGGCCGAGGATCGGGTCAGCGGGGGCGAGCGGAATGTCGGAGAAGATGGATGCCATGGTTTACCTCACACCGCCGCGCGGGCGGTCGGAGACGCTCCTTACCGCGGCCTGAGGCGGCGCGCGAGCAGGAGCTGGGTCGTGAGGCGCGGGCCGGCTCCGGGGCCGCGCCGGAGGCCGCCGAGGTGGGCCAGCTCCCCGCTCGGCCTCGCGTGCTTCGTGATGCCGGCGCGGCGCTTCGGCCCCGACGCCTGTCGAACGCTGGCATCGACGAGGAAGCGACCTTCGAGCAGCCCCGGCCGTGCTAACGTGCGCGCCCGGGTCATCGCTCCGGCGCACGCGGAGCACGCACGACAACGGGAGGTACGGCCATGACCAGGGGCGCGTGTCTATGCGGAACGGTCCACTACGAGATCGACGGTCCGTTTCACGCCATGCTGCACTGCCACTGCTCGATGTGCCGCAAGTTCCACGGCTCGGCGTTCGCCACGGCCGCGGTCGCGCCGCTCTCGGGCTTTCGCTGGCTCGCCGGCGAGCACGCGATCCGCGCGTCGTGCGCGAGCCGTCATCGGTCCTTCTGCGCCACGTGCGGCTCGGCCGCCCCGCTGCTCGCCCCCGAGCGGCAGCTCGCCCTGGTCCATGCCGGCAACCTCGAGGGTGATCTCGGCATCGCGCCAGAGTTCCACCAGTTCGTCCGCTCCAGGGCGCCCTGGTACACGATCACGGATTCCCTGCCGCAGTTCGAGGAATGGCCGCCCCCGAGCCAGGCGCCGGTCGTCTCGCGCCCCGTCGTCGCGCCCAGAGAGGGCGTCACCCAGGGGAGCTGCCTGTGCGGCGACGTGGCCTTCGAGTTCGACGGCGCGCCCCTCCGCATGATGAACTGCCACTGCTCGCGCTGCCGCCGCGGGCGCAGCGCCGCGCACGCGACCAACGCCTTCGTCGCCCTGGACACGTTCCGCTGGGTCCGCGGTGACGCGCAGGTCGCGAGCTACAAGGTGCCCGAGGCGCGGTTCTTCGCCGTGGCGTTCTGCACGCGCTGCGGCGGCGCGGCGCCGCGGCTGTCGCCCGAGCGCGGCTTCGCCGTGGTGCCCGCGGGCACGCTCGACACCGATCCCGGCATCCGCCCTGCAGCCCACATCTTCACCGCCTCGAAGGCGAGCTGGTTCCCGATCACGGGCGACCTGCCGCAATACGCCGAGCTCCCGCCCCAGGCCTGACGACGAAGAGAGACGGCGCGCAAGGAGAAGAATTCGAACCACAGAGGCACAGAGGGCACAGAGGCGAGAGAGGAGAGAAATAGAGACTCATCTCTCTTCTTCTCTATCTCTCCCCTCTGTGCCCTCTGTGCCTCTGTGGTTCCTTCTCTCTCTCTCTCGTGAACCAGAGGACTCAGCCCGTCACTTGGCGCCCGCGAGCTTCAGCACCGCGGCCCGCTCGACGTCGGTCGGGTCGCGCTGGCAGTCCTTGCCGACGCCCTGCAATGCGTCGAGCTGGCGGACGAGATCCCCGGGGTCCACGCTCAGGCAGCCCTCCTCGAACTCCGAGCACTCGGCGACGGAGAGCGCTGTCCCCGCGACGTAGCGGCAGTCGGGGTCCTCGGGCGGGTACCTCAGGAAGGTGGAGGCATGGTCCAGGAGGCACGCGGCGTCGGACGGCGTGTTCGCCTTCTTGCAGCGCGCGGCGGCGATGCGCGCCATCCGCTCGAGGTCGGCCGCCGGGTACGTGCGGACCCGAGGGGGAGCGGGCCGCGCGCTCGCGTCGCCGGCGGTCCGCGGGCCCGCGGCGGGCTGCGCCGCTTCGGAGCACGCGCACGCGACGAGGGCGCACGCGACGACGAGGACGAGCAAGGAGGTTCCCCCGGGCCTCATGCAGCGACACGTATCACGCCGGCTCCAGCGCCCGCAATCCAGCGCGGCCCCCTCCGGCTCCCGCGGGCCAGCCCCGGCGCGCGGGTTCGGCTATCCTGGCGACCTGATGCGTATGCGCCGCTCCGATGCCGCCGATCCCCCCGGCGCCCACCACCACCGCCTGGATGCTCCCCTGGAGCTCACGGTGTTCGCCGGGGGCCGCGTGACCCGGCACCCGCTGCCCGACGAGGGGCGGGTGTCGCTCGGCCGATCCAAGGAGAACGACGTCCCGATCGACGACAGCTCCGTCTCGCGCCGGCACGCGATCATCCACCTCGGCCCGACGATCGCGATCGAGGACCTCGGGAGCGCGAACGGCACCCGCCTGCGCCGCGAGCGCAGCGCCGGGCCGACGACCAAGCTGCTCGAGCTCCAGCTCGAGCCGGGCAAGACCATGGAGCTGTCCGTCGGCGACGCGGTCAACCTCGGCTCGGCGCTGATCGTGATCGTGCCGCGCGAGGGCGCGACGAGCGCGGCGCCGGCCCAGGGGCCGGGCGAGCCCATCGTGATCGACCCGGCGATGCAGCGGCTCTACGCGCTCGCCGAGCGCGTGGCAGGCTCGCCGATCACCGTGCTCCTGCTCGGCGAGACGGGCGCCGGCAAGGAGGTGCTGGCCGAGCACATCCACAGGCGGTCGCCGCGCGCGCAGGGGCCGTTCCTGCGGCTCAACTGCGCGGCGCTGTCCGAGTCGCTCCTCGAGAGCGAGCTCTTCGGCCACGAGAAGGGCGCCTTCACGAGCGCCGGCCAGGCGAAGCCCGGCCTGCTCGAGACGGCCGAGAAGGGCACCGTGCTGCTCGACGAGGTGGGCGAGCTGCCGCCGTCCATCCAGGTGAAGCTGCTGCGCGTGCTCGAGGACAGGAAGGTGATGCGCGTCGGAGGCCTGAGCCCGCGGCCCATCGACGTCCGCTTCCTCTCGGCCACGAACCGCGATCTCGCCGCCGAGGTGAAGCGCGGCGCTTTCCGGGAAGACCTGTTCTTCCGGCTGAACGGCATCGCGCTGACCATCCCGCCGCTCCGCGCGCGCGTCGCCGAGATCGCGCCGCTCGCGCGCGCGATCGCCGAGCGGACCGCCGGCGCGCTCGGGCGCCGGGCGCCGGCGTTCGCCCCCGAGACGATCGCGGCCCTGGAGGCGCACCCCTGGCCCGGCAACATCCGCGAGCTGCGCAACGTGATCGAGCGCGCGGTCGTGCTCTCCGGCGGCGACACAGTGCTGCCGGAGCACCTCCTGCTCGACGCGGCCGCCGCGCCGCCCGCGGCGGCTCCCCTGGCGCCGACCGTGGACACGAGCGTCGCGCCCGCCGCGGCGGCCGTGGGGACCGTGGCGCCCGCGAAGGCGGCCGACGACGACGCCGGCGCCGCGCGGTCGGGCCAGAGCGCGGGCGACCTGCGGCGCGAGCTCGACGCGATCGAGCGGCGCCGGATCGTCGACGCGCTGGAGCAGTGCGCGGGCAACCAGACGCAGGCCGCGGCGCTCCTCGGCATGCCCCGCCGCACCTTCGTGGCCCGGCTGGACGCCTACGGGATCCCGCGGCCGCGCAAGCGCAAGAGCAACGAGTGACCCGGATCGTCCCGGCCGCGCCGCCCGGAGCGACGCGCGCCGGAGCACGCCGGCACGGCGCCGGAACGCCCGCGCGCCGGGGAGCCCGCGCCGCGATCTCCCTCCCCTCATTACCTGGCAGGTAATCGACCGCCGCCCTCGCCGTGGTTCAACTCCACCTCGCGACGCACAGCGAGCAACGAGGAAGGAGACCCGCGATGAATGAACAGAACATCGGCACGCCGCCCGCAGCACCGGTGAAGGCGGAAGTCGCCCCGCCCGCGAGCCCGGCACAGCCGTCCGCGCGTGGGACGCGCCGGGGGCCGCAGCACGCCGCCGGCCCGTTCGTCGAGGCGCAGGACGGCGCGCTGCTCTTCTACCGCGACTGGGGCGCGGGGAAGCCCGTGCTGTTCCTCTCGGGATGGGCGCTGAGCAGCGACATGTGGGGCTACCAGATGATCGACCTCGTCGACAACGGCCTGCGCTGCGTCGCCTACGACCGGCGCGGCCACGGCCGCTCGAGCGATCCGGGGCGGGGCTACGAGTACGACACGCTCGCCGACGACCTCGCCGCCGTCCTCGAGCAGCTCGACCTGCGCGAGGTCACGCTGGTGGGCCACTCGATGAGCGGCGGCGAGATCGCCCGCTACCTCTCACGCCACGGCGATCGCAGGATCGCCCGCGCCGTGTTCCTGGCGCCGACCACGCCGATGATCCTCCGGGCGGCCGACAACCCCGACGGGCTCGACCGGGACCTCATCGAGCACGTGCGCGCGGCGATCCGCGCCGATTACCCGCGATGGCTGGACGACAATACGCCGCCGTTCTTCGTGGACGAGACGCCGCCCGCGACGAGGGAATGGGTGCGCTCTCTGATGCTCCAGTGCTCGATGAAGGCGGCAATCGACTGCAACCGCGCCATGGCCGAGGCCGATTTCCGCGACGAGCTGCGCCGGATCCGGGTGCCGACCCTCGTCCTCCAGGGCGACCGCGACGCGTCGGCGCCGCTCGCGCTCACCGGCCAGAAGACGGCGGCGCTCGTCCCGGGCAGCCGCCTCGTCGTGTACGAGGGCGCGCCGCACGGGCTGTTCGTCACCCACCGCGAGCGGCTCAGCCGCGATCTGCTCGCCTTCGCGCGAGGCTGAGCGGGCGCGGCCCGGGACCGAGCCGCGCCCGCTGCCCGCGCTCAACCGCATTTGCAGACCGGGGCGCCGCCCGCATCACAGTAACAGTGGCACGATCCATCCGGGCACGAGACCTCCTTATCGCCGCCCGGGCAGGTCACGACGCACGAAGCGATCGAGTCCTCCTCGACGCCCGTCGCGACACCATCTCCGCTCGCGCTCGAGAAACCGCGCTCCTCCGCGTCGTTCGACGCCCCCGCCGCGTCGCCCACAGACCCGCCGCCCGGGCTCGCCCGGAGCTCCGTCGAAACGGGCACCACTGACATCACGAACAATGACAAAAGCGTAGGAACCATCTTCACTCCTCCTGGTCAGCGATGCGCTCGTGGACGGACATCGTTGATCGCCGAGACGTGAAGCACGCGGCGTGCCGGCTCTCGCGGTCCGCGGCCGACATCGCAGCACCGCGGCGCGCATCGGAGCTCTGACCCGCGCGCATTCACGGGCTCGGACGGCGGAGCCAGGTCGGCTGCGCGGGTCGAGCTCGCCTGTCACGCTGCATCACCGCCGCGAGCGGCGAGATCCCAGGGAGAGGCGCGTCGCGCCGGATCGATCGTTGCGCGTAACGGATTGCTCGAACGAGCAAGACGCGTCGGGCCGAGCGCGCCGCCCGGAGGTCGAGCGCGCCGCCCGGAGGGGGTATCGCCCGCGCATCGGCTCGCGCCGCCGGCGGAG
Organism: Sorangium sp. So ce406; assembly: GCF_051474675.1. NCBI lineage: Bacteria > Pseudomonadati > Myxococcota > Polyangiales > Polyangiaceae > Sorangium > Sorangium sp. So ce406. The sequence continues at coordinate 1,119,386 of NZ_CP150340.1, read as the reverse complement.
CGCGCGCGCGGCGGGCGGAGGGAGAGATCGGCACGAGTCGTGCTCTCTCGGTGACGCTGAGTCCTGACATCACCCGTGGACTGGCTTCCTGCGCGGAGCGCCGCCGAGCCCCTGGTTCGTGCGGGGGAGCCGCGCTCGAACACCGCGGGTGGCATGTCGGGCCGCTGCAACCACCACACGATCGAAAAGAAAGAGAAGAACATGGTACGCAAGATCATCACAGCAGTCACCGGGTTGTCGTTGTTCGTTGGCGTGGCGATGGCGCACGCGGCGACGCCCGCCGCCTCGAACCTGAAGCCCCGCTCCGGCCTGCGCGCCGAGGCGAGCGCCGCGACGCCCGAGAGGGTGGCGTACTACGGATTCCCCGCGGCCAACGTGGCCACCACGACGCAGGTGGGCATCGCGGGCATCGCGATCGGGACCTCGGGGGCCGTCTCCCAGTCGGCGGTCGCCCAGGCCGGCGGGATCGGCAACTTCGGCCTGGCGGCGGCCAACGCGGGGGGATTCCGCGGCTATGGCGGCTGGAGGAGGGTCGCGATGAACGACGCGCCGGCGCCCGGTCAGGCGGACATCCTCTTCGACAACTAGCCTGCTGCGAGCGGCCCCGCCGGGGCCGCTCGCAGCCATTCACCGCCTCGCGCGGCGCTCCTGCCGCGCGGGGCTCTCTCTCCGACGACCCTGAACCCGGGATGGACGAATCCATGCGCCGTTTCCTCCGCGTGCTCTCGACGTCCGCGCCCGCGCTGCTCGGCGCGGCGCTCTGTTTTCATTTCGCGATGACGCTGGCGTACCTGACGCCGCAGAACCCGCTCAAGCTCCGCTTCGCGCGGCTCATCGACGGGTACATGAACCCTCTCCTGCAGCAGAACTGGCACCTCTTCGCGCCCGACCCCATCACCGACACCCGCCTCCTGATGGTCGCCTGCCGCCTGCGCGCGCCGGACGGGAGCACGACCGAGACCGGGTGGACCGACATCACGACCCCCTACTGGGAAGCCCACCTGGAGAACCGGCTCGGGCCCGCGACGCGCGTCGGGCGATCGGTGACGGGCGCGGCGCGCCTCATCTACAGCGCCGATCCGGCGTCGCTGCAGATGGCGAAGAAGCTCGACGAGCGTCGCGCTCGCGCGCTGGAAGGCGGAGGCGGCCCGGGCGCGCCCCAGGAGCAGGAGGTCGACAGGCTCCGGGACCAGGTGAAGAGTGAGCAGGACGCCGCCTCTCGGCTGGGCCGGATCGTCCTGACGCGGGCCGGCTCCGCGCACTGCGACAGCCTCTACGGCCCGGACCGCACCACCGCCGTGCGGATGCGCATGGCGGTGCTGAGATTCCCGCGCTTCTCCCGGCGCGACCTGCCCGACGCCGGGGGCGAGATGGCGTATTACGATCTCGACTGGGCTCCGTATCAACCGGTGGCGCCTCTGGAGGTGGCGACGGAGGGCGGCCCCGCGCCGCCCGCGGACGACCGGACAGCCGCCCTGGAGGAGAGGTAAACCCATGCTGAGCAAGCTGAACGCGCGCTGGCGTCGCATCGTGGAGCTCGCGAGCCAGGAGCGCTGCCTGATCGGGGCCAGCCTCTTCCGGATCGCCGCCGGGCTGACGATCCTCCACCTCTACCTGGCCAACTACCACCAGCGCCATTACCTCTACGGACCCGAGGGGGTATGGCCGTTCGCGCGCTCGCTCGAGGAGGCCCACAGCGCCGGCGCGTTCTCGGTCTACGTGCTCAGCCGATCGCCGCTCTACTTCGAGGTCGTCTTCCACCTCGGTATCCTGTTCGCGGCGCTGTGGGTGGTCGGCTTCCGCACGCGGCTCATGTCCCTGCTCACGTACGTGGGGCTCTGGTCGTTGCACCAGCGCAACCCGGTCCTGCTCGACGGCGGCGACAACGTGGTCCGGCTCGCGCTCCTCTACGGCATCTTCGCCGAGCTCGGCGCCTACTTCTCCCTCGACGCCGACCGCCTGCGCGCGCAGCGGGAGCGCGGCGGGGACCTCCAGCGCATCAAGGCGATGGCGCACAACGCGGCGATCCTCGCCTGCGCCGTCCAGGTGTGCCTCGTCTACGGGGTCGCCGGGCTGTACAAGGTGCAGGGCGAGCTCTGGCAGAACGGGACGGCCCTTTACTACATCACCCGCGTCGGCGAGTTCACGTGGCCCGGCCACAGCGAGGGCCTCTACCGCAGCGTGGCGCTGGTGACGGCGATGACCTACGCGACGGTCGCGTTCCAGCTCAGCTTCCCGTTCCTGTTCGTCCTGAACCGACACACACGGAGGCTCGCGCTCGCCGGCGCGTTCCTGTTCCATTCCGGCATCGCGATCATGATGGGGCTCGTGACGTTCGCCGCGTTCATGATCAGCGTCGAGCTGGCGCTCGTCTCGGACAGGGAGTATCGGGCGATCGGCGCTTTCGCGAGGCGGCTGCTGCCCCTCGAGGCGCCCTCGCTCCGGCGCGTCCTGCCCGGACGCCGGCTCCGCGCGAAGTAGCGCGGCGCGCTGCGGGCGCGATCAAGCCCCGAGCGCGAGGGGGCGCGCCGCGTCGCGCTCGGCTGGACAGGGCCTCACTTCGAGCCGAGGAGCCTCAGCAGCTCTTCGCGCTCGTAATCGGTCGGCTCGCGATTGCAATCCTTGCCGGCGCTCTGGAGGGCCTCCATCTGGTGATCGAGGTCCTTCGGGTCCACGCTCTGGCACCCCTCATTGAAATCCGAGCACTCGGCGACGGAGATCGCCGTCCCGGACACGTAACGGCAATCCGGATCCTCGGGCCGGAACTTGAGGAACGGGGCGGCCTCGTTGAGGAGACACGCCGAGTCCGAGGGCGCATTCGCCTTCTTGCAGCGCGCGGACGCGACGCGGGCCACCCGCTGCAGCTCCTCCTTCGGGTAGCTGCGGGCCCGGGGACGAGCAGGGGCCGCCGCGGCGGCGGCCGGAGCCGGCGCACCGGCAGCCATCTCGGACCCGCCCATCGAGGACGAGCGCTCCCCCAGGCCTTCCGGCGTCGAGGGAGACAGCGGTGAAGAGGACGCGCACCCACAGGCGAGGAGCGCGGTGACTGTGATGAGAAAGCTTCCCCCAACCTTCATAGGCGACACATATCACACCCTGGCTCGCGCCCGCAATGCATAGCTCGCGCGCCGCGCGGTGGTTCATCGCTATCCGCCTGCGCCGGCGGGTGAAGAATTGCAGTGCGAGCACCCGCAGCTCGCCCTCGCGCCCGACGTCCACCACGACCCCGCTCCGGCCACGCGCGTCCCGGCGGTGCGCCGTCCCCGACCAGCGCGCCTCGCGCTGGAAGCGCGGCGCATCGGCGCTCGAGCGCTCGCGCAGGACCTGACGCCGCTTGCGCAGGTCCTGCTCAACTCGCGCGGGGGCTACTCGAACCGCGGCGCCGCGGCGCGATCACGCCCCGGATCCGGCCTGGATCCCGGTATCCTCGCGGTGGCACAGCGCCTGCAAAGCCCCGGTCGCCGCGCGCAACGGCCGCCGTCACGGCAGGAGAGCGCGCAGGCAACCCTCGAAAGGAAGCCCTCCATGGTACGTGCATTGTTTGCTTCGGTGGCCGTCTCGCTTATCGCTGGTTGTGTCGCGGAGTCCGCAGGAGAGATCGACCAGCAGGACCTCCTGCCCGCGGACGCGTGGGTGTCGGACGCGGAGCTGTCCGGCTGTCCGCAGGAGCAATGCCGGGTGGACGAACCGGTCACCATCCCGGACGTACCACCGACCGACCAGGGAGATGATCACGACATGAGCAATGAATCGGACACGGGTGACCCGGAGAACACCATAGGAGACCTCCTGCCGGACGGCACGCAGGTGCCGATCGAGACACAGATTCCCGTCGACTCGAAGCTTCGCTTCCTGGATCCCAGGACCAGCACTCCGCTCCTCCACGTGGCGGTGACGGGCTCGAACCCTCCCCCCAACTTCGCGGCGAAGGTCGAGTACTGGTCGAGGCTCAGCCCCTTGAAGACGCCCACGCTCACCATGGAGTCGTTCGGGTTCACGAACCGCCCGGGCGCGCCGGGGTACCCCGCGGAGTTCCAGAGCTGGCTCGCCGGGGGCAGCGTCATCGCGACGGCCCAGGAGGTGACGTCGCAGCAGTGGAGCAAGGGCGTCTACGTGCCGGAGTCTCCGAACAGCGCGCTCTACTGGGCGGTCGATCCCGACCAGCCGTCCACGCACCGGATCGGCCTGCTCGTGGAGCGCGGGAGCGCCGACGAGCTGCTCAGCATGACCTGGTACAAGATGACGCAACCCCAGAACGGGCTGATCTTCCAGAAGGTCCCGACCAAGCTGACCTTCACGCAGGTGTTCTCGGGCGACGACCCGTCGATCGATCCGAGGCTCATCAACCCTCAGGCCACCTGGTACCACTACCATTGCATCACGAGGTAGGCGCGAGCGCCCCGCGCGCCTGAAGCCGCCGGGGCGCGCCCGGACAGGCCTCCTCCGCGCAGGACGACCCCCGGCCGCTCAGCCGGGCAGCGAGCGCGCCAGCCGGAACCCCATCCCCCCGAAGCGATCCCCGGGCTTGCTCGCGAAGCGCCCCGCCGCGCGGCAGAAGTTCGGCGACGTCGACCACGCGCCGCCCCGCAACGCGCGGAAGTCCGGGTCGGCGTCGTCGGCCGGGTCGAGCAGCACGACGCCGCCCTCGGTCCGCGGCCCCTCGCGCTTCCACGCGTTGATGCACCAGTCCCGCACGTTGCCCGCCGCGCCGCGCAGCCCGTAGGGGCTCTCGTCGAGCGGGAAGTCGTCGACGGGGCGGCGGCCGGCGACGCCCTCGTGGCTGCCCAGCATGCACGCCCAGGTCGGCTCCAGGAAGTCGCCCCACGGCATGCACCGGCCGTCGACGCCCCGCGCCGCCTTCTCCCGTTCGAGCTCGTTCAGGAGGCGCCACGGCGCGCCCGTCTCGGCGGCATACCACGCGGCGTAGCGCATCGCCGCGCGCCAGTGGACGAAGGCGACAGGCATCCTCGGCTCTTCCTGGACGTCGGTCGGGATGCACCCGAGCCGGAAGCGCCCGTCGTCGCACCGCTCGAAGCGGAGCGAGTCCGGGCCCGCGCCCGGGACGGCGCGGCCCAGCGCGAGGCGCGGACAGCACTCGAGCGCCTCGTCCTCCCGCCCGGCCGCGACGAGCGCGTTGAGGAAGTCGAGGTACTCGGCGTTGGTCACGGGGTGCCTGCGGACGACGAAGCCGTCGCACCAGAGCCGCCGCCGCGGGAGGCTGTCCCCGGCGTCGGGATCGCCGCCGGAGAGGAACCAGCCGGCCGGCACGTAGACGTCGTCCTCGCCGAGCTCGCCGAGCCGGAGCAGGCGGACCGGGCGCGGCGCCGCCTCGCCGGGCCGGACGCCGTCCCAGCGCCGCCCGCGCTCGATGAGCACGGGGTACGAGGCGTCGTGGTGCCCCGGCGCGCGCAGCTTCAGGAGGTAGCTGCCGCGCGGGAGCGTCACCTCGAGGGGCGCGGGGCCGAGCTCGCGCGCGGGCTCGGGCGCGAGCCTGCGGTCGCGCTCGACGTAGCGGTGGAGCGAGACCTCGGCCCCCGCGGGGGCGGTCGCCAGGGCGAGCGCGCCGTCGCCCGCGAGCAGCACCGCGTGGCGGCCGCGGTCGTGCTGCCGGAGCAGCGCCTCGGCGCGCGCGGCGGCCCGCGCGTCGCGCGCCTCCTCGGCCTCGACGAGCTCCTCGGCGTAGTGGTCGGCCAGCGCCTCGTGCGCCTCGCGCAGGTCCGGCGCCTCGTTCAGCGCGGAGCGGAGGATCTGCATCCACTCGAGCTCGCCGAGCGACGCCGCCCGATCGAGGCGCTCCGCCTCGTCCTCGAGCCGCCAGCCGCGCGCCTTCTGCTCGGCGGGGTCGAACGAGCTCAGGCCGTCGAGGATCGCCCGCGCCTCGTCGCGCAGCGCGCGCGCCCGCGCCCGGGTCGCCGCGAGCTCCGGCTGGATCGCGCGCGCCTTCTCCACGATCGCGAGCGCTCGCTCGCGCCGCCGCGCGCCGTCGAGCCAGCTCCGGACGTCGGCCGCGAGCGCGCCCGCGTCGGGGTACCGGGCCTCCGGGGCGAGCGCCATCGCGCGGGCGCAGATGGCCGCGAGCTCCGCGGGGACGTCGTGGGGGGCGAGCGCCTCGACCGGCCGGAGCCCGCCGGAGAGGAGCGCGCTCCAGACGGCCGCGAGGTGGCCGTCGTAGGGGTGGCGGCCGGCGAGGATCTCGTAGAGCACGACGCCGAGCGCGTAGACGTCGGTGGCCGCGCCGAGGCGATCGCCCTCGCCGCGCGCCTGCTCCGGGGCCATGTAGAGCAGCGTGCCGAGCACCTCGCCGGGCTGCGTGAGCGGGGCCGCCTCGATGACGTCCGCCCCGCCGGCGTCCCCGGGCGACCCGAGCGGCGGCGCTGCGGGGCGCCCGAGGCCCCAGTCCATCACGAGGACCTCGCCGAACTCGCCGATCATGACGTTGGCCGGCTTGAGATCGCGGTGGATCACGCCGCGGCTGTGCGCGTAGGCCACGGCCTCGCAGACGCGGAGGAACGTGTCGATCGCCCGCCGCAGCGCGACGGGCGAGAGGCTCCCGCCGCCGGCCGCGTACGTCTCGGCGATGACGTCGCCGAGCGTGCGCCCGCGCACCTCCTTCATCGTGAACCACAGCCGCCCGTCGGCGAGCGCGCCGCAGTCGTGCACCGGCACGATGCCCGGGTGCTGGAGGGCCGCGGTCAGGCGCGCCTCGGCGAGGAAGCGGGCGCGATCGGGCGTGGCGTCGCACGCCTCGGCCGACTGGACCTTCATCGCGAGGACGCGCCCCATGATGCGATCGCGCACGCGGCGCACCTCGCCCATGCCCCCGCGCCCGATGCAGCCGAGGTCCTCGTAGCGCTCCTCGGCGGAGAGGCGCTCGGGCGCCGTGACGGAGATGGGCGGCGGCTCGCGCGACGACGGGCTCGCGGGGGTCACGCGCAGCCGGAACGTGACGTCCGTCGCGGCGTCCGCCGGCGGCGCGCCGCCGGGCTCGGCCGCGGCCGGCGCGCACGCGGTCTTCGTCCGCTCCATCTCCTCGCGCTGGCTGCGGTTCATGCCCCGTCGACTCCGCGGATCGCGCCGGGAAGCTCCCCGAGGCGAGGTCCGCGGCGACTCTATCTTCCGCTCGCGCGGGCCTCAACCCGACGGGGCGCTCGGGGCGCGGGCGAGGCAGCGCGCGCCGCCCACGGCGGCCCGCGCGCTGAAGGAGCGCCCGTCCAGGCGAGCTTCTGTCCAGCCCCGGCCCGAGGCGACGTGTTCAGCAGGACGCCGAGCCCGCCGGTGAGGCCGAGCACGAGCGAGCCGCCGGCCACGAGGTATCCTCCCCGAGACCCGTTGATGCTGGCGAGCCTCACGACGAGCTCCGGGGCCAGATGCAGATAGACGTGCTCCGTGGGCCTTTGGACGGCCCGAGATCGACCACGCCGATCCACCACCTACAGACACGCACTTGGAACCGAACGGAGCCAAACGACGCTGCTCGGAGCCACCGCGCAGCGCCGGCGGGCGCTCTATATCTCGACACTGGCCGCTTGACCGATGTACTCTGCCAAGTCGGACATGGCCCAGCCAGACAGCGCGACCAGCACGATCGACGACTTCTTCTCGCATTGCACGGAGCTGGTCTTCATTGCCGGCGAGAGCGGCAGGCTCCTCCGGATGAGCCGCGCGCTCACCGAGGAGATGAGCCCCGAGCTCCTCGAAGCGGGCTCGCAGGCGGACATCGGCCTCCTGGTCCACCCGGAGGACAGGCCCGCGTTCGACGCGGCGTGGGGGCGCCTGCGCGCCGCGGTGAAGCCGGTGGACATCGTCCTGAGGCTGAAGACGGCGGACGGATCGTTCAAGTGCTTCCAGTGCACCGCGCGGTGGGTGCCCGAGAAGGAAGAGGTCTATGGAGCGCTCCGCGACGCGGAGGAGCGGATCAAGAGCGAGATCCAGCTCAAGCTCCTCCGGGCGCTCAACGACCATCTCCCTGTCTGCTTGTGGGCGATCGACCGGAAGGGGGTCTTCGTCCTCCACGACGGGAAGGGGCTCGAGTCCGCGGGGCTCAAGCCCGGGCAGTTCATCGGGCTCAACGTGTTCGACCTCTATCCGGAGTCGGGCACGGCGGTGCTGCGCAAGGCGATCGACGGCACGATGTCCTACTTCGTGAACGAGATCGACGGCGTCCACTGGGAGGCCTGGTACCTGCCCATCCTGAACGATCGCGGCGAGGTCACCCACGTCGCGGGGGTCACGCTCGACATCACGCCCGCGAAGCGCACCGAGCAGGAGCTCCGCGCGAAGCTCGATCTCATCGAGCGGCAGCGGCAGGTCATCCGTTCGCTCTCGACGCCGATCATCCAGGTGTGGGACCGCGTGCTCACGCTGCCCCTCGTCGGCATGTTCGACAGCGCGCGCGCCGCCGACGTGATGGAAGGGGTCCTCCGCGAGGTCGTCCGGACGCAGGCGCGCTACACCATCCTGGATCTCACCGGGATCGAGGCGATGGACACGGAGACGGCGAACCACCTCATGAAGCTCACCGCGGCCATCAAGCTCCTCGGCGCCGAGGGGATCATCACGGGGATCCACCCCGCCATCGCCCAGACAATCGTCGGGCTGGGCGTGGATCTCTCGTCGATCGAGACGCGCTCGACGCTGCGGCAGGGGCTCGAGTACTGCATTCGCAGGATGGGCCGCGAGCGCTGATACCGCCGCTCGCGCTGGGCGTCCCCAGGTGGTGAGCTCGCCCACCGGATCATCGAGATACGATCCGTCAGCCCGCCCACCGGATCATCGAGATAAGACCGGGCCCCGCGTCCGCGGCGAGCCGGGCGCAGCGCTCGCCGCGGCGCGGACGGTCTGACAGCGTGCGCCGACGTCGCCGGGGAGCGCCGCACAGGCGACGGGCCCGCACGTGCGCTGGAGCTGTGGAGTTCGAACATCGGGAGTGTGACATGAGCCCTGGCACGAGAGCACCGAAGAACACCGAAGCACAACGAAACTCGCGCGCCTGCTCCGAACTCCGCTTGACGGATTTGTTAACACATTTGTAGAATGATCTTTCATTCTCGGCGACGTGGGGGCATTCAACGAATGGAGTGAGTTCCATGAGCACGAACAGCGGTGGTTTCAGCGGTTTTCTGCGTCGTGTCTTTCCTGTCGTCTCCACGCTCGCGCTGGCGGGCGCCGTCACCTTGACGCTCGCGAGGCCCGCGGAGGGTACGCGCTCGAATGGCCTCCCGGAGCTCAAGGCGCTGCAGGAGATCGAGCAGCTCGAGTACTGCTACGCGGCCGGGACCGACGCGATCGGCGGCGGCGATCTGGCGAAGGGCAAGGAGATCTTCTCGAGGTGCTTCACGCCGAACGCCCCCGTCCTGATCTGGGAAGCCGGCGCCGCTCCGGGTGATCCGCCGGTCGTGTCGGTGCCCAGCGCCGAGGCCTGGGCCGACTTCATGGGCGTCCTGTTCGCGGAGTCCGGCTACGTCGACACGCAGCACCTGATCAGCAACATCCGTATCGACATCCTCCCCGGCGGCAACCGCGCGAAGATCACCTCGTACCTGATCGCGACGCACATCGTTGACCCCCTCGGCAGCGTCCAGGTGGCGCACGGCACGTACGAGAACGAGGCGGTGTGGACGCCCTCGGGCTGGAAGCTCAGCAAGCGTACGTTCCGCACCAAGGCGTTCATGCCCCTCGAGGCGCCGGCCCCCTGAGCGGCGCCGCGAGCGCCCGCTCGGGCGCGAGGGCGCGCCGCGGCCGCTTCACGCGGGCGCCCACCGCTCCGCGGACCCGATGGATCCGCAGGATCGCTGACAGCATCCACCTCGCGGCGTCCGCCGCAACGCCTACGACATGCCCGCACACCCCCGCCGCCGCGAGCGGCCGCGCCAGCGCGTGACCCGGCGCGGGGGCCGAAGCCGCCTGGCAAAATAATCTGAAGGGTCGCTCCCCGTGGCGACATCCAGCTCATGTGTCGCCCGGATCCGGGCCGTACCGTGGGCCGCGTCACCCTGCGACTGCCCACCGCCCGACGGAGCGTCCTTTCTTCGTAGAACTGGAATCCGGGCCGCTGCGGCCGACAGCGCGAGCACCATCGATGGCTCGAGCGCGTTCAGCGTCTCCGCCATTTCAAGGTCAGCAATCTCATCGGACGAGGGCCTGCAGATGTACAAGAAACATGGCATGAGGAAGCGTGGGTATCACGGCATGGCGACGGCATCGCTCGTCAGCGTGGCCACGTTGAGCCTCTTCGCGTGCTCCGATCTCCCTGGCCAGCCGGCCCCCGACGGCTCCGATCCGCCCGTCACGACCGGGGATCCGCCCATCACGACGGAGAAGCCGCCGCTGACGGCGGACCCGACGCCCCCGGCGGCGGGGCCCCCGGCGACGGCGGAGCTGGTCGACGGCGACGACCCGGCGAACGCCTATCTCCGCGCCGTCGGCTCGCTGAACTCGAAGTGCACGGGCAACTTCATCAGGACCAGCGACGACCCTGACGCGCCCGCCTACGCGCTCACCGCGGGCCATTGCGCCAGGTACCCCTTCGAGACGTCGATGTACTTCGACGTCGGCGTGGACGTGCCGCCCGACGGCGATATCGGCTTCAGGTTCAACTATTTCGAGGGTGTCCCCACCGAGGAGTACGCCCGCGCCAGCGCCGTCCGGATCGCGTATGTCACGATGAAGGGAGCAGACCTGGCGCTGATCGAGCTCGACCACACCATCGGTGAGCTCCAGGCGCTCGGCGTCGAGCCGCTCCCGCTGGCCGACGCGCCCCCGGCGGCGGGAGACCCCATCGAGATCGCCGGGATACCGCTGGAGCACGACGGAGGCGATTACCTGGACACGTACGTGCGCCGCGCCCGCTGCGCGGAGGGCGACAGGAGGCCCGACGTGGTCGAGCACGCGTGGCTCTGGTACGACATGCACGTGAACGACTGCCACGGGCTGGGCCCCGGCGCCTCGGGAGGCGTGGCGCTCGACCAGCACGGCAGGGTCTTCGGCGTCTACAACAGCCATTTCAAGACGGTCAGGCCGCTCGACACCTGCTACCTGGACTATCCTTGCGAGGTCGGCGGCGGCGAGCCCGAGCGCGGCGTCGAGGGCACCAGCTATGTCGTGGACGCCACGACGATCGCCGCGTGCTTCGATTCCGAGGGCCGCTTCGATCTGACGAACGCCGGCTGCACGCTGGACCCCGGGGGTCATGCGTCGTTGAGCAGGACGCCGTCGCGCATCGCTCCGCTGACGCATGACGAGAGACCCGAGCTGGGCTCCTGGGATGTCCACCTCGCCCCGACGTCCGATACCCATTACCGGTACAAGGTCGGCCCGGTGGAGAGCGTCGACTGCCGCTCCGCCGACGGCTACTCCGACCCGATCGCGATCGAGGACCAGCCGCTCGCGACGCTCCCGCTGCCCTCGCTCGAGGGCCTGTACGCCCTGTGCGTCCTGACCGGCTCGGGCGACGTCGGCGGCGCGGCGTGGCAGCCGGCGGATCACCCGACGGTGATCCTCAAGAAGGTCCGCAAGGTCGTCGGTGCCGAATCGGGCCCCGATGCGGGGGACGTCACGACGGAGCAGGCGTTCGACCTCGCGGTCCAGGCGGCCGATGCATATCGAGGCCACGCGGAGGATCACCAGGCGCGGTTCTCGGTGGAGGTTGGATCCGAGTACCTCACCAGGCTGGACATCGCGGCCGATCGCATCTGGCATGTCCATCTGGGCGTGGACCTCCGCAGGCCGGGCGTGACGCCGCCCGACGTCGCCTCGCTCATCATGTGCCATGAGGTCGGCCATGCCCTCGGGGGCTTTCCCTTCAAGCAATCCACCGTGCAGCAAACGCAGGTCGAAGGTCTGGCGGCGGGGCAGTACGGGACGGTGAGCAGCGCGGAGAGCCAGGCAGACTACTTCGCGACCAAGGAATGTCTCCCGAGGCTCTGGTCCACCGAGCCCGCGGTGAACGCCCTGTTCCGCGAGACGGTGACCGAGCACGCGAAGGCGGCTTGCGACGCGGCCTGGGACGGCGTCGAGGAGCAGGACATGTGCTATCGACTCGCCGCGGCCGCCGAGGCCTTCGGTCGCTGGCGGGGGGTGGACCCTGCTCCCCGGCTGAGCACGCCCGACACCACCGAGGTGATGGTGACGAAGGAAGAGTACCCGTCCGTGCAGTGCCGGGTGGACACCCTGTTCCAGGGAGCGCTCTGCCCGACGAAGTTCCGCGGCACCGCCATCCCCGGCCTCATCCCGCCGTACGAGCAGGTGCTCACGTTCAGCCCCGAGGTGGAGGCGGCCGCGGCGCCCGACGCGTGTACGGAGGGTCCGGGCTCGCGCCCCCGCTGCTGGTTCGCGCCGAACGCCACGGCGGTCGACTGCTCGGGCATCCCCGAGCTCGGCATGTGCGATGTGATCGACGGCCAGTCCGTCCTGGTGCAGTGCGACCCGGAGAACGGCGTTCAACAGTTCGTCTGCCCCCCGACCGCCCCCTGCGGCGTGGAGGAAGACGGCTTCGCCGGCTGCGGTCTCTAGCTGGGAATCACCAGGTTCCGCGCCTCCGTGCGCAGCACGACAGCCTGCCCGAGGCTCTGGATGGCCTCGGCCGGCACGTCGAGGAACCCCGCGTGGAAGAGGCCGTGCTGCACCCCGAGCACGTCGGCCGCCTCGTCCCGGAGCTTGACGCGCACCCCCGCCAGCTTGAACGAGTCGCTGTCGAGGTAGAGCTGCTCCACCTCGCCGATCACGCTCCCCTCGGCGTCGACCACCGAGTGCCCCCGCACATCCTGCTCGTACGTCAATCGCATGGCGCTTGCTCCGCGCATGGCGAAAGCACGACGCAGGCCACCCGGCCGCCGCGGCGCCGTATCCCCCGCGCGCACCGCCGCGAGCGCGCCGCGATCAGCCCGGTTCCTGGTAAGGCCGCGAGTCGAGCGGCAGCTCCAGGGTGAAGGTGGTCCCGCGCTCCGCGCTGCTCTCCAGCGTCACCCTTCCTCCGTGCGCCTCGGCGCACCCGTGCACGAACGTCAGGCCGAGCCCCTGCCGGTCTCCCGCGCTCCGGGCGCGCGGCGCGAGCAGGCGCGCCTGCTCCTCGGCCGGGATCGGCGACCCCTGGTTGTGCACCGCCACGGCGGCCCCGTCCGAGGTCCTCTCGACAGCGACGACGACCGGCGCGCCGGTCTCTCCGTACCTGAGCGCGTTGCTCGCCAGGCTCCCGATCGCGCGGCGCAGCTCCTCCGCGCCCCATATCCCCTCGACGCGCGCCTCCCCCCGGAGGTCGATGCGCTGCTCGTGGAAGAACGCGAGCTCGTCGGTCACCTCGCGGGCGATCGCCACGAGATCGCACGCGCCGAGCAGCAGCGGGAGCCGCTCGCCCGCGTGGAGCCGCTGCACGTCGGTCAGCGTGCGGATCATCTCGTTCATGCGGCCCAGGCAGCGGACGATCCGGCCGGCGAGCGCCTGCGGGTCGCCCGCTGCCCGGCTCATCATGACGATCTCGGCGGAGTACATCGCTGCGGCCATCGAGCTCCGCAGGTCATGGGTGATGAGCGACAGGCACTGTTCGCGGACCAGCTCGAGCTCGCGCACCCGCTCGCCGGCCTCGCTGAGCTCCCGGGCGGCCTGCGCCTCGCGAGCGCGCGCCGCGACCTGCTCCGTCGTGTCGAGGATCTGCACGATGAGGCCCCGCTGGCAGGCCCGCTCGTCGAGGAGCGGCGCCACGATCGCGGTGCCGTGGAAGGCTTTCCCCTCCCGGCACGCGAGCGCGACGTCCGCCGCCACGTCGGTGACGCCGTCCCGATAGACGCGCTCGAGCAGCGCCTCCAGCGCCTCCGCGCGCCGGAAGAGGTCGGGCACGCGGGCCCCCACGAGCGCGCCCGGCGGGCGCCCGACCAGCGCGCAGAACGCGGGGTTCGCGTGACGAATCGTGTGCTCTTCCGTGACGGTCAGGAGGGTCGGAAGCGGCGACCGCTCGACCGAAGGCCGGTGCAGCCGGACGGGGTCGTCATGATTGTCAGGTGCCTGCGCACCCTCGCTACGGCGCGACGGGTACATCATCCAGGTCCTTCCTTGATGGGTCGTCGCAGCGGGCGCACGACGTGCCGTATAGCACGGCGCCCCCCTCGACCGGGGTGCCTGGCGGCCTGTTCATGTCCGAGGATGGCAATCCGCCATCCTCTCTTCCGTAGAGCTCGCCAGAGCGCGAGCCCTGGCCGGCGATGCGTCCAGTGCGCCTGTCGCTAGCTGCGCAGGGCGGCGGTCGCCTGGGGTCGCAGCGCCGGGCGCGGCCGCCTGGCGACCTCGGCCTTGCGCGGCACGGACGGCGTGGCGTCGGCCCTCCAGGGCTGGAATCGCGCGTCCTTCCACATCACGAGGCCGCCGAGCAGGGGCGCCTCGGCGGCCGCTCCATCCTCGGAGCGCAGCCAGACGAGCGGGCGCGCCTCGAAGACAGGCTTCGTGCACGCGATGTCCTCGAACGCCGCGGACCAGGAGCCGGTGTTGCCGAAGAACACCCCGTCTTCCCAGCTCCCTTCCGGGTTGTGGGTGTGCCCGAAGATCACCGCCTTCGCGCCGTGCGCCCTGGCCACGAGCCGCGCCGCGCGGTTCACGCCCTGCCAGACCGCGTCGAGCGTGGGCTTCGGGACCGCGCACTCGTACGCCACGAGGAGCGTCGGGGCGAGCAGCGCCGCGGCCGTGAGCCCCTCGGGCATCCAGCACAGGCACGCCAGCGCGGCGAGGATCCCCACCAGGACGAGCCCGAGGCGGTCGAGCCAGAGCTCGCGCGCCACCCGGCCGAGGCAGTCCTCGGCGGGCCGCGCGAACAGCCGCGCGTGCTTCGCCACCGCGGGCAGCGGCGCCCCCGTCTCGCGGGCCGCCGCGCGGAGGCCCGCGCGCCGGAGCGCGCGGCGGCACGGGTCGCGCCGGCGCACGAGCTCGATCATCGTGCGGAGCGCGCCCACGGCGAACGCGAGCACGAGGGAGCGGCCCGAGAACAGGTAGTACCGCGCCCAGTGCGCGAGGTAGCCGAAGCCGGAGAGCATGAACGACGCGTCGACGTGCGGGTTGAAGTACCCCATGCGCGACACGAGCAGCCGGCTCACCAGCGAGCCCATGGTCGGCTGGATCTCGCCCGGCTTCCGCCCGAACGGCGCCATCGGGTAGCGATAGCTACAGTACGAGTCGTACTGATTGCCGTGCTCGACGACGACCCCGTCCTTCGTGCGGTGGAACCAGGCGCGGAAGACCACCCGCGCCTCGAGCGCCGCGCGGCGCGCTTCGCCGGGGCGATCGGGAGCGTCGCTGCCCCGGGCGGAGAGCGCGTCGAGCGCCGCGTCGACGATGCGCCGCTTCACCGCGTCGCGCACCTCGGGCAGCGTGAGCTGGATGTCGTGGTTGCCTGCCACGAAGACAACGGTGTGCCCGTCCGCGACGACGCGGCCGACCGCGGCGACGAAGATCGGGTGATCGCGGAGGATGGCCTCCATCGCCGGCACGGCGTGCTCGGCGGTGCGCGGCAGGTCGTGGACCACGCTCTCGTTGTCGATCACCCGCGGCGCATCCAGGTCGAAGATGTCGCCGTTCAGGACGAGCGTGAGCTCGTCGCGCTCCGTGTTGAGCCCCCCGGAGCCGCCCGTCCCGTTCCGCACTTCGCCCCGGAGCGCGTCGAGCATCGCCGCGATCTCCCCGTCGGGGGAGTACGGCGCCTGTCGATAGCGCATCCAGAGGCCGGCGGTCGGCTCGAGCTCACATAGATGGATGTCTGAAATAGCCACCGTGTGATGCATCGGCGGGGAAACTGACATGTCCTCGATTCCACGCCAGCCACGGGACCGTCAAGACTTGGTGTCACGCACCGTGGTGCCCGCCCTGAAGCGGTGCGCCCCGAGCGTGTTTCGAGGCGCGATCACGCCTCGCACACGCGTTCGCCACCGTGCATTCCTGTGAATGTCGCGAGTTCGCCACGAGCGCTCTCGGGGTGCTCGAGCAGAAGACGCATCGAGCTCTCCCTTCAGGGATTCTCACGAATCGAGCCACCGAGTCCGCGAGCCCCATCTGTTGGGGGTGCATCGAGCCAGCGCACGCTCTGTTGGGGTCACTCGCCCGCGGGCGCGCCTGCGGCGGATGCGTCCGGCGCAGGCGCGTGGGGCGCGGGGGGCGTGCAGGACGTCCAGCGAGCGTCCTCATCCGCATGGGGACGCCGCGAGGGAGCGCTGCGCTGCCGGGGCGCGGGCCCGCGCCGGGGGGGGGGACGGACCGCGCTCGCTGCGCCGGCCTCTGGTACGGTGCACACTGAGGACAGGCGAACGCAGTCCCTCGTGTCTGGACGGACTGCTGAGCCCGTGTGGTGTTCCGCGAGGGAGAAGTGATCATGTCGACCCATTTCATCGGCGGCGGCTGGGTGGCTGGCGCGGGGGAGCCGTTCGCGAGCCGGAACCCGGTGACGCAGGCGATCGTCTTCGAGGGGCGCGCCGCGGCGGAGGAGCAGGTGGACGCGGCCGTGAAGGCGGCGCGCGGCGCGTTCAGGGCGTGGCGCGATGGCGGCATCGAGGAGCGGGTGGCGCTGGTGAAGCGGTTCGCCGGGCTCCTCGGCGAGCACAAGGCGCGGCTCGCCGACGTGATCGGGCTCGAGACAGGAAAGCCGCGCTGGGAGGCGCTCACCGAGGTCCAGACGATGATCGGCAAGGTCGACGTATCGCTCATGGCCTACAAGGAGCGGACGAGCGAGCGGCAGGCCGAGGCGGGCGACGCGACGGCGGTGGTGCGGCACCGTCCGCACGGGGTGGTCGCGGTGTTCGGGCCTTACAACTTCCCGGGCCACCTGCCGAACGGCCATATCGTTCCGGCCCTGATCGCGGGCAACTGCGTTGTCTACAAGCCCTCGGAGCTCACGCCGAAGGTCGCCGAGGAGACCGTGCGGCTCTGGCAGGAGGCGGGCGTCCCGGCGGGGGTGCTCAACCTGGTCCAGGGCGGGAAGAGCACCGGCGTCGCCCTGGCCGGTCACCCGGACATCGACGGCCTCTTCTTCACGGGGAGCTCCGCGACGGGCAAAGCGCTGCACCGGCAGCTCGCGGCCCATCCGGACAAGATCCTCGCCCTGGAGATGGGCGGGAACAACCCGCTGATCGTCCAGGACGTGGCGAACACGGAGGCGGCGATTCACCACATCCTCCAGTCGTCCTTCATCTCGGCGGGGCAGCGGTGCACGTGCGCCCGGCGTCTGCTCTTGCCATCGACGCCGGAGGGCGACGCGCTGCTGGAGCGCCTGTCCGAGGCGGCGGGACGGCTCAAGGTGGGGAGGTACGACGACGCGGAGCAGCCGTTCATGGGCGCGGTGATCTCGCTCGCCGCCGCGGATCAGCTGTTGCGGACGCAGGCGCGGCTGATCTCGCTGGGCGGCAAGGTGGTCCTGGAGATGCGCCGGATCGAGGAGGGAACGGCGCTGCTCTCGCCGGGGATCATCGATGTGACGGCGATCGAGGATCTCCCGGACGAGGAGGTCTTCGGGCCGCTCCTCCAGGTGCAGCGCTATGCGAGCTTCGATGAGGCGCTGTCGCTGGCCAACCGCACGCGCTACGGGCTCGCGGCCGGGTTGTTCTCGGATCGCAAGGACCTCTACGAGCAGTTCTGGCGGGAGTCGCGGGCGGGGATCGTCAACTGGAACAAGCCGCTGACGGGGGCGTCGAGCGCGGCGCCTTTCGGCGGCATCGGCAGCAGCGGGAATCACCGGCCGAGCGCGTACTACGCGGCGGACTACTGCGCTTATCCGGTGGCGGGGCTGGAGGCGGGAAGCGTGGGGCTCCCGGGGCAGCTGGCGCCGGGGATGAGGCTCACGACGGGATAGCCCCCTGCACCGCTCGCCCGCCGTCGGGGCGCCCCGACCCGTAGCTCGGCTCCGCGGGCTTTGCGCCCCACTCCGAGCGCGGCTCCCACCGCCAGGCCAGGACCACGATGAGCGTTGTGCACGCGATCTCGATCGTCGCAAAGAAGCGATAGTATCCGGTGGTAGGACCGAGCAAGAGCGTCCCTGCGACGACCGTGGTCTTGATGACGCCGGCGACGATGTTGGCCCACCGGTTCGCCCGATGCGGCAAGACGCGCGACAAGAGCGTCATCGCGATCGGGATTTCCATGAGCACGGCGGCGCCGAACAGGAACTCGCCGGTGATCCGGAGCGAGTTGACCTCGCCGCGCAGGAACTGCGTCAGGAGCGTGGAGTCCATCAGCCCCACGACGTCGGCATAGAGGTAGTTGAACATCGCGAAGACCCACAGCGCCGAGAGGAGGCGTTTCATGTCCCGGGGCGGCGGGTGGATCGCGGCGGACGGCGTCGAGAGCGTGCGTTCCGTGTGCGGCATGCGGCCAACGTAGCGGGTCGTCCGCGTTCAGCCGATGATTGAATTGGCAGATTCGCTGTGCAACGATGCACAGGTGGACTGGGACGACCTGCGGCACGTGCTCGCCCTCTCGCGGCACCGGACGCTGAGCCGAGCTGGCGTCGAGCTCCGGACGACCCACACGACGGTGGCGCGCCGCATCCGAGCGCTCGAGGAGCGCCTGGGGGTCCGGCTCTTCGCGCAGACGCCCGACGGCTACGAGGCCACGGCGGCGGGCCAGGACGTGGTGGAGGTCGCCGAGCGGACCGAGGCCGAGCTGCTCGCGCTCGAGGCGCGCGTGCTCGGCCGGGATGCGCAGCTCCAGGGGAAGCTCCGCGTGTCCACGATGGACATGCTCTTTCGCGTGTACCAGCCGGCATTCTCGTCGTTCAACGAGCGCTATCCGGGCATCGAGCTGACGGTCGCCGTCGGCGACAGTGAGGTCAGCCTGCGGCGTCGCGAGGCGGACATCGTGCTGCGCATGACGAGCTCGCCCTCCGAGCACCTCGTCGGACGCAAGGTCGGCCGCATCCAGTTCGCTGTGTACGCGAGCAAGGCCCTCGTCGAGCGCGCGGGACCGGAGGCGAGCTACTCCGATTTCCCCTGGATCCACTGGGACGAGCGGCTCGACCCGCGCTGGCTCGACGCATGGCTGGCGGCGAACGTTCCGGACGCGCGCATCGCGATGCGGGTGGATTTCAGCTCGCTGGCGATCCAGGAGGCGGTCGCCGCGGGCATGGGCGCGCACTTCCTCGCCTGCATCGCGGCGGAGGGCGACCCGCGGCTCGCGCGCATCGGCCCGATCGATCCCGCGTACGACCGCGATCTCTGGCTCCTCACGCTCCCCGAAGTGAAGAACGTGAACCGCATCCGCGCGTTCATGGATCACATGACCGAGGCCCTATCGGTCTGACGCCGCGCTCGCACGCGAGCCGCGCGAGAGCTCACGCGCACCGTGTCCTCCAGGCAATGTGGGTACCCGCGGTGCGGTTACGGAGAGGCCTTCTCCTTCCCCAGCTCCACCGGAATCGCCGTGAGCCCCCGCACCCCCGGGTTCATCCGCCAGGTCAGCCCCCCGGACGCGAGCTCCGCGTTCGGGAACCGCCGCAGGAACGTGGCGATCGCCGCCTGCGCCTCCACCCGGGCCAGCGCCGCGCCCGCGCAGTAATGGACGCCCAGCCCGAAGGAGATGTGGCGGATGTCCGTGCGGTGGAAATCGAGCCGATCCGGCTCGGGGAACTGCGCCGGATCGCGGTTCGCCGCCCCGAGCACCAGGAAGGCGCGATCGCCCTTCGGGATCGTCACGCCGTCGAGCTCGATGTCCTCCAGCGCCATCCGGCTCATCCACTGAACCGGGGAGTCGTACCGGAGCAGCTCCTCCACCGCCGGCCCGATCAGCATCGGCGACCCGCGGAGCTCGTCGCGCGCGGACCGATGGAGCAGCAGCGCGAGCAGGCCATTGCCGATCAGGTTCTTCGTCGTCTCGTGGCCGCCGAAGAGCAGCATGCAGCACGTCGACAGCAGCTCCTGCTCGCCGAGGATCATCCCCTGCTCCTCCGCGAGGATGAGCTGGCTGAGCAGGTCGCTCCCGGGGCTCTGCCGCCGGGACGCGATCACGCCGCGGAAATAGTCCTCCAGCTCGGCCACGGCGGTCAGCGCGCCGCCCGCGATCTCGAGCGTCGGCCGGCCCGCGCCGAGGAACCCGCCGAGCGCGTTGGACCAGCCCTTCAGCTTGTGGCGATCCTCGGCCGGCACGCCGAGCACCTCGCCGATCACGAGCAGCGGCAGGAGGTCGCCGAGGTCGCGCAGCACGTCCATCTGCCCCGCCGGCGCCACAGCGTCGAGCAGACCGTCGACCAGCGCCTCCACCCGGGGGCGCAGCCCCTCGACGAGCCGCGGCACGAACGCCTTGTTGATGAGCGAGCGAATGCGCGTGTGCTCCGGCGGATCGAGCAGCAAGGCCCACGACGCCAGGTTGCGGCGCAGCGGCTCGAGCCGCTGCCGCACCTCCTCGGGCAGCTTCGTCACGAAGGCGCTCGAGCGCTTCGCCGACAGGCGCGGGTCGCGGAAGCCCGCGGCCACGTGGTCGTACCGGGTGACGAGCCAGCCGTTATAGCCTGCGCTGAAGTACACCGGCGCTTCCTGGCGCAGCCTGGCGTACACGGGGTACGGGTTCGCGAGCGTCTCCGGCGATTGAAGGCGGAAGGGGTCGAGATCGGCGTCCGCCGCCGGAGTGGCCGCGGGCGTTGCGTCGGGCTTCGGTGCGTCGGGCGAGTTCATCGGGCCAGGGTACGACGGTCGCGACCGCTTGGGAACCGGCGCGGCCACCCCCGCGGTCGTCCGCACCGCGCACCGCGGGACGGGTCCCCGCCCCGCGGCCCGCGCGGGGCGGCTACGCCCAGAGCTTGATGCCGCCGAGCAGGCCGGCCACGTTGTCCACCACGACCACGTTCTCGGGCAGGCGCGAGGCGTCGAGCAGGCGCGCATTGCCGCCGCCGAGGTAGAGCTTGCGGTAATTGAAGATCGGCTCGATCTGCGCGATCATCTGGCGCACGCGCTTGTTCCAGCGCTTCGGGCCGATGCGCTTGCACTCGGCGTCGAACACGCGGTCCTCGTACTTGAGGTCCCGCTTGCCATAGGGGTGGTGGCCGAGCTCGAGGTTCGGCACGTAGTGGCCGTCGATGTACAGGGCGCAGCCGAGCCCGGTGCCGAAGGTGAGCACCATCTCGAGCCCCTTGCCCTCGATGACGGCGAGCCCCTGGATGCCCGCGTCGTTGGCGACGCGCGCCGGCCTCCCGAGGCGGCGCTCCACGGCCTCGGCGAGCGGGTATCCCTTCCAGCCCTCGTTGTCGAGGTGCGGCGCCGTCTTGGTCACGTTGTCCATCACGACGCCGGGGAAGCCGATCGAGACCCGATCGAACTCCCCCTGCGCGCGGGCGAGATCCGCGATGACGTCGAGGATGGGCTCCGGCGAGGCCGGCTGAGGCGTCGGCACGCGCACGGGATCCGTCATCGGAGTCCCCTGCTCGTTGAGGATGGTGGCCTTGATCCCTGTCCCGCCGATATCGATGCAAAGCGTGCGCATGGATTCCTCTGTCTCCTCCCGGAGAACTGCCTCCGGGGCTGCCGCGGGCGTCTGCGCACCCGCGATCGCGGCGGCCATCATCTTGAGCTCTGGCGGAGTGTCAACTGGCGCCGCACCGCGCCCCCCGGCGCGGCGCTCCGCCCCT
This sequence comes from Sorangium sp. So ce406, assembly GCF_051474675.1. Taxonomy (NCBI): domain Bacteria; kingdom Pseudomonadati; phylum Myxococcota; order Polyangiales; family Polyangiaceae; genus Sorangium; species Sorangium sp. So ce406. Next base: position 1,097,809 of record NZ_CP150340.1, on the reverse strand, counting down.
CTGTTCCGGCCGCCGGCGCGCCCCCCCGAGCGCGCCCGAGGCGCCCTCGCCGCGCCCCGAGCCCCGGCCTCCCGCGCTCCCGGCGCGCCGCTCAGCAGCCGTCGCAGGCGACGTTCGGCGGCTGCGCGCCGTTCACGAGGTCGTCGAGCCACCTCACGAGCCGCGTCCCGCCCGACTCGACGGTGTAAAATTCCGGCCGCCAGAGGATGCAGTGCGCGGTGCCCGGCGCGAGGAACGAGCTGAAGTTCGACGTCGACTCCTCGATACGGGCGATGGACGCCTTCATGGCGTCCGACCAGGCCTGGTCGCCGCCGCCGCCCATCGCCTTGAAGAAGAAGATCTGGTCGTCGTCGAGGACGGTGTTGTACTGCGACAGGCGCATGTCGGGGTAGTGGCCGCCGATCACCTCGTAGAGCGAGGACAGCCGCTCGAGCTCGGCCGGGTCGAAGCCGGGTATCCATGTGGGATAAACGCCCTCGGGCTTCCAGGACGGGAGGCTGTCCCGGAAGAAGCTCTCGGTGATGATCCCGGCGCCGCTGTCGCCGAACTGGATCACCGAAGCGTCCTTGTAGTGCTCCCGCACGTGCGCGGACCACATGATCGAGCCGTACGCGCCCGCGCTGCAGCCGGTCACGAAGACCTTCTCGGGCGCGGGGACGTTCTCGTACACCCAGTCGAGCGCCGCGCGGACGTTGACGGCGCCCTTGTGCCGGATGGTGACGGCCTGGCTCCCCTCTCCATAGGTGGCCACGTTGTCGCCCCAGTGGATATCCCCGGTGCAGTACGGGATATAGACATGGTGCCAGTCCCTGAAGGGGTTGTCCGGGTTCTCATGATCGTAGATCCCGGTCGCGCCCTGCTGGCTCACGACGTTCACCTCGTCGGTCACCGTCTCCTGGAAGAGCGAGCCCGCGACGGAGCACGTGGTGGCGTTCCAGCACGCGCCGCCCCCGCGGAACTCGACGATGACGCGATTGACGGTGCCCGGGCGGACGAAGTACTTGAACGGATCGCCGCGCGAGCACGTGGTCTCGCCGCCCGGCTCGATGGTGTTCCATCCCGGCGCCAGGCTCAGGATTCCAGCCTTCGGCGCGCCGTTCGGGCTTTCGTCCTTGGCGGACGGTCCACCACAGCCGACGAGGACGAACAGGCACAGCGGTAGTTGAGCAGGAAGAAACGAGAGGGTCTTGATTCGCATGATTGTGGAGAATAGCACTCCGCGACTCCAGGGCTTCTCTGCCGGAGCTGTCCCTCGCGGAATGATGCCCTGCGCTACCGCGGCGGAGCGGGCTCTGCCCAGAGCTGGGCCGCGGCCGCGCTGACGGCGCGCCGGATCGACCCCTCGTCGAGGCGGGCCCTGTCCCGCGGCGCGAGCACGGCGCAGATGGCGAGCGCCGCGATGTAGAGGGCGCCGATGAGCCCGATCCAGCGCAGACCGGACGCGCCCAGCCGCGAGATGATCTCGATGGGCACGATCTGCGCGCGGATCTGGACCGGCCCGATCACGAGCACGGCGCGGTCCCCCTCCTGGAGCTCGATGTCGGCGGGGCCAGTCAGCAGGCGCCCGAGCCCGTCGGCGCCGTGGAGGCGCGCCCGTGTCCGGCGCGGCACGTGCAGTACATAGCGGGCGCCGGTCACCTCCGCGATGACCGGGGCTGCTCTGTCGAGCTCTGCGAACGGCACGCGCGCGATGGAGGAGGGCGTGTCGCCGATGTGGGCGCGCCCCTCGGCGAGCATGTGCCGGACGCCGATCACGTCCTTGCCTCGGACGGCGACGAGCTCCAGCGCGCGCCGCGCGGCGGCGCTCGTCGCGGGCGGCCGCGATCTCCGGTCGCTCGCAGGTTCGGCCCTGGTTGCCTCATTAGGCCCTTTCGCCATGTTCTACAGCCCCCTCATCGACCACTGCTGACAGGGTTCGACTCAGCATGTCACCCGGAGACCTGCCCTCGGCGGCGCCGCCCTGCGCGCCCGCGCATCACTCCCCTTCCCCAGCTACCGTCAGGTTCCCTGGCACGGAGCGTTCCGCGGCCAAGCGCGCAAAGACGTGGCGCCCCGGCGGTCTCGTCCAGCACGCGGGTCGAGCCGAGGCGCCGCGTGCCCGGCGGGGCGGAGGCTTGACGAGGGCGTCCCGACGGCCGGAAGGTGGACCGACCGGAGCTCGCGCTCGACCTTGACGTCCGGCGCGAGCGCGACGCGAGGGGTGGTGGCGTGGAGGGGCGCGCGCTGCGCGGGGGCGCAGCGGCGCGCTGGACTGCCTAGCTGCTCACGGCGTCACGTAGCAGACATCGAGGCGCGGCCGCTCGGCGGCGCTGGACTCCTCGCTCGACCGGAGGGTCCGCTTGCCCGGGCCCACCTCGCGCAGGAGCACGCCGTGGTTGTCGAGCGCGCCCGAGATCCAGTCCTGGACGAGGGCCGTCACGTCGCAGGACACGGTGGCCGTCCGGTTGGCCGGCACCGCGAGCGAGGCCTCGACGGCCGCGTCGAAGGCGCCGTTCAGCGTGTTGTACGTGACCGTGGCCTCGGACCACGGCGCCGTGATCGCGTGGACCTCCAGCGTCGCCGCCGTGGCGGCGTACTGCGCCCTCACCGAGAACGTCGCGCTTTCGATGGTCGCGTCCGCCGGGATCGCGCCGAGGTCGAAGGCGACGAGGCCCATCTTCACGCCACCGCCCGAGGTGCCGGTGAAGATGCCTGGGTACGAGCCCGAGCTCGTGTTCGGCTCCGAGGACGAGATGAAGGAGTCGGCGGCGCCGCCCACTCCGCCGCGGTGGATCGCGACGCAGATCGGATCGCAGGCGTTCCCGTCGCCGTCGCCGTCGTCGTCGCCCTGCCCCGGGTTCGCGTCGCCAGGGCAGTTGTCGCACAGGTCGCCGACTCCATCGGCGTCCGCGTCCGCCTGATCGGCGTTCGCCGCGGCGAGGCAGTTGTCGCACGCGTCGCCGGCGCCGTCCGCGTCCGCGTCCGCCTGGTCGGTGTTCGCCGCGAGCGGGCAGTTGTCGCGGCTGTCGCTCACCGCGTCGCCGTCGGTGTCGACCCACGCGGGGATCTCGACCTCGAACGAGGCGCTCGCCGTGTTGCCCGCCGCGTCGGTCGCGCTGCAGGTGACGGTGGTGAGGCCGACCGGCAGGACGTCGCCCGGCGCCGGCGAGCAGCTCACGTCGAGGGGGCCGCTCACCGCGTCGATCGCGATGGCGGTGAAGGCGAGCTGGGCGCCCCACGGGCCCTCCGGCTGCACGGTCATGGAGACAGGGATGGAGAGCACCGGCGCCCGCGTGTCCTCGACGACGACGGCGAAGGTGCCGTAATCGAGGTTGCCGGTGGCGTCGAGCGCGTAGCAGTGGACGATGGTCACGCCGATCGGCAGGGTGGTGCCCTCGGGCGTCGTGCAGATCACGGGGACGGCGCCGTCGACATCATCGATGGCGGAGACCGTGAAGATGGCCGCCGCGCCGTTCGCGCCGGTCGCCTCGATCACGAGGTCTTCCGGCACGGAGAGCGTCGGCTCGGTCGTGTCGCCGACCGCGCCGGTGCCGCAATCGAGCCGCAGATCCAGGTCGAAGACCGGCGGCGGGATGAGCATGACGGCGCTCTCGACGTACGGCAGCTCGGCGTTGTCGGGCGCGTGGCAGCCGGGCTTCTCGGCGCGGACCTTGTAATAGCCGGTGAGGACATCCCACCCGAAGTGCCCCTCCGCGTCGGAGATGCTCGGGTTGGCGCGGTTCATCGGCGACATGATCGCGCTCCCGTCGGGCACGACGGTGAACGAGCCCGGCGCGCCGGTGTCGGAGCGGAGGAGCGTGACCGTGGCCCCCTCGACCGGCGCGCCGCCCACGGTGCGGATCCACCCGCTCGGGTCGATGTAGATCGGGAAGCTGAAGCTCGAGGCCGTCGGGCCGCACTGCGTGCGGATGAGGACGGTGGCCGCGCCGTGGTTGGGATAGAAGGGCGGGATCACCGCGCGGAACTGGCCCGCCTGGTCGAGCTGCATCGGGCCCGCGGCGAAGGTGAGGGCGCCGAACTTCACGTCGTAGCTCGCCGTCCCGCCGGCGCAGCCGGGCGCGGTCAGGGTGGTGGGATCGTGCCAGTAGACGACGGGGACGTCGCCGCCGCCCACGGAGGAGGGCTGGAGATCGACGCCCGCGGGCGGCGCGCTCGGGCTGCCGAGCCGGAGCGACAGATCCTCGTAGTCGATGACCTCCAGCGGCAGGTCGGTTTGAGCCTGGATCAGGTTCGACCCCGTCGGCGGGAACGCGGTGATCGTCAACCTGGTCCCGCTCGCCGTTTCCCCGTCGAGCGGGATGCGGTCCGCCAGGAAGAAGCCTGCGTCGTCGGTCGTCCCGTACCACGGGCAACGGCGCTGCTGCTGCTGCGGTGTGCTCTCGCAGATCTGCACGGGCGCGCCCGCCACCGTCACCTCTTGCCCCAGGTCGTTCAGCGCCGTGACCTTCACACGGATGCTCGCGCTCCCGGTGTCCAGGGCGCCGTTCCTGACCTGGTGCGTGTAGCGCCCGGCTTGCTCGATGCCTCCCACCGATCTCGAGACGAGCGGGTACGAGGCGTCCGAATCGACGAAGATGTCACCGACGTCATTGTCCGTGTCACGCTGCGCCGTGACCTTGTCGAGTTCGTAGGGCCTTGCGCCGGGGGGCGTGGTGCCGTCGGGGAGTATCCCGGGAGCATAGCCGATGCGCGCGGTCTCACCCCCGAGCCCTCCCATGCCGCCGCTCGCAGAGCCGGCGTTCCACTGGATCTGGTCGTAGTTGAAGATGATGTCGAAGTCCCCCTTGGCGCGATAGGACTTGTTTTCCACCGGAACGCAGCCCTGGTCGGCGGGGTCGCAGACCACGGGCGGAGTGCACTCCGGCGATGTGGGATTGCACCTCTGACAGGCCGGGTCGGCGGGGTCGCAGATCACGTCGGTGCACGGCGGCTCGCCGGCGTCGCACGTGTGAGCGTCCACGAGCAGGAGCTGGAAGAGATTCAGTCGGTCGGTGCTGGCCGAGAAGTAACCGACGCCCGCGGCGCTGCCCGAGCTCGGGTCGTAGCTCGCCCACACCGCGCAGAACGCCGGCCGGTCGTCGCCGGGGAGCTTCTCCACGACGCCCCAGTGCACGAGCCCCGACCCCGGGCCCCTCGTGTCGACGTCGGCGAAGAAGGGCGCGATGATGGCGCGATTCGTGCTCTCGAGCGGGAACGGCGTATAGGCGTTGAGCGGCCCGTCGAAGGTGATGTTGCCGTTGTTGTTGACGTAAACGCTGTTGTAACGGATATCGTAGAAATTGACTTCGAACGGAAGCCCTTGCACGCCGCTCGACCCGTCGTCGTTGGGTGGCAGCGTGTTCTCGAAGCAGCCCTCGTCATAGATCACCGCGTTCGGCCCGACGGCGAGCGCCTCGCTGGGTAGACACCAGCAAAGCACCAGAGCGCCGGCGGTCCCCCACCGACCAACATTGCGCATCATCCTGTCCTCGCTTCGCCTCACACACAAAGAGGCGCGATGATAATGCATGCTCCCGGGGGTCGATGGAATCCTTTTTTGTCTCCTGGACAACGTTCATTCGCAGCGCGCGGTTACGTACGCGGGAATCTCGCGGAGCTCGTTTGAAGGACAATGGAATTCGCTGTCATATGAACGAGCGAATCGTCGCTCTCCGCCTCGGCGTACTCCGCTCACGATGGAATCGCGCGGGAGGCGCCTGCACCTTGACGCCGTTTCGAGCGCCTGGCTCTCATGGCGGCATGTGGCGCGTGCCCATTTCGCCGTGCGAGACCGTGTCAGCCCGTACTGGCCTCCTCATGGGATCGATGCTCGCGGCGCTCGCCGCCGCGTGCTCGCCTCCGGAGCCGCCGGCGGTCGAGGTGCTCTCGGCGCGGTTCCCCGCCGTGGCAGCGCGCATCGTCGATCGAGGTGACGAGCTGGTGGCGCGGGGCGCCGTCTTCGCCCTGGCGGAGGATCGCGCCGCGGGGCGCCTGGCCGTCGAGGTGCCCCACGACGCGGCCGATCCGGTCCGCTTTCGGCTCCCCGGCGCCGACGGGTGCGCCGGCCCAGCGGCGGTGTGCCCCGACGCTCTGGACATCCGGGTGCGCGAGGCGGGCGCGCGGGGAAAGGTGACGCGCGCGGGCCGCGCGCTCGCGCTCCAGCGGCCTGGAGGGACCTCGTTCTGGACCGTTGAGCCCGGCGCAGCCGAGGAGTGGCTGCTGCTCGAGGCGGACGCTGTCCGGCGCGGCGCCCCCGTGGCCTCATGGCATGTCGAGGGGGCGACGCTGCGCCAGACGGGCGACGTGGTGCTCGCGGTGGACGGGGCCGGCGTCCCGCGGCTGCGCGTGACCGCGCCGGAGGCCTACGCCAGCGGGGGCGAGCGCCCCGTCGGCGTGCGCCTGTCGGTGGACGGCGCGACGCTCGCGCTGCACGTCGACGCGGACGGAGAGGCGGTGCTCGTCGACCCCCTCTGGGAGCAAGTCCCCGCCACGATGAGCGCAGGGCGCCGGGAGCACACCGCGACCCTGATCGCGGACGGCGCGAGGGCCGGCCAGGTCCTCATCGTGGGCGGGTACAACGGGGCTGCCGCGCTGAACACCGCGGAGCTGTATGACCCGCTGACGAACAGGTGGTCGCCAACGGCCACGATGGGCGCCACGGGACGGTACCAGCACACCGCGACGCTGCTGGGCGACGGGCGCCGGGTGCTCGTCGCGGGCGGGCGCGCCGGAGCGAGCGTCGTGGGGACGGCGCAGATCTACGATCCCGACGCCGATACATGGACGAGCGCCGGGGAGATGGGCAGTCGCGCGTCCCACACCGCGACGCGCCTCGACGACGGCGACGTGCTCGTCGCAGGCGGTATCGACGGGACCAACGTGATCGGCGACGCGCGGCGCTACGACGTCGAGAGGGGCGCCTGGTCGGCCGCGGGGACGATGAGCGCGCGCTACACGCACATCGCCGTCGGGCTGACCGATGGCACGGTGCTGGTCGCGGGCGGGTACTCCACCGACTACCTGGCCACCGCGGAGATCTACGACCCGGCCGCCAACGCGTGGTCGCGGACCGGCAGCCTGACCACGGCGCGGCGGTCGCACAGCGCGACGCTCCTGCCGGACGGCGACGTCCTGGTGGCCGGCGGCAACAACGGGGCGCACCTGACGAGCGCGGAGCGGTACGACGCCGTGACGCGGACATGGCTGCCCGCCGGCGACATGCCTGCTGCGCGCAGCAACCACGCCGCGGCGCTGCTCCTCTCGAACAGCGCGGTCCTGGTCACCGGCGGCTTCAACGGCAGCTATCTCGCCTCGACAGCGCGGTACGACGTCGCGCGCGGGGCGTGGTCGGCGGCCGAGGACATGCGGGCCGCCCGCGGCTACCACACGCTGGTGACGCTCGGCGACGGTCGGCTCCTGGCCGCGGGAGGGCGGAGCACCACGGCCGCCCTGGCGAGCGCCGAGCTCTATCTCCCCCAGTCCGCCGACGGCGCGTCCTGCCTCGCCGACGGCGAGTGTCTGAGCGGCCACTGCGTCGACGGGGTCTGCTGCAACAACGCATGTGGCAGGGGCGATCCCGGCGACTGTCAGGCCTGCAGCGCCGCGGCCGGCGCCGCGGTGAACGGCGTGTGCGGGCCGCGCGCCTCGGGTCAGGTGTGCCGCGCCTCGGCCGGGAGCTGCGACGCCGAGGAGCGCTGCAACGGCAGCGCCACCGCGTGCCCCGACGACGCCTTCGCGTCCGCAGCCACCGTGTGCAGGCGGGCGGCGGGCCCCTGCGACGCGGCCGAGACCTGCACCGGCAGCTCCACCGCGTGCCCCGCCGACGCCTTCGCGTCCGCCGCCACCGTGTGCAGGCGGGCGGCGGGCCCCTGCGACGCGACCGAGACCTGCACCGGCGCCGCCGCCGACTGCCCCGCGGACGCCTTCGCGCCGGCGACCCAGGTCTGCCGGCCGGCGGCGGGGCCCTGCGACGCGGCCGAGACCTGCACGGGCAGCAGCGGCACGTGCCCCGCCGACGCCTTCGCGTCCGCCGCCACCGTGTGCAGGCGGGCGGCGGGCCCCTGCGACGCGACCGAGACCTGCACCGGCGCCGCCGCCGATTGCCCTGCGGACGCCCTCGCGCCAGCGACCCAGGTCTGCCGGCCGGCGGCGGGCCCGTGCGACGCGGCCGAGCGCTGCACGGGCAGCAGCGGCACGTGCCCCGACGACGCCCTCGCGGCGCCGGAGACCGCGTGCGCGCCCGGCGCCTGCACCGACGACGCGACCTCCAGCGTTCCGCCGAGCGTCTGCACGGCGGAGGGCACCTGCGTCGCGCGCGCTGCCGTGGACTGCGGGCTCTACGTCTGCGCGGGCGGCGCGTGCCTGACCGGGTGCTCGAACCACGAGCAATGCGACGCCGGCGCCTACTGCGACGCCCCGGTCTGCCGGGCGAAGAAGCCGCTCGGCGCGCCGTGCGCGGCGGCCGTCGAGTGCGCCGAGGGCGCCTGCGTCGGCGGCGCCTGCTCGCTCGACCGCGACCGCGACGGCGTCGTCGACGCGGTCGACAACTGCGTCGATACGCCGAACACCACGCAGACCAACAGCGACGACGACCGCGAGGGCAACGCGTGCGACGACGACGACGACGACGACGGCAAGCTGGACGCGGACGACGCCTGCCCCACGGTCGCGGACGCGGGCAGCACGACGGACCAGGCCTGCGGCTGCGACAGGCCCAAGCAGGACGGCGACGCCTGTGACGACGGCGACCCCTGCACCCAGGTGGACACCTGCCGCGAGGGGCGCTGCGTCGGCGGCGACCCGTTCGTCTGCGAGCAGCCCGACCCGAGCACGTGCCGGTTCACGGCGTGCGACGGGCAGAACGGCGCATGCGTCGAGCGCAACAAGCTCGAGCAGTCGCCGTGCCCCGGCGGGATCTGCATCGCCGGCGGCTGCTTGATCGAGACCCCTGCGGGCGGCGAGGGCGGTGGCCCGGGAAGCGGCGGCGGCGGGGGGCTGGGCGGGGTCGAGCCAGGGGCGGGCGGAGCCGCTGGCGGCGCAGGCGGGGCCGGCGCCGAGCCTGGCGCCGGCCCGGACGGCGCGGCGACCGGCGGCGCTGGAGGCAGCTCAGCCGGCGCCGGGGAGGCCTCCGGCGAGGCCGGCAGAGGCCAGCTCCGGCTCCGCGGCGGCGGCTGCGCCAGCAGCCCCGGCGCGAGCGGCGGCGGCGCGGAGGGCGGCGGGTACGGCCCGCTGTGGCTCGCCGCGGGGCTGCTCCTCACGCGTCTTCGACGTCGCGCGCCGCGCATCCGCCGTGGCGCCGCGCCGCGGAGAGCCCCGCGCCTCGTGAGCCGGGCGACCTCCGCCCCACGGATCCCAGCCTGAGCGGCTGCCGGCCGTAAGGCGCGGCCCGGCGCCCTATTTCGTGGCGCCCCTCCCGCGCTGGTGTAGATCGCCGCCCGTGAGGAAGCGCCCCCTCGGCAAGACATCCCTCGAGGTCTCGGAGCTCGCCCTGGGCACCTGGGGCCTCTCCGGCGACGGCTACGGCCCGGTCTCCGAGGCCGAGGTCGATCGCGTCATCGACCGCGCGCTCGCGGTCGGCATCGACCTCTTCGACACGGCCGACGTCTACGGCCGCGGCGAGATGGAGCGCCGCCTCGGCAAGCGGCTGAAGGGCGCCGGCCCGACGTTCGTCGTCACCAAGATCGGCACCGATCTCGACGAGCTCCCCCCGAAGAAGCGCTTCGATCCGGCGCACCTCCGCACCGCGTTCGAGCGGTCGCAGGAGCGGCTCGACCGCGACGTGGTCGACGTCGTCCTGCTCCACAACCCCACCGTGGCCGCGATGCGCTCGAAGGAGCCCCTCGCCTTCCTGAGGGACCTCAAGCAGGCGGGGAAGATCCGCGCCTTCGGCGTGAGCGCCGGCTCCGCGGACGTCGCCCGCTCCGCGCTGCGCGACGAGGTCGACCTCATCGAGATCGCCTACAACGCCTTCCTCCCCGGCGACCTCCACGAGGTCGCGAGCGACGTCTCCGAGAGCGGCGCCGGCGTCCTCGCGCGCTCGGTGCTCGCGCACGGGCTCCTCGCCGGCCAGTGGAGCCCCGACCGCGAGTTCTACGCCGACGATCACCGCATGCACCGGTGGAACCGGGACGAGCTCAGGACCCGCATCCGCCAGCTCGACGCGCTCCGGCCGCTGGTCAGCGGCCCCGTCGTCTCGCTCCGCTCGGTCGCGCTGCGCTTCGTGCTGGCGAACAACATCGTCTCGTCCGCCGTGCTCGGCCCCCGCTCGGTCGCCCAGCTCGACCAGCTCGTGCGCGAGGCGGGAATGCCCCCCTACCTCCACTTCACGACGCTCGCGGAGCTCTCCGGGCGCCTCAAGCAGGCCGGGATCGAGGTGTCAGCAGGATGAACCAGAACGACAGGGAGCTCGACGAGATCGTCCGCATCGCGCGCGCCGCGGCGGCGGTGGTGATGGACGTGTACGCGACGCCGTTCACCGTCGAGATGAAGGGCCCGGGCGATCCGGTGACCCGGGCCGACCGCGAGGCGAACGCGCTCATCTGCGGCGCGCTCGAGGCCGCGTTCCCCGGCGAGGCGATCCTCGCCGAGGAGAGCGTCCCCGCCGCCGAGGAGCTCGCCGCGCGGTTCCAGCGGGAGCGGGTGTTCTTCGTCGACCCGCTCGACGGCACGCGCGAGTTCGCGGACAGGAACGGCGAGTTCGCCGTGATGATCGGCCTCTCCGTGCGCGGCCGCGCGTCGCTCGGCGTCGTGGTGATGCCCACGACCGGCGAGGCGCTGGCCGGCCGCGCCGGCGGCGACGACGGCGACGGGGCCTTCGCCTTCCTCGAGGCGAAGGACGGCAGCCGCCGCCCCCTCCGGGTCTCGTCAGTGAGCTCGCCGGCCGACGCGTCCCTCATCGTCTCGCGGTCGCACCGGCCGAAGGAGCTCGAGCCGCTCCTCGCGCGGCTCGGCGTCACGCGGGTCGTCCCGTGCGGCTCGGTCGGCGTGAAGATCGCGCGGATCGCGACCGCCGAGGTCGACCTCTACCTGCACGGCGGCGGCGGCGCCAAGCTCTGGGACAGCTGCGCGCCCGAGGCGGTGCTCCGCGGGGCCGGCGGCCGCTTCACCGACCTCTCCGGCGCGCCCATCGACTACACCGGCCCCGGGCTCAAGCTCGCCCGCGGCATCATCGCCTCGAACGGCGTCCTCCAGGACGCCGTCGTCGCCGCGGCGAGGTCGGAGCTCGGCTGAGGCGCGATGCGGTCCGAGGCGGAGATCGTCGTCGTCGGCGCGGGGATCATGGGCCTCGCCATCGCCTACAACCTCGCGCGCCACCACGGCATCACGGACGTCGTCGTCGTCGACCGGGGCTACCTCTGCGGCGGCGCCAGCGGCCGCAACGGCGGCGGGGTGCGGGCGCAGTTCTCGAGCGAGGGCAACATCCGGCTCATGCAGGAGAGCATCCGCATCTGCCGTGATTTCGCCCGCGAGATGAAGATCAACGTCTGGTTCCGGCAGGGCGGCTACCTCTTCCTCGTGCGCAGCGAGGCCGGCCGCCGGACGCTCGAGAAGAGCGTCGCCGTGCAGAACGCGTGCGGCCTCGGCACGCGGATGCTCACCGCCAACGAGGCGCGCGCCATCGTGCCGGAGCTCTCCACCGAGGGCGTGGTCGCGGCGAGCTACAACCCGGACGACGGCGTCGTCTTCCCCTGGCCGTTCGTCTGGGGCTACGCCGAGCGCGCGCAGAAGCTCGGCGTCGACATCGCCACCTTCACGAACGTCCTCGGCTTCCGCACGCGCGGCGCGCGCATCGACGCCGTGGTGACCGACCGCGGCGAGATCCGGACCCACAAGGTCGTCAACGCCGCCGGCGCGTGGAGCCCCGAGGTCGCGCGCCTCCTCGGCGTGGAGCTGCCGAACCGCCCGCACCGCCACGAGATCTGCTCGACCGAGCCGCTGAAGCCCTGGCTCGGCCCGCTGGTCGCGGACCTCTCGAACGGCCTTTATTTCTCGCAGTCGATGCGCGGCGAGATCGTCGGCGGCGTCTCGAACGAGGACGTCCCCGAGGGCCTCGACATGGGGTCGAGCCACAAGTTCCTCGCGCTGTACGCGCGGGCGCTCGTCACCGCGTGCCCGATCCTCGGCAGCGTGAAGGTGCTGCGCCAGTGGGCCGGCTGTTACGATCTCACCCCGGATCAGAACCCGATCGTCGGCGGCGTCGACGAGGTGGAGCACTTCTACCAGGCGTCCGGCTTCATGGGCCACGGCTTCATGATCGCGCCCGTGATGGGCAAGCTCATCGCGCAGCACATCGCCGAGGGCACCTCCCTCCCCCTGTTCGACCGCTGGAACCTGCGCCGCTTCAAGGAAGGCCGGCTCCTCAGCGAGGCGATGATCATCGGCTGAGCGGCTCCCTGCCGCCGCCCCGCGCCCGCCGCGCCAGCCGCGCCAGCCCCCCCCGGCGCGCATCGCCTATACTCGCCCCCTCCCATGGGTCACCTCATCCTCGTCACCGGATCCTCGAGCGGCATCGGCCTCGCGACCGCGGTCGCCTGCGCGGCCGCGGGCCACCGGGTCGTCGCCACGATGCGCCGCCCCGAGAAGGCCGCCGCGCTCCTCGCCGCGGCCAGCGCGCGCGGCGCCTCGCTCGAGGTCGAGCAGCTCGACGTCGCCGCGGAGAACGCGGCCGACAGGGTCCGGGAGATCCTCCAGAAGCACGGCCCCGCTTACGCCCTCGTGAACAACGCCGGCATCGCCGTCGGCGGCGCCTTCGAGGAGCAGGCCGACGGCGACGTGCGGACGCAGTTCGAGACCAACGTCTTCGGCCTCATGGCCGCGACGCGCGCGGTGCTCCCGGCGATGCGCGACGCCGGGCGCGGCCGCATCATCAACGTCTCGAGCGTCTCCGGGCTCGTCGGCCTCCCCGGCGTGAGCATCTACGCGGCCACCAAGCACGCCATCGAGGGCTTCAGCGAGGCCCTGCGCTGGGAGGTCGCCCCCTTCGGCGTCCACGTCTGCCTCGTCGAGCCCGGCACCTTCAAGACCGAGATCTTCTTCGAGAACCAGCGCCGCGGCGCCCACATCGCGCCCGACGGCCCCTACGCCGCCATGACCAAGACGCTCGAGCGGCTCGTCCTCGAGGACGCCGCCAGGGCCCCGGCGCCCACGCCGGTCGCGGCCGCGATCCTCCGCCTCATCGAGGCCCCCTCGCCGCCGTTCCGGACCCTCATCGGCCGGGACGCACGCGCGCTCGTCGCGCTGCGCCGTGTCATCCCCGACCGGCTGTTCGCCACGGGGATCCGCCGGTTGGTCCAGGTACCCCGCTCGCGTTGACACGTTCTCTGACGACGAATAGCTTCGGCTCCGCCGCTTCCGTCACGGGGCGGCGACACGTCGTGGCCGAAGGGGGGCCGCGCCCCCTGCCGCGCGCTGTAGTTGCCCGCTGTCGTCCCCTCAGGCTAACGAAGGCTCGTTGCTGACCGCCTCCCCTGCTGCGCGCGCAGCGCGGCGGCGAGGTCAGGCCGGCAGCATCACCGAGGTCCCGGAGGAAACACCATGTCCCGCTCAGCACGCAGCATCCTGCCGCTCGTTCGCTCGCTCCTCCTGGGGGCCGCCACCGCGTCGTCGATGGCGCTCTCCGCAGGCATCGTCGCCGGGTGCGCCGACGAGAACGACCCCGAGACGCACGTCAAGCGGCTCGACGACCCGGCGACGCTCACCCCCTCGGTCAACCGTCTCGTCCAGTTCTTCGAGGACGCGATGACGCGCGACAACAAGGACCGGACCGGGCCGACGGTCAAGCCGCTCCTCGACAAGATCATCGAGCCGATGACGCAGAAGTGCGTGGGCGGCGACCTCGACGAGCGCACGCGATCGAAGCTCATCAAGTTCATCTCCGACACGCGGGACCCGCGCGGCGAGGCCTGCCTCATCAAGGCGCTGAAGGACTACAAGCCCGAGTCGACCGAGGAGGACGTCCGCTGGGCCGTCCGCGGCCTCGGGGCCATGAAGTCGAAGGCCGCCGCCGGCCCGCTCATGGAGGTGTTCGTCAAGCTCCAGCACGGCAAGCCGAAGGGCTCCACGATCTCGCGCGACGTCCACGACGCGATGGTCGACATCAACGACCCGTCCTGGGAGGGGCAGCTCATCACCATGATCGAGCGCCCGATCAGCGATCCCAAGGACGTCGCCACGATGCGGAACGAGCTGTTCTGGCAGATCACCGCGGCGGAGCTGCTCGGGTGGCAGCGCAGCGAGAAGGCGGTCGTGCCGCTGCTCAAGGTGGTGCTCTCGCCGGTCAAGGCGGACGCCGCCACCACGGCCATCCTCGCCCTCACCAAGATCGGCAAGCCCGCCATCCAGCCGGCCATCTCGCTGCTCCAGGGCGAGCAGAAGGAGCTCATCGAGTACTCGAAGGTCGAGAACCTGAAGGGCGCCGGCGACAAGGCGAGCGCGGAGCAGAAGAAGGCCGCCGAGACCGCCCACGTCGCGGCCGCCGCGCTCGTCCTCGCCACCATCGGCCGGGAAGAGTCGGTGAAGCCGCTGCTCGCGGCGCTCGACAAGGCCGAGGACGTCCCGCGCGCCATCATCGCGCGCGAGCTCACCAAGGTGCCCAAGACCCCGGAGACGATCGCGGCCTTCCAGGCGGCCTACGAGAAGACGCCCGCGGGGCTCGAGATCCCGCCGGCGGGCATCAACGCCCGCGTGATGCTGGCGGAGGCGGCGAGCAACTTCTTCGACGCCAGCATGGTGCCGTGGATCGTGAAGACGGCCGTCGAGTCGCGCGGCGAGGAGGACGACGTCGCGCAGATCCGCGACGTCTCGCTGCAGACGGCGCTCAAGCTGATGAAGCCCGATCAGGTCGCCGACGTCGACCGGCTCGCGAACACGCGCACGAGCGGCGGCGGCACGGTCGGCAAGTCGATGGAGAAGGAGATCAAGCTCGCGAAGGACCTGCTGGGCTCCTGCGGCGCCAAGGTCGAGTGTTACATCGGCAAGCTCAGCGACCCGGCGTCGCAGGCGAAGGAGACGCAGTTCCAGGGGATCAAGTCCGCCTACATGGTCGGCGTCCTCGGCTCCCCCGATGTCCGGCAGCAGATCATCGACGCCATGCCGAAGATCTCGAACGCGGCCGTGCGCTTCGTGTCGGTCTCGGTCATCGACGCCCTCTCGCCGAAGGGCGACGCCGACGTCGCGACCAAGCTGCAGAAGATCGTCGACGAGGGCGAGGCCTCGAAGGACGCCGAGAAGATCTCCGGCAACGCGCCCTTCAAGACGGTGATCTACCGCCTGACCGCCCGCGCCCAGTGACCACGGCGGCCGCGCGCCCCGTCCCGGCGGCCAGCCAGGGACGGGGCGTTTCGTCCAGTAGCTCACGATTTTTCTAGTATCACAAGAACCCGTACTGCCCGGACCCGCGGATCCGCCGGGGAGGCGGGCTCCCCGGTTTTTCCTGGCATCTCCACCGTCTTGACGGTTTACTCCGGCCCCTCTTCACGGGTCTTCCTGGCTGAACGAACCATGATCGTGCTCGAGGTAACCCAGGGTCTCGCTGCCGGGCGCACCTTCGAGCTCCAGGGCGAGCTGATCACGCTCGGGCGCTCGCCGGACAACCGGGTCGTGCTGGACGACCGCCACGTCTCCGGGGCGCACGCGCGCATCGTGAGCAGCGCCGAGGGGGTGATCCTCGAGGACCTGCGCTCGACGAACGGGACGAGCGTGACGCGCCGGGGCGAGCGGCTCGAGCTCGGCCCGGGGCGCAGCGCGGTCGCGCTCCAGACGGGGGACGTCATCGAGCTCGGCTCGGGCGACGCGGTGACGCGGATGGTCGTGACCATCCCGGAGGAGGCCGACGACGCGCGGGTCGTCTCGATCCGGCGCCTCGACGAGATCGAGCCCGCCCAGGCGAAGATCGAGCGCGATCCGAGCGCGCTCTCGGCCATGTACGCGGCGCAGAAGCGCATCGGCGCCGCGAACGATCTCGACCAGGTGCTCGCGGAGATCGCAGACGCGGTGCTCGCGCTGGTGCCGAGCTCGACGCACGTCACCGTGGTGCTGCGCGACGACGACCAGGAGCCGGGGGCGGCGCCGGCGGCGTTCGTCCCGGTGCTGACGCGCGTCCGCTCCGAGTCCGGCCGCGGGGCGCCCCCGGCGGGGCCGGTCCCGATCACGCGCAGCGTGTACCGGAAGGTGATCAAGGAGCGGGCGGCGGTGCTCGCGGCCGACGCGCCGATCGAGGTCGGCCAGACCGAGTCGCTGATGGGCGCCTCGATCCGCAGCACCCTCGCCGTGCCGCTCTGGAAGGGCGAGGAGATCATCGGCGTGCTCCAGGCCGACAACCGGAGCGTGCCCGGGATGCTGAACGCGGGCGACCTGGAGACGCTGCTCGTGCTGGCGGCCAACGCGTCGCTCGCGGTGGCGAACGCCCGGCTCATCAAGCGGCTCGTGCTCGCGGAGGAGCGGCTCCAGAAGGAGAACAGCTTCCTGAAGGGGCGCGAGGAGAAGCGCCGGGGCGGGGGCGCGGTCGACATCATCGGCAAGAGCGAGGCGATGCGCCGGGTGATCGCGCAGCTCGACAAGGTGGTCGACACGCGCGTCACGGTGCTGATCGAGGGCGAGACGGGCACGGGCAAGGAGCTCATCGCCGCCGCCGTGCACTACCGCTCGCGCCGCCGCGACAAGCTGTTCGTCGCGCAGAACTGCGCGGCGCTCGCCGAGAGCCTGCTGGAGAGCGAGCTGTTCGGCCACAAGAAGGGCTCGTTCACGGGCGCGACCGAGGAGAAGAAGGGCCTGTTCGAGATCGCCGACGGGGGCACGCTCTTCCTCGACGAGATCACCGAGACCCCGCTGTCGCTCCAGTCGAAGCTCCTGCGGGCGCTCCAGGAGGGCGAGATCCGCCCCGTGGGCGCGACGAGCCCGAAGCACGTCAACGTGCGCATCGTGGCGGCGACGAACCGGAACCTCGAGGACGAGGTGGCCCGGGGGCGGTTCCGCGAGGACCTCTACTACCGGCTCAAGGTCTTCCCGATCCGCCTGCCGCCGCTGCGCGAGCGGCGCGACGACATCCCGGTGCTCGCTGGGCACTTCCTGGAGCGGTACGCGGACGAGATCGGCAAGCCGTGCGGGGGGTTCAGCCAGCAGGCGATGGAGCTCATGGTGGCGTACGACTGGCCGGGCAACGTCCGGGAGCTCCAGAACGAGGTGCAGCGGATCGTCATCCAGCTCGATCCGGGGTCGTTCGCGACGCCGGAGCTGCTCTCGCCGCGGATCCGGCAGGTCGAGGGGCTCGTGGCGCGGGCGGGGACGCCGAAGGGGTCGCTCAAGGAGATGATGGACGCCGTCGAGAAGTACTTCCTCCTCGAGGCGCTGCGGGGGCACAACAACAACAAGACCAACGCGGCGAAGTCGCTCGGGATCACGCGCGAGGGGCTCCACAAGAAGCTCCGGCAATACGGGATCTGATCCCGGGGGGCGGGGGAGCCAGCGGGAGGGGGGGCTGCGCGCGGGGCGGGCGGGGGGCCCTTCCCACGAACTCGCGCCTCGTGGTGGCTATTGCCATGTGAACGGGTGACGAGAACCAGGGGCGACTCGCTTCGATGCGGGCCGGCGCTCGGGTTCGTGGGGCCCTTCCCCCGCCCACCCCGCGCGCAGCCCCCCCTCCCGCTGGCTCTTCCTGTTGGGGGATTGCAGGCTTGGTACCGCGGGTCGTTTCGGGCGCGTTGCGTTGGCGGGCGGGGCGCGGACGGGGCATGAGACTTCGATGTTCCGGAGCGCGGGGTGGATGGGGGGCGCCGTGGCGGGGGTGCTCGTCGGACTGAGCAGCACGGCGAACGCGTGGTATTTTCCGGAGCACGTCGTGCTCGCCGAGGAGGGGCTGGCGTGGCTGCCGGGGGGCGCCAAGGCGGCGCTCGGGGAGGCGGTGAGGGAAACGGCCGCGAGCTCGCTCGTGTGCGAGCGGCTCGATGAGCCGTTTTACGCCACGACCGCGCTGAAGCGGGACGCGTGTATCCCCTATGCCACGCTCGCGGCGCTCGCGGGGGACCACGCGAGCACCGCGGGGGAGCTGTGGAGTCTCGTGCGAAGAGACGGAGCCGGGGAGACGGGACAGCGGCTCCAGTTCGGCGCTCGGACCCAGTGGCGCGACTTCCTCCGCAAGCTGCGGCAGGACGACGACGCGGCGGCGCTCGCGGACCGGAGCGACCTGGTCCGAGATCTCGATATCTATCTGCTCGGGGTCGACGGCGATTACGTGGCGCGCGCCAAGCAGAACATCACCCACTTCCAGGCGGCGGGGGAGCCCCTCACCCGGGTCACCGAGGACGTCGCGCGGAGAGGGCGAGTCGACAACGCGCTCGGCCAGTTCATCGGCCACCACCTGCGCTCGCTGCAGCTCGCGACGCGCGCGCGGGAGGCGCCGGGCGGCGCGAGGGCGGCGCTGCGGCGCGACGCGCTCCTCGAGCACGCCTATGCGCTCCACTTCCTCCAGGACGCGTTCGCCGCGGGCCACGCGGTGATCACCGCGCAGCAGCGGAGAGCGCCGGAGGATCGCATCGGCACGCACGATCACTTCAACCGCATCGGCGTGTCGGTGACCCGCGTGCTCAACGCCGCGCCCTGCCCGCTCCTGCGGGCCGGCGTGGACGACACGCGCACCCCCGGACTGCCCCCCTGCTGGGAGACGACCGGCGACGGCTTCCTCGGCACCTCGCCCGCCAGCCAGGACCGGCTCCACGCCGCCGAGGCGACCGCGCGCGCGCAGGTCCAGCTCGCCATGGCGCTCGATCCGCGCTGGGTCGAGCGGCTGCTCGAGCCGGCCGCGTGCGGGCAGCCGGCGCCGGCCCGCGACGCCCGGGCGGCCGCGCGCGACGTCGATCTCGCCATGAGCCTGCTCGACCCGACGCCGGCGTGGTCGCTCGGCCCGGCGCAACGCCGGGCGCTGCGCCCGACGTGCGAGCGGGTGAGGCACGTGCTGCGGAGCGCGCTCGCGGCGCTCTCCCGGCTGCGCGAGCGCCGCGGCGTCCCGGCGTTCTCCGGCAACACGAGCGAGGACGTCCCCCGCCTCGTGGAGCCCGACGCGCTCGGCCGCCCCTTCGCGCTCTGCACCCGGCCGGCCGCGCGCGCCGACCCGGGCATCGACTGGTTCGCGAGCGTGCTTTGCAGCGATCCGGAGCGCGTCGTCCTCGGCGCGCCCGACACGAGCCTCCTGCGCCCCATCCTCGCCGTCTGGCCCGTGCCCCAGGCCGAGGCCGGGAGCCTCGAGGGCGAGGACCCGATCGCCCGCGGGTTCAGCTACCAGGTCTGGCTCTCCGCGCCCCTCGCCCTCCGCGGCGCCTCCGACGAGCAGCCAACGCAGGTCTCGTGGAACCCCTCGTTCCTCATGGGCATCTCGTACCGATGGCAATACGTCCTGTCCGGCCGCCCCAACGCCGCGCTGTTCGAGGCCAACGTCGGTCTCCAGACCACCGTGCGCAGCGGCGGCCGCTCCCATTTCGGGTCCTCCGCCCTCACGGAGCTCAGGACGCCTGTCCTTTCCATGATGTTCTGGGCCCTGGCCAACGGCGTCACAAGGGCCTTCGACGGCGGTCGCGGCCTCGCCGACACCGCCGACGTCATCGAGCTCATGCCCTGCGGAGCGCGCTTCTATTTCGATCTGACCAGCTCCGACAGGCCGTTCTTCGACGGCTTCGACGTCGAGGGGCCCGCGCTCCTCCTGCCGCTCGAGCGGGACCTGCTCGGCACGCAGGGCGTCTCGCGCATGCCCCTCGAGATCCGATCGCGCTTCGGCTGCGCGCAGCGGTGCCAGGCGTTCTCCGTGTCCCTCGAGCTCGCGACGGGCGTCTCCAGGCTGTTCTGATCGCCAAAAGTGCGCCCATAGAAATACAGCACAGACAGAACCAACTCTTCTCGCTGCGGCCACGGATCAGGCCCATGCGACGCGCCGCCGACACATGAGCCCTCGGTGTGAGCTCGCCCGAGGCGACACTATCCAGGAATGAGAACCGCGCCGTTCGCTGGTCGAGATCGGCGCGGACCTCGACGGCGTCGCGACGTTCGGGTCGCTCTTCTTCCGTCTGCTGCTTCGACGTCGTCGAGCTCAGGGGATCTCGATGCCGAGGTTCGTCTCGAGGAAGGCGGAGAGCGCGGCCTGATCGGGCTCCGAGAGCGACGAGAACGTCGCGAGGTGGTTGCCGTTGGTCACGTCGAAGCGGACGTTGCCGCTCATCGCCGTCGGGGTGACGGCGCCGACCGCCCACGGGTCCTGGTCGGAGTAGACGAAGGCGACGCCGTCACCGAGGCGGGCGAACTCCTCGAGCGAGCTGTTCTCGGCAGCGTCGAACTCCGGCGCGGTCACGCCCTCGGGCACGAGCCCGCGCTCCATGTCGATGAGGTCGGCGGGGATGAGGCCCTCCTCGACGAGCGCGGCGCGCGGCAAGGCGGGCCAGCCGCTGCTCTGCTGCACCTCGTAGAAGTAGGCGCCGAAGAACGACAGGTACGCGTCGGACATCGGGTAGGTGCCGAAGATGGATGTGACGCTGAAGAACGCCGACGTCAGCTCCTCCGCCGTCGCCGTCGCCGGATCGGGCAGGCCGGCGCAGTCGTCAGGGGTGCCGAAGTACTGCCAGAACAGCCACGGGTAGGAGAGCGCAGCGGCCTCGAAGGCGCGCGCGGGCTCGACGCGGGCGAAGGTGTCGCCGAGCTCGTCGGCGGCCGAGGCCAGCACGGCGGGCTCGACGGCCGAGCGCTGGGCGCCGAGGGCGGCGCGCTGGATGGCCTCGAGGCGATTCTGGCAAGTGGCATCGACGGTGTCGAAGAACGCCAGGAAGCGCGCGTCCTCGGGCACCATGAACGGGGCGCCGAACGCGACGGTGGCGTCGACGTCGTCGGGGTAGTGCTGACGGAAGCTCACCATGTCGACGCCGCCGTTGCTGAAGCCCGAGCCGAGCCACGCGCTCGTGTACAGGTCGTGCAGGCGCACCACGACGTCGTGGGCGTCGTCAGCGACCTGCTTGCGCGTGAAGTGGGAGAAGTCGTCGCCGTTGCCGTTGTGGAAGCGCTTGTCCAAAACAAGCTGGTTTCCCTCGAGGAGCGTCGTCAGCTCATCCTCGTCGAACCCGAGGAAGTTGCTGTATCCCGTGGAGATCAAGTTCATGGGCAGGTCGAAGCCGCGGTGGATGAGCGTGAGGTGATGCTCGTGGGTGCCCGACTTCGCGTCCTGGTGATCGTTCAGCTGCAGGAGCGTGAGGTCGTAGAGCTCGGCCCCGTCGTCGCTGGTGCCGGCCGGGCTGACGATGAAGCCGGCCGCCTCGAGCGCCGCGGTCACGCTGATGCACGATTGCGCTTCGCCGTCGACGCCGACGCAGGCGTCGCAGGCGGGGTCGTCGACGCCGGTGCCCGGGTCGGCCGAGCCGGCGCCGTCGCAGTCCGGATCAGGCGCGCCGCAGCCGCAGTCGCAGCCGTCGGAGCCGTTGAAGCGCAGGGCGTCGCAGGTCCACTCCGGCGGCGGCGCCCCGGTGGTTCCTCCTTGGCTGCCGCAGCCGGAGGCGAGGGGGAGAAGAAGCAGCGGTACCAGCAGTGCAATCGATTTCACGTGAATGTGTCCTTCGGCTAGGGATTCAGGAGACGAGCTCTCCACCCCGCGCGCACGCGGCGGGACGACAGATGCAAGGGTGGGGAGGGTTCAGCGACGACGACCGGCGCGCGGCTGCAGGCAGCCCCGATCTTCAGGGGCCCTCAGAATACGGAGGCGCGATGACCGCTCCTTGGTTCTTCTGCTGGCTGTCGTTCGGTCGTCATGCGGATGGCGCGCGCCGTACCCCAGCCCATACCATATGCCGGTAGCGTTCCCGCCACTGGGGCTCGCGAAATCTGCGAGAGCTCCGTACGCCACGGGCGTGCGCCTTGGGCGAGAGTCGGTCGCATGGCCCTGTGTTCTCGAGGTTTCGTGACGACCGCGCCCGCCGGGTCTCCGCTTGTTGGCGCGTCAACAATCTGCCCGCTGCATGGCGTGAAATGTGGGGCCCGGGTCGCGCACCGCCCCTGTCAAGAGCTTGGACTCGGGGCGGAGGTTGGTGTTACAACCAAATCGTCTCGGGGACGTGATGAGCGCGGGGCCGCGGAGGTCGCGCCGGGCGACCGGCGCGGGCGGGACGCAGCGCGCGGCCCGCGCACCGCCTCTGGCCGGCAGGCGAGCACGAGGGGGAGAGGGGGGAACGTGGACGAGCTGGGAGACGAGCGTCTGAGGACGCGAACCGGGGAGTTCTCCTTCGACAAGGAGAGCAGGATCATCCGTTTTGAGACCCACGAAGGCGCGGTCCAGACGCTCGCCGACGCGAAGGAGAACGTCGCTGCGCTCAGGCGCTTCAGCAAGGGCACGCCGTACGCGTTCCTGTGCGATATCACGAGGTGCAAGGCCACGGACCTGGATGCTCGCACCTACTACGGCGCGGACGAGGGGAGGCAGGCATACCGCGCGATGGCGCTCGTGGGCGGGCGCCCTGTCGGGCGGATGATCGGCAACGTCTTCCTCACCGTCTACGGCAACCGTGACAGGCCCATCCGGCTCTTCGCGGAGGAGCGGGACGCGATCCAGTGGCTGAAAGGGTTCACCGGCTGATGGCCCGCGATCCACGGGACGATCCACGGCTCGCAGAGCTCTGCGAGCTCGCCGTGAGCCTCCTCCCCGCCGAGGAGGGGCGCGGCGCCCCCTCCCCGACCTCCGGGGCGGACGCGCTCGACCGGGCCCTGGCCGCGCTGCGGTCGCTCGCGGCGGCGCGCTCGGACGCGCGCGCGATGAACGAGCGGCTCGAAGGGCTCCTTGAGGTGATCGTGGCGCTCGTCGGGTTCGACTACGCCAGGAAGGCGCACGTCAGCGACAGGAACGACCTCATCGACGGCATGGCCGCCGGCCTGAACATGCTGGGCGAGGAGCTCGCCACCTCGACGGTCTCCAAGACCTATGTGACGAGCATCATCGAATCGATGCTCGATCTCCTCGTCGTCGCCGACCGGGATCGCGGGATCCGGAGCGTCAACCAGGCCGCGTGCGACCTGGCGGGCTATGCCCGGGAAGAGCTCGTCGGCAAGCCGATCGACCTCGTGTTCCCCGGGCTCTCGGCCGGCGCGCTGATCGACGCGGGCGGCGCGCGCGACGAGAGGGTCTGTTTGCGGAAGGACGGGCGCGCCGTCCCGGTGTCGTTCCTCGCCTCGGTCATGCGGGCCGACGGCGGGCAGATTCACGGCCTCGTGTGCGTGGCGCGGGACCTCCGCGAGAGCAAGCAGGCCGAGGAGGAGCGCTGGCGGCTCCGCGAGGCCGTGCATCGCCAGACAGTCCTCGTGGAGGAGCTCTCGACGCCGATCATCCCCATCACCGACGGGCTCATGGTGGTCCCGCTCGTCGGCACGCTGGACGAGCAGCGGCTGTCGCGGATGACGGAGGCGCTCCTGCAGGCGCTCTCGGCCCGGGCAGCCAGCGTGATCATCGTCGACATCACCGGCGTGCGCACGGTGGACGAGCAGGCCGTGCACGGGCTCGTCCGCGCGGTCCGCGCGGCGCGGCTCCTCGGGGCGAGGGTGCTGCTCAGCGGCATCCGCCCGGAGGTGGCGAGGACGCTGGTCGAGATCGGGGCAGACCTCGACGGCGTCGCGACGTTCGGGTCGCTGCAAGGCGGGATCGTCCACGCGTTGAGGGGCGTCGCGGAGCGGGGCCAGCTCGGTCCCGGCGTACGCATCACGTGACCGAGGCTCACGGGAGCTCTCATCCCAGGCCGTGCTGGGAGGTCAGCCGCCTGTCTGCCGCCTGTTTGCCGGGGCGATAGAGCACCGCCAGGAGAGGCAGGAGCGACAGGAGCGTCAGGATATCCTCCCTTCTCTCCTGGCGCCCCCGGCGCCCTGGCGGCCCTGCGACGGCCGGTCTATCGCTTCGGGTTGGCGCGCATCTGCTTCGAGATCTGCTTCCAGCGCCGCTTCTCCTCGCTCCGGGCGCGCGCGTCCTGCTGCAGCGCCACGTGGCGCCGCTCCGCCCCGAGCTTGCGGTAGGCGCCGAGGCGGTCCGGGTCGAGGTCGCCCGCCTCCACGGCGCGGAGCACCGCGCACCCGGGCTCGCCTTCGTGCGCGCAGTCACGGAAGCGGCAAGTTCCGGCGAGGGCCTCGACGTCGTCGAAGCCCGCCGGGCCCGCCCCGTCCGCGGACCAGAGGCCGAGCTCCCGCACCCCCGGCGTGTCGATGAGGAGGCCGCCGCCGGGCAACGGGAAGAGCTCCCGGTGGGCGGTCGTGTGGCGGCCCCGCTCGTCCGACGCCCGGATCGCCCCCTCGCGCTGGATCTCCGCGCCGAGCAGGCGGTTGCTCAGCGCCGATTTCCCCACGCCCGACGAGCCGACCAGGGCGATCGTCTCCCCTGCCCCGATCTCGGCGCGGAGCGCGTCGAGACCCGCGCCGGACAGGGCGCTGACCAGCGCGACCGGCGCCGTGGGGGCGACCTCCCGCGCCGCCTCGATGAACCGCCCCGGATCGGGGCAGACATCTGCCTTGTTGAGCACGAGCACGGGGCGCGCGCCGCTGTCGAGGACCGCGTCGATGTACCGCTCCAGGCGGCGCAGGTTGAAGTCGGCGTTCAGCGACGTGACGATGAACACCTTGTCGATGTTGGCCGCGATCACCTGGGCCTCCACCGTGGTCCCCGCGGCCTTGCGGCGCAGGCAGGTGCTCCGCGCGAACGTGTGCACGATGTACGCGGGCCCGGCGTCGTCGCCGGGCCTCAGCCCCACCCAGTCGCCGACGGTGGGGAGCGCCGCGCGGTCCGCGGCCTCGTGCGCGAGCCGCCCGCTGACGACCGCGACGCGCGGGCCGTCCGCGGTCTGCACGTGGTGCCGCGCGGCGGAGGCGAGCAGGACGCGCGCGGGCTGCACGGCGTCCTCCAGACTGGCGAGCTGCCTCGCGAAGAAGGGAGTCCATCCGAGCCCGATCAGGCCGGGCTGCGGTTCGTGGTGAGAAGACGGATCAACGAGAGAGTCGGAGTTGATGGACATGACGGGACGAGCGCTCCATGGCGTTCGGCCGCGCGCAGGCTGCGGCGCGCGGCGGTCGACGGACAAGGGCGCGGCGGCGCGCGAGCGCGCCCGCGCCGGCCAATCACGCGCGGGGCCGCCACGGCGCGGAGGCTCGTCGACCGATCAGGACGTCACGCCAGAGAGGGCGCGCCCGGCCAGGGCAGATGCCCTGCTGGACGAGCGCAAGCGCGAGGCGCGCGCGCGCCGGAGAGGGCGTGCGCGCGTGCAGGCGACGGCGTGGGGACGAGCTTCAGCGAACCGCGGCGGACACGACGGCGGCGGCGGGGTGATGTGTGTGCTGTGTCTTGCCACTCATGACCTGACCTCCGTTCGGCGTGCGTCACAACGACGCGGCGCCACCTAGAATCCGCCAGCGGCGCGCCGCCGTCAAGCACCGCCGCGCCCGCCATGCCCGGGACCTGACCTGGGCCCGCGAGCCGGCGCCCGGCGGCCTCCGGCCCTCCCCGGTCGGCGGGGCGGCGGGAGGTTGCGAGGAGCCCCTGGCCGCACTAGGGTCCTCCGCTCCATGCCCACACACTTCGAGCTCGTCTCCGAATTCAAGCCGTGCGGTGACCAGCCTCGCGCGCTCCAGGAGATCTGCTCCGCGTACGAGCAGGGCGAGACCTTCCAGGTCCTCCTCGGCGTCACGGGCAGCGGCAAGACGTTCACCGCCGCCAAGGTGATCGAGAAGCTGCAGAAGCCGACGCTCATCATGGCGCCGAACAAGACGCTGGCGGCCCAGCTCTACGGCGAGATGAGGGAGCTCTTCCCCAACAACGCCGTCCACTACTTCGTCAGCTACTACGATTACTACCAGCCCGAGGCGTACGTCCCGACGAGCGACACGTACATCGAGAAGGACGCGATCATCAACGACGCGATCGACCGCATGCGCCACGCGGCGACGCACGCGCTGCTCTCGCGCCCGGACGTGATCATCGTCGCCTCGGTGAGCTGTATCTACGGCATCGGGTCGGCCGAGAGCTACCACGGCCTGCTCATCAAGCTCGAGCGCGGCACCGAGATCCGCCGCGACGAGCTCCTGCGGCGGCTCGTCGACATCCAGTACACGCGCAACGACGTCGACTTCCACCGCGGCACGTTCCGCGTCCGCGGCGACGTGGTCGAGATCTTCCCCGCCTACGAGGAGTCGCTGGCGATCCGGGTCGAGTTCTTCGGCGACGAGATCGAGGCGATCAAGGAGGTCGACCCGGTCCGCGGCAAGGTGGTGGGCCAGCTCGACCGCTACGCCGTCTTCCCCGGCTCCCACTACGTCACCGAGCAGCAGCAGCTCCGGCTCGCGATCCAGGCGATCCGCGAGGAGCTGCGCGAGCGCATCGATTACTACGACAAGGCCGTCCGCTTCCTCGAGAAGCAGCGCATCGAGCAGCGCACGATGTACGACCTCGAGATGCTCGAGCAGATGGGGTTCTGCAACGGCATCGAGAACTACTCGCGCCACCTCTCCGGCCGGAAGCCCGGTGAGCCGCCGCCGACCCTGATCGACTATTTCCCCAAGGATTTCCTGCTGATCATCGACGAGTCGCACCAGACCATCCCGCAGGTCGGGGCGATGTTCCGGGGCGATCGGGCGCGGAAGGAGACGCTGGTCGAGTACGGGTTCCGGCTCCCCAGCGCGCTCGACAACCGGCCGCTGAAGTTCGAGGAGTTCGAGCAGCACTACGCGCAGGTGCTCTTCGTGAGCGCGACCCCCGGCGACTACGAGCTGCAGAAGTCGGCCGGCGCGGTGGTCGAGCAGATCATCCGGCCGACCGGGCTCATCGATCCGCAGATCCAGATCCGGCCGGTGTCCGGGCAGGTCGACGACCTGCTCGCGCGCATCCGGGAGCGGGTGGCCCGCGGCGATCGCGTGCTCGTCACGACGCTGACCAAGCGGATGGCCGAGGATCTGACCGAGTACTACACGGAGCTCGGCATCCGCGTCCGTTACCTCCACTCGGACGTCGACACGCTCCAGCGCGTGGAGATCCTCCGCGATCTGCGGCGCGGCGAGTTCGACGTGCTGGTCGGCATCAACCTGCTGCGCGAGGGGCTCGACCTGCCCGAGGTGTCGCTGGTCGCCATCCTCGACGCCGACAAGGAGGGCTTCCTCCGGAGCCCGCGCTCGCTGATCCAGACGATCGGCCGCGCCGCCCGCAACGTGCACGGCGAGGTCGTGATGTACGCCGATCGCATCACCGAGGCGATGAAGCGCGCGATGGACGAGACGAACCGGCGTCGCGCGATCCAGGAGGCGTACAACAAGGAGCACGGGATCACGCCGGCGACGGTGAAGAAGGCGATCCTCGACCTGTCGCCCACGTCGGGCACGCGCGACTACTACGCCGTGCCGAAGGGGCCGGCGAAGCCGGCGGAGGCGGCGCGCGCGGCGATGGATCTGGTCGACCAGATCGACGCGATCCGGCAGGAGATGTTCGCGGCGGCGGAGAACCTCGAGTTCGAGAAGGCGGCGCGGCTGCGCGACCAGCTCCGCCAGCTCAAGGCGCAGCAGGGCGACGGCGATGCCGGCGTCGCGCGCGAGGTGGCCGAGGAGAAGCCGGCGCGCTCCGGGCGGACGGCGAGCCGGCGCGGCGCGGCGGCGGGCCCGGCGGCGGCCAAGGGCGGCGGCGGCGGCGGGCGCGCGGCGGCGGGCGCCAAGGGCAGCGGCGGGCGCGCGGCGGCGGGGACCAAGAGCGGCGGGCGAGCGGCGGCCGGGCGCGGGCGTTACCGGTAGCGACGGAGCCCGCGGCGGAACTGAGGCCCTCATGGTGCCGATCAGGTCGTCGAGCACTCGAGCTCATGAGATAGCCCTGCCGGTGGGCACGTGATGGCGAATCGGCTTCAGCCCTGTTTCTCGGGGTCGGTGGATGCGATGGGCGTTGGACCGGGGGCACGGGCCTGTTAAGGGGCCTGCGATGGCCGTGCCCTCCGATCCTATCCTCGTCACCGTCTCGGGCAGGGACTACCCCGGCATCACCGCTCGGCTCACCGGTATCCTCAGCGACATCGGCGCCACGCTGCTCGACATCGAGCAGGTGGTGGTGCACGGGAACCTGAACCTCGCGCTGCTCGTGCTCTTCCCGGAGACGCGCAGCGGGCTCAAGGAGCTGCTGTTCGCCGCGAAGGAGCTCGGCGTGGCGCTCGACTTCAAGCCGCTCGACGGGGGCGCCCCGGCGCGGGCGCCCGGCAGCCGCTACGTGGTGACGGCGATCGGGAGGGAGCTCGGCGCCAAGCAGCTCCACGACGTCGCCGCGACCCTGGCGGCGCACGACGCGAACATCGAGAAGATCGCGCGGCTGTCGGTCGAGCGGCTCTCGTCCGTGGAGATCCAGGTGCTGCTCCGGCGCGAGGAGGAGGCCGACGCGCTCAAGCGGGCCCTCTTGGCGCTCGCGATGCAGAACAGCTTCGACCTCGCCCTGCAACGCGAGGGGCTCTTCCGGAGGAGCAAGCGGCTCGTCGTCATGGACATGGACTCGACCCTCATCCGCATCGAGGTGATCGACGAGCTCGCGCGGGCCAAAGGGGTCGTGGAGCAGGTCGCGAAGATCACCGAGCGGGCCATGCAGGGAGAGATGGATTACGACGAGTCGCTCCGCCAGCGGCTCGCGCTGCTCCGCGGCCTCGACATCGGCGTGCTCCGGAAGCTCGCCGCAGAGCTCCCCATCACCGAGGGCGCCGAGACGCTCATCCGGGTGCTGAAGCGGCTCGGCTACCGGACGGCGGTGATCTCGGGCGGGTTCTCGATCGCAGCAGAGGCGCTGAAGGTCCGGCTCGGGATCGACTACGCCTACTCGAACGCCCTCGAGGTCGAAGGCGGCAAGCTGACCGGACGGGTCACAGGCCCCATCGTCAACGCGCAACGCAAGGCGGAGCTGCTCGAGACCATCGCCCAGGCAGAGGGCGTGCTCCTCGATCAGACCATCGCCGTGGGCGACGGCGCCAACGACCTCCTCATGCTCCAGCGCGCCGGGCTCGGTGTCGCGTTCCGCGCGAAGCCCAAGCTCCGGGAAGCGGCAGACACCTCCCTGTCCGCGAGCGGCCTCGACGCCATCCTCTTCCTCCTCGGCATCACCGAGCGCGAGCTCCTCGAAGTGACGTGAGCGGCACGAGACATCGAGTCTCGACCAGGGACAGAAGAGACGTGTCCGGCGGACGCAGAGCCCCGCGACGGGAGCGAGCGGCGCCTGATCCAGCGCGGCGTGGATCCTCGACGGCCGCGCCGGGCCACAACCTTAACCGATTCAGTTTGCGGCTGGCCGGTCGGCCATGGGCTGGTGATGCCGGCGCGCCGGCCGGAGCTCTCGCGCGACCGGCGCGGCCGCTCGTCGGCCGCGCCGCCGGCGCCGGGATGGATGTGGGAGCGCCTGCGCCGACCCGGCGGTCTCCGGCGGAGCTCGGCGCCTGTGAGAGCGTCGGCTCGCCTCGGGGCCGCCGTGCTATCCAGACGAGGCCTGGCGATGGAGCCGGTTCACCCGGCGGGATCGATCCGCCGCCCGGCAGCGGAGGTGAGGCGTGAAGCGTCCGACGATCACGGACATCGCGTGGCGTGCAGGGGTATCCAAGGGAGCGGTCTCCTACGCGCTCAACGGCAGGCCCGGCGTGTCGGAGCCGACGCGCGAGCGCATCCTCGCGATCGCGGCCGAGATGGGCTGGCAGCCGAGCAACGCCGCGCGGGCGCTCTCCGACGGGCGGGCGGGCGCGGTCGGCCTGGTCATCGATCGGCCCGCGCACACGCTCGGCATCGAGCCGTTCTTCATGCAGCTCATCTCGGGCATCGAGGCGGAGCTGTCCGAGAAGGCGGAGGCGCTGCTGCTCAAGGTGACGGAGGATCGCGCGGCCGAGGTGGAGACCTACCGCCGCTGGTGGGCCGAGCGGCGGGTCGACGGGGTGATCCTTGTCGACCTGCGCGAGGACGATCCGCGCGTGAAGCTGGTCGAGGAGCTGAAGCTCCCCGCGGTCGTGATCGGCGGGCCGGTGGGCAAGGGGCAGCTCTCGGGCGTGTGGAGCGACGACGGCGGCGCCATGAAGGCGGTGGTCGACTACCTCGCCGCGCTCGGCCACCGGTCGATCGCGCGGGTCGCCGGCCCCGCGGAGTTCGTGCACACCGCGATCCGCACGAGGGCGTTCAACGCCGCCGCCCGCCAGAGGCGCCTCGAACGGGCGGTGACGGTCCACGCCGACTACACGGGCGAGGCGGGCGGCCAGGCCACGCGCCGGCTGCTCGCGGAGGCCACGCCGCCGACGGCGATCGTCTACGACAACGACGTGATGGCCGTGGCCGCGCTCGCGGTCGCGCACGAGATGCGCGTCCCCGTGCCCGAGCGCCTCTCGATCGTGGCGTGGGACGACTCGGCGCTGTGCCAGCTCGTGCACCCCGCCCTGACCGCCGTGCGCCGCAACATCGCCGAGCACGGCTCCCGCGCCGCCGCG
Organism: Sorangium sp. So ce406; assembly: GCF_051474675.1. Lineage (NCBI taxonomy): Bacteria > Pseudomonadati > Myxococcota > Polyangiales > Polyangiaceae > Sorangium > Sorangium sp. So ce406. The sequence goes on along the minus strand of NZ_CP150340.1, from coordinate 1,067,378 downwards.
CTTCTCCTCCGCCTCGTCGCCGGCGAGCCGATCGACGACGCCGAGTGCAGCGCGCCGACCCTCGCGACGCGCGGCAGCACCGCGCCGCCCGCGCCCCCCTGACCCGCGCCCATCGCCCGCGAGGCGGCGCGGCCGTCCCTCGAGGACGTGGACACTGAACCGATTAAGTGCTCTTCTCGCCGCGCGCAGCAGGGGCGCGAGCAGACCAGCACGAGAGGGAGCATGCACCGCAATTTCGCCAAAGTCGCTGTCCGCAATCGAGCGGTCGCCTGGCTCGGGGCCAATTTCTGGTCGAGGCGCGGCGGCCCGCTGATGTGGAAGAGCTACGATCCGGCCCTGATCCGCGAGGAGCTCCGGGTGCTCGCCGACCACGGCCTCACCATGACCCGGTCGTTCTTCTACTGGCCGCACTTCATGCCCGAGCCGGACCGGGTCGACGAGGAGTGCGCCGCGCGGTACGACGATTTCCTCGAGGCCCACACCGAGGCGGGGCTGACCACGATCCCGACGCTCCTCGTCGGCCACATGTCCGGCGAGAACTGGGATCCGGTCTGGCGGCGCGGGCGCGACCTCTATGGGGACGTGTGGATGGTCGCCCGGCAGGCGTGGTTCGCGGAACAGATGGCGCGGCGCTTCTCGGGCCACCCGGCGGTGGCCGGCTGGCTCATCTCGAACGAGATGCCGATCTACGGCGAGCGCGAGCGGTCCGTGCGCGAGACCGTCACGAGCTGGGCGAGCCTGCTCGTGCAGGGGCTGCGGGCGGGCGGGGCGACCCAGCCGATCTCGATCGGCGACGGCGCGTGGGGCATCGAGGTCACGGGCAACGACAACGGGTTCTCCGTCCGCGATCTCGGCGCGCTCGTCGATTTCGTCGGCCCTCACGTGTACCGGATGGAGAACGACATGGTCCGCCAGCACTATGGCGCCGCGTTCATCTGCGAGCTCACGGGCTTCCTGGGCAAGCCGGTCGTGCTGGAGGAGTTCGGGGTGTCCTCGGACTTCGTGTCGGACGAGAACGCCGCGCACTATTACCGGCAGGTCCTCCACAACACCTTGCTGGCCGGCGCCACCGGCTGGATCGGCTGGAACAACACCGATTTCGACCTCATCCACCAGGACCCGTATCGCCATCACCCCTTCGAGCTCCATTTCGGGCTGACGACGACCGACGGTCGCCCCAAGCCGCAGCTCGCGGAGATGGCCCGTTTCGCGAAGGAGCTGGCCGACATCGACGTCCTCGGCTGCGAGCGCGAGCCGGCCGACGCGGCGCTGATCGTGCCGTCGTACCTGGAGGGCGCCTTTCCGTTCACCGAGGCCGAGGACCGCAGCTATCTGTTCACCATGCTGCGACAGGCCTACATCGCGGCGAAGGAGGCGGACGTGCCGGTCGGGCTGACCCGGGAGCGGGACGGGATCGCCGAGGACTGCCGGCTGTATCTCCTGCCGTCCACCAAGCAGCTCACCGCGCCGACCTGGCATCTCCTCGAGCGGCTCGCCTCGGAGGGCGCGGTCGTCTACGCGTCGTACTGCCACGGCACGCACGGCTCGCAGCGCGGTCCGTGGTACGCGCACCTCAATGCGATGTTCGGCGTCGAGCATCAGCTCCGCTACGGGATGGTCGACCCGATCGAGGACGCGCAGGCGACGCTCACCTTTGAGCGCCCGTTCGGCACGATCGCGGAGGGCACAACGCTCGCGTTCCCGGTGGCCGGCACCGAGCACAGCCGCGCTTACCTGCCGGTGCGTCCCCGGGGCGCGGAGGTCGTGGCGGTCGACCAGCGCGGCCGGCCGGCGCTGCTGCGGCGCCAGGTCGGTCGCGGCAGCATCGTGCTCTGCACCTATCCGGTCGAGCACTTCGCCGCGGCGACCCCGCGGGTCAATCCGGAGCCGACCTACCGGCTCTACGACGCGCTCGCCGCGCTCGCCGGCGTGCGGCGGCCGGTGACCGTGGACGACCCGCGCGTCGCGGCAGACACCCTGCGCCACCGCGATGGACGTCGCTTCGTGTTCCTGGTGAGCCAGTCGGATCAGCCGCTCTCGGTCAAGCCGGTCGCGGCCTCGGGGCACCTCGTCGAGCGGGGCGGCGAGACCCCGGTCCACACGGTCGAGCTCGCGCCATACGACGTGCAGATCCTCGAGCTGCGCGCGCAGTAAGCGGCTCAGTACCAGCGGGGCGTTCCGCAATCCACGTGCAGGTGGTCCCGGTGGCTCGCGTCGAAGTCCGGCCCGAGGACGCGCGACGCGGCCCCATCCGCGCGCAGCCGCCGGGTCACGCTCCTCAGGAAATGCCCCTCCCGGGTGCTCGGGTCATTGCCATACAGCACGTAATCGCGGAGCACGCTGATCGCGCGCCCGCGCTTCGGGGTGAAGCGCGCGATATCGAACGCATTGCCGAACGAGTGCTCGCTCAGGCCCTCGCTCCACTTGCGCATCCTGCCGACCACTTCCCGGCAGGCGTAGCTCCCCAGCGTGCTGACGCGGGTGATCGGCGAGCCCAGGTGCGCCTCTGCCTCTTCCTGGATGACACGCTCGATATCGACCAGCCGCAAGGCCAGGGAGCAGTCGATCTGCAGCGGCGGCGAATACACGATGCCGGTCGGGCCGCGCGTCAGCAGCACGCCGCGCGGGATGCCGCACCCCTTCTTGTTGGGCTTCTGGGTGTCAGGGATCGGCTGGAACCGCGCGCCCGTGCTCTTCAGCGCGTCGCGGCAGTCCGCTCCCGCGGCCGCGGCGATGTGGTTCCACTGCCGCTGCGCGCGCGGCGGCCGCTCGCGCAGGCCGGTCGCGTCAGCGAGGTGATCGACCCAGGCGCCCGCCCATCCGGACGACGCGGGCGCCGGCGCCGCGGGCTCTCCCCCGGCGACCGGCGGCGCCGCGACGCCGGGCGCCGTCGCCGGCGAGGCGGATGCACCGCCGGCGACGCCAGACGCCGCGCCAGGAAGTGCCGGCGCCGGGGGCGCGATCAGCGCGGCTCCACCGAGCTCGGAGGGCGTCGGGCTCCCGTGGGAACAGGACAGCACCGAGATCACCGCCGCCGCGGCGAGCCCCGGAAGCAAGCGTGCGTGCACACCGATCTCCGTACCTCAGAGGGCGAACCGCGCAAGACAAGCGATCTGCCCATCTCCGGATCGCGGCTCACACCGCGCACCGGTTCGCCCGTGTCAGGCCGCCGTCGCGCCGCCTCCGGCCGCCTCGCCCCCGCCGCGCGCCGCTTCGCCCGACTCGTCCGGCGTCCGCGTCCCCCGCAGCAGGAGCAGCCCGGCGAGGCTCACCACGACCGCGGCGGCCGTGAGGCTCCACGGCACCACCTCTCCCTCCATGACGCCCTGCGTCCACGGCGGCTTGAAATAGAGCAGCGACACCGCGATCCCGTTGTTCAGGGCGTGAAGGAGCGCCCCGGCCAGCACCGAGCCGGTGCGGTGGCGCGCGTAGCCGAGCGCGAGCCCGAGCGAGAACGTCGGCAAGAGCCGGTACACCGAGCCGTGGGCGAGCCCGAAGAGGAGCGCCGACACCCCGATCGCCACCGCGGGCCCTGCGCGGCGCAGCCCCGCGTAGACGAGGCCGCGGAACAGGAGCTCCTCGCAGACGGCCGGCGTCACGGCGACGAGCAGCAGCACGACCAGGTACGGCTGCCCGCCGAGCAGCACGAGCTCGCCGAGCTCGCGGGCGAAGCGCTCCGGCGCGGGGAACCACCGGAGGACGGTGCCGCCGAGCGCGATCCACGCCGACACGCCGAGGAGCAGCGCCCCGGCGAGGCCCCGCGCCGAGGGCGCCCGGAGGCCGAGCGTCGCCCGCGGCGCGTAGCCGAAGCCGGCGACCAGCGCGAGCGTCGGCAGAAGGAAGAAGCCGACCTGCGAGACCGCGAGCTGGAGCGCCACGCTCGCGCGCTCGATGAGCAGGCTGCCGTAGAAGAAGAGCACCTGCACGCCCGCGAACGCCGCGAGCGAGAAGCCGACCGTCGGCGTCCCGCCGGCCCGGCGCCCGAGGCCCAGCACGGCGCTCGCCGACTCGTGGCCTCCGAGGAGCACGCTCTCGCGCGCGAAGACGTGCGCGGCGAAGAGGAGCGCGAGGCAGGCGTAGAGCGCCGAGGAGATGAGCGCCGCGAAGAGGAGATCGACCGGCGCCTCCCCGAGGAACAGCGCCTTGATCAGCACCGCGATGTTGAGCACCGGCGCGTAGGCCGTCCACGGGTTGAGCTCGACCACCGGCAGGGCCGTGATGCCGGCGAGCAGCGAGAGCGGCAGGTACGCCGGCATGAGCGCGTTCTGGCCGTCCTTGAAGTCCTTCGCGAACACGGCGAGCGCGAGGAACAGCGCCGAGAACAGGAGCGTGACCGGCACGAGCAGCACGAACGTCAGCGCGAAGATCCAGGGATCGACGACCATCACGTCGGGCAGCATCCGGCTGACGGTGAGCGACAGGCTCACCACGTTGCCGAGCGCGGTGAGCAGGGAGATGACCCACACGGCCAGGAACTTGCCCGAGATGATCTCGATCGATCGCACCGGCGCGCACAGGAGCGTCTGCATCGTGCCGCGCTCCTTCTCGCCCGCCGTGAGATCGATCGCCGGCAGGAAGCTGCCGAGGAGCGACATCAGGATCAGCATCATCGGCATCATCGAGCCGAGGATCTGGCCGACCTTGCGGCTGTCCGGCGCGACGTCGCGCGGCACGACGTCGTAGGCGCTCGAGAACCCCTCGGGCAGCCCGCGCGCCGCCTCGCGATCCGCGACGATCGCCCTGCGCGCGCGCCGCAGCGCGTCCTCGAGGCGCGCCTCCGCCATGGCCGAGTCGGCGCGGACCGAGTCGAAGTAGATCGCGACGGCGCCCTTCCCGCCGCGCTCCAGCTCGGCCCGCAGCGTCGGCCACGGGATGAGCACCGCGTCGACCTTGCGCTCGCTCACCGCGGCGCGCGCCGCGGCGAGCACGGGGTTCTCCGGCTCGGTCCACCGCGGCCGCGCGTCTTCCCCCTCCTCCTTGTCTGGCCCCGGCTCCGCCCCGGCTTCCGGGTCCGCCGGCGGCGCGAGCGCCCCCGAGGCGAGCCCCTCGCGCACGTCGGGGGGCGCGCCCTCCCACGGCGCGAGCTCGATCTTGCCCGCCGACTCCAGCCGCCTGTGCAGGTCCTCGGCGAGCTCTCCCCACACCGCGATCCTCGACGAGCGCGCCTCGCGCGCCGCCGCCTCGGAGCCGATGAGCTTGCTCATCCCGAGCGCGAACAGCGGATAGAGCAGGACCGGGATGACGAGGAGGCGCACGAGCGTGCGTCGATCCCGGAGCGACTCGACGAGCTCCTTGCGCAGGATGGTCCAGACGATGGCGAGCCTCACGGCGCCTCCCCTCCCCCGGCCGGCGCGCCGGCGCGCTCTGCCGTCTCGCCCGCCCCGCGCGAGCGGCTCCGCGCCGCGTGATGGAGAAAGGCGTCGGTCAGGTTCGCGGTGCCCGTGCGCTCGAGCAGCTCCGGCAGCGCGCCGGTGTCGGCGATGCGCCCCTCGTGCAGGAGGGCGATGCGATCGCAGAGGTACTCGGCCTCGCCCATGATGTGCGTCGAGAAGAGGACGGCCTTGCCCGCGGCGCGCTCGCGCCGGATCGACTCGACGATGAAGCGGCCGCTGAGGACGTCGAGCGCCGTCGTCGGCTCGTCGAGGATGAGCACCTCGGGCTCGTGGAGGAAGGCGCGCGCGATGTTGGCGCGCTGCTTCTGCCCCGCGGACAGCGTGCTGCACGGCCGCGACGCGAACGCGTCCATCTCGAGGTCGGCCACCAGCGCGTCGATGCGGCGCGAGAGCGCTGCCTCGCTCATGCCGTACAGCCTGCCGAAGTAGCGGAGCACCTCGCGGGGCGTGAGGCGCTGGTAGAGCTGGGTGTCGCCGGAGAGAAAGCCGATGCGCTGCTTCGCCTCGAGCGGCCTCGCCGCGAGGTCGACGCCGCCGATGAGGACGCGCCCCGCGGTCGGCGACAGGATGCCGGCGAGCATCCGCAGCGTCGTCGTCTTGCCCGCGCCGTTCGGCCCCAGCAGGCCGACGACCTCCCCGGGGCGCACGGCGAGGTCGATCCCGTCCACGGCCGTGAAGTCGCCGAACCGCTTCACCAGACGCTCGGCGAGGAGTGCGGGGCGCATGGCGGCATGTCCTATCCGGTCCGCAGCAGCGCGCAAAGCGCCGGTCCCGCCGTCGTCCGCGGGACCTCGGAGGAGCGCCCCGGCGCGACGGCCCCCGGCTCACGCCGCCCGGTCGTCCTCCGGGCGGCCGCTCCACGGCACGCGCACCTCGACGTGCGCCGCGGACTCCCTACACTACCCGTCCAGCCCTCATGGATCCGAGCACCTCTTCCATGCCCTACCGCAATCGCACCACGACGGAGCGGGTCCAGTGTCCCTGCGGGCACGGCCGTGATCACTACATGGTGAGCGCCGAGGCGGAGTATCGCATCCTCGGCTACATCCAGCTCGCCTTCGGGATCTCGGCCCGCCCGACCAAGGTGAAGTACAGGTGCCGGCGCTGTGACACCGTCTTCTCGACGACCACCGATCCTGCGGTCCTCGACAAGCACTACTGACGCCGGGCAGCGGATGATCGACATCGACACCTCGCCGGCGGCCGCCTGCGGTAGAGGAGCTCCATGAAGGGTCGCGTGCTCATCGTCGCCGGGTCCGACTCCGGCGGCGGCGCCGGCATCCAGGCGGACCTCAAGGCGGTCACCGCGCTCGACGCGTTCGCCGCGACGGCGATCACCGCGCTCACCGCCCAGAACACCCGCGGCGTCGCCGCCGTCTTCCCGGTCCCGCCCGACTTCATCGGCCGCCAGATGGAGCTCGTGCTCGACGACATCGGCGCGGACGCGATCAAGACCGGCATGCTCCACTCGGCCGAGGTCATCGACGAGGTCGCGCGCGTCTACGAGCGCATCGGCCGCGGCGCGCCGCTCGTGGTCGACCCCGTGATGGTCGCCAAGGGGGGCGCGCGGCTGCTGGAGCCCGAGGCGGAGGGCGCCCTGCGCCGCCGCCTCCTGCCGCTCGCCGCGCTGCTCACGCCGAACATCCCCGAGGCCGAGGCGCTGACCGGCACGGTCATCGACAGCGTGGACGCGATGCGCCGCGCCGCCGCGCAGCTGCTCGCGATGGGCCCGCGCGCCGTGCTGCTCAAGGGAGGCCACCTCCCGGGCGCGACGGTCGTCGACGTCCTCCAGACCGCGCCGGAGCCCGGCGCGGTCGGGGCCGCGGCGGGCGAGCGGCTGTTCGAGGACGCGCGCATCGAGACGCGCGCGACCCACGGCACGGGCTGCACGCTCGCCTCGGCCATCGCGGCCGGCCTCGCCCAGGGCCTCGCCCTCGTCCCCGCGATCGCGCGCGCGCGCCGCTACCTCCGCGAGGCGATGCTCGCCGCCCCCGGGCTCGGCCACGGCCACGGCCCGGTGAACCACGCCCACACGGTGCGGCCGTTCTCCTGAACACGGCGCGGCGAGCCCCACGCCCCTGTGGAGGACCGCGCGGCGCGGCCCCTCGCGGCCCGCGCCGCGCGCGCTTCCCCGCGGCGCCCGCGCCTCCGGCGCCGCCCGCGCGGCGTCCCCGTGGCGCGCCGGAGGGGCCAGCCGCAGCGTCCGTGCAACGACTCGTTGCGCCCGGGGCTCGAATGGACGACCCTGCGCGCAGTCCGTATCGGCGTGCCGGCGTGTCAGCTTCGGCGCCGGCGCGGAGCTCTTCCTCACCCTTTGTGCGCCCGTGGCCGTGACCAAAGATCCCCTCCCTCCCATCGACGTCGGAACGGTCATCAACGACCGCTACGAGGTCCTGAAGAGCATCGGCAAAGGCGGCATGGGCGAGGTGTTCTTGGCCTTCGATCGCCTGACGCAGCAGCAGGTGGCGCTCAAGGTGGTGCCCGAGGCCTCCGCCATGCCGGGCGACGACGAGGCCCTGCGGCAGGAGGTGATCCTCGCGCAGAAGGCTCGCCACCCGAACGTCTGCCGCGTGCACGACCTCGCGCCGAGCCCGTGGGGGCCCATCCTCGTGATGGAGTACATCCCCGGGCAGACGCTCCACAACCACATCCGCAAGCGCAAGGCGGCCGGCGGCTTCAGCGCCGACGAGTTCCGGAAGATCTCGACCGACGTCTGCGCGGGCCTCGCCGCCATCCACCAGCAGGGGCTCGTGCACGGCGATCTGAAGCCCGGCAACGTGATGGTCGCCGACGATCGCGCCGTCATCCTGGACTTCGGCTTCGCGAAGGAGCGCGCGCGCGCGGCCGTACGCAAGCCGGGCGCGCCGCCGGACGGCGGCACGCCCCACTACATGTCGCCGGAGCGGCTGCGCAACGGCGGCGCGAGCCCCGAGGACGACGTCTACGCCGCGGCGCTGACGCTCTGGGAGATGTGGACCTGCCGCGTCCCCGAGCCCGGCTACAAGCCGCGGCTCAAGACGATGAAGCAGCAGATCACCTTCGACGTGCCTGCCGCGCTCACCAACGACGAGATCCGGCAGATCTTCCGCGCGCTGAACCCGGATCCGCAGATGCGCCCGCAGGCGCGGCACATGCGGTTCTTCAACCCGACGCAGACCACGACCGCGCCGATCCAGCTCCCGCGCGAGCGCATCGACCCCGGCCCCGCGCCCGGTCGGGCCATCAAGACGCAGTTCACCCCCGGCGCGCAGTCGCTGCTCATCACGTACGCCACGAACGCGCCCGACAGCGTCTCGACCCTGTTCCCCCTGCAGAAGCCGGTGCTCTCGATCGGCCGCCGCAGCGATCAGGATCTCGTCCTGGCCGAGGCGACCGTCTCCGGGTCGCACGCGCTGCTCCGGTGGCAGACGGGCTCCTGGCTCGTCGAGGACCTGAACAGCACGAACGGCACGTACGCGGACTTCCCCTTCGAGCGCAAGGCGCAGGTGTCGCTGCTCCACGGGGCCGAGGTGCAGCTCGGCGAGTGCCGCCTCATGGTGGTCACGTTCGGACCGGACTCCCCGCACCACGATAAGGCGAAGCGCTACCTCGCGCGGCGCGACGGCCTCACGGGGCTGCTCGTGCGCGAGCACCTGATGAAGGCCATCGACGAGGACGGCTTCTTCGCCGAGTGGGCCGAGGTGCCGATGCAGATCGCGCGCTTCGAGCTCCGCGGCCAGAACGGCCTCGTGAGCCTGCGGCCGACGATCCTCGAGATGCTCGCGCTGCGCAAGGCCGCGCTCCAGGTCGTCGACCTGACGCAGACGCTGCTCTTGAGCCTGACGCCGGCCGCGGCCGGCCGCACCGGCCCGCTCACGTTCGTCGTCTCGATCGTGGGGCCCAACCTCGACGAGGCGCAGCACGTGGTCGAGCAGGTCGTCGCGCAGGTGCAAGGCACGCTCCCCGAGACGCTCGAGCTGACCGCGACGCTCGTGAAGTGCGAGCCCGGCCGCCCCGCCCGCACGCTGATCGACTGAGGGCCCTCCGCGCAGCGCGGGGGCTCTCGCGCTGCGGGGGCCATCGCGCTGAGCCGCCGGGCCGTCGCGCAGCCGCGCGAGCCCTCGCGCGCAAGGGACCGCTCCGACCCCGGAGCGGCAGCGCGCCTACTGGGACGAACCGGCGCAGGCGTCGCTCGATGCGGCGGCGCGATCGAGCACCACCTGGCCGACCGACTTCCGGACGTCGATCTCACCCTGCCAGATGAGCTCCGCGCTGCCCTGCGCGTCGACCACGTCGCGCAGCAGCCGCACGAAGACCTTCCCCGGGACGACCTCCGGAATCGCCATCGTGAAGTCGAACGCGCAGACCGTGTCGCACCGCGGGTTCGCCGCGTCGGGCTCGTCCCGCTCGGTGATCTCGTAGATGCTGTCGATCCGCTCGACGTGCATCGCGCGCTGGCCGCAGCAGTTGAGGAGCAGGCGGCTGTCCGCGATCGTCAGGGTTCCGCTCGACCGGTCGTAGCGCCAGCGCAGCACCTCGCTGCTGCAATAGCTCTCGTCCCCCTCGACCGCGAGCCTTCGCTCCGGATCGACGAAGCCGCCGGCCTCGCTCACGACCCCCACCTGCGCGGGCTCCGTCTCCAGGCACGCGCCGAGAAGAAGCAGCGATCCCACCGTTGCAAGCGCAGTACAGACCCCCACGTAGCTCATGCCCAGACTTCCTTGCTGTCCCGCCACACTGTCAAAATACGCCCAAAATGAACTGCCAGGGCTTTTAAATAAGGACGTCCGGCGCGCTCTCGGCGTCGACGCCTCGGACGCAGCCTCAGGCCAGCGAGCGCATGGGCCGCGCGCGCACCGCACCCCGGAGCAGCCGCACGCACATGCGCATGTGTTGTACTCGTTTCTCTTCCGACTGTCCAGGCACTCGTGGTAGAATACGCTCGGTTCTCCGACCATCAACGTCATGGTCGGTCGACCTGCTCGGTCATCCCACCATGTGTCGGTGCCCGCAGATGTGCCCGCGACCCCTTGCCGGTCGCGTCGGACTCAGCACCTGACGAGGGACGCGGGAGCCGTGGTCATCGTGCGGCGACGGTCGTGGGGCGACGGCGCGGCGGGCTCTGCTCCTGGCAGCCGGAATCGGCGGGGGAGTCGTCGAGGACCACCGCCCCCGCGGCCACATCGAGATCGAGAGAGCCGCTCCAGACCACCGCGGGGCCGCCCTGCTGATCGACGACGTCGCGCAGCAGCTTCACGTAGACCTCGCCCCTCGGGACGTCCTGCACGCCGACGGAGAGGTCGAACGCGCACTGCTCCTGGCAACGCCCCTCGCCGCCGTCCGGCTCGTCGCGCTCGGTGATCTCGTAGAGGCTGTCGATCCTCTCGACGTGGATCGCGCGTTTGCCGCAGCAATCGAGCATCAGCCGGGAATCCGCGAGCCGCAGCGTCGAGGCGGCCTCGTCGTATTGCCAGCGCAGCACCTCGGCGCCGCAATAGCCCCCATCCTCCGCCGAGGCGAGCCGGAGCTCCGGGTCCCGGAAGCCCCCCTGCTCGCTGATCCTGGTTTCTTGAACCGCCGCTGCCGAGCTGCAGCCACCGACGCAACAAGCTCCCGCGATCGCAAGGGCGGTCCAGATGCGGCTCGACACCATGCTCTTCTCCATTTCTGTTTCGCTCGCTGACCGGGGCGGCTTGCTGCAATTTTCCAGCCAACTCCCCCGTGAGCAGTCCGGAGGCTAACCGCGACCGACGCAGCGGGCCAAAGAAGCGGAATGGCGGCCGCGGCATCGCCCCGCCTCGCGCTCCGCATCGGCCCGCAGCAGCGCGCAGGAACTGCCCACCTTAAAGACGTGTCCAGGCAGCAGAAGTTGCTGAGAAACAGGACGGTCGTGGCGCCAGCGGTGCGGGCGCTCACCGGCGCGGAGCGCGCCGGATGTCCACGCCTCGCCTTCGGCCAGCGGGGTTTTCGCGGAACAGGAGCGCTCGGCAGATCGAGCGTGCCGGACGCCTTGATGCGGCGTGCAGCGGCGGCGCGCCGTGCGCCGCGCCTGCGCACCACCGGGGGGCTCGACGTCGGTTGGCGGCCGCGGCGGTCGCGGACAGCAGCGCCGTCGGTCGGGTCAGTTCTTCGCCTCGACGGCCTTGCCGGGCGGCAGCGGGTCCCAGCGGAGCGAGTCGCCGAGCAGGTTGGAGATCCGCTTCGGGCGCTGTCCGTCGACGCGCATGATGTAGAGACCTGGCCCCTCCCCGGATGTGCGCGTGGAGAAAAACGCCACAAGTCGCCCGTCGGGGCTGCAGGCCGGGTATCCGTTCCGGCCCTGATTCTGGGTCAGCCGCGCGAGGCCGCCGCCCGTCTCCCCCGAAACGACGAGGTCGGTGTTCTTCCCGACGCCCACGGCATAGACCGCCTTCACCCCGTCGGGGTGGTTGCAGAACGTCGGCGCCGACGCGAAGAGCCCGTCCGGCGAGATCGCCTTGCCGCCCACGTAGATGCGCTGTCCGTACCTGCCCTCGCCGGAGAAGGCGAGCTTGCCGGTCGGCGAGAACGCCGGGTGGAGCGCCATCCCCACGTCGGACACCGGCTTGATGCTCTGGAAATCGGGGCCCGAGAACAGCTTGATCGTCGACCCCACCCCGATGCTGAGCGCCACCTGGGACCGGTCCTTGGAGAACGCGATGCCGTACACCGAGCCCTTCACGGGCAGCGAGATCGGGCCGCCCGCCGGCGTGAAGATCTTGTACTCATCGCCCTTCACGCTCGCCGCGTAGTGCAGCTGCTCGTTCTTCCCGAACGCGGGGGCGATGGCAGTCTGATCGGGCGGCGAGATGGCCCTGGCGTCGTGGCCATCGGCGTCGATGGTGAAGACGCGGCGCAGCGAGCCGGAGCCCGAGGCGAACGTCATGTGGCTGGCGAAGCCGCCGTTCTGGCCGGTGAGGGCGCCGATGAGCTGGTCCGCCACCCGGTGCGACTCGAAGCGCACGTCGCGGAGGGGCACGATGAACCTCTTGTCGAACACCGGGGCCTGCCCGCGGTTCACGAGGAACGCCTGGCCGACGAGCTCGGCCTTGTCGGGGCCGACCTTCTTGCCACGCACGCTCACGACCGCCTCGACCCCCTTCGCGGACCACGCCTTCACGTCCACCGGGCTGTCGGAGAGGTAGAGGCCGTCCGGCGCGGCGCTGTCGGGCAGCACCTCGAACTCGCCGCACAGCTCGAGATCGCGCCGGACCACGCTGTGGAGCGTCACGTCCTCGGGGTCGGAGACGAGCGACGGCAGGACGCCGATCTTCGGGAGCGGGCGCGACGCGCCGGCCACGACCGTGATGTGGCCGAGCAGCTCGTCCGGGTTGGGCGGGGCCGTCGAGGCCGGCGCCTGCGCGGGAGAGGGCGCCTGCGCTGGAGCAGGCGCCTGCGCTGGAGCAGGGGGGGCAGCGAGCGCGGCGGCGGCGAGCGCCAGGGCGCCGAGGGCGTATCGAGCTAGTCGCATGTGTTCTCCCTACAGACGAACGTGACGCTCACCTGCTTCTGCCCGAGATCGGGATAGTTCTCCGGCGGCGGCGGCAGCGCCTGCCCCTTCGCCCCCTCGAGCGTCGCCTGCGCGGCCGCGTCGAACACGGGGTTCCCGCTCGGCGTCAGCGTGTAGCTCACCATCTGCCCGTCCGACAGGACGATCACCGCGCGCGGCCGGTGCTTCGTGAGCTCCTCCGGCGGGAGCCCCGAGCCGCTCACGCGGAACCTGCTCGAGAACCAGCCCGCGATGCGCGCCAGGTAGAGGTCCACCGCGCGCGCCTTGAGGGGGTCGGTCTCCGTCCCCTCCTTCACGCCGTCCGCGTGCCCCTCCTGGTCGACGTTCGGGGCCGGGGCGGCGTCGGTCTTCTGATCGAGCTCGATGTCGACCTGCTTGGCGATCTCGGCGTCGGGCGGCGGCGGCGCGGTGCCCGCGTCGGCGATCTTGACCTCCGGGGGCGGGATGTCTTCCACGGTCTTGCCCGCGTCCGGCGACACGAACGCCTTCTGCTCGACGCGCGGCTTGGGCGTCTGGCGCACCCACCGGTCCGGCAGCTTCATCCGGTCCCGCTTGCCGCCCAGCTTGAGCAGCGGCGTGTCCATGTCGAGCACCGGGATGACCTTCACCGGGACGCTCGGGCCCTTGTCGATCTCGGGCGCGGCCGCCGTCTGCGAGAGATCCGCCAGGCTGATCGCGACGGCCGCGCCCGCCTGCACGGCGACCGCGACAGCGACGGCGATCGCGATGTCCCGCGGGCGGAAGTCGCTCCTCGGCCGGCGCTGCCCTGAGGGCATCCTCGGTCCTGGCGCGCGCGCCGCGGCCGCGCTCACGGCGCCGCCCCGCCCGGCCGCGCCGCCCCCTTGGCGTTGCCCGTCGCCGCCCCGCCGGGCTGCGGCGACGCGCCCTCGGGCTCGAGCTCCGGCTGGACGAGGAGGTTCAGCCCCTCGACCCCGGCGGCCCGGGCGGCGGCGACGACCCGCGCCACGGCGCCGTAGCGGGCGTCCTTGTCGGCGCGGATGTAGAGCTCCTTCTCCTTCTGCACGCGGCCGTTCGAGGCGAGCACGCCCTCGATGTCGGCGGTCGCGTCGTCCTCGCCGAAGAGGATCTTCTCTTCCTTCGTGACGGTCACGACGAGCTTCGTGTCCTTGGTCGGCGCCTCCTCGGCGGAGACGTTGGGCAGCTCGACCCGGAGCCCGGCCGTGAGCAGCGGGGCGGTCACCATGAACACCACGAGGAGCACGAGCATCACGTCCACGAGCGGCGTGACGTTGATCTCGCTGAAGCCGCCGCCGCGCCGCCTGCGCCCCCCTCCGACCGACATCGCCATGATCGGCCCCGCCCCTCAGCTCTTCGGCATCACCGGCGTGGGCCGGTCGCTCGACCGCTGGAGCGCCAGCGGGATGGACTCCTGCATCCCCCGCGCCATGGCGGAGAGCGACGCGATCTCGACCCAGCCCTCGCTCGCGGCTTCCAGCGCGGAGAGCAGGTCGTCGATGCGCTTGTTGATCGCGTTGTAGGCGATGACGGCGGGGATCGCGGCGAACAGCCCGATCGCGGTCGCGATGAGCGCCTCGCCGATGGCCGGGGCGACGACGGGCAGCGACGCGCTCTTCTGCTGCCCGATGCGGAGGAACGCGTCCATGATCCCGTAGACGGTGCCGAACAGGCCGATGAACGGCGACGCGGCCGCGATCGACGAGAGCGTCGGCATGAGCGAGCTCGCCCGCTGCGTCTCGGTCACGATCGCGCGCTTCGCGATGGAGTCGAGCAGCTTGCTGGTCCCGACGCGGCGGCTGAGCTCCAGCACAACGCGGGCGCCCGGCGCGTCGGCGTGCCGCTGCGCGAGCGCGAAGAGCTGATCGGGCGAGTGGGCGTGGGCCGACTCCTGCTCGAACCGCGCCTGCTGCGAGGACAGCCGGGCGAGCTGGAGGACCTTGAGGACGGCGATCACCCACACGAGGATGGCCGCGAAGATCAGCAGCCAGACGACCAGGAAGACGGGACCGGAAGCGTGGAGGATCAGGGAGACGGGGTCGAGCTTGATCGGGACCGCCGTCGCCGCCTCGGGGACGCTTTGCTGGAAGGCCATATCGATCTCTTCGGTCAGGGAATCGGCTCGTCAGGGGATCCGCGGGCGGCCCCGTTCAGTGCGGTTTACGGCCGCGGCCCCCTCTGTGGCCCGGGAGCGCGGCCGCGGCCCTCTCTTCACGTCGTCAATCAACGCCGCGCGGAGGCAGCGCCGCGCACGCCGCGCCGGGCTCACTCCGCCAGCAGGATGTCGACTTTTCGGTCGCGCGCCCAGCCCTCTTCGTCCGTGCCGGTCGCCTCGAACTCGCCCTTCGACGAGGTGGCGATGCGGCCCTGCTCGACGCCCTTCGTGCTGAGGTACTCCGCGACGCTGCCGGCGCGCTTCTGGCCGAGGCCGAGGTTGTACTCCGTCTCACCCCGGGGATCGGCGTGGCCGATGAGCTTCATCCCCTTGCCCTTGAGCGGACCCGAGGCGAAGCAGCGCGCGAGCGCGTCGAGCGCGCTCGCCGCCTCGCCCTCGATCTGCGTCGAGTCGAACGCGAAGCGGGCGGTCGGCAGATCGCCGCAGGCCTTCAGGATCTTGTCGTCGATACGGATCGACCCGCTCGTCGGCTTCGCGGTGTCCTGCTTCGGGGCAGGCGCGGCGGGCTGCGCCGGCGGGGGAGGCGCGACGTCGCCGCCGACGTTCGGCGGCGGCTGCGGATCGGAGCCACAGCCGGCCGCCAGCGCTGCAAGCGGCGCCAAGACCACGAGGATCAACGCAGGCAGTTTTGTCATGGGCATGCCGTTACCACGCCGCGGAGCGCGTTGCAGCATTTTGAGCTGTCGCTGGCGGGCCGGCGCGCCGGGATGTTGAGCATTCCTGTAAAGTGCCGCGATGCATCGCCCGGACCTCGCACGGGAATATTTGGACCACCAACGATCTGACCGGCCTCGCGCCCCGGGAATCCGGGGCGCCGCGGCCCTCTTGCTCGGCGTCGCGGCGGCGGCGACGGTCGCGCTCGCCGCGCCCGCCGCGGCGCGGGCCGAGGTGCCGGTGAAGCGCACGTTCTTCAAGCTGCCGTCGTCGAACGGGTTCGGCGCGGTGCTCCTCGACCTCAACCAGGCGCGGCTCACCCACTTCCGCGAGCACCTGTTCGGCACCGAGGAGCCGCTCCTCGACGAGCGCGGCGAGGAGGTCTGGATCGGCAACCAGCCGCAGGTCGTGCCCACGCGCGACCTGCTCTACGACGCGTACTTCGGGCTGCGCTCCGAGGGCAAGCAGCGGTGGCTCACCGAGGTCCCCGTCGACCTCGACGCGAGCGGCTACGCCGGCTGGACCGAGGGCCAGCGCGGCGGCACCGGCGTCGTCACGATGGTGCAGCGGGTCGGCAACCTCGAGTGCACGCAGTTCTTCTTCGCGCCGCAGGGCCTCGAGCAGGCCGGCTTCGTGATGGCGATGCGGGTCCAGAACCTGGGCGACGCGGCGGCAGAGGACGTGGCGGCCTTCTCGCTGCACAACCTCCACCTCGGCTTCGGGCGCCCGGGCGTGATGGCCGACATCGGCGATTCGGGCGAGACCGTCGCCTACGACGGGGGCGAGGGCCGGCGCGACTTCCTCGAGCGCGCCTTCGCCGGCGTGGTCGTCGCGCGCGCGCTCGAGCCGGCCGCGCGCCACGGCGCCTCCAGCGCGAGCAGCCCGCCGGAGCTCGACGTCTACCGGATCGTCGAGGCCGGCGCCGTCGCCGACCTGCCGGACCTCGACGGGGCCGCGCCCACCGCGGACGGCTCCGTGAGCGCGTTCCAGTGGGACCTCGGCAGCATCGGCCCCGGCGAGGCGCGGTGGGTCGGCGTCGTGTTCGCGCACCACGGCGACCCCTCGGGCGCGGCGGACCCGATCGTGCAGGGCGCCCTCGACGCGTACCTCGGCGCGAAGGGCGCGGCGGAGGTGGTGGCGGACGAGATCGCGGCGTACCGCGCGTTCCAGGGCGCGATCCAGGTGCCGCCCACGACGACGGCCGAGGAGGAGGTCCTGCTCCGGCAGTCGGCCGTGATGCTCCGGATGGCGCAGTCCCGCGAGAGCCACGCGTTCCTGCGCGAGCACCTGACGCGGGACTTCGAGCCGCGCACCACGCGCTTCGGCGCGACGCTCGGCGGCCAGCCCGCCGCGCTGCCGGCGACGGTCGCCCACCGCGGCCGCGGCGCCGTCCTCGCGAGCCTCCCGCCCGGCGAGTGGACGGTCGCCTGGATCCGCGACGGCGCCTACGCCACCGTCGCGATGGCCGCCCTCGGCATGAAGGCAGAGGCGCGCGACGCGCTCGGCTACTACCTCGGCGCGGAGGCGGGGCGGTTCCAGGACTGGAACGAGCTCGCGCCGTACGACATGCCGCCGTACCAGATCAGCCTCGTGCGCTACCACGGCTTCGGGGTCGAGGAGACGGACTTCAACGGCTTCGGCCCGAACCTGGAGTTCGATGGGTTCGGCCTGTTCCTCTGGGCGCTGCGCCAGTACGAGGAGCTCACCGGAGACACGGCGTTCGTGGACGAGCACTGGGCCACCGCGTCGGGGAAGGTCGCGGACGCCCTCGTCGCGCTGCTCGATCCGGAGACCGGTCTCATCCGGAAGGACTCGTCGATCTGGGAGACGCACTGGAACGGGCGCGAGCGCTCGTTCGCGTACACCAGCATCACCGCGGCGCGCGGGCTGTGCGACGCGGCGGCCATCGCGGAGCGCCGCGGGGAGGCCGACCGGGCCGCCGGGTACCGCGACGCCGCGAACAAGCTGCGCGCCGCGATCGCCGCGCGGCTCACGGACGCCTCGGGCGCGCTCGGCGCGAGCCTGGAGGAGGTCGTGTCCGGCGCGGGCTACTGGGACGCGGCGGTGCTCGACGGGATCGCGATGGGCCTGTTCGATCCGCGGGGGCGCATCGCCGCCGCCACGCTGGCCGGGCTCGACGAGCACCTGCGCGCCCCCGCGGGCGCGGGGTGGTCGCGGAACGACGATCGCACGGATCACGCCGGCGCGGACGACCTGAGCCCCTGGGGCAGCGAGTACGACAGCGCCGAGTGGGTCGTGACCGATCTGCGCGGCGCGGTCGCCGCGCGGCTCATGGGCGACGACGCGCGCTCGGAGCGGCTGCTCCGGTGGGTGCTCGATCAGTCGGCCGCGAACTACCTCGCCATCGCGGAGACGTACGACGAGACGAGCGGCGCCTACAAGTTCAACGCGCCGATGATCGGGTTCGGCGCGGGCGTCTATGCGCTCGCGCTCGCGGCGCGCGACGGGCTGGTCGTCGGACCGGCCTGCGGCGCGTACTTCGACGAGGGCGACGCGAGCGGCAGCGGCGCTGGGGGCGGCGGCGCAGGAGGGGGCCCCGCGAGCGGCAGCGGCGGCGCCGGCGGCGCGGGCGGAGCAGGCGGCAGCGGCGTGCTGGACGACGCCGGCTGCGGGTGCCGGCTCGCGCCCGCCGAGGGCGCGGGGCGGTGGCCGCTGCTCGCGGCGGCCGCCGCCGCGGTGGGCCTCGCGCGGCGGAGGCGCGCGGGGGCGCGGCGCTGACGTGGGCCGAGCGCGCGGCGCTTCACGTGGGCCGAGCGCGCGACGCTGACGTTGGCCGACCGCGCGGCGCTCACGTGGGCCGACCGCGCGGCGCTCACGTGGGCCGACCGCGCGCTACTCGTCGGCGTCCTCCGTCGGCTGCGCCTCTGCGGCGGCGGGGGGCGGCGGATCGGCGACCGCGGCGGCCATCGCGTCCGCGAGCGAGACCGGCGGCGCGGGGCGCGGCGCCTCCTCGGACGCAGGCGCCGCCGCGGGCTGCCGCGCGGGCGTACCCCTCGTCGAGGCGCCGGCGCCGGCAGCAGCGGCCGCGCCGGCTCCAGCGGCGGGGGTCGCGCGCGCGCCGCCAGCGGACGCCGCGCCGGCGCTCGCCTTCACGGCGGGGCGCGGCTGCGGCGCCGCGCCGGGCGCGACGCTGGCCTCGCCCTCGCCCGCCGCAGACCCCCGCGTCTCCGGCGCGCGCGGCGCTCTCCTGACGTGGGCGGGCGCCTCGACCGACGCGCTCACCGCGCGCGCGACCTCCCCTGCCCGGGAGACACCGCGCTGCGCCCCGAGCGGCAGCGCTCCTCCCGTCGCGCGCGACCTCTGGCCGACGACCAGCGCGAGCACGACCGCGATCGCCAGGGCGCAGGCGAGCGACGCCGCCACGATGGCGCGCACGCGGGCGCGATCCCACGCGCGCGCGCGCGGCGCGACGGGCACGAGCGCGTCGTGGAGCCGCAGCACGTCGCGCACGCTCGGCGGCGCGTCGACCACCGGGCTCTCGGCCGGCCCCATCGAGCTCGCCCCCGACGCCCCCGGGCTCGCGCCTGGCGCGACCGGCGCAGCCGCCGGCGCGATCGCCGTCCTCGCGGCGGGATGGGCCGCGACGAACGACTTCAGGGCGAGCGATCGGAGATCCATGATGGTGGGGTCGTCGTCGTCCCGCGGCACCGAGGGCGCGCTCGACCGCCGGAGCGGAGGAGGAGGCCGGACCGAGCGCTCCGACGCCGGCGGCGCCCCCGTGACCCTCCCCTGCGCGCGGAACATCGCGCCGCCGCAGACCCAGCACTCGAGCGCGGACCCGCCGCGCGCGTCGCTCGAAACCGTGGTGACGATCCCGCAGACTTCGCAGTAGACGTCCATGAGCCCCCCGCGGGCCCCGCCACATGACAGCGGCGAGCGCCCACCACACCGAAACTGTGATTTAGATTACATCCCGAGTATGGCGTGCCTGCGGCGGCCGTGCATGCGGTCTCGGCGCTCGCGCACCGGAGGATCGCGCGCAGGCCAGCGCTTCGCGACCATCCCGGACGGCCGAGGAGGCGTGAGAGCCGTCCAGGACCGAAGGGTTCCCGTGCGGGCGCTTGCGATGCCTCCCCCTGAGAGGCTGTGGTAAGAGCCGCGCTTCGATGTGGTCGGGAGCGGGCCGCCGGTCCGCCCGACGGGGTCGGGGCTCCCTGCCGGGGGTCACGCGGACAAGGGTTGGGGGGCCACGTCTGGCCCCGAAGCGCCCGGAGGATATCGAGAATGGGTCTCAGCGAAGCGCTGCTCGACGCGAACAAGAAATCCAAGGTCATCGCCGACTGCTGCACGCTGGTCGACGAGGAGGTGGCCTCGAAGGGCGGGCTCTCCGGCCTCGCCGTCAAGGCCGGCTACGCGGCCGTGAAGGGCATCAAGCCCGGCTTCATCGCCCAGGTGGTCGAGAAGCTCCTGCCCGAGTTCGCCAAGAAGCTCGACCCCATCTGGACCGAGGCCACGAGCAGCGGGAACGCGAGCTCGTACCTGACCACGAACCGCTCGCGCGTCGCCGACGCGCTCCTCAGCGTCACCGACGACAAGGCGAAGACGTCGACGAGCGGCGTGGTGCGCGGCACCTACGAGAAGCTGCGCGGCTCGGCGAAGAAGAACGTCGAAGACGCCGTCCCCCGCCTCGCGCAGCTCATCCAGAAGCACGCGTCCTGAGCGACCCGGCGCAGCAGGTCGGCGCCGGCCTGCTGCGCGTTCCGTGGCGACATCACCAGCCCGGCCGCGCGAGGGAGCTGCGCCTCCGCGCGCGAGGTCACCGGCTCGACCGCGACATGGAGAGGAAACGCCCCTCGCGCGCGGCGGACGCCACGCGCGAGGGAGAGGTCACGCGCGGGCGGGGTGCCCGCGCGCCTCGGTTCAGCCAGGGTCGCCGAAGCTCCGCGCGAAGAGATCGCGGATCGCGTCGCGGCCGGCGTCGTTGAGGTCCTGCGTGCCGATGCCGGCGAAGTTCTCGCTGGTGATGCTCGGCTGGCGCGCGATCTCCCACGCGGAGCCGCTCCAGCGGAACCAGCCGCGCTTCTCCTGATCGTAGACGAACAGCGGCTTCTTCCAGAGCCGCGCGAGCTCCGCGCCCCAGCCGGTGCCGCCGCGCACGGTGCCGTCGTCCTGGAGCGTCCCCACGACGAAGACCTGGCTGGCCGCGTTGATCTGGTGCCAGATCGTCTGGAGGATGTTGCGCACGAGCGGGATCTCGCTCAGCACGCGGCCGAGGCGCCGCGACACGTAGACGAGGCTGAAGTCGCCCTTGCGCAGCTCGTCGTCCCCGAGGACGACCACGCCCCGCTGCCGCTCGAGGAGCCGGTGGCCCTCGAAGCTGTAGTTCATCTCCTGCACCCCGTACCGCTCGGCGCACGCGCCGAACTCGGCCTCCGCCCCCCTGGCGCCGCCCGAGTGCAGGCGGAACTGCCGCGGGTCCTTCGGCCGCTCCGAGGGGGGGCGCACGTCCTCGTCCACGACCCGCATCGAGTGCGGATCGAGGCGCAGGTGGAGATCGGCGAGGTCCTTGTTGCCGTGGTCCTTGAGCAGCCGGAGGCGAACCACGTCGCGCTCCGGCTGCAGGTAGACGACCACGCCGACGTGGCGCTCGACCTTCTCGATGGCCGCCGGCAGCTTGCCCGGCGCGCCCGGCTCGTCGATCTGGGCCGCGACCCACACCTCGGCCGAGCGCTCCTTCGCGAGCCGCGCGAGCGCCTCCATCGCCGCCTCCGACGCGACCGCCACGTCGAAGCCGTCGACGATGATCACGTCGGGCTCGAAGTGGGCGACGCCGCGCGCGAAGCCCACCGTCTCGAGCACCTTCTCCACCCACAGCCGCGCCGCCTCCTCGGTCGAGTCGGTCGAGGCCTTCACATGTCCGAGGTGCGAGTAGATCTGCCGGTGCCGCTCGACCTCGAGCCGGACGGCCTCCGGCTCCGCCAGCCGCATCGACTGCGCGAGATCGTGGAAGATCTCGTCGTAGTACGCGCGCACGTGATCGACCGCGTTCTCGTGCGAGATGTGCAGCACCCGGCGATCCCGGAGCAGGTCGTCGAGCGCGATCTGCACGAGCAACGCCGTCTTGCCCACGCCGGGCCGAGAGACGATGACGCCGACGTTGCCGCGACCGAGCCCGCCGTGCATCGACCCCTCGAAGACCCGCATGGGGCTCCGCTCGTTCACCTCTTTGCGGTACATGCCGCCCCCCTCACTTGGCCTTCTTGGCCTGCTCTTCCCGGTACTTCTTGATGAGCTCCTCAGCGAGAGCCGCCGGAAGGGGAGCATAGCGCGAGAACTCCATCGTGAACTCGGCTTTGCCCTGGGTGGCAGAACGAAGGACGGTCGAGAATCCGAACATGTCGGAAAGCGGGACCTCCGCCTCGACCCGGCAGAACGCGTCCGCCTCGGTCGAACCGATGATGATGCCGCGGCGCTGCATGAGGATGCCGACGATGCCGCCCTGGTACTCGCTCGGCCCCTCGACCGCGACCTTCATCAGCGGCTCGAGGATCTGCGGGCCGGCCTTCGGGTACGTCTCGCGCCAGGCGCCGCGCGCGGCCTCCTGGAAGGCGATGTCCGAGGAGTCGACCGAGTGGGCCGCGCCGTCGTTCAGCGTGACCGACACGCCCGTGACGGGCGCGCCGATGAGCTGCCCCTTGGCGAGCATCGACACGAAGCCCTTCTCGACCGCGGGGATGAACTCGCGCGGGATCGCGCCGCCGACGACCTGGTCGTCGAACCGGAACGGCGCCTCTTCCCACGGCTCGATGTAGCCGCCGACCTTGCCGTACTGGCCCGAGCCGCCGGTCTGCTTCTTGTGCGTGTAGTTGTAGTCCACGCGGCGCGTGATCGTCTCGCGGTAGGCGACGCGCGGCGGGCTCGTGACGACCTCCGCCGAGTACTCGCGCTTCATGCGCTCGATGTAGACGTCCAGGTGGAGCTCGCCCATGCCCTGGATGATCGTCTCGCCGCTCTCCGGATCCGCGCCGACGCGGAAGGTCGGGTCCTCCTTGGTGAAGCGGCGCAGCGCCTTCGACATGTTCGCCTGGGCCTTGTTGTCCTTGGGCGTCACCGTCAGCGAGATGACCGGGTCGGGCACGTGCATCGACGTCATCGCGACGCTCACGCTGCCGTCCGTGAACGTGTCCCCGGAGTTGCAGTCGATGCCGAAGATCGCGACGATGTCGCCCGCGCTCGCGCCCTCGATGTCCTCCATCTCGTCCGCGTGCATGCGGACGAGCCGGCCGACCTTGTGGCGCTTGCCCGTGCGGATGTTCGTGACCTCTTTGCCGCGGCTCAGGTTGCCCTGGTAGAGGCGGATGTACGTGAGCTGGCCGAAGCGGCCGTCCTCGAGCTTGAACGCGAGCATCACGAGCGGCGCTTCCGGATCGCTCGACAGCGTGACCTCGGCCTCGTTCTTCTCGACGTCCACGGCCTTGTTGACGATGTCGGCCGGGGTCGGCAGGTAGCGGGTCACCGCGTCGAGCAGGACCTGCACGGCCTTGTTCTTGTAGGCCGATCCCATCATCACCGGGACGATCTGGAGCTTCACGGTCGCCGCGCGGATCGTCTTGTTGAGCAGCTCCTCGGTGACGCGCTCCTCGAGGATCGCCTCCGTGAGCTCGTCGGAGTACATCGACAGCGCGTCGAGCATCTCCTCGCGCGCCGCCTTCACCTCGTCGGCCATGTCGGCCGGGATCTCGCCGACGAGGATCTTCTCGCCGTTCGCGCCCTCGAACCGGTAGGCCTTCAGCGTGATGAGGTCGACGACGCCCTCGAACTTGTCCTCGAGCCCGATCGGGAGCTGCAGGAGCACCGGGTTCAGGTTGAGCTTCTCGCGGAGCTGCGTGCGGACCCGAAGCGGGTTCGCGCCGGCGCGGTCGCACTTGTTCACGAACGCGATGCGCGGCACGCCGTAGCGGCGCATCTGGCGGTCGACGGTGAGCGACTGGCTCTGCACGCCGGCGACGGCGCAGAGGACCAGGATCGCCCCGTCGAGCACGCGCATCGCGCGCTCGACCTCGATCGTGAAGTCCACGTGCCCGGGCGTGTCGATCACGTTGATCTGGTGCCCGTTCCAGAAGCAGTGCGTGGCGGCGGACTGGATGGTGATCCCGCGCTCGCGCTCGAGATCCATCGAGTCCATCTTCGCGCCGACGCCGTCCTTGCCCTTGACGTCGTGGATGGCGTGAATTCGCTTGGTGTAGAAGAGGATGCGCTCGGTCAGCGTCGTCTTGCCCGAATCGATGTGGGCGCTGATCCCGATATTGCGCAGCTTGGACAGATCGCTGATCACAGAAGGCTCCCCGCCGCGCACCCGTGAGGGCGTGCCCGTGGAGGGCGTGCGGCACGCTTTGAACCTCAGCCGGGCGGACGCACTCTTGCGATCGCCCAGTCAGAAATTCGGCGCGGCTCTTAATTCGGCATCATCCCCAGCGCCAGGGGGAAAATGATTCTTCGCGATAAATTCAACTACTTGGCCTGGATCCTGGAAAGCCCGACCGTCTCGTCCCACTCCGGGCCGTAGCCGTCGTAGTGGATGCGGTAGCGCTCCTGCCCCACGATCCCGGTGACGACCGCAGGGTACATCTGCCCGTGCCACTCGACGCGCACCCTGTCGCCGATCTTGTAGACGTTCGTCTGCGACGCCTGCAGCCCCTTGCTCCGGACCTTCGGCGGCGGCGGGGGGTGGACCACGTTGCCCTCGACCAGGCCACGGATCCGTTCACGGGGTACAACTTCATCCCAGATGTCGTCGTATCCCTGGTAGTGGACCTTGAACTTGGTCGGGCTCACCACCTCGATGATCTGCGCCGGGTAGACGTTCCCCTCCCACATCACGAGGACTGGATCGCCGATGGCGTATTGGCGCTTGCAGCCCCCCAGAACCAGGGCCAGGGCCAGGAGGAGGGCCGCAGCGTGGGCGCGCGCTGCGGGCATACGTCCCGCCCGCCTTACCGCCCCCACCGGCGCCCCGCAAGTGGGTTCGCGCCGGGGCCGCGCCGAGGCCCTTCGAGGGGGCGGCGCGCGGCGGTGCCGCCGGCGCCGCGGCGCTGCACCGCGGCACGAACCCGTGTAGAGAACGCCCATGACCCGAGATGCTCGTCCTGGCCAGGGCACCCTCTCCCGCCCCTGCCCGTGCGGCACGGGGCGCTCGTACCGCGATTGCTGCGCCCCCTGCCATCTGGGGGATCGCGAGGCCCCCGACGCCGTGGCGCTGATGCGCTCGCGGTACGCCGCGTTCGCGGTCGGGGACGCCGCGTACCTGTGGCACACGCTGCACATGGGCCACATCGACCGCGGGCGCGACAGGGACGAGGTGCTCCGCGAGCTGAAGGTGACGATGCACCACCTCCGGTACCGGGGCCTGAAGATCCTCGACAGCACGCAGGGCGGCAGCTCCGCGTCGGTCCTGTTCCTCGCCAAGATCTTCCAGGCGGGCGCGGATCGCTCGTTCATCGAGCTCTCCGACTTCCTCCACGACGGCGAGGGCTGGCGCTACCTCCACGGCGTCGCGGTCCCCCGGGCCCGCGTCAACGTTCCGGCCGAAACGCTGACGATCGCCCTGTTCTCGTCGCTCGCCGGCTGAGGCGTCCCCGGCCGGCTGCGTCGGCCTCAGCCGGCCGACGGGCTCGATGTCCGGGCCTCGTGCCAGCCCATCGCCTCGACGACGGCGCGGTTCTTCTCCATCCACACCGCGATGCGCTCGCGCGTCGTGCGGTACGCGTACTCCAGGATGGCGCGCCGCGCGCGCAGGTTGGCCGGGTTGTGGAGGAACAGCATCGCGTCGTTCGGCGCGGGCTCGAGCACGAGGACCTGCATCCTGCCTTCGGCGAGCGTCTGCCCGACCGCCTGGTGGAGCCGCGTGTGCGCGCCGATGCGCATCGCCTGGTTGAAGATCCAGAGCATGCCCTTGTCGCGCACGCTCTCGCGCACGCCGTGCCCGGTCGGGACGGGGCGGTGCGCGGTGGAGACCGGCACGAGCGGGCTCACGACGATCGTGAGATCCGCGCCGGCGTCCTGCGCGAGGTCGAGGTGCGCCACGTGCCCGAGCCCGCCGTCGAGGTAGTGGCGGTGGTCGATGCGCACCGGCGAGAAGAACAGCGGGAGCGCGAGCGACGCCGCGCAGGCGAGCGACACGGGGACGTCGTCGAGCCCCTCGGCGCCGAAGACCACGCGATCGCCCGAGTCGAGGTCGTGCGTCGGGATGCGCAGCGTCCGCGGCATCGCGCGGAACGAGTTCGGGATGCCGCGCCGCAGGAAGAACTCGGCGAGGAACCGCTCGTAGCGATCGAGCCGGAAGAGGCCCGCGGGGAGCGAGTCGTTGAAGCGATCGAGCTGCTCGAAGAGGTACTGCTGCGCCGGCGCGTTCGGGGTCGCGTCGCCCCGGGTCGTGAGCCGGACGATCGCGTGGCGGAGCGCGACCATGCTGGTGCTGAGCGCGCGCCGCCACTCGCCGACGTCGATCTGCAGGAGGTGGCTGCGCTCCAGCGGGAAGAAGTTGTCGACCGGATCGAGCAGCGCGCGGTAGAGCCGCTCGGTCGGGATGCCGCCGGCCAGGGCCGAGGCCACCGCGGCGCCGCTGCCGTGCCCGATGTAGAGCGAGAAGCTCTGGTTGTCGATCCCCTCGACCCCGTCCTCGAGCGCCGCGAGCGCGCCGATCTGGTAGAGCGCGCCCGTCAGGCCGCCGCCCGGCAGGCAGAGGCTGACGCGGGCCCGCCGCGCCCCCTTGCGCGGGGCGGCGCGCCCCTCGCCCTGGCCTTCCACGGTCACGGTCTGCGGGGCGCGGCCGTCGCCGTCCCCCGCTGCGGTCTGCGCGGTTCGGCTCGCGCCGCCGCCTTGGCTCTCGACAGCCGGCATCATGAGAGGTCCTTTTCCCTCGCGCGCCCTGCCCCCTCGGCGCGGTTGCCGAGGGCGCAGGCGAGCGCGATCAACACGAGCGCGCAGGCGGAGCTCGCCGCCACGAGCCACCCCGGCATCGCCGTGGTCTCGGGCAGCGCCGCGCCTGCGGCGGCGGGCACTTCGTTGAAGGAGCCCGCGTCCGCCGCGGTGAGGAGCGCGAAGCACTGGATGGCGTTGTAGGTCGCGTGCAGCAGGATGGGCGGCACGAGCGAGCCGCTCGCGACCCGGAGGACGCCGAGGGCGACGCCGAAGATCCCGATCGGCAGGAACTTCTGCCACTCGACGTGGGCCACCGCGAAGAGCGCGGCCGTGGTCGCGATGACGAGCGGGGCGCCGTGCTTCCAGCGCATCGGGCGGGCGAGCGCGCCGCGGAAGAAGACCTCCTCCAGCGCCGGGCCGAGCGCGATGAAGATGAGGCCGAGGGCGGCGCGCTCGACCGCGCTCGCCTCGACGAAGACCCGGACGAGCTCCGCGTCGTTGATCCCCGACGGCCAGCGCCGCTCGATCTGCTCGTAGAGGGCGGCGATCGGCCCCTCGAGCGCGAAGCCGAGCGCGACCGCGAGCGGGTAGAACGCCGCGTGCGTCCTGCGCAACCCGACGAAGTCGCGGATCGACGCGCGCGGCGCGTGGAGCTGGAGCACGCCGAAGAGCCCGAGCAGGTATGCCGCGGCCTGGCACGCGAAGCTGCTGACGACGTCGAGCTCCGGCGCCGGGCGGAACGAGGCGATGACGCCGAGCAGCCACAGGAACAGGAAGGTGACGCCCGCGACCCAGCCGACGGCCGCGACGACCGACATCGGTCGCTCCGCGTCGCCTCGCTGGAAGATCGGGCCGGGCCCTCCGTCGCTGGGCGGAGGCTCGGGGGAGCCGCGCGATGGATCGGTCATCGTCCTCGGAGATAAGGCAGGACGCCCCGCTTCACGACCGTGTCCGTGGAGAGGCGGTCGTCCGTCCCCGGGTAGTCGATGGTCGTGTGCAGCCCGCGGCTCTCGTGCCGGGCGGAGGCGCAGCCGACGATGAGCTCGGCGACGGTCGCGATGTTGCGCAGCTCGAGCAGGTCCCGGGTGACCAGGTGCTTCCAGTAGTACTCGCGGATCTCCTCCTGGAGCAGGGAGATGCGCCGGGCGGCGCGCCGGAGGCGGGCGTCGGACCGGACGATGCCGACGTAGTTCCACATGGTCCGGCGCAGCTCGTCCCAGTTGTGGGCGACGACGACCTCCTCGTCGCTCGCGACCGCGTTGCCGGCCTGCCACTCGGGCACCTGGGGGAACGGGCTCTGCCGGAGCTCGTCGATCTGGGTCGAGAGGCGCGCGGCCGCCCGGTGGCCGAAGACGAGCCCCTCGAGCAGCGAGTTCGAGGCGAGCCGGTTCGCGCCGTGGAGCCCGGTGCAGGTGCACTCGCCGATCGCCCAGAGCCCGGGGATCGTCGTCCTGCCGTAGAGGTCGGTGGTGATGCCGCCGCACATGTAGTGGGCGGCGGGCACGACGGGGATCGGCTGCGTGGTGATGTCGATGCCGTAGCGGAGGCACTGCGCGTGGATGGTCGGGAAGTGCTCGCGGACGAAGCTCGCCGGCCGGTGGGTGATGTCGAGCAGCACGTAGTCCGAGCCGGTGCGCTTCATCTCGAAGTCGATGGCGCGCGCCACGATGTCGCGCGGCGCGAGGTCCTTGCGCGGGTCGTGGCTCGCCATGAAGGCCGTGCCGTCCGGCAGCCGGAGGATGGCGCCCTCGCCGCGCAGCGCCTCGCTGACGAGGAAGCTCTTCGCTTCCGGGTGGAACAGGCAGGTCGGGTGGAACTGGTAGAACTCCATGTTCGCGATCTCGGCGCCGGCCCGGTAGGCCATGGCGACGCCGTCGCCGGTCGCGACGTCGGGGTTCGTCGTGTAGAGGTAGACCTTGCCGGCGCCGCCGGTCGCGAGCACGGTCGCCCGGGCGAGGTAGGTCTCGACGACGTGCGGCTTCGAGGCCGGGCGGTGGCGGGTCGCGGGCCGCTCCGACTCGGGCGGCCGAGGCGCTCCGCGGTTGAGCGCGGCGTCGGTCTCGTCGAGCACGTAGGCGCCGGCGCAGATGTCCGGTCCGCCGAAGCGGGAGAGCGGGATCAGGTCGATGGCGGTGTGGTGCTCGGCGAAGCGGATGTTCGGGTTCTGCCGGGCCTGCTCGAGGAGCGCGCGCTCGATCTCGAGGCCGGTGGCGTCCGCGGCGTGCACGATGCGGCGCGCGGAGTGCCCTCCCTCGCGCCCGAGGCGCACCTGGCCGTTCTCGTGATCGAACTGGGCGCCGCGCGCGATGAGCTCGCGCACCCGCTCGGGCCCTTCCCGCGCGCAGATCTCGACGACCACCTCGTGACAGAGGCCCGCGCCCGCCTCGAGCGTGTCGGCGATGTGCGCCTCGGCGGTGTCATCCGGGGCGAAGACCGCGGCGATGCCGCCTTGTGCGTACTTCGTGTTGGATTCGTCGCGCGACCGCTTGGTGACGACGATCACCTCACCGTGCTCGGCCGCCTCCAGGGCGAATGTAAGGCCCGCTACACCGCTGCCGATGACGAGGAAATCGGTCGTTATCGCCACGGCCCGGAGGGTAGCAGGAGCGAGGCGCCTGAAGGTAGGCCGTGGTGGGCTTCCTGCGCGCGACGGCGCCGCGGCCGGGCGCTCGGGCGGGAGCCGCGCTCGGGGTGGAGCGCCGGCGGCCTGGCGCGAGGGCGCTGGCGCGAGGGCGCCGGCGCTCCACGCCGGGTCCTCTCATGGCGGGGCGCACACCGGAGGCCCCGTATGGATGGCCGGCGCGGGCTCGTCGCGAGCACAACGTCGGCGACGGCGGGTTGGCGGGTCGCGAGCAGCACGCGGTCAGCGCGCGCGTGGACTGGCCGCGGAGCAGGGCGCTTCGCTCACGGATCGTCGCGCCCGAGGCGAGATGGTCGCACGAGCTTCAGGTGCGTCGGCTTGCCGCGGTGGGAGTCCTTGCGCCGCTGTTCATCCGCCGAGGAGGTGTCCTTCGCCCGGTCGAGGCCGAGCAGGAACCTGGGGCGTACCCCGGAGGGCGGCGCGAGCTCTTCCACCGCCTCACCGCGGGCGGTGCGCCCGGCCATGCACTGCTCGCAACACCGCTCCGGGTCCCAGTCGATGTCCTCGAGGCCAAACTCCCGTACCCAGGCCCGCTCCCACTTTCCCATCTGGCTGAGACAGGGGCGCACGCGAGAGGGAGGGCTCTCATCTCGGCGGGATTTCCGGCGCATCGGCGAGTGTACTCCTTGGCAGCGGATATCGCTGATTCTGCCAATCAAGGAGGAGCTCGCCAAGCGCTTTCTAGCGGCCCGTCTAGCGAGCGTCGCGCCGCCTTCACACCTTACGTCTACCAGAGTCAGATTATCACCAAATCATCGGAGCCCTCGCTGTCCGCAACGTGCGACGCCGCACGCGCGTGCGGCGGTGGCGCTGCCCCCGGCGCGCGCCAGCACGCATGTCACGAGCTGGGGTTCGCCGCTCTCCCGGGCGCAGTCCGTCAGCAGACTCGCGGCGAGGCGCAGATCACGATGGGCGGCGAGGATCCCTGCCATGCGGTGCTCCGGGACAGCACGCCAGAGCTCCTCCGAGCACACGAGGAAGAGATCACCTGGCGCGGTGCTTTCGATCTGGGTCTTCATCCCCACGGCGGCCTCGCAGCCGAGCGCACGCGCCGCCGTTGTCGCATGCTGCGCGAACGCGGCCTGCGCATCCGCCGAGCAGCCTCGGGCGCGCGCGAGCTCGTCGAGCGGCCCGACGTCCCGCGCTCGTCGCTCCAGCTTTCCGCCTCGCAACCTGTACACGCGCCAACCGGCAGCGTACGCGACGTAGACCGCGCCGGGCGCGAGCAGCACGCCAGCGAAGCTCGGAGATCCGCTGGGGTGTCCTGCACCTCTGGCGACCCCGTCGTGGCGGCCAGGGTCCGCCCGCCGTACGCTCGTGAGCAGCCGTACCTCATCATGGCCTCGCGGCGGAGGCGCTTGGTCAGGTCGCCCGTCCCTTGCATTCACCACGTCGATGCACGCGGACACCGTCTCGATGGCCGTGCGGCACGCGGCCTCTCCGGCGACACCACAGGTCACCAGGAACAGCCCCAGACAAGGCAACGGACCAAAGCTCTCCTCGCTGCACGTACGACGCCTCGACACAGGCGCTTCCGCTCCTGCCTCGATGGCGAGCGTTGGCCAAACCATCATCCACCTCGCGCGCTCGTCCCAGGGACGAGCCGAGTCAGGGCGCACCACGCCGGCGGTGCGCCGAATCCCAATTCGTGGCCCAGCGCACGGCGCGGCCGCCGTGCTTGCTCAGCGCGCCTGGGCCGCCGACGTCTGCTCGCTCGATCCGGCCCCGTCGAGACGGGTCCTTCCGCTCAAGGATGCTCGTGCTCGGGGCACGGCGAGCGCACGATCTTCCGCGACGTCAGCTTGCCGCCTTCCGCAACGTCAGCTTGCCGCCTTCCGCAACGTCAGCTTGCCGCCTTCCGCAACGTCAGCTTGCCGCCTTCCGCAACGTCAGCTTGCCGCGGCGCTTGGTCCACCCGCCCTCGGCGGGGTCTTCGCCCAGCCAGGGCTCAGCGTCGGTAACCCACGACGGACCGAGCTCCTCGCACCACGCAGCTCGCGCTGGGGTGCGGAGGAGAAGAGAGAGCAATACAAGGCTGCCCACCCCCGGCCCGTGCTCGGCCCTGCGGGCCTGCGCGCGGTCTGCCCCTCCCAAGTCCCGCGCTACGCGCGGGACGGGAGGGGTCCCCGGGGCGCCGGTGGCTATCGAGCCAGCGAGGCCGCGTATCCGCGCGTTCGCGGCCACCGCTCGCCGGCTCCTCGCCGCGTAAAAGCGATCTGCTGCCGGGCTGCCTTCAGCAACCGTCGGATGACATCCGTGCTCGCGGCCCGACGCAGAAGGGTGCAGCAGATCTCCGGTCCGTCCGCCCGCGCTCTGGGCATGCCACTCGGTGGTGGCAAAGTTGTAAGCGCCGGGCCGCCCACCGTGCCGCGTCTCCGCGACAAAGGAGTCCCTACCACCCCGGCGCGGGGTGCGTCCAACCATTTCTTGTCTTCTCCTTCAGCTCAGCTGCTCGCGGAGCACTGCATACGTCAGTTGCTCATGCGCGTTGTGCTCAGCTCACGAAAATTCTCAATCATCCTCAACGCGCTGCGCTCTTCACTCGCCGCAGCTCGCATTGCCAACGAAGTCCCAACATTCTCCGCTCACGCCTGCCTCGCCGGCGTTTCCCCCCGGCGCCGTGCCTCCCCCGTCGCCCGCTGTCCCTGCCATGAAGTTCGCCAGCGTTAACGCAGCGCCCGGTGACACCGCGTACGCGAGTCCCACAGCGTGCCCACCTCGGCCGCCTGCACCGGGACCGCCGGCCCCGCCTGCGCCACCTCTCCCGCCGTCGCAGCCACGAATCGAGGGGGAGGTTCCCGAAGCGGCTCCGCCGGCGGCACCGACGCCGCCGTCCGCACCGCTCTGCCCCGCCACTCCATCTCCTGCCTTCCCCGCCTTGCCCACCGTGACGCTCACCTCCCTCAGCACCAGCTTCGTCCCCAGGCTCACGATCCCGAAGCTCGACCCCCCGGCCTTCCCGCCTCCGCCTCCCTTGCCGCCGCAACCGCCGGCGCCACCTCCGCCGCCGCTCGCGCCAACGCCATCGACGAGAGTTGGACCGAGCGAACAGAACGTTCCCGCCTTGGCCCCACCGCCGCCACCGCCCCCCTGACCCTTCTTCCCCGCTGTGCCTGTTCCACCGTCGCCGCCCGTGACGCCGGCCAGCGTCAGCGTCGTGTCGCTGCCGGCGATTCCGGCGTCGCCTGAAGCTCCAGGCGCACCGGGCTCTCCCTGCCGGCAATTGCCACCGGTCTGTCCAATTCCTCCGATCCCGTACCCATCGGGGTTCGGCTCCGGCAACGGCGCACCGTCCTCCCCGCGCGCCCCGTTGCCCTCCCCCGTCCCCGTGATCCCCCCGGTCCCGCCGTCTCCCCCGCGCGTCTCGCCGTCCTCACATGTCGTCGTGCCTGCGGTCCCGCCGATGACCAGGTTCGGCGCCGCGCACGCATTCGACGGCCGCGTCTGCTCCGTGTCTGGTGCACTGGCTCCCGCCTGCGGCGCCTGCGTCGGTGTCTCGCCACTTGCACCGTCCATCGCATCGCCAGCCGTCACGTCCACCTGCGCAAGCTCCGCCTCGACGTCCGCCACCGCTACGCCGATTGACGACCCGCCAGGCTCCGTCGCGCTCACCGCGCGGATCGAAAAGCTCCTCAGCTTCGCCCCGCTCGCGCCTTCCGTCATCGTAAGCGCCACCGCGCCCGCCGGTCCCTCGATGGCGCTACGCGCCTCTTCGCTCCACGTCCACTCCGCCTCGCAGTCGAAGCCCCCAATCACCTCGACTCCAGCCGCGATCGTCACACTCTCCCCGAACGCCCCGCTCGCGCACGCCAGCACCCGCTTGCCGTTCGCCTCCGCAACCGCCTCCGCGAGCGACGCGTACGGCTTCGCCTTCGTACCGTCTCCCCCCGCTTCCGCCATCGCGCTCGCGAACACCGCGCACTCGTCCGTCACTGTGCTCGCGTCCTCCGTCGGATCAGCCTCGCACGAGGGGTTCGGTACATTGCCGCCTGTGCCTGACGGATAGAAATGACCGCAGGTAACCAAGAGCTCGCAGTCATCCGACAGGTGGCTCCAGAAGCTGTCGCACCCTCCTACTACCAGGAGGAATGTCAACCCGCCGAGCGCTTTGGGCATGGTCCGCACGTGGTTTACCTTTCGAGAATCCATCACCAAGCCCCCATCATGGCCAAGCCCGCGCCATCCGAGTGCACCACCGGCAGAGCAACGATCGA
Source organism: Sorangium sp. So ce406 (assembly GCF_051474675.1). Lineage (NCBI taxonomy): Bacteria > Pseudomonadati > Myxococcota > Polyangiales > Polyangiaceae > Sorangium > Sorangium sp. So ce406. Next base: position 1,033,936 of record NZ_CP150340.1, on the reverse strand, counting down.
CTCCGTCCGCTTCGACTTCGGCCAAAGCGCATACGTCGCCGCTCCAATCGCGAGCACGCCTGCCCCGATGAACGCGACCCGAGCAACGTTCCCCAGCGTGTCCGCGCGCGATGCATTGCTCCGCACCTGTTCGCATGGCCCGACCCACGACGCTTCAGGTCTCACGCACTGCGCACCCGCCTGAATGATCGCGGCGCTCTGCGTGTGGGCATCCCCGCTCGCGTTGCTTCCTGCCACCGTCATCCCGATCCCCACGCCGAGCCCCACCGCGCTCGCCGCTCCCAGCGCGATCACCGGCACCCAGCTCCTCTTCTCCGGCACCGGCTGCGGCCCCACCGGCCCCGCAGGCGGCTGCCCCGCCACCGGCCCTCCGGCCCCCGCCCCCGTCCCGCTCCCGCCCCCCACCGGCGTCCTTCCCGCCGCCGTTGGCCCCTCGCTCTTCGCCAGCGCCAGCGCCAGCTTCACCTCCACCGCCCCGCCCTTCGCCACCGTCACCTTCTGGCTCGCCGGTGCATACCCCGCCTGCCGCGCCTCCACCTCGTGCTCGCCTGGCTCCACGAACACCTCTCCTCCCAGCGGCGCCCGGCCCACCGCCTTGCCGTCCACCAGCACCTCCGCGCCAGCGACACCCACCGTCACCGCAACGGCGCCCACCTGCGCTCGCGACTCCGCGAATCGCTGCTCCGCTGTCGGCTTCAGCTTCGCCACCGTCTTCACGAGCGGCCAGTTCCTCAGCGCGAACGAGAGGTACGTCGCTGCTTCACGGTGCTTCTTCAGCTGGTACTTCGTGTTCCCAAGGTTGTACGCCACGTCGAACGTCGGGTTCAGCTCCCACGCAGACTCCAGCTCCTTCTCCGCCTCGACGTACTTCTTGTCCGAGTAGAGGCGCAGCCCTCGTCGATAGAACGCATCGGCGCGCGTCACCTCGTCGCCGGCGCTGGCGGGCGCTTCCTGCGGCGCGGCCGTCTGCGCGCTGGCGACGTCTGCGGCGGCCATCACGGTCGCGGCAGTGAACAACACAGCAAGGCTTCGGCAGTTCATCATCATGGCTCCACGCGGTTTCACTCCATCACGTCATCGGCGAGCTGATTCTGGTGGGTGGGCGCAGGCGCCGCCGGCGTCTGCGGTCGATGCGGCGCAGGGCGCACCGGCCGCGCGGGCGCCTGCGGCGCCGGGGCATGCGGCGCCGTGGCCTCGGGCGCGGGCGCGAGCGGCTCTCTCTCGGCCGCGGTGTCGTCGAGGCTTGGCTCGACCGCCTCCGGCGGCGCTGGCGCCGCTGGCGGCAACCGCTCCGAGGCCTCCGGCGGCGCCAGCGTGCTCCCTGTGGGCATCCCGCTCGACGGCGGCGCCGGCGCCGGCTCTTTCGGCGGCGTCTCTCGCCGCAGGATCGTCGACAGCACGAACGGGCTGCTCACCGCGACGAGCGCGAGCAGCACGATCAGCCACGTCGGCATCCACGGCCGGCGCCGTCCAGTCGCCGGCGTGGCTGCGGGCGCCTTCGGCACGGCGACCGGCGGCGGCGTCACGGGTAGCAACGACGAGGGCAGCAGCGATTTATCGATCGGCGGCAGCGCGCGGTCCGCCCACTGGCTCGGCACCATCGCCCCCTGCTGCACCGGCGCGCCCTGCTGCTGCACCGGCGCGCCCTGCTGCTGCACCGGCGCGCCCTGCTGCTGCACCGGCGCGCCCTGCTGCTGCACCGGCGCGCTGCGGCGCCGCCGCGCCCGCGTACACCGGCACACGCTGCGTCGCCATCGCGCCCGGATGCACCGGCGCGGCTGGATGCCGCGGCGCGCCCTGCTGCTGCACCGGCGCGCGCTGCGGCGCCGCCGCGCCCGCGTACACCGGCACACGCTGCGTCACCATCGCGCCGTGTTGCTGCGCCGCCGCCCCCGGCGGCGGCACCGCCTGCGCCGGCACCGCCGTCCCCGGAAACGGCGGCGGTCCCGTTCGCTCCTTGGCCAGCGCAGGCACCACCGGGAACTGGAACAGCGGCTGCCCCGTCGGCTTCTGCTGCTGCATCTCCGACAGCGCACGGTCCAGCTCCGGGTTGTTCTGCGCCTGCCGCAGCTTCCGCTCCGCCACCTCCGGGTCGGCCTCGCGCCGGATGCTCTCAAGGTCCGGCAGGTACTGCCGGATGTCGTCGCTGTCCTTGTTGCTGCCCATCGGAAGACCTCTCTCCTCAGCGACTAGAACGGCCTGCATCCCGCCGCAGGGCACGGCTTGGCTGGCTTCGCGGCCCCTTGTTGCGCTGGCGCTGCCGTCCTCGCCGGCGCCGCCTTCTTCCGCTCCTCGAGCACCCTCAGAAACGACGGCTTCTGCCGCTTCGGCGTCGCGTAGATATCCTCGTCGTCCTCCGCCGCGGCCGGCGCCGCCTTCACCGGCGCTGCCTTCGCCGGCGCCGCCTTCGCCGGCGCTGCCTTCGCCGCTGCCGGCGCCTTCACCGGCGCTGCCGGCGCCTTCGCCGCCTGCTCCTTCGCCGCCGCCGGTTGCTCCTTGGGAGCAGGCGCCTCGGCCTCCGCATTGGGAGCAGGCGCCTCGGCCTCCGCAGCCGCCGCCCCCTTCTCCGCTGCTCCGGCCTCCGCCGCCGCCTCGGCCGTGCCCGCCGCCGCTGCGCTCGCCGTCGTCGCCGGCGCGGGCGCCGCCGGGATCGCCTCGGGCGGCGGTGCCGGCGCGACCGCTGCCGGCACCGCGCTCGCCGCCGCGCCCTCGGCCGGCGCCGCCGTTGCTACCGGCTCTCCGCTCACCGCCGCCGGCGCCGTCTCCCGCGCCACGCGGAGCCCCAGCACCGCGCCCACGCCCCCCAGCGTCAGCGCCAGCGCCACCAGCGGCGCCAGCACATACGCTCTCGGCGCGCGCCGCGGCTGCGTCAGCAGCGCCGCCGGCGCCGGCGTCTCGTTCCGCAACGACGCCACCGGCCCGGCGCTCGGTGCCGTCACCGAGCTCGGCGCCGCTGGCCGCGCCGCGACCGGCGGCGCCGATCCCGCTGGCTGCGTTTCCATCAACGCCAGCGGCGGCGTCACGTACGGCGCCGAAACCTCCGGCCGCGTCGGCGGCGGCGCTGCTGGCGGCAGCGCCATCAACGGCCACGGCGGCGGTGCCGCTGGCCGTGGCGGCGCTTCGGCAAACGGCGGCGTCACGTAGGGCGGCTCGACCTCTGGCCGCGACGGCGCCGCGCGCTGCGCCTCTCTCCACGACGGCTGCGGCGCCGCGACGTACTGCGACTCCATCGGCCGCTCCGGCGGCGGCACCGCGTAGCTCTCCGCCCTCACCTCCGCCGGCACCGGAGGCAGCCCCGCAACCCCCTGCGCCCTCACCTCTACCGGCGGCAGTGGCCCCGCAACCCCCTGCGGCCCCGCGTACGCCCCCGCCTGCTGCATCGCCGGCGGCCCCGTCCGCTGCGCCATCTTCTCCGCCCACTTCCCCGACAGCTTCGCGGTCGACTCCAGCGGCCTCAGCGCCGGCAGCGGCTCCGTGTACCCCACCCCCCGCCCCCGCGGCACACGCGACGCCGGCGCGAACGGCAGCGCGCTCGCCGGCGCCACGAACTGCTCCAGCGGCGCCGTCTCCCCGTGCACCACCCGCCGCGCCCGCTCCTCGCCCCCCGCGCCGCCTCGCTCCATCCCGCCCTCCGGCCGCGCCTCCTCCGTCTCCTCCTCCCCCGCCACCGGCGCGCTGTCCTCCAGCTCCACCCCCGCGAACGCCGCCTGACGCTCCGCCTTCATCCGCTCCTGCGCCAGCCGCCGCGCCAGCACGTGCCCCGCTGGCACCGTGTCCCTCAGCAGCCCGCGCAGGTCCCGCGCCACATCGTCGAACCTCGGATACCGCTCCTCACGGTCGATCGCGATGCAACGCGACACAACAGGCCACACGAACTCGGGGCAATCCGGCACGATCTCGTGCACAGGCTCCGGCGCCGCAACAAGGTGCCCTGTCAGCGTCTCCTCTGCCGTCGCAGCCTCGCTGTCGTCCAGGAACAGGTGCTTCCCCGTCAGCACCTCGTAGAAGATCGCACCGAACGCGTAGATGTCCGTCCGCCCGTCCGGCCTCGCCCCCTCCGCGCGCTCCGCCTTCCTCGAGCTCGCGTACAGCATCTTCACCTGCTCCGGCGAGATGTACCGCACCGTCCCCACGGCCGGCAGATCATCGGTGTTCATCCCCCCGTCCGCGAACTTCGCTATCCCGAAGTCCAGGAGCCACACATGCCCCTTCGCGTCCGCCTTCGTCCCCACCATGATGTTCTCGGGCTTCAGGTCACGGTGCCATATCCCCTTCGAGTGCACGAACGTCATCGCGTCCGCGACCTGCAGCATCACGTGCATCGCGCTCAGGAAGTCCAGCCGATACGCCTTGTTCAAGAGCTTCCTCAGCGTCCGGCCCTCGAGGTAGTCCATCACGATGTACGCCACGTGCTCCGGCGACACTCCGGCCTTCCTCATCCTCACGATGTTCGGGTGCTTCAGCTTCGGATAGAACTTGCACTCCTGACGGAACCGCCTCGCGAAGTCCTCTCTCCTCAAATGCCGCGGCAGCATGCACTTGATCGCCACCACGTCTTCCGAGTAGTCCTCCACCGCCTTGTACACTTCCCCCATCCCACCCGCGTCGATCACCTCCGTCACGCGGTAGTCGAGGAACACGTCCCCGGCCTTCAGCGCCTCCCGCCCCATCACCACGCCCCCAGAATGAGATAGACAGAGAGAAAAAGAATAAGAGAAAGAATAAGAGACGAGAGAGGATGCCCACCCCCGGTCGGTGCTCGGCGCTTCGCGCCTGCGCGCCGCCCGCCCCTCCCAAGTCCCGCGCTACGCGCGGGACGGGAGGGGTCCCCTCGCCACAGCCTCGCGGCACTCCCGTGCTTGCGCACCGCTCCTCCTCGTGAATTTCAACCCTCAGGTGTCGCCGACACGTGCCAGGACGCACATCACGTCCTCGGTCTCGCCATGCTCATGAGCGCAGTCCATCAGCAGGCTCGCCGCGAGGCGCAGCTCCCGGTGCGCATCAAGGATGCCGGTAATACGGCTCTCGGGTACAGCACCCAAGAGGCCGCGCGAGCACACAAGAAAGATGTCGCCTGGCTCGGTGCGCTCGACCTGCGTCTTCATCTCCACCGCAGCCTCCCAGCCAAGCGCGCGCGTCGCCGCGTTCGCGTGTTGCACCACGATGGCCAGTGCATCCGGCGAGATGGATTCGTCCGACACCCCACCGTCGAGCACAGCGTCATCACGCGTCCGCTCCTCCAGCTTCCCGCCACGAAATCGGTAGACGCGCAACTCGCCGACATAGGCCACGTACGCCGCCCCCGGCGCGAGCAGCACACCGGCGAAGCTCACCTGAACGCCGTGCCTTTCCGGCGCCGAACAATCGTCCATGGGCCGGCCGTGGTTTGTTCGACGCGGGCCCATCATGAGCCGCACTTCGTCACGGCACCGCGGCGCAGTCATCTCACCTGCACGAATATCGCCCGAGCAGTCCCTATCGAGACATGCGTGCACCATCTCGATCGCTGTACGGGAGACGACCTCTCCGCCGACCCCGCCGGCGACCAGGAACAGCCCCAGACACGGCAACGCACCAAGGCTCTCCTCGTTGCTCAAACGACGCATCGATGCAGGGGCTTCCGCTCCTGCATCGATGGCGAGCGTTGGGCACACCATTATCCACCTCGCGCGCCCGTCGCAAGGACGGGCCGAGTCACGGCGCACCACGCCCGCGATGCGCCCGGTCCTAGTTTGTCGCCCAGCGCACGGCGCCGCCGCCGTGCGTCCTCAGCGCGCCCGGGCCGTCAACGTCGGCTCGCTCGAGCCGGCACCTTCGAGACGGCGCCCTCCGCTCAAGAGTCCTTGCGCTCGCGGTGCGGCGAGCGACCGAGCTTCAGCAGCGTCAGCTTGCCCCGGCGCTTGCTCCACCCTGTTCGACCACCCGCCCTGGGTGGCGTCTTCGCCCAGCCGAGCTTCGGTCGGCTCCCCGACGGCGGTGCAACCTCCTCCAGCGCCTCTCCGCGTGCCGCTCGCTTCGCGACGCAGCGCTCGCAGCACCGCTCTGGATCCCATGGAATGTCATCGAGGCCGAGCTTCCGTACCCACTTCCGCTCCCACTCACCCAGCCCACTCAGGCTCGGGCGCCGGCGAGAGGGAGGTAGGTCGTCTCGGCGGAATTTCCTTCGTGTCAGCATGGCTGCTTCTTCGGCTCGGGCAACGCAGATCCTGCCCATCTCGGAAGAGGCCGCCAAGGAGTTTCTTCCAGAAATCGATGTCCTTTCGCTGGCCGACTCACAGCCTTGTGGATTTGTTACAGAATCGTACGGTGAGTCTTCCTTTGCCGCGCTTCTCGCCGGGCTCGAAGTTCGCTCCTGCGGCCCCACGGTCGGTGCCTCGCACACACGCCTCGAGCACCCTCGGGGTGCTCCGCTTCCTCCTGCGCTCGCACCTCACGCGATCGCCAACACCTACTCCCGTCTCACTCCGCGGCGGCGCGGGGCGGCGGTCTCGACGACGCCGCCCGCGACCTCACCGCTCGCTCACGGAAACTCTTGCTCCGCCGCCATTACGCCTTCGGCCCCTGCATTCTCCTCAACGTTGCTGCTTCCGCCGGGCCCCCCCGCGCCCGCCGTGCCAGGCATCAGCATCGTCTGCCCTTGCTGCTTCACCGCATCGCCCCGGTACGCGATCGCAAACGACGGCCCGCCGAGCCCCCCTCCTCCGGGGCCGCCGTTGCCTCCCTGGCCTCCCTGCCCCCCTGCGCACGCGGCCTTGGAGCCGCCCATCCCGGTGCCTCCGACCCCACCGAGCCCACCGAGCCCGCCCGGCTGCAGGTCGCCGCCGACGCCTCCCTTGCCTCCGCTGCCCGCCTTCAGCACGCAGTCCGTCAGCGTCACCTTCGCGTCCACGCTCGCCAGCGCGATGCTCGCTCCGCCGGCTCCACCGCCCTGCCCGGGCAGCCCGCCGCAGCCGCCAGGTCCGCCGCTGCCTCCGCTCGCTCCGGCTCCTGGCACGCCGCCCTGGCAGATCGCCGCGCCGCCCTTCGCGCCTCCGCCTCCGCCTCCACCTTGCCCGGGCTTGCCCGCTCCACCGGCCCCGCCGCTCACGCCCACATAGCCGGATGAATTCAGCGCGCCGACGCCGCTCGCGGCGACGCCGGCATCGCCGGGAGCACCGTTGTCGCCGCCCTGGCCGGTACCACCAGCGGCACAGCTCCAGTCGCCCGCCGCGGGCTCTCCAGAGCCTGCTGCTCCGAGAGCGCCAGGCTCGCCGAGCTGCCCACTGCCCCCGTTGTTCACCCTGCCAGCGCCGCCCTCACCACCAATGGACAGCGCGCCGCCACACGCGTTCTCGACCTGCGCTCCTCCTGGCAGCGTCTCATCGGGCGCTCCCGATGCATCCAGATCGCTACACGCATCGGTGCCGGCGTTCCCAGGCGCCGCCTGCGCCGGCACCTCGCTCGGCGCATCCTCTCCCTCCGCGCCGTCCGCCCCGTTGCCGGCGATCAGCTCGCACCGCACCAGCTCCGCCTCCGCGCCGTCCACCAGCACCGCGATCGACGACGCTCCCGGCGCCTGCGCATCCGCCGCATGTACCGACACGTCCTCGATCCTCGCCGTCCCCTCGCCCCGCGTCACCTTCAGCGCGATCGGCTCCTCGCCCGGCGCCACGACCGTCTTCGCCGTCTCGCCGATCCAGCGCCACCCGTTCGCGCAGTCGAGCCCGCCGAAGAGCTCGATGCCGACTGGCACTTCGACCGCCTCCTTGAACGTTTCGGCGCATGCGTAGGCCCCCGTCCCCTTGTCCGCGGCGCGCCGGAGCGCCTCGGCAAGCGTCGCGACCGGCTCGGCCCGGGTACCTGCATTGTCGTCATTGCCAGTCGACGCCACGAACACGCCGCACGTGTCATCGACAGCGCCGTCGATCTCGCTCGGCACGCACCCAGAAGGCACGACCTCGCTGCCTCTTCCCCGGTATTTCTCGCACGTGAGCATGATCTCGCAGTCGTTCTCGATGTGGTACCAAAGCCCGTCGCAGCCGCTGGCGATCAACGCGACAACGACAGTTGACCCCAGCAGCATCCGCCTGAACGTTCTCATGGGTCGGTTTCCGGCTCGGCTCACCATGCGCTCACCATCACAAAGCCGACGCCGTCGACGCGCGGCTCCGGAACCACAAATACTGCTGTAGCCTTCTCCGCGTTTCTCGCTGGCCACAGGGCATACGTCAGGGCGGCCGTCGCGAGCACACCCGACGCGATGTAGCTGCCCAACGCGATGTCCCCCAGGCGCCCGGCGCGCTCCCCTGTGCGACGGAGCTCAGCGCATTGTCCTGCGAACGACGGCGACGCCAAGCACCCCCCGCCTGCGGCGAAGATCTTGCCCTTTTGAGCGCGCGCCTCCGAGTTCGCGTTGTTCGACCCAACCGTCATCCCGATCCCCACCCCGAGCCCCACCGCGCTCGCCGCCCCCAGCGCGATCACCGGCACCCAGTTCCTCTTCTCCGGCGGCGGCGGCGGCTCCACCGACCCCGCAGGCGGCCCCGCCACGGGCCCGACCACCCCCGCTCCCGTCGCGCTCCCGCCCCCCTCCGTCTTCACACCCGCCGACGCCTGCGCCTCGATCTTCGCCAGCGCGATCGCTAGCTTCACCTCCGCCGTCCCGCCCTTCGCCACGCTCACCGTCTGGCTTGCCGGCTCGTAGTCCATATGACTCGCCTCCACCCGGTGCTCGCCGGGGTCCACAAACACCTCCCCTTCCAGCGGTGCCCGGCCGACGATCTTGCCGTCCACCAGCACTTCCGCTCCCGCCACGGTGACCGACACCTTGAGCGCGCCCACCTGTGCTCGTGACTCCGCGAGCCACTGCTCGGCCCTCGGCTTCAGCTTCGCCACCGTCTTCAGCAGCGGCCAGTTTCTAAGCGCGAACGAAAGGTACTGCGCTGCTTCTCGGTGTTTCTGCAGCTTGTATTCCGTGTTCCCGAGGTTATACGCCACGTCGAACGTCGGGTTCAGCGCCCAGGCCACGAGCAGCGCCTCCTCGGCCTCTTGGTACTTGCCAGCCAAGTAGAGGGACTTTGCTTTATCGACGAGCGCTTCGGCGCGCTTCGCCGCATCGGCGGCGCTGGCGGGCGTCGTCCCCGGCGCTGCTGGCGGCGCGGCTGGCTGCGCGGCAGCAATGTCAGGGTCGGCGACCAAGGTCGCAACGGTCAGCAATACAGCAAGCGATCGGCTGGTCATCATCATGGCTCCACGCGGTCTCACTCCATCCATCCTTCGTCTTGTGGCCGCTCCGTGGGTGCTGGCGCGGCCGGAGTCTGCGGTCGATGCGGCGCGGGATGCACCGGCCGCGCGGGCGCCGGCAGCGCTGGCGGCTCGCTCGCCGTCGCGGTATCGTCGAGACTTGGCTCGATCGCCTCCGGCGGTGCCGGCGCTGCCGGTGGCAACAGCTCCGAGGCCGCCGGCGGCGCCTGCGTGCTCGGCGCCGGCGCCCCGCTCGACGGCGGCGCCGGCTCCGGCTCTTGCGGCGGCTCCTCTTGCCCCAGGAGCCTCGCCAGCACGAATGGGCTGCTCACCGCGATCACCGCGAGCAACACCATCAGCCAGGTCGGCATCCACTGCCGGCGCTTTCCCGTCGACTCCGTGGCGGCCGGCGCCTTCGGCACCGCGACCGGCGGCGGCGTCACCGGCAGCAACGACGACGGCAGCAGCGCCTTGTCGATCGGCGGCAGCGCTCGGTCCGCCCACTGGCTCTGCGCCGGCGCCCCCTGCTGCTGCACCGGCACGCCCTGCTGCTGCACCGGCGCGCGTGGCGGCGCAGCTTCGCCCCCGAACACCGGCACCCGCTGCGTCACCAGCGCGCCGTGGTGTTGTACCGGCGCGCCCTGCTGCACCGGCGCGCCGTACGCCGCCGTGCGCTGCGGCGCCGTCGCGCCTTGCTGCTGCACCGGCACGTGCTGCGTCACCAGCGCCCCGTGCTGCTGCACCGCCGCCCCGTGCTGCTGCGTCACCAGCGCCCCGTGATGCTGCGTCACCAGCGCCCCGTGATGCTGCGTCACCAGCGCCCCGTGCGGCGCTCCCTGCTGCGGCCCCGTCACCGGATACGGCGGCGGCACCGCGCGCACCGGCAGCGGCAGCGGCACCGCGGGTTGCCCCTTGCCCAGCGCAGGCACCACCGGGAACTGGAACAGCGGCTGCCCCGTCGGCTTCTGCTGCTGCATCTCCGACAGCGCGCGGTCAAGCTCCGGGTTGTTCTGCGCCTGCCGCAGCTTCTGCTCCGCCACCTCAGGATCCGCCTCGCGCCGGATGCTCTCCAGGTCGGGCAGGTACTGCCGGATGTCGTCGCTGTCCTTGTTGCTGCCCATCTCGAACGACCTCTCTCCTCAGCGACTAGAACGGCCTGCACCCCGCCGTGGTGCATGCCCCGCCTGACTGCGCCCCCTGTTGCTTCGCAGGCGTCGACGGCTTCGCGGGCGCCGACGACTTCAGGGGCGCCGCCTTCTTCCGCTCCTCGATCACCCTCAGAAACGACGGCTTCTGCCGCTTCGGCATCGAGTAGATGTCCTCGTCGTCGTCGTAGGTCTCCGCCGCGGCCTTCGCGGCCGCAGCTTTCGCCGCCTCTGCCTTCGCCGGCGGCAGCTCCTTCGCCGCCTCCGCTTGCGCCTTCGGAGAGGGTGCCTCGGCCTCCGCTGCCGCCCCCTTCGCCGCCGCGTCGGCTGCTGCCGCCTCCGCTGCGCTCGCCTCCGCCTCCGGCGCGGGCGCCGCCACAATTGCTTCGGCCGGCGGCGCCGCCACCGGCGCCACCGCGGCCGGCGGCGCCGCGCTCGTCGTCGCGCTCTCCACCGGCGCCGCCGTCGCCGCCGGCTCTCCCGTCACCGCCGCAGGCCCGGCGTTGCGCGCCGAGCGCAGCCCCAGCACCACCCCAACGCCCCCGAGCGTCAGCGCCAGCGCCACCAGAGGCGCCAGCACGTACGCTCTCGACCTGCGCCGCGGCTGCGCCAGCAGCGCCGCCGGCGCCGCCGTGGTCGGCGTCTCTCTCCGCAGCGCCTTCACCGTTCCCGCGCTCGGCGCCGTCACCGCGCTCGGCGCCGTCACCACGCTGGGCGCCGTCACCGCGCTCGGCGCCGCTGGCCGCCCCGCGACCGGCAGCGGTCCCGATACCGCTCGTTGCGTTTCCATCAGCGCCAGCGGCGGCGTCGCCACCGGCGGCTGCACCGTCACCGGATACGGCGGCGACGTCACCGGCGGCTGCACCGTCACCGGATACGGTGGCGACGTCACCGGCGGCTGCACCGTCACCGGATACGGTGGCGGCGTCACCGGCGGCTGCACCGTCACCGGATACGGTGGCGACGTCACCGGCGGCTGCACCGTCACCGGATACGGCGACGCCGCCGCCGGCTGCGGCACCGTCACCGAATATGGTGACGCCGCCACCGGCTGCGGCACCGTCACCGGATACGGCGGCGGCGCGACGTACAGCGGCGTCACGTACGGCGGCTCGACCTCCGACCGCGACGGCGCCGCCGCGCGGTGCGCTTCTCTCCACGACGGCTGCGGCGGCGGCACCGCGTAGCTCTCCGCCCGCACCTCCGCCGGCCTTCGCGGCGGCACACCACCCCCCTGCGCTCCAGCCTGCGGCAGTGACGGCGGCGCCCCCACGCGCTGCGCCATCTTCTCCGCCCACTTCCCCGACAGCTTCGCGGTCGACTCCAGCGGCTTCAGCACCGGCAGCGGCACCGTGTACCCCACACCCCGCCCCCGCGGCACACGCGACGCCGGCGCGAACGGCAGCGCGCTCGCCGGCGCCACGAACTGCTCCAGCGGCGCCGTCTCCCCGTGCACCACCCGCCGCGCCCGCTCCTCGCCCCCCGCGCCGCCTCGCTCCATCCCGCCCTCCGGCCGCGCCTCCTCCGTCTCCTCCTCCCCCGCCACCGGCGCGCTGTCCTCCAGCTCCACCCCCGCGAACGCCGCCTGACGCTCCGCCTTCATCCGCTCCTGCGCCAGCCGCCGCGCCAGCACGTGCCCCGCTGGCACCGTGTCCCTCAGCAGCCCGCGCAGGTCCCGCGCCACATCGTCGAACCTCGGATACCGCTCCTCACGGTCGATCGCGATGCAACGCGACACAACAGGCCACACGAACTCGGGGCAATCCGGCACGATCTCGTGCACAGGCTCCGGCGCCGCAACGAGGTGCCCTGTCAGCGTCTCCTCTGCCGTCGCAGCCTCGCTGTCGTCCAGGAACAGGTGCTTCCCCGTCAGCACCTCGTAGAAGATCGCACCGAACGCGTAGATGTCCGTCCGCCCGTCCGGCCTCGCCCCCTCCGCGCGCTCCGCCTTCCTCGAGCTCGCGTACAGCATCTTCACCTGCTCCGGCGAGATGTACCGCACCGTCCCCACGGCCGGCAGATCATCGGTGTTCATCCCCCCGTCCGCGAACTTCGCTATCCCGAAGTCCAGGAGCCACACATGCCCCTTCGCGTCCGCCTTCGTCCCCACCATGATGTTCTCGGGCTTCAGGTCACGGTGCCATATCCCCTTCGAGTGCACGAACGTCATCGCGTCCGCGACCTGCAGCATCACGTGCATCGCGCTCAGGAAGTCCAGCCGATACGCCTTGTTCAAGAGCTTCCTCAGCGTCCGGCCCTCGAGGTAGTCCATCACGATGTACGCCACGTGCTCCGGCGACACTCCGGCCTTCCTCATCCTCACGATGTTCGGGTGCTTCAGCTTCGGATAGAACTTGCACTCCTGACGGAACCGCCTCGCGAAGTCCTCTCTCCTCAAATGCCGCGGCAGCATGCACTTGATCGCCACCACGTCTTCCGAGTAGTCCTCCACCGCCTTGTACACTTCCCCCATCCCACCCGCGTCGATCACCTCCGTCACGCGGTAGTCGAGGAACACGTCCCCGGCCTTCAGCGCCTCCCGCCCCATCACCACGCCCCCAGCCCGCGCAGCACGAGCGCCGCGATCGCCGAGAACACCACCGTGCTCGCAAGCGTCAGCCCCGCGAACAGCCGCGCGTCCACCGGCACCGCCCCCGCCTCCGCCCTCTCGCCCCCGCCGGCCCCCGCCCCGCTGCTCCCCTCCGGCCTCGCCTCGAACCACGCCCTGCTCTGCGGCCCCCACCCCGCCTCCGTCTCCGGCACCCGCGCCGTTCCCCACGCCCCCGCGCCGCCCGGCCCTTCCGCAACCGCCAGCTCCGCCCCGATCCGCCCGAGCTCCTCCCCGAACGCCTCCGCGCTCTGGAACCGCTCCTCCGGCCGTTTCGCCAGCGCCTTCAACACCGCGCGGTCCAGCGCTGCCGGGATCCGCTGCGCCGCGCACCGCGACGGCAGGGCCGGCGTCTCCATGACGTGCGCCCGCAGCACCCCCAGCGCGTCCTCGATATGGGCGAACGGGCCGTGCCCCACGACCAGCGTATACATCAGCAGCCCCACCGCATACACATCCGCCCGCGCGTCCACCGGCTGGCACCGCGCCTGCTCCGGCGAGGCCGTCCGAGGAGTCCCGACGAGCAAGCCGGCCTCGGTCGGATACGCTGGCCCGGCCAAGGGAAGGGGCGTCGACGCCCCCGGCGCCCCCGCGGCGGCGCCGCCATCGAGCACCTTCGCGACCCCGAAGTCGAGCAGCTTCACGACGCGGCCGCCGCCCGGCGCCGCCCCCGGCGCGCACAGGAACACGTTGTCGAGCTTCACGTCGCGGTGAACGAGCCCGAGCCGGTGCGCCGCCGACAGCCCGGCCAGCACCTGCCGCACCACATCGATCGCCTCGGCCACCGGCAACGCGCCGCGCCGCCCGAGCTCCTCCCCCAGCGTCGTCCCCTCGAGCCGCTCCATCACGAAGTAGGGGCGGCCCGCCGGCGTCTGCCCCAGGTCGAGGACCGCCACCACGTGCGGCGACGACACCGCCGCCAGCGCCTGCGCCTCGACCCGCAGCCGGTCGGCGAACCGCGGATCGTGCGCGAACGCGCGGCGGACCAGCTTCACCACGACCCGCTTCCGGAGCGCGCGGTGCTCCGCCTCGACGACCTCCCCCATGCCCCCGCGCCCGAGCGCCCGGAGCGCCCGGTACGGCGTTCCTTCCAGCGCGTCCCCGGCGACGGCGGAGGGCCCTGAGCTGTCTGACGTGCGGCGTGCCACCGGCGCTGTCTCCTGAAGTGGAAATCACGAGCGCGGGGCCGGTTCGGACAGAGAAAATGCACCGGCGCTGTCGATTGTTGAAAAGCGGCGTCGATTCACGTAGTTGCCTGGCCACGAAGGCCGGGATCTCCGCCCCGGCCCGCGCCCGCGCCCGCCGACGCCGCGCCCGCCCGGGCGGCGCAGAAAACGGCGGGGGCGTCGCTTTCCCTGTCCGAACCGGTCCGCCGATGGTGATTTGAGAAGAGGAAGGACGAAGGGCGCCGCACAGCACGCGGGGCCCGCCGCGCGAGGCCCCATGACGCACGAAGCTCCCGAGCACGACGACCTGGACAGGACGGCCGACGTCGATCCCCTCGTCGATGCCTGTGTCGCCGACGCGCTGAGCCCCTACCTCGGGGCGCTCTCGCCCGAGGAGATCGAGGACTATCGCAGGCTGCTCGCGGTCTTCATCACGACGCACCCAACAGCGGCGCCGCTCCACGATCGCTTGCGGGCGAGGCCCGTTATCCTGTCCGAGAGCGGCGAGGTGGCCCGTGAGGGGGCGGGCTCGGAAGGGGCGATGGGCCCGCTGGACGCGCCGGAGCGCGGCGACGGGACCTCCGGTGGGCGCCGGTGACAGGCAGCCGGCGTCCGCCCCCACCTCCTCCGGACCACGAGCGCGTGCTCGAGGCGCTGCCCATGGCCCGCCACGTCGCGCGGACGACAGCGCGGGTCTACGGCGTGCGGACGCGGCAGGGCCTGGAGGACTGCGAGCAGGCGGCCTACCAGGCGCTCCTCGAGGCGAACCCCGGATACGACGCGGCGCGCGGCGTCCCGTTCGGCGCCTATGCCTGGAAGAGGGTCGCCGGCGCCGTCATCCGGCTGCTCACCCGCGAGGCGTCGTTCCGGCGCTCTGGACTCGACGCCGCGCTCGATGCTGCCGAGTCGATGCGCGACGCGAGCGACCCGTTCGGCGACGACGACGCCGACGCCTTGAACCAGCTCAAGGACCAGTGTCGCGCGCTCGTCTTCGCGCGCTTCGTCGCCGATACCGGCGAGCGGCTCAGAGCGCACCCCGAGGACGCGATGGCGCGCACCCAGGCCCTCGAGGCGCTGAGGACGGCGCTCCGCGGCCTCGACGAGCGGGAGGCGCGCCTCATCGAGCTCCGGTACTGGCAGGAGCTCTCCTGGGCCAAGGTCGCCGCGGCGCTCGGCGTGCACGAGAAGTACGCGCTGCGCATGGACGAGCAGCTGCGGAGGCGGCTCCGGTGCGATCTGCGGGGCAGCGATGTCGATGAGCCGCCGCCGAGCGAAGGGCCTTAGGGTGACGGCGCGACGGGCAGGCTGCACGGTCGACGCGAAACGAGGACAAGAGCCGGCCAGCGAGGCGTGGCGACGGCCGGGGGCCGCCGGTTCATGCCGGCCGAAAAACTGCCGCG
This sequence comes from Sorangium sp. So ce406, assembly GCF_051474675.1. Taxonomy (NCBI): domain Bacteria; kingdom Pseudomonadati; phylum Myxococcota; order Polyangiales; family Polyangiaceae; genus Sorangium; species Sorangium sp. So ce406. The sequence goes on along the minus strand of NZ_CP150340.1, from coordinate 1,018,395 downwards.
GACATGGTGAAAAGGGCACATTCCCGTCGAGCGAGCCGCCTTCACAGACAGCCCTCGACCTGAGAGCCTGCCCGGTGGTGCATTCCCCGGCGACCGTCGCCGGAGGACAACCAAGGAGACACCATGGCGCTCAAAGACCTCTCTCCTCGTCAGATGGTTCAGATCACGGCCGCGTGGCTCGACCCGGAGCGCGAAAGGCCGCGCCTCGCGTCGCTGAAGCGGTGCGCCCCGCTCCTCGACGATATCGAGGCCGCGCACGACGGTATCCTGAAGTCGCACCGGAGACAGAAGAAGGCGAACGACGAGCTCTCCGAGATCCAGCAAAAGCAGGTCGCGATCGACCAGATCCACGACCGCAAGGCGCGCGGCGCCCACGCGGTGCTCACCGCGTTCGCCGATCTGGCCGACGATCCCGAGGACGCGGCGATCTACCTCGAGATCCGCGATCAGCTCTTCGCGGATGGACTCAAGTTCATCTCGGCGAGCTACAGCGATGAGGCGGGCGAGGTGAAGCTCGCGCGCGACCGGCTGACGCCGGAGTCGAAGGCGGCGCTCAAGGCGCTGCCGACGCCGGGGGGCAACCTGCTCAAGGCCGTGCAGGCATGGTTCGCCGCGGGCGACGAGCTCGGCAAGCTCGACGCGCAGCGCGTCCACCTCGAGGCGCAGGACAGGCCGGATGCCGGCGACTCGCGCGGCGGGCAGCTCCGGGCGCGCAACCGCTGGATCAAGGTGGTGCGCAGCGTCCTCCAGATGCTGGAGCTCGAGGCGGCCGACGCGGAGACGACGCGCCGGTTGCTCGCGCCGCTGCAGAGGGAGGCAGGCAAGGCCGAGCGCCGGCGCTCCAGCGGCAAGGAAGAGGCCGAGACGGAAGGCAGCGCGCCGCCGGCCGCCGGCGACGCGGGCGCCCCCGCGATCGAGGAGGAAGCGCCGGAGGTCGGCGTGGATTGACGTGACAGCCTCCGCCGCCAGGCCCTCGTGACGGACTCGATCCGTTGCCCCCTCCCCGTCGGCAGCCCTCGTGACGGACTCGATCCGTCACCCCCTCCCGCCGGCAGCCCGCGTGGCGGACTCGATCCGTTACCCCCTCCCCGCCGGCAGCCCTCGTAACGGACTCGATCCGTTACACCCCCCGTCGCCAGTCCCCCTCTCAACGGTTCGCATCCGTTACGGACCCCCGCCGCCAGCCCCCTCTCAACGGTTCGCATCCGTCACGCCCCCCCGCCGCCACCCCCCTCTCAACGGTTCGCATCCGTCACGCCCCCCCGCCGCCACCCCCCTCTCAACGGTTCGCATCCGTCACGCCCCCGCCGCCATCCCTCTCACACCAGATCCCCCCTATCCCTCCCCTCCCGCGAGCCCCCTCACAACGCCTCGCATCTATCCCAGCAGACCCGCCGCGCCCGCTTGACGCACCACGTCGGGGCTGCCATGACCGCTTCCCTCCGCCTCGGGCGTGCTATTCCAGTCGGGCTCGCCGGGCCCCCGCTTGGGTCCGCCGGCCCGTCTGTCGCGTAGCGCGCACCCGCCTGGGCGGACTACGCTCTGCGTTACCACACAGCAACAGGAGCCAGCCGAGCCGTGAAGATCCTCGTTCCGCTCAAGCGCGTCGCCGATCCGGATAACGCGAACAAGGTGAAGATCCCCGCGTCAGGGGACAAAATCGAGACGACCGGGCTCGAGTGGAAGCCGAACCCGTTCGACGAGTACGCCCTGGAAGCAGCGCTGCGGCTGACCGAGGACGGCAAGGCGCCGAAGACGCGGGCGGGCGAGGTCGTCGTGGTCACCTTCGGGCCGAAGGAGACCGAGCAGACCCTCCGCGCCGCGCTCGCGACCGGCGCCGACCGCGCGATCCGCGTCGACGTCACCGACGACAAGCTCGACGGCGACCTCGTGGCGCGCGCGCTCAAGACGCTCGTCGAGCGCGAGAAGCCGGACGTCGTGGTCATGGGCAAGCAGGCCGTCGACGGCGACTCGAACCAGGTCGGCCAGATCCTCGCCGAGCTGCTCGCGTGGCCGCTCGCCACGTTCGCCGCGACCATCAAGGAAGAGAACGGCGCGCTGCTCGTCGGCCGCGAGGTCGACGGCGGCGTCGCCACGCTCCGCGTGCGCCTGCCGGCCGTCGTCACGGTCGACCTCCGCATCGTCGCGCCGACAAGCGTCTACTCGCTGAAGACCGCGCCCACGTTCAAGTACAACGACGGCGTGCGCTTCGCGGCGCTCCCCGCGATCATGGCCGCCAAGAAGAAGCCGCTCGTCGAGGTGAAGCTCGCCGATCTCGCCGCGGACCAGGCGCTCAAGGTCCAGTACCACGCGTTCCAGCCGCCCCCGGCGCGCAAGGCGGGCATCAAGGTGAAGGACGTCGGTGAGCTCGTCACCCGCCTCAAGAACGAGGCGAAGGTCCTCTGACGGGACCGCAAGGGCAGGTCGAAAAGACATCGAGGGGCCGCGGACGCGGACCCCGACACATGTCGACAGGTTAGAGGTCCAGGAGGGATCATGGCTGACGTTCTCGTGGTGGCCGAGGCCGCCGAAGGAAAGCTGAAGAAGACGACCCACTCCGCCGTGACGTTCGCCAGGCAGGCGGCGGCGGCGCTCGGCGGGACGTACTCGATCCTCGTGATCGGCGAGGGGCTCGGCGAGGCGGCCGCCGAGGCGGCGGCGCTCGGCGCGGCCAAGGTGCTCGTCGCCGACTCGAGCGCGCTGAAGGACTACGTCGCGGAGCGCTACGTGCCGACCGTCGCCGCCGCCGCGAAGGGCTATGCGGTCGTCGTGGGCACCGCGAGCGCCTACGGCAAGGACCTGCTCCCGCGCGTCGCGGCGCGGCTCTCGGCAGGGTTCGCGAGCGACATCTCGGAGCTGATCGCCGAGGGCTCCACGCTCAAGTACAAGCGCCCGATGTACGCCGGCAACGCGTACGGGATCTGCACCGTCTCGACCCCCGTCCAGGTCGTGAGCGTCCGGCAGAGCGCGTTCGCCGCCGCGGAGCCCGCCGGCGGGAAGGCGGCGATCGAGCAGGTCGCCGTCGTGCCGCCGAGCGCCGCCGCGGAGCGCGTGGAGTTCGTCTCGTTCGACCAGGTGAAGAGCGAGCGCCCGGAGCTCGCCGAGGCGAAGGTCGTCGTCTCCGGCGGCCGCGCCCTGAAGGAGCGCTTCAACGAGATCCTCGACCCGCTCGCCGACGTCCTCGGCGCCGCCGTCGGCGCGAGCCGCGCCGCGTGCGACGCCGGCTACGCCGCCAGCGACCTGCAGGTCGGCCAGACCGGCAAGGTCGTCGCGCCGTCGCTCTACGTCGCCGTCGGCATCTCGGGCGCGATCCAGCACCTCGCCGGCATGAAGGGGTCGAAGGTCATCGTCGCCATCAACAAGGACGCCGACGCGCCGATCTTCCAGGTCGCCGACTACGGCCTGGTCGCGGACCTCTTCACGACCGTGCCCGAGCTCGTGAAGCAGATCCAGGCGGCCCGGAGCTGATCGCCCGCGATCTTCCCCCCGGGGCGCGCCCACGGCGCCCCAGGGGACGCGGGTACCCGGGCGACCCGGGGTACCCCGGCCCACTGGAAGAGTCCGTCCAACGAGAAGTCCACGTCGTTCGACGTAATTTCCGTGTCAGATCGCTCGCATAGCATCTTGTTCGCGTCCGGCGGCCGTGGGATCCCTTGAGGGCCATGCCCGAACGTTCGGACATCCCGATCGTCACGGCGCTCGCTCAGGCCCGGGCATTGCTGTACGAGGCGGCCAGCACCGCCGAGCAGCGACGGCTCATCGGCCCGGCGGTCGTCGAGATCGATCGCGTCATCGCGAGCCTCGATCCGACCGCGAGCGCCTCCTTCGAGCTCACGCCGCTCGCGGCGTCGGTGCCTCCCATCGACACCGAGGTCGAGGCGCTGCGCCGCGAGGTCGAGCGGCTGCGCGCGATCACGCGGCACGAGCGCGGGCTGCTCGACGCGCTCCTCAGCGAGAGCCCGCACGGCATCATCGTCTCCGACACCCAGGGCAAGCTGATCCTCCAGAACCGCGCGTCCGAGCGGATCTGGGCCGGCAGCTCCACCGCCGAGAACGTCGAGGGCTGGGGGCGCTACCGCGCGTTCCACCCCGACGGGCGGCCGTTCGCCGCCGAGGACTGGTCGATGGCGCGGTGCCTCACGCGCAGGGAGACCGTGCCCGCGGAGGAGCTCCACTTCCAGCGGTTCGACGGCACCCACGGGATGATGCTCGGGAGCTGCGCGCCGCTCCTCTCGCCGGAGGGCGAGCTGCTCGGCGCGGTCTCCATCTTCGCCGACATCACCCAGTTCAAGCAGCTCGAGGCGGACCTGCGGGTCAGCAGGACGAAGTTCTCCACGACGCTGAAGAGCATCGGCGACGCGGTGATCTCGACCGACGGCTCGGGGCGGATCGACTTCATGAACGCCGTGGCCGAGAAGCTGACCGGCTGGGCGCTCGAGGAGGCGCGGGACCGCCGGCTGTCGGAGGTGTTCCGGGTCATCTCCGAGCAGACGCGCGACGACCTCGACAACCCGGTCACCGAGGTGCTGCGCCACGGCGGCATCATCGGGCTCGACGACACCACGCTGCTGCTGCGCCGCGACGGCTCGGAGCTCGCGATCGACTCGAGCGGCGCTCCGATCCGGAGCGACGAGGGCGATCTCGTCGGGCTCGTGCTCGTCTTCCGCGACGTCACCGAGAAGCGGCTCGCCGACAAGCGGCGGTACTTCATCGGCGAGGCGAGCCGGCAGCTCGCGCTGTCGGGCCTCGAGTACGACACCACCCTGGCCAACGTCGCGCGCCTCGCGGTGCCGCACATCGCCGACGCGACCGTGGTGGACATCGTCGAGCCCGACGGCTCGCTGACGCGGCTCGCCGCGGTGCACGCGAGCAACGCGAAGCAGACGCTGGGGAAGGACCTGTCGGCCCGCTACCCGACCGACCCGGAGGTGCCGCGCGCGGTGCACGCGGTGCTCCGGCGCGGCGAGTCGCTCCTCGTCTCGGAGGTCGAGAGCATGGCGTGGCAGCGCGCCTCGTCGCCGGAGCCCGACAGCGAGAGCTGGTCCGGCGCGCACGACCCGGCCTACCTCGCGCTGCTGCGCGAGCTCGGCGTCCGCTCGGCCATGATCGTGCCGCTGCGCGCCCGCGGCCGGACGCGCGGCGCGATCACGCTGCTCACGACCGAGTCGGGCCGGCGCTACGGCGTCGACGATCTCGCGCTCGCCGAGGAGCTCTGCAACTTCGCCGCGCTCGCGCTCGACAACGCCCAGCTCTACCGCGAGTCGCAGCAGGTGAACCGCGCGAAGGACGAGTTCCTCGCGACGCTCTCCCACGAGCTCAGGACGCCGCTCACCGCGATCCTCGGCTGGGCGCGCATGCTCCGGCAGGGCTCGCTGAAGCCGGACACGCACGTCCGCGCGCTCGAGGCGATCGAGCGCAACGGCACGCTCCAGGCGCAGCTCGTCGAGGATCTGCTCGACGCGTCGCGCATCATCACGGGCAAGCTGCGGCTCGACGTGATGCTGATCGACCTGCCGCCGATCATCAACGCCGCGATCGACGCGGTCCGCCACGGCGCGGACGCGAAGGGGATCGAGCTCGCGGTGCAGCTCGACGCGGGCGCGGGGCCGATCTCGGGCGACCAGACGCGGCTGCAGCAGGTCGTGTGGAACCTCCTGTCGAACGCGATCAAGTTCACGCCGCGCGGCGGCAAGGTGGCGATCCAGCTCAGCCGGGTCGAGGGCGTGGCCCGCATCCAGGTGACCGACAACGGCCAGGGCATCGTGCAGGAGTTCCTGCCGTACGTGTTCGATCGCTTCCGGCAGGCCGACAGCACGAGCACGCGGCCGCACAGCGGGCTCGGGCTCGGCCTCGCGATCGCGCGCCACCTCGTCGAGCTCCACGGGGGCACGGTGAGGGCGGAGAGCGCGGGGGAGGGCAAGGGCGCGACCTTCACGGTGGACATCCCGCTGGCGCCGCGCGGCGCGATCGCGGCGCTGCGGAAGGTCGACGGGATGAGCAACCTGGCGGCCGACTCGGAGCCCACGCTGCAGGGCGTGCGCGTTCTGATGGTCGACGACGAGCCGGACGCGCGGGAGCTCGTGACGACGGTGCTGGAGCGCAAGGGGGCGACCATCACCGCGGTCGCCACGGTCGAGGAGGCGCTGTCGGCGATCGCGCGCGAGAAGCCCGACGTGATCCTGAGCGATCTCGGGATGCCCGGAGAGGACGGCTACAGCCTGATCCGGCGGCTGCGCGCGCAGAGCCCGGAGCACGGGGGGCGGATCCCGGCGGCGGCGCTGACGGCGTACGCGAGCGCGCAGGACCGGACGCGCGCGCTCCTGGCGGGGTTCCAGTCGCACGTGCCCAAGCCGATCGAGGCGTCGGAGCTCGCGGCGGTGATCGCCAACCTGGCGGGGCGCACGGGGTAATTCCCGGGCCGGCCAGGCTCGTCCCAGGTGGCGCGGGAGGCGGTGCCGAGCTGCACAGCCCCCGCGCTCGCGTGGGTCCTGCCGAGCTGCACGGTCCTCTCCGCGCGAGCGTTCCAGCGCGAATGCGTACCGGGCAGGCCACGGCGCGCCAGCGCCAGCGAGCAGGCGCCTACGCCTTGGCAGCCGGCAGTCTCCGAGCAGGTCATGGCGCGTGCGCCAGAGGCCTGCAGGGGCAGCGAGGCGGCCGTTCCTTGCGGCGCCTGTCCACGGCGTGGCGTGGCCGAGGTGTTGTTCGGGTGACCAGGAGGCCACCGAGGACGGCAGGGGCCGTCCTGCGACGGCTCGACCTGCCTGCGTGTCGAAAAAGTAGTCGGGGCGAGAGGATTTGAACCTCCGACTCCTCGGTCCCGAACCGAGTGCGCTACCAGGCTGCGCTACGCCCCGTACGCTGCTGCGAAAGCAACGCCCGCCGAACAGCGGGCGCGCAACATCGCCAAGAGTGAGCCTCTTGTCAATACGAATTTGCGAACGGTGCGCCGGGACACCCCGCGCTCGCCCCGCACCTACACGCCCTCCAGGTCACCGCACGTCGATAAACCACGGGAATTCGACGACATCTGCCCCCGGCTGACCCCGGCGCCCCGGACGTTTCACGAAGCCAAGAATCGGTGGAGCGCAAGAAAAAACTCCCGCGACTACCTTGCCCGAGCCGTGTTAAAGTGTCACTGGAATCCCGATGTTGCCGAGACATTGCAGAGAGCGAGGCCCCTGTGGCGCCGGTGAGGACCTCGCCCCCTGCTCGCGCAACGTTGAGCCAGGGACCGCCCGTGCGGCCCCTTCCAGAACGGATCAGGACGAACCGGCTTTGCCGGTCGTGAGAGGAGGAACAGGTGGCAATTGAGCTTCCCGCTGTACGCATCCTGATCGTCGACGACGACCGGGCGATCTGTGACTACATGCAGACGCTGCTCGAGCGCGACGGCTACCAGGTCAAGACGCTGGGCGACCCAACGACGGTCGAGGAGGAGGTACGCGCGGGCGGCTACCACCTCATCATCCTCGACCTGATGATGCCGAAGCTCGACGGCATCGAGGTCCTCAAGCGCATCCGCAAGGTCGACAACGACATCGCGGTCGTCATCTTCACCGGCTTCCCCAACCTCGAGAGCGCCGTCGCGTCCATGAAGCTCGACGCGGTCGACTACATCAAGAAGCCGTTCAACGTCGACGAGTTCCGCGAGGTGCTCGCCCGCGTGATGCGCAAGAAGGGCCTCGCGCGGACGCCGGAGGAGCAGCTCCACCGCGTCATCGGCGACACGATCCGGAACCTCCGCAAGGACAAGGACCTCACCCTCAAGCAGATGGCGCGCCGCACCGGGCTCAGCGTGTCGCTGCTCTCGCAGATCGAGCGCGCCGAGTCCTCGGCGTCCATCTCGTCGCTCTACAAGATCGCGGTCGCGCTCGAGTCGCGCATCCAGGATCTCTTCGGCCACTACTGACCCGATCGGCGCGTCGCTCGATCGGCGCGTCGTCCGATCGGCGCGTCGATCGAGCGCGCGAGCCGACGGGCTCAGCGGCGCGCGCCGCGCTCGATCGCCGCGTCGAGCCGCTCGGTCTCGAGGCCCGCGAACGCGTCCACCTGCGCGCCGCTCGTGTCGTAGACGATCACGTAAGGCAGCTTCGAGACCTGCTTCAGGTAACGCCGGGCGAGCGGCGTGTCCCAGTCGCCGACGTCGAGCCTGCGGTACGCGACGTCCCGCCGGGCCTCGAGCACCCCGGCCATGTGCGCGTCCATCTTGCGGCACGGCAGGCACCAGCTCGCGGCGAAATCGAGCACCGTGACCTTGCCGGGGACGACGTGCGCGCGGAGATCGGGGATGTCCGCGCCGCCCTCCGCGATCGTCCGGGCGTCCGCGCCCTCGGGGAACGTGGCCCAGCCGAGGTACTGCCCCTTGCCGCCGCCGAGCACCGCCTCGAACCCCTCGTCGGCGGCGAGCTGCTTGACCGTCCCGGTGACGTCGAACGACGGCGACGCGGTCACGGCGAGCTCGGCGCGGCGCCTGTCGAACGACGCCGCGTAGACGCCGGGGCGCTCGCGAAGATCGGTGACGAGCTCGGCGCCGCACTCCTCGCAGTCGATGTTCCGCAGCGAGATGACGGTGGTGCGCGCGCCCTCCGGGACAGGCTCGGCGCCGCCGCAGGCGGCCAGGCACAGGAGAGATGAGAGAGCGAGCGCGCTTCGCATCGTGATCTCCCGCGTACCTTGGCCTCCTTCGCCGGGGGGCGCAACGTCGTGTAGGCTGGGCCGCGATGAGCCCCCTCGTGATCCGTACCCTCCCGGCCGATCACATCACGCCGGTCCGCGCGTACGCGGCGCTCCGCGCCCAGTCGCCGGGCCGCTCGTCGTTCATGTTCGAGTCCGCCGTCTCCGGCGAGCGCTGGGGTCGCTACGCGATCCTCGGCTACCGGGCGCGCTCCGAGAGCATCCTCCCGAGCGGGTTCGACCCGTTCGCGACGCTGAACGAGGGGCTCGGGCAGCCAGCGCCGGCGGACACATCGAGAGAGCTGGCGGCCCGCGTCTGCGCGTCGTGGGTCGGCTTCCTCTCCTACGATACGGTGCACCAGCTCATGGGCATCGAGCCATGGCCCGAGGAGATGTACCTCGGGCGCGTCATGAAGGACGCGACGGTGGTCGTGTTCGACAGCGCGGCGCAGACGATGACCATCGCCGGACGGTCGCAGGGCGCCGTGAACCGCTGCGCCTGGGAGCTGTCGCACGGGCCGGAGCAGCAGAGCCTGCCCGCGCTCGATCCGGAGGCGCTGCCGGAGCACCTCGAGACGCCGGTGAGCGACGAGGACTACGCCGCGAAGGTGGCCGCGGCGCGCCAGCGCATCGCCGCCGGCGAGGCGGAGGAGGTCGTGCTCGCGCGCAGGTTCAGGGCCCCGCTGCGGGGCGCGGATCCCTTCGACGTGTACCGCGCGCTGCGGCTGCTCGCGCCGTCGACGCACCTCTACTTCCTCGACTTCGCGGAGTCGCCGTTCGCGCCGGGGCTCGCGATCGCGGGCGCGTCGGGCGAGACGCTCGTCCGCGTCGAGCAGGATCCGTCGGCAGCGCCGCGCGCCGGCGGCGCGTCGCCGGTCGAGGCGCTGCGCGCCGCCTTCTCGATCGGCAGCGCCGTCGGCGCGCCCGCGGCGCGCGCGAGCGAGATCAGCCGCGCGCTCGAGGTCGGACCGCGGCGCGTCTACGGCGGCGCTATCGGGTACTTCGGGCCGCAGGACGCGGAGATCGCGCACACGCTCGGCGCCGTGTGGATCGAGTCGGGGCACTTCGAGCTGATGACCGGCGCGCGCGTCGGGAACGGAAGCGAGCCCCACGCCGAGGCCGCACGGACGCACCGCGATGCGCGCGGCCCGCTGTCGGCGATCCGGGCGGCGCAGGAGGCGCGCAAGGCGCACGACCTCGCCGAGGAGAAGAGGGCGGCCGCCGAGAAGGCCGCCGCCGAGAAGGCCGCCGCCGAGGACGACGCGTCCCGAGGAGCGTAGAGCGGCCGGCCGCCGGGCAGGACGACGGACACGCGAGCGCGCGCCGCGCTCGATCGATCGATCGATCGAGCGAGCGATCGCGCGCGAGGAGCTCGCGCGCCGCGCCCTCTCAGTCGCGCACGAGGCCGTGGCGCACGCGGCCGCTCGCGGCGGCGGGCTCCGCGGGAGCGCCCGCGCGCACAGGACGAGGCTGCACCGCGGACCCCGGGGAGGAGCCCGGCGGCGCGGCCACCGTCGCGCGCGCGCTGCGCTGGGGAGGCGCGAGGGGCGCTCGCCGGAACGGCGCCGAGGACGCAGCGCCGGGCGCGGGCTGCGGCGCCTCGACGCGGCCGGCAACGACGGCGGCCGAGAGCACGGCCGCGCGGGCGCCGGTCGCGGCCGTCGCCGCGAGCGTCGGGCGCTCGATCCGCGAGGTCGTCACGAGCATCGCCAGGCCGAGCACCGCGAGCAGGGCGGCCGGGATGGTCCACCGCCCGCGCGCGGCCGGCGCGTCGCTCCCGGGCGGAAAGGCGGAGCTCGCCGCGCTGAGCAGCGTGTCGGGCGGCATCCTGCGGTCCGCGCCCGGCGGATCGAAGACGGGCTCGGTCGGAGGAGGAGGGCCGGCAGCCGCGGCCTTTGCGCGCGCGAACGCCGCGACCAGCGCGCGCGCCGGAGCAGCGCGCGCCACGCGCGCAGCGGCGGGCGGGCGCAGCAGACCGGACGACGGCGGCGGCGCGAGATCCGCGATGCAGACGAACGACTCGACGAGCTCCTCCACCGACCGGAAGCGCCGGGCACGATCGCGCGCGAACGCCTTCTCGAAGAAGCCGTCGAGCGCGGGCGGCAGGCTCGGCACGAGCTGCGTCGCCGCGGGGGCCGGAGCGAGCAGGATCTTCGAGGCGACGACGCTGGCGATGTCGCCAGGGAACGGGAGGTGGCCGGTCACCGCGTGGAAGAGCACCGCGGCCAGCGACCAGAGATCGGTCTGCGCATCGAGTGTCCGTTCCGACCGGATCTGCTCGGGGCTGAGGTAGTGGAGCGAGCTCGCGCTCGTCTCGGCCGTGATCTCGCAGACGAGCCGCGGCGTGACCGTCCTCGGCAGCGCGAAGTCGAGCACCTTCACGATCTCCTCGCCGCCTTCCTGCGCGAGGAAGAAGCTCTCCGGACGGAGGCACTGGTGGAGGAGGCCCGCGGCGTGGGCGCGCCGCAGCGCCTCTCCGCCGTGCGCGGCGATGCGCGCGGCTTCCTGGAGCGACAGCCGGCTGCGCCGCTGCAGGCGCGCCGCGAGATCCTCGCCGGAGAGCAGGTCCATCGCCAGGTAGACCGCGCCGTCCTCGACGCCGTGATCGCGCACGCGCACGACGTGCCGCGACGAGAGCCCGGCGGCGGCGCGGAGCCAACGCTCGATGCGGAGGAGATCCCCCGTGGCGCTCACCTGGTCGGGGCAGAAGAGCTTGAGCGCGACGCGCGCGCCGAGCTGCCGATCACGCGCGACCCAGACCGAACCTCGGTCGCGCGTGACCCGCGCGCCAGGACGCACGAGCTGCCGCTCCAGCAGATAATTCCCCCCAATGATGGTGCCCGGTGAGAGATCCATGTACCTGAGCCTCCTCCCCCATAGAAAAGTTGCACATACACCCGGGCGCGCAATTTCTCGCTGCACAGTTCGCTTGCGCGGCCGCCTTGGCCATGCTTGCGCTGTGAGCGTTCGCACGGGGGGAGCGCGCCGGACGCGCGGGGCCTGTGAGGCAGCTAGCGTCCAGGGCTCTGCGGGTCGGGCGAGAGCCGGAGCGGCACGACGATCCGCAGGTCGCCGCCCTCCGGCGCCGGGAACGTGAGCGCGCGCGCGCGCCGGAGCACGCAGCGCGTGAGCCGTTCGTCCGGGAAGCGCGACTCGACCTCGAAGGCCTCATCGACGGCGCCGGTGTCCGTCACGTGGAAGCGGATCGCGAGGCGGCCCCAGAGCGCCGGCGCGCCCGCGAGCGCCGCCTCGTAGCAGCTCCGCCACGCGGGCAACGCCTCGGCTGCAGCGGCCGCGATCGCCTCGGGCTGGAGCTCGCCGGTGCCGGGAGCGAGGACGGACGGCGGGGGCTCGACCGGGTCGTCGCCGGGATAGACCTGCAGCGTGGCCACCACCGTGGAGCCCGCCTTGGCCCTGGGCAGCGAGAGCGCTCGCGCGCGCTCGGCGAGGCACGAGACGACGTCCGGCGCGGAGAGCGTGGAGGCCGTCGCGCGCGCGCCCGTCACCTTGCCGCTGCGGCTCACCGTGAGCCGCACGGTCGTCTTGCCGTGCAGCGAGGGATCCCGGTACGCGCGCAGCCGGTAGCACGAGTACACGTGGATCCAGAGCTGCCGCCGCGCGGCGCGCTCCACCTCGCGCGCCTTGAGCGGCCCCTTCACCTTGTCGATGTCCACGATGATCCGCGGCAGCGGGTGCCCCTCGGCCGGAGGCGGCGGCGCCGGAGGATCTCCCCTGCCCCCGGCGTTCCAGCGATCGCGCTCGGCAGCCTCGGCCTGGCCGCGAGGCACGGGGTGCTGGCCGAGCTTGTAGGGCGGCTCGATCTCGATCGAGGGCCCGTCAGGCACGCCGGCCGCGGCGGGCGAGGGCTCGGCGGGCGCGTCGGGCGCGGACGCTGAAGCCGCGGCCGGTGCGCGCGGATCGAGGGGAGCGACGGCGGGCGCCGGTGCGGTCGCCGGGACGGGCGCAGGCCGGACGACGGCAGGCGCCGGGAGGCCGGACGCAGGCGGGGCCGGGCGCGGCGGGGCCGCGGCGGTGCACGCGGAGAGCGCGACGGCCGCCGCGAGGAGAGGCCGGGGATCGATCGCGAAGGGCGGCTTCATGGACGCTCTACCCGAGGGGCGCGCGCGCCGAGGAGGACGCGCGGCCGCGGGCTCAGAACCTGAGGTCGCCGCGCGGCGCCTCGACCTTGCCGTCGAGCACCTCGATCGCCTTCGCCACCTCGGGGTCGTCGACCGTCGGGACGTGCACGAGGAACTTCACGTAGAGATCCCCCGGCTCCTTTCCCTTGCGGGCGATGCCCTTGCCGCGCAGCCGGATCACCTGGCCGGTCTGGGTGCGCGGCGGGATCTTGAGCGTGACCTCGCCGTCGGGCGTGGGGATGCGGATCTTCTCCCCCCGGTACGCCTCTCCGAGGGTGACGGGCACGTCGAGGTGGAGGTCGTCGCCCTCGCGCTTGAAGAACGGGTGCGGCGTGACGTGGATGTTGAGCAGCAGATCGCCGGGCTCGCCGCCGCCCACGCCCGGTCCGCCCTGACCGCGGATGCGCAGGCGGCTCCCCTCGGCGGCGCCGGGCGGGACGCGCACCGTCACGGGCTCCGGGTCGTCGGCGCGCTGGAGCTGGAGCGTCGTGCCCCGCACCGCGGAGACGAAATCGATGGTGAGGTCCTGCTCGACGTCGCCGCCGCGGCTGCGCATCGGGTGGGCGCGGCGGCCCGCGCCGCCGCCGCCGGCGCGGGCGCGGCCGAAGAGGTCGCCGAGGATGTCGCTGAAATCGCCGCCGCCGGCGCCGGGGTTGTTGCCGAAGATCTCCTGCACATCGAAGCCGCCGGGGCCGCCGCGCCCGCCGCCCGCCGCCCGGGCGTTGGCGTAGCGGCGGTAGGCGCGGGCGCGCTCGGGATCGAAGTTCTGCGAGAGGCTCTCCTCGCCGAACTCGTCGTAGAGCGCGCGCTTCGCCTTGTCGCTCAGCACCTCGTGCGCCTGGTTGATCTCCTTGAACTTCTGCTCGTTGGCCTTCCCCGGGCTCTTGTCCGGGTGGTACTTCATCGCGAGCTTGCGGAACGCCTTCTTGATGGTGTCCTCGTCCGCATCGCGCGAGACGCCGAGCACGGAGTAGAGATCACGAGCCATGGTCGTCCGTCATCGTTCCTGGCTGCAGGAGCTGCAGGGGACGCGGGCCGCAGCCGGCCCGCATCGGGCGGAAACCTAGATCCCCCTGCCGTTTTCGTCCACTGGTGCAGAGGCCAGCGGCGGCCGGGGAGCGCGTCGCGGCAGGGCGCCTCAAACGCCCACCCGGAATGTCGTACCGGTAGGAGAGTCGGCAACCTCGATGCCGTCGCACTCGAGCTCCCGCCGGAGGGCGTCGCTCCGCGCGAAGTCCTTCGCGGCGCGCGCCTCGGCGCGCTCGGCGAGCTTCGCCTCGATCGCCTGCCGGGTCTTGCCGAGGAGCCCGAGGCGCCGCTCCTGCGTGCGGGCCTGGTAGACCGACGGCGGCGTCTGCAGCAGGCCGAGGGCGTCGAGCGACGACCGCAGCGCCGCGTGGAGGCGGCGCGCGAGCGGCGGCGCGGCGTGGGCGACGTCCTGGTCCTTCCGCCGCCGCTGCGCGATGTCGGCGAGCTCGTTGGCCGCCTTGGCGACCTCGGCGATGACCGAGAGCGCGACGGGGGTGTTGAGGTCGTCGTCCAGCGCCGCAGCGGCGCGGCCCGGGGCGCTGTCCGCGAGCGCAAGGAGCGCCGCGAAGCCCTTGGGGAGCCTCTCCGGGACTGCCGGCGGGGCGCCCTCGCCGGACGGGCCGATGAGCGCGGAGAGTCGATCGAGCGTCGCGTAGAGGTAGTCGACGCGGCGCTCGGCCTCGACCACGCCGGGGAAGACGACGCGGCCGTCGTCGCGCCGCTCGGTGTCGAACTCGATCGGGCCCCGGTAGTGGACCGTGAGCAGGAAGTAGCGGAGCGCCTCCGGGTCGTTGCGGGCGTAGACGTCGCGGAGCTTGACGAAGTTGCCGAGCGACTTCGCCATCTTCTCCTTGTCGACGTTGACGAAGCCGTTGTGGATCCAGATCGAGGCGAGCGGCGCCTCGTCCGGATGGGCGGCCTCGCTCTGGGCGATCTCGTTCTCGTGGTGGGGAAAGACGAGATCCATGCCGCCGCAGTGGACGTCGAAGCCGGCCCCGAGGTAGCGGCTCGACATGGCGGAGCACTCGATGTGCCACCCGGGCCGCCCCTTGCCCCACGGGCTGTCCCAGCCCCACCCGCCGGAGGCGACCCCCTTCCAGAGCGCGAAGTCGAGCGGGTCGCGCTTGTCCTCGCACGGCCCGACGCGGGCGCCGACCCGGAGATCATCGAGGTTGCGCTTCGAGAGCTTGCCGTACGAGGGGAAGCTGCGGACGGCGTAGTACACGTCGCGCACGTCCCCGGGCCGCTCGACCACGTAGGCCGCGCCCCGCTCGATCAGCCGCTCGATGAGCGCGACGACCTCCGGGATGTGCTCCGAGACCTTCGGCTCGACGTCGGGCTCGAGGCAGCCGAGGGCGGCGACGTCGTCGCGGTAGAGGCACGCCATGCGGGCCGACAGATCCATCGGGGGCTCGCCGGACTCGGCCGCTCGCTGGAGGATCTTGTCGTCGACGTCCGTGATATTGCGGACGTAGACGACGCGGAGGCCGCGGGCCCTCAGGTGGCGGACGAGGACGTCCGGGGTGAGCGCGGCGCGGCCGTGCCCCACGTGCGCGACGTCGTAGGTCGTCGGGCCGCAGCAGTACATGCGGACCTCGCCGGGCCGCCGCGGGACGAGCGGGGCGAGCTTCTGGGTCAGCGTGTCGTGGAGGCGCAGCTCGGACATCGCCCCGGGTCTATCAAGGCAGACGGATGCTGTCACGGGCCCGCGTGCTTAAGTAAAACGCGATGCTGCCCGTCCGAGACCAACTGCCGACCCGCAAGGTGCCGATCGTCAACTACCTGCTGATCGCGCTCAACCTCCTCGGCTTCTTCTGGATGCGGTCGATGATCTCGGCCGGGCTCTCGCCCGAGCGGGTGCTCTCCGCGTGGGGCCTCGTGCCGCTGCACCTGCTCCGGGAGCCGACCGACACGTGGTGGACGGTCTTCAGCAGCATGTTCATGCACGATCCGACGGGGTGGGCGCACCTCGGGGGGAACATGCTGTTCCTCTGGATCTTCGGCGACAACGTCGAGGACGCGCTCGGCAGCCTCCGCTACGCGGCGTTCTATGTGCTGTCGGGCATCGCCGCCGCGGGCGCGCAGATCTGGATCGACCCCGGCTCGCTGATCCCGATGGTGGGCGCCTCGGGCGCCATCTCGGGCGTGCTGGCGGCGTACGCGTCGCTGTACCCGCGCTCGCCGATCACGGTGCTGAACCCGATCTTCCTCCTGTGGTTCATCTTCGGCCTGTTCCTGGAGCTCCCGGCGTGGCTGGTCATCCTCGAGTACTTCGTGGTGAACCTGCTGAACGGGCTCGGCTCGATCGGCGTGCGCAGCGGCGGCGTGGCGTTCTTCGCGCACCTCGGGGGGTTCGTCGCCGGGCTCTTCCTCGTGCGCCTCTTCATGGTGGGGCGCACCCCGCGCCAGCACGAGCGCTGGCAGCAATGGCGCGCGACACCGCGCCGCGCCGCGCCGCGACGCGACGCGCCGTGGGACGCGCCGCGACGGCGAGATCCCTGGGGCTGGTAAGGGGCGCGCCGACACGGCGCGCGGCGGGCGCCGGACGGCCGGGCATGGGCGAGCGATCCGGAGGACCGCGCCCGGAACGGCCAGGGCGCTCGTGGTTCGCCCATGATGCAAAAGCGTGATAGCGTCGGCCCGCAGCGATGCGACGACCCCTCCGAAGGCGCCCCACCGCCGCCGGCTCTGCGACCGCGACAGCGGCCGCCGGGGCCATGCTCCTCGCGCTCGCGCTCGCCGGCTGCGGAGGCCCGTCGTTCGACGGGACGATCTACCGCGGCCCGGACGTGGCGTTCCGCGTGCCGCCGGCGCCGGCGAGCTGGCGGCAGATCTCGGTGTCGGACGCGGCGGTGGCGTACCGCGACGACGCGAACGGGGCGACGATCGCGCTGAACGGGCGCTGCAAGAACGAGGAGGACGTCCCGCTCATCTCGCTGACCAACCACCTGTTCCTGCACTTCACCGAGCGCGAGGTGCTGAAGCAGGAGCTCGTCCCGTTCGACGGGCGCGAGGCGCTGCACACCGTGATCTCGGCGAAGCTCGACGGGGTGCCGAAGGTGTTCGACGTCTGGGTGCTCAAGAAGAACGGGTGCGTGTACGACATGCTCCTCATTGCAGATCCCGCCCGCTACGCCGCCGGCGAACCTGCGTTCACGCGGATGGTCCGCGGCTTCTCGACCCTGCCCGCCGATGACGACTGAGCCCAAACGGACCACGGAGGCGCCGCCCTCCTCGATCAACCCGGCTCCCGCCAGCGTGGGCCCAAGCAGCCTGCCGCCGAACAGCCTGGCTCCGCCGCCCCTCCCTCCCCTGCTGGCCAAGATCAACGATACGGCCGTCGGGTTCGTGGAGCACCTCGGGCAGTTCGGGCGGATGACCTGGGGGGCGATCAAGGCCATCTTCGATCGGCCGCTCGAGATCCGCTCGACCATCTATCAGATGGAGTCGCTGGGCGTACGCTCGGCCGCCATCGCGTCCGTGACGGCGCTGTTCGTCGGGATGGTCATGGCGGTCCAGTTCGCCATCGGCCTCCAGAAGTTCGGCGGCATGGAGTACACGGGGCGCATCATCGGCCTGTCCTTCTCGCGCGAGCTGGCGCCGACGCTGACGGCCGTCATCGTCGGCGGCCGCATCGGCGCCGGCATCGCGGCCGAGGTCGGGTCGATGGCCGTCACCGAGCAGATCGACGCCATCCGGGCCCTCGGCGCCGACCCGCTGAAGAAGCTCGTGCTGCCCCGGCTCCTCGCGAGCATCGTGGTGATGCCCGTGCTCGGCGCGTTCGCGCTCGTGATGGGCTTCGGCGGCGCGATGCTGATCTCGGCGACCGAGTTCGGCATCCCCGCCGGGTTCTTCCTGAGGACGGCGCTCAGCTCCGTCACGTTCATGGATTACTTCAGCGGGATGTACAAGACGCCCTTCTTCGGGGCGATCATCGCGCTCGTCGGGTGCCACTTCGGGCTGATCACGCGGGGTGGGACCGAGGGCGTCGGCCACTCGACGACCCGCACGGTCGTGGTGACGTCGATCACCATCCTGATCGCCGACTTCTTCCTCACGAAAATGGCCATCATGTTCTTCCCGAGCCGCTGATCGCGGCCGGTCCGGAGGGCGCTCCCATGCCGCCGCCGACATCGCAGCGCCGACCGGGCCGGATGCTCGTGGCCGCGCTCCTCGCCGGGACCGCGGCGTGCCAGGGCGACGCGGGGAGCCAGGGCGCGGGGGCGCCGAGCAGCGATGCGGGCGCGGCGCTCGCGGCAGAAGGCACGCCCGCGCCGCGGCGGCCGACGCGGTACTACCACCTGCGGCGGACGGACGACGGGTGCGAGCTGTTCTGGATCGACGGCGACCTCGTCTCGGCCTCCCAGGCGATCGTGTGCCCGCCCGACCTCCAGGTGGGCGAGCGCGTCCGCCTGACGGGCAAGACGTGCATGCGCGAGTCGGCGCAGACGCCCGCGCGCGCCGTGCCGGTCGTGTGCCCGCTGCCGCTCATGAACATGGAGAAGGCGGACAGGACCCCGCCGGACGCCGGGGCGCCGACGGACGCCGGCAAGTGAGCTGAACCGCGGGCGCAGCTGGACAGGAGTCCTGGCGGCGCGGGGGATGGATGCCATGGCGCGCAGCCGGGATCCTCCCCGGAGCATCGGAGTCCCAGGGGGGACGCAGGATGCACGCGGATACCGTCGTGATCGGATCAGGCCCCGGCGGGCTCACCGCCGCGCTCGCGCTCGCGCGTGCGGGGCAGAAGGTGATCGTCGTCGAGCAACATTACCTCCCCGGGGGGTGGACCCACAGCTTCTCGCTGAATGGATATCTGTTCAGCCCGGGCGTGCACTACATCGGCGAGCTGGGGCCCGGAGGCGCCGTGAGGCGGCTCTACGAGGGGCTCGGCCTCTCGCGAGATCTGGAGTTCTGCGAGCTCAACCCGGACGGGCTCGATCACCTGATCATCGGCGACGAGCGGTTCGACGTGCCCAAGGGGTTCGAGCGGCTGCTCGCCCGGCTCACGGCGCGGTTCCCCCACGAGGCCGCCGGGCTGGAGAGGTACTTCCGCGTCGTCCGCGGGCTGAGCGGCGACCTCGCGCGGCTCGACACGATGCTCGAGTTCCCGAAGGCGCTGCTCCTGCCGTTCAAGGCGCCGAACCTGGTGCGCTGGGGGCTCCGCACCCAGGAGGACCTGCTGGACGCGACGATCCGCGATCCGCTGCTGCGCGCGATCCTGGCCGCGCAGGGGGGCGACCACGGCCTCGCGCCGTCGCGCGTGGCGCTGCCGATCCACGCGAGCATCGTTTGCCACTATCTCAACGGTGGGTATTACCCGCGCGGCGGCGCCAAGCGCATCCCGCTCGCGATGGTCAGGGCGCTGCGGCGGCTCGGAGGGCAGGTCCGGATGCACGCGCGGGTGAGGCGAATCCTCGTCGAGCGGGGGCGCGCGGCGGGCGTGGAGCTGGAAGGCGGCGAGATCCTCCGAGCGGCGAGCGTCGTCTCGAACGCGGACCCGGCGATCACCTACGGGGAGCTGCTCCCGCCGGAGCTGACCGCCCGAGAGCGCCGCAAGATCCGGCGGATGGAGTACTCCACCAGCCTGCTCAGCGTGTTCTGCGCCGTGGACATGGACCTCCGGGGCATGGGCTACGACTCAGGCAACTACTGGTGGTACCGCGGAAAGGACGTGGGCCGGATCTACGAGCGGATGGAGTACCAGCTCCCGCGCGGCGAGGTGGACGGCCTGTTCCTGACCATCACGACGCTGAAGGACCCGGGCCACCCGACGCGGGGAGATCACCACACGGTCGAGATGTTCACGTTCGTGCCCCACGGCCCCTTCACGCGCTGGAAGGAGACGCGCACGGGCGAGCGGGGGGCAGACTACGAGGCGCTGAAGGAGTCGCTCGGAGATCAGGTGATCGCCGCGGCGGAGAACATCATCCCCGGCATCTCCCGCGCGATCGTGTTTCGCTCGGTGGCGACGCCGCTGACGAACGACTTCTACTGCGCCTCGCATCGGGGCGCCGCCTACGGCACCGCCAAGACGCCGTGGCAGCTCGGGCCGCTGTCGTTCTCCATCGGGACGAGGATCCCGGGGCTGTACCAGTGCGGCGCGAGCACGCTGAGCCACGGGGTGGCCGGCGCCTCGATCTCTGGCCTGATGGCGGCGCAGCGGATCACGGGCGTCGCGCGCATGGACGATCTGCTCGGCCCGGCGGACGGGTCGCTGCGGGTCTACCCCGCCGACCGACCGGAAGAGTGGCTGCACGAGCGAGCGAAGGCGAGCGCCGCGGCGCAAGCAGACGTAACGGACGCGGCCGACGTGGCCGACGAGCTCAGCGAGATGGCGTGAAGCCCGCGTCCTGAACGAGCTAGCCCGCCGGGGTCCTCGATCGGAACGTGATCTGCACGAGCGGCATCACGTTGGGATCGTCCTGCGTCTCCCGTTCGAACTGGAGCATGTCGTAGTAGCCGCACCGCGGTCTGCCGGGGTAATCGCGGCAGACCTCGGGGCGCGCCTCGTAGATCGTGCAGCCACGCGTCGTGAGGTCGAGGAAACGGCAGACACGGCCGAGCAGCGGATCGGACTGCCGCCGGAGAATACGCTCATCGTTGTAGCGCTTCGTGAAGCGCTTCTCGGCGGCCTCGACCGTGAGGCCGAAATGGCGGGCGAGCCGCCGCAGGTCGCGGGGCGTCACCTCGACCCGCTCGTAGATGGAGCAGCAGTAGGCCGGGCACTTCGAGCAGTCGTAGGAGACGCGGCGCTTGGCCTTGAGGGTCGTGGTCATGGCTCGTGAGGAGTGGACAGCCGACGCTGGATGAGAGCGGCGAAGCGCTCGCTGGCGGGCGGCGGAGCATACGCGGCCAAGCGAGCCCCCGCGATGGCGAAGTGATCGCGAGACGCGCGCTCAACATAGCGCGACGGCGCCCGGCGAGGAGCGCCCGCGCCGCGTCACTCGTTGAACCCGAGATGCTCCCGCGCCTCGGCCAGGCCGTCGCTCACGGCGAAGACGATGAGGTCGCGCGCCTCGGCGTTGCGGCCGATCCAGGTGATGCGGTCCTTGCCCGCGGCGGGCGGGGCGTTCGTGTGGCCGCCCGCCCAGGCGATGCCCGTGAGCGCAATGCTGAGATCGCCCACCGCGAGGAAGGCGGCTCGGTTGCCCCAGCCGTTGATCGCCGTGTTGAGGGTCGAGGCGCGGTTGCCGATCGAGCCGATGACGTCCGCGGCGAGGATGCCCAGCTTCGGATCCGCGCCGCCCGACATCGCGCGATCGATGCGGCCCTGGTACTCGCGGAGGCGCCCGGCGTCCGCGCCCTGCGGCGACCACGACGGGGAGAAGGCCTTCAGGTAGGCCGCGAGCAGCGGCCAGAGATCGATCGGCGCCGTCCGCGAGAAGGCCGAGGCGTTGGTCTGGAGGATCTTGACCGCGCGGTGGATGAGGAAGAGCCGGACGTCCTCGCGCGGCGAGGTGACGAGCGACTGGCCGAGGACGATCCTGGGCGGGCTCGTGGACGCCGGCACGCAGACGGCGCCGAGCGCGGCCGTCATGTAGACCTGCAGGTTGGGGAGGCCGTACGCCGCCCCGACGCTGCGGGCCAGGTCGGTGATGTCGGCGTGCTGCGGCGGCAGCGGCGTCGCGCGGATCGAGTCGAGATCGAACGCCACCGCGGTGTCGAGCAGCGGGCCCGTCTTCAGCAGGAGCTCGCGGAACGCCGGGGTCATGAGCTCCGGCGCGAGGTGGGCGTCGAGGCGGGCGGCGCCGGCGGCGTTGCCCGCGCCGCCCATCGCGGCGTCGCGGCCGTCGAGCGCGGCGACCGTCGCGCGCGCGATCCGGGACGCGCCGGCGCGGCCGCGGAGCTCGGCGACCGTGGCGACCGTCGAGAACAGGTACGGCTCGAAGCGGCCGGTGTTGAGCGCGCGCCGCGCGTCGGCGAGGGCGCGGTCGAGCAGGACGTTCGCCGCGGCGGTCTGCTCGGTGCGCTGGTAGAAGCGGGCCAGCGCGCCGAGCGCGAAGTCGTCCTTCGGCCACGTCTTGCGCGCGGTGAGCAGCGTGGCCTCGGCCTTCTTCATCTCGCCCATCGACTCGTGGATCTCGGCGAGCTCCGCGGTGCGGCGGCACTTCAGCTCGGGCGCCTCCGCGGCGTTGATGAGGAGGTTCTGCTGCTCCAGCGCGCGGGCGCCGTCGCCGGCGCGCTTGTAGAGCGCGACGAGGCGCTCGCGCGCGCCCACGTCGCCCGGCGCGCGCTTCAGGATCTCCTGGTACGCGAGCTCGGCGCGCTCGGCGTTCGGGAGGTGCTCGTCGTAGAGCTCGCCGAGGCGGAGGTAGATCGCGGCCTGCTTCTCGGGATCGGGGACGAGGCGCGCGAGGCGGATCCACGCCTGCTCGGCGCCGGTCCAGTCGCCCTCGCCGGCGCAGACGTCGGCGAACGCGGACAGGGCCTCGACGTGGTCGGGGTTCGCGTCGAGCGCGGCGGCGAGCGCCCGCTTGGCGGCGGCCGCGTCGCCCACGTCGGCGAGCGCCCGGCCGCGGAGGACCTCCATCTCGACGCGCTCCGTCGGATCGGTCACCGCGTCGAGGCGGCGCTCGAGCAGCGCGGCCAGCTCGGCGCGCGCGCCCTCGGCGACGTAGATCGCCTTGAGCCGCGAGAAGACGTCGGCGTACGACGGGTCGACCGTGGCGACCGCCTCGAGGACGTCGCGAGCCCGCGCGGCGTTCTGGACCTTGTCCTGCCAGAGCACGGCCGCGGCGTAGAGCGAGTGCGCGCGCCCCTCGGAGCCGACGCTGGCGCCCGCCGCGGACTCGAGCGCCGCGGCGGCGGCCGCCGCGTCGCCGCCGCGCTCGAGCGCGTCGGCGAGATCGAGGTGCGCGACGAGGTAATGCGGGACGAGCGTGATCGCGTGCCGGAAGAAGGCGACGGCGTCCTCGATCGAGCCGGCGAGGAGCGCGTCCTTGGCGGCGCGCACCGACAGGGCGGCGGCCTCGGACGGGCGATCGGTGCGCTCGATGAGCTGGCGCTCCGCCTCGATCGCGAGGGCGTGATCCGCCTTCGCGCGGGCGTGGGCGGCCATCTGGCGCAGCGCCCAGATGCCCCGCGGCTCGTTCCGGTACGCGATCTGGACCGGCTCGAACGTCTCCTCCCACGGGAGCACGCGCATGCGCAGCCGCGCCGACAGGAGCGCGTGCGCGATCGCCTCCGGGCCGTCGAGGACGCGCGCGACCTCGAGGGCGATCGGCTCGAGCTCCTCGTCGCGCCCCTCGCCGATGAGGTAGGAGGCGACCTTGCGGAGCGTCGGGAGGTGGTGCGGCGTCTCCTCGAGGATCGAGCGGCGCCAGAGGAGCGCGCTGCCGGCGTCCCTGCGCCCGAGCTCGTCGAGCTCCGCGAGCCGCTCGTAGATCTCGAGGCGCTCGACGACGTCCGTCGCCTCGCGGGCGCGCGGGATCAACGCGTCGACGAGCTCGCCGGTGCCGTGGCCGGCGACGGCGGCGCGGTGGAGGGCGATCGGCCCGAGCGCCTCGTCGCCCGCGGTGATCGCCTGGCGGGCGCACGCGGCGGCCTGGCCGAGATCGCCGGCGCGCTCGTACTCGAGGGCGGCCTCGAGCGCGAGGCGGGCGGCCTCGATGCCGGCCGCGGCGATGTCGTCGCCGCCGGCGTGGAGCGCGCGCAGCAGCTCGGTCGCGCGCTCGGCGCGCCAGGCGGCGCGGTCGGCCGGGGGCTCCGGCGCGAGCCGCTCGAAGAGCTCGCGCAGGCCGATGTCCTGCGGGCGCGAGCGGTGTGCCGACTCGAGGAGCGACGCGGCCGACGCGGGATCCGCCTCGGCGACGAGGAGCGCCTCGCGGACGAGGTCATGAGACCGCTCCAGCGGATCGGCCGCGCTCTCGCGGCGGGTCCTGAGCCACTCGAGGAGGCCGTCGCGATCGACGCGGGCGCGCGCGCTGCGCTCGCCGAGGTGGAGCGCGATGGGGAGCTTCGCGTCGATCTGCGCGGCGCGCGAGAGCAGGCGCTCGCCCTCCTCGTTGTCGCCGCCGTCGAGCAGGCGGATCGCGGCCTCGGTGACGAGCACCGCGGCCCGCGGGCCCTCCTCGAGCGTGAGCGCGTGCTCCGCGAGGATGCGCGCCGCGCCGACGCCGCTCTCCTGCGCGGCGCGGGCGCGCGCGGCGCCCTCGTGCTGCGGATCCGCGGCGCGGGCGCGATCGAGATCGCTCATCGCGGCGCGCTGATCCCCCGCGATCTCGGCGATGACGGCGGCGGCGAGCGCGCTGTCGCGATCGGACGCGACCTCGCGGAACGCGGCCACGCTCCTGGCGACGCGGGCGCCCCGGTCGCCGTCGAGGTCGAGCTCGAGCGCGAGGGCGCGGAACAGCGGGCTCTCGGGCGCGTTGTCGCCGTAGGTGAGCACCGCGCGGGAGAAGGCGTCGCTCGCGTCGATGCCCTCGGAGGTGATCGCCTCGCGCGAGAGCGCGCGGCCGAGGATCGCGGCGGCGCGGGCGCTCGCGCCGCCGATGGCGCGCACGCCGTTCGGCGCGGGGGCGCCGTCCGCGAGCGCGCCGTCGGCCGCGGCGCCCGGGTCGCTCAGGGCGGCGCTCGCGGCGGCGCAGAGCGGCGCGAACTCGGGATCGCCGGCGAGGGCGTCGAGCCACGGCTCGATCTCGCCGGCGGATCCGCCGGCGAGCGCCGCGAGGACGACGTGATCGGCCGGCGAGAACGCGCCGCCGGCGCCGCCGTCCTCGAGCGTGGCGCCGCGGGCCGCGGCGGTGTCGCCGAGCTCGATCGCCTGCGCGGCGAGGGCGCGGCGCGCCTGGCCGCCGTGGGAGCCGGACGTGACGCTGCGGAGCGCGGCGAGCGCCGCCGGGCGGGTCTCCCTGCGCGCGGCGCCCAGCGCGGCGGTGAGCCAGGCGGCCGCGGGCGCGAGCGAGGTGTCTCCGAGGGGCTCGAGGCTCGCGAGGCCCTCGGCGAGATCGCCGGCGCGCAGCAGGGCGCGGGCGCGGAGCAGCGCCTCGTACGGGGTGGCCGGCGCGGTGCGGGCGCGGCGCGGCGCGCCCCGGTGCGCGGCGACCTGGGCGCACGCCGCGGCGAGCGGAGCGAGCTCGGGCGCGTCGGGGAGGCGGAACTTGGCGATGGTGGCGGAGGCCGCCGCGTCCGCGTCCGGCGCCGCGAGCGCCTCGCAGAAGCGCTGCACGTGCGCGCGCGGGTCGACGGGGTGGATCCGGGCCGCGAGCTCCAGGCGCTTGTGCGCGCCCTCGGGGTCGGCGAGCGAGATGCGGGAGAGCTCGGCGCCGAGCACCAGGTTGTGGCAGCGCGCGGCCGGCGTGCCGAGGATGCGGGTCTCGGCCTCGAGCGCGTCGAGCGCGCCGGGCAGATCCCCCTCGCGCATCAGGAGCCCTCGGTGCTGCCGGTGCGCGAAGACGAGGCCCGGGGAGAGATCGCGCGCCTCGGCGGCGACGGCGCGGGCGGTCGCGTCCTCGCCGGCCATCACGTAGAGCTCGGCGACGGGCAGGAGGGCGCGCGACCTGGCGGTCGGGTCCTCGATGAGCTCGGCCTCGGCGCGGAGCCACGCGGCGCGCGCCGCCCAGACGTCGCGCTGCTGCGACTGGACGAGGATGGCGCTCGCGTCCTGCTCGCCAGGGAACACGGACGCGGGCGGCGGGATGGAGGGCAGCGGCGGCAGGCTCTCGGGCTCGCGGGCAGGCGCGACCGAGCGCGGCGGCTCGAACGCCGAGCGGACCGACGGCCGCCGGTCCGCGACGCGCGTCTTCGCGAGATCGTCGTCGGCGTCGGCGTCGACATGCCCGTGGATCAGGCTCGACTCGTCGATGAGCTCGCCGGGATCGCTCTCGATCGCGGCCTTTCCCCAGAGGTCGGCGGGGGCAGACGGCTCGCCGGCGTACGGCCGGGTCGTGGGCCCGGGCTCGTCGAGGGCCTTGGTCTCCTCGTCGTCGAAGCCCGTCGTGTCCTCGTCCTCGATGCCGCCCGCGAGATCGTCCCCGAAGCCCCTCGTCGGGGCGGGGCGCCTGCTGCTGACGACGCTGGGGGGCGCGAACTCGAACGGAGGGTCGCCGCCGTCGGGGATCGGCGTCGCGCGGTCGCCCGGCTCGGCGGTGTCCTCGTCCTGCACGGGCTCCGATCGCCTGGACGGCGGAGGCAGCGGAGGCGGCGCGACGGCGGCGGACGGCGGACGCGGCGCCGTGAACCTCGCGGACGCGGCGGGCGGCGGGATCCTCGGCGTGCGATCGCTGGGCGTGAGATCGCCGCCGAGCGACGCCTTCACGTCGCCCGGCCTGCCCGAGCGGGGTGGGACCGCGGGGCGGGGCAGCGACGCGGGGCGCGGCGGCGCGGACGACGTCGGCCGCGGCGGCGTGGGCGTCGACACGGGCGGCCGCGGCGGCGCCGGCGGCGCGGGCGGCGGCGCGGCGTTGCGGCGCGCGCCGGTCAGGGCGGGCGCCGAGGTCACGACGCCGTCGTCGGCGTCGTCCACGCGCTGGTCCTCGAAGAGCATGTCGATCAGCGCGTCGCTCTCTCCGGCGCTCTGCGCGGGCCGCGCGGGCACCGGCACCGGCTCGCGGGAGAAGAGCTGCTTCAGGCCGCCCTCGCCGACGCGCTCCCCCTCCTCGGCGGCGCGGATCGACTTGATGAGCTCGTCGGGGATCTTGGCGAGGAGCGTGGCCTCCTCGACGTCGCCCTCGGACACCGCCGCGCCGTACATCGCCGGCGGCGGGACGGTGATCTTCTCCTGCGACGGGGTGCCCTCCTCGCCGCCGTTGCCAGAGGAGCTCTTGGATTGCGGATTCTTGCTCACCGGACCCCCATCCCGAGCTTCTTCCGGAGCTCGAGGTAGCTCTGCGACAGGACGAACGCGACGAGCTGGCGCGCCCGTTCGCTCTCGGCGACGACGCCGCCGAGCTGCTCGCGCGGGGTACCGAGGATGTCCGAGAGCACCAGCGAGACGTCGCCGGCGGCGATGACGGCCATGCGATCGATGCTCCTGCGGGCGGCCTGCGCCCAGCGGTGCGGGTCCTGCTGGCTCGAGACGATGCGCTGGCACACCTCGGCGATGGCCTTCCGGGTCGCGCGCGACATCTCCCTGTGGATGGCCCGCGAGACCTCGCCGAAGACGGCGTAGGGCGGGTGCGGGACCGCGAGGCCCGACTCGATGCAGGCGGCCGCGACGAGCGAGGCGACGGTGTTGTCGTCCCGGGTCCTGAGCGACGTGATGCCCCGGCGCAGCGCGAACGCCTCGCGCGCGATCGCCGAGCGCGAGGCGGCGTCGAGCGGCGTCGTGATCTCGGGGCCGAGCACGAGCGCGGGGAGCTGGCCATAGACGCCGGTGGCGCCGCGCGGGCTCGGGCCGCCGACGTAGAGCTCGAAGTCGGTCTCGAAGCTCAGCGCGCCCATCCACTCGGCGACCGCGACGCGCAGCGGATGGCCGCCGCGCGAGTCGATGCGGTCCTTCTTGCCCACGCCGAGCGACACGAGCGAGGGGCCGAGCGCCATGGTGATCGTCTCGGCCATCTTCGCGAACAGCTCGCCGACCGGCCCGGTGTCGAGCGGATCGGCGATCTCGGCCATGGCCTTGGCGTCGAGGGCGATCTGCGGGCGCGCCGGGACGCGGGCGTCGATCTTCCTGAGCTCCGCGCTGATTCCCTCGTCGACCCGGCCGAGCGCGACGAGCGCGCCCAGCGTGGCCTGCCGGAGCGCCGCGTCCTGGCCGGCGCCCGCGATCTTCGCGAGGAGCGCGACCCGGTCGGCGTCGATCGGGTCGGACGCGAGCGCGTGGATCAGCGTCGACTTGGCGCGGCCGAGCACGCGGGTGCGGAACGCGGGCTCGTAGTCCGTCGTGAGGACGAGATCGATCGCCTCGCCGTCGTCCGGCGCCTCCTCGAGGAGCTTCGCGGCCGCCTTCTCGGCGCGGCGCGGGGCGCGGAGCTGGTCGCGGTAGATCGCCATCGCGAGCCGCGCCGCCTCGACGCGGCCGGCGGGGGTGTCGCGCTCGACCATGAGCTCCTCGAGCAGGCGCGTGGCCTCGTCCCAGGAGCCGACCCGGGCGGCGACCCGGACGAGGCGCTCGCGGACGGGGAGCGTCGACAGGCCGGCCCGGTGCAGGCCGACCAGCACCTCGAGCGCCCTGTCGTGCTCGCCCAGCTTCTCGTACGCGTCGACCGCGGTGATCCCGGACATGAGGCGCTGCTCCCCCGGCGCCTTCGCGACGCGCGAGAGCTCGGCGTAGAAGGCCGCCGCCTGGCCGAGGTCGCCCTGCGCCTTGGAGATGTCGGCCGAGAGCGCCAGCGCGCCGATGTGGTCCGGCTCGAGCAGCGTCACGTTCTCGAGCGCGGCGAGCGCCTCGTCGAGCTTGCCCTTCTTGCGGAGCACGCGCGCGCGCTCCCAGAACAGCTTGCAGATCTCGAGGTCGCTCTCCGCCACGCCGAGCCGCCGCTCGATGATGTCGAGCAGCCGGTCGTCCTCGTTGCGCGCGCGGACCCGGCGGAACAGCCGGTCGAAGGCGACGCCGCGCCGCGGGTCGCGCCCGAACGCGCGATCGAACGCGATCTCCGCGTCGTCGTGGGCGTCGGTGTGCTCGAGGAGCAGGAGCCCGGCGCTCTCCCAGAACTCCGCGCCGCGCGCGTCGTCCTTGCAGAGCGCCCCGAGCTGCGCCGCGGCGAGCGCGGTCGACACGGGGTCGCGGAGCGCCTCCGACGTGGCGCGGACGCCCTCCCAGGCGGCGATGTCGTCGGGCCGCCGCTCGACCACGGTGCGGAACGCGGCGAGCGCCCGCTCGTGATCGCCGGCGGCGAAGTCCGACCAGCCCGCGAGGCCGAGCGCGGTGAGCTGCGCGTCCTCGCCGAGCGCGTCGCCGAGCCCGTGAAGCGCCGCCGCGCGGCGCCGCGGATCGCAGCCGGGGAGCGCGAGCTCGAGGTTGGCGAGCTGCGCCGGCGCGTGCTCGCCCGAGAGGAACGGCCGCGGCAGGTTCGGCTGGTCGAGCGCGCCGACGATCGCGGCCGAGGCCTCCATCGCGGCGCGGGCCTCGCCCTCCAGGTGCCGCGCGAGGGCGCTGCGCGCGGCGACCTCCGCATCGCGGTCCTCGGCGCCGAGCGCCGCGCCGAGCCACTCGAGGTCGGCGTGCGGGCTCGGGTCGGCCGCGGCCCACGCGGCGGCGCGCGACGCGGTGCGCGCGCGGTCCTGGTCGAGGGTGCGCGTCAGGCGGAAGCGCTCGGCGTGCGCGATGGACGCGGCGCCGTCGCCCCGCTCCTCGATGTAGTCGAGCGCGCGCTCGACGGCGCTCCGCTGCTCGAGGGCGGGCTGCCAGAGGAGCCTCCCGAGCGCGGCCGCCAGGGCGAGATCGTCGCTCGCCTGCGACTCCAGCGCCTCGAGCGTCGCGAGCGCCTCGTCCGGGTCGCCGCCCTCGGCGGCGCCGACCTCGAGGCCGAACCGCGAGAGCGCGAGCGCCGCCGGGTCCTCGCCCGCCTCGCCCGCCACCTCGAGGGCGCGGCGCCGGCTCTGGAGGTCGTTCGCCTCGTGGCCGCGGAGCGCCCAGGTGAGCATCGTCGCGCCCGCCCGCGCCGCCTTGCCGCGCGCCGCCTCGAGCTCGTCGACGGCGCGGCCGCGCTCGCCGGCGCGCCAGAGGAGGATGGCCGCCTCGATGTGGAGCGCCGCGGAGAGATCGGCGTCGTCGATCGCCGCGGCGCAGGTGGAGAGCGTGGCGGCCGCGGAGGTGGGGCTGCCGGCGCGCCGGTCCAGCTCGGCCAGGAACACCGCGACGACCTGGTCGTCCGCGGAGCGCTCGAAGAGCGCGCGGAGCCGGGTGCGCGCGCGATCCAGCTCGCCGTCGCGGGCGCTGCGCAGGGCCGCGACGAGCCAGAGCCCGCGCGCGGTGTCCTCGCCCTCGACCTCGGCGAGCGCCTCGATCACCGTCGGCGAGCGCCGCGGGGCGGCGCCGGCCTCGTCGCCGGGCTCGCGCCGGCTGCGCACGAGGTCGACGGCGAAGGCGCCGAGCGCCCTCCCGAGCCACGCGTTGGGGGCGGCGCCGTCGTCCGCGCCGGCGGCGGCGAGCTCGGCGAAGGCGCCCTCGGCGCCGTCCGCGTCGCCCCGGAGCAGGCGGCTCCGGCCGATCTCGAACCACAGGCTCGCCTTCTCGGCCGGGTCGACGCCGGTCGAGAGCAGCCGCTTCGTCGACTCCTCGTACCAGGCCGCGTCGCCGCGCAGCGCCGCGAACGACCGCCCGAAGCGCGCGAGCACGCCCGGGTGGACGCCGGCCATGCCGGCCTGCGACAGCGCCGCCTTCGCCGCGCCGACGTCGTCGGTCCGCACCGCCCAGACGTACGCCGCGAGGAGCAGCGCGCGCCCGCGCGCCTCGTCGCTGCCGTACGACGCCGCGGTCGCCTCGAGCGACGCGGCGAACGCGGACGGATCCTGGCCGTCGCCGAGCAGGTCGATCTCCAGCGCGCGCGCCGGGATGCACTGCGGGTCGGCCGCGAGCGCGCTCCGGAGCGCCGCGAGCGCGGCCTCGCGATCGCTCGCGAGCGCCGCCGCCTCGGCGATGCGCAGCCACAGCGCCGCGGCGCCGGGCCCGCTCGCGCCGCGCGCGATCTCCTGCTTCGCCAGGCCGGCGGCGGCCTCCGCCTCGCCGGCGGCCTCGAGCGCGGCGATGCGCGCCCGCCCGAGCAGCGCCGACTGGGGCAGCCGTTCGGCGGCGCGCTCGAGGAGCGACGCGAAGCCGCCCGTCCCCGCGCGCTGCGTCAGCTCGGCGGCGCGGAGCCACGCGTCGGCCGCGTACTCCGGCCTGCGCATGTGCCGCGGGACGCCGTTGGCCTCGCCGCTCGCCTCGTCGTCGAGCGCGTCGGCGATGAGCTCGGCCTGCCCCTCGAGGGCGCGCGCGAGCGCGCCGAGGTCCTCCTCGCGGCGCGCGATGGCCTCCAGCGCGAGCTGCGACCTGAAGCGGGCCCGGCCCTCGAGCGCCGCGGCCGCGTCGAGCAGCTCGTAGGCGCGCTCGACGTTCTCGGTCGCCGCGGCGAGGTCGGCGAGCTCGATGAAGAGCAGCCCCTTCCACGTCGGGTCGGTCGCGAGCTCGGCGCGGGCCTCGATCGCGCGCATCCGGCCGGCGAGGTCGCCCTCCTTGGCCGCGATGAGCTCGAGCTCGAGCCACGGCGTCGCGTCCTCCGGGTTGCTGAGCGCCGCCTCCTCGAGCGCCTCCTTGGCCGCCGAGAGGTTCTGCTCGTGATCCTGGAGGTACGCGGCGCGCTCCCAGAACGCGCGCGCCCGCTCCTCGGGCGTGGCCGCGGCGCGCGTGAGCGCGTCGAGCAGCTTGCCGAGGTTCTTGATCGATTTGCGCCGCGTGAGGATGCGGACGAGCGCCTCGAGCGGCTCGCGGAACTGCGGATCCGCGTTGAACGCGGCGAGGTAGTCGCGCGCCGCCGTGGGCTCCTCGCCGAGCGCCTCCTCGAGCGCGCCGAGCTCATGCAGCAGCAGCGCCTGGAGCTGTCGCTCCGGTTGGTCGCCTTGCTCCGCGCGAAGACGCGCGATCAGGGCCGTCATGCTTTCCACCTGCCCCTCGGGTGCCTGAACCGTCATCTCGCCTGCGACGCCTCCGAAGGGGGTCTCATCTGTGCGCAACGCATGACGATGGCGGAGAGTAGCGAACCGAAGCGCGCGGAGTAAAGCGCGCCGGGCAGGGGGTGGGCTCGGGCAGCGCCGCGCGGCGCTCGCGCTCCGGCGGTCAAGGCGCGGCCGGCGCGCGCGTCCTCGGAACCTTCGGAAGACGAGGAACGCGGTGCGCTGCCGCGCGCTGGTGCGCGGGGCGAACGAGGGTGGAGGTCGGTCGCTGGCGAGCGGAGGGCGTCGAGACGAGGAGGAGGGAGCGCGGGACGACGGTGCGCGGCGAGCGGCCAGGCGGCACGCCGCCGGAGACGCCGGTCGCTCGAGGCGCCCGGCGCGCCCGGTACGCGAGGCCGGCTGTCCTCGCTAGGCTTTGCCGAGGACGGCCTCGAGCTTCTCGTTGACCTTCGACTCGATCGTGCCCTTCATCGCCTTCAACAGGAACGGGAGATCGATCTCGACCTGCACCGCCGACGCCTCGACGCGCACGAGGCCCTTCGTTCCCTTGGCGGCGCCGCCCGGGGCCTCGAAGCGGATGAGATCGCCATCCCATCGCCACTGGAGGCCGAGCTTGTCCTCCATGCCCCGCGCGAGCACCTCCGCGCGCTGCCGGGCCTCTTCCTTGGTGAGCGAGTGCTGCCGGCGGATGTCGATCGTCGCCATACGGTATCTCCCCTCGTTCGCGCCTGCGGCGACGCGCCGCGCGCGGTACGCCTTCTTACTCGATCCGCCGCGTGATCCAAAAGCCGCGCGGCGTGTCGACCGGGCCGCTCACCCCCCCCTTGGGGAGGCTGAAGAGCTCGTACTCGGGCGCGGGCTCGAGCACGCCGCGCGGGATGAAGCCGAGGTCGTCGGTCGATCCCTTGTCGCCCTTGTCGACGGCGGCCTTGAAGTCCGTCTTGGCGACCTCGGCGAGCTCCCTGGCGAGCGCCAGCGCCGCGTCCTTGGAGCGCGCGTTCGGCGTCGCGCCCTGCGCGCCGCGGTACTGGACCAGCACGACGCCGAAGCGCACCTTCTTCGGGGCCTCGGTGGGCAGCCCGGGCGGAGCCTCTCCCGAGAGGAGCGTGATGCCCGCGTCGGATCGCGCCGTCTGCTCCGGACCGCTCGCCGGGGCGCCCTCGACGCCAGCGTCGGCGCCTGCGTCGCCGTCGTCCGCCGTCGGCGGCGTCGCCGTGGGCGAGCCGGCGTCGACGGTCGCGCCGGCGTCGGCGGGCGCGCTGGCCGCTCCGCGGCCCTTGGGGCCGCTCTGCGCGATGACGAACGCCACGGCGCCCGCGAA
This sequence comes from Sorangium sp. So ce406, assembly GCF_051474675.1. Taxonomy (NCBI): domain Bacteria; kingdom Pseudomonadati; phylum Myxococcota; order Polyangiales; family Polyangiaceae; genus Sorangium; species Sorangium sp. So ce406. The sequence continues at coordinate 985,701 of NZ_CP150340.1, read as the reverse complement.
GAAGAGCGTGTAGATGACCGCCGTCGACCGCTGCATGGGCGGCAGCGCGTTAGCACAGGTGGAGGACGCTTGGCGAGGCCGCGTTGTCGGCGCGCCCCGCGTCGCCGGCTCCCCGCGCCCCCTCCGGCGTCCTCTTGTCGCGGCCGCCTCGCCGCCGCCGGCGTTCCGGCTCTGCTCCGGGCGTAGGGCGCGCGGCCTGCCGCGCGACGCGGGGCGAGGTGTGGACGAGGTGTGGACGAGGCGCGGGCGAGACGTGCGCGGGATCCGCGCGGGACGCGGACGCCGGGACCGATTTGAGGAGGGCCGGTAGAAGAGGCGATCCAAGGACCACAAGCCCTGCTAGTAAGGAGAGCGGATGTCGGGGCATCCCGGCCTGTCGCAGGCCGAACGAGCGTGACGGGGCCTGCGGAGGCAGTCGCAGCGCCCGCATCGGGTCGGGGAGCATGATCAAGGTCGAGTGCGACGGATGTAAATCGCCGTACCAGGTCGACGAGAAGCGCGTTCCCCCAGCGGGGCTCAAAATGCGCTGTCCGAAGTGCGGCACGAGCCTGCTGGTAACGAAGGGGGGCGCTGCGCCCGCGGCGACACCTGCGCCGACGCCCACGCCCGCGCCGCGGGCTGGTGCGGGGGGCCTTCAGCTCTCGGAGCGGAGCGCACCGGCGATGCACGACGACGCCGATCTGCCCGTGGCAGCGCCGGACGACGTCGCGTTCCCCGCGGTCGCGCCGCCCCGGCGCCCCGGGCCAGCGCCGGTGCCGATCCCGCCGCGCCGCGGGGCGCAGACGGCGCCCGCCGCGCCGGCGCCGATCGCCGCGGCAGCGCCCGCGCCGCGCGCCGAGCCGCCGGGACCGGAGGTCTTCGGCGAGATCGGCCTGCCCGACGTGCCGGATCGCCCGGCGCCCTCCGATCGCCGCAACGCCAAGACGGTGCCGCAGCGCCGCGGCTTCGGCGAGATCGACCTGATGGTCGAGCTCCCGAGCCCGGCGGACGTCGAGGCGCAAGGGCTCGATCCCGACGACCTGCCGGTCGTGTACGGCAACATGCCCGCCGCGCCGGCGCCGCTCTCGGCGCGATCGCGCGCGGAGTCGCGCACCGCCCCGGCGACGCCCACGGCGTTCGCCGACACCGATCTGCCAGCGCGGGTCGATCCGCTTCCCCCGAGCAGCCGGCGGACCCTCGGGTTCGGCCCGCGCGACTCGGCGTTCGGCGCGCGCGACTCGGCGCCCGGCTCCCGCGACCCGGCGTTCGGCGCGCGCGACTCGGCGCCCGGCTCCCGCGACCCGGCGCCCGGCGGGCGCGACTCGGGTCCCGGCGGCCGCGCCGGGGCCGCCACGCAGCCGCTCGGCCGCGGGCGCACCCGTGGCATGGGAGAGGCCGCGCCGCCGCGCGTGGCTCCGGAGTACGACTTCGGGGACCTCGACGACGACGTGCCCCCGGCTCCGCCGGCGCGCTCCAGCAGCGGCTCGATGTCGTTCGGCTTCGGCGAGCTCGAGCTGCCCCTCGAGGGCGACAGCGACCCCGAGCTGCCCTCGCCGGCGTCGGGCGATCTGCCGATCGTCTCCGGCGATCTGCCCAGCTCGGTCCCCGGCGTCATCGGCATGCCCGCGCCGTTCCCGGGCGCGGGCCTGCCCGTGCCGGCCTCCGCGCCGCTCCCGTCGCCGGTCCGCGCCGGGCTCCCGGCCCCGACCGCGGCAGGCCTCCCCGCCCCCGCCTCCGCGGGCTTCCCCGCCACGGCGCCCGCGGGCTACCCCGTCGCCGCGTCCGCGGGCTTCCCCGCCACCGCACCCGCAGGCTACCCCGCGCCGGCGCCCGCAGGCTTCCCCGCGCCGGCCACCGCGGGCTTCCCCGCCCATGCGCCCGTCGGCGTCCCCGCGAAGGCCACCGGCCCCGCGCTCCCCACGAAGGCCACCGGACCCGGCTTGCCCGCCGGACCGGGCACCATCGTCGGCGCCGAGCTCTTCGATGAGGCCCCGCCGGACTACGACGACTCGCGCGTCGGCGCCGCGTTCCAGGCGCCCGGGCCGCGCCCGCTCCCGCCGACGGCGCCCGAGCCCCCCAGCGGCGGCGGGATGCCGCCGGCGGACTTCGGCGACGAGATCGCGCTCGGCGAGAGCGTCGCGAGCCTCGCCACCGGCGCCGCGCCCGCCGCGTACGATCCGTCCGACCGCTCCGCGAACTTCACGCAGACCCCGGTGGACGCCGACGATCGCGGCATCGAGCTCAGCGAGCCGCACCCCAGCGTCGGCGACGAGGTCGATCTCACGGGCGCCGGCACGGAGATCGGCGACCTGAGCGCCGGGCCGGAGGCGCAGGTCGACAAGGCCGCACCCGCCCAGGAAGCCCCGCAGCAGAAGACCAAGATCAAGCGCTACGTCGTCGCGGCCCTCGCCGTCGCCGCCGTCGGCGGCGGCGCGCTCGCGCTCGTGCCGGACGTCGGCGCCTTCGGCGTGAACCTGATCAGCGACCGGCTCAACGCCTCCGCGCACGAGGCGGCGCTCGCCGACCTGAGGAAGCGCACCCAGGCCGCCCTCGCCCAGGACACCGCCTCGGCCGCGAACGGCGCGCTGAACGACGCGAAGGCCGTGCGCGGCGGCGCGCCGCGGCACCGGGCGACCATGGCCTACGCCGGGTACGTCGCCTTCGCGCGCAGCGTCCGCTTCGGGCACCGGACCGTCGACGACGCCTTCGGCAAGGAGATGGTCGCGCTCGCGAGCTCCGAGCCGAGCGACCTGCTCGCGCTCGCCGTCGCGGCGCAGGACGCGGCCACCGGGCAACTACAGCGCGCGCGGGAGGGCGCGCAGGCGCTCGGCGCCCGGCTCAAGGACGACATCGACGTCGCCGTCCTCGCCGCCGAGATCGAGATCCTCGCGGGCGACGCGCCCAGGGCCGTCGCGGCGTGGCAGCGCGCGAACGATCTCCAGAAGAGCGCGCGCACGCTGTTCGGCCTGGCGCGGGCGCAGCGCCTCGCGGGCGACGCCGCGGCCGCGGAGGCGAGCGCCAGGGCCGCGCTGGAGGCCTCGCCGAACCACGTCGGGGCCCGCACCCTGATCGCGTCGCTCCTCTGGCAGGCGCCGGGGCGCGAGCAGGAGGCGCTCGATCTGCTGGGCAAGGTCACCGGCGACGGCCCGGTCCGGGCCGCCGCGAGCGACCCCGAGATCGTCGAGGCGTACACGCTGCTCGGCACCGTCCACCTCACGAAGTCCCGCATGAGCGCGGCCGAGCAGGCGTTCGCCGCCGCGGTGAAGATCGATCCGCAGGCGGTGCGCGCGCTGATCGGCAACGGCGAGGTCCTCTACCGGTCGGGCCGCTACTCCGAGGCGCAGGCGCGCTTCGAGGCCGCGGCCCGCGCCGACGCGCAGAACATCGCCGCGCACATCGGCAAGGCGAAGACGTGGCTGGCCCAGGAGCGCATGAAGGAGGCGAAGGACCTCCTCAAGGGGCTGCAGAAGACCCACGCGGCCGACCCGCAGGTCGCCTACTGGCTCGGGCGCACCGAGCTCGCGCTCGGCAACAAGAAGGAAGCGGAGCAGGCGTACCTCGACGCCGTGAAGTCGAGCGAGAACCGCCCCGAGGTCGTCGACGCCTACGTCGCGCTGGCCTCGCTGCTCTCGAGCCTGGGCCGCAACGAGGAGGCGGCGGCGAGGCTGTCGGAGGCGACCGCGAAGTTCCCGGACCTGCCCGCGCTCCACAAGGCCAAGGCCGAGGTCGCGCTCCAGACCGGGCGGTACGACGAGGCGCGGCAGGAGCTCGAGCTGGCGCTCGCCAAGGAGGACGATCTCGGCAGCCAGTTCAAGCTGGGCGAGGCCTACCGCCGCCTGCGCCGCTTCGACGACGCGGCGAGGGTCTTCGACAAGGTCACGGCGGCCGACAAGGACTACCCGGGCCTCGCCCTGGAGCGCGGGCTCCTGTTCGAGGAGACGGGCCAGAGCGAGCGCGCGCTGGAGATGTACGCGGACGCGCTCCGCAAGGCGCCGAACGACATCGATCTGAAGCTGCGCGTCGGCTCGACGCAGGTCATGGCGGGCCACGCGAGCCAGGCCGAGCCGATGCTGCGCGACGTGCTCAAGGATCGCCCGAACTCCGCCGAGGCGCACCACTTCCTCGGCCGCGCGCTCCTCGTGCGCGGCACGAACATGGCCGAGGCGCTGCGCTTGCTGGAGCGCGCCGCGGAGCTCGACCCGAACCGCGCGGAGTACCACCTCTACGTCGGCTGGGGCGCCAACGAGACGGGCCAGACGGCGCGCGCGGAGGTGGCGTTGCGGCGCGCGCTGGAGCTCGACGCGGAGCTCGGCGACGCGTACTGGCAGCGCGGCGTGCTCCTGCAGAAGCAGGGGGCGAGCCGCGACGCGCTGGCGGATCTGCAGATCGCGCTGGAGAAGCGGCCGTCCCGCTACGAGGCCTACGCCACGATGGCGCTCTGCTACCAGGACCAGGGCAACTGGGCGGCCGCGGAGGAGGCCTGGCGCAAGGCGATCGCGTCGAACGACAAGGTCCCCGAGTGGCACTACCGCCTCGGCAAGATCTACGCGTCGCGCGGCAACCGCGCCGGGGCCGCGGCCGAGCTGGAGCAGGCGGTCGCCCTCGGCGAGGCGCCGGACCGCTCGGCGCCCCCGTGGCTGTTCGACGCGCACTTCCTCCTGGCCGAGGCGCTCCGCGCGACGAACGACCGCGAGAAGGCGATCCGCCACTACCAGCGCTTCCTGGAGACGGCGCCGACCGACAACGCCTACCGGCGCGACGCGCAGCAGGCGCTGGAGAGCCTGGGGGCGGGCAAGGGGCGGTGAGCGCCGAGGCCGAGCGCTGAGCACAGAGGCCGAGCGCGGAGCGCCGCGGCCGGGCGAGCGCCGTTCGCTCGGCTATCCTGGCGGATGACCCCCACCCTCAAGGCCCGCCCGGCGGAGCGCGCCGACATGCCCGCGGTGGCGCGCTTCGCGGCGCAGCTCGTCCGCCTGCACCACGCCCTGGATCCGCACCGCTTCCTGTGCCTGGAGCCGATCGAGCCCGGGTACGAGCGGTGGCTCACCAGCGAGCTCGCCAACCCCGACGCGGCGATCGTCGTCGTCGAGCGGGGCGGCGCCGAGCCGGCGCTGGTCGGCTACGCCTACGGGCGCCGGGAGCCGCGCGACTGGAACAGCCTGCTCGACGCATGCGGCGTGCTCCACGACGTCTATGTGGCCGAGCCCGCGCGCCGGCTCGGCGCGGGCGCCGTCCTGCTCGACGCCGTGATCGCGCGCCTCCGCGCCCTCGGGGCGCCGCGCGTCGTGCTCCACACCGCGACGCAGAACGCCGCCGCGCAGCGCCTGTTCGAGCGGTACGGCTTCCGCCGCACGATGATCGAGATGACGCGCGAGCTCTGATCCAGGCGCCTCGATATCCCTGGATCACGGCGTGCTGACGACGCGCGAGCCGTCCTCATGGACTGGCCCTCATCGAGGCGCGTTCGCGTCTTCCGCGGCCTTCCGCTCCCATACCATCGTGTCGCGCGGCTCGCCGACCGGGGTGAGCGCGTTCGCCTCGAGCGTCGTCACGTATCGATACCCGAGCCGCCGGGGCACGGCGGCGCTCGCGCTGTTCCGGGGATCGCAGCGGATCTCGACGCGGCTCAGCCCGAGATCCTCGAACGCGACCCGGGTCAGCGCCTCTGCTGCCTCCGTGGCGTACCCGCGTCGCGTCGCCGTCTCCCGGAGCCAGTATCCGATCTCGATCGCGTCCGGGCCGATCCGCGGGTGCAGCCCCGTGCCCCCGAGCACCTCGCGCTCGTCGCGCGTGAAGATGCCGTAATGAAAGTCGCGTCCTGCCGCGAAATCGTCCCGGAACCTCTCCAGCAGCGCGATCGTGGCCTCCAGCGCCAACGGCTCGTTCACGGCCCACGGCATCCAGGGGCGCAGGTGGGCAAGGCTTTCGTCGATCGCCTCCCTCATCAAAGAGGCATCCTCGGGCTGCCACGCGCGCAGAACCAGCCGAGCGGTCAAGAGCTGGGCGGGAGGGCGCTCACCCGCCATGGCCCCGCTCCATGCCTGCCGCCCTCGTGCATCGGACAACGATGTCAATCCCCTGTCGAGCGCAGCAGACCACGCGCTCGCGACGTCCGGAGCCACCGATATCTCCGCAACAGACGCGAGCGAGCAACACGCTGCCGAGCTTACGACGAACGCCTCTCCTGAACATCCTTGCTCCTCCGTCGCGATACCCTCCCGGCAGCGCTATCCCGCCGCAGATGGGTTTGCACACCCCCGATCGAGCTCATCGCCCACCCGAGGAGCGGCTTGACATGTCCACTATAACAGACTAACGTCCGCCATAGAAGAGTAAGACAGGGAACAGCGACGGTCCCCCGATGCGTCGGGAGGAGACCCGCGTGTGGACGATCCGCTCGCGCAGAGGTGCCGCTCGACGGGGTGGCGGACTGCGGCTCTGTCTGTCGCATCCGCGACCAGCAATCCACGAGGAGGAAGTCAGGATGAAGATCTGAACGACCCCATCCCGCGAGGCGCGACGTCTCCCGGGTATTTGCCTTCATTGACCGTCCCATCAGCAGCGCTCCCTCCCGGCGCCCGGCGCTCAGCGGAGCGCCGGTCGAGCAAACCGACCCCCAAACACCTCCACGACGCGCCCACCGGGCCATCCAGCGAGCCCGCGCAGCATCGCCGGCCTCCGACACGATCACCACCGCACGCCGGATTGACTGCTGCCGCAGCAGCACATCGCCAGCAATCGCTGCTCCCGCCGCAGCAAGTCCATGTCCGCCATGACGGATCGCGATCCGTTCCCGCGACAGCGCTCTGGCACGTTATCTGCTCGACCGGCGGCGCGTGAGATGACGCGAACGCGATCGACGACCGCCGCCGACGCCGGCGCGCGCTCCGAGCCTGGACCAGCGCGGCACGGCCTGGAGGGTATCCGATGGATCCGGATGCTCGTCCTTCTGCTCCGCGCGGCAGGAGAGCATCTGGCGTGGCCGGAGCCACGAAGGAGAACAGGATGACGAAGCTGCGACTCTACAGCGCGAAGGCGTGCCCCTTCGCTCACCGCACCCGGCTCGTGCTTCAGGAGAAGGCGATCGACCACGAGCTGACCGAGGTCGATCTTCAGAACAAGCCGCGGGCGTTCGTCGACGCCTCGCTCTACGGCAAGGTCCCGGCGATCGAGCACGACGGCCACCGCATCTGGGAGTCGGCGATCATCAACGAGTACCTGGAGGAGGTCTTCCCCGATCCCCCGCTCCTGCCCCGGGAGCCCGGCAGGCGCGCCCTCGCGAGGATCTGGATCGACCACGCGAACACGCGGCTCGTGCCCGCGTTCGGTCAGCTCCTCAGGGCCGAGACGCCGGAACAGGAGGCGGAGGGGCGCAAGGCGCTCGGCGACGTGCTCGCGTTCATCGAGCGCGAGGCGCTGGCGAAGTCGAGCGGGCCTTACTGGCTGGGCGCCGAGGTCAGCCTCGTCGATCTCGCCTTCTATCCGTGGTTCGAGCGGCTGCCGGCGGTGGGCCGCCTGCGCGGGTTCTCCATCCCGGCGGAGCTCACGCGGCTCCAGGCGTGGCTCGACGCCGTGCAGGCGCGCGACGCGGTCCGCGCCCACCTGAACCCGGTCGATTTCTACGTGGAGCGTTACGCGAAGTTCGTGAAGCCGGCGGCGGCGACGGCCGCCTGAGCGGCGCCGAAGACGAGGACATCATGCTGAAGCTCTGGGGTCACAAGAACTCTTCCAACGTACAGAAGGTCCTCTGGGCGCTCGACGAGCTCAGGCTCGATTTCGAGCGCGTCGACGCCGGCGGGCCGTTCGGCCGCGTCAAGGACGCGGACTATCTCACCCTCAACCCGAACGGGCTGGTCCCGACGCTCGAGGACGGGCCACTGGTGCTCTGGGAGTCGCACGCGATCGTGCGGTATCTGTTCACCCGCTACGGCTCGCCGCCCCTCCAGCCGAGCGACCTCGCGGAGAGGGCGCGCGCCGACGCCTGGACAGACTGGCAGTTCGGGACGCTGTGGCCCCCGGTGCGGACGCTCCTGGTCCAGCTCCTGCGCACGCCGGAGGAGCGCCGCGATCAGGGCGCGATCGACGGCGCGCGCAAGTCGGCGCTCGCCGCCCTGGGGATCCTCGACAAGGAGCTGTCACGGCACCCGTGGACCGCAGGGGAGTACTTCACGCTCGCCGACATCCCCCTCGGGGTGGCGGCGCAGCGGTGGTACAACCTCCCGATCGAGCGGCCCGCGCTCCAGCACGTGGACGCATGGTACGGCCGCGTCAGGCGCCGACCGGGCTTCGAGCGCTGGGTGGACCTCCCGCTGAAATGAGGCGCGCGCCCCGCGCGGGCTCATGACGGATGGCCGGTATTGCCGGCCGTCTCCTTCTCTCCGCTCGCGGTCCGCTCGCGGACGGCCCTTCAAAACATCGGCAGCTCGGTGTCCAGCCCGAGCAGCACGCGGCCCTGGACCTCGCGCGTCTGCGGGGCGACGAGGGCGTGCTGCGTGACGGCGTGAACGTCGCGGAAGCAGCGCTGAAGAGGGCTCTCCGCGTAGAGCGCCGTGGCGCCGCCCGCCGTGAAGGCCAGATCGACGGCGCGGGCCGCGCCGAGCGCGGCGTTCGTCGCGGCGAGGCGGACGCGCGCCCGCTCCCGTAGCGAGATCGGCTCGCCCGCCAGCGCGGCATCCCAGACGGCGTCGACCGCCTCGACGAGGTACGCCCTGGCCGCGCCCAGCGTGGCCTCGGCCTCGGCCACGACGAGCGCCGTCGACGGCCGCGCGGCGAGCGACGTCATCGCGCCGGCCGGCCTCTTGGTCGCCGCGAGCCGGATGAGCTCATCGAGGGCTTCACGCGCGATCCCGAGCGCGGTCGACGCGACCGCGCTCGCGAGGAAGCCGAAGAGAGGGAACATGAAGCGAGGCCCCGGATGGGTCGGCGCGGTCATCGGGAGACGGATGCACCGGCGACTCGGCACGAAGACGTCCGCGACCTCGAAATCGTGGCTCCCGGTGCCGGCGAGGCCGGACACGCGCCACGTATCCAGGATCTTGCACTCGGAGGCGCGGAACATCGGCACGACGGCCTCGGGCGCGCCCGCCGGCGACATGCGCGGGGCTGCCCCGTCGAACACCACCGCGGTGCCGCCCAGCCAGTCGCAATGCTGACAGGCGCTCGCCATCGCCCACCTCCCCGTGATGCGATACCCTCCCTCGACCTCGACGGCGCGCCCGCTCGGCGCGAAGACGCCCGCGGTGACGGCATCGGGGAGCGCATACATCTCTTGACCCCCCTCCGCGGGGAGGTACGCCTCGAACGCGCCGGTCGTACCGCAGATCATCGCACACCACCCCGCCGCGCCGTCGGCGCGCGAGAGCTCCTCGATCACGCGCAGGGTCGTGAGGGGGTCGGCCTCGAGGCCGCCGAACGCGCGTGGACGACACATGCGGAAGATCCCAGACTCCCTGAACGCCTTCGCGACGGGATCGGGCAGACGGCGCTCGCGCTCTCCCTGCTGCGCGTGCTGCTTGACGAGCGGAACGAGGCTGCGCGCCACGTCGAGGAGCGACGCGGGCTCGGCGGAGGACATCGTGGCCATGTGAACTCACCCCTTCTCGGGCGGCGGCTGCGCGTACCGCGCCTCTTCCGCGTAGTAGTCAGGGAAGCCGACGACCTCCTGGAGCGCCCCGAAGCTCATGCGAGGGTCCGGGTGCCGGCCGGCGCGCAAAGCCGCGAGCGCCTCGCGCATGGCGGCGGCGGCGACCGAGAGCAGGGTGAGCGGATAGGCCGCGATCTTGTAGCCGATCGCCTCGAGCTCCGCCGGCGGCAGCACCGGCGTCCTGCCGTGATCCACCATGTTCGCCATCGTCGGCGCGCGCACCTCGCGGCAGAACGCGCGCATCTCTTCCACGCTCTCGGGCGCCTCGAGGAACACGATGTCTGCCCCGAGGTCGGCGAACGCCCGTGCCCGCGACAGCGCCTCGTCGAAGCCGTGCGTCTGCCGGGCGTCCGTGCGGGCCATGACGAGCACGCCGGCCCCCTCGTCGCGCGCGTCCACCGCGGCGCGGACGCGGGTGAGCGCCTCGTCGCGGGGCACCACCTGCTTGCCGCGCGTGTGGCCGCAGCGCTTCGGGGCCACCTGGTCCTCGATCATCACGCAGGCGAGCCCGGCCTTCGCATAGCCGCGCACCGTGCGCTTCACGTTCATCGCGTTGCCGTAGCCGGTGTCGCCATCGCCGATCACCGGGATCGACACAGCGCCGCAGATCGCGCGCGCCTGGTCGACCATCTCTCCATACGAGATGAGACCCGTGTCCGGGGCGCCGAGGCGCGCGGCGGAGACAGCGAAGCCGCTCATGAACGTCAGCGGGAAGCCGGCCTGCTCGATCAGGCGCGCCGACAGCGCGTCGAAGCAGCAAGGCATCACCAGGAGGCCGGGCGTCGCGAGGAGCTCTCGGAGCTGCTGAGCAGAGGACACGGCCGCGACGATACCCCGACCGGCCGCCCCCCGCGCAAGCGGAAGGCGCGCAGCGCGGCGTTCGTCGCGGGCGCTCCCGCGGCCTTCCATCGGCGCGCCGGGAGGCCCCGGCAGCGCGGCGCTCCCTGGGTTTCTGTTGCCGGGTCCGGCGCTCGAGAGGCAGGATGCGGCCGCGATGGATCCGCACAGGAGAGGCGCATGAGCACGGTTTCATTGAGGGAAATCGCGATCGACGGCCAGCCCGCCAGCGTCCACGTCGGCGGCCGGGGAGAGCCGCTGCTGCTGGTGCACGGCGCCTGGGGCGGCGCGTCGATGTACTGGTCGTCCGTCTGGGAGCGGTTCGCGGAGCGCTTCCAGGTGATCGCGCCCGACCTGCCGGGCGTTGGCCGCACGGACACCCCGGCGCTCGGCTCGCTCGGCGCCTACGCGCGCTGGCTCGAGCGGCTCCTCGACGACCTCGGCGTCGCCAGCGCGTGGTGCGTCGGCAACTCGTTCGGCGCCGGGGTGGCGTCGTGCTTCGCGGCGCAGCACGCGGCCCGCTGCCGGGGGCTCGTGCTGGTCAACGGCACGCCCGTCCCCGCGCTGCCGCGGGCCGTCGGCTGGCTGCTGGCGCGGCCGCTGCCCCGGCAGATGCTGCGCGCGCTCGCGCTGAAGCACGGGTACAACCCGTCGATCCTGACCCGCGCCTTCGCCGACCCCGGCCGCGCCCCCGCCGCGCTGCGGGACGACCTGGAGCGCGGCAGCTCGCCGCAGATGGATGCGGTGCTCGACGCCGTGCTCCAAGGGGGCCCCAGGGCGCCGCTCGGCGTGACCCCGCTGATCGTCTGGGGCGAGGCGGACCGGCTCGCGGGCAGCTCCGCGCGCGCCGCGATGAAGCTCCACGCCTCGCTGCCGGGCTCGCAGCTCACGTTCATCCCGGCGACAGGGCACATGCCGCAGCTCGAGAACCCCGAGGCGTTCGTCGACGCGGTGTCGCGCTTCATCGAGGCGCGCTCGGCCGCCGCGCGCCCCCGCGGCCTCGGCGGGCGGGTCGACGCCGGCGCGTAGGCCCGAGCGCGGGCCCGGCGCGCGGCCGGATCGCTCCGCTCTCTGCCAGCCCCTCCCTGCCAGCGCGCCTGATCCCGGCGCTCACACCCCCGTCGGGTACGTCTCCGCCTCTGGCTCGCGCCGCTCGGCCGTCCACTCCAGCGGCCTCACCGCGCTCGTCTCGTCGATGTGGATGACCGCGTCGAACTGGTCGCTGAGCCGCGCGTGGAAGTAGTGGCTCGCCCGCTCGGTCTCCGGCAGGTAGAGGACGCCGATGGCGCGCTCGAGGGAGCGCTCGCGCAGCGCCTCCACGAGCTCGCGCCGCGCGCCCGCCGCCGGCCGCAGGTCGAGCCAGAAGCGCGGCAGCCCCGTGTCGTGGAAGAGCCGCTCGTAGCTGTTCGGCAGCGACGGCCGGACGCGCTTGATCTCGGCGGGACCGCCCCAGGCCGAGGCGGCCATCACCGTCCCTGTGTGCGTGGAGAAGCCGACGAGGAACGCGTCGTCGCCGAAGCGCGCGCGCATGAGCTGGCCGACGTTCCACTCGCCGCCCTCGCCCATCTGCGTCGCGCGCGCGTCGCCCAGGTGCGAGTTGTGGGCCCAGAGGACGGCCCTCGTCGGCGCGTGGAACCGGTCGAGGTGCGCGACAAGCGCCGCGACGGTATCGACCATGTACCGGTCGCGGAGGTTCCACGACGACACCGCGCCGCGGAACATCGTGCGGTAGTACTCCTCGGCGCTCTGCACGAGCCGCGCGTTCTGCTCGACCTGGAAGTACTCGTCCTCGGCGACGCGCCCGTCGCGCTTCGCGTACTCGGTCTGCTTCTTCATCAGCTCCATGAGCTGCTCGACGACCTCGCGCTCGCACGACCCGCTCAGCTCGAAGCCGGCCGCATAGCCGTACACCTGCGGGTCGTCGCTGAACCGGTCGAAGCACCCGTAGCGGCGCCGCGCCCGCCGGGCGGCCTCCGGATCGACGCGGTCGAGGTAGGCGAGGACCGCCTCCATGGAGGCGTGCAAGCTGTACAGATCCATGCCGTAGAAGCCCGCCTTCGGGCGCCCGCGCGCGACGCCGGCGTTGTGCTCGCGGAGCCACCGGACGAGCCCGAGGACGTCTTGGTTGCGCCACATCCACTGCGGGAACCGCTTGAAGCCGCCGAGCGCCTCGTCGGCGCTGCGGTCGTCGTCCGTCCCGCGGACATAGCGGTTCACGCGGTACGCGTCCGGCCAGTCGGCCTCGACGATGACGGCGGTGAAGCCCTTCTCGGCGATGAGCCGCCGCGTGATCTGGGCGCGGGCCTCGTAGAACTCGTGCGTGCCGTGCGTGGCCTCTCCGAGCAGGACGAACCGGCGGTCGCCGATGGCGTCGAGCAGGGCGTCGTGGTCGCGCGCGGCGCCCCGCAGCGGGCGGGCGGCGTCGCGGACGAGGGCTATCGCGGGTTCTCGAGAGCTCGGCATGGTGTCACTCCTTGCGACCGTCGCGGCTGCGGCCTCCTCCACGGCATTGCCACCGTGACTGGACACGTCGCGTCCGCCGGAGATCGACGCCTCTGGCGAACGGCGAACACCCTCGTTGGCCGCTGAGCTCGCTGTTCCATGGTTACGGATCGGGTCTCTGGACAGGCGCCAGGAGTTGCAAGACCCGCGCCGGAATACACCACGACCTCGGGAGCTGCCCTGTTCTCAGGGGCTCCGGATCGCGTGCTCCGGATCGCCTCGGCGCGCCCGCTGCGCGCGCCGGGCGCCGCGTCGAGCGATGTCGGGCACGGCATCACGGCATCGTGGTGACCCGCGTACGCTTGCTGAGCTGGGCCGTTGCGTAGAGGAGATAGAGCCCGGCGAGCCCGACGAGCACGTAGACGATGCGGCTGATCGCACTGTCCCGGCCAAAGATGGCGGCCACCACGTTGAACTCGAACAGCCCAACGAGCCCCCAGTTGATGGCGCCGATCACGACGAGCGCGATCGCGGCCCACGTTAGCCCTGAAATCCCACGGTTGACCTGTTCCATACCCCCCGCGGAAGCACGCGCCGCGCCGCGCGATGCGTGCACCGCGCGCCCGCTGCGGCGCACCGCCGACGCCGCCGGCCCGCGCCGGAAGAGGCCGCTCGACGGCGCGCGCTCTCTCGTTCTACGGCGCCGGTTCCGGCGCGACGTCGAGCAGCGACGGCAAGATCTCCCCCGCGCCGCCGGTGAACACGACGTCGCAGAGGCTGGTGATCGCGCTGGGTTCGACGTTGACCTCGGCGATGAGGGCGCCGTGGCGCCTCGCCATCGGGACGAAGCCGGCGGCCGGGTACACGACGGCCGAAGTGCCGACCACGAGCAGGAGATCGCAGCCGTCGACGCCGGCGGCCGCCGCGGCGAGATCGCGCTCCTGGAGCGCCTCGCCGAACCAGACCACGTGCGGGCGCTGCACGCCGCCGCAGCGGCAGTGAGGCAGCTCTGCGGCCGTGAAGCGCCGGGCGCGGGTGTCCGGATCGGGGGAGCCGCTGCCCGCGAAGGCGGGCGTGATGGGCACGTCGCGGTTCTCTGTCACGCTCCCGCACGAGAGGCAGCGCACCTGCCACAGCGAGCCGTGGAGCCGCACCGGATCCCGGGAGCCGGCCTGCTCGTGCAGCCCGTCGATGTTCTGGGTGATGAGGGTGAACGTGCGGCCGGCGCCCCGCCACCGCGCCTCCAGCCGCGCCAGCGCGCGATGGCCCGGGTTCGGCGCGCAGCCGAGGGCGCGCTCGCGGCGGTGGTTGTAGAACTCCCACACGAGGCCGGGATCGCGCTGCCACGCCTCGGGCGAGGCGAGGCTCGTCGCCTCGTAGCGCCGCCACAGCCCGCCGGCGCCGCGGAACGTGGGGATCCCCGACTCCGCCGAGACGCCGGCGCCGGTCAGGACGGCGATCTTCCTGGAGCGGCGTAGACTGGACTGGAACCGCTCGCGGCTGGCTGCGCTCATCGCGGACCTCCTGAGGAGAGAGGGAGCAGACGGCGGGAGAGCGGAGGACGGTCGTCCCTGCGCCGTCGTCCCCACCTCCTGCGCAACGTAGCGCACCGCGCAGGGCGGCGCCTGCTGCAGGCGCCCCGCGGTCCCGCATTTCGGGTGTAAGCCCGCCGCGGCGACCACGTTTCCCTGACACCTGGACGCGCCGGGCCCGCCACCGCGAGCCCCGGCCGCGAGCGTCCCATCGCCTGATCGCCGGAGGACCGGCGACATGCGGCCTTCGATCCGCGAGGGCGGCGAGGGGACGTGTCCTGTCCTGGAGATGCCCTGTGGGGCCGCGCGTGCGGCCCTCCCGAAGACCTGCCCGGGGCCCGGCGATCAGGGCCCCTCGAGAACGCACTGCGGGGATCCGCGCTCGCGATCCCCATCAAGGAGGACACCTCATGCGCACCCTGCCGTTCGCCGTCGTCGCCCCGTCTCTCGTCGCTGCGCTGCTCCTCGGCTGCGGCGCGTCGGCCCCTGCCCCCGCCGCGTCGGAACCGTCGACGTCGATGCGCGCCGCGGCCGCGCAGCCCATGCAGCCGGAGTACGACGCGTCAGAGGGCAAAGGCCACGCGTCGGCCGCGCACGAGAGAGCCGAGGACGCCGCGCCCGGGGCCTCGCCCGCCGCGCCCGAGGCGGCTGCCCCTGCCCCGCCCGCCGCGCCCCCGCCGGCGGCCGCGGTCGCGCCGTCCAGGGCCGCGCTGACGAGCAAGCCGGAAGCGCGCCGCGTCCAGGCGGGCGCCGCGCCCAAGAAAGCGCCCCCCCAGCCGGTGGTCGCGGCGCCGCGCCCCGCGCCCGCGCCGGTCGCCGTCGCCGCGCCCGAGCCCCAGGGCAGCGAGACGTACCGCGACTACGGCGTGAACCCGGTGGAGGACCCCGCGAAGGACCGGCTCTCCACGTTCGCGATCGACGTGGACACGGCCTCTTACGCCATCGCGCGCCGCAAGATCCTCGAGGGCGCGCTGCCGCCGTACCAGGCCGTCCGCGCCGAGGAGTTCCTCAACTACTTCGACTATGGCTATGCGCCCCCCGCGACGGGCCCGTTCGCCGTGCACCTCGCGGCCGCGCCCTCGCCGTTCACGGTGGGCCACCACCTCGTCCGCGTCGCCGTCCAGGGCAAGCGCGTGCCGGTCAAGGACCGGACGCCGGTGCACCTCGTGTACCTCGTCGACACGAGCGGTTCCATGCAGTCGCCGGACAAGATCGAGCTCGCGAAGAAGAGCCTCCGGATGCTCACCGAGTCGCTCAAGCCCGGGGACACCGTCGCCCTCTGCACCTACGCGGGCAGCGTGCGCGAGGTGCTCGCGCCGACCGGCGTCGAGAGCAAGGGGAAGATCCTCGCCGCCCTCGCGGACCTCGCCGCGGGCGGCTCCACCGCCATGGCGAGCGGGATCGACCTCGCCTACGAGCTGGCCGAACGGACGCTCGTGAAGGGGCACGTCAACCGCGTCGTCGTGCTCTCCGACGGCGACGCGAACGTCGGCCCGACCTCTCACGACGAGATCCTGAAGACGATCAAGCGCGCGAAGGACAAGGGCATCACGCTGTCCACCATCGGGTTCGGCCAGGGCAACTACAAGGATCTGATGATGGAGCAGCTCGCCAACCAGGGCGACGGGAACTACGCCTACATCGACAGCGAGGCGCAGGCGCGGCGCGTCTTCTCCGAGCAGGTCGGCGGGATGCTCCAGGTCATCGCCCGCGACGTGAAGATCCAGGTCGAGTTCGATCCGGAGCTCGTCAAGACCTACCGGCTCATCGGCTACGAGAACCGCAATGTCGCCGACCGGGACTTCCGGAACGACAAGGTCGACGCCGGCGAGATCGGCGCGGGGCACAGCGTGACGGCCCTCTACGACGTCGAGCTCAAGCCCTCCGCGCTGCGGGGCGGCGGCGCGACGCCGGTCGTCGTGCGCCTCCGCCACAAGGCGCCGCTCGGCGCGAACGCGGCCGAAGAGACGGTGGTCCGGATGGCCCCGGGCGCCATCGCGCCCACCTTCGACGCGGCGCCGGCCGACCTCCGCTTCGCGTCCGCCGTGGCCGGCTTCTCCGAGATCCTGCGCCACAGCCCGCACGCGCGCTCGTGGAGGCTCTCCGACGTCGAGAAGATCGCGCGGGGCGCCGCGTCCAGCAAGGGCGATCAGCAGGAGTTCATCGGCGTCGTCCGCCGCGCCGGCGCGCTCGCCGGCGGCAGGACAGACGCCGTGGTCGCGAAGGCCGCCGACTGACCCGCGCGCGCCCCCGGGTCTCCGTCGCGCGCACCGCTCCGCACACGCCGGCTCCGGCGTGCGCGGAGCAGGCGGCTCCCGCGCGACGCCCCTGTTCACGTCGACGCGTTCCAAGTCGATCCGGGATCCGCGGGACCGTGTATAAGCTCTCTCACGGCAGGTCGTCATGGACAGCCTTCGAGGAGCCACGTCAATCCCATGCACATGAAGCGCGGCCGCTGGGCCGCTTCGCTGCTCGCGCTCTCCGGCGCGCTCGCGTCCACCCCGGCGTTCGCGGCCGGCTCCGCCGTCCTCACGGGGACGGTCATCGACGCGGCGACGAACAAGCCGGCTCCGGACGTCGTGGTCACGGTCACGTCCCCCGCCCTCCAGGGGGAGCAGATCGTGGTGACCGATGCCGCCGGTCAATACCGCATCCCGAACCTCCCGCCAGGCACGTACACCCTGCGGCTCGACAAGGAGGCCTACAGGCCTTATTCGCGCGGCGGCGTCGAGCTGCGGCTCGACAGCACGATCCGGGTGAACACCCAGCTCCTCCCCGAGGCCCTGCAGGCCCAGGAGATCGTCGTCGTCGGCGCCCCGCCGACGGTCGATGTCGGCTCGAGCGCGACGGGCGTCAACGTGAGCTCCGAGTTCGTGAGCCGCGTCCCGCTCAACCGTCCGAGCGCGAAGGGGGCGGCCACCCGATCGTTCGAGTCCCTCGCCGAGGTCGCGCCGGGCGCGTTCGCCGACCGCTACGGCGTCTCGATCAGCGGGACGACCTCGCCGGAGAACCAGTTCGTGATCGACGGCCTCTCGGTGAACAACCCGGGGTTCGGCATCCTCGGGACGCCGCTCTCGGTCGAGTTCGTCGACGAGCTCAACGTGATCACCGGCGGCTACATGCCGGAATACGGCCGCTCGACAGGCGGCTACTACAACGTCGCCACCAAGTCCGGATCCAACGAGTACCACGGCTCGGTCTTCTTCAGCATCACGCCCGGCCTCTTCGAGGGGGAGCGCGCCGCCGTGGTCACGCAGGAGAGCGCGATCACCACCGACGTCACGCTGTCCTCGCTGCGCGACTTCGGCGCCGAGATCGGCGGCCCGATCCTGAAGGACAGGCTGTGGTTCTACGCCGGCCTCTCGCCCTCGTTCGCGACCTACCGCCTGGAGCGCAACCTGAACATCCTCCAGCCGGGCGACCAGCCCGGCGGCGTCGCGCGGAGCCGCCTGCCGGGGTCGACGGACGTCTACTACGCCACGCAGCAGAGCCTGCAGTACATCGGCAAGCTGACGCTGCTCATCGATCCGGACAACACCCTGGCGCTCTCCGTCTACGGCACCCCGACCCTGTCGGGCGGGGACGGCGCCTTCGGGTTGAACCCGCGCGACGGCAGGATCGAGTTCGACAACCCCTACAACGGCGGGATCATCAACGGCAGCTACGGCGCGATCGCGCACCAGTACGTGACCACCGCGACCGACGCCTCGCTCAAGTGGTCCTCTGCGTTCCAGAACAAGACCCACCTGCTCGACGTGACGCTCGGCATCCACCACGAGCTCAACGCCATCCGCGCCTCGGACGGGGAGAAGATCGGGAGCGGAAAGGGGCTGTCCGACGTCGTCCAGGTGCTCTGGCAGAGGTCCCCGCCGCGCTCCATCGGCGAGTTCGAGCCGGGGGACGCCACGCGGCGGTGCGCGCAGGAGGACGCCGCGGGCGGCGAGCCGTGCCCGGTGCCCGGCTACTACTACACGGGCGGCCCCGGCGTGCTGAGCGAGTCGGTCTTCGACCGCTACCAGGGCAAGGCCATGCTGACGAGCCTGTTCTCGGCCCTGGGCCATCACGTCGTCAAGGCCGGCGTCGATGTCGAGGTGATGCGCTACAGCAGCCAGCGCGGCGAGTCGGGCGGCACGATCCTGACCGAGTTCCCCGACGGATCGGTGGTCTACGATTACCGCCGCCACGGGTTCCTGAACGGCCCCGACGACCCGGTTCATCTCACGAACTACGAGGCGGTGTCGACGTCGCTCACGCTCGGCGGCTTCGTGCAGGACAGCTGGAGCATCGCCGACCGCGTCACCCTGAACGCCGGCGTGCGCTACGACGCGCAGCTCCTCTACGGCTACGACGGCGCGCTCGGCCTGAGCCTGCCGAACCAGTGGTCGCCGCGCGCCGGCGTCATCTACGACATCACGCAGGCCGGCAGGTCCAAGCTCTACGCGAACTATGGCCGGTACTACGAGAGCGTCCCGCTCAACATCGCCGATCGCCTGCTCCCCGGCGAGCGCATGCTCTACTCCTTCCGCGACCCGTCGACGTGCGACCCGAGGAACGAGGAGGAGACCCAGGGCGCGTGCGAGGACGACGACGGGCGCCTCACGGCCGACGGCCCCCACGCGCCGAACCAGAAATGGGGCGTCATCGGGAGCGACAAGACGCCGGTCGATCCGGACCTCGAGCCGCAGTCGTCCGACGAGATCGTCCTCGGCGGTGAGTACGAGATCGCGCCCAAGGTGCGGGTCGGCGCCGAGTACACGAAGCGCTGGCAGAACCGGATCATCGAGGACCTGAGCCGCGACGAGGCGAAGTCCTATTTCATCGCCAACCCCGGCTACGGCGCGGCCAGGGACTTCACGAAGGCGAAGCGCGATTACGACGCGTTCACCGTGTATGCAGAGAAGGTGTTCGCGGGCGGCTGGCTCGCGCAGGCGAGCTACCGCATCGCGTACCTGCGCGGCAACTGGTCCGGGCTGTTCAAGCCGGAGACGACGCAGATCGATCCCAACATGAACACGGACTTCGATCTGCAGTCGCTGCTCCCGAACCGGGAAGGCGCCTTGCCGGGGGACCACCGGCATCAGATCAAGCTCTACGGCGCGAAGGATTTCGTCTTCAAGAACGGGCTCGTGGTGAACCTCGGCGGCGCCTACCGCGCCCGCTCCGGCGCGGCGACGTCGTACCTCGGGGCCCACCTCCTCTACGGCCCCGACGAGGTCTTCATCCTGCCGCGCGGGAGCGGCGAGCGCCTGCCCTGGGTGCACGACGTCGA
Source organism: Sorangium sp. So ce406 (assembly GCF_051474675.1). NCBI lineage: Bacteria > Pseudomonadati > Myxococcota > Polyangiales > Polyangiaceae > Sorangium > Sorangium sp. So ce406. Next base: position 966,002 of record NZ_CP150340.1, on the reverse strand, counting down.
CGTCCACGTCGGCGTCGGCGTGCAGCTCGCGAAGGACAGCGCGCTGCTCGTGGCGGTCGACTCGTTCAACCTCTTCAACTTCCAGGCCGTGACCGCGGTCGACGAGCGGTACACGTCGGCGCAGGTGCTGCCCATCTCCGGGGGCACGGAGGCGAGCCTCGCCGGGCTGCAGAACGCCGACGGGAGCGCGTTCGACCCGGTGAACAAGAACCCGAACTTCGGCAATCCGGTGGCGTACCAGGCGCCGCGCACGTTCCGGATCAGCGCCAAGGTGACCTTCTAGGGCTGCGCCGCGCGCGGCAGAGACGCCATGAAACGAACCCACGGAATGCAAGCCGGTCTGATGGTCGTCCTCGCATCGCTGGTCTCCTCCTGCGAGCAGCCGAGGATGCAGTGCATGACCGGTCACGGCGGCTTCGCCGCGACCTACACGCTGAAGCCCGGCTCGAAGCAGGGCGAAGGCGACTGCGACGCGCTGCGGGGCGAGACCATCGGCCTCGAGAAGTACAACCCCTCCCGGCCGGACAACGAGAAAGAGCAGGATCTGTCGAGGGCGCTGCTCGCCATCCGCGCGACCGAGCTCGGCGCGCTCGCCGCCGAGGCCGAGGGCGCCGGTGTCTCGATCGACGGCGGCGCGGTCACCTCGATGGGCGAGTTCGCCTCGGCGGAGCCGGACGAGAGCGACGTCTGCACGGTCGCGTCGCTCAGCGTCGCGGAGCTGGATCTCCCCGCCTTCGGCGAACGCCCCGCGACGCGGCTCCGCTACGAGTGGAGCAACGTCCGTGTCCATGTCACGCCGACGTTCCCTGGAACGCTGATGACGGCGGATCTGACCTACACGAAGGACGGTTGCACCGCGTCCTACAGCGTCGTGGGCCTGTGGCCGTCGGTCTCGTGCGCCGCGCCGGCCATGGAAGGCTCGGAGGAGATCGCGACGGACCCGGGCCTCTGCGACCCGCAGGCAGACATCGCGGCCGGCCGGCTCACCGGGTCCGGGATCAACCCCGATCTCGAGGAGCAGGTCACCTGCGATCCCGAGCTCGCGCTCTGCGTGCTCAAGGAGCCGCCGCAAGCGCTCCGCTGAGGCCGCTCAGCGGCACGCCACCCCGGCGGCCGCCGCGCTTCGTACATCCAGCGTCAACACCGCGTCACCCGGCTGGATCCCTGGTTCCACGACCACGGATGATTTCGCCGCGGCAGGAAACACCGCGCCTCGGTGCATGGATGACCCGTTCGTGACCGCATCATCACGCGGCGGACGAGCGCACAGGCGGAGAAGCTCCTGATCAAATAATCTGAAGGGCTGGTCCCCGTCGCGCCATCAAGTCCACGAGCTGCCCGGATCCGGGGGGCGAGCTGTCACGTGCGCTCTTAACCGATGTGCGAAGAGGGTCCTACCATGCTTTATAATTCTATCTTCACTGCTGCCAGGACGTCGTTTCTCCTTGTCGCCATCGCCGCGGGCGGAACCGGATGCCTCGATTCCGGTGCGTCGCAGGGCGAGGCCGATATCGGGCACAACGAATCTGCCGCGTGCGCCGGCGCTCCGGAATGGCAGGAAGGCCAATGGTACGCCGAGGGTACCATCGTGAACTACCAGGGCTCGGCCTACATCGCCGAGCACGACAATCCCGGCTACATCCCGACGGTCAGCACGTACTACTGGGAGCCTTACTCCGCCTGCGCCGATACCCCTGCTCCCCCCGGGGACGAGTGCAGCTATCCGCAGTGGCAGGAGGGCCAGTGGTACAACGAGGGCGCCGTCGTGATCTACGAGGGGTCGGCCTACGTCGCCGAGCACGACAACCCCGGCTACATCCCGACGGTCAGCACGTACTACTGGGACCCGCACCCCGGCTGCGCCGACACCCCCGAGCCCGGCCCGGTCGGCGCGCTCCCCGCGAAGGTCGTCGCCGGCTACTACCCCAACTGGACGCCGTCGCCCGTCCGCATCCGCGACATCGACAGCAATTACAACCTCATCTACCTCTTCGCCGCGCATCCCGTGGGCGGGCCGCCCGGCACCACCGGCGCGGTCACCTGGACGCCGCCTGGCGACGGCAGGGGAGCGGCGACGCACCTCAGGGAAGACATCCAGTACGCCCGGACGACCCAGGATCGCAGGATCATCCTCTCCATCGGCGGCGCCGGCCAGGGCATGAGCTTCCCGGACCGCGGGAAGTCGCAGACGTTCGTCGACAGCGTTGTCGATATCTACAACGACCTCGGCGGGTTCGACGGCATCGACTGGAACACCTTCGAGGCCAACCAGAACCCCGACACCGAGGAGATGATCTGGATCAGCCTGGAGCTGAAGCGGCGCTTCCCCGGCTTCATCATCACCGCGCCCCCGGCGCCATGGAACCCGCGCGACAAGGATTTCTGCAAGGCGATGGTGGACGCCGGCGCCATGGACTACGCCGCCCCGCAGTACTACGACGGCCCCGACCTCGACCAGCAGTCCTACATCGTGGACAACGTGGGTCAGTGGGTCGACCTGCTCGGTCCCACGCACGTCGTCCTGGGCTTCGGGATCGCGGACGACCAGTACTACATGTCGATCGACGAGGCGATCCCCACGTGGAACGAGGTCGAGGGCAAGCACCCGGCGCTCCGCGGGGTGTTCGACTGGCAGATCCATACCGACGAGAGCCAGGGGTGGCCGTTCGCCGACCGCATCGGGCCGCTGGTCACGGACTGAAGCGACGCCGCGCGGCCCTCCCCCGCGGGGGGCCGCATCGCCGCTACTGGATCGAGCCAATCGAGACGAGGAAGTCGTTGTAGGCGTCGATCTTGTCCGACGGGACCACGTCGATGCCGATGTTGATCTTGCTCACGTCGTCTTCGATCAGCGGGGTGAGGATCTCCCGGGTCGCATCGAGGCCGATGCTCTTCATGCCGTAGAGGATGTACGGCACGAGGTACCCCTCGTAATACTGCCGCTGGGTGTGCGTGGCCTTGATGCGCCCCTGGCGCATGAAGTCGACGGTCCTCGGATCGAAGTCGAACGCGACGATGGGGAGCTCCGGCATGCCCGCGGCGTCCGCGGCCAGCACCAACCGGTACGAGATGTTGAACAGGCCGAGCATCCCCACGATGGGCGGGTCCGCGGCCACCATCTGGCTTCGCATCCACTCGACGTCGAACGCCTCGTTGGTGTCGCCGAACACGGCCTGGCTCGCCAGGGGCGTGTAGCCGGCTCCCGCGAGCGCCGCCTGGGCGCCCTGCGTTCGATCGTATCCGTCGGCCCAATCTGCTGTGACGTTGCCGTGAATCAGCACCGTACCTGGCGGCGGCGGCAGCATCGCGATCAGGGTCTTCGCTGCCGTGGCGCCGGCAGGATTGTTGAGCGCTCCGACGTACAGCGAGCGCTTCGAGGCTGGCAGGTCGCTGTCGAGCGTCACCACGGGGACACCGTTCGCGACGGCATCGTCGACGGCGGCGGCGTTGCCGATGTCGAACGGCGAGACGCCGATCCCGTCGGCGCCGTCCGCGACCGCCTGCGCGATCTGTTCATTCTGCAGATCCTGCGATGTGGGGCCATCCATCGACGCGTTGCTTGGCCCGATCACGTTGCCGATGACCCCGAGCTCACCCATGGCGCGGTTCGCGCCCGTGGCGATCGGCGCGAAGAAGTCGTCGAGGTTCTTCAGTAGAACCACCACCTGCGCCTCATCGAGCGGACTCTCGTTCATCACGGCGACGAGGGCGTCGACCGTCGCCTCCAGCTGCAGGGGAGTGAACTCGTTCTGCGGGGTCTCCGCTCGCTTGATGGGCGTGACCTGCTCGCCCGACTCGGAGGTCTCGCTCGAGCCGCAGGCCGCCGTCATCAGCGTGAGCCCGAAGGCTGCCATCCAACATCGCCCCGTCCTCGTCATGAGACACCTCCTCCATGATCAGCTCGGTCGCGGGCCGTCTGCGATGGTCGAACCGGATGGCGGTCCGACGAGAGCAATGCGCGGCGGCAGGCATCCAACAGGTCCATGCTCGATCGTCCACGGTACGCGGCCGCAGATCGCGCTGTCAAGAATCGCTGAGGGGAACGATCAGAACTGGAATGGAGGACCCAGGTGCTGCTCACGCTGTATTCTGCAATGCACAGCGCAACAACCGGCGTCTGCGCTCCGTCCGCCGTGCGTCTTCTCCGTTCGCTGTTCTCTGTTACCATTTCCGCGTCGTCCCGCGTCGCTCTCGTATCGTGCCCGGGCGCCGGGATTGATGTCCGCAGATCGCGGTCTTCAGGCGGAGAAGTGGGTATCCGCGCGACAGTGGAGGCAGCCCTGCGCAGAGCGCCGCGCCGCCGACTCAACCCCAGGCGACGGCGCGATGGCGCGGCGCTAGGCGAGCGGATCCCTCGGGTTGAGCGGCAGGCCGAGCTCCATCCGCCCGAAGTTCTCGGCCGCCGCATCGAAGTTGATCCCCGCGTGCGACGCCATGGCGTGCACGTCGCGCCAGTCGCGCTGGAGCGGGTTCGACTCGTAGTTGGCGCCGCCGCCGCTCGCGGTGTAGATGCGCTCCACGGCGCGGACGCACAGCACCGCGCTGTACGCGAAGTCCCTGCGGATCCGGACGCGCTGCTCCATCGAGAGCCGCTCCGCCTGCCGGATCGTGTCGAGCGTCCGCCGGAAGAGGAGCTCCGCCGTCTCGATCTCGGCCGATATCTCGGCGAGCCGGATCTGCTGGTGCGACAGCGACGCCACCTGCTCGCGGCTGTACATCGTCGTGCGATCCCGCGTCGCCGCGCGCCACCGCCGATAAGCGCCCTGGGAAGCGCCCACGATCGTCGCGATCAGCGACGGGGCGAGCGCCGTGATGATCGGCAGCCGATAAAGGGGGTTCGCGTGGTAAGCGCCGCCCGGCGTCTGTCCGCTGCTCAGCTCCGCCATCGAGACCGTCCGGTGCTGCGGCACGAACCTGTCCTTGACGACAACGTTATGGCTGCCCGTACCGCGCTGCCCGGTGACGTGCCAGGTGTCCCGGACCTCCCAGTCCTCCCGTGGGACGAGGAACAGGCGCACGTCCGGCGGGCCGCCCTCGGCGCCGCGCGCCGGCGGGACGATCCCGGCCAGGAGCGCCCAGTCGCAATGCGTGATGCCGCTCGCGAACGGCCAGTCGCCCGAGAGCCGATAGCCGCCCTCCACCGGCGAGACCTGCCCCGCCGGGATATTCACGTTGGCGAGCCGGGCGTCGGGGCGCTCCCGCCAGACGTCCTGCTGCGCCTCCACCGGGAACGTCGCGAGCAGCCACGAGTGCACGTTGAGGAACGAGAAGCACCATCCCGCCGAGCCGTCGGCGCGCGCGATCTCGATCGTCACGTCCGCGAACGCGTCGAACGTGAGCTCGTGCCCGCCGAACACGCGCGGCGTCAGCAGACGCACGAGGCCGGCATCGACGAACCGCTGGACGGTCGCCTCCGGCATGCGCCGCAGCGCCTCGGCCTCGGCGGACCGAGACCGGATGGCGTCCGCCATGCCGCGGGCCCGCTCGACGGCCTCCGCGTGGGTGATCGTCGCCGGGCTCCGGCCCGTCGAACTCATCTCGTTCGCCTCGCTGGTCGCAGCCATCGTGCGTGCTCCCCTTTGGAAATAAGCCTTCAATAGCCCTTTCAAACTGCTGTCCGCCTGTCAAGGGCCCCTGCGAGCGCGGCGCAGGAGCGCGGCGCTCGTTTCCCCGCGTCCCGGCGCGACGTGCCGCGCGCTCACGCGACCGCCGCGGCGCCGCCCGTGGTATGCGGCGGACATGGGTTTGCTCGCGATCTGCGGCTCGATCACCGCCGATCTCATCGGCTACGGCCCGCGGCTGCCGCGCCCGGGCGAGTCGGTGCTGGGCCGCGCGTTCCTCGTCGCGCCGGGCGGCAAGGGCGCGAACCAGGCGGTCGCCGCGGCGCGCGCCGGCGCGCGCGTGCGGCTCGCGGGCGCGCGCGGCGACGACGCCCACGGCGAGCTCTGCGCCGCGGCGCTCGCCGCCGACGGGGTGGAGCTCTCCGCCGTCGTGGTCCACCGCGGCGCGACGACGGGCGTCGCCCTGATCTGCGTCGACGCCTCCGGAGAGAACCAGATCCTCGCGATCCCCGGCGCCAACGCGCTCGTCGCGCCGCCCGCGCCGTGCGGGGCCGCGGTCTGGCTCTGTCAGGGCGAGATCCCGACCGAGGCGATCGACGGCGTGCTGTCGGCCGCGCGGGCCGACGGCGCGCTGGCGATCTGCAATCCATCGCCCGTCAACGCCATCGATCCTGCGCTCGTCGGCCGGTTCGATCTCGCGGTCGTCAACGAGCTCGAGCACGAGGCGCTGCGCGGCCACCTGCCGGAGCGCGTGGTGCTCACGCGGGGCGCGCGCGGCGCGGTCCTGCTGCCCTCGGGCGAGGAGCTCCCCGCCCTGCCCGCGCGCGCCGTCGACACGACGGGCGCGGGGGACGCCCTCGCGGGCGTGCTCGCCGGGGGCCTCGCCTCCGGGATGGCGATCGAGGACGCGCTCCGGCTCGCGATCGCGGCGGCGGGCATCTCGGTCGAGCGCGAGGGGTGTCAGCCCTCGTATCCGACGCGCGCCGAGATCGAGCGCCGCCTCAGCTCGCCGCCGCCCGCGCCGGGTGCTCCGCGATCCATCGATTGAGGAACGCCGCGCTGTCGTCCCACCCCGCGCGCATCTCCTTCTCCATCATGCCCTCGAGCATCTTGCCGAAGCCGAAGATCCTCACCTCGATGGTCGCGCTGGCCACCCGCGTCACCTGCCCCGGGCCCGACGGCTCCACCCGCAGCGCCCCCGCGTTGCGCAGCCGGTCGCCCAGCAGGCTCGGCGCCATCGTGAAGCTCCATCGCCGCGTGGCCTTGTCGAAGACGCTGTCCTCGACGTAACGGAAGTTCGGCCCGAGCATCGACTGGATGGCGGCGGGGAGCGCGTGGACGCGCGGCTGAACCGACGCCTTGCGCACCCTGGTGCGCTCGTCCTCTCGCTGCTCCAGCACCTCGAACGAGGGGAACTTGAGGACGTCGCGGTAGATCTGCTCGTTGACCTCGGGGCTGAAGAAGAGCGCCCAGAAGGTGTCCTCGTCGCAGTGAATCAGGTGCCTCGCCTCGATCTGAATCATGCGCTTGCCTTCTCCTGCGCGAACCTTGCAGCGGGACGCGCCGCCTGACAACCGTCGAGGCGGCGCGGCGGTCGGATCCGCTCCGTCGCTGCTGGAGATCGGCTGCCGGGCTGAGCCGTTGTGGGCCCGCGCCCGGCGCGGAGGATGCCTATTGCGCGACGACGTCGAGGTTGTCGATTCCCCAGCTCTCGTCGCCGATCCACTGGAGCCCGCTGCCGGAGAAGCGGAGCTCGATGTCGGAGGCGCTGTGAGGGAGCTCGTACGAGAGCCGGTAGACCGCGTCGCCGTAGAAGTCGTATCCGAGCGAGTTCGACTCGGCCGCGCCGGTGCGCGGCGGGTGGCTGCCCGCGCCGCGCAGGTCGGGGAACGACTGGGGCGCCCAGGTCGTGTTCGTGAACGTCATCTGGAGCGTGCGCGGGCTCCCCGACGCGCCGAGCGAGAAGACGTCCCCATCTTCGCCGTCCCACGAGCGGATCACGTAGAGATCGAACGAGACCTTCACCCGAGAGTGGGGCGCGAGCCCGGCGAGCCGGAGCGTCACCGTCTCGTTGTTGAACTCGCCCAGGAACCGCCGCCCGCCGATCGGGGTCACGCTCGTCGTGCTCGACGACCACTCGGGGCCGACCGGCCCTTCGAAGTCGCTCCGGTAGAGCTCGCGCAGGCCTTCTGCCGGCGGCACGGCGCCCGCGGCGGAGTCGGCGAACGCCGGATCGCCCGAGTGGCCGACGTCGAGCACGCACGCCTCGAAAAGGAAAGGATCGGTGACCCCGGCCGCGGCGCACGCCGCGGAGGCCGCCGCGTGCGCTGCCTCGGAGAGATCCGAGACCGACGCCGATCGCGCGGGGAAGCCGGGGACGGTGAACGTGTCGACGCTCTCCCCGGGCGCGTAGTCGAAGAGCGACTCGGCGGCGGAGACCCGGTAGCTGTCGCCGAAGACGTCGTAGAGCGCGTCCCGCGAGAGCGGCGGCGCGAGGGCGACGCCCGCGCGCGGGGTGAAGTCGTCCTCCGTCGCGCCGTTGCCGTTCCCGAGCAGCCCGCGGAGCAGCCCCGCGCGCCCGGGCGCCGGATAGACGAGCACGTCCACGTGCGCGGCGCGCACGGAGACCTCCACGTGATCGCCGGCCGCCGAGGTGATCACATAGCGGCCCTCCGCGGCAGGCGCGTGGTAGACGGCGTACCCGCCCGGCAGATCGAGCTTGCCCGCGACCTCGACCGGCGCCCCGTCGACGCGCAAGGCGGGCGAGGCGCCCGCGTAGAACGCGAGCCGCGACGCGCCGACGCGCACCGCCACCGCGGTGTTCACCGCGATCGCGTCGCTCGCGCCGAGCGGCTGCTCGCGCACCTGGACGGCGAAGTCGCTCCCGCCGTCCACGAGCACGTACTCGCCCGCGCCCTGGAAGTCGTAGAAGACGCCGTCGAACGTCCGGAGGTGCGGATCGCCGTGCGAGCCCCCGGGCGGCGTCCCCGGCGGGGCCGGCGGCGCGGCGGCGCGGCAATCGAGGCGCACCGGCAGGCTCCTCTCGCGGACACGGTAGCGGTCCTTGAACGAGATCGTGAGGGCGCCCGTGGCCGTCGACGGCTCGGCGCCGCACCTGGCGCGCACCGCGAGCGCGACCGACTCGCTCGGCGCGAGCGCCCCCTCCGCGCCCGACTCGATCGTGAGCCACGGGACGCTCGACGCGATCGCATAGCTGATCTCGCTGCCGCGGTTGATCAGCTTGATCGCGCGCAGCACCTCCTCGCCCGCCTGCCCGCCGAGCTCCGCGCCTTCCAGCGCCGGATCGCCCGGCGGGGCCCTCGTCACCGCGAGGCAGTTCGTGCCGTACTCCTGGTAGAGCGCTGTGTCCCGGAGGTCATCGAACGCCTGCTTCAGATTGCACGGCTGCGGCTGCGGCTCGGGCTCCCCGGGGAGGGGCACTTTTCCGTCTCTCGGCGGCGCCATGCACTCCCAGTCGGTCAGGTTGAGACCTGCGAACGTCGGGTTCTGGTAAGCGAACCAGATGAGCGACTGGATACGGCAGTTGTTCTTGTCGTTGTAGGCCGCGACGTCCTGGTAGGCCTTCTGGATGAAGCCGCTCTGGTACGGCTGCTCCGCGTAATGCTCTCCCTCGTGCTCGTAGAGGTCTCCGGCGTGATTGAACTCGGTGATGTAGATCGGCAGCGCCGCCCCGCCGGCGGCGTCGACGATGTCGAGCTGCAGCTTGTAGTTCTGGAAGCCGTCACGCCGATCGTCGCTGCGCGGATCGGGGTCCCCGCCGCGCCCTCCGTAGGCGTGGAGCGCGAGGCCGTCGGCGTGGTCCTTCGTCTCGCCGACCAGGCAGTGCAGGTACTTCTTGTAGTCCATGTCGTAGGCCTCGGCGCCCGGGCAGCTCGCGGTCGTGTCGGCGTTGAGCGGGCCGACCGCGCCGACGAGCAGCTTGGCCGACACGCCCTCTTCCTTCATGCGGCGGCGGACGTCGCGGAAGCAGCTCGCGTACTGGGCGACCGTGATCCCGCCCTCCTCGTCCGGATCCTCGCGGTTCTCGAACTCCGCGTTCATCTCGTTGCCGAGGATGAACGTCGTGGAGCAAGGGCCCTTGCAGACCTCGTTGTCGACGATCCGCTTCATCGTGTCGACCACCTCCCCGGGCCAGGCGGGGTCGCAGGCGTCGCTGCTCGCCGGAGGGAGGGTCTGACCGTAGTTGTAGTCGAACCGCACGATCGGGCTGAACCCGGCGTCGATCATGCGCTTGTACCGCTGGTAGTCGATCTCGCCGCGGCTCGGCTTCGTGTAGTGGACGAAGACGGTCCAGCTGCTCCGCGCCGAGCCCTCGGGTGGCGTGATGAGGTTCGCGGCCGCCCGCTCGTCCGTCCTGTCCTCGATGCTGTGGACGCCGAAGAGGTAGCTGGCCTCGACCTGCGCGGTCGCCTCTTCCGCCGGCGGCAGCCGCGGTATCCGCATCGCGAGGTCCGCCGCCGAGGTCTCGTCCGGCGCCGGCGCGTCGGCGCCGCACCGCGGGAGAGCGAGGAGCGTCATGAGGAGGACCGAGCCGTTCACGAGTCGAGATCTCAAGGGGACTCCTTTTGCCTGAGGACCCCCGCGCTCACGCAACCTGCGTGCCCTCGCGCCGCGCCGCGATGTCGCGAGTCGCCTTGCCGGCGGCCGCGGCGAACGCGGGCTTCCAGGGCAGCGCCGTCCGGGCCCGGCAAAGCAACGATTGCCGACCCGGCAAAAGCTGCCTTCACGGGCGGGGCGGGTACGCAACCGTTGCTCGGCGGCAGCGCTGCTTGACCGACGTCGCCCGCCAGCCAATGATGGCCAGGTGAAGCTTCTTCGTGCGATCGCGGCCGGCGCGCTCGCGGCGACCGGCTGCGCCGAGCCCGCCGCGGTCCGCCCCGCGCCGGCCTCGCCGCGCGCGGCGCCGGCCGTCGCCGCCCCCGACGCGCCCTCGCCCGCCGGGATCGCGGGCGCTGGCCCGGCGGCTCCCGCGAAGCCCGCCGAGCGCCGGGCAAGCCTCCAGTTCCACGTCGGCGACCGGCCGTTCCCCTCGCCGCTCCTCGACGCCGTTGTCGCAGGCCAGCCCACCGTGCTGCTCGTCGACACAGGCGCCTCGCACCACGTCCTCGCCCGCTGGCTCGCCGACGAGCTCGCGCTTCCCCTGTCGACGGCCGGCGACGTCGCCGTCGACCACGCGGGCAGGCCGCTGCCGGTCTCCCGGATCGAGGACGCGAGCCTCGCCCTCTCCGGGTGGGGCCGCGTCGAGGCCCCCACGCTGCTCGTCGTCCCCGTGCCCGACGTCCTCCAGCGCCTCGGCATCGGCGGCGTCATCGCGCCGCAGGCGCTCGCGGCGCCGGGCCGCGCCGTCGTGCTCGACCTGCGCGACGGCCGGATGACCGAGGCGCCCAGCGGCGAGGCCGCCCGCGCGGTCCGGGCGCGGTTCGGCGACGCCGCCGTCGCGGAGCTCGCCCGCTGCGGCGGACCGAACCAGGGCAGCGAGCTCACCGCGAAGGCGAGCGTCGAGGGCATCGCCGTCACGCTGAAGATCGACTCGGGTGCGTCGCAGAGCTCGCTCTTCGCCGTCTCCCCCGCGGGGAAGCGGCTGTCGCGCCGGGCGACCGGCGACAGGAGCGCCTACGCCGCCTCAGGCAAGCACACCGTTCCCGTCCTTTCCGGCGCTCGCCTCCGGCTGGCGGGGTTCGACGCCGCCGCCGATATCGATTTCCTGCCCGGCGCGCGGCGGGCGGCCTGTCCGTCGGACGGATTTGCCGGCATGGATGTGCTCCGCACCTGTGTGCTGGTGCTCTCCGAGGACAGCGGCCTCGCCGGCTGCGCCCCGCGGTGACGCCGTCGACGCGCCGCGCGCCGCCGCGTTGAGCGGCGCGGCGCGCGGCACCGCCGAGCGGAGCGCCATGCGCCAGCGGGGGCGCGAGGCGTCGTGGTAGAAGGGGCGCACGCGTGGACGTCCCCCGTCGCCGCGCCGGGGGAGGGACCCGGTTCCCCGCGACGTCGACGCGCCCGCGTGGGGTCGGAGGCATCATGACGACAGGTTTCGAGTTCTTGACCCAGGATGACGAGCGCTTGCTGCTGGAGAAGTCGACCTGCGTCACCTACCGGCCAGGCGAGCAGATCCTCGAGGAGGGCTCGCGCCGGCAGGGCATCTTCATCGTGCGCAGCGGCCTCGTCGGCGTCGAGGTCGCCCACCTCGGGCGCGGCGTCGCGCTCCGCCAGCTCGGCCCCGGCGCCATCTTCGGCGAGATGTCGTTCCTCGAGAGCGCCGCCGCGAGCGCCTCCGTCGTCGCCCGCGAGGAGTGCACCCTCGACGTCATCGAGGGCCCCTATGTGCACTCCCTCCTTGCCTCCGTCCCCGGCCTCGCCGCGCGCTTCTACCAGTCGCTCGCGATCATGCTCGCCCAGCGCCTCCGCGAGAACACCGCGATGCTCCCGCCGCTCCTCGTCGAGGACGTGCCGCAGGTCAACCGCTTTCACGCGGCGAGGACGGGTCAAGCCGGCACCAACAACATCCCTCCCAAGCTCATCGACACCGTCGAACAGTTCAAGTTCGAGATGATGATCGCCGACAGGATGGTGAAGGAGGGCAAGCACCCCGAGGCGGAGATCCAGGAGAAGGTGAGCGCCGCGTGCCAGACCATCGTGTCCGCGCTCCGCGAGCACATCGAGCGCGAGCGCCACCTCGAGAAGGGCATCGGCGCCTACGTGTTCCGCGAGACCTTCTCGCTCTTCATGCTGAGCCGCACCGTCGACCGCTGCTACACGAAGCCGCGCGGCTACGCGGGCGATTTCTACACCATCGAGATGATGTACAACGACGAGCCCGCCGGCGACGGCCGACTCGGCCGCTTCATCGACCAGTGGGGGCTCGCGCTCGAGGCCTGCCGCGCCGTCAAGAACCGGAGAGGCGTGCTGAGCCGCGCCATCCGCGACGCCTGCCGCGTGCACTCGTCCGGCCCTGTCCTCATCACGAGCCTCGCGAGCGGCCCCGCCCGGGAGCTCTTCGACCTGTTCGCGGACGGGAGCGAGCCGCCCGACGTCAAGGCGACGTGCATCGATATCGACAACCAGGCCCTCGCCTACGCCGCCGGCATCGCCGACCAGCTCGGCGTCATGGACCGATTCAGCTTCGCCCAGGACAACGTCGTGCGGCTCGCCCACGGCCGCGGCAGGACGGTGCTCAAGCCCCAGCACATGATCTACAGCATCGGGCTCACCGACTACCTGCGCGACGACCTCGTCGTGAGCCTCCTCAACTGCATGTACGACAAGCTCCTCCCCGGGGGCATCGGGCTCATCGGGAATTTCGGGGCGAACAACCCGAGCAAGGCCTTCATGGACCACGTGCTCGAGTGGGAGTTGATCCACCGCAGCGCCGACGACCTCAGGACCCTGTTCGCCCGATCCAAGTTCGGGAGCACCCCCGTGGAGGTGCGCGCCGAGGAGGCCCAGGTCAACCTGTTCGCGTTCTGCACCAGGTCGTGACGCGCGCGCTCGACGCGGCCGCCGCCCGGGTCAGCGGAGCCAGCGCACCTCGTACTCGCACGTGGGGTGTCCCTCGAAGCGGCACCTCGTGTGCAGGCTCTGGCCGCCGCGCGCGCCCGAGAGCCGGAGCGCGTTCTCCTGCCAGGCCGGCACCGCGTCCCTGCAGGTCTGGCGCCCCGGGTCGGCCTGCGGGTCGACGCCGAGATAGAGTATCAGGCGGAAGAACCGCTCGCCCTCCGCGAAGGGGGCGAGCCGGCCTCCGTTGAAATACATGCCCCACATCACGCCGGCCTGCCGCATGACGAGCGCGGGCGTGCCGAGCTTGAGGAGCACCTTGTGCGCGAGCGTCAGGTCCTGCTCGGCCACGTAGGCCGCGAGATCACGGATGACCCCCGACCTGTTGGGCCAGCGCGAGATCTCGTCCGCGATCGCGTTCCAGATCGAGACGGGATACCAGCTATGCGCCACGAGATCGGGCGACGAGAAGACCGCGCGGACGCTGGCGGGCAGCTTCGCGTCGAGGACCGAGATCGCCTGGCTCCCCCACCGCGTCAGCAGGTAGGCCCTCGTGTGCATGAGCGCTGAGCCCCGGATCTTCATCGCGAAAGCCGCTCGTCCAGGATAGAGGCTCCCCCGCCGCCGGGGCCAGCGTCGAGCGCGGCGGCCGACCGCGGCCGCCGCGCGCGTCGAGCGCTCACCCCGGCGCCGCCGCTGCCACGCGCGCGCCGTCGCCCCCACACGAGCGCGCTCACTGCAGGCGCTCGGCGGCCGCGGCCGGCGGGGGCGCGTCGCCGGAGCCCTGCGCCCGCCGCGCCTGCGTGGACGCGTCGAGCACGGCGCGCACCGCCTGCGCGAGCTGCGTCGGCGTGTACGGCTTCGAGAGGAAGTGCACGGCGCCCTCGACGAGCTCGCCCGGCACGGCGGAGTCCTCGATGTAGCCCGAGGTGTAGAGCACGGGCAGCGCGGCGCGCGCGCGGGCGAGCGCCGCCGCGACCTCGGGGCCGCGCGCGTCCGGGAGCACCATGTCGCTCACGAGCAGGTGGATGGCGCCGGGGTAGGCGGCCGCGAGCGCGACCGCCTCCTTGCCGCTGCGCGCCGCGAGGACCGAGTAGCCGAACGAGCGCAGCGCCGCGACGCAGAGCTCGCGCACCTGCGCCTCGTCCTCCATCACGAGCACCGTCTCCGCGCCGCCGACCACGGCGGAGGTCGCGCGCGCGGGCTGCTCGCACGGCGCGCCGCGCACGCGCGGGAACCAGATCGTGAAGCGCGTCCCCTGGCCGGAGGCGCTGGAGAACCAGATGTGGCCGCCGTGCTGCTTGACGATGCCGTGGCACGTCGCGAGCCCGAGCCCCGACCCCTTGCCGGGCTCCTTCGTCGTGAAGAACGGCTCGAACACGTACTGCTGGATCGCGTCCTCCATGCCCTGCCCGGTGTCGGTGACCGTCAGCGCCACGTAGTCGCCGGGCTCGATCTCGGGCCTCTGCTCCGCGTCGTCCGGGCTGACGTGCGTGTTCGCTGTCTCGATCGTCAGCCGCCCCCCGCCGGGCATCGCGTCGCGCGCGTTCACGGCGAGGTTCATGAGGAGCTGCTCGAACTGCCCCCGATCGATGCGGATGGGCCAGATCTGGCTGCCCGGCAGCACGTCGAGCTCCACGTCCTCGCCGACGAGCGGGCGCAGGAGCGACTCCACCCCGAGGATGAGCGCGTTCGGGTCGACCACGGTCGGCTGGATGATCTGCTTGCGCGCGAAGGCGAGGAGCTGCCGCGTGAGCGCCGCGGCGCGCTCCGCGGCGGTGCCGATCTGCGCGAGGTGCTCGACGACGGGCGACGGCGGCGGCGACTTGCGCGCCGCGAGCTCCTTGTGGCCGAAGATCGCGGTGAGCATGTTGTTGAAGTCGTGCGCGACGCCCCCGGCGAGGCGGCCGATCGCCTCGAGCTTCTGGCTGTGCAGGAGCTGCTCCTCGAGGCGCCGGCGCTCGGTGATGTCGAGGCTCGTGCCGACCAGCCCGGTGATCGCCCCGGACTCGTCGGTGAGGAGCTGCGCCGCCATCTGCACGTGGCGCAGCTCGCCGGTCGACGGGCGCACGACGCGGCACTCGACGGGGCCCGCGATGCCGAGCGGCGACGCGCTCTCCGCGCCGCCGAAGACCCGGTGGCGGTCCTCGGGGTGGATGACGCTCGCGAGGAGCTCGAACGTCGGGCGCGTCGAGGGGGCGACGCCGAGGATCTGGTAGAGCTGCTCGGACCAGCGGACGGCGCGCGACGCGAGGTCGTAGGACCAGCTCCCCACGTGCGCGATGCGCTGCGCCTCGTTCAGCATGCGCTCGCTGCGGCGGAGCTCCTGCTCGGCGCGGCGGCGCTCGGTGAGATCGACGACCACGCCGAAGAAGCGGGACGGCGGGCCCGCTCCGTCGACGATGGGCAGGCTGCTCAGCAGGCACTCCCGCACCGCGCCGTCCCGGCGGAGCACGCGGAACGCCGTCGCGCCCGACCCCTCTCGGGTCTCGATCGCCCGCTGCAGGAGGGTCGTCATCCGCTCCCGGTCGTCGGGGTGGACGGCCGCGAGGAAGATCTCCGTCGACGGCGTGTCCTTCGCGGGATCGAAGCCCAGGATCCGGAAGAGCTGCCGCGACCAGGTGAGGTGGTTCTGGTCGCGGTCCCAGATCCAGTTGCCCATCTGGGCCACCTCCTCGGCCTCGTCGAGCTGCGCCTCCCATCCGGCGGTGCCGGACGTCAGCGCCGGGCCGCCCGGGCCCGACGCCGGCGCGCCCGGGCTCCGCGTGGAGGCGGGCTGCCCCGACGCGCGGACGCGGGCCAGCTCCCGCTCCAGCTCGGCGACGCGCGCGCGCAGGGCGTCCAGCTCACGGCTCGCCGCCGCGCTCATGGCCGTCCTGCTCCTCGACGTCGCGCGGCGGTGCTCATGGGGGCGCATTGTATGCTGCGGCGGCCCCCGCGGGGGCTCCTCTTCTGCGGCGCCGGCCGCGGTCGCGCCTAGCCCCGCCGGCGCACGAGCAGCGTTCGCGTGATCTCCACGACCTTTTCCTTGACCCTGCCGTCGGCCTTGCCGAGCTCCGGGGTGAACAGGTCGGCCCCCTGATCGAGCAGCGCGCGCGGCGGGGTGTTCTTCACGCCGACGACGCGGAAGGTGACGCTCCCCGCGCCCGCGCCTGCCTCCTCGCGGGCGATCACCTTCGACGCCGCGAAGAGCGTGTCGCCCGCGAGCACGCCGCTCGGGTGCGCGCCGTCGTCGAGGCCGAGGTCCCAGACGGCGCACCCGGCCGTGTCCCTGCTCGAGAGCGCGAGCACCCAGGACAGCACGAGCCCCCCGTGGACGACGCGCGTCTTCGCGAAGGAGCTCGACCGGCAGTACTGCTCGTCGAGGTGGAGCGGGTGGGAGTTGCGCAGCAGGGTCGAGAGCTGCATGTGCTCGCTGTTGCCGACGGTCCTGCCGACCTCGTGGGTGATCACGTCGCCCACCTCGAAGTCGTCCCAGAAGCAGGAGAAGCCGCCGTGGCGCGGCGCCGCCGGCAGCGGCCCCTCGAGCTCCTTCGGCAGGCGCGCCGGCGGCGCGGCGGGCTGCACGACCGCGTGCGGCGCGTCCGCGGAGCGCTCCGCGACGCTGCCGCAGGGCACGAGCGCCTTGCGCTCGAACGAGCAGACGAGGAGCCCGTCCTGGTTCACCACCTGCGTCCGGACGTGCACGACGCCCTTGTCGCCCGTGGAGACGGGCTTCTTGCCGATCACCATCGAGCTCGCGCGCAGCGTGTCGCCCGGATAGCACGCGTCCGGGAACCGCACGTCGATGTACGCGAGGTGCGCGATCGCCTGCTCGCTGACGTCGTGGACGCTGAACGAGATCCCGAGGTTGAGGAGCAGCAGCGGGTTCACCGGCCTGTCCTTGAGCCCCGCCGAGCGGGCCGCGACGCGGCTCGCGTACGTCGGGATCGCGTCCTGGAAGGAGGCCGCGAAGAGCGCGAGCATCCCCTCGTCGACGGTGACGTCCCAGGGGTGCGCGTACACCGCGCCGACCGTGAAATCATCGAGCTTGCGGCCGTAGCGAGGGGAGCGGACGCGGACCATCGGTCCGCGCGATCATGTCACAGGCGCGCTCCCCTGACGACAGCGCCCGGCGGCAGCGCCGCCCGCGCTCGCCCGCCCGCGATCGCTCAGGGGAGCGCCCCCTCGAGCAGGGCGCGCGCGACGCCCTGCGCCAGCACCTCGCGCGTGCCCAGGTGGAAGGAGAGGCTGCGGGCGTCGAGCAGGAGCCTCGCCGGGACCGACCCCTCGGCGTAGCCGTTCGCCCCGTGGATCTGCACGCAGGCGTCGGCGGCGTCCCAGGCCGCGCGGCTCGCGAACAGCATCGCCATCGCCGAGGTGACCTCGCACGGCTTGCCGCTGTCGGCCGCCTGCGCGGCGGCGCGCGCGAGCTGGCGCGCGGCCGCGACGCGGGTGATGAGCCCGCCGATCCGGTGCGCCACGCGCGGGAAGGAGAGGAGCTGCGACCCGAACTGCACGCGCGTCTTCGCCCGCTCGAGCGCGAGCTCCAGGGCGGCCTGGGCCACGCCGACGCTGCACGCGGCCGCGTAGATGCGGCCGACCACGAGCGCCCGGTGGATCTGGCTGATCCCCTCGCCCTCGCGCTCGCCGAGGAGCGCCTCGCGGCCGACGTGAAGCCCCTCGATCCGGAGCTCGTAGTGCCCCATGCCCCGCTGTCCGAGCGCCCGCACCTCGGCCCCGGCGATCCCCGCGTCCGGGAAGTCGGCGCCCGGCGCGCCGCGCCGCTTGGCGATCGCGAACAGGCTCGGCCCGAGCGGCTGCTGCCCCTGTCCGCCCGGCGTCGTCGTCCTCGCCAGCGTGAGCACGAGGTCGGCGCGCGACGCGCCGGTGACCCACGCCTTCTTGCCGGTGATGACGTAGCTCCCGTCGGTCTGGCGCTCGGCGCGCGTGGCGATGCGGGCCAGGTCCGAGCCGTAGGCGGGCTCCGAGAGCGCGAGGGCGCAGCGCGCCTCGCCGGCCGCGATGCGCGGCAGCCAGGTCCGTCGCTGCGGCTCGGTGCCGGATCGGGCGAGGAGGTCTGCGGCGATCGAGGCGGTCGTGGTGAGCACGCCGAACCCGAGCGAGCCGCGCGCGAGCTCCTCGATCGCGGCGACCATGGCGGCCACGCCGAGCCCGTCGCCCCCGTTCTCGGGCGCGATGGCCAGCCGGAACACGCCGAACTCGCCCATGCGGCGGATGATCGACTCCGGGATGAGCCCGTTGCGCCGGTGGATCTCGGGGGCGAGCGGCTCGACGAGCCGCTCGACGAAGTCGCGCATGTTGTGCCGTATCCACCCGACGCGCTCGTCCTCTGCGCCCCCGACGCCCTGGATCCCCTGCTCCGCCGCCGCGCGCGCGAGCGACGCGACGGCCGCGCCCGATCCCGCGTCGCGCGCCCACGCCGCCACGGCGGGGTGCCCGATCGCCTTCGCGACCTCGTCCTCGCGGAGCTCGAGCTCCCCGAGCGGCGCGACCTCTCCGCCGCCCAGGTCGACGCCCCCGCGCAGCGCGAGCAGCAGCGCCCCCGTGTGCGCCTCCGCGACGGCCCTCGCCTCTCCGCCGCCCACCTCGCACGCCCACCCGGCGAGCGCGCGGCACGCCTCGATCTCCGCGTAGAGGTGGGCGAGCGCGTGGGCCGCGATCTGGTGTCGATCGAGCAGCATCCGCGACACGTGCAGCGGCACGGCGCTGCTCGCCCGGGCGAGGCTCGCGCTCCTCGGCGCGCTCCGGAGCCCCGTCGTCGCCGGCCCTCCCACGTCCACGACGCGGTCCCGCAGCCGTCCTCGCGCCACCCGCGCGAGCTGCTCGACGGAGCTCAACGCCTCGCGCATCCCCCCCGGGCTATCGGCCTCGAGCTTGCGAGAAACGATGGTGGAGTGCTGCTCCCGTATCGCCCTCATCCCCAGTCCCCCCGATCGGACGAAAAGCCATTCTGGCGGATGCAGGGCATAGCACCTCTGCGCTCCACGGCGTCGCGCCCGCAGGCGCATCAAGCCCCGCCGAGGATGTCACCCTGAAGTGCGTTCGTCGAGCCAGGGCGCAGCCCCGCTGCCCCCGATTGACGCGCTTTTAAGGCCCTTCCCGAATCCCCTTCTCCGTTCCGTCCGACGACACATCAACCAGCGTGTCCCCCCGGGAACCCCCGAGTCTCGGACGGACCATCAACCCGTTCCCAGCAAACTCACCCCCACCCCCGCCCCGCGCCCCCTGCAGACCCGGAGCAGCCGCTCCCCCAGCTCGACGGCCCACGCCCGCACGTCGTCGGCCCGCGGGCATTGCGGCACCGCGTCGATCGCGTCCTGGATGAGCCGCTGCAGCAGCCGGGTCGTCCCCGAGAGCCCGAGCTCCAGCGCCGTGTTGGGCCGCCCGAGCGCCCCGTCGCGTCCCGCCGGCTTGCCCATGTCCTCCGGCTGGCCGATCAGGTCCAGCACGTCGTCCGCCACCTGGTACGCCTCGCCGATGCGCTGCCCGAGGTCGCCCCAGGCGGCCCCGTCCTGCCCCGCCGAGAGCGCGCCGAGCGCCGCCGCCGCCTCGAACAGCGCGCCCGTCTTCGCGCGCCGGTAAGTCGACAGCGGCACCTTCCCTTCCGACTCCCACGCCTGCCCGGCGATGATCCCCTGCGGCATCCCGACGCCGGCCGCGAGCACCTCGAAGAACCGCACCCCCCGCCGGGCGTCGGTCACGCCGCTCGCCACCGCGTGGAAGGCGCCGCGCGCGAGCG
The DNA here is from genome assembly GCF_051474675.1 of Sorangium sp. So ce406. Lineage (NCBI taxonomy): Bacteria > Pseudomonadati > Myxococcota > Polyangiales > Polyangiaceae > Sorangium > Sorangium sp. So ce406. The sequence goes on along the minus strand of NZ_CP150340.1, from coordinate 946,187 downwards.
CCTCGAACGCGAGCACGATGAGCTGGTCGCCGGTGAGCACCGCGACCGGCTCGCCGAAGGCCCGGTGGACCGACGGCTGGCCGCGCCGGATCGGCGCGTCGTCGAAGCAGGGGAGGTCGTCGTGGACGAGCGAGGCGCAGTGGATGAGCTCCACCGCCGCCGCCGCCGCGTCGGCGACCTCCGGCGCAGGATCGCCGTACGCGGAGGCGACCGCCAGGCAGAGCCGCGGCCTCACGCGGGCGCCCCCGGGGAAGACGGCGTGGTGCGTCGCTGCCAGGAGCCCGGGCGGCGACGCAGAGGAAGAGAGCGACTCGATCGCAACGAGGAGGACCCGCTCGATCCGGCGGTCGAAATCCATGAAGAGCAGTGTTGAGGACGTCCGAGGGATTGTCAATGGTTTGCACAACACTTCAACAAAGCATGGACAAAGCGGGCGCGACGAGTACACTCCGGAGCCATGGCGGACACGAGAGATCGCGTCGTGGTGATCGGCGGGGGCATCGGCGGGCTGACCGCGGCGGCGCTCCTTGCATCGAGCGGGCTCGACGTCGTGTTACTCGAGCGGGCGGCGCGCGTCGGCGGAAAGATGCGCGAGGTGGTCCTCGAGGGCCGCCGCGTCGACGTGGGCCCCACGGTGCTCACGATGCGGTGGGTCTTCGACGAGATCTTCGCGTCGGTCGGGCTCCGCTTCGAGGACCACGTGCGGCTCCGCCCGGCCGAGACGCTCGCGCGCCACGCGTGGCCGGACGGCGCGACGCTCGACCTCTTCGCCGACGTCGAGCGCACCGCCGACGCCATCGGCGCGCTCGCGGGGCCGCGGGAGGCGGACGGCTACCGCCGGTTCTGCCGGTACGCGCGCGAGATCTTCGACGTGGTGGAGGCGCCCTTCCTGCGCGCGGAGCGGCCCACCCTGAGGACGATCCTCAGCACGGCGGGCAGCCTGGGCGTCGGCGGGCTCATGAAGATCGACGGGCACCGCACCCTCTACCGCGCGCTCTCCGACTTCTTCGCGGACGAGCGGCTGCGGCAGCTCTTCGGCCGCTACGCCACCTACTGCGGCTCGTCCCCGTACCAGGCGCCGGCGACGCTGAGCGTGATCGCGCACGTGGAGCGCGAGGGCGTGTGGTTCCCCGAGGGCGGGATGTACCAGGTGGCCGAGGCGCTCGCCGCGGCCGCGACCCGCGCCGGCGCCACCCTGCGCTGCGGCGCGCACGTCGCCGCCATCGAGGACGGCCGCGGCCGCGCCCGGGGGGTGGTGCTCGAGGGGGGCGAGCGCATCGAGGCCGACGCGGTCGTGATGAACGCCGACCCGGCGGCGCTGCGGAGCGGCCTCTTCGGCCAGCGCGCCGCCCGCAAGGCGCCCGCGAGCGCGCCGCGGTCGCTCTCGGCCGTCACCTGGGCGCTCGTGGCCGAGGCGAGCGGCTTCCCGCTCCTCCGGCACAACGTCTTCTTCTCCGGCGACTACGAGGCCGAGTTCCGCGACCTCTTCGAGCGCGGCGCCCTCCCGCGCGACGCCACCGTCTATGTCTGCGCCGAGGACCGCTGGAACGCGCCCTCGCCCGAGCTCGGCGGCGCCGGGCCCGGCGCGCCCCCGGAGGCGCCCGCGCCCGCGCCCGTCGGAGAGCGCCTGTTCTTCATCGTCAACGCCCCTGCCACCGGTGATACCCACCCCCCCTCATCCTCGGAGATCCATGCATGCGAGCAGCGCGTCTTCCATCAACTGCAGCGGTTCGGGCTCTCGCTGAAGAGCCTCGGCCCCTCTCCGGTGGTGACCACGCCGGCGGACTTCGAGCGCCTGTTCCCGGCGACCGGGGGGGCGCTCTACGGGCCGGCGTCTCACGGATGGAACTCCCCCTTCGCGCGGGCGGCCTCGCGCTCGAAGCTCCGGGGCCTGTACTTCGCGGGCGGGAGCGTGCACCCGGGGGCGGGCGTGCCGATGGCGGCGCTGAGCGGCCGGCTCGCGGCGCAGAGCGTGATGGAGGACCTCGCTTCGACCTCGAGATCCCGCACGGCGGCTATGCCTGGTGGTACCTGGATGCGGTGAGCGACGATCGCCGGTGCGCGATCACGATCATCGCGCTGCTCGGCAGCGTCTTCTCGCCGTACTACGCCCGCGCGCGCGCGCGCGGCGCCGCGGACCCGCTCATGCACTGCTCGATGAACGTCGCGCTGTACGGGCCGCGCGCCGATCGGTGGGCCCTGACCGAGCGGCCGCGGGACGCCGTCTTCCGGTCGCCGCGCTCGCTCGCCATCGGCCCGAGCCTGATGGAGTGGTCCGGGGGCGAGCTCCGCGTCGCGTTCGACGAGATCACCGCGCCGATCCCCTCGCGGCTCTCCGGGACGGTGCGCCTCCGCCCGGCCGCGCCGGCGCCGTGCGCGCGCGGCGCGCGGGCCGGGGTCGCGCTCGATCGGTCGGGGCGGCACCGGTGGGCGCCGATCGCGCCGATCGCGCGCGCCGAGGTCGAGCTCGAGCACCCGTCGCTGCGCTTCACCGGCAGCGCTTACCTCGACACGAACTCCGGCGACGAGCCGCTCGACCGCGCCTTCGAGCGCTGGACCTGGTCGCGCGCGCTCGGGGCGGACGGGGTCGCCCTCACCTACGACGTCCAGCGCCGCGACGGCACGCGGCTGCTCGTCGGGCGGGCGTTCGACGCGGCCGGCGGCGCGCGCGAGCTCCCGGCGCTCTTCCCGCGGCCGCTCGGCGGGACGCGCTGGGGCATGGAGCGGAGCATCGCGGCCGACCTGGGCTCGTCGCCGCGGGTCCTGCGCACCTACGAGGACACGCCGTTCTACGCGCGCTCGCTCGCGGCGGCGACGTTCGCCGGCAAGCCGGCGACCGTCGTCCACGAGGCGCTCTCGCTCGACCGGTTCGTCAGCCCCTGGGTGCAGTTCCTCCTGCCCTTCCGCATGCGGAGGGAGGCGTGAGCGCGCTGCTCCACGCGGCCGCCTGCCTGCCCCTCGCCTGGGCGTTCGCGGTCGCGAGCGTCTCCGCCGAGGCGATCCGGCGCGCGGCGCGGCGGCGCGCGCCGGCCGCGTCGCCCTCCGGCGAGGCGCCCGCGGCCGCGTCGCCCTCCGGCGAGGCGCCCGCGGCCGCGTCGCCCTCCGGCGAGGCGCCCGTGGCCGCGTCGCCCTCCGGCGAAACGCCCGCGGCCGCGCCGGGCGCGCCGCGCGTCCTCGTCGTCCGCCCCTGCGCCGGCCCGGAGCCGCACCTTGAACGAACCCTCGGCTCGCTCGCCGGCGCGCGCCTGTCCGCGGCGGCGCGCTGCGTCTTCGCGGTGGCGGACGCGGGCGACGGCGCGTTCCCCGTGGCGTCGGCCGCGGCCGCGGCGCTCCGCGCGGCCGGGATCCCCGCCGAGGTCGCGCTCACCGCGGCCGCCGGACCGAACCGGAAGGCGGCCCAGCTCGCCGCGGTCGTCGCCCGGGAGACCGCCCCGTTCGATGTCGTCCTCGTCGCGGACAGCGACGTCGACCTCGCCGGCGTCGACCTCGACGCCCTCGTTCATCCCCTCTGCGACGGCGCGCGCCCCGCGCCGCTCGACGCGGTGTGGGCGCCCCCCGTCGAGGTCGCGCCGGCGGCCTCGCTCGGCGACCGCGCCTCGGCCGCGGTCCTCGGCGGGTCGCTCCACGCCTTCCCGCTGCTCGCGGGGCTCGATCCGCGCGGGCTCGTCGGCAAGCTCTTCGCCGTCCGCGCCCCCTCGCTCGCCGCCGCGGGCGGGTTCGCGGCGCTCACCGCGCACCTCGGCGAGGACATGGAGCTCTCGCGCCGCCTCCTCGCGCGGCGCGGCGCGCGCGGGTCGATCGCCGCGGCGCCGTTCGTCGCCCCCTCGCTCGCCGCGGGCCGGGCGCTCCGCGACGTCATCGCCCGCTACGCGCGCTGGATCACCGTCATCCGCGCGCAGCGCCCCGCGCTCCTCGCGAGCTACCCGGCGCTCTTCTTCGCGACGCCGCTCATCGCCGCGCTCGCCCTGCTCGCCGCCCCGATCGCGCCGGCGCCGGCGGCGGCCGCGATCGCGATCGCCGTCGCGAGCCGCGTCGCGGTCGCCGCGTTCGCCGCGCGGATGGCCGGCCGGCGCGCGTCGCTCCTCGCCGCGGCCGTCGACGCGTGCCTCGCCGATCTCGTCCTCGGCGCCGCGTTCCTCCGGGCGCTGTCGACCCGCACCGTCGTCTGGCGGAGCGGCCGGTTCACGATCGATCGCCGCGGCCTCCTCCGGGAAGCCGAGGCGTGAGCGGTTCGCGGGGGCGCGTCCAGTGAGCGAGCAGCCGCTCCGCCGCCTGCCCGACGACCGAGGGCTTCGCCCGGTGGATGTACTGGAAGCCGTCGACGTCGAGGGGCAGGTCCTTCGCCCCGGCCACCTTGCGGATCGCCCGGTGGATGCGGTCGAGCTCCGCGGTGACGGCGACCTCCTGGGCCGCGCACGCCGCCTCGGTGTCGCGCGCCCCGCGCCCCGCCTCGCCCGGCCCGCGCTCCGCCTCGCCCGGCCCGCGCTCCGCCTCGCCCGGCCCGAGCGGCGCGGCCACGGGCTCGCCGATCGCCAGGTAGAGCCGCGGCCGCTCCTCGCCGGCGAACTCGTACCGCAGCGCCACGGGCAGCACCCTGGCCCGCCGCGCGACGCGCGCGATCTGGGCCGCGCCGGCGCGGAACCCGAGCGGCCGCTCGTCCGAGGGCCGCTCCCGCCCCTGGGCGAAGATCCACACGGCGCGGCCGGGGCGATCGAGCAGCCGCGCCGCGTACCGGATCGCGGCCGTGCCGTCCGAGGGCAGGTCGAGGTCGACCCCGAACGCCCCGACCAGCGCGAAGAACGGCAGCCGGCGGAGGTTGTCCGCGTCCATCATCGCGTGGCCGTCGACGCCGAGCAGGTGCTGCGACGCGTGCAGGACGACCAGCGGATCCCACCACGAGCAGTGGTTCACGACGAGCAGGAGCGGCGCCTCGGCCGCGAGGGCGCTCGCCGCGTCGACCCCCCGCGCGAGGACCGCGCCGAACGTGCCGTGGATCCGCGCGCGCGCGTGCGCCGCGAACCAGGCGTTGAACCACCGATGTTTGCGCGCTGGAATCATCCGGGCTCCCGGCGCGGAGCCTACACCGCCCCTGCCCGCGTTTTCGCTTCTTGAGGAGACCGCGCGATGACGCTTTCGCTCGCCATCTGGATCGTCACGGCCCTCGCCGCCTTCGCTGCCATGGAGGGGTGGGCCGCTTTCCTCCACGGCAAGGTCTGGCACCACGCCCTCTGGAGCGTCCACCGCTCCCACCACGCGAAGCGGCGCGGGCTGTTCGAGCGGAACGACGCGCTCTCGTTCCTCCACGCCCCGGTCGCCACCGGGCTCATCCTGTACGGCTGCATGGGCGCGCCGGGCCCGCTGCGCGAGGCCGCCTTCGGCTTCGGCCTCGGCATGACCGCCTTCGGCGTCGCCTACGTCCTCGTCCACGACGGGCTCGTCCACCGGCGGCTCCCGGTCTCGGGCCTCGCGCGCATCCCCTACCTCGCGCGCGTCCGCGACACGCACCGCGTCCACCACAGCACCGGCGGCCCGCCGTACGGCCTGTTCCTCGGCCCCCTCGTCCTCGCGCGCCGGGCAGCGGCGGGCGGGCACGCCACGCGCACTGCGAACGCTGTGGACACCACGGGCGCCAAGAGCGACATCCGGATTGGCAACGCCTGAGAAGAAGAATTCAACGCAAAGGCGCAAAGGCGCAAAGGCGCAAAGGCGCAAAGGCGCAAGGAAGAAAAGGGGAAACCTCATCCCTTTCTCTTCACGAGAAGAAAAGGAAAACCTATTTCCTTTCTCTTCTTTTTTGCGTCTTTGCGCCTTTGCACCTTTGCGTTGAGTTCCCCCTTGAACCACCTATTCGTCGCTCGAGACCGTCGCGGCCACCCCCACCTGTCACCCGGGTCAGCGGGCCCGGTAGAGCTCCCGCGCGAGCCCCGCTCCCCAGCGGCCGATGGCCCGGAGCGGCAGCGCGCTCACGACCTCGCGGTACACCTCGGGCCGCCGCGCCGCCGTCTCCCTCAGGAACCTCACGAAATCGGCCGGCTGCATCTCGTCGCGCAGCAGCGCCGCGTAGGCGTCGTTGCCCATCGCGTGGAGCACGGCGAACGCCGTGTTGAGCAGCGCGTTCATCTCCCCTGCCCTCGCCCCGCCCGCGGGCCTCGCCATGAGCGCCGCGAGCGCGCCCGTACCCGAGTGCACCGGCGCGTCGTGCGCCGCGCTCGGCGCGCCCGGGTCCTCCACCGCCCGCGCCAGGTCCGCGGCCGTCGCCGCGAGCTCGCGCACGCTCGCGCCGAAGCCGCAGAACGTCAGCGGCGAGTGCCGCGCCGCCGCGTCCCCCACGAGCCGCACCCGCCGCCCCGGCGCGCGCGGCGCCGCCGACAGCCGCGACCAGCCCGGGATGAACCCGAACGTCGGCCGGACGAGCCGCGCGTCCCCCTCCTTGTACCGCGAGAGCAGCCGGAAGAACCGCGCGTAGAGCGACAGGAGCGCGCCCGGCCCGACGTCCCCGGAGCGCGCGTAATAGAAGAGGTAGACCGTCGTCTCGCCCCGCCGCCCCGGGAACGCCTCCCAGAGGTGCTGCCTGCCCTCCTCGACGTCCTCCGTGGTCGCGAGGATCTCGCCCACGTCCGGCCGGATCTGCCGCTCGCCGTCGCCCTCCTCGAGCCCCGTGAGCACGCCGCCGACCGTGGGGCAGACGAGGTCCGCTGTCGCGTACGGGCTCGCCGCGCCCCGCGCGTCGACGAGGATCCGCGCGGACAGCGCGCGCGGCGCGGCGCCCGGCCGCGCCTCGGCCACGGCGAGCCCGACCGCGTCCGGCCCCTCCGCGTGCCCGACGAGCGCGTGCCCGTCGAGCAGCGCGACCCCGAGCGCCTCGGCCCGGGCCCGCGCCGCCGCGAGCAGCGCGCCCGCGTCGAGCGCGTGATCGAGCACGCCGCGCACCGGGTACGTCCCGCCGCCGTGCCAGCGGCACAGCCCCTCGGTATAGCGGGCGACGACGAGCCGCTCGACCTCGTCCCGCGCGAAGAGCCCCGACGCCGACAGCGCGTCCACCTCGGCCGTCCCGGCGTTCCACTCGCGGTGCGCCGCGCCGATCCGCGCCCTGTCGAGCACAGCGACCCGCAGCCCCGCCGACGCGAGCAGCGGCGCGAGCAGCAGCGACAGCCCGCCGCCCGCGATCACCACGTCGTGGTCGACGGCCGCGCCGCGATCGGGCGCCCGCGCCGCCGCGCCCTGCGGCGGCGCGCTCGGCCCGGGCGGCGCGGCCCGCGCCGCGTCGAGGTGCTCCAGCCGCGCGAGCAGCGCCTCGCCGCCCGCCTCGCGCACGCGCGCCCGCGCCGCGTCGAGCTCCCGCGCCGAGGCGGCCTGCGGGCTGACGGCCCCGGCCCTCATCGCGCCGCCTCCAGGAGGAAGCGGACCTCGTCGAGCGGCGGCGCCGCGCCGTGCTCGCGCTCCTCCGCCGGCGCCGCGGGCCTGCCGACGAGCGCTCGCAGCACGAGCCACGCCTTGCGGCCGGGCGACACCACCGCGCGCGTCGACACGGAGTCGAAGCCGCGGCGCGCGATCATGCGCCCGATGTCCGCATAGATGAGCCGCGCCGCCTGGATCGCGGCGCGGCAGTCGCGCGGCAGCATCGGGATGCCGGCGCCCGCGCGGCGGTAGAGCACCTCCGCCTCGGCGAGTAGCCGCGCCACGATCCGCCCCAGCCGGTCGTCGAACACCGGCCGCTCGAGCCAGCGGTCCGGATCGATCCCCGCCTCGCGCATCCACGCGAGCGGCAGGTAGACCCGCCCGCGCCGCGCGTCCTCCCCGATGTCGCGCGCGATGTTCGTGAGCTGCATGGCGACGCCCAGGTCGCACGCCCGCGCGAGCGCCTCGGGCCCTCGCGCGCCCATGAGCGCCGACATCGTCGCGCCCACCGCGCCCGCGACGCGCGCCGCGTAGGCGTTCAGCTCCGCGAGCGTCTCGTAGCGGCGCCCCTCTGCGTCCCACGCGAACCCCTCGAGCAGCGCCTCGATGAACGCGCGCGGCAGCGCGTGCTCCGCCATGACGTGCGCGAGCGCGCGGTCGACGGGGCTGTCGTCCGGGGTGCCCGCCGCCGCGCGCGCGAGCCGCTCGCGCAGCGCCGCGACCGCCGCCGCGGCCGCGGCCGGCGGGGCGTGCTCGCCGAGCTCGTCGACCGCGTCGTCGGCGACCCGGCAGAACGCGTAGAACGCCGACGCCGGCTCCCGCACGCGCGCCGGCAGGAGGAGCGCCGCGGCGGCGAAGCTCTTCGACCCCTTGCGCAGCAGCGCCTTGCACGCGGCGATGTCCGCCGCCGACACCTCAGAGGAACTTCGATGCATCCGGGACCACCTGATCCAGCACGCGGGCCGACGAGAGCACGCCGGGCAGACCGGCCCCCGGGTGCGTCCCGGCCCCCACGAGGTAGAGGTGCTCGACGTCCTCGCTCGCGTTGTGCGGCCGGAAGAAGGCGCTCTGCGTGAGCACCGGCTCCGGCCCGAACGCCGCGCCGCGGAACGACAGCAGCCGGTCCTGGAAGTCCTGCGGCGTGAGCAGCCGCGAGCTCGCCAGCGCGCCCTCGAGCCCCGGCAGGAGCGTCGCCTCGAGCAGCGCCGAGATCGAGCGCCGGTAGCGCTCCTGGGTCGCGGGCCAGTCCGTGCCGCTGAGCAGGTTCGGCACCGGCGACAGCACGTAGAACGCGTCGCAGCCGGGCGGCGCGAGGGCCGGATCGGTCGCGGTCGGGCGGTGCAGGTACAGGCTGAAGTCGTCCGCGAGCACGTGCCTCTGGAAGATGTCCTCGAGCAGCGCCTTGTACCGCGGGCCGAGGAGGATCGTGTGGTGCGCGACGTCCGGGTACTGACGGCGCGTCCCGAAGTACCACACGAAGAGGCTCATCGAGTAGCGCTGCCGCTCGATGCGCCTGTCGGTCCAGCGCTTGCGCGCCTCCGGCGGCACGAGGTGCCGGTACGTCCACGCCGAGTCCGCGTTCGACACGACGACGTCCGCCGCGAGCCGCTCCCCCGACGCGAGCTCCACGCCGCGGGCGCGGCCGCCCTCGACGGCGATGCGCCGCACCTCGGCGCCGCACCGGACCGATCCCCCGAGCCCCTCGATGAGCGACACGAGCCCGCGCACCAGGGCGCCCGTGCCGCCGATCGGGAAGTGCACGCCCCAGTTGCGCTCGAGGAACGCGATCAGGCTGTAGATCGAGGTGGTCGAGAACGGGTTCCCGCCCACGAGCAGCGGGTGGAAGCTCAGCACCTGGCGCAGGCGGTCGTCCTTCACGTGCTTCGCGACGAGCCCGTACACGGTCCGGTAGCTCTCGAGCCGCACCATGTCCGGCACGATGCGCGCCATGTCCGTCCACGACCCGAACGGCACGTGCGCGAGCTCCTCGAACCCCACGCGGAAGATCGCCTCGCTCGTCTTGACGAAGCGCTCGTAGCCCTCGACGTCGCCGGGTGACAGGCGCGCGACCTCGGCGCGCATCGCGGCGGCGTCCCCCGTGTAGTCGAAGGTCGCGCCGTCGTGGAAGCGGATCCGGTAGAACGGCGTCACCGGCCGCAGGTCGATGTCGTCGGCCAGGCTGCGCCCGCAGAGCTGCCAGAGCTCCTCGAAGAGGAACGGCGCCGTGATCACGGTCGGCCCCGCGTCGAAGGTGAAGCCGTCCTGGCGGTGCACGTACGCGCGCCCGCCCGGCTCATCGAGCTTCTCGACGACGGTGACCTCGTAGCCCCGCACCCCGAGCCGCACGGCCGCCGCGAGCCCCCCGAAGCCGCTGCCGATCACGACGGCGCGCGGCCTCCCCTGGCGACCGCCCGCCGCCCGCCGCGCGGGCGCGGGCAGGGAACCGGCCCCGTCGCCTCCCGCCGGAGATCCGGGCCGCTCTGGATGCGCCGAAGAAGCGCTGGTGTTCTGCATGGCGCCGAGTATAATGTTTGTCCCAGCCTTTGACAAAGGCGAAAATGTCATCCCAAGCTGGTCTACCTGGGCCTCGCTGCCCGTCGGTTCGGCGCTTCGAGCCGGCGGGGTCGGTTGGGGTTCGGCGACCTCTACCAAGGTTGTCCAGTTGAGCCGCTACAGAATCCATGCCGTCTCGAAGATGTGTGGCGTGTCGTCGGCGACGCTGCGCGCGTGGGAGCGCCGTTACGGCGTGCCGTCCCCGGCGCGCACGGCGTCGGCGTACCGCCTCTACAGCGAGGAGGACGTCGCGCTGATCAAGAAGATGCGCGACTACGTGAACGGCGGCATGGCGGCCGCCGAGGCGGCGCGCATGGTGATCGAGACGGCGGCGCCTCAGCCGCCGGTGTACACGAACGGGGGCGACGCCTTCGCGGGCGCGAGCGAGCGCATCGTCGACGCCGCGCTCCGGTTCGATCCGGACGGCCTCGAGGCCGAGGTGAACCGCGCGCTCTCGCTGGGCCCTGCGGTGACGATCTTCGAGCGCACGCTCGGCCCGGCGCTCGAGCGCATCGGCGATCTCTGGCACGAGGGGAAGATCACGGTCGCGCAGGAGCACCTCGCGTCGCAGGTGCTCGGCGCCACGCTGCTGCACCTGCTGCGGCTGGCGCAGCCGGGCGAGAGCGGGCGGCGGGTCCTGCTCGCCGCCTTCGCCGACGAGGATCACGTGCTCGGGCTGTTCGGCATCGGCCTGCGCTTCTGCGCGTGGGGTTTCCGCTCGGTCGTGCTCGGCCCGCGGACCCCGCCCGCCGCGATCGCGCGCGCGGTCGAGTCGCTCTCGCCGGACATCGTCGCGCTGACGGTGGCGATCCCGCCGTCGCCGCCGACCGCGCGCGAGCTGGTCGACGCGTACGCGGACGCGTGCCGGGACGCCGCGTGGATCGTGGGCGGCGCGGGCGCGGAGGCGCTCCGGCCGTTCATCGAGGCGCGCGGCGGCCTGGTGGCGTCCACCGACGTCTCCGAGGTGCGCGCGCAGGTCGAGTCCGCGCTGCTCTCGCGCCGGCGCCGCAAGGACGCGAGCTGAGCGAGGGCGCGCGTGGCCGCGGGCGCGCGTGGCCGCGGGCGCGTGTGGCGTCGACCGCGCGCGCCCGCGGTCACCCGCGCCCGGCGCCGTCAGGCCGCGCGCGTCGCGGTCAGCCCTCGACTTCCTTGCGGAGCAGCTCGAGCACCCGGCTCTGCGCCTCGGGCTTGAGCTTGCCCTCGGCCGCGAAGAGCACCTGGCCGTTCTTGCCGACGAGGATGACGTTGCTGATGCCGCGGCGGAGCCGGTAGGCCTGGCGGAAGGCGCCGTCCCAGTCGCAGTAGATGGTCGCGCCGACCTTCCTCGACTCCTCGCGGATGGCGTCCTTCACGAACCCCTTCACCGGCCAGAAGTCGTACGAGCTCACGTCGGCGACCGCCGCGAGGGCGATGGTCTTGCGGTAGCGGTCGCCCTTCGCGAGCTTGGCGAGCGCGTCCTTGAACGCCTGGTTCTGCGTCGCCGAGTCCTTGTCCTCGTACACGATGAGGATCGGCTTGCCCCGCAGCGTCTTGAGCTGGAGCTCGCGGCCGTCGGCGTCCTCGAGGCGCGCGTTCGGCGCCCGGTCGCCCTCGGACGGCAGCGCCAGCGCGGCCCCCGAGATCAGCGCCAGGGACAGCGCTGCGGCGGAGGCGGCCGAGAGGAGGCGGGCGGGCCACGAGCGGCCGGAGAAGGACGGACGGTTCTTCATGTCCATGGTTTGTACCATTTTTCAGAAAATCATCCCAGGGTTGTTCAATGTGGATCGTACCATCCGGCGGGCGCGGCTGTAGAGCTCGTTGGGCGCTCTCGTCGCCGGGGGTGTCGCTGGAGCTCTCGAGGTGTCCTCGGGGGTCGTCCGGATGAGGTCGTCGGGGCTTCCTTGGCGGCGTTCCGGGGGCTGTTTCCGGCCGGTCTGCCACGGGGGGGAGAGCGGCTGGCCCGGCTCTTGACACCCCGGGCGCCGTGCAAAGATTGGGCGGTGCGAAGAGACCGGCTCTCGGAGCCAAGGTCCCGTAACGCTACAACAAATCGGCCGTCGCGAGCAGGGTGACGGCGCCGTGGGCGAGGCCCCGGCGCGCGCCGCGCGCGGGGGTCACGGAGGAGTCGCCATGCTGAACCGTTACACGGATTTCGATCGCACGTTCGCCATGATGGATGAGCTTCGCCGGCGCATGGACCGGGTGTTCGAGGACTACGACGCCCCGCGCGCGTCGCTCCGCGGCGAGTTCGACCAGTCGCCCCGGTACACGCCTGGCCCGCGGATTCACCTGTACGACACGGGCAGCGCCCTTGTCGTCAAGGCCGATCTCCCTGGCCTGACGGAGAAGGATGTCCAGATCTCGCTCAACCAGGACGTCCTGACCGTGAGCGGCGAGCGCAGGTCGGACGCGCCGGAGGGTTACCTCGTTCACCGCAAGGAGCGGGGCGCGGTGCGCTTCAGCCGGAGCTTCACGTTGCCGAGCAAGGTCGACCCCGAGAAGACCTCTGCGGTCCTCAAGAATGGCGTGCTGACGCTCACGCTGAGCAAGGCCGCCGAGGCGCAGCCGCGGCAGATCACGGTGACCGCTCGCTGAGGGGTCGAGGGTTCGACGGAGTCGAAGGAGAGAAGAAGAGAAGCAGAGCGATACCGCGAGAAGCGGATCTGGAGTGTACCGAGGAAGGAGCGATGAAGATGAGCACCGATCGCAACTTGACCAACCGTGCAGAGAGCAACCCTGAGAAGATCCAGCAGCGCCCTGCGGTGCCCCCGGCGGTCGACATTTACGAGAACGCCGAGGAGCTCCTGGTCGTGGCGGATCTCCCGGGTGTGACGCAGGATCGCCTGGCGATCCGGCTGGAGAAGGGTGAGCTGAGCTTCGAGGGCCGGCGCGCCGATGCGGCCGAGCGCGAGCAGAGCGCGGACAACCTGCCTGACTTTCGTCGGAGCTTCGTTGTCCCGCAGGGCATCGACTCGGACAAGATCTCCGCGGAGCTCCAGGCCGGCGTCCTGCGGATCCACCTGCCGAAGAGCGCCTCGCTCAAGCCCCGTCAGATCCCGATCAGCGCGGGCTGATGTGGCGGGCCAAACACCGAGGCACCGCGTCGCGGGCGACCGACGGCCCTCCGGAGGGGCCCGGCGCAGCGCGCGGTGCCTGACGCGCGATCGACGAGCCCTCTGGGCTGGAGGGGGCGGCATCGGCTACCGTTGCCGCGTGCCTCTCCTGCGTCACCCACTCCGATCCATCCCATCCATCGCCATCCCTGCGCTGCTCGTCTCCGGCTGCGGCACGCTGCTCGGCCTCGACGAGTTCACCGACGCCCGGCCCACAGGCTCCGGGGGGACCGGAGGCGGCGACGCGGCCCCTTGCGAGCGGGGGGACACGCGGCCGTGTTACGAGGGCGAGAGCGAGACCGAAGGCGTCGGCCTCTGCGCGCCCGGCACGCAGACCTGCGGCGGAGACGGGACGTGGGGGGCCTGCGAGGAGCAGGTGCTCCCGGGGGAGGAGGACTGCAACGAGAGGGGCGACGAGGACTGCGACGGCGTGGGCTGCAGCGACGTTCTGTGGGCGAGGATGTCCAGCGCGGGGCCCTTCCGATTGGCGACATCGGTGGCGATCAGCCCAAGGGGCGATCGCATCGCGGTGGCAGGTCTCTACAGGGGCACGCTCAACTTCGGGCCGGACGCCACCACCGCCCTGCCGGAGCATCCTCGTGGTGGCGCGTTCCTCGCCGTGTTCGACGGCGAGGGGAACTATGTGTACAGCATCGCGCTGCCGCTCAGCGGGGACAGCGCTGCTGCCGTGGCGCTGGATGCCGAGAGCAACGTGCTATTCGCGACCAAATACACGGGAACCGTGAACCTCGGCGGCGACGATCTCCCGGCCAGCGGGACCACCGACATGCTGGTCGCCAAGCTCGACGCGAAGGGAGGACACGTGTGGAGCAGGCAGTTCGGCGATCCGGAAGGCCAGCTCACGCCGATCGACATCGCCGTGACGTCGGACGGCGACGCCGTGATTACCGGGATGTTCAGCAGGACCGTGAACTTCGGGGGCTCGACGCTCGAGAACGCGGAGGGCTCGTCCGGAGACGCCTTCCTGGTGCGATTGAGCGGTGAGGACGGCGGCCATGTCTATAGCGTCCGGATCGGGGACCGCACGGGCGACCCCGCGGGCTACCAAGGCGCGAAAGGCGTCGGGGTCGATGCGATGGGCCGTGCTGTGGTCGCCGGCACGTTCGAGAACTCGGTCGACTTCGGTACTGGTCACACCCAAGGGTCCGCCTGGATGGGACAATCCGGTTGGGTGGCCATGTTCGACGCAGAGGGGATGCTGCTATGGAATACGGTTTTCCGCCACGGCGACGGCAGCACGGTCGATATCGCCGGCGTCGACGTTGACGCTGAGGGGAACTCCGGCATTGCCGGGAGCTTCTCCGGTGCGGTCACCTTCCAGGGCACGAACGATTCGGTGCACGTGACACGCAGGACAACCGGGGCAGACGACAACGATCTGTTCGTCGTGCGCCTGTCGTCGACCGGCACCCACTCGTGGTCGAAGCAGCTCGGAGATGCGAGCTCGCAAGTAGGCGGCGAACCAATTTGGGGCGTCGCGCTCGACAGCGAGAGCGCGCTCGTCTTCGCGGGGGGGTTCCGTGGAAAGGTGGATTTCGGCGGCGGGGAGCTCACGTCCAGCGACTACGACTGGTTCGTCGCGAAGTTCGACGCTTCGGGAGCTCACCGGTGGAGTCATCGCTATGGCAGCGCCGCGGCGACCCAGACAGCGACCGCCGCAGCCGTCCATGAGCAGACGCGCGAGATCGTCGTAACGGGCATAAGCGACGGCGCGATCGACCTGGCGGATCCACCGCTGATGATGGACAATCTCAGCGTGGTGTTGGCACGGATATCACCCTGAGCACGTCGCTCAAGGCCATCCGATTTCAATCGGACGGGCTGACGTGGCCCTCCAAGGCTTAGTCGTCCCCGTCTGCGTTGCCTTCGACCTTCAGCTCCCACCTCGCGTCCTCGCCGCACGCGGTGCCCTCCACGTGACGCACCTCGAGGACGAACCAGGTGCGGTCTTCCGCACCCCCCACATCTTCCCAGATGGTCATGAACGACTCGGGTGTACCTTGCGCTCTCACACCGGACACGAAGCAGTCCGGTGCATCGACTCCGAGCATACCT
The DNA here is from genome assembly GCF_051474675.1 of Sorangium sp. So ce406. NCBI lineage: Bacteria > Pseudomonadati > Myxococcota > Polyangiales > Polyangiaceae > Sorangium > Sorangium sp. So ce406. The sequence goes on along the minus strand of NZ_CP150340.1, from coordinate 931,068 downwards.
CGGTAGACGATGAGGTCGAAGTTCATCCCCGGCGGGGAGGTGAGCGTTGCCCTGAAGCTCTCGGTGCCGGGGAAAAATAGTATCTGTTCGTCATCGACGACCTTGATCTTGAACCACTCCGACGTGGTTCCCGTCACCGTCCACGAATCGGCGCCCTCGTCGCCCGAGACCGAACCGAGATCCTCTGCGCCAGCGCAGGTGTTCGGCGCTGCATAGTCGCATTCGGCCACCGCTCCCCCGCCGCCGCCCTCGCCGCCAAGGCCTTCGCCGCCCCCGTCCTCGCCACCCTCACCCCCGGCGCCCCCGGCCGCGGCGGAGCTCACGCTCGAGCTGGAACTCGAGCTCGCGCTGGAGCTCGAGCTCGCCGATGCGTCCCTCCCTCCGGCGCCCCCCTCTCCCCCGCCGCCGCTTCGTCCTCCGCCGGCCTGCTCCTCGTACCCGGGCAGCAGATCGTCGGTGCCGTTGGCGCACGCAGCGAGCGTGAGCAGGAGCGCGGGAACGAGGAGGTGCCGTCCGGGCGTGTGCATTGAGAGGATTCTATCTGGTCTCGAGAGAGCGGTCCAAGGAAGCCACGTGGCCGGCGTGAGATGTCGTGGCGATCTACATCACGACCACGTAATGCCCAGGCCAGCCGAGTTTTGCCCATTACGATAAGCCTGGATTTCCGAGGCAGCGACCGGACACAGCGCTGCCCAGCGCGACCGACGGCAACGTCATCGACACACGCCTGGAACTCGGTACCTCCCCGCTCCCGGCGATCGACATGCCGTCTCGCCTCCAGGCTCACGTCAGCCCGTCCAGCGAGCACCGGCCCTGCCGCGGCCCATCCTGCACCGCGTCGCCGCCCCGCCCGCCGCGCGTCGTCTCGCCCGCCGCACCAGCCCGCTCCGGCGCTTCCGCGCCGTCCGGCATTCCGATAGGCTCGCCGTCGCTGACGCTCAAGCCCGCCCTCGACGCCCTGCTCTCGCTGCGCGCGAAGACGCTGCTGGCGATCGCCGCCACGCTGCTCGGGCTCAGCTTTGCCCTGTACGGCGTGTCCTCGCGGGCGCTCCTCGCCAACTCGATGGCCGCCGAGGCCCAGGACACGCGCCGCACCGCGCAGGTCGCGCTCAACCTCTTCCACCAGGCCAGCCGCGACTTCAACGCCCGCTGGACCGACTGGAGCCAGTGGGACGACGCGTACGCGTTCGTGCAGGACGGTAATCGGGACTTCGTCCGCTCGAACCTCGTCGCCGAGCTCTTCGACATCACCCGGCTCGACCTCGCCATCTTCGCGGACGCGGACGGAACGCCCGTCTACAGCACGGGGTACGATCACGCCCAGAAGCGCTGGGCGCCGGTCCCACGGGGTATCGCCGAGCGCCTCCGCATCGGCGATCTCCTGTTCGCCCGGGACGCGCCGACCAGCGCCGTCCGAGGCGGCATCGTCCTCCTGCCGGACGGGCCGATGCTCCTCTGCTCCCAGCCGAGCGTCGGCAGCGCCGGGCGCGGGCCGGTCGCCGGCACGGTCACGTTCGGTCGCTTCCTGACCGACGCCGAGATCCAGCGGCTCGCCGAGCCGGCCGGACTCTCGCTCGCCGTGCGCCGCCTCGACGACCCCGACCTGCCCGCCGACTTCCGCGAGGCGCGCGCCGCCCTGTCCGGCAGCGATCCCACGGTCGTCCGGCCCCTCAGCGAGGACCGGATCGCCGGCTATACCCTCCTTGACGATCTCGACGGCCAGCCGGCGTTGATCGTGCGCGTCGACAACGACCGGGCGATCCTCAGGATGGGCAACGACACGCTGCGCTATCTCGTGCTCGTGACGGTGCTCGTCGGCCTGGTCTTCGGCGGCGTCACGCTGCTGCTCCTCGAGAAGCTGGTCCTCTACCGGCTCGCCCGCCTCAGCAGGGAGGTCACGGCGATCGGCGGGGTCGGCGACCTCTCCGCGCGGGTCGCGATGCCGGGGAACGACGAGCTGTCGCGCCTCACCGGGTCGATCAACGGCATGCTCACCGCGCTCGAGGCGAACGCCCGCCGGCAGAGCCAGCAGAAGGCGGCGCTCGAGCAGGCGAAGGCGGCGGCGGAGCAGGCCCACGAGCGCTCGGACCGGCTCCTCCTCAACATCCTGCCGAGGTCGATCGCCGAGCAGCTCAAGGAGCACGAGCGGCTCATCGCCGAGCACTTCGAGGACGTCACCATCCTCTTCGCGGACATCGCGAACTTCACCCCGCTCGCCGCGCGGCTCAACCCGACGGAGCTCGTCGGCCTGCTCAACCGGATGTTCTCGTCGTTCGATCAGCTCGCGGAGCAGCACGGCCTCGAGAAGATCAAGACCATCGGAGACGCCTACATGGTCGTCGGCGGGCTGCCGGTGCAGCGCCCCGACCACGCGCGGGCGATCGCGCAGATGGCCCTCGCGATGACGGACACCGTGCGCCGGTTCCTGGCCGACGACGGCGCGCCATTCCGGCTCAGGATCGGCATCAACACCGGGCCTGTCATCGCCGGCGTGATCGGCAAGAAGAAGTTCAGCTACGATCTCTGGGGCGACGCGGTGAACGTGGCGAGCCGCATGGAGTCGAGCGGAGAGCCGGGGCGCATCCAGGTGAGCGAGGCGAGCTATGCCCTGCTCGAGCGGGACTTCGTCCTCGAGGAGCGAGGCCTCGTGGCGATCAAGGGCAAGGGCGCGATGAAGACCTATTGGCTCATCGGCGAGAAGACACCGCAGTAGCGCGGCGTCAGCGCGGCGTCAGCGCGGCGAGGCGAGGCGCCCGGCCCGCGCCCGAGGCCATGATTGACAAGGCCAGGCGGGCGTGCAATGGCTGCGCCCCCGCCCGATGTCAGACCAGGAGCGACGCGCCCTCATGGACAAGCAGGCCTCGACCGAGACGACGCTTCTTCCCGTCACCGTCCGCGAACCGGGGCCCGGAGAGGACCGCGACGAGCTCGTGCGCCTCCTGTTCGGCGACGCCGCCGCGTCCGCCAGGCGGCCCGAGGAGTACGAGGCGCGCTATCCCCGGCGCGCGCTGCCCAAGGGCGCGATGGTCACCCGGTTCGCGCCGAGCCCCACCGGGTTCATGCACATCGGCGGCGTCTTCGTGTCGCTCATCAACAAGCGGCTCTCCGTCCAGAGCGAGGGCGTCTTCTTCCTCCGCCTCGAGGACACCGACGTGAAGCGCGCCATCCCCGGCGCGATCGACACCATCGTCGACTCGCTCGCTCGCTACGACCTCTCCCCGCACGAGGGCGTGCTCCGCGCCCCGGCGAAGGGTGGAGAGCGCGGAGACGGGTCGCGGGGCGAGTTCGTGCAGCAGGGCGACTACGGCCCTTATATCCAGACGGAGCGGGTCGCCATCTACCGGGATTACGCGATCGACCTCATCCGCCGCGGCTTCGCCTACCCCTGCTTCTGCACGGTCGAGGAGCTCGACGCCATCCGGCAGGAGCAGGAGGCGCTCCAGAAGAAGGCCGTCCAGGAGCAGAAGGCGCTCCAGGAGAAGGGTGTACAGGACCAGAGGGCAGTCGCGATCAAGACCGGTTACTACGGCCGCTGGGCGAAGTGGCGCGACGCGCCGCTCGCCCGGGTGAAGGAGGCGCTCGCGGGCGGCACCCCGTTCGTGCTCCGGCTGCGCGCCCCGGACGACGTCTCCGGCCGGGTCGAGTGGAAGGACGGCGTGAAGGGCGTCATCTCGATGCCCGTCAACGATCTCGACACCATCCTCCTCAAGTCGGACGGCATCCCGACCTACCACTTCGCCCACGCCGTCGACGATCACCTGATGCGGACGACGCACGTCATCCGCGGCGACGAGTGGATCTCGTCGATGCCCCTCCACCTGCAGCTCTTCCGCGTGCTCGGCTTCAGGCCGGTCGAGTACGCCCACGTCCCGCCGATCCAGAAGATCGACCGCGTGGAGGAGGCGGACCCGGAGACGGGCGAGACGAAGGTCTCGGACGCGCGGCGCAAGCTGAGCAAGCGCAAGGACCCCGAGGCGAACATCGAGTATTACCGGGAGATCGGCGTCCCGGAGACGGCCACGATCGAGTACCTGCTCAACATCGCCAACTCCGCGTTCGAGGACTGGCGCAAGGCGAACCCCGACAAGCCCTATACCGCCTTCCCCCTCAAGCTGAACAAGCTCGCCCCCGGCGGCGCCCTGAGCGACCTGGTCAAGCTGAAGAGCGTCAGCCAGGCGGTCGTGAGCCGGATGAGCGCCGAGGACGTCTACGCCCAGGGCCTCGAGTGGGCGAGGGTGTACGACGCCGAGCTCGCCGCGCTGATGGAGCGAGATCCGGAGTACACGAAGCGCGCGCTCGGCATCGAGCGAGGCGGCAAGAAGTCGAACAAGCGCATCGTCACGTGGCCCGACCTGCGCCCCCAGCTCTTCTTCTTCTTCGACGAGCTCTACGGCCGCGTCGAGACGTTCGATTTCCCCGAGAACGTCCCCGAGGGCGACCGCAAGCCGCTGCTCCGGCAGATGCTGGACACCTTCGATCCGGCCGACGCGAAGGAGGCGTGGTTCGAGAAGATCCGGCAGGTCGCCGTGGCCTCCGGCTACGCCGGCGAGGTGAAGCAGTACAAGGCGTCTCCCGAGGCCTTCAAGGGCCATGTCGGCGACGTCTCGATGCTGCTCCGGGTCGCTGTCTGCGGGACGCGCAACAGCCCCGATCTGACCGAGGTCATGGCGGTGCTCGGTGAGCCGCGCGTGCGGGCGCGCATCGCGCGCTTCCTCTGAGCCGGGGCGCGGCGTGACGGGCCCGGGGGTCACGCGCCCACGGCGTTGGCCGCGGCGGCTTCCCGGCCCGCCGGAGCGGCGGCAGGAGGCGCGATGACCGAGGTGTGCCGGTTCGCGCCCTCGACCACGGGGCCTGCCCACCTCGGCACGCTGGCCGCGGCGCTGCTCTGCTGGCTCGACGCGCGGTCGCGCGGCGCGCGGCTCGTCCTGCGGCTGGAGGACCTCGACCCCGACCGTTGCCGGCCCGAGTTCGCGCGCGCCATCGAGGAGGATCTCGCGTGGCTGGGGCTCGATTTCGACGAGCGCGTCGAGCAGCACGCCCGGCGGGCGCACCACGAGGCGGCCATGGACCGGCTGGAGGCGCTCGGCGCGCTATACCCTTGCGCCGCGACGCGCGAGGAGGTGCGCGCGATCGGCCGGCGCGCGCCCGACGGCGGCTGGGCGTACGACAACCGCGGCCGCGGCCGCGCGCTGCCGCCCGGCGGGTGGCGCGCGAGCGTCGAGCCGATCCGGGCGCGGCTGCCCGGCGGCGTGTTCCGGCCCGTGGACGAGGGCGGGCTCGACCTCTCGCAGGATCCGGCGCTCGCGATGGGCGACCCCGTGGTGCGCCGGCGCGACGGGGCGTTCTCGTACCAGCTCGCGGTCGTGGTCGACGACGGCGCGGCCGGCGTCACGCGCGTCGTCCGGGGGCGCGACATCGCGCCGAGCACCGCGACGCAGGCGGCGCTCCAGGCGCTGCTCGGGCTGCCTGCGCCGGTCTACCGGCACCACCTGCTCCTCCTGGAAGAGCGCGGCGGCAAGCTCGCGAAGACGCACGGGGCGGCGCGCGGGGCGGCGCTCACCCGGAGCGCGGAGGCGCTCTGCGGGGCGCTCGCGTGCTGCGTCGGCCTGCGGGATCGGCCGGAGCCGTGCACGCCGCCGGAGCTGCTCCGGGAGTTCGGCTGGGCGAAGGTCGCGACGGCGGACCGGGTCGTGGGGTGGAGCGACGGGGCGCTCGCGGTGACGCCGGTCCCCTGAGCCGAGGAACCGAAGAGGAACAGCGAGGAACCGAGACGCGAGCTCCGCCCCGCGCGGGGCGCGGCTCAGGCGAGGAGCGGCGAGGTGCCGAGTCCCAGCAGCGGAAACAGCGTCACGATCGCGCTCGGCCGCGGCAGATCGTCGTCATCGTCGTCGTCGTCGCGCCGACCGTCACGCCCGCGGCGGGAGCGGGCTCCGAACATCGTCCAGGCGCGCCGCGCCTGCTCGGCGAGCTCGCGCGCTCGTCCCGGAGTGGTGTCGCTTCCAAGGGGCATCATGTGGGGCCGCCGCTTACCACGAGAGCGGGCCGGCGCGCCAGCATTCTGCGCGAGGCCGCGCAAACATCACGGCTCGGAAGCACCGGTTGCCGCGAAACGCGCTTCCCATGGATCGAAACAGTCCCACTGATTTCAAACACACCAGATGAAACTGTGTCCCTGGCGGCCCGCGCTGGAATGCGCCATGAACGGTCCCCGGACTTGTTCATGGTGAACGCCCCCAGCGCTCTGGAACCGTCGTCGCCCATCGTCGCCTTCAAGTCCCGCGACTTTCGCGTCTACGCAGCGGCCCGCCTGCTCGCCACGACGGCGTACCAGATGCAGTCGGTCGCGGTGGGGTTCCAGGTCTACGACCTCACGCGCGATCCGCTCGCGCTCGGCTACGTGGGGCTCGCGCAGTTCCTCCCGATCGCGGGGCTGTCCCTCGCCGCGGGGCACACGGCCGATCGCTTCGATCGGCGCGGGATCCTCGCCATTTGCTATCTCACCTCGTCCCTCGCGGCGCTGGCGCTCTTCCTCCTCGCGCGCTCGCCGACCCCGGACCTGACGGCCATCTATGCCGTCCTCGTGCTCCTCGGCACGGTGCGCGCCTTCCAGGGGCCCGCGGGCTCGTCGCTCCTGCCCGCGCTCGTGCCGGCGGCGCACTTCCAGAACGCGGCGACGTGGCAGTCGACGCTCTGGCAGGTCGGGGCGATCGGCGGGCCGAGCCTGGGCGGGCTGCTCTACGGCGTCTGGCGGGCGCCCGCGCCCGTCTACCTGGCCGCGAGCCTCGCGCTCGCCGCCGCGTGCGCCAGCCTCCTGGCCGTGCAGGCGCGCACCGGCCGCATGGAGAAGCGGCCGCCGTCGCTCTCCACGGCGCTCGCCGGGCTGCGCTACGTCTACCGGAAGAAGATCCTCCTCGCGTCCATCTCGCTCGATTTCGTGGCCGTCTTCCTGGGCGGCGCGGTCGCCCTGCTGCCCGTCTACGCGACCGACGTGCTGCGCGTCGGCCCGCAGGGGTTCGGCCTGCTGCGCGCCGCGCCCGCCGCGGGGGCGGGGCTCATGGCCGTGCTCCTCGCGTTCCGGCCGATCCGGCGCCGCGCCGGGCGGAAGATGCTCTTCTGCGTCGGGCTGTTCGGGCTCGCCACGGTCGTGTTCGGCCTCTCCCACAGCTTCCCGCTCTCGCTCATCGCGCTCACCGTCATCGGCGCGACCGACATGGTGAGCGTCGTCGTGCGAATGACCCTGGAGCAGCTCGCCACCCCGCCCGAGATGCGCGGCCGCGTGAGCGCCGTCAACATGGTCTTCGTCGGCGCCTCGAACGAGCTCGGAGAGCTCGAGTCAGGCACCCTCGCAAGGCTCGTCGGGACGGTCCCTACCGTGGTCATCGGCGGCCTGGGGACGATGGCCGTCGTGCTGCTCTGGGGGTGGCTGTTCCCCGAGCTGCGCGAGGTGGACCGGCTCGAGGACACGCGCGCGACCACCGAGGAAGACGCCGCCGAGAAGGCGTGATGAGCGCGGCGCCGGGGCGGCCCGCCCGCCCGGAGCGCGCAGCGACCTCCGCCCCGGGCTCGATGACCGCGAGTCGCCCCGGGAGCCCCGAGGCAATGAATCCATGTGCGATCCCTCGCAAAGAGCGCGCGAGACGACTCGAGCGCGAACTCGAGTGCGAAAATGATTGCGCACCGCGTACCATCGTCCGCACGATTGGCAGTTTGACGAGGACGTTATAATGCACGCTGGGCGTGCGCACATCGCACAATGCACGACGATAATCCAGTCAAGCTGTCTGAATCGCTTGACGCAGGGAGAGACCGGGACCTTCCATAAGCCATGGATTCACTCATCGCGTGGGCTGTCGGCATCATGGTTACATGGGCCCCGCCCGGAACGAGCCTAATCAAGGACGCGATCGAGACGCCCGAAGCCGGCCGCGCGCGCTATCAGGAGATCGCGAGCGCGGCGGCGAAGGTGGCGTATGATCCCGAGTCGAAGCCGCTCTTCGGCGGCCCGCGCGGGCGAGCAGAGACGATGGCGCTGCTCCTGTCGATCGCCTATTACGAGAGCGGCTACCGGCGCGACGTCGATCTCGGCCTCGGCAAGCTCTCGCGCGGCTCGGGGGTCGACTCCTGCCTGCTCCAGGTGCGCGTCGGCGCCGGCAAGACCCGGGAGGGGTGGTCGCACGAGGATCTCGTCGGGGACCGCGAGAAATGCTTCCGCGCCGGGCTCGCGCTGATCAGGAGATCGTTCGGGGCGTGCCGCAAGCAGGACGCGCGCGACCGGCTCAGCGCCTACACGCGCGGCAGGTGTATCGTCAACGACAAGCACTCGAGAGCACGCATCGGACGCGCGCTGAACGTCCCCCGCGCGCCGATGACGGACGAGGAGGTGCTCGCCTCGATGGTCAAGCGCGCCCCCGCCCCCGCCGCTCCGCAGCGCGCGCCCTCGCCAGCAGGAAACGACAGCTAGGGCATCAGACAGGCTGAAACCCCGAGAAGACGAACCACAGAGGCACAGAGGGCACAGAGTTTTTTGTTGTTCCTCTGTGCCCTCTGTGCCTCTGTGGTTCAAATCTCTTCATTCCTGGGTGTTTCAAGCTGGTCGGCGCTCTAGCACTGCTGCGGGAAGTCGCCCCGGAACAGCAGAAGAACCGCCAACGCGCCAGGTCCGCCAGGAGGATCGTCGGTTGGACATGGAGGCGAGTTGCTGTAGAGTCCGCGCGACCACCGGAGGACGAGGATGAAGCTCATCTACTTTGCAGTGCGCGGGAGAGCGGAGATCGCCAGGCTCATGATGGAGCTCTGCGGCGTGCCCTACGAGGACGAGCGCGTGGCTCTGGAGAGCTGGGTTCGGCCGGACACCCAGGAGCGCTTCCTGCACTGTACGCCGTTCGGGCAGCTCCCCGTGCTGCATGACGGGAAGTTCACCCTCTGCCAGTCGCAGGCGATCAACCGCTACCTGGCGCGCAAGCTGAAGCTCGACGGCGACACGCCCGAGGAGGCCGCGCGCATCGACGAGGTCGTCGAGACCGCGTCCGAGCTGATCATGGATGTCGGCGCGCTCTTCTGGAACCCGCGTTTCCACGAGATCCGCGCCGACCACCGCGCCGCCAGCGTGAAGAAGCTGGACCGGCTGGAGGCCTATTTCGTCCGGACGCGCGCCGACGCCGAGCACTGGATCGCCCCGGGACGCTACACCCTGGCCGACGTCGCCATGGCCTTCGCCCTCGAGACCCTCCTGCCCGTGCACACCGGCCTCGTGAAGGAGTACCCGGAGCTCCACCGCGCGATGACGGCGTTCTTCGGGGCCGGCGGCGTGCGCGAGTACGCGCGCAGCGCCCGGCGCCCCCCCACGTGGACCATCGCCATGGCCACGTTCGGCGGGAAGCCGGAAGAGACGCACCAGTGGACCGACTGACGACCGGCGAGCCGCCGCGCAGGAGAGCGCGCAGGAGAGCCCCCGGGCGCGTGCCCGGGGCTCACCGCCTGCCCGACAGACCGGCTGGCGAAGGGGCGTGGCTCAGCCGCGGATGAGGTTCATGGCCGCCTCGGCGGTGAGATAGCTCTTGCTCTTCATCCCGAGGCGGATGGATGAAAGGCTCACCTCGCTCTCGCCCTGGATCGCGGCGATCGTCAGCGCGTTGTGGCAGAAGATGTTGATGCGCTTCGGGCTACCGCCGCTCCTCGCGTGCAGGAGCTGCTGTGACGCGATGTCGAGGTTGATCCCCCGCCCGCTCCCCCCGACCGAACGCATCCTGAAGTCGATGTACTCGATCATCTCCTGCTGCGTCATGCCGGGGAGCAGGAGAGATTGCGCGCCCGAGTAGAGCTCGCGCGGCACGCCGTTCGACGCGAGCGTCGCCGGGAGATCGGGGGCGCCCACCAGGATCATCGACAGCCTGCCCGGGGGGGCGGTGCGCAGGATGTCATGGAGCTCCATCAGGAGATCGTGGTCGTCCGGATCGACGCCGTCGACGACGAGGACGGCGATCGCGTCCAGCCCGGCGCGCTGGAGCACCTGCCCGAGGAACGTGTCGAGGAGCTGCTGCTGGGTCATGGTGGGCGACACGTTCCCCACCCCGAGCTGCCGGCACAGCGCCACGAGCGGCCGCGTCCCGAAGAGGAGCTGCGGCTCGATCGAGGAGACCTGGATGCGAGGCACCTTGTTCTTGATCATCTCGCAAACGAACGTCCGGCCGCTCCCCGGCTCGCCCACGAGGATCGCCGGGCGCTGCCCGGCCACGATCTGCGACGCCAGCGTCCGGAGCACCCAGGCATACGGGCCCGCGTCCCAGAAGAAGCTCGGCTGCCGGATGTCGCTGAACGGATACCCGGTCAGCCCGAAGTGGTTGCGGTAGCTGTACTGGCCGGTGAAGTGCCCGATCGCGGTCGAGCTGCTCACCAGGATCGTGCCCGTCGGCGTGGCGGCCGCGCTCCGGGTCGGCAGCGAGACGTGGCTTATCCGCGTCTCGGAGAGATCCATCGTGGAGGAGCCCAGGCTCGGTCGGTGCGCCTCCGGCAGCTCCCGCGGCCGGACGCTGCTGCGCCGGAGCATGAGCATGTCCTCGAGGAACGCCACGATGTGGGCGGCGGACGGCCGCTCCTGGGGCCGCTTCGACATGCAGCGGCGCAGGAGCTCCGCGAGGAGCGGATCGATGTCCGGCATCGCCAGCTTCGGATCCGGGACGGGCGAGTGGCAGTGCGCCTGGAAGCAGCCGGCGAGGTCCCTCGCCGAGAACGGCGTCCTGCCCACGAGCAGGTGGTAGAAGGTGCAGCCGAGGCTGTAGATGTCGGACGGGGGCGCGATCTCCTGCCCGGTCCACTGCTCCGGGCTCATGTAGAACGGGGTGCCCTCCAGCGTGCGGGCGGCGGCGCTGCTCCCGAGCGGGCCGCTCCCCGTCCCCGGGTGGGACGCCAGGCCGAAGTCGGCGATCTTGAGCGTCCCCGAGGCGTTGAGCAGGAGGTTCGCGGGCTTGATGTCGCGGTGGGAGATGCCGAACGACGCCGCGAGCTCCAGCGCCGCCGCGGCCTCGCGCATCTTCTCGATCCCGAACTGCTCCGGCAGGCGGCCGCCGTGCTGCTTGGCCGCCTGGGCCATGGTCAGGCCGTGGACGTACTCCATGGCGATGTAGCGGACGTCCTCGTCCTCGCCGACCTGGAAGATCTGCACCACGTTCGGGTGGAGCAGGCGCGCCGCCGCGCGCGCCTCGCGCAGAAAGCGGTCGCGCCGCTCGGGGTCGGTGTCCGCGCTCCCCTTCGCGATCAGCTTCACGGCGACGTCGCGCTGGAGGACGCTGTCCCTGGCGAGGTACACGGCGCCCATCGCGCCGATCCCGAGCAGCTGCACGAGCTGGAATGGTCCCAGCCACTGTCCCGCCAGGTGGGTCAGGGTCGGCGCAGGATCCGCGATCATCGGACTTTCATTCCCATGGTGCCATCAAACCCTTGCGCTCGCCGGGCGCATCTGTCCACCCGAGGTCACGTCACGCGCGTCACCCGCGTCACCGCATTCCGCCGTCGCCCCGCGCCCGACCCCGCCCCAGGATGTGGCCCATGGTGAAGGCGGAGAGGACGAGGACCGTGACGATGATCGGCACGGCGTAGGTGGCGAGGGACGCGACGTCGCGCGAGGCCCTGTCCGCCGCGGCGCCTGCCCCGGCCGCGGCGCGGTCCGGCCCGCCCACCGTGAGCAGGATGGCCGTGGCCATCGAGGCGGCGATGGAGAGCAGGGCGATCGCGAGCCCCGCGACGAGGCCGCTCGGCCCGGTCGGCTCCGTCGCCGCCGGCGCGGCGAGCGCCGGGGCGGCGGGCGCCGCGGCCGGGACCGTCACGAGCGGGCCGTCCAGCTTGACGTGCACGTTGACGACCATGTCCTGCCCCGCCCACGGGATGACGATCCCTTGCGGGCTCGCCGCCGGCGCCGGGGCGCCGGCCGCGGGCCGGGGCGCGTCGAGGCTCGATCCGCTGACCTCATGCGCCGGGTTCGTCTGGTAGTGCAGCGTGTCGGCGTCCTCGTCGAGCGGGCTCTTCTGCCGCTTCTTCGGCGGCATCACCTCCGTGACGCTCTGAGGCGCCGGCGCCCGCGGCTCGGACATGGGCGGCCGGTGCGGGCGCTCGCGCGCGGGCGGCGGTGCGTCGGCCGCGGGGCCCCCGCGGCCGACGTGCTCGGCGGCCGCCTTCTTCATGACGTCGGCGACGAGCCCGTAGACCTCTTTCCACGCGGTCTCCACGTCGCGCGTGAAGCCGTCGCCCAGCCCTTCGCGCAGCGTCCAGAGCAGCGCCTCGCCCACCACGTCGTAGTGGCGATCCTCGACCATGTAGCCGTGGTGGCGCACGCCGAGCGCCTGGAGCACGGGCACGAGCTTCTGCAGGTTGCTCAGCCCGTCGACGGCCACGGAGAGCGTCTGCATGAGCTTCCGCTTCTGCTCGTTCATGTCGTTCTTGAAGAGCGGCCGCGTCGACGGATCGATCTCGAAGAGGCGGTCGTAGAAGAGCGCCGACGCGGCGTCCGAGATGGGCATCACCTTCGCCCACGAGCGCTGCACGAGCTCGATGGTGCGCGGGCTGATCGGCGCGCCCGCGTTCGCGGGCGCCGGCGGCGGAGGCGGCTCGTTCTGCTGCCAGGGGGGAACGACCCCGACGAGCGTCCGCGCGGCGACCTGGTGGGCGGAGGACGGGGGCGGCACCGACTTGGGCCGCTCGGCGGCGCCCGGCCGCGCGGCGGGGCCATGCGCCGGCTGCGGGGGGCTCGACCGGGCGCCGAGCGCCGGCTGCATCGCGGCCGGGGGGAGCGCCTGCGTGGTGCCCACGGCCGCGTGCGACGCGGCGGCCTTCTTCATCACGTCGGCGATGACGCCGTAGACCTCTTTCCACGCGGCCTCGACGTCGCTCGAGAACGCGTCGCCGAGCCCCTCGCGCAGCGTCCAGAGCAGCGCCTCGCCCACGAGATCGTAATGGTGCTCGGCCACCATATAGCCCTGGTGTCGCACGCCCAGCGACTGGAGCACGGGCACGAGCTTGGGCAGGTTGCTCAGCCCGTCGACGGCGACGGAGAGCGTCTGCATGAGCTTCTTCTTCTGCTCGGTGATATCGTTCTTGAAGAGCGGCCGCACCGACGGGTCGAGCGTGAACAGCCGCTCATAGAACAGCGCCGACGCGGCGTCCGAGATGGGCATCACCTTGGCCCAGGACGACTGGACGAGCTCGATCGTCCGCGGGCTCACGAGGTCGGACGGCTGCGCGCGCGCGGCCTTGCTCAGGAAGTCGGGCGCGCCGTACGCCCCCGGCCCCCGCTGGGTGGCGGGCCCCGCCGTGGCCGGCACCGCGCGCGCGGGCGCAGGCGCGCTGACGCCGCGTTGCGGCCGCGCCCCGTCCCCCGGGGTCGCGGAGCTGCGCGTATTGGTGGGGGGCGCAAAGGGATCGTTCGGTTTGGCCATCGTGGGTTGTCCGCTGGAGGTTTCCGGGATTGCTTCGGTGAGGTGCGCGCCGTGAGGCGCGTGTTCAGAGCACAGGAGCCGCCGCTACATCCATCCTACATCAGGGAGCCGGCGTCTGCCTACGGCACGGCGAGAGGGTCGCGGCGGCACGACGCCCGGCGGAAGCGAGCACACCGCGGCGGACCTGACCGGTGCGCGGCGGCAGGGCGAGCGTCGGCGCGCCAGGGATGTCGTGCGTCCCGAAGCGGCCCGGCGCGCGCTCCCGGGCGGCGCTGCCCTGGCAGCCTCACTTATGCAACCGTCACCGGCGCGGCGGCTCCGACCGCGGAGCCCGCGGCGGCGGGTGGCACGTCCGCCGAGGGTTCCGTGGGGCTGGATTCCCGGGGGTCCCCGGCGCGACGCCGCTCCAGAGAGCGCGAGCCACGACCCCTATCGAGGCGAGCCGCCGCATTCCCGTCGCGGTGATTGGCCTGCTCTGCAGCGAGCTCGCCCTCACCCAGGTGAGCGCGCCACGCCCACGCAGCAGGCGTGTTCAATGACAGAGAGGGGGTGACCTCTCCTCTTCTTCCTATCTCCGCAGAGGATGACTTCCCGCGCGGAGGCCCCCGGCGGCTCGCCCGCTCGTGGGTGAGGATACCGACGGAGGAGCAGCGGCCGGCGCCGCGCTCGAGCATCCCTGCACAGGACCTCGCGCCCGCTGCCATGGTGGAGCAACAGGCCGGTTTCCTTGACCATGCCCCCGGCGCCGGCGCCTGGTCCACCCTCGTGGACCATGGCCCACGGAAGCGTCATCGAGGCCAGAGGTGCTCCGAGCTCACGATACCTGCCGGCGCAGCCCGGCAAGGTCAGCCTTCCGCACCGTGGTCCGCAGCTCCGGAGCCCTCGTGCGCCGGCCAGGAGACCAGAGACCAGAGACCAGAGACCAGGGACCAGAGACCAGAGACCAGAAACGAAAAACGCGAGGTGGCCAGATTCGGCCAATCCTCGCGTCCTCATTGCTGCTTGTTGCTTGGGTCGTGGTTGCGCGGGCGGGATTTGAACCCACGACCTTCGGGTTATGAGCCCGACGAGCTACCAGGCTGCTCCACCGCGCGAGAGGGAATCTACTCACGGCCCCCCGTTGGTCAAGGATTCTCTCACGGCCCCCTGTCGATTGTGTCCATCTCCCCTGCCGAGCGCCGCGGGCCTCGGTTCAGCCCGGCCGCCGCCCTCCCCCGGAGCCTTCAGCCCAGCCAGTCCGGCACGAGCGGCGACGGCGCCGACGTGGAGATCACCCAGAGCTGGTGCGCGGCGCGCGTCGCGCCGATGTGCAGCAGGTGCCGCGACTCGTCGTCCGCCGAGTAGGTCGACGCGTTCACATCGACGAGCACCACGTAGTCGTACTCCAGGCCCTTCACCTGCCGGATCTCCGTCACCTCGACGCCGGGGCGGAACGCGAACTCGTAGGCGCGGATGCGCCGGAGGTTCGGGATCTCCGCCATCTTCAGGGCGTCGTAGTACACGTCCGCCTGCTCGGGGTGGCGCGCCAGGATCGCCAGCGTGGCGCGGGGCTCGCGGGCGAACAGCGGGCGGATCGCGTCGGCCAGGAACGCGACCGCGGCGCCGGCGCTCGGGAAATGGTGGTGCTCGACCGGCGCGCCGCTGCGCGGCGCGAGCGGCGGCGTCGGATCGGCCAGCGGACCCAGCACCGCGCGGGCGAACGCGAGCACCTCGCGCGTCGAGCGGTACGCGATGCGCAGCGGCTCGACGTCGACCCGCGACAGGCCGAGGTCGTCGAGCGTCGCGCGCCAGTCGCGGAAGCCGGAGTCCATGAAGAGCCGCTGCGCCGTGTCGCCCGCCAGCGTCACGCTGCGCGGCTCGGCCACCACGCCGAGCAGCACCGCGAGGTCGATCGGCGCGAGATCCTGCGCCTCGTCCACGAAGAGGTGCTCGTAGACGAGCACGTTCTTCCCCTTGCGGAGCTCGCCCCGGAGGAGCTGGTACGCCCGCAGGAGGAGCGCGTCGTCCTCGGGGTCGAGCACGGCGCGGTCGTCGTTCGAGACCTCGCCCCTGTCCGCGCCGCGCTCGTCGTCGTCCGTGGGCTCGTCGCCCATCGCCGCCCTGCGCTCGGCGCGATCGCCCGGGTCGAGATCGAGCACCGCCGGGCAGCGGTCCGCGCACCAGCGCCACGCCCGCTTCACCTGCTCGGGGCCGAACTCGGGGTCGCCCGCGGCCTCGAAGGCGGCCGTCACCCGGTCGAGGTCGGTGAGCACGTCGGCCCAGAAGGCGAGCGTGCCGCGCGAGTCGCGCCGCGCCCGCGCGTCGTCCTTGAGCTCCGCCGCGCGCTGCTCGAGCAGGTGGAGCATCGCCGGGTGGGTCTTGTAGCGGGTCACCACCGAGGGCGTGTTCTCCTCGACCGGCGCCTCGAGCCACGGGAACGCGCGCTTGCGGGCCGCGCGCGCCCACTCGGAGAACGTCTCCACCGCGATGCCGGCCAGGCCGAGCGCGGGCAGCGCCTCGCTGATGTACGCGCGGAGCGCGGGGCTGCCGACGATGACGAGCATCTTGTCGGCCGTGAAGCGGCGGCCGCCGTTGTAGGCGAGGAAGGCGAGCCGGTGGACGCCGATCGTCGTCTTGCCGCTGCCGGCGCCGCCCTGGATGACCACGATGCCCGAGTCCGGCTTCGAGATCAGCTCGAACTGCCGCGGGTCGAGCAGCGCGGCGATCTCGGGCAGGTGCCGGTCCTCGCGCGCGTGGAACGTCGCCCCGGTCCCGAGCCCGCCGCGCGCGGCCGCCGCGCCGGC
This sequence comes from Sorangium sp. So ce406, assembly GCF_051474675.1. Taxonomy (NCBI): domain Bacteria; kingdom Pseudomonadati; phylum Myxococcota; order Polyangiales; family Polyangiaceae; genus Sorangium; species Sorangium sp. So ce406. The sequence goes on along the minus strand of NZ_CP150340.1, from coordinate 914,858 downwards.
GAGCGCGATGTCGCGCATGTCCTCGGGGCGGACGGCGCTTCCCTGGCCTCCGGAGAGCTCGGTCGCCCGCGTCGCGATCTCGCGGAAGCTCCCCGAGGGCGCGCGCACGAACGTCCCCTGCGGCGCCGAGATGCGGTAGAGCTCGGCGTTGTCGATGGTGACGGTGCGCCGCACGAGCACAGTGCCCTCGACCTCGCGCTCGCCGAAGGTCTCCTCGTACTCCGCGCCTTCCTCGTAGCGGTAGTAGATCTGGCTGACGGGCGCGTGGCGCCAGTCGACGATGCGCACGCCGGCGCTCGCGTCGACGAGCGTCGTGCGGCCGATGAGCACGTCGCGCTCTGGACGGCCCTTCTCCCGCAGGCGCAGGTGGCCGAAGTAGGGCGACTTCGGATCGACGGGCTCGACGACGTTCTCGTTCCGGCGCGCTGCGATCCCCTGCAGGCGCTCCATCTGCTGCACCAGCGCCGGCACGTCCTCGAGCCGCGCCGCCGCGATCTGATCGCGCAGCGAGAGGAGCTGCTCCTCGTAGTTCTCGACGGGCGGCGGCCGCGACGGCTTGTTCGCCGAGGCGGCGAGGTGCGCGGACACGCGGGCGAGCACGGCCTCCTCCTCGCGCACGATCGCCTCGCCTCGCTCGCTCAGCCCGGCGCCGGGCGCGCCGTCCTTGGGCGCAGGGGGGCTGACCTGGCTGATCGCGGCGGCGCTCGCGACGGTGGCCGAGGTCGGCTCGGTGGACTGCTCTTCGGTGGGCGTGGGGCTCGTGGGACGATTCGCGGTCACGGGAATGCCGATGCGATGATCAGGTGACAGGCCGATCGGGGAGCGCCGGCGCGCGCGACATCCGTCGCGGCCCGCCGGCGCAGGAGGGTCGGACCTATTGACCGATCCCGCACAGCTCCGCAACCGTCGCGTGGGGTCCCCCACCTCGCCGGCGCCTCGGCGGGGCGAGGCGCCACGCCCGCGCCCTCGATGCGTAACGCACCCCGCGCTCGCCGGTCGATCCGCCGCGGGCGGTGGCGTTCTGGATTGAGGTCCCGTGGGGGAACGCCGTAAAAGGCGGCGATGCAAAATTGCGCGACCCGGTCCGACCGGCTCCTCGAGCTGATCCTCTTCTCGCTGCGTGATCGCGGGGCGCTCTGCGCGCTGGTGCTCGCGACCTACCGCGTGGAGCTCACCAGCCTGCTCGACCGCGTCTCTTCGGGATCGATCGGCGACGGTGACGACGAGCGCGAGGTCGCCGCGCTCGTCCGTGAGGACGGCGCGGGCGGCTCCCCGGCGCGCGCCGGGTCGCGCCGCGCGCGCCGCGCGGAGCCCCGGATCAGCGAGGAGGACGCGTTCCTCGTCTACGATCTCGCCGGGTGCATCGCCGAGGCGGCGGCCGCCGCCCGGCTCCCGGTCGTCCGCCGCGACGCGCTCACCCTGCGCGAGAAGGCGGCCGAGGTGCACGCGGGGGGCGAGCGCGCCGAGCGGGAGATGCTCGCGGCCGGGCTCAGGGTGATCGACAGGATCCTCGACGCGGCGCGCGCGCAGCCCGCGCCGCGGAACGAGCCGGCGAGCAAGGACCTGAACTGAGCGCGGCCCGCGGGCGGCGCGGAGCGCGCGGCGGGCGCGAGCGCGTGATCTCCGTCCGCAACTCAATTGCAAGGAAGGACGCGCGGCGCGCGTGCACCTGCGGAGAACGGCGCTGCGGAGCCGCGGAGGGGGCGCTGTTCGGGGGGCGGGCGTGCGTGCACGCCGGGCGCTCCATGACTGGCTCGCTCCCTGCACGAGGTGCCGCCGCGGGCGCTCCGCGTCGATCCCTGGGACTCCTCCTGTGCCGGCGGGTCGCGCCCGCGCGGAAGCGCTGAGGCGTTGAAGACGACATGAGCACCCCCTGCGCCGGCTCCCTCCTCGCGTCGCGGACGCTGCGAAGCCCGCTCTGGCGCGCGGCCGCGAGCGCCCCGATGCGCGTCTCCTTCGCCGGAGGAGGCAGCGACCTGCCCGGCGTCGCCCGGCAGGACGGCGGGCGCGTCGTGGGCGCGGCGATCGATCTGCGCGTCCGCGTGGTCGTGGAGCCGTTCGATCGGGGCTGGGTGCGGCTGGAGCTCGCCTCGCGCGGGCGCGGTCGGGAGCAGCCGGGCGGGAGCGCCGAGGCCACCGAGGTCAGCGCGCCGCGCGTGCTCACGCGGCGCCGCGGGGATCCGCCGCGCGACGACCTCGCGTTCCGGCTGCTCGAGGCGACGCTCGCCGCGGCGGGCGTGGGCGACGGGGTCGCGCTCCGGGTCGAGGCCGAGACGTCGCCCGGCGCTGGCCTCGGCGGCAGCGCGTCGGCGGCGGTGGCGGCGCTGTTCGCGCTGCGCGCCTCGGTGGGCGAGGTCGCGTCGCCGGAGGAGCTCTCGCGCGAGGCGGTCGCGATCGAGCGCGAGCGCCTGGGCAACGCGTGCGGCGCGCAGGATCAGGTGTTCGCGGCGTTCGGCGGGCTGCTCGATCTCGCCTTCGACGCCCGCGGCTGCTCGGGGGTGCGGCCGCTCGCGATCGGCAGCCCGGAGCTCGTGCCGGCGCTCTCGGCGGGGCTCTTGCTGGTGGACACGGCGGTGCGGCGCGTGTCCGGCGACGTGCTGGACCGGGTGGACGCCGGCGCGGCACGCGAGGCGAAGGGCGAGCTCGTGGCGGCGGCCGGCGACGTGGCGCGCGGGTTCGAGATCGGCTCGCTCGCGCTGGTGCTCTCGGGCATGCGCCGCGGGGCGGCCGCCAAGGTGCGGCTCTCGGAGGCGGCGAGCGCGATCGCTGTCTCCATGGAGCAGCGGCTCGACGGGCTCGGGGTCGAGGTGCTCCGGATGTGCGGCGCGGGCGGGGGCGGGCACATCCTCGTGTGGGCGCCTCCCGAGCGCCACGCGCGCCTCCTCGACGCGCTCGGCCCCTGCGTCGTGCGGCGGCCACCGCTCGGCGCTCCCGGGGTGCGGCGCGAGCCCGCGTGAGGGCGGAAGGGGCCTGCCTCGCCGCGTGAGCCGTACCGGGCGCGACGGCCCCGGGGTGGCGGCTCTCGCGCCGCCTGGCGGCCGCCAGGTCTCGGAGCGCGGGGAGGGTCATAAAACCCGGCAGAAACGCCGCGGCACACCGCTCGCAAAGCGTGCCCACCGGAGCGCCGCGAGGTCCGACCTCGCGCTGGCCTCGCCGTTGCGGGGCAGCGCGGGGACCCGGACGCGGCGCGCTAGCTCGAGCCGGCGCCGCGCGCCGCGCTCGGATGGAGGCACCTATGTTGGCTCATCATTCCATGTCCATGCTCCTCCCTGTCCTCGCGCTCGCCTGCTCTGCCGCGCAAGGCGCCGCCTCGGAGCGACCGGAGAGCGCCGCTCCGCAGCACGACGACGCAGCGGCCCCGGTCGGCTCGGCCAGCGCCAGGAGCTTCGTCGACGCCGGGTCGTACTTCACGGGCTCGGACGCGATCGACGCCTGGTACGGGCTGCTTCGCGCGCTGGACGACGACTTCGACGCCGTGTGCGGCGACACGTTCTGCGAAGGCGATTACAGCAACTACGAGCCGCTTCGATTCCGTTGCTCCGTCGAGGAGCACACCGGGACGATAGGCCGCTGCGTCTGGGTCTTCGCCGCGAGCAGCGAGGAGATCCTGCCCTCCACGGGCGCCGTGGAGGTGGACGCCAGGACCTTCGTTTGCGAGATGCCGATCGCTCCGGGCACCGCCGTGGTCGACCTCGTCGAGGCGCTCTCGGCGCCGGCAGATCGGGCGATCGACGCCGCGCTCCCCGGAACGGACAGATCGCTCTACGACGGCCTCGTCGATTGCTTATGAGAGCCCGCCGGCCCTGACCCGCAGGCTCGTCGCGCCGCGCTGGCGCCAGTAGACCCCGCTGCGCGCCGGCGCGGAGGACGAGGCCGGCGACGTGCGCGCGGCGCGGGTCGCCCCTGGACGACGCGGCGCTAGGCGCTGGTCCGGAGGCGGGCCTTCCGCGCGCCCCGCTCGAGCGCGAGATCGAGCAGCCGCGCGATGAGCTCGCGCGCGGGGATGCCGCTCGCCTCCCAGAGCTTCGGGTACATCGAGATCGCGGTGAAGCCCGGGATGGTGTTGATCTCGTTCACGTAGAGCGAGCGGTCCGGGGCGAGGAAGAGGTCGACGCGGGACATCCCCGACGCCTCCAGCGCGCGGAAGGTGCGGAGGGCGAGGAGCTGCACGGCGTTCGCCTCGGCCGGGGAGAGGTCGGCCGGGATGCGGATCGTGGCGCCGTCTGCGTCGATGTACTTCGCGGCGTAGGAGTAGAAGCCGTCGGCGTGCCCGACCACGATCTCGCCGGGAACGGAGGCGATGGGGTCGTCGTCGCCGAGCACGGAACACTCGATCTCGCGCACGCCCTCGATGCCCTGCTCACAGACGATCTTCAGGTCGAACTCGAACGCGTGCTCGACGGCCGCCTCGATCTCGGAGCGCGCCGCCACGCGCCGGACGCCGACGGACGATCCGAGGTTCGCGGGCTTGACGAAGATCGGGCCGAAGCCGCTCCCTGCGGGGGACAGGGCGGCGATCTGCTCGAGGCACGCGCCGCGGTCGCGATCCCACGCGGCCCGGCGGAGCGAGACGTGGGGCACGATGGGGATCTCCGCCTCGCGGAGCAGGCGCTTCATGACGTCCTTGTCCATCCCCACGGCGGAGCCGAGGACGCCGGAGCCGACGTACGGGACGCCGGCGAGCTCGAGCAGGCCCTGGACGCACCCGTCCTCGCCCGTGGGCCCGTGCAGGACGGGGAAGACGACATCGATCGGGGAGCGCGCGCCGCCGGGCACGGTCAGCGTGGCCTCGCCGGCGAGGCCCGGGTGGGCGTTGAGCGCGATCTCCGGCATCGCGTCGTTGAGCCGGGCGAGGCGGGGGTCGCGGGCGGCGCCGAGGAGCAGCGCCTCGTCCTGGAGCAGCCAGCGGCCGGACTTGTCGATGCCGATGAGCACCGGCTCGAAGCGATCGCGGTCGAGCGCCTCGACGACGAAGCGCGCGGAGAGGAGGGAGATCTCGTGCTCGGCCGAGCGCCCGCCGAACAGCACGGCGACGCGCACCTTCGCGGAGTTCCGCATGGGGCGGTACCGTAGTCGCGATCGGGCGCGGGGGCGAAGAAGCGGCGATCGGCGATCGTGCGCGGGGGCGAGGAAGCGGCGTTCGGCTATTCGGAGAGGACGCGGAACGACGCGCGGACGGTCGCCATGGCCACGCGCGCGATGTGGCCGTCGGCGAGCTCGACGTCGACGGCGGTGACCCGGCCCTGCCGCTCGATGACCCTGGCGACGCTCACCGTGGAGCCCCGGGCGAGCTCGGCCCGCGCGACCTTGACGTCCGCGACCGCCTCCAGCCGAACGCCGACGGCGATGTCGGTCGCCACCTTGGCGGGCGCCTCGTCGGACGCCGGCGTCTCGTCGGCCGCCTCCGCCGCTCCGCCGGGGACGACGGCGGCGAGGGCCGCGACGACCGCAACGATGAGGCTGCCAGCCATGCTCCTTCGACAGCGGATGAGCATCGGGGGGTGATTCTACGCGGAATGTGGGCGCTGTCACCCGCGTTGTCGCGCGATCCGGCGCTCCGTCCAGGAGGCGCGTCGGGACGACATCGAGCGCGGCTGTCCGCAGAGGGGCGCGTCGCTCCCCTCCACGGAGCGGGCAGAGCGGGGCCTCGACGCGGGAGGCTGGAGAGGGGCGATCCGATCGCAGCGACCACGCAGGCGCGCGCCGGGCTCCGTCATCGAGGTCAGCGAAAGAGGCCCAATGCGCGGTCCTCGTACGTGTCCGATGAATGCTAGGAGGCTTGATGAAATCGCGATCGCTCTTCTCGGCCAAAGCCGCGCTGCTGGTCCTCTGCGTCTCGATCCCGGAGGCCGCTGCGCAGGACAGGACCTCGACCAAGGACGAGAATTACAGCTATACCTTCGTGGACGACCTCCTCGATGCGTCGAATCGCGACGCCGGGGGCGCCGTGCTCCAGGTCCGTCAGCCCGGGCGTCGCGACAGGCTGCTCCGGCCGAGGCTCCACTTCGTCCCGGAAATGCTCAAGTCGGTCGAATCGATGTGACGGGCCGTCTCGCCCCCTTGGTGCCCGTGCAAGCCGCGTCCCTTTCGACGCCGGGCATCCTTCACAACCTGAGGAATCCCCCTCATTTAGCAGCCATTCTCAGCTGAGAAATTGAACAGGGAGGCAGGGACACAGGAAGTAACTGAAGATTTCCTCCCCGCCTCACTGTGAATTTCCCGAAGAAGTTGAGGCGACTCCTCAGCTTCACAGCGGAACGACCCCCTGCATGGAGTGGCGCTGCGAGCCCGAACACAACCGTGGCGCGACGGACGCCCCCGACGCGCTCTGGACTGTGGTGTCGCTCGTCAAGCGCAGCGTTGACAATCTCACCATATTTTGAGAATGTAGCCTATCGTGAGCGACACGAGCTCCACGGACAGGCCCGCCCATGCACATCGCATCTACGCTGCTCGTTATCCTGGTTGCCATCGAGCACGTCTACTTCCTCATCCTCGAGATGTTCCTCTGGACCACGCCGCGCGGCCTGCGTACCTTCGGAATGACGCCGGAACTCGCCGACGCCACGGCGACGCTGGCGAAGAACCAGGGGCTCTATAACGGCTTCCTCGCCGCCGGGCTCTTCTGGTCGCTGCTCTCGCACGACGCGGGCGACGCGCTCGAGCGGAAGACGTTCTTCCTCGGCTGCGTCATCGTCGCCGGCATCTACGGGGGCATCACCGTGGGGCGCCGGCTCTTCTTCGTGCAGGGCGTGCCCGCGCTGCTCGCGCTCGCGCTCGTGTGGCTCTCACGGGGCGCCTGACGCGGCGGGACAGAGTCGCGACCCCCGCGGCGGTGCTCCTACGCATGAAGTCGATGAACGGGGCCAGGAGGTCCATGACCGCCTCACGGCTGCCCCCAACCGCCTCACGGCTGCCCTGAACCGCCTCACGGCTGCCCCCAACCGCCTCACGGCCGCCCTGAACCGCCTCACGGCTGCCCTGAACCGCCTCACGGCTGCCCCCAACCGCCTCACGGCTGCCGATTTCGCCTCAGACCCCGGGGGGCCCCCACCCTTGGAGCCCCAGGCGCAGCTCGGCGCCGGGGCGGAACCATGCACCGCCTCCACCGACAGCCCGGGCAATGAACGAGCACGGCTACACGCGGGCCCGCCGCATCGCCGACATGGAGCAGGCCCGCGCGATGTACGAGGCCGGCGGCAAGCTCGGTCACCTCTGGATGGAGGGGTACTTCGACGTCGGCGATCCGCTGGTCCGCGCCGGCGGCTCCGTCGATCCCCGCGCCAGGGTGCCCTGTCCGTGAGCTCCACGCCGCTTCGCGGCTCTTCCGCGTCGCCCGAGCTCTCCGCCGACCGGCGCGAGGCTCTCAATCGCAGCAGCAAGCGTTCCAGGTACGCCACGAGAAACAACGAACGACCGCCTCATGCCCGCGGTACCATCCCTCCGGCGCGGCGGCGCCCCCTGCGCCGAACCCTGATGGCCGTACCCGACGCGGCCATCGACCTCGTCATCGCCCGACGCGGACGCAGCCCCAACGAGTTCACTCGGCCGCGTGGCATTGTCTACACCACGCTGGCTCATAACGGCCAGCGCTCGGGGCTCGTCTGCGCGTGTTGTCTCGAGGGGCGCAAGACGGCCGGGGCGGGCTTCCTGGACGCAGGCGCCGGGAGCTCGCGTGCAGCTTGAACCGACGGGAACCACGTCTTCACCACGGACCTCGGGCCGAAGAAATACGAGTCGCACTGGGGCCCTCCCGCGTAGCGGGCGTTGTTGAGCAGGATCCGGTGCGCCTTGGACAGGTTCACCATCGGGACCTTGGGGATGAGATGGTGAACCAGGTGGTAGTTGTCGTTGAACGGGTGCAGGAGCCAGGAGAGAGCGTTCTTGGGCATGTTGCGCGTGTAAGCGATGATGGACGTGGTCGGGAGCCGCGCGTGGTCGCAGAGCTCGCAGAACGCCTGGACGCAATGGTAGGTGGTGGCCTTCGACAGCATCCAGAGCCCGAGGAAGCAACCGACCGCCGCAGCGCTGGTCAGGACCCCGAGGACGGCGGAGAACGTGGCCCACCAGCCCACGATGTAGAGCCGCTGCTTGCCGTTCAGCCTGGGAAGGCTCTCGCCGACGGAGAACTTCCACATCGACCAGCTGAGCAGCATCTTGAGGTACAGGCGCCACGCGCTGCCGTTGGTGCCTCGGTCGTCCGGCGGCATGAAGTCCGGATCCTTCGCCGAGCCAAGGTGGGCGTGGTGGAGCATGTGCTTCTCGCGGTAGACGTCGAAATCCTCGAAGGTCAGCGGCGCAAGCAGGTACCTCGCGAGCAGGTCGTTCCACCTCGCGCTGCGGGAAAGGTTCCGGTGAGAGGCGTCATGAACGAAGTTCTTCAGCGCTCGCTGCTGCGACGCCACGACGATGATGCTGACCGGGATGAACCACCACGACACGTACAGCACGACGGCCGTGGCGCCGGCGACGAGCGCCCCGATCAGGGACAGATTCATCAGCAAGATCCCGTCGCGCGGGCGGTACAGGCGCGTGATCGCCTCGAGCAGCCCATCCCGACTCAGCTCGCTGCGGAAATCCTGGCACTCCTTTGCAGGGCGAATGGTGCTCACCTTCATGTCTCCCATGTGTAAGAATTCCGAGAACAACGCGCGGCTTGGTCCGCTCGGGTCGCCTTCGCGGTCAGGGCCGCTGCCTGCTGCCGTTGCGGATCAGCCGATCATGTGGAGCGCGCAACCCGGCGCGTCCCTCGACGTTCAGGTGTCCTGGGTGTCAGCGTGAAACGGCCGTCGAGCACGCAGCGCGCGTCCGCCGCGCGTGCCATCAGGAAGGCTGTCGAAGCTCCTCTGGCGACACGCGTCCGTCATGAACCGTGTTGGCGGGCTCAGCCGTTTCTCGATTCCCCCATGTCCGTGACCCCAGCACCCCTCCGTCGACGGGCGCCCTGATAGCAAACGATGTGCCGAACGTACCAGACCTGACAACTGGAGATTCTCGTACTCACCGTCAGGCAAGGGATGGCGTGCCCACGCAACCTGTTGCGCACCAACCCCCGTGGCTGCCCTACCAGCGCGCTGTTGCGCAGCCTGGATTCACCTGTCACGGCGGCGTAGATGCCTGGATCTCACGGTGTCACGACACCGAGGTCATGGCGGCGTGACGTCGAATTCTTGGCGTCACGCCGCCAGGGTCACGGTGCCACCGTGCCAGGGTCACGGTGGCACCGTGCCAGGGTCACGGTGGCACCGTGCCAGGGTCACGCCTCGAAGGTGAGACCGGCGGAAGTTGCCTTGCTTTGAGTCGCGCGATGCGGGTTGCAGGGGCGGCTGCGACCGGGTACGACGCTCCTCTTACTGTTACTGGAGAGACAGGTATGGGATCGCAAATTATCGTCGCTCTGCTGGAAGGACTGGCCCTCGGCGCGAGCCTGATCATCGCCATCGGACCGCAGAACGCCTTCGTGCTGCGCCAGGGGCTTGTGCGGCGGCACGTCGGTCCGCTCGTCGCCATCTGCGCCCTCAGCGATGCTGCCCTGATCCTGGCCGGCGTGGCGGGCGTCGGCTCGCTCGTGAACTCCTCGTCGAGCCTCTTCACCGCGCTCGCCTTGGGCGGAGCGGCCTTCCTCGCGTGGTACGGAGTCTCCGCGGTGCGCCGGGCGCTCTCGCCGTCGAGCCTCGGCACGGAGCGAGGCGAGGGAGGGTCGCTGCGCCAGGCGATCACGACGGTCCTGGCGCTCACGTGGCTCAATCCCCACGTCTACCTCGACACGGTGGTGCTCCTCGGCGGCATCTCCGGTCGCTATTCGGTCGAGACCCGCGCCTTCTTTGCGGGCGGCGCGATGCTCGCCTCCGTCCTCTGGTTCACGGCGCTCGGGTACGGCGCGCGGCTCCTGGCGCCCGTCTTTCGGCGGCCTTTCGCCTGGAGAGTCCTCGACAGCATCATCGCCCTCGTCATGTTCGCGATCTCCGCGCGTCTGTTCGTCGAGGGCATCACGCTGCTCAGCGCGAGGCTGAACGCCTGACCGCGGAGGGGCGCGGCGCTCGTCGAGGCCCTGAGCTCGACGCCGCGCGCCGCGCTGGTCGTGAGTGCCCGACGCGCGTCGCCAGCACGAAGCCCGCGAGGGCGACAGGGAGCATCGCCCGCGGCGATTGCACCCAGTTTCCCGGGCGAGGATTGCCCGCGCAAAGCCATCAGTCGAATCGGTGTAACAAAACGCCTCGCCTCCTCGGCCGCGAACGGGCCAAGGAGGCGCGAAACGCGCGGCGGGATCCCCCGCCCTCTCCGAGGCTACGCTTCGCCAGCGACGGCGTCCTGGCTCGGGGTCGGCGCCGCCTTGCGGCTCTTCCGCGTCGCGGCCCCCGCGGAGGTGTTCTTCCGCATGAAGTCGATGACCGGCGCCAGGACATCCATGACCTTCCGATCCGTCTGCGCGTGCGCCTTGGCGATGCGGTAGGCCGCATAGAGCGTCTCGCGGAACTTGATGGCCGTGTAGAGCGCCGAGTCGCCGAGCTCCCCGCCGACAGGCGCGAGGCTCTCCGCGACCTTGCTGAAGAGCAGGTGCTTCTCGATCCGCTCCCGGAGCAGCGCTGCCTCGAAGCGATTCGGATCCATGCCCTCGTCCTGGTCCGCGAGCGACTCGAACAGAACCGGCTTCATCTCCACCACGTCGAGCACCTTGTGCAGCATCGCGTGCTCGCCGTCACGCAGCCGCGGCGCGGTCTGCCGCTGCTCCTTCGTCAGCGTCACGAGCCCCGGGAAGAGGCCGTCGAGCTTCTCGACGAGCTCCGCGGCCATCGCCTTCGCCTTCTCGGCGCGCGACCGGAACTCGTCGATCGGCATGTCTTCCCAGGTGGTCCAATTCGAATCCTTCTTCTTCGAGGGCATTGATTTCTCCTCCCGTGCTGCGGTTGCAAGCGCACACCGTAAGATGGCGTGTCTGCACTGGCAAGCATGGCAGGTCGCCAGAGCACGAACTCCGCGCCGCGGGGAAGGCGACCTGAAGCACAGGGGCTCGCGAGCGCCGCGACGTCAGGCGGGCGGCCGGCAGCAATAACTCACAGAGCCCACCGGACGGAGCTCGCCGCTCTGCTCGCCGCCTTTGGGCTCGCACTCGGCGATGCTCTCGAGGGTGTACGTCGCGCTGACGCTCCGCGGAGAAGCGCCGGGCGGCAGGTCATAGCATTGACCGGAACCCCAGGTATCGGTGCTTGGCATCGGCTCCGTACAGTGCTCGTCGGCGACGCAGCGGGGGCAGCGGTCGATGGACTTCGGCTCTTGATAGTAGTCTCTCGAAGGGAAGTAGTTGGACGATTCACAGCTCGGCGCGTCGCGCGGCCTCCCCACCCAGACGGCGAAGACCGCGCTGTTGCGGAAGCCGTCGACGGAGTAGCTGGTGCCGTCCCACACGGGCTCTGCGCAATGCCAGGGACAGGTGCCGGTGAGGGGCTGAGGGCAACCCGGGCCGCGACACTGGCCGTAGTGGCACGACGCCCCGAGCAGCGCCGCTCCGGCGCCGAGCGCGAGGATCGCCGCCGCCATCGATGTCGCCCGGTTCCTCGTCGTCTCGATCGCGCGCTTCATGTTCCCTCCGGCAAACAGCAGGCTGTCACCTGGCCGCTCAAGCTCAGCTCGCCCACGAGCTCCCCGCCGCTCGGCGCGCAGCTCCCCGGCGCGTCGACTCGCCATTCAGCGCGCAGGCTCCCGAGCGTCGAGCCCGGCTCGGCGTCGATGCAGACGCCGTTCCCGGCGACGACAGCGGAGGCCACGAGATCGCCGCACGCCTCGTCCTCGAACGTCGACACGAGCGCCTCGCACGTGCTCGGCGCGGTCTCGGTGCACGCGCACGGCGTGCATGCGCGGCTGTCGTCGACCTCCTTCCAGAAGGTGAGCTTCTCCGAGAAGTGGAGCCCCGCTGTCCTGTCGCTGGAGGGACACTCGACGTCCTTGTCCTCCGCGAGGAGGCACCGGCGCCAGCCTGGGCGGAGCTCCGCCGCGCCGAAGACACAGGCGTGCCCGGGGGCTGGGCATTTGTCTCCTCCGCTCGCGTCGCAGGTGGCCACGGCCTGTCCTCCTGCGTGCGCATCGCCGTCGCGCGGCACCGCGGATGGCACGACCTCGCAGGCGCGCGCGGTGACGGGCGCGATCCGGAACGAGCCGAACGCCTCGGCCCCGACCGCGCCGGGCGCGACGCACGAGCCGTCCCAGCCGGCCGGCGCCTCGAACGGGGTCAGCGTCACGCCGGGGCTGTCGTCGCACATCCAGCCGGAGCTCACCGTGAGCCCGGCCGGGAAGGCGCACGCGGGCGCGGTGCACGCGCACGGCGCGCACCCCGGATGCGCTCCCGGCGAGACGAAGAAGTCGCCGTGGGGCGGCGGGCTCATCTCCTTGCGCTCCTCCAGATCCAGCCCCTGGGTCCGCAGCAGCGCGTCGGCGCACCCCGGGTCGTCGAGCCCTGCCTTCCTGCCGACGAGGTACACGCCCGATCGAAAACCATAGATCTCGGTGGGGACACAGGTCCCCTCGCAGCCGCCGTTGCTGGAGCCATCGGCGTTGATGACCTCGCACGCCAGGTACTCGTCGCAGTCGTACCCGTCGACCGCCCCGCAGCCGCTCGCCGCCGCGACCGCCGCGCCGCCCAGCCCGCTCAGCGTTGCCAGGACCCGCCCGGCCGTCCACCGCCTCATCGCCGCTCCTCCTTCTGCCCGCCGGGTGCTCACCACGCCCCCTCGATCCGGACGCCGCCGCCGTGCGCCGTCACCCGCGGGACCACGTGGACGCCGCCCTGCTCCGGCGAAGGCGCCCACCAGAACGACGAGAGCGCCGCCGCGCCGATCACGCCGCTCGCCACGAAGCTCGCGACCGCGATCAGACCCAGGGCATCGCGGGCCTCGATCGCGTCCCGCAGATGGGCGCATCGCGTGTCGGGGACCGCCTTGCCCGGGCTGCACGCATGCCCCCCCTCGCGCCGGGCGCGAGCGCGTCCGCCGCGTCGAGCGCCCGGCGCAGGTGCTCCGCGGCGTCGCGGGACCGGCGCAGCGAGAGCTCCGCCAGCCCGAGCTCCCCGGCCCAGCGAGGGTCGCCTGTCGACGCCCACACCGCTCGATACGCGGCCGCCGCGTCCTCCCATCGCCCGGCGCGCCGCGCCTGCTCCGCGCGGCGGAGCGCCTCCGCGATCGCCGCGGACGAGCCGCCCGGCGGCGACGCTGTCGCGCGCGCGTCCCCTGACGACGAGCCCGCCGAGGGCGAGCCCCCCACCCCCGCTCCAGGCAATGGCAGCGCCTCGGCCAGCGCGCCGCGGCTCCAGCCTGAAGCGCACAACACGAGCGCAAGCCCCAGGACCCTCGTCCAGCGCATGGGCGGCGAGCCCATTCAGCTCACCAATCGCCCGCAAGCGCGCATCCCGGGCGCCGCGCGTGCCTGATTTTTCATGGCGAATCAGAAGACGTCCAGGTAACGCAGCGAGAAACCGCCCTCCGCTCACGGCTCGCCCCATCGATTCAGCGCCAGGCGTGGATCCGGAATCCACCAGGAACGCAACCTCGGCAGCCCGGCGGCGTGGGAACGATTTCGAGCACCATCGAATAACCGGCGGCTAAGGAAACGGGCATGGATGCAAAGGATCCGCGCGGCGTGCCCGCCGGAGCGCCGCCCACCTGGGAGACCGTCGTCCGCGAGCACCTCCGGTATCTGCGCGGCTGCGTGGCATCGGAGAGGATCCCGGAGGCCGACAGGGAGGATGTGCTTCAGGAGGTGCTGCACAGCATCTCGCGGGCCCTCACCACCTTCGATCCGGCGCGCGGCGAGCTGCGCGCCTGGCTGAAGGCGATCGCCCGCAACCATGCCTCGATGTACCGGCGCCGGGCCCATCGGCGGCGCGAGCAGCCGTGGCCGGAGGGGCCGCTGGAGGTCGTCGACGAGGCGCCGAGCTCGGAGGAGCGCCAGATGGAGCACGAGCGGCGGCAGCTCCTGTCGGCGCTGCTGCTCGAGCTGACGCCGGAGCGGCGCCAGGCGGTGATTGCCCACGAGCTGGACGAGGCGGGCATCGGTCACGTCGCGGAGCTGCTCTCGATTCCTGCCACCACCGCGAAGAGCCGGCTCCGTCACGGCCGCGAGGAGCTCAAGGCGGCCGCGCGACGCTGGCAGGCGCGCCATCACCGCCGCCTCGGCGCCCTGCTGCCGCTCCGCGCGGCCGGTTGCGGGGGGGAGCGCTCCCGCCGCGCCGCATCGCGGGAGCACCTGCTGCTGCGCGCCCGGCGCGCGCTTCGCGACGCTGTATCCGGCGCGAGGCCGCCGCGGATACGAGCTGTCGCTCACGCCTGCGCATCGCTCGCGGTGACCGCCTGGAGCGTCGTCGTGACGGCTGGGCTCCTGCTGGCTGGGCACGGAGGCTTTCGCTCCGGGGACCTTGCACTCTCGGCCACCGCTCTCGCGGCCCGTGCGCATGCCCCGTCGGCCGCGGCGCCGGCGGGGGGAGCGAGCGAGCTCTCGTATTCATACGCGAGCGACACGACGTCTTCGCCAGCAGCCATGGCGGCCTCGAAGGGCAACCACAGCGCGCATCCTCGCTCTCGGGAGAGGTCCCACCCGCCGCGGCGCGGGCAAGCGGCACAAGGCGATGCGCTGGAGCACCTGAGAATGGCCGCAGCCGCGCGCGCCATCGGGAAGGATGCGCTGGCGCGTGCGCTGCTGGAGCGGCGCCGCCACGACCTGCCAGGCGTCGCTCCCGCGGTCGACCGCGACGTGCCCCTGGCTTTCTCGACGCCCGCAGCGCGCGGTCGCTGAAGAAAAGCGCATCCACGACGAGGAATCACGACCTCGGCGCCCGACGGCCGCGACGCGGACGGCCGCCTCGACCGGCGAGCTGCGATGTCGGCCTGCGCGCGCGGCCGGCGCGTGGTTGTCGCGGGCGCGCGATGGCGTCGAGGGCTCCTCGACAGACACCTCTTGCCGGGGTTCAATATGCAGACTCGACGCCGCACGACCACCGCTGTCCACGAGCGCGGCGCGCGCCGACGCAAACGTCCGTTGTTCGCCAGGCACCCCGCGATCCGCGTTCCTGTGGAGCGCATCATCGCCGAGCGGCCGAGCGCCGCTGGATCCGCGCGCTCGTCACCGCCGGCGGCGTACCGCCCCGCGACCGTGAGGATGTGGTGCAGGCCGTGATCATGGCCGCATGGATGGCTGTCGAGGAGGGCCGCTACCGCCCGGACGCGTCGGTCGACCCGCGGCGAGCGCTCCTCGGCTGGCTCTACGGCATCATCTGGCGCAAGGTCGGGCACCACTGCAACCGCGCCTGCGTTCGCCGGGAGCTCCTGGTGGCGGATCCGTGGAGCGTGCAGCCGGAGCCGCCTCGGGACGACGAGTTCGTCGTCGAGGCGCGCGAGCGCCTCCTCGCCGTGCGTCTCGCCCTGCCGAGGCTGCCGCAACCCGACCAGGAGATCCTCGCCCTCCGCGCGGTTGGCCACGGCATCCGCGACATCGCACGCGCACTCGGAATACCCAGCTCGACGGCGGTGCGGCAGATCAACCGAGCTCGAACGAAGCTTCGGATCTTGCTTCGTCGCTGAGGCTCAACGACTGGCGATCATCAAGAGGCCGCTCCACCGCTGCCCCGAACCGCTCCACCGCTGCCCCGAACCGCTTCACCGCTGCCCCGAACCGCTTCACCGCTGCCCCGAACCGCTTCACCGCTGCCCCGAACCGCTTCACCGCTGCCCCGAACCGCCTCACGGCTGCCCCGAACCGCCTCACGGCTGCCCCGAACCGCCTCACGGCTGCCCCGAACCGCCTCACG
The DNA here is from genome assembly GCF_051474675.1 of Sorangium sp. So ce406. Classification (NCBI taxonomy): domain Bacteria; kingdom Pseudomonadati; phylum Myxococcota; order Polyangiales; family Polyangiaceae; genus Sorangium; species Sorangium sp. So ce406. The sequence goes on along the minus strand of NZ_CP150340.1, from coordinate 899,065 downwards.
GCTGCCCCGAACCGCCTCACGGTCGCCCATTTCGCCTCAGACCCCGGGTGGCCCCCCACCTTGGAGCCGCCAGCGCATCATGACCCCTCGCGCGAGCCACCGCGCGAGCGCGCCACGAGTCCGTCACGACCGCGGACAACAGCCCGCGATGGAGATGCTCAAGGAGGCGAGCTGCAATCACTGCACGAGCTGTTCCTCGGATTCCTCGGATGCGGTGGAGCGAGGACGGCCGGAGCACGTGAAGCGAGCGCTGTGGCTCGAGTACCTGACGGTCGGCTGGAGCGGCAGCTCGGCAGCCGGGCCATGGAAGCGGACGCCTTCCACACCACCGCCTGCGTCTGGCTCTCGCTCGCAACGCTCGTCGGGATCGGGCTCAACGGGGCGCTCGGCTGGTGGTGGGCGGACCCGATCGCTGCCCTGGTCATCGCCGTGCTCGTCGTGAAGGAGGGCGTCGCCACGTGGCGCGGCGAGCACCCTTGTTGCTGAGGGCGCTTCCTGGCCTGCTCAGGCTCTCCGGATGCCGACGGACGAGAACGCGGAGCTGCTCCCTCGTGCAGGTGACCCACCGAGATCCTGTGTCGTGCCCGGTCACCCGGCGTCGGCCATCGCGCGGCCCGGCGACTGCCGGCGAGCGTTGGCGCTCGCGCCCCTCGGTCCACATGGTAGGCTCTGTTGGCTCGTGACCCGGCAGCGGAGACAACCTTCCCGATCCTGGTGGACGCGGCGGCTCGTCCGGCTGCTCTCCCTGATCGTGCTCGCCCTGGTCATGAGCCAGTTGAGCGCGGCGTACGCCTTCGTGGACGTCGCCGTCGACGACTGCGGCGAGTCGTGTCCCGACGATGACGACAAGGGGGACTGCCCTTGTCCCCTGGATTGCGCCTCGGGGTGCTGCGCGGCGAGAATCCCGGCGGTCCCGCCCTCGCCCAGCATTCCGGTCTTGCTCGCGCCCTCCTCCCCGGAGCTGCTGCTGCTCCTGCCCGAGCGCGCGCCGCCGTCGCCCGAGGCGCGCGAAGTGCTCCACGTCCCAAGGCACCTCGCCTAGCAAGGCGCTTATGGCCGCTCCGCGGCCCGAACCCTCGATCGCGCTCCAGCGAGCTCCACGTGGGCCTTGTCCGCCCTCGATGGCCTCCGGGGCCCTCGATGGCCTCCGGGGATCGCGGCGAGGTGCAGCGCCCTGCCTGCTCCGAGCGGAGGGCGTGGTCGCGACACGTCGTCGCGCGCCCGCTCCAGCACGCCCGTTCAGCTCTGCTCGACCCAGCTTGCGCCTCACGCGCGCGGGCAGGTCGGCGGTGGGGGGTGGCGGCGCTGCTGAGCGGCGATGCGCTGGCGCGCGGGAGCGACAGCATGCCCGAGGCTCGTCCGTCACGTGACGTGCAAACAACAAGGAGAAAAGGCCCATGACGTTTCGTTCCATCTCGCTCGTGCTCTGTGTCCTCGCCCTCGGTGCTGCGTCGTGCTCGAAGGAAGCGCCGAGCCCCGATAAGCCCGCGCCCGAGCAGACGCAGGCCAAGGCGGCGCACGCCCCCGCCGACGTGAAGCCCGGCTCCCACGAGGACTGGTGCGGAGAGCACGCGGTGCCCGAGTCGCAGTGCACCCGCTGCAACTCGGATCTGATCCCGGCCTTCAAGGCCACGGGCGACTGGTGCGCGGAGCACGGGCTGCCCGAGTCGCAGTGCCTCAAGTGCAACCCCGACCTGAAGATCGTCAGGCCGCCGAAGGGGAGCTGACATGCCCGGCCGCGTTCACATCGTGTTGCTCGTGCTCCTCGCCGCTCTCTCGGGCTGCAAGGCCAGAGGGACCGACAACGCCGCGCAGGAGAAGGCCGAGGCGAAGCCCAGGGCCGCAGCGGCCGTCGAGGGCGCCATGTGCAAGGAGCACGGCGTGCTGGAAGCGCTCTGCACGAAGTGCAATCCGAAGCTCGCCCCGATCTTCCAGGCGAAGGGGGACTGGTGCAAAGAGCACGAGCTCCCGGAGTCGATCTGCCCCATCTGCCACCCCGAGCGCGGCGGCAAGCCGGCGGCCGACGTGGCGAACGACGGCGCGCCGGCGGACGGGACGAAGGTCAAGTTCAAGACCAAGGACACCGCCCGGCTCGCCGGCATCCATACGGCGAAGGCCGTCGAGCGGCAGGGCGGCGGCGGCATCCCCGTGACCACCAGGATCGTCTACGACGCGCTCAAGGTGGCGGAGATCAACGCCCGCGCCGCGGGGGTCGTCCGGCAGCTTCACGTGGACGTGGGCGCGGAGGTCAAGAAGGGCGCGCCGCTCGCGGTCATCGACAGCGCCGAGGTGGGGGCCGATCGATCGCGGCTGGCCAGCGCGCTGTCACGCCTCAAGGTCGCCGAGGAGAACCTGAAGCGCGAGGAGCAGCTCGAGCAGGAAGGGCTCGCCTCGCGCAAGAGCGTCCTCGCCGCGCAGCAGGAGCTCGACGCCGCCCGCGCCGAGCGCGCCTCGTTCGCGGCCTCCCTGGCCGTCGTGGGCGCGAGCGCGGGCGGGAGCGGGGGCTACACGCTCACCACCCCGCTCGCCGGCATCGTGACCCAGCGGAAGGCGACCGTCGGCAGGCTCGTCGGCGTCGAGGAGACCCTGTTCGAGGTGGTCGACGTCTCGAGCATGTGGGCCGAGCTCGACGTCCCCGAGACCGACCTTCCGGCCGTCTCGCTGAAGCAGCCGGTGGTCGTCGAGGTCGACGGCATCGAGGGACGCGCGCTCAAGGGGGAGATCACGTACGTGGCGCCGGCCATCGACCCGGCCACGCGCACCGCCAAGGCGCGCGTCCCGCTCGCGAACCCGGACGGCGCGCTGCGGGCCAACATGTTCGGCCGGGCGCGCATCCTCGCCCCGGCGCGCGCCGCGGTCATGGTGCCCCGCTCCGCGGTGCAGCGCGCGAAGACGGTGAAGCTCGTGTTCGTGCGGCTCGCGGAGGACCAGTTCGAGGCGCGGCGGGTCGAGATCGCGGCGACCGAGGGCGACCTCGTCGAGGTGACGAAGGGCGTGCGCCCGGGCGAGGAGGTCGCGACCGAAGGGAGCTTCTTGCTCAAGACCGAGACCCTCAAGGAGAGCATCGGCGCCGGCTGCTGCGCCGAGGACTGAGGCGCGGGTGATGCTGAACGCCGTCATCACCTGGTCGCTCCGCCACCGGCTCCTCGTGATCCTCGCCTCGATCGGCCTCTCTCTGGCGGGCGTCCTCGCGTTCCGCCGCCTGCCGATCGACGCCTTCCCGGACACGACGCCGGTGCAGGTGCAGATCAACACGGTCGCCCCTGCCCTCTCGCCCGTCGAGATCGAGCGCCAGATCACGGCGCCCGTCGAGCAGGCGATCTCGGGGCTGCCCAGGCTCGAGGAGGTCCGCTCGCTCTCGCGCTTCGGCCTCTCGCAGGTGACTGCCCGCTTCGAGGACGACACGGACATCTACCTGGCCCGCCAGGTCGTCATGGAGCGGCTCCAGACCGTGACGCTGCCGCCGGGCATCGACCGCCCGGAGCTCGGCCCGGTCGCCACCGGGCTCGGCGAGGTGTTCCACTACGTGGTCACGGGCAAGGGCAAGTCGCTGAGCGAGCTGCGCACGGTCCACGACTGGGTCATCGCGCCGCAGCTCCGCTCGGTGCGCGGCGTGGCCGAGGTCAACGCCTGGGGCGGCGACGAGCGCCAGGTCCAGGTCCTGGTCGACCCCGCGGAGCTCACGGCGCGGGGGCTCTCGCTCCACGATCTCTCCGAGGCGCTGGAGCGCAACAACGCCAACGTGGGCGGGGGCACCCTGGACCAGGCCGGCGAGTCCAGCCTGATCCAGGGCATCGGCATCGCCACCCGGGTGAGCGACATCGAGGACATCGTGGTCGCCGCCAAGGGCGGAGCGCCCATCCGGGTGCGCGACGTCGCCCGGGTGGTCGAGGGGCGCGAGATCCGGCGGGGCGCGGTCACCGCGGACGGCCAGGGGGAGGTCGTGCTCGGCCTCGGCTTCATGCTGATGGGCGAGAACAGCCACGACGTCACGACGCGGCTCAAGGCGCGCCTGGAGGAGGTCAAGAAGAGCCTGCCGGAAGGGGTGGACGTCGCCGTCGTCTACGATCGCACCGAGCTCATCGACAGGGTGCTCGGCACCGTGGAGAAGAACCTGCTCGAGGGCGCGCTGCTCGTCGTGGCGGTGCTCTTCGCCTTCCTCGGCAACCTCCGCGCCGGGCTCATCGTGGCCTCGGCGATCCCCCTGTCGATGCTCTTCGCCTTCGATCTGATGCTCCGCGCCGGCGTGGCGGGGAGCCTGATGAGCCTCGGCGCGATCGACTTCGGCCTCGTCGTCGACAGCTCGGTGATCATGGTCGAGAACTCGGTCCGGCGGCTCTCGGAGGACTCGAGCGAACGGAGCACGACGGACGTGGTGCTGGATGCGTCCATCGAGGTCCGCAAGCCGACGATGTTCGGCGAGCTCATCATCATGATCGTCTACCTGCCGATCCTCGCCCTCGAGGGGGCGGAGGGGAAGCTGTTCCGGCCGATGGCGCTCACCGTGATCTTCGCGCTCATCGGCTCGATGATCCTGTCGCTCACGCTCATGCCGGTGCTCGCGAGCCTGCTCCTGCCGCGCCGCATGACGGAGCGCGAGAACGTGCTCGTTCGCCTGCTCAAGCGGGCCTACCGGCCCGTGCTGCAGCTCGCGCTGCGCTGGCGCTGGGCGGTGCTCGCCGGCGCCGTGCTGCTGCTCGGCAACGCGGTCTTCCTCGCGACGCGGCTCGGCGCCGAGTTCGTGCCGCGGCTCCGCGAGGGCACCATCGTCGCCAACACCGTGCGGCTCTCGGGGGTCTCGGCGGGCGAGTCGATCCGCTACGGCACCCAGCTCGAGCGGGTGCTGCTCGAGAGATTCCCTGACGAGATCGAGCGCGTCTGGACCCGCACGGGCACCGCGGAGGTGGCGACGGACCCGATGGGGCTGGAGCTGTCGGACATGTTCATCACGCTCAAGCCGCGGGAGGCGTGGAAGCGCGCCGCGACGCAGGACGAGCTCGTCCAGGCGATGGAGTCGGAGCTCTCAGGGATGCCGGGCATGCGGGTCATCTACACGCAGCCGATCGAGATGCGCGTCAACGAGATGGTCGCCGGGATCCGGGCGGATCTGGGGGTGAAGCTGTTCGGCGACGACTTCGACACGCTGAAGCAGAAGGCGCGCGAGATCGAGGCCGTCCTCAAGCAGATCCCTGGCGCCGCGGACGTGGTGACAGAGCAGGTCACAGGCCAGCCTGTGCTCGAGATCGAGGTCGACCGCGCCGCCATCGCCCGGCACGGCATCGCCGCCGCCGACGTCCTGGATGTCGTCGAGGCCCTCGGCGCGCGGGAGGTGGGGCAGCTCCAGGAGGGCGAGCGCCGCTTCCCCGTGATGCTGCGCATCGACGATCGCTACCGCGAGGACCCTGCGTCCATCGGCCGCATCCTGGTCACCGCGGCAGGCGGGGAGCGCATCCCGCTCTCGCGGCTCGCGAAGATCCGCACGGCCGAGGGGCCGACCGCGATCAACCGCGAGTGGGCGAAGCGCCGGATCGTGGTGCAGGCGAACGTCCGGGGCCGCGACGTGGGCACCTACGTCGAGGAGGCGAGGGCGAGGCTCGATCGGGAGGTCGAGCTCCCGCCCGGCTACTACCTCCGCTTCGGCGGGCAGTTCGAGCACCTCGAGCGGGCGCAGGCGCGCCTGCTCGTCGTGGTGCCCGTCGCGCTCGGGCTGATCCTGCTCCTGCTCTACTTCACGTACGGGCGGCTGCTCGACGCGGTCCGCGTCTTCACGGGCGTCCCGTTCGCCGCGATCGGCGGCGTCGTCGCGCTCTGGCTTCGCGACCTGCCCTTCAGCATCTCCGCGGGCGTCGGGTTCGTGGCGCTGTCGGGCGTCGCGGTGCTCGGGGACATGGTGCTCGTCTCCACCATCCGCCAGCTCACCGCGGCCGGGACGCCGGTGCGGGCCGCCATCGAGCTCGCGGCCGAGCGGCGCCTCCGTCCGGTCCTCATGACGGCGCTGGTCGCTGCCCTGGGCTTCGTGCCGATGGCGCTGAACACCGGCATCGGCGCCGAGGTGCAGCGCCCGCTCGCGACGGTCGTGATCGGCGGCGTGATCTCGTCGACGCTGCTCACGCTGCTCGTCCTGCCGGTGCTCTACAGCGTGGTGGGCGGACGGCTCCGCTCGGACGCCGCTGGCGAGACGGACGCCCCCGATCCCCCGCCGCGCTCCGGCCCTGTCCTGTCGCCCGCCGCGGAGTAGGCGATGAGCGTACGCGCTCGCCATGGTAAGTGAGAGACGTCATGACAGCCAACCCAACGCCCGGACTATCGTGAGCTTCGGCGCCATCTTGCTCCTCGCTCTCGGCCTGGCCATGGATGCGACGGCGGTCTCGGCCGCGCGGGGGCTGGCAGTCCCCGTGATCCGCGCCCGGCACGTCGCGCTCGTCGCGGGTTTCTTCGGCGGGTTCCAGGCGCTCATGCCCTTGATCGGGTGGCTCCTCGGCGCGCGTGTCGGGCCCCTCGTGCAGGCGTGGGATCACTGGATCGCCTTCGGGCTCCTCGGGGCCATCGGCGGCAAGATGCTGTGGGAAGCGCGGGCCAACGCTGATGACGATGAGGATGACACCCCGAAGGACCTGTTCGCCCTCAAGGTCATGTTCGTCCTGGCCATCGCGACAAGCATCGACGCGCTCGCGATCGGCTTCACCCTTCCGATGTTGAATGCACCGCTCGCGCTCTCCCTCGTCACCATCGGTATCACGACAGCGGTCCTGAGCGCGATCGGCCTCTACGCCGGCAGGCGCTTCGGAGCCATGCTCGGCAAGCGGCTCGACGCGGCTGGCGGCGTCGTGCTCATCGGCCTTGGCGTGAAGATCCTGATCGAGCACCTGCAGGCGACTTGAGCGCTGTCCGCTGGCTTCGGCGTGGCGGCCTCGCAACGGGCGGGCAAGCCCTCCCTCCTCGAGGCGCTCGCAGGCCGCGCCGGTAGCAGAAAAATCCAGCAATTCCAGCCACTTGCACGCCGACGCAAGCAGCTGTCCCGATCGCCCGCCGGGCCGCCTAGAGGGGGAAAGGAGCTCGACATGTCCACCGTCCCCCAGAAGCGCTGGTCGTTCCCCCTGATCCCGCTGGGCCTCGGCGCCGCCGCGTGCGCCGCCTGCTGCGCGGTCCCCTTGCTGGGCCTGGGCCTCGGCGCTGGCGGGCTCGGCGCCGTCGTCGGCCTCATGGAACCGATGGCCCTCGGCCTGGTCGGCGTCGGCCTGGTGCTGGCGGTGGTCGCCGTCCGCCGCCGCCCGGACAACCACCAGGCTTCCTGCGCCAAGACGGGCGCGTGCTCCATCGACGGGGCGTGCGGCTGTCGCCCGCCGGACGCGCGTACCCGGAATCGACACGATCCCGCGATCGCCTGCACCCTTCCTGACGAGCAGATGTCGGAGCGCCTCGATGAGTTCCGCGCCCTCCTCGCGCGCGCCCTCGTCCGGCGCCAGCGCGTTGACGGCGGTTTCGTCTGGACCCTGCGGGCGGATCCAGGCATCGAGGAGGAGGCGCGGGCGCTCGCTGCCAGGGAGCAAGGCTGCTGCTCGTTCTTCCGGTTCGACATCTCGTCCGATGGCCAGGCAGTTCGATGGAAGGCCACGGCGCCCGAGGCGGGCTGGCCCATGCTGGAGCTGCTCTACGAGACGTCCGAAGGCCTGACGCCCCCCTCCGCCTCGCCGCCCAGGCCCGCCGCCTAGGGCCGGGATCCTGCGCACAGGCTGGTCTGGTTCTGCATGGAGGCTGAACGGCGCCGCGAGCTCACCGCGCTCATGATCCGCTTCGCGGACGGCGATCGCTCGGCCTTCAAGCGCCTGTTCGATGGGCTCTGGCCCGTGCTGCTCGCCTTCACGACGCGCACGCTGCCCTCGCGCGCCGACGCAGAGGACGCGGCCCAGCAGGCGCTCCTGAAGGTGTTCTCGCGCAGCGTCGACTTCGATCGCGAGCGCGACGCGCTGAGCTGGGCGCTGGCGATCACCGGATATGAAGTGATGACCGTCCGCAAGCAGCGGCAGCGTCGCCGCGAAGCGGACGGCGATGAGCTGGGGTCCGTTCAGGATCCGGCGCCGACCCAGGAGGAGCAGGTCATGGCCGACGACCTGCGCGCGGCCGTCCGCGCCGTCCTGGGCGAGCTGCCAGAGCGCGATCGGGCCGCGCTGGCGTTCGCGTTCACCGGCGACGCGGCCCCCACGGACGACACCTCGCGGAAACGACGCCTGAGGGCGCTCGAGAGGCTCCGGGCCGCCTGGAGGAAGCTGCATGGTTGATCTCGATGCCCTGGCCAGCAAGGCACGCCGCGCCAGCGAGGTCGGGCGCGTGCGCGCGGCCCTCCGTATCGCGCCGCCGGTCGCGGCAGCGGCCCTCATCACCATCGCCGCGGGGGTCGGCGCCGCGAGCTGCCTTGTCTTCGCGGCAGCCCTGCTGGTGACGTCGGTCGCGCTCCGGTGGTGGAGCCGCCCGGGAGCGCTGGCCGTCCAGACGGGCATGACCGTGGGGGCGCTCCCGCTCGCAGCGGGCGCCCTCACCGCGCTGCTCGGCGCGGCCTGCGACCTCGACGATCCCTTCCGCGCATGCGCCTCGGTTTGCCTGGCCGCCGGGTTCATCGCGGGCATTGGCATCACCTGGCTCGCGGGCAAGCAGCAGGTGGAACATCCGGTGCGCCAGGCGCTCCTGGCCGGCGTGATCGCGAACCTGACCGCGGGCATGGGCTGCGCCGGGTTCGGCGCAGGGAGCCTGCTCGCGGTGCTCGGCGCGCTGGCGGCAGGCGCCGTCGTGGCCGTGCCGCTGCGGTGGCGGTATGCCTGATCCGGCGCCTCGGAGCGGACTTGCTCCACGCTGCGGGGAGGCGCCTCTCTCGCGGCGCACGCTCACGCCTCGCCGATCACGGCGTCCGCGCCGTGATTGGCGTGCTACGTCGCCCAGAGCACGGAGAGGTCGAGCTCGATGGCCTCGAAGGGCGCGAGGCGGACGCGCGCGGCGTCGCGGTGGACCGGGCCGCGCTCCCACCCCGGGCCAGGGACGAGAGAGAAGGTCTCGAGCGTACGCTTGACCGGATCAACGAGCCAGGCGTGCCGCACGCCTTCGCGTGCGTACACCGGCATCTTCTCCTCGCGATCGACCCGCTCCGTCGACGGGCTCAGGACCTCGCAGATCCAATCCGGGGCGAGTGGGAAGTAGGCCGTCTCGGGCAGCTCGGGCATCCTCTCGCGCCGCCAGCCGGCGATGTCCGGCACGACCACATCCACCTCACCCCTCGCGGCCGGGTCAGGGAATTGCAGCTCGGGCTCGTCGAGGATCCACCAGCCGCCAGGGCCGCCCCGACCACGCTGGAAAGGGCCGCCGATCTCGATACCCAGGACCGAGCTCGTGTTCGCGTGTCGCGGGGCGGGCCGGGGCATGACGTGCAGCACGCCCCCGATGAGCTCCGCCACCTTGTTCGGCGGGACGGCCTCGAGGTCGGCGTAGGTAGCGCGGCAGGTCTTCACGGCACCCTGGCCCATGGTCCAAGCCTGCCCGGGAGCACGCAGCGAGGCAAGACCACCCGTGCTCGCGCCCGACGCAATGCAGCCCCCCGCTCCGAAGCGAGAGGCTCAGTCCGTCCATCAACGAAGGTCAACCAGATCAGCACCGAAGCCGTCGGCCTCGAGCTCACACCTTCCATCAAGGCCAGCCTCCGTGCCGCGCGACGCGGAGAGCGATGCCTTCCATCAAAGAAGCATACGTTTCCAGATACCAATCATCCTGTTCTCTGCCGGTCTTCCATCACTCCCCCTGCCACGCCCACCGCTGCCGCCGGATCCCCCCAATTCATCTCTTCAACGGACGTCCAGGCGTGAGCGCCGGGGTGGGGCTGTGCGCGGCAGCGCGCGGGGGGCGCGGTGGAGCACCGAACGAGGTGCCATAAGGTCTCCGCGGGCTCCACGTCTCAGGCGCGCCTTGTGTGGCGCGCAACGAAACGTCTCAGATGGCGTGGCCCGAAGTGAGACATGCCGGGCGGTGTTCCCATGCGCAAGCTCTCCCGCCGCCCGTCTTGGCGGATGGCCGAGCGCCCCCCGCGCGCTGCCGCGCACAGCCCCACCCCGGCGCGTGCCCCCTGGAACCTCCGTCACTCCTCCCGGGACCACGGCAGGAGCCCCGTCGCGAGGCTCTTCACCGCCGCCGCCAGCTCGATCGGCTCGATCGGCTTGGGTACGTGCATCTGGTAGCCCGCCGCGAGCGCCCGCACCCGGTCCTCGGTCCGCGCGTACGGCGTCAGCGCCAGGGCCGGCGTGCGCCCCACCTTGCGCGGCAGCAGGTCCCGCACCTTCCGGATCAGCGAGTACCCGTCCTCCCCGGGCATCCCGATGTCGACCACGAGCAGCGCCGGCTCCGACGTCTCCAGCAGCTTCAGCGCCTCGGTGCTCGACGTCGCCGTGCTGACCTCGGCCCCGCAGCGCCGCAGCACCGACGAGAGCATCGCCAGCGTGTCGGGATCGTCGTCCGCGATGAGCACGCGCACGCCGGTGAGCCGCGGGAACGGGTTGCGCGGGTCGGGCGCGATGCCGGCGCTCGTCAGCGCCGTCGCCGTCGCGCCCGTCGACAGCGGGAGCTGCACCGTGCACGTCGTCCCGCGCCCGGGGCCGGCGCTCGTCATGCGCACCGTGCCGCCGTGCAGCCCGATGACGTGCCGCACGATCGACAGGCCCAGCCCGAGACCGCCGTGCCGGCGCCCGCTGGGGTTGTCCTCGTGACGGAAGCGCTCGAAGACGTGCGGGAGCTGATCCGCCGAGATGCCCTCCCCGTCGTCGATCACCTTGACCTCGGCGAAGCGCTCGTCCTGCGAGAGCTGCACCTGAACCAGGCCGCCCGGCCGCGCGAACTTCACCGCGTTCGAGAGCAGGTGCCACACCACCTGCTGGAGCCGCGCGGGATCGCCCTCCACGAACACGCCCTCCGGGTCGAGCCGCGTCTCGATCGCCACCCCCTTGCCCGCCGCGGAGGGCAGGATCGACTCGACCGCGGTCTGCACCGGCAACGTCAGCTCCACCGCCAGCCGCTCGATCTTCAGCGTGCCCGTCACCACCTGCGAGGCGTCGAGCAGCTCGTCGATGAGCGTCACCTGGTGCTCGGCGTTGCGCTCGATCGCCGACAGCGCCCGCGTCTCCGCCACCCGGTCGAGCGAGCCCGCCTGCATCATCCTCGCCCAGCCGAGGATCGCGTTGAGCGGCGTGCGCAGCTCGTGCGACACGGTCCCGAGGAACTCGTCCTTCAGCCGGTTGGCGTCCTGCACCTCGCGGTAAAGACGCGCGTTGTCGAGCGCGAGCGCGGCGCGGTGCGCGACCTCCTCCGCGAACGCGACGTCCGCCCGCTCGAAGAACCGGCCGGACTCGGACGACACGAGCGAGATCGCCCCGAGGATGCGCCCGCGCGCCCGGAGCGCCACCACGAGGTACGAGAGCGGCGCGAGCGCGCGGTTCGCCGCGGCCTCCTCCGTCGTCAGCGCCTCGTGCAGCAGCACGTCGCCGCGCACGTCCGCGTAGAGCTCCGACCGGCCCGTGCGCAGCACGCGCGCCACCGGGCCGGGCTCGCCGTCGACGCGGCTCGGGTGGAAGTAACGGAGCAGCGGCTCCTTCAGCGGGCTCACGTGCGCGACCGCGACGTGGCGCAGGCCGAGGCCGTCGTCGATGTCGACAAGGCAGAAGTCGGCCAGCATCGGGAGCACGAGCCGCGCGAGCGACTGGAGCGTGGCCGTGAAGTCCAGCGACGCGGCGAGCGCCGTGCTGACCTCCGCGAGGAACGCGAAGCGGCGCGCCGCCTCCTCGGCCTCGGCCCGCGCCGCCTGCACGCGGATGAGCCGCGCGCGCTCCTCCTCGGCCCGCTTGCGATCGGTGATGTCGCGGTGGATGCCGACCAGGAACAGCGGCCGGCCCTCCTGATCGTGCACCGCGTAGGCCGTGACCTCGACCGGCACCTCGGAGCCGTCCCGCCGCACGCACGGGACCTCGCCGACGAACGTGCGCGAGTCCTCGATCTGCTGGAGGATCCGGCCCGTGGTCTCCTCCCGGACGTCGTCGCGGTGGAGGAGCGCCATGCTCTTGCCGACGATCTCCTCGGAGAGGTAGCCGAAGATCGACTCGGCCTCGCCCATCCAGTAGCGGATGTTGCCCTCGACGTCCGTCACCAGGATCGCCTCGGGCATCTGCTTGAGCACCTCGTGCGAGAGGTGCATCGCCTCCTCCGTCTGCAGCGCGGAGAGGCGCGCCCGCTCGAGCGCCTGCGCGCTCTGCTGGACCAGCGCGAGCATGAACGCCCGGTCGTCCTCGGTGAACGACTGCGGCGTCGGGAAGCCGAAGCCCACCGCGCCGAGCACGCGCCCCTCGAGGAAGAGCGGGATCGCGGCGTACGCGTGCTCGCCCGTCGTGGCGCAGCACGCCGCGAAGCCGGGATCGAACTCGCCGAAGCGCTCGTCCGAGCCGAGGAAGATCGGCTGCCGCTCGCGGACGGCGCGCGCGAGCGGCAGCTCCGCGTTGAGATCGTAGCTCTTGAAGCGCGCGACCTGCGCCTCGAGGTAGCCCGTCGAGCGCACCGTCTCGAGCTCGCCGCCGAGCCCGGCGCGCAGCGCCACCATGCCCGTCATCGCGCCGGCCGCCGCGACGACGTCGCTCGCGAGCACGCGGAGCACCGCGGGCGGCGTGATCGCGTCGGACAGCGCGGCCGTGACCGCGAAGAGCCACGCGGCCCGGTCGGCGCTCCGCTCCGCGGACTGCCGCGCCTCCTCCGCCTTCCGGTAGAGGTAGGCGTTGTCGAGCGCCAGCGCCACGCGGTGCGCGAGCTCGGCCGCGAGCACGAGGTCGTCGGCGGAGTAGACGCGGTTCGACTCGGAGACGCCGAACGAGAGCACGCCGAGCTTGCGGCCGCGCGCGATGAGCGGCACCGCCATCGCGGAGCGCGTGCCGAGCTGCTCGAGCGCGGCGGCGCGCTCGGCGGCCTCCTCGCTCTTTCCGCCGTCGAGCTCGTGGAGCAGCTCGGACTCGCCGCTGTGCAGCACCTTCGCGATGCCGAGGCGCTCCTCGGCGTCGGGCGCGATCGCGCGCAGGAGCCCCTCGCGCTCGGGGTTCACGTGCTTCGCCGCGACCCGGCAGAACCGGCTCCTCGACGCGCCCGGCGGGCCCGGGCGATCGGACCCCGCGGCCTCGGCCACGGCGCGCTGGCGCCGCGCGGCGTAGATGCCCTGCGGGGGCGCCGCGTCGCTCGAGTGCGCCCCGGGCGCGAACGGCAGCGCGTCGCCGTCCGACGGCGGCGGCACGGAGCCGACGAGGCCCATGGTGTCCGCGGCGCCGCGTTCGATCAGATCGACCGTGCACCAGTCCGCGAGGAACGGCACCGACAGGCGCGCGAGCCGCTCGAGGATCGTGTGCGGATCGAGGGATCCGGTGAGCTGCTCGCTCGCGTCCGCCAGGAACATCAGCTCATTATGGATCGCTCCACCGCGGGGCTGCTTCAGGACCTGCCACACCGTGGCGGCCTCGCTGGGGTTGCCTTCACGCTCCATGATGGTCGACGGCCGGCCGCATGGTAGCGAGGCGCGATCGCAGAAGCCAGCGGCGCAGGCGCGCGATCGGCGCGCGGCGCGCTTATGCGTCGGACGCGTCGGAGCCGAGCCGCGCGCGGGCACGCCGGACCAGCGCCTGGACGGTCCGATGCGCTTCGTCGCGGACCGCGTCGACGTCCTGGCCCGCCGTGGCGATGGGCTCGCCGACCTCGAGCGCGACGGGGATACGTCGCGCACGGCTCACCCGGGCCATGTGCGCCGCGAACGACTCGTCCACATAGGAAGATTCGGCGCCGCCGTACACGAGACCGACGGGGACGATCTCCGCGCCGACGCGGCACGCCGCGGTGAACGCGCCCGCGCGGAACGGCCGCACCTCGTCCCCCGAGAACGTGGTCCCCTCGGGGTAGACCATCACACCACGGCCGCGCTTGAGCGCCGCGCACATCGCCTGCACGACGGCGGAGCCGCTGCGCTTGCTCGATCGGTCGACGAAGAGCGTGCCGACGCGGCGCGCCGCCATGCCGACCACCGGCCAGCCGGCGAGGTCGGCGCGGCTCACGACCGTCGCCTCGAAAAATGCGAGCGTCACCATGATGTCGAGCGCGGAGCGGTGGTTCATCACGAACACGCGCCCGACGCCGGAGGGAGCGCGGCCGGGGTAGTACGCCGCGCCGGGTCGATCGCGGCCGCCTGCGCCGGGACCTGGCGCGCGCTCGCCGTGGACGAGGCCGCCCACGCGCGCGTCGAGGCCGTACAGCTTGAGGAGCGCGCGACCGTAGCGGCGCATCCATGTATGCAGGACCACCTCGCGATCGGCCGCGCTGGAGATCGCTGTGTCGACCTCGAGCAGGCCGTACATGCCGAAGGTGAGGCCGACGAAGCCGGCGGTGCGAAGGGGGAAGCGGAGGACGTCGAGGGGGTGAGCGCTGGCCATGCTCCGGGTGTCCTGGCGGGATTTCTGACCCGCGGTCGCAGCCGCCGGAGGGCCGGGACCGCGCGGGCCGCCGAAGAGCGGCTACCCTATTTCACGCCCGGGCGCGGAGAAAGGTCCTTCACGCGCCCGCGACAGGAGCGCCCTCGAGCAGCCGCTTGAGCACCTCGTTCACGACCGCCGGGTTCGCGCTGCCCCCCGTCTGCTTCATGATCTGCCCGACGAAGTAGCCGAGCAGCGCGGTCTTGCCGGCGCGGTACGCCGCGGCCTGCTTCGCGTTCGCGGCGATGACCGACGCGGCGATCGCCTCGATCGCGGACGCGTCGCTCATCACGGCCATCCCCTTGTCGCGGACGATGTCGCCGGGCGCCCGGTCGGTGCCGGCCATCTCCGTGTACACCTCCTTGGCCTGCTTGCCGCTGATCGCGCCCTCGTCGACGAGGCGCAGCAGCGCGGCCACCTGCACCGGGGAGACCGGGAACGTCGCCGACAGGCCCGTCGTGCGGGTGTCGCGCAGCACCTCGCCCTGGACGAAGTTCGCGACCTTCACCGCGTCGCCGTGCAGGCGCGCCGCCTCCTCGAAGAAGGCCGCGATCTGCGGGTGGCCCGTCAGGACCGACGCCGCGTACGGCGTGAGCCCGAGCGACTCGGTGAGGCGGCGCCGCTTGTCGACCGGCGGCTCCGGGAGCGCGGCGCGCACCTCGGCGAGGAACGCCTCGTCCACGACGAGCGGCGGGAGATCCGGCTCGGGGAAGTAGCGGTAGCCGGACTCGTTCTCCTTGTCGCGGAGGAGGTACGTCTCCTTCTTCTCCGCGTTGTACCCGCGCGTCTGCTGGCGCACCCGGCCGCCCTGCTCGATGAGCGCGATCTGCCGCCGGATCTCGAGGTCGATCGCCTCGGCGACGAAGCGGAACGAGTTGATGTTCTTGAGCTCCGTCCGCGTGCCGAGCTTCGTCTCCCCCACCCTGCGGACCGAGACGTTGGCGTCGCAGCGGAAGCTGCCCTGCTCGAGGTTGCCGTCGTTCACGCCGATGAACATCAGGATCTCGCGCAGCCGCTTCAGGTACTCGGCCGCCTCGACGCCCGAGCTCAGGTCGGGCTCGCCGACGATCTCGATGAGCGGGGTGCCGGCGCGGTTGAGATCGACGACCGACAGGCCCCCGATGCCGTGGAGGTTCTTGCCGGCGTCCTCCTCCATGTGGACGCGCGTGATCCCCGCCCGCTTCTTCCCCGCCTCGGTCTCGATCTCGAGCGCGCCCTTCAGCGCGAGCGGCCGGTCGTACTGGCTGAGCTGGAAGCCCTTCGGCAGGTCCGGATAGAAGTAGTTCTTCCGCGCGAAGATGCTGCTCTCCTGGATGGCGCAGCCGAGCGCGAGCGCGGCGCTCACCGCCATCCGGACCGCCTCGCGGTTCAGTACCGGGAGCGACCCCGGGAGCCCGAGGCACACCGGGCACGTGTGCGTGTTCGGCGGGTCGCCGAAGCTGGTCGCGCAGCCGCAGAACGCCTTGGTGCGGGTGAGGAGCTGCGCGTGGACCTCGAGCCCGATGACCGCCTCGAAGGAGCCGTACGTCGTCGCCATGGCAGGCTCTTCTAGCAGAACCTCGCCCGGGCGAGGGGCCCCCGGCTCCGCCGGCGGCGGGCCAGGGGGCGCGCCGGGCGAGCCGGCTCAGTGATCGGCGTGGTCGCGGGTCAGGCCGGGGTGCGTCGGGTCCCCCGGCTCGTGGCGCTTGTTCGCGGTCAGGCGCGAGCCCGTGCGATCCGCGAGGCTCATGAGGAGGTCGCGCCGGTAGATGAACTGCTCGCGGGAGTCGTAGGGCACCGCGTGCAGGCCCGTGTCCATCCGGATGGCGTCGACGGGGCACGCCTCGACGCAGTAACCGCAGAACACGCAGCGGAGCTCGTCGATGACGAAGCTGCTCGGGTACCGCTCGTACCCGTGCCGGCGATCGCCCTCGGGGTACTCGGCCGGATCGATCGCGATGCACTGCGCCGGGCACGCCGTCGAGCAGCAGAGGCACGCGACGCAGCGGGGCGAGCCGTCCTCGCGCAGCGTGAGCCGGTGGATGCCCCGGAAGCGCTCCGGGTAGGGGCGCTTCTCCTCCGGATAGCTGATCGTCGTGACGCCGGGCCCGAGCGAGTCGAGCACCGGGTCCGGCTTCTGGCCGAGCACCATCTCCTTCGTGTTCTTGAAGAAGTGCTTCATCGTGATGCCCAGCCCCTTGACCACCTCGGGGATGTAGGCCTGCACGTCGGCGCTCCGGGAAGGGCGCGGGATCGGCTTGCCGGCGATGGGCCGGCCGGCCGGCTTCGTCCAGGGGTTGCTGGGGGTCGCTCTCGCCATGGGACTCTCTCCTCTTCGCCTGATCACGCCTGCTGCGGCGCGGCCTTGGTGCCCCCCGCCGCAGCGGCGAAGCGGGCCGAGGTGGAATTGAGGATGCGGTGCCGCTCGACCGGCTCGAGGAGCCCCGCGATCATCGCCACGACCGCGGCGAACCCGCCGAGGGCGACGATGCCGTGGGTGATGTCGGCCGCGACCTGGAGGCCGCCGCGGACCCCCGCGGGCGCCGAGTCGACCGCCAGGATCACCACGCCGGTCACCATCATGTTCACGAGCGTGAGCGGCAGGAGCTTCGTCCACCCGAGCCGCATGACCTGGTCGTACCGGAAGCGCGGCAGCGTCCAGCGGAAGAAGACCTGCACCCACGTCATGAGGATCGTCTTCCCGAAGAACGCGAGGAAGTACGTCAGGCTCACGGCGAAGTGGGTCATCTTGTACTGGAACAGCGTCGTGTCGCCGAACGCGATGTTGATGCCGTCGCGATCCAGGAACGGCAGGTGGTAGCCGCCGAAGAAGAGCGTCACGAGGAGCGCGCTCGACGTGATGAGCTCCACGTACTCGCCCGTCATGAACATGCCGAACTTCATCCCGGAGTACTCGACGAAGTAGCCGGCGACGATCTCGCTCTCCCCCTCGGGCTGATCGAACGGGATGCGCTTCGTCTCGGCCGCGAGCGCCGCGAGGAACAGGAAGAACGCGACCGGCTGGACGAAGATCCCCCACGCGTGATCGGCCTGCCACTGCACCATCTCGCCGAGCCGGACGCTGCTGTAGATCATGAAGAGCCCGACGACGCTGAGGCCCATCGCGACCTCGTAGCTGACCATCTGGCTCGCGGCGCGCAGGCCGCCGAGCAGCGAGAACTTGTTGTCGCTCGCCCAGCCCGCGAGCGCGGCGCCGATGATGCCCGTGCCGGCCATCGCGAAGATGTAAAGGATGCCGACGTTGAGGTCGGCGACCTGCAGGTTCACGACGTGGCCGTTGCACGTGAACGCCTGGTCCATCGTGCGCTTGAGGAGCGGGAGGTCGCCGAAGCCGAAGACCCGGTCGCCATTGTCCTCGAAGCAGAGCTTGTCGCCGAAGGGGATGACCGCGAACGTCACCAGCGCCGGGAACATCGCGAGCAGCGGCGCGAGCGAGTGGAGGAGCCGGTCGGCGTTCTTCGGGATGAAGTCCTCCTTCCAGATCATCTTGATCGCGTCCGCGGCCGCGTGGAGCGTGCCGAGGAGGCGCAGCGGCACCTTGCCCTCGGGCACGCGCAGCGCCGTGTAGCCGCCCGCCAGGACGAGCAGCGCGCCGAGCAGCACGCACGCGACCCGCGCGGCGGTGGGCGCCGCCGAGAGCGGGACCGCCTGCGTGACGAAGAAGGCGAGCACGTGGGCGATGACGCCGGCGTAGAAGACGTTGCGGGGGTCGAACCTGGCGAGCAGCTCGTCGAACGCGTTGCTCGGGCCGCCGCGGCGGGCCGACGCGCAGATCACGAGCAGGCTGAGCCAGGCCACGAACACGGCGAACTGCGCGCCGATCACCAGCGTCTCGACGGCGCCCGGCCCGGACATCGGGCGGGTCGCCGTGAACACGGCGAGCGCGCCGAGCGCCGCCGGGGGCAGGAACACGACGCCGCGCGCGAGCATCGACGGCAGGTAGACGACCGCGCGGTTCGGGCCGACGCGGTCCTGCACCATCGCGCCCTGGCGCCGGTCGGCCCAGGTCGCGATCGCCGCCATGTTCAGCAGGAACATGACGACGATAAGGATCTTCACGATCGCGAGAACGAGCTCGACGAGTGTCATGCCGTGGCCTCCGTCTTCTTCGGCTCAACCCGCGACCCGTCAGCGATGGCGGTCGCCGCCGCGGCGTGCGCGGGCGGCGCGGCCCCGAGCACCGCCTCGGGCGCGGCTGCCCCGCCGGCGACCGCGCCGGGCGGCATCGCGCGGCGGAGCTCGGCGAGGGTCTTCCACCCGGTCGCGTACCCGAGCGTGCGCCCGAGCCGACCGATGAGCTCCCAGGCCGGGCGCGCGTCGCCGTGCGGGAGCAGCGCCCGCTCGCTCCGCTGCGCCAGGCCCTTCCGGTTCACGTACGTCCCCTCGGCCTCGGCCCACGAGCACGCCGGCAGGGACACGCGCGCCGCCTTCGCCAGCGGCCCCTCGTGGGCGGCGATCGTCACCACCCCCTTGAGCCGCGACAGCGCCCGCTGCGCCTCGACCGCGTCGACCTCGAGGTCCGACCCGAGCGCGACCACGTACGCGTACTGCCCCGACGCGATCCCCTGGAGCAGCTCCGCGACCGGGCGCGGCGGGGTCGCCGCCGCGATCTGCACGGCGCCGCGGGTGTTCGGGTTCTTGTCCTCGCTGATCAGGATGTCGTCGCCCTGGCCGAGCGGCTTGCCCGACACGAAGAAGTCGGTCGCGCCGAGGTACGTCGTCGCGAGGTGGTAGAGCGCGAAGTTGTCCTCGTTCGAGTGCTGGGCCGACAGGACGATCGCCACCTTCGACGGGTCGTCGGCGTGGCCGCCGAGCTGCTCCTTGGCCGCGGCGAGCGCGTCCTCGACGCTCGCGTCGTCGTTGCCGACGAGCGCCGTGAGCAGCCGCCCCTCGACCGCATGCCGGTACGAGAGCATCCCCTCGTCGCACATCCAGTACGTGTTGACCGCCATGTTCTCGCGCGGGCGGTGCCGGTACGGCGTGTTGTTGCGCGGATCGTAGTCGAGGTACGCGTTGCACCCCGTCGCGCAGCCCTGGCAGACGGTGCGGGCGCTGCGGAGGAACCAGACGCGCGCCTTGAACCGGAAGTCGCGCGAGGTGAGCGCGCCGACCGGGCAGACGTGCTCGGTCATCAGCGTGTAGTTGTGGTCGAGCTCGCGCCCCGGCGAGACCGTGATCTCCCCGAGGTTGCCGCGCTCGCGGACGGAGAGCACCGGGTCGCGGGCGAGCTCGTTGCAGACGCGGATGCAGCGCGTGCAGACGATGCAGCGCTCGGCGTCGTAGACGATGGTCGGCCCGAAGGTGACCGCCTTCGGCTTGTGCACCGGCTCCTGCCGCATGCGCTTGCCCTTGCGCTGGTGCTCGAGCCAGTAGTCCTGGAGGCGGCACTCGCCGGCCTGGTCGCAGATCGGGCAGTCGACCGGGTGGTTCAGGAGCAGGAGCTCCTGCACCGCCGAGCGCGCCTCGGACACGTGGTCGCTGCTCTCGGACAGCACCTCCATGCCGCTCGCGCACGCCATCTGGCAGGCCGGCTGGAGCTTCGGCTTGGCCGCCGGCACGTAGTCCTGCTTGGCCTCGTCCCAGCGGAGGATGTCGAGGCTCATCGCCGGGCGACCCGGCGGCGGGAGCACCTCGACCAGGCACATCCGGCAGTTGGCGGCGACGCTGAGGCCGGGGTGCCAGCAGTAGTGGGGGATGTCGATCCCGGCGCGGTGCGCCGCCCGGATGATCGTGTCACCGCTCTCGAAGGGGATCTCCCTTCCGTCGATCTTGATCGTAGGCATCGTGATCTCGATTCCAGGCGGGGCCGCGCAGGGCCCCCGCTTCCTTAGCTCGATGACGGGAGCGCTCCGCTCGTCGTCGCTAGTGGTCGCACTCCCCGCCGATCATGTTGAGGGAGCCGAACGTCGGCACGACGTCCGGGATCATCAGCCCGGTGATGAGCTGGGAGAGCCCCTGCGTGGTGGCGAAGCACGGCGGGCGGATGCGGACGCGGTAGGGCGTGCCGCTGCCGTCGGACACCAGGTAGAAGCCGAGCTCGCCGTTGCCGGCCTCGGTGTACGAGTAGCACTCGCCGGCGGGCACCTTGATGCCCTCCATGACGATCTTGAAGTGCTGGATGGTCGCCTCGATGGTCGTGTAGACCTCCTCCTTCGGCGGCAGCACGATGCGCGGATCGTCGATGTTGATCGGCCCCTCGTCGGGCATCTGGTCGAGCGCCTGCTCGATGATCCTCGCCGCCTGGCGGATCTCCTCCTGGCGGCACATGAACCGATCGTAGTTGTCGCCCCGCGTGCCGACCGGCACGTCGAACTCGAACCGGTCGTAGACCATGTACGGGTTCGCGCGGCGCACGTCGTACGCCACGCCGGTGGCCCGGAGGACGACGCCGGTCCAGCCGAGCGCGAGCGCGTCGTCCTTCGAGATCACGCCGACCCCGTCGAGGCGATCGAGGAAGATGCGGTTCTTGAGGATGAGCTTCTCGGAGTCGTTCACGAGCGCGAGCACGCGCGCGAGGCCCGAGCGCACCATCGACTTGAAGTCGGGCGTGGGCGGCCGCGCCATGCCGCCGACGCGGCCGAAGCTGTGCGTCAGGCGCGCGCCGGTCTCCTCCTCGAAGATCTCCCAGAAGATCTCGCGCGCGCGGCACAGGTAGAGGAACGGCGTGAACGCGCCGAGCTCCATGCTCATGGCGCCGCTGCAGATCATGTGATCGCAGATGCGCGCCATCTCGCCGAGGATCACGCGGTAGTACTGGCAGCGCTCGGGCACCGTGACGCCGAGCATCTTCTCGACCGCCAGCGCGAAGCCGACGTTGTTGAGCATCGGCGAGACGTAGTTGAGCCGGTCGACGTACGGGAACACCTGCGTCCACGTGCCGCGCTCGCACATCTTCTCGAAGCCGCGGTGCAGGTAGCCGATCTGCACGTCGGCCTTGTTGATCGTCTCGCCCGAGAGCTCGAGCACGATCCTCACCGTGCCGTGCATCGCCGGGTGCGAGGGCCCCATGTTGAGGAGCATCGGCTCGCTCGGCAGATCGAGGTGGGCCTCGTCGAGATCGCGATCCAGGGGTTCCATCGTTCAGCTTCGCTCCTGCAGCGCACCCACGCCGATGCCCTGCGGTTTGCCCTTGTCGGAGGCCTCGTCCCCGCCGGTCGACTCGAGCGACGTCCCCGTGCCGGCGTTGAGCAGCGCGAAGTCGTGGGTCTGGCGGCCGAAGCTCATGCCCTCGTCGGGGCCGAACGGCGGCAGCTTGCCGATGTTCGGCACCTCCCGGAACGGGATGAGCGGCTGGATCCGGTTGGCCGGGTAGTCCTTGCGCAGCGGGTGCCCCTCGAACTCCGGGTACATCAGGATGCGCCGGAGATCGGGGTGCCCACGGAAGACGATGCCGAGCAGGTCGTAGCACTCGCGCTCGAACCAGTTCGCGCCCTTCCACACCGGGACGATCGAGTCGATCTCGGCGCCGTTGCCCTCCTCGTCGCCCACGCGCGCCTTGATGCGGATGCGGTGGTTCTTCTCGAACGAGCGCAGGTGGCAGACGACCTCGAAGCGGGGCACGTCGCCGCGCCAGAGGTAGTCGACCGCCGTGAGGTCGACGAACATGTTCATCAGCGTCCGCGGGTCGTTGCGGAGGAACAGGGCGACGTCGCGCCACGCGGCCGGGTCGATCACCGCCGTGTCGTCGCCGAACTGCGAGTGCGTCTCCAGGACGGCGCCCGGGAACTGCGCCGTGAGGATCTCGAGGACCTTCTTGCTCATGGCTGGCTCCGCTCCTTGCGCTGGAGGGTGACGAGGCGCTCCGCGGTCTGCGCGGGGTCCTCGCGCGGCTTGACGATCGCCGGCGTGCGGTCGCCGCGCGCGATCTTGTCCTGGAGCAGCATGAGGCCGTCGAGCACCGCCTCGGGGCGCGGCGGACAGCCGGGCACGTAGACGTCGCAGGGGATGATCTTGTCGATGCCGGCGACGGTCGTGTAGTTGTCGTAGAAGCCGCCGCACGAGGCGCACGTGCCGAAGGCGAGCACCCACTTCGGGTCCGCCATCTGCTCGTAGATGCGCCGGAGCGCGGGCGCCTGGCGCTGGCTGATCGTCCCCACGACCCAGAGCAGGTCGGCCTGGCGCGGCGAGAAGCGCGGCACCTCGGCGCCGAACCGCGCCATGTCGTAGCGCGGGCTCGCCATGGCCATGTATTCCATGCCGCAGCAGGCCGTCACGAACGGGTACTGGAACAGGGAGTACTTCTTCGCCCAGTTGAGCAGCGCGTCGAAGCGCGTGGTCGCGAACCCGTGCTCGGAGCCCTCCATCACCCGCGTCGAGGGGCCTCCGCCCATCATTTCTCCCATTCCAGAGCTCCCTTCTTCCACACGTACACGAGCACGACGACGAGCATCGCGATGAACGAGCTCATCGTGGCGAGGCCCGTCCACCCGAGGGAGCGGAACTGGACCGTCCACGGGTAGATGAGGACCGCCTCGATGTCGAACACGACAAAGAGGATCGCCGTCAGGTAGAACTTCACGCTCGGCTTGACGAACCGCCCGCCCGTGGAGTCGCTGCCGCACTCGTACGGCATCATCTTCTCGGGCGTCGGGTTCCTCGGGCCGAGCAGCGACGTCAGCGTGAACATGGCGAGCGCGATGACCGCGGCCACGAGAAACAGCAGGAACAAGGGGATGTAGGTGGCCATCGAGAGAGCACTCCTACGGGTCGGACCCCTGGAGGGTCGACCGTCTCGCCGCAGCGCGCGGCTTCTCGGGCGAGACCTCAGGGCCCGCGGCCCCGAACCATGCAGTCCAAAAAGGTGAGAGCGACGCGGCGATGCTGGGTTGAAACAGCAAAAATCCGAGCGATCCCGGCTTAATCCGCGCCGGATCTAGTCGGCCGCCGCGGGGGTGTCAATGGAGGCGGTCGGTCAACCGGCGGGCATCCAGCGGGCCGCAATCCTAGGAGCGGTTCGCCACGAGGACCAGCCCTCGCCACGCGGTGAGCGCCGTCCCCAGGGTGGCCTCGATCTCCCGGATCTCCTCCACCATCTCGGCGTCCGGCACGCCGGCGCTCCGCGCCTCGCGGATGCAGGCGAGCGCGGCGACGAACTTCTTGCGGTGCACGAACGCCCGCGCGAGGAGCGGCCAGATCTGCTTCGGCGGGGCGCCGAGGTTGGCGGCGCGCCGGAGGGGGCCGATGGCCTCGCCCGCCCGCCCGTCCTCGAGCATGGCCTCGCCCAGCCGGCGGAAGATGTCGCCGGCCGCGGCCCCGTCGTGCGCGTACTGGACCGCGAGGCGCATGACCTCCTCGCCCTGGTGCTCCTCGCCGAGCTTGACGCACGCGGTGCCGAGCAGGCCGAGCCCCTTGGCGATGAGGCTGCGGGCGTCCGGGGTGAGCATCTGCCCCTCGGGCGTGCGCAGGAAGATCGCGAGCGGCGCCGGCCAGGTGCCGAGGAGCTGGATCACCTTGGGGTAGTCGCCGCGCTGCGAGGCGACCTCGGCCTCGGCGACCTTGGTGAGGTCGATGGCGGAGCGCGCGCCGGCGGAGGCGCGCTCGAGCTCGTCGCGCACGTGCGAGCGGATGCGGGCGCGGAACTCGTTGAGCTCGTGGGTCTCCTCGATGCCGTCGCGCAGGAGCAGGAGGCGCGAGGTCTTCCCCTCGACGGAGAGCTTGCGGAGGCTGTAGCCGTAGAGCGGGGCGAGCAGCAGGTAGCGGACGCCGATGTGGAGCTGGATGCCCTCGAGATCGGTGTCGCGCTCGGGGGCCGCGGGCGTCGTGTCCTCGGTGAGGAGCGCGCCGACGAGCCGGTGGCGGAAGTCCGCGAGCGTGAGGCGCTGGACGTCGCCGTCGATCTCCTCCTCGCCCGGCGGCGCGATAACGAAGTCGACCAGCGTGTTGTCCGGGTTGCGGCGGTCGACGGTGAGCGCCGTGATGCGGGCGCCCGTAATCATCGAGAAGGCGAAGAACGCCTCGCCCACGATCTCGCAGAGCGCCTGGAAGCTGCCGATGCCGTCGCCTATGCGCTCGAACCAGCCGTCGGTACGAACGGCATCGAGGGAGAACACGCGTTCCTTTGGCATGGTTCGACCCGGATCACAGGGCTGCGTCCCGGAGGAAGGACGCGTAGCCCAGGGGGTGCGAGACTCGCACGGGCGCGCGCCGCCCTCAAGAAAACTCCTAGCCAGCGCGCGTCGAAGCTCGAGCGCGCCGGCCCGTCCCGTCCCCTGGCGCCGCCCGCCATCCATCGCTCCACGCTCGTCCACCTGCCCCCACGCACCCCCCGCGCCCTGGCCGAGGCCGCAGCGGCCGACCCGACACAGCCCGGCGCGTCGCGCGCCCAAGACCGAGCCGCCGGCCCGCTGGCGCCGTCGCGACATGCGCAGCAGCGCCGCACTTCTACACGCGCACCAGGCCGAGCGGGCACCAGAGCGCCCCCCCTCTCTGCGCGCAGCGGCGGGCCCTCCCGCACAGGAGACGGGCCCAGATCGGCGTTTTCGGCGCGGAGGCGTACTCCAGTACGCCGAGCACCGAAAACGTCGAGGTGGGCCCGTATCCGAAGCGGGAGGGCCCGCCGCTAGGGGGCGGCGGTGATGTGGAGGGTCAGATTCCCGGAGGAGGACGGCTTGCTGTCGCCGACGATCGTGATCACCTGCCCTGCGGTCAGGGTCACGCTCACCCGCGAGCTGACGCCGCTCGCGTTGTCGTTGCACGCGAGCTCGGCGCCGGCGCAGCTCTCGCCGTCGTGCACGTGGAGGACCGTGTCGAAGGTGGAGGACAGCGTGTCGATGATGTAGGTCCCGTCCGCCGGCGCGGTGAAGCGATAGACCCTGTCGTTGCCGCTCGACGCCGTGCAGCTCGGCGCGCCCGAGTTCGGCTGGAGCAGCGTGGGGCCCGTCGCCGTCTGCGGGACCGTCGAGCCGAGGTCGATGGGGTTGTCGCAGGTGGCGTTGCCCTCGAACAGGGTGATGTTGAGGTGGAACGCGCCCGAGGCGGCGGCCCCGGCGCCGTCGACCACGGCGACGACCGCCTGCCCCGCGACGAGCGGCACAGCGACCCGCGACTGGAGGCCGGTGGTGTTGTCGTTGCAGCCGAGCGACGCGCCGCCGCAGGTGCCGTCGTGCACGTGGACCACCGTGTCGAAGCTCGATCCGAACGTGTCGAAGATGTACACGCCGTCGGACGGCGCCGTGAAGCTGTAGGTCTGCTCCGCGCCGCCGGCGGCGCCGCACGGCGCGTTCACGAAGTCGCCGAGGCCGGCCGTCGTCCCCGTCACCGCCTGCGGGACGGCCGACTCGAGGGCGTTCGCCGGGCAGGCGGGCGCGGCGATGCCGCTCACGTTGAGCGTGTAGGCGCCCGAGGACGAGTACGCGCCGTCCACGGCCACGTACACCGTCTGCCCCTCGGCGAGCGGCGTGACGACCCGCGACTTGGACGAGGGCGCCCCGTTGTCGTCGCAGGCCAGCGACGGGCCGTCGCAGCTCCCCTCGTGGACGTGGAGCACCGTGTCGAAGGTCGAGCCGATCGTGTCGAAGGTGTAGCGGCCGGCGACGGGCGCCGTGAAGCTGTAGGTGACCTCGGGGGCGTTGTCCGTGGCGCAGGGCGCCACGAGGTAGTTGTCGAGGCCCGACGTGTTGCCCGTCACCGTCTGCGGGTAGGTGGAGCCGAGATCCACCGTGGGGCACTCGGGCGGGGCCCACTCGGAGACGTGCAGCGTGTAGGGCCCGCCCGCGCCCTCGAAGCCGTCGACGATGACGACGACCGTTTGTCCGGCGCTGAGCTCCGCCGTGATGCGCGACTGCGCTCCTCCGCGCGAGTCGTCGTTGCACGCGATCACGTCGCCGCTGCAGTCGCCGTCCCGCAGCTCCAGGACGGTGTTGTACCCGGAGTCGAACGTATCGAAGACATACTTCCCGTCCGCCGGGGCCGTGAAGGTATAGCTCACGTCGGGCGCGCCCGCCTGACCGCAGCTCGGCGTGATCGCGTCGCCGAGCAGCGCGGTGTCGCCGGTGAAGATCTGCGGGAGCGTGTCGCCCACGTCGCCCGAGGGGCAGATGGGCGGGCCGGCCTTCGCCAGGTTGAGCGTGAAGTCGCCTTCCGCGCCGTCGAAGCCGGTCACGACGATGAGGACCGACTGGCCCGCATCGATGACCGCGCGGACCTTGGACTGCGCGGTGTCGGTGTCGATGTCGTCATTGCAAGCGAGCTGATCGCAGGTGGCCGCCCCCACCACGCCAAGGGCCGTATCGAACATCGATCCGGAGGTGTCCATCGTGTAGGTCCCCGCCTCCGAGGGCGTGAAGAGATAGACCCGCTCCGACGCGCCGGCGGCCACGCACGCGAGACCGTAGTTCGACTCGCCCGCGACCGTGGTCCCTGTCACGACCTGCGGGAACGTGTCGCCGAGCTCCTCGTGGGTGCCGACGACGCAGGTGCACGCGCCCGCCTGGCAGAACGCCCCCCGCCCGCACGCATTCCCGCAGCTACCGCAGTGGAGCTCGCTGGTCTGCAGGTTGGCGCACGCGCCGTCGCAGTCCGTGAGCTCGGCGGAGCAGGAGCAGGCCCCCTCGACGCAGAGCTGCGTGGGCGCGCAGGAAGACCCGCAGCCGCCGCAGTTCGCCCGGTCGCTCTGCACGTCGACGCACGCGCCCTCGCACTCCATCAGCCCGTCGGCGCAGGCGCAGTCCCCCTCCACGCAGACCTTGCCCGCATCGCACTGGACGTCGCAGTCGCCGCAGTTCCGCGCGTCGGTCTGGACGTTCACGCAGCGCTCGCCGCAGGCGGTCTCCTCCTCGCTGCACTCCTCGGGCCCGCCCATATCGACGCCGCCCTCGCCGCCGCCGTCGTCCCCCCCCGCGCCGCCGCTGCCGCCCTCGCCGCCACCCCCCTCGCAGCGGCCGTCCGTGCATTGCTCCCCCTCCGCGCAGGCGTCGCCGCACGCGCCGCAGTGCTCGGCGTTCGTCTGGGTATCGACGCACTGGCCATCGCACGGCGACTGCCCGTCCGTGCACGCGCTCGGCTGGCTGTCGCCCTCGGCGCAGGACGTCGCGAGGACAACCCCTGCGACGAGGAGCAGCGCGGCGGACGAGAGGGTGGGCCTGAGGCGCAATCCGGATTTGTTCATAGCCATCCTTGGGGGTACCTGGCCGTTTGAGGCGGAGCGGATAACGAGTCGCGCGCCAGGATACGCGCACGTCCGAGGGTATCGCAACCGGCGGGGGCGCTGGAGGTGTGCCGCGTTCGCCCCGGGAGCGCGCGCCGCGCCGCAGCCAGGACGGCGCCGGCGGCGCCTCGCGAGGGCGTCGCCGGCGCCCTCGGCAGAGCGGATCGCAGCATCGTCGGCCGGACTTCAGGGCGCACGCGGCGCGGGCTCAGGGAGCGGCGATGTTCAGGGTGAAGTTGCCCGACGCGCTACCGTAACCGTCGACAACGATGGTGATGACCTGACCGGCGGTGAGCGTCACCGTCGCCCGCGACGTCGAGCCGACCGAATCGTCGTTGCAAGCGACCGAGGTGCCGCTGCAGCCGCCGGTGTGGACGTGAAGGACGGTATCGTAAGACGAGCCGACCGTGTCGATGACGTAGCGGCCTTCGGCCGGGGCCGTGTAGGTGAACACCATCTCCGAGGCGGTCGACGCGGCGGAGCAGCTCGGTGTGACGGAGTTGGGTTGCCCCGCCGTGGAGCCGGTCCTGGTGAGCGGCAGCTCCGAGCCGAGATCGATCGCCGTCGAGCAGGTCCCCTCGCCGTCGAACTTGTCGACCTGGAGCACGTAGTCGCCGCGGCTCGTGTTGCGGCCGTCGATGGCGACGAGGGCGGTCTGACCGGCCACCAGGTCGACGGTGAGGCGCGACTGCGGGCCGCCCGCATCATCGTTGCACCGGAGCGCCGTCCCCGCGCAGCTCCCATCGAAGACCTGGAGGATCGTGTCGAAGCTCGATCCGAGCGTGTTGAAGATGTAGGTCCCGTTCTCCGGCGCGGTGAAGCTGTAGATCATGTCGGGAGCGTTGGAGGACCCGCACGTCGGGGTGATGGACTCGGGCTGATCGGCGGTGCTCCCGGTGACGACCTGCGGGACGGTGGAGCCGAGATCGATCGGAGTCGAGCAGGTCCCGCCGCCTTCGTACTGCTGGACGTTGAGCGTGAACTCGCCCGACGCGGTCGCGGAGCTGCCGTCCACGACGAGGAGGATCGTCTGGCCCTCGTCGAGGTCCATCGTCAGCCGCGAGTGCACGCCTCCGGCCGCGTCGCCGTTGCATTTGAGCACGGCCCCGGAGCAGTCGCCGTCGCGCGCGTAGAGGACCGTGTTGAAGCTCGATCCGAACGTATCGAAGATGTACGTACCGACGGCGGGCGCGGTGAAGCTGTAGGTCGCCTCGTTGCCGCCGATGCCGCCGCACGTCGAGCTCATGATGTCGACCGCGCCCGCGGTCGTCCCGGTCACCGTCTGGGGCACCGTCGATCCGAGATCGATCTCCGGGCACGGGGGGAGGATGGTCTCCTTGACATTGAGCGTGTAGGCGCCGGAGCTCGACGTGGTGTAGCCGTCCACGACGACGACGACGGTCTGCCCCCGCTGGAGCCGCACCTTCACCTGCGATTGCACGCCAGACGTGTCGTCGTTGCACCCCAGGTTCGGTCCGCTGCACGTCGCGTCGTGGACATGGAGGACCGTGTCGAACCCGGTGCCGAAGGTGTCGAAGGTATAGAGCGCGTCCGCGGGCGCTGTGAACGCATAGGTGGCCTCAGGGCCGCTGCCACCCGCGCAGGGCGCCGAGATCGCGCTCACGCGATCCATGATCGCGGTCGTGCCCGTCACCGTCTGCGGGAAGGTCGAGCCGAGCGTGTGCTCCGGGCACGGCGGCGGCACGTACTCGGTGACGTTGAGCGTGAATGGCCCGGAGTCGCCGTCGAAGCCGTCGACGATGGCGACCACCGTCTGGCCCGCCGAGAGGCTCGTGATGACGCGGGACTGCTCAGTATCCGCGGTGTTGTCGCTGCAGGCGATCACCGAGCCAGCGCACGTGCCGCTGCGCAGCTCGAGGATGGTATTGTACGAGGAGCCGGCCGTATCGAAGATGTACCTGCCGGCGCGCGGCGCGGTGAACGTGTAGCTCGCGTCGGGGGTATCGACCGACCCGCAGCTCGGCGCCACGGCGTCGCCGAGGAGCGTCGTGTCGCCGGTGATGCGCTGCGGGAGCGTCGGCTCGATGTTGCCGGCCGGGCACACCGGCGGCACCGTCTTGTCGATGCTCAGGGCGAAGTCGCCTTGCGCGCCGTTGTAGCCCGACACGACGACGAGGATCGCCTCGCCCTCCTCGAGGAGCACCGAGGCGCTCGCCTCGGGCCCGCCGCGATCGTCATTGCACGCGCGCTCGTCGCACAGGTCGAAGCTGAGCAGGCCGATGGCGGTGTCGTAGCTCGATCCCGCGGTATCGAACCTGTAGCTGCCGGCCTCGTCCGCCGTGAACCTGTAGACGACCTCGGTCGATCCGATCGCCACGCAGGCGAGCCCGAAATACGTCTCTGCGCCGAGCGTGGTGCCCGTCACGACCTGCGGGACCGACCCGCCGATGTCCTCGTAGTCGCCGACGATGCAGGCGCACGTGCCCTCCTGGCAGACCAGCCCCGGGCCGCACGCCGCGCCGCATTCGCCGCAATGCTCCGGGCTGTGCATCAGATCGGCGCACTTTCCGCCGCAGTCGGTGAGGCCCTCGTTGCAGACGCACGCCCCGTCCGTGCACGTCTGGTTGTGGGCGCACCGGGCCTCGCAGCTCCCGCAGTGCTGTGGATCGCTCGCGAGGTCGACGCAGGCGCCGTCGCACGCCTCGAGGCCGGCGTCGCAGACGCAGGCGCCGTCCTCGCAGCGCTCCTCGGCCGCGCACACGTTGCCGCAGCGCCCGCAATGGCGGCCGTTGACGTCGAGATCGACGCAGCCGCCATCGCACGTCTCGAGGCCGGGGGCGCAGGCCGCGCCGCCGGTGCCGCTGGCGGCGTCGGTGTCGTCCTCCCCTTGGCTCGCGCCGTCGCCGCCGCTGCCGCCGACGCCACGGTCGCTGACGCACTCGCCCGCCTCGCAGCGCTCCCCGCTCGCGCAGACGCTGCCGCACTCGCCGCAGTGGTCGGGGTCGGCCTGCGTGTCGACGCACGCGCCGGCGCACAGCGCCAGGCCTTCACCGC
The DNA here is from genome assembly GCF_051474675.1 of Sorangium sp. So ce406. Lineage (NCBI taxonomy): Bacteria > Pseudomonadati > Myxococcota > Polyangiales > Polyangiaceae > Sorangium > Sorangium sp. So ce406. Next base: position 868,387 of record NZ_CP150340.1, on the reverse strand, counting down.
ACGTCACGCCGGAGTCGTCACCGTGCGCGCAGGACGCGGACGAGACGAGGAGGGCGGCCGCCGTCAGCCAGCGCGCCCTCGATGACAGAGGGGACGACAGGTCGAATCGGGAGCGCAATCCGGGTTGACTCATGAACATCCTTTGGCGGACACGCCGGCCACCGTGTGGCGCGAGAAACCCGTCCGCGAGAGTACGCCTGTTCGCTTTCGCTCTGCAATCGCAGACCCGCGCGCCGCGACGCGCGATCGTCCGATTTCGTTGCGGCTTTCACTTCCACGTCCACTTCCACGTACGCGAGAGTCTGGATGATATGGAAGACGCGGACCCGAGCGCCGCCGGGGCGGCCCGGACGAAGCACCGGTGAGCCGAGCGCGCGAGCGTCGGTCAGGCGGCGGGGAGATCCGGCAGCGGATCGGCCTCCTCGGAGGTGGGCTGACGCGCCTGGATGGACTCCAGCGCCGGTGCGCCGGTCTCCGGCCCCGGCGCGCCCTCGGGCTGCGGATCCGGGCCGAGGAAGCGCGCGATCGGCTCGAAGAGCTCGGCGCCGGTATACGCGCCGACCGCCAGGTCGCCGTGGCCGTAATCTTCGCGCGCCCCGAAGTCGCGCCCGAGGACGAGAAAGCGCTTCGGGGTCTCGGGGTGATCGCGCCCCCACGCGTCGAACGCCGCGCGCACCGACGAGACGGGGGCTATCCGGTCGGCGCTGCCCGCGATGAACAGGGCCGGCGCCGAGATGGACGCGAGGCCGTCGAGGACCCTCTCTCCGTCCACACGGATCTCGCCGTCGCCCGTCATCCACGCGGCGAAGTCGGCGTTGAGCGCAGCGGGGATGTCCTCGATGCAGTTGACCAGCGCGAGCCGCGTGACGCCCGGAGGCACGTTGCGCGGGTTGGCCACGGCGTGATGGAGCGGCGTGGGCAGCCACTCCGAGGCGAACGCGACGCTGCGCGCCATGAGGCGCAACGGCACGCCCGGGAGCAGCCGGCCCGGCAGGAACCGCATGAGGCGCGCCGGCGTGGTGAAGCGGCCGGGGGAGCCGACGATGACGACGCGGCGAACCTGATGCTCCGGCACGCTCCGCCCCAGCGCCGCATAGAGGAGCATGCCGCCCATGGAGAAGCCGACGTAATCGAGCGATCGGGCGCCGGTGCGCTTCAGGATCGCCCCGAAGGCGCAGGGGAGATCGTACCGGACCATGGCCGAGAAGCGGACGCTGCGCCGCTCCAGCCGGGTGAGGAGGCGGCCGCTCCGCAACGTCAGCAGCCACACGTCGCGTCCGAGCGCGGCGAGGTGGCGCGCCAGCGAGTAATCGGGGTGGATGTCCTGGTTTCTGTGGTTCGCGGCGATCCCATGGACCAGGACGATCGGCGGCAAGTCCAGCTGCGCGGACGCTCCGGGCGGGCACGGGACGCGGCGGATCTCGATCTGCGCGCCGTCCTCGGTCCGCAGCGCCTCTTCCACGCTGTACTCGAGCGGCAGGGTCAGCCGTTTGACCCAGTAAAAGAGGTGCGCCCACAGCCCGATCGCGCCCAGCACCGCGAGCGCCAGCGCGACCAGGAGGTAAGCCCCGAATGTCCAGACCATACGCCCAATCTACCCGCCGGAGCCGTTTCCGCATGCGAGCAGTCTCGACATCATGGCGCAGGGACGGAGCGAGAGCCAGTTACCGCTGAGGTCGCTTCTCGGCTCGCTCGCCCGGATGATCATCAATGATGCGAAGAATGCAAACAGCGCGTTTCGCGATCATTTCCACGAGCGCGCGAGAAAGGCACACAGCGCCCGGGAAGGACATGGCCCTCACGCATCGGACTGCGCGCCTCGGGAACTGCCGTTGACGGACACGCATGTCGGCGCTGGCTCGTTTTCACCCGCGCCGCGTCTGGCCGCGACACTGCCGTGTGACCAGGCCCACTGCGATGCGATGCGGGAAGCCTCCAGCAGGGGCGTGCACAAAGGTTCCACCGCGCGGCGCGAGCGACGTGGCATGCGGGTCGCAACGAGGTCGTCGAGAGAAGCGGTGAGGATCCCGCAAGAACCCCGGTGACCCCGGGGTACGCACACCAGGGCGCCGCGGCGGAGCTCGGGGGGGCTCCGCTGCGGCGCTCTTCTTGCGCCGTCCCCGTTGCACCGTACCGGACGGACGCGCACAGGCGCGCTCGCCGGAGACAACGGCGACAAAATGAAAAAAGCGCCTCGCGGACCTGGGGGGGGAAGGTCTCCGCGACGGCGCTCGATGGCCAGTAGAGCAGGCTCTGTGCCGACCTATCTGAAACAAGATTTCAGATAGTTATCGACCGGGGACGCAGCGCCTGTTGCATCCTTGAAAATCAGATTTGAAATCGGGTGCAGATCCGAAGGGAGTTTCGTTCCGGTCGAACAAGCACGACGGCTGTTCTGGACGGACGAAGCCGGACACGACGTGCTCACCCTTCCCAGTAGCGGCAGACGGCCTTCACGCCACAGCCCTCGCAGCGGACCGGATCGCGCCGCGACGGGCACTGCTGGAGCATGCCGAGGTGGCAGAGGGCGAAGTCGTACTTGACCGGGTCCGCCGGATCGAAGCCGCGGAGCGCGGCGGTGATCTCCTCGGCGGTCTTCCAGGTGGCTCCCCTGCGGTCGGTGAGGCCGATGTTGTAGCCGAGCTTCTCGATGTGGGTGTCGACCGGGATCAGGAGGGCGGACGGGGGTACCGGCCACAGGCCGAGATCCACGCCGTCGGCGGGGCGGATCATCCAGCGCAGCAGGAGCATGAGCCGCTTGGCGGCGCTGCCCTTCTCGGGGTCCGGGAGGATGTGCGCTGCCCCGCGGTCGCCCGGGCGGCGGTCGAGGCCGCCCGCGCGCCGGATCGCCCTCACCCACGCGCCCAGCGCCTGGCGCAGGTCGCCGGTGCGCGCGAGCTCGGCCGCGAACGCGGCGCCGAGCGAGCCCGAGGCGCGCTGCACCCGCCGCGCGCCGACGAGGAGCGCGGCGACGTCGCGATCGCGGTAGACCCGGTGCCGGAAGCCGCGCAGCCGCGCCGAGACGGCCCGGGGGTCGTCCGCCGTGAGGGCGATGTCCGGCCCGAGCCGATCGAGCGCCTCGGCGATCTTGGCGCGCAGCGCCTTCACGTTGCCGAAGGCGAGCGACGCGGCGATGACCGCCACGAGCTCCTGGTCGGCCGGGTTCGTGTAGCGATGGACGAACGAGACCGGGTCCTGCGCGCGGCGCTCCGCGACGGCGCACCGCGCGCGCACCTCGTCGAGCGCGGCCAGCAGGGCGGCGCGCCGCGACGCGTCGCGCCGGGGCGCCGCCTCACCAGCGCCGCGCCGGGGCGCCGCCTCACCAGCGCCGCACCGGGGCGCCGCCTCACCAGCGCCGCGCCGGGGCGCCGCCTCACCAGCGCTGCGCCGGGGCGCCGTCACGTCGCCCCCGCGCCCGGCGCTTCGTCGGCCGCGCTCGAGGCGAGCTGCGCCTCGCGCTCCGGCGCCTCCCGGCCGTGCTCCAGCGCGGGGAGCGACACCACGAAGGCGCTGCCGTGCCCGTCCTCCGTGAGCGGGCTCTCGACCCGCACGGAGCCGCCGTGGCTCTCGGCGATGTGCTTCACCAGCGCGAGCCCGATCCCGCTGCCGCGCACCTGCCGCTCGCTCGCCCGCCGCCCGCGCGCGAAGCGCTCGAAGATGTGCTTCTGCTCGTCCGGGTCGATGCCCGGCCCCCGGTCGCTCACCCGGATGGCGACGCGCCTCGCCGGGCGCGTCAGCGCCGAGAGGCGCCCGCTGCCGCCGCCCTCCGCCACCACCGCGACCTCGACGCGCCCGCCCTCCTTCGCGTACTTGAGCGCGTTGTCGAGCAGGTTCACGATCGCGAGCTCGAGCGCGCGCGCGTCGATGAGCGCCTCCGGCAGCCCCTCGGCGATCGTGAGCTCGACGCTCATCTCCTCGCGCTCGGCGCGGTAGCGGTACATGTCGACGGCGCGCGTCGCCACCTCGGCCAGGCTCCCGCGCGCGAACTCGTAGGCGGCCTTGCCCCGCTCGACCCGGGCGAAATCGAGGACGTTCTCGATCAGCGCGGTGAGCCGCTCGCTCTCGCTCACGATGATCTGCAGGTACTGGCGGCGCTTCTCGTCGTTGGGGACGCGGTCGCCGAGGAGGAGCTCGCCGAACATGCGGACCAGCGAGAGCGGCGTCTTGAGCTCGTGGGACACGTTGGCGACGAAGTCGCTCTTCAGCGCCGCGAGCCGCCGCTCGTTCACGGAGGCGACCACCACGATCGCCAGCCCGGCCAGGGCGACCAGGGCGGAGAAGCCGACCATCAGCAGCTCGATCAGCCGCTGCCGCTCCACCTTCTCCCCGAGCTCCTCGGCCGTGGTGAGCGCCATCTGGAGGCGCCAGTTGTAGAGCGTGGTCGGGAACGGGCGCCCGACGGTGAACTCGCCGCCGATGATGGGCGGGCCGAACACGATGCGGCCCTCCTCGTCGATGACGTTCATGCGGCTCTTCTCTCGATCGAGGTCGCGGAAGAGGCGGGGCATCACCTCGTGCACCAGGCGCGGGACCTCGTGCCACGCGATCACCAGGAACCGGCGGCCCATGTGCTCGCGCTGCCAGTAGCTCACGAGCAGGCTCTGCTGGTCGATCACGTGGTGGAGGTGGCGGAGCTCGCTCGCGTCCCCCGAGAAGTTCATCTGCGGCAGCAGGCGCGCGAGCAGGAGCTTGCGGAACGCGTCGTCCTCCCGCCCGGACGCGCCGCGCGAGGCGAACGCGAGCACGTCGTGCGCCTCGTGGTCCATGTCGAGGACGAGGATGGCGCGCACGGTCGGCGTCTCGCGGGCCGCGGTGGGGAGCCACCGGCGCGCGATGACCGAGAGGTTCGCGACGTCGACGTGCGCGGCGACGACGTTGTCCTGCGCGATGATCAGCTTGTCGAGCCGGTCGACGCGCTCGTCGGCGAGGGTGAGCGTCGCGTCGAAGACGGTCTGCTGGCGGGCCTTCTCGATCTGCAGCGTCGTGCGCAGGGCGATCCCGCCGAGCACGAGCACGGCCACGACGATGGCCGGCACGAGGGCGAAGTACGGGACGCGATGGCGCTGCCCGACCGGGGGGAGGAGGTCCATCGCTGCGCGCCGCTAGCGGGCGGCCCTCCTGGTGGCCGCGGTGACGAGGCCTGGCTCGGTGACCACGCCGCGCGCCCCGACGAACTCGGCGAACTGCTGGCCGATGTAGGTGAGCGCGTTGCCGTCGCTCTCGGAGAAGGGCTTGCCGTCGAGCGGGTTGGCGATCTCGAGGAGGCCGAGGTAGCGGCCCGCGAGCTCCACCGGCGCGCAGACGACGCTGCGGAGCTCGACGCCGGTGGCCTTCCAGCGTTCGTCCATGACGCGCTCGTCGCTGGACACGTCGGGCACCACGACGGCGCGCCTCGACCGCATCGCGGCCAGCGCGAGCGGCGCCCGCTCGGACAGCCTGGTGAGGAGCGCGGTCTTGCCGCCTTGTTGCCGGACGACGACGAACTCGCCCCGGTTGATGTCGAACAGCGACACGAGCCCGAGGGCGCACGGGATCTTCTCGAGCGTGAGCGAGAGGATGAAGTCCGCGCCGGCGAGGGTGTCCTGGAGGAAGTGCAGCTCGCTGCACGCCTCGAACAGCTCGGCGATCAGGTCGTCGCCGGAGAGGCGCCCGTTCCTGGGAGGGTAGGACGACCGCCTCCGCGGCGGGGGGCTCGGCGCGGGGGGAGCGGCCTCGGCCGGCGGTGGCGCGGCCGGCAGCGGCGTCGCGGTGGCGGCGGGCGGCGGCGCGGCGCCCGGCAGCGGCGTCGCGGTGACGGCAGGGAGCGGCGCGGCGCCCGGCAGCGGCGTCGCGGTGGCGGACGGCCCCGCGGCGGGCGGCGGCGTGGTGCCGCTGGTGCGCGGACGAAACTGGATCTCGGGCTCCCCTGAGCGCCAGTCCTTCCAGGCCAGGGTCGCGAGCGGGCTGCGCTGAGGTCGGCCCTGGAAGACGTGGTCGAACACGGCGATGTGAATGAACTTGCCCGGACGGGCCTCGTCGATGAGCTTCCGTGCCACATCGAGCCGGTCGAGCAGCAGCGCATTGACGAGCTCGCGCGGGGTGCCGGTCGCGACCGCATAGACGAGCTCTCGGTACGTGAGCGGCGAGCGCTCGGACGGGTCGTCCGCGCGCTGCGACACGAGCTCGAACGCCGGCAGCGCGCCGGGCGCTGACGCCGGCGCGGCCGCCCCCTGCGCAGCGCTCGCGGGTTGCGCCGCGCCGTCCGCCGGTTGCGCCGCGCCGCTCGACGGCTGCGCCGCGCTGTCCGCCGGCTGCGCCGCGCCGTCCGCCGGCTGCGCCGCGCCGTCCGCCGGCGGCGCCGCGCCGTCCGCCGGCGGCGCCGCGCCGTCCGACGACGGCTGCGTCACCACGAGCGCGGTTCCCATCGAGATGAACGGGACCGTGGGCGCCGGCGCGCGCCTCGCCGGAGGGCGCGCCTCCGGGGACGCCGCCGCGGCCGGCGGCGCGCCCGCGTCGTCCGTCAGCGCCGCGTCGTCCGGCGCGCGCTGCACGACGTACCGCACGCGCGTCGCCGGATCGATCGCCCGGTAGCCGGTCTCCAGCAGATCCACGGAGAAATTGTTGAGCGGCCCGTCGTCTCCGCGGAGCGCCCGGGCCTTCTGCAGCGCGGGCTGCCACTGCGCGGCCTCGACGCACACCTTCCTGCTCGGCGGTGCGTTCTGGCCTAACGACGAGATCTCGACGAACCAACGCATCGTTTGCGGTTCCCATCCGCGCTGGCGCTGACCGGGTCGCGCGCTCTGGCGCGAGGATCTTTCTACTCGACGCGCGCGAGATGGGTCAACGCGCAGGCCGCACGGAGAGAGCGCGCGGACGCGCGGGCACACTTGCGAGGAAGGCCTGAAATATTCTCAGAGCAAGGCCGGCAAGGAGAATCGGGCCTGTCCTGAGATCGCGCCGCCCGCGCGGCAAGACGCCGCAGCCGCTCGGCCACTGAACGGCCGCCGGGTACTCCCTGCCGCCGACGGCGAGACGAGCAGACCGGCGAATACGCAATCCAGGCCGATCAGGGGGTGGTCGGCGCGCGCGGCCCGGGGAACGATCCGTGAGCCGCGACTCTGCATCATGTCCACTCGTGCGCCGATCCACCCCTGTCGGGTCCGGCGACGAGCGCTATTGCGTCCGCAGGATGACGTGGAAGCCGAACGGCGTCTCCACGACCCCGCTCAATGCGCCGACAGCGACGTTCTCCAGCGCCTGCTCGAACTCGCGCACCATCGCCCCCTTCGGGAACTTGCCGAGATCGCCCCCGCGCGCGGTGGCCCCCGGCTCGTCGCTGTACCGGGCCACGAGGTCCTCGAACCTCGCCCCCTGCTGCGCTGCCTTGAGCGCCTGCTCGGCGAGCGCGCGCGCCTCGTCCCGGCTCCGGGACACGTGCGGCGGAGCACGACGTGAGCCAGCATACATCACGAGCAGGTGCTTGGCCCCCATGAGCCCGGGGTTCGCGGGCGGCTGCGCCGCGGCCGGCTGCGGCGGCGCAGCCGGATGCGCTGCGGGCGGCTTCGCGCCGTGCAGCGACTCCATCGTGGGGGGATCGGGCGGGCCGAGCGCCTTGTCCACGAGCCGCTTGAAGCGCGCGGTCGCCTGCGCGCCGCTGAGGAAGTAGTCGTTGATCGCGAAGGCCGGCGTGCCGGTGATGTGGAGGCTCGCGGCGAGCTTGCTGTCCGCCTCGACCGCCGCGCGGTGCGCGCCCGAGTCGAGCGCGGCGCGCAGCTTCGCCGCGTCGAGGCCGATCGCGGCCGCGTGACGCTCGACGGCCTCGCGGCTGAGCCCGGTCTCGGACTGGTCCTCCCACAGGCGCTGCGCCATCGCCCAGAAGCCGGCGTCGCCCTTCTGCCGGAACGCCTCGATCGACGCCTCGGCCGCGAGGGGCGCCTGCTTGTGGAAGGGGAGCGGCAGGTGCCGGAAGACGACGCGGACCTTGCCCGGATAGGCGGCGATGATCTCGTCGAGCGTGGGCTGGACGCGCTTGCAGAACGGGCACTGGAAGTCGGCGAACATCTGGATCGTCACCTTCGCGCCGGGCTTCGCCCCCTTGCCGGGGTTGTCCCGGGTCGGCGCGGGGGCGAGGACCCGCTCGAAGGGCGCGCCGGCCTTCGCGTCCTTCTGCAGCGCGTCGTAGACCTTCGCGGGCGGCGTGCCCGCGGCGACGAGCTTCGCGGCGCGCGCGAGCTGCTCGTCGATGAGGGCCTCGAACTTCTCCGCCGGCTGGGCCCCGAGCAGCCGCCTGCCGTTGATGAAGAAGTGGGGCGTGCCTTGCGCGTTGAGGGCTTCGGCGAGGTTCTGATCGCGCTCGATGCGCGCCGCGTGGCGGCGGGCGGCGATCGCCTTCTGCGCGCGCGCCACGTCGAGGCCCAGGGTCTTCGCGTGCGCCGCGAGGTCCGCGTCCTCGAGGGTGCCTTGCCGCAGGAGCTCGTACGCCTGCCAGAACGCCGCGTCGCCCTTCTGCGCCCTGGCCTCGAGCGCGAGCTCCGCGGCGGGCTCGGCCCGGCGGTGGAAGGGCAGCGGGTTGTGCTTGAAGACGAGCCGGAGCTGCTGGCCGTACTTCTTTTCGAGGCCGTCGATGGTCGGGGCGACCTTGCGACAGAACGGACACTCGAGGTCCGAGAACATGACCAGCGTGACCGGAGCGCTCGGGTTACCCCGGGTCGGCGAGCCGTCGACAGGCACCTTCCACACGGTCGGGTCGTCCTCGGCTTCGGGCGAGGACCGCGCCGGGGCCGGCGCGCGCGCCCGGTTCTGCGCGGACAGGGCGGCGTAGAGGCGCTCCCGCGGGACGCCGGATCGCTGGAGCGCCTCGGCCGCCCGGAGCTGCTCGTCGATGACGTCCCGGAACCTGTCGATGGGTTGCGCGCCGCTGACGAGCACGCCGTTGATGAGCGACGCGGGCGTCCCCGTGACCCCCGCGGCCTTGCCCGCCTGGAGGTCCTTGTCGATCTTCGGCGCGTGCTGCTGCCCCGCGAACGACGCGCGGAACGCCGCCCGGTCGACGCCCGCCTCGGCGGCCCACGCCTCGAGCGACTCCGGCGTGAGCGCGCGCTGGTTGGCGAACGCGAGCCCATGGAACCTCCAGAACGCCTCGGCCCCGCCGAGCCGGAACACCGTCTCTGCAGCGAGGTGCGCGGGGCGCGCGTTCTTGTGGAACGGCAGCGGGTTGTGCTTCCAGACGACGCGCAGCCGGTCGGGCCCGTAGGCCTGCTTGAGCTGCTCCAGCGTCCCCATGTACCTGCTCGTGAAGGGACACTCGTAATCCCCCCACACCACGACGGTCACCGGCGCGAGCGGGTCGCCCCACCACGGATCGGCGCGGGTGACGGGCACGGCCGTGCCCGGGTCCGGCTCGGGCTCGGCCGCCGCGGCGGCGGCCGGCGCGGGAGGAGGCGGAAGCTCGACCGTCTTCGCGGGCTCGACCGCCGGCGGCGTCGTCGCGCTCGGCGCGCACGCGGCGAGCAAGATCCAGAGGAACAGCAGGAAAGATGGGCGATATAGCGGAGCAGGCGCTGGCATGGTCCCCTCGTGTGGCGTGGTCCCGCCAGCGAATCCTACACGGACAGCGGATGCTCAGGCCGCCTGGCTGCGCGCCGCGCTCGCCGGCCCGGCGGCTTCCCCTCGGACGGGGTTCCACGGGCTCGGATCGCGCGAAAGTCGTGTAAAAGAGCCGCGTGTCACCGTCCAGCGCCGACCCCGTGCCCTCCGCGCCGCCAGGAGGAGCTGCGCCCCCATCCCGGCCGAGCAGCGCCTCTCCGGGCGAGCCAGAGGGCGCGGCCGCCGGCGACCCGAGCCCCGAAGCGCGCGCCGGCCGGCTCGACCGCCTGGTGGCCGCCTGGCCACGCGTCGATCCAGTCCTGTTCGCCGTCTATGCGGGGGCCTGCGTGCTCTACGCCGCCGTCGCGTTCTACGGGGCGATGCACCGGCAGACGGGCGGCATGTGGTCGGCGCCGCTCGACGACGTCTTCATTCACTTCGATTACGCCCGCGCCACCGCGCGCGGGTACCCGTTCGAGTGGTCCGAGGGCAACGGGTTCTCGAGCGGGAACACCAGCCTGAGCTACCCCTTCGTCCTCGCGCTCGGCTACCTCATCGGGTTCCGCGGCCTGCTGCTGATGCAGTGGGCCGCGATCGTCGCGTGCGCCTCGACGCTCGGCTTCCTGCTCGTGGGCGCGCGGCTCCTCGAGCCGATCGGGCGCTGGGCCAAGTACCTGCTGCCGCCCGTGGCGCTCTGCATCGGCGCGCTCGACTGGTCGCTGTTCAGCGGGATGGAGAACGCCTTCCACCTCGGCGTCTGGGCCCTCGCCACGCTCGCCGCGCTCGAGGTCGCCCGCGCCGCCAGCGTCCCGAGCGCGCCGCGCGATCCGGGCGGCGCAGGGGACCGCGCCGCGGCGCCAGCGAAGCGCCTCGCCCGCATGGGCTGGCTCGCCGGCCTCGCGGGCGCGCTCCTCTACGCCACCCGGCCCGAGTCGGTCGTCTGCGTCGCGGCGCTGGGCGTGTACGCCGCGATCGCCGTGGGGCGCGCCCACGGCGGGCGCGCCGCGATCGCGACCCTGCTGCGGACGTCGGTGCCGGGCGCGATCGCGTGCGTCGCCCAGGCGGTCGTCAACCGCGTGTTCACCGGCGAGTGGTCGGCGAGCGGCGCCATCGCCAAGCTCGCGCTGAACAACCCGTACATGACGTCCGAGGAGAAGTGGAGCACCTACGAGTTCCTCGCGACCTACGTCATCGCCCGCAACACCAACCACCACTTCTCGGACGCTCTCCCCTGGGGCTGGCTCGTCCCCGCCCTCGCGCTCGTCCCCCTCGCCTCGCGCAAGACCCGCGGGATCGCGGCGCTGCTCTGGATCCAGGTCGTCGGCTGGCTCGCGCTCGTCGCGCTGAACGGCCAGGTGCGCTGGCAGAACGAGCGCTACACGATGCCCGCGGTCGCCTGGCTGCTGGTCCTCGCGGCGCTGGGGCTCGCCCTGCTCGTCGCGCGGGCCGCATGGAGGGCGCCGGACAGCACCGACGGCCGCCCCGCGCAGCGCGAGGGCGGCCCGGCCGCGCTCTGGGCGCGGCTCGCCGCCGTGCCGGCGCGCGCCCTGGGCGCCCGCGGCGGCCTCGCCGGAAAGGGTGGCCTGGCCGCCAGCGGCCTCTGGGTCGCGCGCGTCGCGCTCGCGCTCGCCCTCGCCGCGGTCTTCTGGGCCCACCAGCTCCCGAGGATGCGCGACCAGATCTGGTTCTTCGGCCGCGCCAGCCGGAACATCCGCGACCAGCACCTCGTCGCCGGCAAGGTGCTCGCCCAGCTCGACGTGCGCCGCGTCCTCGTCGGCGACGCGGGCGCGCTCCTCTACGCGTCGGACCGGCCCGGGCTCGACCTCATCGGGCTCGGCGGCTACCACGACCTCCCGTTCGCGCGCGCGGGCGTCCACGGCCTGGGCGCCTCGCTGGAGCTCGTCGAGCGCATCCCGCCCGACGACCGCCCCGACGCGATGGCCATCTACCCGGGCTGGTGGGGCGAGCTCCCGGCCATCTTCGGCAAGCAGATCGTCTCGGTCCCCGTCGTCGGGAACGTGATCTGCGGCGGCGCCGAGAAGGTCATCTACAGGGCCGACTGGAGCCCGTTCGCGCACGGCGAGGCGCCCGCGTCGATGCGCGCCGACGAGCAGGTCCTCGACGAGCTCGACGTCGCCGACCTCGTGAGCGAGCGGGAGCACGGCTACACGTTCCCGAGGCCGCAGGCCGGCTTCGTCGGCTTCAGCGTCCTGCCCGACCCGCGCGGGTCCGGGCGCGATCGGTTCGACGCGGGCCGCGTCATCCCGGGCGGCAGGAGCGAGACCGCCCGCCTGCGCGCCCCGCGCAACGGCCCGGGCAGGCTCGTGCTCCGCACCGCCGCGACCCGCCCCGCCGTGATCCGCGCGACCGCGGACGGCCGGGAGCTCGGCCAGGTCGCCCTCCGCGCGAGCGACGGCTGGACCGAGGCGTCGATCGCGCTGCCCGAGGGCCTGGCCGAGACGTTCACGCTCACGCTCACGCCGGTCGAGGGGGAGTGGATCGACCACCACGTCTGGGTCCTCGAGCGCGCCGCGCGCCCCGAGGCGCGCCCGCTCGCCGGGCCGTGACGTGCGCGCCGGCCTGCCCCGCGACCCGGCGCAGTGGGTCGCGCTCGCGCTCTCCCTGGCCGCGCTGCTCGCGGGCGCCTGGCTCCTCCGCCGCGGCCGCTCGCCCGCGGCCTCGCGCCCGGGCCCGGCGCCCCGCGCGGGCGCGGCCCCGGGCCTCGCGATCGCCGCGGCGCTCGCGGTCGTCGCGGCGCTGATCTCGGCCGCGTACGTCGCGGTCTACCTCCGGGGCGGCCCCCGGATCATCGACGCGACGAGCTACTGGCTCGAGGCGCGCGCGATGGCGGCGGGGCACCTCGCGTGGCCGCTCGACGAGCCCGCGGCCTCGGTGCTCGGCCGCTTCCTCGTCCGCAGCGACGCGGCGGCCCACGGCGCGGCGGCCCTGAGCGCCGCGTCTCCGGTCGGCGCCGCCCCGAGCGACGTCGACCACGTCGCGGTCATCTTCCCCCCGGGCTACCCGGCCCTCCTCGCGCTGGGCTTCCTCGCGGGAGCGCCGCTCGCGGTCGGCCCCCTGCTCGCCGCCGCGCTCGCGATCGCGACCTACGACCTCGCCGCGCGGTTCGCGCCGGAGGACCCGGCCGCCGCCGGGGGCGCCGCGCGGATCCCCTTCGTGCCGGTCGTCGCCGCGCTCTTCTCGGCGCTCTGCGCCGCGCTCCGCTACCACACGGCCGACACGATGTCGCACGGGCTCGCGGCCCTCTGCTTCACGGTCGCGCTATCGTCGGCGCGGCGCGCGCTCGACGAGGCCCGCGGCGCGGCGACGCGCGCGCCGACGGGGCGCCTCGATCCGGCCGTGCGCGCGGCCGCCCTCGCCGGGCTCGCGGCGGGCTGGCTCGCGGCGACGCGCCCGCCGAGCGCGCTCGCCCTCGCCGCGGCGCTGCTCCTCGTGCTGCTGCCGGGGAGCGCGCGCGGGCCCGCGGCGGCCGGTCCTCGCGAGGGCGGCCCGGCGCCCCGCCCTGCGCCGCGGCTCGGCGGGCTCGCCGCGGCGATGGTGATCGGCGCGCTCCCCGGCCTCGCCCTGCTCGCGGCGCACCAGCGCGCGGCGACGGGCGGCCTCGCCTCGTCGCAGGCCGCCTACTACGCCGTCTCCGACGGCCCGCCCGGCTGCTTCCGCTACGGCTTCGGCGCCGGGGTCGGCTGCCTCGGCGAGCACGGCGACTTCGTCCGCCACAACCTCGCGGAAGGATACGGATTTCTGGCGGTCGCCGGCACGACGCTGCGCCGCCTGAAGCTCCACCTCGTCGACGCGCTCAACGCCGAGCCGCTCGCGCTCCTCGTGATCGTCGGCGCCGCGATCGCGCTCCGGCGCCCGCGCTCGCGCCCCCTCGCGATCGCCCCGCTCCTCCAGATCGCCGCCTACGCCCCGTTCTATTTCGACGGCAACTACCCCGGCGGCGGCGCGCGCTTCTTCGCCGATGTCCTGCCGATCGAGCACGTCCTCGCGGCGATGGCCGCCCTCGCCCTCGTGGAGCGCGGCGTGGTCGAACCCCCCGCGCGCGAGGGCCGCGGCCCCGCGGGCCGGCCGCGCGCGCAGCTCGCGGCGGCGCTCGTCGCTGCGGCGCTCGCGCTCGCGGGCTTCGCCTTCCGCGCGGGGTTCGATCACGCCGCGCTGCGCGATCGCGAGGGCGGCCTGCCGATGTTCGACCCCGCCGCTGCCGCGCGCGCGGGCGTCGCGCGCGGCCTCGTGTTCGTCGACACGGACCACGGGTTCAACCTCGGCTTCGACCCCGCCCCGGGCGACGTCGCGGTGCTGCGCTACCGCGGCGACGCGCTCGACCGCATGGCCTGGGAGGCCCGCGGCCGTCCGCCCGCCTACCGCTATCGCTTCGCGATCCCGGACGACGGCGGCCTCGCCGCCGTCTCGATCGCGCCGCTCGTCTTCGACGGCTTCGACGGCCCCGGCGACGCTGTGCCCGGCAAAGCCCAGCGCGACGCCGTCATCGAGGGCGAGTCGCTGTGGCCGCCGCGCGCCCAGCGCGACGCCTGGGCGCTGCCCGAGCACGCCGGCGGCACCTGCGCTTCCGGAGGGCGCATCCTCGCCGTGCACGCGGCGGCGGGCGGCGCCGCCACGGCGAGCGACGCCGCTTCCGCGGCGAGCGGCGCCGCTTCCGCGGCGAGCGACGCCTCCGTCGTGCGCGTCGGCCTGCCCGCCCCGTGGCTCCGCGGCGCCCGGATCAGCCCGCGCGTGGCGGTCTCGGGCGACGGCGCGGGCGAGGTGCGCCTCCTCGTCGACGGCGCCCTGCTCCACGTCTGGCGGGTCGAGCCCGCCGCGCCGGACTCCGCCGCGCCGCTCACCTGCGCCGAGCTCCCGCCGCATCCGATCCCCGAGCGCGCCGTCGAAATCGAGCTCTCTCTTGCGCGCAGGAGCGCCGCCGGCGCCGGCGCCGCGAGCCCGCAGGAAAGCTCAGAAAGCCCACGCCGCCGCGCCGGAACCGAGGGAACCGAAGGCCGAGCCGAGGGCCTCTTCGCGCTCGACGCGGTCCGGGTCGCGGGCGGGAATTCGGTTGACCGCTAGTCCCGTAACATGCGAGCTTTTCTTAGGATTCTGTTGTCATGCGGCCCCTGGACCGGCGCATCCTCCGGGGCCCTGCGGTGAAGGCGGTAAGCCGAGCGCCGGCGGTGGTCCGCTCGGGTGGGGGAGGTGGACCATGACGAAAAGCGAGCTCATCGACGCGATCGCGGGACGGGGGGAGCTCACCAAAGCTCGCGCCGAGCTCGTGGTGAACTGCGTCTTCGACGCGATGACGCAGGCGCTCCAGCGCAACGAGGGCATCGAGATCCGCGGGTTCGGCAGCTTCACGGTCAGGCCGTACAAGCCCTACAGCGGCAGGAACCCGCGCACGGGCCAGCCGGTGCCCGTGCCGGCCAAGCGGCTCCCGTTCTTCAAGGTCGGCAAGGAGCTCAAGGAGCTCGTCAACGCCAGCCGCGCCTACGCCATCTCGGGCGACGACGACGACGAGGATGACGACGACGAGGACACCGACGACGAATGAGGTGACGCGCCCCCTACCCCGCCGGCGCGCGCGCGACGTCGGGGACGTCGCGCGCGGCGTGGGGGCCATCGCCCCTCTGGCGGGCAGTTGCGCTGCGCGGTAGAAGCGGGCCCCCATGGTCCCCGCCGAACGTCAGCTCGAGATTCTCTGCAAGGGTGCCGTCGACCTCCACGTCCGCGCCGAGCTCGAGGAGCGGCTCCGCGAGGGCAAGCCGCTGCGCGTGAAGGCCGGCTTCGACCCGACCCGCCCCGATCTCCACCTCGGCCACACGGTCGTGATGCAGAAGATGAGGGAGTTCCAGGACTTCGGGCACACCGTCATCTTCGTTGTGGGCGACTTCACGGCCATGGTCGGCGACCCGACCGGCAAGAACGAGCTGCGCCCGCGGCTCTCGCGCGAGGAGGTCGTCGCCGCGGCGGAGACCTACCAGGCGCAGGCGTTCAAGGTCCTCGACCGCAACAGGACCGAGGTCCGCTACAACTCCGAGTGGCTGAACAAGCTCGATCCGACGCAGATGATCGAGCTCTGCGCGAAGTACACGGTCGCCCGGATGCTCGAGCGCGACGACTTCAAGAAGCGCTACGAGGAGGCGCGGCCCATCTACGTGCACGAGTTCATGTACCCGCTCCTCCAGGCCTACGACTCGGTCGAGCTCGAGGCCGACATCGAGCTCGGCGGCACCGACCAGCTCTTCAACCTGCTCGTGGCGCGCGATCTGATGCCCCGCTACGGCAAGCGCGCCCAGATGGTGATGACGATGCCGCTGCTGGAGGGCACGAACGCGCGCATCGAGGACGGCAAGGTGGTCGGCGCCAAGATGTCGAAGAGCGCGGACAACTACGTCGGCATCACCGAGCCGCCGTTCGACATGCTGCAGAAGCTCATGCTCGTCGATGACGGCGTGATCTGGCGGTACATGGAGCTCCTGTCGTCGCGCCCCCCCGAGGAGGTCGCCCGCCTGCGGGAGGCCGTCGTCCGCGGCGAGCAGAGCGTCATCGCGGTGAAGGAGCTCTTCGCGCAGGAGATCGTCACCCGCTTCCACTCGGCCGAGGACGCGCGCGCGGCCCTCGAGCGGCGCCGCAGCGTCGCGGCCGGCGGCCTGCCGGACGTCATCGAGGAGATCCGCGTGGCGAGCGACCGCGACACGATCCCGATCGGCAACGCGCTCGCGCTGGCGGGGCTCGCCGAGTCGACCTCCGCGGCGCGGCGCCTCGTGAAGGGCGGCGCGGTGCACCTCGACGGCGAGGTGGTGAAGGACGAGCAGCTCAAGCTCGAGCGTGGGAAGCGATTCCTGGTCCGCGTCGGCTCGAAGAACCGCCGCTTCGCCTACCTCGTCGTTGACTGACGCGCCCGGGCGGGGGCTGCGCCGGCGCAGCGTGATCGGCGGCGTCCTGGGCTGCGTCTTCGGCCTCGCGCTGCCCGCGTGCGGCGGCGCGCCGAGGCCGCCCGCCCGCCCTGTCCCCCCGCTGCCGCCGCTCGCCACGGCGGACCTGACGCGCCTCCTGCCGCAGGCGGGGCTCCGTTGGCTGGTCCTCGCCCGGCCCCGCGAGATCGCGGCGGTGCCGTGGCTCATCCCGTCGATCGCGATCGTGGCGCCCGAGGAGAACCTCGCCCGGCACGCCGGCGCGACCGGCGTCGATTTGCGGCAGGTGCGCGAGGCGGCGATCGCGTCGTACGTGTCGGACGAGGGCGAGGCCCGGCTCTACGTGGCGCGCCACAGCGGCGACCCGCGGACCATCGAGCGCCTGTTCCGGCGGCGGCTGACGGGCAAGGAGCGGCGCGCGCTCGATCGACCGGACGTCGTGCGCGTGACGGGCGACATCGGCAGGGCGCCGCACGCGCTGGTGCTCCTCGGCCCGGACGTTGTCGGCGTGCAGGACGGCGGCAGCCCGCTGCGCGGGCCGGCGCGCGTGGCGTCGCTGTACGCGCTCGGGCGCCTCAAGCGCTCGCCCACGGCCCTCTCGGAGGGGCCGCTGGCCGCGCTGGCGGCCCGGTTCGGCCCGGCGCCCGTGCGCGCGTTCGCGCCGGGGCCGTTCGACGGGGAGCTGGCCCGCGGCGCGCGGGGGCTGCTCGCGGCGGCGACCGCGGTGGGCGCGGCCGCGAGGCCGAGCGCGCGCGAGGGGATCGCGCTCGCGATCGCGGTGGCGGGCGATTTCTCGACGAGCGGGGAGGCCGCCTCGGAGGAGCTGCTGCTCGCGTGGAACGAGCTCGCGCACGGGTCGTTCGGCCACCTGCTCGGGCTGGACGCGCCGGTCGAGCCGCCGCTCGCCACGCACGCGCCGGACGCCGTGGCCATCGCGGTCGAGCTGAACCCGCGGGCGCTCGCCCGGGGGCTCGCGGCGGCGACGGGCGAGCGGATCGAGGAGATGCTGCGGTAGGCGCGGCCGCCCGGCGCGCACGCCAGCTCAGGACGATGGGCGGCGTGCTATGTACGGGCCTATGGCAGGGATGCACGCGCTGCTCGAAAAGCTCCGCAAGGAGGCTCCTGGCGTCAAGACGGTGGAGGAGCACCTGGAGGAGAAGAAAGCGGAGTGGCTCGCGGACCTGAATGAGCTGATGGACAGGATCGCGGGCTGGCTCGCCGATGGACAGGCCGAGGGGCTCCTCCACGTCGAGCGGCGCACCGTCGATCTGGCCGAAGAGGATCTCGGCCCGTACGAGGCGCCGGCGCTCTGGCTCCATGTCCGCACCACGCGCCCGCGCACGGTGAAGGTCGAGCCCAAGGGGATGCGCATCGTCGGCGTCATCGCGGCAGCCGACCGGCGGATCGTCGGGGCGCGCGGTCGCGTGGACGTCACCTGCGGCGCCGCGCGCGCGATCCTCCTCCGCATGGGCGCCGGGGACTGGAAGCTCGTCGCGCAGGGCGGTGAGGCGGTCGATCTCACCGAGGACGCGTTCTCCGATGCGCTCGGCGAGCTGATTGAATGAGCGTCTCGGCGTGGCCGCGCCCGACGGAGATCCTCGACCACGATGACAGGCTCCGGGAGGCGCTCAGGGCGCTCGATCGGCAGTTCAGCGTCGCGACCACAGACCCCAGGAGCACGCTCTTCGGCCTGTCGCGCGACGAGTTCGACGATCGCCTCACGCGAACGCTCGAAGAGCTCGACGCTCAGACAGTCCTGACGTTGACGGCGAGCGCCGAGGCCACGATCCGGAGGGATTTCGAGGCTCGCCTGCATCGCAGGACGAAGGACGCGATGAGGCGGCGCTTCAAGCAGCTCCGGGAGCGCTATGCGGAGCGCGTCGCGCTCGATGACATCCTCGAGGCCTGGAAGGACGAGCACGGTAATGCCGAACGGATTGGCCGATTCGAGCAGCTCGTCCTCCACCGGCACTGGCTCGCGCACGGCCGTTACTGGTCGAACAAGAGCGGCATCGCGCCGGATCCGCTCCAGGCGCACCTCGTGATTGACGATCTGTTCCGGTCTTTGACCGATCATTTGACCGATTTTCCCCTGGCGTAGCGCTCGGTAAGCACAGCCATGCCCACCACGATCAGCGGCTCCTTCCTGCAATGCGCCTCGAGCGGCGCGCTCGAGCTCGTCCTGCCGGCCGCCGGTGCGCCGTTCGGCGTCGAGCACCACCGCCGCGAGGACGCCGCCGGGCCGTGGCGCCATGTGGCGACGTTCGCCAGGGAGCTCGGCCAGGTCGGCGCGGTGTCGATGATCCAGAGCAATTTCGGGGACCTGGGAAACCTCGAGGCGGTGGCGCGCGCGGGGGATCGGCTGGCCGCGTTCTGGTGCGCGCCCGCGGGCGAGCCGTCGTGGAGCGAGCCGCGCTTCTTCGCGGAGGGCGCGGCCGGCGACCCGGCGCTGATCCAGGGCGCCTCCGGGGGCCGCGGCAACTTCGAGCTCGTGGTCCCTCACGCGAGCGGCGGGATCGCGCACTACCACCGCGACAACGACACCGCGGAGCTCGGCTGGCGCGGGCTGACGATCTTCGGCGCCGACGTCGGGCGGTTCGAGGCGGCCGCGATGATCCAGCGCGCGGGCGACCTCGAGGTCGTCGCGCGGGCCGGCGATCGCCTGCTGATGTTCTGGCGCTCTCCCGGGGCCGCGTGGCAGGGCCCCGAGGAGGTGGTCTCCGGGGTCCGGGGGACGCCGGCGCTCTTCCGGAGCGGGTCCGGCGCAGAGGGCGCGCTCGAGCTGTTCTCGCCGCTCGCGGGCGTGGGGCTCGCGCGGTGGTGCCGCAGCGACGGCGCCCGCGGGGCGCGCTTCCGCGGACCTACGGTGTTCGCCACCGAGCTGGGCCGGTGCGAGGCGGTGTCCGCGATCGAGAGCCGTCCGCTCGGGCGGCTCGAGCTCGCCGTGCGCGCAGAGGGGCAGATCGCCCATCTCGTGCGCGACGGGGTCATCTGGTCGCGGCGCGCGGTGCTCGGCGGCGGGTCATCATCGCGGTCGGCCGCTCCCTCTCCGGAGACGCCGCGCCCGCCCTCACCTTCGCCGCCTTCTGCCGCGCCGCCTCCGCCTTCTGCCGCGCCGACCTCGCCTTCTGCCGCGCCGCCTCCGCCGTCCTCGCCATCGCGCCCGCCGTCCTCGCCATCGCGCCCGCCGTCCTCGCCATCGCGCCCGCCGTCCTCGCCATCGCGCCCGCCCTCCTCGCCATCGCGCCCGCCCTCCTCGCCATCGCGCCCGCCCTCCTCGCCATCGCGCCCGCCTGCGCCGCTCCCCACCAGCGCGGCGCCACGGCTGCGCCTCGGGCCGCACCGGGCAGGGTTCCGCCGCATCGGCGCGCTCTCGCTGTCGGCAGACGCCTGTTACCCGGAGATCTGGGCGTTCCACGGCGCGATCTACCGCTCTCCCGCGCGCGGCGCCGCGCTGCTCTACTACCCTGCGTCGGCGGACGGCGAGGAGGCGCCGCTCTCGCCGGGAGGCCCGTTCCCCGTCATCGCGATCGCCCACGAGCGGCGCCTCGCCGCGAGCGCGGCCGCCGCCGGGTCGCCTGCGGGTCTCGGCCAGGACTACCGCCAGCTCGCCGGCGTCATGGCGCACCTCGCGCGCTGGGGCTTCGTCGTCATCGCGCCGGACCTCTCGTGGCTCACGCCCGACGACGCGCCCCAGCGCCGCGCCGCGGTGCTCCGGGACGCCCTCTCGCACCTCCGGGCCGGCTCGCGGGGCCCGCTCCTCGCCGACTTCGATCGGGTGGGGCTCCTCGGCCACGGGCTCGGCGCGCAGGCCGCGCTCGCGCTCGCGCTCGACGCGGCGTGCCCGTTCGACATCCGCGCCCTCGCGCTGCTCGCGCCGGCGGGCGAGCCCGAGCGCGCTCCGCCCATCGACGCGCTCGTGCCGCGACCGGTGCTCCTCGTCCGCGGCACCGCCGACCCTGTCGCCGCCGCCGTCCCGGCGGCGCTCTACCAGCGCGCGCGCGCGCCCAAGCACCTCGTGACCCTCCCCGGCGCAAACCACTTCGGTTACACGACCTCGCTCGGCCCCGCCGAGCCGCACGACGGCCCCGCCGAGCTCCCGCGGCGCGAGCAGCAGGCGATCGCGATGGGCTACATCGCCGCGTTCTTCAATGGCTACCTCCGGGACGCGCGCGGGTGCCTCGACGCGCTCTCGGGCAAGGAGTCGCTCGAGGGGCTCGAGGCGAGGGAGATCCCGGTCCGCGCGGAGCTGCCTGGCGGCGACGCTTGACCTGGCGCTGGCCGCACGACACGCGGCCGGCGCAGCGGGTCTCCTCGATGGGACGTGCACCGGAGGCGCGGTGTTCGGAGGGGCCGACGCGGCCGGACGAGCGAGCGACGCGATGCTACTTTCCGGCGGGTGTTCCAGCTCGGCGGCCTGGTCGTCACGCTCGTCAACGGGCTCCTCGGTCTCCTCCTCTGGCGGCGGCTCCGCGCGGCGTTCCCGCGGCACGGAGCGCTGATCAACGGGGCGTGCGCCGCGGCGCTGCTGCTGCTCGGGCACCCGGCGCTGCTCTTTGCTGTGGCGAGCTTCTCGGGGCTGCGGGCGGCCCATCGCTACCTGCCCGATCCGCTGTCGATGATCGCGCTGGGCGCCCAGGTGGGCCTGCTCCTGTACGGGGTGCTCCTCGGTGTGGCCGCGGTCGCGCGCGCCGTCTTGCGGGCGCTTCGCAGGGCACGACGAGCCACGGACGCCAGGGCCATGACGCACGCCCAGGCCGGCATCGACTCCCGGGCTGGCGCGGACGGCCAGGCCGCTGCCACGGACGCTCAGGCCGCCTCGGATGCCGGGATCGTCGACGCTCCAGGCGGCGGCGTCATCCGGCCGGAGGCCGTCGATGAGACCCGCCGCCGGCTCGTCGTCGGCGCGACCTGGGCGCTGCCCGCGGCGGCTGTCGCGGTGTCGATGGGCGGCGTGCTCGCCTCGCGACAGCGCCCGGTCGTGGTGAAGGTCGCGCTGCCCGTGCGGCGCGAGCTGACGAGCCTGCACGGCATCACCATCGCGCAGCTCAGCGACGTGCACGTCGGCAGCTTCATGGACGCGGAGCGGCTCGACGAGCTCCGCGACGCCATCAACGCGGTCCGCGCGGACATCCACGTGATCACGGGCGATCTGCTCGATCACCACGTCTCCCAGCTCGAGCTCTCCACGCGACTGCTCCGGGGCCTGCGCCCCGCCCGCGGGCAGATCTTCTTCTGCATGGGCAACCACGAGTACATCGCCGCGCGGTCGGCCAGCATCCCGGCGATCATGAAGGGCCTTGAAGAAGCGGGCGCCCAGGTGCTCGTCGACGAGGCGCGCGAGGTCCGCCTCGGCGGCGATCGCCTCTGGATGGGCGCGATCGACTACCCCAGCCGCGCGCGTCCGGGCGAGCCAGCCCGGCGCCCGACGGTCGACGGGCTGGCTCGAGCGCTCGGCCAGATGCGGGACGACGGCGCGCCGCGCGTCCTGCTCAGCCACCACCCGGGCACGTTCCGCGCGGCGCGCGAGCTGCCGTTCGATCTGATGCTGTCCGGCCACACGCACGGCGGGCAGATCTCGCTGGGCCGGATCGGCGATTACGCGCTCACGCCGATGTTGCCCGCCGGCCTCTACCACAACGGACATTACGAGCACCGCGGCCGGCGACTCCACGTCAACGCCGGCGCCGGCGGCTGGCTGCCCGTGCGCATCAACTGTCCGCCGGAGATCACGCTGGTCGAGCTCGTGCCCGCCTGACGCCCCCCGCGCCCGGCCGCCCCGGCTACAGCGTCACCTCGAACGGCGCGCGCGCGAGCTCCTCGCCCGTCTCCGACCGCACCACCGCCGTCCACTCCCCTGCCCTGCGCGCCCCGCGCGTGAACGCCCACGTGCGCCACCGCGGCGACGGGCCGACCCCGAGCGTGACGTTGCCGACCGGCGCCCCGCCGTCCGGCGGGACGAACGACACGGTCACCTCGCCTTCCACGTCGCTCCGGTTCTCGAGCTCCACGAACGCATAGAGCCGCTCCGTCTCCGGCGCGCGAAACGTCGTCCCCGGCGCCACCGGCTCGCGGTCCTTCACGCCCTCCGCGATCACGAGCCGCTTCACCTTGAGCTCCGCTGCTGCCCCTGTCGCCTTCTCCTTGCGCTCCTTGCCCCCTGCGACGCTCGGCGCCGGCGCCGGCACGGGCGCCGTCATCGTCGCGGCCGGCGGGCTCGCGGGCGCCGCCGCCGCGGCGACCGGCTCGGGGCACTGCGTCGCCGCGGGGGTCGCGGCGGCGGACGGCGCAGGAGGGCGCGCGTCGTGCCGCTCGCCGCAGCCAGCGAGCGAAACCGCGCCGAGCGCCAGAAACATCATCCGTCGAGCCATCTTCGTCGCCATGGAAGTACTCCTCCGTGTTCCGGGGCGTCCCCGTCTCGGCGCTCGATATGGCAAGGCGCGGACCGCTCCTGGGTCCTTGAAATCATTGAGGATTCCTGGTGGACGTGTGGTCGCCCGACCGCGCCCTGTGTGTCCAGCGCGACGGCCGACCCGCGCCGGCGTCATCGGCATCCCGGCGGGTCGCGGGAGCAGGTCCGGGAAGACGCCAGGGAGGCCGCGAGCGCCCCGTTCATGCGGCGTCGTCCAGGCTCATCCCTGACGCCGTGATGAGGGAAGAGATTGAACCACAGAGGCACAGAGGGGAGAACAGGGAGACGCGTGTTCCCCGTGCCTCTCTGCCGCTATGCCGCTGGGGTTTCTCCCATCACGAACCAGGGGCGAACTTGGGAGATGCGGCGGTCGGCTTGTACGTGGCAATCCACCAGATGTTGCCGAATGAGTCCTTCACCCCGGCGGCGCGCTCGTCATAGGGCTTGTCCTCGGGCGCCGAGATCGACACCGCGCCGAGCTCGAGGGCCCGGCCGTAGGCAGCGTCGACGTCCTCCACATAGACATAGACCGAGGCCACCGTCGCGTCCGCCGGGCGCGGCTCGCCCATCTCCAGCACCACGACCGAGTCGGCGATCTGGAGCTCGACGTGGAAGGACTCGGGACCCATCTGCTGACGCTCGAGCTCCACGGCGCCAAAAGCCTTCTTGACGAGATCCGTGAGATCGAGATGGCCGAACACATAGGGTCTGACAGCCCCTATGCCATGACGGATGTGGCCGCGATGAGTCATCCTGCGCTCCCTCGGCGTCGCTGCCCGACCAGCCATCAACCGTCATGAGACTGCCGCTGGTGAGCGATGAGTCCGGTCCGAGTATCCGACCGAACTGCACCTCGGTCAACCCGATTCCCTGCCATCCTTCACAGGACAAGCTCAGGAAACACCCGATATCAGGAGCGGACCACGTCGAGAAACGCACCCACGAGCACCGGTGCTCTGCACCTCCGTCAACCCGATTCCCTACCATCTTCAACGGGATCGACTGGACATGTTCAGGAAACACCCGATTGCCAGGTTCCGCCCCCGTCGAGAAACTCATCCGCCCGGTTTGGTAGAATTCCCCCCTGCGGCCGGGTCGATCCCGTCCGCGCGCATCCGATCCGCGCTCGCCGGTCCGGCCACGGTGCCGGCCGGGTGCGTGTACCAGCCGTTCGGGTCGGCCTTGTCCGGCTCGTCGCGGACCTTGAGGATCGTGAACATTCCGCCCATGTCGATGTACGAGAACGGCCCGGCGCCGCCGCGCATCGGCAGGCTGTTCGCGGGCATCGGCATCTGCATCTCGCCCATGCCGCCCATCCCCGTGGTCCCCATCGTCATGTAGCCGGGCATCACGCGGCTCATCCGCCGATCGAGCGTGCGGGTGTCGGCGCCGACCATGTTCGGCAGGCCATGGCCCATCTGCATCATCGTGTGGTGTGTCATGTGGCAATGCACCGCCCAGTCGCCCGGCTCCTCGGGGACGAACTCGATCACCCGCGTGCTGCCGACCGGCACGAGGACCGTCGTCTCCGGGTACTGCGCCGACTCGGGGACATACCCGCCGTCCGTCGCCGTGACGTTGAACGCCAGGCCGTGCAGGTGGATCGGGTGGTGATCCATCGGGCCGAGGTTCCCGAGGCGGATGCGCACGCGCTCGCCGCGGCCGACGAGCAGCGGCGCCGTCGCGGGGAACGCCTTGCCGTTGAACGTGAGGACGTTGAAGTCGCTCATCGCGTTCGGGTCCGGCCGGCGCGCCCCCGCGTTGATCTTCCACTCGTGCGTCATCAGCACGAAATCCCGGTCCACGCGCGGGCCGCGAGGCCGCTTCGGGTGCACGACGAACATGCCCACCGCGCCCAGCGCGATCTGGGTCATCTCGTCGAAATGCGAGTGATACATGTACGTCCCCGGATACCGGACGACGAACTCGTAAACATACGTCTCGCCGGGCGCGATCGGGCGCTGGTTGAGCCCGGAGACTCCATCCATGCCGTTCGGCAGCACGAGGCCGTGCCAGTGGACCGTCGTGGCCTCGGGCAGGGAGTTCGTCACGTAGATGCGCAGGCGATCGCCCTCGACCGCCTCGATGGTCGGCCCCGGGGAGCCGCCGTTGTAGCCCCACACCTCGCACTTCAGGCCGGGCGCGAACTCGTGCTCGAGCGGGCCCGCGACGAGGTGGCCGACCTTCACGCCGTCCACGACCCGGAGCGGGAGCGTGCTGCCGTTCGGCGTCACCACGGCGGGCTGCGCCCCGGGCGCCGCGGTCCGGCGCGTCGGCGCGCCCGGGCGCTCCTGCGCGTGCGCGACGCCGCGCGAGATCAGGGCAGCGCCGGCCGCCAGGCCGCCCACGTGAATGAACGAACGTCGATCCATGTCAGTGCCCTCCTTCGCCGGCGCCCGAGGCCCTCGGCATCGCAGCGGGGGCGTCCGCCCCCCCAGAGTCGACGAGGCGCCCCGCGAGGAGCGCGTCGAACGCGGCCTTCGCCGTCCAGTACTCGCGCAGCGCCTCGACCGCCGCGAGCTCGGCGTCGAGCTGCCCGCGCTGCGCGTCGAGGAGCTGGAAGACCCCGACCTGCATCGCGTTGTACTGGAGCAGCGTCTGCTCCAGCACCCGCTTGCGCGCGGGGACGACGACCCCCTCCTGGTGCCGCGCCCGCGCGTGCGCGGACACGAGCCGGTTGCGCGCCTCGCGCAGCGCCGATCGGAGGTCGATCGCGCGCCCGTGGTAACGCTCGAGCAGGCTGTCGAACTCCGCCGCCTGCGCCGCCTGGGCGCCGCTCCGCCGGTCGAAGAGCGGGAGCGCGACGCGGAGCCCGGCGCCGATGACCCACGGGTGGGCGTCCGCCTCGCCGCTCTCGGGGAGCTCCCGCTCGCCGCGCACGCCGACCGACATGTCCGGCACCCAGCCCTCGGCGCGCAGGGCGCCGGCGCGGCCGGCCGCCGCGTCGAGCCGGCTGCGCAGCTCCGCGAGCTCGAGGCTCGCCCGCACGGCCTGCGTCTCCGCGCGCGGCGGCGTCGTGACCGCCGCGGGCGCCTTCGGGATCGCGCCGGCGAGCGTCCAGGTGGTCGCCGCGCCGGAGAGGCCGAGCAGCCGGTGCAGCCGCTCGCGCCGCGAGAGGAGCTCCAGCTCGAGCTGCGCGGCCGTGACGCGGGCCTCCTCGTAGCCCGCCTCCTGCGTGGCCACGTCGAGCTCCGGGATGTTGCCCGCCGCGAACAGCGCGCGGGCGGCGTCGCGGGCGGCGGCGAGCGCGTCGAGCGCGCGGTTCGCGACGCCGAGGCGCTGCTCCGCGGCCTGCGCGGCGTAGAACGCGGCGCGCACCTGGTAGCCGAGCTCGACGACCGCGCCGGCGGCGCGGAAGCGCGCGGCCAGGTGCTCCGACCGCGCCGCCCGCGCGCGGAGCGGCGCCAGCAGCGCGGCGGTCAGGTCGATCTCCACCGCGAGCTCGACGTGCGTGTGCTCGTTCCCCTCCTGCCGCGGCGTCACCTCGACCTCGAACTCCGGGTTCGGCAGCGCGCCCGCCTGATCGAGGTTGCCGCGCGCGACGCCGACCTCCTTGAGCGCGGCGCGCAGCTCGCGGTTGTTGAGCAGCGCGATGCGCACCGCGGCGTCCGCGGTGAGCGGCCGCCCCTCGAGCGCCCGCGCGTCGCCGGCCGGCTCGGGGTCGACCTCGTCCGACGCGGCGCTCGGCGGGAGCGCCGCGCCGGAGAGCTCGCGGATCCGCGTCATGTCGGCGGTCGACGAGGGGGCGGCGCAGCCGGCGGCAGAGAGCAGCGCGAGGCCCGCCGCGAGCGGCAGGAGGCGCGCGGCGAGCGAGCGCGCGCGCGGGCGCTCGCCGCGCGGGGGACGGCTCGGATCAGTGCGCATGGGACGGCTCCGGGGTCGAGGGCGGCGCGCTGGTAGGCGGCGCGCCGGCGGGCGGCGCGCTGGGAGGCGGCGCGCTGCCGTGCTGATGGTGGTGGTGATGCTGGTGAGGATCGGCGCCGGCGCCCGGCGCCCTCGCCGGCTCGAGGCCGACCCAGCCCGTGGTGGGCGCGCCCGGCAGAGGGGGGTCCTCCGCGAGGGCGACGCCGATCCGCGGCGAGGGAGCCTCCGCGGCCTGCGGCGACGCGGCGGACGAGGCGGGGAAGCTCGCGGGGCGGCTGCGCGGGGCGCAGCCGGCGAGCGCGGCGACGAGGATCAGCAGGGCGTTCAGCCCGGCGCGATGAGGTGCATTCATGGAAGCCGCTCCAGCATGGGCGAGTGCGATCACTTGCGAGGCTCGACGACGATCACGCCCCGCAGCATGTTCATGCCGCATTTGAACTCGATCTCTCCAGGGCTCAGCGCGGGCAGGTCGATCACCACCGGCACGTCGGTCGGCAGCTCGCGCCGGATGCCGAGCGAGGCGAACACGATCTCGCGCGTGCAGGGCGAGTAGTCCCGCCGGACCAGCTTCAGGCGGATCCGCTCGCCCTCCGTCACGACGATGCGGCTCGGCTTGTAACCGCCGTCCACCACGATCTCGATCTCCCGGACGGCCTGCGGCGAAGGGGCGGGCGCCTGCTCGGCCGCGGCGCGCGCGACGAGCAGCGAGGGGGCGAGCAGCGAGGCAGCGAAGAGACCGGAGACGACGAAGAGGCGCTTCATGAGCATCGGACACCTTCCAGTGGGGGTTCTGCACGGCCGACGCGCGCGGTCCGGCGGCATTACAGGCCCTCGCGGGGCGCCGGGCGGCTCGCCGGGCGATGGCGAAGGCTCGGTTCGCTCGGCGGCTCGGCCTGACCCCTGTTCGAGCCGGTCAGCGCCGCTCGCCGTGCGAGCAGCTGCCGGCGGGCCCGGGCGCCGCGGCCGGCGGGCGCGCGCCGCAGGAGCAGTCGAGGCACCCCTCGGCGGCGCAGGCCCCGCACGTGGCGGCCACGCGCTTGCGGAGCGCCTCGCGCGCGCGGAAGAGCCGCACCGCCGCGTTGTTCGGGGTGATCGACGCCTCCTCGGCGAACGCCTGGACCGAGAGCCCGTCGATCTCCACGCGCTGCAGGGCGACGGCGTACTCGGGCTTCAGCACGCCGGCGATCCCCCGGACGCACTGACACACGGCGCGGTGCATCTCGACGTCGGGCTCGACAGCCTCGTCGAGCTCGGCCGCCAGGGCGGCCATCGCGCGCTCCGACGCCCCGCGGCGCCGGTAGTGGTCGACCACGGCGTTGCGGAGCGTGCGGTAGAACCAGGCCGTGACGGACTCGTCGCTGCGCAGCTCGCCGATGCGGTCGATACCGCGCGCGAACGCCTCCTGGAGGATGTCCTCGGCGACGGCCTCGCTGCCCACCCGGCGCTCCAGGAAGCGGCGAAAGTCGCGGTACCCCCCGACGAGGGTCGCGATGGCCTCGTCCGACGTCGCGCGCTCGACGTCGCTGCCGGGACGCTCCGGATCGCTCATGGCCCGAAGCTAACCTCGCTCCCCGCCCGGCGCTACACGTCCCGGGCCGCGACGTCGGCCACCTCTCGGGCTCCACGGACGCGCACCGCGCCTCGGCCCCGCCGGCGTGGCGCGAGGCCGCGCGAGGCCGCCGGTGGAGCTCCACGAGCGGACGGATCGGTCAGGCGTGGATGAAGACGAGCGTCCCGCCCTTGTCGTTGAACGCGGCGTGCCAGCCGTCAGGGACCGGGGGATCGGTCCACTCGAACAGCCACGCGGCGTCCGCGGGCGCGAGGTTGACGCAGCCGCTGCTCCGCACCTTGCCGAACGCGTCGTGCCAGTAGACGCCGTGCAGCGCGTAGCTGTTGTGGAAGTACTGGACGTAGGGCACGTCGCGCAGGTCGACTGACGTCTCGCTGAGATCGTCGCCGTCCATCGTCGCGGTGACGTGCTTCTCGCGGACGAAGAACGTGCCCTGCACGGTGGCGCTCGTGGTCGCGGGGTCGCCGAGCTCGCCGCGGCCCGTCGAGACGAGGGTCGCGAACACGGGGCGCGTGCCCTCGTAGGCGACCAGCATCTGGAGCTCGATCGAGATGTCGATCCACTTCCTGCCGCGCGCCGCGTGCCCCCAGAAGTCGCGGCCCAGCCGCGCGACGCGCAGCGCGGACGCGGGGATCCACGCGCCCGCGTCCGTCTCGACGTAGGCCCCGCCGGCCGCCGTCTTGCCGGTGAGCACCCAGCCGGAGCGGTGCGCGGCCCAGCCGTCCGGCTTGAGCTCGCCCGAGGCGTCCGGCTTCAGCGTGCGCACGCCGTGGTGCATGACGAACGCGGGCGTCCCCTCGGTCTTCACCTCCACGCCGCGCATCGCGGTGGGGACGACGGCCGAGGTGCGATCGATCGGGATGAGGTCGAGCTCGGTCGTCAGGCCGAAGCGCCGGCCGTTCCACGCGAACGTGGAGATGAGCCCGAACGCCGAGTCGGCCCGCGCGCGGCCGCGGTGCGCGGGGAAGCGGACCTTCTCGGCGGCGCCGAACGGCTTCGGCAGGTCGCGGCGGCTCTCGAAGAAGGGCGTGAGCGGATCGGGCTCGCCGAGGAGCGCCTCGTCGCGGCGGGACCAGGCCGGGGTGCCCTGGCTGCGCGAGCGCCCCTCGACGCGCCGCTGCTCCGCCTCGCTCGGCAGGTGGACATAGAGGTGCGGCGGCGGCTTGCGCGAGACGACGTAGCGGTACGGGTACGGCTCGCCGCGGCGGGGGCCGGCCGGCGTGGCGGCGACCACGTCGTGGCCGAGCTCGAGCGAGGCGCCCCGGCCGACGCACACGAAGCCGCGCGGGTGCACGGCGTACCAGCCGCCGGGGCACCCGTCGTCGCCCGACGGCGTCGCG
Organism: Sorangium sp. So ce406; assembly: GCF_051474675.1. Classification (NCBI taxonomy): domain Bacteria; kingdom Pseudomonadati; phylum Myxococcota; order Polyangiales; family Polyangiaceae; genus Sorangium; species Sorangium sp. So ce406. Next base: position 838,717 of record NZ_CP150340.1, on the reverse strand, counting down.
GCGCGCTCGACGATCGCGCCGGCCCGCAGGTAGCCGAGCTTGGCCGCGCGGCGCTCGGGCGCGGCGTACACGAGCGTGCGCATCGCGATGCTCGCGAGCTTGTCGCCGCGCCCGGGTCGCAGCGCCTCCCGCGTCGCCGCCGGATCGGCCTCGCCGGCGGTCCCGCCGTCCGGCGCGGGCAGCGTATCGGCGGCGCCGGCTGCGGCCAGCGCTGGCTCGGCGACGGCGGTCTGCGCGGCGGTGGAGCGCCCGGGCGGCTCCTCACCGGGGCCGCACGACGCCGCGAGCGCGGAGGCCGCGAGCGCCAGCGCGCCGAGCGAGCGGCCCGTGCCGCCGCGACGCCGCGCGCGCGCTTCCGGGAAAGGACAAGCCATCATCGACAAGGGCCCTCGTCTAGCTCAGAGGCCGCCCGCCGGCCAGACCGCCCGCGCGCCGTGACGTGCCGCCCCGCCTAGCAGACCCGGCAGTTCATCGCGCGCCCCCTACGCCTGGCGTCGCCGAGCGGCGCTCACCAGCGAGCGTCGGCATCGAGCACCCAGCCGAGCGCGCGCCGGGTCTCCTCGGCGACCGGCCCGTCGTACCGGTGGCCGGCCTCCTTGCCGCGCACCACGCGCGTGAGCACCCCCGCCTTCTCGAGGCGCGCGGCGGCCGCGGCCGCGGCGGCGCCGCAGCCTGCCTGCGCGCAGACGAAGAGGACGCGCTGCCCGCCGCCGTCCGCGAACGCCTTCGCCGCCGCCGGGGTCCACTTGTCGTGTCCGCCCTCGACCAGCACGAGGCGCGGGAAGAGCGACGCCCGGCGCGCGGCGATCGCAGAGCCCATGATCGCGCCCAGCGAGAAGCCGGTGTAGAGCGCCGGCCCGGGGTCCACGTGCTCGGGGAAGCGCGCCCGCAGCGCCGCGAGGCCCGCGTCGATCTCCTGCTCGAGGCGCGCGTTGCTCTCGTACGTGAAGCGCACGTCGCTCGTCGACGGCGAGTCGGATCGCGCGACGCCGCGCGGGCACAGGATGAAGGCGTCGCCCCCCGCGATGCCGCGCCACACCTCGCACTGCCACTCGGGCCGATCGTAGTTGCCGTGCGACGCGATGAGCACCGGGCGCCGCGCCGTGGCGCCGATCGGCACCGACACCACCGCGCTCGGGAACCCCGCGACGGCGAGCTCCACGAGCGGCGCCTCCGCGTGGAGCGGCGCGATCTGCGCCGCGTGGGCCGCGGGCGCCGCGGCATCCGCGCCGGCCGCCGGCGTCGCGCCGCCGCCGTCGGCCTGCTCCGCGCCGCTCGCGGCCGGCGCGGGCGCGACGCCGGCCGGCGCGGGCGCCGCGCCGGCCGCGCGGCCCGGGCGATCGCAGCCGAGCGCCGCCGCCGCGAGGAGCGAGATGCATGCGATGGATCGAGAGAGGATCGCGGCGGGGAGCGTCATCGAGCGCAGGATGACGTATCCGCGCCGCAGAGACGACGATCAGGCCGCGGCGCCTCGCCCGGCGCTCCCCGGCGCTCCTACGGGAGCGCCTCCGCGAGCTTGTCCGCGAGCGGCGCGCCCCAGCCGGTCGGGTAGTCCCATCCGGGCCCCGCGCTGAACCCCTGGGTGTACTCGTCGCCGGTGGTCTTCCCCTCGGTGATGTCGCGGAACGCGGCCTGCACCTCTTTCCGCTCGTAGAGGGTCTTGTTCAGCCATCCCGCGACCGGCTTGCCCTGGGCGAGCCGGTAGCTGTTCACCGACGCCATGATCCCGGCGAACACCGGCGCGGCGAACGACGTGCCGCCGCGCCGCTCCCACTCGCCGAGGTAGTAGAGCCAGTACGTGGCGTCCGGCGAGGCGTTCAGCGCCACATCGGAGACGGCGCGGGTGCCCTGCGCGTCGGTGACCACGCCCTCCTGCCAGGAGGGCGTCTTGAAGGTGCGCGATCGGCCCGAGCCCGAGCGGCTCCACGCCACCTCGCGCGCGACCTCGCCGTCCGCGCCGAGCTCGAGCAAGGTCCCTCCGACGCTCGTCACGTACGGGCTCGACGACGGCACGTCGGGCCTGCCCGAGTCGCCGCCCGCGACGACGATCGTCATCCCGAGCGCCGCGCCCATCCGCGACGCCGCGTGGTACTGCTGCTGGATCGGCCCCGCCTCCGTCTCCTCGCGGTGCGCGAACGACGTCGAGAGCACCGACACCTCGCCGGCGCCGATCGCCTCGTTCCACGCGTAGAGGATGGAGATGGTGCGCGCGTCCGGCCCCTCGTACGCGATCAACTCGGACTCGGGCGCCATCACGCCCGACCACTGCGTGTCCAGCGTCGTCTCGACGTAGCGCGTCGAGATCGGATCCGCCGTGACCACGACCTCGGGGTTGTCGCGCGAGACGCCGAACGTCCGCCAGAACGACTGGAGATCCCTGGTCTTGAACGTCGCCCCGACCACGACGCCGAGCTTGACGCCCTGCCCGAGGTGCCCGCCCTCGTGCAGCTTGTCGAGCCCGTACGCGTGCGCGATCTGCGCGGGCGTGAACCCCTGCTCCTGCTGCTCCGGCGGCGCCGTCTCGATCGAGCCGCCCTCCGCCGCGAGCGGCTGGGTGTCCGCCGGGACGTCGACCGCGATCACGCCCGACGTCAGATCGATGATGTTCTGCGGCGGCCTCAGCGGGTCGAGCGCGCCGAAGGTGCGGAGCGGCCTGCCGCCGGCCGACGGGTTCTCGCGCTCGAAGTCACGGAGCTCGACGTCGAAGGCGGTGTTGAACTGCTCGACCGTGCCCGCGAACTCGATCAGGAGCCGGTTCAGGGACCGGCGCCTGATCTCCATCTTGTGCCCGGTGAGCCACGCCTCGACGACGGCGATGTCGCTCTCGGATGGAGCGTGCCGCTCCATCCAGGTCTCCACCGACATGTACTTCCGGAACGTGTCCGGGTTGCCGGGATCGTACATGGCGTCGATCGCGGCCTCGAGCCCGGGGACATCCCGGGTCGGGAACCCGATCAGCGCGCGGAAACGATCTTCCTCCGGCGCCGGGCCGAAGTCCATGTAGACCCCCGCCATCGGCCCCGGGAGGCCGCTCGGGAGCACCGGTCCATCGTCTCCGCACGCCGCGCTCGCCAGGGCGAGCGACGCAACGCACCAAACCGAGAGCGATCGCATCAGAGATGCCTTGCGGGGAGGAGGTGAGCTTCAGGCCAGGCTCAGCACCACACGTGCTCGATGTAGTAGCAGGTGTACGTCCCCGGATACCAGGTCTCGGGCCACCCGCCGGTCTCGTTGTCGACGCAGATCTCGCAGTACGCGTGGATGCACTCGGGATCGGTGGTCTGCGGGCCGGCGTTCGGGGCCTTCACCGGCACCTCGGAGTAGAAGAACCCGTCGGTCCGGAGCTGGTCGAGCTCGCTGTCCGAGAGCTTGCCGAAGGCGGCCTCATCCGAGGCGACGCTGAACCTCTGGTCCGAGGCGTCGGTCAGCTTCGGCGCCGGGAGATCGCCGTAATCGGCGTTCTCGATGGCGGTCATCTGGTCCGCGAGCAAGACCTCCTTGCCGTTGGGGGTGGAGAGCTTGATACGGCTGTAGTCGATGGGCGCCGCCGAGTAGTCGAGGGCGTACACCGTGTCCCGGCTCATGTCGAGGCTGAGGAGCTCGCCGGCCGGGAGGGCGGAGACCTCGGCCTGGGTGATCCGCTCGTGCTCCACCACCGGTTCCTGGTCAACGGGCTCCGACGCGGTGCATCCGGTGAAACCGGCCGCTGCGATGACGCCGAGCGCAACACTGAGAACGAGCGACTTGGATGAACGGATCATGTTGGCATTCCTTTCTATGGGCTCACTGACGGAGGTCATCTGGCCTCGGGCTGGCCAGAGGGAGCTCCACCCCTTTCGGTCCTTCGAGCGATCGCTGCTTGTTGGACCCCACGACTCCCGCGAGTTGAGTGGAATGAGGGGAGATGATTTCATTTCAAACGGTGCCCCAACCCCCCCATATCTGGCAAGTAAATTCCCGGCGGGGAAGAGAATTCCATCGTTCTTTCTGCGGCGCAGTGGTCTGGACGGTGCGCTGTGCGGGTGCCGCTCACATGCGACGATACAGCGGGGCCAGGGTCTCAATCAGGGGTTGCCTTGAGCGCCGCTCACGGACATACCGGAGCCTACATGGAGGACGTGCCGAGACCGCCGTCCGGGCCAGTCGCCGTGGCCGCGGGGGCTGACATCGTGATCCTCGACGGCCCGCTCGGGACCGAGCTCGCCGCGCGGGGGATCGAGACGCCGGCGCCGCTCTGGAGCGCCGCGGCGCTGCTCGACGCGCGCGGCTGCGACGTCGTCCGCGCGATCCACCGGGATCACGCGCGCGCGGGCGCGACGGTGCACACGGCGAACACGTTCCGCACCAGGCGGCGTCAGGCGGGCGCCGCGTGGGCCGAGCTCGCGGCGCGCGCTGTGTCGCTCGCGCGCGAGGCCGTCCCCCCGGGGCACCGGGTCGCCGGGAGCATCGCGCCGCTCGAGGACTGCTACCGGCCGGATCTGAGCCCGGCCGACGCGCGGGAGGAGCACCGCGAGCTCGCGCGGGCGCTCGCGGCGGCGGGCGTCGACGTCCTCCTCTGCGAGACGTTCCCGCACGTCGGCGAGGCGCTCGTGGCGCTCGAGGAGGCGGTCGCCACGGGCGTCGAGGCGTGGGCGTCGTTCACGGCGGGTCCGGAGGCGGATCTCCTCTCGCCGGAGGACGTCGAGGTCGCCGCGCGGGAGGCCGCCGCGCGCGGCGCGCGCGCGGTGCTCGTCAACTGCACCCCTGCCGCGCGCACGCTCGCGTACGTCGAGCGGCTCGCGGCGTGCGGCGCGCCGTTCGGCGCCTACGCGAACGCGGGCGCGCCCGGCGAGGGGCTCGGCTGGCGCGCGGCGCCGGGCAGCTCGGCGGCCGCGCGCTACGCGGACCTCGCGCGCAGCTGGATCGAGGCGGGCGCCACGATCGTGGGCGGGTGCTGCGGGACGGGGCCCGAGCACGTCGCGGCGCTGCGCGCGCTCGTCGACGACGACGCGCGGGCGCCCGCGCGTCGTCGTCGACGAGCGGCGGGCTCGCCGCGCTGAGGCGTCGATCGCCGGTTGCTCTCCACGGGGCGACGTGCCACCGATGCTCCCGGAGCAGGGCGACGCCGCGCGGCAGCGCCACGACCCCTGCCGGACGATCCCGAGAGACAGCACGCCGTCGCGATCGGCGAGCCATCACTGGAACCCCTGGAGGCGGAGCGCACGATGATCGATCTCTATTACTGGCCCACCCCGAACGGCTGGAAGATCAGCATAATGCTCGAGGAGACGGGCCTCCCGTACAAGCTCATCCCGGTCAACATCGGGCGGGGCGATCAGTTCAAGCCGGAGTTCCTCGCGATCAGCCCCAACAACCGGATGCCCGCGATCGTGGATCACGATCCGCCGGGCGGCGGCGCGCCGATCTCGGTGTTCGAGTCGGGCGCGATCCTGCTTTACCTCGCGGAGAAGACGGGCCAGCTCATGCCCTCGGATCTCCGCGGTCGTCACGAGGTGACGCAATGGCTCATGTGGCAGATGGGCGGCCTTGGCCCGATGAGCGGCCAGGCGGGCCACTTCGGCCAGTACGCGCCCGAGAAGATCCCTTATGCGATCGAGCGCTACACGAACGAGGTGCGCCGGCTCTACGGCGTGATGGACAAGCGCCTCGCGGACCGGGCCTACCTCGCGGGCGAGTACTCGATCGCCGACGTCGCGAGCTTCCCCTGGGTGACGCTGTACGATCGGTACGGTATCGCGCTCGACGCGCTCCCGAACCTCAAGCGGTGGATCGACGCGCTGCGCGCGAGGCCGGCAGTCCAGCGCGGGCTCGCGGCCGGGAGCGAGCTGCGGAATCAGAGCCAGCCGATGGACGACGAGGCGAAGAAGTGGCTCTTCGGGAAGAAGCCCGAGGCGTGAGCCGTCCGTCCACGAAGCGCGCGCGGCGCACCGCCCCGGCGCCCACACCGGATCGCCCTTGCGCCCCGGGCAACCGATGAAGCGTTGACCGCGCTACGCTGCGGACGGGCGGAGGTCGTCCGCATGAGAACCGTCCGTTCCGGCGCTCCGGCGGCGCACACACGATGCGACACGCGGCGTCCTGAGCAGGGCGGGACCATCAGGTCGATGCGCCCTGCGGGCAGGGCTTTGCCCGGCGCCTCGGGTCCGCGGGGTGCGCCCACGCCGGACCCGAGACACCTTGTTCCGTCTGCCGTGCAGAGCGCCCCGTCCGTTCCGGTCGTGTGATGCGCGCGGAGCGCGGCGGCCGCGGGCGGAACGGAGCGCCTTGGCGCGATGAGACGCCGGCTCCGGCCAGGCGCGGAGACGGTCGCGGGGGGCGTGAACGCTGCCCGGAAGGAGCGCCCTTCGGAGGTCCGCTTTCCCCGGATCGGGAGAACTCCCGCGCGGGTTCGGATCGAGCAAGCACGCTCGATCGTCGCCTGCGCGGGCGTCAAGGACCCTGGGAGCGGAAACGTATGCACACGCCTACCAGGCACACAGTCTGCTCTGCGGTGAGCCCGAGATGTCCGGGCCTCGTGGGCCCTCGCGGACATCAGGGGGACCAATCATGTCGATGCATAGCAAGATGCTGGTGCCTGCGTTTCTCTTTGCCGCGCTGGCCGCCGGTTGCGCGGTGGGCGCGGACGAGGCGGACTTCGATCAAACCGAGCTTGATGACGATGCGGTCGAGTCGGCCGACCAGGCGCTCGAGGAGGCGAGGGGCGGATACAGTCAGCTCGGCCCCAGCAAGGGCGCTTTCACCCCCAGCAAGGGCGAGTTCGGCCCCAGCAAGCTCGGGTATGGCCCCAGCAAGGGTCAGCTCGGCCCGAGCAAGGGTGCTTTCGGCCCGAGCAAGGGCGAGTTCGGCCCCAGCAAGCTTGGCCCCAGCAAGGGCTCTTTCGGCCCCAGCAAGGGTGAGTTCCCGTCGAAGGCCGGGGTGGGCGGTTACGCCGGCCAGCACTCGGGCCAACAGGCCGGCTATGGCCAGTCGGCCGTCGGTCAGCAGACCGCCGCCATCGGCCAGCTCGGCGTCGGCCAGCAGGGCGCCATGGTCGGCCAGTCGACCGTGAGCCAGAGCGCCGCCATCGGCCAGCTGGGCGTCGGCCAGCAGGGCGCCATGGTCGGCCAGTCGACCGTGGGCCAGAGCGCCGCCATCGGCCAGCTCGGCGTAGGGCAGGCGGGGGCCTTCGGCCCCGGCCAGACCGCGGCGCTCGGCCAGCAGGACCACCCGTAACCCCCGCGCGCGTACTCTCCTCGGCTCCCGGGGAGAGCGCGCCCCGCGGCCTCAGACCGCCGCTGACACGGGCGATCCATCACAGAGCGGCGATCACCCGCACAGGAGACGGGTCCAGATCGGCGTTTTCGGCGCGGAAGCGCACTCCAGTGCGCTGAGCACCGAAAACGTCGAGATGGGCCCGTATCCGAAGCGGGTGACCGCCGCTCTAGAAAACGATCGTCCGGCGGCCTTCGACGATGACCCGCCGCTCGAGGTGCGCCCGCACGGCGCGCGAGAGGACGATTCGCTCCACGTCGCGCCCCACCCGCGTCATCTCCTCGGGTCCCATCTGGTGGCTCACGCGCGCGACATCCTGCTCGATGATCGGGCCCTGATCCAGATCCCGGGTGGCATAGTGCGCCGTCGCGCCGATGAGCTTCACGCCGCGCGCGTGCGCCTGATGGTAGGGCTTCGCCCCCTGGAAGGCGGGGAGGAACCCGTGGTGGATGTTGATGACCGGCGGGCCGTCATCGAGCATCTGCTCGGAGAGGATCTGCATGTAACGCGCGAGCACCACGAGATCGACATGGTGCTTCTTCAGCAGGTGCAGCACCTGGCCCTCCTGCTCGCGCTTCGTGTCCGGGGTGATCGGGAGACAGAAGAACGGGATCCTGAAGCTCTCGGCCACCGCCTCGAGCGTGGGATGATTGGAGATGACGAGCGGTATCTCGCAGCGGAGCTCGCCCGCGCGCTGCCGGAGCACGAGGTCGTAAAGGCACGCAGGATCCCTCGTGACCAGGATCGCCATCTTGGGGACGTGATCGCTGTAGTCCACCGACCATCGCGCCGAGAGCGACGTGGCGAGCTCGCGAAACGCAGCCTCGATCGCGCTGCGGGTGGCCGACCCGCCCAGGGCGGTGACCGCGGCCGGCGAGGAGAGGCCCGCCAGATCGACGACGAGGCGCATGAAGAAGCGGGGTCCCTCGTCCGTGAACGCATCCGTGTGGTTGCTCGCGTCGATGATGTTCAGGCCGATGTCGTAGAAGAACCCCGCGAGCCGCGCCACGAGACCGGGCTGATCGGGAGCGGCGATGAGGAAGGTTGCGTGAACGGGACCCATCATGCGGGTCATGTAGCTCGCCCGGCGGCGGCGGTGCAAGCCGCGCAAGGCGACGGGCCGCCGCCGACCGTCGCGGGCGCGCGCCGGTGCGCCTCAGACGCAGGGCCCAGCCGCCGCGCGGGAGCTCGCGCGCGGCGCCGGGGACGCGGCGAGACGGAGGCCCCCTCGCGTCCCCGGTGCGCGCTAGACGCCTTCGCCGCTCTCCGAGGACGGCGGCCCAGCGTCATCGACCATCCTGGGAGCCAGCGTGGAGAGCTCCGCCCAGGGGATGCGCACCGTCCGCTCGACGTCGCGCAGGTGAGCGCTGTCGTTGTAATAGACGAGGTGCCAGGCCTCGTTTCGACCCCAGCGCCGCCGGCGCTGCCAGTGGGTGAGCGAGGTGTGGCGCGTCGCGAAATGCGCGACCGGGAAAGCGAGCGCGTTCATCTTGAAAAAATGGAGGAACGCGACGTCGATGAAGCCGCCGTGCGTCACGACCGCGATCGTCCGGCCCTCGTGCTCGCGGGTGATGCGGTCGAGGGCGACGGAGACCCGGAGCATGAACTGAGCCCAGCTCTCTCCGCCGGGGCTGGCCGGGCGGTACGGCTCGCGCTCGAAATCGATCGCGTAGCGCACCATCGCCTCTCCGACCGGCATGCCGTCCGCCTCGCCGGGGCGGAGCTCCTGCACGTCGTCGTCGAGCGTGAGGGGCAGGCCCAGGGCGGGCGCGACGATCTCGGCGGTCTGCTGCGCCCGGCGGAAGGTGCTGGCGATCAGGACATCGGCGGAGATCTCGCGCGTCGCGGCCAGCCGGTCGCGCAGCCGCTCCGCCTGGAGCACGCCGAGCTGCGTCAGCCCGGTGTCCCCCCGCATCCCGCCCACGATATGGTTCACGTTGACGAGCGCTTCTCCGTGCCGGATGAGATAGAGGTTCGTCACGATGGAAGCCTCCGAGGCGCGCAACCTGGCGAAAGGGAGGGCCGCGAGGGCGGTCCGCGCACGCTAGGAAGAGCAAGGCGCCTCTCGGATGTCAAGCCTTTGTACCCTCGCCGCGCAGGCCCGCTCAGGGACACCCCTGGAGCAACGCGACCAACGCCGCGCTCTCGGAGCAAACTTGCTCGCCGCGCAGGGCGCTGCAGTACTCGTCCTCCGTGCTGAAGGCCTTCCTCCCCGTGCTGCCCTCGATGCACGAGATCGAATAAATGTACCGCGAAGCGCTCTCGCCGGCGCTCCCCGGATCGGCGGCGCTGCCCTCTTGAGGGCCGCTGCCGGCGTGCCCCGGCGGATCGACCTCGAGCACGGGAACCACGACGAACGGCCAGAGGCCGAAGAGACCAGCCACGAAATGCGGGATCATGTGCTCACCTCCACCATCGATGGAACACCCATCGATCGTCCGAGATGACCATTGCATCTCACAGGCCAGCTCGGGTCATGTCCGCCCATTGCACAGGGCCGCGCCGGCACGCGCCGCGCTCCCGCCGTCCCGTGAAGCGCCGCCCCGTCCGGGTCGGAGCGCGCCCGCGCGGCTGCCGGCCCGCCTGCGGCCGCGCCGCGCGCCGGGCGGCCCTTGCCAGGGCGCGCGGACATGGCCTACAAGGCGGGCCCCCTGAAGGAGCCCCTCATGCACCGTCGCAGCTTCATCGCGGCCACGCTGGTCGGCGCCGCGACCCTCGCCGGGTGCGCGCCGCGCTGGCGCGTCGTGACCCAGGCCAACCCCGATCCGTTCGTGGGCCAGCGGTATTTCGCCCTGATGCCCATCGACTTCGTGAACCTCCGCATCCTCGACGAGCCCGAGGACAGGTTCCTCGCCAGCAAGGACGCGGACGAGCACCGGAGCTTCGTGAGCGACAAGGCGTCCATCGACGAGGAGTTCGCGAAGGAGCTGATCGCCGGCGCCAGGGACCACGGCATCGAGGTCGCGCAGGTCAGCAACCCCACGTCGGGTCCGTTCGTGCTGAGGCCCTATGTCAGCTACATGAACCCCGGCTATTACGCGGTCGTCTCCTCGTCCCCCAGCCAGATCATCCTGACGCTCCGGATCACGACGCTGGACGGCAAGGTGCTCGATGAGGTCGAGCTCTCGAGCCGCACGGCGTCGCCCAACCCGAAGACGTCCCTGAGCCGGGCCGACGCGGACAAGCTGACGAGCGGCGGCCGCTGGCGCGAGGACGCGCGCATCATCGGCGAGGCCGCGTCCAATTACCTCGCGTCGCGCGTGAGCCCGTAGCGCGGCGGCGCGCCCGCCTCACAGCAGCACGCCCCGGAGCAGCAGCTCGGCCGCGCTGAAGTAGATCACGAGGCCGGAGACGTCGACGAGGGTCGCGACGAACGGGGCCGAGGCGCTCGCCGGGTCGAAGCGGAGCGCCCGGAGCACGAACGGCAGGAGCGCGCCCGAGAGCGTGCCCCACGTCACGACGCCGATCAGGCTGATCGCGACCGTCAGCGCGATCAGCCGGTAGTGCTGGCCATAGGACCCGAACAGCTTCTCCCACGCCACGACGCGCGCGAAGCCGATTGCGCCGAGGATCCCGCCGAGCGCCAGGCCCGACGCGAGCTCCCGGCGGCAGACGCGCCAGAAATCGGCCAGCCGGATCTCGCCGAGCGCCATCGCGCGGATGACCAGCGTCGTCGCCTGAGAGCCCGAGTTGCCCCCGCTCGAGATGATGAGCGGCACGAACAGGGCCAGCACGACGGCGCGGGCGATCTCGTCCTCGTAATGCCCCATCGCGGTGGCGGTGAGCAGCTCGCCCACGAAGAGCGCCGAGAGCCAGCCGGCGCGCTTGCCGAGCATCCTCAGCAGCGGTGTCCGCAGGTACGGCGCGTCGAGCGCCTGCATGCCGCCGAGCTTCTGGATGTCCTCGGTCGCCTCCTCCTCCACGACGTCCACGATGTCGTCGGCGGTGACGATGCCCTTCATGCGCCCCTCGCCGTCGACGACGGGTATCGCCACGAGGTCGTGCTCCGCGAAGCGCCGCGCGACGGCCTCCTGGTCGACGTCCTCGGTCACCGACACGACGTCGGTCTTCATGACGTCGCTCACGCGCCGGTGGCCCGGCGCGATCATGAGCTGCCGCAGCGACACCACCCCGAGCAGCCGCTGCTCGGCGTCGAGCACGTAGCCGTAATAGATGGTCTCCAGGTGATCCCGCGCCTGCCGCTTGAGGTAGGAGATCGCCTCGTCGACGGTGGCCTCCGGCCGCACGCGCGCGAACCACGGGCTCATGAGCCCGCCGGCCTCGTCCTCCGCGTACGCGAGGAGCGCGCTCACCTCCCGCCTCGTCGGCTCGTCGAGCAGCGAGAGGAGCTCTTCCTGCTCCCCCGGCGGCGCCTCGTGGAGCATGTCGGCCACGTCGTCGGGCGCGAGCAGGCGGAGCCACAGCCTGCGCTCGCCCTTCGTGAGCGTGGCGAGGAGCGCGGCCTGGTCGGCGGACGAGAGACCCTGGAAGAAGTCCTCCGCGTCCTCGCGCCGGAGGCGGCGATAGGCCTGCGCGCGCTCCTCGCTCCCGAGGTCCGGCCACGACATGGACAGCTCGGCCGCCGTCATCGTCTCGGCCCCCTTGGAGGGCGGGCGTTCCACCATCGCCTCACCTCATCGAGCGCCTGGCCCGCCGCGTGGGCGTCGCCCGGCAGAAGGTGCTCAGTCGAAAGGGCCTCGTGTCAGGCTCGAACGACGATCCACAGCGGTAGCAACGCGCGCGCCACCGCGTTACTCGAACTTTTCCCTGACAGCCGAACTGTACCGACGTGCCGTGAACCGGTTTGACAGGAATCGGCCGCGCGCCCTAGGATGCAAGCGCTTGCCTTCAGGTTGGCTTGTTGATGTACATGAAATCTTCGTCTGAGGCGGTCACGACGAGCGCCGGCCCACGGCCGTCGGTGCGCATGGAGGACGTGGCCCGTCACGCCGGGGTCTCTCCGGCGACGGTCAGCAGGGTCCTCAACGATCGTGGCAAGTGCAGCGCGGAGACCCGCGAGCGGGTGCTCGCGGCGATACGCGATCTCGGCTACGTGGTGAACGCGGCGGCGCGGAGCCTCGCGCAGGGCAAGACAGGGGCTCTCGGCCTGCTCCTGCCCGCCGTGAGCACCGATTTCATGTCGAGCTTCCTCCAGATCGTCGCGGGCGCGGCGACGGACGAGGGATACGATCTCCTGATCGCGCTGCGGTCGGAGGGCTCGCAGCGGCGGATGCTCGGGCGGCACAACACCGATGGCGTCCTGATCTTCGGCGGCGCCATGGGGGATCCGAGCCTGAGGAGGCTCTCGTCCGAGGGGTTCCCGGCGCTGCTGCTGTATCGATCCTCGCCGCAGGGCCTGTCGCTGCCGAGCGTCGTCATCGACAACGAGGCCGGCGTGCGGGCGGCGGTCGATCACCTGATCGAGGCGCACGGCCGGCGGCGCATCGCGTTCCTGCGGGGCCGGCCCGGCAGCGAGGACGCGGCGCGGCGCGAGGAGGCCTACCGGGAGTCGCTCGCGCGCCACGGCGTCCCGGTCGACCCGCAGCTCTGCCGCGGCGGGCTCAGCGCCGAGGAGGCGCGCGCCTCGACGGTCGCGCTCCTCCGCGAGCGGGCGGCGTTCGACGCCGTCGTCGGCTGGTGCGACGGCGCCGCGATCGGCGCCATCGACGCGCTGCGGAGCGAGGGCATGCGCGTGCCCGCCGACGTGTCCGTCGTGGGGTTCGACGACATCAGCCCCGCGCGGCACCTCGATCCGGCGCTCACGACCGTCCGCGCGCCGACGGAGCTCGTCGGGCGCCTCGCCGTCCGGGCGCTCGTGCAGCTCATCCAGCGCGGCGTCGCGGAGCCGCAGGCGCGGCTGCCGGTCGAGCTCATCGTCCGCCGCTCCTGCGGCTGCGCGCGCTGAGGGGGCGCGCCGCTCCTGCGGCTGCGCGCGCTCACGCGTCGAGCGGGTCGACCCCGAAGCGGCGCAGCAGGCGGCAGAGCGGGACGAGCGGCAGCCCCACGATGGCCGTCTCGTCGGCGTGGCGCACGTCGTCGAACAGCCACGGCCCGCGCTTCTCGAAGAGGTACCCGCCGGCGCTGCCGATCGGCCGATCCAGCTCGACGTAGCGCCGGATCTGCGCGCGGCCGAGCGGGCGCACGCGCAGCTCCACGGTCGCGATCTCGGTCAACGTCCGCTCGTCGCCGGGCGCGGGCGGCACGCCCGGCGGCGCGTGCACCGCGACGGCGGTGTGGAGCGCGTGGACGCGCCCCGCGAGCCGCCCGAGCTGGTCGGCCGCCTCGTCGAGCGTGGCCGGCTTGCGCAGCAGCTCGCCGTCGAGCTCGAGCGCCTGATCGGCGCCGATGATCAGGGCGTCGGGGCGCGCCGGCGCGAGGCTCAGCGCCTTCCCCTCCGCGAACAGGCGGGCGCACGCGGCGGGCGGCAGCCCCTCGGGCGCGATCTCGTCGAACGCCGGCGCGACCGCCTCGTACGCGAGCCCGAGGCGATCGAGGAGCGCCCGCCGGAAGGGAGACGTGGAGGCGAGGACAATCCGGGACATGCCCGGCTCCATGGCACGAAACGACGCGCGTGCCGAGGAGAACCGCCGGCGCCGCGCGGCGCTCTTCCACGCTCTTCCACGACCTTCCAATTACCGTGCCGAGCGCCGCTCGAATGCGATTGGCGCTCTTCGTGCTACTGCGGCGATTCGCTTCGTTTTACCCGCATTCCCTCGACAATCGCCGCGCACAGGGAGAGTCGGCAATGGGGAGAACGCCGGGCGACATCGAAGGACCGGCAGAGACTCCTGTCGTCAGGCGTATCCCTAATTACCCATCGTGCATTTCATTAAAAAGCTGCTTGCGCCATGACTCCACAGCACGCGAGATTGGGGCGATGCAGCAACTCAACACAAGGCACCTCCTCACCCTCTCTCTCGTCGCGCCGGCCCTCGGGCTCTCGGCGCTGCTCACCGCCTCCCCGGCGAGCGCGGCGACGTACGAGGTGGGCCGAGGTAAGCCTTATTCGAGCCTCGCGGAGGTCGCCCCCCGCCTCGCTGCCGGTGACGTGGTCGAGGTCGAGGGTAACGCGACCTACCCAGGTGACCTGATCTTCAAGAAATCGGGCACCGAGTCGCAGAAGATCACGATCCGCGGCGTCCGCGTGAACGGCCGCCGTCCCGTGCTATCCGGGGGGACGAACACGGTGGTGTTCGGCGGCAATCATTATGTCTTCGAGGGCTTCGAGATCACCGGGGGCTCTGGCCGCTGCGTGTTCAACCGGGCGCACGACGTCACGATCCGCGACGCGGTGGTGCACGATTGCCCCGGGCACGGCATCCTCGGCGCCGACTCCGAGTCGGGCTCGTTCACGCTGGAGTACGTCGAGGTCTACGCCTCCGGCTCCGGCGACACCCGACACCCGATCTACATCGCGACCGACGAGGAGACGCGCCTCGGCTCGGTGTTCCGCATGCGGCATTGCTATGTGCACGACAGCAACGGCGGCAACAACGTGAAGAGCCGCGCCGAGCGGAACGAGATCTATTACAACTGGATCGAGGGCGCGAAGTACCACGAGATCGAGCTGATCGGGCCCGACGGCCAGGACGAGGGGCTCGCGCGCGAGGACTCCGACGTGGTCGGCAACGTCTTCCGCAAGACCGGCAAGCACTTCGTCGCGCGCGTCGGCGGCGACGGGACGGGGCAGACGTTCGGCCGCTTCCGGTTCGTCAACAACACGTTCCTGCTCGCCCCCGGCTCCAACGCGGCGATCCGGATGTTCGACGGCATCGAGAGCGTCGAGATGAGCAACAACGTGTTCTATCGGTCCGGCGGCGGCGGCGTGGAGGTCTACGTGGACCGGTCGGCGAGCTGGGCGACGGGCAAGGCCCTGATCGCGGGCGCGAACAACTGGGTTCCTAGCGGCTCCTCGTCGATCCCCGCCGGGTGGACAGGCACGCTCCAGGGCGCCGACCCCGGCTTCGCGAACGTCGGCGCGCTCGACCTCCGCCCGTCGGCGAACAGCCCGCTCGTCAACGCCGGCGCCGGATGGACGCCGAGCCCGGCCGGGCACCCCTTCCCGCGTCCGCTCGCCGCGCCGCAGTTCGCGCCGACGCGCTCGGCGCGCGCCGCCAGCGGCGCGCTGTCGCGGCCGGCCGCGGGCGCCATCGACATCGGCGCCTACGAGCACGGGGTCGGCCCCGCGGCGCTCATGAGCGCGATGCGCGCCGACGCGCGCGAGCTCGGCCTCGACGACGTCGACCTCGAGCGCGACGCGGCCGAGGGCGACGCGGACCTCGCCGGCTGCGACGCGGCCGCGGAGGAGCACGCCGGCGCCGACGCGGCGGACGCGGACGCCCCCTGCGCCGCCCGCGCGGGCTCGTGCAGCGTCGGCGGGGCGCTCGCCGGCGGCGCCGGCGCCGGCGGCGCGGGCGCCGCCCTCGCCGCAGCGACGGCGCTCCTCGGGGCCGCCCTCCGGCGCGGCCGCCGCCCGAGGGCGTGAGCTCCGGCGCACGCGCGCGCGCTCACCAACGCGCGCGCGCTCACGCGACGAGCGCGCGCAGCAGGCGCCGCGCCGAGGCCGGATCCGGCAGCTGAAACGCCGCGGAGCTCTCCCCGCCGCCCACGTGCACCGTGAGCGCCGTCGGCGGGAGCGCCGCGAACAGATCCTCGTCGGTCCTGTCGTCGCCGAGCGCGACCACCATCGCGTCGGGCGGCACCGTCGACAGCGCGCGCGGCACGATCACCCCCTTGTTGACCCCGCGCAGCCGCACCTCCAGCACCTTCCGCCCAGGGATCAGCTCGAGATCGTGCTCGCGCAGCAGCTCCGCGAGCTGCGCGGGCACCTCGCGGGCCATCTGGCTGGCGAGCTCCGGATCCGCGCTCCGGTAGTGCCACGCGATCGACACCACCTTCTCCTCGATGAAGCTGCCCGCCGTGCGTTCGACGAAGCTCTGCAGGACGTCGCGGACCTTCGGCTTCCAGTCGAGCGACGCCTCGCGGAGCGCGACCCACGGCTCGCCGGGCGCGGCGCGCGAGAAGAACCCGTGCTCCGCGTGGAGGCTGATCGGCAGCTCGCCCAGCCACCGCTCGAGGTCCTCGCGCGGCCGGCCGCTCACCACGTGCACCTGCGTCCGCGGGCGCGCCGCGAGGGCGCGCAGATCGGCGATGAGCTCCTCGTCCGGCGGCGCGAGCTCGGGCATCGCCGCGAGCGGGACGAGCGTGCCGTCGTAGTCAAGCATCACGACCAGCGACGGCGCGCTGCGCGCGCTCGCGATCGTGTTGAGCTGCGGCGCGTCCGTGCGCCGCCGCGCCGCGCCCACCGCGGGCGCCGCGGCGCTCGCGCGCTCGAGATCGTTCAGGAAGCAGTGCGACCAGCGGTGCGCGTCGTGCGTCACCACGCGGCGCCGGAGCGCCTGCATCCGGACGCGCTGCTCGGACCGCGGCATGACGAGCGCCCGCTTGATCGTCGCGGCCACCGAGTCGATGTCGTACGGGTTGACCGGGAGCGCCTCGATCAGCTCGGCGGCCGCGCCCGCGAACTCGCTCAGCACGAGCGCGCCGGTGTCGTCGATGCGCGAGGCCACGTACTCCTTGCAGACGAGGTTCATCCCGTCGCGGAGGGGCGTCACCATCATCACGTCGGCCGCGAGGTAGAGCGCGACCACCTCGGCCATCGGCATCGACCGGTGCAGGAAGTGGATCGGGACGTCGTCGAGCGTCGCGTAGGCGCCGTTGATCTGGCCGACGAGCTCGTTCACGACCCGCCGGAAGTCGGCGTACGCGTCGACCTTCTCGCGCGTGGGCACCGCGAGCTGGATGAACCGGACCTTGCTCCGCAGCTCGGGCTCGCGCTCCAGGAACCGCTCGATGGCGAGCATGCGCCGCGGGATCCCCTTCGTGTAGTCGAGCCGGTCGATACCGAGCACGATCTTCCGCCCCTGGGCGCGCTCGCGGAGGCGCTGCGCCTCGGCGCGGACGTCCTCGTCCCGGGCGAGCCGCACGAACTCGTCGACGTCGATGCTGACCGGATAGACGCCGAGCCGCACCTTCCGCCCCTCGTACGCGAGCGTCTCGAGGTCGGGATCGAGGCCGAGCACGCGCGCGGCGGAGTAGACGAAATGGTACCGATACGACGTCGTGTGAAACCCGACGACGTCGGCGCCGAGCATGCCGCGCAGCACCTGCTCCCGCCACGGCAGGATCCGGAAGACCTCGGCCGCGGGGAACGGGATGTGCAAAAAGAAGCCGATCCGCGCGTCGGGGATGCGCTGGCGCAGCATCGCCGGCACCAGCGTGAGCTGGTAGTCGTGGATCCAGACCCTGTCGCCCGGCCTGTACCGGGCGGCGACAGCGTCGGCGAAGCGCTCGTTCACCGCGCGGTAGCTCTCCCAGTCGCGCCGCGCGTCGAGGTGCACCTTCTCGACCAGGTAGTGGAACAGCGGCCACAGGACGCCGTTCGAGAAGCCGTCGTAGTAGTGGCTGATCTCGGTCGGCGTGAGGTGGACCGGGACGGTGCCGAGCTGCTCGAGCTGCGCCTCGAGCTCCTGGCGCTGCTCCGCGCCGAGGCGCGAGACGTCGCCCGGCCAGCCGAGCCAGAGCCCGCCGTGCCGCTCGTGCGGGCCCCGGATCGCCGTGACGAGGCCGCCCGTCGAGGGCACGACGGACACGTCGCCCTGCTCGGCGCGGACGGTCACGGGGAGGCGGTTCGAGACGATGAGCAGGCGGGACATGCGCAGCCACGAAGCTAGCGCATCGCCCCTTCGCCGCGCCGTCCGGCACGGCGAAATCAGGGGCGCGCCGCGCTGCTCGGCGCGGCGCGATCAGGACGCGCCGTTGCTGCGTGTCGGGCGCGTCCTGATCGTTACCGGTCGATCCGGATCGACGGCGCCGAGGGCTCGGTCGCGGTCGGCTTCGACGTGGGCGGGGGCGGCGTCGGCGCGCGGGGGCGTCCCCAGTTCCGCTTGCTGCCGCCCGAGCCCTGCGACGGCTGCTCCTCGACCTTCGCCGGCGCCGACGCCTGCGCGAGGCGCGCGACGGTCTGCACCGACATCTCGGACGGCCCCTGCACGATGGAGTAGGGCTGGAAGCCCTCCTTCTGCAGCGTCAGCCGGCGAGGCGCCGCGCGCACCTGCTCGTTCTCGATCGAGAGCTGGAGCGGCGTCTGCCCGAGCGACTTGCCGTCCTCGAGCACCTCGGCGCCCGGCGGGATCGACTCGATGATGAGCATGAACGAGGGCGCGCCCTTCTGCTCGTTGGCCGCGGCGGTCGGCGCCGGCCCCGGCGCGGGCGTGGGCGGCGTCGTCGTCGCCTCGCTCTGCGCGGGGTTGCGGGTGAGCACGAAGATGACCGCGGCGACGATGATGGCGCCGATCGCGGCGAGGATCGCCGCCTTGCGCCCGCCGCCGGGTCGCGCGTCCTGCGCGCCCACGCCGCTCTTCCCCGGGTCCGTCGCCGCCGCCGCCACGCCGCCCGGGCCCGTGCCGACGCCCGAGGTGCGGCCGCTCGCGTCGTCGTCCGGCGCCGGGAGCGTGACCGCCTCCTTGAGCGCTTGCACCGTGGACGAACGCGACGAGATCTGCACGCCGGGCAGCGACTCGAACGAGGTGATCTGCGTGCCGCCGAACGCGGTGGTCACGCCCATGCCGCGCGCGCACTCGCCGAGGCCCTGGATGAGCGCGTCCATCGTCGCGGGCCGGCCGTCCGGATCCTTCGCGAGGCAGCGCATCACCAGCGCCTCGAGCGGCTCCGGGATGTCGACGTCCGGGTTCCGCTCCTTCATGCGCGGCACCGGCTGCTGCAGGTGCGCCATCAGGATCTGGATCGACTTCTCGGACTCGAACGGGACCTTGCCGCAGAGCATCTGGTAGAGGATCACGCCCAGCGAGTAGATGTCGGTCCTGAGATCGACCTTGCCGTGCGAGATCTGCTCGGGCGACATGAAGCGCGGCGAGCCGAGGAACGCGCCCTGCTGCGTGAGCTCCTCCGAGTCGTCGCCGAGCTGCTTCACGAGGCCGAAGTCGAGGATCTTGACCGCCTCCTCCGCGTCCTCGTTGGAGACGAGCATGACGTTCGACGGCTTGAGGTCGCGGTGGACGACGCCGTGCTTGTGCGCCTCGCGCAGCCCGCGCGCGATCTGCCGCGCGATGCGCATCGCCTCGGGCGGCGGGAGGCGCCCCTGCCGGCGCACGCGCCGGAAGAGCGTCTCGCCCTCGAGGAACTCCATCGCCATGAAGTACCGCTCTTGATCGTCGGCCTCGATCTTGCCGTAGTCGAAGACGGTGACGATGTTCGGGTGCTGGAGGCGCGCGAGGATGCTCGCCTCCAGGAAGAAGCGCTTGTGGAAGTTCGGGTCGAGCTGCCGCGAGGCCTGGTTCGGGATCAAGACCTTGATCGCCACCGGGCGCCCGAGCGGGATCTGCTCGCCGCGATAGATCGTGCCCATGCCGCCGGTCGCGAGCTGGGACAGGATCTTGAACTTGCCGTTGAGCACCTTTCCGAGCAACGGATCGATCGGCTCGCTGCGCGCTACTTCATCGACGACGTTTTCGTTGGCACTCATATGAACTCCGTCGCCTTCCCCGTGCGGGCGCGGGCGAGCCCTCCCCTCGGTATCGATGCCTCGCGATGCGTGAGCCTGGACCTCATGATCGTGGGGGACGTCGACGCGTGGGGCCGTCGAGGCAGTCTAAACGGAAGAAAAGTCCTTGGCGACCTTTCCTCGATCGCCCCGTTCGCGAGGCCGGTTCCCCCCTCCGACAGGCCCTGCGGCACGCCGTGCGGGGGGCGCTGCACCATGCGTCGTGCGCCATAGCCCCGATCCACGGGAGCCGCCAGTTGCTGGCATCGAGCGTCCGCATCCCACCTTCGTGCCACGAGATCCTGCGAGCAGATTACACCGCTCCGCGTCCGCGCGATGCCCTTCTCCGACCGTCCGTGCATCGTCCCGCCGCCGCGGTCGCCGGACGTCCCCGCCCCCACAGCGCGCGCTCGCCCCGACGGTCGGGGGCGAGGTAGTAGAGGGGGCATGCGACCCGATCGCGCCCTGCGGCGCTGGTGGAGGGGGAGAGAGTACCGGAGCCTACTCGACGCGGCGGCGTCGGCGCTGGCCGCCTCCCGCCACGCCGAGGCGGAGGCGACGTGCGCGCGGGCGCTCCAGATCGCCGAGGAGATCTACGGCCCCGAGGACGCCGAGCTCGCAGGGCCGCTCTACGCGCTGAGCTCGGCGCAGCTCGCGCAGGGCCGGCTCGACGAGGCGCGGGCGAGCTCCGCGCGCGCGATCTCCATCGCGGAGGCGGCCGGGGCGAGCGCCGACCCGCCGCTGCCGAGGCTGCTCGAGCAGCTCGCCGCCATCCTCGAGCGGCAGGGCAAGGCCGAGGACGTGGAGGCGCTGTTCCGCCGGATGCTCGCGGGGTACGACCGGATGCGCGACCCGGATCCGGTCGAGCTGTCGGCGCTGCTCAACCGGCTCGGCCTGCTGCTCGGCCGGCGGGGGGCGCGCGCCGAGGCGGCGCCGCTCTTCCAGCGGGCGCTCTCGCTGCGCGAGGGGGCGCTCGGCGACCGCCACCCGCTCGTCGCGGAGGCGCTCTACAACGCGGCGACGTTCCTCGAGGAGGATCGCCCGGCCGCCGAGCGGGAGGCGATGCTCCGGCGGGCGCTCGGCATCGCCGAGGCGAACCCGGCCGTCGAGGGCGCCCTCCTCGCGTCGATCCTCCACAACCTCGGGGCCGCGCGGGAGGCGCTCGGCGATCCGGCCGAGGCGGAGGCGCTGTACGAGCGCGCGCTCGCCGCGCGGGAGGCGCTCGGCGGGGCCTCCCACCCGTCGCTCCGGCCGACCCTGGTCCGGCTCGCGCAGGTGCACCACGCCGCCGGGCGGGTGTCCGCGGCGCTGCCGCTGTACGAGCGGGCGCTCGCGCTGGCCGAGGCGGATCTCGGGGCGGATCACCCGGTGACGGCGGCGATCAAGGCCTGGATCGACGAGGCGCGGAGCCGGAGCTGACGCGCGGCGGACGGCTGGCCGGCGGGCGCGCGCTCGTACGGCGCCGACGGTCCGCGGTGCGGCGGCCTCAGGGGTCGAGGGGGCGGGGGTCGCCGCCCTCGCTCCAGCGCTCGACGAGCTCGGGGAGCACTGTCGACGCCATCTGGAGCAGGTGCGCCATGTGGTGCTCGGGGGTGTTGCCCCGGAACCCGCGGACGTGGAGCTCGCCCACGTGCGCTTCCGTGGTCGGGATCATCTGCTTCTCGAGCTTCCGCGAGACGGCGCCCTCGGCCGCGCGCAGCCGGAGGTGCGGCGGCGCGTCGAGCGCGATCGCGCGCTCGACGGGGTGCCCCGCGGCCGCGTCGAGCAGGTAGCTGGCCGTCGCGCTGGAGCTCGCGTACGCGATCGGGTCGATCTCCGAGTGCGTGATCGTGAACAGCAGCTGCCCCTCGGCGGCGCGCTGCGCCGCGCGCGCGAACGAGGCGAGCTGCAGCGTGTTGAGCCCGCTCGGCTGGTCGGGGACGAAGCCGCAATGGATGCCGTCGGTGACGAGGATCGCGTCGAGCGTCTCGGTGCCGCGGCGGAGCTCCAGGATCTTGGCGACGGCGCCGTAGCCCGCGCTCCACGAGGAGAGCGCGACCCGGCGGAGCCGCGGGGTCGGCAGCCCGCGCTGCGCGAGCGCCCTGTCGATGTCCGCGAGCAGGCTCTCGTACGCGCCCCACTGCGCGTAGAGGTCCTCGTAGGCCCCGGAGCCGATGCCGAGGTTGATGACGGCGACCGCGGCGTTCAGCCCGGCGACCTCGGCGCTCTCGCGGACGAGCTGGGTGTTGCCGTGGAAGTGCACCAGGAGGTCGTAGCTCGACCCGGCGGGCCTGAACGACTCGGGCGTGAACAGCACGCCGCCGCGGATCGACGCGTACCCGTCGTGCCGGATCGCGGGCGGCGGGGTCGCGCCCTGCCAGCGGGCGAACACCTCGGGCGCGACGAGCACCCTGGCCGCGGCGCCGTCGCGCGCGGCGCGCGACGCGACGAGGAGCGCGCGGCTGACGGGCGTCATGCCGCGGAAGGCCTCGGCGGAGACGCCCGGCATCCGCGCGGCGATCCCGCGCGCGGTGAGCACGACGACGAAGATCACGGTCGCCGCGGCCAGGACGAACGCCCCGAGGGCGCGCCACCGGCGGGCGCGGCGCTCGTCCGGGGAGGGCGCGGACCAGCTCCCGTACGGCGCGACCCCGGCCAGGTGGAGCGGCGAGGGGCCCAGCGCCGGGTCGAGGCCCGGGGGAAACCCCTGGTCCTGCAGCGCAGGCGCCGCGTCGAGGGGCAGCGGATCGAAGAGGAACCCTGGCTCGTCCGGAGCGGGCGTCGCGCCGAGGGGCGGCGGTTCGAGGGGGGGACCGCCCTCCAGGGGCTCCTGGATCACGGTCACGGGCGGCGGCGTGGGCGTCATCGAGAGGTCCGCAGGCGACCTGTCAGCGCGCACGTTTCCCTTCATGCGATACCCCCTCCTCAACAACGGGGACGTAGCGCTCGGTCTTCTCCGGCCGGGCGCTGGTTCGTGTGCTGGAGCGCGTTGCACTGACGGCGCCGCGCTGCGTCTCTGCTCCTGCCGCCGAGCCCGGAAGGCGCCGTGGCAGCGGGAGCATCGACCAGCACGGTAATAAGCTCAAGCGGCAACCGTGCCGTGCGCGCATATTCAAGGGAGATCGGAATACTGTGTGCCCTGCTGGATCACGCGTAGGCGAGCGCGTCCGCCCGGCGAAGCGGGGGAGCGCGCGGGATCTGCGCGCGGCGTGCAGGTGAGGTGCGAGCGCCTGGGCGAGCACGGCGGCGATGAAACGCGCACTTGCACCCCCCTCGCGCCCCCACCAAGGTGCTCCGCGCTTGCTCCCCCGTGAGGTCCGCTTCCTGCTCGCAGCGACGCTGCTCCACGCTGCCATCCCCGGGCTGGCGCGCATCGCGGGCGGCGCGGCGTCGGCGCTCGTGGCCCGCTCGAGCGGCGCGGGCCGCGAGGTGGAGATCGAGGTGCAGCAGGTCGAGCCGCTGCGGCCGACGCAGGACGAGGCGCGCGCCGCGCCGCCGGACGCGCCACGGCCGCGCGAGGAGGCGGAGCCGCCGGTGCTCGGGCGGACGGCGCGCCGCGATCGGCGCGACCTCCCGTCGCCGGAGGCCGCGGCGCCGCCGCCGGAAGGCCCCGCGGCGCCGCCTGTCACGGCGCCGCCCGTCACGGCGCCGTCCACCGAGTACGGCGGTCCGCCGAGCGCGGAAGGTCCGCCGCGCGTGGCGGGGCTCGACGGCGTGCCGGTGTGGCAGCTCCGCGGCGTGCTGCCGGATCAGGCGCCCCCGGCCGCGGCGCCGACCGCGCCGCCCGCGCGGCGCGAGACCTCGATGGACAGGGCCGGCGAGGTGCTGCGCGAGACGATGCGCGATCGGGACAAGACGCTCGGGCTGGATCTGCCCGCCGCCGGCACGATCGCGTCCGTGATCGCGGAGGCGGTGCGCTCCTCCGAGACGCCCGGGACGGCGCGCGCGGTGTTCGAGGTGCAGCTCAGCGGCGCCGGCCTGGTGCTCGGGGTGCGCGCGCTGTCGTCGACGGCCGGGGCCACCGCGCTCTGGGCGCTGGTGGCGCGCGAGGCCGCGGCGCGGCTCGCCGGGCGCGCGCTCGCGATGACCGCCGCGTTCGCCAAGGGCGCGAAGGTCTACGTCACGGTGAGCTCGTCGGTGAAGATGCCGAGCGGCGCGACGTCGGGCGGGATTCACCAGCAGGGCGCGGGCTTCGGGTTCGACGTCGCCGACCTCGGCGCCCGGCCGCACCGCCTGGTCCAGTCGAGCTTCCGCGTCGAGGCGCTCGACTGAGGCGCGCGAGCGCGGGTGCTCGGTCGCGGCGCGCCGGCGCGGCGCGAGCGCCCGCGCGCGCCCTGTCGATCAGCGGCCCCGGCGCTCCGTCCAGCGCCGGTAGCGCGCGGCGCTCGCGGCGAGGCCGAGGCCGAGCAGCGCGAGCAGGCTCAGCGCGGCGGGGACGCCGGTGAGCCACACGAGGAGCGGCGGCCACGGGCGCGTCGGGCAGGAGCGCCGCAAGGCGAAACGGCAGGCGTGGCGCAGCTCGAGCTCCTCGGCGGCGGCGCGGACCTCGGGCGCGTCCTGGGGCATGCCGCGCAGGGCCGCGGAGGCCATCATGTAGGCCGCGGAGGCCGCGCGGTCGTGCGCCGGGTCCGCCGGCACGCGGTCGCGCACGAGCTCGACCAGCCGGGCGGCGCGCGGCGCCGTCTCCTGCTCGGCCAGCGCGCCGGCGAGGTGGCGCGCGAGCGGCTCGTCGAACTGGAGCGCGCAGGCGACGGCGCGGTCTTCGCCGAGCGTGAGGTAGACCGTCTCGCCCGACGCCGTCTGGCGGGGCTCGGTGCCGGACACCGCGACCGGCCTGCGCAGCGCGACCCGCGCCCCGCGGACGCAGCTCGGCACCTTCGGCAGCGCGCGCAGGTGCACCGCGGCGTAGCGCTGGAACGCGATCCCGGCGACCGCGCCGAGCGAGAGCGCGAGCGCGAGGAGCGCGAGGGCTGCGCGCGCCCTGACGCCGGAGCGCGCGGCGACGCTGGCGCGCGCGGCGCGGCCCTCGGGCGCGCTGGCGCTGGCGCGCGCGGCGCGGTCCTCGGGCGCGCTGGCGCTGGCGCGCGCGGCGCGGTCCTCGCCGGCCTCCGCGTCGGGGGCCGGCTCGCCGGAGGGCGCTCGGGACGACATGGCCGCGGGTATGGACAGCCGCGGCGATGCTGTCAATGCGCCGTCACGAGGGGGGCGCCGCCCCGGCGAGGCGCGCCACGCGCGCCCACGTGCGGGCCGCGTCCTCGTGCCCGGTCGCGGCCGCGAGGCGCGCCAGGAACTGCGCGCAGGCCTGCTCGCCGCGGCGATCGTCGGCCTCGCGGGCGCGCGCGAGGGCGCTCAGCCCCTCGAGCAGGGCGCCCTCCGTCCGGCCCGCGGCCGCCAGCGCGACGCCATAGGCGAGCAGCGCCCGCGCCCGATGCGCCGGCGGCGCCTCGGCCTCGGCGGCGATCCGGAAGCGACGGAGCGCCTCGTCCTTCGCGCCGCGCCCGAGCGAGATGAGGCCGCTCATGCGCTCGACGAGCTCGGCGTGCTCGCCGGTGCGGCGGAGCTCGCCCACGAGCCGCTCCAGCGTCCGGAGATCGCCCTGCACGAGCGCCTGCCTGGCGAGCTCGGCGAGGCGGACCGCGATGTCATTCATCGACAGGACGGGCGACTCCGAGGTCTTCGCGAGCGGATCCCCCGAGGCGTCGCCGGGCGGGAGCTCCATTTCCAGGGCGGTCACGTCGGCGAAGTCCGCGGGCGCCTCGTCCAGGAGCCCGGCGCGGCGGTCGTCCAGCCACGGCGCCCGGGGCACGGCGCTCCCCGACGAGGCGTCCGCGCTGTCGGCCCCCGCGGGGAGCGTGGAGCCCCGCCGGCGCGCGGCGCTGTCCGCGGCCTCGCGGCGCGCCTCGAGGTCGGCGAGCTCCCCGGCGGAGAGCGCGCGCTGCGGATCCGGCGCGTCGCCGACCACCTCGATCGGCGTGCGGAAGGTGGGCGGCTGGCTCGAGGTGCTGTCCGGCGCCTCGTCGAGCCGGTGGTCCCGAGCGGTCTCCTGCTCGTCGGCGAACGCGAGCAGCTCGGCGGCCGAGGACTCGAGCAGCGCCTCGCCGGCGGCGCGCGCGGCGCGCGCGGCGAGATCGGCCGCGGAGCGCCTGTCGCCCGCCCTCGCGGCGTGCCACGCGGCGTCCGCGAGGCCGAGCACGCCGGCGTGATCCTCGACGACGCGCGCCGCGGCGAGGTGCCACGCGGCGCGCTCGCCGGGCGGGACGGCCGCGAGCACGGCGTCGCGCAGCGTGCGCGAGGAGAGCTTCAGCCACCCGGGCTCCGGGCGGAGCGCCCAGCCGGCGCCGAGCAGCGCCGCCTCGATCGAGGCGACCTTCGGGGCGCCGGTGCCGTCGCACAGCGCGTCGATCGCCGCGTCCGACGCGTCGCCGCCGAGCGTCGCGAGCGCGGTGAGGATCGTGCGATGCCCGACCGCGAGCAGGCGCAGCCGGCCCTCGATCGGCCGGACCGCGGGCGGCGCCGCGAGCTCGGCCCCGGTCATCGTGCGCGCGGGCTGGCCCCGCCCGGCGCTGCGCCGGCGCGGCCCGACGCTCCTGCCGATCCAGCGCAGCGCGCCGCTCTCCAGGGCCTCGCAGAGGAGCTCGCGCAGGGCCAGCGGGAAGGCCGGCACGCGCGCGGCCCACCGGCGCGCGGCCGCCTCGTCGATGCAGCCGTCGAGGAGGCGGCGGACGAGGTCCTGGGCGATCGGGGCGGAGAGCGGGCCGAGCGTGACGGTGGCGGCGGGGGTGATCGCGGCGAGCGGCGCGGGGAGCGGATCCGCGCGCCCGAGCCGGACGACGGCGCGCAGGCCGCTGCCCATCTCCATGGCGATCGCGATCGCGTCGAGGCTCGCGGCGTCGACCTCGGCCGCGTCGTCGACGGCGAGCAGGCCGAAGCGGGCGTCGGACGGCGCGAGCCAGGCGGCGAGCACCTCGGCGGCCGTCCACGGCTCGACGCCCTCGCCGGCGAGGATCCGCGCGAGCGCGGGCGTCAGCCGGTCCGGGAGCGCCGGCGCGCGGGCGCGCGCCTTCTCGGTGCGGGGCGCCGAGCGCGCGAGCGCGCGCCGGAGCGCGCCGAACGGCTCGCGCGAGGCCCCGATGGGCGCGACGAAGAGGCTCCGCGACGGGGACAGGAGCCGGAGCAGCTCGAGGAGCAGCCGCGAGCCGCCGGCGCCGGCGTCGGCGCGGACGATCGCGAGGGCGCCGGGGGGCACGGCGAGCTCGGCGAGCTCGCCTTCGCGGCCGAGCAGCGGCGGGTCGCACACGCGCGCCACGCTCTCGACGACCTGCCTGCGCAGCGGCTGCTGCGCGTCGAGGCGCAGGCCGCGCACGCGGCGCGCGCCGTCGATGCCGCGGTGGAGGCCGAGGGTCATGAGCTCGCCCGACAGCACGGCGGGGAGCGCTGGATCGAGGAGCACGTCGCCCGGGAGCGCGACGCGGGCGAGCGTGACGGCGACGAGCAGCGGCTGCCCCCAGGAGAGCGCGGTGAAGCGCCCCGCCTCGCCGACGTACGTCATCTCCCCCTGCGCGATGCCCGCGGCGAAGCGCGCGTCGGGGTGCACGGACGCGTCCTCGGCGGCGAGCGCGGCGAGCAGCACGGCCTCCTCGATGTCGTCGGCGGTGAACTCGAACGAGAAGGTCTGCGCGCTCCAGGCGCACAGCGTCGCGCCGAGCGCCTCGGCGCGCTTCTTCAGCGCGAGCGCCCTCGCGAGGTAGCTCTCCTCGCCGCGCGCCGCCCCGGCCGCGTCGTGCGGCGCGCTCCGGTGGCGCGACGGCGGCCCCGCCGCGCGCGGCCGGGACGCCGCCGCGCGGCCGGGCCCCGGCACGACCGCGTCCGTGCTGCCCGGCTGCGAGAGGGCCGCGGTACCTCGAAAGGACACGACGATGCGCTCCGGCATTGCGGCGAGTCTAGCGGGGCGCCGAGGGCGCGTGGGCGCTTCTTGGCGTGCGCGTGGCGCGGGTCGGCGGGCGCGAGCGCGCGGCGCGGGTCGGCGGGCCGCGAGCGCGTGGCGCGGGTCGGCGGGCGCGAGCGCGGCGCGGGTCGGCGGGCGCGAGCGCGCGGCGCGGGTGGCGCGCGATAGGATGGATCCTCGATGCCGTTTGCTTCCGTGTCCGCCCCCGTGTCTGCTCCTGCGTCAGCCTCCGTTCCTGCTTCCGCGCCTGTCCGCCGGCCGAGGTCTCGCCCGGCGCGCGCCGCGCTGCTGCTCGCTGCGGCGCTCGCGGCGCTGCCCTCCCCTGCTGCCGCGAACGGCGTCTTTCCGTCCGCGGACCAGATCGTCTTCGACCCGGCGGACCCGACGCGCGCCGTGGCCCGGATGACGTACGGCCTGCTCACGACGCGGGACGGCGGCGCGAGCTGGCGCTGGATCTGCGAGGGCGCGGTCGGATACGACGACACGGGCGGCCAGGCTCCCCCGATCGCGGCTGCGGCGGGCGGCAGGGTGCTCGCCGCGCTGGGCGACGGGCTCGCGGTCGGCGCCGAGG
Organism: Sorangium sp. So ce406; assembly: GCF_051474675.1. Taxonomy (NCBI): domain Bacteria; kingdom Pseudomonadati; phylum Myxococcota; order Polyangiales; family Polyangiaceae; genus Sorangium; species Sorangium sp. So ce406. Next base: position 810,409 of record NZ_CP150340.1, on the reverse strand, counting down.
GCGGCTGCGCCTGGACGGGCGCGGCAGAGCTCGCCGGGCGAGCGATGGTCGATCTCTCGGTCCGGCAGGGCGACCCGTCGCACGCCGTCGCGGTCGCCGCGGGCGACAGATCCGGGCTCTGGGCGTCGCGCGACGGCGGCGCGCGCTGGGAGAGCGCGGGGACGCCGCTCCCGGCCGGCTTTCAGGCGCGCACGGTCGACGTCGCCCCGTCGGATCCGCGGCGCGTCTACGTGAGCGGCCTCTCGAGCGGCGGCGGATCGGTCAAGGGGGTGCTCGTGCGGTCGGTCGACGGCGGGGAGACGTGGGAGACCGCGGCCGTCCCGGGGAGCACGACCGCGCGCGAGCCGTACATCGCGGGGGTCGATCCGCGCGACGCCGACGTGCTCTACGTGCGCATCGCGAGCGCGCCGGGGCGGCTGTTCGTATCGAGGGACGGCGGCGCGACGTTCGAGCCGGTGTTCGAGACGGAGGGCTTCGTGCGCGCGTTCGCGATCTCGCCCGACGGCGCCACGGTGGCGGTGGGCAGCGACATCGACGGGGTCTTCCGCGCGCCGTCATCGACGCTCGCCTTCGAGCGGGTCTCGACGATCGCGCCGCGCTGCTTCACCTGGACCGAGACGGGCCTGTACGCGTGCGCGAGCGAGTTCCTGGACGGCTTCACGATCGGCCTCTCGCTCGACGGCGGCGCGACGTTCGAGCCGCTGCTCCACCAGGCGTGCCTCCTCGGCCCGCTCGAGTGCGGCGCGAGCACGCCGGTCGGGGCCCTCTGCCCGGCGGACTGGCCGCGCATCGCGCTGATGACGGGCCACAAGGACTGCACGCCGGACGCCGGCTCGCCCGACGCTGGCAGCGGCGCAGGCGGCGCCGGCGCGAGCGGGGCCGGCGGAACGACGGCGGCGGGCGGAGGAGGCGCAAGCGCAGGGATCGGCGCAGGCACGGGCGGAGCCGTGCCCGGAGGAGACGCCGGGCCGGGCGCCGACAGCGGTTGCGGGTGCCGCGCCGGCGGCGCGGGCGCGAGCTGGGCCGGCGTGATGGCCGTGGCGGGCCTCGCGGCGACCACGATCGCGCGACGGCGCAAGCGGGACTCCGCCGAGGGGGGTCGGCTTCGACCTTGATGACCGCGGCGGGCGGCCAAGCTGGATGAGGTGCCCGGTCGTCCAGGGTCGCTCCGCGATCGCGACCTGCCGGCGCCGCCTCGCGAGGGGGGTCGCGTCGATCCGCGATCGACCCCGGCAGCCTCGGAAGGCCGCTCCGGCAGGTCGCGACCTGCCCGCCCCGCCTCGCGAGGGGGGTCGGGTCGATCCGCGATCGAAACCGGCGCCGCCGAAGGCCGCTCCGGCAGGTCGCGACCTGCCCGCCCCGCCTCGCGAGGGAGGTCGGGTCGATCCGCGATCGAAACCGGCGCCGCCGAAGGCCGCTCCGGCAGGTCGCGACCTGCCCGCCCCGCCTCGCGAGGGGGGTCGGGTCGATCCGCGATCGAAACCGGCGCCGCCGGAGGCCGCTCCCGGAGGTCGCGACCTGCCCGCCCCGCCTCGCGAGGGCGTGGCTTCCGTCACGGCGCGATGACGATCCGCTGCGCCGCGGTCGCGACGTCGCCGTTCGGGTCCTCCAGGACGATCTCGGCGTCGAGCGCTCGACCCCGCACGGACTCCACCGGGAGGCCCCGGTCCACCTGAAAGCGGATTCCGTAGATCTCGCAGCCGGCGTCCCCTGTCCTGCGCAGCGTGACCAGCGAGGTGAAGGAAGGCAGCTCGAACGCGAGATCGGGGTAGCGCCCGCCCACCGTCAGGCGCGAGCCCATCTGACGGAGTCCCGTGACGCGCAGCGCGAGCCACACGTGGTGGCCCCCTTGAGGTCCCGGTTCGATCATCACCACATCTCCGTGCTCCAGCGGGGCGAACGCGCGCTCTCCCCGCCCGATCACGACCGCCGGGTCGCCCGATGAAGGCGTCTTGCACGCATCCCTCGCCGACGCGATCCACGCCGGATCGTGGTCCGCGAGCGTCGACGGCTCGACGAAAGGATCGACGCACGCCCCCGCCGCGCACGTCGCGCCGGCCGCGCAGGAGATCGCGGAGCACGCCGCGTCGAGCGACACCGGCAGGAACAGCGCTCGCCCGCCGACCGCGCGGGTCGCGGCCGTCCGCGTCACGACGGGCGACCCCTCGTCGTCGCGGAACGCCGCGACGGACACCGCGACCTCCGCGCCGTCATGCGCTGGCTCGATCGCGAGCTCCGACGGCAGCGACAGCTCGCCCCTCCCATACGAGAGGCTCTCGGCGCGCGTGATGACGCCATCCACCTGGGTGGTGCGCTCGACGCGGTCGATCTCGAAGCCGACCGCCATGTCCGTCGTGAGGCCGACCACCACGAGCGCGTCGGCGTCCTCGCTCCCGCACCCCGCGGAGCACAGGAAGAGCAGCGCGATCAGCGCCCGGGGGGTCGGCCGCACGAGCATCGGGAGACGGTCAGCGCGAGGAGCGACGGCGGCGCCGCGCGAGCCAGCCGGCCGCCGCGGCGAGCGCGGCGAACGGCGCGCCCAGGGAGACCTTGCTTCCCGCGGGGCTGAAGGCGCACATGCCGGCGGCGATGTCTCCGCTGATGCCGTCTGGACCGATGGTGACCTCGGCCTTGGCCTCCACCTCGATGCCCTGCTCGAGCAGCGCGTTCACGCAGGCCGGGATCTGAGAGCCGGAGATGATGTACTTGCCGTCGCAGAAGAGCGCGCCGTCACCGCTGCAGGAAGCGTCGCAGTTGGCGCGGAACTCGTGCTCGCACTCCTCGAAGATCTCGTCCTGGCAGGTGGTCTGACAGTCCATGTTCGCGTCCGCCGTGCACGAGCCCCCGCAGCACTCGACGCAATGCTGATAGCAGCCGCCGTCCACCGTCACGCACTGGGCGTCGCACTCGGCGTCGCAGTTCGCGTCCCACGTCGCGGCGCACTGCGAGGCGTCGGTCGCGCCGGCGCACTCGACGTCCCGCGTCGTTGTGCACTCGGCGAAGCAGTTATGAGAGCAGATGACGTTGATGCCCCTGTCGCAGTCCGACGTGCACTGCGTCGTGCAGCTGTCCGTACAGGTCGCCTCCGCCGAGAGGGTGCACTCCGACTTGCACACCGGCACGAGCTTCGTGGCGCACGCCGTCTTGTAGATCCCGAGCTCGGTGCAGCTCGCGGCGCACTCCGCCGTGACGCGCACCTCACAGTTCGACAGCCCGTCGAACCGGATATTGCCGCACTCCTCGACACCCGCGCTCACCGGGAGAGCGGCGGTCAGACAGGCGATGATCGCCGCAAACCCAAGAAAACCAGTTCTTCGCATGAGCAAACTTCCTTCCCCGCGACGGTAAACCAAGCATTCTACACAGGGCGCTTTCCGAGGGAAGCGCCATCTCCTCCGCGCACGCGCGTTGCGCACGCGCGTGCGGGCGCATCCCGGGACTCTCCCGTCTTCCCCCTCCTCCCTCCCCCCTCCTCCCTCCCCCCCTTGCGCGGTTCCACATCGATGGATACGCGCGGCCGAGGATCGATCTCCCGCGATCAGTCGGCGGGCCAGGGGTTCGGCGGATCGGCCGGCGTGTAGGGCTGCACGTTCGCCTCCGCCTCGATGAGGTTCTGGATGAACAGGTCGACGTAGCGCAGGTCGTCCTCCACGTCCGGATCCGGGCTCTCCTCGAGCCACGCCTCCACGTTCGGGCGCAGCGCCTCCAGCGTGCGGCGCGCGGTGCGCGGATCGGCGTCCGCGGCGAGCTGGGCGGCGAGCTTGAACCCGGCGAAGAGGTTCAACATCACGAAGCCCTTCTCGACCGTGGCGTCGGAGAAATAACCGGCCCTGGGCGGCGCGTCAGGCGTACTCGGCGCCTCGACGTCGACCTGCTGCGAGCGCACCTCGCCGGTCAGCGGGTGCTTCCAGGAGAGCTCGAGGCTGCCGACGGCGTGCGGGTCCTCGACGCGGCTCTGGTCCTCCCTCGGCACGAGCTCGAGCAGGATCGCGCCGCCGCCGCCGCGCCGGCCGGCGCCGATGGGCTCCGCGGCGCTGGTCCGCCCGGCGAGGAACAGGCTCGGGATGTGCACCGTGCCGCCGCCCTCGCCGACGCGCCAGCCGTTCGTGCCGTAAGCGCCGCGCACGACGTAGCCGTCGCCGAGCGTGACGTCGAGATCGACGTCGAGCGCCAGGGGCACGAGGAACGTCTTCACCTCCTCCGTGAAGACCTCCTCGACCGCCTTCGGGTCCTCCAGGAAGTAGAAGTTGCCCGCGCCGACCTCGCTGATCCCGCGCATCGCGTCGACGTCGAACTGGCTGCCGACGCCGACGGCGGTGACGCCGATCCCCATCTCCGCGTAGCCCGCCGCGAGCGTCTTGAGCCGCTCGGGCGACGTGAGCCCGACGGTGGCCACGCCGTCGGACAGGAAGATCACGCGGTTCTGCCACGCCGGATCGAGGTGCCGCTCGGCGAGCGCGAACGCGGTGAAGAGCCCCTCGTACAGGTTGGTCGACCCGTCCGCGACAAGGTGTTCGAACGCCTCCGTCAGCGCGTCCCGATCCGAGGCCTCTGCCCGCTCGAGGACGACCTCGGCGGCGTCCGCGTAGCGGACGAGCGAGATCCGATCGGTCGGCTCGAGGGCGTCGATCATCTCGACGAGCCCCGCCTTCACGTAGGTGATCGGGTCGCCTTCCATCGAGCCGCTCGTGTCGACCGCGACGACGAGGTGCAGCGGCGGCCGCTCGATCGCGCCGAGGTCCACCGGCGAGTTCATCCCGATCTGGATGAGCGTGCAGGGCGACCCGCTGATCATGTTGCCCATGATCCCGAGCAGGCCGTGCATGCACACGTCCTCGCCGCAGGTCGCGGCCGGGTAGTCGAGCTTGTGCTCGGCGAAGAAGCCGACGTCGTCGAGCGTGTCGGGCCCCGGGATCTCGCCGTCCTCGAGGATCTGGCGGAACAGGCCGAAGTCCTGCGAGCCGCTCTGGGAAACGCCCACGCTGCCGGTGGGCCCGGGCACCCCGGGCGCCGTGGGCGGGGCGGCGCCGTACGCGTCGTCCGCGTCGCCCGCGCCCATGCTGCACCCGGACGCGCCGAGCAGGGAAGCGGCGCCGAGCGCGAGAACATCAAGGATTCGAAGCTTCATGGGTTGACCTCCTACGGGGCCGCCGGGGCGGCGACGAAGACCGACTCGAGCAGGCGCGTTTGATCGATGGGCGCGGAGAAGCACTCCGTGTCGCGGACGGGCATGTCCTCCGCGCGCACGAGGTGGAGCGTCCCGACGCCCTCCTTGAGCACCTCGCTCTCCCCGGCGCGCAGCGAGACGACCCCGGAGATGCCCTCTCCGAGGAGCGACACCTCGAGCGGCGCGACCAGGCTGCCGCACGCGTCGTGGAACCCGTCGCAGCCCGCGATCGGCGAGAGCTCGACCGTGAAATCGCGGGCGGCCACGCCCCGATCGAGCATCCACGGGCGGGCGAGCACGTTGCCTTGCAGCGCGACGACGGCGTACGCCTCGCTCTCGATGGCGACGCCGCGCGCGCGCGCCTGCTCGCCCTGCCGGAGCTCCGGGTAGAGCCCGCTGACGACTCCCGTGATCATGACGGAGCGCAGGCTGACCATGTCGCCGGCCTTGACCGGCAGCGCCTCGGCGGGCAGGCAGAGATAGAAGATCCTCTTGTCGGGCTCGAGCGCGATCGCGTGGCATCCATCCGGCGACGACGTGACGCTGGCCACGACCGCGGTCACGTCGTCGCGCACGGTCCAGTCGAGCCGGCTCCCCTCGGCGGAGGGGCTGCACGCCTCGGCGGGCGGCGGAGGCTCGACCGGCGGCGCGTCGAACACCGCGGGGTGCTCGGCGAGCTCGAGCCGCGCCCCGGCGCGCTGGAGCGCGATCACCCGCGCCGGCTGCGGGTTCTGCGTCGACGTGGTGAGGATCTGCTCCGGGAACTGCAGCGCGGACCACGCGAGCAGCGTGAGCGGCAGCCCGTCGGCGTCGATCAGGTAGGCGTCGCACCCCGCGTTGCCCAGCGGCAGCGCGCGGCCCGGCTGGATGAGCCAGGTCTCGGCGTCCGCGAACAGCTCGCGCGAGAGGGCGCCCGTCGGATCGGCGAGCAGGACGCGGCAGTCGACCCGCACCGACTCGCGCAGCCGGCGCACGCGGATGAGCTGCTCGGTCTCGGTCGTGTTGCCGATCACGAGCGACGCGAGCTCCTGCGGCTCCTGTGGCAGGCACCCGTTCGTCCCGCCGCACGGCTCCGGCTCCGGCGCGCGGCTCGTGGCCACGCACGCGAGGCTGCCCGCCATCAGCGCCAGCCGGTGCGCGATCGGCTGCCGCGCGGGCTCGGGCCCCTGCGCGGCCTCGCCGAGCGCGCGGTACGAGAGGAAGAGCATCGGCAACGCGGTGAGGTCCGTCGGATCGACGGTGATGCGCCACGGGAGCGGCGTGAGCGCCATGAGCGCCTCGACCGCGCGGGCGGCCTCCGGAGCGAGCTTGATGGCCGAGAAGACGACGCCGGTGGCGAGGTGGGCGCCGAGGAAGCCGCGGCGCGAGGAGACGCGGAGCAGCGCGGCGAGGACCGCGGGCGCGACCAGCAGCCCGGCGAAGTCGCTGACCTTTCCGGTCAGCCACCCGGGGAGGAGGCCAGAGCCTTTGAGGGCGTGATCGTTGAGGACAAGGAGCGCCAGGGCGCCCAACCACAAGGGGTGAAGGAGCGATCGATGCGGGCGCAGAGGTCGAACCATCAGAGCTATCCCTCCGTGCGATGACGGGCCGGCACGGGTGCCCAGGCAAGCGGGCGGCCTGCCGAGGCCGGCGCTGAGCAAGCGACATACCCGGAGGGAAGCTGTGTGTTTTCGATGATTTACAACGCAGCGTCGCGGCGCGCCCCTGACGCCGGTGTCAGCCGGCGCGCGCGGTCGAGCGTGGTCGAGCGCGCGCCGGGCGATCGGAGGCGGGGCGTCAGGGCGTGAGGACGACCTTGACGCAGTCTTCGAGCTTCTTGTTGAAGACCTCGTAGCCGTGCGGGGCGCGCGAGAGCGGGAGACGGTGACTGATGATGTCGTCCGCCCGGAGGTGGCCGTCCTGGATGTGCTTGAGGATCTGATCGATGTAGTTCTGCGCCGGGGCCTGGCCGGCCCGCATCCTGAGGCCCTTGTCGAAGAACTGGCCCAGCGGGAAGTTGTCGTATGGCACGCCATAGACGCCCACGACCGGCACGACGCCGCCCCGGCGCACGGCGCTGAACGCGAGCTTGAGCGCCGATATCGTCCCGACCTGGCCATGGATGACGTTGGCGGCCTTCTCGAGGACGGTGCGGTGCGCCTCCATCCCGACGGCGTCGACGCACACGTCGGCGCCGCGCCCGTCGGTCATCGAGCGGATCGCCTCGACGGCGTTCACCTGATCGATGTTGATCGTCTCGGCCTGGGCGACGTCGCGGGCCTTCTTCAGGCGGTACTCCTCCCGGTCGACGCCGATGACGCGCCCCGCGCCGCGGAGCCAGGCGATCTTCATGGTCGCGAGGCCGACCGGCCCGCAGCCGAACACCGCGACCGTCTCTCCGCCCTTGAGCTCGGCCCACTCGATCGCCGTCCACCCGGTGGGGAGGATGTCGGTGGCGAAGAGGACCTGCTCGTCGGTGAGCCCGTCGGGCACCTTCCGCGGCCCGACGTCGGCGTAGGGGACGCGCACGAGCTCGGCCTGGCCGCCGTTGTAGCCGCCGTAGAGGTCCGTGTACCCGAAGAGGGCGGCGCCCTTGCCCTCGATCACGCCGCCCTCGGGGCCATAGTGCTTGGGGTTCGAGCGCTCGCAGTGGACGGGGAACTCCGCCTGACAGAAGAAGCAGTGCCCGCACGCGATCGGGAACGGGACGACCACCCGGTCGCCCTTCTTCAGCTTCGTGACCTGCGGGCCGACCTCCTCGACGATGCCCATGAACTCGTGGCCGAGCACCATCGGCCGCGGCTGGGGGAAGAAGCCGTTGTAGATATGGAGATCGGAGCCGCAGATCGCGGTCGCGGTGACGCGCACGATGGCGTCGGTGGGCTCTACAATCCTGGGATCCGGAACGTTATCGACGCGGACGTCGGAAGGTTTGTGGAAAACAAGGGCCTTCACGATACCTCCTCTTCAGGTGAAACATCGGTATCGGGCGATCGACGGCTCTACCCGGTCGAGCCCACTCACGAACTGCTGGACCGCTGCGCCGGTCGCATAAAGCGAGCCATGGAGAAAGCTGCGCCCGTGGACGGAAGTGGACGGAAAATGAACGGCGGCGCCGAATCCGGATGTGGCGCGGTGCCCCAGGGTGGCGGTTTGTCTCGGAGTCGCACGGCAGCGGCGAGCCGAGCCGGTCCGCCGCTCGTTCACGGCCTCTCCGGCCGCACTCGACCCGTTCGCCGCTCGTCTCTGCCCGTCCGCCGCTCGTCTCTGCCCGTCGCGCGCGCGAGCAGCCGTCCCCCGCGACCCCGCTGGCACCGCCGGCCGCAACGATGTCTACTCCTCCCCGATGCTCCCCTCCTCTCCCGAGCCGCTCCTCGGCGCGAGCTTCGTCCGCGAGCTCGAGGTCCTGCAGCGGCGGCTCGAGATCCGCGCCCGCTCCGGCGGGGCCGGCGAGCACCTCGCGCGGCGCCGCGGCGGGTCGGCCGAGTTCAAGGAGCACCGGGCCTACGCGCCCGGCGACGACATGCGGCGCATCGACTGGGCCGCCTACGCGCGCACCGGCGAGCCGGTGCTCAAGCTGTTCCGCGCCGAGGAGGACGTCATCGCCCGGATCGTCTGCGACGCGTCGGCGTCGCTCGATTTCGGCGAGCCAACGAAGCTCGACGCCGCCCGGCGGCTCGCGGCCGCGATCGGCTACATGACGCTCGCGCGCTCCGAGCGCGCGCAGCTCTTCGTGGCGGGCGACGGCATCGCCCGCGAGCACGCGCCGGTGCGCGGGCGCGCCGGGCTCGCCGCGCTGCTCCGCGCCCTCGACGGCGTGAGGGCGTCCGGCGGGACCCACCTCGCGCGGGCGATCGACGCCGTCGTGCGGCAGAGCGCCCGGCCCGGCATGCTGTGCGTCCTCTCCGATTTCTTCGACCCGGGCCCCGTCACGGCCGCGCTCGGGCGCGCGGCGCAGGCGGGCCACGACGTCGCCGTCGTCCAGGTCGTCGCCGCCGAGGAGCTCGCGCCGAGCTTCGAGGGCGACCTGACGCTGGAGGACGCCGAGACCGGGGCGCTCGTCGACGTGACCATGGACGCGGCGGCACTCGCCGCCTACGCCGCGCGCTTCGCCGGCCTGTGCGAGGCGCTGCGCGCCTGGGCGCGCCGGCACGGGGCGACGTACGTGCGCGCGCGGAGCGACGAGCCGCTCGAGGGCGCCGTCCGCCGCTTCGTCTCGAGGAGCGTCGACTGAGGTGGCCGCGCCGCTCGCACAGGCCTCGGCGGGCTCTCCGCTCTCGCTGCTCGCCCCCGGCGGCCTGTGGCTGCTCGCGCTGCTCGGCCCGCTCGTCCTCCTCTACATCCTCAAGATCAAGCGGAGCCGCCGCCGCGTCCCCTCGACGTGGCTCTGGGCCGCCGCGCAGCGCGACCTCATGGCGCGCGCGCCCTTCCGCAGGCTCATCGCCCAGCTCCCGCTCGTTCTGCAGGCGCTCGCGCTCGCGCTGCTCGCGCTCGCCCTCGCCCGCCCCGCCTCGCGCGGGCGCGCGTTCACCGGCGACCACGTGGCGATCATCCTGGACACGAGCGCCTCGATGTCCGCGGCCGCGCGGTCGCCGTCCGGCGAGGCGACCACGCGCATCGAGCTCGGAAAGCGGCTCGCCAGGGATCTCCTCTCGGGCCTCACGCCGGGCAGCGACGCGCTGATCCTGGAGGCGGGGCGCGACGCGCGCCTCGTCGCGGCGCTCGATCGCGATCTCGTCCGGCTCAAGGCGGCGGTGGACACCGTCGCCGCGCGCGAGGTCGAGGGCGACCTCGGGGCCGCGGTGGCGCTCGCGGTCGACAGGCTCCGGCAGCTCGGCGGCGCCCGCCGGATCGTCGTGATCACCGACGGCAACCTGGCCCGCCCCGCCGCGCTGCGCGGGGTGTCGCTCCCGCTCGAGGTCATCACCGTCGGCGCCCCGGTGGACAACGCCGCGATCGTCCGCGTCGACGTGCGCTCCGGGAGCGGCGCAGCGAGCGCGAGCGGCGCGAGCGGCGCGGACGCTCCGCGGCCCGACGATCGCGAGGAGGTGCAGGCCTTCCTCGTGGTCGCGAACCTCGGGGCACAGCCGCGCGATCTCTACGTGACGATGCGGCAGGACAACGCGTCCGACGTGCTCAGCTCGCGGCGCGTGCTGGTGAAGCCGGGCGAGCGCCTGCCGGTGGTGCTCACGTTCCGCCCGTCCCCCGGCGACTACCGCAAGGGGCTGCTCTTCGAGCTCTCGCCGCGGGACGCGATGCCGATCGACGACGTCGCGTACGGCCGCGTACCGGCGGGCGACAAGCTCCCGGTGTTCCTCGCGTCGGGCGGCGGGGGTCAGGGCGCGCCGGGCCAGGGCGGTCCGACGGGAGCGACGGCCTCCAGCGGCTCTCCGTGGCTCGCGCGGGCGCTCGCGTCGGACCCGATGACCTCGGTGACTTCGGGCTCGCTCGCGGAGCTCCTCGGCGCGCCCGCGCTCGATCCCGACACGTTCGTGGTGGTCGACGGCGCCTGCCCGCCCGACGTGCCGGGCGGCGACCTCCTCCTCGTGAACCCGCCGCCCGGGCGCTGCTTCGGCACGGTCGTCGGCCCGACGCTCGAGCAGCCCACGCTCACGTCGTGGGACACGGCCGATCCGCGGCTGCGCTTCCTCACGCTCGACGGCGTGCACCTGCGCGCCGCCTCCTCGCTCGAGCCCGAGTCCGCGACGAGGACGCTGATCCGCGCCCAGGAGGGCACGGTGGCGACCGACATCTCCACCGCCTCGCGGACCGGCACGCTGCTCGGCTTCGACGTGGGCGAGAGCGACTGGCCGCTCAAGGCGTCCTTCGTGCTCTTCGTGCGCAACCTGCTCGAGCAGGCGCGCGCCCACCGCGCGCACGGCATCACCGGCCCCGCGCGCACCGGCGAGCCGCTGCGCATGAGCGTCCCTGCGACCGCGCGCGATCTCCAGGCCATCGGCCCTGCCGGCGAGCGGCTCGACGTCGCGCAGCGCGGCGGCGTCGCCGTGATCGCCGAGACGCCGCGCGCCGGCTTCTACCGCCTCTCCTGGCAGGGGCCGCAGGCCGGCTCCGTCCTGGTGCCGGCCAACCTGACGAGCGTCGCCGAGAGCGACCTCACGCCGAGGCCGCTCGTCGCCGAGGGCGGCGGCGAGGTCGCCGTCTCGAGCGCGTCGAGCGAGCCGGACGCCCACACCGAGTGGACCTGGCTGCTCGCGCTCGCGGCGCTCGCCTTCGTTGTGTTCGACGTCTGGTATTTCACGCGCGTGCCCCGGCGGGTGCAGGGCCACGACACGCCCGTCGGCTAGAACCTCGGGTCAGAGATCCTGCCAGGGACCGGTGTCGCGAGGGGAGAGAGAGTTCAACGCCAAGGCGCAAAGGCGCAAAGGCGCAAAGGCGCAAAGGTGCATGGCGGCGCGCTCCCTGGCCCGACGTCCCGCGGCAGCGCCAGGATCCTACCCGATCACGCTGGCTGATATGGTCTTCGTCTCGATATCGACCCACAGCCGAGATCTTCGAGCTTCGAGCTCCTTCGCGTAGAAGATCTTCGGGTAGGGCTGACCGTTGAGCATCACCCCTTGTTTGCAGGTGGCCGCGATCGCCGCCTTCGTTGCGGCGAACAACCTGGCCACGTTGGTCTTCCTGGCCAAAGGGCGGATCGTGACCTGCTCGAGATCCTCACCGCGCTGACGCGCACCGGCAAACTCGAGCAGATCGGCGGCCTCACGGTCGACGAAGCTCCAGTCCTGCTCGCTCGCGGGCGCCTTTCGCAGCGCCAGATACGCCAGCTCATAGCCGCCGCTCAGGTACTCGTCAGCCGCGAGAGAGGTTGCTTCGACGACGGAGAGCGCCGCGCCGTGATGAGCGGTCTCGAAACGCTGGAGCACGAGACGCGCCTTGTGAGGACGAGCGACGTCGGCGATCATCTGAAAGAGCGTCGCTGTCGGAACAAACGCCTCTACCCTGGTCATGCGGCCCCCGCGAGGATGAACGCGTCGTCAGTCTTCAAGATCCGCGCGGTCGATGAGGCTTCACTTCGAGACCAACCACCGTCTTCGTTGTCGGCCGCAGCCGCCGAACGGTCGCCCGACGCCGGACGCTGCGAGCAAGATCGCCACCTACCAGGATTCGCCTAGCTCCGCAATCGACGGCGCCCGAGGCCGCAGGAGCGAGGATCTGGCTGGACGAGCTTCTCCGCGAGGTTCATGCGCGACCTGTCGCGAGCATACCCCGCGGCGGCGGCGGAAGCTGGGCGCGCGGCAGGATCGGAACGGCCGAGCTAACGCAGGCCACCCGGCTGGCACGCCTCCCCCTCGATGGCGCGCAGGGCGCGGCGCCTACGCGCTTCGGCTAGGCGATGGCTCCGTTGCGGGAAGGCTTTGAAGCCAGGTAACAGCCTCGTCCCAGGTCAAAGCGCGCCTCGGCACGCCCTCGCGGAGCCGCCGCCATTCTTCAGAGATAGACCTGAGCGTGGACGACCACCTCGACCCCGCGGGTTTGAGCGAGGCGGCACAGGTCCCGAATGGCGCGAGGGCTGCGTGCCGCGTTGGTATCGATCCAGAGGCGCACGTCAAGCGTCCTTGGAGGACGTGTCGCCCAGGCCAAGCTGCTCGTCGAGCTCTGCCTCTGTCCAGGCCTCCCAGCGGCCCTCCGGCCGTGAGCGCAAGAACCAGAGATACCCGCCGTTCTGCAAGCTGAGATTGCTTCGCATCTCCGCAGGAAGCTGGGTGTAGCCTTCCGGCGTGACCCACTGCTCGTCGGCACCGCTCGCGCGCGCGCGGGCCCGGAGCGCGCGGTCCGAGCGCGAAGGCTGCCGCGTGACGAGCGTCTCTCCCTCGGGGGAACGGCTGAACCGGAGCACCTCCGGACCGTCGAAGACCTGGACATGGCTCTCGAGGAAGATCTGATCGACGATCCCGCGCTGCGCCTGCTCGCGCAGGATGTCGCGGACGAGCTCCTGGTTCTCGGGATGCAAGCTCATCTCCGGCTCCTCGATCGCGACGAGCGCCGCGCGGGACGTGAGCACGGCCGCGACGAGGGCGACCACCTGCTGCTCTCCTGAGCTGAGCTCGGAGAGCCGGAGGATCTGCTTGCCCCGGACCTCGAAGCGCAGATCGGTCACCTCCCCGCCAGCCACTGGAGCGCGGAGCACGGAGATCTCTCGATCCGAGAGCGTCTTGAACCGATGGATGAGGTCCACGAAGGCGCGCCAGCGCTCGGTCTCGCCCGGGTCGAGCGAGGTGGCCAGCGCCAGCAGGCGTTCGGCCGTGGCGACGGACAGCGTGCTGGACCCCTCATCGCGCGGCACCCCCTCGCCAACGGCCCGGAAGTCTCGACGGCGAGCGTCCAGCAGGAAGAACGGTTTGCTCCCGGGGCCGAGCGGCGCCTCCAGGGCATTCTTCAGCGGGGAGATCTCGTCATCGTGCAACCTGTTCCCCTCGCCATCTTTCAGCACAACCCCCCCCGCGTTCTTCAGCGCTCGCGGAGCCCTCCAGTGGTTCGCTGAGGCGGGAGTCGCCCTCTCCAGCCGGAGGAGGACGTCGTTGCCCGACGGGGTCAACGTGACGCGGAGTGCGCCGAGCCACGCATCGTCGAAGTGGACCTCGATCCGCTGCGGATCGCGAATACCGGGAGGCCAGCTCCGGTGGTTCATCAACAAGCCAAAGTGGTCGTCTCTGAACCCCCACTGCAGCTTGAACGCTGCGTCCGGTGGGCTCGCCCCACCACCACCAGCGACGGAGCTCAACCAGTACGAGGCGCACCGAAAGAACAGATCGATCGCCGCCAGCGCGTTCGACTTGCCCGCCCCGTTGGGACCGTGGAACACGGGCATCCCATCCGCCGCGCCGCCGGACGTGAAGACGATCTCCGTGGGCCCCCGGAATGTCCGGAAGTTCTCGATCACGAGCCGCGCGATGCGCAGCGACGGTGTAGCGCGGGCGTTCACCGGCCAGAGCAGAGCAAGACGCAGGCCGCAAGGTCAAGTCGTCCACCCGCGGTCCGCGCTTCCGTCAGCCCGCAGCGCATCCCCCTGCCCCGCTCCTCAGCGCCCCGGCCCTCAGTGGCAGGCCGCCTGCTCACCCGCCGGCCGGACCCGGTGCAGCCGGTGACCCCGCCGACGCGACGACCAGCGGCGGCTTGGCCGGCCCCGCTCTTCCACCCATGAAAGGCGTGGCGTTACGCCACAGTTGGACGGCACACAGACGTCCTCGCAGGGGATCCACTCTCCCTGGAGCGACACCCCGCGCGCGTCCTCGCGGACGCCCCGCGACCAGAGCCACGCGGCGAGCGCCTCGCCGAGCTCGCGCAGGCTCGACCAGCGCGCCGTCGGCTCCTTCTGCAGCCCGCGCTCCAGGATCGCCCAGAGATCCGCGTCGAGGTTGCACGTGTCGACCAGCGACGGCACCGCGTCCTGCAGCACCGCCCGCAGGCCGTCCAGCGCGTTCCTCGACGAGAACGGGGGACGGCCCGACAGGAGCTCGTACAGCATCGCGCAGAACGACCAGACGTCGGCCCGGCGATCGACGGTGGGCGCCGCGAGCGCCTGCTCCGGCGGCATGTAGTCCGGGGTCCCGAAGACCTCGAAGCTCGCCGACGCCGGGCTCTCCTCGCGCTCGGAGAGGAGCTTGGCGACGCCGAAATCGATGATCTTCGGCTGCATCCGGCCGCCGGCGCGGCGGACCAGCATCACGTTGTCCGGCTTGAGATCGCGGTGGACGACCCCCTTGTCGTGCGCGGCGTGCATCGCGCCCGCCACCGGCAGGAGCAGCGCGATCGCCCGCTCCGGCGTCATCCACCCCTCGCGCGCCAGCACGCTCCGCAGCGACTCGCCCTCGATGAGCTCCATCACCAGGTACGGATCGCCCGCGGCGGTCTCGCCGAGATCGAACACCCGCACGATCTCCCCGTGGTTCATCCGGCCCGCGGCCCGCGCCTCGCGCTGGAAGTACTCCACGAGCTCCGGCGACCGCAGCTCGGGCCGCATCAGCTTGATCGCGACCGTCGACTCGACCGCGACGTTCGTCGCGACCCAGACCGTGCCCATCGCCCCCTCGCCGATCTTGCGGAGCAGCCGGTACTTGCCCGCGATGAGATCACCCTCCTGGTAGTGCACGCTACAGGGCGACTCGCCGAACCCCTCGCCGAGGTCCCATGAGCTGTCGTCCGTGGTGCTCCAGGCGTCCGTGGTCTCGATGCGCGACATGATCTCTCCTGCCCCCTGCCACGCGGCCCCGCCGCGGTCGTGACCGGTTCGTCAACAGTGGGAAGCAGACGGCGTGCCATCCCTGGCAAACCTGGAAAGGTTTCCAGGAACGGCCGAAATGCCGCATGAAACACGCAAGACACCGACAGCGGCGCCGCACGGTTGCCCCGATGGGGCAGTCGGCCACACCCCGCCGAAGCGGCGTGCCCCGACGCGCCCCAAAGGTGGTTTACTGCGGCACCCCCGCATGCGGATCGAACGGAGGCCTTCCTGATCCCGGCGGCCGCGCTGCGCGCCCTGCCCTTTGCCGCCACGGCGGCCGGCGCGCTCGCCTTCGCCGCGCTGCTGCGCCTCGCCCTCCGCCGCGGCGCGCTTCGCCGCCCGATCCTGCTCGCGTGGATGCTGGCGGGCGCGCTGCCGGCGCTCCACGTCGGCCTGGTCTGGTGCGGCCTGCTGCCGGACGTCTACCTGCGGCTCGCGCGCCCCTGGGGCGCCGTGCTCGCGCTGGGCGCGACGTCGTTCGTCGCGCTCCGGTACCTCGCGCTCTCGCTCGCGTCGCCGCGCGCCCGCGCGCAGGGGGCGTGGCGCGCGCGGCTCGGCGATCTCCTCGCCCCCTTCGCCGCGTTCGCCGCGGCCATGGCCGTGGCCGGGCCGGAGATCGGCCGGCCACTCGATCGGCTCACCGTCCTGGTCGCCGTCGATCGCAGCCGCTCCATCGATCTCGTCCCGAACGCCGACAAGCGCGTCGCGCACGAGCTCTCCATCGCCGAGCTCGGCATGCGCGACGACGACCGGATCGCCACGATCGCGTTCGCCGCCGGCGCGGCCACCGAGGACCCGCCGCGCCCGCGATCGCAGCTCCCCGCCCCGCAGCGGGTCGCGCTCGGCCGCGACGGGACGGACCTCGCCGCGGGCCTCCGGCGCGCGCTCGCCGAGGTGCCGCCCGACTCCGCGGCGCGCGTCGTGCTCGTCACCGACGGCGTCGCGACCCGCGGCGACACGATGGCCGCGGCCGCGGCCGCCGTCGCGGCCGGCCTCCCGGTCGACGTGATCCCGCTGGAGCAGCGGGCTGTCCCCGACATCCGCGTGGTCGCCCTGCGCGCGCCCGCGCGGGCCGACGAGGGCGAGGCGCTCGACCTGCGGCTCGTCACGTCGTCGCCGTCGCCGGCCGAGGTCGAGATCCGCCTCCGCCGCGACGGCGAGCTCATCGCCCGCACCGACGCCTCCATCGCCGCGGGCGAGGACGTGCTGCGCATCCGCGAGAAGGCGCCGGGGCCGGGGCTGCACCGCTACGACGTCGAGATCACCGCGAAGGATCCGCGGCTCGACGAGGCCGCCGAGGACAACGCGGCGAGCGCGTTCCTGCGCGTCCGCGGCGCCGCCGCGGCGCTCGTGCTGGAGGGCGACGCCGGGCAGGGCGCCTTCGTCGCGCGGGCGCTCGAGGGCGGCGCGTTCCGGGTGGCAGAGGGCGGCCTCGACCGCGTCCCCGCCGACCTCGGCGGGCTCGCGGGCTACGACGTCGTGGTGCTCAGCGACATCCGCGCCTCGGACCTCTCGCCGGGGCAGATCGACGCGCTCGCGAGCTACGTCCGCGACCTCGGCGGCGGCCTCGTCCTGATGGGCGGCGACCGGAGCATGGGGCCTGGCGGCTACGCGCGGACGCCGATCGAGGAGGTCTCGCCCGTCTCGTTCGATCTGAAGCAGGAGCGCCGTCGGGGGAGCCTGGCCGAGGTGATCGGCATCGACATCTCCGGCTCGATGGCGGCGAGCGCCGGCGCCCACACGAAGCTCGAGCTCGCCAACGAGGCCGCCGCCCGGTCGGCGGCGCTGCTCGGCCCCGGCGACCGGCTCGGCGTCGCGCACGTCGACACGGCGGTGCGGTGGAGCGTGCCGCTCGGGCCGGTTGTGGACAGCGCCGCGATCGACAGGGCGATCCGCGCGGTGGGCCCGGGCGGCGGCGGCATCTACGTCGACATCACGCTCGAGGCGGCCTACCGCGCGCTCGACCAGGACGCCTCGAACCTGAAGCACGTGCTGCTCTTCGCCGACGGCTCGGACGCGGAGAACATGGGGCCTTGCCGCGCGATGGTGGAGGCGGCGGTGCGCCGCGGGATCACGACGAGCGTCGTGGCGCTCGGCCAGGGCAGCGACGTGCCGGAGCTCGAGACGCTGTCGCGCCTGGGCAACGGCCGCTTCTACCTGGTCGAGGACGCCACGCGGCTGCCGGCGGTGTTCACGCAGGAGACGATCCTCGCGGCGAGGAGCGCGCTCGTGGAGGAGCCGTTCCACGTCGCGCTGGGCGCGCCGTCGTCGATCACGGCCGGCGTGCCGTTCGGCGAGGCGCCGCCGCTCGCGGGGTACGTGGTGACGATCCCGAAGAGCCGGGCGACGGTGCTGCTGTCGGGGCCGGAGGGCGATCCGGTGCTCGCGGTGTGGTCGGCCGGGCTCGGCCGGGCCGCGGCGTTCACGAGCGATCTGAAGGGCCGCTGGGGCGCGGCGTGGACGCGGTGGCCCGGCGCGGCGCGGATGATCGCGCAGGCCGCGCGCGACGTGACGCGCAAGGCCGAGGATCCGCGGGTGCGCCTCGAGGCGGACGCGTCGGGCGGCGAGCTGTCGGTGCGCGCGAGCGTCGTCGGCGACGACGGGCGGGCGCAGTCGTTCCGCCGGCTGGTGGTGCACGTCGCGGGGCCCGACGGCTTCGCGCGCGAGCTGCCGCTCGAGGCGACGGGCGCGGGGTCGTACACGGCGACGCTGCCGCTGTCGCGGCCGGGGACGTACGTCGCGGTGGCCCGGGACGAGCTCACGGGCGAGGCCGTCGGGACCACGGGCGCGGCGATGACGGCCGGCGAGGAGCTGCGCCCGACGGGCAGCGATCTGTCGCTGCTCGGGCGGATCGCGGAGTTCACCGGGGGCAAGCGGCGCGACACGCTCGCGGGCATCTTCGAGGACCGGGCGTCGCGGCGCTTCGCGTACCGGGACGCGACGCCCCCGCTCGTGCTCTTCGCCGCGCTCGCGCTGCTGCTCGCCGTCGCGGCGCGGCGCCTCGCGCTGCCCGAGGCGGCGGCGGCGTGGGCCGCGCGCGCGGCGGAGCGGCTGCGGGCGGGCCGGTGGGGCGCCGCGGCCGAGGCGGCCGGCGCCGGAGCGACGGTGGGGGCGCTGCTGTCGGCGAGGGAGCGCGGGCGCGAGCGGCGCGGGAGCACGCCGGAGAGGCCGGGGGCGCAGGGCGAGCGGCGCGACGAGCGCGACGAGCGCGGCGTGCGCGGCGGGCCTGGCGAGCGCGGGCCGGCGTGGGCGGCGCCTCCCGGGAGGCCGGCGCCGCCGGCGTGGAAGCCGCCGCCCCCGGGTGCGGCGCAGCCGGCGTGGACGGCGGAGCAGGCGGCCGCGCGCCCGGATCAGGGCGGAGCGGCCGGAGCGCCGGAGGCGGGGCGGGGCGCGCACGGGACGGCGGCTCCGGGAGCCCACGAGCCCCCGCGCGCGGAGCGGCCGCTCACCGCCGCCGAGAAGATCCTGGCGCGGCGCCGCGGTCGCCTGTGACATGGCCAGTCGGCCGTCGCGATGCGCATCGTGAGCGCGCTCGACGGTGCGCGAGAAGCGGCGGTATCCGCAAGAGTTCGTCGATACCGTGCCGCGTCGCCCGAGGTCATCCCCGGGTCATGAGAGAGAGATGGAACCACAGAGGCACAGAGGGCACAGAGGGAGAGAGAGAGAAAAAAAATTTCTTCCCCTCTCCTTCTCTTCCTCTGTGCCCTCTGTGCCTCTGTGGTTCAAATTCTTCCCATCATACTCCCAGGAACGAGCTTGGCATCCGGCAAGGCGCCGACGTTCGCGGTCGAGCGCTCGCCGGCGCGAGAGGAGCGCGTGGCCAGCGAGGGCCGCTATTGACGTACCTCGCTGGCCAGGGAGCGCCGCCGATCACAGCGGGACTTCGATCACGTCCTCGCAGGTGAACTCGACGCTCAGCGACGCCGCGGGGTCGGCTTGCACCGTGGCGCACGCGCTGGCGCAGAGCTCGATCGACGCCGGATTCGCTGGGTCGTCGTAGCGCCATGCGCTCTCGGCCGCGCAGTCCTGATCATACAGGAGGGTCGTCGGGGTATTGCTCGCGCCGCTCGTGTACGTCACGTTGACCTTCTGCTTGTCGAACGACCTGCCATCGGGCGCCGGCGGGATCGCGATCGTGCACGAGATCGCGGTCCCGCGGATCTGGTCGATGGCCGCCTTGAACGTGGCCGTGGTCTGCGCCGGGTCGCCGGTGTCGATGATGAACGCCTCGCCCGTGCCGCCCGCCTCGGCGATGTCGTGCAAGTTGTCGACGTTCTCCGGCGCGTCCGGCACCGGCGGGTTCGCGACGCCGACCACGTAGGTCGCGATGCCGTTCTCGCGCGCCGCCCGGACATGCCGCACGACCGCCTCGATCGAGTCCGACCCCTCGCAGAGCTGCGGGTAGCCGTCGGTCACGAGCACGAGCGCGTATTTCCCGGGGCTCTGCGGCCGCTCCTCCTCGATGAAACCGACCGTGCCTTCCACCACGAACGCCGTCGGCGTGCCCATGCGCCAGTCGTCATCGCGCCTGGGCGTGACGTCATCGATCGCCTCGCCGAACGCCTCCGAGGGCAGCGACGTCATCGGGACATCCGGGTTCTCATACGTGCCGGCCCTGCACATCCGCCGCCGATCGGGGCCGGGGAAGAACGTGAGCGACGCCATGAGCCCGGTGGACTCGGGATCCGAGAAGAACTGCTTCGTGGCGGCGACGACGGGATCCCACTTGAGCGCCTTGTCGTGCCACTCCTCGTTGTTCGCGCCCATGCTGCCCGACACGTCGAACGCAAAGGCGAGGTACACCTGTTGAAGACCGGTCTGGGCAGACTGCGCGGCGCACGCCTGCCCCGCGCCCGTCGAGCCGACGGCGCCGCTGCTGCCAGAGCCGGAGTTCCCGCCCGGGCCAGCGCCGGCGCCCACCCCGAAGTCGCCGGTGCTCGCCGAGCCGGTCGGCGAGCCGCCGCTCTGCGAGCTACCGCCGCCCGAGCTACCGCCGCCGTCGCTGCTGTTCGAGGCGCCTCCACACGCAGCGCCGGCCAGAGCCACCATCGACAAAGCAATGGTCATCGTAAGCAATCGCATGGTCCAACTCCTCTTAAGCACGTGCCAGCGCCGTCGACGGCGCTGTAGCAACTAGAAGCGAGGAGGCCTCCGGAGACGGCAACCTGCCGGACCACATCCTGAAACTCCGGGACCAGTGTGGAGTATAACCGAGAACGCTGCACCGTGCGTGACAACTGCATGAAAAAGAGATCGCGACGATCACAGCGCAAGATATTCATGCGCGTGCAACGCGCCTGTGTGCTCGTGTGACCGAGGGTCTCACATAGAAGGGTGATGGGAGCTCAGCGCGCGTTCCGTGAGCGTGAGGCGCGCCGCCGTGCTGCACATCCGGAGGCGAGCCGAAGGGTGGAAGGACTGTTATCGGTGCTACGCGAGCGCTCCCCCGGCGTGCGCCTGCGCTCCCGGGTGCCCGGGCGACAGCCCGAGGCGCTGCCGCACCTGCGCGAGGCCGACGCCGACGCCCCCCGCGGCGAGCGCGAGCGGCCACGGGCGGCCGGTCTTCTGCCCGATGAACGCGCGCACCCGCCCCACGTCCTCGAGGATCGGCGTCAGCTGGGCCGGGTCGGCGAAGTTGTTCACGAACGCGTTCGCGAGCGCCTGTTGCCTGCTCGTGTTGTCCGCCCGCCCGTCGCTGCCGTATTGCGCGAAGAGGAGGTGAAACACGCCGGCCGAGGCCGCGAGGAGGAGGTTGTTGAACCTGTCCGTGGGCCCGCCGTGGCGGGCATAGAAGCGATCGAAGGTGCGCGTCATCCATCCGGCGTCGAAGGGGCCGTCGCCGTGCTGCGCGACGCACTCGACCAGGTTGCGCGCCATCTTGTTGCCGCTGTTGGCGCCCTGGCCGCCGATCGGATCGAGCGAGAGCGCCGTGTCGCCGAGCGGCGTCACTATCCGGCCGGAGGGCAGCCGCCCGACGGGGTTGCGCACCGCCGGGACGACCCGCCCCACCTGCCATCCATGCCTGTCCGACAGCTCGGCTGACCTGAACCATTCATGGTCCCAGGGGATGAGCTCCTTCACCAGCCGCTTCGTGATCGCGACGGCCTCCTCCCCCGTCTTGACGCCCTGGAACCGGTCCAGCGGCCCCCCGGGGATCGCCTCGATGATACAGTTCCAGCTCGGTCCCACGTCCTTGTGGTGGTAGGGCACCCAGAACGCCTCCCCGACGCCCGCGAACAGGTTGAACTTGACCGGGAGCAGCGGGACGCCGTCGAACCCGAGCTTCGGGCCGGTCACGCAGACCATGGCGAGGTTGCGCTGCGCTTCGGCGTGGACGCTGCGCGCCGGGTCGCGCTCGAACAGGTTGCACAGGTCGCCTCTCCCTGCAGCGACGATGGTGAGATCGTTCTCCGCCGCGATCTGGTCGAGCCGCGCGACGGAGACGGGCTCGATGGCGATCTTGCCGCCGCGCGCCTCGAGCTCGAGCATCCACCGGTGGCTCTGGAGCCGGAGATCGATCGCCATGAACGGCCGCTCCAGGCGGCCCGCCAGCGTCAGGAGGCGGTTGCCCGGGGCGGCGCACGCGGTGAGCTGAGCGCCCTCGCCCCTGGGCGCGGCGTCTTCCCAGAAGGCCAGGCCGAGCTCGCGCTCGAACTCGAGGGCCATGTCGAACCGGGCGGCGGTGCCGGTCGGCTTCGACTCATTCAGCCACTGCTCGGGCGTGCGATCCGAGTAGAGCGTCACCTCATGGCCGGCCTTCACCAGGCCGTGCGCCGCGAGCAGGCCAGCCTGTCCCGACCCCACGATAGCTATCTTCCGCATAGGACACCCCCAGGTTGCGTTCGTCCACGTTCGCCTCACGACGACGCGCGCCGAGCCGTCCAAGTCGGTTCATCGCCCGGCGCGTCGCGAGCATGGAAAGCCCAGTCGAATCGCACCTTATCACCAGAGCCAGCTCCTCAGGAAGCCTCCCGCAGCGCCCACAGTCCCCCGCTGCCGATCTGAACCACCCCCCATTCACCAGAGAGAGCGCGGGAGGGGTGGGGTGTCGCGCGGGGGGCCGAGGGGGAGGGCCCCACGAACCCGAGCGCCGGCCCGCATCGCAGCGGGTCGCGCCTTCACCCCTGCACTCGGCACTTCCGCGCAGCGGGCAACAGCCACCACGAGGCGCGAGTTCGTGGGAGGGCCCCCCTCGGCCCCCCGCGCGACACCCCACCCCTCCCGCGCTCTCCGTCGCCTCGTCGCCTGGTTGCGAGGCGCGACGCCTTGGAGTAGCGTCCGCGCCGCCGCGGAGCCTGGGCGATGTCGCTCGCCCAGCTCCAGCGGACGAGCCGGGCTTCTGGTGCGCGCCCCGGCTCACGCGGCCCCCACCGCGCACGGGAGACGAGAATGGCCCGAGGCTCGACAACCACGCGCAGCGAATCGGACGCTGCCGAATCGCTCATCGGCCGGGGCGCCCGCATCCGCGGGCGGGTCCACGGCGACGGCTCGCTCCGGGTCGAGGGGAGCGTCGAGGGGGACATCCGCCTGGCCGGCGACCTCGAGATCGAGGACGGCGCGTCGGTCACCGGGGACGTCGAGGCGAGCTCGCTCGTCGTCGCCGGGCAGCTCACGGGAGACGTGACGTCGCGCGGCCCCGTCACCATCCGGGCGACCGCGCAGTACGCCGGCAACCTGGGGGGCAGCGAGGTGATCCTCGAGGAAGGCGCGGCGTTCGCCGGTCGCATCGAGGCGGAGTTCGACCTCCCGGCCGAGCTCTCGGAGCGGACCGGCGGGCGCGGTCAGGGCACCCGGCAAGCGGCGGGGCGGTAGCGCGCGTTGACGGACGAAGCATCGCGCCCCGAGGGCGCGACGAGGAGCACGAACGTGGCGGGTACGATCATCGGAAACGGGCTCACGATCGAGGGCGAGATCACCTCCGACGAGGAGGTGATCGTCGCCGGGACGGTGCGCGGGCGGCTCACCGTCGAGGGGCCTCTGACCATCGACGCTGGGGCGCTGGTCGAAGCGGACATCGGGGCGGCGTCGCTCCAGGTGGGCGGCAACGTGACCGGCAACGTCACGGCGGCCGACCGCGTGGACCTCCTCGCGGGCGGTCGCCTGGTCGGCGACGTGAAGGCGTCGCGGCTCACCATCGCGGACGGAGCCTCGTTCAAGGGCAACGTCGACATGGACGTGTAGCCGATGGCCTCCCAGTCCTCGATCGGGCCGACGACGGCCATCCGCGGCAACGTGCAGGGCGACGGGGATCTCGAGATCCTCGGGCGCGTCGAGGGGAGCGTCGTCATGACCGGCGACGTGACCATCGGCGAAGGCGCGCTCATCCAGAGCGACGTGCGCGGGCGGCGCGTGGTCGTCCGCGGCGCGGTCGCCGGCAACATCTCCGGGGAAGAGGCCGTGATCCTCGAGCCCGGCGCGCGCGTCGTCGGCGACCTCGGCGCGCCGCAGATCGGCATCCACGCGGGCGCGCTGGTGCGCGGCAACGTCACCACCGGCGCGCCGCTCGCCGCGCAGCCGGCCCCGGCGCGCGCCGCAGCGGCAGAAGCCGCGCCGCGCGCCGCCGCGCCCGCGGCCGCGCGGCCGGCCCGCGCGCCGGCCCCCGCGCCGGCGGCCCGGCCTGCGCCCCGCGTCGCGCCTGCGGCGGCGCGCCCCGCGCCGGTGGCGCGCCCCGCGCCGGTGGCGCGCCCCGCGCCGGCGGCGCGCCCTGCGCCGGCAGCGCGCCCCGCGCCGGTCGAGGCGGCGCCCGAGCCGCGCCTCGCGGCGTCGCACGACGAGGACGACGCCGATCTGGCGGCCTCGGCGGGCGGCGAGGGCGACGAGCCCGAGGCGGCCGAGGGCGCCGGCGGGCCGCCGCCGCCCGTCGTCCCTGCGCTCCGGAAGGGGGCCGCGAAGGCCTCGCTCCGCAAGCGGGGCGGGCGGTGAGCGCCATCGGCACCTCGGAGCGGGAGCGGCTCGTCGCGCTGCTGCGCGAGCGATCGTTCGAGCAGAAGCGCGTCGTGCTCGCGTCCGGGCGCGAGAGCGACTTCTTCATCGACTGCAAGCAGTCGGTGCTGACCGCCGAGGGGCACGCGCTCGTCGGCGCGCTGATGTTCGAGGCGCTCGACGCGCTCCCCCGGTGCGAGGCCGTCGCCGGCGTCGAGCTCGGGGGGTGCCCCCTCGCGAGCGCGGTGTCGCTCACGAGCTTCCTGCGCGGCCGCCCCCTCCCCGCGCTCTACGTGCGCAAGGAGGTCAAGGACCACGGCTCGCGCCGCCTGGTCGAGGGCGATCGCGGGCTCGTGCCCGGGATGCCCGTGGCGATCCTCGAGGACGTGATCACGACCGGCGGCTCGACGCTGAAGGCGGTCGAGAAGCTGCGCGCCGCGGGCGCCTCGGTGGTCGGCGTGGTCGCCCTCGTCGACCGCCTCGAGGGCGGCGCGGAGGCGATCCGCGCGGCGGGGCTGCCGGTCGTCGCGATCTGCACGCGGCGGGATTTCCTGCCGGACAGCCCGCCCGGCTGAGGCGCCGCGCGCTCCCGCGCCCCCTCGGGGCGCGGGCTCGGCCGGTCGGCGGCGACGCGCTGCTCGACCAGCCTCGCGGCGCGCGCTGCTCCGTGACCCTCGCCAGCGCGCGCTGCCCCGTCGCCTGCGGCGCTACTCCGCCGCCTTCGCCTGCTGCTCGCCGAGGAGCGGGAAGCCGAGCGCCTCGCGTTGCGCGAGGTACGTCTCGGCGACCGACCGCGCCAGCGCGCGGACCCGGCCGATGAAGCGCTGCCGCTCGGTCACGCTGATCGCGCCGCGCGCGTCGAGGACGTTGAAGCGGTGCGCCGCCTTCACGACGAAGTCGTAGGCCGGCAGCACCAGCGCCTTGCGCGGATCGATCGCCGCCCCCTTCGCCGCCGGATCGGCGCCCCGGTACAGGAGCCGCTTCACCTCGGCCTCGCACACGTCGAACGCCGCGAAGTGCTCGGCGATGTCGGCCTCCTCGAAGTTGTAGGTCGACCACTCCCACTCCGCGCGCTGGTAGAGATCCCCGTACCGCACGACCTTGCCGCCGGCGTCGGAGTAGACGACGTCGTAGATGCTGTCCTTGTCCTGCAGGTACATCGCGATCCGCTCGAGGCCGTACGTGAGCTCGCCGGACACGGGGCGGCAGTCGATGCCGCCGATCTGCTGGAAGTAGGTGAACTGCGAGATCTCGAGCCCGTCGAGCCACACCTGCCAGCCGAGCCCCCACGCGCCGAGGGTCGGCGACTCCCAGTCGTCCTCGAGGAACCGGACGTCGTGCTCAAGCGGGTTCGTGCCGATCGCGCGCAGCGACTCCAGGTAGAGATCCTGGATGTCGATCGGGCTCGGCTTGAGGATGACCTGGAACTGGTGGAACTGCTGAAGACGATTCGGGTTTTCGCCGTAGCGGCCGTCCGACGGCCGACGGGAAGGCTCGACGAACGCCACGTTCCAGGGCTCGGGGCCGAGCGCACGCAGGAACGTCGCCGGGTTGAAGGTGCCGGCGCCGACCTCCGAGTTGTACGGCTGCACGACGAGGCAGCCGCGCTCGGCCCAGAACTTCTGCAGTGCGAGGATGAGGTTTTGGAAGGTCATGGGAGGGCCGGTTCTTAGCGTGGATCTCGCGCGCGGGCGATATGCAGCCCGGCGCCGCGCGAAAAGCAGCCGCCGACCGACCATCCCGTCGAGGACGACGCGGGCCCCGGGTCCCCCTCCAGCGCAGAGGGCCGCTCCCCCTTCCTTCCCGCGCGGGCGCAGGGGCGTGGGTCAGGGAGGCGGGCTGCACGACGGGTAAAGCGCGGTGAAGCCCGTCTCATCGAGGAACGTCGAGATCGCCTCCGCGTACACGGTGTTGCCCGGCGTCCTGCAGACCGGGTTGCCAAGGCTGTCGGGCGAGCAGTCGGCGCCCGCCTCGTCCTGGCACGCGCCGAGGAGGGTGATGCCGCAGAGCGACGAGCCGTCGCAGATGCGCACGTCCGCGAAGACGCTCCAGCTCAGGCCGCACGCCGCAGCGGCGGCGTCGTCCGCGCAGGCGAAGACCTCCACCTTGGCGGGGTCGAAGATGTTGCCGAACATCGTGGCGTCCGGAATGGAGTAGTTCACGGCGTCCTGCGCCGAGGCGTCCGTGAGCCCCCCGTGGCTGCCCACCATGCGGATCGGCACCTTCGCGCCGATGCCGTTGAGGGTCTGGAGCAGGCACGCCGTCACCCAGCGCTGCGATGACAGGGCGCCCAGCTTCCCCGCCTTCCACGTCGGCGCGAGGCCGATCGCGCCCTTGAAGGACACCGCTGGCATCGACGTGTTCACCGTGGTGCCGCGAGGGAGCGCGCAGCCCACGACGTAGTGGAGGAGCTTGCGCCCCGCGTCGCTGGACAGGAGCCGCGTGGGCGTGAGCAGGCCGGTCGCGGGGTCGACGAGCGGAGACAGCGCGAGCCGCTGCAACAGATGCTGCGTGGTGGTCTGCCAGAAGAACGACGGCACGTCGCCGTTGGTCCAGATGATCGCGTCCTCCGCGACCGCGAGCTCGTCGTCTGCGCCGTCCTGCGGCGCCGCGACGCAACCGGACGCGAAGAGGAGAGAACCGGCAACGACAGCAAGGGACGATCGGGCGTTGAACATGCTCTTCCTTCCGCCGCTGGCGCGGCATGCGAACGCGCTCGCTCAGTCCATGGATCGTGCCAGCCACGCGCGGCGGCGCCGCCGTCGACCGGCCCGCCGCTTCCGGCCCGAACAGCGCCGTGTCTCGACGCGCGAAGCCGGCGGCGCCCGGGCGGCGCCATGGCCGACCGGAGGCGCTGGCCCTCAGCCCATGGAGGCTCGCGCCTCCACCTCGCGGAAGCGCCGCCAGAGGTCGTCGAAGCGAGGCTGCCAGATCGGACACGCGACGAGGAGCGCCCCGGCCTGCGCGAGCGCGCCGGACGCCTCGTCCGGCTCGCCGCGCCGGATGGCCATCGCCGCGCGCCAGTGGAGGAGCTCCAGGAGCTCGAACGGGAGCAGCCCGCCGCTGGCCTCGTCGAGCAGCGCGGCCCAGCGACGCCCCAGCGCGCCGGCGTCGGGCGCGTCGGGCGGCCCCGCGCCGAGCTGCTCCAGGACGAGCCCGAGCATCCGGAAGAGCGCGGACAGCGAGGGGGCCGTCGCGGCGTCCGGCGGGCAGCGCCGGGCGATCCAGTCGACGAGGCGCGCCGCCTCGTCGTGGCCGCCGCGCGCGATCAGGATCCGGGCGAGCAGCAGCGAGCTCTCCGGCACCGGGACCTCCACGAACCGCTCCTCGAGGACGAGGGCGCGCCGCGCGAGCGGGAGGGCCTCCTCATCCTGGTGGTTGGCGTGGAGCAGCTCGGCGACGTTGTGCGTCGCCATCCGCTCGAAGAGCGGGTTGCCGATCTCCCGCGCCAGGGCGATCGTCCGGCGCATGTCGTCGATCGCGAGGAGCAGCTCGTTCCTGGTCGTCCACAGCAAGGCGCGGTTGACGTACATCGCGCAGACGTGGGGCCAGTCCTCGACCTGCGCCGCCAGCTCGATGCCCGTCTGGAACGTCGCCTCCGCCTCCTCCAGCCGCCCGGCGAACACGAGCGCAGCCGACCGCAGGACGAGCGCCACGACGCGCGCCTCGTAGTCGCGCGCGGCCTCGGCGGCCGCGACGCCCTGGCCCAGGAGGTCGGCCGCCTCCGCCATGCGCCCCTGCCGCATGCACGTCCGCCCGAGCCCCACCACGAGCCGGGCGGCGAGGCCCGGCGAGCCGGCGCGCTCGACCAGCGGGCGCGCCTCCTCCACCCGCCTGGCCGAGGTCTCGAAATCGTTGGCCCAGTCGAGGACGGTCGCCTCGACGAGCAGGGCGTCGGCCAGGAACGCGGCGTCCCCTAGCTGCTCCGCGAGCGCACGCGCGGCGGCGAGATCCTCCAGCGCCTCGCGCGGGCGGTGGACGCCGTAGCGGCTCTTGCCGCGCCCGATCCGCGCGAGCGCGCGCGCGCGCGGCTCGCCGTCCGCCGCGAACGAGAGGCACGCGGTGTAGTGCTGGTCCGCCTCGACGTGGCGGTGCCGCGAGAGGGCGGCGTCGCCGAGCCGGAGGCACGCGTCCGCCGCCTCCTCCAGCGCCCCGCACCCGCCGGCGTGCCGCGCCAGCGGCTCGAGGAGCTCGGGGCGGGGCCCCTCCGCCTCGACCCTGGACCGGAAGTACGCGAGCGCGTGCCGGTGGATCTGCGCGCGCTGCGCCGGATCGAGCAGCTCGTAGACCGCGTCGTGGAACACCGCGCTCTGGAACGAGCAACGCTCGCCCGCGCCGCGCTGGAGGATCCCCCGCTCCGCGAGCGCGCTCAGGCCGTAGCCCGCGTCGATCGGCGTGCCGGCGCCGCCCGCGCGCTCGATCGCGTCCTGGACCTGCTCGAGCTCCGCCCGGCCGAACGAGGCGCCCAGCACCGAGCAGAGCCTGACGCAGGCCGCGAGCTCCGGCGGCAGGGCGTCGATCTGCCGCTCCGCGAGCCACTGCCACGCCGGCGACGGAGGCAACGCGTCGAGCTCCGCCGTCGCGACGTAGTGGCTGCCGGAGCCCGCGCGGCGCCGCACGATGCCGGCCCGCTTCAGCGAGCGCACGAGCTCCGCGAGGCAGGCGGGGTTCCCGCCCGCCCAGCCCGCGAGCCGGCGCAGCGTGGCGGCGGGCGGGTACTCGGCCGGCCGCAGGAGCTCGGCGGCGAGCGCCATCCCGGCCTCCTCGTCGAGGGGCGCGAGCGCCGCCCGGCGGTGGCGCTGCGTGCGCGCGCCCCACGCGCGGCGCACCTGCTCGAAGCGGGGGTGCGCGGCGACAACGACCCAGAGCGCGACGCCCGCGCCGTCGAGCGTCGCGTACTCGAGCGCGTCGACAAGCGCGTCGTCGGCCCTGTGCGCGTCGTCGAGGAGCACCGCCACCGGGCCGCGGCGCGCGAGCCGGCGCAGCCCCTCCCCGATCGCCTGCACCACGCCGAGGTGGAGCGACGCGGGCGCGCCGCCGCCCGCCGGGGGCGACCAGCCCAGCGCCGCGGCCACTGCCGGCCACGTCGCCGAGCCGAGCGCGTCGCCGAGGCGCTCGCGGCAGAACGCGGCGGGATCCGCCGGCGGGTCCGCGGGCGCCTCGAGCACCTGGCGCAGGAGCTCCGCCGCCTCGCGCGCCGGCTCCCCGGGCAGCGGCTGCGCGGCGCGCAGGGAGATCACCCGCGCCTCGGGCGCCCGGACCGTCAGGCGGCGCGCCACGGCGGCGGCCTCCGCCACGAGGCGGCTCTTGCCGAGCCCCGGCTCGCCGACGAGCGTGAACAGGCCCGGGCACGTCCCGTCGAAGGCCGCCCCGGCGCTCGCGGAGAGCGCCGCGACGACGTCATCGCGGCCGGCGAGCGGCGCCTCGAGCTCGGCCGAGGGCGCGGCGCGCGACGAGGCGGGGCCCGGGTCGTCGCGCGCCGGCAGGGCGCGCTCGAGCTCCGCGGTGAGCGCGACGCCCGACCAGGGCTCCGGGGGCAGCCAGGTCTCCGGGCGCTCGACGGCGGCGCCGTACGCTGCGGCGGCGCTCCGCGCCTTGCGGCGGAGCGTGACGGAGGCCAGGTGGAGCGCCGCCCGCGCGCCGTGCCGCTCGGCGAGCTCGCGCGCGGCGGCGAGCGCGGCCTCGGCCGGGTGATCGGCGTTCCGGCCGGAGAACACGGCCACGTAGCGGCTGCCGCGTTGCCGCGCGATGAACCCGTTGCGGCCGGTCACGACGGCGATGACCGGCGGCGCCGGGGCGACCGTGTCGGCGACGAGCAGGACGACCGGGTGCCCCCCCTCGGCGATCAGCCTGGCCGGCGCGGCGGCCGCCCGCGCCGCGACCGCCCGCGCCGCGACTGCCCGCGCCGCCTCGGCGCGCGCCGCCGCGAGCGCGCGTCGCAGCGCCGAGGCGCTCGCGGGGCGGCGGTCGCGGTCCTTGGCGAGGCACGCGAGCGTCAGCGCCTCCAGCGCGGCGGGCACGGGCGCGAGCTCGCCCGGGCGCCGCGGGCGCAGCGCGAGGTGGCCGTGCTCGACGGCGCCGCCGTCGCCCGCGAACGGCAGCTCCAGCGTGAGCAGCTCGAACAGGACGACGCCGAACGCGTAGAGGTCGGCGCGCTCGTCGATCGCCTCGCCCCGGATCTGCTCGGGGGCCATGTAATCGGGGGTCCCGAGGACCGCGCCGGTGCGGGTGAGCTGCGCCTCCTCGCCGGGGGCGCCCGCGGCGCGCTTCGCGAGGCCGAAGTCGAGCAGCACGACGCGCGCTCCGGGGGCGGAGGGCGCGCCCCCGGAGCGCGCGATGAAGAGGTTCTCCGGCTTGAGATCCCTGTGGATCACGCCCTCGGCGTGCGCGGCCTCGAGCGCGGCGAGCACGGCGTCGGCCCGCGCGGCGGCCCAGTCCGGGCCGGGCGGCTCGGCGAGCGAGGCGAGCTCCGAGGCGAGCGTGCGGCCGGAGAGCCGCTCCATGACGAGGTAGGGGCGGCCGTCGTCGAGCCGACCGCGCCCGTGGAGCCGCGGAGCGTGCGGAGGGCCGATGCGCTGGAGCGCCTCCGCCTCGCGGCGGAAGCGCTCCTCGAGCACCGGGGTGGCGGAGAAGCCGACCTTGACGGCGACCTCGGCGCCGTCGCTGCCCGAGATCCCCGCCCACACCGCGGCGAACCCGCCTTGCCCGAGGCGCTCGCCCAGCGAGATGCCGTCGATGCGCGGCGGGGCGGGCGCCGGGCGCTCGCTCGCCGGAGGGGGCGTCCACCCGTCGCGGGGGCACGGAGCGCCGCCTTCGCGGCGCCGGTGACAGGAGGGGCAGCGATGCACTCGATGATGGCTCCGGCGGAGGGACGCGCGCGAGCGCCGACCTTCCCTGTGATACTCTCGCGCCCGCTGGCAGATGGCACGCGCCGATGATCGTACCCTCCAGAGCGCGCTGCCCGGGATCACGGGGCTCGCCGGCGAGACGACGGTCGACCTCCCCGCGGACGAGGGGCAGGCGGCGGCCGCCGGGGGCGAGCCCACGCGCGAGGCGCCGGATCGCGCGGGCGATTACCGGATCGGGCGCGCCCTCGCCGCGGGGGGCTTCGGCGTCGTCTACCGCGGGGAGCACGCGGAGCACGGCTCGCCCGCGGCGGTGAAGGTGCTGCACCCCGAGCTCGCCCTGCACCCCGACCTGCTCGTCCGCTTCGAGCGGGAGATCGAGGCGACGCGGCGGGTGCGGCACCCGGGCGTGGTCGAGATCTTCGACGTCGGCCGGCTCGCGGACGGGCGCCCCTACCTGGTCATGGAGCTGCTCGAGGGCGCCGACCTCGCGCAGCTCCTGCGCGACCGCGGCCGGCTGCCGCCGGAGGAGGCGCTCGCCGTGCTCGAGCCGCTGTGCAGCGCGCTCCAGGCGGCGCACGCGCAGGCGATCGTGCACCGCGACGTCAAGCCGTCGAACGTCTTCCTGTGCGCCGGGGGCGACCGCCCGCGCGTGGTGCTGCTCGACTTCGGGGTGGCGAAGCTGCTCGACGCGCCCGGGCCCGCGCTCACGACGTCGCGGCACGTCGTGGGCTCGCCCTCGTGCATGTCCCCCGAGCAGCTCATGAGCCGCCCGCTCGACGCGCGGTCGGACATCTACGCGCTCGGCGCGCTGACGTACACGATGCTCGTCGGGGAGCCGCCGTTCTCGGGCACGTCGCTCGTCGTGCTGCGCCAGCTCCACCTGTTCGCGAGCCCGCCCCGCCCGAGCGCGCGGGCGCGCGTGAGCCCGTCGCTCGACCGCGTGGTGCTGCAGGCGCTCAGCAAGGACCCTGCGGAGCGCCAGGCGTCGGTGGGCGAGTTCATCGCCGGCCTGCGCGCGGCGCTTGCGGCGCCCGAGGCGCGCGGCGCCGCCGAGCGGCGCTCCGCGGTGGGCATCCACCTCGAGGTGCAGGCCGACCCCGGCGCCCTCGAGGAGCCGGACGCGGAGCTGCTCGACGATTTCGAGGCGGTCCTGCCGCTCGCGCTCGGCGCGCTCGCGGACGCGGGGTTCGCGGCCGCCGTCGAGGCGGGCACGGCCGCGCTGGTCACCGCCGACCGGCCGCTGGATCCGGCGGGAGACCAGGCGGCGCGGCGCCGCGCGGTGGACGCGGCGCTGTCGCTGATGCGGCGGCTCGACGCGCGCGCCGGGCGCGACCCGAGGGTCCACGTCCGCCTCTGCGTGCACGCCGGCGAGCTCGTCGCGGGCAGAGACGGCGCGCTGACGGGCGGTGACCTGCTGGAGCTCGCCGCCTGGCTTCCCGAGGGGACGGCGCACGGCGTGTTCGCCTCGCCGGCGGTGCTCGACGGGCTCGGCATCGCCGCGCAGCCCGCGCCGACGTCGCGGCGCTCGAGCGCGCTGCTGCGCGTGATCGACGCGGAGCGGCGGTAGGGGGATCCCCTCGCCGGCGGGAGCCCCGGCGGGCTCGCGCCTCGAGCGCGCCGCGCAGAACGCCGCGGCCTGCGCCGCTCTGCGCGGCGCGGCAGAGGCGGCTTGCGCCTGCCCGGCCGGCGGCGTAGCTTCCGGCGCGATTGTATGGGGTCCCATGCATCATCACCCGGGCGGCGAAAGACCACCGCGCAGCGGGCGCCCGGCGGGCCGGACGCGCAGCGGGTCATGGACGCGATCCGCGCCATCGTGCAGCGCCTGCGGGTCTCCTCGCGCGCGTGCGAGCGGCAGCTCGGCGTGAGCAGCGCGCAGCTCTTCGTGCTGCAGCAGCTCGACCAGGCGGCGGCCGCGTCGATCGCCGAGCTCGCGCAGCGCACGCTGACGCACCAGAGCTCCGTGTCGGTCGTGGTGACGCGCCTCGCGGAGCGCGGGCTGGTCGCCCGGCGCGCCTCACCCGAGGACGCGCGCCGGACCGAGATCGCGCTCACCCCCGCCGGTCGCGCGCTGCTCCGCCGCGCGCCGCGCACCGTTCAGGCCGAGCTCATCGCCGCCGTGGACGGCCTGCCGGCCGACGAGCGCCGCGGGCTCGCGCAGAGCCTCACCACCCTCGCCCGGGCGCTCGGCGCCGGGGACGAGGCACCCCCCCTGTTGTTCGATGGCGACGAAGCCCGCTCCGGCACCGGGGCGGGAGATCACGAGGAGAGCTGACATGTCGAGCGCGAACGCCCCACATACCAACGCGGCCGCCGGGAGCCTCCCGGTCGCCCCCTCGATGGGCCCGGCCCTCGAGGACCTCCGCGTCCCCGCCCCCGCGGCCGCCGTCGACCGGCGGGTCGTCCTCGTGAGCGGCCTCGCGATCGCGATCGCCGGCGTCGCGTTCCTCGCGGCGGAGCTGCTCACCGCGCTCATCGCCGTCATCACGAACCTCGCGTTCTTCGGCCGGCTCTCCGCCGCGCCCGCGTCGCCCGCCGAGCACCAGGTGGGCGCGTTCGTGCTCGTCGTGCCGATCGTCGGCGCGCTCGTCGTCGGCGTGATGGCGCGCTACGGCTCGCAGGCGATCCGCGGCCACGGGATCCCGGAGGCGATGGAGCAGGTGCTCTTCAACCAGAGCCGCATCCCGCCCCGGATGACGCTGCTCAAGCCGCTCTCCGCCGCGATCGCGATCGGCACCGGCGGGCCGTTCGGCGCGGAGGGGCCGATCATCGCGACCGGCGGCGCGCTCGGCTCGCTGGTCGGGCAGGTGCTCCGGATCACCGCGGACGAGCGCAAGACGCTGCTCGCCGCGGGCGCGGCGGCCGGCATGTCGGCGACGTTCGGGAGCCCGGTGGCCGCCGTGCTGCTCGCGATCGAGCTCCTGCTCTTCGAGTACCGGCCGCGCTCGGTGATCCCCGTCGCCCTCGCCGCCGCCACGGCGGCCGCCGCGCGCCTGGCCGCCGGCCAGACCGCGCCGGCGTTCGAGATGCCGGCCGTGGCGCCCTCGACCGGCCCCGCGCTCGCCTTCTACATCGTGCTCGGCGCCGTCCTCGGCGTCGCGGCGATGGGCGCGACCCGCGCGATCTACGCGATCGAGGAGGCGTTCGAGCGGCTGCCGATGCACTGGATGTGGTGGCCGGCGATCGGCGCCGTCGCGATCGGCGCGGTGGGCTACTTCGCGCCGCAGACGCTGGGCGTCGGGTACGACAACATCGACGACATCCTGAGCGGCCGGCTGGCGCTCGCCGCGCTCGTGTCGCTCTCGGTGCTGAAGTTCGTCTCCTGGTCGATCGCGCTCGGCAGCGGCACCTCGGGCGGGACGCTCGCGCCGCTCTTCACCATCGGCGGCGGGCTCGGCGCGGCCCTCGGCCTCGCCGCCAGCGCGCTCTTCCCCTGGCTCAACGCGGACGCGCGCGTCGCCGCGCTCGTCGGCATGGCGGCGATCTTCGCGGGCGCCTCCCGCGCGCTGCTCGCCTCGGTGGTCTTCGCCTTCGAGACGACCCGGCAGCCGATGGGGCTCCTGCCGCTGCTCGGCGGCTGCAGCGCGGCCTTCCTCGTCTCGAGCCTGCTGATGCGGCACTCGATCATGACGGAGAAGCTCGCCCGCCGCGGCGCGCGCGTGATGGTGGAGTACGCGGCCGATCACCTGGCCCAGATCACCGTGCGCGAGGCCGCCTCCTGCCCCGCCGTGACGCTCTCCGCCGACGAGACGGTCGAGGCGGCCCGCGCCTTCCTGCTGTCGCAGGGCAAGGGTTCGCGCCACCAGGGCTTCCCGGTCGTGGACGGCCGCGGAGAGCTCATCGGCGTGGTCACCATGCGCGACGTGCTCGCCCAGCAGGCCGGCGATCTCCCGATCCGCGACCTCGTCCGGCGGCCGCCCGCCGTCGTGTTCGAGGACAGCTCGCTGCGGGAGGCGGCCGATCACATGGTCACCGAGGGGGTGGGCAGGCTCCCGGTCGTGTCGAGGCAGGAGCCCCGCAAGGTGCTCGGGATGCTGACGCGCAGCGACCTGCTCGACGCGCACAGGAGCCGGATCGAGGCCGGGCAGCGCCGCGAGCAGGCGCTCGCCAGGCGGGGCGGCGCGCCGCCCGAGCGCCGGCCGAAGCGCCGCGAGCGAGGAGCTCCCGTCCTGAGGGGCTAGTCGACGAAGTAGTCGCGGTCGCCGGCGAGCCCCTGCTCGAGCGCGGCCATGCCCTTGGCGACGTCGAGCTTCACGCCTTCGCGCCGGAAGCTCATCCCCATGGCGTAGAGCGTCTTGAACAGGTTGTGCGAGCGGCACTGCTCGCCCATCTGGCCGACGCGCACGATGTTGAGGCCGAAGGCGCCCGAGATCTCGACGCGGAAGGCCTTGGTCATGTACTCGCGGATGCGCGCGCTGTCGACGCCGCTCGGCAGCTTGATGGCGAGCACGCTGTTGAGGCGCACGTCCTTCGCCGCGAACAGCTCGAGCCCCATCGCCTCGACGCCCGCCTGCATGGCCAGAGAGCTCATCTCGTGGCGGCGGAAGCGCCGCTCGAGCGTCTCCTCGCAGACGAGGCGCAGCGCCTCGTGCAGCGCGAGCACGCCGGGCACGGGCGCGGTGTAGTGGTATTGCTGGTAGCCCCAGAACCGCTGCGCGCGCGTGGCGTCGTAGCACCAGTGCGGGCGCGGCGAGGGGCGCTCCTCGACCACCTTCCACGCGTCCTGCGAGAACGCGCAGGCCGAGACGCCCGGGATCGACGACAGCGCCTTCTGCCCGCCGACGATGCCGACGTCGATGCCCCACTCGTCCATGTGCACCGGCATGGCCGTGAGCGTGACCACCGCGTCCACGATCGTGAGCGCGCCGTGCGCCTTCGCGAGCTTGCAGATCTCCGGCAGCTCCACCATGCGGACGCCGCAGGACGTCTCGCCGTGCGCCATGGTGACCACGTCGTAGCGCTGCTTCTTCAGCGCCTCGCGCACCTCCGCGAGCGTGACGGGCCGCCCGGGCGGCCCCTCGAGGAAGGTCACGTCGGCGCCGACGCCGAGCGCCATCTCGCCGAGGCGGCCGCTGAACGTCCCCACCTTCAGGCAGAGGACCTTGCGCCCGGGCCAGCACAGGTTCGCCACGGCCATCTCCATGGCCGCGGACGCGGGCCCGGCGATGCCGAGGATCTTGTCGCTGCGCGTCTGGAACGCGTACGCCGCCATGTACTTCACGTTCTGGATGACGCGGTCCATGGTGGGGCCGAGGTGATTGATGATCACCCCGTTCGCCTGCGCCACCGCCTGCGGGATGGGCACCGGACCGGCGCCCATGAGGAGCAGCGGCTCGGACGGCAGTATCGCGGCGAGGGGCGTGATCGGCGGGGGCAGGATGGAGAACGACATGGCCAGGACCTTGGGCAAAAGCGCGGAGCGCGCTAGCAAGCCCAATGCATCCTGCCGCGTCAAGTTTTACCCGGCAAGCGGGCGCGACGCCTGACGGACGCGGGCGGCCGGCGGGCGCCGGCATGCGTTGATCCCGATTGCCGACGGCGTCGTTCTCGGGACGTCCGGCGCCGGCGCGGGCTGCCGGCCAGGAGAGGCCCTGCTCGTCGCACGACCCTGGGGGGGTGAGTCATGCGACGAGCGGGACCTCCGCTGCTCCCGCAAGGGAGGCCCTGCTCGTCGCACGACCCTGGGGGGGGTGAGTCATGCGACGAGCAGGACCTCCGATGCCCTTGCTCCGAGGAGGCCCTGTTCATCGCACGACCCTGGGGGGGTGAGTCATGCGATGAACAGGGCCCCCTCTGGCCTACCGTGATGCGTGGAAGCGAGCGCTGCTTCGCCTGAACCCGAGTCGGGCTCATGAACAGCAAGGCTTCCTCCACGCCGCGTACGGTAGACCCAAGGTGTTCCCCGACGTCACAGGGCGCAGCAGCGGAACAGGAGCTCCTCCATGTCGCGCCCTGTGACGGTATCGGGCGTAGCGCCTCGGCAGAGGGTCAATCGACCCGTTCATACCACCGAGCGACGCCGCGTGATCGCCTGATAGCCCGCGGTGAGCAGGATGGCGCCGATGAGGGACATGAAGAACCCCGCCGGCTCGCCCTCGCGGTACATGAACAGCATGCGGCCGAGCAGCCCGCCGACGAACGAGCCGACGACGCCGATGATCATCGAGACGACCCACCCGCCCGGCTCACGGCCCGGGACGATAAGACGCGCCAGAGCACCGACGACGAGGCCAAACAGGAGAAAGAGAACGAACGACATGATGAACCTCCCAGGAAGGAGCGAAGTGCTCCTCGTTGCTTGCAGACTGTTCAGCAAGCGCCGCGCCATCTCGCGAAGTCCGCGCTCTCCACAGCCGCCCGGGCGGACAGGACGCCGCGGACAGAGCTCGGGGGCGCCGTTTCACCGCAGAATCCGCCTGCAGCACGGAATGCGACCGGGAGAGCCGGGACGGCCTGCTCGCCCGGCGGGGACGCTTCCGCCGTATCTGTGTGGCGTAGTGCCTCAAACGAGCTGAAAGGGAGAGCGCGGGCGGGGTAGCCTGCCTCAATGTCCCCTCCGCCCTCCCGATGGGGTCGGACCGCGCCGTCGTGGCGTGGCGGTTGCACGTGGTGGAGAGCGATGGCGCGCCGCAGAGAGGCGCGGCCGACGTCCAGTCAAGAGGAGGGTACGATGAGCAACGAAAGCGACCGTAACGAAGGAGCCGCCGAGGAGCTGGGCGGCAAGCTCAAGAAGGGGCTCGGCAAGCTGATCGGCGACGAGCAGATGGAAGCGGAGGGCCGGGCCAAGGAGGTCAGGGGTAAGGTCCAGCAGGAGGACGCCAAGGCAGAGGAACGCGCGAAGGGCGCGCTCGAGGAGGCCGCCGGCGCCATCAAGAACCGGGTCGGCAAGCTGGTCGACAACGAGCAGATGGCCGCCGAGGGGAAGGCCAAGGAGCTCCAGGGCGAGAACCGGCAGAGGGCCAATCAGTAGGTAGAGCTCACGCCCGGAACGGGCGCTGCCCCCGGACAGCACGCTGCCTGCGGCGCTGTTCGAGGGCAGCGTCCACCCGACCCACTGCCGAGCTCAGCAGCTCCGCAGGACCATCATCGTAAGACGCACTACAGTCAAGCCGATGCGCGCACTACTCCGCCGACTCGACAGACGGTCGCGGTGGTTCGGAGGTTTGCGCCTCGGCGGCCGTCCCCCGCCGGAGCTGATCCAGCAGGAGCGGCATCGCGCCGAACCCGGCGTTGACGAGGCGCTCGTCGAGCCTGGCCAGGCCGCAGCGGAACTCATACGCCCTGAGGTGTGCCTCGTTGTGAAAGTACCTGAGGTTCACGCCCGGGCCGACGGCGGCGTCGATCTCCATGGCCACGATCCGGAATCCCGCCCTCAGCTTGGCGATGAGCACCGCGTTGTTGCACGGTGCGTGCTCGCTGACCACGTAGTCGAAGCCGAGCTCGCGCGTGTAGGCGAGGATCCGCCGGACGATCTCCGCATAGATGCCGCGCCGACGGTAAGCGGGGTGGACGTTCGAGTGCCACATCCGGTAGGTCTCGTCATCCTTCTGATGGCCAGAGAACATGGCCACGATCGCCTCGCCGTCGCGCGCGACCCAGAAGTCCGCGAGGCGATGGGCCCCCTCCGACGCCGCGAGCAACGCGCGGGCGCGCTGGCCCTCCCCGCCCGACAGCGCCCGGAGGTCGAAGAAGACCTCGGCAGGGAAATGGCGGCGCAGCTCGGCGTCGTGCAGCGCCCAGTACGCCTCCGCGCCGGCGAGCCGCTCGACCGGATAGAGGCCGGTGAGCGGCTCACCAAAGTGCTTCTGGCGAATCGGAGTGACCCAGTCCCAGGCGTCGCTCATGCGGAGAGCCTACCATGGCGGGTCGCTTCACCCCGAGTTTCCGCAGCCGGGGGGTGGATCGACTCCCCACCTCCCGGGCGCGCCGTCACGCCGTCGCGTGGTGACGCTGTCGCGCCGTCACGCCTCGGTCGCCGATACGGCGTGCCGCTGGAGCAGCTCGCGCAGGTGGCTCCGGTCCATCCGGGCGGCGCGCGCGGCGCGCGAGAGGTTGCCGCCGTTCGCGCGCACGAGCGCCGTCAGGTACGCCCGCTCCCAGCGCGCCACGGCGCGCTCCTTCGCCTCGCGGAACGACAGGCTGAGATCGTCGTCCCGGAGCGCCTCCAGCCCCGGGGGATTGCCCTCCCTGCCCTCCGAGCCCATCACGGCCTCGCGAAAGAGCGCCGGATCGATCATCAGCACCGCCCGCTCCACCGCGCCGCGCAGCTCGCGGACGTTGCCCGGCCAGTCCTGGCGCATGAAGGTCTCGAGGAGCTCGCCGGGCGGGCTCTGGTCCTGCCCTTGCGCGAACTGCCGGTAGAAGTGCGCCGTGAGCAGCGCGATGTCGTCCGGGCGCTCGCGCAGCGCCGGCACGCGGAGGCGGACGATGTTCAGCCGGTAGTAGAGGTCCGACCGGAAATTGCCGCGGTTCACCTCCTGGCGGAGATCGCGGTTGGTCGTCGCGATGACGCGGATGTCGAGCTTGGTCGGCTCGACCGTGCCGATGCGCCGGATCTGCCGCTCCTCGAGCACGCGCAGGAGCTTCGGCTGCATGTCGAGCGGGAGCTCGCCCATCTCGTCGAGCAGCACCGTGCCGCCCCGCGCCGCCTCGAAGGCACCGACGCGCGCCGCCTGCGCGCCCGTGAACGCCCCCTTCGCGTGCCCGAAGAGCTCGGCCTCGATCAGCGTCGGCGGGATCGAGCCGCAGTCGATCACGACGAACGGCCCGCCCGCGCGCGGGCTGCTCTCGTGGATGGCCTCGGCGAGCAGGCCCTTGCCCGTGCCCGTCTCGCCCTCGATCAGCACCGTCGAGTCCGACGCGGCGATGCGCGGCAGCGCCGCGAAGATCCGGCGCATCGCGGCGCTCTGCCCGAGCACCCGGCCGTACCGGTCCTCGTCGCCGAGCGGCTCGCGGATCTCCTCGGCCAGCGGCTCGAAGCGGAGCGTCGACTGCCCGAGGCCGAGCGCGGCGCCCGGCTGGAGGTAGGCGGCCTCGATGCGGAAGCCGGAGAGCGTCGTGCCGTTCTTGCTGCCGAGATCGCGGAGCAAGAAGCCCCGCGGGGTGACGGTGATCACGCAGTGGTGCCGCGACACAGCGCGGTCGGTCAGGATGAGCTGGTTGCCGGGCGCCGTGCCGATCACGAACTCGGCCGCGTCCGACACCTGGGCCGCCCCGGCGTCCGGGCCGGCCGTGACCTGCACGCGGAAGCGGCTGAACGCGATCTCCTTGGAGCGGACCTTGAGGAGCGCCGTCTCGGCGCTCGCGTGACCTTTCGGCTCGGAGCCCATCGCGCCAGCGTACCACGCCGCCGCGCAGGGCCGGGGCCGGTCGGTGACCTCCCCGGGGGCGCGCCGGCGCGTCGCGGGCGCCCCCGCCTGTCGCGGGCGCACCGGCTTCCCGGGAGCGCACCGGCGCCCTACAGGGAGCGGCCATGACCCCGGCCAGCCCAGGCGCGCGGCGCGGCGCTGACGCGGACGTCCTCGTGATCGGCGCCGGCTTCGGCGGCCTCGGCGCGGCGCTCTCCCTCGCGGAGCGCGGGGCGAAGGTGGTCCTGTGCGAGGCGCTCAGGTACCCCGGCGGCTGCGCCAGCACCTTCGAGCGCGGCGGCTACCGCTTCGAGTCGGGGGCCACGCTGTTCTCCGGGCTCGCCCCGGAGCAGCTCTTCGGCCGGTGGATCGCGCGCCACGGCCTCGACGTCGCGGTCGACTGGATCGACCCGCTGGTCGAGCTGCGGACGCCCTCGCTCCGCCTCGCGATCGGGCGCGACCGCGGCGCGCTCGTGGACGCGCTCGCCGGCCTGCCGGGCGCCCCGGCGCGCGGGATCCGCGGCTTCTTCGCCTACCAGGCGCGGATCGCCGACACCCTGTGGGCGCTCTTCGACGACCCCGCCCTGCTGCCGCCGCTCGGCGTCCGCGCGCTCGTGCGCCACGCGGCGAGCACGGCCCGCTACGCCGCGCTGCTGCCGGTGCTCGGGCGGCCGCTCGAGAGCGTGCTCGCGCGGTTCGGCGTGGCCGGCTTCGCCCCGCTCCGGCAGTACCTCGACGGGCTCTGCCAGATCACGGTGCAGTGCGGGGTCGCCGAGGCCGAGGCGCCCTTCGCGATGGCGACGATGGACTACTACTTCCGCGGCACCGGCCACGTCCGCGGCGGCATCGGCGCGCTCGCGTGGGCGCTCGTCCGGGCCGTCGAGCGGCTCGGCGGCGAGGCGCGCATGGCGAGCCGCGTGCGCTCGCTCGAGCCGGTCCCGGGCGGGTTCCGCGCCGGGACGCGCTCGGGCGAGATCCGCGCGCGCCACGTCATCGCGAACCTGCTCCCGCAGGACCTCCGCGCGCTGCTCGGCGCCGCGCCGGGCGCGCTGCCGCGGCTCGATCGGCTCGCGCGCGACGTCGAGGGGGGCTGGGGCGCGGCGATGCTCTACCTCGTGGCGCGCGCGCCCGAGGGCGCGTCGGCCGCGGCGCACCACCTGGAGCTGGTGCAGGACCCGCGCGCGCCGTTCACGGAGGGCAACCACCTGTTCGTGTCGGTGAGCGGCGCCGCCGACGAGGGCCGCGCGCCGCCGGGGCACCGCACGCTGACCGTGTCGACGCACGTCCCGCTCGCGAAGCTCCGCGCGCTCCCGCCCGCGCAGCAGGGCGAAGCCATCGGCGCGATCCAGGCGCGGATGCGCGAGGGGCTCGCGGCGCTCGCGCCCGAATGGAGCGAGAACATCGTGCACGCGCTGACGGCCTCGCCGCGGACGTTCGCGCGCTTCACCGGGCGCGCGGGCGGCGCCGTCGGCGGCGTGCCGCGGCGCGCGGGGCTCGGGCACTACCTGTCGGTCTGGCCGCGCCCGGTGCAGGACGGGCTCTGGATGGTGGGCGACTCGGTCTTTCCCGGGCAGAGCACGCTGGCGACGGCGGTAGGCGGCGTGCGCACCGCGGAGAGCGTCGCGCGGCGGCTCGGGCTCGCGCCCGGCGGGGGGTGAGCGGCGCCCGGTAACGCGGGAGCGCCGGAGAGCGCGACGCGCAATCGCGTCGTCGGTGGCTCATCCCGGAGCGCCGAGCAGCTCGGCGTCCCACCCCTCGGCCCCAGGCCCGAGCGGCTGGCCGTAGGAGAACTCGACATAATTGCCGTCCGGATCCCTGAGCGCGCAGAAGTAGGCGACGGGATAGGGTAGCTCCCTGGGAGGCCAGACGAGGTGTGCTCGGCCGCGACTCGCCACCTCGTCGACGGCGGCGCGGCTCTCGAGCGCGAACCCGAAGTGGCTCATGTCCTCCGGTGCCTGCGGAGCGCGGCGGCCCCCCTCGATCATCACCAGGACGAACGTCCGCTCTTTCCCCTCCTCGGCCAGCCATGCGACCCGCGTGCCGGCGTCGTTGCGCTCGTGAACCACCTTGAGCCCGCAGAAATCGCGATAAAAGGTGATCGTCGCGTCGAGGTTGCCGACGTGGAGCGCGACGTGGGTCATCATGGGTCTCATTGTAAATGCTCCTTCCTTGTCCTCGCAGGCGATCGTGGACGGACGGACCGACTCGACAGCAACGGGAATCGCGGCCCGACCGGCCGCGGCGAGTGCCCGTCCTCGCTAGGCGGGATCGAGCGCCTTGCTCGCCGCGTACCTGCGCGCGGAGGCCCGGATCTTCTCGATCTGCGCCGCGTCGAAGGAGACGGGCGCTCCGGTGCGCGTGTAGCTCATCACGTTGTCGTCCGTGCCGCTGTGGCCGAGCCCGAAGAAGTGGCCGAGCTCGTGCGCGAGCACGGTCGGCCGCGCGTTCGCCGCCAGGATGACGAACCGGCGCTCGGGCGTCGCCCGGCGGCGCCAGTGCACGCCCATCCGGAAGCGCCGCGGATCGTCGACGTCCCGCAGCGACGCGACGACCATCACGTTGATCCGGCGCGCCTCGATGGCCGAGGCGAGGGCGTCGCGGTCCTCGCGCGTCTCGATCCGCGAGAAGCCCGGGGACAGCGCGCGCGAGCCGGCCTTGCGCAGCGCCACGCCGGCGGGCTCGAACAGCCGGACCGCCTCGGCGATCTGCGCGTCGACCCAGGCCTCGTCGCGCACCGGCTGCCCCGCCTCGCCCTCCGCCACGGCGATCGACAGGGGAAACGCATGGACGGGCGAGGCCGCTGGCCCCGCGGCGCGGGCCAGCCTCGAGGCGAACGCGCCGACGGAGAGCAGGCCGGCTGTGGCGAGCAAGGCGCGGCGGGAGACCATGGATAAGGCA
The DNA here is from genome assembly GCF_051474675.1 of Sorangium sp. So ce406. NCBI lineage: Bacteria > Pseudomonadati > Myxococcota > Polyangiales > Polyangiaceae > Sorangium > Sorangium sp. So ce406. The sequence goes on along the minus strand of NZ_CP150340.1, from coordinate 767,008 downwards.
CTGTACCATGCGCTCTCCAACCACCGCGAGAGCGCCCGTGAAGCCGAGAACCACCGACGCGCGGGGCGATGTAACGCGGCCCGCCGCGGCCGCTTGCTCCCCTTGTCGCTGCGGCGCGCGGCGGGTAAGAGGTCCCCGCATGATGCGAGGCGCGCTCAGCGACATCACGAGAGCGGTCGGCGACACGCCGATCGTCAAGCTGAACCGGGTCACCGAGGGGCTCCAGAGCGACATCTACGTCAAATGCGAGTACCTGAACCCGGGCGGCAGCCACAAGGATCGGGTCGCGCTGAACATGATCCGCGACGCCGAGGCGCACGGGCTCAGGGCGGGCGGCACCATCGTCGAGGCGACCAGCGGCAATACGGGCGCCGCCCTCGCCATGGTCGCCGCCATCCGCGGATACAAGTGCGTCTTCGTCATGCCAGACAAGATGTCGCAGGAGAAGATCGCGACCCTGCGCGCCTACGGCGCCCGCGTCGTGGTCTGTCCGACCGCCGTCGAGCCCGACGACCCGCGCAGCTATTACCAGGTCGCGAAGCGCATCGCCGAGGAGACGCCGAACTGCTTCTACGCGAACCAGTACCACAACCCGTCGAACCCCGAGGCCCACGTCGGCTCCACCGGCCCCGAGATATGGCAGCAGTGCGGGGACGAGCTCGACGTCTTCGTCGCCGGCATGGGGACGGGAGGCACCATCAGCGGCGTCGGCAAATTCCTCAAGCAGAGGAAACCCGAGATCAAGATGGTCGGCGTCGACCCGGTGGGCTCGCTCTATTACGACTACGTGAAGACCCAGCGGATCACGAAGCCCTTCGCGTACAAGGTCGAGGGGATCGGCGAGGACTTCTTCCCGAGCACGATGAACCTCGAGATCATCGACGAGATCATCCGGGTCGACGACAAGGAGTGCTTCCTCATGACGCGCGATCTCGTGCGCCTCGAGGGCCTCTTCGTGGGCGGCTCCGCGGGCGCGGCGGTCGCCGGCGCGATCAAGTATGCGCGCCAGAGCGGGAAGAAGGAGAACATCCTCGTCCTTTTGCCCGACGGCGCGTCCAAGTACATCTCGAAGATCTTCAATGACGACTGGATGCGGGAGAACGGCTTCCTCGAGGAGGAAAAGAGCCTCGGGACGGTGCGCGACCTGCTCGCCGGCAAGCCCAGCGCGTCGGTGGTCACCGCCGACGCGAACGCGCGCGTCCGCGAGGTCATCGACATGATGAAGTCGCACGGGATAAGCCAGCTCCCGGTCATCCAGGACGGCAAGCTGCGCGGGCTGGTCCACGAGGTCGACCTGCTGCGCCACCTCGTGGAGGGGAGCGGCACGCTCGACTCGAGCGTGAGCGGGCTCGTCGAGAGCGACTACGCGACCGTGACGCCGGCCACGAAGGTCGAGCTCCTGAAGGGCGTCCTGAGCGACGCGAGGATCGCGCTCGTCGTCGACGAGGAGACGGTGCTCGGCGTCGTGTCCAAGATCGATCTCATCGATTACCTCGCTCGCAAGGCGACGCCGGCGGCCAGCTAGCGTCTGGACAGGAAAGGAAGTTCGCGTGACGGTCGATATCGACACGGTGCGGCGCGCGCTGCACGACCATATCGTGAAGGAGATCTTGCTCCGCAAGGCGCCGCTCGCGCCGGACGAGGATCTCTTCGCCGGCGGGTCCGGGTTCGATTCGATGTCGCTGACGCGGGTGCTCGTGTTCATCGAGCAGCGCTTCGGCGTGAAGATCCCGGACGAGGAGGTGGACCTCGACGAGGTGTCGACGGTCGACAGGATGGCGCGCTTCGTCGCCGGCCGCGTCGCGGCCGCGCAGGGCTAGCCGGGCCGCCATGGCCGGCCCCTACCGGCTGCGCGCCGAGGACCTGGCCGCGCGCGGCGACGCCGTCGCGCTCGCGTCGCGCGGCGCCGCGGTGACCTACGCCGAGCTCGCCGCGCGCGCGGCCGCCGTGGGCGCGGCGCTCGCCGGGGCGGGCGCGCGCCCGGGCGATCCGGTGGCGCTGCTCTCGTCGGGCCGCGCGCACGACGAGCCGGCGGCGCTCGCCGGGGTGCTCGCCGCCGGCGCCGTGGCCGTCCCGCTCGACGCGACCGCGCCGCCCGCGCGGCTCGGCCGGATCGCCCGGGCCCGCGGCTGCCGGGCGCTCGTGCTCGACACGGCGGCCACCGGCCTCGCGGACGGCATCGACGCCGCGCTCGGCGCAGGCCTGGCGCGCGTGGAGCTCGACGCCGAGGGCCGGGTGGTGCGCGCGACGGCGCCCTCCGACGCAGGCGGCGAGCGAGACGCAGGCGGCGCGGGCGGCGAGCGCGGCGGCGGGGCGCAGGACGTCGCGTGCATCCTGCACACCTCGGGCAGCACCGGGGAGCCGAAGCCGGTTCCCATCACCTGGGCCGGGCTCGACGCGTTCACGGCCTTCTGCGTCGATCTCATCGGCCTCTCGCCGGCGGACCGGGTCCTCCGCGTTGCCGAGCTCGTCTTCGATCTCGCCTGGTTCGACCACCTGGCGACGTTCCGCGCCGGCGCGACGCTCGCCACCATGACGCGGCGCGACCTCGCCTCGGGCCGCGCGCTCCGCGACGCGGTCTTCGCGCTCGCGCCGACGGTCATCTACGGCGTGCCGTCGATGTTCATGAAGCTCGCCTCGGCGCTCCCCGCGGCGGACGCGGGCGCGCCCGCCGCGGCGCTCTCCCCGCCGGTGCGCGCGATCCTGTTTGCCGGCGAGGTGTTCCCGCCGCGCGAGCTCGCCGCGCTGGCGGCGCGCGCGCCCGGCGCGGCGCTCTACAACCTGTACGGCCCGACCGAGACGAACGTCTGCACGTTCCACCGCGTCGACCGCGGGGCGCTCGACGGGGCGAGCGAGGTCCCGATCGGCCTCGCGTGCCCCTACGCCGCCTGCGCGCTGATCGCCGAGGACGAGGGCGGCCGCGTCATCGAGGGCCCGGGGACAGGCGAGCTCGTCGTCTCGGGGCCGACCACCGTGAACGGCGGCCCCTACCGGACGCGCGACCGGGTGGAACGCAAGGCCGACGGGCTCTTCTACTTCCGCGGCCGTATCGATCGGATGGTGAAGATCCGCGGCTACCGCGTCGAGCCGGGCGAGGTCGAGGCGGCGCTCGCGTCGCACCCCGCGGTGCGCCAGGCGGCCGTGATCGCCGTCGAGGACCCGCGCCTCGGCAAGACGCTCCGCGGCTTCGTCGCGTTCACCGCCGACAGCGGCGACGCGGACGACCGCGCGCTCAGGATGTACCTCGCGGAGCGGCTGCCCCCGTACATGGTCCCCGAGAAGATCGTCGCGCTGGACGAGCTGCCGCGGACCTCGACAGGGAAGATCGATTACCGCGCGCTGCCCGGGTGAGCGTTCGCCCGCTCCCCGGCCTCGTAGGAGCCGGGGACCTTCCGGAGCGCGATGGCCATCCGGTTCCACGCGTTGATCGTCGCCACGAGCCAGGTGAGGTCCGTGAGCTCCCGCTCCGAGAAGTGCGGGCGCACGGTCTCGTAGGCGCGATCGGGCACCTGGCCCTCCGCCACGAGGGTCACCGCCTCTGTCCACTCCAGCGCGGCCCGCTCACGCTCGCTGTAATAAGGCGCCTCGCGCCACGCGCTGAGCCCGTAGAGCCGCTGCTCGCCCTCCCCCGCGGCCCGCGCGTCCTTCCAGTGCATGTCGATGCAGAACCCGCAGCCGTTGATCTGCGAGGCGCGGAGGAGCACCAGGTGCTTCAGCGCATCCTCCAGCGCGCAGCGGTTCACGCAGGCGCTGAGCCCGAGCATCGCTCTGTACGGCTCGGGGGCGACGCTGGCGTAATCGATACGTGGCTGCATGCTCACTTCGTCCTCCATGAAATCCCTTCCCGCGCCGGCCACGCCGCGCGCGACAGCCCCCCTCTAGATGGCGCGCGGCGCCGCGACGAGAGCCACTTCGCCCCGATCGACTGGATCCACCGCGCGCGGGGCGCTCGCGCTCGTGCCGCGCGCCAGGGCTCCCGATCCGACGCCGGCGAGCGAGGTGCTGCGCTGGCTCCGGGCAGCCTCGTCCGGTTCGCCGCAAGGAGGAGCCCAGTCGCCTGACAGGCACGACACAGGCGGCGAGCATGCCCATGGCGGCACGCGCGCCCCGGCCGCCTTCAACCGTTCGGAGCCATCATGAACCACTCATGGAACACGTGCGCGACATAGAATCTCTCGCCCGGCACACGATCGCACACGGCCAGGAATCCTGCAGAAAAGAACTCGAGCTTCGGATCGTCGACGTAGGTCGTGTCCTTCAGAAAGAGGGTCAGGCTCTTCCCTTCGTCTCCGATGATGGTGCGCAGGACGGTGATGTTCGGGTGGTGCGACCGGCCCACCGGTAAGAGCACGTCATGGCCTGCGATCTGCAGGAACTCTGCCGGATCGGGCTTGTAGTCGTCCTCGATGTCCGGAGACACCGGCTCCGGGAGCCACGAGGGCCGCTCGCTCGGATCCCGGAGGTACCACTCCCAGGATTCGGGCCCCTCGTGCTTCTCGATGATGCGGTCGTACCGGAAGGTCTTGAGCCTTGCGATCGTCTCGGGGGACAGGTCCGCGAGGCGGAGCGGTGGAGCGGCGCGGCTCGTCATGCGGGAACCGTAGCACCGCCCGCGGCCGGGCGCGCCTGCGCCTGCCCGCGGCGGGGCCGCGCCTGCGCCTCACGGTTCCTGTGCATCGTTTGACTTGCTCGACACAGGCTAGCGCAATGCCGCCCTGAGCCGCCGGACGCCCTCGTCGATCTCGTCCTCCGGCACCGCGGCATAGCCGAGCAGCAGGGCGCCGCGGCCGGCGGTGTCGACGCGGAGCTCGGACAGCGCGACGCACCGCACGCCGTTCGCGGCCGCGCGCTCCGCCGCGGCGCTGTCGGCGCGCCCGGCCGGCAGCCACCCGAGGAGGTGCATGCCGGCGGGCGCCGCGGGGACCTCGAGGAGCCCCGAGAGCTCCCGCCCCGCCGCCGCGACGAGCGCGGCCTGGCGCCGCTCGTACAGCACGCGCATGCGGCGCACGTGGCGCGCGAAGTGCCCCTCGGCCATGAAGTCGGCCAGGACCGCCTGCTCCAGCGGGGGCGACGACACGTCGGCCAGCACCTTGGCCGCGACGAACGCGTCGACCAGCGCCTCCGGGACCACGAGGTAGCCGAGCCGCAGCGACGGCGAGAGCACCTTGCTGAACGTGCCCGCGTAGATCACCCGCGCGTCGGGCGACAGGCCCTGGAGGGCGGCGAGCGGGCGGCCCGCGTAGCGGAACTCGCTGTCGTAATCGTCCTCGAAGACCCAGCCGCCCGACGACCGCGCCCAGTCGAGGAGCGCGAGCCGGCGCCCGGGGCTCATCGTCACGCCCAGCGGGAACTGGTGCGACGGCGTCACGACGGCGAGCCGGGCCGGCGCCGAGGCCGAAGATCGAGCGCCCGCCGCCACGTCGAGCCCCTCCCCGTCCACCGGGACCGGGACCGGGATCGCTCCGGCCGCGACAAGGGCGCTGCGCGCCGCGGTGTAGCCCGGATCCTCGACCCAGACCGGGTCGCCTGGATCGAGCAGCACCTCGGCCGCGAGCGAGATCGCCTGCTGGGCGCCGCTCACCACGATGACCTGGGCCGGCGTGCACCGCACGCCCCTCGCCGTGACGAGGTAGTCGGCGATCGCCCGGCGCAGCGGCGCGTACCCCTGCGGCTCGTGGCGCGGCAAGAGCGCCCGCCACGAGCGGTCCCAGCGCCAGCTCATCAGCCGGCCCCAGACGGCGGCGGGATAGGCGTCGTACGCGGGCGCGCCCACCTGGAACGCCAGGCCAGCAGGCCCGGGCGGCGAGGAGGCGCGCCGGAACGGCGACGCCGCGCTCGCCACGAGGGCGCCGCGCCTCGACAGGGCGGCGCCGCCCGGCGAGGGCGCCGGCCGCGGCGCGGGCTCGCGCCGCGCGAGCAGGAGGTGCTCCGGCAGCGCGTCGGCGACGTACGTCCCGGAGCCGATCCGGCCGCGCAGGTACCCTTCCGCGAGGAGCTGCGCGTACGCGCCCAGCACCGTGTTGCGCGACAGGCCAAGGTGCGCGGCGAGGGCCCGGGTCGACGGCAGCTTGCTCCCGGACCGGAGCCGCCCGGCGAAGATCGCGCCGCGCAGCGCCTCGTAGACCTGCCGGTGGAGCGGGGCGCTCGATGCAGGATCGAGCACCACGGCCGTCACCGCGCCGGCGGGCGGAGAGGCCCGCCCCGGGCGCCTCGCCGAGGTCTTCCGCATCAACGGTGCGCTCTCCGACGTGGATCTATCGTGGATCCATCCGCTCGACCAGGGCAGCCTCGGAGGTCGGTCTCCTCCGCGCCCCGGGAGCGTCTCGGGAAGGGCCCGCCGGGCGACGCGCGCCGCCCGGCCCCCTCCCCCGCAGGCGTCAGCGCGTCCCGACCTTCGCGCCCGCGCTCGCGCGGGCCGACGCCGACGCCTTGAAGGTCGGCTTGGGGATCGAGATGCTGGGCGCCTTGATCTGCACGTTCACGCTCGGCGGCGTCACGCGGACGCTCGGCGCCTTGACGTGCACGTTGGCCTTCGCGTTGGCCCTGGCGGCGGCGCCGGACGCCGCGTGGACGTGGACCTTCGGGTCGATGTCGGCCTTCGCCTTCAGGTCGGCGTGCGCGTGGGCGTGCGCGTGCCAGTCGGTCTTCATGCGCACCTTCACGCGCGGGGCGTGCGCGTGGACGGCGAACGCCGCCCCGGCCCGGTAGCCGCAGAGGGCCACCGCCGAGCGGCCCGCGTTGCGCACCGCGATCGTCACCTTCAGCGGATCGGCGGCGAGCGCGAGCTTGCCGGTCAGGTACGCGCCCGCGGCCACGCCCGCGGTCGCGGTCGCCGCCACCGGCGCGAGGACGACCACCTGCGGCGCATCGGCGACCACGCCGAGCGTGACCTTGCGCTCGCCGATGTCGACGGGCTTCAGGTCGACGTCGAGCACGTAGACGCGGACCTCGCCGGTCGCCTCGTCGACCAGGAGCTCCAGGCGGTCGTCGCCCACGATCTCGATGCGCCCGCCGTGCGGGCCGAGCTTCCCCTCCGGGAGCCCGAGATCCGCCGCGCCCTTGGCGTTGGCGTGGAGCTCGGCGGTGCCGCCGGCGGGGACGTGCAGCGTGCCGCTCCACGGCTTGCCGGCGACGTTCAGCGTGTAGCCGATCTGCGTGAGGTCCGCCTCGAGCTTGGGTCCGGCGGCGACCAGCAGGCCGGTCTTCGCGTCGAGCGTCAGGGGCACGGTCTTCTCCTCGCCGGACGCGTCCTTCCACAGCAGCGTGCCGCCGACGTCCTCCCGGATCGGCTTGCCGTCCGGCCCGGTCACGGCCGCCTTGACGTTCCCGTCCGCGGCGACGTTGAAGGCGGCCTTGCCGCTCTCGTGCTCCTCGACATAGGCGCCTTCGCCGATCGCCGACTCGGCGGTGGCGGTCACCTCGGCCGTCGCGTTCGCCTCGACCTGCTGCTCGCCCTTGCCGCATCCAGCCGCGGCGGCGATCAGCAGCATGGCAAACACTCCGGAAAGCTTGGTGATCTTCATGAAATCCTCCTCGGTTCGAGCGAACCCTCGGCGGGAGCCGCGACTTCGCTCGAGCCGGCGCGCCGAGGCCGAAACCTCCCCGGGCGCCCCGGCTTCGGAGCCCATCATACGACGAGATGCCGCCGGAGGCGCGGACGAGCGCGAATATCGGTGGGAATCGAAAGATCCAGGCGAACGGAGGTGGGACAAGGGGGCTCACGGCCGCTGAGCGGCCGTGACGCGCCTACCCGCAATTCGTTCAGGCGGCGATCCGTCGGCGTTCATCCGTCGGCGTTCAGTCGGCGTTCAGTCGGCGTTCTCCGCGCCGATTCCATCAGCCGCGCCGCCGCGCCGCGATCAAGGATTCTCGGTGCCGTGCCCCTCGCCTTCGTCGTCCGTGGCGATGATCTGCGGGCACTTCCGCGCCACCACGTCGCAATCCGGAGGAGCGGTGTCCAGCGAGGTCAGGGTCGAGTCGCACGTGAGCGCCCGGATCATCTGGGTCTGGGCCAGCAGGCAGACCTCATACTCGGCCAGCGTGGCGGTGCAGCCCGCGCGCTGCTCGTCCGGAGGCAAGCAGTCACCGTCGACGGCCTGCCCCTGGGTCGACCCGTCGGCCGCGGAGATGCACTCGTCCTTCAGCGTGCCGCACGGCTTCCCGAGGGCGGGAGCCGCCATGAGGCCGAGGTATTCACAGGCGTCTTCCTTGGAGAGCTTCACCCTCGCCTCGAGCGACTCGCACGTGGACCGGACGTCATCGGCCGTCAGATCCTTGAGCTGCTTGTTGCTCATGGCGGTGTCCGTCGGGGCGGAGTCTGGACCTTCGCCGCCGCACGCGGCGAGGGACAGGACGGTCACAAGGGCCCCGAGATGAATCGTACGCTTCATTCGTTGTCTCCCTTTCTAAGTCCGGCCGCGTGCGCGGCCGTGGCGGCACTCGGGAGCAAGGCATGTACCGCGAGCACAGCTGTGCACGATCGGACCGCGCAGCGGCGCCGCGCGCCCGGCGAAGCAGGACAATCCCATCGGAGATGCCGGATCCACCAAGCGGGGAAAGCAAACCTTTCTTGGCGCGCCGAGCGCGCCGACGAATCGAGACGTTCTGGCCCGAGCGCCGCGCCGCCAGCCTCGCCGCGAATTCGCGGCTCGCCGCCCGCCGCCGGCGGCGGCTCACGCTGGCGGCGGAGCGGCGCTCCGCCGAGTCCCGGCTCCACCGCGCCTCGCGCCCCGGAACGCCCGAGGCGCGCTCTCCGCCGGGCGCTCGCTCCCGTGCACGCGCCGCCCGCGCGCCGCGCCTCGACCCGCCGTCCGCGGGAAGACAGCCACTCTCACGCCGCGTCGCGTGTGGTCCCCTGTCGGTGAAAGAGCCCTTCACGCGGCGTACGTGCGATGACCGGAGCTCGATACAGACTTGTTGTACGGTCGGCCGCTCCGTGACATCATGGCAGGCCGTCGGGTGGATGTACTCAGCCTCAGCGGCGATGTGGGGAGCTCGCCTCGGGCCTACCACCTGGAGCGGAACCCGGCCCAGGCCAGGGACGCCTCGGTCCCCAGATGATCACGACGCCGAGCTCGTCACAGGCCAGGCCTTCGCCGGACGTCCCGGCTTCCGTCGGGCCGTGGCGGGTGCTCGATCCGCTCGGCCGCGGCGGGATGGGGGTCGTCTACCGCGCCCAGCACAGCGCCACGGGCGCGCTCGCGGCGCTGAAGACCGTCTCCGTGGGCGACGAGAGCCTCGTCTCGAGCATCCGCCGCGAGATCCACGCGCTCCGCGGCGTCGAGCACCCGGGCGTCGTGCGGATCCTCGACGAGGGCATCCAGGGCGGGATCCCGTGGTACGCGATGGAGCTGCTCGAGGGGCGCACGCTCCGCGACCACAACCAGGAGCGCTGGCGCGGCCGGGCGAGCATGAACAGCGAGCCCACCGTGAGCGTGTCCGAGGGGTACGAGGCGCAGGCGAGCGCCGCGACCGCGACGGCCGAGATGGCCCCCGTCTCGATCGTCCCGCGCTCGTACCAGCCGTTCGCGCCGCGCCCGTTCCACCGCGCGGCCGGCGGGGCGCTCCGGCAGGCGCTGACGCTGCTGCGCGCGATCTGCCGGCCGCTCGCGTACGTCCACGGCCGCGGCCTCGTCCACCGCGACCTCAAGCCGGACAACGTCTTCATCCGCGAGGACGGCGCCCCGGTGCTCTTCGACTTCGGCCTCGCCTTCCAGTTCGAGGGCCACAAGGGGCGCGACGAGCTCCAGCCGGGCGGCCGGCTGATGGGCAGCCCCGACTACATGTCCCCCGAGCAGATCCGCGGCGACCTCGTCGACGCGCGCGCGGACCTCTACGCGCTCGGCTGCATGCTCTACGAGGCCGTGACCGGGGCGGTCCCGTTCCTCGGCGACTCGAGCTCGGTCGTGCTGTCCATGCACCTCTACGCCGAGCCGCTCCCGGCCTCCGAGCTCGTCGCCGACGTCCCCCCCGAGCTCGACGCCCTCATCGCGCGGCTCCTGAAGAAGCGCCCCGAGGAGCGGCTCGGCTACGCCGACGACGTCGCGACCGCGCTGGCCAGGCTGGGCGCGGACGACGCGCCGCCGCGCGGCGAGGCGCGCGCGCCCGCGGCGCAGCCGTACCTCTACCGGCCGCGGCTCGCGGGGCGCGGCGAGGCGCTGCGGCAGCTCGGCGAGGCGCTCGAGCGCGCCCAGGAGCGCCGGCAGGGCGGCCTCGTCTTCGTGGGCGGCGAGAGCGGCGTCGGCAAGACGCGCCTCGCGGTCGAGGCGGCGCACCAGGCGGCGCTCATCCAGATGACCGTGGTCGCGGGCGCGTGCGCGGCCGTGTCGGCGGCGGCCGGGCGCGCCGGCGCGGTCAAGGCCGCGCCGCTGCACCCGTTCCGCCCGCTCCTGCTCGCGGTGGCCGACCGGTGCAACGAGCTCGGGCCCGGCGGCTACGACGCGCTGCTCGGCCCGCGCGGCAGGGTCCTCGCGCCGTACGAGCCGTCGCTCGCCCAGCTCCGCGGCCACGAGCGCTACCCCGAGCCGCCCGAGCTGCCCCCGGACGCGGCCCGCTACCGGCTGCGGACCGCGCTCGCCGACACGCTCGCCGCGTTCGCGGCGACGCGGCCCGTCCTGCTCGTGCTCGACGACCTCCAGTGGGCCGACGAGAACTCGCGCGGCGTCCTCGAGCACCTCGACGCCGATTACTTCGCCGCCCACCCCGTCGTCCTGCTCGGCACCTACCGCACCGAGGAGACGTCCCCCGCCCTCGCGTCGCTCCTCGCGGCGCCGTGGGCCTCGCGCATCGCGCTCGGGCGGCTCGACCGGCCGTCGGTCGGCCGGATGGTGCGCGACATGCTCGCCCTCGACGAGCCGCCCGAGGCGTTCGTTCGGTACCTCTTCGAGCAGTCGGAGGGGAACCCGTTCGTCGTCGCCGAGTACCTCCGGACCGCGATCCAGGAGCGGATGATCTACCGCGACGAGGGCTACGTGTGGCGGATCCGCGCGAGCGCCGAGGGCGCCGCCGCGGAGCTCGCCCGCGCCGCGCGCGCGAGCCAGCCGCCCGCGGCGTTGCCGCTGCCGGGCTCGCTGCGCGAGCTCGTCGCGCGCCGGCTGTCGGGCCTGAGCCAGGGGGCGCTCGCGCTCGCGCGGCTCGCGTCGGTGCTCGGCCGCGAGCTCGAGGAGCGCCTGCTGCTCGGCGCCGCCGGCCTCGCCGAGGTCGAGGCCATGGACGCGCTCGCCGAGCTCGCCGATCGCTGCGTGCTCGAGGCGACCGAGCCCGGGCAGCTCCGCTTCGTGCACGACAAGCTGCGCGAGGCCGTCTACGCGGGCATCCCCGATCCGGAGCGGCGCGCCCTGCACGCCGCGGCCGCGCGCGCGATCGAGCAGCGGCACCACGACGCGCCGGACCTCGCGCTGTCGTACCCGATGCTCGCCCACCACCACGCGATCGCGGGCGCCGTGGAGAAGACGCTCGAGTACCTCGACAAGGCGGGCGCCCAGGCGCTCGCGACCGGCGCGTCCGGCGACGCGGTGGATTTTTACACGAGGGCGCTCGACCTCGACGGCGCGCTCCCGCCGGAGAAGCGCGCGCCGCCGCTCCGGCGCGCGCGCTGGGAGCGGCGGCTCGGCCAGGCCCACTACAACCTCGGCGACCTGCTCGGCGCGGAGCGGCACTGCGCCGCGGCGCTCGATCGGCTCTCCCGCGACGACGCGGCGTGGCTCCGCGCGGCGGGCCGGGGCGCGCCGCTCCGGGAGCGGCTCCGCCCGATGACGGCGTCGCTGCGGCAGCTCGGGCTGCAGCTCGCGCACGTCGCGGGCGTGCCGATCATCCCGCGCGCGCGGGATGAAGGCGAGCGCGAGCGCCTCGCCGAGGCGTCGCTCGCGGCGGAGAAGCTGTCGGAGACGTACCTGTTCCGCAACGAGCCGACGCGCGCGTTCCTCGCCGCGCTGACCGCGACGAACGCGGCGGCGCGCCTCGGCCCGTCGCTCGCGCTCGCGCGCGGCTACGCGACCCTGAGCGTCGCGTTCGGGTACGTCCCGTGGAAGGCCGTCGTGGACGCCTACGCCGCGCGCGCGACGGAGGCGGCGGCGGCGCTCGACGATCCGCGGGGCGTCGCCTTCGTGTCGTGCCTGCGCGGGCTGACCGCGCTCGGCGAGGGCCGGTGCCGCGACGCGCGCGCGCTGCTCACGGAGGCGGAGCGGCTCGCGGAGGCGCTGCAGGATCGCCGCCGCAGGGAGGAGTGCATCGCGCTGCTCGCCAGCGTGGCGCACACCGAGGGCCGCTGGATGGAGGCGCTCGACCGCTACGGCGCGCTCTCGGTCGCGGCGCGGCGGAGCGACAACGCGCAGGGCCACATCTGGGCGGAGAGCGGCCGCGCGCAGTGCCGGCTGCTGCTCGGCGACGGCGAGGGCGCGGTCGCGATCTTCGACGAGCTGGCCGCCGAGGTGCAGCGGCTCGGCGACCACTCGCAGCAGATCACGCACGGCCAGGTCGCGCTGGGGCACCTGCTCTGCGGCGCGCGCGGCGAGGCGCGCGCGGCCGCCGAGCGGACACTCCGGCTGATCTGCGGCGGGCAGCCGGCCGGCTATCACTGCCTGTACGGCTACGCGGCGACGTGCGAGGTGCTGCTCTCGCTGCTCGAGGACGCCGGGAGCCCGACCGAGCGGCGCGACCTGTCGCGGCTCTCGGCGCAGGCGTGCCGCGCCCTGGGCCGGTACGCGCGCATCTTCCCGCTCGGCCGCTCGACGTCGCTCCGCCTGCGGGGCCTCGCCGCGTGGCTCGCCGGCCGCCGCGCGCGCGGCAGGCGGCTCTGGGCCGCGGCGATCGGCGAGGCCCTGGCGCGCGGACTGCCCGTCGACGAGGCGCGCGCCCGCTTCGAGCTCGCGCGGCACCTCGCGCGGCGCGATCCGGAGCGCGGGCGCCACATCGCGCGCGCCGCCGCGCTCTTCTCGACGCTCGATCTCCAGTACTGGCGCGACCGCGTGGAGCGCCTGCGCGAGCGGTAGCCCGGGTCGGCGCCACGCGCCGCGCGCCGTCCGGCTCCCGCGTGGTGCTGCTCACGTCCGGGCCCGTCCGCGTCCGCCCGCGCGAGAGCGCCGGGCGCAGCTCGCTTGGGCATCTCCTTCATCTCTGTGTCTGGAGCGGATATTCCGTGGACGCGCCGAGCGTGGATGGCGGCTTCAGGTGGTGATCACAGCCACAGATTCGCCGCGTTCACCACGGTACGACGACAAGCGCTGAATCATTCAGCGCTCGAGATCGTCTAGCATCGCGCCGATCGCCTCTCGGAGCGCCCGAATCGCGCCGCGCGCCGCGGAAGACTGCGCACGAGAAGGACGAGAAACAGGGATTCACCGGGCGGCGTTCACGCGGCGTCGCGCGGCGTCGCGCGGCCTGGCGCGCCGGCAGCGCCGCTGCGCTGCGGTATCCACCAGGAACTCCGGAAAACCCATCTGCCCAGGACACCAGGGGGAGCGCAGCGACAGATCATGAAGCGGCAAAAACGCCGAGCCAGCCTCGGTTTTATCCGTTGGACAACGTATCAGCCCGGGGTATACACCGACGCTCATTGACGGCGTGGCCGCAGCGCACCGGCAAATCACGCAAGGAATCCATGCATTCTCCGCGGCGCCCGTGCCCTGGACGACGAATTTCCGCGTCGACTGGGAGACTATAAGGTCTCATAAAGGAAGGCGAGCGGGCGTCAGCTTGCATCTCGGGGAGGAGCGGAAAGTTCTACCGGACCGCGGACAACGCGTCGTCGCGTGCGCAGGCGATCCGGATCCTCGGGATGGGCAACAGCCATCATTGTCAATGACCGCACGCGAGCGCAGGGCGACACCGGCGACAGGCACAATCAACGGCGGCACGCGATCTCGTGAAACCTACTCAACCCACCTCCCCTCGACTGCCTTGCGTACCCGCCGCGGCGCCGGTGTCGGAGAGGAGTGCTTACCAGCCCATCTCAGCGGTCGTCGGCTCATCGCACTATCGCGCCCTGTCGGACGACGCCTTGAAGGACGAGGACAACGCCGCCTGGGTGCTCGGCCTCGACCCCGACGTGAAGCAGGCGTGGCTCGACCGCATCCGCTGGATCCGCATCGTCGACCGTCTGGCCGAGAACGAGCGCATCGAGCCTCACGAGCGGCGCTTCAGCCGGTTCATGGAGGCGTGGAGGCTGCTCCGTTCACGCGGCTTCGTCGATCCGAGCTGCCCCTTCGCGAGCGAGCTCTCGGCCATCCGCGCGCTGTGGCTCCGCGACTCGAGCGCACCAGATCAAGGCGCCGCGCGCGAGCCACGTGAGGCAGACGACATCCAGAGCCGCTCGCTCGCCGCCTGGGACGCTTACCTGCTCGCCCTCGCCGACTACCACGCCCCTGGCCTCCTCATCCGCACGATGAAGGAGCACGACACGATGCTGATGCGGCTGTCAGGCCACATCTTCCAGCTCGTTCCGTTCCTGACGATGGAGCACTGGGACGCAGCCGGGGAGTTCGGACGGCTCGATCAGTTCTTCAACAACCTCAGGGACATGCAGGAGGACGCCGATCGCGGCCTCTGCTACCTGCCCGAGGAGGAGCTCGCGCGCCATGGCGTCACGCGCGCTCAGGTGATCTCCGGGCGCTGCGTCGGTACGTCCGGATACGAGCGCCTGATGCGATCGTGGCTCGATGAGGTCATGCCGGCGCTCTACGCGCGGGCAGCGCCGTTCATCGAGGCGCGGGGCCTCCATCCCTCGCTCGAGATCATGCGAGCCTGGAGCCTGCGCCGATATGCCCGCGTCACCCGCGTGTTCCGCGCGACCGGCTTCGATTACCGGCGGTTCCCCGCGCGGTACTGGGCCGAGGTGCGGCGCGACCTCGCCGGGCGCCGGCAGCTCCCGCGCGCTCACCCTGTGTAACGCCTCACCGTCGAGAGCAGCGCGTCCGGGTCGAACGGCTTGCCCAGCCACGCGTCCGCGCCGACCTCGGCCGCCCGCCGGTGCGCGTCCGCCGCGGCGGTGAGCACGATGATGGGCGCCTGCCGCCCGTGACGGACCTCGAGCTCGCGCGCGAACTCCGGTCCGTTCATCACCGGCATCTTCATGTCGAGCAGGATGAGATCGGGGATGTCGTTCTCCAGCTTGGCGAGCGCCTCGCGGCCGTTGCAGGCGATCTTCACCCGGTAGCCGTCTTCCTGGAGCACGAGGCAGACCAGCGCCACGAGGTCCGCGTCGTCCTCCACCAGGAGCACCGTCTTTGCATGTCTGTCGCTCATCGTCGGTCGACCGCGGGGGCCTCGCTGCGGAGTGGAACGGTGAAATAGAACGTGCTGCCCTTGTCCTCCTCGCTCTCGAACCACATGCGACCGCCGTGGCGGGCGATCATGTCCTTCGCAAGGAACAGCCCGATCCCCATGCCGCCGTAGTCGTGCCGGGTGTCCGTGTGCGCCCGGAAGAAGCGCTCGAAGATCCGCGCCTGCTTGTGCGCCGGGATGCCGACGCCCTGATCGCGCACGGACACGACCGCCTCGAAGCCCGGCGACGTGCCGTGGCGCTGCGAGAAGAGCGCGGCGTCGCAGAGCGACTGCGAGGACGCCGGCGCGCGCTCGGCCACGGCGACGCGGACGTCGATGTCGCCGCCGTCCGGCGAGTACTTCACCGCGTTGTCGAGCAGGCTCGCGAGCACCTGGCGCAGCCGCTCCGGATCGGCGCGCACCACGGTCGGCCGCTCGGCGTCGACCGACAGCCGCACGCGGTGGCGGCTCGCCGACTTCGCGACGCAGTCGACCGCCTGCTTCACGAGCTCCTTCAGATCGACGTCCTCCTCGGAGACGTGGAGGACGTCGAGCGAGACCTGCGAGATGGCCAGGAGGTCGTCGACGATGCGGTTGATCCTGTCCGCGCCGCGGTCGATCGCCTCCAGCATCTTGCGGCGGGGCGCCGGCAGGTCGTTCGTGTTGCGCAGCAGGGCGAGCGCGTAGCCCTTCATGATCGCGACCGGCGTCTTGAGCTCGTGCGCGCCGACGCGGATGAACTGGTCCTTGACGAGGTCGAGCTCCATGAGCTCCGTCACGTCGCGGGCCACCGTGACCGCGCCGAGGATCGCCCCGTTCTCGCTGCGGATCGGCGCGGCGCTGGTGCGCAGGAAGACGTCCCGTCCCGCGCGGCCGTTCGCGAGCACCTGCTCCTCCTGCACGATGGTCTCGCCGGCGAGCGCCCGCACCATGGGCAGCTCGTCGCGCGTGAACGGCCGGCCGTCGGTGTGGCGCATGCGGCTGAGGTCCATCACCTCCTCGACCATGCGGCCGACCTGCTCGGAGCGGCCCGACAGGCCGAGCAGCCTGAGCCCCGACGCGTTGAGCATCGTCAGCCGCCCCTGGCGGTCGCACGCGAACACCCCCTCGACGAGGTTGTCCAGCACGGCCCCGAGCTGCGCCGCGCGCTGCGCCGCGTCCTGCAGCAGGCGCTCGCGCTCCGCCAGGTAGCTGCGCATGCGCCGGGACGACTCCTCGAGGCGATCGACCATGGCGTTGACGCCGCCCGCCAGGGCGCCGATCTCGTCCTTGAAGTACACGGGGATGCGCTCCAGCCGGTCGACCTCGCCGCGCTGGACGATGGTCTGGATGACCGCGGCGACCTGCTGGAACGGGCCGGCCAGGGCGCCCGCGAGGAAGCCCGCGCAGACGGGGGCCCAGGTGACGGCGACCATCGAGAAGATCGCGAGCGTGAGGTTCAGGCCGGGCCTGGCCGGCACCGCCGTCTCGCCGAGCACCATCGCCGCCATCCAGCTCGTCGGCGCGATGGCGAGGCACGCGCCGAGGATCACGAGGCGGACCGCGAGCGAGTAGCCCTTGCCGGGCACGGAGAGGCCGCGCTCGCGGGCGAGGAGCGAGATGACGCCGGCGGCGGGCGAGAGCAGGCGGCCGAGGATGCTGTAGGCGAGCGGCAGCGCGGCCGCGAAGAGCGCCAGCGCGAAGAGGGCCAGCGCGATGCCGCGCTGGACGCCGATCGGG
This sequence comes from Sorangium sp. So ce406, assembly GCF_051474675.1. Lineage (NCBI taxonomy): Bacteria > Pseudomonadati > Myxococcota > Polyangiales > Polyangiaceae > Sorangium > Sorangium sp. So ce406. The sequence continues at coordinate 750,031 of NZ_CP150340.1, read as the reverse complement.
GCCTGGTCGGGCGCGATGAAGTAGAACGCCACGGTGACGGGCAGGTACAGGAGCGCCCAGGAGACCGACCAGACCGTCGCGAACGAGAGCGGCGTGTCGTAGGCGGCGTTCGCCGCGGCGAGGATGAGATCCTCCGGGGGCGCCGCGCCGCCGCCGGTCTCCTCGAAGGCCGCGCCGCTGCGGAGGGGGTGGCCCACGGCATACCGCCGCAGGCGCTCGATCGGGCGCAGCATGTGGACGAGCAGCGCGATCAGGCCCGCTGTCTTGACGATGTACAGGAGCCCGATCAGCCCGAGCATGCGCGCCTGGACATGCGAGTCCACGACGCCGAGCAGCCGCAGGTGAGCGACCGGGACAAGCAGGCTATACGGCAGCTCGATGCCGAACGCATAGGCCACGACCCGGGGCGTGAAGGAGGGAGTCCGCGCCCTCCCCAGATTCCAGACTCTGAACCAGGCGGCTCGGCTGATCGCCACGTCCGTCACCCCCACCGGTTGAAGCATGGCCCTGGGGTCCGCGCCTGCGGGGCCCTCGGCGACGAGTCGATGAGTCAGGTCGCCAGGCCAGCCTTGCTATGGAACCAACCCGTGAGTTGGTCGACCGATTTGCGCGGCCCGTCGTGTCGATTCGTTCGACTGACACATTCCGTCCTGGCCTGGTCAGCCTGTATTTCCCGGCTCAACTCAGGCGCTGCCTTAGGACGCTCCCGGCGATGACCAAGAGTGGTCAGCCTGTGTTTCCTGGATCAACTCAGGCGCTGCCTGAGGACGCTCCTGGCGAGGAGGAAGAGAATGGTGAGCACGTGGCGCGCGCGCAGGCCGCTCGCCTCGCCGCGGTAGACGGGGCGCACGCTGACCTCGCGGACGCGGAGGCGACGCGCCGCGAGGGCGGCGAGCAGGTCGTTCGGGTAGCCGTAGCGGGGCCAGAGCCCGTCGAGATCGAGCGCGTCGAGCGCGCGCGCCGAGATGGCGGTGTATCCGCACTGGCTGTCGGAGAGGGCCTCGAGCCCCGCCGCGCGGCGGGTGAGCGCGGCGAGCGCCGCCGTCGCGGCGAGCCGCTGGAGGGGCATGACGCGCCACACGTCCGGGTGTCGCAGGCGATCGCCCTTCACGTAATCGGCCTCGCCGGAGGTGATCGGGGCGACGACGCGCGGGAGGTCGCGCGGGTCCATCTGCCCGTCGCCGGCCATGACGGCGACGGCGGCCGCGCCGAGGGCGCGAGCGCGCCGGTAGCCGGCGACGATCGCCGCCCCGACGCCGCGGCACGCGGGGTGCGTGACCACCTCGAGGCGCTCGTCGCCCGCCGCGCGCGCGAGGTCGGCGGTGCCGTCTCGGCTGGCATCGTCCACGACGATCACGTGGTCGACGAAGGCGGGGACCGCCCCTACCGCCTCGGCGATCCAGCGCGCCTCGTCCCGCGCGGGGATGACCACTGCGACACGTGCACCGTGGAGCACGCCGGTTCGTAGCGGAAGGCGCGGCTGTCGGCAATGCGCTCAGGGCTGCGGCAATGCGCTCAGGGCTGTCGGCAATGCGCTCAGGGCTGTCGGCAGTGCGCTCAGGGCTGCGGCAGTGCGCTCAGGGCTGCGGCAATGCGCTCAGGGCTGCGGCAATATGCTGGGGGCCGCGGCGATGCGCCCGGCGCTGCCTCGCGACCCCCTGCGGGCCCGAGGCGTCGCCTGCTGCTACCCGGTGGGTCGTTTATCTGCCGGCCTTCTGCCGGAGCTCGGCGTACGACGCGCCCGGTGTGGTCGTCTCGACCGGCAGCCCGGCCGGCCCCCACCCCCGCTCCGTCAGCGCGCCGAACGCGTCGCGCGGGCCGTCGAAGCCGGCGCGCTGGTCGATGACGGCCGTGTAGCCGGCCGACACCATGGCCTCGGCCGCGCGCATCGAGCGCTGCCCGGACCGACAGCCCACGATGATCTTCGCGTCCTTGGGGTAGAGGGCGCAGACAACGTCGAGGAAGTCCGGGTTGGGCTTCATGCCGCCGGGGCCGGCGTGCAGGAGCGGTACGTTGTGGGCGCCGCTCGGGTGGCCAGCCGCGTATTCGGGCTCGCTCCGGACGTCGAGATAGAGATACCCCTCCTCCTCGATGAGCTTCTTTGCCTGTTCGGGTGATACGCGCTTGATGTCCGCCATGCGCGCAGTCTACCCCCGGCGGGGCGCGCTGGTCAGAACGTATGCACGAAGAGCCCGCTGCGGAGCTTCGGCTCGAACCACGTGCTCTTCGGCGGCATGAGCAGCCCCGCGTCGCTGACCGCGAACAGCTCGCCGATCTGCGTCGGGTAGAGGAGGATCGCCACCGTGAACGCGCCCGAGTCGACGCGCCGCTCGAGCTCGGCGACGCCGCGGATGCCCCCGACGAAATCGACGTGCTTGTCCCGCCGCGGGTCGCTGACGCCGAAGATCGGGCCGAGGATCTGGTCCTGGCATATCGAGCAATCGAGCGAGGCCACCGGGTCCTTCGCGTCGAACGACCCCGGGCGCACCCGGGCGGTGTACCAGCGGCCGCCAAGGTAGATCCCGAAGGCCTTGGGACCTGCCGGGGTCGCGGCCGCGCCGTCCTGGACCGGCGCGAGCTCGAGCCGCTCGCCGAGCGCGGCGAGGAGCGCCTCCACGCTGCGGCCGGCGAGATCTCGCACCACGCGGTTGTACGGCATGATGTTCATCTGGTCGTGCGGGAAGACGACGGCCAGGAACACGTCGTGCTCGCCGCCGTCGCCGCGCAGCTTCCGGTGCACGCGCGCCGCCGCGGCGCTGCGGTGGTGGCCGTCGGCGACGTAGAGCGTCGGGATCTGCTGAAAGCGCTCCTCGAGTTCGGCGGTCGACGCGCGGCCGAGGACCCAGAGCCTGTGCTCGACGCCGTCGGCCGTCGTGAAATCGTAGATGGGCGGCGACTGCGTGGCCTGCGCGACCACGCGGTCGATGCTCGGGTCGGCGCGGTACGTGAGGAAGACCGGCTCGTCGTGGGCGCCCAGCTCCTCGATGTGGCGGGTGCGGTCGTCCTCCTTGTCCGGGCGCGTCTTCTCGTGCTTCTTGATGACGTCCTGCTCGTACTCCGCGACCGAGGCGCAGCCGACGACGCCGATCTGCCGGTGATCCCCCATCTTCTGGGCGTAGAGGTAGAGGTGCGGCTCCGGGTCCTGCGCGAGATCGCCGCTGGCGATGAGGTCGGCGAGGTTCTGCGCGCCGCGGGCGTAGACCGCGTCGTCGTGCTCGTCGGTCCCCTCGGGCAGGTCGATCTCGGGGCGGGAAACGCGCAGGAAGCTGTGCAGCCCCCCCGCCGCGAGGGCGCGCGCCTCGGCCGTGGAGATCACGTCGTACGGCGGGCTGGCGACGCGGGCCGCGTGAGCCTGGGGAGGTCGGTAAGCGCGAAAGGGTCGGACGGTGGCCACGGCGAAGCGCCTACCCCAGCGGCCGGGGCGCGTCGAGGCGGCTCTGACGGCAGGCGCCGCGGCGAACGAGGCGGGCGGCCGCGCGCCGGCCAGCGCGGGGCCGCGGCGACGGCGACGCTGATGGCGGCGCGCGGCGCGTGCTAGGAGGGGACGCGCCCGCTCCCACGAGGCGGGCAGCTCGCCGCGCCGCGTCTCGAGACCGCACACCGCACACCGCATCACGAGGAACCTTGTCCAGCTCCGGTGAGTCCTACCCGCCGTCCCGCTATTCGACGCTCCCGCCTGGCTCGTCGGACGACGACCTCGCCTTGCCGGGCGAGGTCCCCTCGTTCTCCACGTCGCGCTCCCGCCGCGTGATCGCCGTCGGGGGCGGCCGCGGGGGCGTCGGGAAGGCGACGCTCGCGGTCAACCTGGGGGTGTATTTCGCGCAGCTCGGCCGCGACGTGATCATCATCGACACCGACGCCTACAGCCCGGGGCTGCACGCGGCGCTCGGGATCGAGGCGCCGCCGCTCGTCACGCGCGAGGACATCGAGGAGGGCAAGGCCGAGCCGATCGCGACAACGGTGCCCGGGCTCCGGCTCGTCCCGACCGCGTACGACCCGATGACCGCCACGCCGCTCCGGCCGAGCCGCGCCGCCTACTGGATGAAGATGATCCAGGAGCTCGACGTCGACTACGTGATCGTCAGCCTCGGCGCGGCGACCGGCTCCTCGACGCTCGACCTCTTCCTGCACGCCGACGTCGGCATCTGCGTCACCACCCCCGAGCCGCTCGCGGTCGAGCACGCCTACCGCTTCTGCCGCGCGCTCTACCAGCGCACCCTGCGCCGCGCGCTCATGAAGGAGCGCTTCAAGATCCGCCTCGTGGAGAAGGTGGCCGCGTCGCTCCCGGCGCTCGCGACGCCGCGCGACTTCATCATGGAGGTGAAGCGGTTCGACGAGGGGGTCGCGTCGCTCGCGGCCGCGCAGCTCCCGCGGGTGACGCCGCACCTCGTGGTCAGCCAGACGCGGCACCGCTCCGACCTCGAGCTCGGCCCGGCGATGAGCGCCGTGTCGCAGCGCTTCCTCGGCATCTCCCTCGACTACCTCGGGCACATCGAGCACGACGACGCGGTGTGGCTGACCGCGCGGCGGCGCCAGCCGCTCCTCATCGACAGCCCGACGTCGAAGAGCGCGCGCAACCTCGAGCGCGTGGCCCGGCGCATCCTCGCGCTGCTCGCCGCGCGCGACTCGCGCCCGGCCGAGGCGCACGCGCGCGCCCTCGCCGCCGCCGCGAAGAGCGCCGCGCCGGCCACCCTCTACGAGGCGCTCGGCCTCGCGCGGACGGCCGCCGACGACGAGATCCGGCGCGCCTACAAGCGGCAGCGCGACATCTACCGCGAGGGGAGCCTGCCGGTGGTCAGCGTGCTCAGCCCCGCGGTGCTCCAGAAGGAGCAGGCGCGCATCGAGGAGGCGCACGACACGCTCCTCGATCCGGTGCGCCGCCGCGCCTACGACCTGTCGACCTACCCCGACGATCCGCGCACGCCGCTCGGCCCGGCGCGGGCCGAGAACTCCGCCGTCGCGGCCGAGCTCGCCATGCTCCAGGCCGAGCTCGCGCGCGAGATCAACGCCGAGACGCAGTTCAGCGGCGCGCTGCTGCGCAAGGTGCGCGAGTCGCAGGGCGTCGAGCTCACCGACATCTCGCAGCGGACGAAGATCTCGCTGGCGCACCTCCAGGCGATCGAGAACGAGTCGATGGGCGACCTGCCGGCGTCCGTCTATGTACAGGGATTCGTTCAGGAAATTGCCAAGTACCTGCGGCTCGATCCGGCCCAGGTAGCGAAGACCTACATGCGCCGCCTGCGCGAGATCTCCGCCGGCACGCGCGCGAAGCAGCATGGCTGAGGCGGCGCCGGCCGGCGCCGAGGCGGCGCGCGCCGGCCGCGATCCCGCGAGCCGCGGCGGGGACCTCGGGTTCTCGGCGATCGCGTTCGTGCTCGCGCTCTTGCCGCGGCTCTACGTGGCGCTCGCGTGGGCGCGCGAGCCGGTGTGGGACGGCCATTACTACGACTTCGGCGCGCGCCGGATCGCCGCCGGCCTCGGCTACTCGGACGATCTCATCGTCGGCGGCCAGCCGGTGTGGCACCCGTGGTGCCACTACCCGGTCGGCTACAGCGGCTTCCTGGGCCTCGTCTACAAGCTGTTCGGCGCCGGGCCGCACGTGGCGACGGTGGCGAACGCGGTGGCCGGCGCGCTGCTCGTCGTCGTTGTCCATCGCCTCGCGCGGCAGGCGACCACGCCGGCGCGCGCCCGCGTCGCGGCGCTCCTCGCGGCGCTGTCGCCGGGGCTCATCGTGTACGCGGCGCTCCTCATGACCGAGCCGCTCGCGGCGCTCGGCCTGGTGACGGCGCCGTGGCTGCTCGCGCGCGACGCCGCGCGCGGCCGCCTGGTCCGGGGCGCGCTCCTCGCGGGCGCGGCGCTCGGCCTGACGGCGCTGGTGCGGCCGCAGAGCTTGCTCTGCGCGCCTGCGCTCGCGCTGCTGGCGCTGCGAGGCCCGGGCAGCGCCGGCGCGCGGACCGGCCACGCGGCGGCCTCCGGGCTCGGCGCGTGGAGGCGCGGCGCCCTGGCCGTGGCGCTCTCGGTCGCCGCGGCCCTCGCCGTCGTGGCCCCGTGGACGATCCGGAACTGCCGGGTGATGGACGGCTGCGCGCTCGTCTCGACGAACGGCGGCTGGAACCTCGCCATCGGCGCGTTCCCGCGCGCGACGGGGCGCTTCGAGACGCTGCGCGCGGGCGACGGCTGCCCGATCGCGCGCGGGCAGGTCGCCCAGGACCGGTGCTGGATGGCCGAGGGGCTGAAGTGGATCAAGGACGATCCCGTCCGCTGGCTGGCGCTCATCCCGAAGAAGCTGAGCTTCACCTTCGATCACGAGTCATTCCCCATCGGCTACCTGGGCGAGGCGAACCCCGCGGCGTGGCCCGAGGAGCGGCGCGCGGCCGGGCGCCTGGTCCTCACGGCGTCGCACCTCGGCCTGCTCTCGGTCGCGGCGCTCGGCGTCGTGGCGCTCCCGCGGCTGCGCCCGTGGCGGGCGCTCGTCGCGCAGCTCGCGGCGCTCGCGGCGGTGCTCGGGCTCATCGCGTGGGGCGTGCTCGGCGACGATCACGCCTTCTGGCCGCTCGCCGTGGCGATCCCGGTCATCGCCGCGCTGCCGCTGCCGGGCCGCCCCGCGAACGGGGGAGTCGTCGGCTATCTCGCGTTCGCGGTCGCCTCGGTCGCGCTGACGCACGCGGTGTTCTTCGGCGAGGACCGCTATCACATGGTCGTCACGCCCGCGCTGTGCGTCCTCGCGGCGTGCGCGCTGCGGCGAGGGGAGCCAGCGGGCGCAGCGGTACGGTCGAACGCTCCGTGAGTCGACGGGGCGGTTCTAAAGGGCGCGAGCGAGCCAGTACAGCGGGCGGCGCTTTGCATGCGCGATCGCCAGCACGAGCACGCGCTCGGCGTGCACCTCGAACGCGATCACATAGGGGAAACGGCCGAGAACCGCCCTGCGGATGTGCACCGAAGCGGGGGACGTCGTGGGCCACCTCGGAAAAGTCCCAGGGGCTTCTCCGATCCTGGCGATGATCGACGATACCTCGTCCACGAACTCGTCGCCGAGCCCGGGGCGCCGCTCATCGTACCAGACAGCGACGGCGCGAAGCTCTGCGCGCGCCTCAGGATGCAGCTCGACGCGCACGACGCATCTCGAGCTCCATCAAGAGCTCCGTTCGCGCCGAGCCCCAGTCCACCGTCTGGACGTTGCCCTCCGCGACCTCGCGCGATCGGCGCTCCAGCTCGCTCGCCCACGCCGCCGCAACTTCCTCGTCGTCCGTCTCCTCCAGACTGGAAAGCAGCTCCTCTGCGAGCCGAGCTCGCTCGTGGCGGGGTAGCCGGAGGATCTGCGCCAGGAGCTCTTCGGTCGACATCCGCGAAGCATACCACGCCCAGAGCTCACCACCTTCGCTGGCCGCCGAGCCTCCCCGCTCACCAGGGCGGCGAGGTGTTTCCGCATTCACGGACGTCGTCTGTGCTGACGGTGATTCAATGCACCTGCCAGCGCCCGACCGAGCACCAGGCCAGGAAGGGTGTCTGTCGGGCGCATTGTCGTGCTGGCCAGCGCTGATTCCGTTTCCACCGAAGCACCGCCCGCCAGACTCATGCCCTCAGGGCGCCGCCGCCGCCCCCGTCTCGCCGGGCGCCTTCCCCGTCTTCCCCGCCTCTTGCGGCTCCGCCAGCAGGACGATCTCGATACGCCGGTTCCTCGCCCGCCCCGCCTCCGCCGCGTTCGACACGACCGGCGCGAACTCCCCGTGTCCGGCCGCGGACAGGCGCTGTGGCGATATCCCGCGCTCGATGAGCACCTCGACGACCGCCACCGCGCGCGCCGCCGAGATGTCCCAGTTCGACGCGAACCGCGCATTCTTCTTCAGCTTTTTGTCATCCGTGTGCCCGGCGACCTGGAACCTGTGATCCGGTATCGTCCGGAGCACCCCCGCGATCTCGGCCAGCGTCTTCCGGCCGGCCGGCTTGACCTCGGCCTTCCCGGCGTCGAACAGCGCGTCGCTCGAGATCTCGAGCAGCGGCAGCCCGCCGCGGATCTCGACGCGGACCTTCCCGTCGTCGACCATCGCCTGGAACCGGCTCGCGAGGTCGCGCATCTGCGCCGCCCGCGCCTCGGCCGCCGCCTGCTGGCGGCGCAGCTCGTCGACCTTGGCCCGCGCCTCGGCGAGCTCGGCCGACAGGCTGCCGCGCTCGTTCGCGAGCTGGCCCACGCTCTGCCCGGCGCTCCGGAGCCGCGCCGACAGCTCCTCGTTCATCGCGGCGAGCTCGTCCAGCCGCCGCACGAGCCCGGCCTCCGCCGTGGTCGCCTCGGACAGCGTGAGGTCGCGCGCCCGGAGATCGTCCTCGAGGCGCCCGAGCTCTGCCTCGAGCGCGGCGACCTGCGCCGACCGCTGCGCCGCCTCGGCGCGGGCGGTCTGGGCCTCGGCCCTGGCCTTGTTTCCCTCCTCACGCTCTCTCCGGGTCTCGGCGCGCGCCTGGTCGTAGAGCTCCTGCCGGACGAGGCAGCCCGGCGTCGCCAGCCCGAGCAAGCCCACCGCGAGCAACCGCGCCGCGGCGGGCGAGCGCCGCGAGAACCACGCCGGGATCGTGCCGGCCATCGTCGTGTGTCTCATGAATCCCGCCGACTCTGGCACGAAACCGCGGGCAGGACGAAATTGCGGGCGCGCCCCGCGCTGCCGCGCCGCGCGAGCCCATCGCGCAGCGCCACGAACCCCTGGTACCCTCGGCCCGTGAGCTCTGGGCGAACCTGGTTTTCCGCGGGCGCGCTGGCCGCGATCACGCTGGCGGGCAGCGCCGCGGCGGCGTTCCCGCACGTGGTCCGCGAGGGGGAGACGCTCGCGCAGATCGCGGAGCGCACCTACGGGCGCGTGCAGATGGAGCAGGTGCTCGTCGCCGCCAACGCGCTCGACGCGGGCGCCGGCGTCCCGATCATCCCCGGCCTCCGGCTGGAGGTGCCCGCGCTCGGTCACCACCGCGTCACCGCGGGCGAGACCTGGGCGAACCTCGCGGAGCGGCTGCTCGGCGCCGCCGACCGGAGCGACGTCCTCGCGCTCTCGAACGACACCATGCCCTGGATCGAGCCGACCGACGGGATGGAGATCATCGTGCCGTACAACCTGCGGTACGTCGTCGGCCAGAACGACAACCTGCTCACCATCGCCTACCGCTTCCTCGGCAAGCGGGACAAGGCGTGGATGCTCCACAAGTACAACCACCTCAAGAAGGACAACCTGCACCGCGGCATGGTGATCCTCGTGCCGCTCACCGACCTGCCGCTCACGACGCAGGGCAAGGCCGAGGCCGCGAGCGCCGGCGCCCTGGTGCGCTCCGAGGGCGCCGGCCGCGCGCGCGAGGCCCAGCGCCGCGTCGACGCCGAGCTGCCGCAGCTCGCCAGCGACGTGCGGAGCGGCCGCTACATCGACGCCGTGGCGCGCGCGAACCGCCTGCTCGGCTACGGCGACCTCGCCCGGATGCAGATCGCCACGGTGCACCGGCACCTGCTCGAGGCGTACGTCGCGCTCGACGCGACCGGGCTCGCCGAGACCGCCTGCGCCGCGTGGCGCGAGTCCGATCCGACAGCGCGGCTCGACCCCATCGAGCTGAGCCCCAAGATCGTGGGCGCGTGCACCTCGTCGACGGAGCTGCACCTCGGGCCCCCGCCCCCGGACCCCGCGCCGCCGCCCCCCGCGGACGCGGGGATCGCGCGGTGATCTCCCCGGAGCCGGCGCCCGAGCGCCTGCCCGCCGGGCACCGCGTCGCCTCGCGGTACACGGTGGAGTCGGTCATCGGCGAGGGCGCGTCCGGCGTCGTGTACCGCGCCGCCCGCGACGAGGACGGCCGGCGCGTCGCGCTCAAGGTGATCCACAAGCACCTCTCCGGCACGCCCCAGATCTTCCGGCGCTACCACCGCGAGGCCGCCATCCTGAGGCGGATCGAGGGGCCCCACGTCGTCCGGATGCTCGACTTCGTCGAGGAGGACGGGCTCCTCGCGATCGCGCTGGAGCACATCGACGGGAGCTCCCTCGAGGAGCTCTTGCAGGAGCGCGCGCCGATCCCGGTCGACCTCGCGATCGAGATCGCCGTGCAGATCTGCGCCGCGCTGGAGACCGCGCACGCGGCGGGCGTGATCCACCGCGACCTCAAGCCGGCCAACGTGCTCATCGACCGCCCGGCCGCGCCGCCGGACGGGACCGACGGCGTCGCGCCGTCGCCGCTCGCCGGCCGCGTCCGCGTCGTCGATTTCGGGCTCGCGAAGGTCGTGCACGGCGAGCTGATGACGACCGGGCTCACCGAGCAGGACATGATCTTCGGCACGCCCGAGTACATGGCGCCGGAGCAGGTGCGCGGAGAGGACGTCGACCCGCGCTGCGATGTCTACGCGCTCGGCTGCATCCTCTACGAGATGGTCGTCGGCGCCGTGCCGTTCAGCAAGCGGACGCCCATCGCCGTCATGACGGCGCAGATCGCCGAGCAGCCGCTGCCGCCGCGGTCCAGCGAGCACGGCGGGCTCATCTCGGCCGGCCTGGAGGCCGTCATCCTGAGGGCCCTCGCCAAGGACCCGGCCGAACGGCACCCGAGCGCCCGCGCCTTCGCCGACGCCCTGCGCGCCTGCCGCGAGCGGCGCTTCATCGGCCATTCCCGCGCCAGCCTCGCCAGCCTCCACGACGCGGACTCGATCACCGAGCTGGAGCTCGAGCAAACCGGCCTGGACCACGCCGCCGCCCAGAACGACGTTTCCATTCCGGACGTCGCGCTTCTCCCCCCGTCCCGGGAGAGCGCGGTGGTCCAGGTGCTGCCCGAGGCCAGCGCTGCGGTGTTCAACGAGGCGTCCGGCAACAGCGCGGCGAGGGCGGGCGCCTCCTCGCGCGAGCGCATTCTCTGGACCCTGGTGGCCATTCTCTGCGCCGCCGCCGGAATCGCGGTCGGCACGCTGATCGGGGCACGTTGACCGCGCCCCGCCCTGGAATGCGGTGATGACGTGGAGCGCGCGGATCGCGATAATCGCGATCATGCGCTCCCTGCTGTTCGGCGACGCTGTCCTCGCGGCCTTCTCCTCGGCTCGGCGCCGTCGAGCGCGCGCTCTCCGCGGCACCGCCGCGGCGCTCACCCTCCTCGCCCCCGCCGCGGCCTCGGCCTACGACTCGCTCGCCGCGCCGTGCCCCGACGACCCGCTGTTCTGCAAGCGGGGACCGGTCACCTTCCAGCGCAGAGACGCCATCCCGCTCGAGCTCGACTTCGAGACGGGCTGGATTCCGCCGAGCTCACCGGTGCAAGTGAGCTTACGGGCCGCTGTCTACGCGAATACCGAGGTATCCCTGAGCGGCGCGCTCGAGGCGTCGTGGCCAGAGGCGCTCTCGCTCACCGCCCCCGGCGACCCGGGCGGAGGCGTGTTTGCCTGCGATTACGGGCTCGACGTCAGCGCCGAGGGACGCATCAGCATCTCCGTCCTGGGCCAGGACTTCGACTGGACAGGCGATATCCCCTACGTCCCGCAGATCGACTTCCAGGTGCACACCCGCGACAAGTTCGACGCCTGGGGCTGGGATCCGGGCGTCACGCTGGCGAGCTCGACGGACGTGCAGCGGCTCGCGTCCGTCTCCCTCGCCGACATCATCGGATCGATCCCCGGCATCGACGGCAGGTTCGAGCTCGACGTCGCCATGGATGTCACCGCGCGTTACGCGACACACCGCGTGGCCGTCGAGACGCTCGACCAGGCGACGGTGAGCGGGGGCGACATCACCCCGGAGCAGAGCGCGTCCTCGACGGAGTACCTGGGCGGCCCGTCGGTCGAGCTCAACGTGCGCCCCGAGGGCTCGGTGCGCTACGAGGGTACGCTCCACCTCATCCCCGCGTTCGGCGTCAGCCTGCTGGGCCGCGAGTGGTCGATCCCGATCGCCGACATCCCGCTCGCCTTCCCGCTCACCGAGCAGGCCTGGCGCTTCGAGAGCGAGCGCGTCCACGTGCCGCTCCCTGACCTCGCGCTGGACAAGCAGGAGATCGATTTCGGCGCGGTGGAGGTGGGGCAGGCCAACGCGGAGTTCGTCACGCTGTCCAACGTGGGGGAGGCGCTGCTCGACGTCGCCGTGACGGCGGGCGACGCGGAGAGCTTCGAGCTCGCGGACGCCGCGCTCGAGGTCGACGCCGAGACGGCGGTCGACTTCGCGATCCGCTTCGCGCCGAAGGCCGCCGGCGAGTTCACCGCGACGGTCCTCTTCGCGTCGAACGATCCGGACGCCCCGGAGCAGGCGATCTTCGTGAGGGGCGTCGGCGTCGACAGGCCGGAAGAGCCGCCGCACAGCGGTGAGCCCGCGGCGCAGGACGGCGGCTGCGCTTGCCGCGCGGCCGCCGGCGCGCAGGGCGGCGGCGCCTGGGCCGCCGCCGGGCTGTCGCTCGCCGCGCTCGCGGGCGGCCTCCGGCGCCGGCGCCGCGTGGCCTGAGCCTCAGGCGGCGCTCGGCGACCCCACGGAGATCTTGCGTCGCGTCGACACCGCCGCGATCTGCTCCAGCTCCTCGCCGCGCAGGGTCTCCTTGAGCACGAGCGCCTCCGCGGCCGCCTCGAGGCCCTCGCGGCGGTCGACGAGGAGCTGCTTGGCCTTCAGGTACATCTCGCCGAGCCGCTCCCTCACCTCCTCGTCCACCTCGCGCGCGGTCTCCTCGCTGCAGGTGCGCTCTTCCTGGATCACGCCGAGCATCGGCGCGCCGACGTTGCGCGACAGCGCGGGCAGCCCGAGGCGCCGGCTCATCCCGAGGCGGGTCACCATCTCGCGGACGAGCGCCGTGGCGCGCCCGAGGTCGTCGTGCGCGCCGCTCGACACCTGGCCCAGCGCGATCTCCTCCGCCGCCCTGCCGCCGAGCATCACCGTGACGCGCGACTCGATCTCCTGCTCCGTGGCGAGCTGGCGCTCGTCGCGGGGCACCTGGATCGTGACGCCGAGCGCGCCGATCGTCCGCGCCACGATCGACACCCGCTCCACCGGATCGGCGGCCGGCAGCGCGAGCGCGACGAGCGCGTGCCCGGCCTCGTGGTAGGCCACCCGCCGCCGCTCCTCCGCGGTCATGATCTGCCCGCGGCGCCGGAGCCCGAGCTGCGAGCGATCGAGCGCCTCGTCGAAGTCGGCCTGCTCGATCTCCTTGGCGCCGCGCCGCGCCCCGGCGAGCGCCGCCTCGTTGACGATCTTGGCCAGGTCGGCCCCCACCATGCCCGGCGTGCGCCGCGCCACGAGCCCGAGGTCGACGTCGCTCGCGAGCGGCACCCGGCGCGCGTGCACGGCGAGGATCGCCTCGCGGCCCCGCAGGTCGGGCCGGTCCACGATGACCTGTCGGTCGAAGCGCCCGGGCCGCAGCAGCGCAGGATCGAGCACCTCGGGCCGGTTGGTGGCGGCCATCAGGATCACGGTGGTGCGCGCGTCGAAGCCATCGAGCTCGGCGAGGAGCTGGTGGAGCGTCTGCTCCCGCTCGTCGTGGGTCGAGATCGCGCTGAGGCCGCCGCGCGTCCTGCCCACGGCGTCGATCTCGTCGATGAACACGATGCTGGGCGCGCTCTTGCGCGCCTCCTCGAAGAGCTCGCGCACCCGCGCGGCCCCGAGCCCCACGAACATCTCGACGAACTCGCTCGCGTTGAGCGAGAAGAACGGCACGTTCGCCTCGCCCGCCACCGCGCGCGCGAGCAGCGTCTTGCCCGTGCCGGGCGGCCCGATGAGCAGGAGGCCGCGCGGGATCCGCCCGCCGAGCGACCTGTACCGCGACGGCTCCCGGAGGAAGTCGACGACCTCGACGAGCTCGTCCTTGGCCTCGTCGACCCCCGCCACGTCCGAGAAGCGCACCGGCTCCTGCTTCGACCGGTCGTAGACCTTCGCCTTGCTGCGCAGGAACCCGAGCGGCCCGCCGGCCCCCTGCCCCGCCCGGCGCAGCATCATGAAGAACGCCGCGTTGATGAGGACGAGCGGCACGAGCCAGATCGCCACCTGCATCCACGCCGAGGACGAGGCGCTCTTCGCCTCGATGCGGACGCCCTGGTCGAGCAGCGCCCTCACGAGCGGCTCGTCCTCGACGCCGGGCAGCCGCGTCACGCGGACGCGCTCCCCGGGTTGCTGCGCCTCCCCCCGGCGGATCAGCTCGACCTCGTCGGGCTTCACCACCGCCGCGGCGACCTCTCCGCGCCGCACCTCGGCCACCGCCTCGTCGTAGGGCACGAGCGGCCGCCCCAGCGGCCCGAGGATCCCGGAAAAGACCAGGATCGCGGCGGCGATCAGCAGGTACCCGAGCCACGCGCGCGACACCGGTCTCCTCTCGTCAGCCATTCCATGGAGCTGATGTGTGGTGGGCGTCGCCACGGCAAGCCCTCGGCCCCGGAGGAACGGGAAAGCCGGCGGTAAAGCCGCGCGGGCGAGGGAGCCCAGCGCCGGCCGCGCGCGGCCCGGCCGCGCCCGCACGGCGAGGTGATCGCCCCGGGGATCCACGCTAAAGAAGCGCCCCTGTGCCGCCCTCTCCCGACCGCGCCTCGCTCGCCGCATTTCCCATCGACTGGGGCGGGCTCGCCCCGCTCCGCCTCAAGTCGCGGGCCGTCGCCGAGGGCGTCTACGCCGGGATGCACCGGAGCATCCGCAAGGGCGCCGGCGTCGAGTTCGGCGGGCAGCGGCCCTACGTGCCCGGCGACGATCTCCGCTTCTTCGATCGCCGCGCGCTGCTCCGCCACGACCGCCTCATGGTGCGCGAGTTCGAGACCGAGACCGATCGCGCCCTCTGGCTGTGCGTCGACGCGACCGCCTCGATGTCGTACCGCGGCCGGCGCGCGCCCGGCGCCAAGCTCGCCTACGCGGCGCTCATCGCCGCGGCCATGGCCCGCGTCGCGCTCGCCACCGGCGATCCGGTGGGGCTCGCCTGGCTGGGCGGGGCCGGCACCCACGGCCTGCCCGCGATGGCGGGGCGCGAGGCGTTCGAGCGGATCGTCGGCGCCCTGGAGGCCACGTCCGCCGCCCAGGACTGGAGCGGCGACGCGAGCGCCATCGAGCGCGCGCTCGCGCCCGTCGCGAAGAAGGCGCGCCGCGGCGCCGTGGTGCTGCTCATCTCGGATCTCCTCGATCTTGCTGATGAATCCGGCGCGGAGGGCGCGCTCTCCGCGTTCACGCCGCTCAGCACGGGCGGCCGCACGCTGATCGCCCTCCAGGTCCTCGATCCCAGCGAGGCGGAGCTCGACTTCGAGGGCAACGTGCGCCTCCGCGCCCTGGAGGGCGGCGCCGTGGTCGAGGCCGACGCGGGCGCGGTCCGCGCGCAGTACCAGGCGCGCCTCGCCGAGCTCACCGACGCCTGGTCGCGCGCGCTCGCCTCGCGCGGCGGCCGCGTGCTCCGCGCGACGACCGCCGAGCCCCCGACCGACGTCGTCCGCGCGCTCGTGCAGGCGATCGCCGAGGTGCGCCGATGAGCTTCATCACGCTCGGCGCGCTGCTGGTCGCGCTGCTCGTCGGCGCGCCGATCGCCGCGCACCTCCTGCGCCGCCGCCGCGCCGAGGAGCGGCCGTTCCCGCCGGCGCGCCTGGTCCCGGCCACGCCGCCGACCGCGCGGCGCCGGAGCCTCCTCGAGGACCGCGCCCTCTTCGCCACCCGGGCCCTCTCGGTGCTCGCGCTCGCGGTGCTCGGCGCGACGCCGCTCCTGCGCTGCTCGCACCTGTCGCTCAGCCGCAGGGCCGGCGCGTCCGTCGCCCTCGCGATCGTCGTCGACGACTCGCTGAGCATGCGGGCGCGGTCCCGCGGCGGCGATGCCGCGGGCGACGCGCGGCCGAGCGACGCGCCCTCGCGGTTCGAGCGCGCGCTGACGGCCGCGCGCGAGCTCGCCGGCGGGCTCGCGCCGGGCGACGCCGCGGCGATCGTCCTCGCGGGCGCGCCGGCCCGCGTCGGCCTCGCGTCGACGACCAACCTGGCCGCCGTCACCGAGGCGCTCGCCACGGTGACGCCGTCGGACCGCGCCACCGACCTCGACGGCGCCCTGGATCTCGCCCGCGATCTGCTCCGGGGGCTACCCCAGAGCGACAAGCGGATCGTGCTCCTCAGCGATCTCGCGGACGGCGCGCCCGGCGCCCCGCCCATCTCGGGCACGCCCGACATCGCCACGTGGGTGCCGCTCGCGGAGCTCGAGGCGGGCGGAGAGGACTGCGGGATCGTGCGCGCCGACCGATCCGGCCAGAAGGCGCGCGTCCGCGTCGTCTGCACCGCCGCGTCGGCCGCCGCGCCCGGGCCCGACCTCGCTGCAGCGGAGCGCGACGGCGGCGCGGCGGCGCCGCCCGCCGCGGGCGCCTCCGCAGGCGCGGGCGCCTCCGCGGGGCGCTCGCTCGAGGTGCGCGCCGGCGACGCCGTGCTCGGCAAGGTCGCGCTCCCTCCGGCGCTGCGCGCCGAGGAGATCTCGATCGACCTGCCCTCCGGGACGCCCGAGATCCTGATCGCCGCGCTCACCGGCGGCGACGCGATCGCCGAGGACGATCGCGCGCCGATCATCCCTGCCGGCGGCCCGCTCTCGATCGCGGTCGTCGTCGATCCTGCCACCACGCACGTCGAGACGGGCGGCCCTCCGCCGCTCGAGCAGGCGCTCTCTGCGCTCGACCTCGACGCGCAGATCAGGCCCCTGCCCTCCGTCCCGGAGCACGCGGACGAGCTGGCCGCGCACGCGGGGCTCATCGTCGACGACGCGCCCGGGTTCACGCCGGAGGTGCGCCGGTCGCTCGCCGCGTGGGTCGAGCGCGGCGGCGTCGCGCTCCTGACGCTCGGCCAGCGGGCGGCCGCGGCGCCGCTCGGGGCCGGGTTCGAGCCGCTGGTGCCCGGGGTCGTCCGCTGGTCGTCGTCCCCGGTGCCCGGCGTGGATCCCGCCACGGCGGGCTGGCTCGGCCCGTCCGCGGCCGGCCTCGCCGACATCGCCCCGCGCGGCCGGGCCACGCTCGGCCCGGAGGCCTCCGAGGGCGCCGAGGTGCTCGCCCGGTGGAAGGACGGCGCCCCGTTCCTGGTGCGCCGCCCGCTCGGGCGCGGCGTCGTGCTGTTCATGACGCTGCCGCTCAGCACGGAGGAGAGCGACGTCTCCCTGCGGCCGGCGTTCCTGTCGCTGCTCGACGGGTTCGTGGGCGCCGCGCGCGCGCGGGGCGGAGCGCGCCGCCTCGCGGCGGGCGAGATGTGGACGTTCGACGGCTACCGCGACGTGAAGGTCGAGCGCGTGCGGGTCGACAGCAGCGAGGGCGCCGCGGGGCGCGAGCCGCTCCCCGTCGCGGAGGTCGAGCGGCGGCTGCGCGTGTCGCCCCCGCTCGCCGGGCTCTACGAGCTCACCCTCGACGGCGAGCGCTCGACGCGCGTCGTCTCGGTCCCGGAGCGCGAGATCGACCTGCGCCCGCGCCGCGTCGCGGAGGGCGCCCGCGCCGCGGAGCTGGGCGGCATGTCCGCGTCGATCGACGCGTCGCCCTACGTGGCGCTGCTGCTGCTGGTGCTGCTCGCTGCCGAGCTCCTGCTGCGCGCCCTCGGCGCGCGGCGGCAGCCCTCGGAGGCCCGGGCCGGCTGAAGCCGGCCGAGGCTTTCAGTGCGTCTGCCAGTGCGCGGGGATCTCGTCCGCCGGCGGGAACTCCGGCTTGGCGGGCGCCGCGGCGACAGCGGGGGCCCGGCGCGGCCCGTTCGGCTTGAAGCTGTGCTCCGCGGCCGGGAACGTGCGCGACTGCACCTCATCCACGTAGGCGCGCGTCGCCTCCACGATCTGATCGCCGACCTCGGCGAAGCGCTTCGCGAACTTCGGGGTCAGCTCGCGGAACATCCCGAGCAGGTCGTAACAGACGAGGACCTGCCCGTCGCACCCGGCCCCGGCGCCGATGCCGATCGTCGGGACGGAGACCGCCGCCGTCACCTCCTGCGCGAGGTCCGGCGGGATGGCCTCGAGGACGATCGCGTAGACGCCCGCCTCGTCGAGGATGCGCGCGTCGGCGATGAGGCGCTCGGCCGCCTCGTCGCCCTTGCCCTGCACCTTGAAGCCGCCCATCGCGTGCACGGACTGCGGCGTGAGCCCGAGGTGGCCCATCACCGGGATGCCCGCGGCGACGATCCGGCGCACGTGCTCGGCGACCTCGGCGCCCCCCTCGAGCTTGATGCTCTCGAAGCTGCCCTCCTTCATCATCCGCCCGGCGTTCTCGAGCGCGTGCACAGGGGAGAGCTGGAAGCTCATGAACGGCATGTCGCCCACGACGTGAGCGCGCCGCGCGCCGCGCGTCACCGCGCGCCCGTGATAGCAGATCTCCTCGACCGTCACGGGGAGCGTGGTCGTGTGCCCTTGCACGACCATCCCGAGCGAGTCGCCGACGAGCAGCAGATCGGCGCCCCCCTCGTCGAGCAGCCGCGCCATCGTGAAGTCGTAGGCCGTCACCATCGCGATCGGCGAGACCCCTTTGCGGGAGCGGATCTCGGGGACAGTGACCTTCGTCGAGCGCTGCGCCGGTCTGCGCGCGCCGCCGCCACCATTGCCTTGCGGACCGTACATTGTGCCTCCGGGTCGCGGCCGCACCTGCGGTCCACGCCTCCGGAGAGGCTAGAGCGGCGCCCGCTCACCGGCAAGACGCGGCGCGCGGGCCGCCGCGACGACCGCGGTCAACCGGCCGTAATCTCCAGCGATCTCCTGTGCTTGCGAGCCTCGGCGGGCGTCGCGCCGCCGCGCAGCCAGGTCATCCGTGGCGCTGGCCGGCGCTCCCCGACGTGAGACCCGCCGCCGGCGCGCGCGAGGCGCCTGGGGGCGCGGCGCGGGGGTTCGTCAGCGCGGTCAGGACGTGGTCGCGCCAGGCGCCGTCGATGTAGAGGTAGTCGCGGGCGTACCCCTCGACGACGAAGCCGAGGCGCCGGAGCAGCCGGCCGCTGCGCTCGTTGTGCGGCAGGTAATTCGCCATCACCCGGTGGAAGCCGAGCGTGTCGAACATGTACGCGAGCGCCGCCTGGATCGCCTCCGACATGACCCCCGAGCCCACGGCGCGCTGGTCGAGCGAGTAGCCGAGGGTCGCGGCCTGGAAGGCGCCGCGGACGAACTGGTTGAAGTTGCAGACCCCGATCACCTCGCCCTCGGGGGCGCCGCGCCACTGGAGCGCGAGCCGGAGCGCCCGGTCCGCGGCGAGGTCGTCGCGATCGCGGCGGAGACGCTCGCGCCAGAACGCCTCGGTGTAGAAGCCCTCGGGGCGCGGCGGATCCCACCGGGCCAGGTGGTCGCGGTTGCGCTCGAAGTAGGCGAGGTAGCGGCCGGCGAGCTCGGGGGGCGGGATCGAGAGGCGCAGCCGCGGGGTCTCGATGCAGACGGCGCTCTTCAACCCGGCCTCCACGCGCGATGCGTCTACGACAGGGTCCCTTCGTCGAGGCGGCGCATCCCTTCGAGGAGCAGCGCCTCGGGCGAGGCGGTGATGCTGCGGGTGCTGGGCGAGAAGCTCGGGTCGAGGCGGAAGTCCCCCTCGCGGAGCGTGAGCATCCGGTAGAACGCGTCCTCGCCCTGCGCGCCCGCCCAGAGCGCGTGGACGACCTGCCCGTCGGCGAAGTGGATCTCGCCGGCCATCGAGTTCGCCTGGATCTTGAGCGCGCACGTCTTCCGGCCATGCCAGAGGATCTGGATCATGTCCGGCAGGCCCATCTCGGCGAGCGAGCCGGACACGCCGCGGGGGACGGCGGTCGAGGAGCGCCGCTCGATGAGCTGGCGGAGCTTGGCGGCCATGACGTCGGTCGACGCGGGCTTCGAGACGAAGTCGTCGACGCCGAGATCGAAGGCGCGCTGGGCGGTCTGCCGGTCCGTCTTCGCGGTGAGGATGACCCACGTCTTGTCGCGGCCGAAGCCGAGCTTCAGCGCGTCGGCCCGGAGCGCGAGGCCGGCGTCGGGCTCCTCGAGATCGATCTCGCTGACGACCACCTCGATGTCCTTCGTCTCGAGCTCGCGCCGCGCCTGCGCCACGTTGCGCGCGATCGAGACCTCGAACCCCTGCTCGAGGAGCCGCAGCTCGAGCACCGTCGTCTCCTCGGGATCCGGGTCGACGATGAGCGCCTGATGCCGGTCGGACAGGAGCTTCGCGCGCATGTCGTCGCCGGTCATGACCTGGCGGAAGAGGTCGACGATGTTCGGATCGAAGATGGTGCCGCGGTACTGGGCGAGCACGTCGCAGGCCTCGGGCGGGCGGAGCGCCTTGCGGTAGGGGTTGCGCGGGTTCTGCGTCAGGTCCGCGTAGGTGTCCGCGACCGCGAGGATGCGCGCCCCGAGCGGGATCTCCTTGCCGGACAGGCCGTCGGGGAAGCCGCTGCCGTCGTAGCGCTCGTACATCAGGTTGATCGCCGAGACGACGTCCTGCGGCAGGCCCACCGACTCCATGAGGTGCGCCGGGAGATCGACGCTCTTCGTCGCGGCGAGCCGGTGCCCCTCGTACTCGGCGACGTTGAGCGCGGTGAGGTGGTATGGGCCGTTCTTGCCGAGGTCGTGCAGGTAAGCCGATGCCACGTAGCTCGCGACCGTGGTCGGCGGCAGGCCGATGCGCTCGCAAAGCTTGCGGACGATGCGCGCGACCGTGGAGGAGTGGCCCCGCAGGTCCTGCCGGTTGTTCTCGAGCAGGCTGACGAGGACGTTGAGCGTCTCGACGTACGCGTGGCTCGTGGTCGGGTGCGGCGGCGGCGGGACCGGCGCGGACACCGGAGCGACTTGCTGCGGCTGGGCGGGAGGCGACGGCGGCACCGGCGTCGGCGGAGGGCCAGCCGTGGTCCCCCGGGGCGGCGCCGAGGGCGCCCGCATGACGGCCGGGGCCAGCGGCGTCGTGACGAGCGGCACGGGCACGGGCGCGAGCGCCGGCGTCGCGTGCGCCGGCTGTCCGTGCATCGTCTGCGTGTGCATCGGCTGGGCATGCGGAGGCGTCACGTGCGCGGGCAGCCCGTGCATCGTCTGCCCGTGCATCGTCTGCCCGTGCATCGTCTGCGGATGCGCCGCGGGCACGTGGGTCATCGAGGCCCGATCGTGCATCATCGGCGCGCGCTCATGCGTCATGGACGCGCGCTCGTGGGCCGTCGACGTGCGCTCGAAGGGGTTGTTGTTGGCGTTGTTGTAGAGGACCTCGTCGAACGAGTTCACCGGCCGGAGCAGCGAGTTGAACGCGGTCGTGTCGCCCCGGTAGTGATACGCGATGGCCGCGCGCACGGCCGCCGGCCGGGCGACGATGGCGCGTACGTCCCGCACGCCTGCAGCCAGACGGATCTCGTGCAGCGCGACGTCGTTGTCCGGGTCCGCGGTCGCGACCGAGAGCGTCGTGTTCCGTTCGTCGAGCAGGACCGGGAAGACGCCGTGCAGCGTCGCGGTGATCGCCGAGACCTTGGCGAGCACGCGCGGCTCGATGATCGCCTTCGAGAGCTTCTCGGTCGAGACGAAGCGGGTGTTGTGGACGGTCGCGATGAACTTCAGGAGCTCGGCCTCGTTGACGATATCGAGCTCGATGATGGCGTCCTCGATGCGGCCGCGCGTACGCATCGCGTACTCCACGGCGCGACGATGATCGTCCGGGGTGATGCGCCCCTCGAGGACGAGGCGATCGGCAATCCGCTGGTTCAATCCGTGAACGGAAGCCATCGAAACCCTGATTCTACTCAAAAATTGGGGGTGGGCGCGCGCCGGAGAACCCTCGCGGACGGGAGCACGCGGGGAGAGCTGGCCTGCCGCTCGCGGCGTATGCAGCCATGGGGTGCGTTCTATGAATGAGAGCAGAGCTGGGGGCTCCGCGCGAGCCCCGTGTACATCCGGGCGAACGCCGGTTGAATCCCGTGACCCCGCTCGACCGATGCGCTGCTACGTGAGGTGAAGACTGACCCCGGGTGGGCGCGCGCGCCACGTCCGGCGCTGTTCGCCAGACCGGGAAGCCCGAGGCTGCGAGGGGAAAGCGGTCTCCTGACCGGCGCGAGAGCGCCTCGCAGGAGGCGGGCGCGCTCAGGGGCGAAGGCGACCCGCCCCTGGCGCGCCGCGTGGCCGCTACTCCTCGTTCACGGCGGTGAGCGTCTCCTCGGGACGCGGCCGCGGGGCGACGTACGGGGCCTGAACCACCGGCTCGCCCTCGACCACGACCTGGAGGCGCTTGTAGGCGGGCAGCCCCGTCCCGGCCGGGATCAGGCGGCCCATGATGACGTTCTCCTTGAGACCGCGGAGATCGTCCGTCTTGCCGTTGATCGCGGCCTCGGTGAGCACCTTGGTCGTCTCCTGGAACGACGAGGCGCTGATGAACGACTCGGTCGACAGGCTGGCCTTGGTGATGCCGAGGAGGAGCGCCTCGGCGATGGCGGGCTTGCCGCCGCGCTCGAGGACGGTCTCGTTCTCCTTCTCGAAGATGTGCTTCTCCACCTGCTCGTCGACCAGGAAGTTGGTGTCGCCGACCTCGCGCACGCGGACCCGCCGGAGCATCTGCCGGACGATGACCTCGATGTGCTTGTCGTTGATACCGACGCCCTGGAGCCGGTAGACCTGCTGGATCTCGTTCACGAGCCAGGCCGACAGCTCCTTCTCGCCCTTCACCCGGAGGATGTCGTGCGGGTTCGGCGGGCCGTCCTGGAGGGGGTCACCCGCGCGCACCCGGTCACCCGGCTGCACCTGGATGTGCTTGCCCTTCGGGATCAGGTACTCGCGCGCCTGATCGCCGAGCGCGTGCCCGTCCGGCGAGTACGGCGTGATGATGACCTTCCGCTTGCCCTTCGTGTCCTTGCCGAACGTGACCTCGCCGTCGATCTCGCTGATGATCGCGTGATCCTTCGGCTTTCGGGCCTCGAACAGCTCGGCGACGCGGGGCAGACCGCCGGTGATGTCCTGCACCTTCGTCGTGTCGCGCGGGATCTTCGCGATGACCTCGCCGGCCTCGATGAGATCCCCCTCCTGGGCGACGATGTGCGCGCCGACAGGCAGCAGGTAGCGCGCCTCGAGCTCGCTGTTCGGGAGCTTCAGCGTCCTGCCGGACTCGGGGTCCTTCAGCGAGATGCGCGGGCGGACGTCGGCCGCCTTCGACTCGATGACGACCTTCCGGGAGAGGCCCGTCACCTCGTCGAGGCGATCCTGCACGCTGACGCCCTCGATGAGGTCGCCGAACTTCACCACGCCGGAGACCTCGGTGAGGATCGGCGTCGCGAACTGGTCCCACTCGGCGAGCAGCTCGCCGGGCTTGGTGCGCTCGCCGTCGGCCTTCTTGAGGATGGCGCCGTAGACGAGGCGGTTGTGCTCGCGCTCGCGGCCCGTCTCGTCGACGACCACGATCTCGCCGTGGCGGTTCATGACCACCATGGTGCCGTCCTTCTTCTTCTGGACGACCGCGCGACGCAGGCGGACGGTGCCCTCGGTGCGGGCCTCCAGGTAGCTCGCCTCGATCTTGCCGCGCGCCGCGGTGCCGCCGATGTGGAAGGTGCGCATCGTGAGCTGCGTGCCGGGCTCGCCGATCGACTGGGCGGCGATGATGCCGACCGCCTCGCCGATGTTGACCCGGTAGCCGCGCGCGAGGTCGCGCCCGTAGCACAGCGCGCAGACCCCGCGGCGGAGCTGGCACGTGAGCACCGAGCGGATGACGACCTCCTCGATGCCGGCGTCCTCGATGGACCGCACCGCCTGCTCGTCGAGCTCGGTGTTCGCCGTGATGAGCACCTCGCCGGTGAGCGGGTCGACGACGTCCTCCAGCGCGACGCGGCCGAGGATGCGATCGCCGAGCGGCTGGATGACCTCGCCGGCCTCCTCGAGCTTCGCCACGCGGATGCCGTCGAGCGTGCCGCAGTCGAACTCGGAGATGACCGCGTCCTGCGCCACGTCGACGAGCCGCCGGGTGAGGTAACCCGAGTTCGCCGTCTTGAGCGCGGTGTCCGCGAGGCCCTTCCGCGCGCCGTGCGTCGAGATGAAGTACTGGAGCACGCTGAGACCCTCGCGGAAGTTCGCGGTGATCGGCGTCTCGATGATCTCGCCGGACGGCTTGGCCATCAGGCCGCGCATCGCGGCCAGCTGCCGGATCTGCTGCGTGGAGCCGCGCGCGCCGGAGTCGGCCATGATGTAGATGGGGTTGAAGCTCGGCTCGACCGAGGACTTGCCCGTCTCGTGGTCGACGATCGTCTCCTTGCCGATCCCGCCCATCATCTCGGTCGTCACCTGGTCGGCGATGCTCGCCCAGATGTCGACGATCTTGTTGTACCGCTCGCCGTCGGTGATGAGCCCCTCCTGGTACTGCTCGACGACGCGCTCGACCTCCTTCTGCGCCTCGCCAAGGAGGACCTTCTTGGCCGGGGGGATCACCATGTGATCCATGCAGATGGAGATGCCCGCTCGCATCGCGTGGTCGAAGCCGAGCGTGCGGAGCCGGTCCGCGAGGAGGACCGTCTCCTTGTTGCGGTGGATGCGATAGCAGACGTCGATGAGGGCCGAGAGCGCCTTCTTGTCGAGGGTCTTGTTCGCGTACTCGAACGCGACCCCCTTCGGGAGGACCTCGGAGATGATGACGCGGCCGACCGTGGTCTCGACGATCCGGCGCTTCACGTGGCCGAACTCGTCGAGCTGCGGGTTGCCGTCGTCGTCGATGACCGGCACGCGGACGCGGACGCCTGCGTGCAGCGCGACCTCGCCGTTGTCGTAGGCCATCCGCACCTCCTCGGGGGAGGCGTAGATGCCCCGCAGGTAGCCCTGCGCCACGCCGTCCTCGCCGAAGGAGAGGGTGTCGGCGCGGTAGGACCCCTTCTCGAACTTCCGCTCGCGGGTCGCGTAGTAGAGCCCGAGCACGATGTCCTGCGTCGGGTTGATGATCGGCTTGCCGCTCGCGGGCGAGAGGATGTTGTTCGTGCTCATCATGAGCACGCGCGCCTCCATCTGCGCCTCGACCGACAGCGGCACGTGGACCGCCATCTGGTCGCCGTCGAAGTCGGCGTTGAACGCCGCGCAGACCAGCGGGTGGAGCTGGATCGCCTTGCCCTCGATGAGGACCGGCTCGAACGCCTGGATGCCGAGGCGGTGCAGCGTCGGGGCGCGGTTCAGGAGCACCGGGTGCTCGCTGATGACCTCCTCGAGGATGTCCCAGACCTCCGGGCGCTCCTTCTCCACCATCTTCTTCGCGCTCTTGATGGTGTTGACGTAGCCGCGCTCTTCCAGCTTGTTGTAGATGAACGGCTTGAAGAGCTCGAGCGCCATCTTCTTGGGCAGACCGCACTGGTGCAGGCGCAGCGTGGGGCCCACGACGATGACGGAGCGACCCGAGTAGTCGACGCGCTTGCCGAGCAGGTTCTGGCGGAACCGGCCCTGCTTGCCCTTCAGCATGTCGGAGAGCGACTTGAGCGGGCGCTTGTTCGGGCCGGTGATCGTCTTGCCGCGGCGGCCGTTGTCGAACAGCGCGTCGACCGCCTCCTGCAGCATCCGCCGCTCGTTCCGGATGATGATCTCCGGCGCGTTCAGCTCGAGCAGCCGCTTCAGGCGGTTGTTGCGGTTGATGACGCGCCGGTAGAGGTCGTTCAGATCGCTGGTCGCGAAGCGGCCGCCGTCCAGGGGGACGAGCGGGCGCAGATCCGGCGGCAGCACCGGGATCACGGTCAGCATCATCCACTCCGGCCGGTTGCCGCTCTCGCGGAAGGCCTCGACGACCTTCAGCCGCTTGGCGAGCTTCTTCCGCTTCGCCTCGCTGGTCGCGGCGCGCATCTCGGTCCTGAGCAGCTCGGCGAGGCCGTGCACGTCGACCTGCTTGAGCATCTCGAGGATCGCCTCGCCGCCCATCCCGGCGCTGAACTTGTCGTCACCGTACTCGTCGAGGAGCTGCAGATAGCGCTCCTCGCTCAGGAGATCGCCCCGCATGAGGCCGGTCTCCTTCGGATCGATGACGATGTAGGCCTCGCAATAGAGCACCTTCTCCAGGTCCTTGAGCGTGATGTCGAGCATGTTGCCGATGCGCGACGGGAGGCTCTTCAGGAACCAGATGTGGGCCACCGGCGTGGCCAGCGAGATGTGCCCGAGCCGCTCGCGGCGGACCTTGGACTGGATGACCTCGACGCCGCACTTCTCGCACACGATCCCACGGTGCTTCATGCGCTTGTACTTGCCGCAATTGCACTCGTAGTCCTTCACCGGCCCGAAGATCTTGGCGCAGAACAGACCATCCCGCTCCGGCTTGAACGTCCGGTAGTTGATGGTCTCCGGCTTCTTGACCTCGCCGTGCGACCACTCGCGGATCTTCTCCGGGCTCGCGAGCGAGATGCGGATGGCGCTGAACGACAGCGGGTCTTTGGGCTTCTCGAAGAAGCTGAAGATGTCACGCATGGAGACCTCCGGAGACGGAAACGAAACCGATGAACCTGTCCGCGCCCACTGTGTCAGCGCTCGGGGGCGCGCCGCCCTCGCCGCGCGCCTCCCCTGTCACCACCGACCAGGCGCGCGGCGCTCGTGACGTGACGAACTGCATCACTCCTCTTCCTCCGCGGCCGAGGCCTCCACGCCTCCGCTCGTCTCGACCAGCTCGACGTTCAGGCAGAGCGACTGGAGCTCCTTGATGAGCACGTTGAAGCTCTCCGGCAGCCCCGCCTCCAGGGTGTAATCCCCCTTCACGATGGCCTCGTACATCCGGGTGCGGCCCATCACGTCGTCGCTCTTCACGGTGAGGAACTCCTGCAGCGCATACGCGGCGCCGTAGGCTTCCATCGCCCAGACCTCCATCTCGCCGAGCCGCTGCCCGCCGAACTGCGCCTTGCCGCCGAGCGGCTGCTGCGTGACCAGCGAGTACGGCCCGATCGAGCGAGCGTGGATCTTGTCGTCGACCAGGTGGTGGAGCTTCAGCATGTACATGATGCCCACCGTGACGTTCTGGTCGAACGCGTCGCCCGTCCGGCCGTCGAAGAGGATCGCCTGACCCGAGGTCGGGAGTCCGGCGAGCTCGAGGGCGCCCTTGATGTCGGACTCGTGCGCGCCGTCGAACACCGGCGATCCCATGAAGACGCCTTCATCGACCGTCTTGACGAAGCGCTTGACGTCGGCGTCGTCGAGGTTGTCGAAGAAGCCATCCATCGACTCGTCGCCCGCGTAGATGGCCTTCAGGTGCTCCTTGATCTCGGCCGTCGCCCGCTGCTGCTCCAGCATGGTCTGGAGCTGATTGCCGAGCTCGAAGGCGCCCCACCCGAGGTGGATCTCGAGGATCTGCCCGACGTTCATGCGGCTCGGCACGCCAAGCGGATTGAGCACGAGGTCGACCGGCCTGCCGTCCTGGAGATACGGCATGTCCTCCTCGGGGAGGATCCGGCTGATGACACCCTTGTTGCCGTGGCGGCCCGCCATCTTGTCGCCGACCTGGAGCTTGCGCTTGATGGCGATATAGACCTTCACCATCTTGATGACGCCAGGCGGCAGCTCATCGCCCTTGGAGAGGCGATCGATCTTGTCGCGGAAGTGCTCCTCGCGCGTGCGGACGAGCTCCTCGAGGTCGCGCAGGATCTGCTGGACGCGCTCGGCGTCGTCGACGGGGATCTCGCCCCAGTACTTGCGCGGGATGTCGACGAGCGACGCCTCATCGATGATGGCGCCCTTCTGGAAGAGCACCTTGCCCTTGTCGTCGACGAGCTTGCCCGTCGTCTCCTTGCCGAGGAGGATCTCGCGGATGCGGCGGAAGAACGAGTCGCGGAGGATCTTGATCTCCTCGTCGCGCGTCCGCTCGATCCGGGCCCGCTCCTGATCCTCGATGTCCCGCGCGCGGTCGTCCTTCTCGGTCCCCTTGCGCGAGAACACCCGGGCGTTGATGACGATCCCGCCGACGCCGGGCGGCACCTTCAGCGAGCTGTCGCGGACGTCGCCGGCCTTCTCGCCGAAGATCGCCCTGAGCAGCTTCTCCTCGGGCGAGAGCTGGGTCTCACCCTTCGGGGTGATCTTGCCGACCAGGATGTCGCCCGGACGCACCTCGGCCCCGATGCGCACGATGCCGGAGTCGTCGAGGTCCTTGAGCGCCTCCTCGCCGACGTTCGGGATGTCACGGGTGATCTCTTCCTTGCCGAGCTTCGTGTCGCGGGCGACGCACTCGAACTCCTCGATGTGGATCGAGGTGAACACGTCGTCCTTGGCGATGCGCTCCGAGACCAGGATCGAGTCCTCGAAGTTGTAGCCCTGCCACGGCATGAACGCGACGAGCACGTTCTGGCCGAGCGCGAGCTCGCCCATGTCCGTCGACGGTCCGTCGGCGAGCACGTCGCCCTTCTTCACCACCTCGCCCGTCCTGACGACCGGCTTCTGCGTGTAGCAGGTCGACTGGTTCGAGCGCTGGAACTTCATGAGGTGGTAGATATCGGGCACCTCGGCGCCCTCGCCCTCGGCCCGGACGACGATGCGCGTCGCGTCCACGCTCTCGACGACGCCCGGGCGCCGCGCGATGACGCAGACGCCGGAGTCGCGGGCGAGCCGCTCCTCCATGCCAGTTCCCACGAGCGGGGCGTGCGACTGGACCAGCGGCACGGCCTGGCGCTGCATGTTGGCGCCCATGAGCGCGCGGTTCGCGTCGTCGTGCTCGAGGAACGGCACGAGCGCGGCGGCGACCGACACCATCTGGTTCGGCGCGACGTCCATCAGCTCGACCATCTCGGGCGTGACGATCTTGAATTCGCCGTTGTAGCGGGCCGAGACGAGGGACTCCTTGAAGCGCCCGCCCTCATCGAGGTTCACGGTCGCCTGCGCGATGTACTTGCCCTCCTCCTCGAGCGCGGAGAGCCAGATCACGTCCTCGGTCACTCGACCGTTCTCGACCTTGCGGTACGGCGTCTCGACGAAGCCGAACTCGTTCACGCGCGCGAACGTCGACAGCGACGCGATGAGGCCGATGTTCGGGCCTTCCGGGGTCTCGATCGGGCAGATGCGGCCGTAGTGCGTCGCATGGACGTCGCGCACCTCGAAGCCGGCGCGCTCGCGGGTGAGGCCGCCCGGCCCGAGCGCCGACAGGCGGCGCTTGTGGGTGACCTCCGAGAGCGGGTTGGTCTGGTCCATGAACTGCGAGAGCTGAGAGCTCCCGAAGTACTCCTTGACCACCGCGCTGACCGGCTTCGCGTTGATCAGGTCGTGCGGCATGAGCGTGTCGATCTCCTGCGACATGCTCATGCGCTCCTTGATCGCGCGCTCCATGCGGACGAGGCCGATGCGGTACTGGTTCTCCATCAGCTCACCGACCGCGCGCACGCGGCGGTTGCCGAGGTGGTCGATGTCGTCGACCGAGCCGCGGCCGTTCTTGAGCTCGATGAGGTGCCGCACCGTCTCGAGGATGTCCTGCGGGGTGAGCACGGTCAGATCGAGCCCCGGCCGCTCCTCCTCGGGGACGTCCCGGTAGAACTTGTAGTTCAGCTTCAGCCGGCCGACCTTCGACAGGTCGTAGCGCTCGGCGTTGAAGAACAGGTTGTGGAACAGGGTCTTGGCGGTCTCGAGCGTGGGCGGATCGCCCGGCCGCAGGCGCCGGTAGATCTCCAGGATCGAGTCCTCCATCGTCTTCACCTTGTCGGTGAGCAGCGTGTCGCGGAGGTACGAGCCAACGTTCAGGCCGTCGATGAAGAGGATGCGGAACTGCTCGATGTTCGCCTCGCGCAGCCGCTCGAGCTTCGCCTCGGTGAGCTCCTCGTTCACCTCGACCACGACCTCGCCCGTCTCCGGGTCGACGATGTCGTGCGCCGCCACCTTCCCGACGAGCTCCTCCGGCTCGAGGCTGAGCCGCTCGAGCTTCGCCTCCTTCATCTTCCGGATGGCAGCGCGCGTGAACTTGGTGTTCTTCTTGACGATGACGTCGTTGCCGATCTTGATGTCGCGCGTCGTCCGCTGGCCGGCCAGGAGGTCGTACTCGATGCTCTTCGCGTACTTGCCGCCCTTCTCGAGGTACACGGTCTCCGTCGAGTAGAAGTAGTTCAGCAGGTCCTGCGTCGAGTAGCCGAGCGCGCGCAGCAGCACGGTCGCGTGCATCTTCCGCCGGCGGTCGATGCGAACGTAGATGATGTCCTTCGGGTCGAACTCGAAGTCGAGCCACGAGCCGCGGTAGGGGATGACGCGCGCGGAATAGAGCAGCTTGCCGCTCGAGTGCGTCTTGCCCTTGTCGTGATCGAAGAAGACGCCGGGGCTGCGGTGGAGCTGGCTGACGACGACGCGCTCGGTGCCGTTGATGATGAACGTGCCCGTCTCGGTCATCAGCGGCAGCTCGCCGAAGTAGACCTCCTGCTCCTTGATGTCGCGCACGATCCGCTCCCCGCCGTCGCGGGTGTCGTAGATCATGAGCTGGTTCGTGACCTTGATCGGCGCCGAGTAGGTCATACCGCGCTGGCGACACTCATCGACGTCGTACTTCGGCGGCTCCAGATTGTACGAGACGAAGACGAGCTCGCTCGTGCCGTTGAAGTCTTTGATCGGGAAGACCGAGCGGAACACCGCCTGCAGCCCGACTTCCTCCCGCTCGTTCGGCGGAACGCTCATCTGGAGGAATTTGTCGTAGCTCGACTTCTGGATGTCGATCAGGTTGGGGACGTCGATGATGCGACGAACGCGACCCAGGTTCTTACGGACGCGGAAGTTGGATTGGACGACCGACGGCATCGATTTCCTCCGGCTCACACGAGCCGTGCGGGGCGGGCGCACGGCTCGAACCGAGCAACGAACACGAAGCTACGCACCAATGGCGAGCGAGCGTCCTCAGGGTGTGAGGACCCAGAACATCTTGGCTGTGGGGGCAGAGCGGACCGCGTGGCGACCCATTGAGCTCCGGCATTGGTCGAGGACCCGCACCCGCGGTCCTCTTCAGAGTTGACCGAGGACCCGTACCTGCGGTCCTCTTCTTCAGCAGCGGTCGAGGACCCGTACCCGTGGTCCTCATCAGAGGGCCCGCACGCGCGGCCCCTTTTTTCAGACAAAAGCGGGACGTGCGGCAGGGACGACCGCCCCTGCCGCCGTCCTCCGGCGGATCCCGATTTCCCTAGCAGGGAGCGGTGATCGTTACTTGAGCTCGACGGTAGCACCTGCCTCGACGAGCTTCTTCTTCATCTCCTCCGCGTCCGCCTTGGAAACCTGCTCCTTGACGGTCTTCGGCGCGGCCTCGACCAGGTCCTTCGCCTCCTTCAGGCCCAGACCGGTGATCTCGCGGATCGCCTTGATGACGCCGATCTTGTTGCTGCCCGAGTTCGCGAGGATGACGTCGAACTCGGTCTGCTCCGGGGCCTTCTCGGCCGGAGCGGCGCCGGCAGCGGGGCCAGCGGCGACGGCGACGGCCGCGGGGGCAGCCTTGACGCCCCACTTGTTCTCGAGGTCTTTGATGAGCTCGGCGATCTGGATGACAGGGAGGTTGGAGAGGTAATCGACGACCTGCTCGCGCGTGATCTCAGCCATTGCAAGACTCCTTCAAACTCTTCTGCGCGCCCCGGGGAGGGGGCCATGTAAACCAAAACCAGACGGGCGCAAGGCCCAATTGATACGAAAGCGCCCGCTCAACCCGACGAGCCCGCGTCTTCCTTCGCCTTCAAGAGATAAGCGAAATTCTGGAGAGGCGCGTTGAGCTGCTGCACGAACTGCTGGAGCGGCGCCTGGAGCGTCGCGAGCAGGGTGGCGCGGAGCTCATCCTTGCCGGGCATCGTCGCGAGCTGCGTCTCGACGGCGTCGCCCGAGAGGATCTGCCCCTCGATGAGCCCGGCCTTGATCTGGAGCTTCTGGTTGTCCTTGCGGAACGCCTTGACGACCTTGGCTGCCGCGCTCGGATCCTCGTAGCTCCAGGCCACACCGGTCATGCCGGCCAGGCTCTTCACGAGGGTGTTCGCCCAGGGATGCTCCTTGATGGCGTGGCGGACGAGCGTGTTCTTCACGACCCGGTACTCCACGCCGGACTTCCGGAACTCATCGCGAAGCTTGGTGACCGCCTCGACGTTCATTCCCTTGAAATCCAGGAAGACCGCGGAAGACATCCGCTCGAACTTCTGCCGGACTGAGCCGACAACCGCTTCCTTCTGGGACCGTTCCATGGGCTACGCCTCCTCTGCCTTGCCGATGAAGTGGACCGGGTCGATGCGAACCCCCGGGCCCATCGTCGAGGACATCGTGATGCTCCGGAGGTAGATGCCCTTCGCCGTCGCCGGCTTGGCCCGGACGAGCGCCTGGATCAGCGCGTCCGCGTTCACGTGGAGCGCGTTCTCCGCGAAGGAGACCTTGCCGATGCGGGCGTGCACGATGCCCGCCTTCTCGACGCGGTACTCGACCTTGCCGGCCTTGGCCTCCGAGATGGCCGTCTTCACGTCGAACGTCACGGTCCCGACCTTCGGGTTCGGCATCAGGCCGCGCGGACCGAGGATACGGCCGAGCTTGCCGACCAGACCCATCATGTCGGGCGTGGCGATCACGCGGTCAAAGTCCATGAAGCCTTCCTGGACCTTGTTCACGAGATCCGCCTCGCCGACAAAATCGGCGCCGGCAGCCTCGGCCTCCCTGGCCTTCTCGCCCTTGGCGAACACCAACACCCGGAGCGACTGCCCCGTGCCATGCGGGAGCACCACGGCGCCGCGGACCATCTGGTCAGCGTGCCGCGGGTTGACCCCCAGCCGGACCGCGAGGTCCACGGTTTCGTCGAACTTGGCGGGTGCGGCTTGCTTCACGAGCGCGCACGCCTCCTGCAATGTGTACTTTCGAGCGCGATCGACGACTGCTCGCGCTGCGACTTTCTTCTTGGCGACTTTCGGCACATGCCCTCCTTCTTAACGGCTCTCGCCTCCCACGGTGCGCCTCAAACTACCGTGGTAAGTCCTTGCTCTGCCCGCCGGGGCCCCTCGTTCGAGGGTCGCCTGGGCGGCGCGCGCCCCGATCGCGGGGCGCGGCTGCGACCAACCTCAATCGACGATGTCGATGCCCATCGAGCGGGCAGTGCCCGCCATGCTGCGCATCGCGGACTCGAGGTTCGTCGTGTTCATGTCCTGCATCTTGAGCTGGGCAAGCTCCTGCAGTTGCTTCTGCGTCACCTTGCCCACCTTGACCTTGTTGGGCTCCTTGGAGCCCGCGCCCGGCTTCTTCTTCGTCTCAAGCCCCGCCGCCTTCTTGAGGAGCACGGAGGCCGGCGGCGTCTTGAGGATGAACGTGAACGAGCGGTCCGAGAAGACCGTGATCACCACCGGGATGATCATGTCTCCCTGCGCCGCCGTCCGCGAGTTGAAGTCCTTGCAGAACGCCATGATGTTGACGCCGTGCTGGCCGAGCGCCGGACCGACGGGGGGCGACGGGTTGGCCTTGCCCGCCGGAAGCTGCAGCTTCACGTACCCAGTGACTTTCTTCGCCATGATGAATCTCGCACCCTATCGAACCGCCGCCCGACGGGCGGTTTACTTTTCAGAGAAACAGTGAAGTACCGCGGAGGCGCGGTCCTCGCCCGCAGGTTTGCAGCCGTTCGTCCCTGGCTAGCGCTTCTCCACGGCAGAGAAGTCGAGCTCGACGCTGGTGGGCCGGCCGAAGATGCTGACCTTCACCTTGAGCTTCTGCTTGTCCATCTTCACGTCGTCGACCGTGCCGGTGAAGTTCGCGAAGGCCCCGTCGAGCACCCGCACCTCCTCACCCACCTCGAACGTGAGCCGCGGCTTCGGCTTGACCGCTCCCTCGACGATCCCCCGCCGGAGATTGTCGATCTGAACGATCGGGACCTCCTGCGGCGTCTGGTTGCCGATGAAGCCGGTCACCTTGGGTGTGTCCTTGACCAGGTGCCAGACCTGCTCGTTCATGTCCATCTCGACGAAGATGTAACCGGGCAGGCTGAGCTTCTGGCGAACGCGAGTCTTGCCACCAGGACGGTTCTCCGTGACCGTCTCGCTCGGGATGAGGATCTCGCCGAACCGATCTTCCAGTCCGTACTGCTTCACGCGCTGCTGGAGCGCGTCGCGCACCTTCGCCTCGTATCCCGAGTAGGTATGGATGACGTACCACTTCTTGGCCATGGCGCTTGATTCCCTCAGGGTCTCCCTGCTTCAGCTTCCATCGCCGTAAACGATGTTGGTCACGAATGCCCAGAAGCGGTCGAGCAGCGCCAGGTAGAGGGTCGCCACGGTGGTCGTCGCGATCACGACGAACGTCGCGTTCGTCACCTCTTTCTTGGTCGGCCACTTCACCTTGGCCAGCTCGGCAGCGACCTCGTCGCTCCAGGTGCGGAGCTCCGGGTTGCGGAACGAGCGCACCACGACCACGAGCGCGACGATGCCGCCGACGACCATCCCGTAGGTCGCCTTGTCGTCGTCGCCCACTGCCGACAACGCCGGGAGCGTCCGGCTGAACCAGTCCTTGTTGGAGAGGGTCGCCCAGACACCGTGGACGATCTTGCCGAGCAGGTAGGCCAGCAGCATCCCGGCCGCGAAGAAGCCGGCAAGCACGTAACGCTCGGTCCCGAGCTGAGCGGCAGCGGCCTCTTCCTCCGCCTCTTCCGGCTCACCGGCGCCCTCTGCGTCAGCCGCCTCCGGCTCCTCGCTCCGCGTCGCGAGGGACGACGTCTCGGCGGGCACGATCGGTCCGGATTCCTCCGGCTCCCCATCCTCCGCGACCTTCGGCGTCTGCTTGTCTTTTTGACCCTTCGCCATAACCACACCAAACGCGCCGACCCGCGGCAGGCGGAAACCTGCTCGATGGGGCTCCGAGGGCCGCCCCTGGGCGCCCGCATTCCCCGGCAGGGGCAGAGAGGCTCGAACTCCCGACCTGCGGATTTGGAATCCGCTGCTCTACCAACTGAGCTATACCCCTAGAACCGCTGCGCCTTCCTGAGCACCCGTTCACTTCGTCTCGTTGTGAACCGTGTGCTTCTTGCACTGCTTGCAGAACTTCTTGAGCGAAACCACCTGGTCGGGCGCCTTCGTCGTCTTGTAGTTCCGCGACTTGCACTCGCTGCAGGCCAGTGAGACGGCGATGCGCGCCGCACGCCACCCACCGGCCTGCTCGCCCACGTCGGCCTCCTACGCGAGGATCTTGGTGACGACGCCGGCGCCCACCGTCTTGCCGCCCTCGCGGATGGCGAAGCGCATCTGCTCCTCCAGCGCGACCGGGGCGATGAGCTCGATCGTCATCGTGATGTTGTCGCCCGGCATCACCATCTTCACCCCCTCGGGGAGGTTCACCGTGCCGGTCACGTCCGTCGTCCGGATGTAGAACTGCGGCCGGTAGTTGGTGAAGAACGGCGTGTGGCGCCCGCCCTCCTCCTTCTTGAGGACGTACACCTCACCAGTGAACTTCGTGTGCGGCGTGATCGACCCGGGCTTCGCGAGCACCTGGCCGCGCTCGATCTCTTCCTTCTCCACGCCCCGGAGGAGGCAGCCGACGTTGTCGCCCGCCTGACCCTGATCGAGCAGCTTCCGGAACATCTCGACGCCGGTCACGACCGACTTCTTCGTGTCCTTGAAGCCGATGATCTGGACCTCGTCGCCGACCTTGATGATGCCGCGCTCGATGCGGCCCGTGGCCACGGTGCCGCGGCCCTTGATCGAGAACACGTCCTCGATCGCCATCAGGAACGGCTTGTCGATGTCGCGCACCGGCTCGGGGATGTAGCTGTCGAGCGCGTTGAGGAGCTGCTGGATCGTCTCCTCCCACTTCGGGTCGCCCTGCAGCGCCGGCAGCGACGCGCCCCGGACCACCGGCGCGTTGTCGCCGTCGAACTTGTACTTCGACAGGAGCTCGCGGACCTCCATCTCGACCAGGTCGAGCATCTCCGGGTCGTCCACGGCGTCGCACTTGTTGAGGAACACGACGATGTGGTTCAGGCCGACCTGGCGGGCGAGCAGCACGTGCTCGCGCGTCTGCGGCATCACGCTGTCGAGCGACGACACGACGAGGATCGCCCCGTCCATCTGCGCCGCGCCGGTGATCATGTTCTTGATGTAGTCGGCGTGCCCGGGACAGTCGACGTGCGCGTAGTGGCGGTTGACCGACTCGTACTCCACGTGCGCCGCCGCGATGGTCACCGTCTTGGTCTCGTCACGGACCGTCCCGCCCTTGGCGATGTCGGCGTACGAGATCGCCTTCGCCAGCTGGCGCTTCGACTGCACCTTGACGAGCGCGGCCGTGAGCGTGGTCTTGCCGTGGTCGATGTGGCCGATGGTGCCCACGTTCACGTGCGGCTTCGTACGAGTGAATTTCTCCTTGGCCATCGAGATGTCTCCTGCCGGAATGAAGTTCGCGGATGCGTTGCGCTGTCCTCGCTGGAGCCCACCATCGGGATTGAACCGACGACCTCGTCCTTACCAAGGACGTGCTCTGCCAACTGAGCTAGGTGGGCAAACGACCGACCACAGAGCGGGCGACCGGGTTCGAACCGGCGACGTTCAGCTTGGAAGGCTGACGCTCTACCAACTGAGCTACGCCCGCAGGCGCCCGCCGGGAGTGGTCCCGGCGGATGTGTATCTTGGTCGGATCGCTGTCGGAGCGAAAGACCGCCCCGGTGGAGGGTGATGGATTCGAACCATCGTAGGCATTGCCGGCAGATTTACAGTCTGCTCCCTTTGGCCGCTCGGGCAACCCTCCAGAATTTTTCTACTATCCGATCTTACCGGATCCTGTCCCTGCCGTGACCTCCAGAACCGTCGACCTGCTGCCTTGCATCGGAGCTGGCGAGGGGACTTGAACCCCTAACCCCCTGCTTACAAGGCAGGTGCTCTACCGATTGAGCTACGCCAGCGACATCGACCCGCTGCTCGCCCCCGAGGCGCCGGGAGGCGTGCGTGCTGACCTAGCGAACTGTCCCAAGACCGATCACTTCTCTACGAGCAATCTACTCCCGGCCCTGCTGGACCGTCTGCCTGCGCCGTTCGGAGTGTGCCGACCGGGCTGGACCGCAGCGAGGTGAAGCCGTTGGTGCCGCTCACATCGCTCCGAAGGTAGACGAGTCCCGCGAAGGGAGGAGGCTCTTAGCCCCCTGCAAGAGACGTGTCAAGCGGTGTGCATCGTTTTCGTCCGTTTCGCTGGAATCCGCGGCGGAAGCGCGGTCCGTCGCGTCGGGCGACGGGAGCGTCCGCCCCGTCCGGCGGCGCGTATCTCGCTCGAGTGCTGCCCGCTTTCAAGATGAACGTCGCACGTTCGGCGAAACCTTCGTCGAATCTCGCGTCGCATCGCGCGCCGATCCGCGCGCTCCCGCGCCGTCCAATCGTGCGCGGCGAGGCCCACGCCGCAGCGGCTGACCCGGCCCGCGACGGCGCGCGGCGCTGCCCCAGGCGCGCCGCGCGCCGTCGCGGCGGCACCGTGAGAGCTCCCTTGCGCTCGGCGCGCGGCTGCTGCGATCCTGCCCCGCGCACCTTCGCCCGGGCGCGCAGCTAGCCGCAGCCCGAGACGACGGGCGCGTCTCGTCATGCTTCGGGGGTAGAGGTTCGATCGCATGGACTGTCCCGCTTGCCATCAGCCAAACATCGATGGGGCGCGCTTCTGCGCCACGTGCGGCGCGCTCCTCCCTGTCGCGCCGGTGGAAGCAGATCCGCTCATCGGCACGATCGTCGGCGGCCGGTTCCGGATCGTCGGGGTGCTCGGCGAGGGCGGGATGGGCCGCGTCTACAACGGCGAGCAGCCGATGGGGACGTCGGTGCGGAAGGTCGCCGTCAAGACGCTGCTCTCGCAGCACGCGAAGGACCCGCAGGTGGTCGCGCGCTTCATGCGGGAGTGCGGCACGGTCAGCGAGCTCGAGCACCCGAACACGATCAAGGTCTACGACTTCGGTCAGACGAACACCGGGGAGCTCTACATCGCGATGGAGCTCCTCAACGGGCAGTCGCTCGAGGAGGCGCTCGAGAGGGGCGGCGCGCTCTCTCCCGAGCGGGTCGATCGCATCGTCGCGCAGGCGTGCGGGTCGCTCCAGGAGGCGCACGAGAAGGGGATCGTCCACCGCGATCTGAAGCCCGCCAACATCTTCTTGACCAGGCGCGCCGGCGAGGAGGACTACGTCAAGGTCCTCGACTTCGGCATCGCCAAGCGCGACGACCGCAGCGCCAAGGCCGAGCAGAAGCTGACGCAGCAGGGGATGGTGCTCGGCACGCCGCCGTACATGAGCCCCGAGCAGTTCACGGGAACGGAGCTCGACGCGAGGAGCGACATCTACTCGCTCGGCGTGCTGACCTACGAGATGCTCACCGGGCGCCTGCCGTTCGAGGCCGACACGCCGTGGGCGTGGGCGACGCAGCACATGACGGCGCAGCCGTTCCCGTTCGAGGCCGTGCCGATGGGCGCCGCGGCGCCGCCGAAGATGAAGGCCGCCGTCATGAGGGCCCTCAGCAAGAAGCGCGAGGACCGCCAGCAGTCGGCGCGGGAGTTCTACGAGGAGCTCACGATCGGCGCAGGGCCCCGCCTCTCGGTGCTCGGGGCGGCGCCGCGCACCCAGGTCGGCCTCGAGGCCCCGACCAGCGGGACCGCGCTGATGCCGTCGCGCTCGGGTCAGACCCAGATCGGCGAGCCGCTCTTCGTCGCGGGACCGCCCACGGGGGCTGGCAGGACCGTCGTCAACCCCCAGGCCGGCCATCATGCGGCCACCGTGATGGATCAGGCGGCGATGCCCTCGGGCGCGGTACCGGCGCACCCGCCCGTGCACACGGGCAGCGGCCAGGTGTTCCCCGCGCCGCCCCCGCCCGCGCAGAAGAACAAGACCGCCCCGATCCTCGCGGCCGTCGCGGCCGCCGCGGTGCTCGGCGTCGTGGGCATCGTCATGATGACGAGGGGGGGCAGCGGGAATGCGACCGACGAGAGCGCCTCGAACCTGATCCCGCTGCCGAGCGCGCCGTCGGTCACCGTGACCTCGGACCCCACCGTGGCCGTGCCGACGAGCGAGCCCTCCGCCCCCGAGCCCCCGCCCGATAAGGAAGAGCCCGTCAAGGCGTCCCCGGGCGAAGGTCCGAAGGGCACGCCGACGGCGACCGCCGGGCCCAAGGCCGCGCCCGCCGGTAACGAGAAGGCCGAACAGGAGTGCAGGGCCGCGATCAACCTGGCGAACGGCGGCAACACGGACCTCGCGGTGAAGCGCTACGCGGGCTGCGACGGACCCAGGAAGGCCGAGGCGCGATCCGCGATCGGCGCGAGCGCCAAGCGAGCCGTGGCGTCCAAGGGATGTGGGGCCAAGTCCCACGCGCTGGCCGCCGCGCGGATCGGGGCGAGCGAAGCGATGTCCCAGCTACCGGCGCGCTGCCAGTGACGACGTAACGTCGTGAGCAGCTGGGTACAACGCCCAGGGGGCCCCAGCTGTTCCATGCTTGCCTTGACGCCCGATTTTGACAGGTGCTAGATCCCGCCCTGAGGTTCTGAAAGCTCATTGGACGCCGCACCCTGGCTTGTTAGGTCGGCTCTTGACTTTGGAACATGGGGGAGAAGGTCGCTCACGGGAAATGGGCAGTAAGATTCGTCTGGCCGCGCCTCGAATGACATGGCGCGACATATGTCGTTCTGAAGAGTTCGCTGGGCGATGGGTCGCCCTTGACAATGTCAGGTACGTTCAGGGCGCTCCACAGCCGGCCGAGGCCGACGTTGTGGACGCCGATGACGACCTGGCCGACTTATGCGCGAGGATGCGCGAAGCCGACCGCACGGCTTGCGCGATCCTCTTCGTCGAGGACGAGGGCGCGGTCCCCTCGCGGGTCCAGCGCCTGCCGCAGCTCTGGCGTCGCGTCGCACATCACTGACCCGCCAGAACATCGCCACCCACCCAGCCACCCGACGTAGCGAGCTCCTTTTGGAGGAGTGCAGCGAGCCGAGCGTTGCGCGGCGAGCTCAGCCTCCTGGCGCTCGCGGCGTCGGATTCTGTCTGTGTGTCATCACGCTGCGACGCCGGCCTTGGCCGGTCGCGTCCGCGCCGGCTGATGGCGTCGGCCCTTCGGCTGCCGGTTACTTGAGGATCGGCTTCAGCAGCGTCTTGCCGTCCTTGACGA
Organism: Sorangium sp. So ce406; assembly: GCF_051474675.1. Lineage (NCBI taxonomy): Bacteria > Pseudomonadati > Myxococcota > Polyangiales > Polyangiaceae > Sorangium > Sorangium sp. So ce406. The sequence goes on along the minus strand of NZ_CP150340.1, from coordinate 710,204 downwards.
CGACGTCGTAGTCGACGGACCTGGCCGGGTTCGTCGCGCGCAGCTTCGCGGCCTGCGCGCGGAGGCTCTCGGCCAGGCGCTCGTAGGTGACGCCGGCCGTCGACTCGCGCGCCGCGCGCTTGGTCTCGACGTACTTCGCGTAGATCTGACGCAGCCGCTGCTCCGGCAGATCGTCGTCGCGCGCGGCAGGCCGCTGCGGGGGCGGCGCGGGTCGCGCGCGCACGCCAGCCTCGAGGCCCGCGCGCGCGGCCTCCGGGGGGCGCGACGACGCGCGCTGCGCCGCATGCCGAGCTCCGCTCGTCGTGCCGGCGTCCGCGGCGGGCGGCACGGTGGAGCGACGGCGCCGGGTCGACGGCGGGCGGTCCGAGTGCACGCGCTCCTGCCGCCTCGCGCCAGCGCCCGTCGCCGCGGGCGCCACGGCGGGGGCGGCCGCTGGCGTTGGCGCGGGAGGGGCCGGCGCAGGTCTGACGAGGGGCGGCGGCGCTCGCTTCGGCGGGGGCGGGGGTTCAGGCGCGGCGTCCGCCTGGAGGACCGGCGGTGCGGCCGCGACCTTCCTCGCGTCGCCGGCCGGGCCGCTCTGCGCGCGCTGGGCGCGCATCTCCGCCGCGAGCTCGGCCAGCCGCTGACGGCTCGTGGTGCCCGCCGCCGCGGGCTGGCTCCGGTCCGCTGCGGGGCGCGCGGAGGTCTTGCCGCCTGTGGGGGAGGCCTCCGCCGGCTGTGCCTCCGCGGGCTTGATTGCCGCGGACTTCTGCTGAGGCCTGGTGAGGCCGAGACCACGAGGCAACCCTCCGAGCGGGGCGGGCTTCACGGCGGCCGTGGCCTGGGGTGGAGCAGGCGGCACGAGCGCGACGAGCGGGCGTACCTGCGGGCCTGCGGGCGCGGCGCTCGACGCCTCCGGCGCGCTCGGCTGCGCGGGGGCGTCGCGCAGAGCGGCGCCCTCGGCGGCGAGCGCTTGCTTTCGCGCCGGCGGCGCGGGGGGCAAGGGCGGAGGCGCCAGCGTGACCGCCTCGTCGTCGACGTCTATCTCCTCGTGATCCTCGGCGTCATCGCCGCGGCGGGGCGCCTCGCGCGCCGTCGCCTGCTGCTCGGCGAGGCCCGCGTAGCGCTCCGCCCGCTTGCGCCCGACGATCGTGAGCGCTTCCTTCGCCCCGACCCGCTTCGCTGCGCGGATGACGTCGCGGCGGTACGTCCCGTTCTCGATCTCGCGCGCGATGCGGCCCCAGTACTGCTGGAACGTGTTGTAGCGCTGGAGCAGCATCTGGAACTTGAACCGGAGCCCGGTGTTCCTGATCTGCTCGCGCCGCATCACCCAGATACGGCGATCGACGTCCTTCCGGGGGATGAGCGGCTCCAGCCGCTCGATCCCCATGAAGTACTGCTCGTACAGCGCGCGCAGCCGCTCGATGCGCGTCTCCAGCTCCTCAAGCTCCCGCTCGACCTCGCTCGATTCCATCGCGGCTAGAGGGGCGTGATCCGCAGGTTGTCGAAGCAGACCGGCGCGTCCCATTCGTTGAAGCCCAGGTGCTCGTGCCCCGGTCCGGAGAGCGGCTCGGGATCGCTGAGCTCCAGGTACTCGACGCCGTTCACCGACCAGGAGAGCGTCTTTCCGTCGTGGCGCTCGATCCGGAAGCGGTACGGCTGCCCCGGCGCGACCGGGCGCGCTCGCTCGTCATCGCTGTCCGGATCGACGTCGATCTCCAGTCGATCGTCGCCGTGCTCGTCGAGCCGGGCGAGCACGTGCTTCGTGTTCTTCCACCCGCCGAGGATCACGAGGTAGCTCGTCGCGTTCGTGTAGCTCGCCGCCGTCGCACCGCTCCGTCCATCTCCCCAGAGCTCCGCCTTCAGATCGCCGTCGGGGGCCTCGGCGATGGCGTCGAACTCGATCCGCGCGTTCTCCGGCAGCGGCCGCTTCAGCCACACGCCGCGGTTCCTCGCCGCACGCGCGCAGAGCCGCCCTTCCTCGATCTTCCACCTGGGGCTGAGCGCGTTCCAGTCGGGGCCAAGCGCCGACCGGTTGAAGTCGTCCTCGAACACGCCCGCACCCCTCGCGCCCTGAACCGCCCCCACCGCCGCGGTGGACGCCGACGTCGCGACCGCCCCGGCCGGCCGCGCGCTCGCGTCGCCTGTGGCCGGCCCTTCGGGGACGCACGACGCGCTCGAGAGCAGCCCGGGGACTGCGAAGACGCTGACGGCGGCACGGCCAGAGAGCACGGAATCGATGCTAGCAGCGGCGCGCGCGGACTTCGAGGGCCGCTCGCGGACGTCATCGTCAGGAGGGGGACGACGCTGCGCTGTCAGCCCGGGCGCATCGCGTTCGCCCGATGCGGCCGGACAAGCGTCTACGAGCGCCTTGGCCCGCTGCGTCATGACCGAGAGACGGCGCTTGATGGTGCCCAATCCCAGGCGTAAGGAGAGGCGCCATGCATCCCATCCTGTTTCGCGTCCCGCTGCCCGTGTGGACCGTGCCCCTGCTCTGGGTCTTCCTGATCGCTGCGGGCATCGCTTTCGCGGGCGCGATCGGGCTGTTCCTCGCGAAGAACAAACAGGCCGCAGCCGCGGCGGGCATCGCGGGCGTCGCGCTCGCCGCCCTCGCCTCCCAGTTCAAGGGGCAGACCTACACCCTGGGTCCGCTGCCCATCTACAGCTACGGCGTCATGCTCGGCCTCTCGCTCGTCGTGGGCTGGTACCTGACGCTCGGGCTCGCGGAGCGCGACGGCCTGCCGAAGGAGACGATGGCCAACTGCTACGTCGTCACCGCGCTCGCAGCGGTCGTCGGCTCGCGCGTTCTCTACATCCTCACGAACCTCGACGAGTTCGACTCGCTCGGCGCGATGTTCGACATCCGCCGCGGCGGGCTCGTGGCGTACGGCGGGTTCCTGGGCGGCTTCGTCGGCTCCTACCTGTTCCTGCGCTCTCATCGCATCCCGCTGCTCCCGTGGGCCGACGTCGCCGTCCCGAGCCTCGCCTCGGGGCTCATGATCACGCGCATCGGATGCTACCTCTTCGGCTGCGATTTCGGCCGGCCGCTCGGCGAGACGGCGCCGGCCTGGCTCAAGAAGCTCGGCACCTTCCCGCACTGGCCCGAGGGCACGCTGGACCACGGCAGCGGGTCCCCGGCGTGGGTGCAGCACGTCAAGGAGCGCGGGCTGGATCCGACCGCCGAGGCGTCGCTCGCCGTGCACCCGACGCAGATCTACGAGGCGCTCGTCGGCGCGGGGCTGCTCACGCTCCTGCTCCTCGCGCGAAGGCGGCAGAAGTTCCGCGGAGAGATCTTCCTCCTGTTCACGTTCTCGTACGGCGTCTGCCGCTACCTGCTCGAGCTCCTGCGCGATGACGCGGAGCGCGGCTCGATCCCGCCCTCGCTGCCGGAGCACGTGCTGCTCCCCGCCGGCCTCATCATCTTCGCCGTGGGGTACACGATCGGGTTCTCCCACGTCGTCCGCGACAGCGTGGCGCGGAAGGTGACGCAGGCGCTCGCCTTCCTCCCGGCGATCGCCCTGTACGTGGTCCTCAAGCCCGAGACGTTCGGCGCGTCCGCGACGATCCAGTATTCGACCTCCCAGGCCGTCGCGCTGGCGACCGGGCTGGCCGCGTCGATCGCGTTCGCGATCTACTACAAGGCCGCCCTCGACCACCCGGAGCAGGCGATGGCGCTCAACCTCCCGGACAGCCCCGCCGCCGCCGCGGACAGGGCCGCAGACGACGAGGACGAGGACGAGGACGAGGACGAGGACGACGAGCCGGGCGACGACGAGGACGAGGACGACAAGGCGGGCGAGAAGCGAAGCTCGCCGGCGAAGGCCAGCGACAAGCCGTCGCGGGTCAAGCGCGGCAGCGCGAAGGATGAGGGCCGGGCGACGGCCCGCGAACGCGGCGCCGCCGCCGAGGCGCCCGACACCACCGGAGAGGCATAGGCTGTGAAGATCGCATTCGGAGAGGGCAAGCTCATACCGGCCGTCGTGCAGGATCGGCTCACAGGACAGGTCCGGATGCTCGCGTACATGACGCGGGAGTCGCTCGCCCGGACGCTGGAGACGGGGCGCGCGACCTTCTTCAGCCGGTCGCGCGGCGAGCTCTGGGAGAAGGGGGCGACGAGCGGCAACACGCTGGCGGTGACGAGCGTCCACGCCGACTGCGATGGGGACGCGCTCCTGATCCTCGCCGAGCCCCGCGGCCCGACATGCCACACGGGGAGCCCGAGCTGCTTCTTCCGGCAGGTCGACGCCCGCGGCGACGGCGAGCCGGAGGCCGCCGACGAGGGGCAGGACGCGACCGCGCTTCTCGAGGCGCTCGAGCGGGAGATCGAGGCGCGCAAGGCGTCCTCGGCGACGAAGAGCTACACCCGGAAGCTGCTCGACGGCGGCGCGCCGCTCATCGGCGCGAAGCTCCGCGAGGAGGCCGGCGAGCTCGCGCAGGCGATCGCCGGGGAGACCGAGGAGCGCGTGGCGTCCGAAGCGGCCGATGTGATCTACCACCTCCTGGTCGGCCTCGCGTCGCGCGGCGTCCCGCTGCGCGCGGTCCTCTCGGCGCTCGCGTCGCGCATGGGCACGAGCGGCCTCGTCGAGAAGGCGCAGCGCGCGCAGAAGCGGACGTCGGAGGAGCCGTGACCGGCCGCGAGCCGCCGCTTCAGCGCGTCGGCTCGTGCTCCGCGCAGCGCTGGAAACAGTCGGTGAGCCGCCGAGAGCTGTCGGACCGCACCTCGTCACAGCTCGCGTCGGCATAGCAGGCGAGCCTGCACCGCGATGCGCCCTCGCACGCGTCGGCTCCGAGCGCCGCGCCCCGACACTCCCAGTTCCGCTGCACGCCTCGCTCGCACAGGGGGCCGAGCACAGGCACCCTGACGCCGCACACCACCAGCGCCTGCTGCTCGCGCTCACAGCTCGTGGGCTCGGTGGCGTCCCTGTCCGCCGCGCATTTCAGGCTCGCGCTGACGCAACGCGCGAGGCCGTCCGCCGCCTCTGGGCAGCCCCTCCGCTCGGCGCTCTGGACGGTGTCATCCATGCTGTCCAGGCACTCCTCGTACTCGGCGGCGCTGCACCGCCAGCAGTCGCAGAGCCCGTCGCAGACCGAGGAGGCTGTGTCCCTGCAGCCGGGGCTGCCGAGCAGGAGCCCCCCGATCGCCGTGGCGCCGACGAGAGCGAGGCCACCGACGGCGATGCGTCTCACATGTCGAGGGTATCGACCGTGAGCAGCTGGCGCAATCCGTCCGCCGCCGTCCGACAGGCCGCGACCGCACGCCGGCCGCCAGGTGCTCGCCGCGCGCCTGGACGGAGCGCTTCGGCGGCCGCCGCGGCGCTGCGCGCTGTGCGGCGACGGTCGCGCCGGCGTGCTTCGCGCCGGCGAGGGATGGGCTATCCTGGATGCGTGAGCCCGTTCCGTGAGCCGCCCGGCATCGAGCTCGGCCCGCTGGAGGTCGGCCTCGGGCGCGCGGCGCGGCGAGCCATGGTGGGCCTCATCCCGAGCGGCGGCCGGCTGATCGCGCCCGACAGCTACGCGCGGATCCTCCAGGGCGAAGGCGAGCGGTGGCGCGGCCGGTCGCATGCGGCAGGCGCGCTCGGTTCGCTGGGGCTCTTGCTGGTCGCCGGCTGCGCCTTCGTCGCGGCGACCGGCGGCTGGGAGCTGCGCGGCGCCGGCGCCACCGCCGCGACGGTGGCGCTCGTCATCGCCGGAGGGCTCTCGCTGGCCGCGGTGCTGCACGCCGTCGACGCGCCGCGCGCGCGGCTCACCGTGCGCGGCGCCGTGGTCGGCAGGGCCGCGCGGCGCGCGCTCCGCAGGGCATTGCGCCTCGCGCGCCACGCGGCGCGCGCGCCGGAGCAGTTCGGCCCGCGCCGCGTCGCCGCGCTGCGCAGGACGCTGACCCTGCTCGCGGATCCGCTCATCGCTGACTGGATCCCCGCGGACGTGCGCGGACGCGCGGAGCTCCTCCTCGCCCGCGCCATCGCCGCGAGCGTCGGCGCGCGCTGGACGCGCGACGCCAGGGTCCGGACCGAGGTCCAGGGGCTGCTGCTCGCAGCGGCCGATCACCTGGTCGAGCCGACACCAGCCCGGCTGGACCTGCGCGTGCTGGCGGAGCACACCGACGCCGCGCGCGCGGTCGAGCCCGATGCGGTCGAGCCCGACGCGGCCGATCCCTGCGGCGAGGGGATCGATCGTGCTACGGTGTGCCGCTGAGATCTCCGGAGGCTCTGGCGGTGTCGCGGAGCTCCGGCGGCTCCTTGTCGATCCCGGAGTCCCTCACGCTCCCCGGCCATCCCCCTGCCCCCCGTGCTCAGCCGCGCACTCCTCGCGCTCTGTAGCGCGCTGCTCGTAGGGTCGTGCCCAGGGCGCGCCTTCGGGCAACGCGCCGGGACCGCCGCCGGCGCTGCGTCCCCGGCGGCGGCGCAGCGGCCTCACGCGGCCGCGCGCCTCCACGCAACCGGGCTGTCCGCCGGCGCGGCCCTCCAGGCGAGGCATCGTGTCCGGTACGTCCTCGATGGGGTCGAGATCCGCGGGAACGCGCGGACCGCCGCGCGCGTGCTCCTCCGCTACGTCAGGTTCCGCGCGGGGGACGTGCTCGACGTCGAGGATCCGGAGATCGAGCTCACCCGTTATCGCCTCCTCGGGACCGGGTTCTTCGCCTCGGTCGGGCTCTCGCTCCGCAAAGGGGTCGAGCGCGGCAGCGCGACGCTCGTGATCGACGTGGTCGAGCGCAACACGTTCGTCGTCCAGGACCTCTGGCTGGGCATCGCGGCCGACGAGGACACGGCCGGCAACGCGCGGCCGCTCTCCGCGTTCACGGGCGTGCAGGTCGCCGAGACCAACCTCGCCGGCACGGGCATCACGCTCGGCGCCGGCGTCGGGCTCGCCGCGGACCAGCTCGCGCTGAGGACCCGCTTCGTCGACCCCGCGTTCGTCGGGACCCGCTGGTCGGCCGCGGTGACCTTGCTCTACAACGACGCCCGCGACTTCTTCGGCAACCGGGACGTCTCGTTCGAGTCCCCGCTGCTCGAGCAGCGCGAAGTCACGGGCTACGCCGTCGTCGCCTACAAGCGGTTCGGCGCGACGCTCGGCACGGGTCACGACGTCTCCTCGTCCTGGCAGCTCTCGCTCGACTACCACCTGGAGCAGATCGACGCGACCGTGCCCACGGTCGCGTCGCACATGCGCGGCGACAGCCGCGAGCCCATCGATTTCGACATCCTGAGCGGCAGGACGGTGCTCTCGTCGCTGCGCGCCGCGATCGACCACGACACGCGCGACGCGCCCTTCCTGACGACGCAGGGCACGCTCGCCTCCGTCGCGGTCACGGTGGGGGTGCCGCCGCTCGGCAGCGATTACGGCTACCAGAAGTTCGAGTTCGGCGCGCAACGGTGGTTCCGCCTGCCGCTGCGGCACGTGCTCCGCGTCGAGGCGTTCGCCGGCGCGGTCGCGGGGGACGCGCCGTTCTTCGAGAAGTTCTATGTCGGCGACCTCACCGACCTCTTGCCGGATCGGCTGCTCGACCTCGCTCCAGATCGGCGGCAGCCGCCGAACTTCCTCAGCACCGACATCATCGAGGTCCGGTACGGCGACTTCGCCGCGAAGATCGAGGCGGAGTACCGCATCCCGGTCTATGCCGGACGCGGCTCCATCTACGGCGTCGATCTCTTCGCCGCCGCGGGCCTGTACGGGCTCGCGACCCGCCGCGAGTTCACCGACGCGCCGACCGGGTACGAGGGCTTCTCCCGCGTGCCCGTGGACATCACCTACAACCTCGGTCTGCGGGTCGACACGGCGGTCGGCGGCGTGACGCTCGCCTTCTCGAACCTGCTCGGGATGATCCCGGCGCGGCGCGGTGAGCGGAAATGACCTGCTCGGACGCCGGCCGCGGGCCGAGACGCGCGGCGCGCGGCGCGCGGCGCGCGGCGGAAATCCGGCGGCGCGCGCGGCGAGCGCTCGCGGCGCTCAGATGGCGCGCGGCGCGGTGGCTCGAGGTGGCGCTGCTCGCGGCGCTCTGCCTCGGCGCGCGCCGGTCCCTGGCCCAGGAGCGGCCCGGCGCGGCGGAGGGCCGGCAGCCGTCGAAGGAGATCGCGGACGCCGACGCGCAGCAGGCGCTCGGCGCGCCGGCCGCGCTGCCCACGCGGGCGGCGAGCCTGACGCTCGACCGGACGATCGTGCAGCTCACCGTGAGCTTCCGCGACGTCGTCGACGGCGAGATCTCGAAGAAGCTGCTCAGCGGGCTCCCCACCGTCATCACGATGCGCGGCTACCTCTTCCACGAGAGCGGGGGCACCCCGCTGGCGCTCGCCGCCAAGAGCTGCCGCGTCGTCTATGATCTCTGGGACGAGGTGTTCCGGATCCAGCTCGTCCAGGCGGGAGGTCAGTCGAGCACGGTCGCGGTCAACGTCGAGGGCGTGCTCCGCAACTGCGCCGAGGCGCGGAGGCTGCCGCTCGCGGAGCGCTCCCTGCTCCGTGACGGCAGCCGCTATTTCGTCGCCGTGCTCGTCGAGGTGAACCCCATGAGCGCCGAGATGCTCGACCGCATCAAGCGCTGGGTCACCCGCCCGCCCGGCTCCACCGCGATCGGGCCTGGCGACTCGCTGTTCGGCTCCTTCGTCGGCCTGTTTGTGACCCGCATCGGGAACGCCGACCGGAAGCTCGCATTCCGAACGCAGCCGTTCCTTCCCCCGGCCCCCCCGCCGCCCCAGAGCCCGCCGCCCCAGAGCCCGCCCAGCCGTTGACCCGCCCGCGGCGCGGACGGGCAGCGAGCTCGCCGCGGTCCTCCGCCTCCCCCGCCGGGCGTCGTGCCGATCGACGAGCGCTGCGCGGACGCTCGCGTTCGTGTCTACTCCCTTCATGCGCCTCTTCCCCATCGCGCTCGATCTCAACGGCCGGCGGGCCCTCGTCATCGGCGGCGACGGCGAGGCGCCGTACACCGTGGAGCGGCTCCTCGCCGCCGGCGCCCGCGTCTCGGTCGTCGCGCCAGGGCAGGTCGACGGGGCGATCGAGCGAGCCAGCCGGGAGGGGTTGCTCGAGCTGCACCGGCGCGCGTACGTCGACGACGATCTCGCCGGCGCGGCGATCGTGTTCCTCGCCCCGGGCGACGACGCGCTCTCGCGGCGCCTCCACCGCGAGCTCACGGACGCCGGGCGCCTCGTCTGCACGCTCGACCGTCCGGAGGTATCGAATTTCGTCAATCCCTCGGTCGTCGCCGCCCCCGGACTGACCATGAGCTTCAGCAGCCATGGCGTCAGCCCGGGAACGATACGGCGCATCCGGGAGGACCTCAGCGCGCTGTTCTCGGATCCTCGGTTCGCGCGCTACATCGAGGCGCTCCGGCGGCTCCGCGAGAGCCTCCCTCGGGGCGCCGAGCGGACCGCGCGCATGCGCAAGGCGACCCTGGGCTTTGGCGTCGAGGCGAGGCTTCGCTTCCCTGCATGGCTGGAGCGAGGCGACGAGCCTTGATGTCCTGAGGCGCCGCGGGCGAACCCGGCACCACGCGCGCCACGAACCGTCAATTCGAGGGCGCGCGCGACCAAATGAACGCGAAAACCCTTGTGTAGAGCGGCCTTCAAGGCTTAAGTGGGCGCCCACGCGACACTATCCGCGGAGGAGGGCTTACGGTATGCGTTCACGATCGGGCCGGCTGACGATGTTGACCTCGGCGGCAATGGTCTCTGGGCTCCTGACGCTGACGAACGTCAGCCCGGCATCCGCGCAGACGGATGCCAAGCCGGCGGCGCCGCCGGCGGCCAAGCCGGCCGCGCAGGCGCCCGCCGGGGCCGCACCGACGATGGCCCCGGCAAAGCCCGCCGCCCCCGCGGCGCAGGCGGCCCCCACCGCGCCGGCTGCGCCCGCGACCGGGACGACGCCGCCCGCGGCCGGCACGCCCGCGGCCGCGGCCCCGGCGAAGGCCGCGGAGCCCGCGGCCACGGTGACCACCACGAAGCCGAAGAAGCCGCTGACCGAGAAGCAGAAGAAGGACGAGGCGAAGAAGCTCTACAAGGAGGCCGAGACCAGGTTCGACAAGGGCGAGTACGCCGTCGCGGCCGACCTCTACCGCCAGGCCGACGAGCACGTCCCCGGCGCCGCGCCGAAGTACAAGCTCGCCCTCTCGCTCGACAAGCAGGGGCTCGCGGCCGAGGCGGTCGCGGCGTGGCAGTCGTTCCTCGACTCGAAGCCGGACGCCGAGAAGTTCAAGGACAAGATCACCGAGGCGCAGGGGCGCATCGATGCGCTGAAGAAGACGCCGGCGAAGGTGCGCGTGGCGACCACGCCGGAGACGCCGCAGGGCCTCAAGATCGCGATCGACGGTGTGGCGCAGACGGGCAACGAGCTCTCGGTGCCGCCCGGCAAGCACACGCTGACCGTCTCGGCCGAGGGGTTCGCGGACGCGAGCCAGGAGATCGAGGTCAGCTTCGCCGAGGCGCGCGACGTCAGCGTCACGCTGACGCCGCAGGCGCCGCCGCCGGTCGCCGCGACGCCGGCGCAGCCCCCGGCCCCGCCGCCGGCCACCACCCCGCCGCCGGCCCAGCCGCCGCCGCCCGCGGCGCCCGTCGAGCCGCGCTCTCCGGTGCCGGCCTACGTCACGCTCGGCCTCGCCGGCGCTGGCGTCGTGGTCGGGACGATCTTCGGCATCCAGGCGCTCAGCGCGAAGAGCGACTTCGACAAGGATCCGACGACGAAGACGGCGGACCGCGTCGACCGCAACGCGCTCATCGCGGACATGTCCTTCGCCGTAGCGCTCACGTTCGGCGTCACCGGGGCGGTCCTGCTCCTCAGCGACGACACGTCGGCCGAGACGAAGACCGCGGCTTCGAGCATGAAGAAGAAGGCGTTCGTCGCTCCGTTCGTCAGCCCGACCGGCGGCGGCGCCGCTGCGCGGTTTACCTTCTAAGGGGACTACTATGTGGAAGAACCAGCACCTTCTCGCGATGGCGCTCTGCGCCGGCGCGATCTCGATTCTCGGGATGGGCTGCGAGCTCATCGCCACGGTCGATCGTTCGCGCATCCCGGGGGACGAAGGCGTCACCGATCCCTGTGCTGACGGCACGAAGAACGGCGAGGAGACCGACGTCGACTGCGGCGGCCCCACCTGCCCGCAGTGCGCGACGGCCAAGGCGTGCGCGGAGGCGGACGACTGCACGAGCGGCTTCTGCGCGGACAGCGTCTGCTGCGACACCGCCTGCGACGAGGACTGCGACTCCTGTACCGCGGAGCTCAAGGAGTCGGGCGACGAGAGCGGCACGTGCGGCCCCACCAAGGCCGACGCGGCGTGCGGCGAGGCGACGTGCTCCGACGGCGTCGAGACGGGCCGCGGCACCTGCGACGGGACGAGCGTGGAGTGCGGGCCCGGCGAGGAGAAGGACTGCGAGACGTTCGCCTGCGATCCGGAGGAGAACGCGTGCTTCACCGAGTGCACGGAGGATGCGCACTGCACGCTCTGTCATGTCTGCGGTGAGGAGGGCGAGTGCGTGCTGGCCGAAGCGGGCACGACGGGCCGGGGCTGCGAGGCGGACCAGGCGTGCGACGCCACGGGCGCGTGCAAGGCCGCGAACGGTCAGGAGTGCACGGAAGCGGCGCCGTGCGCGAGCGGTAGCTGCGTCGACGGCGTCTGCTGCGACACCGGGTGCGACTCGGCGTGCCAGGCCTGCAACATCGAGGGCTCGGAGGGCACGTGCTCGAACGTCGCGGCCGGCGGCGAGGACGGGGCGGACTGCAGCGGCGCCAACGTCTGCAACGGCGAGGGCGCCTGCGGGCTGGCGCCTACCGAGGCGTGCACCGCCGACGAGGAGTGCGCGAGCGGCAACTGCCTTAGCATCTTCGTCTGCGACGAGTTCCCGGCCGAGGGAGGAGAGGGAGGGGGGGAGCCCTGACCTCCCCCTGAGCGACCGCCGGGCTCGCTCGGAGCCCGGCGGAGCTCCCCTCCCGACCTGCGCTGCCACGGCTCCACAGGGAGCCCGGCCGACGCTCACACCTCGAACGTACCCCTCACGCGCGAGCCGACACCTTCGGCGCTGGAACCCGAAGGCGGACCGAGCACCGTCATCGACTCGGCCTCGCCGTCGAACAATCCGCCGTCATCCAGCTCGCCGTCCACAACCTCCGCCTCGTAGGCGGGCACCGTCGCGGCCTCTTCCCAGCGGCTCTTCAGCCGATCCGCCAGCTTGGCGAGCAGCTCCCGCGTCGTCTCCCTGTCGGTCGCGGACAGGAGCACCGCGTCGGGATGACCGAGGAGCAGCCGCCGCCCCTCCTCCGGCGCGATGAGGTCCGCCTTGTTGAACACGAGGATGCGGGGGATGCTGATGAGGTCGAGCTCGGTCAGCAGCGCCTCGGTCGTCTCGATGTGCTGGTCGCGCGCGGGATCGCTCGCGTCCACGACGTGGAGCAGGAGGTCGGCGTCGGCGGCCTCCTCGAACGTCGCCCGGAAGGCGGCGAACAGATCCTTCGGGAGCTCGCGGATGAAGCCGACGGTGTCGGTGATCACCACCTCGCGCTCCTCGGGGAAGCGCAGCCGACGCGAGCGCGTGTCGAGCGTCGCGAACAGCTTGTTCTCCGCGAGCACGTCGGCGCCGGTCAGCGTGTTGAGCAGCGTGCTCTTGCCGGCGTTCGTGTAGCCCACGATCGAGACGACCGGCACGCCGAGCCGGGCGCGGCGGCGGCGGCGCTGCTCGCGCTGCCGGGAGAGCCGCTTGAGCTGCCCCTCCAGGAAGGAGACGCGCTCCTTCGCGCGGCGTCGCCCGATCTCGAGCTTCGTCTCGCCAGGACCGCGCCCGCCGATGCCGCCGGTCAGGCGTGACAGCGAGTCGTCCTTCTGCCCGAGTCGAGGGAGCGTGTACTTGAGCTGGGCCAGCTCGACCTGGAGCTTGCCGTCCGACGACTCGGCCCGCTGGGCGAAGATGTCGAGGATGAGCTGCGTCCGGTCGAGCACCTTGAGGTCGGTGTGCTTCGCGATCGCCGACGCCTGCGACGGGGTGAGATCCCGGTCGAAGACGAGCGTCTCCGCGTCGAGCTCCGAGGCCCGCAGCACGACCTCATCCAGCTTGCCCCTGCCGAGCACGAGCCGCGGGTCGATGCGGTCGCGGAGCTGGAGCACCGTGTCCGCGACGTCGACGCCCGCGGTCCCGGCGAGCTCGGTCAGCTCGCGCAGGCTCTCCTCGGCCCGCGCGAGCGCGCCCACCTTCGATTTCTCGGCGACGTGGACGAGGATCGCCCGACCGTCCTTGGCCGCGACCGACCGCGTGCGCGACCGCTTCGTGAACTCGTCCTCGAGCGCCTGGATGAGCGCGCCGAAATCGACGTCGACGCGGCCGACCGCGACGGGGCCCACGGTCCGGTACGGCAGCTCCGCCTGCCGACGGCCGTCGCCGTCGCCGTCGTCCGCGGCGCCCTCCACGGTGACCGTGACCTCGTCCTTCCCGTGGACCGGCACGTTGTACGCGTACTGGATCGTCCGCGGCTCGCCCTGCGGGGTGAGCTGCACGGCCGCGACCAGGTCGAGCCGGAGGCGGACGAGGTCGACGAGGTCGTCTCGCGTGAGCGGCTCGTTGAAGAGGTGCGTGTGGACGAGCCGGAGCGCCCTGAAGCGCCCCTGCGCAGCGCGGAGGCGCCCGATGTCCGGCAGCATCAGCCGGGTCGCGTCGCCGACGACGACGTAGTCGATCTCGCCGGAGCGGTGGACGAGCGCGCCCACCTGGCGCCCTGTCTCATGCGACGCCTCGGCGAGCGCCTTGATGAGCTCGGGTGTGGCGATGGTGGCGAGCGGGACCTTGCGGCGGTAGATGCGCTCGAGGGTCTTGGTAGCTAGGGGGCTGAGTCCGGTGGTGTTTCCGTAGAGTGTGGGCATTCGATAGCGGAAGGGTATGTTGCTCCCACTCATTCATAATGCACCCGGGTCCGGTCCGCGAGCAGGGCCCCTGCAGATCGTGGCGCGGAGCCTCCATTTTCTCGCTGCGCGTCGCCGTCGCCCATCCGTCGCCCATCCGTTTGCCGCCGTTTCCCCCAACCCTCCTCGCCTGCTCGGCGCGCCCCAGATTGCCGGCGGTCGCCCGTGTTCCCTGGTAGCCACCAACTTCCTGTGGAGGCGCCGCGCGCGCCGAGGCTACCCTGCGCGCGATGGCTATCCTGACCCCGCTCTCGCTCGCGGATGCCCGCCGCATCGGCGCGCTCTACGGCCTGGAGATCGCCGACGTGCGCGGCCTCCTCGCCGGGAGCGTGAACTCCAACTTCGCGCTGACGCTCGCCGACGGCCGCGGTCAGGTGTTCCTGCGCGTGTACGAGGAGCAGCAGCTCGCCGCGGCCTCCCGCGAAGCGCGCATGCTGGAACACCTCGCGGCCGGAGGCGTCGCCACGCCGCAGCCGCTCCGGCGCCGGGACAGGGGGCCCGGATCGGAGGGCGCCGCGTTCATCGCGGAGCACGCAGGGAAGCCCGTCGCGCTGTTCCCGTGGGTCGTCGGCGATTCGCTGTGCCAGGCGCGCGTCACGCCGGACGCGACCCGTCGCGTCGGCTCGGCGCTGGCGCGGGTGCACCTCATCGGCGCCTCGTTCGAGGGAGCGAGCGCGAGCCGGTTCGACCTCGACGGCCTCGACCAGCGGCTCCGAGGTCTACGCGCGCACGCGGGCGCCGCGCCGGCCCTCCCGCCCGAGGTGGCTGCGGCCGTGGACGAGCTCACCGGCCGACTCGAACGGATCCGCGCCGCCACGCCGCGGACGTCCGGGCCCGAGACGCTGATCCACGGCGACCTCTTCCGCGACAACGTGCTCTGGCAGGACGGCGAGATCTCCGCCCTGCTCGATTTCGAGAGCGCCTCGCGCGGGAGCGCCGCGTTCGACCTCGCCGTCACGATGCTCGCGTGGTGCTTCGGCGACGATCTCGACCCCGCGCTCGCGGCCGCGCTCGCCGCCGGCTACACGTCGGTGCGGCCGCTCTCCGCCGAGGAGCGCGGCCGGCTCTTCCACGAGAGCCTGGTGGCCGCGCTGCGCTTCTCGATCACGCGGATCACCGACTTCGAGCTCCGCCCCAAGGGCAGCGGCGTCTACAAGGACTTCCGGCGCTTCCTCGCGCGGCAGCGGACGCTCGAGCGCCTCGGCCCGGAGGGGTTGCTCGCGCTGCTCGGCATCTGAGGCGCGTCCGAGGCGCGTCTGATGCGCCGCGCCTGATGCGCGTCCGCTCCGCCTCGAGTTCGGGTGGGAGCGAACGTCGGCCCGTGATTTTGCGTTAAGTTCGCGGCGCCGGTCGAGGGTGGCGTTGCGCGGCCGCTGCCCGACCGTTACCTTCGCCGGATGGCACAGGTCGGATCGCTCGATTTCAAGGGCTTCATCGAGAGACGGAAAGGCCAGCGCGCGGGCGGCGGCGATGGCGCTGGCAACGCGTACGCCTACGTGTCCGATAAGAACACGCGGCTCGCGTTCGAGAAGATGCGTCCGGTCGAGCTCGCCGTGACGGCCGCGGTCAGGCTGTTCAAGACGGTCGGCAAGAACGAGCTCCTCGGCCACGCCGTCAAGGTCGGGCCCGCGCAGTTCCCCCGCGTCCACAACCTCGCGGTCCACTGCGCCGAGACGCTCGGGATCGCGACCCCGACGATCTACATCGTCAACAGCCCCACCCTCAACGCCGCGACCTACGGCACGAACGACGACTCGTTCATCATGGTGCACTCGGCGCTCGTGGACCATTTCACAGACGACGAGCTGCTCAGCGTCATCGGCCACGAGTGCGGCCACATCCACAACAGCCACGTCGTCTACCTGACCGCGATGCACTACCTGACGCGGATGGCGTCGGTGTTCGTGAAGTGGATCGTCGGCCCGGCGATGCTCGCGCTCTCCGGCTGGTCGCGCCGCGCCGAGGTCACCTGCGACCGCGCCGGGCTCCTCTGCGCGAAGAGCCTCGACGTCTCGACGCGCGCGCTCACCAAGCTCGCGCTCGGCTCGACCAAGCTCTACGAGGAGCTGAACCTCGAGGCGTTCATCGCCCAGCACGACGAGGGCAAGGGCGGGATCGGCAGGTTCGCCGAGTTCACGGCGAGCCACCCCTGGCTGCCGAAGCGCGTCCTGGCGCTCCGGGCCTTCGCCGAGAGCGATCTCTACAAGCGCCACGCCGGGCTCGGCTCGGGCGGCCTCTCCATGGAGGAGGTCGACGAGAAGGTGCACGAAGTCATCAAGATCTGGGGCTGAGGGGCACCCTCCCTCGCCAGCTCCCCGACCAAGGCCGAGGTCCAACGCACATGCTCGAATCCTTCCACAGCCGCAAAGACGACGTGACCGGGGCGCTCCGGGATCTCGTGGAGTTCGCCGAGTCCCTCGGCGCCAGGAGCGTCGCCACGCGCATCACGAACGATCTCGTGAAGAAGCTCGACGCCGACCGGTTCCACCTCGTCGTGGTCGGCGAGTTCAACCACGGCAAGACGACCTTCGTGAACGCCCTGCTCGGCGCCTCGATCCTCCCCGTCGGCGTGACGCCCACCACGGCGGTCATCCACCACCTCGAGTACGCGGCCGACCCGCGCGCGGAGGTGGTCTACGCGTCGGGCGAGCGCACGTCCCTGCCCTTCGAGGACGTGCGGGCGTTCACCGTCGGGGGCGAGCGCTCGTCGAGCGCGGGCGAGGTGCAGTTCCTCGAGGTCGGCTACCCGGCCGAGCTCCTGCGCGAGCGCGTGGTCCTCGTCGACACCCCCGGGGTGAACGACCTCTCGCTCCAGCGCGCCGACATCACCTACAGCTACATCCCGCGGTCGGACGCCGTGCTGTTCCTCATCGACGCCGGCCAGCCGCTCAAGGAGAGCGAGCGGGTCTTCCTCCAGGACAAGCTGCTCGGGCAGTCGCGCGACAAGATCCTCTTCGTCGTCACGAAGCGCGACATCTGGAGCCAGGACGAGGAGGTCGAGGCGCTCGCCTACATCCGGAGCGAGCTCGGCAAGCTCGTGAAGTCCCCGGTGGTCTTCCCGATCTCGAGCGAGCGGGCGCTGGAGGGCGATCGGCCCGGCAGCGGGATGCCGGAGCTGCTCGATCACCTGACCCGGTTCCTCGCCGAGGAGCGCGGACGCATCCTCCTCGACAACGCGCTCGGCGAGGGCCTCGAGGCCGCGCGCCTGCTCGTCAAGGGCGTCGACGCGCGGCGGCGGGCGACCGCGATGTCGCGCGACGAGCTCAGCCGTCGCATCGAGATGATCGAGAAGGATCTCGCCGGCCAGTCGCGCACGATCGAGGAGCGGCGCGCGGGCATCCGCGAGGAGGTGAGCGCCATCCGGGCGTGGGTGCGCCGCGACCTCGACCGCTTCGTCGACGACGTGCTCCGGCAGCTGCCGGCGATCATCGACGAGGCCAACACCGACGAGATCAAGGTCTACCTTGGCGCCTTCCTGGAGCGCACCTTCGCCGAGTGGGCGCAGGCCGAGACGAAGGAGATCGCCACGGCGCTCGAGGCGCTCGCCGAGAAGACGATCGCGCTCGTCCGGGAGGACGCGCACGACGTGGCCAAGCGGGTCAGCGAGGCGCTCGGGGGCGACGTGAAGCCGCCGAACGTCGAGGTCGACACCTTCGGCTACGATGTCGGAGTCTTCGCGCTCTTCACGATCGGGCTCGGCGTGATGTTCACGAACGCCCTGCTCGGCGGGATCCTGGCGCTCGCCGCCCCGGTCCTGGCCGTCTACGTGAAGGAGAAGGTCGAGGCCGAGACGCGCAAGAAGGCGAAGGAGATGGCGCCCGTCGCGCTGCGCGAGGCGGCCGTCCGGATCGGGCCGAAGCTCGACGAGATGATCCAGGAGTTCGCGAGCCGGCTCGACGCGTGGGTGGTCACGGCCGGCCAGGAGCTGCACCGGGAGGTCATCGAGGTGCTCAAGGCGGCCCGTGAGGAGCGGGCGCGGGTCGAGCCGAGCAGCGAGACCCAGCTCAAGGCGTGCGACGCGCAGGCCGAGGCGCTCCAGGGGCTGACGGCGCGCCTGGAGGGGCTCCGGAGCGCGCTCTGGACTGTCGAGAACGGCGAGAGCAAGCCGATCCCCCCGCCCGTCTCCAGCGTCCCCAACGCCCCCGGCGGCTCGGCCTGAGCGCCGCGCACGCCTCCTGACACAGGGGGAGACGGCGCCCGAGCCGGGCTCCTCGTCCGCGCCGCCGTGGCCGTATCCAATCGTCCGGCGCTCATGCGAGAATGCGGCCGTGCAGCTCGATTTCGCAGCCCGTGAAGTGACGATCAAGCTCGTCTATTACGGCCCCGCGCTCAGCGGCAAGACGACGAACCTCGTCTCGCTGCACGGCCTCGCCGGGTCGGACGCTCGCGGACGGCTGATGACCCTCGAGACGCAGGACGATCGCACGCTGTTCTTCGATCTCCTGCCGCTCACCTTCCGCGCGAAGGACGGCGACGTCTCGCTCCGCATCAAGCTGTTCACCGTACCGGGGCAGCCGATGCACGCCGCCACGCGGCGGCTCGTGCTCCAGGGCGCAGACGGGGTCGCGCTGATCGCGGACTCGCAGACCTCGGAGACGCAGCGCAACGCCGAGGCGTTCTTCGATCTCCGCCAGAACCTGCGGGAGAACGGCCTCGATCTCGCGCGGATGCCGCTCGTCATCCAGTTCAACAAGCGCGACCTCCCCGACATCCGGAGCGACGAGGAGCTCGCGCGGCTCGCCGCGCGCGGCAAGGAGCCGGTGTACCGGGCGATCGCGACCCGCGGCGTGGGCACGGTGGAGACGTTCATGGGGCTGCTCCACCTCACGTGGGAGACGCTGGATCAGACGCACCAGCTCTCGAAGCGCCTGTCGATCAGCGGCGAGGAGCTCCTGAACAGCGCGGCGCGCCAGCTCGGGGTGACGGGCTCGGTGAACGACCTCCTGGCGAGGCGAATGGGCGGCAGCCCATGAAGCCCGACGCCCACAAGGGGACGCCGGCGGACTTCGGCCTCGACGACGAGGATCTCCTCAACATGCCGAGCTCCGCGCCGGTCCCGTCGGCCCGCGTCGCGGACGCGCCCAGCTCCTCGAAGCGCGACGGGGCGCCGAGCGAGCCGGAGCCCTCGACGCTGCCGCCCCCTGCGGCCGCGCCGGTGGTCGATCTGGTCGGCATCGGCCCGCTCTCGCTCGAGGATCTCGTGGATCGCCAGGCTCTCGGGGAGATGACGGCGTCGTTTCACAAGCTGTTCGGGCTGCCGATCCGGATCCAATCGACGAGCGGCGCGACCCTCGCGGAGTCCGGCGGCGAGCTCGCGGACGCGCCCTTCGCCGGCGCGCTCCACCAGGTGTTCCCGATCGAGTACGACGGCCGCACGATCGGCCGCTCGATCCTCGGCCCGTACCTGCCGGAGGACGCCGATCCCGCGGCGCAGGCCGGGGCGGCAGCGCAGGCCGACGCTCCCCGCGCGGCGGAGGGGCTCCCGCGCGTGGCGCGGCTCCGGCCAGAGCGGCTCGGCGCGATCGCGGACCACCTCCGCGCCGTCCTCGACCTGATCCTGTTCAGCGGGCACAAGTCGCTGCTCACGTCGACGATGCACGTCGCGTCGATCCGCGAGAGCTTCCGCGAGCTCTCGCAGAAGAACGCCGAGCTGCAGCAGGCGTACGAGCGGCTGAAGGAGCTCGACCGGCTCAAGTCGAACTTCCTGGCCACGGTGTCGCACGAGCTCCGGACGCCGCTCACGTCGATCATGGGCTACAGCGAGATGCTCGCCGAGGGCATCGGCGGGCCGCTGACCGGTGAGCAGCGCGAGTTCATCGAGACGATCCGGTCGAAGAGCGAGCAGCTCCTCGGGCTCATCATGAGCCTCCTGGATCTCTCGAAGCTCGAGAGCGGCACGCTCATCGTGCACCGCAGCGAGGTGGCCGTCGGCCCGGTGCTCTTCGAGGCGGCGTCGACCATCGCGCCTGCGGCCGCGAAGAAGGGGGTCGAGCTCCGGATCCAGGCCGAGACCGATCTCCCGCCGGTGCTCGGGGACGGCGACAGGCTGCGGCAGGTGTTCATCAACCTCGTCGAGAACGCGGTGAAGTTCACCGAGCCGGGCGGCGAGGTGATGCTCGTCGCGCGCGCCGTCAGCGACGACATGGACGACCTGCCCGGGCTGGTGCTCGTCGCGCCGCTCCAGCAGGCGGTCGAGATCCGCGTCGTGGACACGGGCGTCGGCATCCCTCCAGGCGAGCGCTTGAAGGTGTTCGACCCGTTCTACCAGATCGATCAGAGCTCGACGCGGGAGCACGGCGGCACGGGCCTCGGTCTCTCGATCGTCAAGCGCCTGGTCGAGGCGCACAGCGGCACGGTGCGCATCGAGCCGAACGAGCCGCGCGGCACCGTGTTCGTGGTCAAGCTGCCCACGGTCGCGGGCTCGCCGGCGAACAGCGTCGTGCCGCCCATCTTCCAATGACCGCGCGCTCCGAGTGGAAGCGCATCGAGATGCTGCGCGCCGTGCTCGGGGCCGCGGCCGGCGAGCACGTGCTCTGCGGCATCGGCGACGACGCAGCGATCCTCGCGCCCGCGGCGCCGCCGGGCGGGGCGCTGGCCGGCGCCGCGGAGCCGCTCGTCTGGACGGTGGACAGCGCGGTCGAGGGCGTTCATTTCCGGCGCGATCTGATGAGCTTCGAGGATCTCGGCTACCGGGCGACGATGGCCGCGGCGAGCGATCTCGCGGCGATGGGAGCGCGCCCCGTCGGCCTGCTCGCCGCGCTGGTGCTGCCCCTCGACGTGAGCGACGACGAGCTCGGCGCCCTCGCCGGCGGCCAGCGCGCCGCGTGCGACGAGATCGGCACGGCGATCATCGGGGGGAACCTCTCCCGGGGCGGCGAGATCTCGATCACGACGACGGCGCTCGGCGTCGCGGCCACGCCGCTCCGGCGCGACGGCGCGCGGCCCGGCGACGCGCTCGCGCTGGCGGGCCCGGTCGGCCTCGCCGCGGCGGGCTTCGCGCTGCTCGACCGCGGCATGTCGCCGGCCGGCGCGGCGGCCGAGCGGGCGATCCGGGCGTTTCGCCGACCGGCTGCGCGCATCGACGCGGGCCTCCGCGCCTCCGCGGTCGCGCGCGCGGCGATCGACATCTCCGACGGCCTCGCCGCCGATCTGGCGCACCTCGCGCGCGCGAGCGGCGTGCGCGTGCTGCTCGATCCTGCGGCGCTCGTGAGCGCCGACCTGCGCGACGCCGCCGCGTTGCTCGGCGCGGATGCGCTGGAGCTCGCGCTGCACGGCGGTGAGGACTACGCGGTCGCGGTCGCGGGCCCCGACGTCGGATCGCTCCCGGGCTTCGTGGCGATCGGCCGCTGCGCGCCGCGCGAGGAGGGCGCGAGCGACGTGGCGCTGCTCGGGCCGGAGGGGCAGGTGACGAGCGTCGCGGCGCGGGGGTACGACCACTTCGCCTGAAGGCGCGGGGAGAGCCTCGTGCGACCGCGCCTTACGCCCCGGTCATTGCCTCCGCGACCCGGGCGACCGCGCCCGGCGCCCTGGCCTCGCGATCGCGCGAGCATGACCTGGCGGCGCGCCGCGGCGCTCACCCGTTCTCGGGCGCGGATCCCCTGCGCCTCGCCGGCGCGACGCTGGTTGCATCCGCCGACGACGCGTCGGCCTCGGTCAGCCCGGACCGGCGCGACGACGGGCGCACCTGGTTCGCCAGGGCTGCGTGGCCTGCCAGCCGGAAGAGCCCTCCCAGGAACGTCGCGATGCGGCCGAACCGCTCGTCGAACAGCGCGATGGCCGTGCTCTTGGCCATCCGCGTCGCCTCGGCCTCGCGCGCCTCGCGCGCCACGTCCTTCAGGTGGCTGAGGAGCGCGTCTCGCCGGCGCTCGATCCGGAGCACCGCGTCGTCGACGTCCCAGCGAACCCCGTCGCGGCGCGGCGTCGGCAGCTCCTTGCTGCTGAGCGCGCGCGTCACCTCGCCGGCGAAGCGCTCGAGCTGCACCGGATCGTGCGGCGTGGCCTCGGCGAAGCCGAGCTGCGCGAGCGCTGCGGCGCCGTACAGGCTGGTGAGCCAGTCGCGGAGGTCCGTGAGCTCGTCGTGGAGCTCGTGGGCGACCTCGTCGCGGCCCTCCCGCGGCGGTCCATCGTCGGCGAGCTCGTCCGCGAGGGCCTCATCGGCCGTCACCATCCGCTCGCGCGCATCGGCGAGGGCGCGGGTGACGAGGTGCGCGAGGAGAGCGATGTTCGGCATCTTCTCTCCCTTGTGGAGGTAGGGAGAGAGCAGCGCCTCGATCTCCGTGGCGATCCGGTCCGCGTGGGTTTCCCCCGCTGCGATGACCGAGCTGGCGCTCTTCTGACGATCGGTAACCCGCTTGGAGGGCATGGCAGGCTCCTGGCGCGGCCTCCGGCGCCGTCTGGCGTCGCGGCTCAGTTGCACTCGGCGGGCGGTGTGGTCCCGGTGAGGCTCGCTCGGATCTGGGTGAGCGCCTTGGCGCGCGGGGTCTTCCCGCTCTTCACGAGCTTCTCGATCCCGGCGCAGAGGTGGGATGCCGTCGCCGCCTTCGACTTGGCCTCTTCCGACTTCCCCGACTTGGTGGCGACCGCGTGGAGCGCCGTGCAGCACGCCTGGATGGAGGCACCTCCTCCGCGGCCCGTCGTCGTCCCCGCCCCCACATTTGCATCTGCCGCTGCTGGTTCAGCGGACCCCGCGGCGGCGGGCTCCTGCGCCGCCGCGGGCTCCTGCGCTGCCGCGGGCTCCTGGGTCGCAACGGGCGTCGGGGTCGCGGTGGGCACGGGATCGGCGGCCACCGGCGCGACGGATGGCGTGGGCGTGGCGATCGTCTCCGGCTCTGCTTCTTCTTTCTGACAGGCGCCGGACAGGATGCCGCAGGTGAGAACGACGAAGGCAATGGACGAACGCGACCGGATCATGCCTCGTCTTTTACAGAGCTCCGCGAAGCACAGCCATCCGGCTGGCCCGGTACAAGCACGTCCGGGTGTCCCCGCAGCACTCTCGCGCAGCGCGAGGCCCCGTCTCCCACCGCCCGCGCTCCCCGCCCTGCCCTCCGCGATCGCCCCCGCGATCCGCATCACCGCGTCTCGCCGTCCGCGCTCTCCCAGGCGATCGCCCCTCGCCCCCCCTTTTCCCCCCGGGCTGGCGGGGGTGGGGGTGATGCGGGAGGGGCGGGCGGGGGTAGGGCCCCACGAATCCGAGCGCCGGCCCGCAGCGCAGCGACGCGCGTCAAGTCCCGGCCCCCCCGTTCACGAGGCACTAGCCACCAAGAGGCGCGAGTTCGTGGGAGGGGCCCCCCGCCCGCCCCTCCCGCATCACCCCCACCCCCGCCCGTCGCCTAGCCTAGCTGCATCCCATGCTGTTGCCGCAGTTGAGGCACTTGTAGCAGGCCCCGTTGCGCACGGTGATGTGCCCGCACCCGTCGCAGACCGGCGCGTCGCCCATCATGTCCTCGAGCTGCGCGTCGAGCGCGCTCGCCGTCCGGCCCCCGCCCTCGATCAGCACGGCCGCCGGCGAGGCCTGCGAGAACGACGCCACGCCGCTCTCCTGGGCGCGCGACTCGACCGGGTCCTCCATGGCCGAGGTGACCGGCTGCACGTGGGCGAGGTCGTAGCGGTTCAGGTACTCGACCCCGAGCACGCGGAAGAGGTAGTCCACGATCGACGTCGAGAACTTCACGTAGTCGTGCCCCTCGACGACGCCCTGCGGCTCGAACCGGGTGAAGGTGTACTGCTCGACGAACGTCTCGAGCGGCACGCCGTACTGGAGCCCGATCGACACCGCCATCGCGAAGCAGTTCATCATCGACCGGAACGCGGCCCCCTCCTTGTGGAGGTCGATGAAGATCTCGCCGAGCGTCCCGTCGTCGTACTCGCCGGTGCGGAGGTAGATCTTGTGCCCGCCGACGCGCGCCTCCTGCGTGAAGCCCTTGCGCTTCCTGGGCAGGCGGAACCGCTCCGGCGCCGCCGCCGAGGGCGAGCGCGGGCGCGGCTGGAGCGCGGCCGCCGCCTGGAGCACAGGCCCGGCGATCTCGGCCTTGTCCGCCTTGTCGGCCTTGCTCTTCGCGTCCTTGCTCTCGCTCGTGCTCGAGGTCGACGAGAGCGGCTGCGACGCCTTGCAGCCGTCGCGGTAGAGCGCGACCGCCTTGAGCCCGAGCCGCCACCCCTCCTCGTAGATCCGCTGCACGTCCTCGACCGTCGCGTCGTTCGGCAGGTTGACGGTCTTCGAGATGGCGCCGGACAGGAACGGCTGCGCCGCGGCCATCATCCGGACGTGCGCCATCGGCGCGAGGTACCGCCGGCCCTTCTTGCCGCAGCGGTTGGCGCAGTCGAACACCGCGTAGTGCTCCTCGCGCAGGTGCGGCGCGCCCTCCACCGTCATGCGGCCGATGATCGTCTCGTTCGCCTCCTCGATCTCCGCGGGCGAGAAGCCGAGGTGCTGGAGCAGCGAGAACCCGAAGCGCGCCCGCGACTCCTTGGAGACGCCGAGGCGGTCGTACGCCTCCTCGCCGAGGATCCAGGGGCCGAAGGCGAGATCCAGATCGAACACGCCCGGGATGGCGGCCTCGACCTTCGCGAGGTCGTCGTTCGTGAGCCCCTTGGCCTTGAGCGACGCCCGGTTCACGTGCGGCGCCGCGAGGAGGGTGTTCGTGCCGGAGACGTAGGCGACGATCTCCTGCACCTCCGCCTCGGGGTAGCCGAGCCGTCGGAGCGCCTCGGGCACGGACTGGTTCACGATCTTGAAGTAGCCGCCGCCCGCGAGCTTCTTGAACTTCACGAGCGAGAAGTCGGGCTCGATGCCCGTCGTGTCGCAGTCCATCAGCAGGCCAATGGTGCCGGTGGGCGCGAGCACCGTCGCCTGGGCGTTGCGGTAGCCGTGCTCCTGCCCGAGCCGCACCGCCTCGTCCCAGTCGGCGCACGCCGCCCGCCAGAGCGACTCCGGGCAGCGGTCGCGGTCGATCGCGTACGCGGCGTCGCGGTGCATGCCCATCACCCGGAGCATCGGCTCGCGGTTCCGCGGGAAGCCGGCGAACGGCCCCTTCGCGGCGGCCATCTCGGCCGAGACCCGGTAGGCGTGGCCGCAGAGGATCGCGGTGAGCGCGCCGGCGACCGAGCGCCCCTGGTCGGAGTCGTACGGGATGCCCTGCAGCATGAGCAGGGTGCCCAGGTTGGCGTAGCCGAGCCCGAGCGGCCGGTAGTCGTGCGAGTTCTTCGCGATGCTCCGGGTCGGGTAGGCCGAGAAATCGACGAGGATCTCCTGCGCGACGAAGAACACCCGGACGGCGTGGCGGTAGCCCTCGATGTCGAACGAGCCGTCCTCGCGGAGGAACCGGGTGAGGTTCAGGCTCGACAGGTTGCAGGCCGAGTCGTCGAGGAACATGTACTCCGAGCACGGGTTCGAGGCGTTGATGCGCGCCGTGTTCGGGCAGGTGTGCCAGCGGTTGATCGTCGTGTCGTACTGCACGCCCGGATCGGCGCAGCCCCACGCCGCCTCGGCGATCTGGCGCCAGAGATCCTTCGCGCTCAGCGTGTCGACGACCTCGCCGGTCGTCCGGGAGCGCGTCTCCCACGACGCGCCCGTCGCCGCCGCGCGCATGAACTCGTCGCTCACGCGCACCGAGTTGTTCGAGTTCTGCCCGCTGACGGTGTGGTAGGCCTCGCCGTTGAAGTCGGACGGGTACCCCGCGGAGATGAGCGCCATCGCCTTCTTCTCCTCGCGGACCTTCCACTGGATGAAGTCGACGATCTCCGGGTGGTCCATGTCGAGGCAGACCATCTTGGCGGCGCGCCGCGTCGTCCCGCCGCTCTTGGTCGCGCCGGCAGCGCGGTCGAACACCTCGAGGAAGCTCATGAGCCCCGAGCTCGTCCCGCCGCCCGAGAGCTTCTCCTGCTTCCCGCGGATCGCGCTGAAGTTCGTCCCCGTGCCCGACCCGTACTTGAACAGCCGGGCCTCGCTCTTCACGAGGTCGTAGATGCTCATCAGGTCGTCCTGGACCGCCTGGATGAAGCACGCGGAGCACTGCGGCCGCTCGTAGGCGTTCCGGGTCTCGACGATCTCGTCGACCGCGCCCGCCCGCTGCGCCGCCGCGCCCGCCTTCACGGCGGCGCTCCCGTTCCCCGCGTCGGCCGACGCCTCGTTCCACGCGTAGTTGCCGCCCGACCCCTCGATGCCGTAGCGGTGGTAGAGCCCGCAGTTGAACCAGACGGGCGAGTTGAACGCGCCGTACTGGTGGACGAGCAGGTACGAGAGCTCCGCCTCGAAGGTGTCGGCCTCCTTGGTCGAGGCGAAGTAGCCGCCGAAGTGCTCGCCCGCCTCGCGGATGGTGCGCGCGAGCCGGTGCACGACCTGGCGGACGCTCGTCTCGCCGAGCTCCTTCTTGCCGTGGATCCCTGCCTTGCGGAAGTACTTGGAGACGACGATGTCGGTCGCGAGCTGCGACCAGCCGGCGGGGATCTCGGCCCCTTCCATCTTGAAGACGACCGAGCCGTCGGGGTTGGTGATGACGCTCGAGCGGCGCTCCCAGGTGACCTCGTCGAGCGGGTCCGCGCCGCGCTGCGTGAACCGCCGCTCGAACGCGAGCCCGCGCGGCCGCGAGGCCCCCTTCTTCGCGGCCGTCTTCGCGGCCGCGCCGTTGGTCTGCGCCTTGGCAGCCCCCCCGGTCACCGGACGGGCCCCTCCTTCTTCCTTCGTCCGCGCCGTCATCTTGCCGTTCCCGGCGGGAAGCTTACCGCCGTCACCCACAACTGCCGACTGGGCCATTTCCAAGTCCTCCTGTGAGCCACCGCACCTGTCGGTGGCCCGGGTCCTACCGAAAGCACAAAGAGTTCCCTGGAGACGACGAGGCGCTTATCGCCTCGATCTCCCCCGGGTCCTCGTCGCTTCTCCCCGACTACCTGCTCAAACGTTCCGTTTCACGAGCAGTGAGCATAGTTTCAGGTGCCATGCCTGAAAGGCGTGCGCCGACATTCGGGAGCGCCTGACCGCCTGCTAGTCAAACCCGCGAAGCCTCCGTGCGTCAAGGAGAACCGCTACATCTTGGGATCTCCGGCCGAACAGGGCCCACATATGGGGTCCCGTCCGTCCGACCCACGTTTCGTAGCGTTCTCTGAGCAGCTCTGAACAAGTGCTACCCAACGGGCGCACAGATTGCTCACAGCTTTCCCCCGATAAAATCGCCCGCCGCCCGGAAAGCTACCCAACAATCCCCCACGCTCCCACCCCTCCCACAGCCGTCGCACCTCGAGTCAGTCGAGCTCCGCCGCTTCCCCGCAGTACGCGAGCACCCGCTCGCCCTCGCAGTGGATCGCGAGCTCGACCTCCGCCGCCAGCCCCCGCAGCCCGACGAGCTCGAGCAGCGTCGGCACCGGCGCCGGCAGCAGCGGCGGCGGCGGGATGTACCGCGACGCCCGCACGATGGTCGGCTCGATGGTCGACGCCGTCGGCCCGATCATCTGGCGCAGCTCGTGGAGCGCCCGCTCGAACCCGCCGAGCATGTCGACGAGCCCGCGCGCCTGCGCCTCCGCGCCGCTGTAGACGCGCCCCTGCGCGAGCGGCTCGATCTCCTCGACCGGCCGCCTGCGACCGCGCGCGACGACGCGGAGGAACGTCCCGTAGATCGCGTCGAGCTCGCGCTCCATCACCGACCGCTCTCCCGCGTCGAGCCGGCGCGACGGCGAGAACAGATCGGCCCGCGCGCCGCGCTTCACGACGTCGGTCGAGACGCCGAGGCGCTCGAGCAGCGGACCGAGCGCGAAGCGCGCCGAGACCACGCCGATGCTCCCCGTGATCGTCTGCGGCTGCGCCACGATCGCGTGCGCCGCCGCCGCCACGTAGTACCCGCCGCTCGCCGCCACGTTCGACATGCACGCCACGACAGGCTTCACCTCCGCGAGCCGCGTGACCTCGTGGTGGATCCTGTCCGACGCGAGCGCCGAGCCGCCAGGCGAGTCGATGTGGAGGATGACCCCCCGGATGCGCGGGTTCTGACGCGCCGCGCGCAGGCTCGCGACCAGCCGCTCCTCGCTCGCCAGCGAGGCGCCCCGGAAGTGGGCGCGGCTGACGATCGCGCCGTGCACCTCGACGACGCCGATGATCGGGCGCGGCCACATCGGCCGCAGCGAGAGCGCGCGCCGCGCGCCGAGGTAGCGCGACGCCGACACGAGGCGCGTCCTCGCAGGATGAGCGGCCGCGCGCGCCCCGCCGCCCGCGTCGCCGGCGCCGCCCTGGGCGCGGCGCGGCGAGATCGTGCCGGGGAGCAGCCCCGTCGCGAGCATGTGCTCGAGCTCGTCCTCGTACGCGACAGCGTCGACGATGCCCCGCGCCACCGCCTGCTCCGCGCCGTAGGGGGCCTCGTCGATCCACCGCGCGGCCGTCTCGCGGTCGACGCGGCGCCCCTGCGCGAGCGACGCGATCAGATCGGCGAAGCGCGCGTCGAGCAGCGCGCCGACCTGCTCGCGCTGCGCGTCGCTCATCGCGTCGCGCACGAGCGCCTCGCCGGCGTTCTTGTACATGCCCTTCGCGAACACCTCGGGCTCGACGCCGACCTGCTCCAGCGCGCGGCGCACGTAGCGCCCCTCCACCGCGAACCCGAGCGGCGACACCAGCGTCTCGGGCCCGACGACGACGGCCCGCGCCGCGGAGGCGAGCAGGAGCATCGTGTTGTCGGCCCCCATCGGCAGGTAGGCGACGATGTCCTTGCCCCCCGCCCGGATCTCGAGGAGCGCGTCCCGCAGCGAGGCGATCACCGCGGGCCCCGCGTGGACCGAGCGCATCCGGAGGAGCAGCCCCGCGGGGCGCGGGTCCTTCATCAGGTGCTTGCCCAGCTCCCGCACGCGCTCCACCGAGAGCGGCGCCCGCTGCCTCGGCCGCCACCAGAGGGCGAGCCGGACCCGCGGGGGCTGAAGATCGACAACGCGGCCGTCGATTTCGAGGACGACATACCCGCCGCGTGGTGCAGCAAACGCCCAGCGGAGCGCGCTGACCGGGAGCAGCAGCAGGCGGAAGAGATTGATGAGCAGGGCAGCGATCACCGGTGGCTCCTGGGGACGTTCAGAGGAGAGGCAGCGCCGCGCCCGCCGCCGAGCGGCGGCCGGGCCACGGCGGGGGAGAGCCGGGGAAGACAAGGTGCGCAGGAACGGACCGCGCGGCGCGAGCCCCGGGCGACCCGTGACGCCGGCGCCGCGGACCGCGCGCCGGCGCTGGAAAGAGAGAGCGTGACGCAAGGGGCCACCCTGTGGCTACACTGTCGCGCTAAGTTTCGAAGGGGACGGCGAGCGGATCTCGTTCTACGTCGTGAAGCCGTCGTCCTCTCTCCTACAGACCAGCTCAGCAAGCCGCGGGCCGCGGGCCCCCGGCGACCTGGGTGGCAGACCCCCCTCCACGGAACGTGCATCCCGAGCAGAGCGCCCCCGCCACGAGCCAGCTCCCCCCGCCAGCCCCGTCCACCTTGCGGCTCGTGCCTCTCGGCGGCCTCGGCGAGGTCGGGATGAACTGCCTCGCGCTCGAGCAGGCAGACGGTCTGCTGCTCATCGACTGCGGCGTGACGTTCCCGAGCTCGGACCTCGGCGTCGACGTCTACCACCCGCGCTTCGATCACGTGCTCGCGCTCCGCGACCGGGTGCGCGGCGTCGTGCTGACGCACGGCCACGAGGACCACATCGGCGGGCTGCCGTTCCTCCTGCGCCACCTCGACGTCCCCGTCTGGGGCCCGCCGCACGCGCTGGAGCTCGTGCGTTACCGGCTCGCCGAGCACGGGCTCGAGGACAAGGCGCGGCTCGTGGCGACGCAGGTCGGGCGCGAGGTCGCGATCGGCGGCTTCGTCGTGGAGCCGCTCCGGGTGACGCACTCGATCGTCGACGCCACCGCGCTCGCGATCCACACGGCCGCGGGGCTCATCGTCCACACCGGGGACTTCAAGCTGGACCCGTCGCCGCTCGACGGCGAGCCGACCGACGAGGCCCGCTTCCGCGCGCTCGGCAACGACGGGGTCCGGCTGCTGCTCTCCGACAGCACCAACGTGGACTCGCCCGGCGAGGCGGGCAGCGAGCGCGACGTCGCCCACGCGCTGGCCGAGCTCGTCGAGACCGCGCCGGCGCGCGTCGTGATCGGCGTCTTCGCCTCCAACGTCCAGCGCCTGCTCGCCCTCGGTCAGGCCGCGGTCCGCGCCCGCCGCAAGATCTGCCTCCTCGGCCGCAGCGTGCAGACGCACGTGCGGGCCGCGCAGGCCGTGGGGCGGCTGCCGTGGCCGAGCGACCTGCTCGTGCCGCCCGAGGTCGCGTCGTCCATGCCGCGGGAGCGGCTCCTCGTCGTCGCGAGCGGCACCCAGGCCGAGCGGGCCTCCACGCTGACGCGGTTCGCGTCGGGGACGCACCCGCACCTGCGCCTGGAGGAGGGGGATCGGGTCATCCTCTCGAGCCGGGTCATCCCGGGCAACGATCGTCCGGTCGTCGACATGATGGCCGGGCTGCTCCGCCTGGGCGTGGAGCTCGTGACCTGGTCGACGGATCGGCGCGTCCACGCGAGCGGGCACGCGCATCGAACGGAACAGACACGCATGATCGACATGACGCAGCCACGCAGCTTCCTCCCGGTGCACGGCGCGCTGCACCATCTGACGCGGCACGCGGCGCTCGCGCGGGAGCGCGGCGTGTCCGAGGTGCTCGTCGCCGAGAACGGCCACGTCGTCGAGATCGGCGCGACGCAGCCGCTCGGGCGGAGCGGCCGGGCCGTCGCCGGCCGCGTGGCGACGGCGAGCGGCGAGGAGCTCGGGGAGGAGGTCCTCCGGGAGCGCGCGAACCTCGGCCGCTCCGGGGTGGCGTTCGTGTCGCTGGTCGTCGACGTGCACGGCGCCCTCGCGGCGCCGCCGCAGGTCCTCGCCCGCGGCGTCACCGGCGAGCTCGAGGGGGGCGCGCTGAGGGCCGCGGCGCGCGCGGTCGCGCAGGCGGTGAACGACTGCGAGCCGCGCGCGCGGCGCCGCGACAACGACATCATCGAGGCGGCGCGGCTCGCGGCGCGCCGGACGATCGAGGCGAAGCTCGGGAGGCGCCCGCTGGTGACAGTGGCGCTCACGCGGCTGTGACGCCCCAGGGGGGGAGCGCCCCGCCGCCGGGCGGCGGCGAGGGCGGCGGCGGCGAGGGCGGCGACGGCGGCGGAGGCGACGGCGGCAGAGGTGGCGAGGCCCGCGGCGCGAAGCTCTCCGCCGCGGACTTCCTGCGGCCGGTGCTGCTCTCCTACATCGACCGCGTGCGCGCCGACGCGCGGCGCGTCGTCGCCACCAGCGCCCAGGGCGAGGGCGCCGAGCCGGACGTCGAGGCGGTGCACGACTTCCGGGTCTCGCTCCGCCGGCTGCGGACGCTGCTCAAGCCGGCGCGGCGCATCTACGGCAAGCGGCGTCTCCGGCCCATCGCCGATGGGCTCCGGGAGTTCGCGCGGGCGACCGGGACGCTGCGCGACGAGGAGGTGCTGCGCGAGACGCTCACCGCGCTCGAGCTGGGCGACGAGGCGAGGGCCGCCGTCGACGCGTGGGTCCAGCGGCGATCGCGCCGGGAGCACGAGGCGCGTGCGCACATCGTCGAGCTGCTCCGGCGGGACCGTCCGGGCGAAGCGGGCGCGGCGCAGGCCGACGCGCCGGCGCGGGGCGACGCGGGCGCGGCGCGGGCCGACGCGCCCGCGCCGGGCGACGCGGGCGCGGCGCAGGCCGACGCGCCGGCGCGGGGCAAGCGGCTTCGGCTGGAGAAGCACCTCGCGCGGCTCGAGCGGCGCGTCTCGCGCAAGAAGAAGGCGAAGCGGCGCGGCGCCGAGGCGCTCGCGCGGCGCGCGATCGGCGACACCCTCGACGACGTGCGCGGCCTGGCGGCGGCCGATCCGAGCGACGGCGCGGCCATGCACGCGCTCCGGATCCGCTTCAAGCGGCTGCGTTACTCCGCC
This sequence comes from Sorangium sp. So ce406, assembly GCF_051474675.1. Taxonomy (NCBI): domain Bacteria; kingdom Pseudomonadati; phylum Myxococcota; order Polyangiales; family Polyangiaceae; genus Sorangium; species Sorangium sp. So ce406. The sequence continues at coordinate 678,444 of NZ_CP150340.1, read as the reverse complement.
GAGACGTTCTCCCCGCTCTTCGGTGAGCGCGCCGAGCGCACGGCCAGGTCCGCGTCGCGGCTCCAGCGCCGCCTCGGTCAGCTCCACGACGTCGACGAGGCGCTCGCGCAGATGAGGGACGCCGAAGGGCTGTCGCCCGCCGAGCGCGCGGCCGTCACCGACGCGCTCGGCGCAGAGAGGGCGCGGCTCGCCCACAAGGCGACCGAGGAGCTCACGCGGGAGCTCGAGACGCTCGCGGCGCTCTGGTCGGACGAGCCGCCCGCGCCCCCGCCCGGGTGACGCAGCGCGCGGCGCGCAGCGCAGCACGGAGCGCCGCAGCAAGGACGCCGCCGACAGGTACGGAGGTTCGCCGGCCGCGGAGCCCGCCATGAGGGCAGGCGGTTCGTGATACCGTCGCCAGGGCTTCTTTTCCGAGGCGAAGCTCGCCGATCCCGGAGGTCGTGTTGCGCCGCTCTGCCTTCCCAAGCGTCACCGCGCTCGTCGCTCTCCTCGCGGCGAGCGCCTGCACCCAGGACTTCGATCAGTTCAACCCCTTGCCCTCCCCGGGCTCGTCCGGGAGCTCCGGCGGGGCCGGCGGCGGTCAGGCGACGACGACCGCGGGCACCACGGGCAGCGGCGCAGGCGGCGGCGAGCAATGCCTGAACGGCGACGATGACGACCGTGACGGCGAGGTCGACTGCGCCGACGACGACTGCAGCGGGTTCACCTGCGTCGCCGTCCCCGAGGGCTGGCAGGGGCCCGGCATCCTGTACGCAGGCCCCGCGGCGGCGGACGTCGATTGCCCCGCGGACTTCCCCACGCGCGTGGACGTGGGCGGCCGCGATCCCGTCGACGAGCCGGCGACCTGCAGCCCGTGCTCGTGCGGCGCGCCGGACGTCGCGTGCGAGACGCCGGCGGTCACGGTCTACGGGGACGGCGGGTGCGGCGGGGCGAGCGTGACGCTGCCGGTGCGATCGGAGGACTGCAACAACCTCGGCGGTGACTTCCAGCCGGGCAGCTACAGCGGCGAAGCGCCCGACGTGGATTCGGCGACGTGCGCCGCGTCGGGCGGCGAGGCGACATTGCCGCCGCCGCGCTTCGGCACCGAGGGCGTCGTGTGCGCTCCCGGGCCGGACGCCGGCGGCTGCGCGGCAGGCGAGGCGTGCGCCCCGCGCGAGCTCGACGCGCCGTTCGAGCAGGGCGCCTGCATCTGGCGCGAGGGCGAGCGGCGCTGCCCCGAGGAATTCGGCGAGCGACACGTGTTCGCGAGCTCCATGATCGACGACCGCGGCTGCACGCGGTGCACGTGCGACGCGAGCGGCGTGAGCTGCGCAGCGACGCTGACGCTCTTCGAGAGGAGCGGCTGCCGGACGCCGGTCGAGACCGTGCCGTTCGACGGGGTCTGCGTCGACGATCCGCCCCCCGCCGTTTCGGTGAGGATCGAGGTGACCGGAGCCGGCAGCTGCCGGCCGCGCGGCGGCGAGCCCAGGGGAGAGATCGAGGAAGGCGAGGACAGGATCACCGTCTGCTGCGCCCGCTGAGCGGGCGCAGCGCGGCGCGCCTCCCGGCCTGTCCGGGAGGGCGCAGGAGGGCGCGCGTTCCGGAAGAAAGATGAATCTTCTTCCCTACTTACCGCACTCCCCCGGCGTCTCGCCCTCGCTCGCCAGCCGCCATCCGTCGACGGGGCTCGCCGCGCCGCGCGCCGCGGGGCGCCGTCGCGCGGCGCTCGACGGCGCTACTGCCGGAAGATCTCGACGCGCTCGAGGACGACGTCCTGGTTCGGCCGATCGCGCGTGGTCGCCACGTTGGCGATGCGGTTGACGACGTCGAGGCCGCTCACGACCTTGCCGAACACCGAGTGCCGGTTGTCGAGGTGCGGCGTGGGCCCCTCGGTGATGAACCACTGCGCGCCGTTCGTGTTCTTGCCGGAGTTCGCCATGGAGAGCACGCCGGGGCCGTCGTGCCGCAGCGCGGGGTTGAACTCGTCCTCGAACTTGTAGCCCGGGCCGCCGGTGCCCCAGCGCGCCGCCATGTCCGGGTGGCGCGAGAGCGGATCGCCGCACTGGATCATGAAGCCCGAGATGACGCGGTGAAAGCGGACGCCGTCGTAACAGGGCGTGCCCTGCATGCCCTCGCCGGTCTTCGGATCGGTCCACTTGATGGCGCCCGTGGCGAGGCCGACGAAGTTCTTGACGGTGTTGGGCGCGCGCTGCTCCTCGAGCCGGACGACGATGTCGCCGAGCGAGGTCTTCAGTCGGGCGTGCAGCTCGCCGGTGCCGGGCACGTTGATCGCGGGGAATTGCATCGGGCCTTCTCCTCTTCCTTGCCGCCGGGGCGGCGACGTCAGCCGAAGGAGGAGAGCCGCAGGGCCCCCCTCGCTGCGTTCTGGTGCGGCGGTCTTAGCGCATCTCGCGCCGCGGAAGAGGGGCGAATTTGCCTCAGGCGCGCTCGAAGAGCGTCGCGATGCCCTGGCCCACGCCGATGCACAGCGAGGCGACCCCGACCTTGGCGCCGCGCGCGCGCATCGCATGCGCGAGCGTGCACGCGATGCGCGCGCCCGAGCAGCCGATCGGGTGTCCGAGCGCGATCGATCCGCCGCGCACGTTCACGCGCGCCGGGTCGAGCTCCAGCGCCCGCGAGCACGCGAGCGCCTGCGCCGCGAACGCCTCGTTGAGCTCGAACAGATCCACGTTGGGCACGCGCAGCCCGGTCCGCTGGAGGAGCTTCTTCACCGCGGGGATCGGCCCCTCGCCCATCAGGTTCGGATCCACCCCCGCGGTCGCTGTCGCGATGACGCGCGCGAGCGGCGTCACGCCGGCGGCCTGGACGGCGTCGCTCGAGGCGAGCAGGAGGGCGGCGGCGCCGTCGTTGAGCGGCGACGAGTTGCCCGCCGTGACGGATCCGCCCTCGCGGAAGGCCGGCTTGAGCTTCGCCAGCGCCTCGAGCGAGGCGTCGGCGCGCACGGACTCGTCGCGATCGAACAGGACGGGATCGCCCTTCTTCTGCGGGACGGGGACGGGGACCACCTCGGCGTTGAAGCCGCCCGACTCCCAGGCGAGCGTGGCGCGCTCGTGGGACAGCAGCGCGAACCGGTCCTGCTCCTCACGGCTGATGCCGTGCTTCTTGGCCACGTTCTCGGCGGTCTCGCCCATCGACTGGAGCTCGAACCGCGCGGCCATCCTCGGGTTCGGGTAGCGCCAGCCGAGGGTCGTGTCGTAGACGGTCGGCGCGCTACGGTCGAACCGCTCGGCCTGCTTCGGCATCGAGAACGGCGCGCGCGTCATGCTCTCGACGCCACCGGCGATCGCGCAGTCGGCCTCGCCGGTGGCGATCATGCGCGCGGCGTCGGCCACCGCCTCGAGCCCCGAGCCGCAGAGGCGGTTCACCGTCACGCCCGGGACCTCGTACGGGAGCCCGGCGAGCAGCGCGGCCATCCGCGCGACGTTGCGGTTGTCCTCTCCGGCCTGGTTCGTCGCGCCGAAGACGACCTGGTCGAGGCGCGGCGCGAGCGAGGGATGGCGGCGCACGAGCGCGTCGAGGACGAGCGCCGCGAGGTCGTCGGGGCGGATCATCGCCAGGGCGCCGGCGTAACGGGCGATCGGGGTCCGGACAGCGTCGACGACGAAGACAGGGCGGAGAGCAACAGCCATGCAGCGATCGTAGCTTTGCCTGGTGAAGGCGCCGTTGAAGATCGCGTGAGCACGACCTCGGCTCCGTCTCCGTTCCGCGCGCGCGTCGCTCGCGACTTCATGTCGCGCCCGCCCGCCGGTTCGCGCCGGGCTGGATGCAGCCGCGCGGCCCGCGCTCGCAAGCAGGAGGACAACTCCCTACCTCGAATCTCACCGGGTGTCCGGTATTCCCCTGACACGGCACGTGCCAAGCTCCAGAGACGGCAGTATTCTGCGGAAAGTGGAACAGGGAGGCGGGGAGACAGAGAGTGTTTGAAGGTTTTCCTCCCCGCCTCCCTGTGAATTTCCGGAATTTGAGGATGCCTCAGGATCCGTTCTGTACGCCGTGAATTGATCGAGCCGTGCCAGCTCAGTAGCTGCCGCTCGACCCGCCGCCGCCGGAGCGACCGCCGCCGCCGCCGCCGAACCCGGATCCACCGCCGCCGAACCCGGATCCACCGCCGCCGCGGCCTCCGCCGCCGCCCCGGAAGAGGATCGCCTGCAGGGCGAACCAGAGGAACCAGCGGAAGGTGGGCGAGATGAGCGCGAGCAGGAGCCCCGCCACCACGGCGATGACCGTGACGCCGACCTTGATCGGCGAGGCCGGGGTGGGCGCAGGCCGCGTGCCAGGGGCCGGGCGCCGTTCCCCCTCGGGCGTCCCGGCGATGAGCGCCCGGGCGATCTCGGTCGTCCCCTGGTCGATGGCGTCGCGGAATCGATCCTGCTGGAGCAGCGGGCTGATCGTCTGCCGGATGATGTCGTTCGACTGGAGATCCGTGAGCGCTCCGCCCACGCCCTTGCCCGTCTCGATCCGGACGCGCCGCTCGGACGGGGCGATCACGAGGAGGACGCCGTTGTCGGCCCCCCGCTGGCCGAGCTGCCACGCGTTGAACGCCTCGTAGGCGACGTCCTCGATCGTCTCCCCTTCGAGCGATCCGGCCACGAAGGCGACGATCTCGAACCCGGTCTGGCGGCGGATGCGGTCGAGCTTCGCGTCGAGGGCGCGGACGTCGGCCGGGTCGAGCCGCCCCGCCGTGTCGACGACGTGCCCGGTGAGCGCCGGCGGCTTGAACTCGGCCACGGCGGGCCGGGCGACGAGCGCGCAGACCAGCGCCACCGCGGCCGCGACGGCCCTGACCACGGCCCGCAGCCGCGCTCCGCTCGAGACAACCGGACGCATCGCCGCCTCCCTCAATCGAACGAGACCTTGGGCGCCGTCTGCACCTCGGGAGAGGCGGTGAAGTACACGCGCGGCTTGAACGGCTGGCCCGTGGCCTTGTTCACCACCTGGCCACGGATCTTGAGGAGCTCCGCGTTGTACTCGCGCGCCGCCTGGTTGTACTCCTCGCGCGCCCGGAGGATCCGGTTCTCGATGCCCTCGAGCTGGACCTGGAGGCTATGGAAGCCCTGGCTCGCCTTCAGATCCGGGTATTGCTCCTGCACGACGAGGAGCCGTGACAGCGAGCCGCTGAGCTGCTCCTGCGCCTTCTGGAAGGCCTGCACCTTCTCGGGGTCGGTCAGGTCCTCCGCGTTGAGCTGGATGCTGGTGGCGCGGGCGCGCGCCTCGGCGACGCTCGCCAGCGTCTGCTCCTCGTGCTTGGCCGACGCCTTCACGACCGCCACCAGGTTCGGGACGAGGTCGTAGCGCCGCTGGAGGTTCGCCTCGAGATCCGACCATTTCTGGGCCGCGATCTGATCCTTCTCGACGAGCACATCGTAGCGCTGGCAGCCCATCACCGACGCGATGAGCGCGAGCACCGCCAGGAAAACGGGGACCACCGCCAGGCGCTTCCGAAACGTCAAAGGGTGAACAATCCGCATGACTGACTCCACGGTCGCTTTCTTTACCGCCCGGGTAAGGCGTGGATTCTCGCCATGCAAGACCGCGGCCTCGTGCCGGCCGCGGGCCCGTTCGGCGTCGGCCGCCGGCGGCGTGGTAGCCTGTCGCGTCGCGCTCGCGCTCTGGCCTCCCCCTGCGCGGGGGCCACAGGCGTGGCGCACCGCCACAGTCGACGGCCCGATGAACCACCGCGCACGCATCGCCGCTCACCCGCTCAGCCCCGCAGCGTATGCGCCCTACGGCGATGTCCTCATGGCCTCACCGCACGGACAGCCAGGCAAGCCGGCCAACCAGGGGACCGCCCTCCGCTTCGACCACCTCGCCGGGATCGAGGACCTCCGTCCCGGGCGCGCCGCGCTGAACGTCTCGGTGTTCCGCTGCGCCCCGCGGACGACGTTCCCGCTCCCGATCGCCCTGCTCGAGAAGCACCCTGGCTCGACGCAGGCGTTCGTGCCGATGACCGCGCGCCGCTACCTCGTCGTGGTCGCCCTGGGCGGCGACCGGCCCGACCTCGGCACGCTCGCCGCCTTCATCGCCCACGGCGCCCAGGGCATCACGTATCGCCCCGGCGTGTGGCACCACCCGATGATCGCGCTCGACGCAGAGACCGACTTCGTCTGCCTGGTCTGGGAAGACGGATCTCCCGGCGACTGCACCGTGGTCGAGTACGACGAGGCCGAGCAGGTCGCGATCGCGATCGACCCCTGATCCCCGGACCTCTCCCGCGTCGCCGCCGGTCCAAGCGGGGCGCGGCGGACGAGGCCAGCGACGCAGGCGGGATCGCGGCGGCTTCCGGGAGCGCTCCCCCCGGGCCCGCGCCGCCCCGCGCGCTGCGCCGCAGCCTCCGGGCGCGCTCCGCGCTATAGAGGCGCCCCGACCCCTCATGCGCCGCTCGACCCCCAACTGCTCGTTCGTCGCGCAGGAGCAGCGAAGGCTGCTCGCCGCGCTCGATGTCCTCGACGTCGCCGCCGTCGCCCGCATCCTCGAGGAGTTCGTCACGAGCGAGCGCAGCGCGCGGCTGCGCGGGGTGATCGCGGCGCGGCTCGACGCGGTCACCGTGGCCATGGACGCGCCGCACGATCCGCACAACGGGGCCGCCGTGCTCCGCTCGTGCGACGCGTTCGGCCTGCAGCGGCTGCACATCATCGAGCGGGCCGAGCCGTTCCTGGTCTCGAACACCGTCTCGCGCGGCTCCGAGCGCTGGGTCGACGTGCACACGCACCCGAGCACCGAGGCCGCGGTGGCCGCCCTCCGCGCCTCCGGGCACGAGCTCGTGGCGACCCACCCGGACGGCGATCTGACCCCGCGCGATCTCTCGAGCATCCCGCGCCTCGCGCTGGTGCTCGGCAACGAGCGCGACGGCATCCGCCCCGACCTCGCCGCCGCCTGCGCCCACGCCGTGCGCGTCCCGATGCGCGGCTTCGCGGAGAGCCTCAACGTGAGCGTCACCGCGGCGATCCTGCTCGAGCACGCGACGAACGGCCGCCCCGGAGACCTGCCCGAGCCCTACAGGATCAGGCTCTACGCCCGCGCGCTGGTGCTCACCGTGCCCCACGCCGCGGAGATCCTGGCCGCGCGCGGCATGCACCTGCCCTCGCCGCTCGGGGGGCCGCCCCCTCCGCCCACGCACCCGCGCGGCCCCAAGCCGCGCCGGACGCCGGCGATGCCCGCGGCCGGAGAGCGCAGCGCCGGCGCCCCCCAGGAGCCCGAAGGTGGGTAGCATGCAGCTCCCCATGCGAAGCCCCGGTCCTCCGCGGCGCGATCGCCGCGCCCGCGGCGCCGCCCCGCCCCCGCCAGCTCCCCGCGGCCTCCGCGCGCGCCTCGCCGCGACCCGCGCGGCGCTCGGCGGCCTGCGCGCGGCGCTCGCCCTCCTCCCGCGCGCGGCGGCCCCGTTCGCCCTGCTGCTCGCGGGCTGCATCGAGGTGCCGCCGCCCCCGCCCAGGCCGCCCCTCGAGCCGAAGGACCTCAAGGTCTCGGAGGGCGTCGGGCTCGAGATCGCCTGCACGCCGACGGGGGTCGAGCTCTGCTTCGACGCGCACGACAACAACTGCAACGGCGTGATCGACGAGGGGTGCGGGCTCCACACCGGGATCCTCCAGTTCACGATCGCCTGGGAGGAGCCCGAGGCCGACGTCGATCTCAACGTCTATGATCCGACGGGAGAGCTCGCCCGCGTCGGGGAGCCGACGGCGAGCGGCCTCATGAAGGACCGCGACTGCCCGCGCGTGAGCGGCGAGTGCCAGGAGCAGAACGTGGAGAACGTGTTCCTCACCGAGGGTGAGCCGGCCCGCGGCCGCTACCGCGTCGTCGTGCGGCTCGACAAGCTGAACGACGCGACCGCCCCCATCCGCGTCCGCCTGAGCGCGCGGATCGGCCAGCGCTCGTACAGCATGGCGCTCGACCTGTCGCCCTCCGCCGCGACCGAGGAGAAGAGCGTCGAGTTCACGCTCTGAGCCTCTGGCGAGGCGCGCCTCCCGCGGTCACAACGCGACCACGCGCCCCTCGCGCAGCCGCCTATCCGCCCTCGCAGGAACCCTACGACGACCGACGGCGACCGCGCGAGACAGGACCCGGGCGCGCGCTCTCCGCGCGCCTCGTGACCGGCGCGCGCTCTCCGCGCGCGCTTCGTGGCCACCGCGCGCTCTCCGCGCGCGTTTCGTGGCGGCCGCGCGGTTGACGTCCGCCGCTCCCCCACCTTAAAAGACATGGCCATTTTGCACCCGGAGATGTCCCGCGAATGAATCCCACGTGGATGCTCACATTGCTCGTCGGCCTCTTCGCCGCCTTTGCGTGGAGCGCCAACCGGCGTTGGCAGCTCCTCAAGGTCGGGCGCGGGGACAACCGTCTCGATCGGATCGCCGAGCGCCTCAAAGGCACCTGGGAGTACGCCTTCCGCCAGCGGAAGATGGGTTACTACCCGCTCGCCGGGCTGGCGCATAAGCTCATCTTCTTCGGATTCCTCGTTCTCCTGCTCCGGACGCTGATCCTCTGGGGCCGCGGCTTCGACCCGGCGTTCGACCTCTGGATCCTGGGGCACGAGCCCGTGCGGCTGCCGGGCATCGGCGCGGTGCCGCTCGGCGGCATCTACGAGTTCGTGAAGGACGTCATGGCGACGCTGGTCGTCGCCGGCGCGCTCGTGTTCATCTACTACCGGGCGATCAAGCGCGAGCGGCGCATGACCCTGTCCGGCGAGGGGCTCCTCATCCTCGGCATCATCCTCACGATGATGGTGAGCGACATGCTCTATGACGGCGCCGCGATGGCGCTGCACCACCGGTGGTCGACGATGGCGTGCGGCCCCGGCGACGCGGCGCTCTGCGAGCGCATCGCCACGGTGACCGCCCCGTTCGCGGGCGTCCCCGCGGACCCGGCGGCGCTCCGCTGGCACCCGTTCCCCGCCCCGGCGGGATCGCTGTTCGGCGTCCTCGTGAGCGGCGCCAGCCCGGGGACGCTCGTCGTCCTCGCGCACATCGGCTTCTGGACGCACGTCACGCTGGTGCTCGTGTTCCTGAACCTGCTGCCGCACTCGAAGCACTTCCACATCATCACGTCGATCCCGAACGTCTTCGCGCGCAACCTCGACCCGCGCGGCCGGCTGCCGCTCGTCGCGGGGAGCGCCGAGGCGATCGGCGAGATGGTCATGAAGGCCGCCGAGGAGCCCGAGAAGGCCGACCCGGTCGGCGTGGGCCGCGTCGAGGACTTCACCTGGAAGGCGATCCTCGACTTCTACACGTGCACCGAGTGCGGCCGCTGCAGCGACAACTGCCCGGCCCACAAGACGGGCAAGATGCTGAGCCCCAAGCAGCTCACGCTCGACCTGCGCGACCACCTGTACGGCCGCGAGACCGAGTTCATCAACAGGCCGGGCGGCCCGAGGGGGCTCGCCGACGGCCACGCGGCCAAGGCGAACGGGCACGCCGGCGACGGGGCGGGAGCGACGGACGGCGAGGGCGCCGGGGCGGCCGACGCGCAGGAGGGCGCCGAGCACGCGGAGCAGGCGTCGCCGGAGAACCCGGTCCCGACCCCCGAGGCCGCGTACAAGCCCGTCGACCTCGTGGCGAACGTCGTCCATCCGGACGTGCTCTGGGCGTGCACGACGTGCCGCGCCTGCGAGGAGCAGTGCCCGGTGATGATCAGCTACGTCGACAAGATCGTCTCCATGCGCCGCCACCTGGTCCTCGTGAAGGGCGAGTTCCCCGCCGAGCTCGGGAACCCGTTCAACGCGATGGAGGTCAACGGCAACCCCTGGAACCTCGCGCGCATCGACCGCGGTAACTGGGCCGAGGGGCTCGAGATCCCCACCATGGCCGAGAAGCCGCAGGCGCCCGTGCTCTACTGGGTCGGCTGCGCGGCGAGCTACGACGACCGCGCGAAGAAGATCGCGCGCGCGACCGCCAGGCTCCTGAAGGCCGCCGGCGTCGACTTCGCGATCCTCGGCCAGGAGGAGACGTGCACCGGCGATCCGGCGCGCCGCGCGGGCAACGAGTACCTCTTCGCGATGCTCGCCGAGCAGAACGCCGCGACCCTGAACGGCTACAAGGAGCAGGGCGGCATCCGGAAGATCGTCACGACCTGCCCCCACTGCTTCAACACGCTCGCCAACGAGTACCCCGACTTCGGAGCGAAGTTCGAGGTCGTGCACCACACCGACTTCCTGCTCGGCCTGGTCGCCGAGAAGAAGCTCGTTCCGAAGAAGCCGGTCCAGGGCAAGGTCGTCTTCCACGACTCCTGCTACCTCGGCCGCTACAACGACGTGTACGAGCAGCCGCGCGACATCCTGAAGAGCATCCCCGGCGTGCAGCTCGTCGAGGCCGAAGGGTGGAACCGGCAGAAGGGCCTCTGCTGTGGCGCCGGCGGCGCGCAGATGTGGATGGAGGAGCAGAACAAGGACCGCGTGAACGTCAAGCGGACCCTGCAGCTCCTCCAGACCGAGGCGAAGACGATCGCGACCGCCTGCCCGTTCTGCCAGACGATGATCACCGACGGCCTCAAGGATCAGTCCAAGGAGGACTCGATCCGCCAGCTCGACGTCGTCGAGCTGCTCGAAGAGAGCTGCGCCCTCGATCGCCCGGCCGGCAGCCGAGCGGCCACCTCGCAAGAGGCCGCTGAAACGGCCGCGTCCGCCGGCGCCTAGACCCCTCAAATTTCCGTTGCCAGCGCACGCGGGATCGCGGCGCCATGAGACCCATGGCGCACAATCCCGCGCGCTTCCCCACATTTACGCCCTGGAGCAAGCCTGACGGAGATCAGGAGCAGCCTTCTCGTGCGTCCCGTCTCGGCCTGAGCTAGATTCGGCCGTGCCGCCGGAGGTGGATGTGATTGAAGGCGCTTTGAAGGGGACTGCGAACCTGGATCCCCGCCCTACGCCGGAGGGGACCGCGAACGCGGATTTCCGGCTCACGGGGACATTGACTCATCCGATCTGCATCTCGGTCGACGCCGTCGCCGACAACGCGCTGCGCGCGCGCCAGGCAGCCTCGGGCGCAACGGAGCTCCGCTGCGACGTGTGCGACACGGCGATCGAGGGGGAGCCGGCCGGGCGCGGCCTGTACATGTGGTCGCGCGGTGAGGAGCTCCGGTTCGAGGAGCCCGCCCTGTGCGGCGGCTGCGCGGTCGCCATCGGAATGACCGCGCTCTCCGCCTGGAACGTCGAGGAAGAAGAGGGCTGAGCCCGCTCCCGCGGCCCGCCGAGAGGCGCGGGCCGCGCCGCCGCCCGGCGGCTTGTGGTCCACCTCAGCACCCCATCATCACGTCAGCGTCACGTCAGAACGCCTCGCCGATCGCCAGGTTCACGGCGATGGGCAGCACGTCGAACAGCGCCTCCGGGACCCGCTCGTCCTCGGGCCAGCCTTCCTCCCCGGGCGTGCACTTGCCGAACACCTGCAGGCACGGGACGCGGTAGCCGACGTCGAAGCGCAGCGGGCCGACCGGCGTGGTGTAGCGCAGCCCGACGCCCGCCGAGAGGTGCGGCCGCTGCGCCCCGGAGCGGAACAGGCTGAGCTCGCGGGTGACGTCGCCCGCGTCGGCGAAGATCACGGTGCCGAAGCTCTCCCCGAGCGGGATGCGGAGCTCGAGGCTCGCCTCCCAGAGCAGCCGGCCCCCGATCGGGACGAGCGGGGCTTCCTCGATGGCCGTGTCCTCCGTCGCTGTAGGAGACGGTACGCGCGCGTGCGGGCCGACCTCGTTGAACCCGTATCCACGGTTGCTCGTGGCGCCGCCGCTGAAGAACCCGCGGAACTGCATGAGCTGGAGGTCGGCCCCGCACCTCGCCCGCTCTTCGTTGCTCGCGCTTGTGTGACACCGGGTCGGGTCAAAGGACGCCTCGCCGTACTGGAGGTCCGGGTTGGTCGGGAACAACCACCCGGTCATCATGCGGAAGCCGAGGGTCCATCTCCTCGATACCGGGAGGTAGGCGCGAAACTCGGGCTGCAGGCGGATATCGCGGGCGTCGTGGAATCGCTTCGCGTTGACGGCGGTCGGGCCGACGAGGGTCTTGGCCAGCGCCGTGTCCGCCGCGAGGTAGCCGGCGAGCTGAGCGTCGAGCGCGACGTAATAGCCGTGGTGAGGGGTGAGCCTGTCGGGCTTCCCCGCCCGGTTGAGGCGGCGATCGTAGGACACGGTCGCCTGGAGGTAAGGGATGAAGATGGTCCCGAAGCCCACCGGCAGCGGCGCCGCGTTGTAGGTGAACGGGCTGTTGAGCTGAACGTTGTAGAGCAGGGAAGCGTTCAGGTCCGACTTCAGAAAAGGCCGCTCCAGGCCGATGGATCCGACGTACTCGCGATAACCAACGATCGAGTGCTCCGACTCCTCCGGAGGGGGATTTGCAGCATTTCCTGACTCCCCCTCTTCCTCTTCGGTCTTGTCCGGCTTGGTGCAGAACTCGCCGGTCTGCGGGCAGTAGAGCTTGAACGAGCCGCGCAGCACCGCGGCCGTGCGCCGCTCGAACGCCCCCGGCTGGCGGAGCTCGGACCGGAGCTGGATCTCCGGCAGGAGGCGGAAGTCGTCCTTCAGCTCGCTGCCGAACAGCGTCGAGAACTCCACCGGATAAAAGACCAGCCCCGGCCGGGCCTCGATGTTGAAGCGGCGCAGGCCGCCGAGGAAGTTGCGGTCCTCCCACCCGGCGACGAGGTGCGCCTCGACGCGCGAGCCGACCTCGGCGCCGCCGCCGAGCCGCACGGCGCGCAGCGCGGCCGGCTCCACGGAGAAGGTCACGGGGACGACCGGGCTCCTCGGCTGCCCGGGCGGCGCGAGCTCGGGCTTCACCGCGACGGCGCCGAACACGCCGAAGTCGGCGAGCGCCTGCTCGGCGTCCGCGAGCACCGCGGTCGAGAACCGCTCGCCCTCCTCGATGCCGATCGCCGTCCGGACGGGCGCCTCCGGGAGCTCCCCGAGCCCCTCCAGGTTCACCTTGCCGAACGTGCACTCGGGGCCGAGCTCGATCGTGTAGCGGACCCGCGCCTCGTTCTTCACGAGGTCCACGTCGACGTGCCCCTCGACGGTCGCGTAGGCGAAGCCGCGATCGGTGAGGACCCGCAGCAGCGACTTCTTGAGCCCCTCGTACTCGTCCTCGTCCAGGCGCTCGCCGATCTTGAGCTGGTTCTTCGCCTCGGTCACCGGCCGGGCGATGTCCCTCCCCTTCTCCAGCGTCCAGTCCCGCCACTGGAGATCCACGGAAGCGACCTTCACCGGATCTCCCTCGGAGACGACGATGCGCACCTGGACGCGCCCCTCCTTGCCGGGGCCGCCCGTGCGCTGCACCCGCGCCGCGCGCGCCCGCGCGTTGTAGAACCCGCGCGCACGCAAATACCGCTCGATGCGGGCCATGTCCCGCTCGAGGACGAACCGGTCGAACCGCTCGTACTCGACCGTGAGCGCGTCCCAGATGCTCAGGATCGGCACGCGCTCGAACGCGCCGCCGAGCAGGTGCGAGCTCTCGGCCGTCGCGATGCGCTCGGCGAGCTCATCGCCGCTGATCACCTCGCCGCCCTCGAAGGAGACGTCCTCGATGGCGCACCCGCTGAGGTCCGGGCGCGTGCACGCCGGCGGCTGCCGCGCGGCGCAGGCGGACGCCCCGAGCGCGGCGGAGACGACGAGCGCCCCGGCGACGGATCGCGCGAGCGGGGCCTGGACACCTGAAAGGTAACTTTCGGTTGTGCCGGCGGCGATGCGATCGCCCCGGTGTGCGCGATGGCGAGGATTCAACGTTACGCCTGTGTTTTCGATATGCTGCCGTCCGCTCCGTCCGTCGAGGGCCCACTCCGAGTCTGAGTGGGCCCTCGGAGAGCGGCGCGAGCGAGGGAGAGCCTACGAGATGGCAGAGCCGACGCAAAAGGAACCTGGTGCCGGTGGGTACCTCGGATATGGATTGCCGCACGAACCTGGGGCGCCCGGAGTGCCCGCGAGCGCCGGCGCGCCGATCGGAGCCCCGCCCCCCGAGGAGCGGCGCGGCGCCCTGAAGGCCCTCGTGGCGATCGGCGGCCTGGCCTACGCGGGCGCGCTCGCCGCCCCGGCCGCGAGCTTCCTCAGCGGCTCCGCCGCCGGCAACGCGGGCTCGGCAAGCGGGCGCGAGCGCTGGGTCCGGGTCGGGCGCCTCGCGGACCTGCCGCCGGACGAGCCGCGCCGCCTCAAGGTGGTCGGCGAGGAGCGCGACGCCTTCACGGTCGCGAAGGATCAGATGCTCGGCGCGATCTGGGTCATCCGCGAGGGCGAGAAGATCCGCGCGATGAGCGCAACGTGCCCGCACCTCGGCTGCGGCATCGAGCTCAACGACGACAAGAAGAGCTTCAACTGCCCGTGCCATGCGTCGCGCTTCGCCCTGTCGGGCGTGCCGGAGACGGGTCCGTCCCCGCGGGCCATGGATGCGCTCGCCACGCGCGTCGTGGACGGCTGGGTCGAGGTTGATTTCCGGCGCTACCGTGACGGGACCGCCGAGCTCCAGGAGATCGCAGGGTGAGCCTCGGCGACTGGCTGAACGAACGCATCGGGCACCGCGAGCCGATCCGCCGCCTGCTCGACGAGCCGATCCCCGGCGGCGCGCGCATCGGTTACGTCTGGGGAGGCGCGCTCGCGCTGCTGCTGCTGGTCGAGGTCGTCACGGGCGCGCTGCTCATGTCGGCGTACGCGCCGAGCGCGACCACGGCGTGGGCGAGCGTCGCGCACATCAACTTCACCCTGCGCGCCGGCTGGCTCATCCGGGGCCTCCACTACTTCGGGGCGCAGGCGCTGATCATCCTGATCGCGATCCACGTGGGGCAGATCGTGATCCACGGGGCGTACCGCGCGCCGCGCGAGGTCAACTGGTTCCTGAAGCTCGGCCTGCTCGGGGTGATCCTCGGGTTCGCCTTCTCGGGCAACCCGCTCCCGTGGGACCAGGACGGTTACTGGGGGGCGCGCGTCGAGACGGGCATCATGGGCGCGGTCCCCGTCGTCGGGCCGTTCACGCAGGAGCTCATCGTCGGCGGGGCGTCGCTCGGCCACCTGACCGTGACGCGGCTCTACAGCCTGCACGTCTTCGTGCTGCCCGCGGTCATGGCCTTGCTGCTCGCCGCGAGCTTCGCGCTGTTCCGCAAGCACGGCTTCGGCGCGCCGCACGGCGCCGATCTCCGGAAGGCGGACCGGTTCTACCCGAAGCAGCTCGGCATGATCCTGCTGGCCGCGGCGCTCGTGCTGGTCGTCATCTTCGATCTCGCGGCCATCGAGCACGGCGCCCCGCTGGAGGCGCCCGCGGACCCGGTCAGCGACTACAACGCGCGCCCGGCGTGGTACTTCCGCCCGCTCTTCGAGCTGCGCAAGTTCTTCCCCGGCAAGCTGGAGCTCATCGCGACCGTCGGCGTGCCGGGCGTGATCGGGCTGTACCTCGCGCTGCTCCCGTTCATCGACCGGAAGCCCGGCCCGCTCCGCGCCCGCCTGCCGGCGCTCGCGCCGCTGTTCCTGATCGGCCTCGGGGCCGTCGGCCTCCTCGGCAAGTCGATCGCGACCGACGCGAAGGACGAGGGCTACCAGCGCTCGCAGGCGCAGAACGCCGAGCGGACCGCGCGCGCGATGGCGCTGTTCAAGCAGGGCGTCCCGCCCGAGGGCGCGCTCGCGATGCTCCGGAACGATCCGGAGACGCGCGGCGAGGACCTCTACAAGAAAGAGTGCGCGAGCTGCCACCGGCTGAACGATCTCGGGCCGCCCAAGGAGAAGCAGACGGCGCCGGACCTCACCGGGTTCGGGACGAAGGCGTGGGCGCTCGAGGTGCTGAGGGACCCGGACGCCGACCACCTCTTCGGCAAGACGGCGTTCAAGGAGATGATGCCGTCGGTGTCGAAGCCGCCCGCGGACCCCGAGGCGGCGAAGGTGTTCACGCCGATGAGCGAGGCCGACCAGGAGACGATCGCCGCGTTCCTGGAGGCGCAGGCGCGCGGGGAGCCCGCCGCCGGGACGCAGGGCGAGAAGCTGGTCCGGCAGCGGTGCACGAGCTGCCACCGGCTCGACGGCAAGACCGACGACGACGAGTCGGCCGCGCCCGAGCTCCGCGGCTGGGCCTCGGTCGCGTGGATCGAGGCGCAGATCACGAACCCCGGCAGCGGCAAGGCCTACCCGCCGGCGGCCATGTCGAAGGACCTCGAGGGCCACATGCCGGCGTTCGAGGACAAGATCTCCGCGAACGACCGGAAGCTCCTCGCCGCCTGGGTGTACCGCCGCGCGCGCGGGGAGTCCGCGAAGACGGCCGCCGCCAAGGCGCCCGAGAAGAAGCCCTGAGCGCGCCGCTCGCGGGGCGGCGCCGTCGCCGTCCCGGGCCTTCCTCCTCCTCCTCCTCGTCGTCTCGAACAGCTCCTCGATGAACGTCGGCGCGGCGCGCGACGCCGCGCGCTGATCCGTTCGGGTCAAGGCGCGCGCCGGCGTGCGCCCGCGCGGGGCGGCGCGCGGCGCACGCCAGCGCGCGCGCGCCGGGCACGCGCGGTGCTGCTCGGCCCGAGGGAGCGAGCCAGTGGCGACATCGTGCACGGTCGTCTCACGCCGGCGTGCGCGCGGCGCTCGCCTCGAGGACGACAGCGCGCGCGTCCCAGAAAGAGCAGGACCGGTGGACCTGGATGCGGCTGTGAAGCATCACTTCCCGTGGATCGCGGGCACGATGATCGCGTCCGCCTTCTATTTTCAGGCGGCCGGGGTCTCGCGCCTGGTCGGGAGCGAGATCATCCCGGACAGAGACGGAAGGAGCGCTCCCGCGCCGCCTGTCCCCCGCCGGGCGCCGCGCGACGGCCTGCATGCGACGAGCGCCGAAGCGATCCTGCAGCGCAACCCGTTCGACTCGGCGACAGGGCCGCTCCTCCCGCGGCCGGGCGGCGCTCCCGACGCACGCGCGCCCGACGATGCGAGGAGGAGCGACGATCCGTGGAGCGACCCGATCTGCGAGGCCGGGCGCGTGGTGCTCATCGCGGCGTCCGACGACGCCGCGTGGTCGTTCGCGGCGATCGAGGGCCCCGACGGGCGGGCGCAGCTCCAGCGGCTCGGCGGCCCCACGCCGGGAGGCACGCTCGCGCGCATCGCCTGGGACCGCGTCTGGCTCACCGCGGGCGGCGCGCGCTGTCAGATGCGGCTCGGCAAAGCCAGGGCCGAGGAGGCGCCGGAGCCGCGGCCCCGGCCGCAGGCGAGGCCGGTCGGCGGCGACGCCAGCCTGAGCGCGATCCCGCCCGAGATCGCCGCGCGCATCCAGCGCGTGAGCGCGACGGAGATCCACGTCGACCGGGCGACGGTCGACCGGATCCTCGAGCAGCAGGCGCTCCTGACGCGCTCCGCCGGGGTGACCCCGGAGCGGCGGGGAGGCCAGATCGTCGGGCTGAAGCTCAGGCTCAGGCGCGGCTCGCCGCTCGAGACGCTCGGGCTGGAGACCGGGGACTCGCTGCGGTCGATCAACGGGCTCGACGTCACCGACCCGCACAAGGCGCTGGAGGCCTACGCGCGGCTCCGGACCGCGAGCCACCTGTCCATCGCGATCGAGCGCGGCGGCCAGCTCATGACCATCGACGTCGACGTCCGCTGACGGCGCGGCGCCGGCGCGGGGCTCAGCCGAACGCGTCGACGGCCGCCCTGGCCGGGCGGTTCGCGAGCGACGGCGGCGCGACCGCCGACTCCCACCACGCCGCCGCGTGCCGCTCGGTCCACGCGACGTCCATGCCCAGCGCGGCGAGCCGCTCGGACAGCTCGCGCGCCGACTGCGGCCGCTTCGCCGGGTCCTTCTCGAGGCAGTCGAGCACGAGGCGGTCGAGCGCCGGCGGGATGGCGCGCGCCGCCCGCTTCGACGGCGCGACGGGCGCCTCGGTCGCGTGGAGCAGCACGGTCTTCATGGCCGTGTCGGCCTCGAACACGAGCGCGCCCGTGAGCAGCCAGTAGGCGACGCACCCGAGCGCGTAGATGTCAGTCCGGCCGTCGATCGGACGGTCGCCGACCACGACCTCCGGCGCCATGAACGCGGGCGTCCCGGTGATCGCGTTGTCCGCCGTCAGCGTCGAGGGGGCCGCGTCCTTCCGGCGCTCGGCCACCAGCCCGAAGTCGAGCACCTTCAGGAAGTCGAGATCCGCGCCGTATCGGCACAGAAAGAGGTTCGCCGGCTTGATGTCGCGGTGCACGAGGAAGGCCTTGTGCGCCTCGTGGAGCGAGTGGCAGGCCTGGCGGAGCAGGTGGACCACCCGCGCGGGCGGCTGCGGGCCGTCCAGCTTGACGAGCGTGTCGAGGTCCATGCCCTCGAGCAGCTCCATCACGTAGTAGAACGACCCGTCCCGGGCGACGCCGAAGTCGAAGATGCCGATCGTGTGCGGCGACCGGAGCGCCGCGGTCGCCTGCGCCTCGCGCTCGAACCGCAGCTTCGCGGTGCTGTAGCTCGCCGCCCCGCCCTCGAACGCCTCCGGGCGGATCAGCTTCACGGCCG
Source organism: Sorangium sp. So ce406 (assembly GCF_051474675.1). Lineage (NCBI taxonomy): Bacteria > Pseudomonadati > Myxococcota > Polyangiales > Polyangiaceae > Sorangium > Sorangium sp. So ce406. The sequence continues at coordinate 660,047 of NZ_CP150340.1, read as the reverse complement.
CCGGGCGCGCGAGCATCCGGTGTTTCGCCCGCCACACCTCGCCCATGCCGCCGCCGCCGAGCCGCTCGACGAGCCGGTAGCTGCCGAGCTCCCGCGCCGCGTCGAGCTTGCGCCCGAGCCCGAAGACGACGCGCGACACGAGCACCGAGAGCGCCAGGGCGATGACGCTCGGGAAGAAGCGGCGGAGCATCGCGTCGCGCGAGGGCAGCTCCATGAACCCCGACCGGACGAGCACCCACAGGAACGCCGGCTCGGTGAGGATCGCCAGCGTCGAGGTGAGCAGCGTGCGCACGCTCGGGGCCGGGACGACGATGGGGAACATCAGCACCCAGATGGCCACCGGCGACCAGCCCGGCAGCATCGGCCCCTCCGGCCACGGCTGCGCGTTCGTGGCCACGGCGAGCGAGGCGGCGCCCAGGATCTTGTAGGCGAACGAGAGGTCGACGATCCGCGGCGGCGGGAGGAGCCTCCTCCGCGCGACGACGAAGAGCGCGGCCGAGACGAGCATGAACGGCAGGTAGACCGCGAAGCGGATCGCGTGGGGGCCGAGCCGGAGGCTCGGGAAGAGCTCCGACACGATGAAGCCAAAGGCGCCCACGACGAGGGTGCAGAGCGACATCCACGCGACGCGCCGCACCGCCTGCTCCTCGAGGTCCGGCGGGAGCCGGGGCGACAACCACGCGAAGCGCGACGGCAAGCACGCGCTGCTGGCCTCGGGGCCGAGGAAGATCGTCTCGCTCATGGCATTGCGCGCGGCGCCAGGCCGCGTTCGCCTGCCTTTAGGGGAGGAGGCAGGCGGCGGGAACAGGAAGCTTCGCGCGCGGCACGGAGCCATCGTCGTCGCTCCCGCGCGCGCCGCGGCGCCGCCGCGCGCATCACGGCGCCGTCGTCGCTCCCGCGCGCCACGGCGCCGCCGCGCGCGGGAGCAGGTTGACGCAGGTTTACTTGGAGAAGACCTGCGCGGCCGCGATGCCCGCGCCCTTCGTCGCCTTGAGGATCACCTTGCCCGGGCCGCCGATCGGCAGCGGGTTCTTCCAGCAGCCGGAGGCCTTGCCGCCGAGCGTCGCCGCGGCGCCGGTGGTGCTGTCCTGCGCGAGCACGACGGGCGGCAGCGCGGGCGCCGGCTGCGAGACGAGCTGGATGTCGAGCTCCTGGACCCCGATGCCGATGCCGACGACCGTGTAGCACTTGCCAGGCGAGATGTTGATGTCCTGCTCGAGCGTCTGGCCCTCCTGGAACTGTCCTGCGAACGGCCCGCCGTCCGCCTTCATCCCCGGGGCCTCGGTCGTGCCCATCCCCTGGAGGATCGGCGTGGCGGCCACCGCGGCGACCGGCGGGACCGGCGTGGCGGCGGTGCCAGCGGGCGCGGCGGTGGCCGTGGTCGTGGGCATCGCGGTCGCGGTCGTGGTCGGCATGGCCGCGGCGCACCACTGGCCGGGCGGGCACGGGTTGGTCGGGTCCGTCGTCGGCTCGGGCGTCGACGAGCACGCGAGCGCTCCGAGCGCGGCGAGGCAGAGCGGGAGTACGTGGAAGACACGCATCATGAGAATGCTCCTTCGATGGGCATGAGCTCGCCCGATCAGAGAACGAGGTGCCAGCGCTTCTTACACCGGCTGCGGTTCGACGTGTGGGCCGAGCTCACGAAGCAGCGATCTCGACAGCGCAGGGCATCGCTGAGGCCGCCGGCGGCGGCCGCCGCGCCGCTTTGCGCCCCGCGCCTTACGTGCTATCCGAGGTCGGGCCAGCGCGGTCTTGCAATTCCAAGTAGTTAAACTATACACGTGATCCGCGTCACCTGCGTGGGACGGCAGTGCGCGCCCAGTGGTGGACCTCCCAGCGTGCGTTGCCTCCTGGCCTCTCCTGGCTCGGCGGCGGCGCGCGTCGCCTGAGGTCTGTACCGCTGTGTCCTTTGCGCCCGGCGTCGTCAGCGCGGACAGCGCGCATCCGTCGGAGCAGCCATGAGCCAGGATCAGAAGCCCCCTCCCGCTGAAGGCAACGCCCTCTGGTACAAGGACGCGGTCATCTACGAGCTCCATGTCCGCGCGTTCAGCGACTCGAACGCCGACGGCATCGGCGACTTCGAGGGGCTGATTGAGAAGCTAGATTACCTTCAAGATCTGGGCGTCACCGCGATCTGGCTCCTGCCCTTTTACCCCTCGCCGCTGCGCGACGGCGGATACGACATCGCGGACTACACCAACATCAACCCCTCTTACGGCACCCGGCGCGAGTTCGCCCGACTGCTGCGCGAGGCGCACCGCCGCGACATCCGCGTCATCACCGAGCTCGTCCTGAACCACACCTCGAACGAGCATGAGTGGTTCCAGCGGGCGCGGACCTCCCCCAAGGGCTCGCGCTGGCGCGACTTCTACGTGTGGAGCGACACGCCCCACCGCTACAAGGACGCCCGGATCATCTTCAAGGATTTCGAGACGTCGAACTGGGCGTGGGACCCGGTGGCCAACGCCTATTACTGGCACCGCTTCTACTCCCACCAGCCCGACCTCAACTTCGAGAACCCGGACGTGCACGCGGCCGTGTTCAAGGTGGTCGACTTCTGGCTCGAGATGGGCGTGGACGGGCTCCGGCTCGACGCCGTGCCGTACCTCTACGAGCGCGACGGGACGAACTGCGAGAACCTGCCGGAGACGCACGAGTTCCTGCAGAAGCTCAGGCGCCACATCGACGCGAATTTCTCCGATCGCATGCTCCTCGCCGAGGCCAACCAGTGGCCCGCCGACGCCGCCGCGTACTTCGGCAACGGCGACGAGTGCCACATGAACTTCCACTTCCCGCTCATGCCCCGGATGTTCATGGCGGTGGAGCTCGAGGACAGCTTCCCGATCGTGAACATCCTGAAGCAGACGCCCGTGGTCCACGAGAGCTGTCAGTGGGCGACGTTCCTCCGGAACCACGACGAGCTCACGCTCGAGATGGTGACCGACGAGGACCGGGACTACATGTACCGCGTCTACGCGCAGGAGCACACCGCGCGCATCAACCTGGGCATCCGCCGCCGGCTCGCCCCGCTCATGAAGACGCGGCGTAGGATCGAGCTGATGAACGCGCTGCTCTTCTCGCTGCCGGGGACGCCCGTCCTCTACTACGGCGACGAGATCGGGATGGGCGACAACATCTATCTCGGCGACCGCGACGGCGTGCGCACGCCGATGCAGTGGAGCGCCGATCGGAACGCCGGCTTCTCCAGGGCGAACCCGCAGAAGCTGTACCTGCCGATCATCATCGATCCCGAGTACCACTACGAGGCGATCAACGTCGAGGCGCAGCAGCAGAACCCTGCGTCGCTCCTCTGGTGGATGAAGCGGCTCATCACCCTGCGCAAGCAGCACAAGGTGCTCGGCCGCGGGACGATCGAGTTCCTGCACCCGGACAACAGCAAGGTGCTCGCGTTCGTCCGCGCGTACGGGGACGAGCGGCTCCTCGTCGTGGCGAACCTCTCGCGCTACGCGCAGCACGTCGAGCTCGATCTCACGCGCTTCGAGGGCATGGTGCCCGTCGAGCTGTTCGGCAGGAGCCGCTTCCCGGAGATCACGAGCAGCCGCTGCTACCCCCTGTCGCTCGGGCCGCACGACTTCTTCTGGTTCGCGCTGGAGCCGGCGGTGCCGGCGGCGACCGCGGGCGAGGGCCAGGCGGCGCCCGCGATCTCGACGAAGGGCGCGTGGCAGGCGCTCCTCTCCCCCGAGGGCCGCAGGGCGCTCGAGCCGGCGATCGGCAAGTACATCTCGGCGCGCCGCTGGTTCCGCGGCAAGGCGCGCACCCGGCGCTCGACGACGCTCGCGGACGTGATCCCGATGGCGCGCGACGCGCAGGGGGTGGCGCAGCACTTCATCCTGCTCGTGCGCGTCGAGTACACGGACGGCTCTCCGGAGACGTACGTCGTGCCGGTCGGCTTCGCGACCGGCGATCGCGCGCGGGAGATCACGACGCGCACGCGCCACGCGGTGATCGCGGACGTCACGGTGCGCGATCCGGACCCGGAGAGCGCGGCCGCGCCCGAGGGCGTCCTGTACGACGCGCTCGCGACCCCGGAGTTCGCCGCGCTGGTCCTCGCCGCGATCCGGTCGCAGGGCGTCGCGACCGGCGCCGCCGGCGAGCTCCACGCGCTGCCGCTCGGGACGACCCTCGAGGCGCTCGGTGCCGAGGGAGAGCTCCCGGCGCGCATCGCCGAGAGCGAGCAGAGCAACACGACCATCATTTACGGCGACAAGCTGCTCCTCAAGATCTTCCGTCAGGTCGAGGAGGGCATCAACCCGGAGCTCGAGATCGGCCGGTTCCTGACGGAGCACCAGTTCCCGGCCACGCCGCGGCTCGCCGGGGCGATCGACTACCAGGCCCGCGGTCGCGAGGCGACCACGGTGGCGATGCTCCAGGAGTATGTGCAGAGCCAGAGCGACGCGTGGACGAGCACGCTCGAGGCGCTGAACCGCTTCTTCGAGCGGGTGCTCGCCGACGAGGAGTCGGTGAAGGGCGGCGCGCCGCCGATGCCCGCCGGCACGCTGGTCGACGCGTCGCGCGCGGCGCCGCCGCCGATCGTGAACCAGCTCATGGGCACCGAGCTCGTGAGGATGCGGCTGCTCGGCGAGCGCACCGCGCAGCTCCACCTCACGCTCGGCAAGCAGAGCAAGGACCCCTCGTTCGGACAGCAGGCGTTCACGACGCTGCACCAGCAGTCGATCTTCCAGTCGGCGCACGGCATGCTCGCGCGCACCTTCGCGCTGCTGAGGAAGCGCGAGCGCTCGCTCCCCGAGAACGTGCGGGAGCAGGTGTCGGCGATGCTGCAGCGCGAGGCCGAGATCAACGCGAAGCTCCAGCAGATCGTGTCGAGGAAGTTCGACGTCACCCGCATCCGGACGCACGGCGACTTCCACCTCGGCCAGGTGCTCTCGACGGGCGACGACTTCATCCTGATCGATTTCGAGGGCGAGCCGGCGAGGCCGCTGAGCGAGCGCCGCTACAAGCGCGGCCCGCTCCGGGACGTGTCCGGGATGCTGCGCTCGTTCGACTACGCCGGCGCCTCGGCGCTCCGGGACGCTCGCCTCCGGCCGGAGGACGTCGCCGTCCTCAAGCCGTGGACCGAGGCCTGGGTGGCCTGGGTCTCCGCGAGCTACCTCGCGGGATACATGGAAACGATCGCGCGCGCCCAGGCGACCGCCGAGGCGCGGACCGACGAGACGGCGCCGTACGTGCCCGCGAGCGACGCCGACACGGTGCTCCTGCTCGACTTCTACATGCTCGAGAAGTGCATCTACGAGCTCGGCTACGAGCTCAACAACCGGCCTGAATGGCTGGACATCCCGCTGCGCGGGCTGGAGCAGCTGATTACGCCCAAGGCGTAATCGTGCGCTCCTCCGCTCCCCTTCCCTGACCAGAACTGTCTCAGGCGCCTCCCAACGCGTGGGGCGCGCCTGAGGCGTGGCGTTCGCGGAGACCTGCCGGCGCCGCTTCCCTCCGTCGGCGCGGCGGCGCGGCGTTGCGGCTGCGCAGGCCTCGGCCCGTGAACAGAGGAGATCCCTGGCGTGGCGCATTGGCCCGCTCGGCAGACGAAGAGTCGAGTCGTCCGGCGGCCACGTCTGGTAGGCTATCGGCCTGCGCCGCCGAAGAGAGCCCCGGGAGCGCGGTTGACCTGAACCTCGGGCCAGGAGGTCCTACCCAGTGAGCAGGAGTTCGCACCTAGGCCTGGGAGTATGCATTACCGTCGCTCTTCTCATTTTCTCATCCATCGGTCGCGCCGAGCCCACAAAAGGGCCCGTGGACGACGCGGTGACCCGCCTGCGCGTCCAGGCGAACGCCGCGCAGGCGGAGGGCCGCTTCGCGGAGTCCCGCGAGCTGTGGCAGGCGATATGGAGGATGGAGCGCTCGCAGGTCGCTGCCTGCAACATCGGGGCGCTCTCTTACCGGATCGGCGATGCGCCCGCTGCCGTGCGCTGGCTGTCGCTGTGCAAGGAGATCATGCGGCCGCCGAGCACGCCGGAGGAGCGCGAGCTGTACGAGTCGCGGCTGTTCGACCTGGCCCGCGCGCGGCAGCTCGTGGGCGAGATCCGCCTCATCGTCCCCGCCGGGGCGTCCTGCACCATCGACGGCGAGCAGGTCACGGTCGAGCGCGACAAGCTCATCCCCGTCAACCCGGGACACCACTCCATCGCCGCGACGCTGAACGGCGCCGCCGCCGTGCGGGTCGACATCGATGTTCGCCGCGGAGAGGTCCGCGAGGTGCGGCTCGATCTGACGGTCCCGGCGCTCAAACCCACGGCGACGAGGGGCCCGGCGCCGGCGAGCGCGCCGCCCAGCTCGGGGCTGCGGACCGGCCTCATCGCCGGGGGCATCGCGGGCTCGGCGCTCTTCCTGGCGCTCGGCGGCGTGCTGATGGTCGTGGCGCACGACGCGGAAGTGAACCGGGACGAGACCGCGCGGAGCGTCGGGGGCAACAACTGCCTTCGCCTCATCGCGCCGGAATGCCAGAAGGCCGCCGACTACGAGAACACGATGTTCACGGCGCGCGACCTCGGCACGGCCAGCTTCATCACGGGCGGCCTGCTCGCAGCCGGCACGCTCGGCTTCGCGCTCTTCACGCAGCAACGCGCCGAGATCACGGCGTCCGCCAGCGGCATCGCGGTGCGGGGGGTGTGGTGATCGCCCCGGATCGCGGGGGCATGGCGGCGACCGCCCGGCGGAAGCCGAGGTTGCGCGGTCGCGATGAGCCGAGCTGAAGGGCCGAGATCGGCCGCTGGACGGCCCGGGCGACGCCGTTATCCTGGAGCGCCGGAGGGGCGATGATCCGGCTGGAGCTCGCAGGCGCGCACACGAGGGTGCACTCGACGTTGTGCGGCGCCTGCCCGCAGGGGCCGACCGGCTGCTGCGCCAGCCCGCCAGGGGTCGAGTGGTCGGACATCGGGAGGATCGTGTCGCTGGGCGGCGCAGGCTGGTTGTTCGAGCAGATGGCCGTCGGCAGCCTGCGCCCTGGCCAGCGCGGCTTGCTCATGCTCCGCGTGGAGCCCCGGGACAGCGACGGTCGTGCGCTCCCGAAGAGGTGCGCTTTTCACGGTCACGAGGGCTGCACCATCCCGCCGCAGCGGCGCGCGGCGACATGCAATTACTACGTCTGCGACGACGCGTTCACGCACGGCGGCGAGCCCAGCGGCGATCCTGACGCGCTGGCGGGCCGCAGGGCGCAGGACGCGCTCGTGGATCTCTACGGGAAATGGGATCTCGAGCTCGCCGCCCGCATCCGTGAGGGCTGGCCTGACGGCCCTCCGTGGAATCAGGATTTCCTTGAATGGCTTGGTCGAGAATACGAGCGCCTCGCCTCCAGGGCAGCGTCGACCGCTCCGGCGCTCAAGCCTCGATAGCCCTGCACGGCGCGCGAGGCGCCGCGCGCAGCAGCCCTCATTGTCGAGCGTAATCGGATTCGCACCACCGGCTCGACGCTGCGGGTGTGTTTTTTGTTGCGGAGCTGTTTGGATACACGCCGTCTTGGGACATACTCCTGCGCTCGATGACCTGGCCGCGTCCAGCGGGCAACTGCGTGCCCGCTCGGGTCGCGCCGAGGAAAGGAGACTCATGTCACGGTGGTTGAAGCTCTCGTTGGTCGCCCTTGGCGCCAGCGCTCTCTTGACGGCGTGCGGAGACGACGGCGAGTCGCCCGCTGGATCCAGCACCACCAGCACCTCGTCCGCGAGCGGCTCAGGGACCGGCGGCGGTGATGCCTCCACGAGCGCGTCGGGGACCGGCGGCGGCGACGGTGGAGGCGGGAACGGCGGCGACGGTGGAGGCGGGAACGGCGGCGACGGTGGAGGCGGGAACGGCGGCGGCGCCTCCGCGCGCGCCGAGGCGGCGCTCGAGGCGACGAGCTCGAGCGAGCTGGAGGGGACTGCGACGTTCACGCAGAACGGAGACGAGGTGACGCTCACCATCACGGTGTCCGGCTGCCCTGAAGGCGAGCACTCCGCTCATCTGCACGAGAACAAGAGCTGTGAGGACAACGCTGACGCCGCGGGCGGCCACTGGATCCCCAACGGGGAGGGGCTCGGCAGCTTCACGTGTGATGCGAGCGGCGAGGGCACGCACACGGTCACGCGCGGCACCGACGTCTGGACCGTGGGCGACGGCGCCAGCACCGACGTGACGAAGTACTCGATCGTCGTTCACGCCGCGGCCGATCCGAGCGCGGGCGGCCGCATCGGCTGCGGTCTCATCGAGCTGGAGTAACCCTCCGCACGGCATCCGCGCGCCCCGTCCGAGCCTCGGCGGGGCGCGGCCACTCCCCCGGCTCGGGTCCGGTCGCGACGCTGGTCCGACGGGCTAGCGAGACGTCGCGCCCGGCGTGATCTCCTGGGGTCGGAGCGAGACCGTGCGCTCGACGACGTCCGACGCGGCGAGCTGCAGGAACAGCGACTCGTCGAAGGACCCGGCCCTCGACACCACGACGACCTGCATCCCCGTGGGAAGCTCGATGCTGAGCGGCGTCTTGCCGAGCTCCGTCCCGTTCCACGTGACCTTCGCGTCGGACGGCTCGCTCTTGATCGTGACCTTGGCCTTCGGGCCAGCGCTCTCGAGAGGGGCCGACGTCGTCGGAGGAGCCCACTCCTTCGTCGTGGGCGCGACGTCCGACGCGTGCACCGAGCCGTCCAGCAGCGTGCCCCGCTGCACCATCGCGACGGCCCCCGCGGCCAGCAGCGCCGCCGCGCCGAGCGCGGTGAACAGGTACCCGCGCTGCCGCCAGGGCGAGGGGCGTCCCACCGTCGCGCCCAGGCTGTCGGGATCGGCCGCCGGCGGCTCGTGCTGAGGCAGACCAGGGGTGCTGTGCTCGGTGAGGACCGGCAGCCCGGTCGCAGAGGGCCACATCGAGCGGTTCATCCCCATGACCATCGACGCGCGAGGGAAATCGCTGATCATGGAGGCGCGCTGGATGTCGCCGGTGACGTCCAGCGAGCTCAGGTACTCGAACTGCGCGGTCACCTGCTGGCGCACGAGCGCCCTGCTCTCCGCGAACATCTCGAGCACGTACGCGCCGAGCTGCTCCTTCCGGACGTCCTCGCCCGAGACCAGGAGGTAGCTCTCCAGCGCGTCACCCATCTCCTGCGCGGTCGCGAACCGCCGCGCGGGGTCGCGCTGGAGCGCCTTCGCCACGATCTCGTCGAGCGCCGGGTCGATGTCCGGCACCACCGTGGAGAGCCGCGGGATGTCCCGCGTGAGGAGCTGGTGCATCACGGCGACGTGATCGCCATCGAACAGCCGGCGCATCGCCAGGAGCTCCCAGAGCACGATGCCAATCGCGAAGATATCGGCCCGCCGGTCGACGTCCTCGCTCGCCATCGCCTGCTCGGGCGCGGCGTACGCCATCTTGCCTTTGAAGGTGCCGTTCTCGGTGTGCGCCGCGTTGAGCGACGCCTTCGCGACGCCGAAATCGACGATCTTCACCGCACCGTCGTACGTGACGAAGATGTTGTGCGGCGAGACGTCGCGATGGACGATGCCGAGCAGCCGGCCGTCGAAATCCGTGAGCTCGTGCGCGTAATGCAGGCCGCGCAGCGTCTCGGCGATGACCCGGACCCACGCCGTGCGTGTGAAGTTGCTGGCGCCGGCACAGCCGCTCACGACCGCCCGCACGATGTCCTTGAGCGGCTGGCCCTCCAGGTACTCCATGACGATGAAGTACCCGCCGCTCTCGCCGCCGATCTCGTAGGTCTGGATGACGTTCGGGTGGTTGAGCCGCGCCGACAGCTTCGCCTCGTCCAGGAACATCAGGACGTAGCGCGGGTCCTCCGCCATGCCGACGCGGAGGCACTTCACGACAACGAGCTTGTTGAACGACCCGGGCCCGCGGGAAACGGCGAGGAACACGTCCGCCATTCCACCGCGACCTAATTTTGCAACTAGGCGGTATCTACCAAGCAAGCTATTACTCGCTTGCTTGTTCGCAGAGATGATTTGACCGCCTGCATTCACGACATCCCCCGCTATAAGAGCTTAACTACTCCGTTGACCTGAAGTTTGCAAAGACTTTTACGCTCGGAAACACTTGCGCACCCGACACGTAGGTGGCGCGGCGCGGCATCCTGGCGCAGCGCTTCATCGGCCGCCGAACACGCGACCGGCCGAGGTGGCGGGCCAACCGGGTCGAGGGGAGTGAATGTTGGCGCCCTGACAACCTCGCCTGGTATCGAGAGGCCCGACATGTGGCCGCGCGCACATCGCGCTCGCGCCAACATGCCAGTTGATCGGCCACACTGTCATTGTACACCGACAGCTCGGAGCGTGGTGACCGGAATGTGCGACCCAGGGCGATCCGCACAGGTCCGCCGGGGACACCAGCACAGGTCCGCTCGGCGGGGGTCATGGAGCCTGTTGGTAATGGCGCCCACACACCGACTCGTCGGCGACCCAGAGTCGGTTACCGCCTGACGCAGTATCCGCCCTGCGCGGAGCCTGAGCCCCGCCAGGGTCGCTCAGCAGTCGGGGATCTACCAGGGGTCCTGCGTCCAGAACCTGCGCACGACCTCGAGCGTGGCGTCGAGCTGCTCGAAGTGCGGGAGACCCCGCGTCGGGGAGACGCGAGCGACCTCGACGCGGGCGTTCTGCTGCGCGAGCTCGTCGAGACGGTCGAAGCGCGCGTGGGGGTCGCGATCGTAGAGGACCAGGGTGGGGACGGGCAGGCGGGCATAGAGACGCTGGAACGCGTCCTCGGTGAACAGGTCGCCGGCGATGAACGCGAGGGGGGCGCGGTGGGCGCCAGGCTCCTTCGAGGTGCGGATGGCGTAGTCGACAAGGCCGGGATCCGGCGCGCCGACGAAGTTCTTCTTCAGGAACCAGCGGATGCTCGGCGGCGTGGCGAGCACGCGGTAAAGCGCCTCGGCGACGTGAGGTACGTGCGAGACCGCCCGCAGGACGAGGCTCGCGCCGGGCGCCTCGCGGCCCAGCCCCGTGGGAGAGACGAGCACGAGGGTGTGAACGAGGCTCATCTCCTCGCAGGCGACGGCGGCGGCGAACTCCGAGGAGAGGGACAGCGCGATGACGTCGGCGCCGCCCGGCTCGCGCACCACGTCCGTGAGGAACCGGCGCACGGCGGCGCGGTAGAGCTCACGATCGTAAGCGCGGTCGGTGCGCTCGGAGAGGCCGAACCCCGGGAGATCGAGCGCATAGACGGGCCGCTCCGCGCGGAGCGCGTCGAACAGGGGGGCCACCTCCTTCGACGAGGCGGCCGCGTCGATCGCATGCAGGAGGACCACCGGGCGCCCCGTGGCGCGCGTGTCCACGTAGTACGCGAGGCGGCCCGCGCTCCACGTGTCCACGTGACGGATCTCCGCGTCGAGCGCGGGGGCCAGGGGGGCGCGCTCCGCCTTGCGGAGCGCGCTCGGCGCGAAGCGTCCGACGACCGCATCGAGGCTCATCGCGCGCGCGCCCATCACGTCTCCTCCGGCGAGAGCATGCCCTCGTCGTCCGCGCGCTCGATGTCGGCGATGCTGGCGGTCCTCGGAGCCGGTCGAGCGTCGACGCGGCCGCCCTCGTCCGGTCGATCCTGACCAGGCTCGCGGCGCCCGTCGCGCGCGGCTTGATCCGAGACCTCCTGCGCGGCGCGCACCAGCCTCTCGAGGCGCTCCTCTTCCATGTGATGACGAGCCCCGTCCGGTCCGCCGTGCCGATCCTCGAAACGGTGGTGCCCGGGATCGGGCTGGCCTCGGGGCACGGTGCGCTCAGGTCGAACTGTCATGCTCAGCTCCTTTCGCTGGAGCCCAGGAGCACGGACCGTGCCTCGGCAAATCGCCGCCCCGGAGACGCTCGCGCAGCGCTCGCTGGGCCGAGCAGGAGCAAACACGCCCCAGGCGTGACGCTTCGCCTCAGGGGATGTTTGTAGCGGGAGGTGCGTCTTTCCCGGGTCGCCGCCGATGTCGCGGACGAACGGACAGGAGCCCTCCGCGCTCGATCCGATACAGGCGCTCAGCCGGCGACGTCGAGCTTGCGGCCAGAGGGCTTGTTGATGTCGGCGAAGAAGTCGTTGCCCTTGTCGTCCACGACGATGAAGGCCGGGAAATCCTCGACCTCGATCTTCCAGACCGCCTCCATGCCGAGCTCGGGGTACTCGAGGACCTCGACCTTCTTGATGCAGTCCTTGGCGAGGCGCGCGGCCGGACCGCCGATCGAGCCGAGGTAGAAGCCGCCGTGCTTCTTGCAGGCCGCGGTGACCGCAGGGGAGCGGTTGCCCTTGGCGAGCATGACGTAGCTGCCGCCGCTCGCCTGGAAGAGATCGACGTACGCGTCCATGCGGCCGGCCGTGGTGGGCCCGAACGAGCCGGAGGCGTAGCCCGCCGGCGTCTTCGCGGGCCCGGCGTAGTAGACCATGAACTCCTGCATGTAGCTCGGCATGCCGTCGCCGCGGTCGAGCCGCTCCTTGATCTTCGCGTGCGCGATGTCGCGCGCGACGATCATCGGCCCGGTCAGCGAGAGCCGCGTCCGGATCGGATACTTCGAGAGCTCCGCCCGGATCTCGCGCATCGGGCGGCGGAGATCGAGCTTCACGACCTCGCCCCCGAGATCCGCCTCCGTGGGGTCGGGCAGGTACCTCGCGGGGTCGCTCTCGAGCTGCTCGAGGAAGATGCCCTCGCGCGTGATCTTGCCGAGCGCCTGCCGGTCCGCGGAGCAGGAGACGGCGATGCCCACCGGGCACGAGGCGCCGTGGCGCGGCAGGCGGATGACCCGCACGTCGTGGCAGAAGTACTTGCCCCCGAACTGGGCGCCGATCCCGGTGCGCTGCGCGAGCTCGAGGACCTTCTGCTCGAGATCGCGATCGCGGAAGCCGCGGCCGCGGGCGTTGCCCTCGGCCGGGAGCGTGTCGAGGTAACGCGCCGAGGCGAGCTTCGCGACCTTGAGCGTGTGCTCGGCCGAGGTGCCGCCGACGACGATCGCGAGGTGGTACGGCGGACACGCCGCGGTGCCGAGCGCGCGGATCTTCGCCTCCAGGAAGGAGAGCAGGCTCTCGGGGTTCAGGAGCGCCTTGGTCTCCTGATAAAGATAGCTCTTGTTCGCGGAGCCGCCGCCCTTCGCCATGAAGAGGAACTTGTAGGCGTCGCCGTCGGTCGCGAAGATCTCGATCTGCGCAGGGAGGTTGTCGTTCGTGTTGACCTCCCTGTACATGTCGAGCGGCGCGAGCTGCGAGTAGCGGAGGTTCTGCGCGCGGTAGGTCTCGAAGACGCCGCGCGCGATCGCGGCCTCGTCGCCGCCGCCGGTGAAGACGAGCTGGCCCTTCTTGCCCATGACGATGGCCGTGCCGGTGTCCTGGCACGACGGGAGCACGCCCCCCGCGGCGATGCTCGCGTTCTTGAGGAGCTCGAGCGCTACGAAGCGATCGTTCGAGGAGGCCTCGGGGTCGTCGAGGATGCGCGCGAGCTGCGCGAGGTGACCGGGCCGGAGGAGGTGGGCGATGTCGCGCATCGCCTCGCGCGCGAGCAGGGTGAGCCCCTCCGGCTCGACCTTGAGGAAGGTCGAGCCAGCGGCCTCGAAGGTGGAGACATGGTCGCGGCTGACGAGGCGGTACGGGGTCTCGTCATGGCCGAGGGGCAGCATGTCCTGGTACTGAAAATCGGTCATCGTTCGGGTCTCCGGGGGCAGGGAGGCTGCGGGTCCCCCTTCTTTGCATGGCTCCGGGCCCGGGCTCAACACCCGCCCGGAGCCGGCCGTCACGCGGGGAGATCGCGCGCCACGTCGTCGAGCACGGCTGAAATCGACCGGAGGAGCGGGGCGCGGGCGGTCCGCAGGAAGAAGTGCCCGCCGGGGAACACCTCGGTCCGGAAGGGCCCGCGCGTGTGCTCGCGCCATGCCTCCATCTCGGCGGGGCTCGCGCGCTCGTCGTCGACGCCCCCGAAGGCCGACATCGGGCAGTCGAGCGGGGGCCCGGGGACGAACGGCTCGGCCTCGTTGACGGCCACGTCGGCGCGGAGGACGGGAAGGAAGAGCGCGAGGAGATCCGGCTCGCGCAGGACCTCCTCGGGCGTGCCCCCCATGCGGCGGAGCCACGCGAGGAACTCGTCGTCGGGCAGGCCGTGGAGCGGAGCAACGATGGGCAGGTGGGGGGCGCGCCGCGCCGACACGAACAGGTGGCGCGGGAGCGGAGCGCCGCGGCGGCGCAGCTCGCGCGCAAGCTCGAAGCTCACCAGCGCGCCGAGGCTGTGGCCGTAAAACGCGAACGGCTTCGCGAGCCAGCCGTCGAGCGCGGTCGCGAGGGCCTGCACGAGCGGCGTGAGGCGCTCGAACGGCGGCTCGCTGAGGCGCGCCTCCCGGCCGGGGAGCTTGATCGCGCAGAGCTCCGTGTGCGCGGGGAGCTCGCGCCACCAGGCGCTGTAGACCGACGCGCCGCCGCCCGCATAGGGAAAGCAGAAGAGGCGGAGCCGGGAAGCGGGGTTCGGCCGCGGGCAGCCGACCCAGGCGTCGGAGGTCGAGCGCGTGGTCATGGGGTCGCGCTCAGCGTAGCTCGCCGCTGCCGCGCCCGCCTCCCTACCACTTGCTGCCGAGGGCGACGCGGATGGTGGCGACCTTGCCCTGATCGAGGCCGAAGCCGAGATCGTCGTCCAGCGCGACCAGCGCGCCGACGCGCGTGAACGAGCCCTTCACGAGCGGCTCCCAGGCGATGAACGGCTCCGCCGCGAGCTGGGCCGAGTTGCTGGAGGAGAGGGGGAACGCGGCCTGGAGGCGCATGCCGAGGCCGAAGTTCCCGAACGGGCGAAACTCGATCTCGTTGCCCTGCTCGATGACGGACTTCGTCATGTCGCCGTCCCGGGTCGGGAGGAAGACCTGGGCCGCCACGTCGTGGGTGAGGAACAGCATCTTGCCGAAGTGGATCTCGGTCCCGACGCGCGCCCGGAAGGCCCAGTGCCCGAGCAGCACGCGCTGCGCATCGAAGTAGGCCCGCGCGGGGAAGTTCGCCACCGCCGCGACCTCGAGCGTTCGCCCGGGGTGCGGGTGGAGCGGGATCGTCAGGCCCATGCCGCCGAAGACCGCGAGGTTGGGCAGCAGGTTGTCAGCGTAATGGAGGCCGAACGTGGGATTGCCGAGGAAGAACCTGCTGTAGCGCGCGTCGCTCTCGAACGTCCTGCCGAACAGATCCGTGGACTGGAAGCCCACGACATCGCCGTAGGCGAACGGTATCTCCGCGTCGAGGTGGAGACCGGCGAAGAGCTTGTACTGCGTGGCGGCGGTGATGGCGATGCCGAGCCGCTCGGACTCCGTGACCTCGACCTCGTCCGGATCGGCGCCCGCCGCCGCGGTGTACCTCTGGTACGACGAGCTGAGGACGTCGATCTCGAATCCGAACCGGCCACCCTGGCTCTTCGCCCAACGCTCCTTCGTCTTGTCCGTGATGGGCTGCCGCGGCGCCGCCTCTTGCGCGAGCGCAGGCGCGGCCAGGGAGAGCATGAGGAACAAGGTACCAAGAGACGCTTTGGTCGTGCTCACCTGGTGTCTCCCATCTCGTACTGGACTCGAGGGATGCGCGGGCGATTGACCACCTTGTCGTACTGTCGCCGCCGCGCCGCCGCGCCGCACGGGCGAGGCCCCATGAACCGCGGCGCTCGCCCGGATCAATGCAGCCCGAGCGCGCTGGATGCAAGCTTTTTGACCGCTGTGACCCTGCGACGCCCCGCGTCGGGACAGCGTTGGACGAAGGAAGGCACTCGCCTAGAAGGAGCCCACGAGCTGGAGCGATGACGGCGTGCACACGAGCCTGACGGAGGGAGATGGCGCGCGCGCTCCGTCGCCGCGCTCCGGGCCTCCGCCGACGACCGTGAGAACCAGCGAGACGCCGCCGGCGATGACGGCGGCGCCGGCGACCAGGTCGGCGGTGAGCGCGAGCGTCGCGGTCCTTTTCCGCTCGCGATCGATCGTCCGCGCGTCGCCGGGGAACGCGTCGAGCGCGGCCTGGAGGTCGGCAGAGGCGCCGAGAGCGATGACCCCGGTGACGGCCGCCCCCGCGGCGAGCGTGCCGGTCGCGATCCACGGGAGCACGGGCGCGCTCCACGCCGCGCGAGGGGCGCGATCCACCGGGGCGCTGGGCTGCGCCGACGAGGAGGCCACCGGGCTGCCCGCGCCCTCGGCCCGCAGGGCGCGCGCCTCGGGCAGCTCGATCCGGAGCTGGACGTGATCGCCGCCGGCCACCTCGATGACCCGCAGGACGGCCGGGCGACCCGGCACCTCGGCGACGATGCGCCGGCGCCCGGCGCTGAGCAGCAGGGGCTCGGCGAGCGGCGTCTTGCCCACGGGCACATCGTCCACGGAGATCTCGACGCCAGGCGCCGAGGTCGATAACGCGACGGTCGCGACGCGGCCCCGCAGGACGGCGATGTCCCTCTCGACCTCGGCCCGCCGGTCGCCCGCGATCCGCGCGCCGCCGTCGGCGAGGTATTTCTCGAAGGCGCGCAGGGCGCAGGCGTAGTCCCTGAGCTGATAACACGCCCCGGCGACGTTGAAGAGCACCTGATATGCGGGCGCGAGCGCGTAGGCGCGGCGAAACTCGGTGAGCGCCGCGATGTAGTCGGCCTCGCCGTAGAGCTCGACGCCGCGCCGGAAGCGCGCGTCGGCCTCCGCGGTCCTGTCGGCGGGCTCGGCGAGCGCGCCGCGCGGGACGACGAGCGCGATTGCGGCGCACAGGGCGAGGGCTCGCGGGATCCTCATCGGGCGTAGGGGCTCTCCAGGTCGATGGCGCGCCGCGGCCTCCGCTCGGTCAACGTCGGCGCGGGCAACGTCGGCGCGGGCGCGATGGGCGGCGACGCGGCCGCCGCGGGGCCCGTCGTGGCGGCGATCACCGGCGCTCTCCGAGGGATGGGGAGGCGCTCGACTGGCCGCGGCTCCGGCGCGCGCTCCAGCGACAGGCTCAAGAAGAGATCGTTGCTCGCCGTGATCTTCTCTTCACGCGCGAGGAAGCCCGGCGCCTCGGCGCGGACGACGTGCTCGCGGCCGTCCCTCACGAGCCGCCCCGCGTAGGGGCCGAGCGATACCTGCGCTCCATCGACGGAGAGCTTCGCGTCGGCGGGCGAGACGCGGACGACGAGTTTGATCGCCTCGCCTTGGCTCGATGAGGGCTCCGCCTCTTGCCCTGGGGAGGGCTCCGTCGCCGCGGACGCGGCGGCCAGCGCCTGGCGCTCCGGGCCCGACGCGGCCCTCAAAGGCCGCGCGCGCATGAAGCCGACGCTCGCGATTCCCACCACGGCGACGCAGGCGACCGCGATCGCGACGAGCGCGCGGCCCGGGCGCGCGGCGGGCTCCTTCGGCTCGGTCGAGCTCACCGAGGGCAACATCGAGCTCGCGTGCGATACGCTGGGGGCCGCGGGCGCGGTCAAGGTCGGGGTCATCGACACCGGGCTCGCGCTGAGCCTCGGGAGCTCGACGAGCGCGCCCCTCGGCTGGCTCCCGCTCCAGCGCACGCCGCCCAGCTGCTCCTCCACGAGCAGCTTGAGCCGCGCCCGGTCCTCCGCGAACTGGCTGGCCACGATCGCGCCGACGTGCCGCGCGGTCATGTCCCTGTGGTGCTCGTGGAGCCAGCGCTCGAGCTCCTCCTGAAGCTCGGCCGCGGTGGCATACCGGGCTCCGAGCGCGGGCGCGAGCGCCTTCATGCAGATCCGCTCGAGCTCGGGGTCGACGTGGACCGTGGACGCTTCTTCCCGCAGCAACGGGAGCTCCCCGAGGGCGAGCCGCCCGAGGATCGCGAGGTCGTTGTAGCCCTTCCACATGCGCCTGCGGGCGATCGCCTCCCACAGGATCACGCCCACGGAGAAGATGTCGGAGCGCCGGTCGACGCGCTCGCCGCGCGCCTGCTCCGGCGACATATACGACACCTTTCCCTTGAGCGTCCCGGTGCGCGTCTCCGACAACGAGTCGGCTGCCTTGGCGATGCCGAAATCGACCACCTTGATCACGCCGTCGTAGGTGACGAAGATGTTCTGCGGGCTCGCGTCACGGTGGACCACGTCGATGGGTGTGCCGTCGAAATCGCGCAGCTCGTGCGCGTGATGGAGCCCGGCGAGGGCGTCGCACAGGACGCGCACCTGGAGCGGGAGCGGCACCTTGTCGTGCCCCATGCGGCTGCGGACGGCGCCGAGCGGCTGGCCATCGAGGTACTCCATGGCGATGAAGAAGCGCGCTCCGTCGTCGCCGACCTCGTACGTCTGCACGACGTTCGGGTGGTTGAGCCGGGCCGCGAGGCGCGCCTCGTCGAGGAACATCGCGAGGATGTCGGCGTCCGCGCACAGCTCTGCCCGCACCCGCTTCAGCACGACGAGCTTGTTGAACCCCACCGGCCCCTGGGCGACCGCGAGGCACACGTCCGCCATGCCGCCCCTGCCAATCTCGACGATCGGGCGATATCTCCGCCAGTCATTGGGATCGCTGGGAGCGCTCATTCGACCTGTGCTGGGTCGATCCCGCCGAGGGGAAGCCCGGCGGCAGGATGCCTGTGGCCTGTTACTTCGAGGCAACCTCCGGGTGACGTTCCCGCGAATGCGGGCGGCCTCCGCAGGCCGGTTTCGTCCGTGTATCCTGTGAGCCCGGAGCGCCGGGCCTCTGCCGGGCGCCGGGCACGCGGCGCGGCGTCAACCGCTCTCTTGCACTCAGGACATCGAGATGAACGACAAGCGCCGTCGCACCGACTCACCTGCCCTCGCCCTCGCCCTGAGCACGCTCACAGCCGGCGCCCTCGCCACGGGCGGCCTCGCGTGCTCGCTCATCGTCGAGCGCCGTGGCGAGCAATGCAACGCGGACGCGGACTGCGCGCAGTTCGGCGGTGCGGTCTGCGCTGTCGCGGAGCGCGTCTGTGTCCCCGCGTCGAGCGGACCGGGGGGCGGCGGCGTCACCCCGGCGGATTGCGCGGCGACCGACAAGCCCATCGCGGAGATCGCCGGGGACATCACGGAGGATTTCACGCTGAGATGCGGACTTGATTACCTGCTCGAGGGTCAGGTGAACGTCACCGCGGGGGCGACGCTGACCGTCGAGAAGGGCACGACGATCCGCGGCGACAGCAACCCGCAGGCCCCCGCGGTCCTCGTGGTGCACCCCGGCTCCAAGCTCATCGCCGTGGGCACGAAGGACGAGCCCATCGTGTTCACGAGCGGCAAGGCCCCGGAGGACCGGCGTCCCGGGGACTGGGGGGGCGTCATCCTCCTCGGCAACGCGCGGATCAACCACGTGGACGGGGAAGGCAACCACGTCCCGGGTCAGATCGAGGGCCTGACGAACGGCGGGCAGTACGGAGGAATCGACGACAACGACTCGAGCGGCACGCTCAAGTACGTGCGCATCGAGTACTCCGGCGTGAAGATCGCGCCAAACAACGAGATCAACGGGCTCACCCTGGGCGGGGTGGGCCGCGGGACGATCATCGATTTCGTCCAGGTGAGGCACGTGTCCGACGACTGCTTCGAGTTCTTCGGGGGCGCGGTGAACGCGAAGCACCTCGCCTGCCAGTACAGCGGCGACGACGCGTTCGACTGGGACTACGGCTACCGCGGCAAGCTCCAGTTCCTGGTCGCGCAGCAGGACCCAGGCGTCGCGGAGGAGACGAACGGGTTCGAGGGGGACAACGACCCGCTCGCGCTCACGCCGGCGCCCGAGCCGAGGAGCGAGCCCACGATCTACAACGCGACGCTCTGCGGGAAGGGCGTGGACCTGGACAAGGAGCAGTATGGCATTCTGCTCCGCCGGTCGACGAGGGCGACCATCGTCAACACGATCGTCACGGGCTTCGAATCTGGCCTCGACGTGCGCGACCCGGAGACCGTGCCGAACGTGTCGAGCTCGATCTTCTCCAACCTGGTGAACGACTTCGCCTTCGCCGAGGTGAGCGACGGGACAGGCCCGCTCGCGGATGACGACGGCGGCTTCGATGAAATCGAGCTCCTGAGCGACCCCGACCGGAAGAATCGGGCCGTGGACCCGGGTATCCAGGGTTGCTTCGATCCCTCGGCGCCGGTCTTCGGTCCCGTGAAGTCCTTGACGGAGAACGCGGCCACGCCGACGGGCGGCTTCTTCGATCCTGACGCCGCGTTCGTAGGCGCGTTCAGGGACGCCGACGACACCTGGGCCACGTCGGGGAAATGGGCGGTGTGGAGCGCGAACTAACCGGGCTCGGCGACAGATCGGATGGCCCGCTTGAGGCCGCCGGCGCCAGCGGGCATGCCAGATGCCTCCGATGGCCGGAGTGAGCCGAGGAGGCTGGATATGGAGCACGTGAACCTTCGTGATGTGCCGATCCCGGCGAGCCGGATCGGGCTCGGGACCTGGGCCATCGGCGGGTATCAATGGGGGGGCGCCGACGACGACGTGTCGGTTCGAACGATTCACGCGGCGCTCGACCTCGGGATCAACCTCATCGACACGGCACCTGCCTACGGGTTCGGGCACTCCGAAGAGGTCGTCGGTCGGGCGATCGCCGAGCGGGGCCAGCGCGATCGGGTCGTCCTCGCGACCAAGGTGGGCCTCGAGCGGCGCGGGGACGCGCTCTTCAGGAACGGGACGCGACGGCAGATCCTGGAGGAAATCGAGCTCTCGCTCAGCCGGTTGCGCACCGACTACATCGACCTGTACCAGGTCCATTGGCCGGATCCGCAAACGCCCTACGAAGAGACGGCCGCGGCCCTCCTCGAGCTCCAGCGGGAGGGCAAGATCCGCGCGATCGGCGTCTCCAACTATCCGATCGACGCGATGCTGCGGTTCCGTACCGTCGCGCCGATCGCCTCGGCCCAGCCGCCGCTGAACCTCTTCGAGAGGCAAGCGGAGGCGGACATCCTGCCCTGGTGCCGCGACAACGGGGTCGCCACGCTCACGTACGGCGCGCTCTGCCGCGGGCTCTTGAGCGGCGCGATCGACGAGAAGACCGAGTTCCTCGGTGACGACCTCAGGAGGGTCGACCCGAAGTTCCAGCCGCCGCGCTTCGCGCAGTACCTCGACGCGGTGAGGCGCCTCGAGCGGTTCGCGCGCGACCGCTACGGCCGGAGCGTGCTCGCGCTCGCGGTGCGCTGGGTGCTCGACCAGCCCGGTGTCTCGGTGGCCCTCTGGGGAGCCCGGCGGCCGGAGGAGCTCGCGCCGATGAAGGAGTTGATGGGCTGGAGCCTCGACGACGAGGCCCGCGCCCATATCGACGCTGTGCTCGCCCAGACGGTGCACGACCCGGTGGGTCCCGAGTTCATGGCGCCGCCGGAGCGGCCCGCCGCGGAGGGGGAGCGCTCGGCAGCTTGACGGTACGGAGGATCCGCCATCTCGCGCGGTCGCCCGAGGTCGCGGGCCAGACCGCACAGAGCGGGCTTGCCGCGATCCCACGGGCGACCCATGGAGCCCATCGCGCGGCGGCGCGCGAGCCAGTGCGCGCAGGGAGGGGAACGCGTGAGATCGGTTGCTGCCTTCATGGCCGAAGGGGTGGTGCGCCTCGTGGAGGAGGACGGGCCGGATGCCCTGCCGCTGGCGCGCGGGCATGTGCTGCTTCGCCCCCTCGAAGTCGGCGTGTGCGGAACAGACCGGGAGATCGCGGCGTTCGCCTACGGATCCGCGCCTCCAGGAAAGGATCGGCTCGTGCTGGGACACGAGGCTGTCGCGGAGGTCGCGCGGACCGGCGAGGGTGTGGAGCGCGTTCGTCCCGGAGATCTCGTGGTGCCGATGGTGCGCCGGCCCTGCGACCGCGTCGAGTGCCCGGCCTGCCACGCCGGGCGCCAGGACTTTTGCACGACAGGCGAGTTCATCGAGCGCGGGATCCGCAGGGCGGACGGCTTCATGACCGAGCTCGTCGTCGACGAGGAACGCTACCTCGTTCACGTTCCACCGTGGGCCTTCGAGCTCGGCGTCCTCGTCGAGCCGCTGAGCATCACGGCCAAAGCGTTCGCCCAGCTCGACGCCATCCTGACGCGCCTGCCATGGGATCATGACGGGGCGCGAGGCCTGGTCCTCGGCGCTGGACCGATCGGCGTGCTCACGGCGATGGGCCTGGTCGCGAGGGGAGCTCGGACTGTCGTCTACTCGAGGGAGCCCGAAGACGACGACCGGGCGGAGCTCGTGCGCGGCATCGGCGCCGACTACGTATCGAGCGGGACCACCGACGTCCCCGGGCTCGTGCGCCGCGCCGGGCCGTTCGACGTGATCATCGAGGCGGTCGGCGTGCCCGAGTTCGCGTTCCAGACCGTCCGGGCGCTGGCGCCCAACGGCGTGTTCATCGTCACGGGCGTCCCCGCGCCGAGGCCCGCGATCGGCTTCGATGCTGCCGGCTTGATGCGCGATCTCGTCCTGCACAACCAGGTGATCGTCGGGACCGTGAACGCCGGCAGCGCGTCCTAC
The DNA here is from genome assembly GCF_051474675.1 of Sorangium sp. So ce406. Taxonomy (NCBI): domain Bacteria; kingdom Pseudomonadati; phylum Myxococcota; order Polyangiales; family Polyangiaceae; genus Sorangium; species Sorangium sp. So ce406. The sequence goes on along the minus strand of NZ_CP150340.1, from coordinate 637,727 downwards.
GAGGAAGCCGTTCGCATGCTCGAACGGTTCCTGATCCTGTTTCCCGACTCGGTGCGACGGGTGATCCAGCGGCGCGTCGCGCTCGACGAGGCGCCGGCCTTGCTGCGACGACCAGGGGGTGGCGTGAAGACGGTGATCCGCATCGCAGAGGCCGGAGCGGCGACGCGCGACGAGCGGCTCCCGACTCCCGGGCGGGCCGCGGCGCGATCGGATCGCGGAGGGTGAGCGCGCGATGAGCCAGACGCGAAAGCTGCGGAGCCAGGCCTGGTGGGACGATGAGACAGCCCCGGACATGACGGCGCTGTACGTCGAGCGTTACCTGAACTTCGGGCTGACGCTGGGAGAGCTGCAGTCCGGCCGCCCCATCATCGGGATCGCCCAGACGGGGAGCGATCTCGTGCCGTGCAACCGACACTTGCTGAGCCTCGCCGTCCGGATCAAGGAGGGCGTGCGCGATGCCGGCGGGATCCCGCTGGAATTTCCGGCTCACCCTCTCCAGGAAACGGGCAAGAGGCCCACCGCAGCCCTCGACAGGAACCTCGCGTACCTCGGGTTGGTGGAGGTGCTCTTCGGATATCCGCTCGACGGCGTGGTGCTCACGACGGGCTGCGACAAGACGACGCCGTCCTGCCTGATGGCGGCGGCGACGGTCGACCTGCCCGCGATCGTGCTCTCGGGCGGGCCGATGTTGAACGGGTATTACCAGGGAACGCGCGCAGGCTCGGGGCTCGTGCTCTGGGAGGCGCGCAGGCTGCTGGCGGCCGGCGAGATCGGCTACGCGGAGTTCATGGACATGGTCGCCGCGGCCGCGCCCAGCGCGGGGCACTGCAACAGCATGGGAACGGCCTTGTCGATGAACGTCCTCGCCGAGGCCCTCGGGATGTCGTTGCCCGGGTGCGCGGCGATCCCGGCGCCTTACCGGGAACGGGCGCAGATGGCGTACGCGACCGGACGCCGGATCGTGGAGCTGGTCCACGAGGACCTGAGGCCGAGCGCGATCATGACCAAGGCCGCGTTCGAGAACGCCATCGCCGTCGCAGATGCGATCGGCGCGTCGACCAACTGTCCGATCCACATGAACGCCATCGCGCGCCATATCGGGGTCGAGTTGACCAACGACGACTGGCAGAGGGTGGGGCAAGACGTGCCCTTGCTCGTCGACTGCCAGCCGGCCGGGCGCTTCCTGGGAGAGGACTTCCATCGCGCGGGAGGGGCGCCCGCCGTCATGAACGAGCTGCTCCGCGCCGGCCGCCTCCACGCGGATGCCCTCACGGTCTCGGGACGCACGGTGGGGGCGAACGTGGCGAACGCCGCCGCCACCGACCGCGACGTGATCCGACCGTACGAGGAGCCCCTGCGCCCCGCGGCAGGCTTGCTCGTCATGAGCGGGAACCTCTTCGATTCGGCCGTCATGAAGGTGAGCGTGATCGGCGAGGCCTTTCGGGACCGCTACCTGTCGGACCCCGAGCACCCCGACGTCTTCACGGCGCGGGCCGTCGTCTTCGAGGGGCCGGAGGATTACCACGCGCGCATCAACGACCCATCGCTCGAGATCGACGAGCGCTGCATCCTCGTCATGCGCAGCACGGGGCCGGTCGGGTATCCGGGCTCCGCGGAGGTCGTGAACATGCAGCCGCCCGACGCGCTGCTCCGGCGCGGGGTGACGTCGCTGCCGACGCTCGGCGACGGCCGCCAGAGCGGTACGTCGGACAGCCCCTCGATCGTGAACGCGTCGCCCGAGTCGGCGATGGGAGGGGGCCTCGCGCTGCTCCGGACCGGGGATCGCATCCGGGTCGACCTGCAGCGGCGCCGCGTGGACGTGCTGCTCTCCGACGAGGAGCTCGAACAGCGCCGCAAGTCCCTCACGCCGCACCACCGCGAGAGCCAGACTCCATGGCAGGAGCTCTACCGGAGCTCGGTCGGTCCGCTGTCCACCGGCGCGTGCTTCGAGCCGGCGATCCGGTACCAGCGCCTCGTTCAGCTTCGCGGGCTGCCTCGCCACTCGCACTGAACGGATCGGGAAGCAGAGGTGAGCGCCATGAGCATGCAAGAGACGGGGCCGGTCGTCGTGCTGGACCACGATTTCGGCGACATCGATATCGAGCGATCCATCATGGAGCCGGCCGGCCTGGAGGTCGTCGCCGCGCAATGCAAGACCGAAGACGACGTCGTGGCCGTCGCGCGCGACGCCGCCGGCGTGCTCACGCAGTACGCAGAGGTCAAGGAGCGCGCCCTCTCGGGGCTCCGGCGCTGCCGGGTGATCGCTCGGTACGGGACCGGCGTCGACACCGTCGACGTCGCGGCGGCGACGAGGCGTGGGATCCGCGTGACCAACGCGCCGAACGAGTGGTGCGCCGACGAGGTCGCCGACCACGCCGTGGCGCTCCTGCTCACGCTCGCCCGCAAGCTCCCCGCGTACGATCGCGCCACGCGCCGCGGTTCCTGGTCGTGGCAGGATGGCCGGCCCATCCACCGGATGCGCGGGGCGACCCTGGGCCTCCTGTCGTTCGGCGCGATCGCGCGGGGCATCGGCGCGCGGATGGCGAGCTTCGGCGTGCGCGTGACGGCGCACGACCCCTTCCTCGACCCGGACGAGATCCGCGCCGCCGGCGCTGCCCCCGTGTCCTTCGACGAGCTCCTGGAGCGCTCCGACCACGTCGTCGTCCAGGCGCCGCTCACGTCCGCGACGCGTGGTCTCATCGGGGAGCGCGAGCTCCGGCGCATGAAGCCGACAGCCATCCTCGTGAACACCGCCCGCGGGCCCATCATCGATGACGACGCTCTGTACCGGGCGCTCCGGGAGGGATGGATCGCAGGAGCCGGGCTCGACGACATCGCCGAGGAGCCGGCGAAGCGGCGCGGCTGGACGCCGGCGAGCCCGCTCTTCTCCCTCGATAACGTCGTCGTGACGCCTCACGCGGCCTACTACTCGGAAGAGTCGCTCGAGTTCGTCCGGCGGTTCGCGGCGAACGAGGTCGTTCGCGTCCTCTCCGGGCAAGAGCCGATGTCGCCCGTGAACCTGAAGGCCGCGTGAGGTCGCCTGCGCCGGCGCCGGCGGGCACGGCGAATGCCTTCCATGGACGCGTCCATGGAACGACCAGCCTTGAACCAGTCCGCAGCCCCGAGCCCGTGCGACGAGCCCTGGGTCGACGTGAGCGTCCCGATCCGTGACGGCATGGTGCACTGGCCGGACAACCCCGCCGTGGAGATCGTCCAGACGCAGCATCTCGAGCGCGGCGACCCCGCGACGGTCTCACGCCTCTCGCTCGGCGTGCACACCGGCACGCACGTGGATGCTCCGGCTCATTTCCTGCGCCGCGGCGCGGGGATCGATCGCATCCCGCTCGACCGGTTGATCGGGCCGGCGCGCGTCCTCGATCTCGGAGAGGCCGATCGGATCCGGCCGGACCACCTCGCGCAGATCGAGATCCACCCGGGCGACCGAGTCCTGTTCAAGACGAGAAACTCTCGATTCTGGGGCGACTCGCGGTTTCGCGCCGATTACACCTATCTGTCCCTGGACGCAGCCCGTCACCTGGTCGAGCGAGGCATCTGGACCGTGGGGATCGACTACCTGTCGATCGGAGACATGGATCATGGCGCCGAGACGCACCGGGTCCTGCTCGCGGCGGGCGTCTGCGTCATCGAGGGGCTGGATCTCTCGGGCGTCGAGCGCGGCGCTTACGACCTCGTCGGCCTGCCGATACGCCTGGAGGGCCTCGACGGCGCTCCTGCGCGGGTCGTCTTGCGCCGGCGACGACCGGAGCCGACGGAGGTTCGATAGCGGTCAGGTTCGAACATGAGCGCCCGGCTCCGGCCGCGCGCGGCCGAAGGCGTCGCTCCTGCCCCAGCGCCCAGGGATGTCGAGGAGCCGGATCTCCCCGAGCTCGGCAGGGACCGCCGGATCGACGACAAGGCGGTTCCCCATGGGCTCCAGCCCGAGCAAGGCGCGGAGGAAGAGCAGAGGAGCCCCGGCGGCCCACGCCTGGGGGCTGCACGCCGTGGGATATTCGACCGGAAACCTCGTGAGCTCTCGCGGATACCCGGCGAACGCCTCCGGCAAGCGGTGATGGAAGAAGGGCGCCGCGGCCAGGTTGCTCGTCGCCACACGCCCAGCCTCCACGCTGAAGCCGTAGCGCCGGAGCCCGAGCGCGATCAACGAATTGTCGTGCGGCCATACAGTCCCGACGTGATATCCGATGGGGTTGTACCCGCCCTCGTCGTCGGCCATGGTACGTACTCCCCAACCGCTGAACAGGCGGGGGCCGAGGAGGTGCTCGGCCACGCGTTCGGCCCTGGATTCCTCGACGATGCCGCTCCAGAGCAGGTGGCCGATGTTCGAGGTCAGGGAATCGACCCTGCGCTTCTGGCCATCCAGGGCGAGCGCGAAGAAGCCGCGATCGTCGAGCCAGAAGTCCCGGTTGAAGCGGCGCTTCAGCTCCTCCGCCTCTCGCTCGAGGCGCGCCGCGAGCTCGGGGTCCCGCCAGATCTCGCGCGCGAGCCGGGCGCTCCGCACCTTCGCGTCGTAGGCGTAGCCCTGGATCTCACAGCACGCGAGGGGCCGCGGCGCGAGCGATCCGTCATGGAACACGATGGAGTCCCATGAGTCTTTCCAGCACTGGTTCTCCAGGCCAGTCTCGGGGTTGCGCGTGTCGTACTCGACGTACCCGTCGCCATCCCGGTCCCCCCACTCGTCGAGCCATCGGAGGGCGGCGCGCGCGGCGTGTTCCATCGACACGACGAGCTCAGCGTCGCCGGTCCAGCGCTCGTACTCGTCCAGCAAGATCAGGAAGAGCGGCGTCGAGTCGGCAGCGCCGAAGTAGGGAGAGTGCGGCCGCTCTTCGAAGGCGGTCAGCTCGCCCCATCGGACCTCGTGGAGGATCTTCCCCGGCTCCTCGTCGCGGAAATCGTCCCGCCGGGTGCCCTGGCGGCGCGCGAGGTAGCGAAGGGTGGAGCGCGCGAGCTCGGGGACGAACGGCAATGCTTGCAGGCTCGTGATGATGCTGTCGCGGCCGAACGCCGCCATGAACCACGGCAGGCCAGCGGCCGGTATGGCGGCGTCCGGCATGAGCTTGGAGAAGAAGCGCAGCGCGGCCAGGTCGATGAGGCTCCGCTCGTACGTTCGCGCGAGGGGGTCGTTCGAGGTGATGAGCCGTGGCGCCCTGTCGAGCCAGCTCTCGAGGCTGGTGCCGATGTTCGGGCGCGCGTGGCTCTCGCCGTGGGCATACTTCACCCGGCTGTGCCGCCCCTCCAGCCCGTCGATCGCCGCCAGGACGTCGAGGCAGGTGCTCCAGGTGCCATGCGGCTCGATGTGCACCCGGAAGGCGAGGCCGCTCGGCTCGATCCGCGCGGGCTGCGACGCCGAGATCCATGTCTCGCGCACGAAGCGCTCGCGCCTGTATCCGAGCACGAGCCGGTTGTCCTCGATGCGGTGATAGTGCTCGCCTTTCTTCTGAAGCATGTCCTTGACCTCGAACAGGTCGGCGAAATCGGCGGCGGCCCGGATCCGGACGTCGAGATCGACGGGGGCCTTGTCGTGGTTCATGAGCAGGAGATCCTCGTGGAACCCGTCGCCCGCGAGCCGGGTCCGGACGACCGACAGGGTCGATTGGACGTACATCGCGGCAGGCCTCGGGACGAGGAAGAACTGGGCCTGGAAGTACTGCACGTCGTCGGTGGACAGCGCGGCCGGCACGACGCCGTCGATCGTCAAGACCCATTCGGAGAGGAAGCGCGTGTCGAGGTGAAAGAGGCCGAGCGGACGGTTGACCGAATGTTCGATGTTGCCGCGCAGGTCGCTGACGACGAACGTGCCGCCGTCCAGGATGCTCACTTGCCGTTCCATGTCCCCCTCCGACGACGATCAGCCAGCGCGTCGCTTCGGGGCCTCGCTCGTCCCCCGGGGCGTCGCTTCGGGAGCCCCTCCGTCACCCGGACAGAAGGCGCTCTGGAACATCTGCGCGACGGCCAGGTCTCCCCGCACGCTGACACGGCCCTGCATGATCGCGGTGATCAGGTTCTGTTCGCCGTGGACGATGCGCGAGAAATCGTCGGGCGAGCAGGAGAGCTCGCAATCCTCGCTCGCGCCCTCGGGCGCAAGCCTGAACGACCCGTCGTCGACCTCCACCACGACGCGCTCGCCGTCGGTGAACGCCAGAGCACATGACTTGCGCGCGCCTCGCAGACGGGCGTCGTACCGCCCCACCACGAGGGCCTGGATGAGATCTCTCGCTCGCCGCATGATGAATCCGTGTATCCGGGTTGCCGGTCTCGCCGTCGCGGCCTCGGCAAAGCAAGGCGCGTGCCCGTTGGTGTGGTGTCGCGGAGCGGTTTGCGCGCGCAGCGGCTCCTCGTCGGGCAGGGAGCTATCAGGCTTGCGGACCGGGCACCGGCGCGCATGTACTGGCCATGCCAGCTCCGATCGAACACTACGGTCTCATCGGTGACACGACGACGGTCGGCTTGATCTCACGTAACGGCTCGCTCGACTGGCTGTGCCTGCCGCGCGTCGACTCGGATGCGTGTTTCGCGAGGCTGCTCGGGCACGGCGACCACGGTTACTGGACGCTCCGGCCAGCGACAAGGATACGAAGCGTGGAGCGGCGGTATCGGCCAGACACGCTGGTCCTCGAGACCGAGTTCTCCTGCGACAGCGGGCGGGCACGGCTGATCGACTTCATGCCCCCGTGGGTCGCAGGGCACGATGCCGCCCGGATCGACGAGGGAACCCAGGGGGTCGCCGCGCACGACGTCATCCGGATCGTCGAGGGAATCGAGGGCCAGGTCGCCATGCACTCCGATCTGAGGGCGCGGTTCGGCTATGGCCGCGTGATCCCCTGGATCAGGTGCGACGGGAGCCGGGCCACGCTCACGTCGGGGCCGGCCGCGCTCGCGTTCAGCAGCCCTGCGCCGCTCGACCCCGACTGGGACGCCGCGCGGCTGGAGACGAGCTTCATCGTCCGCGCGGGGCAGCGCCTGCCGTTCACCCTCACCTATTACCCGTCGCACGAGCACGCGCCCGACCACCCCGTCGACGCGGAGCGGGAGCTCGCGCGGACCGAGCGTCACTGGCGGGCGTGGGCGAGCCGTTGTCCCTACCAGGGCCGCTTTCGCGACGCAGTGGTGCGATCGCTCCTCACGCTGAAGGCGCTCACCTATGCGCCCACGGGCGGGATCGTGGCGGCGCCGACGACATCGTTGCCGGAGGATCTCGGCGGCGTTCGCAACTGGGACTATCGCTACTGCTGGTTGCGGGACTCCACCCTGACGCTCGACGCGCTGATGCGCGGCGGGTACCTGGAGGAAGCCCAGGCGTGGCGCGACTGGCTCATGCGCGCCGTGGCCGGCGCTCCTGCGCAGCTTCAGATCATGTACGGCGTGGCCGGCGAGCATCGGCTCACCGAGACCGAGCTGCCGTGGCTCCCGGGATACGAGGAATCGAAGCCGGTGCGGATCGGCAATGGCGCATACGACCAGTTTCAGCTCGACGTCTACGGCGAGGTGCTCAACACGCTCTACGACGCCCACGTGCAGGGGCTGCCGGATCTGCCGCACACCTGGGACCCCATCGTGGAGATCGTCGATTTCGTCGAGGAGGCCTGGCAGCGGCCGGACGAGGGCATCTGGGAGATCCGCGGGGCGAAGCAGCTCCACTTCACGCACTCGAAGCTGATGGCCTGGGTGGCCGTGGATCGCGCCGTGCGGATGATCGAGGAGTTCGGCGTCGGCGGACAGCATCGACTGGGGAAGCGGGCCCAGCGCTGGCGCGCGTTGCGAGAGGAGATCCGCAGCGACCTGCTCACGCGCGGATTCGACGCGCGCGTCGGCGCGTTCACGCAATCGTACGGCTCGGACGCCCTCGACGCCAGCGTGCTCCTGATCCCACACATGGGCTTCCTGGCCGCGGACGACCCGCGCATGCTGTCCACCGTCGCGGCGATCGAGAAGGGCCTCACCCGGGATGGTCTCGTGCTGCGCTACGCCACCGAGACGGGGGTGGACGGGCTGCCGGGCCATGAAGGCACGTTCCTCATCTGCAGCTTCTGGCTCGCCGACAACTACGCGATGGCCGGTCGCCTGGACGACGCGGAGGCGCTCCTCGATCGGCTGGTCTCGCTCTGCAATGACGTCGGCCTGCTCTCCGAGGAGTACAGCCCTGAGCTGGGTCGCCAGCTCGGCAATTTCCCGCAGGCGTTCTCTCACATCGGGCTCGTCAACACGGCTCATATCATCGACGCGAAGCGCGCCGGGAGGGAGGTGTCCCTCCCGTCTGCAGCGTAGCCTCCGGGCCCCGCGTCCTGTCCGCTCTGCGTGGTCGTTCCTCCGCTGCGCGTACGCGCTCTCGCGGCGCCAGGCTGTTCGGCGCCACCTCTCGTGCGCTGCGCCCGGTCAACGCCTCCCGCCCGCCGCTCCCGCCCGCGCCTCCAGGCGCGCAGCGAGCCCCCGGCGCTCCTCCGACGCCTCCGCGCCCCCCCGCGCCCGCAACGCGAGCGCCAGCACCCGCGGCAGGTTGAGGGCCTCCCCCCGCGCGCGCATCTCCGCGTACGACCGCTCGTGATCGCGAGGCACCCGCAGCGACCAGTTGTGGTCACCCATCGTCCCGGGAGCGTTGTAGATCTCCTTGAGCCCGAGCAGATCGGAGAAGAAGATCATCACGTTCGCCGCCTGGCTCGCGAAGAGGTCGGCGAACTTGGCCTGCGCCAGCGCGCGCGGGTCGGACGCGAGCGCGCGCGCCATCGCGCCCTCCTCGGACGGCGAGGGCGCGAGGCGCGAGGCCAGGTACGCCGCCTGCCGCCCGAGCGCGCCGCTCCGCTCCCACGCGTCGAGGAGCCTCCAGAGCGGCGGCGTGTCGTGGGTGCCCACCATGATCCAGTCGGAGGGCCCGGCGTTCTCGCTGCGATAGACGTCCTTCGGGTTGTCGAGATCGGCCTTCTGCGTGACCCGGAAGCGACCGAGCCCGTGCCGCTCGAGCACGGCCCGGAGCGGGAACGGGAGCGTGCTCAGCACCTCGCACACGATGTCGGTCGTCGCGCGCCCGCGCGCCTCGGCGCAGCTCGCGATCGTGTCGAAGATCACGCTGTAGCGCCCGACCTGCTCCGGCGTCAGCGAGGTGACCCAGTCGTCGGCATACCGGGGCACACCGCGGTTGAGCTGCGCGGGAGAGGCGATGGCGTAGCGGGCGAGCAGCGGGTGATCCGGCAGATCGGGCGACGAGAAGAGCCGCGCGCCGCCCTGGACCGCGCGGAGCGGATCGGGGGCGTCGGCGACATGGACCCACGGGCAGACGAGGCCGTGCGGGTGATCGAGGCGCACGCCGTCGAACTCGTCGAACATCTTGTCCATCCGCGCCCGCACGAGCGCGAGCGCGCCGGAGGAGGCGTCGGTGTACTGGGCCGGATCCAGGACAGGGTAGTTCCACACCTGGCCCTCCGGGTTGGTCCGGCTCGGCGGAGCCCCCATGAGATAGCCCTTCAGGAAGACCGATTGATGAGCCCAGGCATCCTGGGGCGAATAACCGATCTGCAGGTCGCCGAAGAGCTTGAGCCCGAGCGAGGCCGTCACGCCCCGGAGCGCCGCGTGCTGCTCGTGCGCGAGGAGCTGGCAGAAGGCGTAGAAGTCGACGTCTTCGCGGTACCGGTCGAGGAGCTCCCGCCGGCGATCCTCGCAGGCGACCACCTCGCCGGGGCCGGGCGCGAAGAGGCGGCGATCGAGCTCCGGCGCGCCGGTCCAGCCGTGAAACCAGCCGCTCCGGTGCTCCTCGCAGAGGGGGCCGTAGAGCGCGTCCCGCTCGATCCACGCGGCGTTCCGCTTCCTGAACGCGGCGAGGCGGCCGGCGAGGTCGTCGAGCTCGCCGCGCTTCCGCCGGTCGACGTACGACGCGAACGCCTCCCGGAGCGCGGCGCGCTGCGCGCGGTACGCGTAGCCGTGCTGCGCGCGGCCGTCGTGGCCGCCGGGCTTGCCGGCGACGATCTTCGTCACCGCCTCGGGGCGAAGCAGCGCGCCCCACGGGCCGTCCTCCGTCAGCCGGGCGAGCGCGATCGACAGCGTGCTCCGCGAGAAGATGGTGCCGTCGTACGGAGATGCGTTGTCGGCCGACGTCTCCCCCTGAGGGCCGAGCTGGATGCCGTTGAACCCGAGATCGCGCGCGAACCGGAGGAACCGGCGGCCCCCCTCGGTGTACGGGGACCCGCGCCCGGTGTCCTCCGCGTCCTCCGACGGGAAGCTCGGATCGTGGATCGCGAGCACCAGGTTGCGGATGCCCAGGAGCTGCAATGCGGCCCTGACGAGCTCCCGCTCGTCGTCGTCCGCTCGAGCCTGGGCCGGCCCCACGTCGCCCTTGTCGTTCCCGACGTTGTTCATCGCGGTAGGTATAGCGATGAAGGGATCGGCCCGCCAAGCCGCGAAAACAAGGGACATTTCTGCCTCAGTGGCGTGACTACGCCGCTGTACGGCGAACCCCGATTGAGGCTGTCAGGCGCCGAGGCGCGTGCCCGCCGCGACTCCCGCCGTCGCCCCGGCGGCGCCCACCATCGGGAGCGTGAAGAAGAACGTGCTCCCCTCGCCCACCTTGCTCTCGACCCAGATCCGCCCGCCGTGGACCTCGACGAGCGCCTTCGCGATCGAGAGGCCGAGCCCCGTGCCCTTGTGGGCGGTCTCCTTCGCCTGCCAGTAGCGCTCGAAGATGCGCGCCCGCTGGTCCTCCGGGATGCCCGGGCCGGTGTCGCGCACCGAGACGAGCACCTCCCTGCCCCACGGCTGGGCGCAGAGCGCGACCTCGCCGCCCGCGGGCGTGAACTTGATCGCGTTGCCGACGATGTTCGCGATCACCTGCAGCACCCGCTCGCGGTCGCAGAGCGCCCGGTCGACGCCGTGCTCGACGCCCTGCTCGATGCGCAGCGACTTCTCGGCCGCCTCCTCCCGCAGGAGCTCGATGGCGTCGCTCAGCAGGCCGGAGACGTCGTGCGGCGCCGGCTGGATCGAGATGTGGCCGCCGTCGAGCTTCGCCAGGTCGAGCAGATCGCGGATGAGGCGGTTCATGCGATCGGCCGACTTCTGGATGCGCTCGACGGGGCGCCGGAGCTCGGCCGATTCGTCCGAGCTCGGCAGCTTCCGGCGCAGGAGGCTCGTGTTCATGACGATGGTGGCGAGCGGGCTCTTGAGGTCGTGCGACACGACCGCCACGAGCTCCTCCCGGGCGCGGATCGCCCGCTGCGCGCTCTCGTAGAGCCGCGCGTTGTCGATCGCGAGCGCGGCCCGGCGCCCGAGCTCCTCGGCGAGGGCCCGGTCCTCGGCGCCGTACAGCAGGTCGTCGCGGCCCGAGGCGATCGTGAGCACGCCGAGCATGGTGCCGCGGGTGACGAGCGGCACGGAGATGTAGCGCCGCAGGCCGAGCTCCCTGAGGAGCGCCTCGCTGGCCGACGCGGGCGGCTCGCTGTCGCGCGCGTCCAGCCCTCGCTCCGCGGCGGCTGGCGCGCCCGCCACCTCGCAGAGCACCGCCTCGCCCGTCTCCAGCACGCGCGCCACGCCGGACGGGAGGACCGAGTCCATCGGCGTCTGGCCCTGGAGGAGGCGCGCGAGCTCGCTCTTCTGCGGGTCGGCGTGGACGACGACCGCGCGCCGGAGCATCGCCTCGCGCTCCATCATGTCGACCATGCACCAGTCGGCGACGAACGGGACCGGCAGGCGCGCGACGCGCACGAGGGTCGCCTCGTAGTTCAGCGAGCTGGAGAGCAGCCGGCTCGCCTCCGAGAGGAACGCGGCGCGGCGCTGCGCCGCCTCCGCCGCCGCTCGCCCCGCCTCGGCCGCGGCGAGGTGCCGCGCCCGCTCGCGCTCGTTCTCGATCATGCGGGCGTAGAGCAGCCGGTGCACGAGCGCCGTGCGGAAGGTGCCGGCGAGCCGGCGCATCATGCCCCGGTACCGCGGCGCGGACGGGGGCTCGCCCTCGAAGCAGAGGATGAGGCTGGACGCGCCGCTGTCGCCCTGCCCGTCGAGCGAGAAGTGCCAGGTCACGAGCCCGGGCCGCGCGAGCTCGGGGTACGGCAGGCAGAGGCCCTCGCCCTCGTCCGCGGGCGCGGCCGCCGGGGGCGGGGACCGCGGCGGGATGGACAGCGCGCGCGAGCTCGCCGACAGCCCCGCGGCGTCGAGGAGCCGAGGGGCGAGCGGCGTCGGCTCGACGAGCACGATGACCGCGACGCAGCTCAGCCGCTCGGCGAGCCGCTCCAGGAAGATCGCCATCGACTGGCGAGGATCGAACAGGTCGAGCGCTGCGACCGTGAGCTCCTGAAGGACGCTGAGGAGCGCCAACCGTTCCTCCTGGATCTCGTGATCTTCGTCGCTCGCCATGGGCAGGGATCCAGCCGCTCCGGCGCTCAAGCCCCCAGCGCGAGCACGACAGCGGTCTTGTTGTGGAACTGCGGTACCCCGCGGCCCAGCGCGCCCACCTCGCCGAACGTCAGACAGCCCATCACCGGGACGCTCTGGCCGAGCTCGTTCTCGAAGGTGGTCAGCTCGTCGCGCACCGTGTCGCCGAGCATCATGCACCGCGAGATGCAGTCGAACACGAACGCGCCGGCGATCGGCCCGGCCACGGCGTCGCGCGCGGTGGTCGCCGCCTCGCGCGCGGCGCTGACGAGGCCGATGGGATCGCCCTCCATGACGCGGATGAGGCAACCGTCCGGGACCTCGCCGACGCAGTAGAGGCCGCCCGGCGTGACCACGCGCAGCGGATCGCGGATGACGTGCTCGCCGTCGGCCTGCGGGATGCCGAGCGGGTGGGTCATCGCGAAGGTGGCGAAGCCGTCGAGGTTCACCTGATCTCCGCGCGCGCGCGCGGTGCGCTGGTAGACCGAGAAGGCCCCCTCGAACTCGAGCTCGGCGACGACCGTCCCCTCGGCGCGCGTGACCATCGTCGGGGGCCCGTAGGGCCGGAAGCCGTGGCGGATGCCGGTGGCCATGCGGGCCGGCGAGTCGATCGCGACGACGACGACGCTGTCCGAGTAGGCGCGGCCGCCCGCGAACTGCGCGGTGCGCACGAAGCGGAGGTTGTCGCCCGCGCCGCCGCCGGCCCAGACGACGCCCGTCCCGCCGACCTCGACCGCGCCGCGCACGACGTCGGCCGCGTTGCCGGTGAGCGCGTCCGGCAGCACGATGAGCGCGCGGCTCCACCCCGGCGCGGCGGACGACGGGAACCCCTCGAGCGCGCGCGACGCGGCGAGCACCCCGGCGCGCCGTCCGTCCTGGCTCACCGGGTGCGCGACGCCGACGCCGACGCGCACGGCGTCCGACGCGACCAGCCCCACGACGAGCCCCTGCCGGAGGAGTCGGCTGCCCGCGAAGACCCCCGCCGTGCAGCACCCCGCCCAGGGGACCCCGGGCAGCTCGCTCGTCACGGCCGCAGCGAGCGCGTCGGCGTCATACTGGTCCGTCGACAGGACGAGCGCGAAGGCGGGGCGCGCCGGTCCGAGCGGCGACGCCGGTCCGGGCTGCAACGCCGGTCCGGGCGGGGAGGCCGATCCGGGCTGGGAGGCCACGTGCTCGGGGCGCGCCGACGCGCGGAGCGCCGCCGCCACGGACTCGGCCGCAGCCTTCTTTGGATCCGCCGAGGAGCTCGCCCCGATAAACATCTGTGTCGTCATATCCTCTTCCCCCCTCACAATTCAGGCACTCTCGTTATACTGGAGATTCGCTCGCTCGTCACGGCGCGTGGCTCTCCTGTCTTGTCGTCCGTACGGGGCGATCCACCCCGTCAAGCGACTCATGGTTTTCCCGGCCGCGCGCGGCGCGAAGGGCCGGCAAAGCCGTCGGCGGGCCTACCCAAGGAGAGCTGCGGAGGAGAGAGCGAACCCCGAGACCGTGGGGGCAGAACCATTATCCTTCAATAAGACAACGAGCGCTGCAAGCCCGTCAGACGCGCCGGAGGCATCCTTGTCGCTCTCCGAGAAACGATGAGGGTGGTGCGCAGCACGCCGTACGACGCAGCGCACCACGCGAGCAACGCGAGAGTGCGTGCGCTTGCACGGGAGTCGTCATGCCCAAGGCGGAATCACGGCGAGTCGCCGGGGCAGCCGGGCGAGGTGCGGTTGGGCCGCCCACGAACGGCGCAGCACAGAGCTCCGCCGCCAGCGGGACGTGCAGACACGATCAGGGATCCGACTGCAACAGCGTGTACGTGTGGGGCTGCCAGAACCCACCGCGCTCCGTCCCCGGGGCGGCGCCGACGGCGACGAGCACGAACCCCCGGCCGTTCGCGATGCTGCTCGCCTCCACGTCGCTGTTCGCCAGGATCTCGCGCATCGGCACCGAGGCCATCTTCCTGGCGTCGACGGGGTCGTAGGCATGGACGGCCACGTCCTCGGGCGCGCCGAGATCCGCCTCCGCCAGCCCGGCGAACGGCGGGGAGGGCGAGATCGCTCCATACGAGAGCTCCTGCGCGAGGATCACCCCGCTCACCGACGAGCGATCGGGGGTGAGGTGGACGTCGATCACCGGCGTCGCCGCGCTCGCGTGCGCGACCTGCAGCCCGAGCCTGTCGAAGCGCGTCCATCGCGACATGGCGACCGCGACGAGGCCGGCGGTCGGCGTGTCGATCGTGTAGGCGTCGCCGCAGGCCTGCTTCTCCAGGGCGTCGGTGTGCCCCTCGCCGCCGAGGCAGCCGGTGGCGACCAGGAGCAGGCTCTTCTCCTCGGCGAACACCGACGCCGGCACGACGGGGAGCGCCACGGCCACGATGGGGGGCGAGGCCTCGGCGGCGAGCGCGAGGATCTCGGCGCAGTCGAGCCCCTCGATCGCGCCGAGATCGCCGGCGATCACGTGGGGGCCCACGCTCGCCCCCTCGGGGATCACCGCGCCGAGCGGCTCGACCACCTGGGCCCGGGCGAACGCGAGGCCCTCGCCGGCGCCCGGCCAGGGGTCGACGCCGGCGCCGGTGCCGTCGGGGTACGCGAGGAAGCAGAAGCGGACCGCGTCGCGGTCGGCGACGCCGTTCACCACGGTGAGCTTCGTCGGCCCCGGCGGATCGACGACGTCGCCGCCGCCCGCGCCGGATGTCGCGGCGCTGCTCGAGGTCGCCCCCGAGCCGGCGCCGGCGCCGGACGTGCTCGCCGCGGCCGGCGGATCTCGTCCGAGGAGGTCGTGGTCCTGCGTGCAGCCGGCCGCAGCGGCGAGCGGGATCCCCGCGAGGCAGGCCCAGCCGATCGGACGAACGCGGTGCAGCACGCTGCGAGCTTACCGTGCTAGGCGGGGTCGATGCGGGTCCATCTCACCGCGACAGCCGCCGCCGCCGTCCGCCGCGGCCACCCGTGGGTGTACCGAGACGGTATCGCGGGCGGCGGCGAGAACGCCGTCCAGCGCGGGGAGCGCCGGCGCGGCGAGCGCGCGCCCCGCGCCGGCGGCGCGGCGGCCACGGGGGACGTGGTCGAGCTGTCGGCCGAGGGCGCGCCGTTCCTCGGCCGGGGGCTCTGGGACGCGGAGTCGGCGATCGCCGTCCGCGTCTTCCAGCGCACGCAGGCGCCGCCGCTCGACGAGCGCGCCCTCGCGGAGCGGCTCGAGCGCGCCTTCGCTCTGCGCGACGGCTGGTTCGCGGGCCGCGACACGACGGCCTACCGCCTGTGCAACGGCGAGGGGGACCGCGTGCCGTCGCTCGTCATCGACCGGTACGACCGCGCCGCGGTGGTCCGCCTCGACGGCGGGATGCTGGCGCCGTGGCTCGATCGGCTGCTCCCGCACCTGGCGCGCGCGCTGGGCGCCCGCGGCGTGCGCTCGATCGGGCTGCGCGCGCGCGCGTCGTCGGCGGCGGGCGGGGACGCGGAGGGGAAGAAGCTCGCGCACCTGCACGGGCCGCCGCTGCCGGATCGCCTGTTCGTGAGGGAGACCGGGGTCGCGATGGAGGTCGACCTCGCGCGCGGGCAGAAGACGGGGGCGTTCCTCGACCAGCGCGACAACCGCGCTCGCGTGCGCGCGCTCGCGGCCGGGCGCCGGCGCGTCCTGAACCTGTTCAGCTACGCGGGGGGCTTCTCGGTGGCCGCGGCGCTCGGCGGCGCGGGCCGGGTCACCTCGGTCGACTCGGCGTCGGCCGCGCACGCGTCGGCGCAGCGCACCTTCCGGGAGAACGGCGTCGATCCGGCGGCGCACGACTTCGTGACGGCGGACGCGTTCGACTTCCTCGAGAAGGCCCACGCGCGCGGCGATCGGTACGACCTCATCGTCTGCGATCCGCCGAGCTTCGCGCCGAGCGAGCGCGCCAAGCCGCGCGCGCTCGGCGCCTACCGGCGGCTGCACACGGCGGTCGCGCGCGTGCTCGGTCGCGGCGGCCTGCTGTGCGCGGCGTCGTGCTCGAGCCACATCACGGCGGAGGACTTCCTGGCCACGCTGGACGACGCGACCCTGGAGCGGGACGACCTGCGGGTCCGTGCGATCCACGGGCAGCCGGAGGACCACCCGACGCTGCCGGCGTGGTGGGAGGGGCGTTACCTCAAGTTCGTGGTGCTGGAGTAGCGAGGAGCGACGGCGGGAGAGGCGCGCGCAGGGGCGCGGCGGCCGCGGACGATCACACCGCGGCGCGCCGCCCCAGCAGGAACGCCGCCAGCGCCTCCGCCTTGGGCACGAGGGTCTTCACCTCGATGAGCTCGTCCTTCGTGTGGAAGCCGCTCCCCCGCGGCCCCAGGCCGTCGATCGACGGGATCCCGATGTCCGCCGTCGAGCTCGCGTCGGACCCGCCGCCGATGAGGGGCGCCTCGGCGTCGCCGAGGCCCGCCGCCCGCGCGCACGCCCCGTACTCCCGGTAGAGCGCGGCGCTCGCCTCGGTCCGCACGAGCGGCGACCGCGCGATCTCGCACTCGGCGCGCACGGCGGTGCCGGGCACCTCGACGGACGCCTCGCGCGCGGCCGCGGAGAGCGCCGCCATCATCGCCTCGCCGTCCGCGCGGCTCACGAAGCGGAAGTCGACCCCCGCCTCCGCCGCGTCAGGCACCGTGTTCCTGCCGTGCCCGCCGCTCACCACGCCGACGTTGACCGTCACCTGCCGCCCGTAGTCGGTGAGCCGCTGCGCCCTGTCGATGAAGCGCGCGAGCGCCCAGATCGCGTTCGCGCCCTGCTGGTGGGCGTTGCCGGCGTGCGCCGCCTTGCCCGTGGCCCTCACCACGGCGTTCCCCGTGCCCCGGCGCGCGGTGATGATCCTGTCTCCCTCGCGCCCCGCCTCGAACACGAGCGCGCACGAGGCGCCCGCGAGCTCGCGCTGGAGCAGCGGGCGCCCCTCGGGCGACCCGACCTCCTCGTCCGACACGATCGCGAGCCGCACCGGGATCTCGGGCAGCGCGCCGATCGTCTCGAGCGCCCGGAGCGCCTCGATCGCGACCACGATCCCGCCCTTCATGTCGAGCACGCCCGGCCCGCGGGCGAGCTCCCCGTCGAGGCGGAAGCCCTCGAAGGTCCCCGGCGGGAACACCGTGTCGAGGTGCCCGATGAGGGCGACGTGGCCCGCCGGTGACGCCTTCGCCGCCTCGCTCTCCACCACCCAGTGCGCCGCGAAGCGCGCGCTCGCGAGCCGCCGCACGCAGAGGCCGGGGATCGTCGAGAGCTCGTTGGCGATGACCTCGCCGACCGCGTCGCCGCCGCGCGGGTTGTCCGTGAACGAGTTGAGGCTCACGAGCCGCTCGATGAGCGCGAGCATCGGCTCCGTGCGACCGGAGAGCGCCTGTCGGAGGGCCTGCATCACCGCGCCAGCATGCCACGGAAGCCCGGGCGCCGCCGCGCCCCTGCTCCCGCGCGGTCCTCCGGGCTTGCGCGTGCGCCCGCGCTCCCGCGCGAGCGGCCGATCGGCGCCCCGCGGGCTTGCGCGCGCGGGGCGCGGCCGGCGACCTCTGCCCTGGCCGCGGCAGAAGTGGTACGTGTCCGCTCATGCAAGGTTCCAGAGCAGCGCGGAGGCGCCCGTGACAGCGTCGGAAGGACCGCTCGTTATCAAGCTCGGCGGCGAGGTCGTGGGCAGCCCCGCCCTCGCCGTCCTCGCCAGCGACCTCGCGGCGCTCAGCCGCGCGGGGACGCGCGCGATCGTCGTCCACGGCGGCGGCGCGCAGGCCACCCGGCTGCAGGAGCGGCTCGGCATCCCTGTCCGGCAGGTCGCTGGCCAGCGCGTCACCGATGCGGACACGCTCGACGTCATGAAGATGGTCGTCGCCGGCAAGCTCAACGTCGACCTGTGCGCCGCGCTCCTCGCCGCGGGCGCGCGGCCCGTCGGGCTCCACGGCGCCAGCGGGCCCGCCGTCACGGCCGTCAAGCGGCCGCCGAAGGTCCACGCGAGCGTGGGGCCCGATCCGGTGGACCTCGGCCTCGTCGGCGACATCACCGGCGTCGACCGCGCGCTGCTCGAGCTGCTCGGGCGCGGCGGCTACCTGCCCGTGCTCGCGTGCCTCGGCGCCGGCGCGGACGGGCAGGTCTACAACATCAACGCCGACACGGTCGCCAACCGGGTCGCCATCGAGCTCGGCGCCGCCGGGCTCTTCCTCGTGAGCGACGTGCCCGGCGTGCTGCGCGACGTCTCCGATCCCGCCTCGCGCATCCCGAGCCTCACGGTCGCCGAGGGGCGCGCCCTCATCGCGAGCGGCGCCGTCACGCGCGGGATGATCCCGAAGCTCGAGGAGTCGTTCGCCGCGCTGGCAGAGGGCGTCCGCCGCATCCACATCCTCGGCCGCCTGCGCCCGGGCGATCTCGCGCGCGAGGCGAGCGCGCCGGGATCCATCGGCACCGTGCTCGTCCCCTGAGCGGCGCGGCCGGCCTCGCCCGGGCCGGCCCCGCGCCGTATGCTCCTCGCCTCGTATGCGCCTCGCCTCCGCGATGATGGATGCCGTCCGGGCAGCGCTGTCGTTCGTGCAGGAGCACCCCGAGCAGATCGCGATCGGCGCCGGTGTGGCCCTCACCAGCTTCGTCGGCGGCATGGTGCTCGTCGCGGTCGTGCTCGTCCGGATGCCCGAGGACTACCTGGTGAAGCAGGAAGACGAGCCCTTCCTGCCGGGGCGCCCGGCCTGGATGCGCGTGTCGGCGCGCATCGGGAAGAACCTGCTCGGCGTCCTCGCGGTGGCGCTCGGGATCATGCTCTCGCTGCCTGGCGTGCCGGGCCCGGGCGCGCTGGTGATCCTGATCGGCGTGATGCTCCTCGACATTCCCGGCAAGCGGCGCATGGAGCGGCGGTTCCTCGGGACGCCGAAGATGCGCGCCTTCGCCGATCGCGTGCGCGCCCGCTTCGGCCGCCCGCCGCTGCGCGTTCAGGCGGACTCGCGCCGCTCGTCGCCCAGCCGGGGCTGAGCGCCCGCCTCGCCGGACGCGCGCGGCGCGCCCGCGGCGCCCTGCGCCTGCGCCGCCGGGCCCCTGGGCGAGGCCCCGCGGCGCAGCCGGAGGTGCCACACGAAGAGCGCCGCGGCGATCGTGAGCGAGAGCCCCGCCGAGACCCACTCGCGCGGCGCGAGCAGGATGCAGCCGGCGACGAAGGCGCAGGTCGCGAGCGTGAGGCGCTCTTCCGCGTCGGGCATCCGGGGCACCTCGTGTCCTCGTTACCTCCCCGCGCCACGCGCATCAAGCGCCCCGCGCGGTCCCGGCGGCCCCCCGCGCTGCGCCGCCGGCCGGCGCCCGCCCGCCGCGCCCCTGGTCGCCTCGTGCGGCGCCAGCGCGGTTGCGGTAGGTAGGTTCGACAGCGGCGAGCGCTCTGCTCGCGCAGGATCGATCTCGACGCCTTATGAACGCAAACGACGATCGCGACGAGAGCGAGCTCGAGGGCGCGCTCCGGAAAGAGGACCCCAGCGAGCGCCGCGGCGCCGACGGGAAGGCCGCCGCCGCGAAGGGCTCCGGCGCGCGCGAGGACGCGCCCGCGGGCGACCGCGCTGCGGCCGGGGAGGACGACGCGGAGGACGCCGCGGCCGACGAGGACGACGACGCGGAGGGGGCCGACGAGGCGCCCGCCCCGCGCCCGCCCGGGCCGTCGATGTGGGACATCCTCCGGGACAGCTTCTTCACGTTCGACCGCCGGACGCTCGGCTTCACGCGCATCCTGCTCGGCTTCTTCCTCATCGGCGACCTGCTCCGCCGCTCGTGGGCGTGGAGCGACATGTTCGCGGACATCGGCGTCCTGCCGAACCACGTGAACCTCTGGCGCCCGCAGGGCAGCGGCAACTTCTCGCTCGTCAACGCCTTCTCGACGCCGGGCGAGCTCTGGGTCCTCTGGGTCGTGATCTTCGCGACCTACGTCTGCCTGCTCATCGGCTGGAAGACGAAGCTCATGCAGGTGCTCTCGCTCGTGTTCGTCACGAGCATGAACGGGCGCGTGCTGCTCATCGAGAACGGCGGCTACGTCGTCCACAACCTGCTCCTGCTCTGGACGTGCTTCCTGCCGCTGGGCGATCGCTTCTCGCTCGACGCGCTCCTCGCCTCGATGAAGCGGAGCCGCGAGCGGACCGCCGCCGACCTGAACGACCGCACCACGCTCGACGACCCGCTCAAGCCGGACAGCCACATCACCGTCCTCGGGCCCGTCCTGCTGATCCAGATCGCGGCGATCTACTTCTTCAACGTGGTGCACAAGACCGGCCCCGCCTGGAAGAACGGGACCGCGATCCACTACGTGCTCTACGTCGACCGGATGGTGACGCCCATCGTGGCGGACATCCGCGACTACGCGCCGAACTTCCTCATCCTGTTCATGACCAAGATGGTCATCTCCTTCGAGGCGGCCATCCCTGTGTGCCTCCTGGCGCCCGTCGGCCGCGCCTGGGCGCGCCGGCTCACGATGGTGATGATGAACGTGCTCCACATCGGCTTCGGCATGACGTTCGTGCTGGGGCCGTTCGCGTGGGCGCTCTGCGTGATGTCGACGCTCCTCTTCGGCCGCGAGGACTGGGAGATCGCCGCGCGCACGATGCGGCGCGCGCACCGGGCCCGCGTCGTGCTCTTCGACCCGCGCTCGCCGGGCGCCGTCCTCGCCTGCCGCGTCCTGAAGCGGATGGACCGGTTCGGGCTGCTCACCTTCGAGGCGTCGAGCTCCGCGGCGCACGGGCTGTCGGTGCGGCGCCCCGACGGCGCGCTGGCCGCGGGCGCCGACGCGCTCGCGGACATCGTCGCGGCGATCCCGCTCGGCCCCGCGGTGGCGTGGGCGATCCGCCTGCCGGGCGTGCGCGGCGCGGTGACGGCGGCGATGGCGGCGGCGCACCGCCGCAGCCTGGGCCGGGCGCTCGGCGCGCAGATCCCGGAGCGCTCCGAGGTCGCGCCCCCGCCGGCGCCGCTCCGGCTCTGGGGGCGCAAGGGGCTCGTCGCGCTGCGCGAGATCGGCGTCCTCGTGATGTTCGTCGGCGCGGTCAACCAGGCGGCGGTCGAGCTCTGGGTCATCAAGAACCGCTGGAAGGTGCCGCACCCCGAGCCGACGCGGATCCTCGCGCAGAAGCTCCGGTTCCTCCAGGGCTGGTTCATGTTCTCCCCCAACCCGGTGATGGACGACGGGACAATCGTCGTCGATGCGGTCACGGTCGACGGCCGCCACATCAATCCGTTCACGGGCGAGCCGCCGAACTTCGACCTGCTGAACGCGAAGAGCTTCGCGTACACGCAGATCTGGTGCGACTACTACGCGCGCATCAAGCTGCCGGCCAACACCGCGTACCGCGACGCGATGAAGGAGTACATGTACCGCTACCCCGAGCGGACGGGCCGGCCCGAGGACGCGATCGTCTCCGGCGACGTGTACTGGGTGAAGGACTGGAACCCGAAGTGGGGCAGCACCCAGAGCTACGGAGAGGAGCGCGAGAAGCTCTTCTCCTTCTACAACCCGAAGGCGCAGGCGCGCGCGCAGGCCGAGCCGGAGCAGGCGCCCGAGAGCCCCGCGAACTAGCAGCACCTCGTCAGCCGAGGTCGTCCTCGTCGCTCGGCGAGAGGTCTTCCGAGCTGCCCGCCCGGAGCTCCAGGGCGGGCACGACAGGCACGAACCACGTGGAACAGCCGGGGCCGGACGGAAAATGCGATCGGCGCTTGACAGGGGCGCCCCGGCGAGTAGAGTCCGCGCTCTCGAAAGCGAGGGCCTGTAGCTCAGTTGGGAGAGCGCTAGAATCGCACTCTAGAGGTCGCAGGTTCGATCCCTGTCAGGTCCACCCTCGAAGTTGCTCACGTCTCTTTCTTGGTAGTTCTCTTCTTATCTCTTCACAGAGGAACGCTGGTCGACGGCGGGCGTGAGCTCGCCGCGAAGCGAGCTCTGTGAAAAGCGTTCGAGCTCTTCGTTGAGCTCACGCTGAAGGCGTGCTCGGTCCGGTGCCCGGCCTGCCCATGGCTGCGCGGAGGGGCGCTGCCTGCCACAAGCGTTCGTCGCCTCGATGTCGGCGCCTGGAGCGCCCTGATGCGCGGCGGAGGGAGCCCTCCGGGAGGGACGCGGGCACGGTGGGCGGCCAAGCGACGCGCCCGCCCTGCCCGCGCCTGCGTGCTCAGTCGTCGATCGGCTCGAAATCGGCCTTCGTCGCGCCGCAGTCCGGGCAAATCCAGGTGTCGGGCAGGTGCTCGAACAGCGTCCCCGGCGCGATGCCGGTGTCGGGGTCACCGAGCGCCGGGTCGTAGATGAATCCGCAGACGATGCACCGATATTTCTTCATCCGTCGTTCTCCTGAGGGGCCTGGCGAGCCGCGGACGACGCTACCACAAGGGCGGACGCCGCCACGGGCGATCCTGCCCGCGCCACGGCGCTCGACGCGCACCCGCGACGAGCCGCTGGCCGGCGCGACGTGAGGGCGGCCGCGGCCGCGACGGCGCGCCTCAGCGAGGCGCCGGCGCGCCGCGCACGGCGAGCTGCTTCTTGCGCAGCGCGCGCGCGATCGGCCCGTAGGCCAGCCGGAGGAGCCAGCGCGGGCAGACGACGCCGAGGTGCACGACGAACCACGCCACCAGCCCGGGCACCACGAGCGCGCGGCCCCGGTCCACCGCGCGGACGAGAGAGCGCGCGCAGCGCTCCGGCGAGATCGACAGGAGCGCGGGCGGCTCGAGGCCCGTGAAGTTGCCGGCCATCTCGTTGAACTCGGTCTGCACCGGGCCCGGGCAGACCTGCGTCACCCGCACGCCGGTGCCGGCGAGATCGAGGCGGAGCGCTTCGGTAAAGCTCGTGACGAAGTGCTTCGTGCCGATGTACGAGGCCATCCCCGGCCCGAACGTGAGCCCGAAGCCGGAGCTCACGTTCGCGATCGCGCCGCGCCCGCGAGACACCATCGGGACGACGAGCCGGTGCGTGAGGTACGCGAGGCTCGTCACGTTCAGCGCGATCATCTGCTCGGTCCGCGACCACTCGGAGAGGTCGAACACGCCGACGTCGCCGAAGCCGGCGTTGTTGACGAGGACGTCGACCTGCCCGACCTCGGCCGCGGCGGCGCGGAGCATCGCGTCGACCGCCGCCCGATCGGTGACGTCGCAGCCGAAGACGAGCACGGTGAGCTCCGGCCGCGCCGCCGCGAGCTCGGCGCGCAGCGCGTCCAGGCGATCCTTGCGGCGCGCCACCAGCACGAGCGCCCGGGCGCGGCGGGCGACCTCGTGCGCCACCGCGCGGCCGATGCCGGACGACGCGCCGGTGATGAGGACGACCCCGCTGTCGATGGGCGAATCCACGGCCGCAAGGGTTGCCCAGCCGCCCCCGTGCGCGCAAGGGTCCCCCTCGCCGCGCGGCCGCCGCTGCCCCGCGCCGTCACGCGGCGCGCGCCGCCCGCCTCGCCCGCCGCGCGCCGCCCGTCTCGCCCCGCAAAGATCGAGAAAACAAGGCGAGACGGGAGAGCGCACCTCGGGGTAGATAGGCGCTCAGGAGGCATCTCAGCCTCCATGGCGCTACCTTCAAGACCAAGAGTTGCAACCCGCCGGTAACACGCATCACCCGATCGACGCCCCCGCGAGGCCGCCGCCCAGCGCGCCTGATAGCCGACGGCCCCGGCGGCGAAGCGGCCGCGGCGCGCGTTGACGTTCAGGGCGGCTACTTCTACCGTGGACCGCGTCCTCACGAGCCAGGAGACATCATGCGTTGGCCCTCTTCTCTCATCAGTGTGCTCCTCGTCGCCGCCGGGCTGGGCGCGTGCGATCGACAGGCGGATTACGAGTATCAGCCCCCCGCGGCCTCGACCACGGGCAAGCCCGCCGCGCCGGCCGCGGGCGAGACGAAGCCGCTCGTCTTCAATCCAGACGACGTCAAGTCCTTCAAGGTCCTGCCCGCGAAGTTCGACTACGAGAAGAACCCGATCACCGATGAGAAGGTGACCCTGGGGCGGATGCTGTGGTACGAGGCGCGCCTCTCGAAGAACCACGATATCTCCTGCAACTCGTGTCATGACCTCTCGTCGTACGGGGTCGACAACAAGCAGTTCTCGTCGGGTCACAAGGGCCAGCTCGGCGGGCGCAACTCGCCCTCCGCGTACAACGCGGGCCACCACGTCGCCCAGTTCTGGGACGGCCGCGCGGCCACGCTCGAGGACCAGGCCAAGGGGCCTATCCTGAACCCCGTCGAGATGGCGATGCCGGACGAGAAGCGGGTCATCGCGACGCTCAAGTCGATCCCCGAGTACGTGAACCTCTTCAAGGCCGCGTTCCCCGAGGACAAGGAGCCGATCACCTACGACAACATGGCCAGGGCGATCGGCGCGTTCGAGCGCGGCCTCGTCACGCCGTCGCGCTTCGACAAGTACCTCAACGGCGACGACAAGGCCCTCACCGCCGAGGAGAAGACGGGGTTCCACAAGTTCATCTCGCTCGGCTGCCCGACCTGTCACACGGGCGTCGCCGTCGGCGGCTCGACGTTCCAGAAGCTCGGCCTCGTGAAGGAGTTCACCGGCCTCAAGGACTTCGGGCGCTTCGACCACACGAAGGACGAGAAGGACAAGTTCTTCTTCCGCGTCCCGAGCCTCAGGAACGTCGAGAAGACCTTCCCGTACTTCCACGACGGCTCGCTCGCGACGCTCGACGAGACCGTGACCAAGATGGCGTGGCACCAGCTCGGCGTGGAGGCCAAGCCGGACGAGGTGAAGGCCGTCGTCGCGTTCCTCAAGGCGCTCACCGGCGAGCTCCCGACCGAGTACATCAAGAAGCCCGAGCTGCCCCCGAGCACGCCGACCACGCCCAAGGCCGACCCGACGTGAGCTGATCCGTTGCGCCGGGAGGGCGGATCGGGTCTGCTCCGCCCTCCCGCATGAGCACGACCTCGGGCGACGACGGACGAGCCGCGCCCGCTCCTGAGGACGGAGCGGGCGCCCCCGAGGACGGAGCGAGCGCCCCCGAGGACATCGCGGGCACGCGCGAGGGGCGCACCGCGCGGGCGCTCGTCTTCGTGCGCGAGCGCTTCGACGGCGCGTGCCTCGCCTTCCCGGTCGCGGCGCCGGACACCGCGAGCTTCGGCCGCGACGAGGACGTCCTCGTCGAGCAGCGGCTCTTCCTGCGCGAGCACGCGGCGCGCGCCCAGCCCGAGGCGATCTCCAGGCTCTCGTTCCCGCAGGGCACAGCCCTCCTCACCGTGGACGTCGCCGTCCCGCGCGAGGACCTGCCGCGCAAGCTGCGGCGCGAGGTGCCCGTGAGCTTCCCCTGCGTCATCGTGCCCGCCGGCGAGCAGGCGGCGCAGGCGCGCGTCGATGAGCGCGACGCGTGGGTGCTCGTGCCGGCCCTCGGCCACGCGTTCTACGTGGAGGCGGGCGCGCCGATCGAGCCGGCGATCCGGCGCGAGGTGCGCCGGCTCCTCGCCTCGCAGTCGCTGTCGACGTGGGACCACCTCGGGCTCCTGCCCGGAAGCGCGCACCGCCTGGAGGTGCTCCACGCCCCGCTGCCCGAGCCCGACCGCGCGCAGCCCGGCCAGCGCGTCGCCTCCATCGCCGAGCGCGCGCGGCGGAAGCGGGCGGTGGACGCGCTCGTCTCGGTCGCGACCCCGCTCCACGTGGCCGCGCAGCGCAGCCCGCTCGCGGCGCCGCCGATCGCCTGCCGCGACGCGGAGCTCGCGCGCCTCGCCGCGCTGCTCGACGGCGAGGAGCGCCTCGGCGTGCTGCTCGTCGGGCCGGAGCACGCGGGCAAGACCGCGCTCATGCAGGCGTACGTCGCCCGCCAGACGCGGCTCGTCTACGCGACGTCGGGCGCGCAGCTCATCGCGGGCATGAGCGGACTCGGCCAGTGGCAGGAGCGCGTCCATGGCGTGATGGAGGCCGCCGCCGCGCTCGACGCGGTGCTCTACTTCGAGAACCTCGACGACCTCCTCGCCGAGCGGGTCGACGGCGGCCACGTCGACCTCGCGGGCGCGATGCGGCCCTACCTCGACGAGGGGCGCGTGCGCGTCGTCTGCGAGCTCCGCGACGACCGGCTCGACGCGCTCGAGGGCCGGCACTGGGCGTTCTTCGCCGGGCTGAGCCGCATCCGGATCGAGCCGCTGTCGGCCGCCGACACCCGGAGGGCGCTCGCCGAGCGCGCCGAGCGCGACGCCCAGGTCGAGCCGCACCGCCCCGCCGTCGCGGGCGACGCGCTGACGGCGCTCATCGATCTCGCGGAGCGCTACCTCCCGTACAGCGCCTTCCCGGGCAAGGCCGTGCGCCTCTACGAGGATCTGCGCACCGTGCACGAGCGGGAGCGCACCGCGCAGGGCGAGCCGGTCACGCTCGGGCGGAGCGACCTCTACGAGCTGTTCTCGATGCGCACGGGGATGCCGGCGTTCCTGCTGCGCGACGACCTGCCGCTCCGGGTCGATCGCGTGGCGCGCGATCTCGGCGCGAGCGTCGTCGGGCAGGAGCGCGCGGTGCGCGCGCTCGCCGAGACGATCGCCGTGGTGAAGGCGGGGCTCTCGCCGCCGGACAAGCCGCTCGCGACGTTCCTCTTCGTGGGGCCGACGGGCGTCGGCAAGACCGAGCTCGCCCGCGCGCTCGCGGCGCTGCTCTTCGGCTCGCCCGATCGGCTCTCGCGGTTCGACATGAGCGAGTTCGCGAGCGAGGGCGCGGCCGATCGGCTGATCCGCGGGACCGACGGCGCGGGCGGGCTGCTCACGCAGCGCGTGCGCGAGCAGCCGTTCTGCGTGCTCCTGCTCGACGAGATCGAGAAGGCGCACCGGGCCGTGTTCGACCTCCTGCTCCAGGTGCTCGGCGAGGGGCGGCTCTCCGACGCGCGCGGCAGGACGGCCTACTTCCACAACGCGATCGTGATCATGACCTCGAACCTCGGCGCGGCGGAGCGGCGCGCGCAGGCGGGGTTCTCCGGCGGGCCGGGCGCGGGCTCCCCGGAGGAGCGGGCCGCGCTGGACGAGGCGCACTACCAGCGCGTCGTCGCGGGGGCGTTCCGGCAGGAGTTCGTGAACCGCGTCGATCGCGTCGTGCCGTTCCGGTCCTTGACCCGCGCGGAGCTCGCCGAGGTCGCCCGCCTCACGACGCAGCGCCTGAGCCAGCGCCGCGGGCTCTCCGAGGCGGGCGTCGCGCTCGAGGTGTCGCCGCGCGCGCTCGCGCGGCTCGCCGAGGACGGTCACGCGCCGGCCTACGGCGCGCGGGCGCTCCGGCGGCACATCGAGGAGCACCTCGCGGCGCCGCTCGCGCGGCTGCTCGCGCGGCTCGGCGGCGACGCGCGAGAGCTCACGGTGTGGGTCACCGAGGCCGGCGAGCCGGAGGCGCCGGCGCCGGTCGACGGCGCCGTGGTCGGCCGCGCGGAGACGCCCGCGCTCCGCCTCGAGGCGCGCCGGCGGCGCGCGGCGCGGGCGGCGCAGCGGGCGTTCGGCGTCGAGCAGGTGGGCGACCTCCGGCGCGAGGTGGACCAGTGGATGGGCCTCGCGCCGATCGAGCAGCTCCGGGAGCAGATCGACTTCCTGCTGACCCAGCTCAGCCTCTCGACCGGGGCGTCGCGCGACCGCCGGAAGGAGCTCGACACGTCGGCGCTGCAGGCCGAGCACCACCGGCTGAGCGAGCTCTGGGCGCGGCTCGCGAGCGCGCAGGAGGAGATGCACAGCGTCGAGGAGCTCGCGCTGATGGCGCTGCTCGAGGGCGAGGAGGTGCGCGAGCTCGCGGGCGAGGCGCGCGCGGCGTGGGAGGGCTTCCGCAAGGTGCTGCCGCGCGCGATGGTCGCGACGGAGGCGCGGCGCGACGCGATCACGCTGATCCTGGAGGAGCTCGACGAGGGGGCGTTCGACCGGTGGCTCGCGCCGCTCCTGAAGGAGCTCCCGCGGCGCGGGTGGGGCGCGACGGTGCACATCGACGGCGACCGCGCCGGGCTCGGCGACGCCGCGTGGCCCGCGAGCCGCCGGTGGGGCCCGCCGCGCGCGCCGGGCGACGTGATCGAGGCGCTCGCCCGGCCGAAGCGCGGCTTCCGGAGCGTGCTCCTGCGCTGCACGGGCGCGTACGCGGGCGCGTTCCTGTCGCTCGAGCGGGGGCTGCACCAGATCGTCGTGAGCCGGCGGGAGGCGGGCGCCGCGCGCGACACGTCAGGCGACGGGCGGCTGCACGTGTTCGTGCACTTCGTCGCGCACGCGGCCGACATCGCCGAGGATCAGTGGGAGCACCGGTCGCTCGCGCCGCCCCCCGCCGGATCGGCGGCGGCGCGGCGGCGCGGGGCTGCGGCGCGCGAGCACGACGAGGTCGAGGGCGCGGTGCTGATCGCGGGGCGCCGCGCCCGCATCGCCATGGATCCGGCGTGGTACTGGGAGCGCCTCGACGAGATCGCGCTCACGCACCTTCTCCTGTTCGAGGGCGAGGGGAGCGGGCTGGATCGGAGCGCATACTTCAGCGCGGGCGCGGACGACGAGCGCCCGGACTGACGAGCGCCCTCACGGGCGCGCGCAGCTCGTGAACGCGATGTCCACCTGGAAGGGCCGGGTCGCGTCCTCCGGCACATCCAGGGCGGCGCTCTGCGCGCAGCGCATGCCGAGCGCGTGCGTGAGGTAACGCATGTACCCCGCCTGCGCCTCCGCGAAGCTCGCGAACTCGAGCGTCGCGACGCAGCCGGACGTGCGGCACGAGAGCCGCTCGACCTTCCCGGCGTGCTCGAACTCCTCCGCGACGCGCGCGATCTCGGCTCGGAGCGTCTCGGTTGCGCCGCTCGACCAGGCGTCGTCGAGCGGCTCAGCCTCGAGCCGCGCTATCCGCTCGCGCTGCTCGGCGATCACGCGCCCGCGCTCGGCCTCGACCTCGGCGGCGTCGGGCGGGGGCCGCGCCGCGAGCGGAGGCTCCGGCGCGCGTCCTGAAGGCGCCACGGGCGGGGAAGCCTGGACCGTCGAGGCGCGCTCCGCCGCCGGGATGACGCCGGCGTTCATCGGCAGCGCCCCGAGAGGCGGAGCTTCGTCGACGGCCGCCGGCGTCGCGACGGAAGCCGGACGGCCCGCCTTCGGGGCGAGCACGAGCGAAGCGATCACGGCGGCGGCGACGCCCACACCGGCCGGCCACACGACGCGAAGCAGCGATGAGAGACGATGGACGTGCGACATGGCGCTCCTCCTCGACGATCGATGAACGAAGGCCTTCAGCGGCTCTCCTGGCCTGCTCACCAGGTCTGGATGCCGGCGATCCTGCTGTTGCCCCCGGTGCCGCCGCGCGGGATCGAGATGACGAGCACCGGGTAGTTGTCCGCCAGCGCCGGGTTCCTGAGGTGGTTGATGTTGGCCGCGTCGAGGCTGCGCCCGATGAAGAAGCCGGTCTCGGTGTTCTGCGTGATCAAACCAGGGTTCGCACAGACGGCGGCCCCTCCTGCCCACGACGTCATGCAGACACGGGCGGTGACCTGACCGTTGGTCTCGTTGTTCCCGTCGTACCCGTCGACGAAGATCGGCTGTCCGGAGTCGCGGAGCGCCGTCGAGATGGGGCAGTAGATGTTGCGCGCGGTGGACCACGCAAAGCCCCCGCTGCGGTTGGAGATGCCGTCGGCGCTGACCCCGTAGTCGCCGACATAGTCCGTCTCGAAGAGGCAGGCCGCGGCAGGCGTGGGCTCGCGCGCGTCGGCCGGCGGTGTACCGAGCACGCTGAAGGACGCTGCTGCGATGGCCAGACCGGTCAGGACCCGAGCGAGGACGCGAATGCTTTTCATGAGGATCTCTCCGTAACAAAGGGCTGGTTGCAGTGGACGATCGCTCTCGTGCGATCGCGCCGTGGACATTGCACGGCTCGCGCCAACACCCTTCACGGACAGACCCGAGCCGGCGCGGCGCGATGCCCGAGCGACCTCGCGCCTCTGTCGCTCCTCTCCTGCTGGATTGCCGGGGACCGTCGCTCCGCTCAGGCGCCGTCGACGAGCCTCCGCCGGGTCAGCGCGCCCTCGAGGTGGAACCTGCCCTCGAGGGCCCTGTTGCACCGGTTGCACGCCGTCTCTCCCGGGCAAGGCCGGTCGTGACACGGCGTCGGCGCGTTCGCGCGGCGCACGCCGGGTGTTGCGCCCGTTGCACCGGCGATCAGCCGCGAAACTGCTCCGGATCGATGCCGTACCGCTTCAGCCAGCGCTGGATCTGCATCCGCGCCTTGCCCATGGCTTCCGCGACGCGCGTGATGTTGCCCCGGTGCTCGCGCAGGAGCGCGAGCAGCTCCTCCCGCCGCGCGTCGTCCTCGCTCGGCGGCCGGAAGGCCTCGGCGCTCGCGCGCTGCACGGCCTCGGGCAGGTGCTCGAGCTCCACCCGCCTCGCCTCGCCGGCGAGCACCACGGACGTCTCCAGGCACTTCTCGAGCTCCCGGATGTTGCCGGGCCATGAATACCCGAGCAGGGCGCGCGCCGCGCCCGGGTGGAGCTGCACCCGGTCGACCCCCGCCGGATCGAGGCGGCGCAGCAGCGCGGCGGCGAGCAGGCCAAGGTCCTCGCGACGGTCGCGCAGCGGCGGCAGATCGAGCCGGTGGCCCGTGAGGCGCGCGAGCAGATCCGCGCGGAAATCGCCGGAAGCGGCCATCTGATCCAGCGGCCGGTGCGTGGCGGCGAGGACCCGCAGATCGACCGGCACGGCGCGCGTGCCGCCCACGGGGCGCACCTCGCGCTCCTGGAGCACCCGCAGCAGCGCCGCCTGGGACGACACGGGCAGGTCGCCGATCTCGTCGAGGAACAGCGTCCCGCGGTCGGCGCTGCGCACGAGGCCCACGCGATCCTCGGTCGCGCCGGAGAACGCGCCCCGGCGGTGGCCGAACAGCTCCCCCTCGACGAGCTCGCGGGGGAGCGCGCCGCAGTTGAGCGCCACGAACTCGCCGGGCCGCCCCGAGAGCGCGTGGAGGGCGCGCGCGACCACCTCCTTGCCCGTGCCCGTCTCGCCCTCGATCAGCACGGAGATGGCCGAGCGCGCGATCGGCGCGATCTGGGCGAATTTGCGGCCCAGCGGGGGGAGCAGCGTCGCGAGGCCGGGCGCCGCCCCGTCGAGCGCCGACGCGTCGAACACCGCCGGCGCCCCCGGCGCGCTCGGCAGGGCGGCGCGGAAGACGAAGAACGTGTGCCCGAGCTCGATGACGTCGCCGTCGCGGAGCTCGGCGCGCTGTACCCTGGCGCCGTTGACGCAGCTGCCGTTCTTCGAGCCGGCGTCCTCGAACATCCAGCGCTGGAGCACCCGGACCACGCGCGCGTGCGTCGAGGAGAGCCAGGGATCGGGCGCGCGCACGACAAGGCCGTGGACGGCGCCGGCGGTCCGCGCCTCGATGGATCGCGCGGCGCCGCGGCCCACGACGATCTCGCCGAGGCCGGCGAGCGCCACGCGGACGGGGGGCGCGAGCGGGCGGTGGCCCTCGAGGACGAGGAAGAGGTGCGCGCCCGACGCGCCGTCCGCCGCCGCCGGGAGAGCCGGCGTCGCGGAGATCGTTCCGCTGTCAGGGACCGGGGGCATCGGCGCTTCCTCTGCTTCCGCTACCCACCCTCCGGGCGGCCGTCAACACGCCGGCCTGGGGCGCGCGACGCCAGGAACGCCGGTGATCCGGGGTACTTCCCGCGATGTCGGCGGCCCGGCGTCGAGGGAACGCGGCCGACGCGCCGCCGGCGCAACACGGCCTCGCGCGCGCGGGGGGGCGCGCCGGACCGGCGGGCACGGGCCTTGTAATGGCTGGGCGCATGAACCATCGGCGCATGACCCTTCGACGCCTCCTCGTCTCGCTCGCGCTCGTCCCCGTCACCCTCGCTGCCCTGGCGCAGCTCTCCTCGGCCAGAGACAGGATGCCGCGGAATGGGCTCAGCACCAGAGCCGTCCCGCGGAACCTCGGTTTCCTCAACGAGCTTCAGTCGCGCCGCCTCGCGCTCGTGCCCGCGCTCGAGGCCATCCTCGCAAGCCGGGGCCCCGGCGCCGGGTTCACGGCGACAGGCCCCGAGAGCGAGAAGGAGCTCCTGAAGTACGTCGTCGGGTGCGCCGTCGACCCCGGCGTGTCCGTCGCGGCCGGGGGCCTCACCTGGAGCGGTGAGCTCGGGCTCTGCGGCGACACATCCACGCTCGGGAGCTGGATGAAGGACCCGGCGCAGCCCGGGTGCCTCGAGGCCGTCTCCGCCTGCGTCCTCGCGCGGGTGAACGCGCTCGGAAAGCAGGTCCCTGTCTCGATCCGCGACCAGGATCACAGGCTCACGCTCCTCGACGCGGTGCCGGTCCAGCGCGCGCTCCGCGAAGGACCTTCGATCCAGAGCTTCGACGCCTGCGGCCACGGCGGGCCGCCGACCCTCCACGAGAACTGCGGCTGGACCGCGGCCTACGTCGGGATCTGCAAGCGCGGCAAGCGGGTGAGCCTGCAGCGCAGGGAGCCGGTGAAGGAGCCGGTGATCGCGCGCGTGTGCAAGGGCATCCACGGCTGTGACCATGGCCTGGCCGACCGCTCGAACCCCCCGGGCTATCCGTTCCACTATGCGGGCTTCGTGGGAGGGTTCGGCGAGGACCAGCCGATCGAGTTCACGTGTCCCTGGGACGTGGGCGCTGCCCCGAGCGGGCACCTCGACGACACGTACTTCAGCGTGATGGTGGCGCCAGCCGACACGGGCTCTGTCTCCCCCCGCGCAGTCAAGGCCTCTCCCGGCGCCACCTTCACGTATCCGGCCGCGGAGCGGGAGGTGTTCACCTATGCGGAGGGCGCGTTTTACGGGGATATCTTCAAGGCGCCCCCGGCGAGCCGTACATCGGCAGGCGACGACGACGGGAGACACGCCTGCTACAGCGAGATCTGGTCAGAGGGCCAGGCGTACTTCACCGATCGGTTCTGCGCGGGTCGGGGCCTGGATTGCGAGCTCGACGCCCCGACCCTCCCCTGCCGGCCTCTCGGCGCCTTCCCCCACGTCTGCGCGGCCACGGGCCCCGCGCCGGAGTCAACCTATCTCGACTGCAAGGAGGGGCCCTCCAGCACCTATCGATGGGAGCACGGGGTCACCGTCTTCCTCAACGACCCGAGCGATCTCGCCAGCGGGCCGGAGGGCTGGGCGACCGTGTGCAGCCACGACAAGTGCACGACCGGCGCGGCGCTCGACAAGTGGTGCAGCCCGAGCGTGACGGAGGTCTGCGCCGTCGATCCGTACTGCTGCACGGTCGCCTGGGACAGCGTCTGCGTCGGCGAGCTCGAGAGCGTGGCGGGCAGCTGGGCGTGCCGCATGCACGAAGGCGACTGCTCCCACCCGCTCTGCGCCACGGGCAGCCGATGCGAGCCCGAGCCGGACACCGCGACCTACTGCGTCTGGGAGGTCTGCGCCGCAGACCCTTACTGCTGCACGACCGCGTGGGACAGCGTCTGCGTCGGCGAGGTGGGGAGCGTGTGCGGTCAGACCTGCGAATGAGGCGAGCGCCCCGCGCCCGGCTCACCGCGCCGCGCCGCGGGGCGCCTGGGCGAGCCGGCGCATCTCGGCCACCGCCGGGACGGGCTCGTCGGCCACGGACCACGCGTCGAGGACCTGCCGCGCGAGCCCCCGCGCCCGATCGCCGTCGCCGCGCCGGGCGGCGCGGCGCGCGGCGCGCACCAGCGCGAGGCTCGCCCCGTTGAGCTCCGCGGACCGGTCGGCGACCGCCGCGTCCAGGCGGTCGATGAGCTCGAGCTCCCCCGCGTGCTCGAACGCCTCCGCCATCGGCCCGGCGAGCACCTCGACGAACGGGCCCGGCGTCCGGAGCAGCGGGCGGAACGCGCGCGCCGCGCCCGCGAGATCGCCCGCCGCGTAGCGCTCGGCCCCCGCCGTGAAGGCGTCCGCGTCCGGGAGGGCGCTGTACGACAGCGGCTGCCGGAGCGCTCGGAACCGGGCGAAGCAGCGGCGGGAGACGGCGGGCGAGGCGTGCGCGCAGACGGCGGGCAGGCGCAGCGGCACGTCGAGGTGCGCGACGTCGAGCGGCGGGGGCTCGGGATCCAGGAAGCGCTCCACGATGACGTCGGCGACCTCCCGCGCGCGGCCGAGGACGAGCGCGATCTGCAGCGCGTGCCACGCGATCTCGAAGCGCTCCGCGCGGAGCCACCCGGCGTCGTCCGCGGAGACGACCATGGCCTGCCGCGCCCGCGCGAGCGCGGCGCCGAAGCGCGCCTCGCTCGCCTCGACGCGCAGCAGGAGGAGCTCGCTCCGGAGCCGGTGGACAGGGTAGCCGCCGCCCGCCAGCGCGAGCGCGATGCTCCGCACCTCCTCGCGCGCGCCGGCGGCGAGCAGCGCGTCGGCGAGGGTGCTGGCCACGTACGTGTCGAGGGGCGAGAGCGTGTAGGCGCGCCGGGCGTACGCGAGCGCGGCGCCCTTATCACCCGCGCTCTTCGCGTGGAACAGCCACCCGTAGCTGTCCCAGGGCGCCCATGCCTGCATCGCGCGCAGCGCGACCGCGGCGCTCGAGGTGCCCTGCGTCACCGCGACGAGCTGGGGCCAGGGCGCGCAGAGCTCGCCGATCGCGTTCTCCGGCTCGGCCTGCACCGCGAGCATCGCCATCTCCTCGGCCCGCCTCGGATCGGACGGCTGGAGGAGGCACGAGAGCGTCGCCGCGAGCGTCGAGCGGCCGAGCGCGGAGGTCTCGCGCTGGAAGCGCCGATCGAGCTCGGCGTTCACCGCCGGGTCGTCCGCGGATCGCGCGTTGTGCTCGACGCGCGCGCGCGCGGCGAGCCCGCCCGGTGACGCGGGATCCAGGGGAGGCAGCGCCACCTCCGGCAGCGGGAGGCCGAGCGTGTAGGCGCAGCGCCAGCGCTCGCCGGGCCCCATCTCCGCGAGCTCGGCGCTCCTCGCCGCGACGCGAGAGCATTCCTCGGGGAGCCCGCCCGCGTTGTGGCTCATGGCCAGGGCGAGATCGACCAGCGCGAGACCGTCGTCGATGCCACGGGCACGAGAAAAATCCGCCACGACAGGATCGAGCGCGGGCGCCGCCGGGAGCGAGCCCCGCTCGGCGAGGGGCGTCATCGCGTCGCGCACGGCCTCGTAGAGGGCGCGCCCGGCGCCGGCGGCGCGATCGATCTCGGCCCCGTCGGGTCGACGGAGGACGAGCGTGATCCGGAAGCCGGCGCCCTCCCGGACGACCTCGCCGTCGGCGTACGCCGCCGCCCGCCGGCGGGCCGCCTCGATCGACGTCGCGCGCGCGCCGGGCGCGGCGTACGGGTCCTCGGGGAACCGGTCGACGAGCTGCGCCGGGAGCGACAGCAGCTCCGCGGGGACGAGCGTGCGCGACGAGGATCCGCCGAGGAGCACGCGCGCCCGCTCGCACACAGCGCCCGCCGCCGCCGCGCCGAGCCACCCGGCGGGCGCGTCGACGCCCGAGGCCTCCAGGATCGGGCAGGCGAGCACCGCCCCGGGGGCCGCGAGCGGAGAGGGCGCTGTGGGCGCCATGTACGAGCGGGCGGCCGCGTCCTGCCGCGGCCGCGCGCCGGCGCCGAGCCACGCGCTGGCCCCGACCATCACCATCGCCAGCGCGCCGCCCGCGCCCAGCGCGCGCCACCGCCACGGCGCGCGGCCGGGCGCAGTCCTCGGCGCACGCTCCTCCGGCGCGAGCGCCGCGATGCCGTCGACCGGCACTTGCTCCGTCGGCGCGAGCGCCGCGAGCTCGTCGCCCTGCGCCGTCGCGCTCTGCTCGACCGCGTCCGCCCCGCCCCCGTCCGCCGTCAGCGTCCGGCCGTCGCCCTCGCCGCCGGCGCGCGCCTCGGCCGCGCCGGTCCCCACCTCGGCCGCGCGCTCGCCGCGCGCCTCCCCGGCGTCCGTGGGCTCGTCGCCGCCTCGGGGCACGTCGGTGCCCCACACGTCCGCGAGCGCCTCGACCGCCGCGCGCGCGCTCGCGAAGCGGCCCGACGGATCGACGTGCGTCGCCTTCACGAACCAGGCGTCGAACGCGGGCGGCAGCTCCACGCCGCGCCGCGCCGCGCGCGCGCTCGCGCGCTCGCCGGGGCCTCGCGTCGTGACGAGCGCGAACGCGAGCAGGTTGTCGTGCTGGGCGAGCTCCTGCGCCCAGTACGCCTCTCCCGTGAGGAACGTGTAGGCGATCATCCCCAGCGCGTACCGATCCACGGCGGCCGTGATCTTCGCGCCCAGGAGCTGCTCCGGCGCCATGTACAGCGGCGTCCCCACGGCCGTGGCCGTCCCGGTGGCCGCCCCCTCGGCCATGAGCTTCGCCACGCCGAAATCGAGCACCTTGATCCGCGCCTGCCCGTCCTGCTCGGCGAGGAACAGGTTCCCCGGCTTCAGATCGCGGTGGATGACGGACGCCCGGTGCATCGTGTCGAGCGCCACCGCTGTCTCGTGCAGGGCGCGCACCGCCTCGTCCGGCGAGAGCCGGCCCAGCCGCTTGAGCCGCTGGCTCAGGTCCTCTCCGCGCAGGAGCTCCATCACGAGGAACGGCGCGCCGGTCGCCTCGTCGACGCCGGCGTCCAGCACGTCCACGACCCCGCCGCCCCCCACCCGCGCCGCGACCCTCGCCTCGAGCGCGAACCGCTCGCGCAGGTCCTGCCGCTCGGCGATGTGCGCGTGCATGACCTTGAGCGCGCACCGCCGGTCGGTCTGCGCGTGCAGCGCCTCGTAGACCGCGCCCATGCCCCCTGCGCCGAGCCGCCGGAGCACGCGGTAGCGGCCCGCGAAGACGATGCCTTCGACGAGCCCCAGCCCGAGCGGCGCCTGCTCCTCCACGCCTGCAGGATGTCACGGAGCGCGCGCGCTGAGGAGCCCGCGCGGCCGGGCGATCCGGGTCGCCGCGGCGCGGATCGCCCGAGAAATCGAGCCGCAGCGGAGAGAGCGCGCGGGGGCCGCCGGGATCTCCACTACACTCGCCGCCGTGCACTTCACGATCCCGCTCTTCGAGCGGAGGACCACGAACGTCGCGTGCGTGACGCTCGGCCTCGGCCCGAGCACGCGCTCGCGCGAGGGGCGGCACCCGGAGCGCGTGCGGCGCCTGCTCATCGAGGAGCTCAGGCCGATCTTCGAGAAGACCCGCGCCGCGCAGCTCGCGCGCTTCGAGGTGCCGCGCGGCATCCGGCTCGAGAAGGTGCGCCTCGAGCTCACGCTGTCCGGCGCCGGCCTCGCCGATCGCCGCAAGGTGAGCGGGCTCTGCCCCGTCGTGCTCGAGCCGCGCTGGGCCTCCGAGCACGAGCGCATCGTCTTCGCCTACCACCCCGCCCGGCAGGGCGACGCGGCGCCGATCCGCGACGACCTCCCGCTGGACGAGCAGCTCCGCGCCCTGTTCCAGGTCGCGTGGGCCGCGCTCGACGACGACGAGATCGCGGCGCTCTGGAGCCGCGGCAAGGAGCGCCTCACGACGCTGTCGTTCTCGTGCACCCCGCGCTCGGCGCTCGCGGACCTGCCCGATCGGCCGGGCGACGACGACACCGGCGCCGACCCGGCGTTCCGCTGGAAGAAGCGCCGCGGCCTCAAGGTGCTGCCGGGCCTCGGCGTGAGCCTCACGCAGCGCGCGGCCCAGGGCGACCTCGACGGGGGCGCGCCGCGCTCGCCGCAGCGCGAGCAGCTCGCGCTGCTGCTCGGCGCCGGCAGGGCCCAGCCCGTCATCGTGGTCGGCCCGCCGGGGTGCGGCAAGACGACGCTGATCCACCGGGCGGTGCTCGACCTCCTCGAGGCCGACGGGTACGCCGCGCACCGGAACCTCGACCGCGCGCGCGACGTCGTCGCCGTGAGCGGCCGCAGGATCATCGCCGGGATGAGCCACCTCGGCGACTGGGAGAAGCGCTGCGTCGAGCTGGTCGAGGACGCGCGCAGCCGGGGCGCGATCCTCGTGGTCGACGACCTCCACCACTTCGGCCGGATCGGGCGGTCGCGCGAGAGCGAGCGCTCGCTCGCCGACTTCTTCCGCGGCCCGCTCTCCCGCCGCGAGATCGTGATGGTCGGCGAGTGCTCGCCCGAGGCGTTCCGCCTGCTCGAGCAGGAGGCGCCGTCGTTCGCGGCCCTGTTCACGCCGCTGTTCCTCCCCGAGGCGACGCCCTCCGAGACCTTCCGCCTCATGGTGCGCGAGGTCCGCGCCCTCGAGCAGCGCCACGCCGCCCGCGTGAGCCCGTACGCGCTGCGGACGATCCTCGATCTCGGCGGCTCGCTCCTGTCGGCGCAGGCGCTCCCGGGCAAGGCCATGGACCTCCTGCGCGAGGTCGTCCGCGCGACCGGGAGGCCCGCGCCCGCCGCCGAGCAGGCCGCCGCGCGCGGGCCGCGGCCGGTCGGCTCGCACGACGTGCTCCGGCTGCTGTCGCAGAAGACCGGCGTGCCGGGGCTGCTGCTCGGCGGCGACGAGCCGCTCGACGCCGGCGCGCTCGAGGAGGAGATCGGCCGGCGGGTCATCGGCCAGCCCGAGGCCGTGCGCGCCGCGGCGGATCTCGTGGCGCGCATCAAGGCGGGGCTCGTGGACCCGCGGCGCCCGTACGGGGTGTACCTGTTCACCGGGCCGACGGGGACCGGCAAGACCGAGCTCGCCCGGTGCATGGCGGAGCTCATCTACGGCGGCGCGTCGCGCCTCCTGCGCCTCGACATGAGCGAGCACAGCGGCCCCGACGCGCCGGCGCGGCTCATCGGAGACCGGTACGCGCCCGACGGGATCCTGACGCAGCGGGCGCGGGAGCAGCCGTTCTCGCTCGTGCTGCTCGACGAGATCGAGAAGGCGCACCCGTCGGTGCACAGCCTGCTGCTCCAGCTCTTCGAGGACGGCCGGCTCACCGACGCGGCGGCGCGGCCCGCGCACTTCAACCACGCCGTGGTGGTGATGACGTCGAACCTGGGCGCGCGCGCGCGGCCCTCGCTCGGCTTCGGCGGCGCGGGGCTGTCCGAGGCGCGCGCGCTCGCGGCGGCGGAGGAGGCGGCCCAGGAGGTCGCGCGGGCCGTGCGCGAGTTCTTCCCGCCCGAGCTGTTCAACCGGATCGATCGGGTCGTGCCGTTCCGGCCGCTGACGCCCCAGGTCGCGGTACGGGTAGCCGAGAAGGAGCTCGACAAGCTGCTCTGCCGTCGCGGGCTCACGGAGCGGAGCGTCTTCGTGCGCCGGGGCGCCGGCGTGGCCGAGCGGATCGCGCGCGAGGCGTTCGTCGCCGAGGACGGCGCCCGCTCGGTGAAGCGGTTCGTCGAGGACGAGATCGGCTCGCTGCTGAGCGACGCGCTCGCCGGTAGCGCGCCCGCCGCGATGCAGCTCCTGCGCATCCACACGCGCGGCGCCCCCGCCGAGGACGGCGCCGCGCCGGCCGCCTCGCCTGCGCCGCCCTCCCCTTCCCCCGCTTCCCCCGCCCCCGGTCCCTTCGTGCTGCACCGCGAGGCGCTCGTGGAGGCCGAGCCCGCGGCCGCGGCGTGGGCGCTCGCGCCTCTCGTGGAGCGGCCGCTCGACGCGCTCGTGGCGGAGCTCTCGCCGCTGCTCGAGTTCGTCGACGCGCTCGAGCGGAGCGACGACCTCGCGCGCCTCTCGGAGCGGATCCGCTACCACCTCGCGGAGCACAGCCGCACCGCCGCGGCGGGGCCCGAGGCGCACGAGCACGCGGAGGCGATCTACAACCTCGACGCGATGCGCGGGGCGATCCGGGCGTTCCGCGAGCGCATCGAGCTCGCCCGGCGGCGGAGCGGCGACGACGACGAGCAGCGGCACCTCGACCTGGAGATGCAGCGGTTCCGGCACGTGGTCGTGGCCGACGAGTGGAGCCGCCACCGCGTGCGCCTGTTCCACCGGGGCCAGCAGGCGCGCCCGCTGCCGCGGCTGGCGAAGCAGGAGGTGCTCGAGTGCATCGCCGAGGGCCACGCGCTGCGGCGCGCGCTCCGCAAGGTGGACGAGCCGGGCCAGCACGCGGTGCTGATCGAGCTGCTCCGCGCCGCGAGCTTCACGGAGGCACCGGCCGGGGCCCCCGCCGGCGCGCGCGACGCGGCGGAAGAGGGGCTCTTCGAGGCGCTCGCGCGCGCGTACGGCGAGGCGGGCGGCGAGGTCGAGGGGTGGGCGGGCGCGCGATCCGGCCGCGCGCCGGAGGGCGACGGCCACGCGCGCGCGGTCGAGCACGGCCGCGGGACGGCGGGGCTCGACGCGGCGCTCTCGAGCGGCCCGGAGCTGCTCGTGCTGAGCGTCGTCGGGCTGTGCGTGCGGGACTTCTTCGAGCTCGAGACGGGCGCGCACGTCTGGACGTCGCTCGCGCGCGGCCCCGAGGTGGTGCGGGTGCGCGTGCTGCCGGCGCGGCCGGGCCTCTCGCCCGCGGCCGCGGTCCGCGACCACCTCGATCGGCAGGCGGCGTTCGACGAGGCGGCGCGGCGCGGGCGCGCGCTGCCGCCGAACCCGGCGGAGCTCCTGCCCGTGGTGCGCCGGATCCGGTTCGACCCGCCGCGCCGGCCGGGCACGGCCGCGCCGATCGAGATCGAGGACTACGTCATGGGGTATGCGGAGGCTTCGTCGGTGCGGAGCCTGTCGCAGGCGCTCGCGCCGCTGTGGCTGCTCCGGATGAGCCGCGAGGACCTCGCGTGACCTGGCGTGACCGGCGCGCCGGGCCTACTGCGTCTTGAACAGGTCCAGGATCCCCTGCCCGATCGCGGCCGGGTCCGGGATCGCGACGCCGGTCGGCTCGGTGCCCTCGAGGAACACCTCCTGGACCGCGTTCTCCTGCCCGGGCATCGCGATCATGCCGGTCTCGGGGTCGATGTCGAGGCGCACGATCCCGAGCGGCTCCGGGAAATCGGTCGCGGGCCGCCCCGCGTGCGCCTTCTCCATGAACGCGACGAAGGCCGGCAGGGCGGCGCTGCTGCCCACCTCGCGCGCGCCGAGGGGCGCGGCGTCGTCGAAGCCGGTCCACACGGCGCACGCGATGTCGGTCGAGTAGCCGACGAACCACGCGTCCCTGGCGTGGTTCGTCGTGCCGGTCTTGCCCGCGATCGGCCGGCGCAGCGAGAGGGCCTGCTTCGCGGTGCCGACCTTGACGACCGAGGTGAGCAGGTCCGTCGTGATGTACGCCTCGGCCGCGGTCATCACCGGGCGCGGCGGCGGCCGCGCGGGCAGCGGCAGCGCCTCGCCGCGCGGCCCCGTGATCTTCGTCACGACGACGGGCTCCTGGTACGCGCCGCCCGCCGCG
The DNA here is from genome assembly GCF_051474675.1 of Sorangium sp. So ce406. NCBI lineage: Bacteria > Pseudomonadati > Myxococcota > Polyangiales > Polyangiaceae > Sorangium > Sorangium sp. So ce406. Next base: position 596,364 of record NZ_CP150340.1, on the reverse strand, counting down.
AACGTCGCGTACGCGGCCGCCATCTCGCGCGGGGTCACCTCGTACGAGCCGAGCGCGAGCGACAGGTCGGCGCCGAGCTTCGAGGCGATCCCGAGCTCGCGCGCCCACGCGACGACGGCCTCGGGGCCGACCTCCCGGAGCGCCGCCACCGCGGCGACGTTCACGCTGTGCGCGAGCGCCTCGCGCAGGCGCTTCGGGCTCTGCCCCTCGCTCTCGTCGTAGTTGCCCGGCTGGTAGCCGTCGAGCGCCGCGGGGTTCGTCTCGAGGATCGACGCGGCCGTGAGCTTCCGCGCGTGGATGCCGTAGCCGTAGACGAGCGCCTTGAACGTCGACCCCGGCTGGCGGTGCGCGTGGCTCGCCCGATCGAGCCCGCCGCGCGCGCCGTCGTAGCCGCCGACGAGCGCGACGATCTCGCGCGTGCGCGCGTCGATCGCGACGAGCGCGCCCTGCGGGCCGAGGTCCAGCCGGAGCTTGCCGGCGTCGGGGTCGCCGGCGAAGCGCACGCGCAGCACCTTGCCGATCTCGGCGAAGCGGCTCGGCGGGAGCCCGCGCGGGTTGTACCGGCGCTCCTTGCGCAGGTCGACGGTCCCCTGGACGGTGCCGACGCGGATCGCCAGCGTCCCGCGGCCGTCGTCGGCGCCGGTCACCGCGCCGAGGTAGGCGCGGTTCGGGTCCCTCGGCTCGCCCTGGAACGGCGCCGGGTCCCCCTTGGCCCTGGCGAACGGCGCCGCGATGCCGTGCCGCGCGGCGTACGCGTCGAGGTTCTGGCGCACCGCCGCGCGCGCCGCGGCCTGCATCTTCGGGTCGATCGAGGTCACGACGGTGTAGCCGCCGTACCGGGCCTCGGGCCCCACGGCCTGCCGCAGCGCGCGCTCGGCCTCGGCGACGACCTCCGGCGCGAGCTCGTCCGAGTGCTCCGGCTCGGGGGCGAGGCGGATCGGCTCCGCGAGGGCGGCGTCGATCTGCGCCGCGGGCATGAACCGCTTCTCGCGCATCTGGCCGAGCACGAAGGCGCGGCGCTTCTCCGCGCGCTCCTTGCTCACGCGCGGCGAGTAGATGGACGGCCCCTTCACGATGCCCGCGAGGAGCGCCGCCTCGGCGAGCGTCACCTGGCGGACGCTCTTGCCGAAGTAGAACCGCGCGGCCTCCTCGACCCCGTAGCGCCCGTGGCCGAAGTAGATGTGGTTCAGGTAGAGCTCGAGGATCTGGTCCTTCGTGAGCTCCTGCTCGATCCGCCGGGCGAGGAGGAGCTCGCGCATCTTGCGGTCCAGCGTGCGCTCGTGCGTGAGCAGCACGTTCTTCACGACCTGCTGCGTGATCGTGCTGCCGCCCTGGCGCGCCTCGGCGGAGCGCAGGTTGACGATCAGGGCGCGGAGCATGCCGAGGTAGTTGAGCCCGTCGTGCTTGTAGAACCTGGCGTCCTCGGCCGCGAGCGCCGCGAGGCTCATCGCCGGCGGGATCTCGGTGACGGGCACGAGCGTCCGACGCTCGACGAAGAGCTCGCCGATGACGGTGCCGTCGCGCGCGAGGAACCGCGTCACCTGCGGCGGGTTGTAGTTCTTCAGCTCCGCCGTTGTCGGCAGGTCGCGCTCGTAGTGGCGGACGACGAGGAAGAAGGCGAGCGTCGCGGCCGCGAGGAGGCACGCGAGGGCGATCGCGAGCCGCCTGCCCCACAGGAGGAGCTGCGCGCGTCGCGGCGGCCTGGGGCCCGGGTTGCGGGGCTTTCGCTGGAGGAGGGCGCGGAGCGCGGCGATCCCCCGCGCCCACGGCGGGCGCGCGGGCGTGGGCGGCGGGTGCGCGGGTGCTTGCGCCGGCGGCGGGTGCGCGGGCGCGGGTGGCGCCGACGGAGCGTACGCGGGCGCGGACTGCGCCGGCGGAGCGTACGCGGGCGCGGGCGGCGGGTGCGCGGGTGCTTGCGCCTGCGGCGGGTGCGCGGGCGCGGGCGGCGCCGGCGGAGCGTACGCGGGCGCTTGCGCCTGCGGAGGGTGCCGGGGCGACCAGAGCCGTGTCGGCGCGCGATCGCTCGGCGTCGGGTCGGAGCTCGCCGCGCCTCCGTCGTACGGCAGCGTGGGTTCCAGCGGGGCGGGTCGAGCGCCGGCCCCTTCGGGGTGCGCGGGGGGTTTTCGCGGGGGGTCCGAGGCCATGCTTCAGCGCGCCGGAGCCCGCGGCGCCACCGCGGCGCCCGGGGTGCGGTGATCCAGCCGCGCCACGGTACCACGATCGATCTCCACGGTGGTCCCGCGCGCCCGTCGTCTCATGCGGCGACGAGTCCCGCCTCGCGCGCCAAAATCCAGGCGAGTCTCTCGCGCGCGCGGCGACCCGGCGCGGCGGTGGGAGATGGCTTGTCCGTCAAAGGCTGCTCCCGCGCCGCGCTCGCGCGATACAGCCGCTCGGCGTCGCCCGCCGTCAGCCGCCGAGCGGTGTCCAGGACTCGATAGCGACATCGGTCCAGCGCCGGACTCGATGGCTGCCGACGCGCCCGGCGGCATCCAGAGCGCGAGGAGGTGAGCTCCGGCACCGGCTCTACCTCGTTCGAGCCTCGCCTCCCGGAGCCGTAAGCCAGGACCACAAGGCCCAGCTGGCTCGATACGGGGCGGCGTTTCCGTCAGCGCTGGGCTGTCGTGCGTGCGGAGGTGAGGACGGGATTCGAACCCGCGTATAACGGTTTTGCAAACCGTTGCCTAACCACTTGGCTACCTCACCGACTGTTCGAAGCGGCGCGAGGTCATGCCTCATCCCGGCCCCGCTGTCAACGCTTTCGGCACCTCGACCTCGATTTGTGCAGCCGAGCCACCTCGACATGGAGCGCTCCACCGCGCCTTCTCGCGTCCTCCCCCGGCGGAGGAGCGCGCACGGCGCGTGCGCACCCCCTCCACCCTCCGCCGGCCCCTGCGTCCTGGATCCCTCCTCGTGACCTCCAGGCCCCCCGCTCGCCTACCGCTCGCGCCCGCCGCGCCGCGTCCCCCGCGCATGCCCCCGGGTCCCCGGCGCCGCCAGCGTCCGCCCGAGGTAGCTGGCCGCGTAGGTCGCCAGCCGCGTGGCCTGGAGCAGCCCGCGCGGCACGATCCCCCGCCCCGAGCGAAACGGATCGAAGCGGAGCGCGTTCTGGTCGATGTCCACCGGCTCGTACAGCTCGATATCGGCCACGGCCATCCACCGCCCCCGTCTCCCCCGCCTCACCTCGAGCCGCAGCAGCGCGAGCCCCGACGCCGCCGCGCGCTCCAGCCTGTCCAGGCGATTGCCCTCCACCGTCTTCGCGCGCAGCGGCACCAGGCGGAACTCCGCACGACCGAAACTGGCCACGTCGAAGGGCAGCTGCGCGTAATAATCGTTGTCCAGGAAGTCGCGCGTCTTCGTCGTGAACAGCGCGATCGGAAGCAGCGCAAAGCGCCGCGCGCTCAGGAAGATCAGGTCCTGATCACGGTCGCTCGCGACCGCCGTCGCCTCCTCGCTCGTCCGGAACCGCACCGCGATGCCCAGCACATCCGGGCGGCGCTCCCGCTTGCCGCCCCGCCACCGCCATAACGCGCTCGACAGCCGCACGAGCGCCGGCCCCGCGAGCCGCTGCGCCAGCGCGCCGACATCGCCCTCCACCGCGAGCGCCTTCACCCCCGCGCAGTAGACCACGCCGTCGGCATGGACCAGCCGCGCTCTCCGGAGAAGGCTGCCCTGCCAGACAAAGGGAGACAGCACTCCCCCGATCGCACGCCCAATCGCTTCCAGAAACCGCATGACGCCCCCCTCCCTGCAACCTGGAGCGCCGGGGACCCATCGCAAGTCGGGCCCACACGGGCGCGCCGGTCGCCGCGACGCGCCGAGATCTGCTGTTCTCCGCGCCCCCTCCGCTCTGCCGTGCAGAGGCGATTCCAGCGAAGCGCAGCGCCCCAGGCGCTCCCGCTCGTCTCCGGTCCTCCAGCCGCCCTCGCCTCTCCACGCCCGCCACGCACGAGGCGCGCGCGAACCGCGAGGCGCTCTCTCGACGACCGCGCGACCGCGTTACTGCGCGCCGGCCTTCGCGGACGGGTCGAGCGCCGGGGCGGTCTCTCGCTGCGCCCTGTGCTCGATGAGGCGCTTCACCACGAGCGTGAGGAGCGCGAGGAGCACGAGCAGCGAGGCGACGGCGAACGCCGCCGAGAAGTGGAACTCGTTGTAGAGCACCTCGACGTGCAGCGGCATCGTGTTGGTCTGTCCCCGGATATGGCCCGAGACGACCGACACCGCGCCGAACTCGCCCATCGCGCGCGCGTTGCAGAGCACCACGCCGTAGAGCAGGCCCCACTTCGCGTTGGGGAGGGTGATGCGGAAGAACATGCTCCACCCGCTCGCGCCGAGCGACAGCGCCGCATGCTCCTCGTCCGCCCCCTGGCTCTCCAGGAACGGGATGAGCTCGCGCGCGACGAAGGGGAACGTCACGAACGTCGTCGCCAGGATGATGCCAGGACGATCGAAGATCACCCGGAGGTCATGCTCGATGAGCCAGGGGCCGATCACCCCCTGCGCCCCGAAGAGCAGGACGAAGATCATGCCGGAGATCACCGGCGAGACCGCGAACGGCAGGTCGATGAGCGTGACCAGCAGGCTCTTGCCAGTGAACTCGAAGCGCGCGATCGCCCAGGCCGCGGCCACGCCGAAGACGAGGTTGAGCGGCACCGCGATGAGCGCCGTCGTGAGCGTCAGCTCGATGGCGGCGACGGCGTCCGGCGCGGTGATCGCCCGCCAGTACCCCGACAGGCCATCCTTCAAGGCCTCGATGAACACCGCCACGACCGGCAGGAAGAGGAAGAACCCGAGGAACGCCAGCGCCACCGCCGTGAGCGCCCAGCGCACCAGCGGCGGCTCGGAGGTCGCGCCGCGCACCGCGCCGCGCGACCTCACCCGCAGCTTGCCCGCCGCGCCCGCCATTACGACGCGACCCCGGGCGCGCCGGCGCCGGCAGGGCCAGCGGGCGCCGGGCGCGGCGCCTCGACCGGGCTCCGCGACGACACGCGCGCGCCGCTCCAGGCCTGGAGTCGGTTGATCAAGAAGAGAAGGACGAAGGAGCAGAGCAGCATCACCAGCGCGAGCGCCGTCGCGCCCGCATAGTCGTACTGCTCGAGCTTGGTCATGATGACGAGCGGCGTGATCTCCGTCTTGAGCGGCATGTTCCCGGAGATGAACACGACCGACCCGTACTCGCCGAACGCCCGCGCGAACGACATCGCAAACCCGGTGAGGATCGACGGCCAGAGCGACGGGAGGAGGACGCGACGGAAGATCTCGAATCGGCCCGCGCCGAGCGACGCCGCCGCCTCTTCCTGATCCACCTCGAGCTCCTCCATCACCGGCTGGACCGTCCGCACCACGAACGGGAGCCCCACGAAGGTGAGCGCGATGACCACGCCGAGGCGGCTGAACGCGCTCTGGATCCCGAGCGGGTAGAGGAACCGGCCCACCCACCCCTGCTGCGCGTAGATGGCCGTGAGCGCGATGCCGCCGACCGCCGTCGGGAGCGCAAACGGCAGATCGACGAGCGCGTCGACGATCGACTTGCCCGGAAAGGTGTAGCGCACGAGCACCCACGCCACGAGCACGCCGAAGATCGCGTTGATGCCCGCCGCGATCAGCGACGCGGAGAAGCTCATCTTCAGGGAGGCGACGGCGCGCGGCGACGTCACCACCGCCCAGATCTCAGCGGGGTTGAGCGTCGCCGTCTTGAGGAAGATCATCGACAGCGGGACGAGCACGAGCAGCGACAGGTACGTTACCGTGATACCCATCGCGAGCCCGAAGCCGGGCAGAACGCTCTGTCGCCGCCACAGGAGACCCACAGAATTTTACTTGCCGGCCTGGTAGATCTGGTCGAAGACGCCGCCGTCGGAGAAGTGCGTCTTCTGGGCTTTCTGCCATCCGCCGAAGATCTCGTCAATCGAGAAGAGCGCGACCTTCTGGAAGACACCCTCCGACTCGGCCGCCGCGAGGACCGCCGGAAGGCGCGGGCGGTAGAAGTGCTTCACCGCGATGCGCTGCCCCTCCTCCGTGTAGAGGAAGTTGAGATACGCCTCCGCAGCCGCCCTGGTCCCGCGCTTGTCGGCCACCTTGTCGACCACCGCGACCGGCGGCTCGGCGAGGATGCTGATCGACGGGACGACCACCTCGAACTTGTCCTTGCCCGCCTGCTTCACCGCGAGCAGGGCCTCGTTCTCCCACGCGATCAGGACGTCGCCGATCTGGCGCTCGACGAACGTCGTGGTCGAGCCGCGCGCGCCGGTGTCGAGGACGGGCACGTTCTTGAAGAGACGGCCGACGAAATCCTTCGCTCTGGCCTCGTCGCCGCCCGCGCGCTTCAGCTCGTAGCCCCACGCGGCGAGGTAGTTCCACCGCGCCCCGCCCGAGGTCTTCGGGTTCGGCGTGATGACCGCGACACCCTCCTTCACGAGATCGTCCCAGTCCTTGATGCCCTTCGGGTTGCCCTTGCGCACCAGGAAGACGATGGTCGATGTGTAAGGAGAGCTGTTGTCCTTGAGGCGCGCCTGCCACCCGTCCTTGATGTAGCCGGCCGACGCGACCGCATCGACGTCGTAGGCGAGCGCCAGCGTGACGACGTCCGCCTCGAGCCCGTCGATCACCGAGCGGGCCTGCTTGCCCGAGCCGCCGTGCGACTGCTTGATGGTGACGTCCTGCCCGCTCTGCTCCTTCCAGCGCTTCGCGAAGGCGGCGTTCACCTCCTCGTAGAGCTCGCGCGTGGGGTCATACGAGACGTTCAGGAGCTGCACGGCCCCGGACTTCGCGGCGCCAGGCGCAGCGCCGGTCGCGTCGCCCTTCGAGCACGCGGCCAGCGCCAGCACACAACAGACCATCATGATCAAGCATCGCATCGGTCGTCTTTACTCCCTCATCCCGTGGCCAGGAACCGCGCTTCCCGCTGCGCGAGCGCGTCGAGCAGCTGCTGGAAGCGCGAGGCGCCGATGCGGCGCGCCATGAAGGCCGCGCGGCCCAGCTTCTGGCAGAGCTTCTTCGCGAGCAGCACGCCGCCGTGGCTGTTCACGTCCGTCAACACGATCACGAGATCGGCCCGCTCGATGGCCGCCCGCAGCTCGGCCGCCCCGCGGCCCCCGGTGTTGCCCGTGTGAAACTCCAGGTGGTGGCCCGCCTGCAGCGCCATCCGCTCTAGCTGGGCCTGATTGCGATCCAACCCCCCGATCCAGGTGATCCGCATCGCGCCGTCTCCTTGCAACGTCCAGCGGGCCATCGCCGCTATAACGGACATATCTCACGCTAAAGCGGAGGACGCAAGGGAGATCTGTCAGTATAACGGAGGACACGTCTTGGATACCGGAGGGAGACCGAGCGGCTGGGATCCGGAAACAGAGAAAGCAGCGCAGGCAGCGCGGGATCGGGCAGGCCGACCGCGGCCGCGAGGGGCTAACCGCGGGAGCCGTAGGTCATGACGAGGTACATGACGGCCTCGACGCCGCCCAGGTTGCGGTAGCTGTGCGGGCTGTCGGCCTCGAAGAGGATGGCGTCGCCGGTGTCGAGGACGCGCCGCTCGCCGGCCACGGTGATCTCCACCGAGCCCTCCGTGACGATCAGGTTCTCGGAGGTGCCGGGGGCGTGCGCGTCGGCGTGCTCCACGGAGCGCGGCGCGAGGCGGAGCTCGTAGAATTCGACGTTGCGCGGCCGATCCATCGGGAAGAGCGCCCGGGAAGAGAACTCGCCGTTCTTCGAGCGCAGGATGCGCGCGTGCGCCGACTGCATGACCGTCGTCACGGGCGAGGCCGCCTGGCTCATCAGCGCCGAGAAGGGGACCCCGAGGGCGCGCGCGATCTTCCAGAGGACGTTGATCGTCGGCGTGCTCTGGCCCAGCTCGATCTGCCCGAGCATCGCCCGGCTCACCCCGGACGCCTTCGCCAGCCGCTCGAGCGACAGGCCGCGCTCGGCGCGGAACCGCTTCAGGTTGGAGGCGACGACCGGCGTGAGATCCGAGGCCTCGTCGAACGCGGGATCGTCCCCGCCCGGCTCGCTCGCCGGGGGCGCCGGCCCGCTCGCCGGGGGCGGCGGCTCGGCGGCCAGAGATCGCGCGGATTGCTGGGCTTTGCGTGCCTTCACTGGAGGCGTATCCGCCATGGTGGAGGGCGCGCGTCAAGCGAGCGAGGGAAGAGGGCGCTCAGGCGCCGCCAGAGACGGCGTCGGCCACCGCGCTCCTGGCCGACGGGCGGGGCGCCGGCGGCGCGGCCGCGGTCGCCGCGGCGGGCAGCGCGGTCCGCGTGGTGTGGCCCGTGATGAGCCGGGCGCCGCGCTTGAAGGTGATGTACTGCCACATCCACGCGAACATTACAGCGAAGCGGTTCTTGAAGCCGATCAGGAAGAGCACGTGGACGCCGAGCCAGGCGAGCCACGCGAGCATGCCCGACATCTGCAGGCGCCCGACCTTCGCGATGGCGCGCGAGCGGCCGATGGTCGCCATCGTCCCCTTGTCGAGGTAGGCGAACTGCCCGCGCGGGCGGCCCTTGAGGTCGCCGAGGATGCAGCGCGCGACGAAGCGCCCCTCCTGGATGGCGGCGGGGCTGAGGCCGGGCACGTCGACGCCGTTGCGGTCGCGGAGCATGGCCATGTCGCCGATGGCGAAGGCGGTCGGGTGCCCGGGCAGCGAGCAGTCCGGCTCGACCTTCACGCGGCCGATGCGGTCGAGCTCGACCCCGAGCGCGTGCGCGAGCGGGGTGCCGCGGACGCCGGCGGCCCAGATGACGGTCGCGGCGGGGAGGCGCTCGCCGTCCTCGAACTCGACGCCCTGCTCGTCGATGGTCCGGAAGCGGCGGCCCTTGATGACCTCGACGCCGAGCGACGTGAGCTGCTCCTCGGCGCTCGTCGAGAGGCGCTCGGGGAAGGCCTGGAGGATGCGCTGGCCGATCTCGACGAGCAGCACCCGCGAGAGCGACGGGTCGAGGGCGCGGAAGTCGCGCGCGAGGATGTAGCGCGCGAGCTCGGCGAAGGCGCCGGCCATCTCGACGCCGGTCGCGCCGCCGCCGATGACGACGAACGTGAGCAGCCGCCGGCGCACGGCGGGGTCCTGCTCGCGCTCGGCGGCCTCGAAGGCGAGCAGCATCCGCTCGCGGATGGTGAGCGCCTCGTCGAGGTTCTTGAGCGCGGGCGCGAACCGGGCCCACTCCTCGCGGCCAAAGTAGTTGTTGGCCGCGCCGACGGCGAGGATCAGGTAATCGTAGTCGAGCGTGTCGTCGTCGACGGTGATGCGGCGGCCGGCGAGGTCCACGCGCGTCACCTCGCCGAGCAGGACGCGGGCGTTGCGCTGGCGCGACAGGACCGACCGGATCGGAACGGCGATGTCGGCCGGCGAGAGGCTCGCGGTCGCGACCTGGTAGAGCAGCGGCTGGAACAGGTGGTGATTCGTCCTGTCGACGAGCGTGACCCGGACGGGCGCGTCGCGGAGCGCCTTTGCCGCGTTCAGGCCGCCGAATCCTCCGCCGACGATCACGACGTGGGGCTCTTTCGCGGGCGTGGCCATGGTGCCTCCTGGCGAGGAACGCTTCCTCGGTGGCACGCCGATGGTAGGGGTCGCCGATCAGCGCGGCAAGCGGCCGCGACGGCTCATGCGGCGGCCTTCACGTCGCCCACGTCCGCGCTCGTCGTCACGTCGGCCTTCACGTCCAGCTTCACGTCGATCTTCAGCTCGGGCTTCAGATCGGGCGCGGCCTCGCCCCGGAGCGCCTCGGCGAGCAGCTTCCGGCCGCGGTGCAGGCGGCTCATGACCGTGCCGACCGGGACGCCGAGCTGGGTCGCCGCGTCCTTGTAGGACATCTCCTCGAGGTCCACGAGCACCACCGTGTCGCGGAAGCTCGGCGGGAGCGTCGCGAGCGCGCGGCGCACGCCGGGCGAGAGGGCGTGCATCTCCGCGCGGCGCTCGGGCGCGGTCCACGCGCAAGGGTCGGTCGCGAGCACGTCGAGGGCGTTGCGCTCGCGGCGGCTGCGCCGGCAACGGGTGATGAAGACGCTGAAGAGGATCTGATGCACCCACGCCCGCAGGTTGGTCCCAGGCTCGTAGTTGGACGCGAACCGGATCGCGCGCTCCACCGTGTCCTGCACGAGGTCCTCCGCCGTCGCGGGCGATCGGGAGAGCCGGAGCGCGCGGCCGAAGAGCTCCGGTGTCATTTCGACAAGGCCGCGGAGGAGCTCGTCGAGCGCCGCCCGCGGTCCGCCGCCCGGCGCCGTCCCGGCCGCGCCGTGGGACGGCCCGGGCCCGAGCGCGGGCCTCACGCCGGGCGGCAGCGGCGCTGGATTCGTGGACCGGGCGGGGACGTGAGCGGCGTGGACGAGCATGGGCGGGACCTCCTTCGCATCGGCACTGGCAAGGCAGGTGCCACCGAGAGGACCGCGCGAACGCCGCGAAATACGCCGGATGGCGCGGGCGGAGACACGCGGGCGCGTGTCAAATCGACATCAGGCCGCGCGCGCGCGTCAGAGTGGCGAAGCGTGGCGAAGCGTGGCGATGCGCGGCGCGCCGGGCGGCTCCGCGTCAGAGCGTCTCGAGGTAGGCGACGAGATCGTCGATCTGGTCCGGCGTGAGCGTCGAGGTGACGCCGTGCTTGTCCCCTCCGCCGCACGGCCCGAAGCGGTCGTGGAGGGTCGCGGCGCAGCCGTCGTGCATGTACGGGGCGCGCGCGGCGAGCCCGCGCAGCGAGGGCACCTGGAAGGCCTTGCCCGTGCCCACGTCGACCGTCCGGTTGTCCGTGAGCTTCTCGCCCGCGTGGCACGACGCGCAGGCCACCTCCTGGTCGTTGAAGAGCGCCTCGCCGCGCCGGACGGCGTCCTCGTCCGCCGGCGCGGACAGGGGCACGGGCTTGATCGTGTCGAGCCACGACGCGAACGCCGCCACGCGCTCGGCGCTCTGCCGCTGGCCTCCCATCCGCTGCTCGAACACCTCGCTCATGATGGTGTCGAAATTGGTCATGTCGCCGTCCCAGTGCAGCGGCGCCGTCGCGATCACCCCGCCCGCGAGCGTCTGCGTCCGCCGCGCGCCGATCGGCTTGAAGGACCACACCCGCCCGTCGTCCAGCCCCTCCGGGTGGCACGACGCGCACGCGAGGGGCATCAGCACGGTGCCGAGGCCGTGAAACAGCGCGTGGCCCGTGTCGACCCGGCGCTCGCCCGGGAGCAGGAACGTCGCGATCAGCTCGCCTGTCAGGGCCGAGAGGCGCACGACGCTCGGCGGATCCCGGAGCTGCACGAGCAGGTTGCTCGCCTCGTCGTAGCCGACCGCGATGGGGTCCCCGGGCACCGAGATGCTGCGCTGACCGCCGGAGAACTCGCAGCCGAGCGAGTCCGTCTTCTCGAGCAGATCGAGCGGCGTCTCGAACACCATGCGGCTGCCCGCCATCAAGATCGCCCCGCGGAAGCCGTCCGGGGAGATCGCCATGTCGACCGGGAGCACGCCGAACCCGATGCCGCCCACGCCGGCCGCGGGCGGCGCGGGCTCCGGGTTGGCCTCGCTGGGCAGCGGGCGCAGCATGGTCACCGCCGGCTGCGTCACGATCGTGGTGCAGTCGAACCCCGCGTAGCTGTTCTGCGGCGCGTCCGCGATGTCGATGGGATCGACCAGGCCGCGCTGGTGCACCATGGCCACGCCGCCCTCGGGCAGCGGGATCATCCTCCACGCCACCGCTGGCTCGAAGACGCGCTCCAGCCGGGGCTGGACGGCGATCGGCGGCTTCATGCGCTCGACCACGGCGCCGTCCTTCGAGAGCACGAGGAGCTCGGGCGTCCGGAACCGGCTCACGAGCAGCGAGTCGCCCTCGACGACGACGTCGCGCAGGTCGCGGTCGAGGCGGAGCGCGCGCACGGGCGGGGCCTCGAGGTCGGAGGAGAGCGAGACGAGCTCTCCGCCCGCGCACGCCACGTGGAGCAGCTCCGTCTTCGCGTCGTAGGCCAGGCCGCGCGGCGCGGGGCAGACCGGCCTGCGGTGCATCTCCCGGGTCGCGAGGTCGATCGTGACCACCGCGCCGCCGCGGCGGAGCGCCACGTGCGCGGTGCCGGGCGCCCCCTCGATCACGCGCCCCGGCTCGTCGCCCGCTTGCAGGGCGAGGTCGGGCACCACCTCGCCGGTGGCGAGATCGACGAGGGATACCCTGTCGCGGTCCGGATCCGCGGCGACGGCGAGCTGCCTGTCGGCGGTCACGAGGAGCGTACCGCCGCTGATCGGGGGCGGCGGCACCGGGGACACGACGGCCTCTTCGTCCCCGACCCCGCCTCCGCCCGTCCCGTCGAAGCCCCCCGTCGAGAAGGCCCCCGTCGAGAAGCCTGCGCCCGCCCCCACGCTGCCAGGCCGGTCATCGCCAGGAAACCACTCCTCGCCTTCCTCACATCCGACGATCGCCGCGGCGGCGAGCGCGGCGAGCCACGTTGCGACGTGCGCTTTCATATGCCTCCTGCGCCCGGCGCCTCGCGATCACGGCCCGAGCGTTCCTTGCGTTTCGAACAGCGCCGCTGGAGCCGGGCTCCGCGCGCGTGCGATGATCCCGCCATGAACAAGATCGCGGTTCTCGGTTCAGGGATTGTCGGGCAGACGCTGGCCGACGGATTCCTCAAGCACGGTTACAGCGTGATGCGCGCCACGCGCGAGCCCTCGAAGCTCGCGAGCTGGCTCTCGGACGCGGGGCCGAAGGCGACCGTCGGGACGTTCGCGGAGGCGGCGCAGTTCGGTGACCTCGTGGTGCTCGCCGTGAAGGGGACCGCGGCCGAGCAGGCGGTCGATCTCGCGGGCGCCCAGGCGCTCGCGGGCAAGACGGTCATCGACGCGACCAACCCCATCGCGGACGAGCCGCCCGTCCACGGCGTGCTCAAGTTCTTCACGGGGCCGAACGAATCGCTGCTCGAGCGGCTCGCGCGGCGAGCGCCCGAGGCGAACTTCGTGAAGGCGTTCTCGTGCGTCGGCAGCGTGTGGATGGTCAACCCGGATTTCGGCGACGTCCGCCCGACGATGTTCATCTGCGGCGAAAGCGCCGCCGCGAAGAAGCAGGTCGAGCGCATCCTCGACACCTTCGGCTGGGAGACCGAGGACATGGGGAGCGTGGAGGCGGCGCGCGCGATCGAGCCGCTCTGCATGCTCTGGTGCATCCCCGGGCTGCTCCACAACCGGTGGACGCACGCGTTCAAGCTCCTGAAGAGGTAGCCAGGCGAGCGGCCGCGCCGGGGCGCGCGGCCCTCCGCGCCGGACCTGCGCGAATTTACAATGAATTCAAATAGATAGCGGATGGACCCCGGCGGCCAGCGCGGCGATCAGGCCGGGGACCAGCTCGGCGATCTCGCTCGCGAGAAGCCCGCGGTCGCTGCCCGTGCGGGCGCGCCACACGTCGCCTGCGAGCGCGTGGATCAGCACCCCTGCGCTCGCGGCGGCGGCGGGCTCCATCGAGCACAGGAGGGCCGCGATCATCCCGGTCAGGACGTCGCCCGAGCCGGCGGTGGCGAGCGCCGGGTTGCCCGCCATGCAGATGAACATGCGGCCGTCCGGGAGGGCGATGACCGTGCGCGCCCCCTTGAGCAGGACGATCGCCCGGGTCAGCGCCACGGCGTCGCGCACGGCGCCGAAGCGGTCCTCCTCGACGGCGCGCGCGCTCCGGCCGAGCAGCCGGCCGAGCTCACCGGAGTGCGGCGTCAAGACGAGGCTCCCGCGCGCGCTCGCGAGCGCCTCGGGGCGGCCGACGAAGTGCGTGAGGGCGTCGGCGTCGACGACCTTGAGGCCGTCCCAGCCCAGCACGACGTGGTCCACAGCGGCCCGCGCCTTGTCGTCGAGGCCGAAGCCGGGGCCGATCGCGACCGCCCGCCGCCCGGCGAGCGCAGCGTCGAGCGTCGCCTCGATGCGCGCCGGATCGATCGAGGTCGTCATCAGCTCGACGACGCGCGACTCCATCGCGCGCGCCGTGTCGGCCCAGGTGCAGATCGTCACGAGGCCCGCGCCCGTGCGCATCGCCGCGCGCGCGGTGAGCAGCCCGGCGCCGAGCTTGCCGGACGAGCCGGCGATCACGAGCACGTTGCCGGCCTGGTGCTTGTAGACGCTCGCCTCGCGCGGGCGCAGGTACGCGCCGATCGTCTCCTTGCGGATGACCTCCGCGACGTGGCCCACCTGGGCGAGGATCGGCCGGTCGGGGACGCCGAGGTCGACCACGTGGACGTTGCCCGCGAGCCGCGCGCCCTCGGGCGTGAGCAGGCCGATCTTGAGGTGGCCGAAGGTGACGGTCTCGTCCGCCTGCACCGCGGCGCCGAGCGGCGCGCCGCTGTCGGCGTCGAGGCCCGAGGGCACGTCGAGCGCGATGCAGAGGCAGGTGGCGGTGTTGAGGACGCCGATGACGTCGGCGAGGTGGCCCTCGATCGGGCGGTCGAGGCCGGTGCCGAAGACAGCGTCGACCACGAGGTCGGCCTCGGCGAGCGCGGCCTCGAGCGGGAGGAGCGACGCGCCGGGGGGGAGCTCGGTCAGCGCGCCGCCGAGGTCGACGTACGCGTCGTGGTGGATGCGGCTGTCGCCGGTGACCTTCTCGGAGGGGGCCGCCAGGAAGACCTGGACCTCGGCGCCGCGGGCGAGGAGGTGGCGCGCCACGACGAAGCCGTCGCCGCCGTTGTTGCCGGCGCCGCAGACGACGACGACGCGGGCGTGGAGCGGGTAGGTCGCGGGCTGCCCCGGGCTCGGGACGTGGCGCACCGGGAACGAGCGGACCCGCGCGGCGCGGGCTTCCTCGACGTCGCGGCGGTTGTTCGGCGGCGGCGGGACGCTCCCGGCGCGCGGGCCGCCCCCGGAGGGCAGCGTGGCGGGCCAGAGCGCCCGCGCGGCCGCCTGGCCGGGCGCGATCTGGCCGGGGAGACCGGCGGCGACGGGCTGTCCGGCGCTGCGCGCCTCGATGATCGCCGAGATGACGTCGGCGGCGCCGCGGCCCGCGTTCTCCATGAGGACCACGCCGGGGACGTGGCACTGGTGGATCGCGTGCTTGTCGAAGGCGCGCATCTGCGCGCGCGAGAGGACCGGAATCACGAGCGTTATTTCCCTTCGTCGTCCAGGTGGGATCGGCTCTCGCCGTCCTCTTCATCATCGGTCGGCGATCGGCCTTCGCCGTCCCCTTCATCATCGGTCGGCGATCGGCCTTCGCCGTCCCCTTCATCATCGGTCGGCGATCGGCCTTCGCCGTCCTTTTCTTCATACGTCGGGGATCGGCCTTCGCCGTCCCCTTCCAGAATGGCCACCGCCGCCGCCACGCCGGCGTCGTGCGTGATCGACAGGTGCACCCGCTTGACGCCCAGGCGCTCCGCGAGCGCGCGCGCCGGGCCGTGGAGCGCCATCGTCGGGGGCGAGCGCGGCGCGCCGCGCACCTCGAGGTGGTGCCAGCCGACGCCCGGCGCGCCGGAGAGCGCCTTCACCACCGCCTCCTTCGCGGCGAAGCGGCCCGCGAGCGCGGTCGCCCGGTCCACGCGGTGCGCGAGCGAGCGGCGCTCGGGCTCGGACAGCACCCGCTCCCAGAACCGCTCTCCCCACCGCGCGAGCGCCTCCTCCATGCGTTCGATGCCGCAGACGTCGATCCCGATGCCGAGGATCATGCGCCCACCTCGATGAACCGGGGGCGGAGGCCTGCGGGCGGCGGCCCGACGGCGACCGCGCAGGCAGCGCTCGCCGCGGCGCGATCGACGGAATCGACGGAGCAGAGACGCGGGGGGAAGGCCATGCCGGCGACTCTACCCTATTCACCGGCGACGCCCTGTGAAACGCGCCCGCGGCGCGCGCGGGCCCCGAGGAGCGCGGAGCACGACCCCCGCAGGTGCGCTCGCGCGGTGGCCCGCCCCTCCAGGGCAGCCGGCCGCGACGCGAGGCCCACGGGCATCGCGCGACCCGGCCGCGGCGCGCGCCGTTCGCGGCTGGTTCCGCCCACCAGGAGTCCGTCCAGCGATCCGGAGAGATTCAAACGCAAAGGCGCAAAGGCGCAAAGGCGCAAGAGAGAACGAGCTTCATGCATTTTTGCGTCTTTGCGCTCCTGGCGACCTTGCGTTGAAATCTCTCTCCTCTCGCGAGGCAGATCCGTGGCAGGATTTCTGACCCGCGGCACTAGCCTCCTCGCGGCGCCCATGCAGACAGCCCTCGATCTGACGGTCATGCTCCCGCCGAGCGCCTACGACTACGGCGAGCGCTCGTCAGGGGAGGCGCACGGCGTGGTGCTGACCAGGCCCCACGTGGTGAACCTCATCCTCGATCTCGCGGGCTACACCGCGGACCGGGACCTCGCGTCGCTGTCGCTGCTCGAGCCGGCCTGCGGCCACGGCGCGTTCCTCGTCCCGGCCGCCGAGCGGCTCATCGCGTCGGCGCGCCGCCACGATCGCGACCTGCGAGACATCGAGTCCGCCATCCGCTCCTACGACATCGAGCCAGACCACGTGGGCCGCGCGCGCCACGCGGTCTCCGGCGCGCTCGCCCGGCTCGGGTTGCCGCTCGACGACGCAAAGCGCCTCTCGGACGCCTGGATCGCCCACGGCGACTTCCTGCTCACCAGCCAGGGACGCCGCTTCGACGCGGTGGTGGGCAATCCACCCTACATCCGGATCGAGCAGCTCTCTCCCGAGCTCCAGGAGGAGTACCGGCAACGCTACCGATCGCTCTACGACCGCGCCGATCTCTACGTCGCGTTCATCGAGCGCGGCCTCGATCTCCTCGCGCCCGGCGGGGTCCTCTCGTTCATCTGCGCCGACCGGTGGACGCTCAACCGCTACGGCGCGCCGCTCCGCCGGCTGCTCTCGAGGTGGTTCCGGGTCCGGTGCTACATCGACCTGCACCGCGCCTCTCCGTTCGAGTCTGACGTCGTCGCGTATCCGTCGATATTCGCCGTGTCGCGCGGCAAGACCGGGAGCGTCCCTGTCGCGACGCTGAGCACCGCCTCTCCCGAGGAGTGCGAGGCAGCGTCCTCCGCGCTCCTCGGGGCGCGCGCGCCGGAGCGCTGCCCCGGCGTCACCGTGTCGGAGTACCCCACCTGGTTCGACGGGGACGACCCCTGGGTGCTCAGCTCACCGGAGCACCTCGAGGCCCTGCGCTCGCTCGAGGCGCGGTTCGCGCCGATCGAGGAGGTGGGCGGCACCCGCGTCGGCATCGGCGTCGCCACCGGGAGCGACAGGATCTACATCGTCCGCGACGACCTCGATATCGAGCGCGATCGCCTCGTGCCGCTCGTCCTGCGAGACGACATCGAGGACGGCCGCATCCGCGACGCCGGGCGGTGCGTCATCAACACCTTCGGGCGCGACGGCAAGGTGGTCAATCTGGACGAGTACCCGAAGCTCGCCGCTTACCTGCGCGCCCACGAGGCCGAGATCAGGCAGCGCTACATCGCCCAGAAGAGCGCCGCGAGCTGGTTCCGCACCATCGATCGCGTCTACCCCGAGGTGGCCTTCGCCCGGAAGCTGCTCATCCCCGACATCGCAGGATCCAACGAGGTGGTCTACGAGGAGGGCAGGTTCCACCCGCACCACAACCTCTATTTCATCACCTCGGAGGGCTGGGATCTCGAGGCGCTCGGCGGGCTCCTCAGCTCACGGGTCGCCCTCTTCTTCGTGTGGTCCTACGCGGTCAAGATGCGCGGGGGCTACCTGCGCTTCCAGGCGCAGTACCTGCGGCGGATCCGGCTGCCGCCGCCGGAGAGCGTCGCGGAGGGCCTGATGAGCGACCTCCGCAGCTCCTTCCGGCAGCGCGACTTCGAGCGGCTCGACGCGCTCGCGCTCCGCGCCTACGACATCGACGCGCTCCCGGGGTTCAGCTTCGTCGACACGAGACGACGGCGCGCTGCCTCGCCCGCGCGCGGCGTGGTACGGTCGCGCTCCCACAAGGCGTTCGCGGGCGAGGGACGAGCGGATGACGGCCGAGAGGATCGAGTGCGCTAGCCGTATCGAGGGCGTCGTCGTGTACGCGCGCGGGGCGATCGTCACCCGCCGCGTCGCGCTCGCGGCGCCGCTCCCCCGGGGGGCGGCGGAGATCGCGGTGCCGGGGATCACCCCGCTCGCCGAGCCGGGGAGCTTCCGCGCGCTCGTGTCCACCGCGCCCTCCGCGGGCGACGCGGCAGGGGCCTCGCGGGCGCCGCGCGAGGTCGTCGGCGTGCGCGCGCGGCTCGTCGTGCCCCCGGCGCCCGTCTCGAAAAGCGCGCTCTCGGCGCAGCTCCGGGAGCTCGAGCTCGCGGTCGAGCGCCTGTCCGCCGAGCACGCCCACCTCCGCCTCTGGCGCGACCGGCTCGCGGACGTCGTGCTCGATCCGGAGCTCGCGCGGCGCTTCCGGCCGGGCGACCCGGCGGCCCGCGTCCGGGACGCGCTCGCCGTGAGCGGGCTGCTCTCGGACGAGCTCGCCGCGCTCGACGCGCGCGCCGCCGCGCTCGCGGCGGAGCTCGAGCGCGCCCGCAAGGAGCTCCGGGCCGCGCAGCTCGACGCCGCGCAGGCGACGAGCGGCGAGGTCGAGGAGCGCGCCCCGACGCGCCTCGACGTCGTCGTGCGGCTCGCGCCCGCGCGCGACGGCGCGGGCGGGGAAGCGGGCGGGGAACCGACGCTCCGGCTCGAGTACGCCGTCGCCGCCGCGCGCTGGTGGCCCGCCTACGCGGCGCGGTTCTCGCGCGGCGCGACCGAGGTCGCCCTGCAGCTCGACGCGTTCGTGGCGCAGGCCTCCGGCGAGGACTGGAAGGACGTGCGCCTCGCGCTCGCCACCGCCGAGCTCGTGCAGGACACGCGGCTGCCGGAGCTCCCCTCGCTGCGGCTCAGCCGCGCGCAGCGCCCGCCGCGCCGCGGCTATCGCCCCGCGCCCGAGGGGCTCGACGCCATGTTCGAGGGGTTCGACCGCTTCGTCGCCGCCCTCCCCGCGCCGGCGCGGGCCAAGGCCGCGCAGGCGGAGCTCCCGCCCGGCGCGCGCGGCGACGACGACGACGACGAGCGCACGCTGATGCCGGCCACGCTCGCGGGAGACGCCGAGCTGGCCGCCGACATGGCCGGCGAGGAGCTGCTCGAGACGCGACGGAGGGTGCCGCTGACCGGCGCGCCCCCGCCGCTGCCGGCCGCGGCCCCCTCCTCGGCGGCTCCCGGCGCGGCCCTCGCGCCTCCGCCCCCGATGATGCTCGCCGAGCCGATGCCGATGCCCGCGCCGGCGCGCAAGTCGCGCGGGCTGTCGCTGTCGCTCCCGTCGTTCGGCGGGGGTTCCGGGCCGGCGCCCCAGGCGATCGCGCCCGCGGCCCCCAGGGGCGGCTTCGCCCGCGTGCAGGCCGCCGAGCTCACGGCCGGCGTGGCCGACGACGCGCTCGCCGAGGGGCCCGAGGACGCCGGCGCGGCCCCGGCGCCGCTCGATCCGGCGCAGGTCGAAGGGTGGCTCGACTTCGACGCGCTGCACCTCCCCGGCGCGGGCCCGCAGCGCGGCCGGCTCACGCGCGAGAGGCCCCGGCGCTCGAGGCGCCTCGCGAAGCGGGCCGAGGCGGACGTCACGAACCTCCCTACCCCGCCCCGCGCCGCGGACCCGCGCGACACGCGCGGGCAGTTCGATCATCTCTACGCCGGCGAAGGCGCCGCCGATGTGCCGTCGAACGGCAGGCTCCACCGCGTCGCCCTGAGCACCGCGCGCGCCCCGGCCACGCCCCGGTTCGTCGCCGTGCCGCGCGAGGCCGCCGAGGTCTACCGCGAGGCGCGCGTCGAGAACCCGTTCGACGCCCCGCTCCTCGAGGGGCCGGTCGAGATCTTCGTCGACGGCGCCCTCGCCGCGCAGTCCACGCTCGGGCACGTCGACCGGGGCGGCGTCCTCCGCGCCGGCCTCGGCGTCGAGGAGCGGATCCGGGTCGCCAGGAACGCGCGCGTCGACGAGTCGAGCGCCGGCCTGCTCGGCGGCTCGCTCGCCGTCGAGCACGCGGTCACCATCGATCTCTCCTCGTCGCTGGGGATGAGCGTCGAGGTCGAGGTCCTCGACCGCATCCCGGTGACGGACGACAAGGACGTCGAGATCAAGCTGCTCTCGTCGCAGCCGAGGGCCGAGCCGTACAGCCAGGAGGAGCTCGGCGAGCCCGTGCGCGGCGGGCTGCGCTGGCGCGTGCCGCTCGCGCCCGGCGGCAAGGCTTCCGTGGCCTTCACGTACCGGGTGGTGTTCTCCTCGAAGAGCGAGGTCGTCGGCGGTAACCGCCGGGAATAACAGGGGAAACGAGCGCGCCATGGCAAGCGATGCGAACGGTTCGGGCCGGGCTGAGCGGAGCGCCGCCGAGGGGAGCGCGGGCGGGGGGAGCGCCGCCGAGGGGAGCGCGGGCGCAGGCGACACCGCCGAGGCGAGCGTCGCCGAGCGCGCCCCCCACCCGAGCGCGGCGCGCGCGGTGACGCTGTTCGAGGACCGCGCCGAGGTCGTGCGCGCGGCGCGCGTCGAGGTCGCGGCCGGGGCGCAGTGGGTCGCGATCGGCGGCGTGTCGGTGTTCGTCGACGAGCGCACCGTGCAGGCGCGCGTCGCGCCGGCGGGGGGCGCGGACGGCGCGGGCGCGGCCCGGGTGACGGCGGCGCGCGTGCGGTGGAGGGCGCACCGGGAGGCGGCGCTCGGGCGCGAGGCGATCGACGCGCTGGAGCGCGAGCACCGCGAGGCGTCCCGGCGAGCCGCCGCCGCCGAGCTCGCGCGGGACCGGGCGTCGCGCCGCGAGGCGCACCTCGATCAGCTCCTCGCCACGTGGGCGCACGCGGTGGGCGAGGTCCCGAAGGACGCGGGCGAGCCCGCGCGGCTCGCGTCGTGGCGCGCCGGCGTCGAGGCGCTGCGCGCGGCGCTCGACGAGGCCCTCGCCGCGTCGGCCGAGGCGCGCGCGGCGCGTGCGCACGCGGAGGACGACGCGCGGCGCGCCACGGCGCGGCTGCGCGAGGGGTCGGTCGAGCAGCCGCGCTACGAGGCGGTCATCGAGGTGGAGATCCACGCCCCCGCGCCGCAGCCCGTCGAGATCGAGCTGACCTACCGCGTCGCGTGCGCTGTCTGGCGCCCCGAGCACCTGGCGCGGCTCACCGTGGACGGCGCGGGCGACGCTGCGGGCGACGCCGCGGGCGCGGGCGGCGCCGCGGGCGCAGGTGGCGCCTCGGGCACAGGCGGCGCCGCGACCGCCGCCGCGCGCGCGGACGCGGGCGACGCCGCGGCGCAGGGGACGCGCGGCTCGGTCGAGCTCACGACCTGGGCGACGGCGTGGCAGGCGACCGGCGAGGCCTGGGTGAACGTCGCCGCGCGCTTCTCGACCGCGCGGCCGGCGCGGAGCGCCGAGGCGCCGCTCCTCGGGGACGACGTCCTCCGGCTGCGGCGCAAGACGGACCTCGAGCGCCGCCGCGTCGTCGTCGAGGCGCGCGACCAGGCGATCGCCGCGGCCGGGCTCGACCGCGGGGCGCGCGCCGTCGACGAGATGCCCGGCGTCGACGACGGGGGCGAGCCGCTGGTCTTCGAGGCGACCGAGCCGGTCACCCTCCCCTCCGACGGCCGCCCCCTCCGCGTCGAGATCGCCCGGCGCGCGGTCCCGGCCGAGCTCGCGCTCGTGCTGTACCCCGAGGTCCACCCCGCGGCGCACCTGCGCGCGACCGCGACGCTCGACGGCGGCGACGCCGGGAGGGGCGGCGGCGCCGGGAGGGGCGGCGGCGCCGGGAGGCCGCGCCCGCTGCTCGCCGGCCCGGTGCGGATCGCGCGGGGCGGCAGCCTCGTCGGCCGCGCCCGGCTCGACTTCGTCGGCGCCGGCGAGCCGTTCGAACTCGGCTTCGGCGTGGACGACGCTGTGCGTGTGCGGCGCAACGTGGACGAGGAGCAGGACACCTCGGCCATCACCGGCAGCCGCAAGATCCGCCGCCGCGTGAAGCTCTCCCTTTCCAATCTCTCCAGCATCGCGAAGCGGGTGCTCGTCACCGAGCGCATCCCCGTCAGCGAGGTGGCCGAGGTGGAGGTCGCGCTGGTCGAGGCCGTCGGATGGGCGCTGGAGGAGAAGGACGGGTTTCTCCGCAGCCGCGTCGAGCTACCCCCGAAGGGCCTGAAGACGATCTCGTTCAGCTACGAGCTGCGCGCGGGTGCGAGCGTCGTGTTGCCGTTCTGAAACGAGACCGCGGCCGCCGCGACCGCCGTTGACAGGACGCGGTACGCTTCTGTAACTGATGGATTCTCCAGCAGCTTCACTCGCGGGAAGGAGGGTTGCCATGAGGCAGCAGATCGACGGGGCCGTGGTGCTGACCGCGGCCGAGGAAGACGTCATGGAGTACTTGCCCAACCGGGGCGTCTTCTTTGCGCAGTTGCTCGGCAAGCACCGCGGTGACGGCTTCGGCTTCTACAAGGGCAAGATGGAGCCCGGCTGCGAGATCTCGCGCGAGCTCCACACCGAGACCACGGAGACCATCTACATCCTGGCCGGGAAGGCGCTCGGCATCATCGGCGACCGCGAGGTCCCCCTCGGCCCCGGCCAGATGATGCACGTCGAGAAGAACGTGCACCACGGGCTGCGCAACGCGGGCGCCGGGCCGCTCGAGTTCCTCGTCATCGGCCACCCCGACTTCTGATCGCGCGGTCCGCTCCTTGAGGTGCACTGCAGCGCTGCGGCTGGCCTCGGGCGCCGTCGCCGCGGCGGCGCTGCTCGGCGCGCCCGCGGCGCGGGCCGAGGCCCCCCTGGCGCCCACGCCGCGCAGCGCCGCCGCGGCGACGGCGCCCGAGACCGCGCGGCCCGAGCTGGCGTGGGACCCGCGCTGGCCGCGCTTCCGCGCGAGCGAGTACGTGGCCACGGGGCTCCTCGCCGCGACCGCCTTCGCGACGCTGGCCATCCCGCCTGCGGAGGGCCGGTGGACGGCCGTGAACGGCTTCGACGGCGCCGCACGCGACGCCCTGCGGATCCGGAGCGACCGCCAGCGCGAGATGGCGCGGGACGCGAGCGATCTCCTGCTCACGCTGAT
Organism: Sorangium sp. So ce406; assembly: GCF_051474675.1. Lineage (NCBI taxonomy): Bacteria > Pseudomonadati > Myxococcota > Polyangiales > Polyangiaceae > Sorangium > Sorangium sp. So ce406. The sequence continues at coordinate 573,462 of NZ_CP150340.1, read as the reverse complement.
GACCAACCAGCTCGCGGCGGACGCCCTGCTCGTGGCCTGGTGGGGGCACGGGCGCGGCAGCGTCGCGTGGGAGATCGCGCTGATCGACATCGAGGCGCTCGCGCTGAACGCGGCCGTGAACGGCCTCGTCGCGGGGCTCACGAGCCGCGAGCGCCCCTACCGCGCCGTGTGCGTCGGGCCGGAGGAGGAGCAGGACCGCGACTGCCGCGGGAGCAAGCGGTACCGGAGCTTCTTCAGCGGCCACAGCTCGACCGCGTTCACGGCGGCGGGGCTCATGTGCTCGCACCACGCGCACCTGCCCCTCTACGGCGGCGGCGCGCCCGACGCGCTCGCGTGCGTCGCCTCGCTCGGCGCGGCGACCGCCGTGGCGACGCTGCGGGTCGTCTCGGACCAGCACTTCGCGACCGACGCGCTCACGGGCGCGGCCGTCGGCACCCTGACGGGCCTCGGGCTCCCGTGGCTCCTGCACTACCGCGGCGGCGCCTCGGCCTCGACGTCGACGCGCGCGGACGCCGTGTCGATCAGCTTCGTGCCTGCGCCGCTCGGCGGGTACCTGATGGGCAGGTTCTAGTCATGGCCCGCCGCCGCGCGCTCGCCGCCGCCGCGCTCGCCGTCGCCGCCGCGCCCGTCCTGGTCCCGGCCGCGGCCGTCGCCCAGGATCCGGCCGACCTGCCGCCGCCCGCCAGCGATCCGCCGGCGGTGTCCTCCGGGGTGGACCTCCTGCAAAAGCGCTCGTACTGGGCGCGGAGCGCGCCCGCGCGCCCGTTCGTCTCCGCGGTCCTGGAGCTCGGCGTCATCTATTTCAGGCCGAGCCTCGCGCTCGGCGTGGGCCGGCCGCACTGGTCGTGGATCGGGATCGAGGGGTACTCGAGCGTCTCGCCCTCGGGCGGCGCGCAGTACGTGGGCCTGCGCGCGGCGCTGCCCAGCCTGGAGATCCGCGGCGGCGCGCGGTACGCCTTCTCGACGACGCAGTACTTCCTCGAGCCCCGAGCGTCGTACACGCGCCGGGACACCGAGCTCATGCTCGGCCCGAGGTCGCGCTACATCGCCGGGGAGCTCGAGGTGTCGGGCTCGATACCGCTCCTCGGAGGCAGCCTGTTCGGCGTCGCGACGGGCTATGCGGTGCTGGGCACGCCGGAGGGGTACTACCTCTACGAGGAGGCGCTCCACGCCGTGATGAAGCCGCCATACCTCTACCGCGCCCGGCTCGGCTACATGGCGGAGATGGACCGTTTCGGCGAGCTCCGGCTCGGCGCCGCCGCCGAGGTGCTCGGCAACCCGGGCCGCGAGAGCGTGGTCGTGCGCATCGGCCCTCTCCTGGCGATCTCGCTGACACACCACCTCGACGCGGTGGGAACGATGATGGTGGTGGCGGCGACGCCCGATCGGCTCGGCCTGCTGGGCGCGGATCTCGGGCAGCTCGGCTTGCGATACCGGTGGGCGACCGGCGATCGATGGCCGGAGTTCCCCTGAGCCATGCGCCGGGCACGCGGCGTGGTAAGCGTCCTGGCATGAACAAGCTCATTCCCCTGACCTTTCTCGCCGCGTCGCTCGCGGCGTGCACCCAGCCCGGCGACGCCAGCGCCCCTGCCGCCCCCGCGGCGACCGGCGCCGCCGCGCAGCAGCCCGCCAGGGCGGAGGCGGAGAAGGCGAAGGCCGCGGACGCGCCGGCGGCTCAGGCGAACGCGGGCCCGGCGAAGGTCGGCCAGCCCGCGCCGGATTTCACGCTGCCGGACCTCGACGGCAAGCCCGTCAAGCTGGCCGACCACAAGGGCAAGACGGTCGTGCTCGAGTGGTTCAACCCCGGTTGCCCGTTCGTGCAGCTCGCGCACCGCAAGGGCGGCCTGAAGGACGTGCCCGCGCAGCAGATGGCCAAGGGCGTCGTGTGGCTCGCCATCAACTCGGGCGCTCCCGGCAAGCAGGGCGCCGCCAGGGAAGACAACGTGAAGGCCAGGGGCGAGTTCGGGATGAGCTACCCGATCCTCGTCGACGAGAAGGGCGATGTCGGCCGCGCCTACGGCGCCCAGCGCACACCGCATATGTACATCATCGACCCGCAGGGTACGCTCGTCTACGCGGGCGCCATCGACAGCACGAAGGGTGGTGAGCCCGAGCCGGGCGAGCAGGTCACGAACTACGTCGAGGCCGCGCTGGGCGAGCTCACCGCCGGCAAGCCCATCTCCACGAAGGAGACCGAGGCGTTCGGCTGCACGGTCAAGTATTGAGCTGCGGGCCGACGGCCCTGAGCGGTATCGCAGCTTGACCCACCTTGGACGCATGTCGCGCCCCCCACATCGATCCATGACGTGGACGGCGCGCGCCCCTCTCTGCGTTCGTGCCTTTCCGCGCTGGCCGCTTTCCTCGCCCGCCCCTTTCCACGCTGGCATCGTTCCACGCCGGCCTCTCTCCTCGAGCAGAACACCCGCCGACCTGCGCCCGTCGACCGCGATCGCCGCGTAGCCAGCGTCGCACGCTCGCGCCATACTGAAAGCGTACAGAGCGCGGCGACACGGCGCGTCGGGGTATTGACATGGACGTAAACTCCGGTCTACCGTCGTGCGACAGTTCTGTAGTATCGCCAGGTGCTCACGACCCAAGACGCTCACTGGCAGGCAACCCAAGCGGTTCGGGAGGATGGCGATTCGGGGCCATACGCTGGGAGCTGCCAAGGGAGGTGCTGATGCGAAGGTTGATGTCCACACTGCTCCTTGCCCTGGTGTGTGGCTGCGCTCCGGACGTCTTCGACACGGATGAGCGCCTCGCGACGACGGTCGATCTCCTGTCGACCGGAGAGGGTGAGTCGGCCAGTCCGGCGCCGGGCGATCGCTCGCCGAGCGGGGTCGCATCGAACGGGTTCTGGCCAAACGGGTTCTGGCCGAACGGGTTCTGGCCAAATGCGCTCAGGCCGGACTCGATACCGTCCACCTCCTTGCGCGCTCTCCGGGTCCAGGCGCTGGAAGGGGCCGTGTCGCGCGACTTCATTCGTTATGCGGTCGGGTGCGCGCTCGACCGTTCTCAGGCGGTCGAGCTCGACGGGCCTGACGGCGCCGCGGAGCACCGGGGTGAGGTCGGGCTCGCTCCGGAATGGGTGGACGGGCCGCTCTCTCCGGTCAAGCAGCGATGGGTCTCGGCCTGCATCGCCGCGCGGACCAACTACTTCGGCGTGCGCGTGATGCTCTCGATGCGCTCGCAGGGCAGCGCACAGCTCGCCGCCGGCCCGGAGGAGCGCGGCGCCTTCGCCAGCAAGGAGGGCGCGTTCTGGGGCAACCTGTTCAGCGAGACGCCGGCGCTCTACACATGCCACGTCCCGGACAACCTCGAACACTCGCGCGCGAGCAGCCGCTCGTGTGCGACGGGGCATGATACCGGCTCGGCGGTCGTTGGGTGCGGTATCATCCAGCGGACGGGAGACTGCTCTTCCGTTTGTCTGGCCGCAGGCGACCCGGCGATGGGTTATGCAGCGTGCAGCGGTTCGAGGGAGGTCATCACGACCTTCCTCGAATAGACTCGAAGCCCCGAGCCCTGGGGGTCCCGCCTTTGCTGTCGAAAAGGGTCCGATTGATGAGCCGAGTGGGAAGAGCGGGCCCGGAGAGCGCGCGCGCCGCGAGATCGGCGGACCAGGAGCCCACGCCGAGGGGCGCCCCGCTCGCCTCCTCGAGCAGGGCTCCCCGCTCCGTCTCGTCGGTCCCGCCCCTTCCTCCCGCTCCCCCCGCCACGCCGGCCCTGGCCGCTCCGCCTGTCTCGCCCGTCCCTCCGGAAGCATCGGGCGCCGCGCAGGACACGGTGTTCGTCTGCGTCGATCCGCCCCCCTCGCGCGCGCCGAGCCGGTTTCCGATCCGCGACTGGGATCGCTATGAGTGCGTGTCGCTCGTCGGGGAAGGGGGAATGGGGACGGTCTACAAGGCCAGGGACCCTCGACTCCAGCGGTACGTGGCGCTCAAGCTCATCCGGGGCAACGATCCGGAGCTCGCGCAGCGCTTCATCTGGGAGGCGCGGGCCCAGGCCCGGGTCGAGCACCCGAACGTCTGCAAGGTGTACGAGGTCGGCGAGGCCCAGGGCCAGCCGTTCATCGCCATGCAGTACATCGACGGCCAGCCGCTCCACCGCGTGGCGCAGCAGATGTCGCTCGAGCAGCGGCTCAAGATCGTCGCCGACGTGGCGGACGGCCTCCACGCCGCCCACCGGCTCGGGCTGATCCACCGCGACATCAAGCCGGCGAACATCCTGGTCGAGCGGACGGCCGACGGCGCCTTCCGCCCCTACCTGCTCGATTTCGGGCTCGCGCGCGACATCGGGGCGGACGGGCGGACGACGACGAGCGATGAAGGGACACCCGCGTACATGGCGCCGGAGCAGGTGTCCGGGGGCCAGCGCCCGCTCGACCGCCGCACGGACGTCTACTGCCTCGGCGCGACGCTCTACGAGGTCCTCTCCGGGCGCCCGCCGTTCGTCGATCCGTCGATGACGAGCCTCATCTGGCGGGTGGTCCACGAGCTGCCCGTGCCGCCGCGCCAGCTCGACAAGGGGATCCCGGTCGATCTGGAGACGATCGTGATGAAGTGCCTCGAGAAGGAGCCTCAGCGGCGGTACGACTCCGCGAAGATGCTCGCCCTCGATCTCGGGCGCTACCTCGAGGGCGATCCGATCGAGGCGCGGCCCGTGAGCCTCGTGTACCGCGCCCTGAAGCGGGCGAGGAAACACCGGCTCGCCGTCTCGGCGGCCGCGGCGGCGCTGGTCGTGCTCGCGCTCTCCGGCGCCGTCGCCCTCCGCGCGAAGCTCGCCGCCTCGCGCCAGGCGGAGCTCGCGGCGCACGTGGCGTCGCTGGCCGAGGGCTTCGGTCAGGACGTGAAGGAGATGGAGCTGTTCATGCGCTACGCGTACGCGCTCCCCCTCCACGACGTGTCGCGGGAGAAGGAGGTCATCCGCGCGCGCATGGGCGAGATCGACCGGAAGATGCAGGCGATGCGCGGGGCCGCGGGCGACCTCGTCGAGGGTCCGGGCCGTTACGCGCTCGGGCGCGGGCACCTCGCGCTGCACGAGCCCGAGGAGGCGCTGCGGCACCTCGAGGCGGCGCTCGGGAGCGGGTACGCCGCGCGGGAGGCGAAGTTCGCGGCGGGGCTCGCGCACGGGATGCTCTACCGCAAGGGGCTCGACCGGGCGCGGCGGCTCGCCGACAAGGGGGAGCGGTCCGCGCAGCAGATCGAGCTCGACGAGCGGCACAAGGGCCCGGCGATCAAGTACCTGCGCGACAGCGTGAGGTCGACCGGGGCGCCGTCGGCGTACACCGCGGCGCTGACGGAGCTCTACGAGGGGCGCTTCGACGAGGCGCTCGGCGACGCGCGGCGGGCGTTCGCGCGATCGCCCTGGGAGTACGAGGCGAAGAAGCTGGAGGGCGACGTCCTGTCGGCGAAGGGGGCGGCCGCGCGCGACGCCGGCGACCACGCGGCGGCGCTCGTCGAGTTCCGGGCCGCCGTCGCCTCGTACGACGCCGCGGCGCAGATGGCCGAGAGCGACCCCGAGCTCCACGAGGCGACCGCGAGCGCCCTCAGCGAGATCATGCTGATCGAGGCGCAGCGCGGCGGCGACGTGGAGCAGCTCTTCGCGCAGCTCCTCGATCGCTGCGACCGGGCGCTCCACGCCAACCCGCGCGCGAGCGGCGCGCACGCGAAGAAGGCCTGGGCCCACGTGCACCGGGCCAGGCGGGACCTGTCGAGGGGCGCTGACCCGAGGCCGGACCTCACCCGGGCGATCGCGGCGAGCGAGCAGGCGATCGAGGGGGACCCGTCGGACGCGACAGCGTACGGCTCGATGGGGGCGAGCTTCTTCCTCATCGCGTCCTACGAGGGCACGCTGGGGCTCGACACGCGGCCGTCGCTCGAGCGCGCGATCGAGAGCATGCAGCGGTCGCTCGCCCTCGATCCGAACTCGTTCTGGGCGTGGAACGACACCGGCATCGCGTTCGGGATGATGGCCGAGTACAGCGCGTCCCGCGGCGCCGATCCGATCCGCCTCTTCGGGCTCAGCGCGTCGCACATCGAGCGGGCGATCGAGATCGCCCCGAACGACGCGCCGCCGCGCCTCAACCAGGGCTGGTTCCACGCGCAGCGGGCGCAGTACGAGCTCGACCACGGGGTGTCGCCCGAGGCGTCGCTCGAGGTGGCCATGGACCACCTCGAGGCGGCGCTCCGGCTGCGGCCGGACAGCTACCAGTCGTACAACAGCCTCGCGCTGGCCTACCTGATCCAGGGCCGGTACGAGCGGCTCACCGGGCGGAGCCCGGAGGTGTCGCTCGCGCGGTCGCTCGACGGCTACACCGCGGCGGCGCACCTCAACCCGGAGGATCTCGAGGCTCAGCAGGGGACGGGCCTCGCGCTCGCCGAGGCGGCGCAGTGGGCGCTCTCCCGCGGCGAGGATCCGACCGGCGCGCTGCGCGCGGCGCGGGGCGAGCTGGAGCGCATCGTGGCCGCGCGGCCGCGCAACGCGGAGGCGCTCCTCGCGCTCGGGGGCGTCGACCTGCTCGCGGCGCGCTGGGCCGCGTCCCGGGGGCGGATCCCCGTGGCGCCGCTGGACGCCGCGGAGCGTTCGCTGCTCCGCGCGGTCGAGGCGAACGACGGAAACGCGAGGATCTTCGCGACGTTGGCCGAGGTCCACCGGCTGCGCGCCGCCGTCGCCGCGCCGGGGCTCCTCGACGCGCGCGCGGAGGTCGAGGCGGGGCTCGCGCTCGTCGATCGCGCGCTGGAGATCGACACGGACTTCCCCGCGGCGAGCGCCGAGCAGGGCGCGCTGCTCCTGCTCAAGGCGAAGGCGGAGCGCGACCGGGCGCTGCGCCTGGATCTGGCCCGCCGCGCCGCCGACGTGCTCGATCGCGCGCTCCGCGAGAGCCCGCTGCTCGCGCGCGAGTACGCGCCGCTCCTCGGCGAGGCGAGGAAGGTCGCGGAGGCGAGCGGCCCCTAGCGCCGCTCCCGCCGGGGGCGCGACAGTCTGGACATGGCCTCGTCGTGGGCCCACTTGGCGCGCATGAACTCGCCGGCGTCGCCGCCGCGATCGGGGTGCGTGACGAGCGCGAGCCGGCGGAACGCCTGGCGGATCTCGTCGGCGCTCGCGGCCTCGGTGACGCCGAGCACCGCGAACGGCGAGGCGCCGCGCGCGACGGCGGGCCGCGACGGGGCGCGCCGCGACGGCCCGGGGGGCGGCGGCGGGGGCGCGTCGCGGCGCGCGCGCGGCCTGGGCCAGGGGGGCTCGCCGCGCAGGACGCGGGTCCAGGCCGTCGCCCACGCCGGCTCGATCTCGACGAGCGGGCGCCCGGCGGCGCGCTCGGCCTGCGCCCGCGCCTCTTCCACGGTCCGCGCGCCGCCCTGGCTCGCGTCCGGCGGGCGGAACGGCTCGCGCGCAGGCTCGGCCGTCCACCAGGCGGCCCACAGGAAGCGTCGGCGACGCGTCGGCGTCACCGCGTAGACGCCGCGGAGCGGGAGCGTCATCGCCGCGGAACGTGGCACGGATCGGCCCGAGCGGCGAGCGCTCCTCGGACGCGCGCGTGGGTGGGTGCGCGCGCCGCCCGGCCCTCCGCGCCGCGCGGCCGGTCAGAAGATCTCGGGGCACCACGGGGCGCGCGCGGCGCGGAACAGGCGGTCGGCGCGCTCGACGGCGTCCTCCGAGAGCGCCTCGACCTGGCCGGCGTCGGCGAGGCCCTGGAACGAGACGCCGCCGAGGTAGGCCGAGCCGAGGGCCGTGATGTCGAGGCGGAGGTCCGGCGCCTGCGCGGTCCGCGTCGCGCGGCGCTCGCCCCCGTGCAGCCGAAAGCGACCGGCGTTCGAGGGGTAATCGCGGTCGGTGATCTCGAGGGTGAGCGGCTCGCTGCTGCCGTAGGCGCGCGCCGCGAGCGCGGCCTCGACGTCCACGATGCGCACCCACACCCCGTCGCTCGCCGTGAGGCGCAGGCGCCGCGGCTCGGCGACGAGCAGGCCGAGCGGGTGATCGGGCGGCAAGAGGCTCGCCTCGATCCGCTGCGCCAGGTCGATGTCGAAGAGGTACCTCCAGAGGAGCCGGGTCCCGAGCGGCGACGCGCCGATCGCCTCGATCACGCGGACCGTTCCGACAGGGATCTGGGAGGCGTCCCACCGGTGGTGCACGCAGTACAGCGCGTACGCCTCGGGGCGCCCGTCGACCTCGATCACGGCGCGCTGGAGCGGGCCGCCTCCCTGGCGGACGAAGTCGTTGTCGCTCAGCCGGCGGACCTGCCACCACGCCTTCGAGCGCGCGAGCATCCCCGGGGCGAGCGGGCGGGCGCGCTCCCAGATCGACGCGAAGGGCTCGAGCGCCTCCTCTTCTCCGAGCAGCCGCGCGCGGCCCTGGGCGCTGGCCTCTCCGCGGAACGCGGCGCGATCCCGCTCGATCGAGATGGAGCACGCCCGGGACGCGAGGCCGTAACCGAAGCGGCCGTAGATGGTGCCCTCCGTGGCCCAGAGCGAGGAGATCGGCCGCCCCTCGGCCCGCGCGTCGTCGAGGTGGCGGCGGATGAGGGACGTGAGGATGCCGCGGCGGCGGTGCGTCGGAATCACCGCGACCGCCGTGAGCCCGGCGGCCGGGACGGCGCCGCCGCCGGGCGTGGTCATGGTGAGCGAGAACGAGCCGGCGGCCCCGACGATCGACTCGCCGTCATATGCGCCGATGCGCGACGAGAGCTCCTCGAGGCGCTTCATCCCCTCCGTGCGCTCGGGGTTCGGCATCGCGCCGAACGCGGTGAGGATGGGATGAACGAACTCGCCCTGCTGCTCGGCGGTCAACTGCCGGAGCTCGATGTGCATGCGGCGCACCATAGCAAAGGGGCAGCGCGTCCCGGGACTCGCGGGCACGGATCTGCTGACCAGGCCGTCCGCGGCGCATCGAGCGCCGCGCCGCCAGGAGCGGTGGGCATCTCCCCACGACGGGTGGGCAGAAGAAGGCGAGTCATGTCCGGTTCAAGCAGAACCGTGGCCAATCAACGCCAGCGATCTCGCAGAACGAGCGATGTCGTACCTCGGGCTCGGTCCGACACGGTGCTTGTCCCAGGGTGCCGACGTCACACAGGAAGGCCTGAGACGACCCTGCGACACGATCTGCGGCCTACGCGCTCAGCCGCTCCCGCTCCCTCGCCGCCGCCCGCCGGACGCGCGTCTTCAGCCACGCCTCGATGAGCGGCCACACGGTGAGCGGCGCGTCCCGGCCAACGACGATGTCGAGGTGGCCGCGCGGGAACTCGCGGTACGTCCTGTCCGAAGATCGGCTGAAGTCGTACGCCGGCTTCACCGACGCCGGCGGCGCGAGGTCGTCGAACGTGCCGGCGATCACGAGGAGCGGCAGATCCAGGCCCTCGAACGCCTTGGCGTACCCGAAGAGGCTCCCCATGTGCTGGCCGCTCTTCCGCGACGCCGCCGCGTCCAGGAACATGTTCCGCAGCACCGTGATGCTGCCGCTGTCCATCGCCAGCGACATGTGCTGCGTGAGCACCCGCGTCTCCATCGAGCCAGGCACGAAGCCCCGGATCGGCAGCGGAAAGATCGGGCTCTCGACGAACGCGCGCACGAACCGGAACGGCTCACCCCACGCCGACAGCGCCAGCGCCCCCTGCCCGAGCGGGACGCGGCGGTCGACCGTCAACATCAGCCGGCCGAGCAGCGCGAGCGCGCGCGACCCGTGCGTGAACAGGTACGGGCTCCCCAGCGTGACGATCCCCCCCACCGCGTCGCCCATCGTCGGCGCGGTCGCGTAGCTGACGAGACCCCCGAGCGAGTGCCCGATCAGGTACACCGGCCGCGGGCCGGAGATGCGCCGCACCTCCTCGATCGCCGCCGGCAGGTCCTCGCGGACGAAATCCGTCACGTGACCCGGCCGCCGCGCCCCGAGGTGCCGCGACCGCCCGTGCCCCCGCAGATCCAGGTTGAAGACGTCGAAGCCAGCCCGCGCCAGGTAGTTCGAGAAGCTCCGCGACGGCAGGTGCCAGATGTAACGGTTCTGGCCGTACCCATGGACCAGCAGCACGCTCGCCACCGTGCTCCGCAGCCGCGCGCTGCGCTTCCGGATCATCGCGAGCGGCACGTCGTGGACCACCGACTCCCTGTCGACGACCGGGTCCTCCCCCCCGGGAGCGCGCGCCCCCTCGATCCCACGGCTCGCCGGCGCAACCTCGACCGCGGTGCTGCGGACCCGCACCACCACCAGCTCCTTGATGAACCTGTCCCGCTCATCGCGGTCGATCGTCTGCTCCACCTGGGACTGGTGAAGGATCATCCTTTCCGTCTATTGCGGATCATTTCGCTGTGCGCAACCTCGGCCGTTCCCGTGCTGGGGCGCCGCGCCGACGTCGCACCGGCGCCCAGGCCGGGCTCCGGCGAGCGCGCTCTGCCGCACCCCGCGCACGCCGGAGCGCGCGCTGCCCGCCGCACCGCGTCCGCCGACCGCACCCCCGGCTCACCCGGCTCACGCGCGACCCCCGTCGCACCGCGCACCGTCGCCGTCGCGCCGGAAAAAGCTCCGCCATGGGCGGTCCGCGGGCGCCCCACGGCGCTGCGTCTCGTGTACCCTCCCCCCTCGGCTGGTACCCGGTACACCGGGGCGCGCGGCGAAACGGAGCTCGCCTCGGCGCGCCCGTCCCGTGAGTGCCCGAGTCCGGCCCTGACCTTACGCATCGCTAGGTGACCTACAATGTACCACTGGAAGATGGGTCGGCAGCTCGCGGTCGGGGTGCACGCCAGGGCCGCCGCGCTCGCCGCGCTGCTCGGCGCCGTGTGCTTCACGTCGAGCGCCCGCGCGCAGTCGGAGGACGGCGTCGACAGCAACCCGGACGACTCCGTCGCGGCCGAGAAGCAGGCCGAGGGCGAGAAGGCGCAGGGCGACGAGACGCCCGGCGAGAAGGACAAGGAGCCGGAAGCGGCGCCTGAGCCCGCCGACGCCAACGCCCCGCTCGAGAAGGACGGCAAGGCCTACAAGTTCATCGGGGTCCGGTTCCGGAACGTCATCGTCCCGAAGTTCATGATCAACCTCTTCGCCGACGGCGGCGCGTCGGTGAACGTCTTCACGTTCGGCCCGGAGTTCACCACGCGCAAGAACGGCCTCGAGCTCGATCTGGCGCTGTCCTACGCCGACTACTCGATGGATCCCTTCCTCTTCAAGGGGAAGAACGACGACCAGTTCGCCTGGGAGATGGTCTCCAGCGACATGAAGCTGGTCTATTTCACGAGCGATCTCCTCTTCGAGATCCCGCTCGACGAGGAGAAGGGCCGCTTCTCGCTCCTCGTCGGCGGCGGCGTCGGGCTCGGCGTCGTGTTCGGCAACCTCCACCGCGCCCAGGCGTACCCGAACGGCGGCGCGTCGAACCCGGGCCCCGACGACGTGAGCTCCTGGAGCCGCTGCACCGGCCCGGGCGGCCCGGGCGGCGCGTACTGCGACGCGTCCAACAACCACTACGGCGACTACGACGAGCCGAGCTGGGTCAACGGGGGCGCGAAGCCCTCGGTGTTCCCGTGGGTCTCGTTCCCGCAGGTGAGCTTCCGGTACAAGCCGATCAAGCAGCTCCAGACGCGGCTCGACGCCGGCATGTCCATCACCGGGTTCTTCTTCGGGATGTCCGCGGGGTATGGGCTCTGATCGAGGGATGACGTGACGTCTCACCCGCTGTTCCCCTCACGATACGAGCCGCTCGGGACGCTCGGAAAGGGCGGCGGCGGCGAGGTGTGGGCGGTGCGCGACCGGATCACCGGAAAGACGGTCGCGCTGAAGACGCTCGGCGAGGACGCGGAGGAGTCCGAGGTGCTCGCGCTCGTGCGCGAGGCGGCGGCGCTGTCGGGCGTCGAGGGCCTCGGCGTGCCGCGCGTGCTGCGCTTCGGCCGGCTGCCCGGGTCCGGCCGGCCGTTCATGGTGCGCGAGCTCGTCGAGGGGACGAGCCTCGCCGACCTGCTCGTGCGCCCCGGCGACCTGACCAGCAAGCTCGAGGCCATCGCCGACGCGGCCGATCAGCTCACGCGCCTGCACCGCGCCCTCCTGCTGCACGGCGACGTGAAGCCCGCGAACATCATCGTGGGCGAGGGCGGCCGCGCGACGCTCGTCGACCTCGGCCTCGCGGCGCCGTTCCGCGACGGCGGCGCGCGGCCCGTGGGCCTCACGCCCCGCTACGCCGCGCCGGAGCTCTTCAAGGGCGACCCGCTCACCGTCCGCGCCGAGGTGTTCGCGCTCGGCGCGACGATCGCCGAGGCCCTCCGCGACGGCGCGGACGACGAGCGCGACCCCGGCGTGGTCGCGGAGCTCCAGGCGGTCGTCGACCGGGCGACCGCCCGCGACCCGAACGCGCGCTACCCGAGCGCGGACGAGCTCGCGAACGCGCTCCGGCGCGCCGCGCGGCTCCCCTGCGGGCCGCACGAGGAGGACGCACGGCCCGACTCCGACGCCGGCGCGGTGGTGTGGCCGATCGTCGGGCTGGACGCGCCGTGTACGCGGCTGCTCGCGCAGATCATGGGCCTGCCCGCGGGCGGCGGGCTCTCGATCGCGGGGCCGCCGGGATCCGGGCGGAGCGCGCTGCTCCGGCGCATCGCGTGGTCGCTCGAGGTCGGCGGGTACGGCGTCGCGTGGGTCGAGGCGGCCGGCGTGGCCGACCCGCGCGAGGCGCTCGCGATCGAGCTGTCCGGGCACGACCCCGGCCGGGTGACGGCGCTCGTCGACGACGCCGACCGGCTCGGCGGCGCGGAGCTCGAGCGGCTCGACGAGGTGCGCAAGGCCGGCGGCAAGCTCGTGCTCGTGGTCGGGAGAGAGCCGGCGAGCGGCGCGTTCGAGCGCGTCGAGATGGCGCCGCTCGACGAGGAGGTCGCCCGCGAGCTCGTCCAGCGCACCATCCCGTCGCTGAGCGACGCGGTGGCCGCGCACGTCGTCGCGCGCGCGGGGCGGTGGCCGGGGCGCATCCGGGAGATCGTCGCGCGCATCGCCGGCGCGCCCGTCGCGTCGACCGAGGACGTCGACCGCCTGCTCGACCCGCCGCCCGCCTCCGGGGCGGCGGCCTCGGGCCGCGGCGCCGCGGGCGCCGAGGGGGAGGCGCTGCCGTCCGCGGAGATCCACCGGCTGCTCGATCGCGGCCACTTCGACGCGGCGGCGGAGGCGCTCGGCCGGTACGAGCGCGACGGCTCGCCCGCCGTCGTGCTCGCGCGCGCGCGCCTCGCCATGAACCGCGGCGACACCGCGCGGGCGCTCGCCGAGCTCGGGCGCGTGAAGGACGAGGTCGAGACCTCGGGCGACCACGCGCTGGCGGCGTTCTGGTCGCTGCAGATGGCCCGGGCGCTCGTCCGCGTCGGCGACTACGGCGAGGCGGAGCGCCGCGCGGTCGAGGCCGTGGAGCGGGTGGGCCCGATCAAGCTCGAGGCGGAGCTCGCCGGGGGCGTGCGCTCGCTGCTCGCGTCGGTCGCCGCGTTCGGGGCCTCGCCCGAGGCGATCGCCTCCGAGGCGGTGGCGACGCGCGGGCTGGCGCAGAGCTTCGCGTCGCGGCACGAGGAGGCGAAGCGCACGCTGGAGCACGCGGTCCGCCTCGCGCGGCTCACGGGCGAGCCGCGGATCCTGTCGGTCGCGCTCGTCTCGCTCGCGTTCGCGCTCCAGCGGGACGACCGCCTGAGCGAGGCGAAGGCGGTCTACGAGGAGGCGCTCACGGCGGCGGAGCAGGCCGGCGACGCGGGCACGCTCGCGACGACGCGGCTGAACCTCGCCGCGCTCACGAAGCTGCAGGGCGACCTCGGCGCGGCGATCCGCCACCTGGAGGCCGCCGTCGACCTGGGCCGGCGCTCGGGCCGCGTGGCGACCATCCGCCAGGCGCTCCTCAACCTCGCGAACCTCGACCTCTACCTCGGGCGGCTGGCGCGGGCGCGGGTGTCGCTCGACGCGCTCGCCACCCACCGGGCCGACCTCGCGCCGCAGCAGCACGCGCAGCTCCTCGCGCTCGAGGCGGAGCACGCGGCGCGCTCCGGCGACCTGGAGCAGGCCGAGCGGCTCTGCCTCCAGTGCGCCGAGGCGTACGAGGCGATGGGCCGGCGCGTCGACGGGGTCGAGGCGCGGCTCGAGCGCGTCCTCTTCGCGGTGGCGCGCCCCGGCGCCGACCCGCGCGCGCTCGGCGAGGAGATCGACGTGGCCGCCGAGCGCCTCGGGTCGACCGGGGCGCACCGCGCGCTGCTCGCGCTCGCGCGCGGGCGGGTCGCGGCGATCGCGCGCGACGAGCGGCAGGCCCGGGCCGCGTACGACGAGGCGCTCGAGGCGGCGCGCGCCGCGGGCCAGCGCGACTGGATCTGGCGCGCGCTGGAGGCGCGGGCGCAGCTCGAGGCGGAGCGTGGGCACCTCATCCGGGCGCGCCACGACCGCGAGGAGGCGCTGATCACGCTCGAGGAGATCGCCTCGAAGCTGCCGCGCGATCTGCGGGAGGTCTTCTGGAACGACGCGCGGCGCAAGGAGATCCGGGCGGCCGCGATGCTCGAGCTGATGAGCGGCCGCACCGTGCCGTTCACGCAGAGCGCGGCGCCCCCCGGCGAGGACCGGCTGGCGCGGGTGCTCGAGATCAACCGGGCGATCGCCGGCGAGCACGACCTCACGCGCCTGCTCGCGAAGGTGACCGATCACGCGATCGCGCTCCTCCAGGCCGAGCGCGGGTTCATCATCCTGCAGCGGCCGCCGCGCGACGAGCCGCCGCAGAGCGCGGGCGAGGCCGCGGTCGACCTCTCGATCCACGCCTCGCGCGACCAGGCCGGGGACGACCCGCACGCGCGGTTCTCCAGCTCGATCGCCGAGCGGGTGATCTCCACCGGCGAGCCGGTCGTGACCACGAGCGCGCGCGACGACGCGCGCATGAGCGACTACGTCTCGGTCCACCAGCTCATGCTGCAGTCGGTCGCGTGCGTGCCGATCCGGCAGCGGAGCGGGCAGGTGATCGGCGCGCTGTACCTGGAGACGCGGCTGAGCGCGGCGGCGAAGTTCGAGGCCGAGCTGCCCACGCTGACGGCGCTGGCCGATCAGGTGGCGATCGCGATCGAGACCGCGCGGCTCGTCAGCGAGAACGAGCGCCGCGCCCGCGAGCTCGAGCGGACCAACGAGGAGCTGCGCGCCGCGCGCGCCAAGCTCGAGGAGCTGCTCGGCCACCGCACCGCGCAGCTCGCCGCGACGCGGCGGGATCTGCGCTCGGCGCGCGCGGTGATCCGCGGGCATTTCGGCTACGAGGGCCTGGTCGGCACGAGCGAGGCGATGCGCCGCGTGTACGCGCTGATCGACCGGGTGAAGGACACGGACATCCCGATCCTCATCACCGGTGAGAGCGGGACGGGCAAGGAGGTCGTCGCGCGGACGATCCACAACGCGAGCCCGCGGGCGAAGAAGCCGTTCGTCGGCGTCAACTGCGGCGCGATCCCGGAGCACCTGCTGGAGAGCGAGCTGTTCGGGCACATGCGCGGGGCGTTCACGGGCGCGGACCGCGACCGCAAGGGGCTCTTCCGGGAGGTGACGGGGGGGACGATCCTGCTCGACGAGATCGGCGAGATGCCGCAGAAGATGCAGGCCGGGCTGCTCCGGGTGCTGCAGGAGAAGGTCGTGCGCCCCGTCGGCGGCGCGCGCGAGGAGCCGGTCGACGCGCGCGTCATCGCGGCGACGCACCGGGACCTCGCCGACATGGTCTCGCGCGGCACGTTCCGCGAGGATCTCTACTACCGGCTCCACGTCGTCGAGGTGCGGGTGCCGTCGCTGCGGCAGCGGATCGAGGACATCCCGCTGCTCATCGACTACTTCCTCGGGATCTTCGCCGCGCGCTACGGGCGCGATCGCCGCAGCGTCTCGCGCGCCGCGCTGAAGCGGCTGTCGGCCTACAGCTGGCCCGGCAACGTGCGGCAGCTCGAGAACGTGCTGCTCAACGCGTGGGTCCTCTCGGACCGCCCCGAGCTGGAGAGCGACGACTTCGAGCTCCCCGACGCGGCGCCGCGGTCGCTGCGGGCCCCCGAGCCGCCGGCGTCCGTGCCGCGCGCGCCCGCGAGCGGCGCGGGCGTGCGCGGCACGGGCGGCTCGGGCGGAGCGGGTGAAACGAGCGCCGGTCGGGCCCCGCCGCCGCCGCCGCCGAGCGACCGGCGCGTCGAGACGTCGCTCGACGCGCACAAGGCGAGCGAGCGAGAGCGGATCCTGGTCGCGCTCTCGTCCTGCAACTGGAACCGCGTGAAGGCGGCGCAGGTGGTGGGCCTGCCGCGCCGGACGTTCTACCGGCGGCTGAAGGAGTACGGGATCCAGTGAGCGCCCGCCGCGCGCGGCGCGGAGGCGTGGCGTCACGTGGAGCGAGCGACGTGGAGCGAGCGCGCCTGGCGCGGCGCCCCGGCGGCGCCTTGACCAGGGATCTCCTTTGCGCGAGCATCGTGGAGGAGGGCTCTCCCCGGGCCCTGCTCCTCGCGGCCCGTTCCCGGCAGGGTCGGTAGGAGGGGCGAAGAGGGCGCGGCCCTTCGGGTGGGTTCGTCGCGATCCTCCAGAGCGACCGCCCGTCGCGCCGGGACGACACGTGCGCGGTCGCGGGGAGCGGTCCGATGCCGAATCGACGAGCGAACAAGAAGCTGCGCGCGCGGGTCCTCGCGCGCATGGGCGAGACCGGGGAGAGCTACCAGAAGGCCCTCGCTCACGTGCTGTCCCTGGGCGGCGCTCCAGCGCCTGCGCCCCCGGCGGGCGATCGCGCGGGGGCGCGCCCCCGGCGTCCGGCCGTCCGGGAGGCGGCGCCCGCCTCGCCGCTGCTCCTGTACCAGCAGGCGGTGGCGCTCCTCGCCGTCGCGGATGAAGCGCGCCGGCTGGACGGAGAGCCGTCGAGCGCGGCGATCCACGCCGAGGCGCTGGCGACGTTCGCGGTCTACTGGCGCGCGAGCGGGAGGTCCGGGGCCGCGCCGTTCCGGCTGGGGGGCGACGCGACCCGCGAGCTGCGGGCCGGCGCCGATCTCGTGGAACGCGCCCGATCGGCGGCCCGGCGGTGGTGGCTCGGGCAGCCGGCGAGCGCGCTGGCGACGGCGGCGCTCGCGGGCCGGGGCAAACGCTGAGCGCGCGCGCGTTGCGGTCTTGCCGGGCTGCGCGCCTCCGGGCAGGCTTCCGCGGTGTGGAGCCGACGCGCCGTCTCGGTCGCGCCGCTGCGCCACGCGCACAGGATCCCGTGAGCGATCGTTCGAACCTCGCCGCCTCCATCGACGGCGCGCCCCTCTCCGACGAGGAGGCGCGCGATCTCTGGACGCGGTTCAGCCGGTACATGGATGAGCACCGCGGCGACATGGCGGGCTTCGCGCGCGAGAACGGCTACGTCAGCGTGACGCCGACGTTCGAGCGCGGCCGAGCGCTGCTCGTGGCCCGCACGACGGAGGCGCCGCCGGAGAAGCCCGCGCCGCGCGCCGCCGGGGACAGGCCCGCGCCGCGCGGCGGTGGCGGCAAGCCGACCCCGCGCGGCGGCGGCAGGCCGACCCCGCGCGGCGGCGGCAAGCCCGCGCGCGGCAGGCGGCGGCGCTGAGCGCCCTTTCGCCGGCGCGGTTCAGGGCGCCGACGGATCGACCCTCGGAGAGAATTCGAACCACAGAGGCACAGAGGGCACAGAGGAAGAGAGAAGAGAAAGGGAGAAGAGAAAAGGACAAGAGCCTTTATCTCTCTTCTCTGTCTCTCTTCTCTCCCTCTGTGCCCTCTGTGCCTCTGTGGTTCGAACTCTCTAGTATCTCTCGCGCTCGTAGCGCTTCGGGGCGCTCGGCACCCTGGAGTCGCGCGTCGCGCCTTCCTCCTGGCGCGCCTCGATCCGGCCGGCGAGGACCGCCTCGGCCAGCTCGCGGTGCCCGGGGCTCGTCGCGCGATCGGCGCGCGCGAGCGACTGCTCCGCCGCGGCGCGCGCCTCGGCCGCGCGCCCGGCGAGCGCGTGGGTCCGGGCGATCTCGGCCAGCGTCGCGGAGAGCTCCGAGGCGTTGCCCGAGACCTCCAGGAGCCGCTTCGCGCTCAGGTAGAGCGACAGCGCGCCGCCGAGATCCCCCTGGATGCGCGCGAGATCGCCGCGCGCCCGGAGCACGCCGGCCTGGCCGGCGCCGTCCTCCAGCACCTCGAACAGGGCGAGCGCCTGATCGTAGTCCGAGAGCGCGTCCTCCAGGTCCGACGCGTCGGCGGCGGCGACGCCCACGAGCTCGGCCACCAGCTCGAACTGCGCGCGGCGGAGATCGCCGCGCGCCTTGAGCGTCGCGGCCTGGCCGCGGCGCTCGAAGCCCGAGCGGAACAGCGCGAGCGCGCGATCGTAGTCGCGCACCGCGTCCACGAGGTCCTCCTGCTGGGAGCGCAGATCGCCGCGCGCCTTGAGCACCAGGGCCTGGCCGAGGAGATCGCGCGTCGTCGTGAACAGCTCGAGCGCCTGATCGTAGTCGCGCTCGGCGCCCGCGAGATCCCCCTGCCGGGTCCGCAGATCGCCGCGCGCCTTGAGCGCGCTGGCCTGCCCGAGGTGGTCCTCGGTGGCCTGGTACAGCGTGAGCGCCCAGTCGTAGTCGCGCGCGGCGCCCGTCACGTTGTCCTGGCCGAGGCGCATGTCGCCGCGCGCCTTGAGCACGCTGGCCTGGCCGCTCCTGTCGCCCGCGCCCTGGAACAGCGCGAGCGCGGTGCTGTAGTCGCGCGCGGCGCCCGGCAGGTTGCGGAGGCGGACGCGGAGATCGCCGCGTGCCTTGAGCGCCCGCCCGTGCGCGGCGCCGTGCGGGCGGGCGCGCGGCTGCTGCTCCGAGGGCACCAGGCCGTCGACGTCCGACGTCGGCGAGCGCGACCCGGCGCGCGGCTTGAGCGGCTCGCGATCGCCGAGCTGCAGGAAGAGCTGGATCGCCAGATCGTAGTCGCAGACAGCGCCGCCGAGGTCGCCCTCCTCGGCGCGCGCGAAGCCCCGCGCGCGCAGCGCGTCCCCCTCCCCCGCGCGGTCGCCCGCGCCCTGGAACAGCGCGAGCGCCTCGTCGTAGTCGCGCACCGCCTGGACGGGGACGCCCTCCCGCAGGCGCAGCGCGCCGCGGTCCATGAGCACCTGGGCCTGGCCGAGCGCGTCGCCCGCGGTCCGGAACAGCGCGAGCGCCTCGTCGTAGTCGCGCCCCGCGGTCGCGTAGTCGTTCCGGCGGACGAGCAGGTTGGCGCGCTCCCGCAGCGCGTGGCCGCGCGCCTCCGGCGCGGTGCCGTTGAGGCTCGGCGGCGCGCCGCTCGAGCGCGGCCCCCGCATCCCGCCGTCGCCGAGCGCCTCGGTCATCGACCCGCTCTTCGGCGCGCAGCGCTCGGTCACGCTGTCGAAAGAGCGCTGGGTAGGAGGATCGCCATCCACCCCCTTCGACTCGGGCTGGGCGTCGGCGCGGCGAAGCATGGGCATGACAGAGGGACCATCATACCGCGGCCGCGCCTCCCCCGTGGAGACATTGCGCCGGCGTCCGCGCGCCGTCCCCAGCCACGCGCGGTCCGGAATCCCGGGCGCTCTCTTACGGAAGCTCCGGGCGCCCTCCTACCGGGCTGCGGCGGTTTCCCGAGTGGCCTGCCGAGCTCCGACGCCGACGGTCGCCCGGGCGACCCGCGCGTTTCGTCGCGGTCGGCGCGGCGCCGGGGCCTCAGAGGCCCTTGCGCGAGATGAGCACCGCGTCCCGCTCGACCTCGTGCATCGCGTGGGTCACGAGCGCCGCGGCCGTGCGCTCCCGCACGTGCACCACACGCAGCTCGGCGTAGGTCTCGTCGGGCAGCAGCTCCTCGTCGACGCCGAACTTCGGCGCGTCGACCTGCGCCGGCCGCTCGTCCTGCACCCGCGGCCTCAGCGTCGCCAGCTTGCCGGCGCCCCCGAGCTGCTGCACCCAGCGGTCGCCGCGCCGGACCGCGAAGAAGCGCTGCCCGGGCTTCACGCCGTCCTTCTCGCCCTTGTCGATGAACATCACCTGGTACTGGCCGAAGAGCTGGTAGGGGTAGACCGACGCGAGGATCTTCGCCTCCAGGTCCTGCTCGGCGCTCGCAGGCGGGACCACGTTGAAGCGGCGCGCCACCGAGCCCACCCTGTCCCCGCGCTCGATCACGTCGAGCGACTCGATGAGCCGCGCGCGCACCATGTGTGTCTTCGGGTTGTAGCGGTCGACGCGCGCCGTGCCGCGCACCGTCACGAGCTCGCCCCGCACGTCCCCGCTCCTCACCTTCTTGATCTCGCGGAAGATCGTGAGGTCCTGGCCGATCTCGACGTCGTGATCGTCCGAGAGCCGCAGGTAGACGTCGTCGCCCTCGCTGAGGAGCATCTGGTCCTCGGGGCTCGCGACGAGCTCGCCCCACGTGTCCTTGTTCACGTCGTCGACCCAGCCGAGGTCGCGCAGGAACACGGTCTTCGGCGGCACCCGCGACCCGCGGCCCGTCGCGCGCGCTCCGAGCCCGATGCTGCCACGGGTCGGCCCCTCGCTCGGGTCGCGGAGCCGGATCCTGTCGCCCGGGTAGATCCAGTGCGGGTTCTGGAGCTGCGGGTTCAGCGCCCAGACCTGCGGCCAGGCGTAGGGGTTCGTGTAGTACCTGCCCGAGATGTCCCAGAGCGTGTCGCCGCGCCGCACCGAGTGCGACTCGGGCACGAACTGCCCCTCGACGACGTAGCTCCCGCCCGCGCTGCCCCGCACCGAGGCGGGCCCCTCGCTGCGGCGGCCCAGGTCGAAGCCGTCCGACGGGCGCGACGTGTCCGTCGTGCCCCGCGAGCTCGAGGGCAGGTGGGCGTTCGGATCGAACCCCGGCTGCGGGAAGCCCGGCGGCATCACGACCTGCGTGTCGACCGTCGGCTCGCCCGGCGGGAGCTGGACGACGGTGACGCCCGGCGCCTGGCCGCCGGGGGCGCCCCCCTCGGCGCCCTGATCCTGGGCGAGCGCCAGCGGCGGCGCGGCGGCGAGCGCCAGGGAGACCGGGATCCACGTTGCCTTCACGGGGGACTTCATCGCTTGCGCCTCGACAGGGTGGAGGGGGGCGGGCTCGGCGGCGGCGTCCCGCCCGGAGGCTCGTCGACAACGACGCCGTGCGCGGTCGAGCGGAGCACCGGCGGCCGCGCGGCGCCGTCGGTCTGCGGCTCCGCTTCGGTCCCCGGCGCCGCCTCCGGCGCGAGCCGCACCACCTCGAGGTCGGGCCGGTCCGGCTCTTCGTGCGAGGCGGCGCGGGCCTCGGCCGCGCCGGCTGCCTCGGCGCGCGCGGCGCCGACGCGGCCGCCGCGCGAGAGCTCCAGCGAGCCGACGCGGTCCGCGAGCACCGCGTTCTCCGCGCGGATCCTCACGAGCTCCGCGCGCAGCTCGGCCAGCTGCCGATCGACGATCGCACCCCGCGCCCCGCCGCACCCGGCGGCGAGCGCGGCGAGCGACAGCCCCAGCGAGCAGATGCCCAGGCGTGTCCTCATGCAGCGCCCAGCCTACCTGCCGCCGCGCCGGCCGGCCAAACGCGCGGCGATCTCCGCGCGCGCGCGGAGTTCTGCTAGGGTCGCGCGTCGCCAACCGGCTGAGAGGGGACAACGTGCGGAAACTCTTTCTGATTTTCGTGATCGTGACGGCGTGCGCCGGGGCCGCGTGCGGCGATGACGGCGAGGCGCCCCAGCCGACCGCGTGCTTCGACTACGGCGCGTTCGACGGCGCCGCCCCCGAGGTGAGCTTCAGGACCGACGTGCTCCCCCTCTTCCAGCGGGGCTGCGCGTTCAGCTCGACCTGCCACGGCGCCGAGGCCGGCTCGGCCGGCTCCGCGTACCTCGGCCCGCCGCTGAGCGAGCAGGCCACGGACGCGCAGATCGACGCGATCGTGGCCCAGAACGTCGGCGTCGCGTCGCGGACGCCGTCCGGCATGCCCCGGATCGCGGCCGGCGACCCCGCGAACAGCTTCCTCATGCACAAGCTCGACGGCACCCTGACCTGCGGGGACCTCGAGTGCGCCCCCGACGGCTGCGGGAAGTCCATGCCCGCCGGCGGCGACATCCTGCCGGCAGCGGAGCGGGACACCGTCCGCAGGTGGATCCAGCAGGGGGCCAAGGTCAATTGATCGGACGGCTCTCCGGTCAGGTCGTCGAGGAGGGCGACGAGGGCACGGTCGTGCTCGACGTCGCCGGGGTCGGCTACGAGGTGACGGTCCCGCTCGGCGCCCTGGGCCGCGCGCGCGGCATCGCCGGCTCGGACGCGATCACCCTGTTCGTGCACACCCACGTGCGCGAGGACGCCCTCCTCCTCTACGGCTTCGCGACCCGCGAGGACAGGGCGGCCTTCCGCGTGCTCATCGGCATTTCCAGCATCGGCCCGAAGATCGCGCTGGCCATCCTCAGCGCGCTCGGCGCGGCGGAGCTCGCCGCCGTGATCGCGCGCCGGGAGACCGCGCGCCTCACGGCCATCCCCGGCGTCGGCAAGAAGACCGCCGAGCGGCTCGTCCTCGAGCTGAAGGACAAGCTCGTCAACCTCCCCTCGGTCCCGCTCTCCGCCGCCGCCCCGCCGCCCGCGGCCGCCGGCGCCAAGCAGGACCTGCTGCACAGCGCGCTGACCCGCATGGGCTACCGGCCGGCCGAGGCCGAGCGCGCGGTCACCGCCCTCGGCGCGCGCGTCGAGAGCGCCCCGCTGGGCGACCTCGTGCGCGACGCGCTCGCGCTCCTGTCCAAGTGAGCCGCCCGCGCGCCCGCCCCCCTGCAGGACGACGGCCGGGCAGCGCGCTGCCCGCGGCGCGCCTGCCCGCGTACGCCCGCGCGCCTGCCCGCGCACGCCCGCGCGCCTGCGCGCCCGCGGCGCGCCGCGCACGGAGAGAAGCGACAGACAGTCGACAGAAGGCGGCCGCGGCGAATATGCTCCCGCCGCCGTTTGCCCTGAGACCCCGTCCGGTCGCTCGTTGTGAGGAGGCCTGGTGATCACCTGCCCGAAGTGCTCCAAGGAAAATCAGGACCATTACAAGTTCTGCCTCGGCTGCGGCGCCGAGCTGCCTCGCGACGTGTCGCCGAAGAAGTTCGCGCCGGGCACCCCGCCCCACGGCGTGCCGGCGGCCTCGCGGTCGAACAACTACGGCGATGAGCCGACCGCCATCGGCACCGGCGCACAGAAGGGCCCCGCGCTCGCGCCCCCGCGCGCGTCCCAGCCCCCCGCGGTCCAGCCCCCCGCGCTCGTCGACCCCGCGGCGTTCGCCGTCCCGATCCGGGGGGAGGACACCGCCTCGGGCCGGAAGGCGGCAGCCGCGGCGCCGGCCGCGTCGGCGTCGCCGTCGACCGCGGCGGCGGCCGGCGCGGGGACGGTCGTCTGCCCGCAGTGCCAGGAGCCCAACCCGCCGAGCAACAAGTTCTGCGCGCTCTGCGGCTTCAAGCTCGTCAAGCCGGCGAACCTGTCCGTGCAGCCGCCCCCGCCGGTGGTGTCGACGTCCGGCGCCGCGAACGTGGTGCTGACGGCGCTCCGGGCCGACGGCACCGAGGCCGGCTCGTACACCCTGCCCGCGAACCCGACGACGATCGGGCGCGACTCGGGCGCGATCTTCGGCGGCGACAGCTACCTCTCGCCGCGCCACGCGACGTTCTCGATCAAGGGCGGGCGGCTCTTCGTCAAGGACGAGAGCTCGCTGAACGGCGTCTACCGCAGGCTGCGCAGGGACACGCCGGTGCAGCTCGAGAACGGCGACGTCTTCCGCATCGGCCAGGAGCTCGTCCGCCTGGAGTCGCTCGCCCCCGCGCCCGCGACGCCCGACGGCGTCGAGCGGCTCGGCAGCCCCTCGAAGGGCTACGTCGCGCGGCTGGCGCTGATCATCGGCCGGGACGCGACCGGCAACGCGTTCCCGGTCCCCGACACCGGCCTGCACCTCGGGCGCGAGCGCGGCGACATCCTCTTCCCCGAGGACGGCTACGTCTCCGGGCTCCACTGCCAGATCTCGGTCCAGGGCGGCCGCCTGTCCCTCACGGACCTGGGCAGCTCGAACGGCACCTTCCTCCGCGTCCTCGGCGAGACCGAGATCACGGGAGGCGACATCCTCCTCATGGGTCAGCAGCTCTTCCGCGTGACCGTCTGACGGAGCGAGGTCCCCGCTCCGGGGACGCGACCGTCCCGCTCGCACAACCCGCTGCCCCGTCGTACCCTGGGCCCCCCGAGACGCCGCCATGGAAAGTGTCCGCACCATCCGCGTGGTCGCCGCCGTGATCGAGCAGGACGGCCGCTACCTCATCACCCAGCGCCGCCCGACCGCCGTGCTGCCGATGCTCTGGGAGTTCCCCGGTGGGCGCGTGGAGGAGACCGAGACCGACGCGGCCGCGCTGAAGCGCGAGGTCCGGCACCGCCTCGGCGTCGAGATCGAGGTCGGCCAGCTCATCTCGTTCGTGAGCCACCCGTACGAGCGCTACGTCGTCGACCTGTACCTCTACGAGTGCCACATCAGGAGCGGCGAGCTCGCCTCGCTCGCCGTGAACGCGTTCCGGTGGGTCACGAGCGCCGAGTTCGACCGCTACCCGTTCACGCCGGCCGACGAGGCCAGCATGAACAAGCTCCTCGGCATGTCCTGAGGGACCTGGCGCGCCTCACAGGCGCGGCGAGCGCCGCAGCAGCACGAGGAACAGCGGCCCGCCGAGGACCGCGGTCACGGCGCCCACGGGCGGCTCGGTGCCGAGCCACCGGAACAGGAGGCGCGCGAGGAGGTCGCACGTCGTGAGCAGCACGGCGCCGGCGACGAGCGACAGCGGCAGGAGCCGCCGGTGATCCGCGCCGGCCAGCCGGCGGACCGCGTGCGGGACGATGAGCCCGACGAAGCCGATGAGGCCGGTGCGGCTGACGATCGCGCCGACGACGCACGAGGACGCGAAGAAGACGCGGCGCTCGACGGCGCGCACGTCGACGCCCAGGGTGCCGGCCGACTCGTCGCCGAGCGAGAGGAGGTTCAGGCGCGCGGCGTCGGCGAGGAGCACGGCGCAGCCGGCGGCCACGTAGGCGGCGACGCCGAGGAGCGCCGAGGTCGTGGGCAGCTCGACGAAGCCGATGAGCCACCGGAGGAGCTGCTGGGCGCGCGACGGGGAGACGACCGTCTTGAGGAAGGTGATGAGGCCGGCCGCGATGGAGTTCACGATCACGCCGGCGAGGAGCATCGAGGCGCCGGAGGTGCCCTCGGCCGCGCCGCGCGCGATCGCGTAGACGAGCACCGTCGCGACGAGGCCGCCGACGAGCGCCGCCGCCGGCAGGAGCGTCGCGCCGAGCACGGTCGCCGAGCCGACGCCGAGCGCGATCGCGACCGCGGCGCCGAGGGCGGAGCCGCCGGAGACGCCGAGCACGTACGGCTCGGCGAGCGGGTTCCGGAGCAGCGCCTGGAAGGCGGCGCCCACGGCCGCGAGGCCGGCGCCGGAGATCGCCGCGAGGAGCACGCGCGGCAGGCGCACGTCGAGCAGGAGGGTCCGGTCGAGGCCCGGGCCCGCGAGGGCGCGCTCGAGCGAGACGGGCTCGGCGCCGAGGAGCACGGCGGCGAGGAGCGCGAGGACGAGCGCCGCGGGCGCCGCGGCGAGGGCGAGCGCGCGTGGCCCGGGGAGCGCGCGGGCGGACCCGGGGGCCGTCAATCCTGGCCGCCTCCGCGCGCCGCGGGCGGCAACGTGACGGGGCCGCTGTTGCGATCGGCGTTCCGCTCGTAGATGAGGCGCAGGCCCGTGAGCGTCAGGTCGTCGTCGACCGCCTCGATGGTCTCGGTCTGCGGCGCGATGAGCCGCGCCAGGCCGCCCGTGGCGATGACCCGGCACGGGTAGCCGAGCTCGCGCCGGAGCCGGCCCACGAGGCCGTCGACGAGGCCGGCGTAGCCGTACACGATGCCCGACTGCATCGAGTGGACGGGGTTGCGGCCGACGACCCGGGGCGGGAGGGCGATCTCGACGCGGGAGAGCCGCGCGGCGCGGGAGAAGAGCGCCTCGGCGCTGATCTGGATGCCCGGCGCGATGACGCCGCCGAGGTACTCGCCCCGCGGGGTCACGCAGTCGAACGTCGTCGCGGTGCCGAAGTCGACGACGATGACGCCGGTCGCGGCGGCGTGATCGCCCCGGCCTGCCTCGCCGCCCCGGCCCGGGTCGATCCCGTGCTCGCGCGCCGGGGCGGCCTCCGGCGCCCGCTTCACCCACTCGTGCGCGGCGACCGCGTTGACGATCCGGTCGGCGCCGACCTCGCGCGGGTTCTCGTAGAGGATCGACATGCCGGTCTTGATGCCCGGCCCGACGACGAGCGGCTCGATCCCGAACGCCCGCTCGACGAGCCCGACCATCGTGTCGGTCAGCGTCGGCACGACGCTCGCGATGACCGCGCTGTCGATGCGGGCGAGGTCGACGCGGCGGAGGTCGAGCATCTGCCGCACGAGCACGGCGTACTCGTCCGCTGTGCGCGAGCGCGCGCTCTCGCAGCGGAGGTGGTGCCGCAGCGCCTCGCCCTCCAGGACCCCGAAGCTGATGTTGGTGTTCCCGACGTCGATGGCGAGCAGCATGCTGGCGGGACTCTAGCGCCGCGGGCGAAGACGCCGTCAGGATTTGTGGGCGCCGCGCGGAAGGGTGCGTGGACCGGTGCGTTGACAGGTGCGTGGAACGGCACGCGGAATGATGCGCGGACCGCGCGCGCCCCTCAGCGCTTGCGCGCGAGCGTCACCCCGTCGCGGACGGGGAGCAGGACCTTCTCGACCCGCTGGTCCCGGGCCAGGAGCTCGTTGAACGCGGCGAGGGCGCGGCCGTCCTCGGTCTCGGGGGCGAGGACCTCGCCGCTCCAGAGGGTGTTGTCGGCGACGATCAGCCCGCCGCGGCGGAGGCGCGGCAGCGCTTCCTCGTAGTAGGTCGCGTACCGCGCCTTGTCGGCGTCGATGAACACGAGATCGAGCGGCGGGCTCGCCGGCAGGCCGCGGATCGTGTCGAGCGCGTCGCCGAGGGCGATCCGGATCTTCGGGCCGTGCTCGCTGCGGTCGAAGAACGACCGGGCGAGGCGGGCGACGTCGGGGTCGCGCTCGCACGTGACGAGCTCGCCGTCCGGCGGGAGCGCCTGGGCCATGCTGAGCGCCGAGTACCCCGTGAACGTGCCGAGCTCGAGCACGCGCCGCGCCTGCATGAGCGCGACGAGCATCCCGAGCAGGGTGCCCTCGACCCGCCCGACCTGCATGCCGGCGCTCGGCACATGGGCATGGGTGTATTCGCGGAGCTCGTCGAGCAGCGCGGGCGGCGGCTCCGTGTGGTCGTGGGCGTAGCGGTCTATCTCTGGCGTGACGATGGCGGCCATGGTCGGGGTACCTCGATGGGCGCCACGATAGCGCGCGCCGGGGCCCCGCACCCCAGCTTGAGCTGCCGCCGGCCTTCGATGTAGCGTCCGCCATGTCCTATTCTTCCTGGATGACGTGCGTCGCGGCGGCGGCGCTGCTCGCGACCGCCTGCAGCTCGGCGCCGAGCAGCCCCGGGACCGGCGGCGCGGGGGGAGCCGGGGGATCGGGCGGCGCGGCGGGGACGGGCGGCGCCGGGACGGGCGGCGCCGGGACAGGCGGCAGCGGCGGGGCGGGCGGCGCCGGAGCCGGCGGAGGGGCGAGCGCCACGACGAGCGGCAGCGGCGGCGCCGGGGGCGAGGAGGCCTACGCGTGCGCCTCGCTCGGCGACCCGTGCACGACGTGCCTGTCGCTGCGGTGCCAGGAGAGCTACTGCGCTTGCCAGCAGAGCCCGGAGTGCGCCGCCCTGGCCAACTGCTCTCTCACGTGCGCCCCGGGAGACAAGGTCTGCGAGCAGACGTGCTTGACCGCCCACGAGGCGGGCATCTCCGACAGCTTCCTCGAGGGCGTCTGCGCGTCCGATCTCTGCAGGGTGCAATGCCCGTCGCGAGCCCCCGTGTCCGCGTGCGACGCGTGCCTGTTCTCGCGGTGCGCCGCCGACATGAACGCGTGTATCGCCGACCCGTCGTGCAGGGCGCTCCGCGCGTGCGCCGACGGGTGCAAGGTGGGTGACGCCGTGTGCGAGGAGCGGTGCGCGGCGCAGTACGAGGCCGGCGGGCAGGCCGCTGGCAGGGTCGCCGCGTGCGAGGGCGACGTGTGCCGCGCGGCGTGCGAGGGCGGGTGACGCGCCGCGCGCCGCCGGGGTCGACGCGCCCGTCGACGAACCGGCCGAACGGGCCTAGCATCGCGCCCGTGCCTCACCACGGCTTGCGCCAGATAGAGCGGAACCCGTACACGGCCCTCTACCACGACGCCCTGCAGCAGCTCGTGGCGCTCAAGCGATCTTCGCTGCATTACCCCAGCATCGAGGTGCTCGATCAGAACTTCGATCGCCTCGAGCAGGCGCTCGGGGTCGTGTCGCGGCATCGCTCTGTCCTGCTCGTGGACGCCCGGGACGCGCCGTTCCGCAACGACGACAAGTTCGACGAGCCGTTCGCGCGGCGCCATGCGCGCCTGGTGCAGGGCTTCAAGAAGATGGCGGTCATCCTGAGGAGCGCGGTCGGGGCGCTCCAGGTCGGGCGCATCACGAAGGGCTCTCTCCAGCCCGTGAGCACCTTCACGAAGCCCGAGGACGCGCTCCGCCACCTCGGCGTGCAGCTCGATCTCAACCAGCTCTAGGAGAGAGGTTTACCTCCGGTGACGCCGAGCACCTCGCCGTTGATGTAGCTCGCCTCGTTCGAGGCGAGGAACACGAACGCGGGGGCGAGCTCGGCCGGCTGCGCGGGGCGCTGCATCGGGGAGTCCTTGCCGAAGGTGGCCACCTTCTCGGCCGGGAACGACTGCTCGATGAGCGGCGTCCAGACGGGGCCGGGCGCCACGACGTTGACCCGGATGCCGCGCTTGATGAGGTCCTGCGCCAGGCCCTTGCTGAAGGTGACGATCGCGCCCTTGGTCGACGCGTAATCGAGGATGTTCGGGCTCGGCTGGTACGCCTGGATCGAGGCAACGTTGATGATCGCGCTGCCTTCCTTCATGTGGGGCAGCGCGTGCCGGACGAGGTGGAACATCGCCACGATGTTGACGCGGAACGTCCGTTCGACGCGCGCGGCGTCGATGTCCTCGAAGCGCTCCGCGGACTTGCCCTGCTCTGCGGCGTTGTTCACGAGGATGTCGATCCGCCCGAACTTGCGGGCCGTCTCCTCGATGACCTTGCGGCAATGGGCCTCGTCGGCCAGGTCGCCGGGGATCGTGATCGCCTCGCGCCCCGCCTCCTTGACGGCCCGGGCGGTCTCCTTCGCGTCCTCGTGCTCGCTCAGGTAGGCGATGGCCACGTGGGCCCCTTCCCGGGCGAAAGCGAGCGCGACGGCGCGGCCGATCCCGCTGTCGCCGCCGGTGATCAGCGCGACGCGGTCCTTCAGCCGGCCGAGCCCCTTGTACGACGACTCGCCGTAATCGGGCCTCGGATCCATCTTGGCCTCGATGCCGGGCCGGTCCTGGCTCTTGGCCTCGAAAGGCGGCTTCGGGCCTGCGTCCTTCGGATCCTGGGTCGGTCCAGTGTTCTGCATGCCTCCTCCTGATGCGGTTCGGTGGTGGGAGGTCGATCGCGCTCCCAGCGGTACGTGGCCATGGTGACGGCCTCGAGGCTCCGCCATCGGTCCCGGCCTGCACTGCGGATCGGAGCGCTCCTGACGCTGGCGCTGGGCCCGGCACGCGCATCAGGGCTTGACAGCGGGCAGCTGCTCCGGTGTCGTCGCCCTGCGTTGTTCGCGGCATACCGCCGTCGCTGAGAGGAAAAGGAGCAACGGTTACCATGAAACACGTCGACGAGAAGCTTCTGGAGTCGAACCTCGAATATCGGTTCGGGTACCTCATCGAGTTCATCGGCTTCGGAGAGGCGGACATCGCCGCCATTCATGGGGCCGCGCTGCACCTCGCCCCGCGCGTCGAGGCGCTCGTCGACGCGGTGTACGAGAAGCTGTTCCTCTATGACGCCACGAAGCGCCACTTCGTGCCGAAGCAGCACGGCTACGAGGGGCAGGCCCCGACGGATCTCCTGTCGCTCACGCTGAACCACGAGCAGATCAAGTTCCGCAAGAAGCACCTCGGGGAGTACCTTGTCCGGCTCGTGACCCACCCGTACGACGCGAAGCTGGTCGCTTACCTCGACATGGTGGGGAAGATCCACACGGCCAGGGCGGGCAATGCCGAGCTCGTCGTCCCGCTCGTGCAGATCAACGCGCTCATGGGCTTCGTGTCGGACGCCCTCCTCCAGACGATCGTGTCCCTGGGTCTGGACCGGGAGACCGAGGTGCGCACGCTCCGCGCCTTCAACAAGCTGCTCTGGATCCAGAACGACCTCCTCGCGCGCCACCACCTGCCGGCGGCCTGATCCGAGGGCGGCGCGGCTCCCCGCGTCGCGGCCGGCGGCGTGGCATGACAGCCCAGCTCGCGGGGTGGGCCGCTGTTCACGCGGCCAGAGAAGAGGCGTGGTGAACATCACCGGAGAGGTGGATAGTCTCGCCGTCATCCGCGGATCTCGTGGAAGAGGTCGCCGCTTCTCGCCACGATCGTGACACATCGCCCCTGCGTCTCGACGGGTCGCCGGTCGCAGGTGAGGACCTGACGCGCTGTAGGAGCTTGCGGCACGCGTGTTGCCGCGCGCTCCATCATGAGAAGGACGACAGAAACCTGGTGGATCCTCGTGCTCCGCGGGATCGCGGCGCTCGGGATGGGCCTTCTGACCCTGCTCCTGCCTGGACATAGCCTCGGGGCGCTGGTCGTCGTCTTCGGCGTGTACCTCGTCGTCGAGTCGCTCATCGCGCTCGCCGGGGCGGCGCGGTGCGCGCGGCTGGGCCAGCGCTGGCGAGCGAACGCGGCGCACGGGCTCATCAGCCTCGCGGGCGGCATCGTGACGCTGGCCTGGCCCGGGCTCTCGGTGTTGATCCTGCTCTACCTGGTCGCGGCGTGGGCCATCGTGGGCGGCGTCAAGGATATCGTGGTGGCGGTCCGGTTCCGTCACCGCATCGCCGGCGAGTGGCTGCTCGCGTTCGCGGGCGTGATCGCGGTGGCCCTCGGGGTGCTCGTGATGGCGCTCCCGAGCGCGGGGGCGCTGGCGCTCGTGCTGTGGGTCGGCGCTTATGCGATGGTCCTCGGGGTGAGCCTCCTCATCTCGGGGTTCGCCATCCGGGCTTACCAGAGGAGGCCGCGGAGGGAGGCGTCGATCGACGGGTTCGGGCAGGCGCGGGCTTGACCGGCCCCCGGAGAGGGTGTTCGTCGCGCGGGGTGGGGGCCCCGCCGAACTCGCCTGAAACAGGAGCCATCCGGCAAGCCGGATGACTCCTGTTTCAGGATCAGACATCGGCCCATCCCCCACCCCGCGCGACGAACACCCTCTCCGGGGGCCTACCGTCATCATGAAATGAGGATGAACCGGTCGGAGACGCCAGGAAGAGAACTGGAACGGCCTGGCGAGCTTCGACGCTCTTATTCGGCTGTACACGACGCCTGAAATGCAACGCTCCCGCCTCCGGGCCTCTGGCCTGGAAGCGGGAGCTGTTCACGGGTGGCGCGATGTGCGCTGGCCGCTATACGGCGCTCTCAGACGCAGATGGAGTCGCAGTCGTAGTCCTCGTCACACGCCGAGACGCAATCGCCGTCGTCGTCACACGCCGAGACGCAGTCGTCGTGGTCGGTCGTGCACGCGGTGATGCAGTCATCGCCGCCCTCACCCGGAGTGTCGTCGTCCGCGTCGACGAAACAGCCCGCCGCCAGGGGAATCGTGGAAACCAGAAGCACGGCCAGGATCTTACGCATCATGGGGTTGTCCTCCTTCGTTGTGTACTGTCCGCATGCGATGCAGGGGACATCGAGCACTCAAGCAGGGGACGTACCAATCGCGCGCCGCCGCGACTCGCCTGTTGCCGAGCAAACCCCAGAGACGCGCGGCGCCGGACAAAGCTGGCTCGGCGCCGCGAAAATCGGGCTCGGCGCGGGGCGGCGCGCCGACGTGATCGGCCGACGAGCGACGTCGGGCTGAAGGCAAATCGCCACACGGGCGCGGGCAACGGCTGGGCCCGGACGCGCGGCAGCCCTGATTTCGCGGGTACCGGCAGAAAGGCGGCCTCTTCGGGCACCCGGCGCCAAACTGCCACAGCCGACTCGACCGTGAGCGCCCGACATCCGGCCAGTCGCGCCCCCGATCTCCCACCGTGGCCCCGACGAGGGCGGCGGCCTCGCCGGACCGCCGCCCCGGCCGGATCAGGCCTCGTCCTCGGCCTTCTTCGGCTTCGGCGGGGGGCGGTCCGCGGCGTAGCGCCGCAGATCCAGCGTGTACGGCGCGTCCTCGTGGGGGTACGCGGGCTTGCCGGTGACCGGCCAGGGCGTCTGGCCCTCGAGCGTGAACCGCTGGGCGCGCCGCGCCGCCGCCTCGAAGCGCGTGAGCGGCGCCGCGTCGAAGGCGCGACCCTCGGGGTGCCACACGTGATAGGCGCACGCGCCGATCGAGCGCTTGCCCCACGTGTCCAGGATGTCGAGGTGGATCGGGTGGTGGATCCCGAGGTGCGCGTGCAGGCTGTGCGGCGGCGCCCAGGCGCGGAACCGCACGCCGCCCACGTACTCGGCCGCCGTCCCGGTCGGGCGGAGCGGCAGGACGTGGCCGTTCACGAGCACCCGGTGGCGCTCCGGCGTCAGCCCCTGCACGCGCACCTCGATGCGCTCCATCGACGAGTCCACGTAACGCGACGTGCCCGTCGTCGTCAGCTCCTCGCCGAGCACGTTCCACGGCTCGATCGCGTTGCGCACCTCCAGCACCACGTCGCCCGCGTGCAGCGTGCCCACCACCGGGCAGCGCAGCTCGATGAACGGGCGGTACGCGTCCGCCGGCAGGGCGAGGCCGCGCTGCTTCAGGTGATCGAGCACGTCCTCGAAGTCGCGCCACAGGTAGTACGGCAGGAGGAAGCGGTCGTGCAGCGCCTGGCCCCAGCGCACGAGCTTGCCCGAGTAAGGCTCGGCGGCGAACGCGGCGAGGAGCGTGCGAATGAGCAGCGTCTGCGCGACCGCCATCCGGAAATGCGGCGGCATCTCGAAGGCGCGCAGCTCGATGAGCCCCTGGCGGCCGTAGGCGGTCTGCGGATCGAACAGCTTGTCGATGCTCACCTCGGCGCGGTGCGTGTTGCCCGTCATGTCGACGAGCAGGTGGCGGAACAGCATGTCCGCGAGCCACGGCGGCTCGCCCTCGCGCCGCTCGAAGGCGCGCGAGAGCGCGATCTCCAGCTCGTAGAGGTTCTCGTGGCGCGCCTCGTCCACGCGCGGCGCCTGCGACGTCGGGCCGACGAACAGGCCGGCGAACATGTACGAGAGCGACGGGTGGTGCTGGTTGAAGGTCAAGAGGCTCGCCAGGAGATCCGGCCGGCGCAGGAAGGGGCTCGAGAGCGGCGTCGGGCCGCCGAACGTGAGGTGGTGGCCGCCCCCGCTCCCCGCCATGCGCCCGTCGACCAGGTACTTCTCGCAGTGCAGGCCGCTGTGGAGCGACGCGTCGAACACCGTCTCCAGCAGCGACGCGTACGCGCGCACCCCGTCGGTCGGCGGCAGGTTCACCTCGAGCACGCCCGGGTCCGGCGTCACCGAGAAGCGGAGCAGCTCCGCGCCGGACGGCGGCGGATACCCCTCGAGCAGCACGTCGATGCCCGTCTCCTGCCGGGTCGCGTCGATCGCGGCGATGAGCTCGAAGAAGTCCGCCGGCGCGAGGAGCGGCGGCAGGAAGACGTGGACGATGCCGTCGCGCGTCTCGACGCAGAGCGCCGTGCGCACGCCGTAGCCCGACCGCCCCGCCGCCGGCGCGGCGCGCTGGGCCGCGGCCGCGTGCTCGTCCGGAGCGGCGCGCCGGCGCGCGGCGAGCGCGCGCGCCGCCTCGGGGTGGTCGGCGTCGCCGTCGCCGGCCAGCGCCTCGACGCGGCGCTGCTTCTGCTCTTCCCCGGCTTCCTCGTCGTCGAGCTCGCCGCGCCGCGGATCCGGCGGCGACACGAGCTCCTCGAGCGGCGGGGGCGGCGCCGCGGCGATGAGCGAGCGCAGCGGCAGGCGCAGGCCGAGGGCGCTGTCGCCGGGCAGCAGGAAGAGGTGCCCGCGCCGGAAGCCCCAGCGCTCGCTGATCCACGACCCCCACTGGCGCGTGAGGGGCAGGACGAAGCCGACCTCGGAGCCGAGCCCCCGGTCGAGCACCCGCGCGAGGCGCCGCCGCTCCTCAGGGTCGTCGAGGTTCGCCTTGAGCGGGTCGACGTCGACGGGCAGGCTCGCCTCGTCCTGGAGGTGGCGCCAGGGGTCCTCGTAGGCCGGCATCAGGAACTCGGAGAGCCCGAGGCGCGCCGCCAGCGCCTGGGCGAACTGCCGCGACTGGAGGAGGCCGCGCCCGCGCGACGAGCTCCGCGCCGAGATCGCGGGATCCGCGTGGCGCGCCTGGGACATGTCGGTCCACAGGGCGGCGCCGTCGCGGCGGCCGATGATCTCGAGCGCCCAGCGGGGCAGGCTCTCGCCGGGGTAGTGCTTGCCGGCGCGGAGCAGCAGGACGCCGCCCGGCGTGATCCGGCGCCGGAGCTCGTGCGCGAGCTTGAGGCCCTGCGACCACTTGGTCGGGCCGAGCGCGCCCTCGCGCCACTCCGGGGCGTCCGGGTACTCGCGCGAGTTGAAGGTCGGCTCGCCGCCCATGGTGAGGGTGAGGCCCGCGGCGGCGAGCCGCTCGTCCGCGCGGTCCGCGACGGACAGGAGCTCCTGCCACACGGGCTCCTCGTAGGGCGTCGTGGGCCGCGGCTCGTGGCCGAGCCGCCCGACCTTCATCTCGAAGGACACGTCGCTCGCGCGCACGTCGCTCGTGCCCTCGACCGGCGCCGCGAGCGCGGGCGACGCGGTGCAGGCGAGCGGGATGTGGCCCTCGCCGCAGAGCAGGCCGCTTGTCGCGTCGAGGCCGATCCAGCCGGCGCCGGGCAGGAAGACCTCGGCCCACGCGTGCAGGTCGACGACGTCGCGGCTCACGCCGCGCGGCTGGTCCGGGATCATCCCCTCGTCGGTGAGCTGCACGAGGTAGCCGCTGACGAAGCGCGCGGCGAGCCCGCGCGACCTGAGCGCCGCGATGAGCAGCACGGCCGAGTCGCGGCAGCTCCCGCGCCCGTGGCCGAGCGTCTCCTCGGGCGTCCAGATGCCGGCCTCCTCGCGGATGACGTACTTGATGCGCCGGTTGACCGCGGCGTTGAGGGCGACGATGAGCGAGACGGTGTCGCCGTCCCTGGGCAGCCCGGCGAGGAACTCGTCGAGCAGCGGGCCGCGGGCGATCGTGGGATCGGCGCTGTCGAGGAAGGGGGCCAGGTCCTGCTTGAGCTCGGCCGGGTAGGCGAACGGGACCTTCTCGGCGCGCTCGTCGAGGTAGAAGTCGAACGGGTTGACGGGGCGCACGCTGACCGCGAGCTCGACGAGGATGTCGAGGTGCGGGACGCGCTCCCCCGCGGGCAAGAGCACCCGGGCGACGTGGTTGCCGTACGGGTCCTGCTGCCAGCGCACGTCGATGGGGGGGTCGATCTTCAGGCTGTACGACTCGATCTTCGCCTTCGCGTGCGTCGCGGGCCGCAGGCGGATGAGGTGCGGGCCGAGCGAGGCGGGAGTTGGATAGCTGTAGCGGGTCCGGTGCTGGATGAGCAGGCGCACGGTGGTTGTCTCCGGGAGTGGCCCTATCCAACCAGAAGTGACTGCGTTCGTCTCGCTCTGCGCGAGGCGGCGCGCGTTCGTTTCCGCGATGATTCAGCCAGGGAACGGCGGTGTGGCGGCGCGTGTCACCTCTCGTCGATCGAGCTCGCCATCGGGTTGCTCGCGCGGAGAACCCCCTCTCGGTGGGCCTACCGCGACGACGAGGCGGGGGATGCGCGTGGGGGATGCGGGCGAGCGCGGCGAGATCGTGCGACGGCGTCGCTGCACCTTTCGCCCTGTTCTGCTCGGCGTGGGACGCCGGGGCCGCCGCGCCGGCGCCGCGCGCTTGCCGTCCGAGGGCGAAGCGGTGATCATCGGCCGCTGTGTCGGATTCCGAGACGAAACGGCCCTCGATGGCCCCGGTCGAGCCGGGGACCGTGCTCGCCGGCAAGTACCGCGTGGAGCGGATCATCGGCCAGGGCGGGATGGGGGTGGTCGTCGAGGCGCGGCACGTCGTGCTCGACGAGCGGGTCGCGCTGAAGTTCCTGCTCCCCGAGTTCACCCGGCACCCCGAGGGGTCGGCCCGCTTCCTGCGCGAGGCGAAGGCCGGCATGCGGATCCGGAGCGAGCATGTCGCCCGTGTTTCGGACGTCGGCACGCTCGAGACCGGCGCCCCGTACATGGTCATGGAGCTCCTCGACGGGAGCGACCTCGCGCGCCTGCTCCGGGACCACGGCGTGCTCGGCATGGAGGACGCTGTCGACTACGTCGTCCAGGGCAGCGAGGCGATCGCCGAGGCCCACGGGCTCGGCATCGTGCACCGCGATCTCAAGCCGGCGAACCTGTTCCTGACGACGCGCGCCGACGGCTCGCCGCTCGTGAAGGTGCTCGACTTCGGCATCTCCAAGATGGCGACCAACGCGGTCGACATCCTGACGGGCACGGACGCGGCGCTCGGGTCGGCGCTGTACATGTCCCCGGAGCAAATGCGGCAGACGCGCTCGGTCGATCACCGCACCGACATCTACGCGCTCGGCGTCTCGCTCTACGAGCTGCTCGCCGGCCGGCAGCCGTACTACGCCGAGACGCTGCCGCAGCTCTGCGCGGAGGTGCTGACGGGCAGGCCGACGCCGCTCCGGGACATCCGCCACGACGTGCCCGCCGCGCTCGCGGCCGTGCTCGAGAAGGCCTACGCCCGCGAGCGCGAGCACCGGCACGCGTCGGTCGCCGAGCTCGTCGTGGCGCTCGCCCCGTTCGCGCCCGCGCGCACGTACCCGACCATCGACCGGATCGCGCGCATGGGCGGCCTGTCGCTGCGCGCGGCCGCCCTCGGCGGGCACCGCGCGTCGCAGCCCTCGTTCTCCGCCGCGGACGCGCGGGGCTCGGCGCCCGCGATCCGCGAGCCGTCGTGGCCGGGGATCTCGTCGTCCCCGCCGGCCGGGCACGCCGACGCCGCGCCGCTGCCGCGCCCGGCGACGCCGTACCCGCACCCGCAGCCGCCGTTCTCGCAGCAAGCGCCGGCGGTCGCCCACGCGGCGACGCCCTACCCGCACCCGCAGTCGCCGTTCTCGCAGCAGCCGCCCTCAGGGGCCGCCCACGCGGGGGCGCCGTACGCGCCGTCGCCGTTCTCGCAGCCGCCTTCGAGCGCCGGCGGCGCGCCGGGGCCGTACGGCGCGGAGGGCGGCAGGCCGAGCCCGGTGCCGCCGGAAGGCCTGCCGGCGCCCACGCCGCAGCAGCAGATCGTGCCCGGCCCGTACAACGCGCCGATGAGCTCCCGCGCCGCCGCGACCTTCGCCTCGTCGACCACGCTCGGGATCTCGTCGGACGGGCGCCGGATCCCGGGCTTGCAGGCCTCCCCTGCCGCGGTGGTCGCCATCGCGCTGCTCTCGGCGACGCTCCTCCTCGGGGTGATCGCCGTCGGCGTGTTCATGATCCGCGGGAGCGGCAAAGACGGCGCGGGGACCACGCCGGCCACGCAGGCGGAGACCGCGAGCGCGGCGCCGCCCGCCGCGCCAGCGCCGACGCCGACAGCCGAGACCTCGGGGCCGAGCGCGGGGGC
Source organism: Sorangium sp. So ce406 (assembly GCF_051474675.1). Classification (NCBI taxonomy): domain Bacteria; kingdom Pseudomonadati; phylum Myxococcota; order Polyangiales; family Polyangiaceae; genus Sorangium; species Sorangium sp. So ce406. The sequence goes on along the minus strand of NZ_CP150340.1, from coordinate 535,895 downwards.
TGCGACGCCGGGCGAGCCGACGGTCAGGCCGACGGGCGCGGCGAACGACGGCGCGACGACCGACGCTGCGACGACCGGCGCTGCGGCCGAGGGCGCCTCGACGGCCGCGAGCACCTCGACGAGCGCGAGCCCCTCGGCGGCGGCGCCTGCGTCCGCGCCGGTGAGGGCTGCGCCTCCCGCGGGTCGCAACAGGCCGGCTACCCGTCCCGCCACGCCTCCGGCGACCCAGCGACCTCCTCAAGGCATCGACCTGAACGATCCGCACTGAGCCCACCGCCCATGATCCTCTCCAGATTGCACGCTCCCCGCGCGCTCCGTCGCGCCCGCCTCGTCCTCGCCTCCGTCGTCCTCGCCTCGGCGGCCCTGCTCGCGCCCGCGGGCGCCGCTGCGCAGGGCGCTGGCGATCCGACCCTGGCCCAGACGCTGTTCGAGGAGGGGCGCCGCCTGATGGAGGCGAAGTCGTACGCCGAGGCGTGCCCCAAGCTGGCGGAGAGCCAGCGCCTGCGGCCCGGCACGGGCACGCTGCTCAACCTGGCGCTGTGCAACGAGGCGCTCGGCAGGACGGCGACGGCGTGGGGGCAGTTCAAGGAGGCGCTCTTCGCCTCGAAGAAGGAGGGCAACGCGGCGCGCGAGGCGTTCGCGCAGGAGCACATCAGCGCCCTGGAGCCGCGGCTCTCGAGGATCCAGCTCAACGCGGAGGGCACGCCCGGCCTGCTGATCCGCGTCGACGGCCACGACATCCCCGCGGCGGCGCTCGGCACGCCGATCCCGATCGATCCGGGCGCGCACGAGGTCGAGGCGACCGCGCAGGGCTACTCGGTCTGGTCGACGACCGTGCAGGTCGGCGACAGCGCCGACCTGAAGACGATCGCCATCCCGAAGCTCCAGCCGGCGCCGCCCGAGAAGGTCGCCGCGCCAGAGGGGCCCGCGCCGGGCGGCACGTCCGGCGGGACCGGCGGCGAGGGCCTGCGCACCGCGGGGTTCGTGATCGGGGGCGCCGGCGCGGCGGTGCTCGGCGTCGGCGCCGTGTTCGGGATCCTCGCCGCGGGCCAGGCGAGCGACGCGGAGAAGGACCAAGCGCTCTGCCCGAACCAGCAATGCACGCCGCTGGGCCGCAAGGAGATCGACGCGGCGGAGACCAAGGCGCTCGTGTCCACGATCGGCTTCGGCGTGGGCGTGGCCGCGCTCGGCGCGGGCGCGATCCTGGTGCTGACGTCGGGCCCGTCGAGGACGGAAGGGGCCCGCGCCGCCGGGGCGCGACACGGCTCCGCTGGCGGCGGGGTGCAGGCGCGCGTCGTGCCGCTCATCGGTGCTGACGGCGGCGGCGTCGGGGTGCTCGGCAGATTCTGATTCCTCGGGTCAGAAATCCCGCCAGGGCACTGCCTCGCGAACAGAGAGGGAGATTTCAACGCAAAGGCGCAAAGACGCAAAGACGCAAAGATACAGATTCATCATTCTGCTCTTTTTTGCGCCTTCGCGACTTTGCTTCTTTGCGTTGAAATCTCACCTCGCGCAGCGCGAGAGCGTCGCTCGATAGAAGACGGGCACCGACGCGTCAATCAGGGGGTGTCCGCACGTGACATCTGCGCCGGCGCGCGCTCGCTTATGTCTCGATGGATGACGACGGTCCGTTCGTGGAGACGTCTATCACGGCCAGGCTCAGGAGCCGCAAGGACGATGTGATGGATCGCTGGGCGCGCCGGGTGCTCGAGGATCCGGGGGCGCCGAGGGCGCAGCGGCCCGCGGGGCCCTTGCTCGCCCGCGAGGTCCCGGAGCTCTTCGATGATCTCGTCGAGGTGCTCTCGGCGAGCCGGCGCGCCGAGCAGCGCGGCGGCGAGGACGCGGAGCTCCGCTGCGCCCACGCGCGGGTCGAGGAGCACGCGCGCCGCTGCGCCGCGCAGGGGCGCTGCATCGCGGCGGCGCTGCGGGAGCTGTCGCACCTCCGGGCGGCGCTGATCGAGGTCTGTGTCGAACAGGGCATCTCGCTCGGGGTGAGCGAGGCGCAGGTGCTCCACGCGGTCGTGGACGCGAGCATGTGGACGAGCGCCCTCGAGATCGAGGCGGCGACGCGCGCCGCGCTCGAGGACAGCGGCGCGCTGCTGCGGCTCGCCACGCGCGCCGGCGGCGTGGGCGTGTGGGACTACGATACCGTGACCGGCAAGCTGCGCTGGGACGAGCGCTCCCGGGAGGTGGCCGGGCTCGATCCGGCGTCGGAGGTCCGGTACGACGTGTTCCTCGCGGCGGTCCACCCCGACGATCGCGAGCGCGTAGAGGAGGCCGTGCGGCGCTCGCAGACCCCGGAGAGCGGCGGCGAGTACAGCATCGAGTACCGCCTCGTGGGGCTCTGCAACGGGGTGGAGCGCTGGGTCGCCGTGCAGGGTCGCACGTTCTTCGACGCCGCGGGGCGCGGCGTCCGGATGATCGGCACGGTGATCGACGTCACCGAGCGCAAGCGGGCGGAGGCGGCGCGGCGCGAGGAGCTCGTCCGTCGCGGCCGGTTCATGGCGGCGTTCAGCCATTACCTGCGCACGCCGCTGACCTCGATCACGCTGGCGAGCCGCATGCTGACCCACCACGGCAACCTGACGCCGCGCCAGGCGAGGAACGCCGAGCGCATCGCGGCGAGCGCGCGCCGCATGGCGCGGACGATCGACGACCTGCTCGATCTGACGCGGAGCCGCTGCGGCGCGAACGGCATCCCGATCGCGCCGAGGCCGGAGGACCTCCATGCCCTCTGCAAGAGCGCGATCGACGAGCTCAGGGCGGCGCACCCGGGCGTGCCGATCCGGCTCGATCTGGAGGGGAGCGGCGCCGGGCGATGGGACGCCGAGCGCGTCGCGCAGATGGTGACGAACCTCGCGCAGAACGCGGTCGATCACGCCGACCCGGGGAGCGCCGTCGGGGTGACCGTGCGCCCGCGTGGGGGCGATCTCCTGATCGAGGTGCACAACGACGGGCCGGCGATCGCGCCCGAGCTGCTGGAGACGCTGTTCGACCCGTTCCACGAGGCGCCCGCGGGAGCGAGGACGAGCACGGGGCGCGGGCTGGGGCTCGGGCTGTTCATCGCGCAGCAGATCGCGAGGGCGCACGGCGGGGAGATCGCGGTCGAGAGCACGGCGACGCGGGGGACGACGTTCACGGCGAGGCTGCCGCGGACGGCGGAGGCGGCGGGGAGCTGAGGGATCCGCGTCAGGCGACGCAGCAGAACGTGGACGGCGCGCTCGGGTGGAGCTCGCCGACGGGCTCGCCGCCGTGCGGAGCGCAAGCGCCCGGCTCCACGGCCGCGATCGTGGCCGACTTGCTGCCGAGGCCGACGCCGGGAGGCGTGACGACACAGAACGGGACGCTCGAGCCGACGAGGTTCGACGCGAGCAGGTCGGTGCAGCCGGCGTCGCGGTAGACGGACGCCATGATGGTGCAGGAGGCGCCGGTCGGATCGCCGCAGCCGCAGGGGGTGCAGTCGCGGCCGTCGATCACGTCCTTGAAGAAGGTGCGCTTGAGGGCGTAGCCCTCCGGGCAGTCCGCTTCGCCCTCGTGGAAGACGCAGGTCAGGAACCCGGAGGGCGCCGCCGGCACGCACGTCGTCGCGTCGCCGCACGACGTGTACGCCCCGGGGAGGCACGCAAGGGCCCGCGTCGCCCACGGATCGAGCCTGGGGACGGGCGGCGGCTCGTCGATGCGCGGCGTGCACGAGGCGGTCGTGACCGAGGGCGCCGCGATCGTGAGCGACTGCACGCAGGGCTCGCCGTTGCAGAGCTGATCGGCGGGGATGGGGCTCGCGGAAGTGCAGGCGCCGTCCCATCCGTCGGGCGCGGCGAAGGAGGTCGCCACGGTGTCCGGCTCGTCGCCGGGGCAGGAGGCGGAGGAGGATGCCGCCCAGTCGGTGGGGAGCGCGCACGAGGCCTCGGGCGGATCGCACGCGCAGGACGCGCATTCCTTGAGAGGCTGCTGGAGATCGGCGAAGCCCTCGTAGCCGAGCGTCGGCGCGTCGGCGGGGCAGTCGGGGGCGGCCTCGGGCGGGCCGTGCCAGAGCAGCGCCGGGCCGAACCAGCCGAGCGGCGCGGGCGGGGCGCACTGGCCGGAGCACAGTGAGCTGTGCATGTCGCCGCCGGCCGCCCCGGTACCGCCCTCGCCGCCGGTACCACCGGTGCCGCCCTCACCGCCTTGGCCACCGGCGCCGCCCTGGCCGCCTGCCCCGGTATTGGGCGGTGGGTCGCAGTAGCCCAGGTCGATCTCCTCTTGTGTACAGGGACCCGTGATGATGATCGGCTCCTGCTCACAGCCGGCGATCAGCAGCATTCCTGGAACGACGAGCCATGTTGCACGCATGGCTGAGACCCTACTTAACCACCTGTCTTCAGTACAAGACGAATGCGTGAAGAAGAACCTCATGGGCACCATTCCCTCAGTCGAGGAAATTTCTCGCACCTTCAGCGCTGCGGATGCTTACTGAGCTCGTCGTCGGATCGTTTCATAAATTCATCCGTAGGCCGATCCCGAGCGCCACAGCGAGGGCAGGAGCGCTCCAGACGGGGCGTTCGGGCGTGGGGGCGCCCGGGTGGCGAAGGATCGCAGCGCCCACCACCGGGTGAACGACCTCGGCGTGTGCCTGAGCGGATACGTTCCGTGAAAGCGGCGCCTCGATGCCCGCCCGTGCCCCCATTCCGGCGCTGAGATTCCATCGTGATGCCGCGTCGAAAGGGACGCTGGGTGCCGCGCGGAGCATGCCGAGTTCAGCGAGGCCGCAGGCGAACAGGACGCGGCGGTCCAGGCAGACCACGATGTCCGTCGTGATGGTGGACACCGACACGTCCACGGCCTCGATTTTCCCCGCCAGTGCGGCAAGCCCGCGGACCTCCAGCGCGACCGACCACGCCGGCCAGCGGCCGCTGATCGACAGCGCCGGTCCCACCGAAACACCGGGCGTCGGCCCGAGGCCCACGACGGCATCGAGGCCGGCCACCCAGCGGAATCGCTCTGCTGGAACCGGCGGCGCGCTGCTCTGCGGTGCGCGCACGGGCGGCGTCTTGAGCGGCGCGGGTGTCGTTGGCGGCGCATGGGCCGGCTGCGGCGGGCAGGGTTGGTCCGGCGAGCAGGGATCCTGAGGCGGAACGGACTGCCCGGCGGGTGCCGCCGGTGCAGCGGGCGCGGCGGGCGCTGCCGAAAACTCGGCGGGGTCTTCGAGCAGCACGGCGATAGACAACGCCATGGCAGCGACGAGCCGGCGGCAGTCCTTGCGGGAGCTGAAGCCGTCGGCCCAGAGTCCCCGGCCGTTGCCATTGCGGAGGAACATCGAGCCGACGAGCTCGCCGTCCCGGCGCTCGATGGAGGCGGCCATCGTGAGTGGAGCGTTCGCATCGTACGGATCGACGCCGCCCATCTGGCGGGCTGTCTCTGCGCGCAGGAACTGCTCGTCGGGGCACTGCTCGGCGCCGGGCCCCCGGATGAACTCGAGCCGCACGCGAGTCGGCGGGGGGCTGGGCGCGGCGTGGACCGGCGCGATCCCGAGGGCGGAGATCGCCGCGGCGGTCATCGAGGCGAGCGCTGCACACCGTGCTCGCTGCAGGCCTCGTGTGTCGCGGTGCGATGTGCGCCTGCGCGCGGGTGGCGACTGCGGCGACTGCGGCTTCTGCGACGTCACGGGAGTTCCTGTCCCGTGGCGCTGCCGGCGGGCGCGGCGGGCGTGGTTGGTGCGACCGGCTCGGCGGGCGCGGCGCGCGGTGCATCCATCTTCGATCGCAGCCGCTCGCGCATCATCTTCAGCCGGCCCTGCGGAAACCGCCGTTCGTGGGCGGCGATGCGCTCCATCGCGGCGGTCCGGTCTCCTTGCAACAGGGCCTGCTTGGCGGCCTCGAGCAGCCGCAGCTCCTGGGCGAGCGGCTCTTCCTCCTCGTCGGAGCGAGCCTGCTGCTTAGGCGCAGCGGGCCTGTGCTGGCCGAGGACATTCGCCAGCGCCGGCGTCGGTGCTCGAGCGGCGGATGCTTCCCTGTCCGAGATCGCGACGAGCCGGGGCGACTCGAGTCGCGGCGCCTCGCCCGGAAGGCCCGCGGGTGGCGGCGGCGCGCCGGCGTCGACCGCGCTCGAAACGAGCAGCGATCTCGCGACCGGCCCCAGGCGCTCGGCCCAGGAGACCGGCGCGGGAGCGAGCGCTGCGATCATGGCGGCACCGCCGACGGCTGCCGTCCCCCACTCCAGCACCGGGCGGAGGAGGCGTGCAAGACGCAGGAGACGCGCGAGGCGCGGGAGGCGGCCAGGACCATCGGCAAGCGCCTGCTGCGCGGGATCGCTCGGGAGGTCGCGGCCGGTCGCGGGCGTGTTCGTCTCGACGGCGGCGGCGTGGCCGGGGCGCGGCGCGACGACGGCGCGCGAGGAGGCGACGGAGAAGAGCGGGAGCATGAGCAGGCCGGACCGGAGCGCCTGCTGCTCTTCGGGTCGCAGGCGCTTCACGGCGGCGCGGTAGTCCTCGCGCGCGAGGCGCAGCCGGCTCGCGGCGGTGTTCTCGTTGAGCTCGAGCGCGCGCGCGATCTCGTGCACCGGGGTGTCGTACGCGTCGGCCAGGATCAGGATCGCGCGCCGCTCCGGGGGGATCTTCGCCAGCAGGCGGATCGCGACCGCGACCCGCTCCTTCGTGGCGATGCGCTGCTCGCTGCTGGGCGCGACGTCGGTGGCCTGGAAGCACGGCGCGTCCGCGAGGCCCACCGGCACCTCGCGCCGCCGGTAGGCGCGCTCCAGGTGGCGCCGAACCTGTCGCCAGGCGATCCCGAAGAGCCAGGTCGACTCGGATCGCCAGTGCTTGCCGAGGCCGTGGGGGCGCGATGCTCCGGCGGGATCGCGCGGCGCCGGGTGAGGGGGAGGCGGAGGAGCGGCGTCGTCCTGCGGCTGCACGGTATCCACGATGGCGGCGGGCACGGCGGAGACGAAGTCCTGCAGAGGCGGCGAGGTCGGCGGAGGCGAGGCTGGCAGCGGAGGCGGCAAGGCCGGCGGCGAAGGCGGCAAGGCCGTGCCGTGCGTCCTGGCGGGATGAGCGGGGTCGTACCGGGGGAGGCTGGTGTACGCGCGGAGCAGGACCTCCTGCGAGAGGTCGTCGATGTCGTCCTCGGCGACGCCCAGGTACCGGAGCATGCCCGGGAGGACGTGGACGGCGGTGGCGTGCATGGACGCCCAGGTGCTGTGCTGGACGAGGTCGGCAGGAGGGGGAGGGGGAAGAGAAAGAGGGCCCATACTAGGAATTACGGGGGGCTTCCGGGAACCGTCACGGAATCGGCAGGGAGAGGTGGGACGGTGGCCGGGTGGGACGCGGTGCCGATCCCTCGGGGCAAGCGCCCCCGGCGGAGCCGCAGGCTGGACGGGGGCCTGGGGCCTGAAGGCCTGGGCCCCGGCCCCTGGGGTTCCCGGGGGGCGTCCTCTTCGCCGGCTGAGCAGCTCGACCTCGGCGAAGAGCTCGCCGTCGCGCTCAGCGTCACGCACGAGATCGTCGAGGGCGTGCGCGATCACGCAACGCGTGCGGGTCTGCCCGTGGGCCGCTTGCTGCACGTCCGCACCCCCACGATAGGACATGGGGCGATGCCGGACGGCGCCTATGCGCTGGGTTGGGCCACCACGGTGCGGGGTCGCGTGATGCGGGAGGCGCGGCGCGCTGGAGCGACGAAGGTCGACCTGTTCATGGCCGGGCCCCTGGGCGCGGCCTTGTTCCTGGCTCCTCACCAGATGGTGACGACGAGGCCAGAGGCGCGGACTTGCTCATCCTTCGTCACGAGCTCTGCACCGTTGGCGCTCGCGGTCGCCTCGATGAGCCGATCCGCCGGATCTCCATGCAAGGGGAGCCGCGCGGCGAGGGCGGCGACCGCCGGCTCGATCGGCGAGAGGATGGTTCTCCTCGTCGAAGGTCCACTGGTCCGCGTTCTCGACGGGAGCATCGATGTCCCCTGCAAGCCGCACCGAGCCGGTGAGCGGGCCGAACCGCTCGGGGTGGCGCCGAGGGGACGGGGCGAGCGGGGCCACGTCCTTGGTGGAGGGCGTGCTCCCTGCGGCGATACGCTTGGCCCGGAGGCGTTCGACGATGGGGAGGAGCGCCTGGACGTCCTCCTCGGAGAGCTCGGCGAGCTGCTGAACCAGGATCTGGCGGGCCGTCACGGTGGCAAGCCTGCCGAGTGAGGCACGCGCGTTCCACAGCCGGCGCCCCGAACGCTCGGCCCAGGGCGGCAGCGCCCGCGCCCAGGCGCTCGCTTGACGCGCATTCCCATCGTTCAGCCTGGATTTCGCGCGTTGGCGCCGGTCGCGCGCTGACGAGGCCGGGCTCGCTCCCGATAGGGTGCTCGAGCGCCGGGACAGGCAGCGACGATCCGCCTCGACCGGCGCGTGTTCCAGGAGCTGTGCAGCGCGAAGAGAGCCGCGATGTCCACGAGCTGTTCGTCGAGCTGATTTTCCGCCTGCGGCTCCGGAGTTCAAGCAGCCAACGACGAGTCCACAGGCCCAGGACGGCGGCCGGGGTCTCCGGCCCGGCACACGCGAGCTCGGATGTGCCAGCCGGCCTGGACCTGTGCCAAGGCAGAGGGGTCCGGCACCGGCACAACCGCAGTGCATTGCGACACACCGGGTTCCGGACCCCTCGGAAACGCTCAGCGGAGCGATGACGGGGCCGATCTTGTGCCAAAAAGCGCCCGATTCAGCGCAATTTTGTGCCATCCATCCCCTTGGAGCGCGGATTATTGTGCCAGAAGGGGGGTCCGGGACCCTCCGGACCGTGAAGAAGAGCGTCCATGGGGGTCCCGGACCCCTTCGGGGCCGCCGTGCAGAGCGCCTGCCGGGGTGCCGGACCCCTTCCAGGCCGCGATCCACGGCGCCTGCGCCGGTCCGGGGCGCCTTCCGGGCCCCGCCCCGGTCCGTACGTCAGGGCACCGGGGCGCTCCTCGGCCGACCGCGGAGCACGCGCGGTGTAGCGACTCGTCAAGCCGCATGTCTTGCTGGGGTCCCTCGCGTGGAAGCGGCCCAGCAGGTCGGCCCCGCGAGGGAGAGCGCGCCAGAGGAGCCCACGAACGCGCTCATGATCAGCGCGAGCGGCGGAGAGCTCATCCCGCCGACGCCGAGGCAAGCCCCCGACGCGCATCCATGGGGCCGCCGCCTTTCAGCGGCGGAGAGTCCGGGGCCGCTGCTCCAGCCCTCGCAACGCGAGGTGATGCTTCGATGGGGCCGCCGCCCTTCAGCGGCGGAGAGGTTCACCGAGAACGCGGCCGGGGACCCGTTCGACCTGCTTCAATGGGGCCGCCGCCTTTCAACGGCGGAGAGGTCGCCCAGAGCCACTACGCGGCCCTCCAGCTCAGCCCAGCTTCAATGGGGCCGCCGCCTTTCAGCGGCGGAGAGATCGAGGCGGCGGGCGTGGAGAAGTAAGGGCGCATGGCTTCAATGGGGCCGCCGCCTTTCAGCGGCGGAGAGCTTCGTCCGCAAGCGCGGCGACGCGACCCTCCCAGGCTTCAATGGGGCCGCCGCCTTTCAGCGGCGGAGAGATGCAGGTCATCCGGGCCGAGCTCGCCGCGCGCGCGCTTCAATGGGGCCGCCGCCTTTCAGCGGCGGAGAGGGCGGCCTTCGTCCTGCAGCTCTCCGCCGACGTGCCGCTTCAATGGGGCCGCCGCCTTTCGGCGGCGGAGAGTCGGGAGCGGGACGTCGCATGGGGCGCGGCGAAAGCGATTCAATGGGGCCGCCGCCTTTCAGCGGCGGAGAGAGGACCACCGGCGAGCCGATGATCGCGGTTCGCCCTCCGCTTCAATGGGGCCGCCGCCTTTCAGCGGCGGAGAGAGTGCGGATGGGGTCGGCCGTCGTGCGAGAAGGAGCGGCTTCAATGGGGCCGCCGCCTTTCAGCGGCGGAGAGGTGGGCGGGACCCTCGCGGGCCTCGCCCTTGCCACGTTGTGGCTTCAATGGGGCCGCCGCCTTTCAGCGGCGGAGAGCTCCCCATTCCCATGGGCTAGATTCGTCATAGGGAGTATAGCTTCAATGGGGCCGCCGCCTTTCAGCGGCGGAGAGTTGGCGCGGGGTACGCCCGGGTGACGTGCCCTATCACGCTTCAATGGGGCCGCCGCCTTTCAGCGGCGGAGAGCGGAGTTCGTGGAGCGGAGCGGGGCCGAGACGCCGGCTTCAATGGGGCCGCCGCCTTTCAGCGGCGGAGAGCATGGGGGCCGTCGAGGCGGTCGGAGGCATCACGGCGCTTCAATGGGGCCGCCGCCTTTCAGCGGCGGAGAGGCCTTGCTACCATCGAGGGATGGTGGGACGGATGGCTGCTTCAATGGGGCCGCCGCCTTTCAGCGGCGGAGAGCTGAGGGGTCGGGCCCCCGCGGCGAGCCGACCGTCGGGCTTCAATGGGGCCGCCGCCTTTCAGCGGCGGAGAGCGCCGACAGCGGCAGCGATCCCGTGATCAGCGACGTCCTGCTTCAATGGGGCCGCCGCCTTTCAGCGGCGGAGAGCGGGGCGTTCCCCTTCGATCCGGTCAACACGAAATTCAGCGAGCTTCAATGGGGCCGCCGCCTTTCAGCGGCGGAGAGACCCCGCGAGCGAGCTCACCCGGAGCAGGGACCAGGGGCTTCAATGGAGCCGTCGCCTTTCAGCGGCGGAGAGCTGCCGCTCGACGGTCTGGCGCAGCTTGTCCAGGAGCTGCTTCAATGGGGCCGCCGCCTTTCAGCGGCGGAGAGCCCGTGCGGTCCCAAGTCCCGTCCACAGGTTTTCCCAGGCTTCAATGGGCCGCCGCGTTTCAGCGGCGGAGAGCTGCTACGCCGAGGTGCAGACCTATCCGCGTGTGAGGCTTCAATGGGGCCGCCGCCTTTCAGCGGCGGAGAGGCGGCGCTGCCGAAGAACGGTTTTGGTGAGGTCCCGTTGCTTCAATGGGCCGCCGCCTTTCAGCGGTGGAGAGAGCAGAAGGTCCTCGCCGGCGCCACCATGCTTGAGGTCGCGCTTCAATGGGGCCGCCGCCTTTCAGCGGCGGAGAGCCCGGGCGCACGATGCCCGCGTCGATCCTGATCAAGCTTCAATGGGGCCGCCGCCTTTCAGCGGCGGAGAGCGTCCAGGGAGCAGGGGGCAACAAGCTCGCCACGTGGCTTCAATGGGGCCGCCGCCTTTCAGCGGCGGAGAGCCTCGCGAACGCGCTCGCGATCCTGATGCTCCGGCGCGTGCTTCAATGGGGCCGCCGCCTTTCAGCGGCGGAGAGATCGGAGCGAATTCTGCGACGGCCCTTGGTTCCCTCTCAGCTTCAATGGGGCCGCCGCCTTTCAGCGGCGGAGAGGGCCTCCACCTTCTGGACCAGAGTCCGGCCAGCAATGTGCTTCAATGGGGCCGCCGCCTTTCAGCGGCGGAGAGGCGGGCTCTGGGACGCCGAGCGGCTGCCCGAAGCCGCGTGGCTTCAATGGGGCCGCCGCCTTTCAGCGGCGGAGAGGGCCTCGGCTTCACCAGCGCCGACGAGGCCAAGGCGGCGCTTCAATGGGGCCGCCGCCTTTCAGCGGCGGAGAGACCGTGCAGTACGCGCTCGAGCACACCTACACGGTGCTGCTTCAATGGGGCCGCCGCCTTTCAGCGGCGGAGATCTGGTCGAAGTTCGGATCGTCGGCCTCGTCGGCGATGCTTCAATGGGGCTGCCGCCTTTCAGCGGCGGAGAGCCCAGTTGTTGCGCCCTCGGATCGTCACCAGACCTTCCGCGCTTCAATGGGGCCGCCGCCTTTCAGCGGCGGAGAGCGCGGGCGTCGGCGCCCCGACCGCCTTGGCCAGGCGCTTGCTTCAATGGGGCTGCCGCCTTTCAGCGGCGGAGAGTCGGTTCGAGCGCCAGCCGTTCGAGATGACGTCCTAGCTTCAATGGGGCCGCCGCCTTTCAGCGGCGGAGAGAGCGGCGTGCGTCGTGGACCTCGTCTGGTTGCCCCAGGTGCTTCAATGGGGCCGCCGCCTTTCAGCGGCGGAGAGCATGCCGGGGAGGAGCGTGGGCCCGGCGCACTACCGGCTTCAATGGGGCCGCCGCCTTTCAGCGGCGGAGAGCGTGCATGAGCGGCGCGACCGGCTCCAGAAGCCGAAGACGCTTCAATGGGGCCGCCGCCTTTCAGCGGCGGAGATAGCAACCAGCGCGTCAAGGAACAAGGGGAGTGGCAGCTTCAATGGGGCCGCCGCCTTTCAGCGGCGGAGAGCCCTTGAGCGGCGCGGCCTCGTTTCCTTCGGTCCTACGCTTCAATGGGGCCGCCGCCTTTCAGCGGCGGAGAGGTGGTGGGGCGGCGACGGCGCCGTCCGCGTGCTGGCGCTTCAATGGGGCCGCCGCCTTTCAGCGGCGGAGAGGTCCGGCGTCTCATGACACCGGAAGAGCATAAAGCGGGCTTCAATGGGGCCGCCGCCTTTCAGCGGCGGAGAGCCTGGAGGCTCTTGCCGCTGCCCGGGGTGTTCGCGTCGCTTCAATGGGGCCGCCGCCTTTCAGCGGCGGAGAGGCGGACGAGCGGCCGGCGCGCGCGCTGCCGGTGCCGGAGCTTCAATGGGGCCGCCGCCTTTCAGCGGCGGAGAGCAGGATCGCGGGCCTGCAGTCCAACGACGACATCCGCTTCAATGGGACCGCCGCCTTTCAGCGGCGGAGAGGCATCACGCGCGCACCCTTCCTCGGGCCAGCGCCCGCTTCAATGGGGCCGCCGCCTTTCAGCGGCGGAGAGGCATCACGCGCGCAGCCCTTCCTCGGGCCAGCGCCCGCTTCAATGGGGCCGCCGCCTTTCAGCGGCGGAGAGAGAATTTGCGTGTCAGATCGTGCTGAGTGGTACGATCACGCTTCAATGAGGCCGCCGCCTTTCAGCGACGGAGAGCGCGCGTACCCCTCCGCGGTGTGCCTCCCGTACCGCTCGCTTCAATGGGGCCGCCGCCTTTCAGGCGTCGGAGAGAAGGACTTCAACGCGGTCGCGCCGCTCGATCACACGCTTCAATGGGGCCGCCGCCTTTCAGCGGCGGAGAGACCGAAGCTGTTCAGAGGTTAACACGCTATGGAATCGCTTCAATGGGGCCGCCGCCTTTCAGCGGCGGAGAGAGCGGCGCGGCTCGCCTTCCGCGCCGCTACTGAACCTGCTTCAATGGGGCCGCCGCCTTTCAGCGGCGGAGAGCATGGGCCCGCTTTCTCGGTCAGCTACCGCTGTGAAGTCTTCAATGGGGCCGCCGCCTTTCAGCGGCGGAGAGATCGTACACTTTCTTATGCCGCTACTCCGCGGCGGTTAGCTTCAATGGGGCCGCCGCCTTTCAGCGGCGGAGAGCGCCGCTCCCCCTGGGCACGTACGAAACGCCAGGCTGGCAGGCTTTAATGGGGCCGCCGCCTTTCAGCGGCGGAGAGGAACGCTGCCCGGGCCTGGCGGAACTGATCACCCAGGTGCTTCAATGGGGCCGCCGCCTTTCAGCGGCGGAGAGGGCTCAAGCTATGGTGAATCCGATTCGGAAAAATCTCGAGCTTCAATGGGGCCGCCGCCTTTCAGCGGCGGAGAGTGAGTCGTTGTTGGCTCAAGCTAAAACGCTCATTCGTGCTTCAATGGGGTCGCCGCCTTTCAGCGGCGGAGAGCCCATATGCTGGTGATTCGTGATGACTTTCACTACCAGATTCAATGGGGCCGCCGCCTTTCAGCGGCGGAGAGTGTATAGGATCCCGAACCGCGCCCGTTCAGTGCGGGTGCTTCAATGGGGCCGCCGCCTTTCAGCGGCGGAGAGGCTCTCCCCGAGGTGCTCGCCTCGGCCGTCGACAACAGGCTTCAATGGGGCCGCCGCCTTTCAGCGGCGGAGAGCCTCTGGCGTGTGTCCGAGGGCGTCCGGTGCGTTGAGAGCGCGGCTTCAATGGGGCCGCCGCCTTTCAGCGGCGGAGAGCGCGATGATCTCGTGTCCAGGGCTCACGACGACGGCGCTTCAATGGGGCCGCCGCCTTTCAGCGGCGGAGAGTGTTCCGGAATGCCGAGCGCTGCACTCGGTGCGGATAGCTTCAATGGGGCCGCCGCCTTTCAGCGGCGGAGAGGTCGAGCGCTGCGACAGGGTGGGGCCTTACCAGCCACGGCTTCAATGGGGCCGCCGCCTTTCAGCGGCGGAGAGCGGTGGACCCGAACGCGCCGACCGTCCCCGGTCAGCCGCTTCAATGGGGCCGCCGCCTTTCAGCGGCGGAGAGGCCCATCCCCTGGACCGTCCGCCTCTCCGACCTCCCCCTGCTTCAATGGGGCCGCCGCCTTTCAGCGGCGGAGAGACATCCCGATGCTCCAGCGCCTCCTGCCCTGGGAGCTGCTTCAATGGGGCCGCCGCCTTTCAGCGGCGGAGAGGTCATCCGGACGAACCGGAACGGCGAGCTGGAGATCGCTTCAATGGGGCCGCCGCCTTTCAGCGGCGGAGAGGCCTCATCGTCCGAGGCGTCGCGCTCGCCGAGTTCGGGCTTCAATGGGGCCGCCGCCTTTCAGCGGCGGAGAGGCTCTCCTGCTCGCGCCTTGCTGAGGGACGCCCTCGCCTTCAATGGGGCCGCCGCCTTTCAGCGGCGGAGAGCGCTCCGGCGCTGCCTCGCGCTCCCACCCGTACCGCGCTCCCTTCAATGGGGCCGCCGCCTTTCAGCGGCGGAGAGGGGGCCTCCGAGGAGTACCTGCCATTTCGCGCACTTGCAACCTGGTTTGCGCGAGGTTCCCGTCCGGCCCCTCGATCCGGCGGCCGGAGGCGCCTCCGCGCGCCCCCGGCCACCTGAAAATCGATCGTTATTTCAAACACCTGCCGGTCTTGCGAGCGCCCCCCGGCTTTTCCGCGTCACTCCACCGCTCGCAGCCGGAGCTCCCGCCCTCTTCTACCACGCCCCTTCCTCCCCTTGCCCAGCCCTTCCGTTCTCCCGGTCCGCTTTGCCGCCATAAGCACCACCTCCGCCGCTCGCCTCCCTGCCTCCGGCGCCGCCGCCCCCGCCTCGCCGCGCGCGTTCCCCGCCTCGACCGTCTCGGCCCCCACCTCGCCGGACTCATCCCCCACCTCGCCGGACTCATCCCCCACCTCGCCGGACTCACCCCCCACCTCGCCGGCGTCATCCCCCGCGGGGCGCTCGCCTTCCGAGCCGGGGGCCGCCCCCTCCGTCCAGGGGGATCCCGCCCGCCACCCCGGCGCCCCGCCGCCCGGGCCGGGGCTGCCTTCTCTCTCGCCCCGGCGTCCTTTCGCCGCCCCCCGCGGCGCCCTTCTCGACCCGGGGGCCCCGGCGCCGCCCCCGGGGCACGCCCCGACGCGCACACTCCGGACGCACTCCACATGTCGACACCCCACGACGGCCTTGATAGCCGTGCCACTGGGAGGTGGATCATGGCCAAGCTCACCATAGGTCAGAAAGCGGAGCGCGTGCTCCTGCTGCTCATGGGACTCCGCAAGAACAAGGTCGCCGCCGCGCTCGTCGCTCACGGCTTCTCCGATGACGATCTCTCCGAGGGATGGCGCCTGCTCCAGCGCGTCACCCGCACCCGCCTCGGATTCGTCGCCACCGCCGCCGCGACCGACACCGGCTTGATCAACGAGCTCGACGCCTGGGAGAACAAGTGGTTCCCCATCGCGTCCGCGACCCTCAAGCGCCACGCCCCGCAGGCGCACGCGTTCGTGTTCCGCAACCTCACCCAGACCGAGGGCGCCGCCGTCCTCGTCTCCGTCAGCACCTTCGTCGAGCGCTGGGAGAGCCTCGGCAAGTCCAAGGAAAAGGGCGGCCCCGACGCCGAAGGCGATGAGGCCCGCAAGATCCTCGCAAAGCGCGGACTCACCAAGGCCGTCATCGACGAGGCGAAGCAGCTCCTCGCACGCGCCGGAAAGCTCGAGTCTGTCGCCGAGCTCCCGCCCGCCGCCGCCGGCGACGAGGTGTTCGACAAGGCCGAACAGAATCTCTGGGACTGGTACCTGGAGTGGAGCACCATCGTCCAGAGCGCCATCAAGGACCGCAGGACCCTCCGCGAGCTCGGCTTCCGCCGCGCCAGCTCCTCCAAGGCCGCCGCCGCCGAGGAGCCCGCCGGCGACGAGGAGGCCGAGGAGGAAGAGGCCGAGGAGGAGAGCGACAGCGAAACCGCCCCGCTGCAGGCCGAATCCGGCGCGTTCCTCACCGGTGCCCCCGTCGCCGCCGCCGGACGCAAGGGGCGCTGAGCGCGAGAACGCACCGCGCCCACGCTCACTTTCCCACTCCCTGTCTGCCTGCCATCCATCGAATCCCACGTCGCTGCCGCTGCTGTTGCCGCCGCTCACAGCGGCAGCAGCAGCGCGGCACAGCACCGCGCAGCGCGGGCAGTCCGCGCCGGCGGGCAGCACCATCAACACCATTCAAGCACAACATCGATGCGATGCGCGTAATGCGGTGTAACGACTCCGGCCACTCCTCTCGCCCTTGCGCCGCCGCTTGCGCGGGGCGCGCAGGGAGGCGCTCCAGGAGGGCCAGCTCGGGACGCGGGCGAGGCAGTTCGAGAAGAAGCTCGGCCGGCCGCTCGCCGAGGCCGAGCGCTCCGTGCTGGCCGAACGGTTCGACCGGCTCGGACCGGATCGCCTCGACGACGTCCTCCTGGAGCTCCCCGCCGGCGCGCTCGCCGCCTGGCTCGCGGCCCCGGCGGCAAGCTGACGACAGCCTTGCCGATGGCCGGCAACGCCTCGACGTGACGTACGCCGGTGCCGCGCCCGGCTCGCAGCCCCGCGTCGTGTGGGCCGTCGTCACCTGCGCTCAGCTTCACCGGACCGGCGGGCGAATACCGGCGACCTTCTTGCCGTCGCGCTGCACCTCGACCTCGACAGGCGCGTTCGGCCCCGCGGCGCGCAGCGCCTCCTCGAGCCCTCCCCCCTCGATCTTCACGTCCTTCAGATTGCGCTCCTCCGGCTTGCGGCCGACGGCGCCGACGCAGTACAGCGTCGACCGGTTCTTCTGATCCCGAGCGATCCAGGCGAGCCCTCTCTCCCACGAGATCGCGCTGGACGGCGCAGGCGCCACTCCCGGCTGAACCGCGGGCCTCGGAGAGGACTCGACCGGCATCATCCGGAACCGCTCCGCAAACGCGCGCTGCTCCGGGCTGGCGCTCCGCTTCAACCAGTCAGACCAGCAGTCCTTGCCCTTTTCGTGGAGATCCCGCAGCGCCTTCCGCACGTCGTCATCCAGCGCTTCGTCCGCGGAGATCTGCTGGACTTCTTCGAACACCTGCCTCGCGTTCGACTTGCCCTTGAACATCGCGACCAGCTCGCTCAGCCGGCGGCGCCTCGCCTCGGCCCGCTGCTTCTCCTGCTCGCGCTGCTTCCGCTCGGCTTCCTCACGCTCCTCCCTCTCGCGCTGCCTCGGTGACTTGTCGAGGGCCATGCGCCCGTAGCCCGCGGCCGTCTTCGCGCCGATCCCGTCGTGCCTCAACCCCACGTCGAGCCAGTCGAACGCCGCCTCGACCCATTCCTCGGGCCCGGTCAGCGCGATCAGGAACGTGCCCCTCGTCGTCAGGAACGCCACAGGATTCGGCTCGTCACAATCGGCCGGCGGGCTCGCGCCGTCCTGGTAGTAGCTCCTGTGGTGTACGGTCATCGTGTCCAGATCGAGCGGCAGCTCGTTGCCTTCGGGGACCCACCATGCGTCGTGGAACACCACACCCCCGCTTTCGCTCGTGTCGCCGAACAGCATGCGATGGTCCTCCCCCTGGAGCCTCGTATTCTTGTCGTCCGCCTTCTGCCAGGCGGGCACGCCGGCTCCGTGGGCCGCCGCGCTGGCCAGGCCCTTGAGCGCGCTGCCGGGCAGGTACGGCACGCCCCACGTGTGGAGCAGCGCGAGGTTCGTCTCCCGCACCGCGGCCGCGCCGAGGTTCACCACGAGCCGACCCTTCGCCGTCGCGCGCCGCACCTGCGTCCCGCCGCGCTCGATGCCCCCGGTGAGCTGCTCGAGGAGCGCCTGCCTTCGCGCGAACGCGCGCGGGTAGCCCTCGGGCACCTTGATCGGCGCCGCCTCCAGCAACGCGCGGAGCGCCTCCTTGCTCGCCGCCTCCTCGCCGTCCGGGTCCTCCCGGACGTCAGGCCAGACGAGCATCTTGTCCAGCAAGAGCCCCGCGTGTTGCACGTCGAGGCGCCGGATCTTCTTCAAATCATTCCGGCGCCCGTCAGTCGCGGTCATCGTCCTGCTCCCCCGCCTCGATGCCGAGCTCGCCCTGGACGAGCCGCCGGTACCAGTCCACACACGCGAGCGTCTCTCGTGTCAGCGCGAGGTATCTCGGCAGCTTCGCCCGGCGGACCGCATCCAGCAGCTCCTTGCCGCCCTTGATGCTGGCGTCGATGTGCCTGAGTTGGTCCGCGAGGTGATCGAGGACCAGCGTCTGCTCGACCGCCTTGCGCGATGACACGAAGTGCAGCGCCTGACTCAGCCCCGCCGACCGCACCAGCGCCGGCAGCCGGTGCACCATGCCGCCGTACTTCTTCCGCTTCCCTTCCGGCCAGCCCTTGACCGCGGTGACGTGCTCGTGGGCCAGGAGTGCGCGCTGTTGATCCAGGGACGGCATGTCTCACCCCACCATCGTCATGCGGCAGAGCCCTCGCCCCACCGTCGCCTTACCGCCGAGCTGCACGACGCCGCCTCCGGCGAGCCCCTGTACGTAGCCGAGCAGCTCCCCGGGGCCATGACGGTCCGCGCCGCCCTCGCGCAGCGGCTTCGGCTGCTTCACGGGCGTGGCAAGGACGAGCCCCGCGAGGATCGTCTCGACCGGCAGCGCCTCCTCGGTCCACAGCGCGCCCTTCACGACCGTCTTCTTGTCCGCATCCAGGCGGACCCGTGTCGTGATCTCGAGGCACGTCTGCAGAAAGAGCGCCATGACGTCGTCGTGCACCACGCACACGCGCGCGACGAAATGGCTCCGCTCCTCCGCCGCGCTATCGTCCGCGCCCCAGAGCGCCGTCGCCAGCGCCCCGGCAAAGCGCTCTAGCTCCTTCTGCACCGTGGCCTCGAGATCGTAGTCCTCGAAGACGACCTTGCCGCCGAGATCATCGAGCCGGAGGGCTCCTCCCGTGACGACGGCCTTCCCCTCGTCCGGCTTGATCGCGGGCGGCACGAGCTCCGCCCGTCCAGCCTCCCGAGCGTCCCGCCCGAAGCGCCGCAGGATGTACGGCGACGTCACCCAGGCGAACGTCCCGCGCGCGCTCCGCACCGGCAGGAAGAGCAGCGTCGCATCCGCGAGCTGCACGCTGCCCGCGTGCTCGCTGGCGTAGTCGGGGTCAGGTCCGAACACCGCCTTGTGCAGCCCCGCCTCCGTGCTCGGAGCGGCGCGGAGCACGCCTTTCAGCGTCGAGCCCGGGATGAGCGGGATGCCGGTCGGTTTCTCGCGGGCGATGGGCAGGTCGATGCCGCCGACCGACTGTCCCGTGCCGCAGTGGACCGGCGAGAGCGCGTGGATCAACAGGAGCTTGACGGATTCACTCATGGAAGAACTCCAGGAAGCGTTGGAGAGGATCGATGGCCGTGGCGCCCATCGGCGGCGACGTCTCGCGGGCATCCCTGGCCGACAGCACGCGTTTCACCTGCCAGCGGTCACGCTCTCGCTTGCCACGCAGCTCAACCTCGTCCGGTACACGCGGCTCGAGCAAGAAGGCGATCGCCTCGACTCCGGCGGGCCCCCGGTGTGGCCGGAGGACGAGCGGAGAGCCCCATCGGTTATGACCACGCGGGACCAGCGTCGTCGGCGCGGGCTCGCCATCCTGCTCGCCCTTGAACTGAAAGATGATCGGCAAGCCGAACGCGGCACGTGGGAACGCGTGCACCGGGTGCTCGGGCGGATGATTCGGGTGAGCACGCCCGGTGAGCCGCCGGATCTCGTCAGGCTCGGGCCAGAAGGAGCGACCTGCTCTTCTCGTCCCGCCGCCCCGTCGACCCATGGCCCCCTGTCGCAGCTCGCGAAGCTTGCCAAGGAGGAACTTCTGGGCCGCCAGGCCAGTCTGCCAGTGCGGCTCGCGGCGCACGACGAACGCCCGCGCGGCCTCGGTCCACGCCGGCAGGTGGGGCCAGGATACCTGGAGCCCGCGCACGTGGGACGCCCACCCCTCCTCGAGCGATGACTTCGGCGTGGAGCCCGGCTGTACCTCCGCGACAGCTCCGAACCCGCGTCTCGTGCGCCCACCCAGCCCGCCCAGGTGCGCAAAGGCCCAGAGCGCTGCCGCCATGTCGCGCTGAGCGCCGCTCGGATATCGGAGGCGCACCTGCCAGGGACCGGAGAACTGGTGCAACACGCCGTGCGTGCCGCCTGCTCCAGACCTCGCCTCTGCGCGCAGCGGGAAAGCTCCGTACGCGATCTCCCCCATCCCGGGCGCAGCGTCGAACTTCCCCGCGAGCACCTCCACAGGTGCATGGCTCGCCGGTTGCGTGACGACCTCCACCGTCAACCGGCTCGGCTCATGCGTCGACCCGAACACCTCGTCCTCCGCCGCGCGCAGCTCCTCGACCTCCCGGCAGCCGCGCGGATTGCACGCCCGCCACCAGAACCGGAGCTGCCCGCGGATCGACGCCCCGCGGACCGGCGTCACCGGGTCGGCGCGCTTGTGCTGGCCCTCCACCTTCACGCCCCCGCCGAAGACCGGCGTGAGGAACTCGTAGGTGCGCACTTCATCGATGATCTCGGGCGTCACCCGCTCCTTCGGCACCGCCGACGGCGCACGCCCCGGCCCTTTCCTCATGCCGCGCCTCCTTCCTCCAGCACGTTGCCGATCGCCGCGACCCCGAACCCGTCGCGCCGGTCCTCCTCCGCGTCGCTCGTCGCCTCCGCCCACGCCCGCTGGACCCACGCCCGCCGCGCAGCCGGCGGCCCCGTGAGCTCGAGCCAGTACACGCTGCCCGCCGGTGCGGCGCGCCGGATCCGCTTGGGCTGCTGCTTCGCGAAATCCCACCCGGAGATGGCGAGCGGCCGCCCCACGCACGCCGCCACGAGCCGCACGTGCGTCACCCCCTCGGCCGGCCCGAGCGGCGTACCCGGCGATAGGCGCGGACGCCATCCCTCCTCGAAGAGAGCCGGCGTGAGCAGCAGCACCCGGACCCGTGACCCGGTGTCTCCCAGGCTAGCTCCGTTCAGCACCGGCTCCGGTACCTCGGGCAGCGGTTGAGTCGCCCTGGTCCAACGCACCAACCGGCGCTTCCCTCCCATCGGCGCCAGCCCCTCGCGCAGCGAGCCCACCTTCGCCGCTGCCGCGTCGTCCACCTCGACGGCGAGCGCGAGCGGCGCGCGGGTCTCGGGGTGCACGAACCGCAGGCCTTCGGTCTCGAACAGCATCCCGTCCTCGGCTGTCGCGTGCTCGCCGACCTGGACGTGCAGCCGACTCTCGCGAGGCAGCGCGTCGATGGCGCCCTGAAGGATGCTGTCCGCGTCCTCGCCCGTGCGCCTCCCCGGCCCGGCGAGCCACCGCGCAAAGGCGTCCCAGCGGAGGAAGGCCGGTGGGCCTTTGGCCTTGCCCTCGCGCTCGTGCCGCTGCGCCCACACGGGGACGAGATCACCGGGCAGCCCCTCATCGACCAGGAGCGGCGCTGCCACCGGCGCCGGCGAGAGCGCGGCGATCGTCCGGCGGTCCGCGTCCGCGAGGAGCGCGAGGTCAGCGGGGGTCGGCGCGTAGAAGGTCCCCGTGTCGGGCTCGACCAGCCACGGCCCCCGCACCGCCACCGCGCGGAGCGCCGCGAGCTCGTCCGCGCTGGTCCGCGCGAACACGCCGTCGGCCCCGAGCCCCAGGCGCGTTCGGACCACCCCCGCGATCGTCGACGGGAGCGGAAACGCGCGCGCCGCGCTCTCGCTGCGCCCCTGGTTCGGCCGGCCGTCACGCACCACCAGCGGATCGCGCGGCTCGATCGTCCACACGCTCATCCCTGCGCCTCCTTCGCGGCGCGCGCGAAGACCCGCGCCACCGCCACCTCGCGACCCAGTGCGGGCCCGTCGATCTCGCGCTTCTCGATCCAGCCCCCGAGCTCGTCCAGGACCGCGCTTCGGATGTCCTTGCGCCCGAGGATCCGCCGCGCCTCCACGCGCTGCACGGCGCGCGCCTTATCCTGCGCTTCGCCGTCAAGGCCCGAGACCAGCCGCTCCAGCGCAGCGAGCTCCTCGATCATGGTCCCCGGCAGCTCGTCCTCGACTTGCAGATCGACGATGCGCTGGAGCCGCGGCACCAGCGCGTCCCAGCGGTCACACACCATCAAGGGCTCTCCAGAGCGCTTGTGCACCGCGAT
This sequence comes from Sorangium sp. So ce406, assembly GCF_051474675.1. NCBI lineage: Bacteria > Pseudomonadati > Myxococcota > Polyangiales > Polyangiaceae > Sorangium > Sorangium sp. So ce406. The sequence goes on along the minus strand of NZ_CP150340.1, from coordinate 513,735 downwards.
CGCGAGCGCGTTCTTCCGGTCCGTCGCGCCATCGGATCTGGCCTTGGCGTGCATCTCCGCCTCGCGGGCCGCGCCGAGCCCCTCCTCGAGCGGGCTCCACGAGTGGACCACGGCGAGCCCTGCCGACATCGACGGCACGCGCTCGGCGGTGGCCCACGGCGCCAGCTCCTCCCGGAACGCCTGAGCCACGCGCATCGCCGTCGTGAGGGCTCTGTGCAACGGCAACAGCGCCAGCACGTCATCGCCGCCGGCGTAGAGGAGCGCGCCCTCGCCCTCCTGCACGATCGCAGGCACCCGCTCCCGCGCGAAGCGCGCAAGCGTCGCCGAGAGCCTCCGCTGCTCGCCGGGCGTCTCGAGCATCGCGATGAGATCACCCATCGAGTCGCCGTCCGCGACGAGGATGCCGTAGTAAGCGCTGGGCTCGTCGCGTCCGGCGGACTTCAGCAGCGCGCGGCGCCTCTCCTCCACGACGCGCCTCGTCGCCTCGCTCGCGCCCGCGTCCTCGAGCGCCTCGCGCACGCGGCCCGGGTACAGCACGCCACCGTCGATCCTGCCGAGCAGGCTGGAGCGGAGCAGCGGCGGGGCGTCCTGGAACTCGCCGAGCACCCCGGCCTCCTCCAGCGCTGCGCGGTAGTCGCGCCATGCCCGGCGGACGGCCTCCTGGCGCGTCTGGTCCCGATCGAGCCCGCGCAGAAAGGGCAGCGTCGAGAGGTGGTTCGTGCTGGGGATGCGCTCGGCCTCGTCGATCACGCGTCGCCCGAAGCGCTTCAGCAGACCCACGCCGCAGAGCCGCTCGCTGCCGTGCACGTCGTAGAAGCGACGCCGCTCCTCGGAGCCGAGCGCGGCCGGACGCGCTCGGCCGGTGACCGGCTTCTCGTAGATGCGCTCGTCGAGCACCGCATCGCGAAGACCGTCGAGCGAGGACTTCGGCACGCCCTCCCTGGCCCATGAGGGCTGACGGAACCCGCGCGTCCGCTTGCGCGCCGCGAGCATGCGCTCGGCCTCGGCACGTCCGGCGGGGAACCCGCCACCGAGCGGCACGGCGACCCAGGTCGTCTCGAACAGCTCCGCGATCTGGGCGCGCGCGGCGCGCTCGTGGAAGTTCTCCAGGCGCCGCGGGTCGTCCCGGCCTACCCGGTCGTCTCGACCCACCCGCCCGAAGATCTCGGCGGTCCATCGATCGCGCGCCTGCTCGAACGCGCGGACTCCGGAGCGCGCCACCTCGACCGGCTCCCGGTCCGCGGGCACGAGCGCGAGCACCTTGTTGGCCACCGTGAGGCTCGACGCGGGCGCGAGCTCTTCGACCGACGCTGGCGCAGGGAACAGCAGGGCCTCGTGGCCGCCGGGTCCGATGGCCTCGGCGATGCCACGCGCCACGGCCTTGCTGAGCGCGGCGATCCACCAGGAGCCGAACCACAGGTCGTGACAGCGCCGCGCCCGGGAGATGAACTCTTGCAGGCTCTCGTGCGCGGGCGCCAGAGAGACGACGAGCAGATGCTCAGGCACCGGATCTCCCTTCTACGTGTTTCATGGCTGCGCATCGTTCGCGCCAACGAAGTGTCACGCAACCCATGGAGCAAGCTTGCCCCTGTGCTCGTCAACCAGAAACACCATGGTCTGCTGAATCGGCTCGCGCGCATAGGACTTCACGGCCTCGACGAGCGCGCCGGGGTCGAATCCTGGACGCCGAGCTTGCCTTACCAGGTGCCCGCCGATGGCACAGAACAGCTCGGTGTCGGGCAGCGCTCGTTTGACCACCTTCTCGTAGCGCTCGGTATCGAGACGACCCGCCAGCGGCGCGAGTTCGACCGTCAGCGGCGGACGCAGCATCTCATCGACATGCGACGGCTCCCGGATGGTCGCGGCGCGCGCGAGCTGAAGATGCCACATGAGGTAGCGACGGAGGCGGCGCTCGTCGAGCCGCGCCATCGTTGTCGCCCCCTGTACCATGATGTCGAAGGCCGAGATGCCGTGGATCACCATCTCCAGCCAGCGCTGAAGGCAAGCGCGTAGCTCGTCGCGAGCGGCGTCACCGCCCCTGTCGAGCTCCATCTTCATCAGCGCCCGGACCGCGAACGCGTCGGCCGCATAGTCGACCTGCTCGAGCACGAAGCCGGCGCCACCGACGGCGGAGTAGTTCGTGCTCCGGAGAGCCTGCCAGTCGTGGAGGAGCTCGTGCAGGATGAGCAACTTCGCGAAGCCTTGCTGATGAGGCACGGTGCTCCTGCGGAGCGCCTCGGCGATCCCCTCACCCAGCGCGTAGTGCCCCTCGATCACGCGCAGCCTGAACGCGCTATCCTTCTTCGTATCGGTCGACCGCTCCAGGCGGACGAGGCGGTCGATGAACTTCTTTCGATCGTTCGCCGACAGCACGTCGCCGGGCAGGTGCTCGGCCTTCATGTGTCTCTTCAGCTCGTCGATCGCCGCGGCCATGGCATCGAGGACATCCCGGCGCGCGATCACGTCCTCCGCGCCGCGCGGGATCTCGGGCTCGGTCCTCGGGTTGAACGGGAGCGAGTAGAGCCGCTCGTAGCTCGGAGCCCGGTACTCGGTGAGCCAGATGTCCTTGCCGACCACCGTCGGGTTGATGGCACGACCGACCGCGAAGGCGACCTGCGCCGGGCCGCCGACGAAGAGCGAAATGCCCGAGCGGTCCGGGTAGCGCGTGGGCGCGTGCGACAGGAACTGGGTGAGCTGCAGCACGAGCGCCGGCACGTCCTCCGGCGTGAGGCGCAGCGGGGCCGAGGAGCGGAGCTTGACGAGGCCGGCCACGTGGTCGCCCTCCTCCTTGATGAAGTCGGTGAAGACGGCCCTGGACGTGTCCCTGCCAGCGGTGTCGACGTAGATGCCGACGCGCCCCGAGCTCGGTACCTCCTCCGCGGGCAAGCCGGCCACCACGTCGAGGAGGGCCGGCTTCTCGACGGCCGCGGCCTCCATGGGAAAGTGCTCCCAGGGCCCCCCGCCAGGGGGCTGGTTGAGCACCACCTGCCTGCCCCCGAACTTGGAGAGCAGGTAGCCCAGGTGGACGAACACGGAGAGCGGGCCGCGACCGCCGATGAAGAGGACGGCGGTCCGGTCCCCTCGGATCGTCTGGACCTCCGCAACGAGCTTCTCGACAGCACGTCCCACGGCCGGCCAGTCGATCGGCGCGTCGTCGGGCGGAGGCGCGAGCCGCGGGGCTCCGAACTGCGTCAGGAGCAACGTACGGCGGTCCTCGCGCTCGTGCGGGAGCGTGTCCCGGAGCTCGTCGACCGAGACGGCAGGGTAGAGATCGACCGCGATCAGGATCTGGAGTTCGTTGTTCGGCATGATGGCTCGCTCCTCATGAACTGCTCTATCGGCCCTCGGGCAGCGGGAAGTCGTCGCCGAGTTGTTGCCGGAGCGCCTGGCAGGCTGCTCGCGTATCCCAGATTTCCTGGGCCCTCCTCAGCGCGGAGAGGAGCGCCCCGAGGCCCTCCTTGAAGCCGAGCATGCTCGCGCTCGTCATGTTCGAGCAGAAGTCGTAATCACGCGACACAGGGTGCCGGATCCGCAAATATGAAACGTATTGACGCTCCTCTGCGCTCCAGCCCGACTCGAACCTGTTCAGTATTCGGGAGACGAGGCTGATCAGCGCTCCCAGGTCGTCGTACCCGGTGATCTTGCCGGAACCATCCTTCTTGACCGACACCGCGAACTCGTCGTGCGCGGCGACCGTCAGCGCGATCCCCTTCGGGGCCTTCCTGCCGTGCTGCGACAGGCGGAGCTCCTTCCAGCGCTTCAGGACGCGGATGACGCGGCGAAACTGCTCCACGTCCTCCCCCGAGCGGCCGCTCATGATGACGCTCTGGAGCTCCTGCGGATCCGACGGCTCCCAGCGGCGCTCGTCCGCCCTCTGCCCCGGCTTGCCCTTGGCGATGTAGTCCTTGCCGTCGGAGTTCCTCTTGCCACTCGAGTAGATCGCGAGGTCGACATGGTAGATGTCCTCCCCAGCCTCCTGATAGAAGACGGTGACGCACGAGCGGCGCATTTCAACCTTCCTGGTGTGACCGTCGAGCGCATTGTGGACCCAGGTCTTCACCACGAGAGGGTCCGGGTACTCGTCCTTCGACAGGTCGAAGCGCAGGCCGACGTCGAGGTCGAAGTCGCCGTCGACGGGCTTCACGCCGAGGTTCATCGCGTAGCTGCCCTGGTTGAATGGATCCTCGTACGAGGGGATCTTCGCGCCCGCGACGCGCTGCCGCTTGATGCCCTCGCTCAGCTTGCGGAGGATGCGCTCGCGCTTCGTCGAGAGGATCTTCTTCTCGTGCTCCCTGTCGAACCGGATCGCCTCGTCGAACTGCATGAAGTACTTCTGGACGTCTGCCACGGTATCCACCTCCAGGAACGGCGCCGCAGGAGCGCGCGGTCACGGCCCCTCCGGCCAGTCGCCCGCTGCCCTGACCGAGAAGACGCCGTTCCGGGGAAGATCGATCGCGGGCTCCGTCGATTTCTCGACGGCGCGTCCTTCTCGGTCACCGCAGGCAATCCAGCCGCTCGCTCACCTCCTGCATCGCCGGCCTGGCTGCCGGTACCTTGCTCAGCATCCGGCCGGTGAGGTCGCGGAGCGCCGGCGGGGTCTGCTCGCCGAGCCGATCCATCGGCGGGCTCTCGAACAGGTGGAGCGCCATGAGGTCCTTCGGCTCCTCCGCGACGAACGGCAGGCGGCCTGCCAGCATCTGGAACAGGAGAACGCCGAGAGAGTACACATCGGCTCCCGCGCCGACGCTCTTCGACTTGATCCACTGCTCGGGCGCCATGTAGTCCCAGGTGCCGAGCAGCGCGCCGCCGCCGGTCGAGACGTGCCCCACGGCGGGCAAATCGCTCCGCGCCTCGGGGCGCACCTTGGCGAGGCCGAGATCCGCGAGCCGGATTCGTGCCTCGTCCAGCGCGTGAGCGTCCAGCAGCACGTTGGCCGGCTTCAGGTCGCGGTGGACGATCCCGCGGTTGTGCAGTGCAAGGAGCGCGCTCGCGATCTGGGCAGCGAGGTGCGCCGCGATCCTCGGCGGCAGCGCGCCCTCCGCGTCGGCGAGCGCGCGCGCGAGGTGGGTCTGCAGCCGCTCCAGGACCATGTAAGGTGAGCCCGTCGGCAAGGTCCCCGCGCCGAGCAGGCGCACGACGTGGGGGTGCTGGATGCTCCGGAGGACGCTCGCCTCGTTCCGGAACCGGGTCACGATCTCCTCGTCGGCGCACCACGACTCGTGCAAGACCTTCACGGCGACGGGCTGCGCCGCGCCGTCCGCGCGCGCCTCGTAGACGTGGCACATGGCCCCGATGGCCATGACGCTCACCACCTCATAGCCCTCGACGTTCGCTCCAGGCGCCAGCATCAGTGCTCCCCGTTCTCCTCTTCCCCGAGCTCCCCCAGGTTCGCCGGCCGCAGCGACTCGATGCGTTCCATCCACGCGATCATGTGCCGGAGCTCGCCGGCGCAGGAAGGGTGCTCGGCGATGAACGCTCCGGCATCCACCCGCTCTCCGGCGTCACGCCGGCGCACGTACGCCAGCAGCGCAGCCGTGGCGTCCTCCTGCGCCTGGATCGCGCGCAGAGAGCCGCCCTCCAACGACGGCGCCGGCTCGCCCGTCAAGCGCGCGCGGAGCGCTTCGAGCCCCCGCCGAAGGAGACCGGCGGCGGCCGCATCGGTCTTCCCCATGCTCCGGGCCACCTCCGAGAGCCGGAGATCCCTCAGGTGGTAGAGCCATATCACCTTCCGCTGCTCCTCCGGGAGCTCGAAGATCAGCCCGAAGACCTGCCGCCACTGCTCCTCGACCGCGGCGGCCTGGCTGGGGCTGGGCTGCTGCGCCGGGAGTTCGCGCTCTTCGAGCGGCGTCTCCGCCGCCCTGTCCCGCTTCTTGCGCGCGGCGTCCCGGAAGGCCTGGTTGGTACAGGTCTCGACGATGCTCCGCAGCCACGACAGCCACTCGGCTTGCGTCGTCCCCTTGAACGTGGATATCGCACGGAAAGCCCGGATGGCCGCCTCCTGCGCGATGTCGGACGGACGCGCGATCCCGGGGTGCCTCTTCCCCAGGCGAAGCGACGCCCAGTCCTCGAGGAGCGGCGAGTACCACTGGAACAGCCGCTCCACGGCAGCCTGATCCCCCGCTTGCGCGCGCGCAATCAGCTCCTCCACCGAGAGAACGCCGTCGGTCATAAACGAACGCCATCCATCCTACACAGCCACGCGGCCCCCCTCCCCCGGATGGATGCCGTCCGGCGGTGGATCGATCGTGGGGTCGTCATTTTTCTGCAGGTCACCGGCAGGCCAGGCGCTTGAACCGGGCGTCCTCGGGGTCCCGCGCGATGAATTGCTCAACGATCTCACACCGTTGCTCGTGCACCGCCGCGGCGCGCCCGCCGTCTCCGCGGCCGGTCGCGAGCTCCTCCACGCCCTGGAGGCTCTGGCACAGGAGCAGCGCGTACTCCTTCTGGGTCGAGTCGCCCAGGTGGAGCACCTCGCCGTTGCCGGTGGCCTCGTCGTAGAGGCGCGACGCCTCGGCGAGCCGTTGCTCGTCTGCCCGGACCGCTGCGAGGGCGACCTGGGTCTTGCCCAGGATCAAGCGGTAAAACGCGTTCCCCGGCTCCGACCGGACCAGCGCGCCCGCGGCCTCGTGGGCCTCCTCGACGCTCATCGCCGCCGGGCGCAGCTCGCCGGCCCTGCGCAAGGCGTCCCCCCGCGCGCTCAACGCGAGCGCGAGCAAGGCCTTGTCGTACCGGCTCCCGTCGTCGCCGGGCCCGGCGTTCTGCTGGAACCAGCGGAGCGCCTCGTCGTACAGCGCCACGGCGGCCTGGACGCGGCCGAGCTGGAGCTCGACGTCGGCCTGCTCGGACGTGCTCGTCGCGAGCGTGCGCCTGTAGTCGCTGCTCTCGTCGGCGCGCATGGCCTTCAGCGTCGCCACGGATCGCGCGAACTCCTCGCGGGCGCGCTCGACCCTGCCGTACGCCAGCTCGAGCTTCCCTCGCTTCGAGTGGTTCCACGCGAGCTGCATGAGCAGCGCGTCGCTCGACGGGTCTCGCGCGAGCCCGAAGCGGATCCGCTCCTCCGCCTGCGCGACGAACGCGGACGACGCGGACAGGCTCTCGTTGAACCGGGCGAAGTCGCTGCGGCGGTGCTTGGTCCTCACGAAGGCATCGACGACCTCCGGGGCGTCTCTCTCCTCCTGGCTCAGCGAGGACAGGCTTCCGTCGAGCTCCGCGAGCAGCGCTGAGCGGATGCTGGACGTGTACAGCAGCCTGCCGAGCCTCCAGTCGAGGCCGCCGACCTCCGTCGCGGCCTGGACGATGCGCTGCCGGTTGTCCGCCGCGCGCTCCCGCTCCGTCCACCCCCAGAGCGCGATCGCCAGGACCAGGATCGCCGCAGCGCCGGAGATCACGCCGCGCGCCCGCCGTGCCCGGCGCCGCCGCCGCTCGGCCTGCTCGGCCGTGCTCAGGAAGGCGCGCGCCCGCTCGCTCGCCATCCGCAGGAGCCGCTCGGGATGGCTCAGGGCGCCGCTCCTCCCGCGGTAGTGATCCAGCCGAGAGCCCCCGGGCAGCCAGTCATCCGCCCTCCCTGATTGCTCCCACCTGTGGGCCGCGGCCTCGAGATCGGCATGCCGCTCGAGGAGCGCGCGCTCCGCCTCGATCCACCCGACGATGGCCGGGACCCGCTGCAGCAGCGTCTCGTGTACCAGGTCGACGCGCTGCTCGGACGGCTTCGCCGCGGGATCTGCGGATATCACGACGAGCCGTAGGGTCTCGGGCGCCGCCGTCGCCTGCCCGACCGGGAACCCCGACAGGCGCATGAGCACCTCGTCCGCCAACCGGTCTCCCCCCGCGGCGGCGAGGACCTCACCGCGCGTCCGCGGGCGCCGGGTATCGGGGGCGCCGCGGCCCACCTGGACAAGATCGAGGATGAGCCATTTGGCCCGCTCCCTCCCCTGCTCGCCCAGGCCGTCGAGGAGCAGCGCGGCGTGGCGCGCCAGCGCGCCGCTGACCTCGCCGATCTGCTCGTAGTGCTCGTGGGTCAGCGTGGCCGCGGCGCGCGACGCCCAGAGGCTGCGGAGCGTGTGTCCGAGGAGCGGCAGCCGGCCGTCGGTCCCGGCGGCGTCGCGCACCATGCGCTCGGGCAGCCCGTCGGAGAGCCGGAGTCCGGCGCGCGCCGCCATGCCGCGGATCACCTGCGCGAGCGCTTGTTCGTCCATCGGCCCGAGGTGATATCGCGACGCCTTGCTGTTCAGCAGGCGCGCCAGGCCGGGCGCTTGCTCCAGGCGATGGAGGTAGTCGCTCCGCAGCGTCGTGAGCAGCCGGAGGGGTGATCGCTCATCGGAGAGGCAGCTCGACAGCAGGGCATCGACGTGGTGCAGGTCCACGCCGCCCAGCGCGAACAGCTCCTCGAGCTGCTCCACCACGAGCAGCAGCGTCGTGCCCTCGGGGACAGCGCGCGCGAGGAGCGCGCCGAGCGCGTCGCCCTCCGAGCGCAGCGCGCCCTCGATCTCGGCCGGGGCCCTCGCGGGATCGTGCGCCGCGACGACCGGCGCGATGGCCGCCGCGAGGCTCTTGATCGGGTCGTCGGACGGCCGGAGCGTCGCAAGGATCCACGGCGCTGTCCCCGGGGGTCGCTGCGCCAGCCGCGGCAGGAGCCCGGCCTGCACGAGCGACGATTTCCCGGTGCCGCTGGGCCCCTCGATCTGCAGCCAGCGCACCGTCTCTCCCTCGCGCAGCGCCTCGATCCGGCCGAGGAGCTCCCGGACGTCCACGTCGCGCCCGAAGAACAGCTCGGCCTGGGCCTCCGTGAACGGCTGCAGCCCCGGGAAGGGACACTCGTTCCTCTCGCCCTTCCACGGCCGGGCGAGCATGTCCTGGCAGCGGATCATGGCGGGGCGCTCCTCGGGCGCCTTGGCCAGCATCGACGCCACGAAGGTGCTGAGCGCCGGGGGCACCGCGGGCACGAGCTCGTCGAGGTGCGGCGGGTCGGCGTGGACGTGGTGGTAGAGGAGCTCGACGTCATCGCTCGAGGCAAACGGCCTTCTGCCCGCGATGAGCTCGAACAGCACGACGCCGAGCGCATAGACGTCGGCCCGGTCCGTGACCTCTGCTGTGTTCTTGCACTGCTCGGGGGCCATGTACGCCGAGGTCCCCAGGAAATCGTGGGCGGCTGTCTCGACGTGCGTGTCGGCGCGCTCCTCGCTGGCCGGGGGTGGCATCTTGGCGACGCCGAAGTCGAGGATCTTCGGCCGGAGGCCGAGCGGGGACGCCTCGTCCGGCACGAGGAGGACGTTCTCCGGCTTCAGGTCGCGGTGGACGATCCCTCTCGCGTGGACCTCGACCATGGCGTCGGCGATCTGCCGGCAGATCCCCAGCGCGGCGTCGAGCGGCGCCGGGCCGTTCTGCCGCTGGATCCAGGCGCGGAGCGTGCTCCCTTCGAGGTACTCCATCACGAGGTAAGCGGTGCCGTCCTCGATCCTGTCGCAGTGCAGGACCCGCACGATGCCCGGGTGATGGAGCTGGGCGAGGGCGCGCGACTCCTGGAGGAAGCGCGCCACGCGCCGGGGGTCTCCGGCCGACTCGTCCGAGAGGAGCTTGAGCGCGACCTCCTTGCCCATGTGCTGGTGGACCGCGGCGAAGACGCGCCCGACGCCGCCGCGGCCGATGGGCCGGAGGAGCCGATAGGGACCGATCCTGTCCGCGGGGAGGTCCATGGCCTGATGGGCGGAATCTATCGGAGGAGCGTCCAGCGACACCAGCGCCGGCGCGCGGACGCGAGCGCGGGCGCGGGGCGCACGCGCTTGCCGCCGCGCGTGTGCCGCTGCAAGCTGGCCGCGGGATCGCCCGAGGGCACGACGAGATGAGCCTCAGCGCTGCTGGAGCCGCGCTCCAGGGACACGACTACCAGCACCTCTTCGCCTGGTACCACGCCCTGCGGGCGCTGAGCCCGGCGGGGGACGTCACCGGCATCGAGATCGAGGCGAAGAACGCGGGCAACGTGGATGACGTCGTGGTGCGCCGCCGGGGGGCCGCCGACGAGCACTACCAGGTGAAGTACTCGGTGGATGGGCGGCATCCCATCGATCAGGCCTGGTGGGTCACGCCCGCGACCCCGAGCGGCAAGAGCCCGTTACAGAGGTTCTGGCAGAGCTGGCAGACGCTGTCGCGGGGCGGGCAGCGGCCCTGGATGGGCCTCTATACCAACCGACCGCTCGACGTGTCCGACGAGGTGCTGGCCTTGCAGGACGGGCGCACCAGCACCCTCGGCCCGAGGCTGCGGCTGGCCACGCCGGGCTCGAAGGCCGGGCGCGGGCGCAAACGATGGGCGAGCCACCTCGGCGTCGCGGAGGCCGACCTGCTCGAGATGCTGGATTATCTCGTCCTGCTCACAGGCCAGTCGGGGTGGGCGGGTCTTGTCACGAGCGTTGCGGATCGCATGGCCGCGGTGGGGCTGAGGAGCGATGAGCTCGCGGTGGAGCAGGGGGTTCAAGCCATCCGTGCGTGGGTGACCGGGGCTCGGTGCGAGGTGGACCGGCAGGCGCTCATCGCGGAGATCACGCGTCGCGGGCTGCGCGGCGAGGCGCGACAGGCGACCGTGGTGGTGCAGGGGATCGACCGCGATCCCTGGGCGGCCGGGGCGACGGCGAGCCTCGACTGGGTCGATCTCTTCGAGGGGGACCACCCCCGCGCGCGCCGGCAGCTTCGCGATCCGGGGGACTGGAACGGGCGCCTGCTTCCGGAGCTGGAGGCGGCCGAGCGCCGCGTCCGCGACCTCGGCTTCGACCGGGTGCTCGTGCGCGGCGACATGCGGCTGCCAGCGTGGTTCGCGGCCGGCGTCGCGTTCGGCGAGACGCGCAAGGTCGAGGTGGCGTGCGTGCAGCGCGGCCAGCGCTGGAGCAGCGACGTCGACGAGCCGCCCGGGGGATTTCCTGTGCACGTCGCCTCGCCCGTGGAGCTCGGGGTGGGGAACGAGCTGGCAGTGGGGCTCAGCGTGGCTGACGACCTCTCGGAGGACGTGCTCGCTTACCTGCGGGCCAGCGCGCTCCCGGTCGGGCGCTTCATCAAGATCGCGGCCTCCCCTGCCCCGAGCCGGACGGCGATCCCGGACGCTGCGGCGGCGATGGGATGGGCGCTCGCGGTGAGGCGGGTGGTGCGCGATCAGGTGCGCGCGACCGGGGCGCGCCGGGTCCACCTGTTCCTGTCCGGTCCGGCGGGTGGTGCGCTGCTCCTCGGGCATCTCTGGAACCGGATGCCCGGCACCCAGCTCTACGAGGACCTGAACCCGGGCTACGCGCCGGCGTTTCTCATCCAGGGCTGACCCGGACGGCGCGGCCCGGCGGCACTTCGCGATCCAGCGCTATCGCCGCGGCCCCGCCGGCGTCGAGCAGGGACACCAGCGCAGGATCGATGCCGGCGCGTTCCACCTCATCATTCACGCGGATCCAGGGCGAGACCGGAGGGACTCGACGCCCAGTTCCGCGGGTAGCGCGATGACGAGCTCCTCCCAGACGGTCTTCGGCACCACGATCTCCAGGTGCACCGCGCGGACGATGTCGAGGTTGCCGATGCGCGATAGATAAAGCAGCGGCACGGTATCGGCGACGACGATCACGGCGAAGAACCAAGCTCCTGCCGGAAGTCCTCGAGGTCGTAATCGATCGCGTCGACCCCGTGCGCCGTCGCCTCCTGGAGAAACGCGTCGATTCCAATCCCGACGACCTGCGCGGCACGAACGCGCGTCATGCGCCCCTGCCGCACCTCGTCGAGCGCCCAGAGCAAGCGCAGCCGTCTCGCCAGAGCCTCGATCGGCTCGCTGCCCGCGTCCTGTGGGAGATCGACGGTGACGGTGATGTGCGGCTGGGCCATGGTTCCGCCGCGAGTATACGCCTCCTCAGGGCGACCTGCGGGCGGCCAGGCTCGACACGAGCCGAGGGCCAGTTGTCGCGCGCCGGGACGGGGGCTCCGGCGTCCCGCGGTGACCGCGGCGTCGCGCCCGTGCGCCTCCGTCGGCCGAGGTCCCGTGGTCGCCCAGGGGCGCCTCTCAGGAGCTCGAAGTGGGGATCGCACTTCCAGCTTCTCGGGAGGAGGGCGGGAGGAGCAGCGCCTCGACCGCGTCCGCGAGCGCTTCACGCCGCTCGTCGCGGAGGGCCGCGACGAGGGCGACCGCGAGCGACGCCGCGTCGATCATCGGCCTGGCGAGCTCGTTCAGCCAGAGCGCCATGATCTCGCACGGGTCGCGCTCAATGGCGGCACCGCTCAGCAACTGCGCGATCGCTTCCGCGATCTCGACGTGACCTTGCGCCCTGAGCCCTGCGAGCAGCTCCGCCGCGACGCGTCCTGGATCCACCATCGGCCCGGCGACCTCGCGCGCCCAGAACATCATGAGCGACGCCGCGAGGGTGTCGCGTCCCTCGGCGCGAAGCCTCGCGACGGCCGCGTGGGCCAGCACATCCGCGGCGTGGGCGCCCGCCACGCTGTCGACGAGCGCCCTCTGGGCGGCAAGCTCGGGGCGCGGTTCGCGCGGGGCGGCGGCGATACGAGGCTGGACCGGCGGCGCTTCCTCGGCGCGCGCCTGGCGTTCGGCGGCCCTGCTCGTCGCGTTCACGGCGCGCGCGAGCTCCTCGCGTCCGTCAGCGTCGAGGCGCTGGACCAGCAGGCTCCTCAGGTAGGTCCATGCGTTCGCGTCGATGTCGTCCGCCCGCGCGTGGAGGCCCTGAGCGCGGGCCTGCGCGGCCAGCTCGCGACCCATGGCGATGAACGCGTGGGCCTCGTTCAGCCAGAGCACCGGGTCGACGTCCGGGGAACGCCCGCTCAGCAAGGCGACGACCGCGTCGGCGAGCCCGCCGCGCCCTTCGACGCGCAGCCGCCCGACCAAGGCGATCGCGAAGAACACCGCGCGCGCGGACGGTCCGCGGGCCTCCGCTTCGGCGCTTCCGGAGATGAGCCGACCCAGGGTGTGGAACCCGTCGCGGTCGAGCCGCCGCGAGAGCGCGGCGAGCAGGACGTCGGCGTCGTGAGCGCGCGCGAGCTCGTCGCTGCGCGGCATCAAGGCGGTCAGCTCCGTGGATCCCGCGCGCCTGGTCATCGGGTCTCCTTTCCCGCCGCGGGAGCGCGGGAAGCCGGGGCGCCGCCGAGGGAGCCCAGGCCTGGGCACTGCGCGGCGCACGACCGTTCCAGGCAAGTGGACGCGGCCGTCGCCGCGCCCTCCGCGGGACCGCAGGTTTCGATCGAGGAGCAGAGGGACGTATCGTTGCCTGCGGACAGGCATTCGACCCAGCAGGCGCACCCTGGATCGTCCGCGCACGCGCTGAGCTCCTCGCAACACGAGGTCTTCCCGCAGGCCGCACACCCGTCGTCCTCGGGAGCTGCCTCGCAGATCGGACGCACGGCCATGTCCGGCTCCGCGGCCTGTGCATACCGGCTGTGGGTATCCGTGCAATGCACCAGACGATAGCTCCGCACGCCCGGGGTGACCATCACCAGCCTGTCCGTCTGCTGCGCGGCCACGTCGTAGCTGGTCGCACAGGCCCATTCGGTCTGCCGCTGCTCGACGAAGCAGTCACAAGCTTCCGTGGTGACCGCGTACTCACACATCCAGATCGTCTCACCGAGGTTGTAGCACTCATCCGGAACAAGCTTCATGCATCCGGGGATCAGGAGCTGAAAGAGAACCGTCGAAACGCACGGCAAGATTGGCCTTATTTTCATGGTGAACCTCGTCAATGGGGCCGCCTTTCTGCGGCGGATAGGTTGGTAGCGATCGATTGTCTCGTCGCCCCCGCTCGGCTTCGACGGGCCGCCGCCTTCCAGCGGCGGAGAGCCGACGCGTCGCGGACTCGCTCATGCGCGAGATCGTGCTTCAATGGGGCCGCCGCTTTTCAGCGGCGGAGAGCCCCCGGACGACGGCAACGATTGCACCGCGGATCGCTGCTGCTTCAATGGGGCCGCCGCCTTTCAGCGGCGGAGAGAGGAGATCGCGTGCGGCCGCGAAGCCATCTTCTGCGAGCTTCAATGGGGCCGCCGCCTTTCAGCGGCGGAGAGAAGGCTCGAGAACGCGAGCTCGCTTCTGAATCAGAGTTGCTTCAATGGGGCCGCCGCCTTTCAGCAGCGGAGAGACATCGAGAACACTTCGCTCGATGAGTTCGATCCAACGCTTCAATGGGGCCGCCTTTCAGCGGCGGAAGGCCGCCCGTCCTGCGGCGGCATGAGCTCGATCGCGGGGATGCTTCAATGGGTCCGCCGCCTTTCAGCGGCGGAGAGCGCGCGGCTGCTGCGATCACGAGCACGAGACGTTCGCCGCTTCAATGGGGCCGCCGCCTTTCAGCGGCGGAGAGAGGTGAAACGCCCCGGGGAGAAGCCGCGCGAGGATCGCTTCAATGGGGCCGCCGCCTTTCAGCGGCGGAGAGCATTCACATCGGGTGCGCGGACAACGCGGCTTCGCTCACTTCAATGGGGCCGTCGCCTTTCAGCGGCGGAGAGTGCTCGGTCACGCTGTCGCGTCCGTGCGCGACGACCACGCTTCAATGGGGCCGCCGCCTTTCAGCGGCGGAGAGTCGAAGTCGCGTATGTTCAGAAGGCCGGGGGAGAGTACATGCTTCAATGGGGCCGCCGCCTTTCAGCGGCGGAGAGCAGCGGGCGCTGCCCGTCGTTCCGGCGTTCCTCGTTGCTTCAATGGGGCCGCCACCTTTCAGCGGCGGAGAGGTCCGGATGGCCCACGCGGCGCGCGAAGCGCTGGACGCTTCAATGGGGCCGCCGCCTTTCGGCGGCGGAGAGAGAGGAGCGCGAGATGACGATCGAAACGCTCCTGGACGAGGTGCTTCAATGGGGCCGGGGCCGCCGCCTTTCAGCGGCGGAGAGGGAAGGAGAGTTGGTGGTGTCTGGATCAGATCTTCGATGCTTCAATGGGGCCGCCGCCTTTCAGCGGCGGAGAGTCCCCATCCGAGCCGGAGCACGCGACCACGACCAAGCTTCAATGGGGCCGCCGCCTTTCAGCGGCGGAGAGGGACGTTTCCGGCTCCTCCTGAACCGCATCATCAACGCTTCAATGGGGCCGCCGCCTTTCAGCGGCGGAGAGTCCTGCCGAACGCGTCGGTCAGACCAATGGCCTCCGCCACGCTTGAATGGGGCCGCCGCCTTTCAGCGGCGGAGAGGAGCCGCGATGTTGCCCAAGGTGGCAAGCGTTTACACGCTTCAATGGGGCCGCCGCCTTTCAGCGGCGGAGAGGCCCGCGCCGCCTCGACGGCGGCGCGGGTGCCCGAGGCTTCAATGGGGCCGCCGCCTTTCAGCGGCGGAGAGTCCCCCGTGCTGATCGCGGTGAGTTTCAGCTCGCAGCTTCAATGGGGCCGCCGCCTTTCAGCGGCGGAGAGACCCTCTTGCGGCACTTTCAGGACCCGTCGGGGAAGTTCGCGCTTCAATGGGGCCGCCGCCTTTCAGCGGCGGAGAGCCAGCCACCACGCCCTTCGTGCCGCCCACGACGACGCTTCAATGGGGCCGCCGCCTTTCAGCGGCGGAGAGTGCCGCAGTGCCGGCAGAGGAAGGGGCCCGCAACAGGGGCTTCAATGGGGCCGCCGCCTTTCAGCGGCGGAGAGCTACCGCCATTTATTAAAATCAAAAGAGAAGTAACAGCTTCAATGGAGCCGCCGCCTTTCAGCGGCGGAGAGGCTGAAGACCACGGCCTCGAAAGAGCGCCCGTTCCAGGCGCTTCAATGGGGCCGCCGCCTTTCAGCGGCGGAGAGCTCGCCAGCGAGTGGAGCCCCGCGCAGGTGACGCGCATGGTCGCTTCAATGGGGCCGCCGCCTTTCAGCGGCGGAGAGGATGCGCTCCTGCGGCTCGCGGGGGCGTACACGGCGTCTGCTTCAATGGGGCCGCCGCCTTTCAGCGGCGGAGAGTCCGGGCGGAGAAGTGCGGGGAAGGTGCGACACCTCGCTTCAATGGGGCCGCCGCCTTTCAGCGGCGGAGAGTCGTGGGCGCTCCGTCTCCTGAAGAGCGAGGCGCGGGCGTGGTTCAATGAGGTCGCCGCATTTCAGCGGCGGAGAGTCAAGAGAAAACCGGAAAAGGAAAAGTTGTTCGTGTCGCTTCAATGGGGCCGCCGTCTTTCAGCGGCGGAGAGCCGCCGGACGTCTCCGTCTGGGTCACCCGGGACGAGGTCCTGGTGCTTCAATGGGGCCGCCGCCTTTCAGCGGCGGAGAGTCAAGAGAAAACCGGAAAAGGAAAAGTTGTTCGTGTCGCTTCAATGGGGCCGCCGTCTTTCAGCGGCGGAGAGCCGCCGGACGTCTCCGTCTGGGTCACCCGGGACGAGGTCCTGGTGCTTCAATGGGGCCGCCGCCTTTCAGCGGCGGAGAGGAATGACCACCGAAGAGATTCTTAAAACTTCTCAAGGCTTAAATGGGGCCGCCGCCTTTCAGCGGCGGAGAGGCCGGCGACGGTGACGAGGGGCTCGAGCAGGCGAATCAGCTTCAATGGGGCCGCCGCCTTTCAGCGACGGAGAGCAGGGCGAGCTCGTAGAGCGCCCCCGCGCGCGGCAGCATGATGCTTCAATGGGACCGCCGCCTTTCAGCGGCGGAGAGTCACGGCGGTGAAAGAGATCGCCATCGACACGGAGAGCCTCAATGGGGCCGCCGCCTTTCAGCGGCAGAGAGAGGTCTGGGGCCGCAACGATTGCCCGGTTTCGAAGAGGCTTCAATGGGGCCGCCGCCTTTCAGCGGCGGAGAGCCCTTCAAGCCCGTCGCTCACATCTACACAACGGACGTGCTTCAATGGGGCCGCCGCCTTTCAGCGGCGGAGAGTCGCCGGCGCTGCCGTAGGCCCCGATCGCAAGGACCTGCTTCAATGGGGCCGCCGCCTTTCAGCGGCGGAGAGTGCTGATCTCGTCGTTGGCGCTCCGGCGGTCGGCCGGGCTTCAATGGGGCCGCCGCCTTTCAGCGGCGGAGAGTCATGTAGAGAATCAAGAGCTTCTGTCCATTTTTAATGTTTTAATGGGGCCGCCGCCTTTCAGCGGCGGAGAGTTCGCTCGTGGTGTTGATCTCGGCCGGCGCACGCTGGCTTCAATGGGGCCGCCGCCTTTCAGCGGCGGAGAGGGAAGAGGCATGGCAACCCGAGTCACCTCCATCACGCTTCAATGGGGCCGCCGCCTTTCAGCGGCGGAGAGACCCGGTGGAGCAGGGTGCCAACATCTCGGACCACATGCTTCAATGGGGCCGCCGCCTTTCAGCGGCGGAGAGATGTAGCAGTGCAAATCCGTTGCGTCGCAAGTCGTGGATCTTCAATGGAGCCGCCGCCTTTCAGCGGCGGAGAGAGCACGGCCATCAAGTTCTTCCAGGCCGATCACGAGTGGCTTCAATGGGGCCGCCACCTTTCAGCGGCGGAGAGCACGATCGTGGAACACTTCAACTTCAACATCGGCAACGCAGTGCTTCATTGGGGCCGCCACCTTTCAGCGGCGGAGAGGGTCGTGAAGGCGCAGGCGTAGCGGGAGGGCATCGCGCTTCAATGGGGCCGCCGCCTTTCAGCGGCGGAGAGTGGAGCGGGCGAAGGAGATCACGGCGCAGTGCCTGAGGCTTCAATGGGGCCGCCGCCTTTCAGCGGCGGAGAGTAGGGCAGGGTTAACAGAAGGGGTGTCATCATGAGCGAGCTTCAATGGGGCCGCCGCCTTTCAGCGGCGGAGAGATCGCTCGGCCGCAAGACGGGTCGTCCGCAGCCTGTCGGGCTTCAATGGGGCCGCCGCCTTTCAGCGGCGGAGAGACCTCCGTTCCGGTCCTTCTTCGCCGCGACGATGCCGCTTCAATGGGGCCGCCGCCTTTCAGCGGCGGAGAGATGATCGGGCCGCACGTGCTCGCCGCGCTGGCGAAGCTTCAATGGGGCCGCCGCCTTTCTGCGGCGGAGAGCGGGAGCGCCGAGCACAACGCCCGCAGGCACAAGGGGCTTCAATGGGTCCGCCGCCTTTCTGCGGCGGAGAGCCTTGGCGGCGAGGCTCCCGCCCCCGAAGAGCGAGCCGCTTCAATGGGGCCGCCGCCTTTCAGCGGCGGAGAGACCGAACGACGCGGAACGCGACGTGCGGCGGGAAGGGCTTCAATGGGGCCGCCGCCTTTCAGCGGCGGAGAGGCCAGGACGTTCTGGCGCTCGATGAA
The DNA here is from genome assembly GCF_051474675.1 of Sorangium sp. So ce406. Lineage (NCBI taxonomy): Bacteria > Pseudomonadati > Myxococcota > Polyangiales > Polyangiaceae > Sorangium > Sorangium sp. So ce406. The sequence goes on along the minus strand of NZ_CP150340.1, from coordinate 495,631 downwards.
CTCGGTGTCGATGCTTCAATGGGGCCGCCGCCTTTCAGCGGCGGAGAGGACGTCCGTGGCGAAGCGGCCGTCGAGTAGGTGCAGCGAGCTTCAATGGGGCCGCCGCCTTTCAGCGGCGGAGAGCGGAGAAGTATGATCTGCCCAGCCCGGCCATCGCGCTGCTTCAATGGGGCCGCCGCCTTTCAGCGGCGGAGAGGCGGGCGCTGGCACAGGTTCGTACGCGTTCACAATGACGCTTCAATGGGGCCGCCGCCTTTCAGCGGCGGAGAGCGATCCTGCGCGAGCTCGTCTACGGCATCGACGCGTGGCTTCAATGGGGCCGCCGCCTTTCAGCGGCGGAGAGGGCCAATGAGAATCACGCTCGGCGCATTGCAATCGACGCGCTTCAATGGGGCCGCCGCCTTTCAGCGGCGGAGAGCCCGAGGACCTCGACGACGCGCACGCCCCACCCCACCCCGGCTTCAATGGGGCCGCCGCCTTTCAGCGGCGGAGAGTCGATCCAGGTGACCGCCGCGCAAGCGGGCATCATCGACGCGCTTCAATGGGGCCGCCGCCTTTCAGCGGCGGAGAGGCAGTACCCCCGGACAGCCGACAAGCTCATAGAGAAGCTTCAATGGGGCCGCCGCCTTTCAGCGGCGGAGAGGAGCGGGTCGCGCTGGTGCACGGCCCGTCGAACAACGGGCTTCAATGGGGCCGCCGCCTTTCAGCGGCGGAGAGGTGTGGGCCGACGAGATCGTGAAGTGGCAGAGCGCCGAGCTTCAATGGGGCCGCCGCCTTTCAGCGGCGGAGAGTACTCACGACGTGATCGACGAAGGCGTGGTGGAGTACAGGCTTCAATGGGGCCGCCGCCTTTCAGCGGCGGAGAGTCTTTGGTCGCCTTGTCGGCGACCTCGACGAGCCGGCTTCAATGGGGCCGCCGCCTTTCAGCGGCGGAGAGACCTCGCGCGGCGCGGTGCTGAACCTCGACCCGACCCTGCTTCAATGGGGCCGCCGCCTTTCAGCGGCGGAGAGGAACCGGGCGGGCTCCTCGTCGTCGGCGAGTACCCGGGGCTTCAATGGGGCCGCCGCCTTTCAGCGGCGGAGAGCGCGCCGAAGAAGCGCGCCGCGGCGAAGCGCGCCGCGCCGCTTCAATGGGGGCCGCCGCCTTTCAGCGGCGGAGAGCCTTTGGATTGTGACGAACGGTTCACAGTTCTTTCTCGTGCTTTAATGGGGCCGCCGCCTTTCAGCGGCGGAGAGGCCTGGCGATCTGCCCGGCCGGGCGGGGCTGCACGTGCTTCAATGGGGCCGCCGCCTTTCAGCGGCGGAGAGTCCGCGTCGTAGTCGCCGAGGCCTCGGGCCAAGACGAGGCTTCAATGGGGCCGCCGCCTTTCAGCGGCGGAGAGCGGCGTTTCTCGCCGGATTCGAAGCTGCGCGCGCTGGGCTTCAATGGGGCCGCCGCCTTTCAGCGGCGGAGAGCCCACTGGCGAACGTGGCCTCCTTACGCCAGACCTTGTGCTTCAATGGGGCCGCCGCCTTTCAGCGGCGGAGAGCCCACGCTCCCGCCCAACGGTGCCGCACGTACTCAGCGCTTCAATGGGTCCGCCGCCTTTCAGCGGCGGAGAGGCGCCTGCGACGGCGACGATCACGGGCACCGACGTGCTTCAATGGGGCCGCCGCCTTTCAGCGGCGGAGAGACCGAGGGGCCCGCGTGGGACGCCTGGTACGGGCTGCTTCAATGGGGCCGCCGCCTTTCAGCGGCGGAGAGGTCGCCCTCGCTGCGCGCGCAGTACCAGGACGCGATGGACGAGCTTCAATGGGGCCGCCGCCTTTCAGCGGCGGAGAGCGGCGTCGGCCCCTCCATCGCGCGCGGCAGCCAGGTGCTTCAATGGGGCCGCCGCCTTTCAGCGGCGGAGAGTCAACGAGCTGAAGGCGCTCCAGGAGCGCGAGATCGCGCTTCAATGGGGCCGCCGCCTTTCAGCGGCGGAGAGTCGGTTTCCCGGTCAACACGTCCGATCCGAAAGCCAGCTTCAATGGGGCCGCCGCCTTTCAGCGGCGGAGAGGCCCCGCCGACCCCGCGCCGACCGCCTTGGCGAGCCGCTGGCTTCAATGGGGCCGCCGCCTTTCAGCGGCGGAGAGTACCCGCGGCCGTCTCGCGCGAACCGGCGTTGTTCAGCTTCAATGGGGCCGCCGCCTTTCAGCGGCGGAGAGCTTGTCAGGGCGGCTGAACGTGCAGGCGGTCAACGAGCTTCAATGGGGCCGCCGCCTTTCAGCGGCGGAGAGGTTCATGGTCGCAATCAGAGGAAGCGACACGGAGATCGCTTCAATGGGGCCGCCGCCTTTCAGCGGCGGAGAGCCGGAGCGCGGAGGTACGCCGCGACGCCTGTACCGCGCTTCAATGGGGCCGCCGCCTTTCAGCGACGGAGAGCCGACGACCTGCGCGACTCGCTCGCGATCACCCTGGCGCTTCAATGGGGCCGCCGCCTTTCAGCGGCGGAGAGAACCTCCGGGATGCGGATCACGCGCCGGCCGCTCTCGCTTCAATGGGGCCGCCGCCTTTCAGCGGCGGAGAGGATGGCGCAGAGCAGGCCGGGCGCGCGTACCGGGAGGCTTCAATGGGGCCGCCGCCTTTCAGCGGCGGAGAGCCTGGTGGGTCGGCTACGACGGCTCGACCCGGGCCGGGCTTCAATGGGGCCGCCGCCTTTCAGCGGCGGAGAGTCAACGAGGATACGTTGCCGCTCGCGGTGGCCCTGATGCTTCAATGGGGCCGCCGCCTTTCAGCGGCGGAGAGCGCCGCGGAGGCGATCCGGCGGGAGTTCACGCACGTGCTTCAATGGGGCCGCCGCCTTTCAGCGGCGGAGAGGGGGTCCCGCAGGTACCGCGTGCTGCCATGCCCGTCGCTTCAATGGGGCCGCCGCCTTTCAGCGGCGGAGAGGCCCAGGTGGACCGGGAAGGTCGCGCTCGTCCCGGAGCTTCAATGGGGCCGCCGCCTTTCAGCGGCGGAGAGCCTCTAGGTTGCGCGTTCGCGGTGCGCTGCCGTGGGCGCTTCAATGGGGCCGCCGCCTTTCAGCGGCGGAGAGTTCAACAAGCGCGTCACCGCGCGCGTGTCCCTGCTGGTGCTTCAATGGGGCCGCCGCCTTTCAGCGGCGGAGAGCGCACTGACGAGTGAGAGGACGAAGGCACCGTGCAAGGTGTGCTTCAATGGGGCCGCCGCCTTTCAGCGGCGGAGAGCCGACCAGCGGCATCGTCGCCTGCACCCACTGATCCTTGCTTCAATGGGGCTGCCGCCTTTCAGCGGCGGAGAGGCCAGCGCGTTCCGCTCGGACTCATCCTCCAGGGCGGAGCTTCAATGGGGCCGCCGCCTTTCAGCGGCGGAGAGGGGCGTCGGCGGTGGAGCTGGCGCCGGCGGCTCGGGGGATGCTTCAATGGGGCCGCCGCCTTTCAGCGGCGGAGAGACGACCCCGCGCGCGGCTCGAAGCTCGACGCCCTGCGGCTTCAATGGGGCCGCCGCCTTTCAGCGGCGGAGAGGAGAGCGTGCTCCGCTCGCGTGAGAGGAACGCCGGGATGCTTCAATGGGGCCGCCGCCTTTCAGCGGCGGAGAGCCGAGCTCGACGCGCGCCCCGAACCCGGCGTCCCCGTGCTTCAATGGGGCCGCCGCCTTTCAGCGGCGGAGGGTCCTGGACGTACGATGAGAGGGGCCGGCGGCACGTGGAGCTTCAATGGGGCCGCCGCCTTTCAGCGGCGGAGAGCTCGGGGTACACCCCGGCGGACCTCGTGACGCAGCTCGGGCTTCAATGGGGCCGCCGCCTTTCAGCGGCGGAGAGGCTTCACGCTGCTCATGTCGTGCAGCGACCCCGAGTCGCTTCAATGGGGCCGCCGCCTTTCAGCGGCGGAGAGGGCCCCGACCTGTCACGAACGCTGACGTGACAAGTGCTTCAATGGGGCCGCCGCCTTTCAGCGGCGGAGAGATCCGCGTCGCGGTCGTGAAGTAGCGACACCCCATCTTGCTTCAATGGGGCCGCCGCCTTTCAGCGGCGGAGAGGGGCTTTCCAGGACTACCTGAAATTTCGCCTACTTGCAACGCGGTTTGCGAGAGGTTCCCCTCCCGCCCCCCGCTCCGGCGGCCGGGGACCGCTCCGCGCGCCCCCAGCTACCTCGAAATCCTTCGTCTTTTCAAACACCTGCCGGCCTTGCGAGCGCCCCCCGGCTTTTCCGCGTCACTCCACCGCTCGCAGCCGGTGCTCCCGCCCTCTTCTACCATGCCCCCTCCTCCCCTCGCCCAGCCCTTCCGTTCTCCCCGGCTGCTTTGCCGCCACCTGCTCCACCTCCGCCGCGCGGCTCCCCGCCTCCAGCGCCGCCGCCCCCGGCTCGCCGCGCGCATTCCCCGCCCCGACCATCTCATCCCCCGCCTCGCCGGACTCGCCCCTCGCCTCGCCCGACTCGCCCCCCGCCTCGCCCGACTCGCCCCCATCCCGCCGGCTCACCCCCCGCGGGGCGTCCGCCATCCGAGGCGGGGGCGCCGCCCGCCGCCCCGGGGATGCGCCCGCCGCCCCCATGCGCCCCACCTTCCGTACCGGGGCTTCTGGCCCGCGACCCCCGTCGTCCTTCCCCCGCGCCCCGGGTGCGGCTCTCCCAACCGCGGTCCTCATTCTCTCGCACCGGGACGCTCCCACGCCGAGCACCCTCCGGACGCACTCGACACATCGACAGCCCACCACAGCCTTGATTGCCGTACCACCGGAAGGTGGATCGTGGCCAAGCTCACCATGGATCACAGGGCGGAGCGCGTGCTCCTGCTGCTCATGGAACTCTGCAAGAACAAGGTCGCCGCCGCGCTCGTCGCTCACGGCTTCTCCGGTGACGATCTCTCCGAGGGATGGCGCCAGATCCAGCGCGTTACCCGCACGCGCCCAGGCTTCGTCGCCACCGCCGCCGCGACCGACGCCGGCTTGATCGACGAGCTCGGCGCCTGGGAGAACAAGTGGTTCCCCGTTGTATCCGCGACGCTCAAGCGCCACGCCCCGCGGGCCCACGCGTTCGTGTTCCGCAACCTCACCCAGACCGGGGGCGCCGCCGTTCTCGTCGCCGTCAGCACCTTCGTCGCGCGCTGGGAGAGCCTCGGCAGGCCCAAGGAAAAGGGCGGCCCCGACGCCGAAGGCGACGAGGCCCGCAAGATCCTCGCAAAGCGCGGCCTCACCAAGGCCGTCATCGACGATGCTCGCTTCCCCGCTCCCTGTCCGCCTGTCATCCATCGCACCCCACGTCGCTGCCGCTGCTGTTGGCGCCGCTCACAGCGGCAGCAACGGCACGGCACAGCACCACGCGGCACAGCACCGCGCAGCGCCGGCAGCCCGCGCCCGCGGACAGCGCCGTCAACACGATACGAGCACAACATCGATGCGATGCGCGTAATGCGCTGTAGCGGCTCCGGCCTCTCCTCTCGCCCCTGCGCCGCCACTTACGCGGAAGCACGCTCTTCCGCTTCACATAAACCGCACACAGCACGCCTCGATTGCCTTGCTGGTCCCTTCGCGATCTCCCATTCTGCCGCCACCCCGATGCGCAGCAGATTCGACGCGTTCGGCAAGAACGTCCCGCGCGAACCCCTCACCCGCGCTGGCGACGCCGACACCGAGGTGGAGGCCACCGCCGCTTCCCAGACCATGGACGTCTGGTACGTGCCCGACCCGGCCCGCGCCGCCTTGCGCGCCGAGCTCGGCTTGCTCGGCGAGCTTGCGGCCGAGCCGTGCCAGTTCGAGCTGTTCCACGACACCCCGGGTCCGGGCGAGCTCCGTGGCTGCGTCCGCAAGCAGCTCCACTGGCACCAAGAGCTCGAGCGCCGCGCCGCCGCCGAGGTTCCCTACCAGCGGCTGTGCATCCTCAGCACCGGCCGTCCCGCCACCGTGCTCGACGCCTTCGGCTTCCAGCCGGACCCCGCGCGCCCAGGCATCTACCGCACCGCCCCCGGATGGCGCGTCGATGTCGTCGTGATCTCCGAGCTGCCGCGCACCCGTGAGACGCTCCCGCTGCGCTTGCTCGGCGCGGGCGCCGTCCTCCACGACGCCATCCGCGAGCTCGCCGCCCTGCCCGATGACGCCTGGGAGAGGAGCATCGCCCTGCCGTGGCTAGCACGCTTGTGCTTCGAGCTCCCGCCCCACGCCTCCACGCGCGCGGCCCTGGACCCAGAAGAGGAGGAGATCGTGACCGAAGCTCAACAGTGGTTCGAGCAGCTCAAGCAGTCCCTCCGCGACGAGACGCGCAGGGAGGCGCTCCAGGAGAGCATCAAGGAGGGGCAGCTCGGGACACGGGCGAGGCAGTTCGAGAAGAAGCTCGGCCGGCCGCTCGCCGACGCCGAGCGCTCCGTGCTGGCCGAACGGTTCGACCGGCTCGGACCGGATCGCCTCGACGACGTCCTCCTGGAGCTCCCCGCCGGCGCGCTCGCCGCGTGGTTCGCTGACCCGGCGGCAAGCTGAGGACAGCCTTGCCGATGGCCGGCAACGCCTCGACGTACGCCGGTGCCGCGCCCGGCTCGCAGCCCCGCGTCATGTGGGCCGTCGTCACCTGCGCTCAGCTTCACCGGACCAGCGGACGAATACCGGCGATCTTCTTGCCGTCGCGCTGCACCTCGACTTCGACAGGCGCGTTCGGCCCCGCGGCGCGCAGCGCCTCAACGTCCCGCACCACCTCCCGGCAAGCCCCGCGCACTTCCCCTGACCTCCCGCACCACCTCGCGGCAAGCCCGGCGCACTTCCCCTGACCTCCCGCACCACCTCGCGGCAAGCCCGGCGCACTTCCCCCGATGTCCCGCACCACCTCGCGGCAAGCCCGGCGCACTTCCCCTGACCTCCCGCACCACCTCGCGGCAAGCCCGGCGCACTTCCCCTGACCTCCCGCACCACCTCGCGGCAAGCCCGGCGCACTTCCTCTGACCTCCCGCACCACCTCCCGGCAAGCCACGCGCACTTCCCGCCGGATCTTCCCTCCCGGCTACAAGCCCGCCCCGGTCCACCCTCCATCGGGTTCACACCGCGTCCGCAGCGCAGCCCGCGGCAGCGCAGGCCGGCTCATGGCCACCCGACGCAGCGCCGTCCAGCAGCGCGCTGCCCCACGAGATCAGCACACCGCTCGCAGGCCGCGCGGAAAGCTCGCAGCTCTCCTGCATCACCGCGCTCGCACCAGCTCGATGTCCTCTTGGAGCTCCCTCCCGATGCCCTCGCCGCGTGGCTCGCGGATCCGGCGGCGCGCTGACGGCAGCTCGCCGCCGGCCTGGCCCCCCCGCCGGCGCCCCGGGTCAGCCCCTCACACCACCACGGCGACGCGCTCCGACGGCACGTACGCCCTGCCGAGCGACGCGATCGCGCTCAGCGCGCGCCCGCTGACCGGACCGACATCGATGATCAACACCTGGTCCACCTTCGGATCGATGATCTGCCCGAGATCGCGCCGCAGCTCCACGAGCTCCCTCCGGCTCAGCTCGCACTGCCACACCGAGAGCTGCAGCCAGTCCCCGTAGCCCCGCATCGCCTTGAAGATCTTGCGCAGCCGCTTCGGATCGCACACGTCGTAACTCACGATGTAGCTCTGCCTCACGCCCGCCTCCTCTCTCTCTCACCCTCCCGTTCCCCTCTCCACCTTCCCTGCCCGCTCACCGCGTCCGGAACGACGGATACGCCCCCACCTCGCCGAGCAGCACCCGGGCGAGCAGCCGCGCCTGCACCTCCAGCACCCTGCGGTAGCTGATCCGGTATCCGAACACCGGGTGCGTCACGAGCTGGTCCATCCGCCGCTCGTAGGCCTGGAGGAACTTCTTCCGCCCCGCAGCCCGGAGCGCCACCGCGCCCCCGAAGCGCTGGAAGTCGTCCGGCGCGACCACCCCGTTGTTGATCGCCGCCACGACCACCGAGTCCGCCACGATCGGCCGGAACTCCTCCATCAGATCCAGCGCCAGCGCCGGCCGGCCGAAGCGCGGCTGGTGGTAGAACCCGAGCAGCGGATCGAGCCCCACCGTGCCCAGCGTCACCGCGAGCTCCTTCGCGAGCAGCGCATACGCCAGCGACAGGAGCGCGTTCACCGGATCGCGCGGCGGCCGGCGGTTGCGCCCGTCGAGGTCGAAGGCGCCCTTCACCTCGTCCGTTCCCTTCAGCATGCCCGGGAACGCGCCGAAGTAAACGCGGGCCGCCGTGCCCTCCAGCCCGAGCAACGACGCCAGCGACGCCGCCTCCGAGGCGTTGCGCGCGAGCGGATCGAGCTCCGACAGGACCGAGACCTCCGGCGCCGTGTGGTTCCGCCGGAGCATCGTCCTCGCGTTCTTGATCTTCGACACCACCACCCCGCGCGCGAACGACAGACAGAACGCCTCGTCCGCCGCCGCCCGGTGCTGGGCCACGCGGAGCTCCACGTTCCTCGACTCGAGCCCCGTCGCGCGACCGACGTAGTACCCGCCGTACGTCATGAAGCAGAGCGGGATCCCGCGCTCCAGCAGCGCCCGCATCGCCTGCGTCGAGATCTGCACGTTGCCGAGCAGCGCCACCTGCGACGTGTTCGAGAGCCGCGCCTCCGTCTGTCCACCGGCCCGGCTGTGGATCACGAGCCGCTCCCCCGCGAGCCCGAAGCGCGCCCCCTGCTCCTGCACGTAGACAGGCAGCCTGTCGTCGCGCGCCGGATGGAGCCGCCTGAGCTCCGCCTCGCCCTCCTCGTCAGCGCCCCCCGACGAGCGGCGGGGGGATCGCCGCGGCCCTCGTCACCTCCCGCGCGCGCGCCGCAGCCGCCTCGGTCGCGGCGATCAGCGCCTCGTCGATCGCGATCGGGACGCGCCGGCGGGACGCGGCGAAGTAGATGGCCGCCTCGTCGCACGCATACCCGTGCTCGCGCAGGAGCAGCACGTGCGCGCAGAGCTGCGCCCGCTCCGGCAAGTACGCCCCCCAGGGCACGTCCGGCGCGTGGCCGCGCTTGTACTCGATCGGGAGCAGGCGCCCCGACGCGTCCCCCTCCACCACGTCGATCTTCGCCGTGATGCCGAGCCGCTCCGACGACAGCCACACGCTGCGCGCCTCGTACGGCGCGGGCTCGTTGGCCTCTTCGTCCCGATCCGCACGCCTCCCCGTCGCGCGCCGAGGCGGCGCCGGCGCTGCCGAGGGCGCCGCCGCGGACGGTTCCCCGGCGGAGCCAGGCGCCGCGCCCGCCGGCCGCGGCGGCAGCTCGCCGCCCGCGACGTCCGCGCGCCGGTGCACGCTCCGGCCCTCCACCGTGAAGACGTTGTCCTCGAACTCGCCCTGCGCCCACTCCAGGTACATCAGGCGTTCGCAGTAAAGTACCTCGTTGATCATCCGCGCCGGCACCAGCTCCGGCGGCGCCCCCGCGACAGGCAACCTCCGCGGAAGCGGCTTCGCCCGCATCAGCGGCTCGCTCGACTCGTCCGTGACTCGCTCAGGAGCTCGCGCCATCGTGGCACCCCCTATGGACACCATCAGACGCGTTCGTGTCAGGCAGAGTCGAGCGCGCAAACCTCTGAATTTACCTGGGAATCATTGACAGTCCACGGGAATGCAAGCCAAGGCGCAACGGTGTTCTCCCGGCGAGCCCTCGCCCGCACCGACAGCGGCGCGCCGCAACCACCGCTGTCTGCACCGGCGCCTGAACTGCCTCGGCAGATCGCTCCGCTCCACCTCTCCCGCTCCACCTCCCGCGCTTTCCCCTTTCCCCTCGACGCCAGCCACCACGGCCCGGAGCCGCCCGGCCTCGAGCAAGCCCCTCGGCAAGACGGGCTCGGCGGTGCACATCACGCCGTCTGGTGACTTCATGGATGTTTACGGAAGTAGACGCAGTCGCGCACCGCCCCCTTCCCATTCCCTCCCTCGTCTGCGATGGTAGGCACCGTCGCCTCGGCCGCACGACGCCGGCCCCCAGCCGCATGAGCTCGCCCAGCCCTGCGCCGCCCGGAGCTCTTCACCCTTTCCCGCCCACGGAGGCCCGATGCGCTCTCTCGATCTCGACACCCTCGCGAACGCCGTCGCCGGCGGCGCCGCCGCCATCCGCGCGATCACGCGCCTCGAGCCCGCGGGCGGCCCCGGAGACAAGGTCTTCCCGCCGACCTACGTGAAAGAGCGCAACGCGACCACCAAGTACGCAACCGAGCCGCGACGCATCGACGGGCGCGAAGTGACTACGGTGCTCCTCGACTCGGTCGCTTCCCAGGCAAACCGCCTGGAAGAGGCGCTGCTCGAAGGATGGCGGCGCGGAGAGCTCCCCTTCCCCGTCGTCCAGGTCGACTTCTCGAAGCAGGAGGGGCTCGAGGATCTCGAGCAGATCACCGCGCTCCAGGCACCGCACCGCATCGCGGACGCGCTCCTCCGCGACAGCGTGCTCGGCGGCACCCCGTTCCGCCACACCACCGTCGGCAAGGACGTCACCGACGCGCGCCCCAACCACGCGACGGCCATGTTCAAGCACTGCCCGACAGCCCTCATCTTCGGCGTGTGGGACAGCACCGGTCCGAAGGGCGGCCTCGGCGCCAAGTTCCAGCGCTGCCTGGTCTCCGAGATCGTCGGGATCGACGTCGCGACGGGCGTCAAGACGGCGAGCCGCCTCGACCCCGCCGGCATCCAGACGAAGGCGGGACCGGTCTTCAAGCACAAGGACCCGAGCCAGGACTGGACCGTCGACCCGAAGGAGGCCGAGCTCGCCAAGGGCAAGCCCATCGAGTTCTCGCGCAGCGGCGGCGACGGCAAGAAGGGCTCTCCGTCAGCCATCAACCATGGCAACATCCCACCGAGCATCGACGCGGCGGCGGGCGGGGTCACGATGAGCCACGCCGTGCAGACCATCGTGCTCTCGCTCGGCGCCCTCCGCCGCCTGCGGTTCCAGACCGCCTGCTCGGGCGAGCGCCTCCCGGCCGAGCAGCGCGACGCGGCCGAGGCGGCGGCGCGCACCGCCCTCGCCGCGCTCGCCCTCGCGGCCGTCGTCTACCAGCGTGACCAGGGCTACGACCTCCGCTCGCGCTCGACCCTCGTCGCGAAAGAGCCGCTCGTCCTCGAGCTCCTCGGCCGCGACGGCGGCGAGCCGGAGCGCTTCTCGCTCGCCCGGGCCGAGGCCGCGGCCCTGCTCAAGGACGCCGAGCAGAAGGCGCGGCAGCTCGGCCTCGGCTGGGATCCGAAGCCCGTCACGCTCACGCCGGCTCCGAAGCTTGCCGGCCTGATCCGGAAGAGCCGCGAGCTGGCGGCGAGCGGCGAGGCCGAGGACGAGGGCGGCTGATGCTCGCGATCGAGGTCGCCCTGCTGACCGGCCGCTACGTGGCGACCGCTGTCGACGACCGCAATCGGGCCGAGTGGCCACCCCACCCGGCGCGGCTGTTCTCGGCCCTCGTCGACGCCCACTTCGAGGCGCTCGACCCGTCCGCCGACGAGCGCGACGCGCTGGAGTGGCTGGAGCAGCAAGGCCCGCCCGAGATCACGGCCCCCGAGGCCGCCGCGCGGGAGATCGTGACCGTGTTCGTGCCGGTGAACGACACGAGCGTCGTCGGCTCGCTCGACGACGAGGCGCTCACCGTGCGTGAGGCGCGCGCAGAGCTCGACGCCGCTCGCCCCAAGGGCGGCAAGCCGCTCGCCGCCGCCGAGAAGAAGTTCGCCAAGGCCGAGGCACGCTTCCTGGAGGCCGTGCGCAAGGCGATCGCCCCCGTCCCGGCCGGCAAGGAGGGGAAAGACGGGCCGGGAAAGGCGTCGTCGATCCTGCCCGAGCGACGAACACGGCAACCGCGCACCTTCCCGTCGAGCGCGCCCTCCGAGATGGATCCTGCCGCGTCGCGCATCGTCTTCGCCTGGCCGAGCGCGACGCCCACGCCCGAGCAGCGATCGACGCTCGACACGCTCGCTGCGCGCGTGACGCGGCTCGGGCATTCCTCGTCGCTCGTGACCGTCCGCGTGCGCGACGATCGCCCCGAAGCGACATGGATCCCGGACGACACAAGCCCGAGGCGCGCCGGGGACGAGGCCGTGCTCCGCGTCGTCGGTCCGGGCCAGCTCGCGGCGCTCTGCGCGGCCTTCGAGCTCCAGGCCGACACGCCCGGGCGGGTCATGCCGGCGTCGTTCCAGCGCTACGTCAGGCCCCGCCACGCCAGCGTGGCGAGCGCCCCGGTGCCCCTCTTCGGCGACGGATGGATCGTCCTGCGCCGGCTCGCCGGCCCGCGCCTCCCGTCGATCCGGGCCGTGGACGTCGCCCGGACGGTGCGCAAGGCCATGATGGCGGCGTACGGCCCCGGCGCGCCCGAGATCCTGTCGGGGCATCGAGCGTCCGGCGGGCCGAGCGAGCGCCCCCACCTCGCGTACGTCCCGCTGCCGTTCGTCGGGAGCGAGCACGCGGACGGCGCGATCCTCGGCGTCGCGCTGATCCTGCCGCGGGACGCGACGCGCGACGAACGGCTCGACGTCTACCGCGCGCTGGACGCCTGGGAGCGGCAAGGGCGTCATGAAGACGAGGAGGCGCCGACGCTCCCTGTCCACCTCGGCAGGACAGGCGAGCTCGTCCTCGCGCGGCTCGAGGAGCAGGCGTCCCCGTCGACGCTGCGGGCCGCAACCTGGTGCGCCGAGTCGACATCCTGGGCCAGCGCGACGCCGGTCGCGCTCGATCGCAACCCGGGGGATCTCGGCGCGCAGGATCCGCAGAAGGAGGCCGCCGCGTACGCCGAGGCCGAGGCGACCCTCGCCGTCGCGTGCGAGCGGATCGGCCTACCGCGCCCATCGCGCGTGACGGTCCTCCCCGCGGCGCCGATAGCAGGTGCCGACAAGGCCCGGCGCTTCCCGCCGTTCCATGCGGGCAAGCCTCCCGTGCAACGCGTGCTGGTGCACGCGACGCTCACGTTCGACGCGCCGGTGAGGGGGCCCATCCTGCTCGGCGCCGGGCGCTACTTCGGCCTCGGGCTGTTCCGGCCGCTGAGGGGACATGGCTGATCTCTCGCCCGGCGACTTCGCCGCGTACTTCGAGGCGATCCATGGCGCGGCGCCGTTCCCGTGGCAGGCGAGGCTGCTCGCCGACGTCGCGCGCGAGGGACGCTGGCCGGCGTTGCTCGATCTTCCCACGGGCACGGGCAAGACAGCAGCGATCGACGTCGCTCTCTTCCACCTCGCGCTCGACGCCGCGTCACCGCCGGCTCAGCGTAAGGCCCCGCGGCGCGTCGTGATGGTCGTGGATCGGCGCACGGTCGTCGATCAGGCGTTCGAGCGGGCGAAGGCGATCGCCGAATCCCTGACGGGCGCGCGGGACGGCGTCCTTCGCGCCGTGGCCGATCGGCTCCGGGCGCTCGCCGGCCTGCGCGGGGATGAGGCGCCGATCGCCCTGGCGCAGCTCCGCGGCGGCATGCCGCGCGACGACGCGTGGGCGCGGAGACCCGATCAGCCGCTCGTCGCCGTCTCGACCGTCGATCAGGTCGGCTCCCGGCTGCTCTTCCGCGGCTACGGCGTGAGCGACGCCATGCGCCCGATCCACGCGGGGCTGCTCGGCAACGACGCGCTCCTGCTGCTCGACGAGGTGCACCTCTCGCAGCCCTTCCGCGAGACGCTGGCCTCGCTGCGCCGGTACCGCGCGTGGGCCGGCACCAACCTGGCCGACCCGTGGAAGGCCTGCAAGCTGCCCGATCGGTGGCAGGTCGTCGAGATGTCGGCGACGCCGGGCAGCAGGCCGGCCGCACGAGGCGACGCGACGGCGATCCCCGAGGGCGATCGCGCGTTCGGGCTGAACGACGACGATCACCGGGACGAGCGGCTCGCGCTGCGGCTCCGGGCGAAGAAGCCGGTCGCGCTCGGTGAGGTCAAGGTGAGCGGCGGGGAGGACGCGCGGAAGGCGACGTTCGTCGAGGCGATCGCCGAGCACGCCGTGCGCTTCGTGGCGCCGGGGCGCGCCGTCGGCGTCATCGTCAATCGCGTGGCCACGGCGCGCGACGCGGCCGCGGCGATCCGGAAGCGCACCGGCGCCAGCGTCGACCCCATCCTCGTCACGGGCCGCATGCGTGCGCTGGACCGCGACGACCTCGACGCAAAGCTCGGCCCCCTCGTGCGCTCGGGCCGCGCGCGCGACGCAGCCGCGAAGCCGGTCGTCATCGTCGCGACGCAGTGCATCGAGGCGGGCGCCGACTTCGATCTCGACGCGATCGTGACCGAGTGCGCCTCGATCGACGCGCTCCGGCAGCGCTTCGGCCGGCTCAACCGGATCGGCGCCATCGAGGACGCGCGCGGCGTGGTGCTGGTGCGCTCGGACGCGCTGGCCAAGGATCACGTCGATCCGGTCTATGGCAGGGCGATCGCCGAGACGTGGACGTGGCTCGGCGAGGCGGCGCGCGATTTCGGTGTCCAGACGATGGCGGCAGCCCTGCCGACAGGAGAGAGACTCGACGCCATGCGCTCGCCCAAGGCGCGCGCGCCCGTGATGCTCCCCGCGCACCTCGATGCGTGGGTGCAGACGCGGCCCAGCCCGGCGATCGACCCCGATGTCTCCCTGTGGCTCCACGGCGCCGATCAGGAGCAGGCGCCCGAGGTGCAGGTCGTCTGGCGCGCCGATGTGACCGGAGCGCTGCTCACGCAGGCGAAGGGAGACGAGGAGGCGCGCGAGGCGTTGTTGAAGCGCGTGGAGGCGTGCGCGCCGGTCGGGCTCGAGGCGATCTCGATGCCGATCCATGCAGTGCGGATGTGGCTCCAGGGCGGCGCAGCCCCCGATCTCGCCGACGTCGAGGGGCGCGCGGTGGGAGAGGACGACGCGAAACAGCGGGGCGGACGGCTCGCGCTCCTCTGGAAGGGCGACGAGAGCCGGGTGATCGAGACCGGTGATCTCCGCCCAGGCATCACGCTCGTAATTCCGAGCACCTATGGAGGCCTCGCCGGCGGCACCTGGGATCCATCATCCCAGGTGCCCGTCTCGGATCTGGGCGATCGCGCGCGATGGCAGCAGACGGGGCGCCCGACGCTGCGGCTGCACCCGGACGTCCTGCGGCAGCACGCTGACGTCATGGATGCTGCATTGCCGAAGATCCCCGTCCCGGTGGTGGACGAGCGGTCGGATGCCGAGGATCGCGCGGAGATTGACGCCTGGCTTTCGGAGATGAGCGAGGCGACGGCCGCGGCATCGTGGCTTGGCCGGGCGCTCAAGGCGCTCGCGGTGAAGGGCAGGAGGCGCCCCGCGCTCGTGCGGCTCGATGCCGTGGCGATGGCGGACGAGGAAGGCGAGCGGCGGGCCGAACCGGGCTATTTCGCGCTCGTCGGCCGCTTCCGCACGCGTGACGCGGGGGCCGGCGACGTGACGACGGAGGACGACGGTGCGTCGTACACGGGCGTCGAGGTGACGCTGCGCGAGCATCTTGGAGGCGTCGCTTCCTGGGCCAGGCGGTTCGCCCAGCAGTGCGGGCTTCCGCCCGAGGTCGCGCGCGACGTCGCGCTGGCAGCGCGTTGGCACGACGCCGGGAAGGTCGACCCGCGGTTCCAGCGGATGCTCCACGGGGGCAGCGAGCTCCGGGCGGCGGTGGCGCCCGAGCCGCTCGCCAAGAGCGCGCTCGTCGCCGCGGATCGCGCGGCGCGGGCCCACGCGCTCGAGCGCTCCGGATATCCGCGGGGAGCCCGTCACGAGCTCGCGTCGGTCGCGCTCCTGGAGGCGGAGGCCTGCACGCCGCTACTCCGCGAAGCCGTCGATCGCGATCTGGTCCTGCACCTCGTGGCCTCGCATCACGGCTGGTGCCGACCGTTCGCGCCAGTGGTCGAGGACCCCGCGCCTGTCGAGCTCGTGCTGAACGCCGGGGACATCGTCGTGCGTGGCGTCTCGAGCGATCACGGCCTCGCGCGGCTCGACGCGGGGATCGCCGAGCGGTTCTGGCGGCTCGTGGAGCGCTACGGCTGGTTCGGCCTGGCGTGGCTCGAAGCGATCCTGCGGCTCGCAGATCACCGGCGGAGCGAGGAAGAGCAGCGGGGCGACCTCGGGGCGAAGGAAGAGAGATGACCGAGCTCTTGCTGACCGGGCTTGATGGCAAGAACCCGCTGGCCTTCCTGGCGGCGCTCGGGGTGCTGGGCGCGCTCGCCGACCGGGTGAAGGACGGAACGCCGGAGCCCAGGCTGGTCTGGCGCACCGGCGGCACGTACCGGCCGGCGATCGTGGGCGGCCCGGACCGCGGCGCGTTGCTCGACATGCTCGTGCAGGATCTGGAGAGCTTCCGGGGCGAGCCCGCGATCGAGCGGCTGCGCTATCGGAAGGACGGCGATGGGGCCGAGGCGCACGATCTCAAGCCGCCTCCGAGCAAGTTCGCGGAGTACCTGAGCGGCCTTGTCGACGACGACCTGCGGCGGAGCCTAGCCTTCGCCGCCGCGTTCGCGACGGATGTGGCGGTGGACAACAACGGCAACACAAAGCCGACTGCGCTCCACTTCACCGCGGGCCAGCAGGAGTTCCTCACGATGGTGAGCGAGCTCCTCCGGGGCGTGCGCGTCGAGGATCTGGAAGAGGCCCTGTTCGGACCGTGGCGCTACGAGCGACCGCTCCCGGTGCTCCAGTGGGACAACACCTCGGCGCGCGACTATGCGCTTCGCGCGAGCGATCCCTCGAAGGACAAGAAGCTGGGCGTACCCGGCGCGGACTGGCTGGCGTTCCGTGGCCTGCCGTTCATCCGAGTAGCCCCCGTCGGCGACCGGATCGTGACGACCGGGTGCAGCGGGGAGTGGAAGACAGGGACCTTCCGGTGGCCGATCTGGACGGTGCCGCTCCCGCGCTCCGTCGTCGGCTCCGTCCTGACGTCGCCAGAGGTATTCGAGGCGGACCCGGGCGTCCTGCGCGCCCGCGGCATCGCGATCGTGCTCGAGTCCGCGATCCGCCGGAGCGATCAGGGCGGCTACGGGAGCTTCGCCCCGGCGCGCGTGGCACGCCCGACCCGGGGAGACTGACCCCTCGGATCTCCTTCATCCCCTCCCCACCCCGCCGTATCCTCCTCGCTGGAGGCGCTCCATGCCGACCGCGACGAGACCCCAGAACGCGACGCTCACGGGCGCGCTGCCGCTCGACAGGCCCACGGCGGAGCGGCCGCACCGGCTCTACGTGGCCACCTCGAACCACTGCAACCGCTCGTGCCCGTGGTGCTGCACCTGCTCGTCGCCCCGGGGGCAGACCTTCCTCGCCCTCGATCGCTACCGCGCGAGCTTCCCGGCCGAGGGCCCGTTCGAGGTGCAGCTCGAGGGCGGCGAGCCCACGATCCACCCGCACTTCGACGAGATGGTGCGGCTCGCCCGCGCCGAGCGCCGGTGCGCGCGCGTCGTCGTGGTGACCAACGGCGTCGAGCTCCCGCGCGACCCGGCCGGGCTCGACGCCTGGCTGGAGAAGCTCGGCGAGCCCACCACGATCAAGCTCTCGGTCAACCACCACCTCCTCGAGCACGACAGCGGCCTGCTCGACCTCGCGCGCGCCCTGCGCGAGCGGCTCGCGGCGCTCGGCGGCGACCGCCAGCTGGTCCTCAACGTCCGGCTGCGCAAGAGCGAGCCGGACGGCGACGCGTGGGTCGTGCAGGCGGTGCGCGACGCGGGGCTCATCGAGCTCGCCAACGTCTTCCACCTGCAGCGCTACGGCTTCGCGCAGAAGCACGAGGACTGGGAAGAGCCGTTCCTCGTCGGCACCCATTTCACGATGCTCAACCCGGACGGCCGCGCCTTCGGCCCCGACCTCGTGGCGCGCTCCGACGCCATGCGGAGGCTGCCGTGAGCGCGCGCCCGTTCCGCGACGAGTGGCGCCGGCTGAAGAGCCGCGCCTTCGACCTGACCGGCAACAGCACCGCCGGCGACACGGTGCGCTTCGACCTGTGGGGCCGGCCGGTCGAGGTCTACCGCAACGCGAACTTCTCCATCTACAGCCGGCAGCCCTGCAATGCGAGATGCCACTTCTGCGTCGAGGAGCTCAGGCCCGCGTCGCGCGGGCGGAGCCTCTCCGTGCAGAAGAGCGTCGAGGACGACGACGGGCGCTATTTCGACGCGATGGCCGAGTCGCTGGAAGCGCTCCGCCCGCTGGATCCGACGGTATCGATCACCGGCGGCGAGCCGAGCCACGACCCGCGGTTGCCGCGCATCCTCGCGCTCGGGCAGGCCCGCCGCGGCCGCAAGCGGACGCTCACCACGAACGGCTCGGGGCTGCTCCAGCAGCGCGAGGGGAAGCGGGTGATCGACTGGATCGTCGAGACCGGCGTCCAGCACCTCAACATCAGCCGCGCCCACCCCGACCACGACCGGAACGCCAGGCTCATGGTGATGAAAGACGGCCTGACCGTCGACGAGCTCCGCCGCGTCGTGGCGGCGGCAGCGGCCGGCGGCACCCGGGTGCGCCTCTCCTGCGTGCTCCTGGAGGGACAGATCGACACCGTGGAGCACATCGTGGCCTATCTGCGGTTCGCGCGGTCGCTCGGCGTGGACAACGTGATCTTCCGGCAACTGATGAAGACCGACCCGACCGCCGTGGTCGAGAACCACGTTGTCAAATACAGCGATCGCGCCCGCGTCCAGCTCGAGCCGCTCCTCGACGCGCTGAGCGCCGACGCGCGGTTCTCGTTCGAGCGGCAGATCGTCGGCTATTACTACTATGTCGAGGTGTTCCGCTTCGAGGACATCGATGTGGTCTTCGAGGAGGCCGATCTCGCCCAGCTCGAGGAGACGAAGCGCTCCGGCCCGGGCATCGTCCACGAGCTCATCTTCCACCCGAATGCCAGGCTCGCCTCCACCTGGCAACCCTGGGACGGCATCCTGGGCCCGCCGCCGGCGGCGCGCGCCGCGCTCGACGCCTCATGACGCCGCCCGTCATCCCCCTGCCCTACATCGGCCGGAACCTGCTCTTTCTCGAGGAGGTGCTGGACGAGCTCGAGGCGCGCGGCATCACGGGCCCTCTGCTGTTCCGCGCGAGCGAGGCGGACAAGCTGGCTCGCCTCCTCGAACACGGCACCGACCGCGCCGGATACCCCGGAGAGCGTCCGTGGACCGACGGCCCGGATCAGGGGCGCCCGATCCGGCACGAGGACGTGATCTTCGCGACGACCGCCGACGAGATCCGGAGGGGAGAGCGGGATCCGGAGCGGTCCACGTCGCTCAAGAAGTTCGCCGTCATCGAGCGGCCGCTGTTCGTCGCGCACGACGCCCGCTGCTTCGTGAAGCTGTGCGACCGCCAGTACGAAGTCCGCGATCCAGCGCGGAAGCCGGCGGCGCTCCTCGCGCTGTTCCCGGTGACCCGGCTCGACCCGATCCAGGGCTGGTTCTCCGAGGAAGCCGGCCTCGCGTACCGGGCGCTCGTGCGCTCGCTCCGGGGCGGCGCGATGGTCGAGGTAGGCTCCTGGAAGGGGCTCTCCACGGCGTACGTCGGGCGGCTCGCGGCGAGGAACGGCGTCGCGCTCCATTGCGTCGACGCCTGGGAGGGCTCCAGCGACGAGTACGCCGCTCGGTATCGCGCCATGCTGGCCGCAGAGGACGTGCCCGGCGTGTTCCGGGCGAACCTGGAGGCGCTCGGGATCCGGCCGAGCGTCCACCGGCTCGCCTCCACGGAGGCGGCGGCGCGCTTCGCCGACGCGAGCCTGGATCTCGTGTTCCTCGACGGCTCGCACGACCCGGCGGCGGTGATCGCGGACATCGAGGCGTGGTGGCCCAGGCTGAAGCCGGGCGGGGTCCTGGCCGGACACGACCACAACGAGAAGCACGCGGGCGTCATGGAGGCTGTCGCGCGCTTCACGGCGCTCGCTGGGCGTGCCGTCGAGGTCGGCGGAGGCTCGGTGTGGTGGACGCGGCGGTGAGCTGGAGATGAGCAAGCGTCTCTTCGTGGCGACAGGCGCGTACGCGTGCGGCAAGACCACGACGCTCCGTCATCTCGCGTCCACGCGGGGCCACCGCGTGCACGGCGAGGCGCACCGGCGCGTGCTGGACGAGCTCGGGGCGCGCACGCACGGGCATCCGCCGGACGAGCCGTTCCGTGCGATTGACGCGCCGGAGCACGTCTGTCCCCTGTGCCGAAAGCGGGAGTTCGCCGCCCGGGTGCTGGAGACCCAGAGGGCGATCGAGGCGGAGGCGCGCAGCGGGGACTGGCTGGAGCGCGGGTACCTCGATCCGGTCGAGTACTACCTGCGCACGAGCGGAGAGGTGGAGTATCCCTGGCCGCCCGGCGAGCCCGCGTTCGAGCGCTATGCGCTGGTGTTCCTGTTCGCCGTGATGCCGGAGCTCCAGGCCCCGCGCTGGGGCAGGAGCCGAGAAGAGCGCGCCGCCGAGGCGGAGCGGATCAACCTGCGGCTCGGCGCGATGTACCGCGCGGCCGGCTTCGAGGTGGTCGACGTGGGCCCGGGGCCCGTGGAGGAGCGAACGGCGTTCCTGGCGAGCCGCGCGGGGGTGGGTGATGCAGGGTGAGCAGCGCTTCGTGATCCACGGCGTTCCCTGGCAGACCTACGTGAGGATGCGGGACGAGCTGGACACCCCCGGCCTGCGGATGACCTTCTACGAGGGGACACTCGAGCTGATGAGGCCGTCCATCGATCACGAAGCAGCGAACAAATGCATCGCCCGCCTGATCGAGTTCTTCGCGCTGGAGCGGGATGTGCCGCTCTACGGCTACGGCTCGACCACGTTCCGTCGAGAAGCCAAGGCGCGCGGCCTCGAGCCCGACGAGTGCTATTGCATCGGCGGCACGCTCAAGGAGTTTCCCGATATCGCCATCGAGGTGGTGCTGACGAGCGGTGGGCTCGACAAGCTGCCTGTCTACAGCGGCCTCGGCGTTCGCGAGGTCTGGTTCTGGGAGCGCGACGCCTTCCGCATCCATGCGTTGCGCGGCGAGGAGTACGAGGCCATCGCGGCCAGCGAGCTCATTCCTGCTCTGGATCTCGTCGCGCTCGCGCGATTCGTGCGCTGGCCGGACCAGCACGAGGCGGTCAAGGCGTTCCGCTCCTGGCTGCGGAACGGAAGCTGACTCTGTAGCTCTCCCAGCGACGGCGTTGCTTCACGTCGGAGGACCACCGCGCCTCCGGTGTGCATCCTCCAGGGCACCGGATCTCACGAACACATCGAAGAAGAGAGAATTGAACCACAGAGGCACAGAGGCCACAGAGGATGAGAAGAAATCAATCTCTCTTCTCTCCCCTCTGTGCTCTCTGTGCCTCTGTGGTTAATTCTCTCTTCTTCCAGACCGTCGCGCGTGGCACATCGCGCGGCAGCACACGACGCTCACCCCTCCGCGAAGTCTGGAGCGAGCCGCACGTCCTTGAGCTCCGCGCCGAGCAGCTCGATCGCGGCCGCGACGAGCGGGTGGTCGGCCACGGCGCGCCGGGCGGCCTCGACGCGCGCCTTGCGTTCGGCGGTCTCGACCTGCGCGAGCGACGGGCCGGCGCTGCCTCGGGTGATCGTCTCGAAGACGAGCTCGGCGGGGCCGCCGAAATGGGCTTGCAGGACACGGGCGAGCAGGTCGCGGGCCGGGGGCTCGGTGGCCTGGCCGGAAAGAAACGAGTTCGCCTCGTAGCCGAGGACGACGCGGGTCGGCTTCAGCTCCAGCACGGCCGCGTGCTCGAGCACGGAGGCGAGCGCCGGCCGCTGCCCCCGGACCGCGGTGATCACCGCGCGCCAGGTGGCGAGGTCGTCGGCGCTCATCGCCGGCGGCGGCGCGCTCGCCGGCGGCGGTGCGCTCGCCGGCGGCGGCGCGCTCGTCCTTGACACGGGGCTCGGCGCCGCGGGGGCTGGAGGGGCGCTCTGCGGGACGGAGTAGAGCGCGCCGCGCGGCGACGGGGGCGGCGCGCTGTCGGGGCGGAACGCCGGCGCGGCCGCGCCGTTCGCGTACGGCGCCTTGGCGAACGCCGGCGCGGCGCCGCCCGCGAACGCCGGTGCGGCGCTGCCCGCGAAGGTCGCCGCCGCGCCGCTCACGCCCGGCGCGCCGTTCACGAGGGAGACGACGTTCGCCGCTGCGCCGTTCGCCGCCACGCCGCCGCTCGCCCTCGCCACCCCGCTCGCGGCCGGCGCGGCGAACGCAGCCGGCGCGGCGAACGCAGCCGGCGCGGCGAACGCAGCCGGCGCGGCGAACGCAGCCGGCGCGCTGAACGCAGCCGGCGCGCTGAACGCAGCCGCGCCGTTCGCTCTCGCCGCCCCGTTCGTCGCGGTCACGCCGCTCGCCGGGGCTGCCGCCACGCCGTGCGCCGCCGCGCCGTTGGCTCTCGCAACGCCGCTCGCGCCCGACGCGCCGCTCGCGAACGCGGCGACGCCGTTCGCCGACGCGCCGTTCGCCGACGCGCCGTTCGCCCTCGGCACACCGTTCGCCGCGGCGCCGTGCGCAGGCGCCGCTCCCGCGCCCCGCGCGTCCTCCGGCGCAGCCTCGGCCGGCGCCGCGCCGCGCCTCGGCGCAGCCGCTCCGCCGGGCGGCGCGCCGGGCCGCTGCGGCCCGCGCTCCGGCGCTCCGCCACCTCCGCCGCCGCCACCTCCGCCGCCGTTCAGCCGCCGCTCCAGGTCGCCGAGGCGGCGCAGCAGCTCGTCGATCGGCAGCAGCGGCGGCCGCCTCGCGAGCCGCACCAGCGCCATCTCCAGCGAGGCGCGCGGCTGGCCGCTCCGGACGATGTCGTCGAACGCCCGCGAGAAGCCCTGGTGCAGCCGCGTGAGGTCGTCCGCGTCCGCCCGCGCCGCGAGCGCGCGCGCGTCGGCGACCTCCTCGTCGGCGAGATCGAGCAGCGGCGCCGGATCGTCGCAGACCTTGGCCACCACGAGGTCGCGCAGGTGCGCGAGGAAGTCGCGGGCCACGTGCGGCAGGTCGTACCCCTGCTGCGCGAGCTCGCCGACGATGCGCACGCACGCCGCAGGATCGCCGTCCACGAGCGCCTCCGCGAGCCGGTGCAGCACCACGCGGTCGGCCACGCCGAGCACCTTCGCCACGCCCTCGGCCGTGATGCGATCGCCGCTCGTGCCCACCCACGCGATCACCTGGTCGAGCAGGCTCATCGCGTCGCGCATGCTCCCGGCGGCCTCGCGCGCGAGCGCGCTGAGCGCCGGATCGTCCGCGGGGATCTTCTCCTGCTCGAGCACCCAGCGGAGCCGCGCCGCGATCGCCTGCGCGCCGATGAGCTTGAAGTCGTAGCGCTGGCACCGGCTCAGGATCGTGACCGGGACCTTGTGCACCTCCGTCGTCGCGAAGATGAACTTCACGTGCGGCGGCGGCTCCTCCAGCGTCTTCAGGAACGCGTTCCACGCCGCGTTCGAGAGCATGTGGACCTCGTCCACGATGAAGATCTTGAACCGGTCGCGCGCCGGCCGGTACGGCAGGCTCTCCTGGAGCTTGCGCACCTCGTCGACGCCGTTGTAGCTCGCGCCGTCGATCTCCTGGACGTCGACGTCCGCGCCGACCGTGATCTCGGCGCACGGCGCGCACGTCTGGCACGGCTTCGCCGTCGGGCCGTGGACGCAGTTCAGCGCCTTCGCGAGGATGCGGGCGCTCGTCGTCTTGCCGACCCCGCGGACGCCCGTGAAGAGAAACGCGTGCGCGACGCGATCGCGCGCGATGGCGTTGGCGAGCGTCGTGGAGACGTGCTCCTGGCCGACGAGATCCTCGAAGGACTGCGGGCGCCATTTCCGCGCGAGGACGACGTAGCTCATACGCTGCTCGACTAGCACCTTCTCGCGGGCGCGTCGCCGCGGCTGTGGCCGGCACGGAGGTCGCCCCGCATTCCGGAGAGTTTGCCAGAGTTGCCGCGCCGAACGCACCCCGCTCCGTCACGGCCACGCGCGGATACCGCGCAGCAGGGGGAGTGCCTGGAGAGCCGGAAGGGCCCGGCCCCTTGGACCCCCTCCGCTCCCCGGAGCGCGGCGGCGCCGCGCCCATCCGCGCACCGCGTCGGATGCCCGCGCTGGCCCCCTCCCCTTCCTCCCCTTCCCGGTTGCGGCCCGGCGCCGTTCACGGCATAGACCGCCGTCTGACCATGCAATTTCGCGGCGGAATGAATGAGCTGGTTCGCCAGGCGGCGCGCATGCAGCGCAAGATCGACCAGGTGAAGGGCGAGCTGAAGGACCGCGAGGTGAGCGCGACCGCCGCCGGCGACAAGGTCTCGGTCGTTGTCTCCTGCGAGGGCAAGCTGCGCCGGATCGACGTCGACCCCGCGTTCCTCGCGAGCGAGGGCCTGGAGATGGCGCTCGACGCGATCGTCGCGGCGACGAACTCGGCGCTCGACACGGCCGACAAGCTCGTCGAGAGCGAGATCGCCAAGGTGACCGGCGGCGTCAAGCTCCCCGGCATGCACACTTGATCGCGTTGCGTCCCCCGGCGTCGCCCCCCGGCTCCTCGAAGGTCCCGAACGGCGGCCGCGCCGCGCCCGCGCCCGGCTTCCGCGGCGCGCCCGGCGGCATGCCCGCCCGGCTGTCGCGCGTCGCCCAGCTCCTCGCGCGCCTGCCCGGGGTCGGCGAGAAGACGGCCCAGCGCTTCGCCCTCTTCCTGGTGACCGCCGGCGAGGACACCGCGCGCGACCTCGGCGGCGAGCTCGTCGAGCTCTGCGATCACATCCGGCCGTGCGCCCGCTGCGGCAACATCGCCGAGATCGGCGAGGACGGCCAGCCGCTCTGCGCCGTCTGCCTCGACACGCGGCGAGACGGCGCGCTCCTCTGCGTCGTCGCGCGCGTGCAGGACCTGCTCGCGATCGAGCGGAGCGGGGCCATGCGCGGGCGCTACTTCGTGCTCGGCCGGCTCCTCTCGCCCCTCGAGGGGGTCGGCGCCGAGGAGCTGCCGCTCGAGGCGCTCCGGGCGCGCGTGCGCGACCCAGAGCAGCCGGTGCGCGAGGTGCTGGTCGCCACGCCGCCCTCGGTCGACGGAGAGGCGACCGCGCTGCTCATCGCGCGCGAGCTCGGCGCCATGGGGATCCAGGTCACGCGCATCGCCAGCGGCGTGCCGCACGGGGGAGATCTGGAGTTCGCCGACCAGGTGACGCTGGGGCGAGCCATCGAAGGCCGGAAGAGCTTCGGCTAGGGGGAACCGCGCCGACCGGCCCCCGGCGCGCCGTGCGGGCCGGGCGGGCGGGCCTTCCGCCTCGCCGGAGCGCTCCACGATTCAGAGGTCGACATGTCCAAAACCGCAATCACATCCGACCGGGCCCCGCGCGCCATCGGCCCCTACTCGCAGGCCGTCAGGGCCGGCGATCTCGTCTTCTGCAGCGGCCAGATCCCGATCGACCCCGCGACGGGCGAGCTCGTCGCCGGCGGGATCGAGGCGCAGACCGCCCAGGTGATCAAGAACCTCACCGAGGTGCTGTCCGCGGCCGGCGCGAGCTGGAACGACGTGGTGAAGACCACGATCTTCCTCACGGACCTCGCGGATTTCGCCGTCGTCAACCAGGTGTACGGGGCGGCCGTCGGCGGCGTGCTGCCCGCACGGGCGACGGTGCAGGTGGCGGCGCTGCCCAAGGGCTCCGCCGTCGAGATCGAAGCTGTTGCCCATCTTTCGCGATAATCGGGGAGCCGCGGCCGCGGTCCCCATCTTCAAAATGTCCCCGGGAGCCTCGACATGAGCACAAAGAACGAGAGCGAGAGCACGGAGCGGACCGCCAGCGCAGTTCCCGAAGCTGCGCGCGAGGGCGCCCCCGATGCAGAGAGCGCAGACAAGCCGCGCGCGCGGAGGGTCGTCCGCTCGGCGAGCACGGCCGTCGCGAGCAAGGCCGACGAGCCGTCGGAGGGCGCCTCGGCGCAGCCCGCGGGCGAGGCGCCGCGCCCCCCCTCGGCCAAGGCCGCGGCAAAGGAGCCGCAGGGCTCGCTGCTGGACGTGATCGCGCCCCGCAAGCGGCCCGCGCTGGCCGACGCGCCGGCGCCGGCCCCGAACGAGGACGCCGCGCCGCCGCCCACCGTCGCGCCGCGCGTGGTGCGCGACTACCGCGCGCCCAGGCCCGAGCGGCCCGCCGCCGCGTCCGGCGGCCCGAGGCCCGATCGCGGGCCCAGGCCCGATCGCGGCCCGAGGCCCGATCGCGGCCCGAGGCCGGACCGCGGGCCCAGGCCCGACCGTGGACCCAGGCTGGAGCGTGGACCCAGGGCAGAGCAGGGACCTGGGGCGGCGCAGGGAGCCGGCGGGGAGCAGGGCCCGAGGCCGGACCGCGGGCCCAGGCCCGACCGTGGACCCAGACCGGACCGTGGCCCGAGGCCCGATCGCGGGCCGAGGCCCGACCGCGGCTTCTCGGCGCGGCCCGTCACCGAGGGCGGGCGGCCGGAGGGCGGGCGCCCGCAGGGCGCTCGGGCCGGGGCGCAGGGCGCCGAGGGACGAGGACCCGCGCCGAAGCAGCAGAGCCAGCGGATGGTGACCGTGACCGGCCAGGGCGCGACAGCGACGGTGGTGACGGCCAAGGAATCCCGGCCGCAGCAGCAGCAGGGCCCGGCCAGGCCGGCGCACCTCCTGTTCTCGCTGCCGGCGGCGAAGGCGAAGCAGGTCGCGGCCTCGGACAAGCCGGCGCTCACGGCGCGCGAGGCGCTCAGCGCGCGCACCGCGAAGGCCAAGCAGGCCGCGGCGGCCGCGAAGAGCAAGGCCGAGGGCGGCGCGCGCCAGGAAGGCGGCGCGGGGGCGGCGAAGGTCGACTTCGACGCCGAGGTGCTCGCGGCGGGCTGGGACCGGGCGCTCGAGGCGCTGCGGGCCGCGGGCGACGCCGCGCCGGCGCTCGTCGACGCGTGGCTCGGCGCCTCGAACGCGGAGGCGATCGCGGCGGCCGCCGAGGCGGAGGACGCCTCCGGCGCGGCGCGCAAGGCGGCGCGGCGCGCGCTCAACGTGCTGAAGTCGCGCGGGGCGGCGATCCCGACGCGCCCGCGCGTGGCGCGGCTCGCGGACGACCGCGCCGAGGTGGTCGAGGCGACGCTGATCCCGCCCGACTCGAGCGGGACCGAGGCGATCGCGATCACGAGCCGCGACACGAGCGGCCGCTACCGGATCGCGGAGGTGATCGTGCGCGAGTCGGTCGGCGTGCTCCACGCCGGCGCGGGGTGGCTCAGCGGGTCGCAGCTCAAGGAGGGCCGCGCGCGCGCGTACGACAACCTCGGCACGGCGCCCGTGCCCGTCTCGCTGGAGTGGGCGCGCCACCGGATCGCGCTCGCGAAGCGGCAGAACGCGGCGTCGGGGCAGGTCGTGCCGCTCGGGCTGGAGGGGTGCCGCGATCTCATCGAGCCCGCGCCGGAGGCCGAGCCGCGGCACCCGGTGGCCGACCTCGAGGAGAGCCTGACGGACGAGCAGGTGACGGCGCACATCGCCGGCTCCGCCGCCCTGCACGAGGAGCCGGAGTTCCGGCACTGGCTGCCCGCGCGGCCGGCGCTCGACGAGCTCCTGCAGAAGGTCGGCCAGCGTCTCGGGGCCGCCGGGGCGCGCGATCCCGAGCAGGTGAACGTGGCGCTGCGCGAGGAGCTCGAGCTCGCGACCGACCGGTTCTTCTCGCCCGAGGTGCGCGCGCAGCTCGCGGCCCGGATGCGCAGCAGCGCCGTCTCGCTTCGCGCGCGCAAGGGCGACGCGGCGGCCACCGCCGCCCTCGCCGTCGCGCGCGCGGTCAAGGACGCCGGGCTGATCACCTCGCCGCCGCGCGAGGTCCCGTTCCTGGCGGCGTTCTTCCAGAAGGCGCTCGGCGTGCTCGCGCAGCAGGGCGGCGGGCAGCTCCGGGTGCCGGTCCCGGCCGGCGCCGGAGCGCGCCCCGGGGCAGCCCCGGCGGCGGGCGGCGCGGGCGACGAGGCCCAGGGCGCCGAGGCCGCTGGCGCCGAGGCGCAGGGCGCCGAGGCCCAGCAGCCGGCCGGCGGGTGATCGGGAGCGCCGGCCCGGGCGGCCGGTGATCCGGGGCGCTGGCTCGACGGGCCGGTGATCCGGAATGCCGGCCCGGCCGGCGCCGGCAGACAAAAGCAGAGAGGCGAGCCCCGGGGG
The DNA here is from genome assembly GCF_051474675.1 of Sorangium sp. So ce406. Taxonomy (NCBI): domain Bacteria; kingdom Pseudomonadati; phylum Myxococcota; order Polyangiales; family Polyangiaceae; genus Sorangium; species Sorangium sp. So ce406. Next base: position 467,797 of record NZ_CP150340.1, on the reverse strand, counting down.
GAAACCCGGCGCTCGCCTCTCGCTTTTGTGCTGGCGGCGCTACTTCACGTGGATCGCGATGTCACCAAGCTCGGTGAAGAGCGTGAGGTGGCCGCCGTCGCCGTCGCCCATCGTGTACGACGTGCCGGCGTCGTTCTCGGCGGTCGCCCACGTCGAGGGCAGGCCCTCCTCGACGATGTCGCCAAGGAGCGTCTGCGCGGTCATCGTCCCGTCCACCCCGGCCGGCACCGAGAGCTCGAGCGCGCCGTTGCCGCTCGAGATCGAGCCATCCGAGTCGCTCCACGCGTCGACGTCGACGAAGACGCTGCCGTTGTCGGTGGAGACGTCGAGCGCGCCGCGCGCGCCGACCACATCGATGCTGCCGTTGCCGCTCTGCACCGTGGTGCCGCGGGACGGGGCGCCGTCGAGATCGACGTCGACGCTGCCGTTGTCCTGCTCCACGCGGAGCACGCCGTCGAAGTCGGCGGGCAGGACGACCTGGATGTCGGCGCCGAGGTACCCCGAGGCGCCCGACGTGGTCTGGGTCGAGATGACGACGTCGCCATCGACGATCGCGGAGAGCCGGAGATCGTTCTCCATCTCCGCCACCGCGAGCTTGTTCTCGTCCTTCTTGCGCATCGTGAACGGCGAGAAGGTGACAACGACGTCGCTCACGTTCCCGGTGCTGACCTCGACGTCACCGTTGTCGCTCACGATGCGGATGCTCTGGGTCGGGAGGTACTCGACGCGCGCGCTCTCGTCGCTGCCCTCGTAGCGAACGAGGGTCTCGGCGGTGATCGAGTTCTCACCGGTGGTCACGGCGCACCCGGCCGTCGCCGCGGAGGTCGCGGCGCAGATCAGGAAGCAGGCGATTCGAAGCGAGCGATTCATCATGGATTCCTCTCGGACTGAGTGTACGGCAGGCCAGGGCCGAGCCCCATCCGGCCGCGCAGGGAGCGTGCCAGGTTGCTACTTGGACGCGCGCGCCGCGCTGGCCATCCAAGAATCCGGCGCGGTCGGGTCGGGCGCGCGGCTCAAGGTACGTCCCAGGGGAGAGGTGCCGCACCGAGACCCACCTTCTTGCGGAAAGCGGCGTGTAGCGCGCGAGTCTGCGGGCCGGGAACGCCCGCGCCGATGGGGTGCGCGTCCACGCGGACGACCGGGACGATCTCGCGAAGGCTCGAGGTGATGAACACCTCCTCGGCGGCGAGGAGCCGGGACATGGTGACGGGCTCGCAGCACGCGGGCATGCCGAGCTCGTCCGCGACCTCGATCACGTTGGCCCGGGTGATGCCGACCAGGATCCCCGCCTCCTTGGGCGGGGTGATCAGCACCGGTCCGGGGCATTCCTCGCCCTCGTGCGCCGGGGGCCGCCGCTCCACGAGGAAGACGTTGGACGTCGTCCCCTCGACGACGTGGCCTGACGGGTCGAGGATGAGCGCCTCGTGCGCCCCCGCGGCCCGCGCCTCCCGCAGGGCGAGCAGGCTCTCGAGGTAGTTCGAGACCTTCGCCCCGGGCGCCGCGTCGCCGGCCCGCTGGGTGCGGGTCGTGACGACCGCGATCCCGTCGCGGTAGAGCGCGCCCGGCAGCGGCTTCAGCGGCTCGACGAGGACGACGCGGAGGGGCGCGCCCGCGAGCGCGGGATCGAGCCCGAGCGGACCGCTGCCGCGGGTCAGCATCACGCGGACGTAGCTCTCGACCGGCGAAGCGGCCGCGGCAGCAGCGCCGGACGAGCCCGCCGCCGCGCCGGCGCCCCCGGCCGTGTGGGCGGCCCGGATCAGCGCGCGCACCTCGCGCTCGAGCTCGTCGCGCGGGATCGGCAGGGCGATCGCGATCCGCTCGGCCGAGCGCTCGAGGCGGGCGAGGTGCTCCCCCAGGGCGAACGGCTCGCCGCCGTAGGTGCGGATGGTCTCGAAGACGCTATCGCCGTAGAGGAAGCCACGGTCGTAGACAGAGACCCTGGCTTCCTCCGGCGGGAAGACGACACCGTCGATGCTGACAAGCCGCGTCACACGGCGAGATTACGTCACTTCTTGAGCTGCGCCAGGAGCTCCTTCGCGGGGGCGAAGTCCCTGTCGTTGTCGAGCGCGCGCTCCAGCATCTGGATCGCCTTCTTGTCGTCGCTCTGACGGTGGCTGATGACGCCGAGGTAATAGAAGACCTCGCCCTTGCTGATCGGCGCGCCCTCGTCGAGCTTCTGCAGGAGCAGGGCGCGGAAGGTCTTCTGCGCGCGATCGATGTGCGCCGCCTTCGCCGCCGCGTCCTCGCTCGACTCCGACAGCTCCAGCGCGAGCACGCCGAGATCGCGGAGGATGGCGATCGAGCCCGGGTCGATCTTGAACGCGACGTCGAGCTCGGCGAGCGCCCGGTCCCGCTGCCCCTCGGCCAGGTAGGCCTTGGCGAGGCGGTGGTGGATCGCCGCGAGGTCCTTCGAGCGGCGACCGCCGTAGGACTCGACGATCTGCTGGAGCGCCTCGGCCGCCTTCTGGCCGCGGCCCGAGGCGCTGTAGGCGTCGCACAGCGCGAGCAGGAGCTCGCGATCGCCCGGGACGAGCTCGGTGGCCTTGACCAGGAGGTCGGCGGCGCGGCCGGGATCGTTCCGCTTCGTCAGGTGGATGCCGGCCGCCTTGCGGTAGAGCGCCACCTTCTCGGCCGGCTGCGTCGCCGTCTCCGCGTCGCCGGTGATGAGGTCGGCGAGCTCGGTGAAGGCCTGCTGCTTCTCGTAGAGGGCGAGGAGCTGCTTCCGGATGTCCTGCGCCGACCCGTCCGCCGCGAGGCCCCGCTCGAGCACCCGCCGGACCGCGCCCTCGTCGCCGAGGGAGCGGTGCAGGTCGGCGAGCCGGAGCGCCGTGCTCACCGCCTCCGGGCCGGCCGCGTCCTCGAGGATCACCTCGAGCCGCTGCGCCGCCTCGGCCTTCTCGCCGCGCTGCTCGTGCAGCCGGGCCAGCGCGAGGAGCGCGCCGGGGTGGCGCGGCTCGCGCTCGAGCACCGCGCGGTAGGTCTCGATCGCCCGCGCCGTGTCGTTCAGCCGGGTCTCGTAGACCTCGCCGAGGCGTACGCTGTACGACAGCTCCGCCGCGACGTCGCCGCGGTCCTTCGCGCGCTCGATCTGCGTCACGAACAGGTCCGACAGCTCCTGATCGCGGCCGGTCTTCTCGAGGAGCTGCGCGAGCAGGACCGTCGCCTTCTCGTTGTCGGGCTGCTCGTCGAGGACCGCGCGCAGGTGCTCGGTCGCCTCGCTCACGGCGTCGAGCCGCGACAGGCAGATCTCGGCGCTCTCCAGGCGCAGCGCCGACCGGGCCTCGGGGGACTCGGCGAGGTCGGTGAGGCGCTCGAGCAGCGCGAGCAGCTCCTTGTGCTTGCCGGCCTTCGCGTAGAGCTCGCGCAGCGCCGTCGCCGCGCGCGCGTCGGCCGGATCCGCCTCGAAGAGCGTCTCGTAGAGCTCGATCGCCGCCGCTTCGTCGCCGAGCCGCTCGCGCGCGACCGCCGCCGCGGCGTGCCGCGCGTCGCGGATGCGCTCGGCCTCGGCGTAGAGCTCGGACTGCCGCACGAGCAGCCGGAAGACCTCCTTGTGGTCGCCCGCAGCCTCCCGCACCTTCGTGAGCTCGGCGAGCGCCCAGGTGTCGCCCTCGTCCGCCGCGATCATCTCGCGCAGGATCGCCTCGACGAGCTCCCGGTCGCCCAGCGCGCGCTCCGCGAGCTCCTTGGCCTCGCGCCGGAGCTCGCCCGCGGTCCCCTCCATGCCGTCGAGGGCCGCGATCCGCCGGAGCGTGCCGATGAGGTCGCGCTCGCGCCCCGGCGCCCGCTGGAGCTCCTCGATCGAGCGCAGGATGTGCTCGCTCGTGGGATCGTGCGTGAGCGCCGCCTCGTACGCCGCCTCGGCGGCCTTCGCGTCGCCGACCTTGTTCTTCTGCCACTCGGCGATGCGCATCCAGAGGTCGCGCGCCGTGTCGCCGTCGAGATCGGCCCCGGCCCGCACCGCCCGCTCCAGGGCGGCCGCGGCGCTCGCCCAGCCGCCCGTCAGCGGGGCGAGGCGCTCGATCTCGCCGAGCACGTCCGGGTCCGACGGGTCGTCGGCGAGCGCCTTCTCGAGGGTCTCCAGCGCCGCGCGCGGGTCGTTCGAGCGCACCTCGAGCACCTTGGCCAGGTCGAGGCGCATCCGGATCCGCTCGACGCCGGTCGGCGCGAAGCGGATGCGCTTCTCGTAGAGGCGCGCCAGGGCGGCGTTGTCGCCCCGCGTGCGGTAGACGCCCTCGAGCGCCTCGGCCGCCTCGTCGAAGAGCGCCGGATCCTCGGTGAGCGCCTCGAGCGCGGCGCTCGCCCGCTCGTGATCGACCGCGCGATCGAGCGCCTGCCGCAGGGTGTTCAGCCCCTGCGACTTGTCGCCGAACGACTCGATCTGGATCACCGCGAGCCGGTAGAAGAGGTCCGCCTGGTCGCGATCGCCGGGCGTGACCGCGACGCGCCGCTCGAGCACGTCCGCGAGCGCCTTCTCGTCGCCGAGCCGGCCGTACAGCCGGTCGAGCGCCTCGAGGAGCTCCGGCGTGTCGCCGGCGTGCTCGACGGCCTTGGCGTAGGCCTGGGCGCTGCGCCGGTCGTCCCTGAGCTTCTCCTCGGCGATGCGGCCGATCCGGAGGAACAGGTCCTTCGCGATCGTCGCGTCGAACGTGGACGCGGCCCGCTGCGCGAGCGCGTCGCAGTAGCGACCGAAGCCGTCCGTGCGCTCCGCCAGCCGCTCGATCTCGCCGTGCAGCGACGCGTCGTCCGGCGCGTCCTCGAGGGCGCGGAGCAGCGCCTGCTCCGCCTCGATCGGCCGGCCGAGCTGCACGTCCTGCACCGCCGCGATCGCCCGCAGCGTCTCGGCGCGGTCGGCCGGCTCGGTCTGCGCGCGGAGGCGCAGCTCGAGCGCGGCCGCGAGCTCCTCGTGGCGGCCGGCCGCGCGCAGGACGGGCTCGAGCACCTGGGCGGCGTCGAGGCGCAGCTCCTCGCGGCCCTCGCCGATGGAGCGGACCGCCCGGATGGCGTGGTCGTTCACCGGATCCTCGTCGAGGACGAGCCGGTACTGCTCGATCGCGTCGCTCGGGCTCTCGAGCTCCCCCGCGTAGAGGTCGCCGATCGCCGTCCGCAGCTTGATGCGCGCATCCCTGTCCGCGGCGGCGCTCGCCTGGAGCGTGAGGTTCGAGAGGAGCTCGTCCCACATCCGCTCGGCCCGGTAGAGCCGCTCCAGCGCGGAGAGCACCGCCGGGTCGCCGGGCTTCGCGTCGAGCGCCGCGTTCAGCGCGGTGATCGCGTCGCGCGGGCTCGAGAGGTCCCTCTCGTAGCGCTCGGCGGCGCGCACGTTGAGGTCGTAGCGCAGCTCCTCCTCGTCGGGGCCCGCGAGCTCGACGCGGCGGCCGTAGAGCTCCACCAGCCGGCTCGCGGCGCCGCGCGGCTCGTGCAGCTCGATGAGCGCGTCGATGGTCATCGCGCTCTCGGGATCGAGCTCGAGCGCCCGCTCGTACGCCTGGATCGCGCCCTCGGTGTCCTCGAGCATCTCGAGCTTGGTCTCGGCGATGCGCCGGCAGATCGAGGCGTTCTCCTCGTCCGACGCCATCTCGCTCTTCTTCTCGAGGACGGCGATGAGCGTGTCCCAGTCGCTGAGGAGCACGGCGAGCGTGTCCATCTGCTCGAGCGGCTCGGGGTCGCTCGGGTCGAGCGCGGACAGCCGCGAGTAGGCGCGGAGCGCCCGGCGCGGGTCGTCCACGCGCGTGTCGTAGACCCTGGCCAGCGACGAGAGCAGCTCGCGCTTCGTGAGCTCGTCGGACGTGATCGTCACGCCCCCCTCGAGGCTCTCAGCGAGCTCCTCCCAGGCGCCGAGCTGCTCGGCGAGCCGCTCGAGCTCGCCGCGCGTCTCGCCGTCGTCCGGATCGAGGCTGAACGCCGACCGGGTCGCGTCGAAGGCGCGCAGCTCGTCGTCGCCCCGCGTCTCCCAGAGCTTCGCCGTCTCGCGGAGCACCGCGACCTTCTCGCGCGCGTCCGTCGCGAGGCCGAACCGCTCCTCGTTGAGCCGGATGAGCTGCCGCCAGTCGTCCGCCCCCTCGTAGAGCGGCCGCAGGATCTCGACGACCCGCGCCTTGTGCTGCGGATCCTGGATGAGCGCCTCGAGCGCCCGGATCGCCTCGGCGTGCGTCGGCACCTCGCCGACGATCGCCTCGAGCTGATCGATCGCGCCCGCGGTGTCGTCGAGGCGCGTGCGCAGGAGCTCCGCCAGCGCGAGCCGGTAGGGCGCCGCGCGCTCGCCGTTCGGGGCCGCCTCGGCGCGGCGCAGGTAGAGATCGGCGAGGTCGCGCGGCCGGTCGAGCTCGCGGTAGAGCTCGGTCAGCGCGTCGAGCGCCCTGGCGTCGTCCTCGTCGACGTCCAGCGCCGCCCGGTACGTCTCGATCGCGCGCGCCGGCTCGCGGAGCTCCGTCCGCTCCAGGCGCGCGATCGTGTGCAGGGCGTCGAGCCGGTCCTCGTCCTTCCGGTAGTCGAGCGCCGCGCGGTAGAGCTCGATGCGCTCGGCGTGGCGGCCCTCCTTGATGAGGAGCCGGTCGATCGCGTCGAACAGCTCGCGCGAGTCCGGCTCGAACTCGTGCGCGCGCCGGTACCACTTCAGCGCGTCGGTCACGTCGCCGAGCTCGGCGTAGAGCTCGCCGGTGCGCCGGCTGAGCTTCGCGCTCGACGCGTCGTCCGAGGTGAGCTCGCCGAGCTCCGCCGCGTAGATCTCCGCGAGCCGGCGCTCGGCGCTCGCGACCTTCGCGAGCCGCTCGAGCTCCGCCCAGACGCCCTCGTCCGTGAGGTCCTCGTGGAGGAGCTTCGCCACGGTCTCCAGGGCGGCGCGGTAGTCCTCGAGCTGCTCCTCGTGCAGCGTCGCGAGGCGCTGCAGGAGGTCGCGGCGCTCGACCGGGTCCTGGCTCGCGGCGAGGCGCGCCTCGAGCGCGATCTTCACCCGGTTCCAGTCCGCCCGGCGCAGGTACACCGGCTCGAGCATCTCGCCCGCGCGCGCCCGGTGCTCGGCCTCGGCCGAGCCCTCGAGGATCGCCTCGAGCAGCGAGACGGCGCCCTCGTGCGCCGGATCGATGAGCAGCGCCTCGGAGAGCTCGTCGAACGCCCTCTGCAGGTCGCCCGTGTGCCGGTGCGCGACCAGCGCGATCTTGACGTGCAGCTCGGCGAGGTCGCCGGCGCGCACGTCGAGCTGCCGCTCGTAGAGCCGGATGAGGTCCTCGAAGCGCCCGGCCTCGCGGTAGAGGCTGTCCAGCGCCGCGATGGCGTCCGGGTGGAGCGCGATGTCGAGGATCGTCTCGTACGTCGCGATCGCCGCGGCCGGGTCCGCGAGCGGGCCCCGCTCGAGCTCGGCGATCCGGAACAGGAGCCCCGTCTTCTCCTCGTCGCCCTCGGCGTTCTCGACCCGGAGCTTCAGGATCTCGAGCAGCCGGCCCGCGTCGTTCGCCTCGCCGTAGAGCTCCTCGAGGGCGATCATCGCCCGCCGGTCATCGCCGCGGGCCTCGAGCGCCTTCTTGTACTGCTCGACCGCGAGCTCGCGGTCGCCGAGCTTGTGCCGCGCGAGCTCGCCGACCCGGAGCCGGACGTTCTGCTGCACGTCGCCGTCGAGGATGTCCGGCGCGATGCGCTGGAACAGCTCGCACACCTCGGACCACCGCCCGGTGGCCTCGCCGAGCCGCTCGACCGTCGAGATCCAGGTGGTCACGTCGGGCTCGCCGGCCGCCTCGCGCACGCCGCGGAGCGCGTAGCCGAACGCCCGCGACGTGTCGCCGAGCGGCCCCTCCGCGGTGCGGAGCGCCTTCTGCAGCGTGTCGAGCCGCTCGCTCGGGAGGTCCGACGTCTCGACCTTGATCTCGAGCACCCGGAGGAGGCGCTCGGCGTCGCCGTCCGCCTCGTAGAGCGGCTCGAGCGTCTCGGCCGCGTCGCGCCGCGCGTCCTCGCGCTCGAGCATCGCCTCGAGGGCCGCGCGGCAGCGCGCGTTCGACGGGTCGAGCGAGAGCGCCTGGCGGTACGCCTCCAGCGCCCCCGTCGCGTCGGCCTGGTGCAGCCGCCGCACGTCGCCGAGCCGCGCCAGGAGGTCGAGCCGGGCGGGCGTCTCCACCGCGAGGGAGAGGTCCGTCTCCAGCGTCTCGGCGAGGTCGACCCAGCGCTCGTCGAGCTCGTAGAGCTCCTCGAGGGCCGCGAGGGTCGGGCGCTCCGGGCCGAACTCGTCGAGCACCGCGCGCCAGGCGTTGATCGCCTCGGGCACGTCCGCGAGCTTCTGCGCGAGCGTCTCGGCCGCCTTCGTCATGGCGCGCCGCCGCTCCTCCCCGTCCGCGGTCGACTGCTCCCGCGCCCGGAGCACGCCGACGAGCTCGCGCCACTGCGACGTCCGCTCGTAGAGCCGCTCGAGCGCCGCGAGCGCCGCCACGTCGGCGCTGTCGTCGCCGAGCCGCGCCTGCCACGCCTCGATCGCCTTGGCCGGGTCGTCGAGCACCGTCTCGTACAGGGTGCCGATGCGCTCGTAGAGCGACCGCCGCGTCTCGGCGTCCTCCTCGAGGCGCACCTCGATCGCGAGCACGCCCGCGAGCGCCTGGTGCTGCTCCTTCGCCGCGTAGATCCGGCCGAGCGCCTGCGCCGCCGGGATGACCAGCGCCGGATCGGTCGGGTCGATGGCGAGCACGCGCCGGTAGACCTTCTCGGCCCGGTCGGCGTCGCCGAGCAGGTCCTCGCAGATCCTCGCGACTTCCATCAGGATTTCGCCGCGGATCGAGGGCGTCCCGCACGCGTCCGCGGCCGCCGTGAGCACCTCGGCGACCTGCTCGTGCTCGCCGAGGCGGCGGCCGATCTCGATGAGCCGCTCGCGCGCCGCGAGGTCCTCCGGCTCGAGCGGCAGGAGCTCCGACAGGCTGGCGAACGCGCCGGCGTCGTCCTTGAGCCGCTCGTCCTGGAGCACGCTGACCCGGCGGAGCAGCTCGCGCCGCTCCGACTCGGTCTCCGCCCCCTCGCGCCGGATCTCGAGGACCCGCACGAGCTGCCGGATCTCATCGCGCGCCTCGTACACCGCCTCGAGCACGCGCGCCGCCCGGAGCCGGAGCGCCCCGATGTCGAGCAGCCGCTCGACCAGCTCGCGCGCCTTCGGGTCGTTCTGCCGGATCCGGAGCACGTCCTCGAGGTGGCCGAGCGCCCCCTCGGGCTCGTGGAGCCGGTCGAGGTAGATGCTGCCGAGCGACAGCTTCATCTCCACGCTCTCCGACTCGGTCGCCGTCTTCAGGCGCTGCTCGAGGAGCGCCGCGAGGTCGCGGAAGCGCCCCTCGCGCTCGTAGAGCTTCTCGAGCGAGTCGAGCGCCGCCGTGTAGAACGGGTCGAGCTCGAGGATGCGCTCGTAGTAGCCGATGGCCTTGGCCGCGTCGCCGATGATCTCCTCGGCGATCAGCGCCACCTCGTTGAGCAGCTCGATGCGCTCGGCCTGGTCGGTCGTGCCCTTCGCGGCGCGGTCGTAGAGCTCCTCGAGCTCGCCCCAGCGCTCCGCCGCGGTCAGGATCTGCTTCAGCCGCTCGAAGGCGCGGTGGTTGTTCGGGTCGAGGTTCAGCACCCGCTCGAGGTACGGCCGCGCGCCCTCGGGGTCGCCGAGCTGCTCGTCGTGCAGGCTCGCCGCGCGCTCGCAGAGCTCGACCTCCACGGCGCTCCCGAGCACCTTGTCGCCCTCGGTGCGCCCCGCGACGAGGTGCACCCGGTAGGCCTCCGCCAGATCGGTCGGCCGGCCCGCGCGCCGCGACAGCTCCGCGGCGCGGTCCCAGAGCTCGAGGTCGTCCGAGAACTCGTGCAGCGCCCGGAGCAGCGCGTCGAACGCCGTCCCTGCCGCGTGCAGCTTCGTCTCCTCGACGTTCGCGAGCGTGACGTAGAGCTCGCGCCGCCGCGCCGGATCGCGCTCCGCCTCGAGGATCACCCGCAGGGCCATGGCCTCGCGCCGGTGGTTGCCGGTCTCGGCGTACTCGATCGCGAGCACCCGGGCCGCGCGCACGCGGGTCTCCGGGCGCTCGACGAGCCGCGAGAGGACGGCGATCGCGTCCGGGTCGTGCGCCGTCAGGTCGAGCGCGCGCACCGCGGCCTCGAAGGCGTCCGCCGGCCGGTCCAGCCGGTCCAGGTAGAGCCCCGCGAGCTCGATCTCGCGCCGCGCCCGCTCGTCGCCGTCGCTGACGTCGCGGTGCGTGGCCACGATCTCGGCCGCCGCCTCGTACTCGCCCGCGGCGATGAGCAGGCGCGAGAGCACCCGCAGCGCGTCGACGCGCCCGGGCGTGAGCGCGATGACCTTGCGCAGCAGCTCGATCGCCTTCGCCGGGTCGCCGAAGACCTCCTCCTCGAGCGTCGCCCACTCCTCGAGGATCTCGGCGCGCTCCTCGCCCTCGACCTGGCTCGCCCGGAGGTCGAAGAGCCACCGCAGGTCCTCCTGCCGCTCGTTCGCGCGGAGGAGCGCGTCGAGCGCCCGCACCGTGCTGTCGTCGGACGGGTCGTCCTGGACGAGGCCGCGGTAGACGGTCACCGCCTCGTCGAGCTTGCCCATCTCGCGCGCGTACACCTCGGCGAGCTTCAGCCGGAGCGTGCGCTGCACGTCGGTCGGGAGGAACGTCGCCGTCCGGAGCCGGCCCTCGACCGCCTCGACGAACGGCGCCCAGGAGCCCGCCGCCCGCGACCAGGCCTCGAGCAGGTCGAGCCCCTCCTCGTCCGGCCTGAGCTCGTAGGCGCGGCGCGCGTACCCGAGCGCGCTCGGCTTGTCCGAGAGCGGGCCGCCCGTCACCGCCGCGAGCTTGCGCAGCATGCCGACCTGCGCCTCGGCGTCGTCCGTCGCGTCGAGGAGGATCTCGTAGAGCGCCGGCAGCCGGGCCCACTTCTCCTCCTCCTCGTAGATCGGCACGAGCGCCGCCGCGGCGCGCGAGTCCTTCGGCGACACGCTGAGCACGCGCTCGTACGAGCGCGCCGCGCGCTCGGGCGCCTTGAGCTGCTCCTCGAAGATCCGCGCCGCGCGGAACGAGATGTCGAGCTTCGTGGCCGGATCGGTCGCCTTGTCCGCCGCGCCCGAGAGGAAGTCGACGAGGCCCTCCCAGTCGTTCTGCGAGGCGTAGAGCTCCTCGAGCCCGTCCCAGTCGCCCGCGGCGAAGTACGCGTCGCGCAGGACGCGGAGCGCGCGCGCGTGCCCCGGCGAGAGCGTGAGCACGCGCCGCCACGTCCGCGCCGCCGCGGCCGGATCCTTGAGGCGCTCGGCGTACACCGCCCCGAGCTTCTGCAGCGAGACGAGCCGCGCCGCGTCGTCGGCCGCGAGGTCGACGCGCCGCTCCAGCACCTCGGCGACCGTGGCGAAGTCCTTCTCGCGCTCGGCCTGCTTCTCCAGCGCGTCGAGCACGCCGGGGGCGCTCGGATCGAGCTCGAGGATCCGCTTCTGCAGCGCGATCGCGTCCGCGCCGCGGTCGAGCCGCTCGGCGGCGAGCTTGGCCATCTCGCCGAGCAGCTCGATCTTGGCGGCGCCCTCGGCGCTCTCGAGCTTGCGCTCGTAGAGCGAGTAGAGCTGCGGCCAGGCGCGCCGCTTGAGGTAGAGCTCGCGGAGCTTCTGCTGCGCCTCCTCGTCGATCGGCTCGACCGTGAGCAGCGCCTCGTACGCGGCGATGGCGTTCTGCACGTTCGAGAACTGGTCGAACCAGCGCCGCGCGACCGCGCGGTAGAGCCCCGCCTTCTCGGCGCGGCTCTCGGTCAGCTCGGCGAGGCGCTGCTGGTACGAGAGCAGGTCGCGCCAGCGCCCGAGCGCCTCGTAGATGCGGGTGAGCTCCCGCACGGCGTCGACGTCCTTGTCGTCGAGCTGGACGATCTGGGTGAGCACCGTGACGAGCGCCGCGTCGTTCTTGGCGCGGTCGCGGTAGATCCCGGCGATGTCGCGGAGCACCGCGACCCGGCCGGCGACGTCGTCGGCCGGCGTGCGCTCGAGGTCCTGCCGGTGGAGCTCGACGAGGGCGTTGTACCCCTCGGTCTGGAGGTAGAGGCGCTTCAGGGCGTCGCGCGCCTGGCGGTTCTCCGGGTCGGTCCGGAGCACCGACTTGTACTGCTCGATCGCCTTGGCGGCGTTCTCCTGCGACTCGGCGAGGCGCGCGAGCTCGGTGGCGATGGCGCGCTTCTCGGCGCCGTCGGGCAGGGCGCGCTGCGCGTCGGTCAGGATCGTCGTGAGCCGCGGCTTGTCGCCGCGCTGCTCCAGGACCTCGCGGTAGAAGTTGAGCATGCCGGCGTGCGCGGGCTCGGCGCGGCGCACGCGGTCGAAGTACGGCTCCGCCGCCTGAGGCTGGCCGCGCATGCGCCAGTGGACCATGGCGATCTGCACGAGCATGCCGAGCTCCTCGCCGGGCTTGACGCCGCCGCTGCGGAGCTGGTCCTCGTAGAGGGCGACGAGGCGATCCCAGTCGCCCGCGGCGGAGTACGCCTCGGCGAGGAACGAGAGCGCCTCGGGCTGGCCGGGCGAGAGGTCGAGCACCTCCTCGTAGGCCGCGACCGAGCGCGCCGGGTCGCTCAGGTGGGTCCGGATGGTGCGCGCCGCGCGGAGGCCCGCGGCGATGCGGTCCTCCTTGAGCTGGGCCTCGGCCTTGACGAGCGTCTGGACGCGGACCACCGCCTCGTAGTCGCCCGCGGCGGAGAAGGCGATCTCCGCGAGGCTCGCGGCGCGGCGGTTCCTGGGGTCGAGCTCGAGGGCGAGCTGGAGGAGCTCGGCGATCCTCTCGCCGAGCTCGGCGCGGCCGTAGCGGTAGCCGATGTCGGCGGCGCTCGTGAACAGCGCGCTCTTGAAGGCGCCGTCGGTCGCGCCCTCGGCCTCGGCCACGTACCGGTCGACGAGGTCGCGCCACCGCTCGCGCTTCGAGGCGTCGGTCTCGAGCGCCTCGGCGGCGGCGTCGTCGTCGGGGCGCAGCTCGAGCAGCCGCTTGTAGGCGGCCGCGGCGCGGTCCACGTCGATGAGCTCCTCGTGGTAGACGCGGGCGAGCTCCGCCTGCATCGCGCCCTCGACGGCGCTCCCGGCGGCGAGGGCGATCTCCAGCTCGAGGAGCCGGGCGACGGCTTGCCACTCGTGCCGCTGCTCGTGCCGCGCGCGCGCCGCGCCGAGCAGGCGCTCGACGTCCCCGGCGCCCGCGCCGTTGCTCGGAGCGGTCACGGCCTCCGCGAGCTCGTTCCAGGCCGCCTCGTTTTCAGGCTCATCCTGCAGGCGCCCAAGGGCCATCCGAATCGTCTCAACGCTCATCGTCTCTCCGCGGACCTCGCGAATTCGGTCCGGTCCGTTCACGGGCCGGCCGAAGATAGCCGGGCGGACGACACGGTTTCAAGGATCCTCGCCCCCGCGGGTCGGGAAGCGCGGGCGAAGCTTTCGCGCGCTTCTGCGCCGGGGACGTCCGCCGGCCGCGGGGCGCCGGATCGGCGGGATCGGCGGTTCACCGCGCTCGCGGCTTCGGCTATCAACCGCGGCCATGGAAGCTACGACGATCAAGCGCTTCGGGGTGATCGGCGCGGGCCAGATGGGGCGAGGCATCGCCCAGGTCGCCGCGGCCGCGGGCCTCGAGGTGGTCCTGTGCGACGTCTCTAGGTCGCTGGCCGAGTCGGGCAAGGCCCAGATCGCCGCGATCCTCGCGAAGCAGGTGGAGAAGGGCAAGATGGCCGCGGAGGCGCGGGAGGCGCTCCTCGGCCGCGTCGCGGTGGCCGACGGCATCGCGGGGCTGTCGGAGGTCGACCTGGCGGTCGAGGCGGTGACCGAGAGCTTCGACGTCAAGAGCGGCATTTTCAAGCTCGCCGACGCGGCGATGCCGAAGGGGGCGATCCTGGCGTCGAACACGTCGTCGATCTCGATCACGCGGCTCGCGGCGGTGACCAGCCGGCCTGAGCTGGTCATCGGCATGCACTTCATGAACCCGGTGCCCCTGATGAAGCTGGTCGAGCTCGTCCGCGGGGTGCAGACGTCGGACGCGACGTACGAGGCCGTCCGGGCGCTCGCGGTGGGGCTCGGCAAGACGGTGATCACGTCGAAGGACCAGCCGGGGTTCATCGTGAACCGGATGCTGATCCCGTTCCTCAACGAGGCGTGCTTCGCGCTCCAGGAGGGGCTGTCGACGCCGGAGGACATCGACGCGGGGGCGCGGCTCGGGCTGAACCACCCGATGGGGCCGCTCGAGCTGGCGGACCTGATCGGGCTCGACACGGTGCTGTCGATCGCGGAGGTGCTGCACCGGGAGTTCGGGGACTCGAAGTACCGGGCGCCCACGCTGCTGCGGAACCTGGTGGCGGCGGGGTGGTACGGGAAGAAGAGCGGGCGGGGGTTCTACGTGTACGACGACAAGGGGCAGAAGACGGGGCGGGCGGTGTAGGATCCTGCAGCGGAGCCAGCGGGGGAGGGGGTGCCGCGCGGGGGGCCGGCGGGGGCCCCTCCCACAAACTCGCGCCTTTTGGGGGGCTATTGCCGTGGGAAAGGGTGGGTCGGTCCGGGAGGGCGTCGCACGGAGCGGGCCGGCGCTCGGGTTTGTGGGGCCCTACCCCGCCGGCCCCCCGCGCGGCACCCCCTCCCCCGCTGGCTCTCTCTGAGGAGCGGTGGGGGGTTGGGGGTTGGCAATAACTGCCTCGGCCACCCCAGATCAGCGGATGACGCGGTCGGGGAAGATCTGTGGCCGAGATTCGAGCGATCCCAGCAGAGATGGCAGTACCGCAGAATGGTTGACGGGCCCCCTCCTGCCAAAAAACAAGGGCCTTCCGCGCGCCAGGACTCGTGTCCTCGGAGCGATGAGCAGCGGTACCAGGCCCGCCGGCTCGCTCGCTCGTCGCGTCAGCCACGGTCCTCAGCATAGCAGCCCCGGGCGGGCACATCACGGCGCCTCCCGCGGCGCTCGGCCGCGCTTCCCCCCGGCGCGGCGCGCTGCTAACCACCGGTCATGACCGCTCAAGAACAGCAGCCGGGGGTCCCTGCTCGCGGTGCCCTCCAGTTCGTCGCCGTCGAGCGCGCGGGGCACGTCGCCACCGTGACGATCCAGCGGCCCGACAAGCTCAACGCCCTGAACCCCGCCGTGCTCGGCGACCTCACCGCCGCCTTCCAGGAGCTCCTCGCGCCCGCCGAGGGCGGCGAGGTCCGCGCGGCCGTGCTCACCGGCGCCGGCAAGGCGTTCGTCGCGGGCGCCGATATCGCCGAGATGGCGTCCATGAACAGCATCGCCGCGAAGCGGTTCGCCGACGCGGGACACCGGCTCGCCGACCTCATCGAAACGGCGCCGTTCCCGGTGATCGCCGCCGTGAACGGCTTCGCGCTGGGCGGCGGGTGCGAGCTCGCCCTCGCGTGCGACTTCATCTACGCGGCGGAAGGCGCCAGGCTCGGGCAGCCCGAGGTGAACCTGGGCGTCATCCCGGGGTTCGGCGGGACCCAGCGATTGCTGCGCCGGGTCGGCGTCGGCCGCGCCCGCGAGCTCGTCTATTCAGGAGACATGATCACCGCCGAACAGGGGCTCGCCATCGGGCTCGTCAACGCCGTCTTCCCGGCCGCCGAGCTCCTCGCGCGCGCCCGCGAGACCGCCCTCAAGATCGCCTCGCGCGGGCCGCTCGCCGTCGCCGCCGCCAAGCGCGTCCTCCTGCGCGGCGAGAGCCTCGACCTGGCCGCCGCCAACGAGCTGGAAGCCCAGGCGTTCGCCGCCCTCTTCGGCAGCGAGGACCAGAAAATCGGAATGAAAGCGTTCCTGTCGAAATCGCAGGCCGCATTCACCGGGAAGTGATGAACAGCGCATAAAAAAAGACCGCGCATCATGCCGGAGGGGGGAACCCAACATGAGCGCGGCGGGTAACCGCGCCGGGACACCAACCGTCCGCCGCGGTGCGCAAGAAAGACCGCATGCGCTCCGGGCTGGGGGGCTGCGCCGGCGCGCATGCGGTGATCGGAGTGTGGCACCCGAGAGCCCGCTGTCGATAACAAAGTGCAAGGCGTGCGCGCCGATGCGCGAATCGCTCACGCCACGAAGGCAGCCAGGCGACCGCGCCGACGCGCTCACGCCCGAATTCATGGAATGCACGTCCGAGCCGGGCATACCCATCCACACGAGACAGCATTCGACGTGACGAGCTCTTCGGGTCCCGAGAAAAGAGGACACCAAAGCCCGCTCGCCTCGTCAATCCGTGCTCAGCACGACGCAGCACGGCAGGCGCTGGACGTCGGCTCATGTAAGTAAAGAGCCAGGACGAACCAAGCGCGCTGCGACGAGAAACGTACCGGCGGCCACGACCGAACCCGCAAGAAACCGCCTGTGAACGCATTCCCAGGCGGGCGCCGGGCGAGCAGCGTCCAGGCGCGGCGAAAGTAAAGTGTGTTTACCACGGAAGCACGAAGGCCAGAAACTGACCAATCGGGCTCCGGTCGTGCGTCTCGGTCAATTTCGCGGCCTCCAGCAATGCGTCGATGGTTAAGGAGAAGCTCGCTCCCTGATGCCGCCTGGCCGCTCGGCGGGCGGAACATCGCGCGCGCGGCGCACGACGGCGGCACCGGACCGTCCGCTCGCGGGCGCGTGAGGCGCGACGCGGGAGGCGAGCGCGGCGAGCGCGGCGAGCACGGCGAAGCGCGCCGGCCCCTCGGACGAGGGCGCGGACGGCACAGGGCGGGCTGGACGGCGAGGGCGCGGCGCGACCTCCTTGACGCCGGGCGCGAAACGGGACTACCGAGCATCCATCTGACAATCTGTTTCCTCGGGTGCCCTCAGGGGCATAACAGGGAAGCCGGTGCGAATCCGGCGCGGTCCCGCCACCGTGAATGGGGAGCTGCATCCGAAGACCACTGGGCCTCCTGAAGAGACCCGGGAAGGTGGACGCAGCGCCGGGAGCTCGAACAGCTCCCCGAACCCATGAGCCGGGAGACCTACCCGAGTCCCACGAGGTGCAGCTTGCGCACGTCTTCGTGGCGTCCGGGTGCGGACTTCACCCGGAGCGCCAACATCGGTCTTCCCGGCCGCCCCGCCGTCATCTTTACCGCGTTCCTGGCCGCATCGCTCGCCGCGAGGCCCGCGGCCGCGATGCACCTCGCGGAGGGCGTCCTGCCGCTCGGGTGGTGCGCGGTCTGGAACGCGCTCGCCCTGCCCTTCGTCGCGATCGCCCTCCACCTGCTCCGGCAGCGCACCCAGCAGGACGCCTTCTACAAGCCGTTCGTCGGCCTCGTCGCCGCCGCCGTCTTCGCGATCTCGTGCATGCCCGTGCCGGTGCCGACCGCGGGGACGTGCTCCCACCCGTGCGGCACCGGGCTCGCCGCGGTGCTCATCGGGCCCTGGATGACTGTCCTCGTCACCGTGGTGGCGCTCCTCATCCAGGCCCTCTTCCTCGCGCACGGCGGGCTCACCACGCTCGGCGCCGACGTCGCGTCGATGGGCATCGCGGGCGCCTTCACCGGGTACCTCGCCTTCCGGCTCGCGCGGCGCTGCGGCGCGAACCTGTGGGTCGCGGGGTTCCTCGCCGGCGTGACGTCGGACTGGGCGACGTACGCGACGACGGCGCTCGAGCTCGCCCTCGGGCTCGCCGGCGAGGGGTCGGTGACGTCCATGTTCACGGCCGTCGCGCTCGCCTTCGTCCCCACCCAGCTCCCGCTCGGCCTCCTCGAGGGCGCCATGACCGCCGGGGCCCTCGTCTTCCTGCGCTCCCGGCGGCCCGACATCCTGGAGCGGCTCCGGGTCGTCCCGCTCGCCGCGGGGGCGTCGTGACCCGGCCGCCGATGCCGCGCCGGTCGGCCGCGGCGCCCTGGCGCGCCGCGCTGCCGCTCGCCGCGGCGCTCCGGCTCACCGCCGCGCTGCCGCTCGCCGCGCTGCCGCTCGCCGCGGCGCTCTGGCTCACCGGGTGCGGCAACGCATCCTGGGACGGCGTCGACGAGGCCGTCGTCCGCCGCGTCGCCGAGGACGCGGGGCGCCACGACACGGGGCCGCTCTTCGCTGGCCTGGAGGGCGACCTCCTCCTCTTCGCGTTCCTCTGGGCAGGGCTCCTCGCCGGCTTCGCCCTCGGCTACTTCTCGCGCGTGCTCTTCGTGGAGCGCGCCGACCAGCCCGCCGCCAGGGCCGGCGGCGACGAGCTCCGTGCGGAGTGACCTGCCCGCGCCGCCCCGCGGCCGGCTCCGCGACGTGGACGCCCGGCTCCGCCTCGGGGCCGCCGTGGCGGCGTGCTGCGTCGCCGCGGGCGCGCGCTCGCCCTGGACGCCGGCCGCGCTGCTCGTCCTCGCGTGCACGGCCCTCCGGCTCCAGGGCCTGACCGCGGGCGCCATCCTCCGCGCCTTCGCGCCCGCCGCGTGGATCGGCGGCGTCGCGGCGGCGCTCGCGCTCGCGCTCACCCCGGGCGAGCCGCTGCTCGCCGGCGCGGCGTTCCCGCTCGACGCGGTCACGCGCGAGGGCGCCCGCCGCGCCGCGGCGATCGGCGCGCGCGTCCTCGCGGCGGCCGCGGTGCTCAAGTGGCTCTCCCGCGCGGCCGCCCCCGCCGAGATCGACGCGGCCCTGGCCGGGCTCGGCGCGCCCGCGGCGCTCGTCGAGCTGCTCGCGCTGGCGCGGCGCTTCGCCGGCGTGCTGCAGCGCGCCGCCGACAGCGCGTGGAGCGCCGCCGGCCTCCGCGGCGGGTTCACGCGGCCGGCCGCCGCCGCGCGCTCGGCCGGCGCGGTCGCGGGTGTCGTGGCGCTCCGGACGCTGGAGCGCTCCGAGCACGCCGCCGTCGCGATGCAGCTCCGCGGCTACCGGGGGAAGCTCCCGGTCGCCGACCGCCGCGCGAGCGCGCCCGCAGCGAACCTCGCGTTCGCCGCCGCCGCCGCCCTGGCGCTGACGCTCTGCGTGGCCGCGGGAGGCGCGGGGTGAGCGCGATCGCGCTGCGCGCCCCGGCGATCGGCTACCGCGGCGGCGCGGCCGTGCTGCGCGACGTGCGCCTCGACGTCGCCGAGGGCGAGTCCGTGGCGGTGCTCGGCGGCAACGGCGCCGGCAAGACCGCGCTGCTCCGCGCGCTCGTCGGGCTCCTCCCCGCGCCCGGCGGCGGCGTCGAGATCGCGGGCCGCCGCGTGGGCTCGCCGTCGGACGCTGTCGCCGCGGGCGCCGCGCTCGTGCTCCAGGACCCGGACGACCAGCTGCTCGGCGCGACGCTCCTCGACGACGTCCTGTTCGGCCCGCGGAACCTCGGCCTGCCCGCGCCCGAGGCGCGGCGCCGCGCGGAGGCGGCGCTCTCCGCCGTGCAGATCGCGCACCTCGCCGATCGCGCGATCGAGGCGCTGAGCTTCGGCGAGCGCAAGCGCGCGTGCATCGCCGGGATGCTCGCGATGCAGCCGCGCGTGCTGCTGCTCGACGAGCCGACAGCGGGGCTCGACCCCGAGGGCGAGCTCGCCCTGTGCCGGACGCTGCGCGCGCTCTCGGAGCAGCAAGGGACCACGCTCGTGACCGCGACGCACGCGGTCGACCTCGTGCCGCTCTTCGCCACGCGCGCGGTCCTGCTCGGCGACGGGCAGGTGCTCGCGGACGGGCCGCCGCGGGAGGTGTTCGCGCGGGGGGAGCTCCTCGCGCGCGCGCGGCTCAGGCGGCCGTGGGTCGCGGAGCTCTGGACCCGGATGACCCCGGCCGAGCCGCGCGGCCGCGAAGGACTCCCACTCACCCTGGAGGAGGCGCTCGCATGCATGACGAAGGGCTCCTGCTGATCGGCCACGGCAGCCGCGACGCCGCGTCGAACGCCGAGTTCGAGGCGCTCGTGGCCGAGCACCGCGCGGCGCGGCCCGGCATCGTCGTGCAGCACGGGTACATCGAGCTCGCGACGCCGCACCTCGCCGACGCGCTCGCGGCGCTCGCGGCGCAGGTGTCCCGGGTGGCCGTCGTGCCGCTCTTCCTGTTCGCGGCGGGGCACGTGAAGAACGACATCCCGATCGCGCTCGAGCAGGCGCGGACCGCCTTCCCGGGCGTGCGCTTCTCCGCGGCGCGGCCCCTCGGCGTGCACCCGGCGCTCGCGGAGATCGCCTTCGAGCGGGCGGCGTCCGTGCTGCCGGAGGATCCGGCGGCGCGCGCCCGCACGGCGCTCGTCGTGGTGGGGCGCGGGGCCAGCGACCCGGACGCGAACGGCGACTTCTGCAAGATGGCGCGGCTCATCGGCGAGGGCCGGGGGCTCCAGCTCGTCGAGCCGACCTTCATCGGCATCACCCGGCCCTCGGTCGAGGAGACGCTGGAGCGCGTCGCGCGCCAGCGGCCCGAGCGCGTCGTGGTCGTCCCCTACTTCCTCTTCGCCGGGCGGCTGATGACCAAGCTCGCCGAGCAGGTCGATCGCTTCTCGGCGACGTACCCGTGGATCCGCGCGTCGCTCGCGCCGCACCTCGGCCGGTCGAGCGCGCTGTCCGGGCTCATCGACGAGCGCGCGCGCCAGGCGCTCGCCGGCGAGGCGCCCCTGCCCTGCGACACCTGCATGTACCGCACCGCCCTGCCGGGGCTCGCGCGGGAGGTCGGCGGGCTGAAGGCGATGCTCTACAGCGTGCGCCACACGCTGACGCACACGCAGGCGTCGAACCACCCGCACGCGCACCGCTCGCTGCGCAAGCACGTGCTCGTCTGCGGCAACGCCGACTGCGTGGACCGCGGCAGCCTGGCGCTGCTCGAGGCGCTGCGCCGGCGCCTGAAGCAGGCGGGCCAGCAGCAGCAGATCCGCGTGACGAGGACGTCGTGCATGGGGCGCTGCGGCGAGGGGCCGACGGTGGCCGTCTACCCGGATGGCGTCTGGTACCGGGGCGTCCGCGAGGAGGACGCGAAGGACCTCGTGGAAGAACACCTGCTCGGCGACCGGCTGGTGGCGCGGCTCGTCGACGACATCATGCAGTGAGGCGCGGCGGCCTGGAGCCGCGCTCGAGCAAGGATCTCTGACGCCAGGAGCTGGTCCTCGACGTCGCTGTCGACGAGGGCCCCCGGAGCGGCTCGCCCGCGGCGTCGACGCATGGCGCGCCACGTCTCACGCCAGGGTCGACCGATTTGACTCATTTGGCCATTCGAGTCATATGAGTTCTGTGCCCGTTCGTCGCCCCGACAAACCCCGCGACCCCGCGCGGCGCGCCCGGATCCTCGAGGCCGCCAAGCGCCAGTTCGTCGAACGCGGCTTCAAGGGCACCAACCTCGACGCCGTCGCCGCCGAGGCCGGCTGCGCTAAGGGGGCCCTCTACCTCGAGTTCGCCGACAAGGAGGCCCTCCTGCGCGAGGTGGTCGAGCAATCGTTCGCCACCATCCGCGCGCGCTTCGCCGCCGAGGTGCTCGGCCTGGAATCCCCGCTCGATCGGCTCGTCGCCACCCTCCGCTTCGCCCACCGCCAGCAGGCCGCCGAGCCGCTCTTCGGCAAGCTCCTCCGCGAGGACCCTGACCTCCGCGCGCTCCGCCTGCTCGACGACGCCGCGAGCGCCGCCGCCGCGAAGGCGCAGATCGCCCAGATCAACGGCTGGGTCGACGAGGGCATCGCGCGCGGCGAGATCCGGCCCGACGTCGATCGCGGCGCGATCCCCTTCGTCCTCGGCGTGCTGCGCTTCGCGCCCCAGCACCTCGGGCTGATCACGTCGTTCGGCGCCTTCGCCGGCGAGCGCACGCTCGACGCGATCGCCGACATCTTCCGCGCCGGCCTGGCCGCGCGCCCCGCGGCGACCTCCACGGAGACGACCTCCACGAACACGAATCCCACGGACACGAATCCCACGGACACGACCCCCCCGGACACGAATCCCACGAAGCAGCGCGCGACCGCGTCGCGCGCGAGGAGCAAGCGATGAACCAGGCGATCGAGGTGAACGCGCTCGGCAAGCGCTTCGGGAAGGTCACGGCCGTCGACGGCGTGAGCTTCACCGTGGCGGCCGGCGAGATCTTCGGCTTCATGGGGCATAACGGCGCCGGCAAGACCACGACGTTGCGCATGCTCCTCGGCCTGACCCGGCCCACCGCGGGCGCCGCGCGCGTGCTCGGGCGCGACGTCGTCCACGAGACGCTCGAGGTCCGTCGGAACGCGGGTTACCTGCCCGCGTCGTACTCGCTGCCCCCCGACATGACGGCGCGCGGCTTCCTCCACTACATCGCCGCGATGTTCGCGCTGCCCCGCGACGTCGCGACCGCGCGCGCCGACGCCCTCCTGCGCCGCTTCGGGCTCGAGCGCGAGGCCGACCGCCCGCTGCGCGGCTTCTCCACCGGCATGGCCCAGAAGGTCGGCATCGCCCAGGCGCTGATCAACGAGCCCGCGGTGCTCCTGCTCGACGAGCCGACCTCGGGCCTCGATCCCCTCGGCCGCCACGAGCTCCTCGAGGTGCTCCGCGCGCTCGCGCGCGAGCGCGGCGTCACCATCGTGTTCTCGTCGCACATCCTCTCCGACGTCGAGGCCCTCTGCCGGCGCGTCGCGGTGATGCACCGCTCGCGCCTCGTCGCCTGCGATGAAGTCGAGCGCCTCAAGGACGCGCACGGCGCGCGCACCATGGACGATCTCTACCTCGCGCTCGTGCGCAAGGAGGCCGCGTGATCCGCCTCCTCTGGCTCGACTACCTCACGACGCTCCGCGAGCGGAAGACGTGGCTCTGCGCCGCGATGCTCGCCTACGCCCTGGTCGCGATCCCCGTCGTGCTCGCGCGGCCGCCCGATCACGTGCGCGCCGCGATCGCCGCCTGGTTCGGCGACGCCGCGCCGTTCCAGGTCTTCATGTACGTGTGGATCGACCTGACGATGAACAAGGCGATCGCGTTCCTCCCCGTGGTGCTCGCCAGCGGCGTCGTGCTCCGCGAGCGCGACACCGGCGTGCTGCCGCTCCTCGCCAGCAAGCCGCTCTCGATCCCTCGCTACTTCGTGCTCCGCGCGCTGAGCGCGTGCGCGGTGATGGTGACCCTGCACGTCGCGACCCAGCTCGCCGGCGCCGCCTACTTCGCGGCGCGCGTCCCCGGCTTCCGCCCCGGCCCCTTCCTCGGCGCGATGTCGCTCCACGCCTTCGCGGCGCTCTTCGCGACCGCGCTCTGCGCCGCGATCGCCGCGTGGGTGAGCCACCGCGCCGCCTCGGCGCTGATCGGGTTCGCCACGCTCGGGGGCCTCGTGGGCCTCTCGCTCATCGGCTTCTACCAGCCCGCCTGGCGGAGCCTCACCCTCGCGAACCCGATCACCCTCGGCGCGCTCGGCCTCGGGAGCCTCGACCACCTCGGCCCCGCCGTTCTCGGCCCCCCGATGCTCGCGCTCGCCGCGCTCACCGCCCTCACCATCGCGGTGGGCGCCGCGGGCGTCCGGAGGATGGAAGCATGACCTCCACGACCGCCCCCGCCGCGGGCTCCCTCCGCGGCTACTTCGCCCTCGAAGCTCGCCACGCCCCGCTCCGCACCTCGCTCGTCGCGGCGATCGCCGGCGTGCTCGTGGTGCTCGGCAGCCACGCGCTCATCGTGCGGCTGCCGGCGCAGGTCATCCGCTTCATGGAGCAGGCCTTCCGCGTCGAGGGGATGGCCGCCGTGCTCCTGCTCAACGATCTGCTCGCCACGTATTTCACCGCGTACTTCGTCGCCCTGGCGGGCATCGTCGACGCGACGGTCACGGCGCGAGAGGAGCACCGGCTCGAGCTCCTGCTCGCCAAGCCGATCCGCGCGCGCGTCCTCCTCGCCGCGCGCACGGCGCCCTCGCTGCTCGCCGGGGCCGGGGCGGGCGTGGTGGTCGCGGTCGCCACCGCGGTCGCCGTCGCGCCGTACGTCGAGGCGCGCGACAAGATCAGCGCGGCGGGCGCGCTCGGCGCGGGCCTCTTCCTCGTCGCGATCGCGATCGCGATCCTCTCGGCGCTCCTGCCGCTCCTCGTGCGGATGCGAGACGGCTTCCTCGCGCTCCTGGTCGCGTCGGGCGCGTGGATCGCGCCGCTGATGCCCACGGCGGCGTTCATCTACCGGCCCGACGCGTTCGAGGCGCACGAGGGGCTCAGGGGGGCGATCGTGCTCGCGTCGCTGCTCTGGAGCGACGCGACCTCGGCCTGGCTCGGCCCGGCCGCGCTGGCGATCGCGATCCCGCTCGCCGCGATCTCCATCGCCGCTTCTGGCGTGCTCCTCGAGCGCACCGACGCGCGCTGAGCCCGCCTCGCTACTGCTCGGCCAGGACGATGATCCTGTCGCCTTTCGCGAGCGTCAGCTTCGCGCGCTTCCTCGGGTTCACCTTCACGCCGTAGGCCTGCGCCGCGTCGTCGGCCTGCGCCGCGAGCCGGACGCCGACCGCGACCTCGCCGCGCCGCCGCGCCGCCTCGACGACCGTGGCGAAGCTCACCGGGCGGGCGAGGCGCACGTAGTCGCCCGCGGGCTTCAGGTAGAGCTCGGACCCCTCCGGATCGAACAGGTCCTCGAAGACCGCGGCGAGATCCCGGTTCTCGGAGATCTGCGCGAGCATCAGGCTGATCAGCTTGTCGCTCACGATGAAGTCGTCCGCCTGCGCGACCTCGGCGAGCTCGCGGTTCCTGACGTCGAGCATCTCGCTCACGATGCTGAAGCTCTGGCCGCGCTTCGCCTCGATGTCGCGCAGGTGGAGCAGCGTGACCAGGGTGCGCGCGTCGGCCTCCTGCGGATCGAGCGCGTCGGAGTAGCTCAGCGTCACGACGTGATCGAAGGCGCCGACGACGCGATCGAGCGTGCGCCGGTCGGTCGTGTCGCCCGGCTCGAACGTGACGGTGAGGTTCTCGAGCTCGCCGCGCTCGGCCTCGAGCTGCGCCGCGGCGTCGGGGACGTCGGCCACGACGGTGACCGAGGAGCCCTCCGCGACGTAGTGATCGAGCTCGTGGATGAACGCCGCCGCGCGGCGGTTCCAGCCGAGCAGGAGCGTGCGCTCGGGCCTCGGCGCGGCCGGCTTGCCGTCGCGGATCGCCCGCTCGTCGACGGACGGCGCGCGCTTCAAGGGCGCGCCGATCGCGCTGTCGTCCTCGGCGATGAGGATGACGGCGTCGCCACGCTCGATCCGCGCGTCCATCGGCGGGTTGAGGCGCACCTCGCCAGAGCGGAGCCGCAGCCCGATGACCGCGCAGTCGTCGTACGCGAACAGGGCCTCGCCGAACGACCGGCCCGCGAGCGCGGGCTCCTCGCGGGTGTAGATCTCGTGGCCCTTGAAGTCGAGCAGCTCGCTGTAGACCACGCTGAGGCCCTCGCTGCGGCAGGTCTGCACGGTGATGCGCGTGAGCACGTCCTCCGTGGGGATGAGCGCCGCCTCGTCGCGCGCCACGAGCCGCGCGGCGTCGAGGTTCCGCCGGTCGCGGATCTGCGTGACGATGGGGTAGCGGCCCTCCTTACGCCCCGCCTTGTTGGTGAGCGCCAGGATCGACTTGATCACCTGCGAGTCCGGGTTCCCCGCCTCGGGGGAGAGGAGGATGATCGACCGCGCGGCGTCCGGGTTCACGATGGCGATGTCCGCGGGATCGCTCGGGTTTCCGGTGCGGCAGACGACGCGCGTCCTGCCCGTCGACCCGACGCGCGCGCGGATCTCGTCCTCCATCTCGACCTTGTCCTTGTCGGCGAGCACGGCGATCGCCGCGCGGGGGCGGCTCTCGTTCGCGATCGCGAGCTCCTGGATCATCGAGAAGATCTGCGGCGACCAGCCGAGGATGACGGTGTGCCCCTCCTCGCACACGAGCGAGCGGCCCTTGCGGAGCTCGCCGACGCGGGCCTCGATCCCGCTCGTGATGATGCCGATGAGGATGCTCACCATGAAGATGCCGCCGAGCGTGACCGCGAACATCGCGGCGAGGTAGCCGCGGCTGCCGGTGTCGCCGGCGACGGTGCCGGCGTCGAGCGCGCGCATCAGCGTGATCCAGAGGGCGGACGGGAACGACACCGGCGAGCCGTCCTCCGCGGCCGGGGCGAGCCCGAGGGCCACGACGACCGCCGCGAACACGACGACCATCGCGGTCGAGAGCGCGAACAGCCACGCGATGAGCGCGGGCGCGCCCTTCGCCATGGTGAGATCGAAGCGATAGTGGAGGCGATCGACGAGGGTGATCTTCTGCATGGGGCGCGCGGGCGCCGCGCGCTCCGGGGGCGCGGCGGGGGGCCCACCTAGCATGGACCGAGCGCCCGTCGAACCGCGCGCTCGGGCCCGCGCGCCGCTCCTCCCGCCTGCGCCTTCCCGCCCTCTGCTCTAGCTGGTAGGGAGCCCCCCATGGCCTGTCACGAGATCGCCGCGCTCCGCCTTGGGCTCATGAACATCCTCGGCATCGACGACCCCGGCGAGCGCGCGCACGAGCTCGCCGAGCTCGGCCCCGCGGCGGCCGAGCCGGGGCCGGTCTCGGCGATGCTGCGCGCCGGAGATCTGAGGAACCTCGCGCGCCTGTTCGAGGGGTCGCTCGCCGAGCTCCAGGAGAAGGTCGCGAAGACCCCGGCGGGGGACGCGAAGCTGCCTTACCTGCGCTCGCTGCTCATCCTCACGAAGCAGGTCGAGCTCGACCTGCGCGCCCAGGTCGACGGGCTCGGCCGGCTCTACCGGGAGCTCGAGGAGATGCACGACTTCGTTCACGAGATCTACCCGGCAGAGCAATCCGAGGAAGCAGAGCAGGCCAAGCAGGCCGAGTGAGCCGAGGAGACGGAGTCGACCCATGGCCCAGGGCAGCGCGAAGATCAGGATCGCCCACGCAGAGCCGATCGGGCAGGGCGCCCGGCTGCTGCGCGTCGAGCGCGTCGACGGCGCGGAGCTCGGCTTCGCCGGCGGGCAGTACGTGATCATCAACACCGGGGTCACCCTGCCCGGCGGCAAGCTCGCGAAGCGCGCCTACTCGATGCTCTCGAGCGACGCCGAGCAGCGCGCCGTCGAGATCGCGGTCAAGCGCATCGGCGCCGGGCCGGGGTCGAACGTGCTCAACGACATCGCCGTCGGCGCGGAGCTCGAGTGGAGCGGCCCCTGGGGCAAGCTGCGGCTCCCGCCCGGCTTCTCCGGCCGAGCGCTCGTGGTCGCCACCGACACCGGGATCACCGCGGCGCTCGGGATCGCGCGGAGCGCGGCCGCCGCCGGCGCCGCGCAGCTCGACCTGCTCTGGCTCCTCGAGGACGGCGACTATTTCGTCTCCGAGGCGTTCGTCCGCGAGCGCCTCCCCGCCGCCGTCCGCCTGACGGTCGCCGGCGGCTTCCCCCCTGTCGGCCACCCCGAGCGGCCGGCGCGCGCGTGCGCGCTCGTCGGCGACCACGTCGCCGACGGGCCCCGCGACGCCGTGCTCTGCGCGGGCGACGGCGCCGTCATCTACCCGATCCGCGACCGGCTCGCCTCGCTCGGCGCGCCGGAGGGCAGCGTGCTCCTCGAGAGCTTCTTCAACAACCCGCTGAAGAAGTCGTCGTAATCGTTCAGGATTCTGGATGGCAGAGCTCCGGCCGAGGGACCCGAAAGGGCAGCGCGAGGGGTTCACGACGGGCGCGTGCGCGGCCGCCGCGGCCAAGGCGGCGGCGCGCGTGCTCGCGCGCGGCGCGGCGGTCGACGCCATCGAGACGACGCTGCCGAACGGGCAGCGGGTGACCTTCCCGCTGAAGCGCTGCGACCGCGACGGGCCGCGCGCCACGTGCAGCGTCATCAAGGACGCCGGCGACGACCCGGACTGCACCCACGGCGCCGAGCTCGTCGCCGAGGTCGAGCTGCGCCGCGAGCCGGGCGTCGAGATCCGCGGCGGCGACGGGGTCGCCGTGGTCACCAAGCCGGGGCTCGGGCTGCCTGTCGGCGCGCCGGCCGTGAACCCCGTGCCGCGCCGGAACATCACCGAGATGGTCCTCGAGGAGCTCGAGGGCTCGGGCTTCGCCGGGGCCACGGTCACGATCAGCGTCCCCCAGGGCGAGGAGATGGCGAAGCAGACCATCAACGCGCGCCTCGGGCTGATCGGCGGGATCTCGATCCTCGGGACGAGCGGGATCGTGAAGCCGTACTCGACCGCCGCCTTCCGCGCGAGCGTGGTGCAGGCGATCGACGTCGCCGCCGAGCGCGGCATCGCGACGCTGGCGCTGACCACCGGCGGCAAGTCCGAGGCGTACGCGATGAAGCTCTACCCGGAGCTTCCGGAGGAGGCGTTCATCCAGGTGGGCGACTTCATCGGCACCGGGGTGCGCCACGCCGCGCGGCGGCGGATCGCCCGCGCGATCATCGTCGGCATGATCGGCAAGCTCTCGAAGATGGCCGACGGCAAGATGATGACGCACGCCGCCGGCTCGGAGGTGAGCATGGAGCTGCTCGCGCAGATCGCCGAGGAGCTCGGCGCGCGGCCCGAGATCGCGGCGGAGATCCGGCAGGCGAACACCGCGCGGCACGTGCTCGAGCTGTGCCAGCGCGAGGGGCTCACCGGCGTGCCCGGGGGGATCTGCCGGCGCGTCGTCGAGCACACCTCGCGGCACGCGGGCGGCGCCCTCGAGGTGCACGCGTGCCTCGTCGATTTCAACGGGGCGCTGCTCGGCCGGTACCCGGCCGTCGGCGCCAGCGAAGACAGAGCGGAGGATCCATGAGCGGTGCCACGATCGGTGAGGACGGGCGCGCGGCGAACGACATGCGGCAGATGACCGCGCTCGGCCGGCGCATCGAGGACAGGAGCTTCGCGATCATCGACGAGGAGGTCGGCGACCACGGGTTCCCGGACGCGGAGTGGCAGGTCGTCCGCCGCGTGATCCACGCGACGGCGGACTTCGAGTTCTCGTCGCTCATGCGGCTCCACCCCGAGGCGATCGCGCGGGGCATCGCGGCGCTCAAGGGCGGCGCGCCGGTCCTCGTCGACGTGAAGATGATCGGCGTCGGCCTGAACGAGCAGCGGCTCGCCTCCTACGGCTGCAAGATCCACTGCTTCATCTCGGACGACGACGTCATCCAGGCCGCGTCGGCGGCCGGCTCGACCCGCGCGATCGAGTCGATGCGCAAGGCGCACCGGCTCGGGCTGCTCGACGGGGCGATCGTGGCGATCGGCAACGCGCCGACGGCGCTGCTCGAGGTCGTGCGCCTCGCCCGCGAGGAGGGCGCGCGGCCGGCGCTCGTGATCGGCGTGCCGGTCGGGTTCGTGTCGGCGGCGGAGTCGAAGGAGGCGCTGATCGAGTCGGGGCTCCCCTCCATCGTGGCGCGCGGGCGCAAGGGCGGGAGCCCGATCGCCGTCGCGATCGTCCACGCGCTGCTGCTCCTCTCGGCGGAATCGACGCAACCGGCGCAGGCGGCGCAGGCGACTGGCGCCCCGGGGCCGGCGCAGGTGGCGCGATGAGCGCGCGCCGCGCCGTGACCGTCGTCGGCATCGGCGACGACGGGTGCGCGAGCCTGTCGAGCCGCGCCGCGAACGCCGTCGCGCGGGCCGAGGTGCTCGTGGGGGGCGAGCGGCACCTCGAGTTCTTCCCGCAGTTCCGCGGCGAGAAGATCGCCCTCAAGGGCGGGCTGTCCGCGGCGCTCGAGCGGGTCGAGGCGCTGTCGGCCGAGCAGAACGTGTGCATCCTCGCCTCGGGCGATCCGCTGTTCTTCGGGATCGGCGCGCTCGTCGTCCGGAAGCTCGGCGGCGAGCACGTCGAGATCATCCCGAGCCTGAGCTCGGTCCAGTGGGCGTTCGCGCGCACCGGCATCGCCTGGGACGACGCGGCGTTCGTCTCGGTCCACGGGCGCTCGCCCGAGGGGTTCGCGACGCGCCTGCGCCGGCTCTCGAAGGTCGCGGTGCTGACCGACGGCGAGAGCTCCCCGGCCCGCCTCGCGGCGCGGCTGATCGAGCACGGCGACACGGGCTGGAAGGCGTGGGTCTGCGAGAGCCTCGCGGGCGCGGGCGAGCGCGTGCGCGCGTTCGAGCTCGCCGCGCTCGCGTCGTGCGAGGACATCGGGCCGCTCAACGTGCTCCTGCTCCTCCGGAGCGATCCGGCGTGGCGGCCGCCGCCGGCCGTCCCGTACCTGCACGAGGACGCGTTCGCGAAGCGGATGCCGAAGAACGGCCTGATCACGAAGCGCGAGGTGCGCCTGCTCTCGATCGCGTCGATGGCGATCCGCCCCGACGCGGTGGTCTGGGACATCGGCGCCGGCTCGGGGTCGGTCTCGATCGAGGCGGCGATGCTCTGCCCCCTCGGGCGCGTCTACGCGATCGAGGTCGACCCGGAGGGCGTGGAGATCTGCCGGGACAACGTCCGCACGCACGGGGTCGACAACGTGCGGGTCATCGCGGGCCGCGCGCCCGAGGCGCTCGGGGCGCTCGAGGACCCGGACGCGGTGTTCGTCGGCGGGAGCAAGGGGAGCATGGAGGAGATCATCACGGCGGCGCTCGATCGGCTGCGGCCCGGCGGCCGGCTCGTGGTCAACGCGATCACGATGGAGAACGTGGCCGAGGCGTACCGCGCGCTGCGGGCGCGGGGGCTCGACCCCGAGGTCACGCTGCTCTCGGTCTCGCGCGGCGTCCCGCTCGCGCGCTACATGCGCTACGAGGCGCTGAACCCGATCCACGTCTTCGCCGCGACCAAGCCGGCGAAGGCGCAGGGAGCGGCGCCGCTGTCCCCCGCGGAGGCGTCATGAGCGCCCTCGGCAAGCTCCACGGCGTGGGCGTCGGCCCGGGCGCGCCGGATCTGCTCACGCTGCGGGCCGTGCGCGTGCTGGAGGGCGCGGACGTGCTCGCGCTCCCCCGCAGCTCGGATTTCGGCGCCTCGATGGCCTACCGGATCCTCGCGCCGGTCGTCGGCAAGCGGCAGGACCAGGAGCGGCTGCTCCTCACCTTCCCGATGAGCAAGGACCCGGATCGCGTCCGCCCGTACGTCGACGCGGCGGTCGAGAAGATCTGCGACCGGCTCTCGCGCGGCCTCTCCGTCGCGTTCGCGACCGAGGGGGATCCGTCGCTCTTCAGCACGTTCGTCTATGTCCGCCGCGAGGCGCTCCGCCGCCTCCCCGGGCTCGAGGTCGAGGTCGTCCCCGGCGTCACCTCGGTCACCGCGGTCCCGGCCGTGAGCGGGCTCTCGCTCGCCGACGGGCAGGAGCGGATCGCCATCCTCCCCGCCACGTACGGCGTCGACGACCTCACCGACGTCCTCCAGCGCTTCGACACCGTGGTCCTCATGAAGATCGGCTCGGAGATGCCGAAGGTGACCGAGGCGCTCACGCGGGCGGGCCTGCTCGATCGGGCCGTGTTCGTGTCCAAGGCGACGATGCCCGAGCAGCGGATCGTCCGCGACCTCCGCGCCGCGGAGGGCGAGCGGGGCGACTGCTTCGCCATGATCGTCGTCACGCGCGGCGAGCGCAGCGGGCTGCTCGTCGGGGAGTCCGAGGCGTCGCTTCCGGGCAGCTTCGACAAGGCTCTTCACGAACCGGAGGCGTCATGATCGCCGCGCGCAAGCCGTACGCCGTCTATGCGATCACCCGCCACGGGATCGAGATCGCGAAGAAGCTCGCCCCGGGGCTCCCGGGCGCGGATCTCTACGTGTCGCAGAAGCTCTTCGACGGGGCGCCGGAGGGCGCGAAGCCGCTCCCGCTGCCGATGGGGCCGCTGCTCAACGAGGCGTTCACCGCCTACGACTGCCACGTGTTCGTGATCAGCGTGGGCGCCGTGGTGCGGATGATCGCGCCGCTGCTCAAGAACAAGAAGGTCGATCCGGCGGTCGTGTGCGTCGACGACACGGCGCGGTTCTCGATCTGCGTGCTCTCCGGGCACGTCGGGCGGGGCAACGCGTTCACCGAGAAGGTGGCGGCGCTGCTCGGCGCGCAGCCGGTGGTGACCACGGCGTCCGACGCGCTCGGAACGCTGACGGTCGACATCCTCGGCCGGGAGCTCGGCTGGACGCTCGACGACCCCGACCGCAACGTGACGCGCGGCTGCGCCGCCGTCGTGAACGCCGCGCCCGTGCTGTTCGTCCAGGAGGCGGGCGAGCCCTCGTTCTGGCCCGAGGACAGGCCGCTCCCGCCCGGCGTGCGCTACGCGACGTCGCTCGACGGCGTGGACCCCGACGCGTGGGAGATCCTCCTCGTCGCGAGCGACCGCGACCTCGCCCGCTCGCACCCCGCGATCGTCGAGCGCGCCGTGATCTACCGCCCGAAGAGCCTCGTGCTCGGCGTCGGCTGCGACCGCGGCGCGCCGCTCGACATGGTGGAGCGCGGGGTCGACCGGCTGCTCGAGGAGCAGGGGCTCTCGGCGGCGTCGGTGAAGGCGCTCGCGACGATCGACAAGAAGGCCGACGAGGAGGCGCTGCTCGCGCTGTCCGCGCGGCGGGGGTGGCCGCTCGTCACGTTCACGGCCGAGGAGCTCGACGCGACCGAGGGCATCGAGAACCCGTCGGAGACCGTGAAGAAGCACGTCGGCGCCCGAGGCGTCGCCGAGCCGGCCGCCCTGCGCGCGGCCGGGGCGGCGCGGCTGCTCGTGCCGAAGCGCGCGTACACCGAGCCCGGCGTGGGCCGGTCCATGACGCTCGCGGTGGCGCGCGTCCCCTTCCCCAAGCGCAATGTCGAGGAGAGCCATGGGTGACAGAGGAGTCCTGTCGATCGTCGGGATCGGCCCCGGGGCCGAGGAGCACGCGTCGCGCGCCGCCCTCGAGGCGATCGCCGCGTCGGACCTCATCGTGGGGTACACGACCTACATCCGGCTGGTGAAGCACCTCATCGAGGGCAAGGAGATCATCAAGACCGGCATGACCGAGGAGATCGGCCGGGCGCGCGCCGCGGTGGAGCGGGCGCGGGACGGCGCGCGGGTCGCGATCATCTCGTCGGGCGACGCGGGCGTGTACGGCATGGCCGGGCTCGTCTTCCAGGTGCTGGAGGAGATCGGCTGGAAGCGGGGCGAGTCGCCGGAGCTCCGCATCGTCCCCGGGATGACGGCGCTCAACGCGTGCGCGTCGCTCGTCGGCGCGCCGCTCGGACACGACTTCTGCGCCATCTCCCTGTCCGACCTCCTGACGCCGTGGCCGGTCATCGAGCGGCGGCTCGAGGCGGCCGCCGCGGCCGACTTCGTCATCGGCCTTTACAATCCGGCGAGCGGGCGGCGCACGCGCCAGATCGTGCGGGCGCAGGAGATCATCCGTCAGCACCGCGCGGGCACGACGCCTGTCGCGCTGGTGAAGAGCGCTTACCGCAAGCTGGAGAGCGCCGTGCTCACCGACGTCGATCACTTCCTCGACTACGAGATCGGGATGCTGACCACGGTGCTCGTCGGCTCGACCAACACCTTCATGTTCGAGGGATACATGGTCACGCCGCGCGGATATACCAACAAGTACACATGGGATGGGGCGGCGATCCCGGGCCAGACGCCGGGGCGCTCGCTCGTGCTCTCGGACGAGAGCCTCACGTCGGAGGAGGTCTAGATGGCACGCGTAGGAAGGCTGGGCGGCGCGATCCTCGCCGAGACCCAGGGAGCGTATTACCTCGTCGGCAACACCAAGGCCCCTGTCGACTTCCGCGAGGCGGGCTTCGAGCCGCCGGACGAGGTCGATCTCGTGAAGGGGGCCTATCTCCGGCTCAAGCCGCTGCGCGCGGTCAAGGTGGCGGCGCCGGTGCTGCTGCTCGACGTCGAGGGCGAGGAGCTCGCGAAGAAGCTGGTGCAGCGCTTCGTGATCGACCGGAACGGCTCGGTGAGCGAGCGGCTCTGGCGGCTCGTCTACAGCCCCGACGACCCGCTCGACGACGCCGAGGCGCCCGTGGAGCGGGACGCGCGCTGGCTGGGGGACATCCCGGAGACGATCTGGCAGCTCGTGCGCGACAACGTGCTGCGCTGCCTGTAGGCGCGGCTTCGGATCTTCAAGAACAACCGGGCGGGGGCGGGAACCAGCAGGGTCCACGTCGCGGGCGCCACGTGCGCGGGGTGCCTTCCCCTCACGGTGCTAGAGTCAGGCCATGCCCGCCGCGACCGAGAAGGACAGACGAGACGATCTGCACCGCCTGGTGGACGAGCTACCGGAGGACGAGGTTCAGGCTGCGCGCCGGTTCCTCGTCTACCTGCGGGACGTAGGACGGGGCGAGCCCGTCCGAAACGACAGCGGGCCCCCGAAGGGAAAGCTGCTCGACCTCAAAGGGCTCGGCCGAGAAATCTGGCACGGGGAGGACGCTCAAACGTACGTGGACGCGATGCGGGACGAGTGGGATCGATGATTGCCAAGCTCGCCGGTGCCTCGCGCATCGCCATCGATACCGCCACGTTCATCTATTTCCTCGAAGAGCACCCCACATTCGGGCCGATCGTGGAGCCTCTGTTCGTGTCCCTCGATGAAGGGCGCATGGAGGGCGTCTCGTCCGAGCTCACCTCGCTTGAAGTATTGGTGCGCCCCCTGGCCGAAGGGCGTGAGGATCTCGCGAGCGCCTACCGCCGCCTGCTGCTTGGCAGCGAATCGTTGCGCCTCCACCCCATCGACCGAGCGGTGCTCGAAGAGGCCGCTCGGATCCGGGCGCGCTACCGGTTCCGTTCCCCCGATGCTATCCAGCTCGCAACGGCCCGCCTCGCCGGCGCGGACGCGTTCGTCACGAACGACGCTCGGCTGCGTTCGTTCGCGGATGTTCCGGTGATCGTCTTGGCCGACGCCGTACAGACATCTGGCACGTAGACTCCGGTTCATTGCGCGGCCGGGCGGCACCGGGACGTGCGGCTGCATGTGCCGCGGCCAGCGTACAAGAGGCCTCGATCCGCCCCGCCCCTGGAGCGCTCAGAGGTTCTCGCGATCGGGCGCTCGTGCGACCGGCTCCGCTGCGCTGAAGGCCGCGACCGCCTGGAGGCTCGGCGCCGGCTCGGCGGCTCCCGCGGAGGCGCGCCGGGTGCGCCGCTTCTCCTGCACCATGTGCACGATCTGGTCGAGGATGACGGCGACGAGGATCACGGCGCCGATGATGATGAACGTCCAGTTCGGGTCCAGGCGCCAGATGCGTTGTATGCGGTCAGCGTCCTCGTACGGCAGCTGGAACATGTTGATGCCGTTGTCGATGACGCGCATCACCGCGGAGCCGATGATGATGCCGAGCACCGTGCCTTCACCGCCGCGAAGCGAGCAGCCACCGAGCACGGCCGCGGCGATCGCGTACATCTCGTACGCGATGCCGACCTGCTGCGACATCTGCCCGATATACGACGCGTAACAGACGCCAGCCACGCCGCCGAGGCCCGCCGAGATCACGTAGGTGGACGCCTCCACCCGCTTCACGCTGATGCCGGAGTACTCCGCTGCGTCGCGATTGCCGCCGATCGCATAGACGTAACGCCCGAACACCGTGAAGTGAAGCGCGTACGTCGAAAGGCCGATCACCGCGAGGAAGATCAGGAACGGATACGGGATGAGCGCGTCGCCGCCGACGTCGAGCAGCCCGCCGTTGGCGAGGCGGAGCAGCGGTGAGCCCCCGAGGCTCAGGGTGCCGCCCTCGGCGATGGTCTGCGAGACCCCGCGCAAGAACAACATGCCGCCGAGCGTCACGATGAACGGCTGCAGCTTGAGCCGCGTGATCAAGAGCCCCTGGGCGAGGCCGATCAGCAGCGCCACGCCGAGCGCCACCGGAATGCCGATCCACAACGAGTAGCCCAGGCCGCCGACCTGGGTCGACGAGAGCTTCGCGATCAGGACGCCCGTCAGGCCGATCACGGAGCCGATCGACAGGTCGATGCCGCCGGTGATGATGACGAAGCCGATGCCGATCGCGAAGATCCCGAGCATCGAGATCTGCCGCAGGGTGTTGATCGAGTTCGACTGCCCGAGGAAATCGGGGTTCGAGAGGTAGAGACCCAGACACATCACGAAGAGCGCGATGGTCATGCCAAGCTCGCGCCTCACGACAGAGCCTCCTCGTCGGCGCGGCCCGTCATCAACGTCGCGATCCGCTCCTGGCTGAGCCGCTCCCGCGGCAATACCCCCTTGATGCGCCTCTCGTGCATGACGGCAACGCGATCGCTCATTCCGATGATCTCTCCCATGTCCGAGCTGACCATCAAGATCGTGATGCCTCCCTCCGCGAGGGAGGCCATGTGGCGGTAGATCTCGGCCTTGGCGCCGACGTCGATCCCGCGCGTCGGCTCGTCCACGATGAGCACGCGCGGGTTCATGGCCAGCCACTTTCCGAGCACCACCTTCTGCTGGTTTCCGCCGGAGAGGTTCACGACGCGCTGGAGAACGCCAGGCGTCTTCGTCCGCAAGCGCTTCACCTCCGACTCGGCGACGCGGCGCTCCCTCTTCCTGTCCAGGAAACCCCAGCGATTGTAGTTGCCGATGTCAGGCAGGGAGGTGTTCTCCGCGACGCTGAGCGGCAGCACGAGGCCGTGCCGCTTGCGATCCTCCGGCGCCAGGTAGACGCCGCGGTCGATGGCGTCCCTCGGTCTCCGCGGAGCGAACGCCTTGCCCTCGAGCGTCATGCGTCCGCCGAGCGCAGGAGTGACCCCGAAGATCGTCTGCATGAGCTCCGTGCGGCCCGAGCCGACCAGGCCGGCGAAGCCGAGGATCTCCCCGCGCTCGGCGGAGAAGGAGACCGGCGCGGGCGCGCCGGGCACGACGATGCCCTCGACCACCAGCACGGGGTCGGCCGACCTCCGCGGCCGTTTCTCCGGGAAATAATGCGCGCTCAGCTCGCGACCCACCATCATGGAGACGATCTTCTCGTGCGTCGCCTCGGCGCGCGTGAGGTCCCCGACGTAGCGGCCGTCGCGCAGGACCGTCACCCGGTCCGCCAGCGCCATGACCTCTTCCATCCGGTGCGAGATGTAGACGATGCCGATGCCGTCCGACCGGAGCTTGCGGATGATCTGGAAGAGGTGCTCCGACTCCCCGCTCGTGAGCGAGGAGGTCGGCTCGTCCATGATGAGGATACGCGCGTTGAGAGAGAGCGCCTTGGCGATCTCGACCATCTGCATCTGACCGGCCGTCAAGGAGGACACCGGGGTCGAGGGCGAGAGCGTCAAGCCCACGCGCTGGAGCAGCTCCCTGGCGCGGGCGTACAGGTCACCCTTCGGCAGCGGGCGGAGGAGCGCCCCGGTCCCGCCGCCTTCGTTACCGAGGAAGATGTTGGCCGCGATGTCCAGGTTCGGGGCCAGCATCAGCTCCTGGTGGATGAGCGCGATGCCGAGGCGCTTGGCCGCGCGCACGCTCTCGAGGGTGACCTTCTTCCCGTCGATCCGGATCTCGCCCTCGTCGGGCTGCTGGGCGCCCCCGAGGATCTTCATCAGCGTGCTCTTACCGGCGCCGTTCTCGCCCATCAGGGCGAGCACCTCCCCCGGCTTCAGCGAGAGAGAGACGCCCTGCAGCGCGACAACGCCGGGAAACCGCTTGTTGATCGCGCTCATCGCGAGCAGGCTCGGCAGAGACGCTGTCACGCTCACTTCTTCATCTCGGCGAGCTTCTGCTTGAACTCGGCCACATTGGCCTTCTCGATCACCTCGATACCGGTGTCGATGCCCTTGCTCGCCGGGATCTGCGCCATCGCCGCGTCGGGCTTCGTCGCGAGCTCGTGCGCCCACTTGCTCGACAGGTAGCCGAACTGGAACGGCTTCTGGACGACCGTGGCCGAGATCGTGCCGTTCTCGATCGCCGTGAGCGTCCCCTCCTCCTCGTCGAACACGGCCGCGAGGACCTTGCCCTTCTTCCCGAGCGCCTCGATGGCCGCCGCGATGGCAGGACCGTTGTAGGACCACAGGCCCGCGACGAGCTTCAGGTCCGGGTGCGCGTTGATGATGTCCTCCACGTTGGAGCGCGCCTTCGCGCGGTCCGTGTTGTCCTCGCGCTTGTCGACGATCTCGATGTTCTTGCCGGCGATCGCGTCCTCGATGCCCTGGAGCCGCTGCTTCGCGTTGTCCGCGGACAGCATACCGACGAACACGGCCATCTTGCCGCCGCTCGGGAGGAGCTTCACGATCTGGGCGCCGAGCGCCTTGCCGGCCTCGTGGTTGTTGGTGCCAATGTAGAGCAGTCGGTTCGACTTCGGCGCGTCCGAGTCGAACGTGATGAGCTTGCTCTTCTCGGCCGTCTTGTTGAGCACCGGGACCTGATCGCCCGGCGCGATGGCGCTCACCGCGATCGCGTCGTAGCCCTGACTCGCGAGGTTCTCGAGGATCTGGTTCTGCTCCTCCGTGGTGCCGTTGGGCGGCATCTTCACGTCGACCTGGACCTTGCTCTCTTGCTCGTATTTCTTGACGCCCGCCTGGGCGATCTTCCAGAACTCGCTCGCGTTGTTGGTGACGAACGCGAGCTTCACCATCTTCGGCTTCGGGTCGTTCCCCGCGGCGGGCGCGGCGCCCGTCCCCTCGCTCTTCTTGTCGCACCCCGTGATCGCGAGCAGCGCCAGCAGGAAAAGCGCTGCGACCCCCCGACCGTTGCCCCAGGACTTCGTCTCTTTCACGGCAGATCTCCTTGCTGATTCACTTTTGAGCGCGTGGACGCCATGCGCGGCGTCCACGACCCGACAACGCCGATTGCCCTGGAGCGCGCGCGTGACGTCACGCGCAACCCCGCCCGTACCGGTGACAGCGAAGCAGAGCATGGCCGCCTCCCTCACTCCGCCGTGAACCGGTGAACCATCGTGTGTTTGTAGACCTGTCCCGGCTTGAGGATCGGCTGCTCTCGCCAGGCCGGCACGTTGATCGCGTTCGGAAACTTCTGGGTCTCCAGGCAAAGCGCCGCGTGCTGCACGTACGTGGCGCCCTTCCCCTGCTTCGAGCCGTCCATGAAATTCCCGGTGTAGAACTGCACGCCGGGCTGATCCCCCTCCAGCGTCATCACGCGGCCGGACTTCGGATCCTTGAGCCGCGCCACCGGCCGCAGGGCGGCCGGGTCCCCGTTGACGACGAAGTTGTGATCGTACCCGACAGGATCTCCGCCCGTGGCCTTCAAGTCCCTGCCGATGGGCTTGGGCGTCGTGAAGT
Source organism: Sorangium sp. So ce406 (assembly GCF_051474675.1). Classification (NCBI taxonomy): domain Bacteria; kingdom Pseudomonadati; phylum Myxococcota; order Polyangiales; family Polyangiaceae; genus Sorangium; species Sorangium sp. So ce406. Next base: position 429,064 of record NZ_CP150340.1, on the reverse strand, counting down.
CGAACGGCGTACCTTTGACGGGCTTCACGGCGCCGGTCGGGATGCCCGGATCACCGGGCGTGTAGCTGTCCGCATGGAGCGTGAGCTCGTGATCGAGGACCGTGCCGGAGCCGTGGCCGCCGAGGTTCCAGTACGAGTGGTGCGCCATGCTGACGAGCGTCGCCTTGTCCGTGACCGCCTCCATCTCGACGCGGAGCTCGTTCCGGTTCGTGAGCGTATAGACGGTCTTCGCAGACACGGTGCCCGGATACCCCTCTTCTCCGTCCTTCGACACGTACGTGAGGCGGATGCTCGGACCGTCGGGCGTCTCGGCGGCGGAGGCGCTCCACACCACCTTGTCCCAGCCCTTGACGCCGCCGTGCAGGTGGTGCGGCTTGGCGTTCGGGGCCAGGGTGTACTCCTTGCCCTCGAGCTTGAACTTCGCGTTGCGGATGCGGTTGGCGACGCGGCCGACCGTCGCGCCGAAGAACTGGTTGCCGGTGAGATAGCCGTCCAGGTTCTCGAAACCGACGACGACGTCGGCGAGCTTCCCGGCCCTGTCAGGCACGTGCAGCTCGGTGATGATCGCGCCGTACGTCATCACCTTGAGCACGAGGCCGTTCGCGTTCGTGAGAGTGTAAATGTCCACGGCTTGTGCGTCGATCTCCCCGTGACGTGCCTTGGTGATGGCGGGCGGCTTCGCGGGCGCGGGCGCCACCTCGGGCACGGGCGGCGGCACGCTCGGGGTCGCCGCCGGCGCGGCGGCAGGCGCCGAGGGCTCCGCGACGGGAGGAGGCTGCGTCCCCGAGCAGCCGAGCGTGAGCAGCAACACCAGGGCGGTGCTCGCCCGGCGTTGGCTGACCCAGGCCCGGATGGCTCGTCCAGATCTGCTGCACCGATCTCGCCGTTCGAGAAAACTCGCATTCCGCATGGAACATCTCCTCCGTTCCGGTGCTCTCCTGCACGCCAGCGGCGCGCTCGTACCGCGTTGCGCCCCCGCGGCGGCGCCGCAAACCCACAGCCGTGACGACCGAACGAGCGGAATCGGCGCCGAGATCCCTCGGGACGACGAAGGTCTCGGTGCGCAGGGAAGCACAAGGATGCCCGCCCGAGAACACTGTGAACGTTCACAATTTCTGTGTCAACTCCCATCTCGACGCTGGAGGCGGCCGGCGCCGAGATACCGCCTCTTGTGCGCGGCGACTCGAGCCATGCGATCCGATCCCCCTGGAAACCGACGCTGCACCAGCAATTTACGGGATCAACGGGCCGCCTTCGGCCTGCCCGAAGCGGAGGTGGAGGCGGGCCCGTCGATCGAGTTGACACCGGGTCATGTGACCGTTCACAATCCGCGCCCCGCAGACCTGCACCGGGCCGCTCACCCACCTTGACGTGGGCAGCTCGGAGGCGGGATACCGGCTGGCGAACAGCACGAGGCGGCGAGCGAGGGGCGACGAGATGAGTGATGCAAAGTGTGTTCTGGTCACCGGGGCGGCGGGGAAAGTCGGCCAGGCCTTCATCCGCAGGTTCCTCTCGGACCCCAGGTTCGAGGGATGGAAGGTTCGTGCGCTGTGCCACAACCGCATGCTGACGCCGACGGCGCGCCTCGACGTGGTGCGTGGGTCGATCGAGCACAGCACCGTGGCCCGCGAGGCGGTGGAGGGCGTGAGCCACGTGCTGCACCTCGCGACCAGCAAAGAGACGCCCGAGAGCATCATGGACGTGGCCATCAAGGGCATGTTCTGGCTGCTCGAGGCCTGCCGCGTCAGCCCTGCGTTCGAGCAGTTCATCCTCGTCGGGGGCGACGCCGGGATGGGCCACTTCTTCTATCCTCACCCCGTCCCCGTCACGGAGGCGCAGAAGCACAGCGCCTACCCGGGTTGTTACGCGCTGTCCAAGGTGCTCGAGGAGGTCATGCTCGAGCAGTACTACATCCAGTATGATCTGAACGGCTGCTGCCTGCGCGCGCCGTGGATCATGGAGAAGGACGACTTCAAGGCCCAGCTGTCGTTCGGCGACGACGTGTTCGGAGGGCCGAGGTGGCGCGATCTGGTCGGAGCCGAGGCGGCAGAGAAGTACGTCCGCTCGGGCGCCGTCCCGGTGATGCTCGATCCTGACGGCAAGCCGGTGAAGCGGAACTTCGTGCATGTGGAGGATCTCGTCAGCGCGATCCTCCTGGCGATCGGCCATGAGAAAGCCCGCCAGCAGACCTTCAACGTCTGCATGGATGAGCCGGTGGACTACGGCGAGCTGGCGTCTTACCTGGAGACGACCCGTGGCCTGCCGAGCGTGAGGGTGAAGACGCCCTACCGTTCGACGTGGCTGGACAACACGAAGGCCAAGTTCCTGCTCGGCTGGCGGCCGCAGTACAACCTGGCGCGACTCGCGGATGCCGCCTTCGACCACGTGCGCGCGCCCGATGATCCGCGCATCACGTGGTACCCCGGTTGACGAGCGTCCCCCTCGACCGAGGCCGACTCCCGTGAGACGGCCGGCGGCGCCGCCCGCGAGCGCGACGCCGCCGCTACAGCGACGGTCAGCGCGCGGCTGCCGAGCGTGCGGGGGCCTCCGCTCGCCCCAGGGGCGCCGCACTTCCCGGAGAGGCCGGGCCGCGCCGGCGCGACCCGAGGCTCCACGATGCACCCTGGCGTTCGCCTCGCGTTCGCTCTAGCTTCGCGCGCCCGTCGCCCCCGGCGGGATTCGTCGGCGCACGAAACGAGGAGAGAACCCCCATGCGCGTCTACATCATCGGCGCGGGCCCGGGCGACCCCGGGCTCATCACGGTCCGCGGCGCCGAGCTCGTCGCCCGCTGCCCCGTCGTCATGTACACGGGCTCCCTCGTCCCGCGGGAGATCGTCGCCTCCGCGCGGCCGGACGCCCGCGTCATCGACTCGTCCGGCATGACCCTCGATCAGATCGTGGAGGTCTTCGTCGAGGCCAGGGAGGCGGGGCACGACGTGGCGCGCGTGCACACGGGCGATCCGGTCCTGTTCGGGTCGACCGCCGAGCAGATGCGCCGGATGGATGAGCTCGGGATCGCCTACGAGATCATCCCCGGCGTCTCGTCGTTCACCGCGGCGGCGGCGGCGCTCGGGCGCGAGCTCACGCTGCCCGAGCTCTCGCAGACCGTGATCCTGACGCGCGCCGAGGGGCGCACGCCGGTGCCGCCGGCCGAGCGGCTCGAGGAGCTCGCGCGCCACCAGGCCACGCTCTGCCTGTTCCTGAGCATCACCCTGCTCAAGGACGTGACCGCGGCGCTCATCCCGGCCTACGGCGCCGACTGCCCCGTCGCGGTGGTGCACAAGGCGAGCTGCCCGGATCAGAAGATCGTGACTGGCACGCTCGCCGACATCCGGGAGAAGGTGCGGGCCGAGGGGATCAAGAGCCAGTCGATGATCCTCGTCGGCCGGGTGCTCACGTCCACGGATTTCGCCGACTCGCGGCTCTATGATCCGGAGTTCAGCCACCGGTTCCGCAAGGCCGAGAAGAAGCCCCGCGATCCGCGCCCGGCGGAGGAGGGCTCGTGAGCGCGGAGGCGACGGCAGGTCGAAAGGGGCTCGTCATCGTCTATACGGGCCACGGCAAGGGCAAGACGACGGCGGCGCTCGGGATGGTGTTCCGGGCGCTCGGCCGGGGCATGCGCGTCGCCGTGGTGCAGTTCATCAAGGGGAAGTGGAAGACGGGAGAGCGCCTGTTCGCCGAGACGCTCCCCGGCCTCACGTTCCTCGTGATGGGGCGCGGCTTCACCTGGGAGAGCGACGACCTCTCGCGCGACAAGGCGGCGGCGCGCGCGGCGTTCCAGGAGGCCGCGGCGCTCATGGGGAGCGGCGAGCAGGACATCGTGGTGCTCGACGAGATCACGTATGCGCTGCATTACGGCTTCGTCGCGGAGGAAGAGCTCCTCGACGCGCTGCGCGCGAGGCCCGCGCACGTTCATGTGGTGATCACCGGCAGGAACGCCCCGGACGCGCTCGTCGCGCTCGCCGATCTGGTGACGGAGATGAAGTCGGTGAAGCACCCGTTCGAGCAGGGCGCGAAGGCGCAGATCGGGGTCGATTTCTGATGGGCCCCGCCATCCCCCGGCTCGTCGTCGCCGGCACGGCGAGCGGCGTCGGGAAGACGACCACCACGGTGGCGATCGCGCGCGCGCTCCGCGCCCGCGGGCTGCGGGTCGCGCTGTTCAAGTGCGGGCCCGACTACCTGGATCCGACGTACCACGGGCGCGCCGTCGCCGGGACGTCGCACAACCTCGACGGCTGGATGATGGGCCGGGACGCGGTGCTGTCGACGTTCGCGGCGGAGGCCGCGGGCGCCGACGTGGCGCTGATCGAGGGGGTGATGGGGCTGTTCGACGGCGCGAGCCCCACCGGAGAAGAGGGCTCGACGGCCGAGATCGCGAAGTGGCTCGAGGCGCCGGTCGCGCTCGTCGTCGACGCGTCCGGGATGGCCCGCAGCGTCGCGGCGCTGGTGCAGGGGTTCGCGGGCTTCGATCCGGGGGTGCGCGTGGCCGCGGTGGTCTGCAACCAGGTCGGCAGCCGGGGGCACCTCGACATCCTCCGCCAGGCCCAGGCGCAGGCGAACCGGTCGACGCCGGTGATCGGCGGGCTGCCGCGGGACGAGGCGCAGAGCTTCCCCGAGCGCCACCTCGGCCTGCGCACGGCCGACGAGGCCGCGCTCCCGGAGGCGCGCTTCGACCACTGGGGCGCGCAGGCCGAGGCGTGGATCGGGCTCGACGCGCTGCTCGAGATCGCGCGCAGCGCGCCGGCGTTGCCGCAGGCGGCGGAGGCGACCGCGCCGGCGGCGGGCGGCGCCGTGATCGCGGCGAGCGGCGGGGCGCAGCAGCGCCGGGCGCGCCTCGGCGTGGCGTTCGACGAGGCCTTCCACTTCTACTACGCGGACAACCTGCGCCGCCTCGAGGCCGCGGGGGCCGAGCTCGTGCGGTTCTCGCCGATCCGCGACGCGCGCCTGCCCGAGGTCGACGCGCTCTACCTCGGCGGCGGCTACCCCGAGGCGCACGCGGAGCGGCTGGCCGAGAACGCCGGCCTGCGCGCGGAGATCCGCGCGTTCGCCGGCCGCGGGGGGCCGATCTACGCCGAGTGCGGCGGGCTCATGTACCTGACCGAGGCGATCCGCACGCTCGACGGGCGCGCGCACCCCATGGTCGGGCTCGTGCCCGCGGAGGCCGTGATGTGCGAGAAGCTGCAGGCGCTCGGCTACGTGGAGGTCGAGACGCAGGCGCGCACGATCCTGGGCGGCGCCGGGCTCCGCTTCCGCGGGCACCAGTTCCGCTACTCCGAGCTCCGCCCCGCGCAGCCGGCCTCGCCGGAGCCGCCGCCCGCGCAGGCGCCGCCGCCATCGCCGGCCGCGCAGGCGCCCCTGCCGATCGAGCACGCCTACTCGGTGCGCCGCCGGCGCGGCGGCCAGGTCGCGCGCGAGGGGTACTGGGCGCAGCGCGTCCTCGCCTCCTACGTGCACGCGCACTGGGCCTCGAACCCGCTCGTCCCCGAGGGGCTCGTGGCGAGCGCCGCCGCGCACCGGAAGGAGCTGGGGCGATGAGCGGCGAGCGCGCGGCGCCGCGGCGGATCGCCCTCGTGGGCGGCGGGGTGCGCTCCGGCAAGAGCGCCTTCGCGCTCGCGCTCGGGCGCTCGCTGGGGGCGCGCCGCGCGTTCATCGCGACCGCCGAGCCGTTCGACGACGAGATGCGGGCGCGCATCGCCGCGCACGCCCGCGAGCGGGGCGACGAGTTCGCCACCGTCGAGGAGCCGGTCGCGCTCCCCGAGCGCATCGCCGCGCTCTCCGGCGTCGACGTCGTCGTCGTCGACTGCCTCACCCTCTGGCTGTCGAACCTGCTGCTCCGCGACCAGACCGAGGGCCGCGAGCTCGATCGCATCGAGGCGCGCATCGAGGATCTCGCCGCCGCCGTGGAGTCCGCGGCGCCCCACGTCGTCCTCGTCTCGAACGAGGTGGGCATGGGCGTCGTGCCCGAGAGCCGGCTCGGCCGGGCCTTCCGCGACCTCGCCGGGCGCGCGCACCAGCGGCTCAACCGGTCGGCCAGCGAGCTCTACGTGGCCGTGATGGGCGCCGTCCTGCGCCTGCGCCCCGGCCCTGTCGCGCTCGTCGGTGACGAGGACGCGCGATGACCGCCGCCGCCGCGCTGCTCGTCGCTGTCGCGCTCGACCTCGCCTGCGGCGAGCCCCCGGCCGCCGTCCACCCGGTCGTGTGGATGGGCTCCGCGATCCAGGCGCTGAAGCGCCGCGCGCCGCGGTCCGGCCGCGTGGCCGAGCTCCTCTTCGGCGCGCTCATGGCCCTCGCCGTCCCCTGCCTGTTCGCGGCCCTGGGCGCCGGGCTCGCCGCGCTGATCGCCCCGCACCCGGTGGTCTGCTTCGCTTTGTCAGCTCTCTTTCTGAAGCCGACCTTCGCGCTGCGCGCGCTCCGCGACGCGGCCTTCGGCGTGCGCGACGCGCTCGCGGCCGGCGACGTCCCCGCGGCGCGCGGCGCCCTGCGGAGCCTCTGCAGCCGCGACCCGTCGGAGCTCGACGAGCCCGCGCTCGTGGCCGCGTCGATCGAGTCGGTCGCGGAGAACGCGTCGGACAGCTTCGTCGCGCCGCTCTTCTACTTCGCCCTGTTCGGGCTGCCGGGCGCGCTCTTCTACCGGGCGGTGAACACCCTCGACGCCATGGTGGGCTACCACGGCCGCTACGAGTACCTCGGCAAGGCGTCGGCGCGGCTCGACGACGCGCTGAACTTCGTGCCAGCGCGGCTCACGGCGCTGCTGCTGATCGCCGCCGGGTGGCTGCGCGGCGCCGACGCCCGCCGCGGCCTCGCCGTGCTCCTCCGCGACGGCGGGCGCACCGAGAGCCCGAACGCGGGGCGGCCGATGGCGGCGATGGCCGGGCTGCTCCGCGTCGAGCTCGAGAAGCGCGGCCACTACCGCCTCGGCGACCCGATCGAGCCGCTCCGGCGGGGGCTCATCGACGAGGCGTGCCGGATCGTGGTGCTCGCGGCGCTGATCTTCGCCGCGCTCGCGGCGGCCGCGCTCGCGGCGCGTTCCCTGGGAGAGGGCCTCGTTCGATGACAGCGCTCACGGTGATGGTGCAGGGCACCGCGTCCTCGGTCGGCAAGAGCCTGCTCTGCACGGCGCTCTGCCGGATGTTCCAGCGGCGGGGCCTCCGGGTCGCGCCGTTCAAGTCGCAGAACATGGCGCTGAACTCGTTCGCGACCCCGGACGGCGGCGAGATCGGCCGGGCGCAGGCGGTGCAGGCCGAGGCGGCGCGGGTCGCGCCGACCGTCGACATGAACCCGATCCTGCTCAAGCCGGAGGGCGACTCGCGCTCTCAGGTGGTCGTCCTCGGCAAGCCGATCGGGAGCCTCCACGCGCGCGACTACTTCGCCTACCGCGGCGAGCTGAAGGACATCATCGCCCGCTCGCTCGGGCGGCTCCGCGAGGCGCACGACGTCGTGGTGATCGAGGGGGCGGGCAGCCCCGCGGAGATCAACCTGAAGGACCGCGACATCGTGAACATGCACGTCGCGCGCGTCGCCGACGCGCCGGTGCTCCTCGCCGGCGACATCGACCGCGGCGGGGTGTTCGCGGCGCTGGTCGGGACGATGACGCTGCTCGATCCCGACGAGCGGGCGCGCGTGGCCGCGTTCGTGATCAACAAGTTCCGCGGCGACATCAAGCTGCTCGAGCCGGGGCTCGAGATGCTGACGGCGCGGACGGGCGTGCCGGTGCTCGGCGTGGTGCCGTACGTGAAGCAGCTCCGGATCGCGGACGAGGACTCGGTGGCCCTCGAGAACCGGCGGCGGCGGGGGCCGGCGGGGCCCGGGGAGCTCGACATCGCAGTGGTGAGGCTGCCGCGGATATCCAACTACGACGACGTGGAGCCGCTGGAGCACGAGCGGGGCGTGGCGGTGCGGTTCATCGAGCGGCCGGACGAGATCGGCGGGGCCGACCTCGTGGTGCTCCCCGGGACGAAGAGCACGATGGCCGACCTCGCGTGGCTGCGCGCGAGCGGCCTCGCCGAGGCGGTGGCGGCGCGCGCCCGGCAGGGCGGGTGGACGCTCGGGATCTGCGGCGGCTGCCAGATGCTCGGCGGGGCGATCGAGGATCCGGAGGGCGTCGAGTCGGCCGAGCCGTCGGCGCGGGGGCTCGGGCTACTCGACGTGTGGACGCGGTTCGAGCGGACCAAGACGACGGCGCAGGTGCGGGCGCGGATCGCCGGCGACTCGTTCCTGGGGGCGGCGGGCGCGGCGGGCGCGGGGGAAGCAGAGCTGACCGGCTACGAGATCCACATGGGCCAGGTCGAGCGGGCGAGCGGCGCGCGCGCGGCGTTCGCGATCGCGTCGAGGAGCGGACGGGCCGAGGCGGCGCTCGACGGGGCGGTGTCGGCGGACGGCGTCGTGGTGGGGACGATGATCCACGGGATCTTCGAGAACGACGGGCTCCGGCGCGCGCTGCTCGCGGCCCTGCGCGCGCGGCGAGGGCTCGCCGCGCCCGCGGGCGAGCCGGCGATCCCGAGCCGGCACGACGAGTACGACCGGCTCGCCACCGCGGTGGAGGCGAGCCTCGATCGGGCGCTGCTCGACCGCATCGTGGGGCTGGACGCGCGGGTCCAGGGCGCCGCCGAGGCGCGATGAGCCGCGCGGCGGGCTGACCGCAGGCCCGCTCGAGCCCCCGGCGAGCCGAGGAGGCTCGTCTGGAGCGCGCGGCGAGCGCGGCGCGCACTCCGCACCTCCGGCGCGGGGCCATTCACCCGAGGACGAACTCCGCACCTCGCGCGCGCCCTTCACCCGACGAGACAGGTGACGTGATGTCAAGCCCGGCCTCTCGCCGGGATCGACGTCAACCGGGCGTCTTCCGCGATGGCCCAGCGCTGCGGGATTCGTGCTTCCCCGCGGAGGTGCTTCACGTCACATGCGGCCCGTGCATACTACATGTGCGGGGGTTGGAGAGCGCATCAACGGCTTGCGCGTCCCCCTGCCGGGAGGAAGAGGACACATGAGAGCACTGAAGTGCGGCGCGCTGGTTCTTGGGCTGCTTGCCGGGGCATGCAACGGATCGCCTGCGCCCGAGTCCGGTGAAGAGGGCGAGGTCGGACGGATCCGCGTGGCGCTCTCCACGCCAGGGCCCACGTACGACGTCTCCGCGATCAACATCAGGGTCGTGAACGCATACGATAGCTGTTATTACGGGGAGGCTGTCGCCGAGGCGACGGTGCGCCTGGAAGAGGAAGCGCTCCCGGCGGATCTGAGCCCGTCCGGCGGCGAGAATCACCCCTTCGCGGATGCGTTGTTCGTGCTCCCGCCCGGAGACTACTGGGTCTGCGCCGCGCCAGAGGCCGAGCCCGGCGTCCCCTCGTCGTATTGCTCCACGGCCGAGGGCTATGCCTCGGTGTTCGGCGGCGCGACCGTCGAAACGACGCTCGTGTCATACTGCACCGGCCAGCCCAACGGCGGTCTGGACGTGATCGCGGCGCTCAACTCTCCGCCGCAGATCACCGATCTCGACATCGCAGAGAGCAAGTTCATCACCACGTGCGAGGAGGCGACCATCACGGTCAGCGCCAGCGATCCGGACGGGGACGAGGTGAGCTACTTCTGGTACCAGGTCTCCGGGCCGGCCTATGCGGCGCTCTCGCCGAGCGGCGCGACGGCGACGTTCAGCACGACCGTGGCCGGCAACTACGAGCTGGGTGTCATCGCCTACGATCCGTGGGGCTACGGCACCTCGCTCAACTTCCCGATCCACGTCTCGCAGGAGGAGGATTGTGACGGCGGCGGCGGCGGCGGCGGCGGCGGGGAGGTCTGTCGGACAGGGGAAGATATCGGGACGGGCTCGCCCTGGGTGGTGTGCGCCGCGGACGAGGACACCGCGTGGGTCTCGGCCAACGCCGAGGGGTATTTCCACCTCGATCTCATCTGCCAGGAGCTCGGCTACGCGGCCGCCGGGGCCATCGGCGGTACCTGCGGCAACGTGTGCGGCTACTGCGAAGATCCCACCTCGTGCGATAACCCGGGACAGCGGTTCTTCGACGGCGGCGGGGAGTGCGGCACCGACGAGCTCGGGCGGCTGATCTGCTTCACGGTCCAGTGGGAGTGCGTGAACTGACCAGCGCCCGACGCGCGGCCGCCTCCTCCGGCAGTCACGTACCTGTCGCACACGCGGAACGTGGGCGGGCCGCGCCCGCTTCCGTGTTTCTCACTACACGATTGTGCGGGTGTCTATTCTGATCCTCGCTGTCCATCACCATCCCTCGTTGACACGTTCGTCCTGGATGTGATGTCGTCTCCAGGGTTGAGTATGCGCCCTGGAATCCTCGCCACGCCGCGTCGCCTTCATCGAACCGGCATGGGGTCCGGCCCTCGCGGACGACGCACGCGGCGCCTGCGGACCGGGGCGCTCCTCGGGCTTGCGTCCCTGCTCTCGGCTTCCTGCGCGTCGACGGCGCCCGGTCCCCCGGAGGACGCGATCATCGTCGGGGGCGTCCTCCCCTTCTCCGGCAACGAGGCGGCCATCGGCCGCAACCTCGAGCAAGCGATGCTGCTCGCGGTCGAGGATCTGAACGCGGCGGGCGGGCTCGACGGGAGGCAGTTCGACATCCTGACCCGAGATAGCCACTCGGACCCGGAGCGTGGGTTCGACGCGCTGCTCGAGCTGCTCTACGTGGATCAGGTCCATTACCTCGTCGGTCCCGAAGAGAACGATCTCGGCCGTGATATCGCGCCGGACGTGAAGGCGCGCGACGTGCTCCACATGTTGCCGGGGTATGCGGCGCCCTCCATCGCGCGCAGCGAGGCGAAGGGAGGCTGGCTGCGGCTCGCGCCCTCCTCGTTTGCCGTCGGCTGCGCGCTGGCGAAATATGCCCTCGGCGAGGGCATCAAGACAGTGAACACCCTCGCCGGACGGGACGACTACAACGCCAACGTCGGCAGCCAGTTCACGAGCAACTTCGCGGCGCTCGGGGGCAGGATCCTCCCCTCGGTGACGTTCACGTCGGGCGAGCAGACGTACACGAACAAGATCGCGTCTGCCTTCGCGTCGAACGCCGGCCGCACGCTCCTGGCCGCCTACCCCGCCACCGCCTCGACCATCGTCACCGAGTGGACCCTCTCCGGGCGCCCCGGCACCTGGCTCCTCGGCCCGGCGCTGCACACCGATGTGTTCCTCGCCAACATCCCGACAGGATCTCTCGACGGGTACATCGGGGTATCGCCGTCGCTCAGCCTGCGGAGCGAGTGCCATGTCACGGACGACGCCGAGGGGTCGGTCGACTGCACGACCGGGAACGCCGCCGCCTTCGCCGAGCGCTTCTCCCGCCGGTGGAACGGCGAAGCGCCGTTCCCCGCAGCCCATTTTTACTACGATGGCATCGTCCTCATCGCGATGGGCCTCGCGTACGCCCAGGCGACGACCGGGGCGATCCCGGAATCCGGGCGCGCGCTGCAGAGGATCATCCGCCAGCTCAACCGCCCGGAGAACGAAGCGGCCTCGTGGCGGGATCTGAGGGCGGCGATGACCGGGGTTCGTGCGGGGATGCCTCTCCGGTACGTCGGGGCAGCCGCCGAGTACGAGTTCGACGGCTACGGGGAGAACAAGCAGCATGTCATGCAGCGGTGGACCGTCGAGGGCAACGCCTTCGTCGATCTCGCCCCCGTCTCCGTCACGTGCGAGGTCGCGAACTGAAACCGCGGTGAGCGCGATGAGACGAGGGATCGGGGGGCGCGCCGCGCCCTACCAGCGGGCGCTGTAGCAGGCGCCGCTCGCGGCCGCCGCGTCGCTGGCGCCGTCGCCGTCGACGCCCGTGGCGCTGCTGTCCTCTGCGGCCGCGCCGACGACGAGCGTGGTGGCCGAGAGGGCGAGCCGCGCCCCGAACGCGTCCGACGCGCCCGTGTTCGACGCCTTGATGTACGAGGCCTGCACCCAGGCGCCGCCGGAGCGCTCGAACAGGTACGCTGCCCCGCTCTCGGGAGCGCCGTTATCGGACTCGACGCCGCCCCACCCCGCGGCGCTGCTGTCCTCGCCGGACGCGCCCACGGCGAGGAAGTCCTCGTCGATAGAGACAGCGGCCCCGAACACGTCGCCGGTCTCGGCGTTCGACGCCTTGAGGTAGGCCTGCTGCGTCCACGCGGCCCCGCTGCGCGTGAACACGTACGCGGCGCCGCTCCCGGGAGCCGCGTTGTCGTCCTGCGCGCCGTTCACGCCCGTGGCGCTGCTCGCCTCGCCCGTCGCCCCCACGACCAGGGTGTCTCGATCGATCGCGACGCTCGCGCCGAACACGTCGTTCGCGCCGGTGTTCGACGCCTTGAGGTAGGCCTGCTGGGTCCACGCGGCCCCGCTGCGCGTGAACACGTACACGGCGCCGCTGCCGGCAGCGCCGTTGTCCGCCTGGGCGCCGTTCACGCCCGTGGCGCTGCTCGCCTCGCCCGTCGCGCCCACGGCGAGGGTGTCCCGGTAAAGCGCGACGCTCGCGCCGAACCGGTCGCCCGATCCGGTGTTCGACGCCTTGAGGTACGCCTGCTGGGTCCACGCCGTGCCGCTGCGCGTGAACACGTAGGCGGCGCCCGCCTGCGACGCCCCGTTGTTGGCCTGCGCGCCGTTCACGCCGGTGGCGGAGCTGTCCTCGTTGGGCGCGCCCACGACGAGCGTGTCGCCGTCGAGCGTCACCGCGTTGCCGAACTGGTCCTGCGCGTCCGTGTTGGACGCCTTGAGGTAGGCCTGCTGGGACCATGTCGCGCCGCTGCGCGTGAAGATATAGACAGCGCCGGCGTTCGGCGCGGTGTTGCTCGCCTGGTCGCCGTTCACGCCGACGGCGCTGCTGTCCTCCCCCGGCGCGGCGACCGCCAGGGTGTCGCCCGAGAGCGCGAGGCCATGACCGAAGTTGTCGCTCCGATCCGAGGTGGAGGGCTTCAGGTACGCCTGCTGGACCCAGTCGACGCCGTGGCGCGCGAACACGTACACGGCGCCGCAGCTCTTCGAGTTGTCGGTCTGGTCTCCGTCGACCCCCGTCGCGGCGCTGGCCTCGAGGAGCGCGGACACGGCGAGCGTGTCGCCGTCGAGCGCGACCGCGTAGCCGAACTGGTCGCCGGCGTCCGTGTTGGAGGCCTTGAGGTACGAAGAGGCGATCCCGCCGCGGAGGACGACCACGCCATAGGTCGTCGCGTCCCCGCTCGGCGCGGTGACCTCGACGGTGATCGCCGTGGCGCCGCCCTCGGTGAGCGTGATCGGCGGCGAGGCGCTCCCCGAGGCGACAGCGGCCCCGTTGACCGTGATGGAGGCGCCCGGGGCCGACGCGGTCGGCGTGACGGTGATCGACGCGATGTGATCCTCGACGGACACGACATACAGCGCCGCGGCAGGGTCGAAGTCCGGGCTCAGGGTCCCGCTCGAGACCGAGAGGCCGGAGAGGCTCGCGTCCGTGCTCGCGCAGGCGCCGGCCACGCACGCCTCGCCCGCGCTGCAGGTCGCGCCGGCGCTGGCCCCGGCGCAGTCGCCGGTCGCGCCGCAGTAGGTCTCGTCGGTCGAGGGGTCGACGCAGGCGCCGCCGCAGGCGACGAGGGGCAGCGCGCACGAGGCCTCGCACGCGCCCTCGCGGCAGATCTCGCCCGCGCCGCAGGCCGCGCCCGCGTCGCTGCCGCGGCAGTCGCCTGTCGCGCCGCAATGGTCGCGGTCGGTGTCGGGGTCGACGCACGTACCGTCGCACGCCACGAGCCCGCGCTGGCACGACAGCTCGCACTGGCCGGCGCCGTTGCAGATCTCCCCAGCCGGGCACGCGACGCCAGCGCTGTCTCCGCGGCAGTCGCCTGTCGCGCCGCAATGGTCGCGGTCGGTGTCGGGGTCGATGCAGGTGCCGTCGCACGCCACGAGCCCGCTCTGGCACGACAGCTCGCACGCCCCCGCACCGTTGCAGATCTCCCCGGCCGAGCACGCGACGCCAGCGCTGTCCCCGCGGCAATCACCTGTCGCGCCGCAGTGGTCGCGGTCGGTGTCGGGGTCGATGCAGGTGCCGCCGCACGCCACGAGCCCGCGCTGGCACGACAGCTCGCACTCGCCGGCGCCATTGCAGATCTCTCCAGCCGAGCATGCGACGCCAACGCTGTCCCCGCGGCAATCGCCGGTCGCGCCGCAGTGGTCGCGGTCGGTGTCGGGGTCGATGCAGGTGCCGCCGCACGCCACGAGCCCGCTCTGGCACGACAGCTCGCACGCCCCGGCGCCATTGCAGATCTCTCCCGCCGGGCACGCGACGCCGGCGCTGTCTCCGCGGCAGTCGCCGGTCGCGCCGCAGTGGTCGCGGTCGGTGTCGGGGTCGATGCAGGTGCCGCCGCACGCCACGAGCCCGCTCTGGCACGACAGCTCGCACTCCCCTGCCCCGTTGCAGATCTGCCCGGCCGCGCACGCGACCCCCGCGTCGTCCCCGCGGCAATCGCCTGTCGCGCCGCAGTGGTCGCGGTCGGTGTCGGGATCGATGCACGTGCCGTCGCACGCCACGAGCCCGCTCTGGCACGACAGCTCGCACGCCCCTGCCCCGTTGCAGATCTCTCCCGACGGGCACGCGACGCCGGCGCTGTCCCCGCGGCAATCGCCCGTCGCGCCGCAGTGGTGGCGGTCGGTGTCGGGGTCGACGCACGTGCCGTCGCACGCGATCAGCCCGCTCTGGCACGACAGCTCGCACGCCCCGGACCCATTGCAGATCTCCCCGGCCGCGCACGCGACCCCCGCGTTGTCGCCGCGGCAATCGTCCGTCGCGCCGCAGTGGTGGCGATCGGTGTCGGGGTCGATGCACGTGCCGTCGCACGCGACCAGCCCGCTCTGGCACGACAGCGCGCACTCCCCGGAGCCATCGCAGATCTCTCCGGCCGGACACGCGACGCCGGCGCTGTCCCCGCGGCAATCGCCCGTCGCGCCGCAATGGTCGCGATCCGTCCCCGGATCGACGCACGTGCCGTCGCAGGCGAGCCGCCCCGCCGCGCACGTCACCGCGCACTCGCCCGCCCCGTTGCAGAGCTCACCCGCGGCGCAGGCGACGTCGCAGGCCCCGCAATGCGCTGCATCCGTGGCGAGATCCACGCACACATCGCCGCACAGGACCTGGGCTGCCCCGCACTGAGGTGCCCCGCCGCTCGTCGCGCCGGGGGAATCGCTCGAGCAGGCCGCGATCAGCAAGGCGAAGCCGAGGAGAAAGAAGAAGCGCAGGTGGGGCATGGTCAACCTCGATGTAGGGCCATGGGGCGGACGACGACGGGTGACTGCAGGGATGGCTGGCGATGCGCTCCGGGCTGCGAGCGAACATCGGGCGAGGCGCGGCCGCGTCGCGCAGCGCGCGCGCCACGGGAGATCGGCTGTCGAGCGTAAACGATCCGCGCGCCGCGGGGTCAACAGGAACGACACCAGGTCGCCCGGAACACCTACCGGGCCTGGCCGGCGGCCTTGTCAGCCGTGGGCCGGATCCGCGGGCGCGGCCCGCGCAACCTGGGACCGCGCCCGGAGCTGCGTGGCTCGCCGGCGGTCCGGGTGAAGCACGATGTCAGGCGCGCCCGCGTCGCCGGGTCGCTCCTGCGGAGCGGCGCGGCCGCGGCGCGCGCAGTTCCCGGCGAGGGCATGAGCGCTTCGCGAACGGCGTGCCGGAGCACGGCGATCACCACCGAGGGCGCAAAGCAGGTGATGAGCCCTCGCATGAGGTGCATGACGAGCAGCCACCTCCCGTAAACCGCCGTGTCGTACGCGGATACCTCCGCGAGCTTTCTGTTGTACCACCGCATCGCCCCGAACCAGAACGGCCGCTCTCCCTCCGCCTCCGGGAACAGCAGGTCCTCCGTCGTGGCCAGCCGCCACGGTAGATCCGTCGACGAGGAGAGCGCGCGCTGGAAACGCCTGGCGAGCCCGCGCACATCTCCGCTCGGCTGGTCGCAGAGGCAGCGCGCCAGCACGCCCGCTCCGAGGCACGCCACGGTCATTCCCTGCCCGAAGAGCGGGTCGAACGCGCAGGCGGCGTCGCCGAGGACCACGAAGCCGTCCGGCTGGCGTTGCATGCGCTCGAAATGGCGCCTGCGATCCGCAGGGAACCGGTAGAGCGTCGGGGAGGTCAACGGCTCGGCGTCCTTGATGAGCTCGTGAATCTCGGGCCGCGCGATGGTCCGCGAGAACTCGACAAACCCCGCGTCGTCGAGCGGCGGATGCTCGCCGAAATAGCCGCAGAGGGACACGTACCACCGGTCCCCTTCGACGCTGCACATGAAACCCGCGCGCTTCCCCGCCGGCGGACGCGGGGCGATGAGGATGAGCACCGGCCTGTGCCGGTAGCGCTCGGGGGGCCTGTAGACCCTCGACACATAGGCGATGTCAATCTCGACCTCGCTCTCCGGCGGCCTCGCGTAGCCGGCGGCCTCCAGCCACTGCGGCGCCCGCGAGCCGCGCCCGCTGGCGTCCGCGACGAGCTCCGCGGTGAGCTCGTCGGGCCCGCCCCCCGGCCGCTCGATGGTCACGCCGGTGACCCGGGCGCGGTCCGCGCTCAGGCGCAGGCCGGACACGGTCGTCTCGTCCAGGATCTCGACGTTCGGGAGCGAGCGCACGCGCTGGCGGACGTGGTGCTCGAGGAACGCGCGGCTGCACTGGAGGAGCGGGATGCCGCTCGCGAACTGCACCTTCCAGACGCCGCCATGGTACCAGGCGATCCGCTCGCCGAAGTCGCCCACGAGGGCGCCGTCGGCGGTCAGCTCCTCCAGGATGCCCGGGAACATGCCGCCGAGGGTGTCGAGGCCGGCGCCGAGCAGGACGTGAACGTGGCGCCCCTGCGGCACGCACCTGCGGACGTCCGGCGAGCCGGGGAGACGGTCGCGGTCCACGAGGGTGACCCGCGCGAAATGCTCCGACAGGACGCGGGCCGTGACGAGCCCGGCCATGCTGGCCCCGATCACGACGGCATGCGCGCCCCTGGAGCCGCCCGCGCCGCGCTGGCGGCCCGCGCTCGGTACCTCGATCATGACTGCCCCCCCTTCCAGCCATCATGGCTGGCTCCGCGCGACCGCTCCGCCGCCGCCCGTTGGGGGAGCGCCAGGCTGGCGCTCTCCTGTCCGAGCCAAGGAGGATCATGGGACACGCCGCGCGCCGCGTCAGGTCAGCGATCGGGATCCTCACCGCGTTCCGCGCGAGCGACCTGGGCAGCATGGAGTAAAATCGCTTGAGGCCCGATGCCTGCGGGTCGAGGACGACACACCCTGTCGACATGATTCGACTCGGCCACGTCTGTCAGTCGCTCGGGATGCCGGAGCCCTCGCTGAAGACCGCCCAGCTCGGTCGCTACCTCAAGGGCCTGGTCGATCTCACGCCGATCTACAGGTACAACGCCGAGTACGTCCGGCGATCTCTCGTGTACTCGACCGGCCTCGGCCTGGCGGCGCACCGCATCTCCAGCGACCTCTTCCCGCTGCTCGATATCGCGCCGGGCGCGCGCATGCTGGTGCCGGACCTGCGATCCGTCCGCCGCGCAGCGGAGCGGGGCGATGTGCACCTGTCGAATCATCCGAGCCAGTTCGTTGTGCTCTCCTCGCCGCGCGAGGAGGTGCTGATCAACTCGCTTGCGGTCATGAACGATCAGGGCTGGGTGATGGATCTCATCGGCGCGCGGGGCTCGATCACCCTGCACGGCGGCGGTGTTCACGGCGATCGCGAGAGCACCGCCTCGCGGCTCCGCGAGGGGATCGCGCGGCTCGCGCCGCCGGCGCGGGATCGGCTCGCGCTGGAGAACGACGAGCGCTGCTGGACGGTGCCGGAGCTGCTCGAGGCCACCGGGGGTGAGGTGCCCATCGTGTTCGACAACCTGCACTGGTCGGCGAACCCGCGGAGCGCGCCGTACGAGGTGGAGCTCGAGGCCGCGCTCCGCTCCTGGCCGGCGGACCGGCTACCCGAGCTCCATTACAGCGAGCAGTGGAAAGGCAAGCCGGCGGGGGCGCACGCCGAACACATCACCGGCCGCGGGCTGCTCCGCTACTGCGAGCAGGTCGAGGAGGTTTCGGGGGGCCGCGAGGTGGTGGTGATCGTGGAGGCGAAGCAGAAGGATCTCGCGATCGTCCGCGCCCTCGGCGAGCTGACGGGCCGGCAGCGCGCGCGGTTCGAGGCGCTCGTCCCGGGCCTCGCCGCGGCCTCGCCCCGTGGCCGCGCGATGAGCGCCCCGCGCCTCGGCTCCCCCGCGTGAAGGCCGCCGGCGCACGGAGACCCGGAGAGCACAGACCGGCAGTCCTCGTCCCCTGAGGGCTTCGCCGTGGCCCCGGCGATCGACGTACCCGGCATTCCGTTCGTGATCACCGCCCTGGCGGGAGGGCAAGCAGCCGGCCGCCCCTTTCCTTCTTCTCCCCACCGCCTTTTGGCTCCATCGTGCTCCGCGAGGATGAACAGCACCCGAGCGAGCCACGGCCGCCCCGCGCGGCGTCTCCCCTCCGCGATCGCGGCGCTCCCGGCGCTGCTCGCCGCCCTCGCGGGCTGCGGGGACCGGCAGCGCCCCCCGGACGGCCTCGCGGGCAGCGCCACCGCCGCGCAGCCGCCGCTCGACGCGACACCGCCGACGCCGCCCGCGCCCCCGGCCGCGACCGCCGCGGCCTCGACGACCGCCTCCTCGTTCGCCGCCGCCTCCGCGCACCCGGCCGTGCCCACCGCGCTGCCGAGCGCGTCGAGCGACGTCGTCGCGGGCGCCTCGCAGCGTTACGAGGCCGGCCCCTCGGTGATCGCGTCCGACAGCATCGACGGCGCCGCCCTCCGGAAGCGGCACGTCGCGCGGATCAAGGCCGACGACTCGCCGGTCACCGTGCTGCGCGGCCAGGGCCCCCTGGAGCTCGGCAAGCGCCTCTGCGAGGCGGTCGTGCCGCGGCGGCCCGAGGCGACTCCCGTGCTCCTCAAGCCGAACGTCTGCGGGTTCGACAGCGTGAAGGACCCGGCGAAGCACAAGGGCGACGACGGCGTGACCGGCCGGATCACTCAGCCTGAGTTCGTACGCGGCGTCGTGCAATGCCTCAAGGGGCGCGGGCACACGAAGATCACGATCGCCGAGGGGTGCGGACACTCGCACAAGTTCTGGAAGGACCTCGTGCAGCGGACCGGCTACGAGGCGATGGCCGCGGAGGAGGGCGTCGCGCTCGTCGCCATGGACGACGACGGGGTCTACGACGTCGCCGGGGACAGGCCCGGACAGCCGCTCGCCATCCGCGGAATCCAGGCGAGCCACGTGCCGACGCTGCTCATGCCCAGGGTGCTCGCCGAGCACCTCGATCGCGGGCTGTTCCTGTCGCTCCCCCGGATCAAGATGCACCGGTATTCGGTCATCTCGGCCGGCATCAAGGGCATGCAGGGGACGGTGATGCTGTCGGACAGCGCGCCCGCCTACAAGCAGAAGTGGCGGATGCACCGGGAGCTCAAGCCCTACCTCGACACGAAGTCCGCCGGGCAGGAGGACCGCGCGCTGTACCTCTCGTCGCTCCGCGTCTTCGCCGAGCGCATGGTCGACGTGCTCGAGATCTCGACGCCGGACGCGGTGCTCGGCGACGGCGCGCCGGGGATGGGCGGAGACGGCTTCCAGGTCCTGCGCCCCACCGCGGAGATGGTGGCGATCGGCGGCACGAACCCGGTGCGCGTCGACCGCGTGGTGGCGGAGTTCATGGGGGTCTGGAACAGCCCCGCGCTCGCGCGCGAGCTCGGCGGCCACCGGACATCGCCGCTCATCGAGGCCGCGGCGAAGCGCTTCGGGCTGGACCTCAAGGCGACGGCGATCACGGGAGACGGCGCAGACCTGCTGAAGAGCCCGAGGCCCGTGCACTACAAGGCGATGGCGCCCTTCCGGCTCGACTGGGATCCCGGCCAGGCGCCCCCGCCCGGGGGGCCCGCGAAGGAGCCCGATCCCGCGCCGCCGCCCGCGCCGGAGGCGCCCGCCGGCCCGCAGGACGCCGGGGCGGGCGCGGCGCCCGCGAAGCCGGAGGCGCGCGCGTCGCGGCTCTTGCCGGGCGAGGAGATCGCGGTCGACGGGAAGGCCGACGACGCGGCCTGGAGCCGCGCGAAGGCCGTGCAGTGGGACACCGATTACGCCGGCAAGAGCACCGGGATCCTGACGCGGGCGCGGTTCCTCTGGTCGAAGGACGGGCTCTATGCGCTCTTCGAGCTCTCGGGCGCCGGGCTCAACACCGATCGATCGAAGCCGGTCGGCGTGGAGCGGAAGGGGCTTTACACGGAGGACTGCGTCGAGCTCTTCCTGACGCCGGCGCCCGCCTCGCCGGAGCGGTACTTCGAGGTGGAGATCGGGCCTTTCGGGCATTTCTTCGACATCGCGGTCGATCGCGGCGCGCGCCAGGAAGACACGGCGTGGTCGAGCGGCGCCACGATCGCGACGAGCCGGCGCGCCGCGGCGCGCACGGCCGTGATCGAGGTGCTGCTCACGGCGCCGGGCATCGTGCAGGCGCTCGCCCCGAAGGAGCGGCTGCCCATGAACCTGTACCGCATGGAGGGGAAGGCCCCGCGCAACTACCTCGCGTGGAGCCCACCGAGGACGAAGAAGCCGAACTTCCACCTGCCCGAGGCGTTCGGCGCGCTCGTCATCGAGCCCTGAGCCGGGCAGGCAGCGCACGCGGTCTCACGGGGTCGTTCCACGTCCTCGCGCGTCCTCGCCACGTCCTCGCCCGGACGCCGCGCGACCCGGAGCGCGCGATGGCGTAGGATGGCGCGCGTTGGCCCGCCCGAGACGCCCGCAGTCAAGCCCGCACCCGCTCGAGCTGCCGGGCGACGTCATGCGCGAGATGGTCGAGCTCGCGATGGACCGCATCGTGCCGCACATCGAGAGCCTGCCGGAGCAGCCGATGCACGCGACGCGGGGAGGCAAGCGGCTTGCGCGCTCGCTCCGCGAGCCGCTGCCCGAGCGCGGCGTGCCTTACGAGAAGCTCCTCCGGAGGCTCTTCGGCAAGCTCATCCCGATGAGCCTGAACACCGCGTCACCCGGTTACATGGGGTATATCCCGGGCGGCGGGCTCTTTCACGCGGCGGTGGCCGATCTGATCGCCGACGCGGTGAACCGGTATGTGGGCGTCTTCCAGGCCGCCCCCCTGCTCGTGCAGATCGAGGTCAATGTGATCGCCTGGTTCTGCGCCATGCTCGGCCTGCCCGAGGGCTCCGGGGGGATCCTCACGACGGGCGGCTCGCTCGCGAACCTCGTCGCGGTGATCACCGCGCGCCGCGAGCGCCTCCCGCCGGACTTCCTGCGGGGGACCCTCTATGCCTCGGAGGAAGCGCACCACTCGGTGAAGAAGGCCGCGCTCCTCGCCGGCTTTCCGCCGGAGGCCGTGCGCGAGATCCCGGTGGACGGGCGCTTCCGCATGCGCCCCGACGCGGCGGCGGAGGCGGTGGCGCGCGACAGGGCGCGCGGCCTCTCGCCGTTCCTGCTCGTCGCCTCTGCGGGCACCACGAGCACCGGCGCCGTGGACGATCTGCCCGCCCTCGCCGACCTCGCCGAGGCCGAGCGCCTCTGGCTGCACGTCGACGCGGCGTACGGCGGCTTCTTCGCGCTCACCGAGCGAGGGCGCGCGGCGATGCGAGGCATCGAGCGCGCCGATTCGGTGACGCTGGACCCGCACAAGAGCCTCTTCTTGCCGTACGGGACGGGCTGCCTCGCGGTGCGCGATCGCGAGGCGCTGCGGCGCGCGCACGCGCTCTCCGCGTCGTACATGCCGCCGATGCAGGCAGAGGACGATCTCGTGGATTTCTGCGAGATCAGCCCCGAGCTGTCGCGCGACGCGCGCGGGCTGCGGGTGTGGCTGCCGCTGAAGATGCACGGGGCCTCCGTCTTCCGGGCCGAGCTCGACGAGAAGCTCACGCTCGCGCGCGGCGCGGCCGACGCGCTCCGGCGGATGGCGCACATCGAGGTCGTGGCGGAGCCCGAGCTGTCGCTCCTCGCGTTCAGGGCGCGCCCGCCCGGCGTCGACGACGGGCCGGCGCTCGACGCGTTGAATCGGCGCCTCCTCGCGCGGGTGAACGCGAAGCAGCGGGTGCTGCTCACGGGGGTGGTGGCCGGGGGGCGGTTCCTGCTGCGGATGTGTATCCTGAGCTTCCGGACGCACGCGAACCGGGTGGACGCGGCGCTCGCCGACGTCGCGTCGAGCCTCGCGGAGGTGCTGGAAGAGCTCCGCGACAGCTAGGCCAGGACGCCGAACAGGTTGAAACCCCCGAGAAAACGAACCACAGAGGCACAGAGGGCACAGAGGAAGAGAAAAGAAAGACAATTTATTTTCTCTTCTTCCTCTGTGCCCTCTGTGCCTCTGTGGTTCAAATCTCTTCATTCCTGGGTGTTTCAAGCTGATCGGCGCTCTGGTCTAGGCGAGCGCGGCGCCGAGGCCCGACGCGACGTGGTGCGGCGCGGGCGGCGCGGACAGGAGCGCCTCGGCGCACGGCCCGATGACCTCGCGGATGGCGTCGAGATGGCAGCGCGCCCGCTCCGCCTCGGTGAGGCGGCCGTGGTCGCGCCACGAGGCGGCGTCGACCCCGGCGCGCTCCAGGCCGCGCGCGGCGCGCGCCCCGGCGAGCGCCTCGTCGAACGCGCGCGCGACCGCCGCGCGCACCGGCTCGCCGCCGCGCGCGATGGCCCAGCGCACGAACGCCCAGGCGAGCTCGGCGTGGGCGGCCTCGTCGGCGGCGATCCGGTCGAGGGCGCGCCGGACCTCGGGGTCGCGCGCGCGGTCCCGCTGCGCGGCGGCCTGCAGCGCGGCGAGCGTCTCCCCCACGCAGCCCTCGCGCACCGCGCTGGCGGCGGCGCTGGCGAGCGTTGGCGCGTCGATCGCGCCGTCCATGGCGAGCGCCCCCGGGCCGAGCGGCCGGCCGGCGTAGCGGCTCGCGAGCGTGAAGCAGTCCCGCGCGTGCTGGAGCTCGTCGGCGAGGGCGCGCTGCGCGGCGTCGATCAGGCCGGGCGGCGCGCCGAGCGCGAGCAGGTCGAGCGCGAAGCGCGCGAAGGAGGCGATCGACGCGTGCTCGAGGCGCGCGTCGGCGAGCCACGCCTCCGCGAGGGCGGCGCGCGTCACGGGATCGAGCGCGAGCGGCCCGTCCGCCGCTGCGTCGAGCGCCCAGTCGGCCCGCGCCTCGACGCCGGCCAGGCGCGGCGCGCCGCCAACGAGGAAGGGGCGGCCACACCCGCCGACGCCTGTATCGAAGTTGTCGTAGCAGCACTGGCCGTCCTCCAGCACGCCGTTCTCGTAATGCATGCAGTACTCCGGCGGCTGCAGGAACTCGCTCGGGCACGCCTCGGCGGGCCTGTCCTCCCCGCCGACTCCGAGGGTCCCACCGCCCCCTTCGCTCACCGGGCTCCGACCGGCGTACTCCCAGGCATCTTCAGGCGAGAAGCACCGCCGCTCGTAGAGGCTACCGCCGGCGCCGCCTTGACCGCCGGCGCCGCCCTGGCCGCCGGCGCCGCCCTGACCGCCGGCGCCGCCTTGGCCGCCGGCGCCGCCGGCTCCTCCTGTGCCTGTTGCCGTGCCGCCGCCGCTATTGCTCTGGCAGCCGACCGCCACTGACAGACCGGCGAACATGCCGGCCCCCAGAATCCTCATGATGCGCGCGCGCAATTCCCTGCTCATGATCGTCATCGCCCTCCGAGCGGTGCGTCGCGGTTCAGCAGCGAGCATGCCAGTTCGCGCTCCGGCGCTACGGCTCCTCCCACGCGCGCAAACGGTCGAGGTGTCTCGCCGTCTCGATTCCTCTCTGATCTCGCAGACATCATCGGCCGAGCGCCGGCCGGCAACCCCCCCTCGAGCACCCACCGGCGCCCCCCGTCGCCCGCGGGACCGTTCCCCGACCGCGAGGCGCTCGCTTGCCGTCCTGCGCCGCATTGCGCCAGAATGTCCAGCGCTCTCGCCTGCGCTCGTCCCCTGTCCTGGCGCACGACCGCGGCGGCGCCTCTTCCGCTGGCTCCCACCGCCCGGTGCTTGCGGCGCGCGCGGTCCGCGCCATCGTGCCCCCCGCATGCCGATCATCACGGGGATCGTCCCCTCGCCCGACAGGCCCGGCCACGTCGTCATCCTCGTCGACGGGGTGCCCTTTGCCACCGTCCCCGAGGAGCGCGCCGCGGGCCTCGCGCCGGGGCAGACCAGCCCGGGGATCCCGGCGGAGCCGCTCCGGTCGCCCGGCGAGGGCGCGCAGAAGACGTACGAGCGGGCGCTGCGGCTGCTGTCGTTCCGGGCGCGATCGGCCAGAGAGCTCGAGAAGCGCCTGATCGAGAAGGGCGAGCCCCGCGAGCACGTGACGACCGTGATCGAGCGGCTCTGCGCGAACGGGCTCCTCGACGACGCGCGCTTCGCCGAGGCGAAGGCGCGCGCCGGCATCGTGGGCAGGCCGCGCTCGCGCCGCCGCATCGAGCAGGATCTCGCCCGCAAGGGCGTCGCCCGCGACGTGGCCGACGCGGCGATCCGGCAGGTGATGGCCGACGAGGGTACCGACGAGCTCGCCGTGGCCGAGCGGGCGGCGCGCAAGAAGCTACGCTCCCTGGCGCGCCTCGTGCCCATGGAGCGACGGCAGAAGCTCTATGCCTTCCTCGCGCGGCAGGGCTACGCGCCCGACGTGGTGCGCCGGGCGATGCGCGCGGTGAGCGACGCGCTCGACGCGACCGACGCGACCGACATCATCGAGGCGACGGACCCGCCGCCAGACGACGACGGGGCATAACGCCACACCCCGTTTGCGCCCCGCCGGGGCCGGCGATTCACCCGAGGCGCACCGGCGTTGGGCGCTTCTCCGGCCCTCTTCACCACGGTACAAGGAGCCATGTCGTTCACGTCGAAGGGTACGCCGTCGGACCGCGCGGACGCTCGGGCCGTCCTCGCCGGAGGGGGCGAGATGGGCGAGCGCATGCGCGCGCTCGACTGGTCGAAGACCCCGCTCGGCCCGGTCTCGTCCTGGCCGCAGAGCCTCAAGACGTGCCTGCGCATCATCCTGACCTCGCGCCAGCCGATGTTCGTCTGGTGGGGTGACGCGCTCATCAACCTCTACAACGACGCGTACAAGTCGATTGTCGGCGGCAAGCACCCCGAGGCGCTCGGGCAGCCCGCGTCCGTCGTCTGGCGCGAGATCTGGGATCAGGTCGGGCCGCGCGCGGCGTCGGCGATGCGCCGCGACGAGGGCACCTACGACGAGGCGCTCCTCCTCATCATGGAGCGGCACGGCTACGAGGAGGAGACGTATTATACGTTCTCCTACAGCCCGGTGCCGAACGATCAGGGCGGGACAGGCGGGATCATCTGCGCCAACACCGATGACACGCGGCGCATCATCGGAGAGCGGCAGCTCGCGCTCCTGCGCGATCTCGCGGCGCGGACAGCGAACGCGCGCACGTTGGAGGAAGTCTGCACCCAGAGCACGCTCGCGCTCGAGACCAACCCGAAGGATCTCCCGTTCGCGCTCCTCTACGTCCTCGACGCGGACCGGCGGCGCATGCAGCTCGCCGGGACCACGGGCATCGCGCGCGGGCACGCCGCGGCCCCGGAGACGATCGAGATCACGGACGAGCCTCCCTGGCCGGTCGCCGAGATCGCGCGCGGGCACGAGCCCTCCCGCGTGATCGAGCTGTCACCCGAGCTGCGCGACCTCCCGACCGGCGCGTGGCCAAAGCCGCCTTCGCGGGCCGCCGCGCTCTCGATCGCCCCCTCGGGCGAGACGGGGCGCGCGGGGGTCCTGATCGTCGGGCTGAATCCATTCCGCCTCTTCGACGAAGACTACCGCGGCTTCCTGCACCTCGCCGCCGGGCAGATCGCGGCGAGCATCGCCAACGCGCAGGCCTACGAGGAAGAGAGGCGGAGGGCGGAGGCGCTCGCCGAGCTCGATCGCGCGAAGACCCACTTCTTCAGCAACGTGAGCCACGAGTTCCGCACGCCGCTCACGCTGATGCTCGGGCCGCTCGAGGACGCGCTCGCGTCGTCGAAGCGGAGCCTGTCCGGCGCCGATCTCGAAACCGCCTACCGCAACGCGATCCGCCTGCTCAAGCTGGTCAACGCCCTGCTCGATTTCTCGCGCATCGAGGCGGGCCGGATCCAGTCGTCCTACGAGCCGACCGATCTCTCCGCGCTCACCGCGGACCTCGCGAGCGCCTTCCGCTCCGCGATGGAGCGCGCCGGCCTCACGTTCGAGGTCGATTGCCCGCCGCTGCCCGAGCCCACCTACGTCGATCACGACATGTGGGAGAAGATCGTCCTCAATCTCCTCTCGAACGCGCTCAAGTTCACGTTCGAGGGGACGATCGCGGTCGCGCTCCGCCCGCACGACGATCGCGTCGAGCTCACCGTGCGGGACACGGGGACGGGCATCCCGGAGCACGAGCTCGCGCACCTGTTCCGGCGGTTCCACCGCGTCCAGGGCGCGCGGTCCCGCACCCACGAGGGGTCCGGGATCGGGCTCGCGCTGGTCCACGAGCTCGTCCGGCTCCACGGCGGGACAATCCACGTCGCGAGCAAGGTCTCCGAGGGGACGACGTTCACGATCTCCATCCCCCGCGGGACAGCGCACCTCCCCCAGGACCGCGTGAACGCCAGACGGGCGCTGGTGTCGACGGCGACAGGCGCGACGCCCTACGTGCAGGAGGCGCTCCGCTGGTTGCCCGGGTCGGAGCCCGGCGAGCACGTCGGCCAGCTCGCGCCGGCGCTGACCTCGCCCGCGGACGCCCCGATCGAGGCGGGGCCGTCGGCGCGCATCCTCCTCGCGGACGACAACGCCGACATGCGCGAGTACGTCGGCCGCGTGCTCCGCGAGCGCTGGACGGTCGAGGCGGTCGCCGACGGCGCCGCAGCGCTCGAGTCCGCGCGCGCGCGCCCGCCGGATCTCGTGCTCACCGACGTGATGATGCCGAACCTCGACGGCTTCGGCCTGCTCCGCGCCCTGCGCGACGACGAGCGCACGAGAGGCCTCCCGATCATCATGCTCTCCGCGCGCGCGGGCGATGAGTCGCGCGTCGAGGGGCTCGAGGCGGGCGCGGACGATTACCTCGCGAAGCCGTTCTCCGCGCGCGAGCTCGTCGCCCGGGTCGCCACCCACCTCCAGATCGCGCGCCTGCGCGCGGCGGCCGAGCGGGAGCGCGAGAAGCTGTACGACCTCTTCATGCAGGCGCCGGTCCCCATCGCTGTGTTCGCCGGCCCCGAGCACCGCTACGAGGTCGCGAACCCGCCGTACTGCGAGATGGTCGGCCGGCCGGTGCTCGTCGGGAAGAACGTGCGCGAGGCGTTCCCGGAGCTCGGCGAGCACGAGGTGATCGCGACCCTCGACCGCGCGCTGACGAGCGGCCGGCCGCTGCACGTGACCGAGCTGAACGTCCCGATCGAGCGCGGCGGCGTGGCGAGCGACGCCTTCTTCAACTACGTCGCGCAGCCCATCCGCGACCCGTCCGGCGCCGTCACGGGCGTCATGGTGGTCGCGTTCGAGATCACCGCGCAGGTGCTCGCGCGGCGCCACATCGAGCAGCTCAGCCAGCACCGCGAGGAGCTCATCGAGGCGCTCGCGAAGACGAACCAGGAGCTCGACCAGTTCGCCTACGTGGCCTCGCACGACCTCAAGGCGCCCCTCCGGGGGATCGCGAACCTGTCGGAGTGGATCGAGGAGTCGCTCACGGGGAAGATGGACGGCGAGACGCAGGAGCACCTCCACCTCCTGCGCGGGCGCGTGCGCCGCCTCGAGACGCTCATCGACGGCATCCTCCACTACTCGCGGGCGGGGCGCGTGCGCGGCGACGTGGTCAGCGTCGACACAGGCCAGCTGCTCGCCGAGGTCGTCGAGCTGCTCTCGCCGCCCCCCGAGGCCCGGGTCGAGATCGCGCCCGGGATGCCGACGCTCGTCACGGAGCGCGTCCCGCTGCAGCAGGTGTTCCAGAACCTCATCAGCAACGCCCTGAAGCACGCGCGCCGCAGCGACCCGCGCGTCGAGGTGACCTGCACGGACGCCGGCGACTTCCACGAGTTCGCCGTCAGGGACAACGGGCCTGGCATCGCGCCCGAGTACCACGATCGCATCTGGGGGCTCTTCCAGACCCTCGAGTCGCGCGACAAGGTGGAGGGCACCGGGATCGGGCTGTCCGTCGTGAAGAAGATCGTGCAGAGCCGCGGCGGCAGCGTGTGGGTCACGTCGCACCCCGGCGCAGGCGCGACGTTCTTCGTGCGCTGGCCGAAGCGTGTGAAAGAGGAGGCGTGAGTGCGCTAGAGCTCGCGTGAGGACGCACACGTCCGGACACCTTCTCCTCGAAAGTTTGCGAGTTCATTTTTCTCCTTGGCGTGAAGCCACGCTGTCCGCATACTCGCGATCTATCTCTCAGGGTGGCAGCACACTCGTTCACTCCATGACGAGCGTGCTCCGCCCGACACAGCGGCATCTCGGCAGCAGCGCTCATCGCGCGGGCCGCGGACGCGCCGGAGCCAGGGGGACACAGCGCCTCGCGGGGATCGAGAGGCGACCTACCCCGGCTCGGGGGCGCGGCGCGCTCATCGGCTGCGTCCCACGCCAGCGCTGCGGCGAGGGACGGCGCGCGTGACGCGCCGCGCCTCGGCGCGACAGCGCGGCTCGCCGGCGGATTCACCACATCAGGAGGGAACATGCTCAAACGGCTCGCTCGGATCTCTCGTCTTCTGGCGCTACCCCTCACCGCGGCCTCGCTGGCCGCCGTCGGCCTCGCGGGCTGTAGCACCGCCGGCCCCGCCGACGCGGCGATCGAGGAGGCGGACGCCTCGAACGTGCTCATCGACGCCCGGAGCGTCGGGCGCCTCGCCCCCGGCGAGCGGCTGTCGGTCGACCTGCGCGCGCGCGACGTGGTGGCGCACGTCGCGTTCGATGGACTCGACTTCAGCCGGGTCGATCTCGCCTTTGGCGACGAGGGCAAGGCGCCGCTGGCAGAGGTGATGGCGCCCCTGTTCTCCCACCCGTACAGCCCCCTCGAGGCCGCGGACGGGCGCTTCGTGATCACCGCGGATCCCGCGAACATCCCCGAGCTCACCGCGGACGACATCGCGGCCCTCGAGGCGGAGCGGATGATCGCGCGCGAGCACGGGAGCCGCGCGCCCACGGCGCAGCCTCAGTCGATCGACGACTGCGTCGAGCAGACGATCTACTTCTATGTGGACATCGTGATCAACGACACGGTGCAATCGGTCCTGTGCGCGCACACCATCGTCGTCTGCGGCTCGACGACGTGCGACATGCAGACGCACAACGGGCACAATTACCTGTTCTGTGACGGACAGGAGTCGTGGACCGACGCCAAGGCGAGCTGCGCGAGCCAGGGCATGAGCCTGGTCACGCTCAACGACGCGGAGGAGGAGGCCTGGGTCAACCGCCTCGCCTCGACGTACTCGACGCAGAAGTGGTGGATGGGCATGAACGACAGGGCCTCCGAGGGCACGTTCGCCTGGGACAGCGGCGACGCCGTGTCGTACACGAACTGGTACCCTGGCGAGCCGAACAACGTCGGCAACGAGGACTGCGGCCAGCTCAACCGGTTCTACCCGGAGCCCGGCTGGAACGACGAGCCCTGCTCTCTTCACCTGCGCTACATCTGCGAGTCCGACTGACGACCCCGCCGGGGCCTCGCGGTTGACGCGGGCGCCGCGCCGGTCGAGGGTGCGGGCCCATGAACGCGCGCCGAGAGTCGCTGGAGCCGTGGCTGCGGAGCTTCGTCGCTGACAACGGGGGCATCGCCGGCACCGTGCACCTCGTCGAGGGGGACGCGCTCGCGCTGGCCGCGGCCGTGAACATCCCCGAGAAGGTGCAGGAGATCACGCGCCGCGTCCCGCGCGGCAAGGGCATGGCCGGGCTCGCCTGGGAGCGCGGCCAGCCCGTCCAGACGTGCAACCTGCAGACGGACACGTCCGGCGACGTCCGCCCGGGGGCCAGGGCGGTCGCGGCGCAGGCCGCCGTCGCCCTGCCGGTGCGCGACGCCTCGGCCAGCGTGCGCGCGGTCGTGGGGATCGCCTTCGCCGGCGAGCGCGAGCTCGGCGAGGGAGAGCTCGCCAGGCTCGCCGAGGGCGCGGGCGCGCTGCCGGCCTGACACCGTCGCTCGGGCGCCGGCCCTTGTCTTTCGCGGCGCCGATGCGACGATGGGCGCCCTCCATGGAGACGAACGGCGGCAGCGCGCCGCAAGCATCCCCCGACGATCCGCTGGAGCCGGGCGCCCGGCCGCACGTCCGCCTCGAGGACCTCGTGCGGGCGGGCGAGCCGCTCACGGCGAAGCTCGCCCGCCGCACCGTGCCCGGCGCGCTCTACGAGCGAGGGCCGGAGGAGGGGTATCTCCGGTGCACCGCGTGCGCGCACCGGTGCGTCCTCGCGCCGGGGCGCGCGGGCGCGTGCGGGATCCGCTTCGAGCAGGACGGCGAGCTCCGCGTCCCGTTCGGGTACGTGGCGCGCCATTACGTGCGATCGGTCGAGACCAATACGATCTTCCACGTGCGCCCCGGCGCTCGGTCGCTCACGTTCGGGATGTTCGGGTGCGATCTGCGCTGTCCTTATTGCCAGAACTGGAAGGTCTCACAGGCCCTGCGCGAGCCCGGGAGCGACGGTGAGCCGATCGATATCAGCGCCGCGGACCTTGTCGAGGTGGCCGTCCAGGCGGGCTGCGAGGTGCTCGCGAGCGCCTACAACGAGCCGATGATCACGGCGGAGTGGGCGCGCGCGGTCTTCACCGAGGCGCGGCGGAGGGGGCTCGTGACGGCGCTGATCTCGGACGGCAACACCACGCCCGAGGCGCTCGAGTACATGCGCCCGGTCGCGGACGTGTTCCGCGTCGACCTGAAGGGGTGGAGCGCCGACCAGTACCGGACCCTCGGCGGCCGCGTGGAGCCCGTCCTCGCCGCGATCGGCGAGGCCCGGCGCCTCGGTTACTGGGTCGAGGTCGTGACGCTGGTCGTCCCCGGCTTCAACGACAAGCCAGACGGCCTCCGCGCCCTCGGCGCCGAGATCGCCCGGGTCGACCCGGACATCCCCTGGCACCTCAACGCCTTCTACCCGCGTTACAAGATGAGCGACCGCGCGACGACCGACCCGGCGTTCCTCGTGGACGTCGCCGGCGTCGCCTATGCCCGCGGAATGAAATACGTCTACGTCAGCAACGTGGCCGACCGGGTGCGCGAGCTCTCGCATACCCGCTGCCCGGCTTGCTACGAGGTCGTGGTGCGGCGGTTCAACTACGAGACGCAGGAGGTCCTCCTCTCCGGCGGTGCGTGCCCCTCGTGCGGGACGCGCGTGCCCGGCCTGTGGGGACCGTCCGCCGCATAACGTCACCCGGCCGAGCGGCCCTCACCTGCCGAGTGCGCGCTCTCCGCGCCGCCCAGGACGTGTTTCCGCGAGGCATCTGCCTCATTTCAACGAGATACGCGCGCGCCGGTCCCACGGACCGACTGGCCGGCTGACCGACTGGCAGGTGGCGACCAGTCAACTGGCCTGCTGGCCTGCTGGCCGGCCACCTCAACTGGCCTGCTGGCCGGCCAGGCCGGCCATTTCAGCCCGCCATTGGCTCGGCAGAAATTCGACCATGGATGCTCGCCCCGGAGCCGCATGTGGTAATTTGGGGGCATGTCGCCGTCGGAACGTCTTGCTCAGGTTCTCACGGAAGGCCGGTTCGTCGCGATTCGCGAGCTCGGCGAAGAGAGCGCGGCCGAGCTCCACACGCACGCCAAGGAGAGGTATCTCGCGCTCGAGGAGTCGATACCCCGGTTCCGGAGCAGCATGGATCGCAAGCTCTTCGAGCTCGGCCCGCCCGCGCTCGCGATCTACCTGGCGCTCCACCACGACCTCGGCGTCGACCGGGGGCCGGCGCTGCGCATGACCGAGGACATGCTGCTCGCGTTTCATCGCAAGCAGCGGAGCCGGAACCCGCTCCTCGGCGCCGCCAGAGACATCGTGCTCCGGCTGAGCCCCGCGCGGAGCCCGCTCCTGAAGAGCATGCTCACGCGCGAGCCGGGCGGCTTCCGCTTCGACAGGGCCCGCGACGCCGGCGCCCTCCGCGACGTCGACGTGCGCGCGTGCCCGCTCGTGGCGTTCGCGCGGCGACACGGCGCGCCGGAGGTCGTCCCGATGATCTGCCGGCTCGACGACCTCCAGGCGCAAGAGCTCCGCGACGCCGAGCTCCAGCGCGCGGGCGCCCTCGGCATGGGCGCCGAGCGGCGCGACCTCCGCTACGTGACGGCGAAGAAGTAAGCCTCGCGCCGGGAGGCCGGCGGCGCGTCCGCGGGACGGCGCGGTGACGTGGTCGGCTCCTCGACATGGGCGCTGATTCGACGATCGAAGAGAGCGTGATCGTGTTAATTGGTCGATCATCGGCCGATCCCCGGCTCGCTCCCTGACATCGCACCTCGACGAGGCCCCATGAAACCACCGTTCGCCCTGCGGAGGGTTGCCGCAGGACTCCTGTTCGCCGCGGTGTCCGCTGCTGTCCTCGCGGGCACCGCCCCGGCGCTGGCCGGCTCTTCTTACACGCTCTTCGAGAGCGGGCAGGTCCGCCCGCTCGCGCTCTCTCCCAGCGGGAACCTGCTGTTCGCGCTCAACACGCCGGATGGCCGCCTCGAGGTCTTCCGCGTCCGCGACGGCGCGCTCGTCCACCGGGGCTCGATCCCGGTCGGGCTCGAGCCCGTCGCCGTGGCGGCGCGGAGCGAGACCGAGGTGTGGGTCGTCAACCACCTGTCCGACAGCGTGAGCGTCGTCCGCGTCTCGGCGGGCGGCGCCGGCGGCCACGTCGAGCGCACGCTGCTCGTCGGCGACGAGCCGCGAGACATCGTGTTCGCGGGCCCCGGGCGGCGCCGCGCCTTCATCACGGCCGCGCACCGCGGCCAGAACAACCCGAACGATCCGCAGCTCACCACGCCGGGCGTGGGCCGGGCCGACGTCTGGGTGTTCGACGCGAACCACCTGGGCGCGACGCTCGGCGGCGCCCCGCTCACGATCCTCACCCTCTTCACGGACACGCCGCGCGCGCTCGCCGCCACGCCCGACGGCACCCGCGTTTACGCCGCCGGCTTCCACTCCGGCAACCAGACCACCGTCGTGACCGAGCTGCTCGTGCCCGACGGCGGCGAGGCGAACGGCGGCTCGCCGGGCCCGACCACCAACGCGGACGGCGATCCGGCGCCCGAGGTCAGCCTCATCGTCAAGTTCGACGGCGCGCACTGGGTGGACGAGCTAGGCCGGTGGTGGGACAGCCAGGTGAAGCTCTCGCTGCCCGACAAGGACGTGTTCGCCATCGACGCGATGGCGACCCCGCCCAAGCCCGTCGCCGGGCCGTCAGGCCACTTCGCCGGCGTCGGGACGATCCTCTTCAACATGGTCGTCAACCCGGTGAACGGGAAGGTCTACGTCTCCAACACCGACGCGCGGAACGAGCGGCGGTTCGAGGGCCCCGGCATCTTCGCCGGGCAGAGCGTGCGGGGCCACCTGCACGAGAGCCGCGTGACGGTGCTCGGCGCGGGCAACGCGGCGCCGCGCGTCGCCCCGCGGCACCTCAACAAGCACATCGACTACGCGACCTGCTGCGCCCCGACGCCGAACGCGGAGAGCGAGGCCAGCCTGGCCCAGCCGGTCGACATGGCGGTGACGAGCGACGGAGCGACGCTCTATGTCGCCGCGCTCGGCTCGAGCAAGGTCGGCGTGTTCAGCACGGCCGCGCTCGAGGACGACACGTTCGTCCCCGACGCGGCCGACCACATCGAGGTGAGCGGCGGCGGCCCGTCGGGGCTCGCGCTCGACGAGGCGCGAGGCCAGCTCTTCGTGCTGACCCGCTTCGACAACGCGATCTCGATCATCGACACAGCGACCGGGGTCGAGGCGGCGCACGTCCCGATGTACAACCCCGAGCCGCCGAGCGTCACGGCCGGGCGGAGCTTCCTCTACGACGCGCGGTCGAGCTCGGCGCACGGCGACTCGTCGTGCGCGAGCTGCCATATCTTCGGCGACTTCGACAGCCTCGGGTGGGACCTCGGCAATCCGGACGCACAGGTCCTGAACAACCCGGGCCCGTTCGTCGGCCCGCTGCTCAACCTGTTCACGCAGCAGCCGATGGCGCAGGAGTTCCACCCGATGAAGGGCCCGACCACGACCCAGAGCCTGCGGGGCATGGCGAACCACGGCCCCATGCACTGGCGCGGCGACCGCACCGGCGGCAACGACGCGCCGAACGCGCAGCCGGACAGCGGCTCGCTCGATGAGCGCGCCGGCTTCATGAAGTTCCAGGACGGCTTCACCGACCTCCTCGGCCGGAGCAGCCAACTCGCCCCCGCCGACATGGAGGCGTTCGCGGACTTCATCCTCCAGGTGACCTATCCGCCCAACCCGATCCGCAGCCTGGACAGCTCGCTCACGCCGGATCAGCAGGCCGGGCGCGACACCTTCTTCAACAGCAACCTGGACGGGACGGCCATCTGCAACGGGTGCCACGTCCTCGACCCGGACAGCAACCCTGGCACCGACAAGCCCGGCTTCTTCGGCACGAACGGCAACATGACGTTCGACTTCCAGCCGCAGCTCATCAAGACGCCGCACCTGCGCAACATGTACCAGAAGGTCGGGATGTTCGGGATGGCCGCCCCGATGTTCGGCATCCTGCCGGGCGACAACGATCACAAGGGAGATCAGGTGCGCGGGTTCGGCTTCCTGCACGACGGGAGCTTCGACACGCTGTTCCGGTTCTTCCGCGGGATGGGCTTCTCGCCGTTCACCGGCTTCACCAACCAGTTCGGCACGTTCCCCGACAACCCGGACGGCCTCCCGGACTCGTCGGCGGGCGACCTTGTCCGCCGCCAGCTCGAGGCGTTCGTCCTCGCCTTCGACTCGAACGTCGCGCCGATCGTCGGCCAGCAGGTGACGCTGCGCTCTGGGAACCAGGCCGTCGCGGGCCCGCGCGTCGATCTGCTGATCGCCCGGGCCGAGGCGGGCGAGTGCGACCTCGTCGCCAAGAGCCACCTGGGCTCTCGGGAGCTCGGCTTCCTCTACACCGGAGGAGGGCACTTCGCCGTCGACCGGATGGCGATCCCGCCCGTCTCCGACGCGCTCCTCCGCCAGGCCGCCGTCACGACGGGGCGCGCGCTGACCTACACGTGCGCGCCGCCCGGCTCGGGCTACCGCGTCGGCGTCGACCGCGACGAGGACGGCTTCCTCGACGGCGACGAGCGGGCCGCCGGCAGCGACCCGGCGGACGGCTCCGACACGCCCTGATCTCCGTCGCGCGAGCAGCCCCGCGGGGCCGCGCCCGCGGGCCGTCACCGCGCCGTCTTCACCTCTCCTTCGCCGTTCACCCGCCCTTCACCCTCACCCCTCCTTCACCGGTACGACCACCACTCCGGCGCGTCGTCGTCGAGCGCGCAGTCCGGGTCGGCCGGCTGCACGCAGGCCAGCGCGCACACGCCGTCTGCGGCGCAGTGGTGCTCGGCGCAATCCGGGTCGACGACGTCGGGGCCGACATCGCACGACGCGTCGCAGAGGCCATCCGCGCGGCACGGGTTGTCCGCCTCGAACTCGTCGATGGTCGGCTGGATGAACCGGGCGAGCTGGAGGTGATCCGTGCGCGCCTGCACCCCGTCGAGCGTGCAGGGGTCGTCGCCGAACGATGTCACGCCGGCGTGGCGCTCGACGCCCCACCGCACGAGGAACGCCGGACCTCCGGAGTCGCCGGCGCACGTGTTCATGGCCGGGACCTGGTAATAGAACTGGGTCTCGGTGATCGTCCCCGGCGTGCCGCCCACCTGGGCGGGCCCGACCGCCAGGATGGGGAACGTCGCGACGCGGCGCGTGCCGAACCCCGTCCCGGCGACGCCGTCGGATACCCCATAACCGACGAAGGTGTAGTCCGGCCCGACGTACCAGCGGTTGTTCTCCATCGACTCGCGCAGGAGCGGCGCGGGCTGCACGGGCGCGTCGCTCTCCAGCTTGAGGAGGGTGATGTCGTTCTCGAGGGTGCCCGGGTCAAACCCGGGGTGCCTCCTCGACTCCTCGACCCGCACTCTCGCCGAGCGCCGCCCGAGGCTCGTGCCGAAATAGACCCGCGTGGCCCCGCCGTAGCAGTGCCCCGCCGTGATCACGGTGCGCCGCGAGATGACCGTGCCGGTGCAGTACGCCCGGACCCGGTTGCCCACGCCCACGACATAGGCGTGCGCTGTATCCACGGCGCCGCCGACGATGCGCTGTCGGGACGTGAGCACGGGTTGCTCGCCGTCGTCCCCGGCCACCGTATCCGCGCAGCCGGGCGCGCCGAGGCAGAGGAGTGCGATCAGGAGAGCATTCTTCATACTGCCACCTTTCCGTCTAGAAATGATGTCTAGAGCGGCCATTGCGTGAGGGTGCGCACACCGTTGCGCGACTCGGGTCCTCCGCTGGGCGGAGGGCATATCAAGCGTGGTGCCAGCGCCCTGCTCGGCGAGACCGCGAGTCGACTCCGGCGCGGAGCGGGGGTCCTGGAAGGGCGCGCGAGCGGGAGTCCTGGAATCGGGCGCGAGCGGGGTGGATCTCGCCGGGCCGCAGGAAAGCCCGCCGGGACGGCGGGGACGTTCACGAGGGGCGCGGGCGCGGCGCCGCGCGAGGCGTCAGGACGTCGGCGTCGCTCGCTCGACCAGGGCGCTGCGCTCGGCCATGGTCTCGATGTAGGCGCGGTTGAGCTCGCGGCATGCGGGCTCGCGGACGCCGATCGCGACCTCGATCCCGCCGCTCTGGAGCAGGGCGACGCCCCTGCCGGAGACGAGGGGGTTCGGGTCGATCATCCCGATCACGACGCGACGGACGCCGGAGCGGAGGAGCGCGTCGGTGCAGGGGGGCGTGCGGCCGTGGTGGCAGCACGGCTCGAGGTTGACGTAGAGCGTGGCCCCCTCGGCGCGGCCGGCGAGCTTGCGGAGCGCGTCGACCTCGGCGTGGGCCAGCCCGGCTCGCTCGTGGAACCCCTCGGCGAGGAGCTCGTCGCCGCGCACGATGACCGAGCCGACCATCGGGTTCGGCGCGGTGCGCCCGGCGGCGAGCGCCGCCAGCTCCAGGCAGCGCTCCATCCAGCGAAGGTCGACGTCGTTCATGCGAGCCTCGGGCCGCGGCGGTCCAGGTAGGGGCGGCTGGCCTGTCTCGCCGCAACGTCGCACAGCATGCCGCGCCAGTATAGCGGAGGACCGTCGGGAGGCAGCGGCCGAGCGGCGCGGCTCCCGCTCGCCAGCGCGGCGCCTCGCACGCCCCTCCCTCGCGGCACCTCGCCAGCCCGCCGCCAGGCGCCGCGCCTCGCCTCGCCCGCCCGGCGCCGCGCCTCAGGCTTCTCCGGCGGCCGCGAGGACGTGCTGTTTCAGCGCGGCTGATGTGGAAACCTTGACGACTGAGCGCGTCCATCCACGATCGGACCTCGCCAAGGTGCCCTGACGTTTCCCCTCGAGCAGGACGACGAGGGTCCCCGTCATCCGCAGCCCGGGTCGCCGGCCCACCTTTCTGCCGTCAACCTCGTCGATGAGCAACAGCGACGCGCTCCTCTCGATCGCCAGCGCGATGGCCGCAGCCTCTCCGGGGTCGAGCTGAACGAGGAGCTGCCGCAGAAACGGCCCATCGAGTGGCGCGGCCACGACCAACGCATTGGCACCTGGCACCTGGCGCCTCACGCCAAGCGCCGAGGACTTGCTGGCCGAGATCGAGTTCGTCGACCACCTGGGCTGGAACGAGCACGCGCCCGAACAGAAGCCCGAGCAACGGAAGCTGTCCGATCCGGAGGAGATGCGACACGGGCGCGTTGTTCGTCAGCACCAGCGGCGTCGTCATGGGGGCCCGCCACTGCCCGCGGCTCGCCGGGACGCAGCGAGGTCGGCGAGATCCTCATCGAAGTCCTCGACCGTGAGCCGTGACGGGACCCCGCGCTGCCCGAGGAGCTCGTCGAAGGCAACCCGATCCATCCCCGACAGCCGTCGAGCAGCAGCCTTGGGCAAGAGCTCGCGAGCGTACAGTTGCACGGCCAGCTCCCGCTTGAGCACGGCCTCCCGCTCGGCTGGCGGAATGCGTGCCTCGTCGAGGATGTCGTCCGAGATTTCGAGGTTGAACGATCCCATGCTGCGTCACGCCCTGCCGGTGCACCCCGAGGATCCCACCGACGCCGCGGCCCGCAAGACCGAGATGCTCCGCGCCCTACACTGCCCGCGGTGGACGGCCGGACGAACGCTCACGTGATCCGGGGTCCACTCCACGCGAACCTCGCGTCGACGCAGCTCACTCATCGTCGGTGGGATCGTCGTTGGGCGCGATGTGCGTCGGGATGGCGCGCTCGCCCGCATTCTTCAGAGCGGACCACGTGGGCGGCTTCTCGATGGCCGCACCGAGGCGGAGCATGTCCTCCTCGAAGCAGGGCACCTTACAGGCACAGCGGCTGGTCCAGCTTGGCGACGAAGGCGTCGTGCCAGCCGTAGCGGGCCGGCGCGACGGAGTAGCCTCCGGCGCCGTCGAGGGTCAAGGCGATCGAGCCCGCGCAGGGCACCTCGAGCGTGCCTGCAGAGCGCTTCACGTGATGACGGTACGCGTAGGTCACCTCTCCCGTGCGCGCCAGGCCTTGCGCCAGGCGCTCTTCAGGCCGCTCGTGGCACCTCGGCGTGAGCTGGGTGCAGAGGACGCGGCACGATCCAGCGCGATGCGCTGCGCGGGCGTGGTCCTCGAACGGATGGCCCCATCGGTTGTTCGTCCCCACC
Source organism: Sorangium sp. So ce406 (assembly GCF_051474675.1). Lineage (NCBI taxonomy): Bacteria > Pseudomonadati > Myxococcota > Polyangiales > Polyangiaceae > Sorangium > Sorangium sp. So ce406. The sequence continues at coordinate 390,433 of NZ_CP150340.1, read as the reverse complement.
GAGAAGACGGAGAGCTCGGCCTCCACGCGCTCGTACAGGTCGCTGAAATCGTCATCTCCGCTGCGGATCTCGCCGCCGTGATGGGGCGTGCGGACGACTCTGGCCTTCACCAGCCCATCGTCCAGCCGCGACCAGGACGAGAGCGGCGCGTCGCCCCCGATGAGAACCGCGATCCCTCCGCAGGTCACGCGCAGCACGGCGGAGCACTCGTTGGGCTGCTCGCCGTCGACGATCGCCTTGAGCTGCTTCCCATAGTACGGGAGCACCACGTCCACGCTCCAGCCGGCGCCGCTGCATACGATCTTGGGCTTCGATTCGCGGGTGGGCGAGCAGAGCACGAGCTTATCGTCTCTCTCCCACGCGAACGCCTTGTCGAGGAGGGCCGTGCACGTCTCCTTCAGTCGTTCGTCCGGGTCGCCGTCCATGCCGATGTAGAGCTCATCGACCTTGCCCCCGCGGGCCAAAAACCCTTCCAGGAAGGGGAGAACGCCGCGGATGTGATCGATGTCGAGGTGGGAGACAACGGCTGCGGAGAGGTGGGTGATGCCGTGATCGACGACGAAGCGCTCCGCGACATGGGCGTCGTTGCAGTCGAAGAGGACAGCGCTGCCGCCGCCCGGGGGCACGACGAACGAGCAGTCGCCCTGTCCGACGTCCAGGAAGTAGACGCCGAGCGAGCTACTCATGAGAAGGCTCGGCCTCGCCGAGTCGCTTGCGCCACTCGGCCCAGAGCCGGTCCGGATCGCGACCCAGCGGCTTGTCGAGCTCGACGACGGGGCCGACGGGCTCGCCGGCGGGGCCCGTGCGGACACAGACGAGCCGGGGATGGGTGTCGGGCACGAGCGACGGATCGAGGGCGTCAGCAACGCCGAGCGCGAAGGTGCGGGCGCTCGATCCCACCTCGCGGACGATCATCGATCCGTCCTGATCGGCGATGACTTTCCCGAGAATCCAGGTGGTCTCCGGGACCTCTCCGAGGAGCCGCGAGGCCACGATGTCGACGCTGCCAAGGAGGCGTTGCTTCTGGGCGCGGGCGGCGGGATCCAGCGTATGGGTCAGCGCGCGACGGAAGCGATCGGTCTCCTCGCGCAGCTTCCTGACGGCGGCGGCGAGGGCGGCGAGGGGGGTATCGGCGCGGGCGGAGACGTAGAGCTCCTCCAGCGTGCAAGAAAATCCCTTGCCTGTACGGGCAATGGTGACCTTGATCTCGCGATGGAGGTGCACGACAGGGACGTCCGGCGCTTCCAGCAGGGCGGCGACGAATCCCCGGGAGAGAGCGTCATAGAGCTCCTCCTCGGCCTCCTCCTCGCTGTGGTCCCTCGCTTCGTAGTGCTCCCAGACGTGGAGCGCGTCGACGACGTGCGGCGGGTCGAATCGCAAGAGGTGCTGCACGGTGCGGCAGCGGAGGTACCACTCCTTGCGCCTGTGCGCCGGCACCTTCTCCCTCGCCTCTTTCAGGGTCGACAGGGCGCGGCCGCGCTCCCCCTGGAGGAACTGCGTGAGCGCGAGCCGGGACCAGAAGAGCGCGTTTTCGGGCCACCGCTCGACGGAGGCGCGATACCCCACCTCCGTCTTGGAGACGGGCTCCACCAGGGCCGGTTTGGCCTTGTAGCGGTTATAGTGGAGGTAGTGCTTGGCATAGGCCCACGCCCGGGGACCGATCCGGTGCTCGGGCAGGTTGAGGATGCTCTCGTAGATGGCCGCGGCGGCACCATATTCGCTTTGCTGGAAGCGGCCCATGCGGGAGCGCTGGCGGGCGAGGTCGAGCAGGAGCGCCACGCCGTAGCGTGCGAAGACGAGGGCTCGGTCGGGCTGCCCAGCGGCAGCGTAGTGCCGCTCGGCTTCGATGAAGGACGCGGCCTTCGACCAACCATTGGGCTCGTCGCCCCGCAGCTCGCCGGCGAACGCGGCGGCGAGGCAGAGGTGGGCGTGGACCCGCTCCTCGGGAGAGAGGCGCGCCTCTGCGAAGCGCCGCGCCGGCCCCTCGATCCAGAGAGAGCGTCCGTCACTGCCGATGATTGCCGTCAGGGAGCGGACCTGGGAGATCACCGACGGGGAGAGCGGGGAAGGGAGGGCCTGCCAGACTTCGTCCGGCAGCGGACGGCCATGGATTGCGAGGAGCCCGAGTACCTCGCGCTGCGAGCCGGGCAAGGCCGCCCAGATGGCTTCGAGGAGTCGGTCCTCGCGACCGAGCCGAGCGTCGGGCGGCGATTGTTCGATCTGCGCCAGGGCCATCGCCAGGCGGAAGCGACCGAGATCCCCTCCGACGCTCTTCCAGACGGGCATGACGTCGTGCTCGACGTCGTTCACGAGCCGGAGGGGCGGGGCCTCGGGCGGCGGGAGCGCCAAGGTCCGAAGGCCCAGCCGATCGAAGCCGGCCTCGCTCGAACAGAGGGAGGCGCGCTCGACGAGCCAGGCGTCGAGGGCCTCGCGGCGCTCCCTGACGACCCCGTCGAGGTCCATGTCTCCAGCGCTCGGCGCCAGGCAGTCGATGTCGTCGACGACGAGCAACCGCCCTCGGGAGTGCCGGTGAAGCACGTTCAGCGCCGGATCGAGCCGGTCCACGTGATCGTGCAGCGCGGCGTCGACCTCGCGCAGCGCCTGGTCTCCCAGGCCGGTCGCCGCCTGGATGACGACGGCCTCGACCTGGTCGAGCCCAGACGGCACCCTGACGAGCAGGGCCTGCTCGCCGAGGCGCCTCGTCACGTCCAGGAGGACGTCGGTCTTCCCGCGCCCGTCCGGGCCGGTCACGACCACCCTGCGTCCCTCCTGGACCTCCTTCGTCAGGCGGTCCACCTGCTCCGCGCGAACCTCGGTTTTCTCGACTCTCCAGACCACGGCTGGCTCCTCAAGGCGGCGGGCGGGACACCTCCGGGCATTTGCTCGCACTCGGGCCGGGCCGTCAAGTCGTCCAGCCCGGCCGAACCTCCGCGTGCGTGACCGGCACGATGCGCCGCGCCCGTGCCAGGCGGCGCCTTCTCTCCTGCCTGGCGCTCCTTGACACAGCTCCCGCCTTATCCAATGTCCTGCCGTTCTGTCGCGGGTGCGTAGCGACCGCCGGCAGCGAAGGCTGGTTCGACGGGTCTCTCAAGTTTCATCGGCTTCGTAGCTCGGCCGAGAAGAAGCGTTCCGCCATTGCCATTACGTCTTTTGAGCCTGTCGCGCGACATGCTCCGGCGATGGCAGTGATCGTCGGCCAGCCGTACTTGGGCGTATCGGCGACCCATGCAGCTGTACGCCCTGCCCAGGCAGCCTCCCTGGGTGAGCTATAGATTCGCCGATCATTCCTGCCTTGCGAGAAGCCCGCGCACCCGCCTAGACGTTATCATCCTCGAGCGGGAAGATTGCATACACGAGATGAAGGCGACCGCGCCGGTCAGGGTGCCAGCCGTGGTTGCAAAGCGGCCTCGTGCGCCACCGAACATGGTTGGGGAGTGCTTCAAGAAGCTCGCGTATCGCCACGCGTCCCCCGAGGACGTCCCGCTCACACAGCTGTTTGTATCGGTCGTCCTCCTCGGAGAACGCTCCGACCAGCCCGATGCGTGCCGCTCCTTCAGCAGCAGCTGCGGTTCGGACGACAGGCTTGAATCCCCGCAGACGCTCGATGTCGGCCTTCATCTCAATAGCCTTAGTGTCCTTCCAGAGGAGCTTGAACTCTGCGGCGACGAAGAGCTTACGATCCGGCGAGCATGCGAGCACATCGTAGCGCTGTCCAGCTCGGCCCTCGGTGTGGACCTCGCCGAAGACAGCAAACCCGGAATTTATGAAGGCGCAGGCGACGTGCAAAGACAGGTTTCGCTCGTGCGCGCCCGTATTCCCGTAGGTAGGCCAATAGATCCCGAACGCTCCCTGCAACGATTTGGCTGCCTGGGCCATTATGTCATCAACACGGCCGACCACCTCTTCCATGCATCGCAGCCTACCACAAGTCGCCCGCAGTGTATTGCTGCGCGCACCTGCGTCACGTCGCTCTGAAGTTCGCGTGGCATTCACGCTCACCTGCACGCCCAACGCCGCAATCATCTATGACGCACCGCCTGTCTGCACATCCCGGCATGTAGGCCGCGAGCCACCGCGGCCTGCGATCCGTATTCCCACGGATGGGGCGGAGCTCCCCGCGGCTCACGTCCGTATTCCCGTGGATAGGCCGTGACCTGCTGCGTCCTGTCAGCGCATCTCCATGGATAGGCTGCGGCATGAGCACGTACTCCGGCCGTTCGGCCGCCGGCGCCCCGGTCCGTCGAGCCGCACGGATTGCACCCAGAACACGGCGCCCGTGCGGCCGGAACCAGGGCGAAGCTTGCGTGAGCATGCTCAAGCGACGAGGTGGCGGGGATCTCGCGCGTGCTAGCGTACGCAGCGTAACCGTTGAAGCCAAGCAGCTCGCGGGCCTCCGCCTGGTAGCTTCGAGTGGTCCAATGCCGGCGGCCTCGACCGTCCCCGCGCCAGCGCCGTCCCGCCCGGCGCGGCGGCGGGTTTCCTCCCCCTCCGTTCTGCTTCACACTCCCCCTCCGCCGGCCTGCACCGCCGTGCAGCGGCCTCCCCCGGCCCCTCCGGCCTCTGCCCCTTCCGCCTCCGCGACCTCGTGCCCCACGCCCTCATCACCTCACCCAGCGCCGCCGCCCGCCTCGATCGGGCCGTGGGCTGGCTGCGCCGCCGGCGCCCCGCCGATCGCGTGCTCCTCGTCGGCGCCTCGGTCGAGGCCGTGAGCGAGCTCGCCCGCGCGTCGATCCGCGGCCACCGCGCCACCTTCGGCTGGCACCGGCTCACGCTGGGGCGCCTCGCGGCCGCGCTCGCGATGCCGGCGCTCGCCGCGCGCGGCCTCGTCCCCGCCAGCCCGCTCGCGATCGAGGCCCTGTGCGCGCGCGCGATCGACGGGCTCGCCCAGGACGGGCTGCTCGGGCGCTTCGCCCGCGTCGCGGATCGGCCCGGGCTGCCGCGCGCCGTGGCCCGGACGCTCGACGAGGCGCGGCTCGCCGGCGTCGCGCCGGACGCGCTCGCGCCGGCCGACCTCGACCGCATCGCCCGCGCCTTCGACGCCGCCCTCGACGAGGCGGGCCTCGCCGATCGCGCGCTCGTCCTGCGCCTCGCGGCCGAGCGCGCGCGGGCCGACGACGGCGGCGACCCGCGCGTGAGGCACCCGCTGCTCGGGCTGCCGATGCTCCTGCTCGACCTGCCGGTGCGGTTCGCGCTCGAGCGCGAGCTCCTCGAGGCCGTGGCCGCGCGCTCGCCCGACGCGCTCGCCACCGTGCCCGCGGGCGACGCCGCGTCGCTGCGCCACCTCGAGGCGGCGCTCCGGTCGCCGCCGCGCCGCGTCTCGCTGACCGCGGTCTCGGCCGCGCACGACGGCGCCGGCGCGGGCGACGGCGCTGCCGACGGCGCCGCCGACGACAACGGCGACGGCGCGGGTTACGAGCCGCCGGGCGCGCCCAGCACCTCGCTGGCACGCCTGCAGGAGCACCTGTTCGACCCGCTCACCGACGACGCCCCCGGGCTCGGCGACGAGGTCGAGATCCTCTCCGCGCCCGGAGAGAGCCGCGAGTGCGTGGAGATCGCGCGCATCGCGCTGCGCGAGGCCGGCGCCGGCGTGCCGTTCGAGCGGATGGCGATCCTCCTGCGCGCGCCCGATCAGTACCGCGCGCACCTCGTCGAGGCGCTGCGCCGGGCCGGGATCCCCGCGTACTTCGCGCAGGGCTCGGTCCAGCCCGATCCCGCGGGGCGCGCGCTCCTCGCGCTGCTCGCGTGCGCGGCCGAGCACCTCTCGGCGTCGCGCTTCGCCGAGTACCTCTCGCTCGGGCAGGTGCCCGACCCGACCCCCGCGGGCGAGCCGCCGCCGGCCGCGTCCGAGGCCGACCGCTGGGTGCCGCCGGACGACGACCTCTTCCCCGAGCTGCTGCGCGGCGGGCTCGACGACGGGGCGCCGGCGGACGACGACGAGGCACCGGCGGACGCGCCCTCCTCGGCGGGCGCGCTGGCCACCCCTGCGGGCGCGCTGGCCACCGCTGCGGGCGCGCTGGCCACCGCTGCGGGCGCGCTGGCCACCCCTGCGGGGGCGCCGGCGCCGCGGGGCGCAGACCCCGACGCGCCGGTGCAGGACGGCACCCTGCGCGCCCCGCGGCGCTGGGAGCGGATCCTCGTCGACGCGGCGGTGATCGGCGGGCTCGATCGGTGGAAGGCGCGGCTCTCGGGGTTCGAGCGGGAGCTCCGGCTCGAGCTCGCGCGCGCGTCCGAAGAGCGCGACACCGCGCGCGTCTCGCGGACGCTCGCGGACCTCGCGGCGCTCCGCGACTTCGCGCTGCCGCTGCTCGCGGCGCTGCCGAGCCCGGGCGAGCGCATGACCTGGGGCGCGTGGCGCGACCGGCTCTCCGCGCTCGCGACGCGCGCGCTCCGGCGGCCCGAGCGGGTGCTCGCCGTCCTCGCGGAGCTCGCGCCGATGGCCGACGTCGGCCCGGTGGACCTCGGCGAGGTGCGCCTCTGCCTCGCGCACCGCCTCACCGATCTCGTGCTGCCCCCGGCCGCCCGCCGCGACGGGCGCCTGTTCGTGGCGCCCATCGAGGCCGCCCGCGGGCGCTCGTTCGACGTGGTCTTCGTGCCCGGCCTCGCCGAGCGGATCTTCCCGCAGAAGGTCACCGAGGACCCGATCCTCCGCGACGCGCTCCGCCGGGCGGTCGCCGGGGGCGCCTCGGGACTCGACACGAGCGACGACCGCGTGGCGCGCGAGCGCCTCGCGCTCCGGCTCGCGGTCGGCGCGGCCCGGCGCAAGCTCGTCGTGTCGTACCCGCGCGTCGACATGGACCAGTCGCGGCCGCGGGTGCCGTCGTTCTACGGGCTCGAGCTCCTGCGCGCCGCCGAGGGCCGGCTGCCCGGCTTCGGCGAGCTCGAGCGCCGCGCCGAGCAGGGCGGCGCCGCGCGTATCGGCTGGCCCGCGCCCGCGCGGCCCGAGGACGCCATCGACGCGGCCGAGCACGACCTCGCGCTCCTGGAGACGCTCTTCAGCCTGCCGGAGGAGCAGACCATCGGCACCGCGCGCTACCTGCTCGGCGCGAACCCGCACCTGGCGCGGGCGCTCCGCTTCCGGGCGCGGCGCTGGATCCCGGCCTGGACGAGCGCCGACGGGCTGTACAAGCCTGTCGCGGAGGCGCGCGAGGCGCTCGCGAAGCACGCGTTCGCGCGCCGCTCGTTCTCCCCGACAGCGCTCCAGCACTTCGCCGCGTGCCCCTACCGGTTCTTCCTCTACGCCGTGCACAAGCTCGCGCCGCGCCCGGCCCCGGAGGCGATCGAGGAGCTCGACCCGCTCCAGCGCGGCCGGCTCGTGCACGACGTGCTCTACGAGGTGCTCGTCGCCCTGCGCGACGCGGGCAAGCTGCCGGTGAGCGCGCCTTCGCTCGACGACGCGCGGGCCGAGCTCGACCGTACGCTCGACCGCGTGGCCGCGCGCTACGCGGACGAGCTCGCGCCGGCGATCCAGCGCGTGTGGGACGACGGCATCGCGTCGGTGCGGGCCGATCTCCGGGAGTGGCTGCGGCGCGCCGCGGAGGACCGCGACTGGGAGCCGATCCACTTCGAGCTGTCGTTCGGGCTGCCGCGCCGCCTCGCGACCCGCGACCCGGGGAGCTCGGACCAGCCGGTGGAGCTCGACTGCGGCGTGCGGCTCCGCGGGTCGATCGACCTCGTCGAGCGGAGCGTGTGGGGCGCGATGCGCGCGACCGACTACAAGACGGGCAAGGCCCGGGCGCCGCGCGACGCGGTCGTGAGCGGCGGCGGGACGCTCCAGCCGGTGCTCTACGCGCTCGCGCTGGAGAAGCTGATGCCCCCCGGGACGCAGGTCGAGTCGGGGCGGCTCTATTACTGCACCTCCGCCGGCGGGTTCACGGAGGTGCCGATCTACCTGGACGCGCGGGCGCGCGAGGCGGCCGCGCAGGTGTCGGGGATCATCGGCGACGCGATCGACAGGGCGGCGCTCCTGCCGATGCCCGCCGAGGGCGCGTGCGCGCAGTGCGATTACCGGCCGGTGTGCGGGCCCTACGAGGAGCTCAGGACCGGCAAGATCAAGCGGCGCGACATCGATCAACGGCGGCGGCTGGAGCAGCTCCGCAGGCTGGCGTGAGCGCGGGCGGCGCGTCCAGGGGGGCGCGGGCGCGCGCGGCGCGGGTGCCAGTCACCCGGGATCGACGGGATTCGCTGGCGCGCTCGCTCCGCCGGTCACCCACGGCGGGTCTTCCACGTGCTGCGCCGTGCCCGCGAGGGCGGGCAGCCAGCGCTCGCGGCGCTTGATCCAGAGCTCGTAGGTCGGCGCGAGATCCATGGGCGCCTCGTCCAGACATCCCAGCTTGATCTCGGCCTCACCCTCCTCTTCGCGCAGCGAGAACAGCCGTGATCCGCACGTCGGGCAGAAGCTGCGCCCTTCCCAGCACCTCGTCTCGCCCGTGAACTCGAAGCTCGCCCACGGCCATATCGCGAACGCCAGGAAGACGCTGCCCGTCACCTTCCTGCAGTCCGCGCAGTGGCACAGCCCCACGCGGATCGGCTCGCCCCGAAGGCGAAAGCGCACCGCGCCGCAGGAGCATCCGCCGCTCCGGACGCGCTCGGATCCAGCTTGCATATCACCTCCACGAAAAGGTCTGGGCCCATCGTAGCCGGCGCTGCGCGCGCGTTCTATACACTCCCTCATGTACAGCAAGTTCGCTTTGCCCTGCGCCCTGATCGCGCTCGCGACGGCGGGCACCGGATGCAATCTCATCTTCGGCATCGAGCCTGGCACCGAGGCGACCACCTCCCCGTCCTCGACGACGGCGAGCACGGCGTCGGGCGACGGAGGCTCGACCATGGTGACGTCGGGCTCCGGCGGCCCCGGCGGTGAGGGCGGCGCGGGCGGCGCGGGCGGCGCGGGCGGCGGCCCCCCCTCGTGTGCCCCGTCGCGCTGCACCGCGGGCCAGTGCCCGGTGACGCAGATGGCAGCAGGGTTCGGGATGAACCCGAAGGGCATGGTCGTCACCGAGGACGCCGTGCTCATGGCGAACGGCGAGGCCATCGCCACCATCCCGAAGGACGGCGGGGCGGCGCGCACGCTCCCCGGCACCCTCGGGTTCGGGGACGCGTCCTGGGTCACCTACTCGGGGGGACAGCTCTCGTGGCTCAACTGGAGCAACGGGGACGTGCTCGGGATCTCCATCGATCCGCCGAGCACGAGCCCGATCCAGATCGCGGAGGTCCCCCCGCCGGAGGAGGGGGCGGTAAACCCCGCCTACGGCCGGATCGCCTCGTTCGGTGACAGCGTCTACTGGGTGACCCAGGTGCCTCAAGCCGTCTGGCGGGCCAAGGCCGACGGCAGCCAGAGGTTCGCCGAGCAGGTCGCCTCCGGCGGCACCCCGATCGGCATCGCCGTCGACGCGACGCACGTCTACTGGTCGGACATCCTCGGGCGCCAGATCCTGCGCACGACGACAGACCCGCTCGGCACCACCGCCGAGGTGTTCGCAGAGACGAACGGCGGACCGACCGAGGTCCTCCTCGCCAACGGGGTCGTCTACTGGGTGACGGAAGACAACGGCGCGGTCCAGTCCAAGGCGACGGACGCCCCGCTCGACGCCCCGCCCTTCACGTACACGGTCGACAGTCGGGCCATCTCCAAGTCGATCGCGGTGGACGACGAGTTCGTCTACTGGACCGTTTACACGAACAGCGAGGGTCAAGGCGAGGTGCGGAGGGCGCGCATCGGCATGGGCAACCCGATCACCCTCGCGACGGGGCAGCCGTACTTCTTCGAGATCGGCGTCGACTGCGGGTCGATCTACTGGAACGTCAACAACCTCGAGGGGGACGAGGAAGCGATGGTGCTCACGATGCCGAAGCCCTCGAACTGAGCGCAGCGACGGCGCGCCGCCGCGATCCGCGGTCCTGATACGAGGACCGGAGCCCCGCCACGCGCCGACCGCGCTCGCTGCGCGGCCCCGCGCGGACGAGCAACGCTCGCCGCAGCGCCTGCACGACGCCACGCGTACGCCCCGGGCAACCGACAGCGCTGACGGAAACGTACAGGTTCTCGTGGAGCGCCCCGCGGGAGCCCGCACGACTACATTTGTAGTTGACAGCCTGTGGCCGTTGAACGACACTTGTAGTCGTGGGAACGGGAACTCTGACGGATCTGCAGCTCGCGGTGATGAAGGCGCTCTGGGAGATCGGTGAAGGCACCGTCAGCGACGTCCTCTCGGCGATGACGAAGGACGGGAGGGCGCTCGCGCCCACGACGGTGGCGACCTTGCTGCAGCGGCTCAGCAAGCAGGGCTGGGTCGAGCATCGCCGGCGCGGCAGGCAGCTCGTGTACCGCGCGCTGGTGAGCCAGAAGGAGGCCGCCAGGGGTGTGCTCCACCGCGTGGTGTCTTCCTTCTTTGGCGGCAAGGTCTCCGCCGTCGCGGCGCAGCTCCTGGAGTCGGAGCAGCTCAGCCCCGAAGAGATCGAGGAGATGCGGCGGCTGCTCGAGGAGAAAGGGGCCTGATCGTGGCGCTCCACCTGCTGATAGGGCCGGGCAGCGAGCCCGGCATGGCGTCCTCCCTTCTCGCGCTGCTGCTCACCTGCTCGCTCCACGCCGTGGTGTGGGCCGGGGCGGCGGCGCTGCTGGCTCGCCGGATATCCCTCTCGTCCTCGACGCGCCATCTGCTCTGGAAGATGGCGCTGTTCGGCCCGCTCGCGACCACGTTGCTCGGGGCAACGGCGCCATGGGGACCCGAGCGCGCGCCCGGGGAGCCGTCGTATTTCCAGGAGCTCTCCGTTCTGTCATTCGGTGACGCGCCCGAGCCCGCGGCCCCTGTCGCGGCGCCGCGAGGCGGGCCGTCGAACCGCGCGAGCGCTGGCGCCGAGGTACCGGCGTCCGGCGTGCGGGCGAGCCTGTGGTGGACCTTGCTCACCGCGTGCGGAGCCGGGGCGGCGGCGCTGGGGGCGCTGCGGTTCGCCGGCTCGGCGCTGCTGCTGTGGCGCAGCCTTCGCGGTCGCACAGAGGTGCACGACGCGCGGTTGCTCCAGCGCCTGGAGCGGATGCGCAGCCGGATCGGGCTGCGTCGGGTCGCGCTGACGGAGAGCGCCAGCGTGGGCAGCCCCCTGGTCATCGGGGCCTCCGAGGTGTGCATCCCGCAGGCGAAGCTCTCCGCCCTCACCGACGCAGAGGTCGACGCCGTGTTCGCTCACGAGCTCGCCCATATCGAGCGTCGCGATGGACTCTGGTTTCCTGTCGTCGGCCTCGTGCAGTCGGTCCTGTGGGTGCAGCCGGTCACCCGCTGGGTCTCGTCTCGCTTTCGTCAGACCGCCGAGCTGGCCTGCGACGATCGGGCCGTCGAGCTCACGGGCGATCCTCGGGGCCTGGCGCGCGCGCTGGTCCAGGTGGCCGAAGGCGCGCGGCTCACCCCCCGGCGAGCGATGGTCCCGACGATGGCACGCTCGACGAGCGCGCTCCTCCCGCGCGTGAGGCGCCTCGTGGACGCGTCGCGTCGAGCGGAGCTCCGGGCGAGCCCGCGGGGACGGCGGTGGGCGATCGCCGGCCTCGCGGCGTCCGGGATCGCCGCGGCTGGCCTGAGCGTCCAGGTGGCGCGAGCACGGCCGTCGCAGCCCGCAGCCGACGCGGGCGCCGCGATGGCGCGGAGCCCCGATGCTGCGCCCGACGCGACGGCAGCATCGCCCCCCGACGCAGCGGCGATGAGTGAACAGGTGGCCGAGCTCGCGCGGCGTGAGCAAGAGCTCGAGACACGGCTCGAAGACGCGCTGAGCCTGCCCGGCGCGCACCAGGAGGACACACCAGCCTCGGTGCTGGTGCTCGAGCTGCGCCAGGAGCTGAGGCACGCGCGCGCCGCGAAGGCATGGACCGAGGAGCGCTTCGTCGACGAATCGGCAGCGTGGGAGAGGCGCCGGGGCGCCTCCAGCAGCGCGCCTCGATAGCGCGCGTCGCCCGCAGGGCGAATCCACCCAGAACAGGAGCAGAGATGTCGTTCATGAACAGGCTAGCGAGCGCGCGACACACCAGAGCGAACGGGCCGCGGGCCGGAGCGACCGCCCTGGCGGGCATCGGCGCGCTGTGCGCAGCTGCGATGATCGGGCCGACGTCCGTGGGCTGCGCGCGCGCAGAGGTCGTCACGCTCGAGCGCCAGGGCGAGTCCCTGACCGTCCGCAGGCCGGCGCTGTATCCGGAGACCATCGAGTACGACAGCAGGAGCGACAGATTCCTGGTGAGCTCGTTCAGGGAAGGCGCGATCTACGAGGTCGACGGTGAGGGCGGCGTCTCGCTCGTCGTCGACGACGAGCGTCTCTGCTCGGTGCTCGGCATCGCCGTGGACGCCGAGCGGGGCCGGCTCTGGGCGGTGAACTCCGACCTCGGCGCGAGCGTCAAGCCGTCTGCCCAGGGCCCCAGGCACCTGGCTGCCGTGGGCCTCTACGACCTCGCGACGGGCGCGGCCCTCCACTACGTGGACCTCGCGCCCCTGTCCCCGGGCGATCACCTGCTGAACGGCATCGCCCTGGACTCGGCCGGCAACGCTTACGTCACCGACAGCTTTTCTCCCGCCATCTACAAGGTCGATCCGCAGGGAAACGCGGCCGTGTTCCTGCAAGACGATCGATTCGCCGGTGACGGGATCAACCTGAACGGGGTGGTCGTTCACCCCGATGGCTACCTGCTGGTCGTCAAGAAGAGCGATGGCAGCTTGTTCAAGGTGCCCCTCGCGAGCCCTTCTCGGTTCTCGCGGGTCGACATCGCCAGGACGTTTGTGGGCGGCGACGGGTTGATCCTGGTGGGGAAGAAGGACCTGGTGCTCATCGCGAACCAGGCAGCCGGCGTCGCGTCGAACGCCGCGTTCTCGCTGTCGAGCGAGGACGGCTGGGTCACCGCGGAGCTGCGCGCGGTTCAGCAGCTCGGCGACGTCTATCCGACGACAGGCGTGCTCCGGGACGGGAAGATCTACGTCATCTCCAGCAAGCTGAACGAGCTGCTCCAGTCGGCGCCAGAGCAGCAAGACCGGCTGCGGGAGCAGGCGACCATCCAGCAGATCGGAAGAGCCGCGCTCTGATGCCGAGACCCGCGTCATGAGCGCTGGCGAGCCAGGCGCTCGCGGCGGCTCCCCGCGCCCCCCGACGCCTCAAGCCGCCCCCTGCGCCCCTTCCCGCTTCGGCCACGTGAACCGGAACGTCGCGCCGCTCTTGCCGTCCGACTCCACCCACGCCCGCCCGCCGCGGCTCTCCACGATCTTGCGCACGATGGCGAGCCCGATCCCGGTGCTCTCCACCTTGTCCCGCGCCTGCAGCGTCTGGAACATCCCCCACACCTTCTCGTGGAACGCGGGCGCGATGCCAGGACCGTTGTCCGACACCGAGAACTCGACCCTGTCGCCCTCCTCGCGGGCGACGACGGACACCCGCGCGTCCTCGCGACCCGCGTGCTTCAGCGCGTTCGTGATCAGGTTCATCAGCACCTGCTGGAGCGGCACCTTGTACGTCCGCAGGATGGCGGGCGGCACGTCGAGCGTGACCTGCGCAGGCGGCTTCGGCGCGATGAGCTCGACGGCATCCTTCGCGAGCTTCTCGATGTTCACGCTCTCCGGCTTCTCGCGGAACCTCGTCGCGCGCGAGTAGGCCAGGATCCCCTCGATCAGCGCCTCCATGCGCTGCACGCGCCCGCGCAGCAGCTCCATCTGGTGGCGCGTGTCGGCGGTGAGCTTGTCCGACAGGTCCTCCTCGATCCACTGGGCCAGGCTCGCGATGCCGCGGAGCGGCGCCTTCAGGTCGTGGCTCGTCACGTACGCGAACTGGTCGAGCTCGGCGTTGGTCCGCTCCAGCGCCCGGATGAGCACCTGCGCCTCCCGGAACAGCCGGGCGTTGTCCATCGCCACCGCGGCCTGCGCGGCGAGGCCTACCGCGATGCGCTCGGAGCGCTCGGTGAACACCCCCGGCTCCGGGTGGCCGAAGAACATGCCGCCGATGACCTTGCCGCTCCGGGAGACGACCGGAACGGCCATGTAGCTCGCGACCGGGAGGTGGCCTTCCGGCGTACCCTGGTACGGAGTGTTCTTGCCATAGCGCGGATCCCTGGTCACGTCGTCGAGGCGAATCACGCCCTCGCCGCTGAACGTCGGCGCGAACACCGCCGTGTTCCGCGGCATCGGGAAGCGCGAGAACTCCTCTCTCGGCACCCCCGAGAGCGAATAGAGCATGTAACTGCCGCCCTGCGGGTCGTTCACGTTGTAGAAGAACGCGCCGAACGCCGCGCCGGAGAGCTTCGTCCCGGCGTCGGTGACCGACTGGACGAGCGCGTCGAGCTCGAGCTCCGCCGAAAGCGCCTGCCCGACCTCGTGGAGCGTCTCGAGCACCTCGGCGTGCTCCCGCGTGAGCCGCTCGGCCTCGCGTTGCTGGCTGATATCGATGTTGCAGCCCACGTACTCGCGGACGCTGCCGTCCGTCGCGCGGACGGGCACCGCGCGCGCCGCGGTGACGGCGTACGTGCCGTTCCTGCGGCGGAGCCTGTACTCGGCCTCGTACATGGCCCCGCGCGCCACGGCGTCCGCCCAGGCCCGCATCACCGCCCCCCGATCGTCGGGGTGGATCGCCTCCAGGAAGCCGCCGTTCAGGTACTCGGCCTCCGTCTGGCCGGTGAACTCGAGCCAGCTCGGCGAGATCTCGACGACCTCTCCCTTGTCCGTGGCCGTCCACACGATGGCCGTCGTCGCCTGCACCAGCGTGCGCAGGCGCGCCTCGCTCGTGGCGAGCTCGATCGCGAGCTGCTCGACGTGGCGGCGCGCCTGCACCTGATCGGTCACCTCGAAGGCGAACGCCATCACGCCCTCGGTGCTGCCGTCGGGCGCGCGCATCGCCTGGTACACGAAGTTGAAGAACCGCTCCTCCTCCGGGCCGGCGGCGCCGCGCCGGAGGCGGAGGGGCACGGACGTGCCGACGTAGGGCTGCCCGCTCCGGTAGACCGCATCCAGGAGCTCGAAGATGCCCTGGCCCTGCAGCTCGGGCAGCGCCTCGCGGATGGGCCTGCCCATCACCTCGCGACCGCCGAGGATGTCCGCGTACGCCGGGTTCACCAGCTCGAAGACGTGCCCGGGGCCGCGCATGATGCAGATGCCGGCGGGCGCCTGGTTGAACAGGCCCGCGAGGCGCTCGCGCGACGCGTCGACCTGCTGGAACAGCCGCGCGTTGTCGATCAGCAGCGCCACGCGGTTCGCGAGCTCCTCGGCGAGCGCGACGTCCGCCTCGCTGAAGCGGCGGCCCGACTCCGCGTGGACGAGCGTGAGCGCGCCGATGGTCCGCTCGCGCCCCCGGAGCGGGACGACGACGTAGGACCTCAGCCCGAGCGACCGGATCAGGCGCAGGTGTTCGGGGTCCATCGCGGCGGCCTCGAGGACCGCGTCCGGGATGTCCAGCACCCACTCGGGGCGGCCGGTGCGGATGACCGCGGGCACGCCCGTCGGGGCGTCGAGCCGGGGCGGCGACATCGCCCGCAGGCGCTCGGACAGCTCGAGCTTCGCCGGATCCATGTGGTGAACGGCCACGCGCTCGATGGTGTCGCCGTTCACCATGTCGACCGCGCACCAGTCCGCCAGCGTGGGGACCGCCAGGTGCGTCAGGTGCGCGAGCCGCGACGCGTAGTCGAGCGAGTTGGAGAGCACGGCGCCCGCCTCGCTCAGGAGGCGCAGCGTCGCCTGCTGCCGCGCGAGCTCGGCCGCGAGCGTCTCCGCGCGCGCCCGGGCGCTGCGCTCCTGCTCGAGCAGGCGCGCCCTGTCCAGCGCCGACGCGCACTGCGCCGCCACGCTGAGCAAGAACTCGCGATCTTCGGCGCTCCACGACCGCTCCCGCGCGAACGAGAACGAGAGCCCGCCGAGCAGCGTGCCGTGGGCGACGATCGGCAGGACGGCGAGCGCCTGGATGTCGTCGCGCGCCGGCCTGAGCGCCGCGAGCTCCGGATACGCATCATGCAAGTCCTGCATCGTCGCCACCCAGCACGGGCGGCGCTCCCGGAGCGCCTCGGAGAGCGGCAGTCGGGCGTCGAGGCGCACGGTCGCGTAACGGCTCGTGCGCTGCTCCTCCAGCCCGCTGTGGCCGACGAGCGTCGCGACCCCGGCCGCCTCGTCCGCCGTGTACATCATCGTCGTCGACGCCCCGATCACGCGGTGGATGTCGCGGACGACGGCCGTGGCCATCTCGTCGAGCGTCACCGCGCCGCTCAGCGCCGCGCTGACCGCGAGCAGCGCCTGCGTGAGCTGCGCGCTGCGATGGAGCTCCTCGACGCGCTTCTCGAGCTGCGCCGCGAGCTCCACGCGCTCCGCCTCGACCTGCTTGAGGTGCGAGATGTCGGCGAACACCGAGATCCCGCCCTCGATCTCGCCGTCGGGCCCGAGGATGGGCGCGGCGCTCCCGAGGACCATGGCGCGCGTCCCGTCGAAGCGCTGGATCGGGGTCTCCTCGCTCTCGATGACCTGCCGCTGGGCCATCGCGCGCGCCATCGCCCAGTCCGCGGCCTCGTACGGGCGGCCGTCGTGGTGGAAGGCGCGATAGAGCGTCCAGTCGCGCATCGACTCGGTCGAGGCGCTGCCGGCCCAGATGCGCTCCGCCGCCCGGTTGTGCAGGATGAGCTTCCCGGACGCGTCGCAGAGGATGACGCCGTGCGGGCTGTGCTCGAGCACCGCGTTGAGCCACCCGCGATCGCGGGAGGCAACGACGCGGAGCCGCTCGATCTCGCGCTTCAGGGCCTCGATATCCATCGCGTCAGCGCGGACCGGGGCCCGGCGCCGCGAGGCGGGCGATCGGGCCCGGGAGCTCCCATGAAGTGATCTCGGCCAGGAGGTCGGAGCAGGGCCGAAGCGTCGCTCGTCCGGACATCGCGCGGAGCTTACGCTCATCGGCGGCGCAGCGAAAGGCGGCGCGGTGCGCCGCGCCGCGGCCTCGTCTCGCCGATCGCCGCGCTCGCGGCGGCGACGCTCAGGCAGCGCCCGCGGCGGCCGTGACGGCGGCGGCCGGCTCCCACGCCCGCATGCGCCGCGCCGCGATCGCGGCGGCCGCGACCGCGACGATCGTCGTGACGAGGAGCGGCGCGGCGCCGTCGCCGGACAGGTGCGCGCGGGAGACGTTGTCGAGGTGGATGCCGAGGTGCGCCGCGATCGCCACCAGCACGCTGCCGCCAGACCGGATGTGCAGCGCCGTCATCAGCACGCTGAGCGACGTGATGAACAGCGGGCCGAGCACCCACGACCACCACGGGACGCCCGGCAGGCACATCGTGGGGAGATGCCAGAGGGTCCACCCGGCGCCGACGAGGAGGCTGGCGGGGACGGGCCCGCGCGCCAGAAGGAGGCGCCGGAGCGCGTATCCGCGAAAGCCGAGCTCCTCGCCGAGCGGCGCGAGAAAGGCGATGCCGCGCTGCTCCGGGGTGACGGGGGCGTAGAGGAGCGTCGCGGGCATGCTCCCGCCCGCGAGCGCCAGCAGCGCCAGGCCGGCGAGGTGCAGCATCGCCGGCATGCACAGCGCGAGCGGCGCCCAGGCCCAGCCGGAGGGGGCGCGGCGCGGCGAGAGGAGCCCCGAAAGCCCGCCGCGGCCGCCTTCCTTCCAGGCGCACACCGCCGCGGCCACCGAGGGTCCGATGGCGCCGAGCACGAGCGGCGCCGTCGCGACGTCGACCGGAATGGGCGCGCCCCACTGCTGCAGCACGAACGGGAGCTGAAAGGGCCAGGTGATGGCGCAGGCGAGGACGAAGAACCGGGCGACGGAAGGGGGCATGGTCGATTGCGACAGCCGCGCTCGCGGGATGGTTCCCGCCGGCGTGACGCGGGCCCGGCGCGCAGGTCCTCGGCGCCAGGACGGCTGCCCGGCTGTCCGAGCAGACGCGTGCCCGGGCGAGGCGGGCGGGCGCGAACGCGCGAGGAGGTCGACCGATGGCGCCGCTCCCCGGGCAGGCGGGTGCGCGAGCAGGTCAATTGCGAGGGGGCGTCGCCGCGCCGGCCGCCGCGCGACGGCCAGGGTCGACGCTGCGCGCGACATCGATTCTCGCGCCGATCCCGGCCCGGCCGCGGGGCGCTCGGGGAAATGACGATGCAGGCTTCGGGCTCTACCTCGCTCACCAACCCCGAAGCGGGAACCCAGATGTTGGGGGCCCGATAACCGGCAGGTGAGCGCGACAGCGCGCCGATATCGAGCAAGGAGCAAGCAAGATGTTGCGCAATCGTTCAGGTCGCCTCGTGGCGATCATGTTCGCAGGGAGCATTGTACTCGCGGGGGCTAGCGGGTGCATCGCCGGCGCCGACGAGGCCGAGGCGGACCGCGAGGCGACGGCCGGCGGGGATCGCGGCGGCCGTGACAACACGGGCGCCGACGGCCAGAGCGGCGCGCGGAGAGGCGAAGATCGCCAGAGCCGCGCCGGCGGCAGGGGGCGCGGCGGCGAGCAGGCCGGCCGCCAGGGCGGCCAGCAGGGCGGCCACCGGGGCGGCGGACAGGCCGGCTACCAGGGCGGCCACCGGGGCGGCGGCGGACAGCGAGCGGGCGCGGAGCAACGGTGCGGCGAGCAAGCCGGCTACCAGGGGGGCCACCAGCAGGGGGGCCACCAGGGCGGCCGCGGACAGCCCGGCGGCCACAGCGCGATGCGGCAGGTGTCGGATCAGGAGCTCGCGACGCTGGTCTCGCTCATCAACCAGCAGGAGGTAAAGCTGTCGGAGATCGCGCTGAGAAAGGCCGAGTCCCCGGAGGTGCAGCGCTACGCCGAGGAGATGATCGACGAGCACTCTCGGGCTGAGCAGCACGGGGTCCGGCTGTCGAGGGGCGCCACCACCAGCATCGAGGCCTGCCCGCAGTGCCAGCAGCTCCAGGCGGACGAGGTCGTGACCAGCGAGTCGCTGCAAGAGCAGGAAGGCGCAGAGTTCGACGTCGCGTTCATCTGGGCCCAGGTCTCCCTGCACCGCCGCGCCCTCGAGATCCTCGACCAGCCGATCGCCGAGCACACGAAGAGCGCGAGCCTCCGGTCCCACGTCGTGAAGATGCGCTCGGACATCGAGCAGCACCTCAGAAAGGCGGAGCAGCTCTTCTGCACGCTGCTGCAGGCGCGACAGCAGCAATCCGGCCAGCAGCAGGGCGCCCAGCAGTCGCGCCCGCAGAAGGGCTACCACCAGCAAGGTCCGCAGTCCGCCCAGCAGCAAGGCCCGCAGTCCGCCCAGCAGCAAGGCCCGCAGTCCGCCCAGCAGCAGCGCGGTCAGCAGCAAGGCGACAGGTTCCAGGGCCAGCAGCAGCGCGGTCAGCAGCAAGGCGCCCAGTTCCAGGGCCAGCAACAGCGCGGTCAGCAGCAAGGCGCCCGGTTCGGCCAGCAGTCCGCCCAGCAGCAAGGCCCGCAGTCCGCCCAGCAGCAAGGCCCGCAGTCCGCCCAGCAGCAGCGCGGCCAGCACCAGTTGCAAGGCTAGCAGTCCGCCGCCCAGCAGGGCCCGCAGCGCTGAGCGCAGCGGCACGGGGCACCGCAGAAGCCGCGGCGAGCGGCGCCGCGCCCTCACCTACCGACGAACGGATCATCGATCCGCGGCCGCCCTCCTCGCCCGCCACGCGCATGCGCCTCGACGTGGCGCTCGCGCGCGCTCGAGCTGTATCCTCGCCCGCATGCCGCTGACGCCTCCGTCCGACCCTTCCCCGTCCTTCCCCGGCCGCGGCGGGGGTCGAGCGCGAGGAGCCCGCATGATCCCCCGCCGCCGCCTGCACCGCGCCGTCTTCGCCCTCGCCGCCCTCTACAACGCGTGCTGGGGCCTCTACGCGGCGCTCGACCCGCAATGGCTCTTTCGCTTCGCGGGCATGCCGCCCCTCAACCACCCTGCGATCTTCGCCTGTCTCGGGATGGTGGTCGGCGTCTACGCCATTCTTTATGCGGAGGTCGCGCGCGCCCCCGAGCGCGGCTTTCTCCTCGCGGCGGTCGGCCTGCTCGGCAAGGTCCTCGGGCCGATCGGCCTCGCGGCGCTGCTCGTGACCGGGGAGTGGCCGCCGCGCTCCGCCGTGCTCTGCTTGACGAACGATCTCGTCTGGTGGATCCCCTTCGGCCTGTATCTCCGCGACGCGTGGCCCTTCCATGTGCGTGCGTGGAGGGCTCCAGCGGGAGACGAGCGCTCGCCTGAGGTGCTGGCGAAGGCCGCGGGCCCCGGAGGAGGGTAACCTGCCGGCGCTCGCCGGGC
Organism: Sorangium sp. So ce406; assembly: GCF_051474675.1. NCBI lineage: Bacteria > Pseudomonadati > Myxococcota > Polyangiales > Polyangiaceae > Sorangium > Sorangium sp. So ce406. The sequence goes on along the minus strand of NZ_CP150340.1, from coordinate 370,262 downwards.
GCGAGGCCTGGCAGGAGGAGATCGATTCATGAGCTCGAAGAGGGTAGCGGTCGTCGTCGGCGTCGGTCCCGGCCTCGGCGCGGCGGTGTCCAGGCGCTTCGCGCGCGAGGGGTTCTCCGTCGGGCTCGTCGCCCGCACGGCCGCCACGTGCGAGGCCGTGCAGCGGGAGATCGAGCAGGACGGGGGACGCGCCCTGAGCGCCCCCGCGGACGCCACCGACCCGGCCTCGGTCGCGGCCGCCTTCGCGCGGGTGAAGGAGTCGCTCGGCCCGGCGGAGGTGCTGATCTACAACGCCAGCGACTTCCGGGTGGCCGGCGCCCTGGAGCTCACGCCGCGGGAGCTCGAGGCGTCCTGGAAGGTCAACTGCCTCGGCGGCTTGCTGTGCGCGCAGGCCGCGCTGCCCGACATGCTCGAGCGCGGTCGGGGCACGCTCCTCTTCACCGGCGCGACGGCGTCGCTCCGCGGCGGCCCGCGCTTCGCGGCCCTGGCCGTGGGCAAGTTCGGCCTCCGGGCCCTCGCCCAGTCGCTCGCGCGCGAGCTCGGCCCGCGCGGCATCCACGTGGCCCACGTGATCATCGACGGGCTGATCGACACCCCGCGCGTGCGCGCCATGGTGCCCGGGCGGGGCGCCGCCACGCTGCTCGCGCCGGAGGCGCTCGCGGAGACCTACTACCAGCTCCACGCCCAGCCGCCGAGCGCCTGGACCCACGAGATCGACGTGCGCCCGTCGGTAGAGAGGTTCTGAGCCGGCGCGCGGCGCCCTGGGCGCGGTTGGCGCGCAGGAGCAAAACTTTGGCTTCCAGGGGAAAGCGCGCCAGCGCCGATCACCGCATCTTCTCCCTCGTCTTCGGGGCCCAGCGCCCCGCAACGAAGCCGAGAGAGGAGATCCCCATGTCGAAGCTCATCCGCGCCGCCGCCGTCGCCTCGCTCGCGGCCCTCGCCGCCGCCTGCACCCCGGAAGAGACCGCAGAGCACCCCGCCGAGGCGCCGGCGAGGCTCGGCACCTTCACGTCGGACACCGCCGGGTTCGACACCCACTCGTTCTATTACGACACCGGGCGCGAGGTCGTCGTGTTCGACGCCCAGTTCACCGGGGCGCACGCGCGGAGCGCCATCGCGCAGATCCGCGGCGAGACGCAGAGCCCGATAACGTACGTGGTGATCACGCACCCGAACCCGGACAAGTTCAACGGCGCCTCCGAGTTCCAGAAGATCGGCGCGAAGGTCGTCGCGAGCCGCGCCACCGCGAGCGCGATCGGCGCGGTGCACGCCTACAAGAAGCCGTATTTCATCGGCGTGGGCATGTTCACCGAGGAGACCTACCCGCCAGAGGCCACCGTCGACGTGACGTTCGAGGGCGCGTACGACCTCCCGCTCGAGGCCGGCGCGGTCGCGCTGCGCGAGCTCGATCACGCCGGCGTGACGACCACGCAGACCGTCGCGATCGTCCCCTCGGCCGGGGCGCTCGTCGTCGGCGATCTCGTGCATTACAGGGCGCACGCGTGGCTCGAGGGCGGCCTCCGCGACGGCCAGCCCTCGCCGGACCTCGCCTCGTGGCGCGCGGCGCTCGACGAGCTCCTCGAGTTCGACGGGCTCACCGTTCACGGCGGCCGGGGCGCGGCTGCCCCGGTGCGCGCCGCCGTCGAGGAGCAGAAGGCCTATCTCACCGGGATGGAAGCCCTCGTCGAGCGCTACGTCGCGTCGCTCGGCGAGCGGAAGAGCGAGCTCGCGGGGCCCGAGGCACCGAGCCACCACAAGAAGCTCGCGGAGCTCGCGAGCGCCGAGTTCCCCGACCACGAGCTCGCGTACCTCGTCGAGTACGGCGTCTACGGCCTCGCGAACGCGGTCGCGAACAGGTAGGGGCCCGGCGCTCAGGCGCGCCGCGCGTCACGGATCGATCCAGTTCCAGGGAAAGTCGACCTCGACGAGCGTGTCCGCGTCGCCGTACACGTCGACGGACTCGACGCGCACGATGTCGCTCCTCTGGAAGCCGTCGAAGTCCACGAGCCAGGTCTCGACGTCGTAGTAGCCCCCGGGGAGATCGAAGATGGTGAGGCCGAGCTCATCGCAGTCCGCGGACGCCTCGGTCACGAAGCCCGCCTCGTCCTCGACGCTGACGACGATCCCATCCACGTCGTGGTCGAAGCACTGGAATGGATCAGCGCGCCCCTCGATCGTCAGCGCCACCGTGAGCGAGCCGTACCCGGAGTGGGAATGGTCGTCGTTGTCGACGATGATGCACCCCGCGAGCGAGGCCGAGGCGAGAATGCAGCTGGCGAGACCGGAGAGCACCTTCGAGAGTTTCATGGGTCGTCTTCCTTGATTGGAGTCTGGCGCTGTCGCGCCGATGACCCACGATTCAGCAAGGGCCATACCACCAGCAGCCGCGCTGCCTGGCGCTGATGGCGGCGCCCCGGCGCCGCCGGCTGGCATCGCGATTGCTCTCCTGAGGCCCCATGAAACACAACTCGCCTGACCTCCAGAGCTCATCCCCCAGAACCACGGCGGTTTCCCCGCACCGCAGCAGGCTCGCCGCGCTCGCGGTCCTCGGCGCGCTCGCGGTCCTCGGCGCGACCGGGTGCGCCGCCGAGGTCCACACGAGGACCGTCGCCCCCGCGCCCGTGGTCGTCACGCACCGGGAGTTCGCGGTGGTCGAGGAGCCGGTCGTTCACATCGCGGCGGCGCCGGCCTACGTCGAGACCTACCCCCGCGTCTACTACCGGGGGACCTACGTCTATTACGTGGACGGCCGCTGGTACTATCCGACGCGCCACGGCTGGGTCTACTACCGCGAGGAGCCGCGCGCCCTGGTCAGCTACCGCGTCGAGTTCGACAGGACCCGCGTCCACCACCACCATCAGCCTCACCACCACCACGGCTACCGCACCACGACGCGCAGGCCGGCGGCGGAGCCGCGCGTGGAGCACCGCCAGCACCGCGTCGAGCACACGCGGCCCAGGCGAGCCCCCTGACCGAGCGATCACGGCGGGCGTGACGTCCCGGGGACGCTCCCGCCCGCCCGCGCCCGCGCCCGGTAGTCCTTCGGCCGCTCGCCCGTGAACGCGGCGAACGCCCGGGTGAACGCGCCGAGGCTGTCGAACCCGACGGCGACCGCGACGTCGGTGACGCGGGCGCCCCCTCCAGCGAGCAGCTCCATCGCGCGCAGCATCCGGGCGGTGCTCAGGTACTCGCTCCACGTCGTCCGGGCCTCCTCGGCGAACCGCCGCGAGAGCGTGCGCACCGAGGTGCGCGCCGCGCGCGCGGCGTCGTCGAGCCCGGGGCGCTCGCCGAGGCGCTCGTGCGCGAACCGCATTGCGCGCTCGAGCTCGACGGAGCGCGCGACCGGCAGCCTGAACGGCAGCGGCTCGGCGGCCCACTCCCGGCACAGCGCGCCGAGCGTCCTGAAGAAGATCGACGCCACGGCGTCGCGGCCGCCGTGGTCCGGCCCCCACCGCATGGCGTGGAGGATCATCTCGCGCGCGAGCGGCGTCACCGCGAATACGCGGCAGTCGACCCGCGCCTCGCCCGGCGCGTCGCCGCCGGGCAGCGGGGCGCGGGTGAGCCGCGGCGACAGGTACACGGTGCGCAGCGCGACCGGCCCCGTGGCGTACGCGCGGTGCGCGGCGCGGGCCGCGATGAACGCCGCGCGCTGCGGCGGCAACACCCAGTGCGCGCCGCCGACCTCGAGGTGCAGCACGCCCGCGTCCGCGTAGAGGATCTGGTGCTTGCGGTGCGCGTGGACGTCGCCGCGGAACGGCGTCACGTCGTCGGCGAGGCCGAACGCGGGCACGTCGAGGGCGTCGACGTCGACCCGCGCGCGAGGCGGGGGGCGCGGGACCATGGGCGCGCCGATGCTACCGCGCTGGCCGTCGCGCCGCGCGGCCTACAGCGCGCCGCGGAGCTGGAGCAGCGCGCCGCGGGCCACCGGCGCGACGTCGACCGACGGCGCGGCGGGCGGGCCCGGCGCGACGTTGACCGACGCTGCGGGGCGGAGCCAGAAGAGGATCCCCGCGGAGAGCGCGGCCCCGACGCCGGCCGCGAGCGCGAGGTCGGCGACGAGGAGCCGGGTCCGCACGGGCTGCACCTGCGCGTCGTCGCAGAACGGCGCGCAGCTCGCCTGGAGCGACGCGCGCTCGGCCAGGCCGGCCGCGCCGAACCCGGCGAACAGCCCGGTGGCCACGAGCGCCGATCCGCCGAGCACGTAGACGGCGAGCGGCACGGGGCGCGGCCCCTCCGGCGGCGGGGGCGCGGGGAGCGCGGGGGGCGCAGGGCGCGCCGCGCGCTCGCCGAAGAACACGGACACCGGCCTGCCCCGCTCGCGCTCGCGGATGAGGAGCGTCCTCTCGATCGGCGCGTGCGGCGGCAGCTCGAACCGGAACACGCGCTTGCCGGGGTCGACCTCGATCTCCTTGCCGTCGAGCGCCTCCGCCGCGAGCTGGCCGTCGATCAGCACGCGGGCGTCCGGCTCGTCGCCGCGCTGCGACTCCGCGGAGAGCACGACCGACGGGATCTCCTGGATCAGCGCGGACAGCCAGCCCGCGCAGTCGGAGCGGAGGAGCGACGGGCATGTCGAACGCGCGCACGCGAGCAGCGCGCCGCGCGCGTCCCGGAGCCTGCCCTGCTGCCGCGCGACCTGCGCCTCCTCGTGCTTCGCGAGGCACGCGGCCTTCTCGTCGGCCTGCTGGCCCAGCGCGGGCGCGCCGGCGAGGAGCGCGGCGGCGGTCAAGAACGCTCCCGCCCCGAGGCGCGCCCTGCTCAGGCCGGGCGCGCGGCGCTCACAGGCACGCCGGCTTGAACTTCTTGATCCCATGCTCGTTGAAGTAATAGGGCGGGTTGCAGTCCGCCTCGGGCGGCGGCGCCGCGGGCTCCGCCGTGGGGGCGCGCTTCACGACGCGCGCCGGCGCCGGCGCCGTCGGCGCGTCCCGCTTCTCCTGCTCGAGGACGAGATCGAGGTCCACGTTCCTGTCGAGGACGATCTCCGCGCGCGCGCTCGCGTAGCCCGGGGCCTCTGCGCGGACCTCGTGCGCCGCGCCGCTCTTCTCCATCCGCGCCTTGAAGGGGTTCGTCGCGAGCGGCTCGCCGTCGAGGAACAGCGCCGCGTGGCGGGGCGAGGCCGCGATGCGGACGCGGACGGTCGCCGGGCGGGCAGGCTGCTCCATCGCGGGGCCGGGGGCGGCCTGCGCGGCGCTCGCCCCGGAGGCGGCGGGCGCGGGCGTGGCCGGGTCGCCGCGCGGGCCCGGCGCGAGCCTCCACGCGAGGAGCGGGACCGCCACGGCGACGCACGCGACGCCGACGAGCGCGGCGCGCCGCCTCCGGCCCGGGGCCGGCACCTCGGTGGTGCTGTTGCGGACCGCGCGGATCCCCGTCTCGGAGCGCGCCTCTCGGTCCGTCCCCTCCGCCTCGGCCCACGACAGCGACGCCACCTTCACGAGCTGCGCCTCGACCGACTTCTTCATCGCGGCGCGCTCGTTCTCGAACAGCGTCGAGACGAACTTGCCGATCGCGCCGTTGGTCACGCGCGTGCCGAGCGCATCGATGACGGCCTCGAGGTCGGCCGCGAGCTGCGCCGCGGTCGCGTACCGGTCGTCGCGCTCCGGGGCCAGCGCCTTCATGATCACGCGCTCGAGGTCGACGGGGACGCTCGGATTGACGCTCCGCGGGGCGGCGACCTCTCCGTTGAGCACGAGGTTCATGAGCAGCGGATCGGGCGTCTCCTTCCACATCCGCTCGCCCGTGGCCGCTTCCCACAGCATGACCCCGACGGCGTAGAGATCCGCGCGGCGGTCGATCTTCTCGCCCATCATCTGCTCCGGCGACATGTACCGGATCTTGCCCTTGATGACGCCGGTCTCGGTCTGGTAGTCGGACCCTCGATCGAGCTTCGCGATGCCGAAGTCGAGGATCTTCACCTGCCCGTCGTAGGTGACGAAGATGTTGTGCGGCGTCATGTCGCGGTGCACGACGTTGAGCTTCTGGCCGTCGAAATCCTCCAGCTCGTGGGCGTGGTGGAGGCCGCACAGGGCGTGGACGATGATCTGGAGGTGCATGGCGAGCGGCAGGGCGCCGCGGCCGATCGTGAGCACGCTCGAGAGGGGCTGCCCGTCGAGGAACTCCATCACGAGGACGGGGCTCCCGTCCTCCTCGATCACCTCGTTGGTCTGGACGATGTTGGCGTGGTTGAGCCGCGCGGAGAGGCGCGCCTCGTTCAGGAACATCCGCCGGAACTCGGGATCGAGCGCGTGCGCCTTCTTCGGCGTCTTGAGCACGACGAGCTTGCTGAAGCCGCTCGGGCCGTGGGCGACAGCGAGCAGCGCGCGGGCGGTCCCCCCCTGCCCGAGCTCGAGCAGGACACGGTACTTTCCGTGCGTCTCGCTCGCGCTGTCCACGATCCGCTCGACCAGCCCCGCCACGGGATCCGAGAGTACACGGCGCCCTGGTGAAGAGAAAGCGCACGCGCGGGAGAGGCGGTGCGCGCCTGGCACGATGGAGGTCGACGTGGCGCGCTGTGGGCGTTGACCGGTCGTATGGCGACACGCACCCTGGGAGCTCGAACAGCGGTCCTGCGTGGGGCCCCCCACGAACGAGAGCGAGAGCGAGAACGAGAGCGAGAGCGAGAGCGGCCCACGCCGCGGCCATGATACGGCGCATCAAAGCGCGTCATGGAAGCACGGGACTCGACGGAAGCGTGCTGATTCCTGCGGCCGGCGAGGCCGCGCGACCGTGGGTCTCGTCGAGATCGATCTTGGCGCGAGAGGAGTCCTCCGTTACACTTGAGGATGTTCGATTCCAGGCGCCCAGCGGACAGGTGAGGCGACACGCTCAGTGGACATTCAGCGTACATCCTGAGGTTCAGATGTCGGCTACCAGACGCGATTCGCTCTACCCGGAAATGCTCGACGGTCCCAGGAGCGCGCCTTCTACCCCCGCAGGGCACACGATCCCACCGGAGAGCGAGCAGCGTGTATCCCACCGGTGCGTCGATTGCAGTACGCCGGCGCCGAAGACGGAGACGAACTACACGCTGATCAGCTCGCGGTACGGGTGGAGGCTGACGCGGACCGTCGACGCGAACGGGCGCCGGATGATGGAGTGGCGCTGCCCGAGCTGCTACACGCGGCACCGGGCGAAGCGGCCGCTCTGAGCGCGATCCTGAGGGCGCCGGCCCCCGGCGAGGGGCCATGGCAGGAGCGTCGCTCTTTGTTGTGACATCGGATGGGGGGACATCACGCGGGCGGCGGTCACGAGGAGCATCGGCACGAGCCGCGGATGCACGTGGGGAAGCCGACCTCGCAGGTGCACGGGGTGTTGCAGAAGCCGCAGTGATCAAGGCTGGTGTTCGTGTTGGTCTCGCACCCGTTCCTCAGGTCGCCATCACAGCTCTCGTACTCGGTGCCCGGGATGCACCTGCTCAGGACACACTGGCCTTCCGCGCTCGATGGGTCGCAGACCGCGTCCGCCTGCATCAGGGTGCACGGCGCGCACCGGTCCGGGGTACACCCGTAGTCAGGATCCATGATCGACACGCAGCTTCCGTAACAGGATTTCTGTCCGCTCGGGCACGAGACGCCGTCCTGGAGCGGATCGAGGTCGACGGTCACGCTGCACGACGCCGCGGCGGCGAAGGACAGGATCGCCGCGATCGACGCGGCAAGATCGCGCCGGCGAGCGCCCCGCAGCGCGCGCCACAGCCGAGAGACGGAGGGACCTCGCGCACACCCCCTCTGCCCGACATCGAGTAAGGAATCGCTCATTTCACACCGTACTTTCCGCATGTTCCCGGCGCGCGGATCGTACACGGAGCGGCGCCTGACCGGAAGTTGGACCAGCGGCCGTGACTCGCCCCATGAGCTCATGCGCGGCGGCTCCTGAGAGGCTCACCCCGGGGCGCTCGAGCTTGACGCCGCACGCGGGTCGAGAGAATGTAATATCACGCCGCGCTCTGGTCCTCGACGGACATGGGCTCACAGCACGCTGGTGGCGAGCGGCGGGGCGACAGGAGAGGACGGGAGGCTGACATGAAGGGTACCTTCGTGACGGTGCTGCGTTGTGCCGGGGTCCTGACGCTCGCCGCGCTCGGCGCGACGGGGTGCGGGGGCGGCGACCCGGAGGGCGGCGACGCGACGGTCGAGGTCTTCAGCTGGTGGGCGAGCCCGAGCGAGACCAGGGCGCTCCAGGCGCTCATCGACGTCCACAAGCGCGCTCACCCGGAGGTGGAGGTCATCAACAACAGCGCCGGGGTCGAGCGCGCCGTCCTGGAGCGACGCCTGGACGAGCGCATGGCCGAGGGGCTGCCCCCGGACGTGTTCCAGGTCCACGGCGGGGTCCGGTTGATGGACTGGGTCAAGTACAACGGCCTGGAGGGCGAGAACAAGCTGGAGCCGCTCGACGACATCGCAGCGTCGAGCCGGTGGCGCTCCACCGTGCCTGCATCCGTCGTCGAGACGGTGACGCACAGGGGCCACGTGTACGCCGTGCCGGTGAACGTCCACCGCGTGAACTGCCTGTTCTACAACAAGCGGCTCTTCGCCGAGAACGAGCTCACGCCGCCGACGACGCTCGACGAGCTCTACGCCGTCAACGAGGCGCTCGCCGCGAAGGGCATCACGCCGCTGGCCCTGGCCGCGAAGGACCCGGGGACGCCGGCCGGCCTCATGTGGGAGCACATCTTCGTCATGTCCGCCGGGGCGCAGTACTATGACGACCTGTTCAAGGGTCGCCTGAAGAGCCCCGATACGCCCGAGGTGAGGGCCGCCCTGGAAGCGGCGCTGGAGGCCCTGAAGTACGTCGACGCGGACGCCGCCGAGGAGCTCCTCTGGGTGGATGGCGTCGAGCTCGTCGGGCAAGGCAAGGCCGCGATGGTCATGGACGGGGACTGGGTCAAGGCCGAGTTCCAGGCGCGCGGGTACGCGCTCGACGAGGATTTCGGCATGGTCACCGTGGGCGAGGACGCCTTCGTCTACGTGGTCGACACCTTCGCCCTCCCGAGAGGGGCGCTCCACCGAGGCGCCGCCCTCGACCTGCTCGCGACCATGGGATCGGTGGAGGGGCAGGACGCGCTCAACCCGCTCAAGGGGTCGATCCCGTCGAGGACCGACACCGACCTCGGCATCTACGACCCCCTGTCGCGGAAGGCGATGGAGGACGCGAGGAGCCCGGAGACCCGCTTCGTCCCGGCGCGCAACCTCAGCGTCCCCCGCCCCTTCTTCGACCCCATCGACAGGGCCTTCTGGGAGTTCGTGAAGGACAGGAACACCGACAAGATGATCCTGGCGATGGAGGCGCATTACTACATCATCCAGGACCACCACGATCAGCCATGAGCTTCGCTCGTCCGGCGGCGTTCTTCGTGAAGGTGCTGCGCCTCGCCGGCGCCGTGACGCTGGCGACGTCCGGCGCGGCGGGGTGCGGGGGCGTCGGAGAGATCGGCCCGAGCGGCGGAGACGCGAGGATCGAGCTCTTCAGCTGGTGGAGCAGCCCGAGCGAGAGCAGGGCGCTTCAGGCGCTCATCGACGTCCACCGGCGCGATCACCCAGGCGTGGAGGTCATCAACGCCGCCGCGGCTGCGGCGAACGCCTCGGAGAGGCGCCTGGATGAGCGCATGGTCGAGGGCCTCCCGCCGGACTTGTTCCAGTCCTACAGCGGCGCCCGGATGATGAGCTGGGTCAGGTACAACGGCCGGGAGGGGGCGAACAAGCTGGAGGCGATCGACGACGTCGTGGCGTCGAGCGGTTGGCTCTCCAGCGCGCCCGCGTCGATCGTCGAGTCCGTGTCGTACGACGGTCATGTCTACGCCGTGCCGGTGAACATCCACCGCACGAACTGCCTCTTCTACAACAGGAAGATCTTCGCGGAGAACGACCTGCTTCCCCCGACGACGCTCGACGAGCTCCTCGCCGTCAACGAGGCGCTCGCCGCGAAGAGCGTCGTGCCGCTGGCGGTGGCGGCGAGGGATCCGTCGATGCCGGCCAGCCTCATGTGGGAGCACATCTTCATCCTGTCGGCCGGCGCGACGTACTACGACGACCTGTTCAAGGGTCGCCTGAAGAGCCCCGACACGCGGAAGGTGAGGGCCGCGCTGACGGCGGGCCTCAAGGCCATGAAGTACATGAACGCGAACGCCGAGGAGCTGCGCTGGTACGATGCCGTCGAGCTCGTCGGGCGAGGCGAGGCCGCGATGCTCATGGACGGGGACTGGGCCAAGGCCGAGTTCCAGGCGCGCGGGTACGCGCTCGGCGAGGATTTCGGCATGGTGACGGTGGGCGAGGGCGCGTTCGTCTACGTGGTCGACAGCTTCGTCGTCCCGAGAGGGGCAGCGCACCGGGACGCCGCGCTCGACCTGCTCGCGACCATGGGCTCGGTGGAGGGGCAGGACGCGCTGAACCCGCTCAAGGGGTCGATCCCGTCGAGGACCGACATCGACATCAGCCTCTACGATTCGCTGTCGCAGAGGGCGATGGAGGACGCGAACGACCCGGAGACGCTCTTCATCCCCTCGCGCCACCTCAGCGTCCCCCGCCCCTTCTTGGACCCTGTCGACAAGGCCTTCTGGGAGTTCGTGAAGGACAGGAACGTCGACAGGATGATCTCGGCGATGGAGGCGCATTACTACATCCTCCAGGACTACCACGCTGGACTACCACGCTGACCGAGCGCTGAGGTGCCCCCGCCGGGGCGCCTCGCGCGCGCTCGCTGGACGCTCGCGGGCTCACCACCGCACGAGGAAGGTGCACGACTCCCCACCCCGCCTGCGGGTGGGCTGGGTCTCATCGAGAGTGACCTCGGCGGCCGGCTTGAACCGGCGGGCCATGCCGGTGATGAGCCCGCGCTCGAGCTCGGAGGAATAGGGCGTGGCGCAGACGACGGCGATGCTCTGGTCGCCGCCGGGGCGACAGCGGTAGTGGCCGATCCCCTCCTTCATCGCGCCGGTCCGCAGATCGAACATCGGCTCGCCGTCCATGCGGTGATTGAGGTGATAGGCGACGTCGATCGACGCGAGCGCCGCCTCGACGGTGTCGATGCCCGTCGGCCAGGCGACCACCTCGGGAGCCTTCTTGCCCAGCGCGAAGAGCGTGTGCTCTCCGATCGTGTCCGCGATCTCCCGCTGGGCGTCGAGCCAGAGCTGCATGGGGAGCCAGTCGATGGCCATGAGCTGGTGGAGGCCGTGCTTGATCATGATCTTCATGATCATCGGGGCATAGGCGCGCCCCGGCGCCTCGAAGAAGCTCTGGAGGTTGGCCGCGCGCACCTCGATGCCAGCCCGGAACGCGACGTACTGTGCCACCTTCGCCCCTCTCTGTTCTTGAGCGCGCATGTACGGCGCTCGTTCGAGCCCGACCCGCTCGGCGCTCTCGATCGCCTCTACTTCCCCTTCGCGGCGTCGGCGAACGATTTCCACGTCGCCTCGGCCGCGCCCACGCAGGCGCGCTGGCCGTCGCGCACGATCGGCGTGCGGAGCAGGAGCGGATCCTCCGCGAGGAGCTCGGCGATGCGCGCGTCGCTCGGGCCGAGGTGCTGCAGGCCGCGCTCCTTCACCCGCGCGCCCTCGGCGTCGTAGAGCGCGCGCACGCCGCCCACCGCGCGCGCCACGCTCGCGAGCTCCCCCTTCGAGAGGCCCTTCTCGCGCACCTCGACGAACTGGACCTTGATGCCGCGGTCCGCGAAGAACCGCTGCGCCGCCCGCGTCGCCTTGCATTTGGCCGTGCCGAAGACCTGGATCATGCGCGTCGTCGCTCCCCGGTGGAGTGGCTCACGGCGCCCCCCGTGGGGCGCGCGGGGGTGAAGCATAGGTGCGGGCGCGGCGGTCTACCAGGCCGGCGGCAGGCCGAGCGCTGCGCGCCCGGGTGGCCGGCGCGCCGGAGGAGGAGTCCACCGCGGCCCGCGGAGCGAGCGGCGCGGCCCGCGGAGCGAGCGGGCGCGGGCGCGGGCGGCCATCACCCGCCGGGCGCGGTCTCGAGCGCTGCGCCGCAGCGCTGAACCGTGTAATCGCCGCTCGCCCGACCTTCCATGCCGGTGTCACGCAGCTTCACGAAGAGGGAGGTCTCGTCGGTGCTGATGATCTCGAGCGTGCCTCTGTAGCCGAGGAAGCCTTCCCCGCCGAACAAACCGCAACCGTTGGCGTTCTCGGACAGCGCTTCTTGAAAACGGATCCGGTCATCCGACAGGTCGATCAGCCCGGGTGTGTCGAGCTCGGGCGGCAGGGCGAGGATGAGCTGCCAGATGGGTGCATTGTCGCACGTCGGCTCGATCACGGTCGGAGGGCACTCCTGGACATCGCTGTTGAAAACCAGGATGAACGTGTCGGGATCCTCCCCCTTCCGGAAGTTGAAATCGGGCGGCAGATCGCCGGCCCTCATCGCGATGGCGCTCGGCACCGGAGGGTCGTCGTCGGGAGGCGGGGGGGAGTCCGGATCGGACGGGTGCTCCCCGCCCAGAACGGGTATGAACACGATCTCTTCGCACCCGGTGCTCACGATCGCCATCACGCCGATGGCCATGAGGAAGCTCTTCATTGGATTGACCTCCAGAACAGGTTCTCGGGTGAAGTCCCCCGAGGGCGCGAGGACGGCTCATCAGAACCAGCCGAGATCGATGCCGGCAGAAGAGAGCAGGATCGGTCGACCCCATGTCGCGATCTCGCGCCCGGCGATCTGGATCGAGACCCCCTCGACGACCACGCTGACGAGGACGTCGGCGCGGAGGCGGAACGTGGGTGTCACGGCGAAGGCGAGGCCGAGGCGCGTGAAGGGAGCGACTGTCATCGTGGAGGGCTCGCCGTTGCTGAAGCTCGAGCTGACGACCATGCGCGTGCTCTGGAGCGAGACCACCGCCAGGCCGAGATCCGCCGAGGGAGCCCACCGGCCCGCGCGGGTGGTGAAGCGGGCGCCGCCGCCGGTGAGCTGGACCGAGAGGTCGACGTCGAGGTTCGCTCGCTCGATCCGCGCGCTGGTCAACGGGATCGCCGCGAACGCGACGGCGCCGACGTGCTCGCTCGGCATCCAGACGACGCCGAGGTCGACGCTGGCCGCCGCGCCGAGGCCGCCGGGGCTCAGCAGCGCGCCGGGAGCGAGCGCGACGCGGAGCGCGGGCGACGGCGGCGGCGAGGGCGACGGCGGCGGCGAGGGCGGGTCGGCGAGCGCGGCCGGCGCGGGGACGCGCAGCTTCTCGCGGATCTCGGGGGTCGCGGGCAGCTCTCCGGGCGGCGGCGCGGGCAGGGCGGCCTCGAGGAGGCTGGCGCGCAGGAGCTCGACGACGCGGAGCGCGAGCGCGGCGTCGCTGTCGGGCGCGCCGGCGTCGCCCGCCATCTCGCGGAGGACGGTCTTGCCGGTGACCCGATCGGCGATCCACACCTCGACGCCGCGGCCGGAGGGGACGGCGCGGATCGCGGCGATCGCGCCGGCGTCGCGCGCGGAGGCCTCGAGGGAGGCGCGCGACGCCGGCGCGTCGGCCGCGGGGTCGAGGATCGCCGCCCGGAAGCCGAGCGACTCGAGCTCGGCGACGACCCGCAGGCCGAAGCGATCGCCGGGGGCGCACACGACGGCGATGGTCGAGGAGGCGTCCTCGCGGGCCTCGTCGGCGCGCGCGCTCGCGGCGAGCGAGGACCCCGCCGCGAGCGCGGCGAGGGCGAGGAGGAGGGGCGCCGGGGAGCGGCGTGTCACGGCGCGGGAGGGTCGCCGGGGGCGGCGTCCGGCGTGGCGGACCCGGGCGCGGAGGGGGTCGGGGCCGGCGCGCGCGCGAGCAGGCGCCGCGCGTAGGGGGCATGGGAGCCGTTCGGGTACGCGGCGAGGTAGCGCTCGGCCGCGCGGCGGGCGCCCGCCTCGTCGCCGCGCCTGTCCTCCGCCTCGACGAGGCGCCCCGCAGCGTCGGCGGCAAAGGCGCCCCCCGGAAGCTCGCTCAGGTACCGGGTGAACCAGCGCGCGGCGCCCGCGGGGTCGTTGCTCTGGTCCTGAGCGTTCCGTCCGAGGAGAAACGCTGCGGACGCGGCCTCGGGCGTGCCGGGGAACCGCCGGCGGAGGGCGGTGAAGGCCTGGATGGCGCGGGCCGAGCTGCCGCCGAGCCGGGCCGCGTCGCCGAGGGCGTGGAGGTCGCCGGCGCTCGCGGCGGCGCAGAGGGCGTCGAAGCCTTCGCGCTCGGCGGCGGCGAGGGCATCCTTGTACCGCGCATCGAGGGCGAGGGCCCGCCAGCGAGGCGTCTCCGGGGCGGTCGGCAGGGGGGTCTCGGCGCCAGCGTGGCCGGGCGGGTGGGTGGACCCGACCGAGGTTGACCCGACCGGGGTTGAGCCCGAGGCCGGGGTTGAGCCTGGCCCGACCGAGGTTGAGCCCGGCCCGACCGAGGTTGAGCCTGGCCCGACCGAGGTTGAGGTTGACCCGACCGAGCCTGGCCCGACCGAGGTTGAGCCTGGCCCGACCGGGGTTGAGCCCGAGGCCGGGGTTGAGCCTGGCCCGACCGAGGTTGAGCCTGGCCCTACCGAGGTTGAGCCTGGCCCGACCGAGGTTGAGCCTGGCCCGACGGGGGTTGAGCCCGCCCCCAACGTGGTTGCGCCGGTTGCGCCGGTTGCACCGATCGGCGCCACCTCGATCGTATTCGTCCCGGGCGAAACCGTCACCCGCTCCCCGGCGCGCACCGCCCGCGCCTCCCCCACGACCGGCCCCGACACGGTGATCGCCCCCTCGATCAGAGCCACCTCGAACCGCTCGGTCACCGGGTCCCACCGGGTCTCGAAGCGCGTCCCGGTCACGTGCACCTGGAACGGCCCCACCCGCACCCGCCAGCGCGTCCCCCCGCGGTGGACCACCGCGACATCCAGCGCGCCCCGCTCCAGCGCGATCTCCGCGCCGTTCGCGTCCACCGACGCCACGCGCGCGCGCCCGCCCGGCGCCAGGCGGAGCAGCGACCCGTCCGAGAACCGGATCGGCAGCTCCGCCCCCGCCGGCGCGGCGATCCACGCCCCGACGACCCCCACCTCGGTCGTCCCGAGCTCGAACCGCATCGGCGCTCCCGGTCGCGCCACGATCACCACCGCGACCGCCGACAGCACCAGCGCCGCCGCCGCCATCCAGGCGGCGACCCGCCCCCCGCCCCACCTCCCCGGCGCCCGCAGCCGCGCCCCGCTCACCGTCCCCTCCCCGCCTCCCCTGCCGCCCCCCCGCCGGCCCGGCAGCTCCGCCGCCATCAGCCGCGCGCGCCCCCGCTCCAGGTCGAGCCGCGCCCCGGGCGCCCGGTCCTGCAGCGCGGCCACGCGCCGCCCGAGGGCGGTCAGCGATCGCTCGGATTGCCCCACCGGGTACCTCCCTCGAGCCACGCCTCGAGCACGGGTTGCTTGCGCGCCTCGGCCCCGAAGCGGGCCGAGGCGCGCGCGAGCCGCCGCTTGATGGTCGCGAGCGACGTCTCGCACGCCGCGGCCACCTCGGTCAGCTCCATGCCGTCGATGAACCGCAGGGCGAACGCGATGCGCTCGTCCACCGGGAGCGCGTCGAGCACCGCGTAGGTCGCCCGCAGCGCGTCCAGCACCTCGCCCGACGCCGCGCCGGACTCGACCTCGGGCAGCTCCTCGCTCGGCAAGAACCAGAGCCAGCGCCGCCGCCGCGCGCGGGTGATCGACGAGCGCGCCACGTGCACCGCGATCATCGTGAGCCACCCCTTGAGCGCGCTCGGGTCCTCGAGGTTCGGCAGCGATCCGAGCGCGCGCACGAAGACGTCGTGGTGCAGGTCCGCGAGGTCGGGGTGGAAGCCGAGCAGCCGGTAGAGCACCCGGTGGACGTGCACGGCGTACCGGTCGTACAGGGCGGCGCGCGCCCTGCGGTCGCCCCGCCGGAACCCGGCCACGAGCGCCGCGTCATCCCCGGAAAAAGCGTCCTTCGCGAGCGGCGGCAGCGGTCGGACGAGCGTCAGGGGGCGGGACAAGCGAGGCTCCTCCCCCTCAAGTCCCCGGAGGTCCGCCCCGCGGCTCAGGCGGGCGCACGATCGTCGCCGCCCGCCGCCCGCCGCCCGCCGCGGGCGCGGGGCGAGCTCCGCGGCGCCCGAGATCGCCGCTCCCATCTGGCCTCCCATCTGGCGGTGCGCGGCCTCCCGCCCGAGGCTGCCGCGCGGGAGGCAGCGTTCGGAAGGGCCGCGATGAACCAGGGGATCCTCGCTCCGAGGACGGTGTTCCAGGGTCGTTACGAAATCCTGTCCCTGCTCCGGGAGAGCAGGCGCGCGGCCGTCTACGAGGGGCGGCTGCTCGCGAGCGGGCAGCCGATCGTCCTCAAGCTCCTGCGCCTCGCCAGGGACGAGGCCCCCGCCGACCCGACGCGAGGGCGCCGGGCGCGGTCCCTGCAGCGGTTCCTCCAGGAGATGCGCCGCTGCGCGCGGCTCGACCACCCCTGCATCGTCCGGCCCATCGAGGCGGGGCAAGCGGGCGACGGGCAGGTCTTCGCCGTCTTCGCGCGCGTGCCCGGCCAGAGCCTGGCCGAGCTGCTGTCGACCCGCGGCGCGCTCGATCCCCCGGAGGCGCGGCACCTCCTCCGGCAGGTCCTCGACGCGCTCGGCTTCGCGCACCGGCACGGCGTCGTCCACGGCGACCTCAGGCCGGCCCAGGTGCTGGTCACACCCTCGGGCGCCCTGGTGCTCGGCTTCGGCTTCGGCGCCGACGCCGCCGCCGCGCGGGCGGAGCAGGAGGAAGCGCCCGTCTCCGGCCGCGAGATCGTGGGCTCGCAGGCCTACGCGGCGCCCGAGCTGCGCCGGGGGTTCTCGCCGACCGCGCGCTCGGACCTGTACGCCTGGGGCCTCGTCTTCCTCGAGTGCCTCACCGGCCGGCGCGCGGGCCGCGGCGAGCCGACCGGCGGGTCCGCTCTCCCGGGCGCCGGCCGCGAGCCGGCGCGGCTCCCTCCCGCGCTCCTCGCGCACCCGCTCGGCGCCCTCCTGCGCCAGGCCACGCTCGAGGACGTCGCGGCGCGGACCGCCACGGCCGACGGCCTGCTCCGCGAGCTCGACGCCTGCGCGCTCGACGGGCTCCGCCGGGAAGACCTCATGACGCCCGACCCGCCCGCGGCCGGGCCAGCGGCGGCGCCGGGAGAGCGCACCGAGCGCGCCGCGCCCCCCGGGGACGAGGCGGCCGCGGCGCCCGCGAGGGACGTCACGCTCCTCGAATCCAGCGATTTCGTCAACGATTACGAGATCATCCGCAAGCTGGGCCAGGGCGGCATGGGCATCGTGTACCTGGCGCGCGACACGAAGCTCGGCCGCCTCGTCGCGATCAAGTTCCTCCTCAGCTACACCGGCCGCGGGATCGAGCGCATCCTCGACGAGGCGCGGGCCACAGCGCGCTGCAGGCACGAGAACATCGTCGTCATCCACGAGGTCGACGAGATCCATGGATGTCCCTACCTCGTGCTCGAGTACATCAAGGGTCGCTCGCTGCGCGAGTGGCTGACCCAGCGCGAGCGCCCCGGCGCGTCCGGGTGGCCGCCCCTCGCCGCGCCGCCCGGCTCGATGTCGCCCCGCCACGCCATCGAGCTCATGATCCCGGTGGTCCGCGCGCTGCTCTGCGCGCACGAGGTCGGGATCGTGCACCGCGATCTCAAGCCGGAGAACATCCGCCTCGACGACGCCGGACGCATCAAGGTGCTCGATTTCGGCCTCGCCAAGCGGATCGACGCGGGCCTGGCCTCGGCGATCACGGGCGCCGGGGCGGCGCTCGCCGGGGACGCCGACGCGCGCCGCAAGAGCGCGATCGCCGGCACGCCTCACTACATGGCGCCCGAGCAATTGCTGGGCAGCGACATGGACGGCCGCACCGACCTCTGGGCCGTGGGCATCATCCTGCACGAGCTGCTCACGGGGGCGCACCCGCTCGATCCGTTCTCGCGCGCGCGCCTCTCGGAGGTCGTGGACCTCGACGTCCCGATGCCCAGCCTGTGCGCGCGCCGCCCGGAGCTGGGCGCGCTCGGCGCCCTCGTCGATCGCTGCCTCGAGAAGCGCAAGGCCGCGCGCGTCGGCTCGGCCGGCGAGCTCCTCGCCGAGCTCGAGGCGCTCCTGCCCGATCGGAGGTCGCTCGACCTGAGCGAGGGCGAGAGCCCCTTCGCGGGCCTGTTCTCGTTCCAGGAGGCGGACGCCGCGCGCTTCTTCGGCCGCGATCGCGACATCACCGCCATCGCGGTGAGGCTGCGCAGCCAGCAGCTCCTCGTCATCGCCGGCCCCTCCGGGGCGGGCAAGTCGTCGCTCGGGCGCGCGGGGATCATCCCGGCCTTGAAGCGCTCCAACGACCGCTGGGAGTCCTTCGTCCTGCGGCCGGGGCGCCGCCCGCTGTCCGCGCTCGCCGACGTGCTCGCGCAGGTCGTCGAGGCGCCGCCCGCGAGGGCGTCGGAGGGCGCGGCGGCGAGCTCGCCCGAGCCCGCCGATCACGACGGGCTGGTCGCCACCTTGCGCACCCAGCCGGGCTGCCTCGGGGCGCGGCTGCGCGCGCGCTGCCGCCGCGACGGGCCGAGGCGCCGCGCGCTGCTCTTCGTCGACCAGCTCGAGGAGCTGTACACGCTCGGCGCCGCCCCCGAGGAGCGCGCGGCGTTCATCGCCTGCCTGGAGGGCGTGGCCGACGACGCCTCGTCCCCCCTGCGCGTCCTGCTCGCCGTCCGCTCCGACTTCCTCGATCGCCTCGCCGAGCACCGCGACTTCATGATCGGCGTGACCCGAGGGCTCTGGTTCTTGCCGCCGATGGGCCGCGACGACCTGCGCGAGGCCCTGACGCGGCCGCTCGGGGCCGCCGGCTACCGCTTCGAGACGGCGGAGATGGTCGAGCACATGCTGGGCACGCTCGAGAGCACGCGGAGCCCCCTGCCGCTCCTGCAATTCACGGCCGGCAAGCTCTGGGACGCGCGGGATCGCGCGCGCCGGCTCCTCACGCAGGCCAGCTACGAGCAGCTCGGCGGCGTCGCCGGCGCCCTGTCGGCCCACGCGGACGCGGTGCTCTCCGCGCTCCCGCCGCGCGAGCAGCGGCTGGTCCGGGCGGTGCTCCTGCGCCTCGTCACGCCCGAGCGCACGCGCGCGGTGGTGAGCCTGGACGAGCTCCAGGAGCTCGCGCCGGGCGGCGAGGGCGACGGCGCCGAGGCGATCGCGCAGGTGGTCCAGCACCTGGCCGGCGCGCGGCTCCTGCTCCTCGGCGCCGGCGGCGAGGCCGGCGGCGAGTTCGGCGGGCCGACCGTGGAGCTGGTCCACGAGTCCCTGATCGAGCGGTGGCCGAAGCTCGGGCAGTGGCTCGCCGAGAGCGAGCGCGACGCGCAGCTCGTGGCCCGGCTCCGCGTCGCCGCGCAGCAGTGGGCGGCGAGCGGCGAGGACGAGGGGCTGCTCTGGCGCGACCGCGCCGCGGGCGAGGCCAGGGCGTGGTACGAGCGCCGCCGCGCCGAGCAGGGCGCCGCCTCCCGCGTCGAGCTGGGCAAGCGCGAGGAGCGCTACCTCCGGGCCGTCGCGGCGCTCGCCGAGCGCGCGCGGCGCCTGCGCCTGCGCCAGCGGTTCGGGACGGCCGTGCTCGTCGCGATCGGCGCGGTCGCGACCGTCGTGCTGCTGCTCGCGATGAAGGCCCATCAGGAGAAGGCGCGCGCCAATCAGGAAGCGACGCGCGCCAATCAGGAAGCAGCGCGCGCCAATCAGGAAGCGGCGCACGCCAACCGGCAAGCCGCGCGCGTGCAGGACGAAGCCCGGCAGGCGCGCAACGCGACCCGCATGGTCGCGGCGCGCAAGCTGCAAGCCGATCCCACGACGGTGCTGGCGATCTTGCGCGAGCTCGAGCCGCCCCACGTACCGCGTGGGTGGGACGACCTCGCGCGGAGGGCGCTGCACAGCTTCGTTGCGCGCGCGGTTCTCAGCCATCCGGATCTCGTCCTGCATGCGAGCCATGACCGTGACGGGACGCGCATCGTCACGGCCTGCGCGGACAAGGTCGTGCGGGTGTGGAACGCCGACGGCTCCGGCGAGCCGGTGGAGCTTCGCGGTCACCAGGATTATGTCTCCTCGGCGGCGTTCAGCCGTGACGGCAAGCGCATCGTCACCGCATCCAACGACCAGACCGTGCGCGTCTGGAACGCCGACGGCACGGGCCAGGCCGTGGAGCTCCGCGGCCACAAGGGTGGAGTCACCTCGGCGGCCTTCAGCCCCGACGGCAAGCGCGTCGTCTCCGCGTCCCGTGACGGGACGGTGCGGGTCTGGAACGCCGATGGCACCGGCAAGCCCATGCTCCTCGAGAGGAATGGGGGCGTGGTCTACTCGGCGGCGTTCAGCCCTGACGGGAGGCGCATCGTCACCGCGTCCAGCGACGGGATCGCGCGCGTCTGGAACGCCGATGGCTCGGGCAGGCCCCTGCTCCTTCGAGGCCACAAGGCCAGACTCTATTCAGCGGCCTTCAGCCCCGATGGCCAGCGCATCGTCACGGCGTCCCAGGACAGGACCGCGCGGGTCTGGAGCGCGAACGGCACCGGCAAGCCCATCACCCTTCTCGGTCACAAGGGAGAGCTCTACTCGGCGGCGTTCAGCCCGGATGGCCAGCGCATCGTCACGGCGTCCCAGGACAGGACCGCACGGGTCTGGAACGCGAACGGCACCGGCGAGCCCATCACCCTTCTCGGTCATGAGATCTGGGTCACCTCGGCGGCGTTCAGCCCCGATGGCAAGCATGTCGTCACCGGGTCCTACGACAGGACCGCGCGGGTCTGGAGCGTCGACAGCGCGAACGAGTTCAGCATCCTCCGCGGCCACGAGGATCGGGTCTGCTCGGCGGCGTTCAGCCCCGACGGCAAGCGCATCGTCACCGGGTCCTACGACAGGACTGCGCGGGTCTGGAACGCCGACGGCACCGGCAAGCCCACCTTCCTTCGCGGCCACGGGAATTCGGTCTGTTCGGCGGCGTTCAGCCCCGACGGCGAGCGCATCGTCACCGCGTCCCATGACGGGACGGCGCGGGTCTGGAGCGCCACCGGCACGGGCAAGCCCATCACCCTTCGCGGTCACGGGGATGCAGTCCATTCCGCGGCGTTCAGCCCGGATGGCACGCGCATCGTCACCGCGTCAGGAGACAGGACCGCGCGGGTCTGGAACGCCGACGGCTCCGGCGAGCCCATCGTCCTTCGTGGTCACGAGGACGGGGTGTCTTCAGCGGCGTTCAGCCCGGATGGCAAGCGCATCGTCACCGCATCAGGGGACAGGACTGCGCGGGTCTGGAACGCCGACGGCTCCGGCGAGCCCATCGTCCTTCGCGGTCATGCGATCTGGGTCACCTCAGCGGCGTTCAGCCCCGACGGCAAGAGCATCGTCACCGCGTCCTGGGACAGGACCGCGTGCGTGTGGAGCGCCGACGGCTCCGGCGAGCCCATCGTCCTTCGCGGTCACGAGAACTGGGTCAGCTCGGCGGCGTTCAGCCGGGATGGCAAGCGCGTCGTCACCGCGTCCCAGGACATGACGACGCGGGTCTGGAATGCGGATGGCACGGGAGAGCCCATGATCCTCCGGGCCTCCGACGCCGCGGTCAACGCGGCGGCGTTCAGCGCGGATGGCAGGAGCATCGTCACCGCGTGCGACGACAAGATCGCGCGGGTGTGGACCGATCTCGAGCCGCTCCGGGGCGTCGGCGACGCGAAGCTGTGGGCCGCGACCACCTACTGCATGCCCGTCGAGCAGAGGAGGGAGCTCTTTGGCGTGTCCGAAGCCACCGCCTGGAACAACCTGGAGGCCTGCCAGCGCCGCGTCGACGAGGCCCGCGCAGCGTCCCGGGAGCAGCGGTGAGCTGAAGGGTGAAGGCGCGCTCGACCCCGGCGAGGCGTGCGACGACGGCGACCTCGATTCCGCGGCGCTCTGGCACGCCGATCCAGCGAGCCCGCGCGCGACCGGGGCAATCAACATCCTCGGTCCAGCTCCGCAGCCGCCAGCGCCGCCACGTGCAGGTCGATGGCGGGTGAGTCGCCGTCCTCCAGGAACCAGGCCGCCGAGAGGCCGGTCCACGCGAGGATCCAGCGCAGCAGGCGCGTCCGTTCGAGGCCGGCCGCGTCGACCACGATCTCCAGCCGTCGGGAGAAGCGGCCGGGCTCGGTCGCGACCGGACGGCTGGGTTCGGCCAGGTCCGGGTTGGTGAAGAGGTTGGCAAAGTCGAAGCTGCGCTCGCGGCGCCGTCGCCGCCCCACCAGTCCATCAGCGCGCCGCCGAGGCGCTCCTCCTCGTGCAGGGCCAGCTTGAGCATGGCGGGCTCGCCGGCGCGCCGGACCGGCAGCAGGCGCCCGCTCCTCGTGACGATCGGCTCGCCGTCGGGGAGGAGGCCCCATCGGCGCACGTGCGTGTCGAACATGCTCCTCCGCGTGCGTCGGGTCGGGCCACCTCTGTATCCCGTTCTTCCAGGCAAGGCACGGGCGGACCTGGTGAACATCACATCGGGTGTGCGGTCGACCGAAGCTGGCGGATTCTTCTGATGGTGGTCACGCCGGGTCGCCCGCAGGTTGCCCGGACGGGCGCGATGCCGAAGGTCCCCTCCGGGCTCGGCGCCACACGAAGGAGAGAGGACCGTGAAGAACGAGATCGCTGGCATCCGCATCCCTGACAGCCACCTGGCCGTGGAAGCGACCGAGCTCGCGCGGGAGGCGTCGGCGCCCTTCCTCTTCAACCACGTCATGCGCACGTACCTCTTCGGCGCGCTGCTCGCGAAGCGGCGCGGGCTCGAGCTCGATCTCGAGCTGTTCTACCTCGGGGCGGCGCTCCATGACCTCGGCCTGGCCGAGAGGTTCCGGGGCACGGAGCGGTACGAGATCGAAGGCGCCAACGCGGCGAGCGAGTTCCTGAACCAGCGCGGCGTGCCCGAGGAGGAGATCGGCGTCGTGTGGGACGCAATTGCGCTGCACACCGTGAGGGGGATACCGCCATACAAGCGGCCCGAGATCGCGCTGCTTCACGTCGGAACCATCATGGACATCGTTGGCATGGACTTGAAGGAGCTCTCTGCGGACGAGGTGGATGAGGTGCTCCAGGCGTACCCGCGTCTCGACTTCAAGCGCGCGTTTCCGCGGGCGATCGCTGACATGCTCACCAGCAAGCCGGAGACCGCCTTCTACAACTTCACGGCCGACATCGCCGAGCGCCTGATCCCGGGCTTCCATGCCCCCAATTTCCACGACGTCATCCTGGCGGCGCCGTTCAAGGAGTGACCGCCCCCACGCGTCGAGAGCGGTGGCCAGCCAATCACAGCGAGGCTCGCCGCGGGACAGGGCTGCTGCCGGTGCTCGGGCAGGCCGTGATCGCTGTCGCTTCGCTCACCGAGACGCTCCCCCTCGTCGTCGCCCTCGGGGATAACGCGGCGGCCCGTCCCTGGTACCGGAACGGAACCGCCAGAGGATGGGCGAGGCGAAGCGGGCAGCCCGCCCCGGGTACACCGCGCGCGCCGGAGGTCGTCAGAATTCTGACGGGCTCGTGATCAAGGCGCCGCCGCGCGGGAATTCAAGGGGTCGCTGTCCGACGTTCGGCGCTGCTGGCCCGGAGAGACACAATGCTTCCGGCGTGGGTACAGTTTTCGAGGCGTGAGTCGCCCCACAGGCTGTGGAGTGAAGGCGGCCCCTTCGATGCATGGATGAATTGAGCGGTGCGCGCAGCGCGCGGACGCCACGAAATAGGACAAAATCGACTTGAAGACGACCGACAAAGTGGGGAATAACCGCGGCGGCCCGCGCGGGCCGGCCCCTCGGCGGCCATCCCATCGCCCGACCCCGGCGGGCTCCTGCCTCACGACCCCCTCACGAGGAACGCTCGACATGCGCCTACGCACTGCACGTCCCACGATCTCTTTGGCCTTGTTCGCAGCGCTGCCCTTGGCGCTCGCCGCCTGCGGCACCGAAGGCGAACCGGATCCTGGCGGTTCAGGAGGAAGCCTTCCAGTCGGCACGGGGAGCGTCAGCGGCAGCGGCACCGGAGGGGCGCCGGCGGTCACTGGTGGAGCGTCCTCTTCGGGCGGTACCCCGACCGGGACGGGCGGCGACCTGGCGACGAGCGTGGCCAGCACCGGTGGTGGGGGCCCGGACGGAACGGGCGGAGCGACGGGGACCGGTGGTACCGACGGCAGCGGCGCCGGCGGCAACGCCGCGAGCGCCGAGTGGGGCCAGGTGGAAGACCCTGGAGCCGGGTGCACCGTCGGACCGATGCCGAGCGCCGCTTCGCTCACGGCGAGCGCGAAGCTGCCGGACCCCTTCAAGAAGATGGACGGCAACCGCATCACCGACAAGGGCGAGTGGGCCTGCCGGCGCGAAGAGATCCTCCAGCAAGCCTACAAGTTCATCTACGGCGACAAGCCCGTCCCGGGAGAGGGAGCCGTGTCCGGTACCGTGAGCGACAGCAGGATCACGGTCCAGGTCAACGATGGCGGCGGCAGCGCCTCGTTCAACCTCACCGTGAACATGAACGGGGCGACGGCGCCCGCGCCGGCGATCATCGGTTACGGCGGCCTGAGCGGCATGCCAGTTCCGAGAGGCGTCGCGACGATCACCTTCACCGCGGTCGAGTCGACGGGCGGCAGCGGCGCGAAGAACGGGCCGTTCTACAGCGCGTACGGGTCGGACCATCCCGCGGGTTACCTCACGGCACAGGCCTGGCAGATCAGCCGCGTCCTCGACGTTCTGGAGCAGAACCCCGGCGTCATCGATCCGCGCCGGGTGGGTGTGACGGGGTGCTCGCGCTGGGGCAAGGGGGCCTTCGTCGCCGGCGCGCTCGACAACCGCATCGCCTTGACCATCCCGGTGGAGTCGGGTCTCGGGGGCACGGTCGGCCTGCGCCTCGTCGAGGTGCTCGATAGCTACAGCGGCGCGGAATGGCCCTATCATAGCATCAGCTACGTCCGCTGGCTCTCGGAGGTGGCGCTCGGTCAGTTCACCACGGGCAACAACGCCGGGGCCGACAACACGAACAAGCTGCCCGTCGACATGCACGAGATGATGGGCCTCATCGCTCCACGCGGCCTCTATATCGTGGACAACCCGAGCACCATGTACAACGGGCTCGATCGGAACTCGGCGTGGGTCACCGCCAACGTCGGCAAGATGATCTTCGAGGCGCTCGGCGTCGGAGACCACATGGCCTACACGGGCGCAGGTGGGGGCCACTGCAGCTGGCGCTCGCAGTACACGGCATCCCTCAACGCCATGGTCGACAAGTTCCTGCTGGGCAACGACGCCACGGCGACGGGCACTTTCGCCACGGACCTGCCCAACAAGCCCAACCACCTGGACCACATCGACTGGGCACCGCCGACGCTCACCGGCGAGCTTTGATCCAGCGCGGAGGTAGCACATGAATCATCACTCGTTCCGCTCTCTCGGGCTCGCCCTAGCCCTGACGCTGGGCGCTTGCGGCCCTGGCGAAGACGGTGACGCCACGGGCGGCGCCGGAAGTGGTGGCGCCACGGGCGGCGCGGTGGGCTCGGGCGGCCAGAGCCCCGCGGGAGGCGGCGGCGCGCCGCAAGAGACCGGCAGCGCCTCATCGGGCGGCGCCAGCGGCGGCGCGACGTCGACCGGCGGGGCGGGGCCGAGCGGCGGCACCGGCGGCGGCACCGGAGCGGCCACCGGCGGAGCGTCGGGGTCGGGCGGCGCTCCGGGTGGCGCCTGCACGCGCGAGCTCCTGGATGGCCTCCTGGACGACTACTTCGCCGCCCTCGCCGCCGGGGATCCTTCCAGCCTACCCCTGGCAGAAGGCGTGAAGTTCACCGAGAACGCCGTGCAGGCCGAGATCGGCACGACGGACTTCTGGAGGAACGCTGGCGAGGTGAAGCATTCGCAGCGTGCCCTGGATACCGAGGCGTGCAGCGCGGGCGCTCAGGCGGTGATTTCGGAAGGCGGGAGGGATCTCCCCGTCGCCCTCCGCATCAAGGTGGAAGGCTCGGAGATGACGGAGATCGAGACGATCGTCGTCCGCCCGGGCGACTACACGGCATCGTTCGCGGTCGACTCGGATCCTGCCGCGATCATCGCCATCTCGGACGACATCGGTTGGCACGACGAGGTCCCGGAGGCCGAGCGGGCCACCCGGGAAGAGCTGACGAGCTGGATCGACAAGTACTTCCGCGCGTTCCCCTCCGGCGTCTGCAACGTCACGGGAGCCTGCAAGCGCCTGGAGAACGGGGGCGGCAACTTCTCTTGCCGCACCGGAGCATCCTGCAGCGCCGGCGATCCTGGGTCAGGCGGCACCTTCATCCCGCGCGTCATCCTGGCCGACGAGATGCGCGGCATCGCCATCGGTCTCACCCTGTTCGACTTCATGACGGACGGGCATCTGGACATGCATATGATCAAGATGTCTGGCGGTGAGGTGCACGCCGTCCACGCCATCCTGCGCGACACGAACGGCGTCTCCGGCTGGGAGTGACGGCGACCTCCCTCGCCGCTCGCGTCGAACCCCCGCCCAGCTGACGCTCAGCAGAATACAGCGATACGGTAGGACGCCCTCCGCTTGGCGCTATGCCGCGGAAATGTCAGGCGTTTCAGGCGCGGAAGGCCTCCCCCGCCCCGTCGAGAGACCGCGCATCGTCTTGACACTAGCATGCTAGCATCCTAGCGTGGTTGCACATGGCGGACGACGTGAAGCAGTTCAACGTGTATCTGCCGACCGAGCTGATTCGCGAGGTCAAGCATCACGCGGTCGAGGCCGAGCAGTCGCTGTCGGCGATCGTGGCCGCCGCGCTGCGCGCGTACCTCGACGAGCACCGACGCAAGCGGAGGAACCATGGAGACTGACGGCATCGAGGGCCTGCTCATCGAGACGCACAACTGGGGCAAGACCGTCGCGTTCTGGCAGGGCCTTGGCTACAAGCTCGAGTTCGAGACCGATCACCACTCGGGCCGCCTGCGCCATCCCCGCGGCGGGCCCTACCTCTTCGTCGCCGAGCGGCCGCACGACCGCGCGCTGCAGCTCGTGCCGGTGATCGCCGCCGGCGACGCCGCGCGGTTCTCGCCGCCGGGCGCCGGCACCGTCCTTCGCCCGTTCGAACCGCAGCACTGGCCCGTGCTCGAGATGCTGCTCGCCGATCCCGACGGTCGGCCCCTCAGCGTGCAAGCGCCGCTGCGAGCGACGGAGTCGACGAAAGGAACGCCATGACGGAGAAGCGAATGACGGAGGCAGATCCCACGGCGGTGCGTGTGGCCCTGTGGCGAGCCATGCACGTCGAGCTCGACGCGCCGCCGCACGTCCTCGAAGACGACGTCGGCCTGAGGTTGGCGGCCCCGGACGACGGCTGGCGCCAGCGTCCGGACATGGACCCGCACGCCACGCGCCGCTTCCGGGCATCCATCGTGGCCCGCGCTCGGTTCATCGAGGATCTCGTCGCGGAGCAGGCTGGCCACGGCGTCCGCCAGTACGTCATCCTCGGAGCCGGTCTGGACACGTTCGCCCAGCGCCGGCCGGAGATCGCCGCTCGCCTCCGGGTCTTCGAGGTCGACCGGCCTGGCCCTCAGGACTGGAAGCGGAGGCGCCTTGTCGAGCTCGGCTTCGACATCCCGGACTGGCTGCGGCTCGTGCCGGTCGACTTCGAGGCGGGCGCCTCCCTGTGGGAGCAGCTGACGGGCGCAGGCTTCGACGCGACCCAGCCGGCGGTCGTGGCGTCCACGGGCGTCAGCATGTACCTCACCAGGGAGGCGAACCTCGCCACGCTGCACCCGATCGCGGCGCTCGCGCCGGGCTCCACGCTGGCCATGACGTTCATGCTGCCCATCGAGCTCGTCGAGCCCGAGGTGCGCCCCGCGACCGAGTGGGCGCACAAGGGAGCGCGCGCAGCCGGCACGCCCTTTCTCAGCCTCTTCACGCCGCCGGAGATCCTGGCGCTCGCGCGCGGCGCTGGCTTCAAGGACGCGCAGCACGTATCGGCTGCCGCCCTCGCCCAGCGCTACTTCGCGGGAAGGACCGACGGCCTTCGGCCCGTGAACGGGGAAGAGCTGCTCGTCGCGACAACGTAGGATCGGATCCCCCGGCCGAGCTCTCGCCCCCCAGGGTCGTCGAGATGGGCGTCGCGCCGTCGACGCCGTCAGCGCCGGCCGCGGGCTCGCCGCCCCGCGCGCTCCGCCTCTTCCTCGCCGAGCGCCTCGGACTCGGCGTCGTCCGCGTCGAGCGGCGCGATCCGCTGCCTGCGCGCCGCGTCTTCCGACGGCGCCGGCCCCGGCGGAACGCTGCCGCGGATCTCCTGCGCGATCCGCGAGAGCACCGTCGCCACGCCCTCCTCGACGGCGTGCCCGAAGTCCTCGGCGCTCCGCTCGAGGCGCTGCTTGCGCTCGATGCTCTCGGCCCTGCGCTGCTCCTTGAGCCGCCGGAGCTCCTCCCGACGCGCCCGCTCGGCGCTGCGCTCGATCTCCCGCCGGATCCGCCGCGGGGACACGTCGCTGGAGAGCGCGGCGCGCGCGTGGAAGGCGAGCCCCAGCCCCCACCCGAGCAGCGGCCAGAAGAACCACCACGGCCCGGGCGTGAGCGCGTTGATCGCGAAGAGGAACGCGTTCACCGCGACGAACGAGAACAGGTGCGACCGGAAGCCCTTGCGCCGGCGCGCGACGATCGCCGCGCGCGCGTCTTCCTCGCCCCGGACCAGCTCGATGTCGCGCGACGCGGCCTCGATCGCGGCCCGCGAGATGCCGATCTCCTCGGCCGCCGCGACCAGCTCGTCGTGGCCGACGTCACGCGTCTGCGCGCCCCGGAGGGCGCGCTCCAGGATGGCCCGCACCTCGGCCTCGGTGTACTGGCGCCCGCTCTGCTTGTCCGGCTTCGCCATCGCTCTCCTGCTCCTCGCGTGCGCGGAGCATACGCCCGAGCGCGCGCGGGCGCCGCTTCCATGAGCGCGAGGCCCCCCACGAGCCGCGACAGCGCTGCGCGCGGTGCCTGCACACGAGCGCGCATCGACGGCGGAGGGGCGCTCTGCTGAGGGCTCGAGCTCGGGGCAGGAGGGAGGAGCTCACGAGACCACGCATCTCGATCGGCCAGCGCCCCGCGCGATCTGCCCTGCAGCGAGCGACCACGCTGACCCATGACGGCACGCCCGCGGGTCGACGAGGCCCTACATGCAGATGCGGGTGACGGAGACGGTGCCCGACGCGCGAAATGACTGGAACCCGCTCTCGTCCTTGCCGACCCAGAAGGTCTTGGCTTCGCCGAGCCCCCACGCTCCGTCGTAGGGGTTCATCGTCAGATCGATGGTCTGCTCCCTCTGCCCGATCACGACGGCGTTGGTACGCTTGACAACATTCGCTGGACCGGGGCACGTCGGGCCGTTACCCACGTAAAGGCTGAGCGTGGCGGCCGAGGTGAACGCCGAGTTGTCCGCCTTGCGGACATGCACCCGCAGCGACGTCGGGGACAACATCTCCGCCGACGCCTGGAGCATCATCGTCCCGTCGCCCGAGCAGCCCGGCGGTCCCCAGCTCGGGTACACGTGGTCGGAGATGGTGAACTGACCTTCGTTGCCCGGGTCGCACCCGCACGTCCCGCCATTGCATCGATACGGGCCATCGCAGCGATCTCCAGCGCAGCATGCCTGGCCGGAGCCCCCGCATGCGCAGGCGCCGCAGTCCTGCGGGCAGGTGGAGCACGCCTCGCCTCCGTCGCACCGTCCATCAGGGCACGTCGACGGACAGCCGCCGCAGTCCTGCGGGCAGGTGGAGCACGTCTCGTCCTCGTCGCACCGCCCGTCGGGGCATCCAGATGGCTCATCGCACGCGCCACAATCCGCCGGGCACGTCGCGCAGGACTCTGTGCGCGTCCTGTCCTCACACACGCCGTCGCCGCAGCAATGGTCGTTCACGCCCTGCGTCTCCACCACGCAAGCGGCGGGACAGCTCGGCTCGGCGGCGATCTCGCCGTCGCGGCAGAGGACGATGTCCCCCCGCCCGGCATAGCTCCCCAGCGCCTGGTTCTCCGCGCAGTAATACCCGCTGGCGAGCCCCTGACAGGGCGACGCTGGCGTGCGCGGCACGCACACGCCGGAGACGCACGTCAGGCCAGGATCAGAGCACCAGGACCAGGCACGATCGAGCGAAGAGCAGCAGCTATCCCCTTCGAGATAGCATCCGTGACACCAATCCGCGGTCGGGAAGAACACGAGGAGGTCGTCCAGGTCGAGCCCGGGCACGCCGCAGTCTGCGACCTTCAGCGTCGCCATCTCCTCCGCGGAGACGCCGGCGGGAAGGCGGAGCTGATCGATCTCGTAGAGCGTCTGGTTGTTGCAAACCCCCTCGGCGATATAGCCCTCCGGCACCCCCGGAAGCACGTTCGGCGTCTCGTGGCGCCCATCCGGGAAGCAGGTGTCGATGACGCCGCTATACGTCCGCTCCGGGACAACACCGGTGCAGACATGACGGGCCTCGGCATCGTCGATGAACTGGGAGACGCGGGTCCCGAACGGTTGCGGCAGGTCGATCGCAGATTCCGTGATCGCGACCACGAAGGCGCCGCCGTCGCGCATGATGTAACCGTTCGCGACGACGCCGGCGCTGTGCTCTGCGTCGCTGAGCTCAGGCAAGCTGTCGAATTGCTCCACGTAATTGCCGATCCATTGAGCCAGGTCGCCGGCCCTCTGGGCCCATCCGACCGGGTTCGCATACACCTGATAGGAGAGGAACGACATGCCCGTTCGGTCGTGGTCGGTCAGGTACGTTCCGAGCCTGACGCGCTCGCTGTCCGGTAGCCACGAAGCGCGCTGAAGCGCCTCGCTGGACTTCCCAGGCGGGGACGCCGGCTCGACGTACCGCCCGGCGAGCCGGGCGAGGGCGACGAGGCGCCGATGCTCCTCCTCGCGCCCCGACCACTCTCCAGCGGCGGCCTCGAGGGCCCCCACGGACGCGGCGAAGAGCCGGAGCGCGTCGTTCATCGCGGCAGCCTCGATCTCCGTGCCCGGCGACGTGGCGGGCCACGCTCCCGCCGCGTCCGTCTCTGCAAGAGACGCAGCGATGCGCCTTCCGGTCGAGTCGAAGGCCGCGGCGGAGACCATCGGGCCCGACGTCGCCGGTCTGGCCCACGTCACCGCCGTCACCGAGACATCGCCGAGCGCCAGCTCCGCTTCGGACCCATCGGGCGTCAGATGAACCGCGACCGAGGGCCGGGCCGGACCAGGGTCGGGCGAGCACCCGCCGAGAACCGCCCCGATCAGCAGGGAGCTGTGAATCATCCTGCTCATGGAATCCATCGTATCCTCCGCGTGACGCATTCCGTCCTCCTTGACTCTCCAGACCTCGTCGATGGAGGTCCAGCTCCTCCTGAACGCACGTCCGCAGGCGTGGCCGGCGGTCGTGAACATGTAGGACGTGGCCCGCTGCTCACCGTTATCTTTCAATGAAGGGCGCTGGCCGGCGCCTGCCGCGTCGCGGCGCGCATGGTAAGAGGCGCCCATGGAAGCGATGCTGGAGCAGGCGCCGACGACCAAGTACCAGGCCATGACCTCGCTCTTCTGGATGCTCGCGCGTCACGCTTGCGTCGACCCGCCGCTCACCCAGCTATCGAGAGCGCTCCAGCGAGCCGATTCGTTCGCGCACGGGGTGCTGCTTCAGCTCACCGACCGCCGCGCCCACCCCCACGGCCGCAGGTCGGCGCAGGGCGTCGACTTCCGCCCGGTGCTGCAGTGGTTCCACCCTGGCGGCCCCGGCAGAGCGCGTGACGCGCTCGACCGCTTCCGGCAGCGCTCCTCGACGCTCTCGACGCCTGTCGAGGCGTTCGAGGGATTCGTGTGCTTCCATATCGCGATGGCGTCGAGCGACGCGCCTGGCCGGATGTCCCTCGTCGAGGAGGTGTTCGCGCGCGTGGCCGAAGCGCCGGAGGGGTCGGACAGACGACGATGGCTGAAGGCGCTCCTCCAGCACGCGATGACGGACTTCTCGCTGAGCCTCCACGAGGAGCTGCTCTCACCGGCCGTGGCGGCGTGTTACGAGCCGGCGGACTACCTGTTCACGGTGGCCACGGGGCTCGTGGCTTCGCGTGCGCCGCTCGACCCGCTCCGGCCTCGCCTCCGCTCATTGCGAGAGGCGTCCGTCGCGCAGTTCGTCCTCGCCGTGTTCCAGCTCGTCGTCAGGCTCGGCGCGCTGCCCGGACTGGCCCATGACGCCCGATGGCTGCTCGACCTGGCGGAGCGAGAGCACGCGGACGTGCTGCGCCGCATCCCGGCGCAAGCATGCGCCGAGTACGCCATGCCGTGGGACTATGGGGCCGATCTGGCCGAGCGTCTGCGCTTGCGCGGCGAGGAGCACCTCGACGTGCTCCCTCTCTTCAGGTGGGCGCTGAGCCTGGTCAGCGGGGGCAAGGTGCGGCGGCGCCGCGGCGCCGAGATGGGCGTCTGGACGGTGGACGACGCGCGCGCCGCGTCGAGGCGATTCACCGCCTGGGGTCTGGCCCATGAGTGCTGTCGGCTGATGGCGCCGACGTTCGACGTGCGCAACGAGCGATGCGAGCTGGCCAGCGACATCGCGAAGCTCGCGCAGGTGATGTCGCGCACGCCGCTCACGTACGCCATCGGGGACGTCGTGCTGAATGAGCTCTTCCCGATGCCCCTCGCCTTTCAGCATCGCTGAGCCGAGCATCGCGACCTCCCCGCGCCCCCTCCGAGGCCGCCCGGCTCGGCCTCGACCCAGCTCGCCCCCTGGCGAGGGTGCTCCGCCACGTCGCGCCCCCCTCCGTTCCCGCCTCGCCTCTCGCAACCCCGACGCCTGGGCGCTCCCCGCGCCCACGCGCCTGTCAGGCTGGCCGCGCCGCCATGCGTCCGTCACACGGCGCGCAGCAGGCGCGCCGACACCGGACGAGGCGCGGAGATCGCTCTACAGAAGAAGCAATGAGGCAGCGAGGCTGGCTGCCCGAGCGCCGGGCCGGCCACCTCGTCGAGCTCTCCTGCAGGCGCGGGGCGGGCTCGACCGACGGGATCGCCAGGTGGACGGCGTCGAGCCGTGATGCGGGCGTTCCGGCGGAAGCTGCCGCGCGAGCCGGCTGCGACCGGAGGGGCCATGACGAAACAGGAGACCCTCGCTCCAAGGACGGTGTTCCAGGGCCGCTACGAGATCCTCTCTTCGCCCGAGGAGACCGCCCTCGCCGCGGTCTACCACGGGCGGCAGATCGCGAGCGGGCAGCCGGTCGTCCTCGAGGTCGTGCGCCTCCTGCCAGAGGGGGTCTCCGAGGACGTCGCGCGACGCCGCCGCGCGCACTTCCTGCGGGAGATGCGCCGCTATGCGCGGCTCGGCCACCCCTGCATCGCCCGGTTGATCGACGCGGGGCAGACGGACGAGGGGCAGCTCTATGCGATCTTCGAGCACGTCCCCGGGCAGAGCCTGGCCGAGCTGCTGTCGGCGCAGGGCGCGCTCGAGCCGCAGGAGGCGCGGCGCCTGATGAGGCAGGTCCTCGACGCGCTCGCCTGCGCTCATCGGCAAGGCATGGTCCACGGGGACGTCAGGCCGGCCCACGTGATGGTCGTGCCCTCTCGGGCAGAGCGGAGCGCGATGCTGTTCGGCTTCGGCTTCGGCCTGGTCGCCGCCTCGGGAGCGCGCGTCGGCGAGGGCGGCACGCACGTCTCCGGCACCGGGATCGTCGGCTCGCAGGCGTACGCGGCGCCCGAGCAGCGCCGGGGATTCCCGCCCACCGCGCGCTCGGACCTGTACGCCTGGGGCCTCGTGTTCCTCGAGTGCCTCACGGGCAGCCGGCGCGGCTGCGGCATGTCCCCGGAGAGAGACGCTCTCCATCCGGAGAGCGATGAGCCGGTCCGGATCCCTCGCGCGCTCCTCGATCACCCCCTCGGCGCCATCTTGCGGTCGGCGACGACCGAGGACTTCGCGGCGCGGGACGTCACGGCCGACGGCCTGCTGTGCGAGCTCGACGCGTGCTCGGTCGACGGGCTCCGCCGGGAGGATCTGATCCTGAAGGACGCCCCGGTCGGCGCCGAAGGGACGAGAAGAGAGGAGGCCGCGGGCGGCGCCCTGACCGCCCCGACGCGAGGCGCGGCGACCCGTCCTGGCGAACCGGGCGCGCCCGAGATCTCCAGCGAGGAGGCCCCGCTCACGCTCACGCTGCCGGAGGTCCCGGCCAGCCCGGCCCCCGGCGGGCGAACGCACGGTACCGCGGCTCCCCGGACGGGTGATGCGCGGACGCCAGCGGAGCCCGTTGCAGCCCCCGTGCACCCGAGGGCCGGCGACGTCATCAAGCATTACGAGATCATCCGCAAGCTGGGCCAGGGCGGCATGGGGGTCGTGTACCTGGCGCGCGACACGACGCTCGGCCGCCTGGTCGCGATCAAGTTCCTCCTCGGCTACGCCGGGCAGAACGCCGAGCGCTCGCTGGACGAGGCGCAGGCCACGGCGCGCTGCAGGCACGAGAACATCGTGGTCATCCACGAGATCGACGAGATCCATGGATGTCCCTACCTCGTGCTCGAGTACATCAAGGGTCGCTCGCTGCGCGAATGGATGGCCCAGGGCGAGCGCCCCAGCGCGTCCGGGTCGCCGTCCGCCCCCGCGCCGCCTGGCCCGAGGCCGGCCGGCGTCGTCATCGAGATCATGATCCCTGTCGTTCGCGCGCTGGTCTGCGCGCACGATCTCGGGATCGTGCACCGCGATCTCAAGCCGGAGAACGTCCGCGTGGACGACGCCGGATGCGTCAAGGTGCTCGATTTCGGCCTCGCCAAGCGGATCGACCCGAGCATCGTCCCGTCGAGCGCGAGCGCGCGGGCGGCGCTCGCCGGAGGCGCCGGCCGGCGCCGGAGGAGCACGCTCACCGGCACGCCGGCCTACATGGCGCCCGAGCAGCTGCTGGGCAGCGACGTCGATGGTCGCACCGACCTCTGGGCCGTGGGCATCCTCCTGCACGAGATGCTGACGGGCGAGCATCCGCTGTGCCCGTTCTCGCTCGCGCGGCTCTCGGAGGTCGTGAACCTCAAGCTCCCCATGCCCAGCGTGAGCGAGCGGCATCCGGAGCTGGGCGCGCTCGGCGCCCTCGTCGATCGCTGCCTCAAGAAGCGCAAGGCCGAGCGCATCGGCTCGGCCAGGGAGCTCCTCGCCGAGCTCGAGGCGCTCGTGCCTGGCCGGAGGGCGCTCCGGCTGGACGAGGACGAGAGCCCGTTCCCCGGCCTGTCCGCCTTCCAGGAGGCGGACGCCGCGCGCTTCTTCGGCCGCGATCGCGAGATCACCGCTGCGGCGGCGCGGCTGCGCGGCGAGCAGCTCCTGGTCATCGCCGGGCCCTCGGGGGCGGGCAAGTCGTCGTTCGTGCGCGCGGGCGTGCTCCCCGCCTTGAAGGGGGCCGGGGACCGCTGGGAGGCGTTCGTCCTGCGGCCCGGGCGCCGGCCGCTGTCTGCCCTCGCCGATGTGCTCACGCAGGTCGCCGAGGCGGAGCGCGCGAGCGGGGCGACGGCGCGCAGCGACGCGACGGCGGGCTCGCCCGAGCTCCTCGATCACGACGAGCTGGTCGCCACCTTGCGCGCCCAGCCGGGATACCTGGGCGCACGGCTGCGCGCGCGCTGTCGGCGTGAGGGGGCGGGTCGCCGTATCCTGCTCTTCGTCGACCAGTTCGAGGAGCTCTATACCCTCGGCGCCCCCGAGGAGCTGGCGGTGTTCATCTCCTGTCTGGAGGGCGCGGCCGACGACGCCTCGTCGCCCCTGCGCGTCCTGCTCGCCGTCCGCTCGGACTTCCTCGAGCGTATCGCCGAGGATCACGGCTTCATCGGCGACGTGACCCGTGGGCTCTGGTTCCTGCCGCCGATGGGGCGCGCTGGCCTGCGCGAAGCCTTGATGACGCCGCTCGAGGCGGCCGGGGTTCGCTTCGAGACCGCCGAGATGGTCGAGCACATGCTGGGCACGCTCGAAGGCACGCGGAGCCCGCTGCCGCTCTTGCAATTCACGGCGGCGAAGCTCTGGGAGCGGCGCGATCGCGCGCGCCGGCTGCTGACGCGAGACAGCTACGAGCAGCTCGGCGGCGTCGCCGGTGCCCTCTCCGCCCATGCGGACGCGGTGCTCCTGGCGATGTCCTTGCGCGAGCAGCGGCTGGCCCGGGCCGTGCTCCTGCGCCTTGTCACGCCCGAGCGGACGCGCGCGGTGGTGAGCCTGGGCGAGCTCCGCGAAGCGGCGCAGGGCGGCGAAGGGAGCGCCGGCGACGCGGTCGCGCAGGTGATCCAGCGCCTGGCCGGCGCGCGGCTCCTGCTCATCGAAGCGGGCGACGAGGAGATCGCCTGCGCGCGCGATCGCACGAAGGTGGAGCTGGTCCACGAGTCGCTGATCGACAGGTGGCCCAGGCTCGGGCAGTGGCTCGCCGAGAGCGAGCGAGACGCGCAGTTCCTGGCCCGGCTGCGGGCGGCGGCCCAGCAATGGGAGGCGAGCGGCGAGGCCGCGGGTCTGCTCTGGCGCGATCGCGCCGCGGAGGATGCCCGGCAATGGCGTGAGCGCCGGCGCGCCGAGCACGGCGCCGCCTTTCGTGTCGGGCTCGGCGACCGCGAGGAGCGGTACATGCTGGCCGTCGTGGCCCTCCACGAGCGAGCGCGGCGCCTGCGGCGGCGGCTCACCGCGGGCGTCATCGCCGCGCTCTGCGCTGTGGCGCTCGTCGTGTCGGGTCTGGGGGTCCGCGCCAGCCAGCAGGCCACGCGCGCCGGTCAGCAGGCCACGCGCGCCGACGAGCAAGCGACGCGCGCCCAGGCCGAGGCCCGGGAGGCGCGCAACGCCACCCGCATGGCCACGGCCCGCGAGATGCAAGCCGATCCCACGACCGTGCTGGCGATCGTGCGCGAGGTCGAGCCGCCCAACCTGCCGCGAGGGTGGGCTCCCCTGGCGCGGTCGGCGCTGAACAGCGGTGTTTCGCGCGCTGTGCTCAGCCATCCCGATGTCGTCATGCAGGCGGGCTATGGCCCCGACGGCAAGCGCATCGTCACGGCGTGCGCGGACGCGACCGCGCGGGTGTGGAACGCCGACGGCACGGGCGAGCCGGTGGTCCTTCGCGGCCATGAAAATCGGGTCACTTCAGCCGCCTTCAGCCCTGACGGAAAGCGCATCGTCACCGCGTCCCACGACATGACCGCGCGGGTGTGGAACGCCGATGGCACCGGCCAGCCCGTGGTCCTCCGCGGCCACGAGGGCGCGGTCCGCTGGGCGGCGTTCAGCCCGGATGGCAAGCGCATCGTCACGGCGTCCAATGACAGGACCGCGCGGGTCTGGAACGCCGATGGCACCGGCCAGCCCGTGGTCCTCCGCGGCCACAAGGAGGCGCCCTACTCGGCGGCGTTCAGCCCGGATGGCAAGCACATCGTCACCGCGTCCTGGGACAAGACCGCGCGGATCTGGAACGCCGACGGCACGGGTGAGCCCATGATCCTTCGCGGTCATGAGCAGGGCGTGAGCTCGGCGGCGTTCAGCCCGGATGGCAAGCACATCGTCACCGCGTCCTGGGACAAGACCGCCCGCATCTGGGACGCCGACGGTGCCGGCAAGCCCGTGGTCCTCCGCGGCCACGAGGAGGGGCTGACCTGGGCAGCGTTCAGCCCGGATGGCCAGCGCGTCGCCACGGCGTCATGGGACCGGACCGCGCGGGTCTGGAACGCCGACGGCACGGGTGAGCCGCTGATCCTCCGCGGTCACGAGGACGGCGTGCATGCGTCGGGGTTCAGCCCGGATGGCAAGCACATCGTCACCGCGTCCTGGGACAAGACCGCGCGGACCTGGGACCTCGATGTCTCGGACGAGCCCATGAGGCTTCGAGGTCACAAGGACATGGTGTATTCGGCGGCGTTCAGCCCCGATGGCACGCGTATCGTCTCCGCGTCACCCGACAGGACGGCGCGCATCTGGAGCGCCGACGGCGCGGGTGAGCCCCTGGTCCTCCGCGGTCATGGGGATGGGGTCCCTTCAGCGGAGTTCAGCCCGGATGGCCAGCGCATCGTCACCGCGTCCTGGGACCGGACCGCGCGCGTATGGAACGCCGATGGCAAGGGCAGGCCACTGGTCCTCCGCGGTCACGAGGAGGGTCTCTACTCGGCGGCGTTCAGCCCGGATGGCCAGCGCATCGCCACGGCGTCCGTGGACAAGACCGTGCGGGTCTGGAACGCCAATGGCAAGGGCAAGCCCCTCGTCCTTCGCGGTCACGAGAATGGGGTCGAGTCAGCGGCGTTCAGCCCCGACGGCAAGCGCATCGTCACCGCGTCACGGGACAATACGGCGCGGGTCTGGAACGCCGACGGCACCGGCGAGCCCCTGGTCCTCCGGGGTCACCAGCTCGGCGTGAGTTCGGCGGCGTTCAGCCCCGACGGCAAGCGCATCGTCACTGCATCCCAGGACATGACGGCGCGGGTCTGGAACGCCGACGGCACCGGCGAGCCCCTGGTCCTCCGGGGTCACCAGCACGGCGTGAATTCGGCGGCGTTCAGCCCCGACGGCAAGCACATCGTCACCGCGTCCAAGGACAAGACGATACGGGTATGGAACGCCGATGGTACGGGGGAGCCCCTGGTGCTCCGCGGCTCCGATTCCCCGGTCAATGACGCGGCGTTCAGCCCCGATGGCAAGCGCATCGTCACCGCTTCCGACGACAAGGTCGTGCGGGTGTGGTCCGACCTCGAACCGCTCCACGGCGCCGACGACCCGAAGCTGTGGACCGCGACCACCTACTGCATGCCCATCGATCAAAGGATCGACCTGTTCCGCGTGCCCGACGCCATGGCCCGCGCGAACCGGGAAGCCTGCCTGCGCCACGTCGAGGCGGCCCGCGCGGCTGCCCGGGAGCAGCGGTGAGCTGAAGGACGGGAGAGGGCACAAGACGAGACCAGCGCCACGCTCCGCCGTGTGCGGCCGGCTGTGTCCAAGGCGCCCTCTGCCCACGTGCGCCAGTCAGGCCGGTCATGCCGCCAGGCTCGTCCAGAAGCAGCGCGCCACGCCGTGCATGAACAGCGCTCCACATGGGGCTCTGCGGGCGCGCCGGTGCCAGACGAGGAGCGGAGATCGCTCTATAGAAGCAGCGACGGGACAGCGAGGCTCGCTGCCCGACGACGGACCAGTCACATCGTCGAGCTCTCCCCGGGGCGCGGGACGGACTCGACCGGCAGGATCGCCGCGCGGACGGTGTCAAGCCATGATGCGGGCGTTCCGGCAGAAGCTGCCGCGCGAGCCGGCTGCGACCGGAGGGGCCATGACGAAACAGGAGACCCTCGCTCCAAGGACGGTGTTCCAGGGCCGCTACGAGATCCTCTCTTCGCCCCAGGAGACCGCCCTGGCTGCGGTCTACCACGGGCGGCAGATCCCGAGCGGGCAGCCGGTCGTCCTCGAGGTCGTGCGCCTCCTGCCAGAGGGGGTCTCCGAGGACGTCGCGCGACGCCGCCGCGCGCACTTCCTGCGGGAGATGCGCCGCTATGCGCGGCTCTCCCATCCCAGCATCGCCCGGCTGATCGACGCGGGGCAGACGGACGAGGGGCAGCTCTATGCGATCTTCGAGCGCGTCCCCGGGCAGAGCCTGGCCGAGCTGCTGTCGGCGCAGGGCGCGCTCGAGCCGCAGGAGGCGCGGCGCCTGATGAGGCAGGTCCTCGACGCGCTCGCCTGCGCGCACCGGCAGGGCATGGTCCACGGGGACGTCAGGCCGGCCCACGTGATGATCGTGCCCTCGCCGGAAGGGCGGAGCGCGCTGCTGTTCGGCTTCGGCTTCGGGAAGGTCGACGCGGGAGCGCGCCTCGGCGAGGGCGAGGCGCACGTCTCCGGCACCGGGATCGTCGGCTCGCAGGCCTACGCGGCGCCCGAGCAGCGCCGGGGATTCCCGCCGACCGCGCGCTCGGACCTGTACGCCTGGGGCCTCGTGTTCCTCGAGTGCCTCACGGGCAGCCGGCGCGGCTGCGGCATGTCCCCGGAGAGAGACGCTCTCCCTCCGGAGAGCGACGAGCCCGTCCGGATCCCCCGCGCGCTCCTCGCCCACCCGCTCGGCGCCCTCTTGCGACGGGCGACCACCCTGGACGTCGCGGCGCGGGACGTCACGGCCGACGGCCTGCTGTGTGAGCTCGATGACTGCGGGGTCGACGGGCTCCGCCGGGAGGACTTGATCCTGAAAGACGCCCCGAGCGGCGACGAAGCGAAGGCACGAGAGGAGGCCGCCGGCCGCGCCCTGGCGGGCTCGGGGCGAGACGCGGCGACCGGTCATGACGAGCCGAGCGCGCCCGAGCCCTCCAGCGCGGAGCGCTCGCTCACGCTCGCCGAGGTCCCGGCCAGCCTGCCCTCCGGCGGGCGAGCGCGTGGCGCCGTCTCTCGCCGGACCGGTGCGGGGGTGCCAGCGGAGCCCGCCGCGATCCGCGTGCACTGGAAGCCCGGCGACGTGATCAAGCATTACGAGATCATCCGCAAGCTGGGCCAGGGCGGCATGGGGGTCGTGTACCTGGCGCGCGACATGAGGCTAGGCCGTCTCGTCGCGATCAAGTTCCTCCTCAGCTACACCGGGCAGAAGGGCGAGCGCTTCCTGGACGAGGCGCGGGCCACGGCGCGCTGCGGGCACGAGAACATCGTCGTCATCCACGAGGTCGACGAGATCCATGGATGTCCCTACCTCGTGCTCGAGTACATCAAGGGTCGCTCGCTGCGCGAATGGATGGTCCAGGGCGAGCGAGCCAGCACGCCCGGGCCGCCGGCCGCCCCTGCGCCGCCGGCCGCCCCTGCGCCGCCGGGTCCGAGGGCGGCCGGCGCCGTCATCGAGCTCATCATCCCCGTCGTTCGCGCCCTGGTGTGCACGCACGAGCTCGGGATCGTGCACCGCGATCTCAAGCCGGAGAACATCCGGCTGGACGACGCCGGATGCATCAAGGTGCTCGATTTCGGCCTCGCCAAGCGGATCGACGCGGGCGTGCTCCCGTCGAGCACGAGCGCGCAGGCGGCGCGCGCCGGAGCCGCCGGCCGGCGTCGGACGAGCGCGCTCACCGGCACGCCTGCCTACATGGCGCCCGAGCAATTGCTGGGCAGCGACATCGACGGTCGCACCGACCTCTGGGCCGTCGGCATCGTCCTGTACGAGCTGCTCACAGGCGACCACCCGCTGCGCCCGTTCTCGCTCGCGCGGCTCTCGGAGGTCGTGAACCTCGATCTCCCGATGCCCAGCCTGAGCGAGCGGCAGCCGGAGCTGGGCGCGCTCGGCGCCCTCGTCGACCGCTGCCTCAAGAAGCGCAGGGCCGAGCGCATCGGCTCCGCCAGCGAGCTCCTCGCCGAGCTCGAGGCGCTCGTGCCCGGCCGAAGGCCCCTGCGGCTGGGCGAGGACGAGAGCCCGTTCGCCGGCCTGTCCGCCTTCCAGGAGCCGGACGCCGCGCGCTTCTTCGGCCGCGATCGCGAGATCACCGCTGCGGCGGCGCGGCTGCGCAAGGAGCAGCTCCTGGTCGTCGCCGGGCCCTCGGGGGCGGGCAAGTCGTCGTTCGTGCGCGCTGGCGTGATCCCCGCCCTGAAACGGTCGGCAGACCGCTGGGAGGCGTTCGTGCTGCGGCCCGGACGCCGGCCGCTGTCCGCCCTCGCCGATGTGCTCACGCAGGTGGCCGAGGCGGACCACGCGAGCGGGGCGACGGCGCGAAGCGACGCGATGGCGAGCTCGCCCGAGCTCCCCGATCACGACGGCCTGGTCGCCACCTTGCGCGCCCAGCCCGGGTACCTGGGCGCACGGCTGCGGGCGCGCTGCCGGCGAGACGGGTCACGTCGCCATATCCTGCTCTTCGTCGACCAGTTCGAGGAGCTCTATACGCTCGGCGCCTCCACCGAGGAGCTGGCGGTGTTCATCTCCTGCCTGGAGGGCGCGGCCGACGACGCCTCGTCGCCCCTGCGCGTCCTGCTCGCCGTCCGCTCGGACTTCCTCGAGCGTATCGCCGAGGATCACGGCTTCATCAGCGACGTGACCCGCGGGCTCTGGTTCCTGCCGCCGATGGGGCGCGCTGGCCTGCGCGAAGCCTTGATGACGCCGCTCGAGGCGGCCGGGGTTCGCTTCGAGACCGCCGAGATGGTCGAGCACATGCTGGGCACGCTCGAAGGCACGCGGAGCCCGCTGCCGCTCTTGCAATTCACGGCAGCGAAGCTCTGGGAGCGGCGCGATCGCGCGCGCCGGCTGCTGACGCGAGACAGCTACGAGCAGCTCGGCGGCGTCGCCGGTGCCCTCTCCGCCCACGCGGACGCGGTGCTCCTGGCGATGTCCTTGCGCGAGCAGCGGCTGGCCCGGGCGGTGCTCCTGCGCCTCGTCACGCCCGAGCGCACGCGCGCGGTGGTGAGCCTGGGCGAGCTCCGCGAGGCCGCGCAGGGCGGCGAAGGGAGCGCCGGCGACGCGGTCGCGCAGGTGATCCAGCGCCTGGCCGGCGCGCGGCTCCTGCTCCTCGAAGCGGGCGACGAGGAGGCCGGCTGCGCGCGCGATCGCACGAAGGTGGAGCTGGTCCACGAATCGTTGATCGACAGGTGGCCCAGGCTCGGGCAGTGGATCGCGGAGAGCGAGCGAGACGCGCAGTTCCTGGCCCGGCTGCGGGCCGCAGCCCTGCAATGGGAGGCGAGCGGCGAGGCCGCGGGTCTGCTCTGGCGCGATCGCGCCGCGGAGGATGCCCGGCAATGGCGTGAGCGCCGGCGCGCCGAGCACGGCGCCGACTGGCGAGTCGGGCTCGGCGACCGCGAGGAGCGGTACATGCTGGCCGTCGTGGCGCTCCACGAGCGAGCGCGGCGCCTGCGGCGGCGCCTCACGGCGGGCGTCATCGCCGCGCTCGGCGCGGTCGCGCTCGTCGTGTCGTACTCGGCAGCCCGCGCGCACGACGAGGCGACGCGCGCGCAGGCCGAAGCCCGGGAGGCGCGCAACGCCACGCGCATGGCCACGGCCCGCGAGATGGAGGCCGATCCCACGGCCGCGCTGGCGATCGTGCGCGAGGTCGAGCCGCCCAACCTGCCGCGAGGGTGGGCCAGCCTCGCGCGGTCGGCGCTGAACAGCAGGGTCTCGCGCGCCGTGCTCAGCCATCCGGATCTCGTCGTCCAGGCGAGCTATAGCCCGGACGGCAAGCGCATCGTCACGGCGTGCGCGGACGCGACCGCGCGGGTCTGGAACGCCGATGGCACGGGCGAGCCCGTG
Source organism: Sorangium sp. So ce406 (assembly GCF_051474675.1). NCBI lineage: Bacteria > Pseudomonadati > Myxococcota > Polyangiales > Polyangiaceae > Sorangium > Sorangium sp. So ce406. The sequence continues at coordinate 327,260 of NZ_CP150340.1, read as the reverse complement.
GTCCTTCGTGGCCCCGGGAGTCGGGTCAACACAGCGTCCTTCAGCCCTGACGGCAAGCACATCGTCGCCGCGTCCCAGGACGGGACCGCGCGGATCTGGAACGCCGATGGCACGGGTGAGCCCATCATCCTTCGCGGTCACGAGGACGCGGTCCGCGGGGCGGCGTTCAGCCCCGACGGCAAGCGCGTCGTCACGGCGTCCAACGACAGGACCGCCCGGGTCTGGAGCGCCGATGGCACCGGCCGGCCCGTGGTCCTCCGCGGCCACAAGGACGTGGCTTACAGCGCGGCGTTCAGCCCCGATGGCAAGCGCATCGTCACGGGATCCTATGACAGGACCGCGCGGGTCTGGAACGCCGACGGCACGGGCGAGCCCATCATCCTTCGCGGTCACAAGGAAGCGATCCATTCAGCGGCGTTCAGCCCCGATGGCAAGCGCGTCGTCACCGCGTCCTGGGACAAGACCGCGCGCGTCTGGAACGCCGACGGCGTCGGCAAGCCCGTGGTCCTCCGTGGCCACGAGGAGGGGCTCACCTGGGCGGCGTTCAGCCCCGATGGCAAGCGCGTCGTCACCGCGTCCTGGGACAAGACCGCGCGCGTCTGGAACGCCGACGGCGTCGGCAAGCCCGTGGTCCTCCGTGGCCACGAGGAGGGGCTCACCTGGGCGGCGTTCAGCCCCGATGGCAAGCGCGTCGTCACCGCGTCCTGGGACAAGACCGCGCGGACCTGGGACATCGATGACGCGGAGGACCTCCTGAGCCTTCGAGGTCACAAGGATATCGTGTATTCGGCAGCGTTCAGCCCCGATGGCAAGCGCATCGTCACGGCGTCGCGGGACCATACGGCGCGCATCTGGAATGCCGATGGCACGGGTGAGCCCTTGGTCCTCCTCGGTCATGCGGATACGGTCCCTTCCGCGGAGTTCAGCCCCGATGGCAAGCGCGTCGTCACCGCGTCCTTTGACGGGACCGCGCGCGTATGGAACGCCGATGGCAAGGGCGCGCCCCTGATCTTCCGCGGTCACGAGGAGGAGCTCTCTTCGGCGGCGTTCAGCCCGGATGGCCAGCGCATCGTCACCGCGTCCCAGGACAGGACCGTCCGGGTCTGGAACATCGATGGCAAGGGCACGCCCCTGGTCCTTCGGGGTCACGAGGACAAGGTCAACTCGGCGGCATTCAGCCCCGACGGCAAGCGCATCGTCACCGCGTCACCCGACCAGACGGCGCGGGTCTGGAACGCCGATGGAACCGGCGAGCCCCTGGTCCTCCGTGGACACGAGAGCTGGGTATCTTCGGCGGCGTTCAGTCCCGATGGCAAGCGCATCGTCACCGCGTCCTTTGACAGGACCGCCCGGGTCTGGAACGCCGACGGAACCGGCGAGCCCCTGGTCCTCCGGGGGCACGCGTACGGCGTCGTGGCGGCCGTGTTCAGCCCCGACGGCAAGCGCATCGTCACCGCGTCCCAGGACAAGACGATACGGGTATGGAACGCCGATGGGACGGGAGAGCCCCTGGTCCTCCGCGTCTCCGACTCCCCGGTCAGCGATGCGGCGTTCAGCCCCGATGGCAAGCGCATCGTCACCGCGTCCGACGACAAGGTCGTGCGGGTGTGGTCCGACCTCGAACCGCTCCGCGGCGCCGACGATCCGAAGCTGTGGACCGCGACCACCTACTGCATGCCCATCGCTCAAAGGATCGACCTGTTCCGCGTGCCCGAAGCCATGGCCCGCGCGAACCGGGAATCCTGCCTGCGCCATGTCGAGCTGTCGGCCGTCAGCCCGCCCGGAGCGCCTCGTCGAGGTCGGCCCAGAGGTCGTCGACCGACTCGAGGCCGATCGAGAGCCGCAGCAGGTTCGGCGGCGCCAGCGTCCCCGGGCCCTCGACGGTCGCCCGGTGCTCGATCAGGCTCTCGACGCCGCCGAGCGACGTCGCGCGGAGGAAGACCTTCACGCGGCCCGCGACGCGGAGCGCGTCCTCGGCGCCGCCCTGCACGAGCAGCGAGAGCATCGACCCGAAGCCGCCCTTCATCTGCCGCGCCGCGATCGGGTGACCGGGATGCGACTCGAGCCCCGGATACAGCACCCGCTCGACGCGCGCGTGGCCCGCGAGGCGCCGGGCCAGCTCCAGCGCGGTGGCGCTCGCCCGCTCCACGCGCACGAAGAGCGTCCGCATGCCGCGCAGCAGGAGCCACGCCTCGAACGGGCCGGGGACGGCGCCCTGCATACGGCGGACGCGGCGGACGCGCTGCCACGCCTCGTCGTCGCGCGCGGTCGCGAGCGCGCCGGCGAGCACGTCGCTGTGGCCGTTCAGCGCCTTGGTCGCCGCGTGCATCACCAGGTCGGCGCCGAGGGCGAGCGGCCGCGTGTGCACGGGCGTGGCGACGGTCGAGTCGACGGCGAGCCGCGCGCCGCCCGCGCGCGCGATCTCCGCCGCGGCCGCGATGTCGACCACGTCCCACGTGGGGTTCGCGGGCGTCTCGATCCAGACGAGGGACGTCGGGCCGCGCTGGACGGCCGCGCGGAGCGCGTCGAGGTCCGTCGCGTCGACGAGCTCGAGGTCGACATTCCACGTCGCGCACCACTCGGTCATCCAGAGGCGGAGGCCGCTGTACATCGCCCGCGAGGCGACGAGCCGCGCGCCCGGCCGCGCGAGCGCCTGCACCGCGGCGGTCGCGGCCGCCATGCCCGACGCGAACAGGCGCGCGTCGGCGCCGCCCTCGAGGGCCGCGAGGAGCTCCTCGGGCGCGCGGAACGTCGGGTTGTCGTCGCGCGCGTACTCGTGCGCTGCGGGCAGGCGGTACCCCTCGTCGCGCGCGTACGTCGTGCTCGCGTGGAGCGGCGGCACGACCGCGCCGGTCGCGTCGTCGATGGAGTGGCGTGCCTGCGCGGCGATCGTCTCGGGAGAGGTCATGGACGCGATGCTAGCGCGGACCCCGGCGCGCGCCGTCGCCGGCGATGCGCGGCGTCATCCGCCGCGCCGCGCTCGTCCGGGTGCGCTCGGGGCGCCCTCGTCGTCCCGGCCCCTCATTTGGCCAGCATGCGCACCGAGGGCGGCGACCCCTCGGCGCGGGCCGTCGTCCAGTAGATGGCGCGGCAGTCCTGCGCGACGCCCAGCGCGTACGTGCTGTCGGCGAGCAGCTCCGGCGCGCCGCCCGAGAGGCGCACGCGCCGGAGCTGCTCGCCGCCGGCGCCGAAGTAGTAAACGAAGGCCGAGTCGGCCAGGATCCTGCTGGGGTAACCCGCCGCGGCGAGCACCCCTGCGCCGGATCCGTCCTTGTTCGCGGCGTAGATATCGCCGGCGGCGACCCAGTAGACGCGATCGCCCACCGTGATGTCCCCCGGCCTCTCGTCGCTGCCGACGCGGATCGACGCGACGAGCTCGGGCGCGCTGGGCTCGCCGAGCGCCATGCGCTGCACGGAGATCTGCGTCGCGCCGAGCTCCATCTCACTCCAGTAGAGATGGGTGGAGTCCAGCGCGAGGCCTCCCACGTAGGCGTCCTTGTCGAGCACCGGCAGGCCATTCTGGTCGGCCTGATCGGCCCGCGCCGCCCAGATACGGTGTGGGGCGTCCGGCGCGTCGGGCGCCTCGTCCTCGTGGGGTGCCTCGGTGACCCAGTAGACCCACCCGTCGCTGGCCACGGGCTGCCAGCCGCGCGCGGCCCCTTCCGCGCTCGCGACCGTCGGGACCGTGATGTTCCCTTGAAGCGGCACCCGACGCACGTCCGACAAGCCCCAGTCGGTGATGAACAGCGAGCTCCCGTCGCGCGCGAGCATGGTGACCGAGGAGTCCAGGACCACCAGCGGCTCGGTCAAGCCGCTGGCCGCCTTCTCGGTCGCGAAGACCGTGCCTCCATAGCCGCTGCCCCAGAGCACGCGCGCGCCGTCCCCTTCCCCCTCGACGGCGATGCCGATCGTCTCGTGCTCCTCGGGGACCGTTGTCGTGAGGATGACTTGCGCGCACTTACCCCCATCGCACTTGCCGCCGAGGCAGCTCCTGCCGGGGACACAGCAGTTCTCCCCATCGGAGAGGTAATCGTGGTCGCCGTCGGCCGCATGGCACCCTTCCGGCGCGCGCGCGGTGAACGGCTCCGGCGGGCACCACGCCGACGGGTCTCCCCCGCCCTCGCCATTCCCGGCGGCGCCACCGGTACCCCCGGCGGCCCCGCTGCCGCCGGCCCCTCCGGCGCCGGTCAGCGCGGGGTCCACGGAGGGTTTTCCGTCGGGGATCCCCCAGATCGCGTTGCAGCCCAGCGCTGTGCTCAAGGCAGCGCACACCGCGAGGATCATCGGGTCGCTCGATCGCATCGCGGTACTCTACCGCCGCGCGCCTCCGGACAGACGAGCCGGTAGCACGCCGCTGGATTTCGCTGGCACGAGAATCATCCACTGCGACGCGACCCATCACCCGACCCGGGTTGGCCCCCGACGCGACCCATCACCCGACCCGGGTTGGCATCGACAGGCAACGGGGTTCGTCTGCCGGTGTGGCGCTCTGGGTACGGCGCTCTGGTGGAGGCTTGCAAAAAGGACGTGCCAGCGACGTCTCGCCTGTCAAGAAGCGTGGATGCTCCAGCCAGCCCTTGACGGACATCGCTTGCCGGTCCGCCATTCCTCCTGGAGAGCAGCGTGAGCTCAAGAATCGATCGGCGATCTGAAGAGCTCGCCCTCACACATCGCCCCTGCGGGAGCTCATCCGGACCGGGCGCGCGGATTGCTACCCTCCTGGCGCTCGTGATGGCGATCTCGTGCAACAGCGTGCGACCCCAGGAAGGCCGACGCGGCGAGCCCGCGGCGGCCGCGAGCAGCCAGCCTGCGCCGGCCGAGCTGGCCGCCGAGCGCGGCGCTCCGCCAGCGCCATCGGCACCTGGCGGGCCTCCGGGCCTCGCGTCTCCCCCGGGCGCCGCTGCGGGGCGCGCCACGGCCGAGGCGATCGCGGCGTCCGCGGGCGCCTTCCTGGAGGGTCTCGATCAAGGGTCGCGCGGCCTCGCGCAGCTCGCGTTCGAGAGCAGCGAGCGCGAGGACTGGCACTACGTCCCGCGCCGCCGCGCCGGCCTGGCGCTCGGGGACATGGACGACCGCGAGCGCGGCGCCGCGCACGCGCTGCTCCGGGCGGGGCTGAGCCCGGAGGGGTATCGCAAGCTGGAGGGCGTCCTGTTGCTCGAGGGCATCCTCGGCGGCATCGAGGGCAACCCGGCGTTCCGCGACCCGGGTCGCTATCACGTCGCCGTCTTCGGTCAGCCCGGGCGCCAGGACCCCTGGGGTCTTCGCTTCGAGGGTCATCACATCTCGCTCAACTTCACGTCTGCGGGACATGCCGTGGCCACGACACCGGCGTTCCTGGGCGCCAACCCGGCCGAGGTGCCCTCGGGTCCCCGGAAGGGCCTGCGTGTGCTCGCGGTCGAGGAGGATCTCGGCCGCGCCTTCCTGGCCTCGCTCACCCCCGCGCAGCGTCAGCGCGCCGTGATCGCCCCGACGGCGCCGCTCGACCTCGTCACCGAGGCCTCCCGCCGCGCCGCGCTGCCGGGCTTCGACGGCCTGCCCGCCGCCGAGATGACCCCGGCCCAGCGCGCCGCGCTGATACGCCTCCTGGAGGTCTACGCCCGCAACTTCCCGGCCGACGTCGCCCAGGGGCACCTCCACCGCATCGAGCGCGCCGGCGTGGAGCGGCTGCACTTCGCCTGGGCGGGCAGCGCCGCGCCGAAGCAGTCGCACTACTACCGGATCCACGGCCCCACGCACCTGATCGAGTATGACAACCGCGGCGGCGATCACATCCACACGGTGTTCCGCGATCTGCAGGACGACTTCGGCGACAGCCTCCTCGCGCGGCACCTCCAGGAGGGCCACGGCGCTCCCGCCGGCCGGCGGCCCTGATACGGCGCCCTCGCGGTGCGTCGCTGGTTCCGTGATGGGGGAGAGATTGAACCACAGAGGCACAGAGGGCACAGAGGGCACAGAGGAGAGAGGGAGAGATAGAGAGGGAGATGAGAAATCCCACTCTCTTTCTCTCCTCTGTGCCCTCTGTGCCTCTGTGGTTCAAATTCTCATGAACCAGGAACGAGCGTGAGCAACCCGGAGCTAGGCCGCGCGAGCGCCAGCAGATCAGCTTCCTCGCCGCGCGAGCGCTGCCGTGTCAGCGCTCGGTCAGGCAGTCGTCGAGCGTGGGCGACGTGAGGACGCGCTCGGTCCACCCTTCGATCTGGCCTGCATCGGCGGTGCGGACGCGCGTCACGACCGGCTCGGGCAGTTCGCCGAAGCGCATCCGGAGCTGCTTGAGCAGCGTGCTTCGCTGCCCTTCCAGGCGGCCCTCCCGCTCGCCCGCCAGCCGGCCCTCCCGCTCGCCCGCCAGCCGGCCTTCCCGCTCGCCCGCCAGCCGGCCCTGCTCGCGAAGGTAGTCTGCGATGGTCACGATCTCCTCCTCGGCTTCCGGCCCGGCCGCCACGAGCAGCCGCTGCAGCAGCTCCCTTGGCTGGGCCGGGTCCGCGATGTTCAAGATATACCGCCACACGCGCGACAGCGCAGCCCCACCGCCGGGCGCGCCGCGCACCTCCCGGACCAGCTCGTACCAGCCGGACAGGCGCGCCACCAGCTCGTCCGGGCGGCGGGCATGCCGGAAGCACCAGAGCACCAGCCGCCCCAGCGCCGTCATCGCCCGCGCCCGCAGCGCCTCGTCCGTCTCCTTGCTGATGTCGTCCAGCACGAACCGGAAGTGCGGCACATGCTCGGCCATCAGCCGCAGCACCTCCGGCGGCAGGTCGATCACGTCCTGGAACGCGACCGCCGCGGTCCAGCCGGTATCGCTGTGGTGCAGCACCACCGGCAAGATCGCCGGAAGGCGCGTCGACCTGGGGTGGCGCCCGAGGTGGCCCTTCCAGATGCGGACCATGTACTCGAGCAGCCGGAAGGCCATGAGCGGGTGCGTCGTGCTCTGGTGCTCGAAGAGCACGTAGATGAATAGCGGCGCTTCCGCGAGCCTGGCGGAGAAGAGCAGGTCGCTCTGGCTGGCGGCGAGCTCTTCGTCGATGAAGCTGCCGGACTGCAGCGCCAGCGACGCGAAGTCGATGCGGGCGGCCAGGGCAGCGGGCAGCACCTGACGGAGCGCCGCGGCGGCGTGCTCCGGCTGGCTGAAGGTGGCCTTGAACAGGGCGTCATGAGGGGTCGGCGTCATGGGGATGGCACGCAGCGGGCGCCGCGCGCGCCGCGCGGCGGCGGGGCTCCACATAGGAGTTACGGGGAGGGCTGCCGCGTGATTTGGGTTTCAGGCGCCCCGCATCCCCCTGTCTCGCTGCCCGCGCTCCAGGGCCGAACCTCCGCTGCGCGCGTCCGCACCGCCGCCGCCCTCCGACAGCGGTATCCGCCTGCGCTTCAGTCCACGCGGACGACGGCGACCTGCGAGATCCGGCCGGGAGGCTCGACGTCGACGGTGACGAAATGGCGCCCGATGCCGTCGAGCCGCTCGGGGATGGCGCCGCCGCCGCCCGAGATGTACGCGGGGATCCCCGCGTTCTCGAACGCGTAGAACGAGTGGATGTGGCCGTAGAACGTGAGATCCACGCGCCCGTCAGCGAGCATCGTGAGCAGCTTGTTCGCCTCGGCCCGGCTCGCGAAGGCGCCGTTGCGGGAGCCCACCGGATCGAGCGGCGCGAGGTGCATCGTGACCACGTGCAATAGATCCCGCCCCTCGGTGAGCCAGCCGGAGAGCCACCCGTAGGCGAGCGGATCGATCGTCGCGCTCGCCGAGTCCAGCATCGTGAAGTGCACGCCCCGGAACACGAAGCGGAAGTTCCCGCGGCCAAACCACTCGTGATACAGATCGTCCCGCGTGCCGAGCTCGTGGTTGCCGAGCGTCGCATAGCAGGGGAACGCGAGGGTCTTCATCTCGCGCTGGAACCGCTCGAGCTGCTCGGGCGAGCCCCGCGAGGTGAGATCGCCGCTGATGAGCGCGAAGCGCACCCCCTCCGTCTCGTTCATCTTCGCGTAGATGTCCTGCACGCGGTCGATGTCCTCCTGGACATCGGCGAAGACCGCGAACCGCCACGGCTCGAGCCGCGCCGCGTCCGGCGGGCGCAGCGAGAGCGTGGCCTCGGCGCCCTGCGGCAGGGCGAACCGGAACGTGCGCTGGGTCGGAAAGGGCGCCTCGACGAGCTCCACGGGCACGCGCTCGCCGCCGACGTCGGCCGAGAGCTCCGCGTCGGCGAGCATGTTCTCGATCGTGACCGTCCACGGCCCGCCCGCAGCGTCGGCGAGGCGGACCGAGAGCACAGGCGCGCTCGCCCAGAGCGAGAGCTCGCCCGGCGCGAGGCGGCGGATCGCCGCGAGCCCCTCGTCCACGACGATGCGCGCCTCGCCCAGGGAGGCCTTCCCCACCTCCAGATCGCGCCGCGCGCGGCCCTCGGCCACGTCGAGGCAGGAGAGCGCGAGCGGCGCGGCGAGGGCGAGGAGCACGAGGAGCGGGCCTCTCATGATCATGGCGATCCTCCGGGGCGCAGGAGCAGCGACAGGCGCCCGACGTACGCGGAGCCCGCCTGGACCTCGGCGAGCACGCCCCAGCGGGGCGAGGCATAGACCCGGCCGTGAAGGCCGAGGTGACCCGGCACGCCGCTGCCGAGGCCGGTGATCTTGGCGCCGGCCGCATACCCGTCGTGCCGGTGCTCGTAAACCACCTTGGCCTCGCCGCGAGGATACCCCTCGTGCCCAAGGTACATCCCGAAGGCGAAATGCGGGGTCAAGAGCTCGTTCCCCTCGAGCGGCCGGCGGCCGTTGCGATAGGCCTCCCCCCCGATCCCCCAGCCCATCTCCGCGAACGAGCCCCGCAGCGTCGGGCCGATGTGGGCGAGATCGAGCCGGCCCTGGAGCGTGACCTCGCCGGTCGTGATCGAGAAGCCGTCGGAGGTGTAGCGGTGGTGTGTGAGCGCGGCCTCGAGCTCGAGGAACGAGCCGTCCGCCGCGCGCGGGCCGTCCGGCGTGCCGGGGCCGAGGAAGCGATAGGCGGTCTCGACGCGCAGGCGCGCGTTGTCGTCGTTCAGGGCAAACCAGCCGGCGCCGGAGAGCCGGAGTGAGCGCAGGCGCAGATCCATGCCCGGCACCACGAAGGTTCGGTAAGCGAACGTGGGGTCGTCGACGTAGGCCAGGCCGAGCTGCGTCTCGACCCAGGGCAGCGCGGAAGGAGCGCTGCCCGTGCCGCCCTCCGGGGCGAGCACGCCATAGAGGTCCGCGAGGAGCGTGATCCCGAACAGGCCCGCGCCCGTCACCGTGGTGAGCACGATCGGAGCGATGACGCGCCGCGAAGCCCCGGTGACGGCCGCGCCCGCGAGCCCACCGATCATGAGCCCGGTCCCCGCGCCGCCGAGCGCCAGGAGGGACAGGCCCGTGCGCCCCTCGCCCAGGAGAAAGTGCCCGCTGCCGTGCACGAGGAGCCCGGGGATCACCGCGCCGGTCGCGGCGAGGGCGCGCCGCCCGGGGGAGATCGCTCGCCCCTCCGGCGCCACGCTCGCCGGCGCCACGCTCGCCGTCGCCGCGCTCGCCGTCGCCACGCTCGACGCGACAGCGGGCGCGGCCATGGCTGGCGAGACCGGGGCGTCGTTGCCTTCGTCGGCCTGGGCCGGCGCGGCCGAGAGGAGCGCGAGCAGGGCGATAACGTGGCCTGTCGTACGCGGGGGCCTCAGCATCGAGCTCTTCGTGGAAGGCGCCTACCGTGGCACGGCCGTGCGGACTTTGCACGCCTCGCGTGGGCCTCTCGCGCGACGCGACCAGCGCACGCCGGGCCGATCCCGCGCTCTTGTGGGGCAGACACCTCGCGACAGGAGGCGCCGCTCAGGCGCTGGTTCCGATCACTGCTCCGAGGGCGACGGGGCCTTCACCGGCTCCGGCGGGTCGATTGGAGGCTTCTTGATGCTCTGGCTCATCCCGGGCCGCTGGTCCCGCTGGAAGGGGGGAATCGCCTCGGCCCTCCCGCTCGCGGCCGAGTCCTGGATCGCGAGCATCACCCGCACGTCCGCGAACCCTTCGAGCCCCGAGGGCTCAGGCTCCCTGTCCTCGAGGATGCACCGCGAGAAATAGACGAGCTCCGGGGCGAACTGGTCGCGGCCCTTGAAGGTCTTCTCCTCGGTCTTCCCCCCGACCGTCAGGTAGTGCTTGATATCGGACGAGTAATCGAAGGCCGGCTCCACGCGGAGCTCGCCCTCGGTGCCCGCGATGCGGAACGACGACACGCTCGCGAGCCCCTGGCTCACGGTGAACTGGGCGACGGCGCCGCTCGGGAAGCGCAGGATGGCCGAGGTGGTCTCGTCGACGTCCTCGGCGCGCCGCGCGTCGAGCCGCAGGCTGACGGCGAGCGCCTCGCTCGGCTCCTCGCGGAAGAGGTAGCGGGCGGCGTTGACGCAGTAGACACCCAGGTCGAACAGCGCGCCGCCTCCCTGCGCGCTCCGGGTGCGGATGTCGCCGGGGCGCACCACGTGCGCGAACAGGGAGGTGAAGGCGCGCACCTCGCCGAGCTTGCCCGAGCGGGCGATCTCGACGGCCTTCAGGTTCCCCTCCTCGAAGTGCAGGCGGTAGGCGATCATCAGCTTCACGCCGCGGTCCTTCGTGGCGCGGATCATCGCCTCGCAGTCCTCCTCGGTCATGGCCATGGGCTTCTCGCAGAGCACGTGGACCCCCATCGCCGCGGCGCGCTCGGTGTACTCGCGGTGCATCGTGTTCGGCAGGGCGATGTACACCGCGTCGACCCGCGCGCGCTTCAGGACGTCCTCGAGCTCGTCGTAGCCGCCGAGCTCCGCGACGCCGTAGCGCTCGCCGAGCGCCGCGCGCTTCTCGGCGTCGCCCGAGACGATCGCGACGAGCTCGGAGTTCTCGGCGGCGTTCTTGAAGGCCGGCAGCACGGCGACCTGCGCGATGTTGCCCGCCCCCACGACGGCATAGCGGATCTTCCTGGTCTCGTTCGACGCTGTCCTGGCCATGGCTCCTCCGTACGCGGGCAACCCACGTTCCCGGGAAGCATGGAGAGATGCCCCCTCGCGTCAACCGGCGCGGCCGCCGTACCGCCACGCGCCCCCGCGCGCTGGTCACCGCGTCCCCTCACGCTCCGCCAGCCCCAGTACGCGCTCGCCGTGCGACCAGGACCATGGCCGTCGGGTCGCCGAGGGGCTCGGCATCGGGGCCGGCCCAGGGGCAGCTGCGCGCTGGCCCCGGGCCGGCCTCCGGCATCGGACCTAGGCCCGCCGGCGCCGCCGCGCGAGCGCGAGGCCGGCGATCGCCGCGAACGCGGCGACGCCGCCGCCCGGGCCCGCCGAGCCGCCGGCGCTGCACCCGGCCGCAGCCGACGCGCCGCCGCCGGCGAGGTCGGTCGTCTCGTCGAGGCCCGACAGGTCCGGCAGCGCGTCGGGCTCGAGGCGATCCGGCCGCGCCGGGCCCTCGAGCTCCTCCCCGGCGATCGGCGCGATCACGACCTCCTGAACCTCGCCCAGGCTCGTCGGGCCGGCGCGCAGCGCCTCGCCGGGAAGATCGATGACCTCGGCCCCCTCGCGCGCGACCCGGAACAGCGTGTCGCCGATCGTCACATGCCAGCCGTCCTCGAACCAGCGCGCGTGCCCGAGATCGCTGCCGACCTCCGCGGGCGCCTCGCCCGGGACGCCGATGTAGCGCCTGCCGCCGTGGAGGAACACCACCTCGCCGCTGTCGCTGATGCCGTCGTGGCCGATCCGGAGCTTCTGCTGGTCGAACTGGCTCGACGTCTCGAAGCTGCTGATCTGGTGCTGCTCGCCGTCCGAGGTCCGCAGCCACACCTGGTTGACCTCTCCGTCGCTCCTCAGGAACGCGGCGTGCCCCGCGTGCAGGAGCAGCCCGGCGGAGTTGCCCGAGATCGAGTCGCCGAGGAACACCTCCTCGCCGTCCGCTGTGTACAGGTAGCTGGAGCTCGTTCTCCCGTTCCACCACCGCCCGGCGATGTTCGTCCCGTCGGTGATCGGCCGCTGGAGGTTGCCGGGGTGATTGCCGATCCGCCTCACGAGCAGCTGGCGAATCCACGGCTCCTCGTACGTGGCGTAGTACACGTCGCCGGAGGCCGTGATGTCGGCCTGGAACGGCGTCTTGCCGCCCGGCCTGTTCCAGAGGCTCTGGTTGAGCCCCGTCGACAGCGTGTGCAGGTACGCCCTGTCCTCGGCCTGCGCGGTCCACACGAGCAGATCGCCGTTCACCGCGTCGAGCCGCCCCCGCGTGATCCTGGTCACCACGCCGTCGACCCACGTGAAGATGCGGGTCGTCGCCGACTGGACCACGAAGCCCGAGGGCGTGAGCGCGCCGTAGCTCGGGCTGCTCCCGGCCGGATCCGGCGGGAGCGGCATGATCAAGCTCGCCTCTTCCGTGGCGCGGTCGACGATGCCGACCCGATGATACCGATCGAGGAAGAGGATCCGCGTGGCGTCGACATCGAGAATGGCGCCCGGGGCACGCTGAACCGCGGCCAGCCTCGGGCTCCGCTCGATGTAAATGGGCCCGGAGGTCGTCGTGAAATCAGCGCCGACACCGGTGTTGCCCGTGAGCGTGACGGTGAGCTCCTCCCCGGACTCGAACGCCGGGAACGGGCGTGTCTTGAGCATCAACGTCCCCGGCGGCGAGCTCTCCGTGCGATGGCTGCAGGCGCTCGCCGTGTGCGTCCGGCCCCGGACCTCGACGCAGAGGCGCTGGCACTCGAGGGGCGGCGTCGCGAAGCACCTCGCGTCGAGCGGCACGTTCCCGGAGACGACGCTGTACGGCCGCGGGGTCGATAGCCAGGGGATCGGCGTCACCGGGTCGCCGGACCGCTCCATGGTCCGCTCCACCGTCGAGCCGTCGCCGAACAGGTCGTACGCGCGGATCGTGAGCACGTGAGGACCGTAGGCGAGCTCGCTGATGTCGAACCTCCCCTCGTAGCGGTCGTCGCCCATCGGCAATAACTGCACCGTCACCCCCTCGAGCTCCGCGTCGACCCGGTAGACGCCCTCGTTCGAGGTCGCGTGGACGCGCACGACCAGCCTGTCGCCCGCCACGATCAGATCGCCCCGGGGCACGCTCGCGCCGTCCGACGCCTGGACATCTTCGATCGTCACCTCTGCCTGGGCCACCGCGGCCGAGAGGGACACCAGCGATGCGAGCGCAATGCTGATCAACGTACGAGAATCACGCATGAGTCCTCCAGTGGTGGCAGCTTGGAAGCGGCGACAGGCCGCCGTATTCACGTCGACCCCGGCCACGGCTCTGCGCGATGTCCTGGAGCAACGCGAGCACAACCGGAAGCCGGGCCCGCCGTACAATCGCGAACCCCGCAATCACGTTATCCCGCTTACCACAGACCCGAACCCGACGGCTCCCCGTGCGCGCCGCGAACTCCGGGTTCAGCGACGGATAACGCGGCTCCTGCCGCGCTGCCGCAGCGCGAACCGTCGACGTGGATTAACGCTCTCACTGTAAAAGCCGCATTTTTCCTTCTGCATGAATGTCGTGCAGTCGTGTGGCACCGCTGGGTCGGGAAGACCCTTCAAGGGTGGGGGAGCACGGATTCGACAGGGAACGCGGCGGGCCGGCGCCGGACGCGGGCAGCCGAGCGAACCGACGTACGGCGCGAAGGGCCGTGTTACGCTCGCCCCGCGCTCACCCGGATCGGGTCGAGCAGCGCGAGGGGCCGAGTGAACAGCGACGACAGACGGCGTGGAGCCGGACGGGGCGGACCGTCCATGCGCGGGCGGCGCGGCGCTGCGCCGGGCGACGCGCTGGCCCGCGCCGTGGCCGACGCGTCGCTGGCCCTCTCGCGCGCCGGCGAGGACGCGGGCGCGCTGCGGAGGGCGATCGCGGCGGCGGCGGCGCGCGCCCTCCGCGTCGAGATCGCGTGTCTCTTCGACGTCTTGCAGGAGCCGCGCGCGCTCGCGCTCGTCGCCGCCGAGGGCGACCAGGGCGCCGCGATGAGCGCGCTCCAGCGCCTGCCGCTGGACGCCGAGTGCCTCGCGGCGGCGGCCGCGCGCAGGGGGGCCGTGCAGGTCGCGCCCGAGGGCGACGGCGCCGCGGCGCTCCTCGACGTGGCTCACCTCCGCGCGCACCGCGGCTGCTCGCACGCGCTCGCGATCCCGCTCGCCTTCGCGGGCGACCTGCGCGCGGTGCTGCTCTGCGCCGCGGCGCAGCCGGCCCTGCCGCAGGCCGAGGCGCTCGAGATCGCCGGCGCCCTGTCGGTCCTCTTCGGCATGGCGCTCGCCGCCGCCGCGGCGCGCGCGCTGGGCGCGCGGGTCGGGGAGCTCGAGCGGGAGACGACGGCGCTCGAGCGCTCGCGCGAGCAGCTCGACGCGACGCTCGCGGAGGCCCGACGGACCGAGGAGGCGCTCCGGCTCAGGGGGGAGAGCTTCGCCCGCGCGCAGAAGATCGCCAGGCTGGCCAACTGGGACTGGCGCATCGTGAGGAACGAGCTGGTCTGGTCGGAAGAGAGCTATCGCATGCTGGGGCTAGCCGGCGACTCCGGCCCGATCACGTACGAGGCGTTCCTCGAGCGCGTCCACCCGGACGACCGCGCCGGGCTCATGCGCGCCGTCGATCTCACGCTGCACGGGGCCGAGCCGTACCGCGTCGATTACCGGATCATCCGCCCGGACGGCGAGGAGCGCTTCATCCACACCGTGGCCGACGTGCAGCGCGACGAGGACGGAACCCCGATCCGGATGATCGGCACGGCCCTCGACGTGACCGAGCAGCGGCGGGCGGAGGACGCCCTCCGGCTCAGCGAGGCGCGCCTGCGGCTCATCGCGGAGCACGCGAGCGACGTCATCTTCCGCATGCGGCTCGGCCCCGAGGGAGGCTACGAGTACATCAACCCCGCCGTCGTCGAGCACACCGGCTATCCGCCCGAGGCCTGGTACGAGGACCCCCGGCTCTTCCTCTCGCTGGTCCACCCCGAGGACACCGGGCTTTATCACGACTTCGTCGAGCGCATGGCCGCCGCCGGCGGGCGGATCACGTTCCGGATCATCGACCGGAGCGGCCGGGTCCGATGGGTCGCGACCCACGTCACGATCGAGCGCGACGAGAGCGGAAAGCCGCTCACCGCGATCGGGATCTCGCGCGACGTCACCGCGGAGAAGCTCGCCGACGAGGAGCGAGAGCGGCTCCTCGAGCAGCTCGCGGCCGAGCGGACGTGGCTCAACACGGTCATCGAGCGCACGCCGGTCGGCATCGTCCTGCTCGACCCGACCGGCCAGCAGATCACCTGGAACCACCGCGCCCAGGAGCTCGCCCGGGCGACCTCGCCGGACGAGCTGGGCGGCGCGTCGTGCCTGTGCCTCTCGGACGGACAGCCGCTCTCCCCCGAGGAGTGCCCGGCGATGCGCGCGCTGCGGGGCGAGGTCACGACCGCGAGGGAGCTCTCGCTGCGGCGCGCCCACGGCAGCGCCCTGGCGGTGCTCATGAGCGCCGGGCCGATCGTCGACGCCAACGGGAGGCTGCTCGGCGCCGTCCTCGCGTTCGAGGACATCACGCGGCAGAAGGAGCTCGAGCGGCTCAAGGAGGAGTGGACGTCGGTCGTCGCGCACGATCTGAAGCAGCCCGTGACCACGATCATCGGCTATGCGGCGCAGATCGAGCGGAGGCCCCAGCTCGCCGACGCGGCGAAGGTCAGGGCAGGCCACATCCTGGCGAGCGCGAGGCGGCTCGGGCGGATGGTCTCCGATCTCACGGACATCTCCCGCATCGAGTCGCGGCGGCTCGCGATCGAGCGCGGCCCCGTCGACCTGCCGGCGCTCGTGCAGGCCGTCGTGGAGCGGACGGCGAGCGAGACCGACGGGCACCCGGTCGACATCGAGGTCCGGGGCGAGATCCCGGTCGTGGCCGCGGACGCGGGGCGCATGGAGCAGGTCCTCAGCAACCTCCTCTCGAACGCGGCGAAGTACGGAGATCCGGAGACGCCGATCCAGGTGCGGCTGGAGCGGCGCGGCGACGCGGTGGTCACGTCGATCTGGAACAGGGGCCGCGGGATCCCGCCCGACGAGCTGCCGTTCCTGTTCGAGCGGTTCTTCCGGGGCAAGGCGAGGGAGGCGCGCGTCATCGGCCTCGGCCTCGGCCTGTACATCGCGAAGGGCCTCATCGAGGCGCACGGCGGCCAGATCTGGGCCGAGAGCCCTGGCGACGGCCACACCGCGTTCCATTTCACGCTGCCGCTCGTGGGGGGTGCCGCGGACAGCGCGTGATCGAGGGCTGCCCGGCCCCCGGAGAGCGGAGCGTCATGCGCGGGATGGGCTCGGGACGCCTCCCGGGACGGGGTAGGACGGCTCGGGCACGTTCTCCCGGTCGCCCGCGGGCACGGCGTGGCTCCGGCCGGTGATGCGCTCGAACTCCACGACATCGTGGGAGCACACGAGGGTCACGTCGTGGCCGCTCTCCTGTCGCAGCGCGCGCAGCCGGCGCTGGTTCTCGAGCCGCGCGGCGCGGTCCTTCTCCATCATGACTTGATAGAAGCGCAGGCCCGGCGTGCAGCGCGGGCGCACCGGGTCCATCTCGCGATGATAGAAGTAGGCGTCGCCGGCGAGGAGCAGCCAGCCGCCGTCGCGCCGGACGGCCACGCCGGCGTGTCCGAGGGTGTGACCGACGAGCGGGACGAACAGCACCTCTTCCTTCAGGCCGCCCACCGCGCGCGCGCCCTCGAAGCCGAACCATCGCTCACCGCCGCCCGAGGGATAGGCGATCCAGCTCGCCTGCGTCGACCACTGGGCGGGCCGGTAACGCATGCGGTCGAGGAGCGTCCGCCGCGCGAACGCGGCGTCGCGCTCGTCCGCGAGCAGGTGGACCTCGGCCGAGGGGAAGTCGTCGAGGCCGCCGGCGTGGTCGAAATCGAGGTGGGTGAGCACGATGTGGCGGACGTCCTCGGGTCGGAAGCCGAGCCGCTGGATCTGGCGGTACGCCGTCATCTCGGCCCGGAACTCCGGCCGTACGAGGAACAGGAAGAACCGGCTCAACCGCTTTCTGGCCATCGAGACGTCCAGCAAGCCGAGCCCGGTGTCCACGAGGACGAGGCCGCTGTCCGTCTCGAGGAGCAGGCAGTGGCACGTCAGCCTCCCTCGGAGTCCGAGCGTCTGCCCATCCATCAGCGCGCCGCCGATCGGGCAGGTCGAGATGCAGTTGAGATGATGGATTCGCATGCGCTCCTCTCGTGCCGCCCGGCCTGGGGCAGCCGCTGGACGGACTCGCGCCGGGACGGGCGCACCGCGTATCCCGCGCTCCCCGGCCTCGGGGATCGCAGGGAGTGCACATCGCATGCCTGTTGTGGGGCCACGCCCGCTGAGCAGCGGGTCGAAGAGCGCCACGAGCGAAGACGACGCTCCTGCCACACCGAGGCGCTTTGCGACACGGCGAGCGGAAGGCGAGCTGTTCTGTTCCCGGCGTCCTGGCGGCTTCTACTGCCCTGTTCCGTCTCTAGGGGTGGAGCCCTGCCGCCGTCGGCCTGGCCGCGCGGGGCACGGAGTAGATCGGCGCCGCAGCGAACGTCACCGGTAGCCTCGTGAGCCCGCGCAGGATCGACGACGGCTTCCACGTCAGGGACGCACGCGGCACGGCGAGCCGCAGGCCCGGAAGATCCCGGACGATCGCGGCGAACGCGACCTGCGCCTCGAGCCGCGCGAGCGGGGCGCCGAGGCAATAGTGCACGCCGCTGCCGAAGGCGAGGTGCCGGTTGGGCTCCCGATCGAGCGTCAGCCGCTCGGGGCTCTCGAAGACCTGCTCGTCGTGGTTGGCCGAGCCGAGCACCGGGAACACCCGCTGTCCCCGCGGGATCACGTGCTCGCCGAACGCGACATCCTCCGTCGTGTACCGCTCGGTCGCGAGGTCGACCGGGGTCGTGAAGCGCAGGAGCTCCTCGACCGCCGGCTTGATCAGCTCGGGCTCGCGCCGCAGGCGGTCGAGCGACCCCGGATCGTCGAGCAGGGCCAGCGTCCCGCTGGCGATCAGGTTCACCGTCGTCTCGTGCCCCGCCGCGACGAGGAGCAGGATCATCGCGAGCAGCTCCTCCTCGTTGAGCCGACTGCCCTCCTCCTCGGCCCGGACGAGCGCCGCGACGAGGTCATCCCCCCCCGTGCGGCGGCGCTCCTCGACGAGCGCGCGCAGGTAGCGCATCATCATGTAAAGCGACGGTATCGCGCGGACCATGTCGAGCGGCGTGCGGAGCTCGACCAGGCGGTTCGTCCAGGCGCGGAAGCGCGGCCAGTCGGCCTCCGGGATCCCGAGCAGCTCGCAGATCACCGTGATCGGCAACGGCAGCGCGACCTCCTCCAGGAGGTCGATCGCGCCGCGCGCCCGGGCCCGCGCCACGAGGCCCTCGGTGATCGTCGCGATGCGCCCGCGCAGGTCCTCCACCCGCCGGGGCGTGAAGACCTGGTGTACCAGGGCGCGAAGCCGGGTGTGATCCGGAGGGTCCTTGTCGAGCATGCTGTTCGTGAGCGGGCGGAGGAACGACGGCATCCACGGCGTCTGTTCGGCCCGCTCCTTCGCGCTCAGGGCGCGGAACGGGTCCTTGCCGAGGCGCGGATCCTTGAGCGCGGGGGCCACGTCGGCGTAGCGCGTCAAGAGCCACGCGGGCTTCCGGTCGCTGTACACGACGCGCACGACCGGCGCCTCGGCGCGCAGCCGCGCGTACAGCGGATGGGGGTTCGCCTTGTGCTGAGCGCTGGAGATGTCGGGAATGGACTTCATGTTCGACCGCCTTTCCTGGGAGCGCGCGGCCGCGCGGGCCCGCGCCCCGCGCCCGCTTCCGGCTGCGCGAGCGCGAGGAGCGCGTCGCGCAGCGCCTGCGACTGCCCCTCCGTGAGCGCCGCCGTCCCGAGCGCCTCGGAGAGCCAGAAACCGTCGAGGGCGAACTGGATCGCGATGGCGCGCCCCTCGGAGATGTCCTCGGCCACGTCGCGCGCGAAGGCCTCGGCGTTCAGCTTGCCGATGTGGCGCGCCATCTCGGGCTGGGCGCCGACCGCCTCGATGAGCGCCAGGAGCAAGGCGCGCGGCGCGGCGGTCTCGCCCTTCTCAGCATCGAAGGCGAGCGCGATCTGCGCCCGCAGCCGGGCGCCGCGGGGCTCCGGGTCCCGCGCGGCGCGCTCTTCGGCGTCGGCGGTCATGCGCTTGCTCAGCCGGTCGATGATCGCCGTCAGGAGCGCGTCCTTCGTCGCGAAGTGGTGAAAGAAGCCCCCTTTGCTGATCTGCGCCTCGGTGATCACCGCCTCGATGGTCAGCGAGTTCACCCCGCGCGAGACGACGAGCCGCTCGGCCGCGTCGAGGATGCGATCGCGCGCGCTGGGATAGGTCCGGGCCGGCATGAGCAAACCATACCGACCGGTCGGTCTGTATGCAAGGCGTTCCGAGGTTCAGGGCAGGATCGGGGCTCCGGGGGTGGGCGCCTTGACTTTCGGATCGCGCCTGGACAGTTCCTACGCCCCCCGAGCGCCCGCATGTCCCTCTCCGCCTCCGTCCGCGCCACCGCGCTCCACCCCGAGTTCCGCCGCGGCGCGCGCGACATGCTGCAGGTGTCGTTCGGCGTCGCCGCCTGGGGCCTCGTGACCGGCGTCGCGATGGTCAAGAGCGGGCTCGCGCCGCCGCTCGCTGCGCTGATGTCGCTCCTGGTCTTCGCCGGCAGCGCGCAGCTCGCGACGATGCCGCTGATCGCGTCGGGCGCGCCCATGTGGGTCATCTGGGCCACCGCCACGTGCGTGAACCTGCGCTTCGTGATCTTCAGCGCGATGTGGCGGCCCTATTTCGCGCGCCTCCCGCGCTGGCGCCGGTGCCTGATCGGCTACTTCAGCGGCGACCTCAACTACGTGATCTTCATGAAGCGCTTCCCCGACCCCACCCCGTCGCCCGCGCACGAGCCGTACTACTGGGGCGGCGTCGCGACGAACTGGTCCTCGTGGCACGGCTCGTCGCTCGGCGGCATCGCGCTGGCCAACGTGATCCCGGTCGAGTGGGGGCTCGGCTTCGCCGGCGTGCTCGCGCTGCTGGGCATCGCGTGCTCGCTGCTGCAGGACAGGGCCACCTGGCTCGCGGGCGGCACCGCCGCCTCGGCCGCGGTGGCGGCCTACGCGCTCCCGCTGAAGCTCAACATCCTTGTCGCGATCGCCGCCGCCGTCGCGGTCGGCCTCGGGATCGAGGCCGCCGAGGGGGCGCAGCGACGCGCCCGCGAGCGCGCCGAGGAGGCCCGGCGATGAGCGCCT
Source organism: Sorangium sp. So ce406 (assembly GCF_051474675.1). NCBI lineage: Bacteria > Pseudomonadati > Myxococcota > Polyangiales > Polyangiaceae > Sorangium > Sorangium sp. So ce406. The sequence goes on along the minus strand of NZ_CP150340.1, from coordinate 307,068 downwards.
GGGAGACCGTCGTCATCATCGTCGGCCTGGCGCTGATCACGCTGTTCACCCGCAGCTTCTTCCTGTTCCCCGACGAGGACCTGCCGATGCCCGGCTGGCTCAGGCGCGGGCTGCGCTACGCGCCGCTGGCGGCGCTGGCCGCGGTGATCGTGCCCGAGGTCCTGATGACGCAGGGGCACCTGACCGCGACCTTCCAGGACGCGCGGCTGCCCGCGAGCGTCGCGGCCAGCGTCTACTACTTCTCGCGCCGCGATATCCTGGGCACCATCGTGACCGGAATGGCGGTGTTCCTGCCGCTGCGCATCGGGCTCGGCTGGTAGGCGCGCGCACCGCAGGTTCTCCTGGCGGACCGGGGCTGGTACTCTGACGACATGTCGGATGAGGGTGCCCACCGACCGGCCGATCCCACGGTGTCATGCGCCGCCGGGAGCGGCCCGTCCGAGGCCGTGAGCCGCCTCGGCCCGGGGGATGTGGTCGGCGAGCGCTGGCGGATCGAGGAGCTCCTCCGGAAAGGCGGCATGGGCCGGGTCTTCCGGGCGACCGACCTTCGCCTCGGCGGGCCGGCGGCGCTCAAGCTGATCAACCCGGCGATCGTCGGGACCGAGCGGGCGCGCGCCCGCTTCCTCCTCGAGGCGCAGACCGCGGCGGCGCTGCGGGGCACGAACGTGGTGCAGGTCCTCGACTTCAACGTCGATGCGGCCACGCAGGTGCCTTACATCGCCATGGAGCTCCTCCGCGGCGAGGACCTGGCCGAGCGGCTGTCCCGAGGGCCCCTGTCGTACGACGAGACGGCGGCGGTCCTCGCCGACGTCTGCAGCGCGATCGGCAAGGCGCACCGCATGGGCATCGTCCACCGCGACCTCAAGCCGGCCAACATCTTCCTCGTCGAGGACGACGATCGCCCGCTCTGCAAGGTCCTCGACTTCGGCATCGTCAAGCTCGAGGACCTCGGGCTCGACCGCCGGGGGGCGCCGCAGACCGACGCGGGCTCCACGCTGGGCACGGTGAGCTACATGAGCCCGGAGCAGATCGCCAACGCCACCGGGGTCGATCACCGCGCGGACCTCTGGTCGATCGGCGTGATCGCCTACGAGTGCATGACCGGACGCCGGCCCTTCCGCGGCGATTCGCTCTTCGAGCTGGTCCACAAGATCTGCTTCGACGTCCCGGTCGCGCCGTCACGGCTCGCCGACGTTCCGGGCGGCTTCGACGGCTGGTTCGCCCGGGCGACGCACCGCGACCGCGACCGCCGGTTCGCCTCCGCCCGCGACCTCCTCGACGCGCTCCGCGCCCTGCCCGGCCGCCCTCCGGAGCCGGCGGCAAAGCGGCGCCCCGAGGGCGAGCGCGACGCCGGGCACCAGCAGAGCTGGGCCTCGGACGCCAACCAGATCGACATCGGCGCTCTCAAGGAGCTGACCTTCAAGAACGCCGTGGTCCGCGAGTTCCTCGACAGCGCGAACAAGCACTTCGTCTCGGGGAGCAAGGGGCTCGGCAAGACCCTCCTGCTCACCTACAAGCGGTCGGTCCTCAGCGAGATCTACCTGGCGACCGGCCGCGAGCGCCGTCAGTCGGCCGTACAGTTCATCCCGGAAGGGCGGCCGTACCTCGACCTGATGGGCGACCTGCCCAGCGTCGACCAGACCCGGATCGACCTCATGTCCGGGCTCCACGAGTGCAAGCGGCTCTGGAGCTTCAGCTTCCGCCTGTCGATCGTCTCGTGTCAGTCCGCCCTCGCCGGCGCCGGCGATCCCGAGGACCTGGACCCGCTCCCCCGGAGCCTGCGCGGACTGCTCACGGGCCGTCCTGTCGAGCCGACGGTGGTGGTGAAGGAGCTCCTGTCGCTGACCGTCCGCCAGATCAACCAGGTGATCGACGCGATGGAGGGCCCGCTCGAGCGGCGGCTCCGCTCGCTCCACAGCGGCGTCTACCTCTTCATCGACAAGCTCGATCAGGCGCTCCGGCGGCTGCCCCGGGCGGCCTGGATCCACATGCAGGCGGGGATGATCGAGGCCGCGTGGGACCTGATGAACGCCAACCGGCACGTGAAGATCTTCGCCACGATCCGCGAGGAGGCGTTCTCCGCCTACGAGTCCGACATCAAGACCAACCTCTACGGCGCGACCTCGACGCTCCGCTACGCAAAGCACGAGCTCTTCGAGCTGCTCGAGAAGCTCACCTATTATTACGAGCGGCTGCCGCTCCGCGAGTTCATCCACCTCGACATGGTGAGCACGGGGCGCTCGGCTCGCGGCGAGGGGACGTTCGACTTCCTCTATCGCCACACCCTCGGGCGGCCGCGCGATCTCGTGATCCTCGCCTCGGAGATCTCGCGCAACCGCCGGGCCCTCGACGAGCAGACCTTCACGCAGATCGTGCAGGACAAGAGCGCCGGCCTCCTGGTCGCCAACATCTTCGACGAGATGCGGGTGTTCCTCGAGGTGCTCTGTCACCGCGACAAGCGGGCCGAGTTCCTCGGCCTGCTCCCCTGCGACGTCCTCACCCACGACGAGATGGTCGATGTCTGGTGCCGCTTTCACGGGGTCGATCGCGCGTATTTCGACGCCCACGGCCGGACCGCCGACGACGTCTATCACCCGTTCCGCGAGCTCTTCGAGTGCGGCGTCCTCGGGGTCCTCGTCGCCGATCCCGCGTCCGAGCGCCAGGCACAGCGCTTCCGCCAGCCGCACGACGCCGTGGTCGGCTCGCGCCACGAGCTGCCGCGTTCGCGGTATTACCTCCTCCACCCCTCGCTCCGCGCGCTGATCGAGTCGCTCCCCGGGGGCGGCCGGTTCCACGCGGTCCGCAACGTCGTCATCGGCCACGGGGAGCCCTGGCCCCGCCACTGGGACCTCGTGGTCGACGTCCAGCGCGAGCTCTTCCGCCGCCCGGACGCCCCCGAGGAGATCGGCGAGGCGGTGTTCGCGCTGCTCGATCGCCTCACGGCCGACGTCGCGGGCGGCGAGACCGCCGACGCCGCGCGGCGGGCGATCGCCGCCTCCCCCACCTTCGCCCGCCTCAGCGCCCGCCTCGATCGGATCCACTGGGACGATCTGCACCTCGCGCTCGTCGAGCTCTTCCCGGCCGAGCGGCGGGAGGAGGCGGAGCCGACCGACAGGGTCGAGGTGGCGATGCTCCTCATCGATATCGTCCGCTCAACCCACATGCTCCAGGACATCGGCGACACCCGCTTCGTCGACCACCTCAACCAGCTCCGCCGGGCGCTCCGCGGGTCGACGAGCCCCCGCCTCCTGAAGGGGACCGGCGACGGGTACCTGGCGGTCTATTCCACGATGACCGGCGCCCTCGAGGCGGCCAGCGTGCTCCGTCGCGCGGTCGACGATCCTGCCCAGCTCCGCCTCGTCGCGCACTGGGGCCCGGTGCGGATGAGCGATCATGACGTCATCGGCGCGGAGGTCCACCGGCTCTTCCGGATCGAGGCGATCACCGAGGAGGATCGCGCGGAGGAGCCGGGCGCCGATCGCGAGCGCGTCGCCCTGCCGCGCCCCGGCCGGGTGACCCTCTCGCGATCGGCGGTCGCCGCGCTCCCCGAGGCCGCGCGCGCGGGCTTCCGCCGTGCGGGCGCCTTCCGGCTCAAGGGGTTCGACGAGCCCGAGCCGATCTGGGTGGAGGCCGGCGCGGGCCCGTGAGCGCGCTCGCGCCCGGGAAGCGGGCGCGCGGCTGCGTATGGTAGGCTGCCGGCGCCATGACCGAGCTGCTGGGCCTGATATTCTCGCCGTGGACCGAGAAGGCGCGCTGGGCGCTCGACGTCCGGCGCGTTCCGTACACGTTCCGGCACTACCAGCCGCTGATCGGCGAGCCGGCGCTCCGCGCGAAGCTCCGCCGGCTCACCGGCCGGGTCAGCGTGCCGGTGCTGACCACCGACGATGGGCGCGTGATCGCCGACTCGGCCGACATCGCGCGCTGGGCCGACGGGCGGGGCGACGGTCCGACGCTGTTCCCGGCCGAGCACCAGGCCGAGATCGCGCGGTTCATCGATCTCTCGGAGCGCGCGCTCGACGCCGGGCGGGCCCTCTCGCTGGCTCGCATGCTGGCCGACGACGAGGCGCTCGCCGACATGACGCCCGGGCCGATCCGCCGCGCGCTCGGTCCCCTCGCCTCGCGGATCGGGGCGCTGGGCGTCCGCCGCACCCTCCGTAAGTACGACGGCCACACGGCCGACGGCGCGGCGCACCGGCGCGCGCTGGTCGACGCGCTCGACGAGATCCGCGCGACGCTCGCGCGCAAGACGCTGCCCGCGACGGCGCCGAAGACGCTGCTGGACCGCTTCACGTTCGCCGACATCACGGTGAGCCAGGCGCTCGTGAGCGTGATGCCGCCGGCCCAGCTGAAGCTCAGCCCCGCCGGCCGGCGGTGCTTCGCCGACCCCGAGCTGCGCGACCGCTACGCCGACCTGATCGCGTGGCGCGACGAGCTGTACCGCGCCTTCCGGACGAGCTGACCGACCGCGCCGTCGCGCCACCCTCACCAGCGCGCGCTCACCAGCGCGCCTGGGCCTGCTCCGCTGCCCGCATGGCCTCGGCGACGGCCGGCGCGGCCATGCCGCGCATCTGCTCGACCAGCGCCGCGGGCGCGGACTCGGGCGTGCCCGCCTGGAACGGCGGGTCGGGGGCGTACTCCATGATGAGCTGCGCCCTCTGCGCCACCTCGTCTCCCTGCATCCTGGCGGCGATCCGGAGGCCGAAATCGATGCCTGACGTCACGCCGCCCCCCGTGATGCGGTTCTTGTCCTCGACATAGCGCGCGTCGACGCGCTCGGCCCCGAGGAGCGGCAGCACCTCGCGGAAGGCCCAGTGCGTCGTCGCGCGGTGACCGCGGAGCAGCCCGGCCGCGCCGAGCACGAGCGCCCCCGTGCAGACGCTCGTCACGTAGCCCGCCTGCCCCGCCCTCGACGCGAGGAAGTCGAGGACCTCGGCGTCTTTCATCACGGCGATCGTGCCGTCCACGCCGCCTGGAACGAAGAGGACCGCGACCTCTTCAGGGCACGTCGCGAAGCTCGCGGTCGGAAGGAGCGTGATGCCCATGTCCGTCGTCACGGGGTCGAGCGTCTTCCACACGAGGTGTATCTGCACGTCGTCGAGGAAGCCGAAGGCGGTCTGGGGACCGATGAGGTCGAGCGCGGTGAAGCCGGGGTAAACGAGCATGGCGATGTGCTGCATCGTGGAGTCCTCTCCTCGAGGTGTCGTGGGGGATGGCCCGGGCTCGCCGTCGTCCTGCGCGCACCCGCCGAGCGTTTGCAGGGCGGCGACCGCGGCGCTCACGGCGGCGAGATCCAGTATCTGTCGTCGTCTCATGACGCGGGATCTAGACGCTGCAACGCCGCGCGACGATGTGACACGTTGTCCTGCGTCGCGATGTCGCATCGGGCGCTCCGCCACCCCGGAGGCGCCTCCGAGGATGCTCGGTTGGGGACGAGGAGAGCTATCGGCGCACGATCGCGACGCGCGGTCGCTTCACGCGCGGCGGCGCGGCCGCGCGGCTGGCGCGGCGGACGGCGCGGCGGCGAGCCATCGATCGAGCTCGCCGGCGACATGGTGGAAGTCGAACCCTCCGGCGTGGACCCCGAGCTGGGTCATCGCGCCGATGACGAAGGACGTGACCACGCGGGCGGCGGCGCGCGGGTCCAGATCGGAGCGGAGCTGTCCGCCGCGGACGCCGTGCCGCACGATCTGCTCCACCGCGAGGTTCCACGCCTCGTGGACCTCGCGCAGCGCGGTCTGCGCCGCCGGATCGCGCTGCGCGCGCGCGGAGAGCTCTTGCAGGACGGCCGCGAGGTGCGGGTTGTCCTGGAAGGTGCGCCATGCGCCCTCGAGGTGCGCTCTCAGGGTCGCGCGCGCGTCCATCGGGCCTGCGGCGCCCGCGCCTTCCGGCCGGCGCTGCGCCTCGACGAATTTGCCCGTCACATGCGCGACGATGGCGGCGAGGAGCGCGTCCTTCGTCCCGAAGTAGTAGTGCAGCGTCGAGATGTTGACGCCCGCGCGCGCCGCGATGTCGCGCGTCCTCAGCCCCTCGAGCCCCTTCTCGGCGATGAGCGAATACGCCGCCTCGAGCAGGTCGCGCCGCCGCGCTGCACCGAGCTCCGTGGCCGAGGTCATGCCGGCCGCCGCGACGCCTCTCGTCTTCGCCAAGCCCGCGGAACGCTACTGATTTTCTCCCCTTCCAGCAAGCGCCCGCCGCGCTCGCCTTGACCGCCCGCCCGCCGTCGCGTACGTTTCAATCAACTGATTGATTGAACCTCATGGCAGGGAGAAAACGCATGATGTCGATGATGTCTCCGGAGCTCACCGCTGTTCCGTTCTCCGCCCTTCCGTTCTCCGCGCGTGTCCAGCGGAGGGCGATCGGCGCGGGGATGCGCCTGTTCTTCGCCTGGTCGCACCTCGTGTACCGCCTGAGCCCCCCGTGGGGCGGCAAGCTGCGCGCGGTCGATCACATCACGGTGCCGTGCTCGGATCTGCGGGTGGCCGAGCGGTTCTACGTCGGGCTGCTCGGCGCGCGCGTGATGATGCGAGTCGACGCCGAGTTCCTCGCGCGGATGGGGCGCCCTGCGGACGAGATCGCGCGCGGCGTTCACCTGTCGATCGTGTTCGCTGGCGGGCCGCGACTCGACCTCTTCGAGTCGTCGATCGGTCAGCCGCCCCGCGCGGCGTCGCACCCGCACTGCGCGCTCGGGGTCGCGCCGGGCAAGCTCCTCGCCTGGAAGAAGCGCCTGAACGACGCCGGCGTGCCGACGTACGGCCCCACGCGGCTCGGACCGCCGGGCCACGCGTCGCTCTACTTCAACGATCCGTTCGGAAACCGGCTCGAGCTCGTCACGCTCGGCTTCACCGCGGAGATACCGGTCGGGGCGCCGGACGTCGCCGCGCTCGAGTACACCTGGTCGGGCGCGTGAGAGAGCGCGTCCGGGGGAGCACGGGTCCGCTCGCCGGAGCCTCGCGATCCGGCCGCGTCACGCCGTCGTCACGTTATCAGAGGCGAGCGTCGCGTCCTGCGGCCTCTCGTCCCTGATTGCGGACGATGGACTTGGGCAGTATGGGTGCGTATCCGAACGGCTGCCCGGCCGGGCCCTGCCCAGCCTGGCTCTCTGCCACGAAAGGAGCTCTCCGATGCCTGTCGACGTGAAGTACACGACCCAAGCCACTGCCAATGGAGGCCGGGATGGCCGCGCCACCACCGCGGACGGCACCCTCGACGTGAAGCTCTCGACGCCGAAGGAGCTCGGCGGCGCCGGCGGTGACGGGAACAACCCCGAGCAGCTCTTCGCCGCGGGTTATGCGGCCTGCTTCCTGGGTGCCCTGAAGTTCGTGGCCGGGCAGGAGAAGGCCCGGATCCCCGCCGACAGCACCGTGACCGCGTCCGTCGGCATCGGCCCCCGCTCCGAGGGTGGTTTCGGCATCGACGTCGGCCTCCGGATCTCGCTTCCGGGCCTGGAGCGCGCGCAGGCCGAGCAGCTCGTCGAGAAGGCGCACCAGGTTTGCCCGTACTCCAACGCCACGCGCAACAACGTCCCCGTCCGCCTCGAGGTCGTCTGACCTCCTGATCCCCCCTCGCGCCGCCTCCGACCGCGGCGCGCTCTCCCCCGCTCGCGATCGACCGCAGGCCCCCGGCGGGGGCCGATCCATCAAGCCTCCGCGAGGCTCTCCCCGTCCCCCGCGAGCTCCCGATGGAGCGCCGCGAACACCCCCCCGCGCGCGAGCAGCTCCGCGTGCGTCCCCTGCTCGACGACCCGCCCGTGGTCGAGCACGACGACCCGATCCGCGTGCCGGATCGTGCTCAGCCGGTGGGCCACCACGAAGCTCGTGCGCCCCTCCAGGAGCCTCCCGAGCGCCGCCTGCAGCCGGGCCTCCGTGAGCGCGTCCACCGAGCTCGTCGCCTCGTCGAGCAGCACGATCCGCGGCCGGGCGACCACGGCGCGCAGGAAACACACGATCTGCCGCTGCCCCAGCGACAGCCCCGTCCCTCGCTCGCCGACCTCGGTGCGCAGGCCGTCCGGGAGCGCCTCGAGCACGTCGAGCACATCCAGGCTCCGCGCCGCCTCGCGGATCTCCTCGTCCGTCGCCGCCGGGTTCCCCAGGCGCACGTTGTCGAGCACCGTCCCGCTGAACAGGAAGTTGCTCTGCAGCACCAGCCCGAGCTGCGCGCGCAGCGACGCGGACGACGTCCGCGCGAGATCGTGCCCGTCGATCGTGATGACCCCCGCCGTCGGCCGGTAGAGCTTCGCGAGCAGGTTCAGGATCGACGTCTTGCCGCTGCCCGTGTGCCCGACGAGCGCGATCATCTGGCCCGGCTCGGCGACGAGATCCACCCCGTGGAGCACCGGCTTGCCCGGCTCGTACGCGAAGTGCACCCCCTCGAAGACCACCCGCCCGCGCGCCGGGGGCAGCGCCGGATAGCCGCGCTCGTCGGGCCAGTCGGGCTCCGTGTCGAGCACGCGAAACAGCCGCTCCGCGCCCGCCATCGCCGTGAGCGCCTGGTTGTACTGATTGCCGAGCACGGGGATCGGGTTGAACAGGAGGTTCGTCAGGAAGAAGAACTGCACGAGCACGCTCAGCTCGATCGCGCCGCCCAGCGCCTGATAGCCGCCGATCACGACGAGGACCGCCAGGAAGAGCTGCCCGTTGAACTCGAGCAGCGGCAGGAAGACCGCCGAGTGGCGCGCCGCATCCATGTTGTAGCGGGAATGGTCGAAGATCAGCGCGCGGAAGAGCCCTCCGTTGATGTCCTGCCGCACGAACCCCTGCGTCACGCGGACCCCGGTGACCGACTCGGCGAGCGTGGCCGTGACGCGGCTGAAGCTCTCCTGCGCGCGCTGGTGCGCGGCGCCGAGGCGCTTGTGGAAATAGACGATCAGCCCCCAGAAGACGGGGACCATCGCCAGGACCACGAGGAAGAGGGTGAAATGGGAGTACGCCATCAGCCCCATGGCGACGGCCATCGTGCCGAGCTGCACGGTGCTCACGAACACAACGTCCTGCACGGCCACCCGGATCGCGTCGATATCGGACGTCATGCGGCCGATGAGGCGCCCCACCTTCGTCTTCACGAAGAAGCTCATGGGCATGCGCAGCAGGTGCCGCTCCAGCCGGTCGCGCAGGTCGAACACCACCGCTTCCCCGAGCTCGAGGGCGAAGCGCGCCCGGAAGTGGAAGACGAGCGCGGTGACCAGGGCGAACAGCGCGAAGCCGAGGACGGAGAGCAGCGTCGCGCGCGCGTCGCGGCCGGCGACCGGGCCGCTGATGATCGCGCCGACCGCCCACGTCAGGAGCGGGAGCTGGATCGACCGCACGACGACCAGCAGAAAGAGCAGGTCGCGCTTCCTCGCGTACGGGCGGGTGAAGCCGAACAGCCGCCGCACGAGCCCGAGGTCGAGCCGCCGGTGGTCGGGCTCCCGCTCGTCGTCGAGCGCGGCGCGCGCGAGCCCGAGCCGCACGTCGATGGCCGGCGCCCCGGCGGCGGGGCGCGCCTCCCCCGGCGCGTCCGCGGCGCGGCGCGGCGAATCGGACGTCTGACGCGTCTCACGCGTCTGGCGCGTCTCGCGCCCCTCGCGCGCGCCGCTCACGCCGGGTCCTCCGCCGGGGCCGGCCGCGCCGGGCGGCCACCCGGCCGGCTCGCGGGGGCGGCCTCGGCGCGCGCGGCGCCGACGTGGGCGTCGTGCAGCGCGAGCGCGCTCGCGTAGTGGCCGCGCCGGCCGAGGAGCTCCTCGTGGGTCCCCCGCTCGGCGATGCGGCCGCGGTCGAGCACGATCACCTGGTGCGCGCGGCGGAGCAGGTGGGCCCGGTGCGTGGCCATGATCGTCGTCCGCCCCCGGGTGGCGCTGAGGATGGCGTCGAGGATCTCGCGCTCGGTGCTCGCGTCCACCGCGGCGGTCGGGTCGTCGAGCAGGAGCAGCGGCGGGTCGAGCAGCACGGCGCGGGCGATGGCGAGCCGCTGCCGCTGCCCGCCCGAGAGGTTGACCGCCGACTCGCCGAGCTCGGTGTCGTAGCCCTCGGGCAGCTCCCGGATGAACTCGTGCGCGCACGCGATCACCGCGGCGCGCTCGATCTGCTCCCGCGTCGCGTGCGGCGCGCCGAACGCGATGTTCGCCGCCACCGTGTTGCTGAAGAGGAAGTTGTCCTGGAAGACGACCCCCATCCGCCGGCGGATGAAGTCCAGGTCGTGGCGCCGGAGGTCGACGCCGTCGAGCACGACGCGCCCGGCGGTCGGATCGTAGAAGCGCGGGATCAGGCTGAGCAGGGTGCTCTTGCCCGCGCCGGTGGGGCCGACCACGGCGACGAACTGCCCGGGCGCGATGTCGAGCTCGATGTCGTGCAGGACGGGCCTCGCCGCGTCGTAGCCGAACGTGACGCGCTCGAACACGAGGCGCCCCGCCACCTCGGCGGGCCGCGCGGGCGCCTCGGGGCTCGTGATCTCCACGGGGGTGTCGAGCACCTCGAACACGCGCCGCGCGCCGATGAAGCTCTGCTGCGCCGTGTTGACGATCGTGGCCATGCTCGCGATCTGCCCGGAGAACTGCTGCAGGATGCCGGCGAACACCACGAGCTGCCCGAGCGTCATCCGGTCGCGCGCCACGAGCAGCCCGCCCATGCCGAGCAGGACGACCTGGTTCACCTGCCCGAGCAGCTCGATGGTCGGGCTGAGCACGCTGACCTTCCGGAACGTGTCCTGCTGCTGCTCGCGCACCTCGCGGTTGCGCTCGTCGAAGCGGCGGTGGGCCTCGCGCTCCCGCCCGAGCCCCTTGATGACCTGGATCCCCTGCAGCCCCTCGGTGAAGCTCAGCACCATCCGGTCCACGAGCTCCCGGTTGCGCAGGTAGGCGGGCCGCGCCCACCGGGCGAAGAGCGTGCTCGCGATCCAGATGAGCGGCGTCGGCGCGAGGCACGCGATCGTCAGGAGGACGTGCGCGCGCAGCATGTACGCGACGTACACGCCGAGCGACAGGACCATGATGACGCTCTGGAGCAGCACGCCGTCGACGAACGAGCGCACGAGCTGCACGTCGCTGGTGATGCGGTTGATCAGCGAGCCGCTCTTGTTCGCGTCGAAGAACCGGAAGCTCAGCCGCTGGAGCTTGTCGTACACCCTCGCCCGGAGATCCGGGACGATCTCCATGTGGACGAGGTGGCCCACGGAGAGCGCGTACCCGTAGTTGAGCACCGCGCGCGCCGCCGCCATGGCGAGGATGGCGCCGCCGATCGCGCCGACCGCGACCATCGGCTCCCGCTCGACGTCGACCAGCCGGCCGAGGCCGAGCGGCAGCGCGGGCGCGCGGACCGATGGATCGAGCCGGTGGCGGAGGATGTCGATGGCGAGCCCCGTCAGGCCGAGCCCCGCGAGCCCCAGCGAGAGCAGGACGATCTGGTAGCCGAGGACGCGGGTGACGCGCCCGCGGTACGCCCACGCCAGCTCGAGCAGCCGCGCGAGGAGCGAGCGCCCGGCGCGGGGGCGCGCGGTCGTGGGGGCCGAGGGGGAGCCGAGGCCGAGACGTGAACCGGACAACATCGAAGCGAGGAACCTGGCAGGCCGGCCACGCCGGGGGGCCGTAACCTACCGGTTCGCGCGGCGTTGGCCAGCGGCCGTGACGCGCTCGCCGCTCCAGCGCTGGCGCACCCCGCGCGACCGCGCTCCTCGCTAGTACATCAGGTTACCCTTGCCGAGCCGGTACGTGATGTTCGAGCCGAACTGATCGCGCGCGTTCTGGACGCGCGCGATCGCCGCCGAGAGGCGGGCCAGGCGCAGCGACCAGCGCGTCGCCTCGACGCCCGCCGCGATCTCGGCCTTCGCCAGGCGGAGGCGATCGATCGCGACCGGGTGCAGCGGCGCGGTGGGGATGGACATGACCTTCACCGCGTCGTCGATCTCGACCTCGGCCAGCTCCATCAGGCGCCGCTGGACGTCGGCCTGCGTGTCGCGGAACCGGAGGGCGAGCACCTGGGCGGCGTCCAGGCGCTGCCGCGCGAGGTCGAGGTTGAACGCGGCGTTCAGGACGCGGAGGAAGCGCCCGATCTTGATGATGTCGGAGTCGGGGAACGCGATCGGGCTGCCGAACCGCTTCTCCAGCTCCTTGCCGGCCGGCGAGTTCTTGAAGAAGCTCAGGGTGTAGTAATGGACCGCGCCCTCGATGTCGGGCCCGAACGCGTTCGAGTGGAAGAACGGCGGCGTGTCCACGGCCTCGATGATGGGCGGGACGTTGAACGTGCCGTCGCCGTACCCGTTCAGGAACTTGAGGTCGAGGACGTCGAAGTCGGGCTCGGCCTTCCCCTTGCCGCCGTACCCGCCGTCGAACACCCCGAAGGCGTCGTTGGTCCCCGGGGCCGTCCGGGTCCCCGTGTCCAGGTTGCGGTTGCGCCCCGTGTCCATGTGGTTCGCGCCGGCGTTGCTGTGGCACACGTTGCAGCGGCCGCGGTTCGGGTCGAGGAACGCGAGCCGCCCCTCGTTCGCCTCGGGGTCGGCCAGCTTGATCTTCGTCAGGTCGAGCTCGTTCGTCCTCCCCAGGCTCATCTGGTAGGCCAGCACGAGGTCGAGCTCCTGCTCGGTCGGGAGCCGGAACGCGACCCCGGGCTCGCGCCCGAGATCCTTCGGGAGGTGCTGCGTGATCCCGCCGGTGAGGAACTGGCGCAGCGAGCCGTCGCCCGGGGCGCCGTCGCCCGACCAGCCCGTGCGCTGCCGCGGCACGTCCGTCGTCCCGTTCGCCGGGTCCGGCGCGATGGTCGTCGCCAGCGACAGCGTGTGCTGGACTCCGCGCATCACGTACTTGCGATCGAGATCCTCGAAGCCGTCGACGTTCTCGCGGACAAGGGCGTTCGCCTTCAGCTCGAACGTCTCGAGATCGGTCAGCTCCGGTTCCTGCTCGAAGATGAAGAGCGGGTCGAGAGGGTTGCTGTCGAGGAGAGCGTCGATGAACGGGACGTCAAGCGTGAAGTTGTTTTCGACAGGATGGCAGGACCCGCAGGTCCGGCCATTGCCCTCGAACGTCTCGCGAAAGAAGATATCAGCACCTGCGCAAATTTCCCTCGTGACGAGCCCGGCGACCACCCGGGGATCCCGTTCGCACGCCTTGAGCCGATCCCGGACGGAGAGCGCGCTCGACGCGGCGTTGTGGTGTTCGCCCTCCGGCGACGGCGCGCAGGAGGCGAGGAGGGCGACAGCGGTGAGCGGAGCGAGGATCAACGAACTCAATTTGCGACTTGGCATGGCGCTCTCATTCCTGTGACCGTTGTTCCGTACAGTTGCCGAAGCGCGCCGCTCATGGACGCGGCGCGCGCGCTCCGCGGGCATCACCCGCCGAAACGCGGAGGAAACGGGCCCGCGGCAGGCGAACCAGCTCGAACCGAGCTCAGCAGCCGCCCCCTGGGGGCGAGATGGCGAGTTCAGGCCATCCGGCATCCAGGCGCTCCGAAGGCCCACGTTCCGCGCCCGTGCGAGCTCATGTGAGCTCGTGTGAGCTGGGGCTCTCTGGCCGCTCCGCCCTGAAGCGGGCCGCGCGGGGGCTCGCTTTCAGGGCGATCTCAGGAGGCGGACTACTTAGCGGACCAGACCAGGAGCATCAATCTTCACCGGGCTCACAGCACAATTCCGACTGCTGCATGGTTCTTTACCTGAAGACGACCACGTGACGACATGCACCGCCTGCACGCGCCACACCCTGGTGCGATCGCGGGCGGCGCGGCCGCCAGGAGGAGCCGCAAGCGCGGCTCCGCGGGCGTGCTCTGACGATCGAAGCGAGACATGGGCGCGGCGGCCGGCGGCATCCCTCGCCTCCCCAGGCGGTCCATCCTGCCGGCTCAGTGAGGATCCTCTAGGGCGTCCCATGGCGCGCCTCCAACTCATTAGTAGCATGGGCCACATGCATCCCGTGCATCTTGCCTCGATTGACCTGAACCTGCTCGTCGTGTTCGACGCCCTGCTGGCGGAGGGGAGCGTCACGCGCGCGGCGGCCCGCGTCGGGCTGAGCCAGTCGGCGATGAGCCACGCGCTCGGGCGCCTCCGCGCCCTGATCGACGACCCCGTCCTGGTGCGCACGCCGAGGGGGATGATCCCGACCCCGCGCGCCCAGGAGCTCGCCGGCCCCATCCGCGAGGCCCTCGCCAAGATCGAGACGACGGTCGCGCGCAGCCCGCGCTTCGATCCCGCGACGGCGCGCCGCTCGTTCTCCGTCGCCACCGTGGATTACGTCGAGCTCATCCTGCTGCCGCGCCTCGTGCACAAGCTCTTCGCCGAGGCGCCCTTCGTCGACCTGATCGCGCGGCCCTACGACAGCGACATGTGGAGCTCCATGGAGACCGGCAAGGTCGATCTGGCGATCGGCCTGCTCCCGACCGTGCCCGCGGGGTTTTACCGGCAGAGGCTCATCGAGGAGCACTACATGTGCGTCGTGCGGAGGGACCACCCCGTGGTGCGCAGCAAGCTCACGCTCAAGATGTACGCGAGCCTGCCGCACGCGCTCATCAGCCCGCGCGGCGACGGCGGCGGCCGGGTGGACGAGGTCCTGGCCCAGCAGGGGCTCTCGCGCCGCGTGGCGCTGCAGATCCCGCACTTCCTCGTGGCGGCCCACATCGTCGCGCAGACCGATCTCGTGCTCACCGTGCCGGCGCGCATCGCGCGCGTGTTCGCCGACATGGAAGCGCTGCGCGTCATGAGGCCGCCCGTGGAGCTCGGCGGGTTCTCCCTGGACCAGGTGTGGCACGAGCGGCAGGCGAAGGACCCGGCGCACATGTGGCTGCGCGGCATCTTCGCGGAGATCGCCCGCGACTCCTGACCTGCCCCGCGGCGCCGCGTCGCTCGACCGGCGCCCGCGGGACGACGCGATGGTGAACCGGTTGGTATCGCCTCACCTCGCCGGGTCCGCGGCCCTCCCCCTGGCCTACCGATCAGCCTGGAAGCCCGGAGATCAACGCAAAGGCGCAAAGGCGCAAAGACGCAAAGACGCAACTAAATCTTCTCTCTTGCGCCTTTGCGCCTTTGCGCCTTTGCGTTGAATTCTCGCTCTTTCTCCGCCTTCTCAACCCGTTTGTCGCTCTAGCCCTGACCGCCGCCCGGCGCGATGATCTCGACGCCCTCGCTCTCGGCGAGCCGCCGGTGCAGCGCGGTCAGGCGGGCGGTGACCGGGCCGCGCTCCCCGCCGCCGATCGTGCGCCCGTCGAGGCTCCGCATCGCGATCACGCCGGCGCCGGTGCCCGTCAGGAACGCCTCGTCGGCGGCGAAGAAGTCGAGCCGCCCGAGCGAGCGCTCGACGACGGTGAGCCCGATGCTGCGCGCGATGTCCATCACGGCCGCGCGGTTGATGCCCTCGAGGCACCCGTCGGTGGGCGGCGGCGTCGCGAGCACGTCGCCCCGGAGCGCGAACACGTTGGCCACCGAGGCCTCGGCGACGTGGCCGCGCGTGTTCAGCAGGAGCGCGTCGTCGGCGCCGCGCTGCCTGGCCTCGAGCTTCGCGAGCGCGGAGCCCAGGTAGTTCAGGCTCTTGATCCGCATGTCGAGCGCGTCCGCGTCCGGACGCCGGTGGCTCGACGTGATGAGATCGAGGCCCCGCCGCCGCTGCTCCTCGCTGAAGAGGCGGATCGACCCCACGATGCAGAACAGCCCGGGCCGCTCGCAGGTCGTCGGGTCGACGCCGAGCGGGCCGACGCCGCGCGTCACCACGAGGCGGACGTAGGCCTCGCGATCGCCGTGCGCGCGCGCCGTCTCCTCGACGATCGCGCGGAGCTCGTCGGTCGAGCGCGGCAGCGCGACGCCGAGCGCCTTCGCGCCGACCGCGAGCCGCGCGAGGTGGCGGTCGATCCGGAAGACCCGGCCCGCCGCGACGCGCATGCCCTCGAAGACGCCGTCGCCGTAGAGCAGCCCGTGGTCGGTCACGTTCACGGTCGCCTCTGTCACGTCGACGACCCGCCCATCGATCCATGTCTTCATGCCGTTCACCTCCTGCCTTCACCCTGGAGCGCGCGCGCGACGCGCTCCGCGACCTCGCGCGTGTGGCGCACCGCGGCGTCGTGCCGATCGCCGCGCAGGCTCTGGGCCGCGGCGGCGCAGGCGATGCAGCCGTGCAGGCTGCCGCGCGCGAGCACCGGGGCCGCGATGACCGTGAGCCCGTCGATCCACTCCCCCTCGTTGACGTCGTAGCCGCGCCGCGCGGCGCGCTGCGCGGCGGGGCCCGCGGCCGGGGCGCCCACGAGCTCGGGCGCGAGCGCGAGGTAGAGCCGGCCGCTCGCGGTGACGTCGACAGGGACCTCGGCCCCGACGGTGGGCGCCGCGCGCAGCAGCCCGGTGCCCTCCGCCTTGTCGAGCACGACGAGCCGCCCCGCGCGCGCCGCGACGAGGAAGAACGTCTCGCCGAACGCGCGCGCCGCCCGCTCCAGCTCCGGCCTGGCCACGCGCGCGACGGGGTCGAGCCCCTGCGCCCCGAGCCCGAGGCGGATGAGGCCGACGCCGAGCCGGTAGCGCCCCTCGCCGTCCTGCTCGACCAGCGCGTGCGCCGCGAGCGACGCGAGCAGCCGGTGCAGGGTCGCCTTCGGCATGCCGAGGCGCGCCGCGAGCTCCGCGAGCGACGCGCTGCCGCCGCTCTCCCGCAGCGCCTCGAGGGCGCGCACCGCCTTGTCGACCGTTCCCGAGCGTTCCATTATTCGGAATTACGTTCCGATATATGGTGTACCCCGGCGTCGGGCTGCCGTCCAGGGCGCGCCCGGATCGCGACGTCGTTCCCGCGCGTTTCGATGCGCGCGCCGCGGTCCGAGGTGCGCGGGCGCGGGCCCGGAGCGCCGGCGAAGCGCGCGCTGGTGCCGATCGAGGGGGTCGGTTAGCGTCGCGGTCGTCCCACGCGCGCCGCAGATCGCGCGCGCGCCGCGAAGGCGAGGAGCCCATGAGCGCAATCCCCTCGGTCGTACTCGTCCATGGCGCCTGGCACCGGCCGGCGTGCTGGTCTCAGGTCGCGTGCAGGCTGCTCGGCAGCGGGATCGACGTGCGCGTGCCGGAGCTGCCGAGCGCCGGGGCGGAGCCGGGCCGGCGCGGGGACCTCGCGGCGGACGCGGCCGCGGTCCGCGCGGCGATCGCCGAGGTGCCCGGCGAGGCGATCGTCGTCGCGCACTCCTACGGGGGGCTGCCGGTGACCGAGGTGGCGGCCCGGACGGGCAAGGTCGCCCACATCGTCTACCTGTGCGCGTTCATGCTCGGCCCGGGGGACTCGCTGCTCTCGGCGATCGGCGGACAGCCCCCGCCGTGGTGGATCACCTCCGCCGACGGCGCGGCGGTGACGCCCGCCGATCCGCGCAGCGTCTTCTACAACGACTGCGCCGAGGAGGTGGCGGCCGCCGCCGAGGCGGCCCTGGTGCCCCAGGCCATGGCGGCGTTCACGCAGCCGCTGAGCGCCGCCGCCTGGCAGGAGCTGCCGTCGACGTACGTGATCTGCGAGCGCGACAACGCGATCCCGGTGTTCGCGCAGGAGGCGATGTCGCAGCGCGCGCGGAAGGTCCTGCGCCTCGACGCGAGCCACTCTCCGTTCCTGTCGCGGCCGGACGAGGTGGCCGCGATCGTACGCGGCGTCCTCGCGGCGCCCCTCGGCGACGCCGGCTGAGCCGTCGTGGCGCCGCCCGGCCCCGGCGCGAACGGGTGATGCCCTCGCCGGACCTCGCGACGACCTCCGGGGCGTCGACGTTTCTGGACACCGTCCGAGTGAACCAGGCATTACAGCCCTTGTTCACCATTCCACATCCCTCTTGACAGCTCGAACCTGCGTGTGGTCCGTTTATCGTGGACGACGCGTGTGCTGCATGGAAGCTGGACCGGTTGTGGGACTCGCGTACCTGCTCTCGGTATCGTGCTCACCTACAGCGCCGGTCACCCCGACGCTGCGATCGTCCTCGGGCGCCTCTTGCCCTTCGAGGAGCAGAGTCTTCCCCGGTGACGTTCACGTCGGGCGCACAGACGAGGAGGGCTCTCATGCTGACGATCGGACGATGGGGGATCACGGCTCTCGGGCTCACGCTGATGACGGCGGCATGCGGTTCGAGCGGTTCCCCCGGCGAGGGTGAGCGAGTCGCGCCCATCCAGCGAGCGCCGACCCTCGCGAGCGAGTTCACGCCCGCCGAGCTCGAGGAGACGGTCGACAACCTCGTCGCCGAGATCAACAAGAACGCGACCCAGCCGATGCAGATGGCGGTCCTGCTGAAGGAAGCCAGCGGCTTCTGGTCGACGGTGTTCAGGGCCGCGAACCGGGCCATGGGTGAGCTCGACGTCACGGGGAGCGTGCTCGGGCCCATCGAGCCGAAGGGCGATGACGCGGAAAAGGTCGAGTTCCAGAATCTACAGCTCGAGCAGGTGGTGGCGGACGGCGCGGAGGGGATCGGCATCGCTCCCTTTGGCAACGACCAGACAACCGCCGTCGACGAGGCTGTCGCGAACGGCGTCGCCGTGGTGACGCTCGACACCGACGTGCCGACCACGAAGCGCTCGCTCCATGTCGGGACGCTCGACAGGGCTGCCGGCGCCACGGCCGCGAAGACCTTGCTCGCGATGCTCCCCCCGGGGCCGGGTACGGTGGTCATCCACGGCTACGAGGACACGGGCTGGGTCAACGGAGTCGAGCGGACGCAGAGCGCTGCGGACGTGTTCGAGGCCGCCGGTTACGAGGTCGTGGTGCGCGAGGCCAGCTGGGAGGAGGCGGGCGAGACCGAGGACGTCGACTGGATGAAGACCCAGATCGAGACCGCGGATCCGCCCGTCGTGGGGATGATGGGCCTGTTCAACATCTCGTACCGGTGCGCCATGGCCGCGGAGGCCGCGGGCGAAGACGACATCCCCATCGTCGCCTTCGACTTCGACCCGAAGACCGTCGACTACATGCGCGAGGGGCGCATCAAGGCCACCCACATCCAGCGGCAGTACTACCAGGGTTACCTGGTGCCCTACATCCTCTACGGCATCAAGAGCATCGGCCTCGACGCAACCAGGGAGATCCTCGCCCCGCAGATGGTCGATGACAGCCGGGTCAACACCGGCCTCGACGTGGTTCGAGCGGACAAGATCGACGCCTACAACGACTTCCTCGACCTGATCGGCTCGAACCAGTAGCGGCGTCGGGCGCGCCGGCGATGCGCCGGAGCGGCGAGGGCTATCCGTCGTCCGGCAGGTACAGCTTCACGTCGTCGAACTCGGCGGTGCCCTCGTAGTAGTTGATGTGCGGATCGCCGAAGAAGAAGTGATCCGGATACGCCGACCCCGCCGGCCAGGTCTCGAACGTCCCGCCGTGGTCGACCGTCTCGTTGTGCACGGGAGGCTCGTACTCCTCGGGGCGCTGGTTGTAATGCCACGTCACCGGCGGCTCCCGGAAGCCCCTCCGGGCCGCGTACGTCGCGCGGCCGCCGTGATGGAACCTGCCCGCCGCGGACATCGCGTAACCCTCGCCGTCGCGCTCGACGGTGAACACGTACGCCTCCCTGTCGAGGTACTTGTCCGCGAAGACCGGGCCGTCCTTCCACCCGCCCGGCGTGTACGACGTGAAGCCGTTGCCGTTCCAGGGGCTCCCGAACGCGTCGCCGCGGAGCCACAGCAGGCTCACGTAGCGCGAGCCGTCCTGCTCGGCCCGGCCGGTCAACGGGTTCCAGACCGACGACCAGGGGCCGCCCTCGCCGAAGTTGTTGTCGGTGTCCATCACGACCTTCCGGTGATGATGGATGAAGACGTTGTTGTGCGGCGCCGGACGCGCGTAATCGGTGATGCAGAGAAAGTAAACACCGTTACCGAAGGTCGCCGACAGCGGTGTCGTGCTCCGATCGCTGAACCGCCAGGGGTCGGCCGCCTCGTCGCCGTCATAGCCGTTGACCTTGCCCCCGTGCGTCCAGCTCCCCTCGTTCATGCCGCCGAAGGCGATGTTCGAGACGGTCACCTCGACGCGGTACCGCGCCGGCAAGGGCGCGGTCGAGCGGAGGATCGCGCCGTCGTAATGGCGGGTCGAGACGAGCCGCGCCCGGCCGCCCACCGCCTCGAAGCGGCCGCCCGTCTCGGGGACGCCGTCGCGGTCGCTGTCGCGGCCGTACAGCTCGACCGTGAGCCAGCCCCCTTCCCCGTACGTGAAGGACTTCCGGAACGAGCGGAACTTCCTCAGCCCCTCGCGGAACACCTCACCGCCGCGCGCGAGGAAGAACGCGCCGTCTTCATCGAAGGAATCGACGTGATAGGGGCTCCCGTCACCATAGGAGTCCTCGGTCCACGCCGCGGGCTCCCGGAACGGCGCGTCGAAGGTCTCGTGGTGCACGAGCCTCCACCGCGTGTCGACGTCCCGCGCGTCCCGCGCGACATGCGCGTCCCGCGCCGCCGGCGCCGCCGGCTGCGGCGCGCCGGCGCTCGTCCCGGGTGCCTCGCGCGCCGGCGCGCGGGAGCACGCCGGGAGCGACAGGGCGAGCAGGACGAGCAGCCGGGTCATGCGTCTCGCGCGGGTGGGTCTCACGCCATGAGCAGCGCGCGGGCGGCGCGGCCGCCCCTCAGCGGTTCGGCTGGGGGGTGAGGCGCAGGTACGGACGAACGGCGTTGTAGCCCTTCGGGAACTTCTGCGCGAGGACCGCGGGATCCTGGAGCGAAGGGACGATCACGACGTCGTCGCCGTCCTTCCAGTTGGCCGGCGTCGCCACGGAGTGGCTGTCCGTGAGCTGGAGCGAGTCGATGAGGCGCAGGAGCTCGTCGAAGTTGCGCCCCGTGCTCGCCGGGTACGTGAACGTCGCGCGGACCTTCTTGTTCGGGTCGATGACGAACACCGAGCGGACCGTGAGCGTGTCGTTCGCCTGCGGGTGGATCATCCCGTAGAGGCTCGACACCTTGCGGTCGACGTCGGCCAGGATCGGGTAGTTCAGCTTCGTGCGCTGCGTCTCCTCGATATCCACGGTCCAGCGCTTGTGCGAGTCGACGTCGTCGACGCTGAGGGCGATCGGCTTGACGCCGCGCTTGTCGAACTCCGCCTTGAGGTTCGCGACCGCGCCGAGCTCGGTCGTGCAGACCGGGGTGAAGTCCTTCGGGTGCGAGAACAGGATCACCCATGAATTCCCGGCCCACTCGTGGAACCGGATGGTCCCGTGCGTGGACTCTTGCTCGAAATCGGGCGCGATGCTTCCGAGTTGTAGGCTCATGACAGTCCCTCCTGGCCGCGGCCAAATGTCCGCTATGGCGGAGGAATGTCTGCCAAGCTGCTCATGGTGTCAAGCCGGTCGCTGCGGTCTTTGTTCACCCGGCGCCGCTCCCCCGGCGTCGCTCACCCGGCGCCGCGCCGGCCCGCCGGGCAGCGCGGGACCGGCGGCCCTCCGGCGCCCGCGGCAGGCCCGCGGTCGCCTCAGAGGGCGCCGATCTCGCGCCGGAGGCCGTCCCAGCGGATCTCGCGCGGCGGCGCCGGGCGCCGCTCGCCCGCCCCGACCCGCTGCGCGGGGCTCGAGCACTCCCCGCGCTCCAGGAGGTGCAGCGCCTCCGCGAGGCCCGTCTCGTCCGGGTCGCCCAGCTCCGCGTCGAGCGTGTCGTCGGCGGGGCAGTCCGGGGCGAAGCCGTCGAAGTAATCGCCCTCTTCCTTGGCGTTGAGCACCCGGAACGAGATCGGGTTGAGGAGCTTGTCGCAGTAGTCCCAGCCGTGCATGCCGACGGGCTTGCCGTGCGTTGTCGAGCCGACGAGCTTGACGTCGATGTACGGACGGAGGCTGTTGATCAGCGTCTCGCTGGCGGAGGCCGTGCTGCTGGAGGTGATGACGACGACACGCGACAGGGGCAGCGCCGGCTCGTCGAGCTCCTCGAACGAGGCGCGCTTGTCCCAGTCGCCGTGCCTGTCGTTGTGCGCGGTGATGTCGAGCAGCGCGCCGGCCGTCGCCGGCCGGTGGATCAGGCTCGCGAGGTGCCGCTCGACGGCGAGGCGCCCCCCGCCGTTGTAGCGAAGGTCGAGGACCAGCTCGTTCACCTGGCTCTCCCGGAACGTCGCGAACGCGCGATCGAGCTCTCCCGCCGAGGGCTCGATGAAGGTGGTGAGCATGAGGTAACCGACCGTCGACGAGCCGACCTGGAGGACGCGCGGGTTCAGCACCGTGGAGACGGCATACCAGGCCTTCCGGACGGTGACCGTGGAGACCTCCTCGCCCGGGCGCTCGATCGTCAGCGAGATCTCGTGTCCTTCCTCGTCGGGACCCGTCACCTCGGCCCAGCGGTCGTCGCGGGTGATCTCCTCGACGTCGATGTCGTTGACGGCCAGCACCCGATCGCCCCGGCGGAGGCCCGCGGCGCCCGCGGGCGAGGCGGGGTGGACCAGGGCGAACCGGAGGCTGCCCTCCTCGTCGAAGCTCCACCGGAAGCCGAGCCCCAGGGTCTGTCCTTCACGGAAGTACGCCTCGTAGTCGCTCTTGAGCGTGACATAGCTCCAGCGGTCCCGGGTCTTGTCGACGAGGTCCTCGAGCAGCGCCTCGGGCGACGGGTAGCTCCGGTAGTCCACGTCGGGCACGCCGTCGTACCAGAGATAGACATCCTTCATCAGGTTGAACAGAAACTCGTTCTGCCCGGCCGTGGAGCAGTCCGCCGCCTGCGCCACCGTCTCGTCGGACGGGGTACAGCCTGTTGTGACGGCGACGGCCAGCGCGAGGGCACACGGGGAGAGGACCGCGACAAGCTTCGAAGCGACCATGGCCTCAGCTCACCACGAAACGGAAACCGCGAGCAACGCCGATCTGGGGCGGGGTCGTGCCCGACGCCGCCCCGGGCGCCGGCGGGGGATGAAGGGAGCGGGGGGCACGGGGTGCGCTCGAGGCCGCGGGGGTCGCGACAGAAAGCCCCGCCAACCGGATCGAAACCCCCGCCCTGCCGAGGCTGCACGGAGGGTGATACGCCTCTGCTGAAGGCGGTCCGGGCGACCGTCCGCCAAGGAGAAGGCGTGATGAAGACGGACGAGCACGGGAAACACACAGCGAACTTCGGGCGCGAGCGAGCATTGGTCTACGACGACCAGGTGCGCCGCTTCTGGCCGGGTTACGGCGTCATGCAGCAGGTCATCGCCGAGGTGATGGTCGCTGCGCTCCCCGACAAGGAGGCCGCGTCGCTGCTGATCGTCGGCGTCGGGACCGGGAGCGAGGTGACGCCGTTCGCGCGCTACGCGGGGGCCGGCGTTCGTTTCACGGGCGTCGACCCGTCGCCGGAGATGCTCGCCGTCGCGAGGGAGAGGCTCGCGGCGGAAGGCCTCCTCGAGCGGACGAGCCTGCATGCCTGCGAGCTGCGCGATCTCGCGCGCGGGCCCTTGTTCGACGGCGCCCAGATGATCGGCGTCCTGCACCACGTCCCGGGGGATGAGGCGCGCCTCGCGCTTTTGCGGGAGATCGCCGGGCGCCTGAAGCCGGGGGCGCCCTTCGTGATCGGCTGTCGGACCGGAGACGATCCGCTGCTGAGGGCCGTCGAGGACCGGCGGGCCCTCGCGGAGGGGATGCCGCCCGAGGCGGCGGAGCAACGACGGAAGGCCCTGGCGTCGTTGAAGATGCCGGCCTCGGAAGCCGAGGTCCTCGCGCTCCTGGCCCAGGCAGGCTTCATCGCGCCTCGCCTGATCTTCTGCGAGCTGCAAATCAAGACCTGGGTGACGCGCTACGAGCCCTCCACGCTCGGCGCGTGACGCGGCGACGCGCGGGGCCGCGGCTCCGCCCGCCGGTGGGCGCCGCCGGCGCGACGCGAGGGCGACGTGCGTCGCGGGGTGACCGAGCACACCTCAGCAGTACTTGCCGACCCCGAGCAGAACTTGCTTTCGCGCCGCGATCCGGCCGAGCAAAGCTTGCGTTGATCGATCCGTGACGCCCTGAGCGCGCGCCGTCCAGCGCAGCCGGCGCCGTGGCGCGGCGCTTGCTCTTGCTGTCATCGAGCGTCGCTCGTCACAGAGGCTGTGACGGCCCGACGCTCGACGGCCGACCGTCGACGCCAGCCGGGGGGGTCTTCATGAACCTCCCTGGATCAGGCGCGATCTGCGTGAGCGCTCACGCGGGTCGGGGCATTCACATCAACAACCTATCAGGAGGAACACATGGGTTCTCGCAGGACTGAGCTCCGCCGCGCGGAGGGCGCCCTCATGGGCATCGATCTCGACGCGGCCGGGGATATGGAGCTGGCGCAGCCGGACGCCACGTCCGACCGCATCAAGCAGTTCCTGAACACGTGCTCGGAGGCGGAGATCGCGCAGCTGCTCGATCTGAACGCCTAGCCGGGTGATCCGGCGGAGGAGGTCGACGCGCGCGCCGGCCTCCTCCGCCGCTCTCTCGTCGCTCGCCGCCGGCTCGCGCGCATCGAGCAGACCGGATGGCGTCCTGCCGCCTGGAACGACAGGCGAGCTCAACGTCAGCTCTCTGCGAGGCATTCCCATGGACGTACTCACGCGCAGCGCCACACCTCGGACCGCCGTCTCCCCCGCGCCCGCGGACACGGCGCTGATCAGCATGCCGTTCGGTCCCATCTCGATGCCGTCGATCGGGCTCGGGCTCCTCTCGGCCGGGCTCGCGAGCAAGGAGATCAGGTCGAGGACGCTGTACTTCAACCTGAAGTTCGCCGGTCGCCTGGGCACCGAGCGCTACATCAGGATCTCCCGCTATCACCCGCCGTACGACCAGATCGGGGACTGGATCTTCAGCGCGGCGCTCTTCGGGGACGACGCCGAGGCGACGCAGCGTTACATCGACGAGATCCTCAAGGGGCGCACGACGGCGTTCCGCGAGGGCCACTACACGAACCGGCCTTACCCCGACGAGCACATCGAGATGCTCCTGGAGGCGCGGCGCCAGGCGCCGGCGTTCCTCGAGGAGTGCGCGGCCGAGGTGCTGGCCACGAGGCCCCGCATCGTCGGCTTCACGACGACGTTCGAGCAGAACGTCGCGTCGCTCAGCCTGGCCCGGCTCATCAAGGAGGCGGCGCCAGAGACCCTGATCGTCTTCGGCGGCGCGAACTGCGAAGGATCGATGGGTCAGGCGCTGGTCCGGCACTTCCCGTTCGTCGACGTCGCGGTGTCCGGCGAGGGCGACACGGCGTTTCCGCTCCTCGCCGAGCAGTTCCTGCGCGACGGGACGATCCCCCTGCTCAAGAGCGTGTCGTGTCAGGAGGCCCGTCGGAGGCGCTCGCGCCAGCTCATGGCGCAGCCGGCGCCGCCGGTCGTGATGGACTCGCTGCCGTTCTGCGATTACGACGATTTCTTCGAGCAGGTCGAGCGGTACGGCGTCGACGCCGGGGAGGTGCACTGGATCCCCTTCGAGACGTCGCGCGGCTGCTGGTGGGGCGAGAAGCACCATTGCACCTTCTGCGGGCTCAACGGCGCGGTCATGACCTACCGCAGCAAGTCGGATCAGCGCGCATTCGACGAGCTACTCTACCTCACGGATCGCTACCCGAACCGGGCGGTCCAGGTGGTCGACAACATCCTCGACACCCGGTACTTCAAGACGCTGCTGCCCAGGCTCGCGGAGCTGGATCAGGAGTTCGAGCTCTTCTACGAGGTGAAGGCGAACCTCAAGAAGGAGCAGCTCCGGCTCATGAAGCGGGTCGGGATCACGTCGATCCAGCCTGGCATCGAGAGCCTGAGCTCCGAGGTCCTGGCGCTCATGCGCAAGGGCATCTCGGGGATCCAGAACGTCCAGCTGCTCAAGTGGTCGAAGGAGCTCGGCATCGACGTGCAGTGGAACATCCTGTGGGGCTTCCCCGGCGAGACGGCCGAGGAGTACGCGGAGACGGCGAGGCTGATGCCCCTCCTGGTCCACCTCCAGCCGCCGGCCTCGGTCCCGCCGATCCGCCTGGATCGGTTCAGCCCCAACTTCGATCAGGCCGAGCAGATGGGGTTCCGCGACGTCGCGCCCTACCCGGCGGCGCTGCTGACCTATCACGCGCTGCCGCCCGAGGCCGTGTTCGATCTCTCCTACTACTTCATCTATGATCAGGCGCACTGGGACACGGCGCTCGGGTACACCCGCCCCGTCGCGGAGCAATGGAGCCGCTGGCAGCGGCTCCACCCCGCTGCCGACCTGTTCTTCGTCGACAAGGGCTCGTCCTTGCTGCTCTGGGATCTGCGCGACGACGCGCCGGATCATCGGCCGGTGACGGTGCTCGACGGCGCGCGGCGCCTGGTCTACCTCGGGTGCGACGCGATCCGGACCGCGGCGAGCCTCTCGCGCGACCTCGGGCTCGAGGAGGGGGCGGTGCAGGCCGCGCTGGACGACCTGACCCGCCGCGGGCTGATGATGCGCGAGGGGAGCTCGTACCTGAGCCTGGCCATCCCCACGGGCGTTTACCAGCCGAACGCGCGCGTGCTCCGCCGGGTGGAGCAGCACCTGCAGCGGGTCGGCGTGGCGGCGTGACGCGCGGCGCGCGCCCCCGGAGGCGCCATTGAGGAGGCAAGTCATGGATGGAACAAGGGACGTCACGGGCGCCGCGCCGGCGCTCCTCGATGACTGGGACCGCTTCATCGAGACCACCTGGGAGCGCCGCCCTGCTGTGCTGCGCATGCCGGAGGGGAGGCCCTTGATCGAGCTGCCCGAGCTCCTCGAGGCGATGCGCGCCGCCGCGGACGAGTGGCGCGCGGGCGGCCGGCGCACGTTCAGCATGTGGGCGGATGGGACGCTGCTGCGCTCGTACGACGCGTGCCTCCCGCTGGCGTCCGACGCGACGCTGCCCGGCTATCTCGAGCGGGTGATGGGCAGTTCGGCGGGGATGAAGGAGTTCGCGTTCTCGCAGAACAACCTGCACCTGCACCACCCCGCCATCTGGCGGAAGGCGCGCGCCTTCGTCCGCGGCCTGATCGAGCGCGTGGGCGTGCCCACCGATGGGGTGGACTGCGACACCTTCCTCGGCGCTTACCGCGCGACGCCGCTCGGGGTCCACTCCGACGGCGCGAGCACCTTCATGATGGTCCTGCACGGGCGAAAGACGATGGCCGTCTGGCCCGGCCATCACTTCATCGACAAGGGGGTGCGGATCGTCGGCTCGGGCCTGCGGCGGACGATCGTCGAGCACGACCCCACGGACGCGCTGCGCGACGCGGTGATCCTCAGCGGCGAGCCGGGGGACGTGCTGTACTGGCCGTCGACCTACTGGCACACGGCGATCTCCGGCGACCCGCCGCCGGCGACGGCCGTGTTCAACATCGGGCTCTTCTTCGGCGCGCCGGAGTCGTCGCTCCTCAGCGAGGTCGTCGGGAAGGCGCTGAAGCGCGCGCTGGCTGGGTTCGAGGACCTCCACACGTACCCTCTCGACCTCGCCGGGGCGGACGCGCCGCCCGCGCCGGAGCGCGAGCGCGACGCGCTCCGGCTGTTCCGCGGCATCGTGCTCAGCGAGCACGTCGACGCGGCGTTGCAGGAGTGGTGGTGCAAGCGGGTGAGCGCCGTCGGCTTCCGCGAGGTGCCGCCGCCGCGCGCCGCGACGCTCGCCGACGGGGCGGCGCGGCTCGACCCGGGCTGCGTGCTGCTCTGGCGGGCCGCGGGGCAGCACGTCAAGGTGTTCGCCAACGGCCACGCGCTCAGCGTGCCGCGCACACCCGCGCTCCTGGAGCTCTTGCCGGCGCTCCGGGCGGGCGTGAGCGTCCCCCTCGGGGCGGGCGCCGCGGCCGGGTCGAGCCTCGCGCGCCTGGTCGACGACGCGTCGGCGCGCGCCGCGCTGGAGCACCTCCACGCGCTGGACGCGCTGATCGCGGGCGAGGAGCGCTGAGGCAAAGGTCACCGCCGCCCTGGCTGCCCGTCGGGTCGCGGCGCTCACTTCCGGAGGAGGTCTCGAATCATGCCGTATCACACGCTCGAACGCAGCGCGACGACCGCCGAGGCGATAGACAGGGTGCAGCAGGAGA
Organism: Sorangium sp. So ce406; assembly: GCF_051474675.1. Lineage (NCBI taxonomy): Bacteria > Pseudomonadati > Myxococcota > Polyangiales > Polyangiaceae > Sorangium > Sorangium sp. So ce406. The sequence continues at coordinate 279,257 of NZ_CP150340.1, read as the reverse complement.
TCTCCCGTCTCGGGCTCCGGCCGCGCGTCACCTGGTATGGCGACGGACTGCGCACGTACGAATGCTCCCTGCGCGATGACGAGGGGCGCGAGGTCGCCGTCGGGAACGGCAAGGGGACAGGCGAGCAATCGCTCGCCAGCGCCCTGTTCGAGGCGGTCGAGCACTACTTCACCGATCCGCGCCGCATCGCCGGGCCGTGCGAGCCTGTCGCGGTCGCCGAGCTGTCGGCGTGCCCGCGGCTCGCGTCCGAGCCCGTCTTCGAGCAGCTGGCGCGGACCCAGCCCGGGGCGCGGCTGCCGTGCCGCACCTACACGACGCGGAGCGGAGACGACGCGCTCCGCTACCCGCTGGTGCTCTCCATGCCCGATTACATCGACGCGCGCTTCGCGGGCGACACGTTCGATTACGCGCTCCTGATCAAGTACGCGACCAACAATGGAACGGCGATCGGCCTGACGCAGGAGGAGGCGCTGATCCACGGCGTGTGCGAGCTCCTGGAGCGCGACGCTGTCTCGACCTTCCTGCTGGAGACGTTCGTGGCGCCCGCGGGCGCGCCGCTCCGGATCATCGCGCGGCGGAGCCTGCCCGCCGGGCTGCGCGAGCTGCTCGCGGCCAGCGAGGCGCTGATCGGGCGCCCGATCACGCTCCTCGACATCCGCAACGACTTCGGCCTGCCGGCGTGCATGGCGCTCGCCGCCGGGAGCGCGCAGGACGTCCCGCTCGCCGGCTCGGGGGCGTCGCTCTCGTGGCCTTACGCGATCGAGCGGGCGGTGCTCGAGACCGTGCAGCTATGGCACCTGTGCGACGCGGCGACGGCGGCGGAGCACCGCGCGATCGTGCGGCGCTTCGCGGGGTTGCCGCGCTACCAGCGCTGCGTGGAGCTCGACATCGGCGCGCACCTCGCGGAGGGCAACCTCCGTGACGTGGCCGTGGCCGAGCCGCCGGAAGAGCCGGTCGCGCAGGGCGACCTCGGCGGCTACCTCGACCGCCTGGAGGCGATGGTCGCGGCCCGCGGCCACCGGATCTACTTCGCGCAGAACCGTGTCACGGCGGGCGGCATCGCCTGCGTTCACTGCCTGATCCCGGGGCTGGAGCGCTTTCACCTCGTGCGCAGCGGCCAGGCCGTCTTGCCGTCGCCGCGGGGCCTCGGGCTCATCGGCCGCGCGCTGTCTGACGAGAACGACAGAACGGGAGGAGCTGAATGACCATGATCGCACTCCACGACATCGGCCATGACTACGTCACCTACCGCAAGATGCAGGGGCTGCGCGGGTCGCTCCGGGACTTCTTCCGGCGCGAGGCCGAGCGCGCCGTCGCGCTCGCGGAGGTGACGCTCCGCGTGGGCGCGGGCGAGATCGTCGGCCTGCTGGGGCCGAACGGGGCCGGCAAGACGACGCTGATGAAGATCCTCTCCGGCCTGGTCCACCCGTCGCGCGGCCAGGTCGAGGTCCTCGGCGAGGCGCCGTACCGGAAGTCTGCGCGGTTCCTGCGCCAGATCGGCCTGGTGCTGGGCCAGAAGAGCCAGCTCACGTGGGATCTGCCGCCGACCGAGACGCTGGCGGTGCTGCAGGCCATCTACCGCATCGAGGACAGCGAGTACCGGCGCCGGCTCGGCGCGCTGGTGGAGATGCTCGACGTCGGGGCCCAGCTCCACACGCCGGTGCGCAAGCTCTCGCTCGGCGAGCGGATGAAGTTCGAGCTGATCGCGGCGCTGATCCACCAGCCGCGCCTGCTCTTGCTCGATGAGCCCACCATCGGCCTCGACATCGCGAGCCAGCGGGCGATCCGCGCGTTCCTGCGGGACGCGCGCGAGCGCTTCCGGACCACGATCGTGGTGACCAGCCACTACGCGCGCGACATCGAGGTGCTGGCGGACCGGCTCGTGATCCTGAAGCACGGCCGCGTCCACTACGACGGCTCGCTCGCCGATCTCCTGACGTCCCACCGCGCGACGAGGACCCTGCGGATCGAGGCCGACTCCGTGCCTGCCGGCTACCCGCTCGCGCTCTCGCCCGTGTCGAGGGGCGTGTGGGAGTGCGAGGTGGCCGAGGGCGAGCTCTGCCAGGCGCTCGCGATGGTGGCGCGGGATCTCGCCGTCCGCCAGATCTCGACGCAGGACAGGCCGCTCGAGGACGTGCTTTACGCGCTGTTCGCCCAGCCATCGACCGAGGAGCAGAGGGAGGAGCCATGTGGCCGTACTATCGAGTCTTCGCCAACCGGGTTGCCGTCGGGCTCGCCTATCGCTGGAGCGTCGTGACGGGGGTCATCACCCGCCTCCTGCAGCTCGCCGTGACCCTCTTCGTCTGGCGCAGCATCTTCGCGACGAGCCCGGAGATCCAGGGCTACACGGTCGACGAGATGTCGGCGTACCTGGTGCTGACGGCGCTGATGTCGATCCTGTTCTCGTCGTCGCACTTCTTCCGCCTCTCGGACCTGGTGCGCAAGGGCACCTTGAGCGCCTACCTCGTCCGCCCGTACAGCTTCCTCGGCGACAGCCTCGCTGTCTTCCTCGGCAGCAAGGTGGTCGAGGTGTTCGTGATCGCCGGCGCGCTCCTCTTGCTCCGCGCCTCCGGGGCGCCGGTCCTGGAGCACGCCTCGCCGGCCGTGCTGGCGCTCCTCTGCAGCAACCTGCTGCTCAGCTTCCTTGTCGGCTCCGTCGTCGGCGCGCTCAGCTTCTGGCTCGTCGAGATGTGGCCGATCAAGCCGCTGTACGCCTCGCTCATGGCGCTCCTCGGCGGCACCACGTTCCCGCTGGACCTGCTGCCGCCGGCCATCGGCCACGTCGTCCAGGCCACCCCCTTCGCGCTGTTCGGCTTCGTCAACACGCGGGCGCTGCAGGGGGCGCTCTCGTCGCGCGAGATCGCCGCGTACCTCGCCGTGTCGGTCCTCTGGAACGCCGCGTGCGCGGCCCTGTATCAGCTTCTGTGGCGGCGCGGCCTGAAGCGCTACGAGGCCGTCAATGGATGACGCGATGTCGTCCTGGCCGAGGCTCTTCCGGCTGCTCGGACAGCATAGCCTGGCGCAGATGCTGAGCTACCGCCTGTCGGCGGCGTTCGTGGTGGTGTTCGGGACGCTCTTCGCTGTCGGCGAGCTGGCGAGCCTCCTGATCTACTACCAGTTCACCGACTCGATCGCCGGCTGGGGGCTGCACGCGTCCCTGGCGCTCGTCGCCACGTTCGGCCTGATCCAGCACACGTACCAGTTCTTCTTCGTCGTCTCGCACGAGGCATTGATGGACAAGATCATCCATGGCGAGCTGGACTATGACCTCGTTCGCCCGGTGGACTCGCAGCTGCTCTGCAGCCTGAAGAGCCTGGATTTCCCCAGCCTGATCAACATGATCATCCCGGCGGGGATCCTGGTCTATGCGTGGCCCCACCTCGACGCGCCGGCGAGCGTGACCACCCTGGGCGCCTATCTCCTGCTGGTCCTGTGCGGCGTGGTGTTTTATTACCTGCTGAACCAGCTGTTCGTCGGGCTGAGCTTCTGGATCGAGCGGCCGCAGCAGCTGGCCGGGGTGCCCGAGTACCTGCTGGAGTTCGCGACCCGCCCGCGGACGATCTACCCGCGCTGGATCCAGTTCGCGCTGGCGGTCGTGCTCCCCGTGCTGACGGCCACGAACACGCCGGTGGATCTGCTGCGCGGCGAGCTCGAGCTCTCCGCGGTCCTGCCGCTGCTCGCGGCGATCGCGCTCCTGGCCGTCGCCGCGCGCTGGCAGTGGCGGCGCGGCGTCCGGCGCTATGTCAGCGCGAGCTAGTCGCGCATCATCCAGCGGCGGCCACGGAGCAGGGGGCGCAGCGCGGCCTCGGGGGGACGGGTCGGCGTGACGCCCGTCCAGGCAGCGAGGACGTCGAGGGCCAGCGCCTGATCGGCGGGGGCGAGCGCGAGGATGACGGCGCCGTGGGTGCCGCCGGGCGCGATGAAACGGTGGGAGTCCCGGGCAGCCCCGACGTCGAAGGCAGCGGCGGTGTACGGGTCGTTCTCGCCGTAGATGAACAGGAAACGCTCGCCCTCGGCGGTGAGCCAGCCGGAGACGTCCTGCATCGCCCCGGGATCGAAGACAGGCGTCTTGTCGGGACCGAGCTCGACGAACGTGGTGGGCACGTTCGCGCCAGGATACAGGAGGAGATCGGCGAGGTGCGCCTCCGCGAAGCCGGGATAGCCGAGCTCTGCCGCAGCCTGCCAGTGGTACGGCTCGACGCCCAGGAGATAGGAGTCGGACCAAAGATAAGGAGCGTTCGCCTCGTCGAGGAAGGCCCAGACGTCGCCGTCGTCCGACGCCGCGGTCGGGACGCGCTGGCAAAAGCTCGAGTCCCGGTACTGCCAGAGCGAGAAGACAGACTCGATGACGGCGACGTCCAGCGCCCGGTCCACGCCGAGGTGGTCATAGGTGACGCCGCGCTCCTGCGCGTCGGCCTCCATCGCTTCCACCATGGCAGGGCGACGCAGCAGCACCTCGCGCTGGAAGCGCTGGAGGGCCTCGCGGCACGCGGCGTCGCCGCGCTCGGCCACGAAGTCGATGTAGCGCGGGTCGGAGACGCCAGCGCTGTGCGGCGCCACGTACGCCACGGTGCCGTCCACGTCGGCGGGATAGAAGCGGCGATGATAGACCGAGGTCATGCCGCCCTTGCTGGTGCCGGTGGAGATCCATCGTCCCTCGTAGAGCGGCCGGATCGCCGCGATCACGCGGTGAACGTCCTCGGCGGCCTGCTCGATGGTGAGCAGCGACCAGTCCCCGGGCTCAGGGCGGGAGGGGGTGAAGAAGCGATGCTCGACCCGGATCTGGTTGGCGGCGAGCAGCTCGGTCGGCTCCTCGAGCCACTGAACCTCAGGGTAGATCGCGTACCCCTCGGTGACGAGCACCACGGGCGCCGCGCGATCCCGGTGGTGCAGCACCACGCGCTGCTGGAAGCGCACGCCGTCGGGATCGGCGTGATCCGCGGGCTGGTCGAGCTCCATGACGAAGTAGCGATATCCAGGAATGCTCGACTCCTCCTCCGAGACCGTGAAGCCTTCGAGGTCCTCGAGCTGCTCGAGGACCTCGCGCGGGCCCGCGCCGCCGCCGCCGCCCGCGCTTCCGCCTGCATCGCCGCCGCCGCCGCCGCCGTCGCTCGCGCCGGCGCCGCCGGCCCCCGCGCCGCCCTCGCCGCCGGTGCCCCCGGAGGGCAGGCCGCTGCCGGCGTCGTCGCCACAGGCGACGGCCGCCAGGGCGAACAGGGTGAAGGCGAACCAGGAGACGGAACGAGTGCGCATGTCGGACGCACGTACAGGAGCCGCAGCTCGGCTGATCCGGAATCGACCAGGAAAAACCCGCGGCTGTGCGCTGCCGAACGCGATCTTTCGTTGATGGCGAAAGGGGGGAATGTCCACCAACCGGTATGACATTGCTTCGCGCCAGGTCTGTCTTCACGGCAACGCTCGTCGCGCTCTTGCTCGCGGCTTGCGGCGGACGCAGCGAGGATCCGGGTCGCGCCGTCGGCGAGCGCGACGCGCGCGGCACCTTCGACGGCCACCCTGCCGCGCTGTCCGCCGAGGCCGGGTTCATCGAGGTCCCGGGATCGAAGACGCTCGGCCCGGGCTGGCCATCACAGATGTTCTATTCCTTCCTGCCCGCCGAGGAGCGCCCGGAGCGCGCGCCGCTCATCCTGTTCTTCAACGGCGGCCCCGGCGCCGCGACGACCAGCATCCTGCTGCCCTACGGGACCGGACCCCACACGCTGGATCCGACGGCGCCCCCGGGCGCCCCGCCGATCGTGAACCAGGCGTCGTATACGCGCTTCGCGAACCTGCTGTACGTGGACGCGCGCAGCACGGGGTTCTCGTACGAGCGCGCGAGCCCCCGCCCGTCGGACTGCCACGGTCGAGAGCAGCTCTACATCGCCGACGCCGCCGACTTCATCCACGTGCTGCTCGAGTTCCTCGACGCGCACGAGGCGCTCCGCGACAACCCGGTCGTCGTCGCCGGAGAGAGCTATGGCGGCACGCGCGCGGCGGTGATGCTCTACATGATGCAGCACTACGCGCTCCGCCGGGACGGGCTCGAGGTGATGGGGCTCGCGCCTCCCTGGCTGAAGGACAGGATGCAGGCGCACCTCGACGCGGCCTTCCCGGCGCGCGCCGGGGTCCGCCACGAGCCGTCGCAGGTGGCCGAGCAGTTCGGGTGGCAGGTGCTGATCCAGCCCAACCTCTTCGGGCTGCAGCAGGCGATGTACGAGGAGCCGCTCGCGCGGACAGACCCGGACCTCGCCGAGCACTTCGCGGCGCCGGGGGCGCGGGACCGCTTCGACGTGCGCAGGACGGTCGAGGAAGGCGAGCGCGTCGCGGAGCACGCCGCCAGGTCGATGCGCAACCCGGAGCACCTCGAGACGCTCCTCGGCGTGGACCTGGCCGGGATCGCCGGGCTCACGCCGCCGGAGCGGTGGCCCTCCTCGCGGTACTTCTGGAGCGGCGGCGAGGCGGTGGGGGCGGCGGCGAGCGAGGGCGCGCTCCGCGCGGAGCTCGGCAGGCTCGGCGCGGACGACGCGTACTGGCTGCCCGAGGGGCTACCGTGCCAGGGCTACCTCGGCGACCACGGCTCGCTGCGCGCGTTCGGCGAGATCCTGCCGCACACGGCGACGTTCATCACCAACGCCCGGTACGACGCGGCCGTCTACACGGAGGCCTTGCCGGTCTTCTTCGCGGAGCGCTCGAGCTACGAGGTCGAGATCGACATGTCGCTGCCCGCGGGCGCCGCCCGGCCCGGCGTCGTTCGCCTCACGAGCGACGACGCCGTCATCGCGCTCCGGTTCCCGACGTACGCGTCGGGGCACGCCGTCTCGGTGAGCGCCCCGCGCGAGCTCGCCGAGGACGTCGCGGCGTGGCTCGCCGAGACCGGCGCGTCGGATCGGAGGTGAGCCACGCCGGCAGCCGAGGGCTCGGCCGTTATTTGTGATACAAATTACTTTTCTGCCTCAACCAGATCCCGACCGTGGTTGAGGTTCGCCGCCGACCAGATCCCGACCGTGGTTGAGGTTCGCCGACCGTGGTTGAGGTCCGCCGCCGTCATTTGTGATGCGAATTACTCTGCCGCCTCGACCAGATCCCGACCGTGGTTGAGGTTCGCCGGCCGCGGCAGGCCGTAGCGGTCGCGCAGCGTCCTGCCCTCGTACTGTGTACGGAACAGGCCACGCTTTTGCAGGATCGGCACCACGTGGTCGACGAACGCCGCGAGGCCTGACGGCAGCACCGGCGGCATCACGTTGAAGCCGTCGGCGGCGCCCTGCTCCCACCAGTGCTGGATCGCGTCCGCCACCTGCTCGGGCGTGCCCGCGAACGTCCGGTGCCCGCGGCCGCCGCCGAGGCGGCCGATGAGCTGGCGCACCGTCAGCCGCTCCCGCCGGGCCAGCGTCACGATCAGCGTGTAGCGGCTCTTCGCGCCCTCGATCTGGTCCTCGCTCGGCAGGTCCTTCGGCAGCTCGGCGTCGAGGTCGAGGTCCTCCGGCTTCACGCGCAGCGTCTGCGCGAGCTGCCGCTTCGCGTACTCCGGCTTGATGAGCCGGTCGAGCTCCGCGTCGAGCGCCTGCGCCTCGGCCTCCGTCGCCCCGATGACGGGCACGATCCCCGGCAGGATCTTGATCCCCTCCGGATCGCGCCCCAGCGCGCGCACCCGCGCCTTCAGGTCGCCGTAGAACTGCTGCGCGTCCGCCAGCGTCTGCTGCGCCGTGAACACGGCCTCGGCGTAGCGCGCCGCCAGCTCCTTGCCGTCCTCCGACGAGCCGGCCTGCACGAGCAGCGGGTAGCCCTGCGGCGGGCGCGGCACGTTGAGCGCCCCCTCGACCTTGAAGTACCGGCCCACGTGCCGCGGCGGGTGGATCTTGCGATCGTCGCCCCAGACGCCGCTCTCCTTGTCGCCGAGCGCGGCGTCGTCGTCCCAGCTATCCCAGAGCTTCAGCGACACGTCGATGAACTCGGCCGCCCGCGCGTACCGGTCGCTGTGCACCGGCAGCTCGTCGAGGTTGAAGTTGCGCGCCGCGTCCACGCCGGCCGTCGTGACGATGTTCCAGCCGGCCCGGCCCCCGCTGATGTGATCCAGCGACGCGAACCTCCGCGCCAGGTTGAACGGCTCGTTGTACGTGGTCGAGGCCGTGGCGATCAGCCCGATGTGCTCGGTCACCCCGGCCAGCGCCGCCAGCAGCACCGTCGGCTCGAGCGTCCCGGCGGGCCGGCGGCCCACGTTGTTCCAGAGCACCGGGCTGTCGGCCAGAAACAGCGAGTCGAGCTTCCCCCGCTCCGCGATGCGCGCCAGGTTCTTGAAATGCTCGACGCTCGTGTTCGCGAACGGATCGCTCTCGGGCAAGCGCCACGAGGCCTCGTGGTGGCCGACGCTCATGAGAAACGCGTTGAGATGCAGTTGTCCAGGCCGATGGGTCACAAGGCACTTCCTTCCACGTCAGATTCCACGTCAGTTTCCACGTCAGTTTCCACGCGAGGTTCCACGTCAGCTTCCAGCTCAGGATTCCAGCTCAGGGCCCGACGCGACGTCCCCGGCGACGGCGGCGCCCGGCGCGACGCCGAGCGCGGCCAGCAGCGACTCGCGGTGCGCGAGGAAGCGGGGGTGGCGCAGCGGGCGCGGCGCCGGCAGATCGATCCGCCGCTCCTCGGCGATGCGGCCCTCGACGAGCACGAGCACCCGGTCGGCGAGCGTGATCGCCTCGTCCACGTCGTGGGTGACCAGCAGCACGGCGGGGCGGTGCCGCGCGCACAGCTCGCGCAAAAGGTCGTGCATGCGCATGCGGGTCAGGGCGTCGAGCGCGCCGAACGGCTCGTCGGCCAGCACGAGCTCCGGCTCGCGCACCAGCGATCGCGCCAGCGCGACCCGCTGCTGCTCGCCGCCCGACAGCTCGACAGGCCACGCGCGCTCGCGCCCGGCCAGCCCGACCTCCGCGAGCGCGGCCAGGCCGCGCGCCCGCGCCGAGGGCTCGTCGAGCCCCAGGATCACGTTGTCGAGCACCCGCGCCCACGGCAAAAGCCGCGTGTCCTGGAACACGACCGCGCGGTTCTCCGGCGCCTTCAGCTCGCCCGAGCCGGTCACGTCGTGATCGAGCTCGGCGATCGCCCGCAGCAGGGTGCTCTTGCCCGAGCCGCTGCGGCCGAGCAGCGCGACGAACTCGCCCTTCTGGATGTCGAGGTCGACGCTGTCGAGGATCGTGCGGGCGCCGAAGCGGCGGACGAGGCCGCGGATCCGCACCGTGGGCGGGGCCGCGGTCAGCCGGCCAGGATGCGTCGCCATGACAGGGTCTTTCTCTCGATGAGCCGGACGGCCGAGTCCGAGGCCAGGCCGAACAGCCCATACACGACGAGGCCGAGGAGGATGATCTCCGTCTGGCCGTACGAGCGCGCCAGCGACATCATGTGACCGATGCCGCTCGTGGCGTTGATCTGCTCGACCACGACGAGCGCAAGCCACGCGCCGGTGACCGCCAGCCGGACGCCCATCAGGAAGCCCGGCAGCGCCCCCGGCAAGGCCACCTTCCGGACGAACTGCCACCGCGACAGCCGCACCGTCTCGGCCAGCTCCACGTAGCGCGCGTCGATGGTGCGCAGCGCGGCGTGGGTGTGGACGTAGACCGGGATGACGACGCCGAGGGCGATCGTGAGCACCTTCATCTGCTCGCCGATGCCGAACCAGAGGATCAGCAGCGGGATGAGCGCGAGCGTCGGGATCGCGCGCTTGATCTGCACCGGCCCGTCGACGAGCGCCTCGCCGACGCGGGTCAGCCCGGAGAGCAGGGCCAAGACGGTGCCGAGCCCCACCCCGAGCGCGAGCCCGAGGAAGGCCCGCTGCGCCGACGTGAGCAGGTTCGACAGGAGCCGCCCGTCGGCGATCAGGTCGCGGGCCGTGGCGACCACGGTCCACGGCGCGGAGAGCACGCGCGCGTCGAGCGCGCCGGTCGCCGACGCGACCACCCAGCCGGCGAGCAGCAGCGCCGGGCCGATCGCCATGCCGTACGGGAGGCGCCGGCCCGGGCCCAGGCGGCGCCGCGGGCGGCGGCCGGACAGGGCGCGGGCGGGCGGGCCGCTCGCCGACGCCGCGCGCGCGGGCGCGAGCGCGCGCGCGGCGTCGGCGAGCGGCGCGGGGATGTCGGCCGTCGCGGAGAGGGCCGGGAGGCTGGCGAGCCGCGGCGAGGCGGCCCTCGTGGGCAGTGCGGTCGTCATGGCGTGCTCCTTTCGGCCGTCGCCGGCCGGTCCGTCGGCGCGGCGCCCTGCGCGGCGCCGGCCACCTCCGCTCCGATCGTCTGGAATCGAAGGTCGAAGATCGTCCTGGCCTCGAAGCGCTTCTGGCCGGAGGCCTCGGCGAGCAGGTCGACGGTCTCCTGGGTCAGCGCGATCGCCTCGGCCCAGTCGCCCGGGTACAGCGGCTTGCCGGCGCTCTCGATGAGGAAGCGCCCCTCCGTGGCCGTCAGGCCCTGGTCCTTCACGTAGTACGCCTCGATCCACGCGTCCGGGTGCGCGTGGGCCCAGAGCTGGGCCCGGGTCCGCCATTTCACGTACTCGCGCAGCGCCGCCGCCTTGTGGGCGTCCTCGAGCACCGACGCGCGCACGTGGAGGAAGCCGAGGTTGTCGCGGACCCCGTGCGCGAACGACGAGGCGCCCTCGGCGCCGTACTCGTTGAGGTAGCGCCGCAGGATGGTGCCGGACAGCGGCGCGACGTCGACCTGGCGGCTGGTGAGCGCCTCCTTGAACTCGGGGCTGGCGAGCTGGACGAGCGTGACGTCCTGCGGCGACAGCCGCGCCGCCCTGAGCGCGCGCTGGACGAGCGCGCCCTGCGCCTGCCCCGGCGAATAGGCGATCTTCTTGCCGCGGAGATCGTGAATCGACGACAGGCGCACGCCCGGCGCCGTGGCCAGCTCGTAGATCGGCTTTTCCCGGACGTACACCGTGACGATCTTCACGTCGAGCCCGGTGAAGGTGGCGTGGATGGGCGGCGTGTCGCCGACCGCGCCAGCGTCGAGGACGCCGGCGCGGAACGCCTCGATGGTCTGCGGTCCGCCGCTGATGTTCTGCCAGTCCACGACGAACGGCAGCCTGTCGATGTCGCCGGAGAGCTGGAGTTGCTTCTGCACGGTCGGATCACCGATGCTGAGCCGCGTCTCGCGCGGGAACGCGTCCGGGATCGGGGCGTCCGGGGCGAGCCGGGGGGCGGCGCTCGCCGCGTCCTCGCGCTTGCAGCCGGTCAGGGCGACGAGCGCCGCGAGCACCAGAAGAAAGCGTTTCCTGTCGATGAACGTGCGCAGATGGACCTCGGTGCGCGGCTGGAAGCGGGGCTGTTGCTCGGACCCGAGGCGCCGCCCCGCCGCCGGGCCGGCGACGGAGAGGAGCCCTGGAGACGCGGAGATGGGCTTGGGCAAGTCGGCGTTCGCGACCGGCTTTGCCGGTGGCGCCGCGCCTTGAGCCGCAGATTCAGCAACACCCATGCCGCCGCGCGACTCGCCTCTTGGCGGCGTCCGTCCATGGGCCCGCGCCCGCCGCCGCGCGGCGCCCGGCAGCGACGTCGCCGCCGGGCGCCGCGCGACGGCGGGCGACCCTGCGGGCGCGCTGCTTCCCCAGAAGCAGCCGGTGGTGATCCGCTGCTCCGGCGCGAGCACGGCCGGCTCCGTCCGGAGGGCGAAGCGCCGGCCCGCGGCTACGCGCGGCGCCCGCGCACGCCGAAGCTGTCGAGCAGGTAGTCGCGGAAGGCGCGGATCTTCGGCGGCAGGAAGCGCGTCCCGGGGTGGACGAGGTAGAGGGGGGCGCCGCCGTCGATCGTGTGGTCCTTCAGCACGGGGACGAGCCGCTTCGCCTCGACGTCGCCCCGCACGTTGACCTCGGGGACGAGCGCGATCCCGGCCCCGGCGAGGGCGACCTCGCGGCAGAACGAGTAATCCGAGGCCGAGACCGCCGCGCGCACGCGGAGCTCCGCGCGGTCGCCGCCGTCGCGCGGCTGCAGGGCGATCGTCGCGTGGCCGCGCGTGGTCTGGGCCATCAGCAGCCGGTGCCCCTTCAGGTCCTCGGGCCTGCGCACGGGCCGGTGCTTGCGGAGGTAGGCCGGCGCGGCGAAGAGGCCGACCTCGAGGTGCAGCAGCTTGTGGGCGATGAGCGACGAGTCCGGCAGGCTCGAGGTCGCGCGCAGGGCGACGTCGATCTGGTGGGCGTCGAAGTCGAGGAGCGCCTCCGTGAGCAGCATCTCCAGCGAGATCTCGGGGAAGCGCTCCGCGAAGCCCGCCGAGAGCGGCGCGAGGATGCTCAGGCCGAGATCGAACGGCGCCGTCACGCGCAGGTGCCCGCTCGGCTTCGCGCGCGCCTGCTGCACCGCCACGTTCGCGTCCTCCAGCAGCTCGAGCGCCCGGCCGACCCGCATCCGGTAGGCGAGGCCGTCGTCGGTGGCCTGCACGCGCCGCGGGCTTCGCCGGAGCAGCTCCACCCCGAGCGCCTGCTCGAGCCGGGTGATGCGCCGGCTGACGCTGCCCTTCGTCTCGCCCAGCGTCTTCGCCGCCGCCGTGATCGATCCGAGATCGACGACCAGGCAGAAGGCCCGCAGATCGGCCAGATCGGCGTCGATGGTTTCCCGTTTCGCAACCTCACGTTTCATTTTGCGGAGATTGTACCATTCCTGGAAACATCCTAGGGTCGGAATCATGGATCGCCGCGCTGCTCTCAGGTTCCTGCTCGCCGCGGGCGGGGCCGTGCCCTTCGCGGGCGCATGCCGGCCTTCGACGTCCACCGAGAGAGGCACCATGTCCGATACCCAGCAACAGGCGCGCGAGGGGCGCATGCCGGCCATCTTCCTCGCGCACGGCTCTCCCTTCCTGCTCGACGACCGCGCGTGGGTGGCCGAGCTCGGCGCGTGGGCGCAGGCGATGCCGCGCCCGCGATCCATCCTGATGCTCTCGGCCCACTGGGTCGACGCGCCGGTCACGGTCGGCGCCACCGAGACCGTGCCGCTCGTCTATGACTTCTACAACTTCCCCGAGAAGTACTACCAGGTGACGTACCCCGCGCCGGGCGCCCCCGCGCTCGCGCGGCGCGTGCGGGAGCTGCTCGGTCCCCTCGGGCCGGTCGCGGAGGCGCCGCGCCGCGGCCTCGATCACGGCGCCTACGTTCCGCTGATCTGCATGTACCCGGGCGCGGACATTCCTGTGCTCCAGGTCTCGTTGCCCACTCTCTCTCCAGGTCCGCTCCTCGAGATGGGGAGAGCGCTCGCGCCGCTGCGCGACGAGGGGGTGCTCGTCGTGGGCAGCGGTTTCTTGACCCATAACCTCCGCGCGGCAGACTGGCGCGGCGATGCGGTCACGCAGCCCTGGGCCACCGAGTTCGATGCCTGGTGCGCCGATGTCCTGGCGCGCCGGGACGTGGACGCGCTGCTCGATTACCGCGCGCGCGCGCCGGGGGTGCGGATGGCGCTCCCGACGCATGAGCATTTCGTGCCGGTCGTCGCCGCCGTCGGCGCGTCGGTCGACGTGGGCGAGCCCGTGGCGTTCCCCATCACGGGGCTCACCTACGGCTCGTTCACGAAGCGCTCTGTGCAGTTTGGCTGACCAAGAAGGAGAATGTCTCTCATGATCATGTCCCGCATCGCTCGCATCGCGCTCCCCGCGGCTCTCCTGCTCTCGCTCGCGGGCTGCGAGGATCCGACCAAGGACAAGCCGAAGGCGACCATCTCGTCCGCCGCGCCGGCGCAGCCGCAGGCGGCCGCGCCGTCGGCCCCCACCGAGGCGCTCCCCATCGACGCGACGGCCTCCACGATCGGCTTCGTCGGCTCCAAGGTCACGGGCAAGCACGAGGGGAAATTCGAGAAGATCTCGGGCTCCATCACGCTCGCCGGCGGCAAGGCCGAGGGCGGCAAGCTCAGCATCGAGGCCGACACCTCGTCGGTGAAGACGGACGCGGAGAAGCTCGACGGTCACCTCAAGTCGAAGGACTTCTTCGACGTGGAGCAGTTCCCGAAGGCGACGTTCACCTCGACGCAGATCAAGGCCGGCGGCGAGAACGGCGCGACGCACACCGTCACGGGCGAGCTCGATCTGCACGGGGTGAAGAAGACCATCTCCTTCCCCGCGACGATCACCGAGGGCGCCGACAGCGTGTCGGGCAACGCCGAGTTCGTGATCAACCGGAAGGATTTCGGGATCGTCTACCCGGGCAAGCAGGACGACCTGATCCGCGACGACGTGCTGCTCAAGCTGTCGCTCAAGGCGCCGCGCAAGCAGGGCTGAGCGCCGGCCGATCCGCGAGCTCCGCGCGGATCCGGGCTCGCAGCCGGAGGAAGTCGCGCCGCAGCTCTGCCGTCGCGAGCTCGCAGCCCAGCACCGCGAGCGCCCGGGAGCAGGGCGGAAGCGGCGCATCGGGAGCGGGGACGAGGGCCGCTGCGCGCGCGACGATCTCCGGGCGGAGCTCGGGGTGCGCGCCCGCGAGCGCGCGGAGGCCGAGCAGCGCGGCGCCCGCGCTCCAGTCGTCCACCCCGGCGAGGAGCGAGCCGAGGCGCGCCATGCGCTCGTCGCGCGGCGCGGCGCCGTGGGCCGCGAGGAGCGCGGCGGCGACCTGGAAGCCGTGGACCCAGAGCACCGGATCGGCGTCGCGCGACGGGGGCTCGGGCGGGTGCGCCATCGCGTCGAGCAGCCGCGCGGCCTCGCACGGGTCGAGCGTCGTGCAGAGCGCTGCGGCCCGCGCGCACCACGCATCCCACCGGAACGGGACCGACGACAGCGCGCGGACACACCCCAGCACAGCGTCCGGAGGCCGGGGGACCGCCGGGAGCGGCTCGCCGGCGTCCGCCGTCCAGAGCGGGCCCCGCCTCGGCGCGCCGCCCTCGTGCTCCACCACGAGCGCGCCCTTGCCGCCGCCGAGGGAGAGGATGAGCCGGAAAGCAGCGTGCGCGGACGGCGCGAGCGGTCGGTCTGCCCGCACGCGGAGGCGGAGCGCCGCGGACGACCTCGCCGCCTGGGCGGCGGCGCTCCGCAGGACGCCCGCGATCGGGTCGATCGGGTCGCCGAGGCGCGTCGTCCAGGCCGAGAGGTCCGCGTCCAGCGAGCGCGCCAGGGCCAGCTCGGGCGGCGACTGCGCGTGCGCCGCGAGGTCGTCGCAGGCGAGCGCGCCCGGCAGCAGCGAGCGCGCGTAGGCGGCTGTGATCGCGGCCCACCGGGACGCTGGCTCGAGCTCCAGGGCGCGCTCATGGGCCCTCACCGCCTCGTCGACGCGGCCGCTGGTCAGGTAGGCCTCGCCGAGGTCGAGCCAGGTGGCCGGCTCCGTGCGCCGCAGGTCGCAGGCCCGCTCGAGCCACCGCGCCCGGGCGTCGAGGTCCCCGCGCTCCTCGTGGAGAGAGGCCCACTCGACGGCGACCTCCCAGCCCGGGCTCTCCCCCGCGGCGGCGAGGCGCGCCGCCGCGTCCTCGCCGCGGCCGAGCGCGCGCAGCACGCGCGACTGCGCGACGAGCAGGCCCTCGCTCGCGCCGTGCGCCGCCTGGATCCGCTCTGCGATGACGAGCGCGGCGTCGAGGTTCGACCGCGCCCCCTCGGAGAGCGGCCGGCCTCGCAGCGACTCGACGAGCGCGAGGACGGCGCTCGCGGCCGTGGCGGGCGCGACGCGGCGAGCCTGCCTCGTCGTCGCGACCCAGGACAGCGCCCAGGGAGCGAAGGGCGTATCCGGGCTGAACGCCACCGCCTGAAACAGGGTGTGGACGGCCTGGTCGAGGCGCTGGAGCCGCGCGAGCGCCCTCGCGCGCGCGGCGACGAGGCCGAAGAAGGCGCCCTCCGCGGGCAGCGCGAGCAGCTCGAGCGGCGCCCGCGCCTTCGCGATCACCTGATCGAGCAGCCGGAGATGAGGCTCGTGGAGCGGGCGCACCGCCACCGCCGCGGACGCTTGCTGGAGGGCGAGCCGGAAGTCCTTGTTCTGGAGGGCCCAGCGCGCCGCGACGGCGTAATCGGCGTCCGTCGGGTCCTCGATGAACCCCTCGGGCTCGAGGTGCTTGATCGGGGGCAACAGGCCACCATGGATACCACGGGCGAGCTCGGTGTCGGAGGCAGCGGCGCCCCCGGCGCGCAGGCGGCCCTGCGCGGGCGCGGGCGTCGGTGCAGGCGCGGGCGCGCTCGCCACCAGAGGGTCTCCGATTGGCTGTTCGCTGTCCGGGCGTCCGGCCCTACCATCGGCGCATGCACGAGCTCGTCGCCAGCCTCGAGGAGCTGGAGCGCTTCCTCGCCCTCCCGCGCGAGGATCGCCTGCGGCTCGGCCCCGCCGTCGCCGAGGCCCTCGGCGACGCGTGGGAGGCGGCGCCCCGCCTCGCCGGCGACAAGGGTCTCTGCGTCATGCGACATCGGCCGACCGGGATCGAGCTCGTCGCGGTGCCGGGCGGCTCGTTCGAGATGGGCCTCCGCGACGACGATCTCGAGGAGCTCTCGGAGCACGTGGACTGGACCTCGCACGTCGCGCGCGCGGTGCGCGAGCTCGAGGCGCGGTGCCGGCCGGTCCACGCGGTGCGCGTGCGCCCCTTTCTCTGCGCGGAGCGGCCGCTGTCGTCGGAGCAAGCCCGGCGGCTGAGCCACGGCCGCGAGGTCTCGGACACGCTGCCCGCCGGCCGCGCCGCGCGCTTCGTCGAGGACCTGGGTTTCCGGCTGCCGTCGGAGGCCGAGCTGGAGTGGCTCGCCCGCGAGGGCGGAGGCCTGCACTTCACGTGCGACATCGCGGCGGCGACGGGCGGCCGGCGCGGCGCGGTCGACGTCAACGGCTTCGGGGTGGTCGACCTCCTCGGGGGAGAGTGGGCCGCGGATGGCTGGCACCCGAGCTACGACGGCGCGCCCGCCACCTCCGCGCCCTGGAGCGGCGGCGACCCGCGCGGCGTCTTCCGCGGCGGGCTCCCGCTCGGCCTCGAGGAGCGCAGCGAGCTGCTCCTCGGGCTCGCCGCGTTCCGCTCGCCGGGCGCGTCCCCCGGCGAGCCGGACGACGACGAGCGGTTCATGCTCGTGCGCCCGGCCACCTGGCTCAGGCTCTGACGACGGCTGCCTTCGCGTCCGCGATGCCCAGCGCGACCTCCGGGTGAGCCCGGCCGATCTCCTCCAGGGAGGCGAGGCACGCGTCGGCCGTCTCCTTGCCGAAGGTGCGCCGCAGCTCCGCCCCGAGCGCGCGCCGCGCGAGCTCGGCGGCGAGGCGCCGCGCCGGGATCTGGGGGAGGATCTCGATGCCCCACTGCAAGGCGTCGCGGCTGTCTTCCGGATCCCGGCTCAGCGCCTTCAGGACCAGGGGCTCCGAGCGTTCTGCCGGGAGCCGGCTGTAGACCTCGTCGAACAGCGGGAGGACGTCGTCCCACCGCGGGTCGAGCTCGACGTTCGCGTTGAGCAGCGGATCGAAGACGACGACCTGCACCTCGTAGGGCGGCGCGTCCCCCTTGCGCTCCGGCTCGCTCCCCCGCGCGTACAGCGCGGCGATCTCGTCCGCTTTGGCCTTCGCCCAGGGGACCGCGCGCTCGCCGGCCTCGGCGACCGCGGGGCCGAGGTACTGCTCGTAGAACCACCGGTTGGCGTGCTCGCAGATCCGGTAGCCGCCCAGCCAGCACTCCACGATGACGTCCAGCCGCTCCACGGGCGACAGCGCGCCCCAGACGAGCGCAGGCGGCCAGTCGCCCTCGGGCTGGGTGATCTTCCGCCACCCGTACCAGAGGGGGACGCTGCCCACGCCGGGGACCTCCAGCGCCTTCTCCAGCGGGCCCGGCGGGCTCACGCCGAGCCACCGGCGCCGATCGCGCGCCGACGGGGGCACGCCCCACCCGAGGCCCTTCAGCCCGTCGCGCTGCGCGAGCGCCTGCGCGATCGCGCGCTGGGGACCGGACAGCTCCTCCGGCAGGGCGACGTCCTTCTCGCCCCAGCGCTCGGTGAACCCGGCGACGCCCAGCAGCGCGACGGCCGCGCGCCCGGCGCCCGTCGCGCCCGCCGATCCGACGGCGGCGAGCAGCGCTTCGCGCACGAGCTCTTCGCCGGCGCGCGCGCCGCGCGCCAGCGCGGGGACCAGGGCTTCCAGCTTCCCGCCGGCCCACGGGAACGTCTCGACGTCGACGTCCGCGCCGAGCCCCTCCTCGAGGACGCCCGCGAGCCCGGCGCCCGCAGGCCGCCCCGCGAGCATCGCCCCGAGGGCCGCCGTGAGGCGCACCAGCGGGCTCGCCTCGCCCTGGAGCGACGCCTCGATCGCCTCCGCGCGGCCCGCGCCCTGGCGCGCGAGGCACGCGAGCGCGAGGGCCATCCCCGCCCTCACCGGCGGCTCGGGCTCGGACCCGAGCCGCCGCTGCAGCGCGGCCAGGGCGGCGTCGCCCGGGATGAACGCCAGCGCCAGCGCCGCGGCCGCGCGGACCGCCGGATCGGCCGCGTCGAGGTGGGGCGTCACCGCCTCGACGCCGTCCTGCGCCGCGCGCCGGGTGGCCGCCGCGAGGTCGTTCGCCGGCGCGGGCAGCCCCGCCGAGAGCGCCGCGACGTGCTCGCCCGCGATCACGTCCGCGAGCAGCCGCAGCAGGATCGCGGTCTGCGCCGTGCCCCGCGCCGCCGCCTCGATGAGCAGCGCGACGAGCGGCGCGCTGACCTCGAACCAGGCGCCCGGCTGCACGCACGTGTCGCGCAGCGCCTCCTGCGCCTCGAACCGCGCGTTCTCTCCGCCGGTGGCCAGGGCCTCCACCTGGGCGGGCACGCGCGTCGCCGGCCCATGGGCGTGGCGTACCTTCTTCCAGTTCACATCCTTCATCGGCCGATCACCCTCATTCCAGCTCGCCAACCTCGCCCGTGAGATCTCGATACGCCTGTCGGGCGGCGTTGGAGTCTTCGTAAACGTACCCCAGCGGCCGGGTCTCTCGGTTGACTTCCCGGCGGCCGCTCACCATGGCCGGATTGTCGGAGCGCTCGTCCTGGCGCATGCGGTACGCGTCGCGGAGCCGCTCCCCTTGCGGACCGCTGAACTGCGGCTCGGACGAGCCGCTGTAGCGGGCGCTGTTCGTGGTGCCCGCCGGGTGCTCCCAGTCGTACTGGATGTTCATGTTGTGCTGCTGCGCGAACGCCCGCATGGCCCGATGGCAGTTCGGGCATGGCGGGTACTGACCTCGCACGCGGACGTTTGCCCCCTCCAGGCTCTGTCCGCTGTTCGCGATCTGCTGCAGGTCGTGGAGCATCCTGCGCTCGCTGTGCGCGCGAGCCTGGCTCCTCAGGTAGTCCGGCATGCCCGCGTAGCCCGACGGGTAGTTCTGCCCCATGCCCGGCAGCGGTCGGCGTTGACCGCCACGGCGAGCCGGCGGCAGCGTGGCCTCCACCACCGTGAGGTGGTGGGTCCAGCCCATCGGATCGAACCATCCGATCGGGTTCGGGCCGTACTGGTAGAGGTTCAGCCCCCCTTCCACGCCGATCGGATCGGGGCTGATGTAACGGCCCGTCATGGGGTCGTAATACCGGCAGCGGTTGTAGTGGAGCCCGGTCTCCTCGTCCGCGTACTGTCCGGGGAAGCGAAACGGCGTGGAGGCGCGCGATCCCTGGGCAGGGATCGCCGCGCCGAACGTCCATCGCCGCATCCGGCCGACCCGGCGGCCTGCGCCGTCGACGAGATCCTCGGGCGTCTCGTTGATGTCGCCCACGTAATACGTCCAGCCCGGCGGGCTCGTCGTCTCCCGCTGCGCGATCGGCAGGTCGCGATCGTGATCCTCGTAGAGGTACGTGACCGTCTGCGGCTCCTCGGCGCCAGGCCTCCTGTGGATCTCGTGCACAGGGCCGAGCCGGTCCCAGACCCAGTGCGTCACCGAGCTCACCTTGCCCTGCTCGACGACGCGCTTGGCGACCCGGCGCGCGAACGCGTCATACGTGAACTCGACCCGGCGCCCGTCCGGCAGCTCGACGGCCGTGAGCATCCGCCACGGACCCCACGTGTATCTCCAGCGCTGGACGGCGCCGTGAACGTGCCGGCGCTTCTCGATCAGGAAACCCTGGCTGTCGTACACGAACTCCATGTCGCCGCGGCGCGCGATCCGATCTCCGGACTCGTACGCGCGGACCGGGGCGTCCGGCCCGCTCTCATGATAGTTCGACGTCGCGTCCACCGCCCAGCGCTCCTCGCGCCCCTGGGCGTCTCTCTTGCTCACGAGCCGCCGCCGCACGTCATAAGAGAACTCGACCGTGCCATCCTCCGGCGACGTGACGGCGGCGATCTCGTCGACCGCCGTGTACTCGTACAGGCGCTCGACGTTCGCCTTCGGCGGCGCTCCCACCCAGGGGGCTCGCGGGTCCTCTTGCTGGGATCCCGGCCCGAGCACCCTTCGCTGGCGCAGCCGCCCGAGCGGATCGAGCGCGTCGACGATGGCTCCGCCCTCCGGCAGCCTCCTCGCGGTCACGCGGCCCATCGCGTCCCGATCGAAGGCGACCGCTGGCTCGCCGCCCGCGCGCAGCTCGCGCACGGCGCCCGCCGCGTCGCGGCGGACCTCCACCTTGTGGCCGAGCGACGTCTCGTACGCGACGCGCGCGCCGCTCGCGTCGCGCACCGAGCTCACCGAGTACGTGGCGCCGTCGAACCGCAGCGCCTCGCCGCGCACGTTGCCAGCGGCGTCGAGGCTCCACTCCATCTCGACCTCGGGGGATCGGACCGCGACGAGCTCGCCGCGCACGTCGTATTCGTACTCGCGCGCCGATCCGTCGGGCGCGATGTCCTTGATCACCTGGCCCACCTGGTTGCGCAGGATCTCGCGCTTCCCGTCGCCCTCGTCGACCCAGGCGAGGCGCCCCATGGGGTCGTATCCGAAGCGGAGCGTGCGCCCGTTGAACGTGCGCTCCTCCGTGAGCTGCCCCGCGCCGTTGTACGCCCAGGTATGGAGTTCCCCGCGCTCGTTGCGGAGCTCGAGGGGCCAGCCCTCGCGGTTGTAGCGCCGGGTCGTGGAGGTGCCGTCGGGGTGCACGATCCCGCACAGCCACCCGAGCCCACCCCAGACGTACCGGGTCGTGCCGCCGTCCGGGCCCGTCATCGCGACAATGTTCTTCAGCCCATCGTACTGGTACGTCCGCGTGCGGCCGCTCGGATCGGTGACCGACGTCACGAGCCCCGAGTTCGCCGTCCTGAAGACCGTGACCTCGCCGTTCGCGCCGATCGTGCGGACCCGGCGCCCCCAGAAATCGTACTCGGTGCGGATCGTCGCGCCGCCGGGGAGCGTCTGCGCGACGAGGTTGCCGTGGCCGTCGTACTCGAAGCGGGTCACCCCGCCGTTCGGCGCGATGTACTCGACCGGGAGCCCGCGCTGGTTGGAGCGATACTGATGGGTGCTCCCGCGCTGATCGGTCATCCACGCGAGGTTGCCGAACGGGTCGCGCTGCATGACGATCCGGCCCCCGGCCGGGTCGATCACCTCGACGGGGCGCCCCTCGCCGTCTCGCTTCCACTCGACCGTGCGCCCCTCCGCGTCGGTCTCCCGCGCGACGTGACCGGCGTCATCGTATTCCCACCGCGTCGTCGCCTGGAGCGCGTCGGTGTGGGACGTGACCCGCCCGTGATCGTCGAAGGTGCGGCTCGTGACGCCGCCGGTACCGCTCACCGTCCTGGCGAGCGCCCCGCCCGGTCCGGCGAAGAAGCGCTGCAGCCGCGTCGAGTCGACCACCTCGGCGTATCCGTTCCCGTCGCGCTCCATCGCGCAGTGGAGGATCCCCTTCGCCCTGGTGCGGCCGTCGGCGAGCGTGTCGGCGAGACCGTCGGCGAGCGCGGGATCGACCTGCCCCGGGTACTCTCCCCAGGTCTCGACGCAGCGGCCCTGCTCGTCATACCGGTAGAAGAACGTCAGCCCGGTGGGGAGCTGGAGGCGCGTCAGCCGGTGCTCGTCGTCGTAAGCGTAGTGCCAGGCGTGGCCGTCCGCGTCGCGCGCCTCGACGAGGTGTCCTGCCGCGTCGTACGCGTACGTCGCGAACACGCGCGCGTGGCCGCGTAGGTCGGGCACGAGGAGCGAGCTGATCCGGCCAGCGGCGCCCCGCCGCAGGAGGATGACACGCCCGGCCGTGTCGACGATCCGCGCGAGCTTGCCTTGCTCGTACTGGAACGAGAGGTGCCCGCGGTTGCGGTAGGCGACGCGCGAGAGGACGTAGTCACCGCGACGCGTGGGCCGGAAGTAGTGGAAGAACTCGTTTCCTGGGCGCAGGACGAACCCGTCCTGCACCCGCAAGAGGGCCCAGTGGCCCCACGCGGCCTGATCTCCGTCCTTGGCCAGGTACGGGAACGTCATGCCGTGACCGGAGCCGCTCTGCACCTCGATCGCGCCGCGCCTCACCTCGAACTGCCAGTCGATGTTGAACGACCAGCCCAGCCCGAGCCCCGTATCTCGCTCGCGCTGGCTCGTGCTGTAGCTCCGGAAGATCTCGAGATCGAAGAAGCCCGGCAGATAGAGATCGGTCTTCGGTGTCGTGAAGACTTCGCCCGTGATGACGTCCACGGGATCTCCCGCGGAGAACGTGTTGGAGCAGTTCGTGCACGAGCCCGTGCTGCCCTGACCGCAGGCCCCGGACCCGTTGCCGCCGCCCTGCGCGTCGTTGCCCCCGTTCTGCCCGTCCCCGCCCTGGCCGTCGCCGCGGCCGTTGCCGCCCTTGCCGCCCTTGCCCCCTCCCGCGCCTCCACCCCCCATGACGAAGACGCCGGGGTTCATTCCGGGGATGGCAGGGATATTCGGAACAGGGGCTGTACGTGCCATACGAAGTACTCCCTGTCCGCATACTAGACGACATGGATCGCGAGAGTCAACGGCGCGCCGCCGCGCTCCGGAGCGACCGGCGCTCGCCCGCGCGGGGGCGCCCGGCGCTGAGCTCCCGCCGAAGCCGCCCCGCCTCATCTCGCGATCATCGCTGGAACAGGCACACGACAACTGTGCAGCTTCGCGAGCGCCGGCGGCCGCCCATTCCACGACGAATCATGGCAATGAAAGGATGCGCGGCGGCGGCGCCCTCGAGTGAGGCGCTTTTGCGCCGAGCAGCGCTCACTGAGGCGCTTTTGCGCCACACGACGCTCGTCGGCCAGGCGCGGCGGCGCGCAGGAGCGCTGGTACGCTGACTGCACCGACATTCAATCGATTCTTCCGCTGGCGACGCGCTTATCCAGACATACCGGCGCAAGATCTCTCGAAAATTTTCCTTCACACGATCATGCAATGAAATGCGTTGCGCCGCGGGTCGAGCATGATAGGAAGCAGGCTCACCGGCGTAGCCGCGCGATCACCGTCGATCGTCGAGATCCGTCGCGAGCCAGATCGGACGAGATCTATGCCGACATGGCGCCTCAGCCGCGCCTGGGGCTTGCCGTTCGGCGAGCACAACGGGTTACGAACATGGATGGAGCGATATGAAGACAGCTCGGAGACAACGGTACTGGATGACCGGAGCGGCCACGCTGGCGCTCTTCCCTGCCGGCTGCATCGATGAATCCGGCGGGGATACCGAGGCGATCAGCGCCGACGACGCGCCGCTCGTGGCGACCGGCACGGTGAGGGGCGTCGGGTCCGGGCGATGCCTGGACGTGAAAGGGAGGAGCACCGCGACCGGCACCGCGGTGCAAATCTACGACTGTAATGGAGGGGAGAACCAGTCCTTCACGTTCACGGAAGCCGGCGAGATCAGGGTCTATGGCGGCACCAGGTGCGTCGAGGCGGCGGGCCGCGGGACCACCAACGGGACCAAGCTCGTGATCGGCAATTGCACCGGACAGCCTCACCAGAAATGGCGGACGAACGCGGACGGTTCCATCGTCGGCCAGCAGTCCGGGCTGTGCATGGACGTCGAGGGGCGGCGGACGGCCAACAGCACCCCCGTCCAGCTCTATGGCTGTCACGGCGGGACGAACCAGCGATGGTCGTTGCCCGCGGAAGAAGAGACAGACACCGCGCCGCCGACGCCCCCTTCCAACCTGAGCGCCAGCAATGTGACGTGCAGCTCGGCGACGCTGTCCTGGTCGGCGTCGACCGACGACTCGGGCGTCGCGTCCTATGACATCTACCACGACGGCCAGCTCATGACGTCGGTCAGCGGCTCCACGCTGTCGACGAGCATCACCGTGTCGCCGGGGGTGAGCTGGGGGGTCTACGTCAATGCGGTCGACGCCGCGGGGAACGTCTCCCAGGCGAGCGAGACGCTGCGGCTCAGCACGCCGCACTGCGAGGTCGATGAGCAGGCTCCGACGGCGCCGACCAACCTGACCGGCAGCGCGTCCGGGACCAGCGTGACGCTCCGGTGGAGCGCGTCGACCGACAACATCGCGGTCGCGGCGTACGACGTGTACCGCAATGGCGCGAGGGTCGGCACGGTCACCGGCTCTGGCGCGACCCCGCCTGCGACGTCCTTCGTCGACAGCGGCCTGACAGCGGCGACGGCCTACACGTACCACGTGATCGCGCGCGACGCGCAGAACAACGCGTCGCCCGCGAGCGGCACCACCTCGGTGACCACGGGGAGCGCCTGCAGCTCGGCGATCTGCGAGGTCGTCCAGGTCGCCACCGACAACGATCTCCCGTGGGGCCTTGTCTCGCTGCCGGACGGCACGATCCTCTACAGCCGGAGGGACGCGGACGATATCGTCCACCTCGACCCGAGCACCGGCGCGAAGACCTCGATCGGCACGGTGCCGAACGTCGCGGGCACGGACGGCGAAGGCGGCCTGATGGGGCTGGCCATCGCGCCGACGTTCACGACCGACCGATGGCTGTACATCATGCACACGTCGCCCTCGGACAACCGGATCGTGCGGATCAAGGTCATCGGAGACGGGTCCGCCGCCAGGCTCGACACGTCCACCGAGCAGGTGCTCGTCTCGGGGATCGCCCGCAACAAGTACCACAACGGCGGCCGGCTGCGGTGGGGGCCGGACGGCAAGCTCTACGCCTCCACGGGTGACGCGCAGAACGCGAGCTCCGCGCAGGACACCAGCAGCTTGAGCGGCAAGATCCTGCGGATGGAGCCTGACGGCAGGGTCCCGTCGGACAACCCGTTCGGGAACCACGTGTGGAGCTATGGACATCGGAATCCGCAGGGGCTGGCGTTCGATTCCGAGGGCCGGCTCTGGGAGCAGGAGTTCGGCAATACCGTGATGGACGAGACCAACCTCATCCAGAAGGGCGGGAACTACGGCTGGCCGAACTGCGAGGGCACCGTCTCGCAAGGCGGCAGCGGCTGCAGCACGGCGGGCTACATCGCGCCCAAGCGCACGTACCCGACCTCCGAGGGGTCGTGCAGCGGGATCGCGATCGTGAACAACGTCTTTTACACCGCATGCCAGCGGGGGACGCGGATGTACCGCGCGGTCATCAGCGGGAGCAGCCTGACGAACGTTCAGCAGCTCCTGGTGGGTACCTACGGTCGCCTCCGCACCGTCGAGCCCACCCTCGACGGCAACCTCTGGCTGACCACGACCAACACCGGGGGCACGGACAGCGTCCCCAACAACAGCAACGAGAAGATCTTCCGCGTCATCCTGGGCAGGTGAGCGCGAAGTCCACCCCGACAGGCGTTCGCTCCAGCGACGAGCAGCCCTCTGCGCTCGAGCGAACGCCCTGCTCACGTGCGGTCGTACTCACGACGATGGACTTCATGGGTGCGCGGATCAGAACGGCGCGTCGCCGTCCTCCGGCACGATGATCGACTTCAGCGCCCCGTCCTGGCAGTCCGCCTGCAGGCGGAAGCCCTCGGCGGCGTCCGACAGGTCGAAGCGGTGGGTGACGATCGAATCGACGTCCACCGCCCCCTCGGAGACCAGGCGGATGGCCCGCGGGTACACGTGGCCCATGCGCCGGGAGAACTTGACCTTCAGCCCCTTGCGGCGGCACAGCGCCGCCGGCAGCGCGTAGCCGTCGCCCTCGGGGATGCCCGCCAGCAGGACGCGCCCGCCGATGCGCGCGGCCTCGGCGGCGTGGTGGAAGCCCACGGGCGCGTTGGTCGCCTCGAGAACGAGGTCGACGCCCCGGCCGCCCGTCCACTCGGCGACGGCCGCGAACGTCGGCGCGGCGTCGTGCGCGCCCAGCCGGCGCGCGGCCTCCGCCCGGTACGCGACCGGGTCGACCGCGAAGACGCGGTCGGCGCCGGCCAGGCGCGCGAGCTGGACGAGGCACAGGCCGATCGGCCCGCAGCCCAGCACCACCACCGTCTCCTGCAGGCGCGGCCGCGCCAGGTCGACGGCGTGGACCGCGACGCCGAGCGGCTCGAGCATCACCGCCCGGCGCACCGAGAAGTCGCGGGGCACCGGCACGATCTGATCGGGGTGCACGGCCATCTGCTCCACCATGCCGCCGTGGAGCGGCGGCGCGCCCAGGAACGCCACGAAGGGGCACAGGTTCACGTGGCCGCGGTGGCACCACTCGCAGCGGCCGCAGGCGCGCGCGGGGTCGACGGCGACGAGCTGCCCCCGGGACAGGCCCAGCTCCGGGTAGTCCTGGGCGACCCAGCCGGCGAGCTCGTGCCCCGGCACGAAGGGGCTGTGGATCTGCGCGGCGCCGATCCCGCCCTCCAGGTAGTAGTGCAGGTCGCTGCCGCAGATCCCGCAGCCCGCGACCCGGATCATCACCATGCCGTCGCGCGGCTGCGGGGGCTCGACGTCGCCGAGCCGGACGTCGCGGATGCCGTGGATGATGGTTGCTCGCACCGCTTCACGCTCCTCTTTCGCCGCCGGGCGGGTAGCCCGGCCGCGCCGTGGTGAATTGTGTCGGCGCGACGCGCACTGTAGTCTGCCCCGGTGATCGCCTGTCAACCTCACCTTCCGGGCTGCTGACAGGCGCGATGCGGGCCGACCTCGTCCTCGGCATCGACCTGAGCACCACGGCCGCGAAGGCGGCCGCCTTCGACGCGCAGGGCCGCTTGCTGGCCCTCGGCCGGGCGCCGCTCTCGCTGGCGCGGCCGGCGCCCGACCGGTTCGAGCAGGATCCGCGGGACTGGTGGGGCGCCCTGCGCCAGGCGGTCGCGGAGGTCACCGCCGCGGTCGACCCGGGCCGCGTCGCGGGCCTCGCGATCGCGCACCAGCGCGAGACCTTCGCCTGCCTCGACGCGGACGGTGAGCCGCTGCGCCCTGCCATGCTGTGGCTGGACGGGCGCGCGCGCGGGCACCTCGGCGCCCTGGTCCGCCGCATCGGGGAAGGCCGGCTCAGGGCGCTGTCCGGGAAGGCCCCGGACTTCGGCCCGGCGCTGCCGAAGATCGCCTGGCTGGCCGAGGAGGAGCCGGAGACCCACCGCCGCACCGCCCTCTTCTGCGACGTGCAGGGCTACCTCGTGCGGGCGCTGACCGGGCGCGCCCGCACGAGCTGGGCGAGCGCCGATCCGCTCGCGCTCTTCGACATCGGCGCGCGCCGCTGGTCGGAGGAGCTCTGCGGCGCGGTCGGCGTCACGCCCGACCGGCTGCCGGAGGCGCTGCCCCCGGGCGCGCCGCTCGGCGTGGTGTCGGAGACCGCGGCGGCGGCCACCGGGCTGCGCGCGGGCACGCCGGTGCTGGCCGGCGGCGGCGACGGCCAGGTGGCCGGGCTCGGCGTCGACGCGCTGGACCCGCGGCGCGCGTACCTGAACCTCGGTACGGCGGTGGTGTTCGGCGTCTTTTGCCCGGAGGCGCGGCAGGACCCTGCCTGGCGCACGATGACCAGCGCCTCCGGCCGCGGCTACGTGCTGGAGAGCAGCCTGCGCAGCGGGGCGTTGCTCTCGGACTGGTTCCTGCGCCGCCTGCTGGGCGTCGATCCGCGCGACGGGGCCGCGATGGCCGCGATCGAGGCGGAGGCGGCGTCGCTGCCGCCCGGCAGCGACGGCCTGCTGCTCTTGCCCTACTGGGAGGGCGCCATGAACCCCCACTGGGACGTCGACGCCCGCGGCGCGATCCTGGGCCTGACGGACGCGCACGGGCGCGGGCACGTGTACCGCGCGCTGATCGAGGGCGTGGCGCTGGAGCAGGCGCTGGTGCTGGACCTGATGCGCGGCGCGGCGGGGATCGAGGTCGCGGAGTTCGCCGCGGTCGGCGGCGTCGCCGCCAGCGACCTCTGGTGTGGCGTCATGGCCGACGCGACGGGCGTGGCCCTGGAGCGATCCGAGACGGTCGAGGCGGCGTGCCTGGGCGCCGCCATGTGCGCGGCCGCCGGGGCCGGGCTGGCCGGGAGCATCGAGGCGGCCGCGAAGACGATGCGCGGGAGGGCCATCGCGACGTTCCAGCCCGATGCGGAGCGCCGGCGGCGGTATGCGGCGCTGCTGGGGATCTACAGGGACATGTATCCGCAGCTCTCCGGGCTGCTGCGCCGCCTGTCGGCGTTCGCCAGGTAGCGGGCGCGGCCCTCGCCGCAGCATGCTTCAGCCAGTTTCGAGATCGCGAGATCGACGGAGAGGATGTCTCAGACGCCGTCCTGACTATCCAGGGAACTGCAACGAGCAGGGGGCCGCAGGCCACGGCGGCGAGCCGGCGCTACCGAGAGACTTCTCCTGGCCGGGGTCGCTCAGCTCAGCGGGTCGAGGACCTCGGCGAGTGACGTGGCGACGATGGCCCGCTCGAGCCACCGTTCCAGGGTCTCGGGATCCTTCTCGGCCAGGATGCGCTCCCGCGCGGCGTCGGGCACGGCGATGCCGCGAACCCGGAGCGTGGTCAGCACGGCACGAGCCCCCTCCTCGGCGCGGCCCTCCTTGAGCCCCTCCTTGAGCCCCTCCTTGAGCCCCTCGCTGAGGCCCTCCTTGCGGCCCTCGCTGAGGCCCTCCTTGCGGCCCTCGCTGAGGCCCTCCTTGCGCCCTTCGTCGCGGCCTTCCCTGAGGCCCTCCTTCCGCGCCTCGGCCCGAAGCTTCTGCTGACACTCCTCGAACCACGCCCGGATCTCTGCACTCACGTCGTCCTCCTCGTCGGTCGTCGGCTCCTGCCTTGCGAGCCGGAAGTGTACCAGCAGCGGCGTGGCGATGCTCCTCTCCCAGGCATCGTCCGGCAGCGCCACCAGATCCGCCACCGCCTCGCGCAGGAGGCGGCCTGAGCCGAGCAGCCGCAGCATCAGCGTCGCACGCGTCCGGGGCAGCTCCGCGAGCACCACCACGCGCATCGCCAGGCCCGGCACGGCATGGTAGACGCCTGCTTGCACTGGTTCGCAGCGGTAGGCGCCAAGCACCGTCTCAGGACGCCCCGGGCTGATGACGACCAGCGCAGGGAAGTCCACCGCCTGCTGCGGCGGCGCGTCAGCGTCCTCGTCCGGCACGACGGCGCCGGCTGCAGCGCGGGCGCGGCGTTCGAGCTCGTGATGCCAGGTGAGCTGCTTGCGCAAGCACTGCCGGACCTGACGAAGGCTCGGCGTGCTGTGGAATGGCTCGAACAGGCTCGGCTCCGCCGCGAGCTCGCCGAGCAGACCCATGGCGGCGCGCTCGGCCTCCCGTGCGGGATCAGGCACGCTGTAGACGTCGATCTTCTGTGTCGCCGCCAGCACCTCGACCTCGGTCTCCGCCGCCGAGACGAGGCTCAGGCCGTCGCGCAGCAAGTTCTTCGCGAACTGGTCAGAGCGGTTGTGCATCGGTGCGCGACTCTAATGCATCAGGACGATATGGGCCACCATGGTTTGACACATAAAATCGAATTCTAAATCCGTAAATCAGCCACGATCATCGAGCTGTGCCCGTAACGCCTCATCGGACCCAAAGCACTTACGGACCGGGGTCGCCAGTCGTGCGGGAATCGTTGTCGATGGTCGACGGCGGCGGTCGTCGACATCGGTCGAGCACCGCCCTCCCCTGCTCCGCCGGCCGCGCGTCGGATCCGGGCTGCGGCGTTGCTCTCCCCCTCGACCCGGGTTCTCTTCCGCCGGATGAGCTCAATTCGAACGGGAGGGTGGCCTGGGGTGGCTGCGGTGGTGGGGCTTGGCCGCGGAGTGCGGCTCTTCCTCGCCGCCGTGCTCGGTGCGTTTGTGTTCCTGTTCACAGCATCGAGCGCGCTCGCGGCGCCGGCTGTGACGATCGAGGCCGCGGTGAACGACCACGCGGGCGTGCTCACGCAGGCGGAGCGCGACGAACTCACACGGAAGCTCCTCGCGCACCGCGAGAGGACCGGCGTGCAGATCGCCGTGCTGCTCGTGAGGACCACGGGCGGCGTGCCCATCGAGGAGTACTCGCTGGAGATCGCCGAGGCCTGGGGCGGGGGCACGAAGAAGCAAGACAACGGGGTCCTGTACACGCTCGCCATCGACGATCGGCGGATGCGCATCGAGGTGGGCTATGGCCTGGAGGACATCCTGACCGACGGCGTCTGCCGGACGGTCCTCGACGACTCCCGCGACGACCTCCGGCGCTCGCAATATGGCAGCGCCGCGCTCTTCGTGGTGGGCAGGTTGGTCGCCATCACGGCGGAAGAGAAGATGGGGCCGGGTGGGGCGATGGCGGTGCTCGGGTCGCCGTCGGACCACGTCCTGGGGCGTTACGTCGCCCATTATACGCTGGGTGTGCTGTCCGGCCTCCTGCTCGGCTTCGTGGTCCGTCGCGCGCCGCGCTCCCCTGCGCGGCTTGGCGATCTCCTGCAGCACATGGCGGCCCAGCGAGGGAAGCTGCTCAGCGCCACCACGGCCATCCTCACCTTCCTCATCATCCCAGGGCTCGCGGCGTTCGCGTCGGCCTGGGCTTACCGGGCGCGCTCCGAGGCTGCCGCCTCGACCTACCTGAGGACGCAGGCAGGCCCCCTCCTCGGCGTGATGCTCATCGCGACGCTGATGGGCCTGGTCGCCGGACGGAGCCTCTTCCTGAAGAGAGCCTCGGAGGAACCCGAGATACGCCGCCTGAGGTTCTTCGGCATCGCGATCGCCATTGTCGTCCCGTTCGCCGCTGGTCTGTTCGGGTTCACCGCCACCGACCCGTCGCTCTTCATGGCGCTCTTCATGTGCTTCCTGTTCGGCATGATCCCGGCCATGACCCTCCTGCCCGCCAGCGGCTCGGCAGCGTCCTCGGGCTCGTCCTCCGCCTCGAGCTCGACCTCCTCGTCGTCGTCCTCGTACTCCTCGCCCTCGTACTCCTCGTCGTCCTCCTCATCGTCCTCGAGCAGCGGTTACGGCGGCGGTGGCGGCTCGTTCGGGGGCGGCGGGGCGAGCTCGAGCTGGTAGGAGGAACGTCGATGAAGCAGCGCAAGTGTCGGTCGTGACGCGCGGCCTCCGTCGTTGTATGGAGGCCACATGGAACGTGGCGAGACCCCTGAGACACGGCGCCTGCGCACATGCGGTGGCACATTCAATCGCTTCGTCGCCCTGGGGCCGCTCGCGGTTGCCCTTGTTTCGGGCGCGCTGGCGTGTAGCTCCGGGAGACCTGTCCCCCCGCCGGAGTTGCCGAAGCCGTCGACTGCCGCGCCGGACCAGACAGCCAGCAGCACCATCGCGGAACCTGGCCCGGCCCCGGCCCCCAGCGCTGGCGCGCCCGTATCCTCGGCGACGGCGGCCCAACCTCCGCTCCGCGGGCGCCTCCCGCCGGAGACGATTCGAGCCGTGGTTCGCGATAACTTCACGTCGTTCCGCGCGTGCTACGAGAAGGCTCTGGCCAAGGACCCGAAGCTCGAGGGCCGCGTCGCCGTCCGCTTCCTGATCGACCGCGACGGCTCGGTTGCGTACGCTGGAGACGCCGACGCTCCGATCCAGCTCGCGCCTGGAACGGACGTGTCAATCGACGAGAAGTTACGTCAAGACCAGGAGTTCGAGCGCTTCGCGCGCGACACGGCGGCGAGTCCGCCGGGCAAGCCAATGCCCAACAAGGATGTCGTGCGCTGCGTGGTCGCCGGCTTCAGAGAGCTCAAATTTCCAGTACCCGAGGGCGGGCGCGTCACTGTCGTGTATCCGATCGTGTTCGCGCCGAGCGACTGAGCGCGGCCCCGCCGGGTTGCGCAAGCCAGGGCCTCCCGGGTGCGCGTCGCGTCGGCAGGGTCCGCGCCGCGAGAGCCATACCCCGCTCAGCGGGCGGCGCCCTCATCGAGCGCCGCGGCGAGGGCCGCGAACTCTTCCTGGCACTCGCCGCAGATGGCCAGGTGCTCCTCGACCAGGCGCAGCGCTTCGGGCGTGGGCAGCCCTGCCAGATGCACCTCGGCATAGGCAGCCACCCGATCGAGACAGGTGTCGCAGCCGATTTCCTGCTCACGCGTGACGAGCGTGGCCTGCACGAGCATTTTCAGTTCTGACGGCTTCAAGAGCATGAGACTTTCCCCTCGACCGATCATTCGAAGGCCCAACGCACGGTCTCTGCGGAGTAGCCCGCCTGCTCGAGCGCTCGTTGCAAGCTACGACGTGCGTCGTGGCACAGCTTGTAAATGGCGTTGCGATTGCTTCCGAGCTGGGCTGCGATCTCTTCCTGCGGCATGCCCCGCAGCTCGGCCAGCACGACCTGACGCTGCCGGTCGGTGAGCGTCTCTGCCACGCAGCGCTGCAACAGCGTCACGATCTCGCGCCTCGCGATCGCCTGCTCCGGCGTCGGGGCGCTGTCTTCGAAGGGCTCCGACATGCCGGATGTGCTGGGAGCTTCGATGGGGGACCCGGCGGTGAGCGCATCGAGCGGCACGTCCCGCCAGTACCGGCGTCGCAAGGCGCTGAAGGAGACCCGTAAGGCGATCGCGATGGCCCAGGTCGAAAAGCGGCTCTCTTCTCGAAATGAATCGAGCTTGGCCAGGATGCGCAACATGCTCTCTTGCGCGAGGTCCTCGATCAGAGCGCTGGCCTCCGGCCGCCGCGCGAGCCCCCGGTGCAGCGCCCGCACGATGAGCTCGCGCAGCTCGCGCTGGGCCAGCGCACCCTTGGGCCCTGGATCCCGCAGATCGAGCAGCCACGCGGCGTCAGTTCTTTCGAGAGCGGTCATGCAGTCTCCCGGGTGAGTCTAGCGGATCGTGACCGAGCCTTTCGCCTTTTCGCTCGAGGCGGTTTGTGCGCCGCGGCGGTCCGGTAGCTCGCCGCCGGCGTTCAGGATGCAGCTCGGGCCTGCCGATACGCCGCCAGGGCTTCGGCAGCGCTGAGCAGGGCTGCGCCGAGCAAGAACACATCCTTCAGCACGAAGGCGCCGAGCTCGTTCGGCACGCGCAGCGCAAAGCCAGGCACGTCCACCCAGATGCCCGGCGTGGTGAACAGAAAGCTCAACGTCATGACGAATGTCGGCACCGCCGCCAGACTGCCGATCGCGCAGGCTCTGGCCGACCAGGGGCGCAGCGCGATCGACGACGCGATGAGGATCTCGGTCACACCTATCACGCTGGAGACCCCTTGCACACCCATGAACGCATAGGTCCAGCCGAGCAGCGGGCTCGGCGCGATTAAGGGTTCGATGGCGCGGGCCTCGGCCTCCGTGAACTTGAAGGCGCCGTAATACAGCAGGATCAGGATGAGCCCGTACCGGAGCGTCAAGAGCGCCGCGCGGCCGAGCCACGCGTCGATCGCCGTTCGTTCCTCGGAACCCAGAGCTCGCAGCAGCGACGCTGCGGCCGTGGAATGGTTGCCGTTCATGCTGGCCTCCTCGACAGGTCGAAAGCGGCACTGGCGCCGCGTCCATGAGACGCCGCCAGGTCCTCGGCTCTTACCCTCGACGTGAAGCCGTGGGATCGCTGGGGCGGGATCCGTCCCGCACGTACCTGCGCGCTACCTCGGCGCGTGACGCTGCGGAGCCAGGGATGACGTCGTGCGCGACAGCGCGCCCGCAGACGGCGCCACACGGGCGCAGAGGAGGTCAGCTTCGATGCTGAACGTCGAGATGTCCCCCGGATGTCTTGTGAGCCTGAACGTCGAGATGTCCCGATGTTTTGATAGAAATTTGGATCGTCGAACGCCACAAAATGAGATCGCCTCCGGGAGACGGCATTGCCGTTCATCATGCCGACATGAGATGATGATTGACGCGAGGAGCAGCGGCTCGATCGGCCTTCCCGTGCTGGTCGCAAAAACCGCCCTCGCTGCTTCTTGTCTAGGTTCTCTGAGCTGGACACAACACCTGAGGTGAGCGCCATGTACACCTGGAGGAGCGGCGTCATCGCCGCCGCGACGTTCGCGGCTGGCTGTGTGGGTTCGGTCGGGGACGACCACGGCCCGGCCGACACGGGGCCGGGCGGGGAGAGTCCCGCCGGAGGCGCGGACGGCAAGCCGGGATCGCCGGGCTCTCCGAACGGGGGCACGGAGTGCAAGCCCGGAATCGCGCCGACCTCTCAGATCCGGCGCCTGACGAACGCGCAGTACGACAGGACGGTCCGCGATCTCCTGGGCGTCACGGCGCTCGCCGCGTCGGGCAACGTGGCGCCGTCGACGCTGCTGGCGACGGACCAGGCAGGCAGCCTCACGGATCTGGGCTGGAGCGCCTACATGTCCGTGGCCGAGATGATCGCCGCGCAGGTGATGGCCGACCCCGCGCTCAAGAAAAACTTCCTGAAGTGCACGCCCAGCGGCGACGGCGCGGCGTGCTTGCACGACACGATCGTCGAGTTCGGGCGGCGCGCTTTCCGCCGGCCGCTGACGCAGGCGGAGGTGGCGAGGTTCGACGCGATCGCGGCGAAAGGCCCCCAGATCACCGAGAACGGGACCCCGGAGGAGGTCGCCGAGGCGCTGCTGTACATGTTCCTGATCTCCCCCTCGTTCATCCAGCGCGCGGAGATCACGGAGGCGCCCGGCGACGCCGGGAGCTTCGCGCTGTCGAGCCACGAGGTCGCGTCCCGTCTCTCGTACATGCTCTGGGGGACGATCCCGGACGACGCGCTGAACCAGGCCGCCGATCAGGGACAGCTATCGACCCCGGCGCAGATCCTGGCGCAGGCCCAGCGGATGCTGCAAGACCCCAGGGCCCGGCAGATGGTGGCCAGCTTCCATCGATACTACCTCGAGCTCGGGCCGAACACGCGCTGGGACTCGGCGCAGCGCGACACGACGATGTTCCCCGCGTTCGATCGCTCGCTCATCCCGATCATGGCGGAAGAGACGGAGCGTTTCTTCGATCATGTGGCCTTCACGCGCGGCGAAGGGTTCCAGGAGCTCTTCCTCAGCCCGATCGCCTTCGTGAACGCGGCGACGGCGCCGCTCTACGAGCTCGACCCCGCCAATTTCGGGCCCGAGCTCCAGGAGGTCACGCTCGACCCGATCCAGCGGCCGGGGTTCCTGACGCGCGTCGGCTTTCTCAATGCGTACTCGTCGTACAACCGCACCTCGCCGATCCTCCGCGGCGTGTTCATCACCAAGGACGTGCTCGGCATCGACCCGGGCACCCCGCCCCCCGGCGCGCTCGAGACGCCGCTGCCGGAAGGGGCCGATCTCGACACGAACCGCAAGCGCGTGGACGCGCAGACGGCGGGCGCCGCGTGCGCCGCGTGCCATCACAGCTTCATCAACCCGCCGGGCTTCGTGATGGAGGCGTACAACGCCGTCGGGGCGTGGCAGACGCATGAAGCGCTCACCGGCGCGCCCATCGACACGGTCGCGGACGTGCGCATCGACGGGGAGCCCGTCGAGGTCGCGAGCCCGGCCGATCTGATGGCGAAGCTCGCGGCCTCCCGGAACGCGCAGCGCCAGTACGCGCAGAAGTGGGTCTCGTATGCCTACGAGCGCGATGGTCACCCGCTGGACGAGTGCACGGTGAACGATCTGACCGCGAAGATCACCGCCGGAGGCTACACGATCCTCGATCTCGTGACGGACCTCACGCAGTCTCCGTCGTTCCGGACCCGAGCCATTGAGCTGGAGTAGGCCCATGAAGCGCAGAGTCTTTCTGAAGGGTGTTGCAGGCGCCGCGCTCGCGGCGCCGTTCCTGAGCTCGCTCCACGAGAAGGAGGTCAAGGCGCAGCCCGCCGCGTCGTCGGCGCCCAGGCGCATGGTGATTTTCTACACCCACAATGGATGTCTCACCAACCGCTGGTTCCCGACCATCGAGAACGGCCCCCTCACGGCCGAGCACCTCGCGGGCACCACGCTGGCCGGGCTGACGCCGTTCGCGTCGAAGCTGCTGTTCCCGCGCGGCCTGAAGATGTTCAACTCCTACGCGGAGATCCAGACCATCGACCCGCACGATCAGGCGATGGGCTCGAAGCTCACCTGCGCGCTCATCAACGACGACAAGACGCGGTATGCGACGTCCCACTCGCTGGACCACGAGATCGCCAGGCAGATCAACCCGGGCGGGGCGAGCCCGCTGGTGCTGTCGGTGGGGCCGTCGAGCACCAGCATCAAGGAGGTGCTGTCCTTCTCGGCGCCGAACACCGCCTTCCCGGCCGTGGTCAACCCCAAGACGGTGTACAACCAGCTCACCGGGCTGTTCGGAGGCGGGGCGATGACCGAGGGCGACTACCGCGTGCGGCGCGGGGAGAGCGCCATCGATCTCGTCCGCGAAGACCTCCGGAGCTACCAGTCGCTCAACATGAGCAAGGCCGACCAGCGCCGGGTCAGCGACTGGCTCGATCTGCTCCGCAGCACGGAGCAGCAGCTCACCCCCGCGGCGTGCACCGACGCGACCGCGACCACGATCGGCGTCACGGCCAGCGCGGTCAACGACGCCAGCTCGGGCGGCGGGTTCGGCGGCGGCCTCACGACCTCGTTCACGGCCGGCGGGGACATGATGATGAACCTCATCGCCCTGAGCATGATCTGCGACATGAACCGGTCGATCATCCTCGTGTATCCCGGCTACGTGACCTTCGGCTGGGACGGCATCCAGCACGACGCCGACCACCACGGCCTCTCGCACCGGAACGGTTCGTTCCAGGTGGGCGGGACCTGCAAGAACGGCGTGCTCGACATGATCGCGGAGATCGACGCCTGGTACGCGAAGAAGTATGTGCGGCTCGTCACCCTGCTCGACAGCATCGTGGAGGGCGACGGCAAGCTGCTCGACAACACCGCCACGATGTGGCTCCCGGAGCTGGCCGACGGAAACGCCCACAACACGAACAACCTGCCGATCGTGATCGCCGGCAGCGCGGGGGGTTATCTCAAGCAGGGCCAGGTCGTGAACCTCGAGGGCAGGACGCTCGGCACCGGCAACAGCGAGGCGGACTGCACGGGCGACGACACCAGCGTCGGCTTCGGTACGGGCTCGAACACCGGCAACGTCCCCATCAACAGGCTCTATGTGACGCTGATGAACGCCGTCGGGTGCAAGGCCCCGGGCGGCGGGCCCGTCGAGACATGGGGGCAGTTCGACAGCAGGAACGCGGACGCCGGCATCACGAAGCCGGGGGAGTTCACCGAGCTGAAGGCCTGAGCGCGCTCACGGATCCCGGCGAGACGCGCGGCCCAGCGCGTCGAGGGGCCCGCTCAGGCCGGGATCCTTCCCCTGGTCGGCGCCGCGCGCCGGCTCGAGCGGCCGCTGCCCGCGGATCCACTGGGCGGCGAGCGATTCCGGCCCGGTCAGGAGCAGGTGCACGGCCGCGGTCAACTCGAGAGGGCGCATGTCGAGGCGGAAGAGCTCGGAGAGGCCGAGCTGCAGACCGGCGCTGATGGCCTGGAAGGCGCGGATCGGCTCCATGAACGAGCGGCCGCCCTGCCCGCTCGCCAGGAACGCGGCGCGCGCCTCCGGGTCCCGCAGCCGGGTCGCGCACTCTCCCGCATCGAGCGAGTTCATTCCTCGGCAAGAGAGCGGTCGAACCTCGTAGATCGAGCACCGGCCCGACTCCAGGAAAGGGCACGGGTGGTCCGGCGAGAACCGCTCCGACGACGGCAGTTCGCGCGTCCTCTCGTGACAGTCGGACACGCGCCGCGCCACGCGCTCGAGGGCTGCGTCCGACAGGGCCCTCTTCAGGTGGTCGACGATCGCGAGCGCCTCCGGCGGCGTGACCCCGACCGCCTGATGGCAGCAGTGATCGCAGCCCGCCCTGCACGCCACCGCGCCGCCGGGCGCGCGCGCCAGGAGCCCCGCCGCGAGCCGCGACGTGGCCGCCATCGCGTTCCGCGCCAGCTCGATCGCGCCGTCCACGCTCGGATCCCCGCGCAGGACGGCATAGGCCGTGTTCGCCGCGGCCGTCGCGACGTCGTTCTGCCACGCCTCCTGGAACACCGGGCTCCTGAGCGCAACGCGCTCCTGCCCGCTCGCGGGGTCGCGATGGACCGTGAGGTGCACGCGGCCCGCGGCGTCCTTGTGGGCGTCGCGCCGGCCCTTCTTTGCGGCCTCGGGGCGGGCGGGGCGCGCCTTGCTGTTCCTCTGCTTCATGGTCGCCGGCTCCTGGAGAGTGGCTGCGGCCCGACCGATCGACGAGGCGACAGCGTATCAGAAGGGCGAACCGTCCACCATACCTCGAGGGCCGCGCGCGGTCTCCAGCCTGGAGGAAGCGGGAGAGCATCCATGACGGGATACGCTGTCGCTCTGTCGAGCACCGCCCTCACCTCCCCGCCGGCCGCGCGTCGGATCCGGGCTGCGGAGTTGCTCTCCCCCTCGACCCGGGTTCTCTTCCGCCGGATGAGCTCAATTCGAACGGGAGGGTGGCCTGGGGTGGTGGCGGTGGTGGGGCTTGGCCGCGGAGTGCGGCTCTTCCTCGCCGCCGCGTTCGGTATGCTCGTGATGCTGTTCACAGCATCACCCGCGCTCGCGGCGCCGGCTGTGACGATCGAGGCCGCGGTGAACGACCACGCCGGCGTGCTGACGCGGGAGGAGCGCGACGACCTCACCCGGAAGCTCCTCGCGCACCGCGAGAGGACCGGAGTGCAGATCGCCGTGCTGCTCGTGAGGACCACGGGCGGCGTACCCATCGAGGATTACTCGCTGGAGATCGCCGAGGCCTGGGGCGGGGGCACGAAGAAGCAGGACAACGGGGTCCTGTACACGCTCGCCATCGACGATCGGCGGATGCGCATCGAGGTGGGCTATGGCCTGGAGGACATCCTGACCGACGGCGTCTGCCGGACGGTCCTCGACGACTCCCGCGACGACCTCCGGCGCTCGCAATATGGCAGCGCCGCGCGCCTGGTGGTGGGCAGGCTGGTCGCCCTCACGGCGACCCACAGAGCGGGGGCCGGGGGGGCGCTGGCGGTGCTCGGGTCGCCGTCGGAGCATGTCCTGGGGCGTTACGTCGCTCATCACATGCTGGGTGCGCTGTTCGGCCTCTTGCTCGGCCTCGTGGTCCGGCGCGCGCCGCGCGCTCCTGCCACGCTGGACGACCTCGAGGGGCACATGGCCGCCCGGCGCGGGAAATGGCGCGTGGCCGGCATGGCCCTCGTCGCCATCATCGTCGTTCCGGGGCTCGCGACGCTCGCGCCGGCATGGGCCTACGGGGCGCGCTCCGAGGCCGCCGCCTCGACCTACCTCGCGAAGCAGGCAGGCTCGTTCCTCGGCGTGACGCTCCTCGCGACGCTTGTCGGATTGCTCGGCGGACTGAGCCTCTTTCGAAAGAGAGAGGCGGAGGAGCTCTGGATAGGGTTCCTGAGGGCCATCGGCGTCGCGATCGCCGTCGCCCTGCCCCTCGCCGGTGGCATGATCGCGCTGGACGCCATGAACGCGTCGCTCTCCGATGCGCTCTTCATGGGCCTCATCGGCGGCTCGATGGCCGTGGGAGGGTTCCTCGGCCCCTACAACTCGGCCACGTCGTCTGGTTCGTCGTGGAGCTCGTCCTCCGCGTCGAGCTCAACCTCGTCCTCGTCCTACTCGTCCTCGTCGTACTCCTCCTCGTCCTCCTCAGGCAGCGATTACAGCGGTGGCGGCGGCTCCTTCGGGGGCGGCGGGGCGAGCTCGAGCTGGTAGGAGGAACGTCGATGAAGACGCGCGCGACGGAGCGGGAAGCAGAGCCGTCCGAGAAGATCGATTACGAGGACGTCGACGAGGTGATCGCGCTCGCCGCGCGCCTCGCCGAGGCGGACAAGGATCGGCTCCGCATCGAGGATCTCGAGCGCGTCGGCGCCGAGCTCGAGATACCGCCGCACCACGTGCGCCGGGCGGTGGAGGAGCTCGCGGCGCGGCGGCAGCGCGAGGCGGCGCAGCAGCTCGCGGCGCGGCGGCGGCTCCGCTGGGCGGGCGCTGCCCTCGCGGGGATCGTCCTCGTGCTCGGCGGCATCACCCTCTCGGCGCGCGCCTCGCTGGCGCAGGCGCGCGCCGAGGTGCAGCGCAGGAGGGCGCAGGTCGAGAACGTGGTCGAGCGGCGGGAGCGCACCCGCGCGCGCCACGAGGGCGCGGCGCCCTCGCCCGAGCGCGACGCGGAGCTCGCCGGCGCGGACAACCGGGTGAGCATCGAGCGGCGGCGCTACGACGAGGACGCCAGCGCGTACAACGCGCTCGCCTCGGGGCTCTCCGAGCAGCTCGCCGCGCGCCTCTTCCGCCTGCCGGCGCGCGTGCCGCTCTCGAACGAGATCGACGCCTGGTAAACGCCAGGCAGCGCCGGTCGGGTCAACGCACCGACCGCGCCGGCGCTGCCGTCGATCGACGACGCCCCTTTGCACCGGGTGCTCGCTCCAGCCCGGCCCCTCGACGAGGCGTACTACCAGGATGGCGGTCGCACGGCGGCAGGGGGCGCGGCGCGCGCGGTCGCCCGTCAGGGAATGAGGCCGTTCGCGCGGAACATCCGCTCGTAGATCGCGCGAATTACCGGCTCCTTGTGTCTGTTGTAGTCCATCACCGAGCCGCTCCCTGCCGAGATCTCGGATGCGGCCGCGAGCTTCGCCCGGCGGTAGAGCTCGAGGTCCTCCGGATGATCGAGGAGCCACCGGCGGAACATCCGGTGGCGAATCACCTCCGGACAGTCGGGGCCGAAGACATGTACGTTGCTGTCCGGATCGGCGAGCTTGAGGCACCGATGCTCGTGCCACTCTGGTTCGCGAATGACCAGCGTGAATCCAGCGAGAGAAAGAGCGGGGACGTACGAGAGCTCGTCGGCGGGATCGGCGACCGTGAGGTCGACGTCGATCGTCGGCTTGGCGGCCAGCCCCCGCACCGAGGTCGATCCGACGTGCTCGACCGCGAGCGCGGCGTCGCCGAGGGCGGCGCGGATCTTCTGCGCGACCACATCGAAAAACCGCGGCCAGCGCTCGTCGTGGTCGACGACGACGATCGGCGCCGGCTCCGGTGGGCCGTTCACCCACGGGCTCCGATCGGGCGCCGGCTCGTGGTGCTTCGTGATCTCCTCGGCGGTGGGCACGACGCAAGTATAGGCAGGCCGCGCGCTGCGTCGCGCGGAAAGAGGTGCGACGCCGAGACAGCGATCAGCGGCGGCGCGGCACGGCGGTGAGGTAGGCGAGCAGCTCGTCCTCGCTGTCGCTGATCATGCGATCGATGCCATCCTCGCGGGAATGGCGCCGGACCTGGAGCGCCCCGGCGGAGGTCCCCACGAGGACGGCCACGCGGCGGAAGCCGCGCACCGCGGCGGTCCGCAGCCGCAGCGTCGCTTCCTCGAACGTCGGATCGTTTCGCCCCGGGGCCGCCCGGATGTCGAGGAACAGCGACATCGCGCTCCGGTCCACCATGGCGAGCGCGTCGGTGACCGCCAGGCACTGCTGCTGGATCTGCTCGATGGAATCGAACGGCTCGGCGCTGCGCGTGACCCTCACGATCTTCGTCGTGCGATCGACGATCACGATGAAATGAGCGTTGCGCAGGAGCTCGACCATGAGCGCTCCGCCAGTCTAGCGTGGAACCCCTCCCGGGCCGAGCGGCGGCGCGCGGCCGAACGCGCCACCGCGCCGGCGCAACCCGGCCCGCAAGGCTGGCGGCTGTAGCCTCCAGCACACGGAGGCCAGCGCCGGCACCGCGCACCGCAGGGCCCCGGAGAAAAGCGCCTTTCGCGGGTGGCACACAGGGTGCTCGGACCCCGGCGCGGGCGCGACGGCGCCCTGCGTCCGAGGAGACATCCAATGCAGCAGAAATCAGTCGACGTGGTACGAAAGCTGGGTCAGGCGTGGAACCAGCACGACCTGGACACTGTATATGGCCTCTTGCACGAGGACTATCGCGAGCACTGGAACGGGAAGCTGGTCAAGGAGGGCCGCGACGCCACGAGGAAGGCGGATCAAGCGATCTACGACCTCGTGCCCGACTACCGGCGCGAGGTGGACCAGCTCTTCGGAGAGGGAGAGTCGGCGGCGTCGCTCTGGCGGTTCCTCGGCACGGGACCCGCTGGGCCCTTCGAGCTGCCCCTCGCGTGCTTCTACAAGGTCCGTGACGGCCTCATCGTGGAGTGCTGGATCCAGGTTGATGCGGGGGATGTGGCCCGGGCGCTGGGCCCGACGGGGTAGAGTCGGGGCTACTACTCGGTGTGCAGTCGGGCGCCGAGCTCGGATCGGCCACCCACGCCGCGAGGCGCTGCGTTCCGGCGTCGCCCCACGCGTCGCGGGCGAGCTGATTCAGCCGGCACCACTCGTGACGCGTCTGTTGGGTCGCGAGCGACTTCGCGGCCAGGTGCTGCGCCGTGCGACCAGCCAATGAGGTCTTGTCCTTGCTGAGCTCGTCGTGGGTCATCGCGACCGGGCGCGGACAGTAGTCGCCCGCCTCGTAGTCCACCGTACCCGAGACGAGCCCAGGGGCGGTCGTCCGCCGGTCGCGGACCGTCACGACCGCGTACTCCGGGTACGGGGCGTCGTCGTCGCGAACCAAGGCCATTCCCTTCGGCTTGGCGCCCTGCACGACGACGAAGCCTGTCGACGGGATCACGGAGTACGGCCTGAGCGCAGGGAACGCGGTGAGCGACTGGTCCACGAGGACGTCGCCGCCGAGCTCGACCCAGTTCGTGTGCGCGTAGAAGTCCTGTACCGCGTGAAGCGAATTGGAGAAGGCCAGCATGGCCAGCGCATCTCCGTCCAGCAGCGCTATGCCCGGGCCCAGCGCCCGCACGGCCTCGGCTTGCTTCGCGGCGACGAAGGCGGCACCTCCGCTGAAGTTGCAGTCATCGAAGTGGGCAGTGTTGGCGAAGTGGAACTCGACGTCTGTGGCCACATTGCCGATCGTCAAGGCGTCGAGCACGGCAGGCTTCAGGAATGCCAGCGCGGTGCGGGTGATCTCCTCGTGATTCGGCTCGCCCGGCGTGGTCGAGAATTCATGGGCGCTCTCCTCGAGCGCCTCGGCGGTTCCAGCTTCGCCGACGCAGCCGAGCGTCAGCGCGAGACCCATGATCCCCAATCCGAGCATCGCTTGTTGTTGGTGCATGTTCCGCCTGACTGCAAAGCGTGATCCAGGCGCACGAGCTCAACGTTGGTTGGAAGGATAACAATCAAAGAGCTCGCGTGAATGCGCTGGAGTCCGATGACGGCACCTCATCAGCCGTCGACACCACCCACGCGCGGGCTGCACATCTGCCCCATTGCGGCATTTCGCCACGCGCTCGCGCAGGAAGCGCGTCGCCCAAGCCGCCATCCAGCGCAGTCCGGCCGACGCTCCGGCGTGATGGCGAGCGAGATTTCCCCGGATCGAGGCTTGATGTCAGTGCGCACTCGCGCGCACCTGGGGAGTCGATGTCCGATCCGGTGCTCGCCGGTCGCGCAGCGGCGAGGCCTTCCGCTCGACCTCGGCGCCGGACCGCGGAGCCGCGCCGGGAGCTTCATGTGCTCACAGGGTGGGATGCGCACCGTCAAGCA
Organism: Sorangium sp. So ce406; assembly: GCF_051474675.1. Lineage (NCBI taxonomy): Bacteria > Pseudomonadati > Myxococcota > Polyangiales > Polyangiaceae > Sorangium > Sorangium sp. So ce406. Next base: position 235,825 of record NZ_CP150340.1, on the reverse strand, counting down.
CGCGCACGTCGGGAACAGTGGCGCAGCAGGTCGCCCTGCCTTACCATCGAGGTCGTGCCCACCCGTTTGCGGCAGCGAGAGCGTCGATGATCGAAATTGGGTATGCCACCAGCGCGGAGCAGATAGCGCAGGTCCGCGCGTTGTTCCTCGAGTACCAGGCCTCGCTCGATGTCGACCTGTGCTTCCAGGGCTTCGCCGGCGAGCTCGCGCGCCTGCCCGGGTCCTACGCCCCGCCGTCGGGTCGACTCCTGCTCTGTACCGTCGAGCAGGTCCCGCGCGGCTGCGTCGCGCTGCAGGCCATCACCGCCGAGGACTGCGAGATGAAGCGGCTGTATGTACAGCCGGGGCAGCGCGGCCTCGGACTCGGTCAGCGGCTCGTCGCTCGGGTGCTCGACGAGGCGCGCGCGATCGGGTACCGGCGTATCTACCTCGACACGCTCCCGTCGATGGCTCGAGCGATGGCGATGTACGAGGCGCTCGGGTTCAAGGACGTCGCTCCCTACCGGCACAACCCGGTGGCCGGCACGCGCTACATGGCCCTTACCTTGTGAAGCCGACGCTCGCGACGGCATGTCCGTGGATCGATCGTGGGGTGGGCGGCGCATGAACACGACCTTCCGGCCCGCCAATTACCGCGATGTGGGCGAAGCCCTCGGGCTCTGGTTCGACGTTTCGCCGATCCCTGCTGGCCGGCTGCTCCGCGGCGGGCGACTCGACCTCATGACGACCGCCGGCGATCTCGGTTCACCCGGTACGATACTGAACCTGCGGCGCGGCCCCGACCCTGGTCATCTCACCGGAGTCACGTATGTACATGTCGCCGCGGACGATGACGTCGAGAACTACGACACGCGGCAGCGCCGGGTGAGGAGCTGGCTCGGCAAGGCCCTCTCCGTGCTCGTGGCCCCCGGGCTCGCCTGGCCGGTTTACGTGCACTGCACGTCGGGGAGAGACCGCACCGGGGTTGTCATTGCGGCGGCTCTGCTCGCGATCGACGTTCCACGGCAGGTCGTCGCGGAGGAGTACATGCTCAGCGACGGCGCCGACCCCAGCGCAATCGAGCGGGCCATCGACGGCGTCCTGGAGTGGCTCCCGACCGCCGGTGTCGACGTGACAAGGTTGCGGGCAGCGCTCACCTGCGAATGCTAGACCCCGCCCCGTGACCTCACCGCTGCTCTCTCCCTTTTCCTTCCCGAACGGCCTCACCGCCAGGAACCGCGTCTGGCTCGCCCCGCTCACGAACCGGCAAAGCCACGACGACGGTTCGCTGGGCGACGACGAGCTGCGCTGGCTCTCCTGCCGCGCGCAGGGCGGCTTCGGCGTCGTCGAGACCTGCGCCGCCCACGTCGCCGAGGACGGCCAGGCCTGGCAAGGCGAGCTCGGCATCTCCTCCGACCGGCTGCTGCCCGGCCTGCGCCGGCTCGCGACCGCGATCGCCGCCCCGGGCGCCCTGGGGCTCGTCCAGCTCTTCCACGGCGGCCTCCGGGCCGATCCCAGGCTCTCCGGCGTGCCCACGTGGAGCGCCAGCGCCGTCGCCGAGCCGGACCTGCCCGTCCCCCGCGCCGCCACCGAGCAGGACATCCTCCTCGCCATCGACCGCTTCCGCGACGCCGCGGCGCGCGCGCTCGCCGCCGGCTTCGCGGGCGTCGAGCTGCACGGCGCCCACGGCTACCTCCTCGGCCAGTTCCTGTCCGCCACCCAGAACCAGCGCGCCGATCGCTGGGGCGGCGCGTGGGAGAACCGGGCTCGCCTCCTGCGCGAGACCCTCCGGGCGGTCCGCGCCGCCGTGCCTGCGTCCTTCGTGGTCGGCGTGCGCCTGTCGCCCGAGGACTGGGGCCAGGCCAAGGGGCTCGATCTCGACGAGAACCTGACGCTCGCCCGCTGGCTGGCCGAGGACGGCGCCGACTTCCTCCACCTCTCGCTGTGGGACTCGAGCAAGCCCTCGCAGAAGCGCCCGGACGCGCACCCGCTGCCGCTGTTCCGCGAGGCGGTGGGGCCGAGCCTGCCGCTCGTCGTCGCCGGCGGCGTCTGGACGCGCGCCGAGGCCGAGGCGCTCCTCGACAGGGGCGCCACCGCGGTCGCGCTCGGGCGCGCCGCCATCACCAACCCCGACTGGCCGGAGCGGATCGCCGACCCCGCGTGGCAACCGCGGCGGCCGCCGCTCACGCGCGCCGAGCTGTACGAGCGGGGCGTCTCCGAGACGTTCGCCGGCTACCTGCGGAGATGGAAAGGATTCGTGGCCGACTGACGGCCACCCTTGGCGGAGCGTGAGCATCGCTGGACACGCCGTCACGGCGGCGAGCGGTGCTGCCTGAAATGGCCCCCTGCGGAGGGCGCACCGCCGCGCGGAGCGGCGGTGTCCACCGTCCGGCAGCGGGGCAGCGCTACGGCAAGCCGAACGCGAACAGCGTATTGCCCGGCGTGCCGATGCCGAAGCTCTCGTAGCCGCTCCCCCAGTACACCGTGCCGTCCACCACCGCCGGCCCGGCGGTGACGGAGCCGTCGGCCGGATGGCTCCAGAGAACGGCGCCCGTCGCGGCGTTCAGCGCGTGCACGTTGCCGCTCATCGAGCCGGCGTAGAGCACGCCGTTCGCGACCGTCAGCGGCCCCCTGTCCTGCGCGCCCGGCGTGGGATCGGGCGTCTGCCACAGGATGTCGCCCGTCGCCTTGTCGAGCGCGCTCCACGATCCCCACGAGACGACCTGCCCGGAGGGCTCCAGCGTGTACTCGACCTGGCCGTTGTTGCCGATCGGCACGTAGATCCTGCTCTCGTCCACGGCGACTCCCCACATGATGCCGCCGAGCTCCCCGCCGGGGCCGACCAGCGTGCTCCACACCACGCTCCCGTCGTCCCTGTCGAGCGCCCAGAAGATACCGCTCTTCTGGCCGGCGCCGACCAGATCGCGGCGCTCCGCCCCCGCGCCGGCCGAGAACAGCGTGGCGCCCGTGCCGAAGTCGTAATCCGGGCCCGCCGGATCAGGGCACCAGTCGCCGCCGAAGAAGCACGCGCCGGTCCAGGCGTCGAAGCCCTGGAGCCGCCGCGCCCACTTCAGCGCGCCGGTGTCGAGGTCGAGCGCGAGGACGGCATCGATGTAGTTGTCCTCCGGGAGGCAGGCCTCGACGGCGAGGGCGTCGTCGCCGGCGGCCTCCACGCACGCGGAGACGTCCGGCGGCACGGTGTAGTTGTTGCCGGTGGTCACGTACAGCGTGCGGCGCCCGAGGTCGATCGCGGGCGCGCCGCCCCAGACGGCGCCGCCGGTGTAGCCGGCGGGGACCAGGTAGCGCTGCCAGAGCAGCTCTCCGGTCACCGCGTCGAGCGCGACCACGCTGCCGCGGAACGAGCAGCACGGGTACGCGTTGTCCGCCGCGAAGAGCTCCTCGCGCGAGGAGACGCCCACGTACACGCGGCCGCCGTGCACGACGGGAGACTGCGTGATGATCGCCGCGGGGTGCGCGTCGAGCTGCGTCTTCCACAGGAGATCGCCGGTGCGGCTGTCCACCGCCATCATGTGGGCGCCGGCCTGGGTGCCGACGTACAGCATGTGGCCGTGGAGCGCGGGGCTCGTGCGCGAGACGGCGCCGGCCGTGCCGGAGAGGTCGGCGATCGCGCGCGTCCAGATCGGGACCCCCGTGTCGGCGTCGAGCTTGTACAGGTTGCCGCCCCCGTCCGGAAAGTAGACCGCGTGGCCGTCGACGACGGGCGTCGCGGGGACGTTGCCGGTCGTGGTGAAGGCCCACTTCACGGAGAGCGACGAGACGTTCGCTGGCCCGATGTCGTTCTCGGCGGGCGCGTTGTGCGTGTTGGCGAGGTCCTTGCCGTAGACGGTCCAGCGCGCGGACCCCGTGCCCGGGGCCGCACGGCCCTGGACGACTTGAAAGACGGCGAGACAGGCCGCGGCCACGATCGCGGGCCGCACCCAGAAGATGCGCTTCATGATGATCCTCCTGGGGCACCGCGATCAGCGGCCCGACACGTCAGTTCTGTCGCCTCTGCTGCACGAGACCCCGAGAATAGATCGCGCGAAACCGAGCTGCGCGTCAACGGGATAGAGGAACCGTCGAAGCGCTCTCCGCCGGCTTCACGGGCGTCGCGCTACACGGCGCCCGCGGCTACCGCCTCGGCCAGCTCCTCACCCAGAGTCACCTACCTGCGGAGACAGAAGGCCTTCGTGGGCGACGGATGGCCCGCCCGGACGAGCTCTGCCGTGATAAAGTCGTTCGGCGCATGGATGGGTGAGGCGCGATGGGCTGTGACATCCACATGTTCGCCGAGTTCGGGGAAGGTCGCGGGCCGTTCACGGCGCCGGCCACCCATGGGTACATCGCCCACCCTGACTGGCACTCCGCGAGCTGGCTCGCTGTCCACGAGCTCCGGCTGGCGCTCGAGCATGCGCAGTTCAGCCTCGATGCGGCGTCGGACGAATTCGTGCTTCTGTTTCAGTACGTCAGCGCGGTCGCGGCGAAGAAGGGACCGTCGACACGTGTGGTCTTCTGGTTCGACAACTGACGCCTGCCGGGCGGCGGGTGAAGCGCCTCTCCGTCACTCCCGCGGCTTCTGCCCGCGCCCGGTCTTCGCCTGCAGCTCGTCGATGCGCTTCGACGCCTCCGCCTTGGTCAGGCTCGCGTCGAAGTCCACGCCCGCCTCCTGGGAGAGCGTCTGGAGATACGAGGCCTGCGCGCCCGTCATCGGCTCGTCGCCCGTCTTCCACTGCTCGGGGTCCTTGCGCGTGTTCTCGACGCCGGCAGCTCCCCCCGCGCCGCCGGAGACGCCCGCGGCGCCCCGCAGCTCGTCGATCTTCTCGGACGCCTCCGCCTTGGTCAGGTCGTCGGGGACCTCTTCGCCCTGCTGCTCCGCGAGCGTGTGCAGGTAGGAGGCCTGCGCGCCCGTCATCGGCTCGTCGCCCGTCTTCCAGTCGCGCGGATCCTTCTGGACGTTCGACGGCCGCTGTTCCCCTGCTTGCCCCGCGGCCCTGGGATCGGCGGTCTGCTGGTCTTTTTTCGTGCTCATCTCCCGTTTCCTAATCCCGGGAGACCACGTGGCAAGCCCGCGAGGGCGCCGCGCGACCCGCCGTCACGTCCCGCAGAACGTGTGCTGCACGCGCTCTTCCACCTGCGGGGGCTCGCTCAGATACGCGAGCTCCGGCTGATCCTCGTACGGTCGCTCGAGCACCCGCACGAGCGCCTCGAAGGGCTCGAAGTCGTCACGGAGGACGGCCGCCTGGATGAGCGCCTCGATCCGGTGATTGCGCGGGATGAACGCCGGGTTGACGAGCCGCATCGCGCTCGCGCGCGCGCTGTCGTCGACGCCCGCGACGTCCTCCCTGGCGAGCCGCTGGCGCCACGCCTCCGCCCAGGGGCGGAAGGCGCCGGGGTCCGCGAACAGCGAGGCCACCTGCGCGTCGGCGGCCGGGTCGGCCGCGGCAGCGCAGAGCCGGCGAAAGAAGACCGTGTAGTCGACGCCGTTCGACGCGAGCAGATCCAGCAGATCGGCGGCGAGCGCCAGGTCCTCGTCCTCCTCGCGCGCGAGGCCCAGCTTGGCGCGCAAGACGCGCTCGTGCGCCGCGATGAACAGGCCGGTGAAGCCCTGCACGCGCTCGGTCGCCACGCGGACGGCCTCCTCCTTGTCGTCGGCCAGCAGCGGCAACAGCGCCTCGGCGAGCCGCGCCATGTTCCACTGGGCGATGCGCGGCTGGTTCCCGAAGGCGTAGCGGCCGCCCCGATCGATCGAGCTGAACTTCTTCTCGGGGTTGTACTCGTCGAGGAACGCGCACGGCCCGTAGTCGATCGTCTCGCCGGCGATCGACGTGTTGTCGGTGTTCATCACGCCGTGGATGAAGCCGACGCCGAGCCAGCGCGCGACCAGGTTCGCCTGCGCCTCGATGACGCGGTCGAGCAGCGCGAGCGCGTCGTTGCCGCTGCCCGCCGCGTCGGGGTAGTGCCGGGAGAGCGCGTACGAGGCGAGCGTGGCCAGCGCCTCCCGGTCGCCCCGCGCGGCGAAGAACTGGAACGTGCCCACGCGGATGTGGCTCGCCGCCACGCGCGTGAGCACCGCGCCGGGGAGCACCTCCTCGCGATAGACCGGCTCGCCCGTCGTCACGGCGGCGAGCGTGCGCGTCGTCGGCACGCCGAGCGCCGCCATCGCCTCGCTCACGACGTACTCGCGCAGCACGGGCCCGAGCGCGGCGCGCCCGTCGCCGCCGCGCGAGAACGGCGTCCGCCCTGCGCCCTTGAGCTGGAGGTCGCGCCGCTTGCCGTCCTTGCCGACGACCTCGCCGAGCAGGATCGCACGGCCGTCCCCGAGCTGCCCCACGAAGCTGCCGAACTGGTGCCCCGCGTACGCGAGCGCGATCGGCTCCGCGCCCTCGGGCAGCGCGTTGCCCGCGAGCACCTGGGCTCCCTCGGCCGAGGCGAGCTCGTCCGCGTCGAGCCCGAGCACCTCCGCGAGCGCGCGGTTGACCTTCACGACGCGCGGCTCGCGGACCTTGGCCGGGGAGACGCGCGCGTAAAAGCGGTCCGGGAGACGGGCGTAGGTGTTGTCGAACGCGACCTTCATCAGCGAACCTCGTGGCGCGTGGGGTCCTGCAGCGTCATGTGGGCCGTCGTTCTACCTCAATCCGCGCGCCCGCGCCGCTCGGGGGACGAGCCCGGCAGCTCCCCACCGTCGCGCCTGCCCATGCGCCCCGATCACTCGTACCAGGTCGGCACGATCGCCCTCACCTCGGGCAGCGCGGCGATGCGGCACAGCGTGTCCCACGCCGCGTCCTCGAGCGCGCCGTGGGGCGCGACGCACTCGGCGTCTCCCGTGGGGAAGAAGTACAGCGTCTCCGCGGGCACATCGCAGCTGGCGCGCCCTCTCGACGAGCCCGCCTGGATCGTGGGCGCGATGCCCCGCACGCGGGCGAGGAGCGCCTCGTCGCCCGTCGGCAGGCAGAACTCCACGGATCCATCGTTCAAGCACCCGGTGTCCTTGGTGAACGCGAGCTCATGGCTTGGACACGAGGTCGCGGGGGACAGCGGCCCCTCGACGTCGCCCTCCCCCGGCGTGGACGGCGGCGCGGCCGTACAGCTCGACAGGCACGCACTCAGCAAGCTGGAGATGGCGAATCGTCGCATGGAGCTCCCTCGGAAGCTCGAGCATGCCACGCCCGCGCGCGCGGCGCCCGCGGCCCCCGCGGCGTGTCTCCTTGCCTGCCATGAGCGCGCGGCGCGGGCGGCCCCTGAACCACCTCGCGCGCGCGCCGCCTCGGGCCGCGCGCAGGACGCGCCCGGCGGGCGGCTCGGAGGGGCTCGCCGGCGCGTCGGTCGTCACCCGTCGCCGGCTCTGATAGGGTGCGCGCAGAGGTACACGTGCTCAAGCTGCCGAAAGATCTCGTCGCCGATCCGCGCCATGACGCGGTGTCCGCTCTCCTCACGAAGCACGCAGGGCTGCTGTGGGAGAGCGGTAGAAACCAGGTGGCGACTCTCCCGATGACCGAGGCGCTGGCCGCCGAGCTCCGCGGCGCGCTCGCGGCCGAGCATGCCTGCCACGGCCTCGAGCTCATCACCGACAGGCTCGCCGGCGAGCAAAAGGGGCTGGACGCCATGGCCCGCAAGGCCCCGGAGAGCCCGCAGAACGCCCGCGCGTCTCGCCTCCTTTTCCTCGCGAACGACGGCAGCACCCGCTTCTATCGCGACTGCGACGCGCTCCTCTCCCGCTACCCGCAGCGCCTGCTGGCGTGCCGTCTCGAGATCACGGGCGACGCGCTGGGCGAGAAGCTCACGGGAAAGGCGAAGCTGATCCGGAGCGTGCTTGTCTTCGACAAGAAGGTCGCTGCCAGAGCGCTGCTCGCCCTGCTGCCGCCCGACTGAGCGCCAGCGTCGTCGCTCGGCCGCGTCGGCGGCCGGCCCTTCTCCTGTCGCGCGCGGACATCGAGCCGGTAATTGCCTTCTCCTGTCGACCGCGCTGAGGTAGATCCCCTGCTCGAGGAGCAGCAGGCCCCAGGTGTTCTCGATCCTTTCATGGCCGACGTGGGCGCGCCGGGCGCCGGCGGTGCTCTTCACGATCGCGCTCTTCTATTTCGGCTGCGCGAACATCGGCCTGCCGAGGACGCCGGAGGTGCCGCTCGACAAGATCACCCATTTCGCGGCCTTCCTGGGGCTCGAATGGCTGATCGAGCTCGCGCTCGTCGGGACGGCGGCCGCGGCGCGGCGCCGGGCGGCGGTCGCGATGAGCGCCGGCGCCGGCGGGCTGCTCGAGCTGGTGCAGGCCGCGCTGCCCTACCGCTCGGCGGAATGGCTGGATCTGCTGGCCGACGCCCTGGGCGCGCTGGCGGGCGCGGGGCTCTTGATGCTGCTCGCCCGCCCCCGCTCGCCGCGCGCCGCCGACGCCTCGCGGCAGGCGCCGTGAAAGAGGCGGAGGTCAGAGCAGCTTTTCCAGACAGACGCTCAGGGGGGAGTCGACGTACTCGCCGAACGGAGGGATCCGGCGGAAGCCCGCCCGCGTATACAGCGCCAGCGCCTCCGGCTGGCGCTCGCCTGTCTCGAGCACCAGGCGCGTGACGCCAAGGCGGCGCGCCTCCGCCTCCAGCGCGGCCAGCACGGCGCGGGCGACGCCGCGCCCTCGCGCCTCGGGCGGGACGTACATCCGCTTGATCTCGGCCGTCTCTGCGTCGAGCCGGCGGAGGGCGCCGCACCCGAGAGGCCGCCCATCCCCGTCGCGCGCCACGAGGAACGCCCCGCGGTCCTCCGCGACCTCGCCTTCCTCCAGCGCGAAGTGGTTGGCGCCCTCCTCCGGATAACGACTCGAGAGCTCCGCGTTCAGCGCCTCGATCAGCGCCTGGGCGGCGGGAGAGGCGATGCTCGCCCGCCGGATCTCGATGTTCGCGGTCGGCTCGCGGTCGTCCACGGCTCCTCCTTCGCGGCGCTGCGCCCGGGCGCGAGCGGCGATGTTGGCCACGTGCCGCCTCAGCACCTCCACGCTGATGGGCTTGACCAGGTGCTCGTCGAACCCGGCCTCCTGCGTCGAGCGCCGATCTGCCTCCTGGCCGTAGCCGGTCATCGCGAACAGCGATAGCCCGGCGAGGCCTGGAATGCCCCGCAGCGCGCGCGCGACCTCATGGCCTGTCATGCCGGGCATGCCGATGTCGAGCAGCACGAGATCCGGCTTTAGCCGCGTCGCGAGCTCGAGCGCTGAGGGACCGTCGAACACGGCATGCGCCTCGTGGCCCATGCGCTGCAGCAGCATGGCCATGCTCTCGGCCGAGTCCTGGTTGTCGTCGACGACGAGGACGCGCAGCCTGTCCGCGGTCCGCTCCGGGATCCGCCCCGCGGGCGCGCCCCGCGCGGCCTGCGCGACAGGGCGCGCCGCCCGCGGGAGCTGCACGACGAGCTCGCTGCCGCGACCGGGGCCCTCGCTGAGCGCGCGGACCGTCCCGCCGTGCAGCTCGATGATCCGGCGCACGACCGTCAAGCCGATGCCCAGCCCGCCCTCCGCGCGGTCGAGGCTGCGATCCCCCTGCGTGAACAGATCGAACACCTGCGGCAGCAGCCGCGGCGAGATGCCGACGCCGTTGTCGCGGACGCGGAGCGTCGCGCGCGCGTCGTCCCCCTCGAGCGCGACCAGGATCGAGCCGCGCACCGGCGTGAACTTCGCGGCGTTGTGCAGCAGGTTGGTGACCACCTGCGTGAGCCGCGCCAGGTCCCCCTCGACGGAGAGCGGCCCTTCGGGCAGCCGCACCTCCAGGACCTGCTCGCGCGCGTCGATCCAGGCCCGGGACGCCTCGACCGCGCGCTTCACGATGTCGGCGAGGTCGACGCTCTTGCGCTCCAGGGCGATCTTGCCTCGCGTGATGCGGCTCACGTCGAGCAGATCGTCGACGAGCCGCACGAGCAGGCCGACCTGCCGCTCCATCACGCCGACCGCCCAGGCGATCTCGGGGCAGGCCTTGCTCTCGCTCTCGAGGACGATGGTCGCGTTGGATATCGACGCCAGCGGATTGCGCAGCTCGTGCGCCAGCATCGCCACGAACTCCTCCATCTGACGCGCGTTGGATTCGATCTGCTCGAAGCGCTTGCGCTCGGTCAGATCGCGCGTGATCTTCGAGAAGCCGCGCAGCTCGCCCCGGGGGCCGCGAATGGCCGTGACGACGACGCTCGCCCAGAACGTCGAGCCGTCCTTGCGCACGCGCCAGCCTTCGTCCTCGAAGCGGCCGTCGCGCCGCGCGGCGGCGAGCACCGCCGCTGGCCACCCGCGCTCGCGCGCGTCGGCCGGATAGAAGCGCGAGAAGTGCGTGCCGATCACCTCTTCCGCGGAATATCCCTTGATCTGCTGCGCGCCGGCGTTCCACGTGGCCACGTGGCCGTCGGGGTCGAGCATGAAGATGGCGTAGTCCTTCACGCCCTCGACCAGCGTGCGGAAGCGCTCCTCGCTCTGCCGCAGCGACTCCTCCTGGCGCTTGCGCTCGGTCAGGTCGCGCGTGATCTTCGAGAAGCCGCGCAGCTCGCCATCCGGGTCGCGGAGCGCCGTGATGATGACGTTCGCCCAGAACATCGAGCCGTCCTTGCGCACGCGCCAGCCTTCGTCCTCGAAGCGGCCCAGGCGCCGCGCCTCGACGAGCTCTGTCTGTGGCCACTCGCGCGCGAGCGCCTCGGCCGGATAGAAGCGCGAGAAGTGCGTGCCGATCACCTCGTCCGCGGAATATCCGTTGATATGCTCCGCGCCGGCGTTCCACGTGATCACGCGGCCCTCGGTGTCGAGCATGAAGATGGCGTAATCCTTCACGCCGTCGATCAGCATGCGGAAATGTACGTCGGCCCCTAGCTCGGTTGGACCCATGCCACGGAGCTTACCGCAGAACGCGCGTCGATCCCGGCTCGGTCGTGGCCCATCGCGGGCCGTATGGCACGGGCCTCGCGCTCGCTTCGTTTCAGCACCAACGAGCGACCCTTCCAGCGCATGAGGCCGCCACGGGGGCGCGGCGGGGCGGTCGGCGAGACGCGCAGCGCGCTCGCCGTCGCGGGGGCGGCCCCGTCAGGAGGAAGGCGATGAGCGCCGCGGTCCCTGGTCTGATCTTCCAGCCTTGCCGGCCTCGACGGAAGCTTCGACCGTCGCCCGGTCGCGCCCCGCGCCTCCGCCCGCGCGGAGCCGGTGTCAAACCTGTCCTTCGGGGGTATGCCCGCGGGGCCAGCGCTGTAGAGTCCGGCCCCGGAGATCACCGCCGTGCTCAACACCTGGAGAGGATCATGCTGACGAAGCTCAACGAGAACGAGGCCGTCGCGTCCTGCGAGCGCTGCTGGGAGAAGGAGATCGTCCCCGCGCTGCACGAGTACATCCGCATCCCCAACAAGTCGCCCGCCTTCGACCCTGCCTGGCGCGAGAACGGCCACATGGACAAGGCAGCGGCGCTCATCGAGGCCTGGTGCAAGGAGCAGCCGATCCCCGGGCTCAAGGTCGAGGTGGTGCGCATCGGGAGCCGCACGCCGGTCCTCCTGATGGAGGTGCCGGGCAGGACCGACGACACGGTGCTGCTCTACGGGCACCTCGACAAGCAGCCCGAGATGGTGGGCTGGCGCCAGGGGCTCGGCCCGTGGGAGCCGGTGCGGGAGGGCGATCGGCTGTACGGCCGCGGCGGCGCCGACGACGGCTACTCGGCGTTCGCGTCGCTCGCCGCCCTGCGCCTGCTGCACGAGCAAGGGGTCCCGCACGCGCGCTGCGTCGTGCTCATCGAGGGCTGCGAGGAGAGCGGCAGCCCGGACCTGCCGGCCTACATCGACGCGCTCGAGGCCCGCATCGGCAAGCCGAGCCTCGTCGTGTGCCTCGACTCCGGCTGCGGCAACTACGACCAGCTCTGGACCACGACGTCGCTGCGCGGGCTGCTCCAGGGCACGCTCGAGGTGAGCATCCTGCGCGAGGGCGTGCACTCGGGCGTGGGCAGCGGCGTGGTGCCGTCGAGCTTCCGGATCCTGCGGCAGCTCCTGTCGCGCATCGAGGACGAGCGCACCGGGCGCGTCCTCGTGGACGCGCTGCACGTGGACATCCCGAAGGAGCGCGTGGCGCAGGCGCGGGCGGCCGCCGAGGTGCTCGGGAACACGGTCGTGAGCGAGCTGCCGTGGGTGCAGGGCGCGCGCCCGGTGACGGGCGAGGTGGCCGAGCTCCTGCTGAACCGCACCTGGCGGCCCGCGCTCTCGGTGACCGGCGCCGAGGGCCTCCCGCCCATCGCCAGCGCGGGCAACGTGCTGCGGCCGTTCACGAGGGCGAAGCTGTCGATGCGCATCCCGCCGCGCGTCGACCCGAAGGCCGCGGCGGCGGCCCTGAAGGAGGCGCTGGAGAAGGACCCGCCGTACGGCGCGGAGGTCCGCTTCCACGTGAGCGAGCCGTCGCCCGGGTGGGACGCGCCCCCGACGGCGCCGTGGCTGCAGGAGGCGGCGAACAAGGCGTCGCAGGCGTTCTTCGGCCGGCCGGCGATGGGGATCGGCGAGGGCGGGACGATCCCGTTCATGGCGATGCTGGGGCAGAAGTTCCCGGAGGCGCAGTTCCTCATCACCGGCGTGCTCGGGCCGCAGTCGAACGCGCACGGGCCGAACGAGTTCCTGCACCTCGGCATGGGGAAGAAGCTGACCTGCTGCGTGGCGAGCGTGATCGCGGACCACGCCGCGCGGGCGCGCTGAGCGGGGCCGCGCGCGGCGGCGCGCTCAGCGGGCGGGGGCTGCCCCGTCGAGGGCCGCGGCGGCCGGGCCCGCCCCGTCGAGGGCCGCCGCAGCCGGGCCCGCCCCGTCGAGGGCCGCCGCCGACGCTGCCGCGAACGTGAGGACGACCCGGGCCCCGCGCTCGCGCCCGTCCTCGATCCGGATGGATCCGCCGAAGGTCTTCATCCGGTTCGCGGAGAAATGCAGGCCGATGCCGCTCGCGCCCTCCCGGGTCGTGAACCCGTACTGAAACACCTGCACCCGCGCAGCCTCGGGGACGCCGGGCCCGTTGTCCTCCACGGCGCAGCACACCCCTGCCCCGTCCTGCCATGTCGCGATCGCGATCCAGGGCTCGCGCGGGCCGTCGTCGACCGCGGCGCGCGCGTTGTCGAGCAGGTTGTAGAGGATCGTCAGCAGGTCGTGGCGGTTCGCCACGATGTCGTCGATCGGCCGCAGATCGAGCCGGACGGCGACGCGCGCGTTCGCGAGCGCCGCGCCGTGCACGCGCAGCGACTCCTGGATGACCTCGTTCACCGAGAGCCGCTCCGTGCGGTACGCGTTCCTGTACGCGTACCTCTCCTGCGCGCGGAGGGCGTCGCGGAGGACGTCGAGCTGCGCGCGCATGCGCTCGAGGTCGTCCGCCGTCTCCTGCTGCTCCTGCTCCACGGCGACGAGCGCCAGCTCGACGTAACGGCGCAGGCTCTCGCCGCGCGACGCGTCGGCCGGCTCGACGGCGCCCGCATCGCCCCCCACGAGCTCGGCGAGCGCCCGCTTCAGGCGCGGGAGCCGCGACCGCGCGATCCGATCGCGCGCCAGATCGACCGCGATCCCGGCGCTGTTCAGCGTGTTGCCCGCGCTGTGGAGGACGTCCATCGCGACCTGGGCCATCCCCGAGTGGCGCGCGATCTCGGCCTGCTCCGCGCCGAGCTGCCGGTAGGACTCGTGGAGCCGCACCATCGATCGCACGCGCGCCAGGAGCTCCCTCGGGGAGAACGGCTTCACCAGGTACTCGTCGGCGCCCCCGTCGAGCCCCGACGCGACCGCCTCGTCGTCGGCGCGGGCGGTGACGAGGACGATCGGGATGTGGCGCAGCACGGGGTGGGCCTTCAGCCAGGCGGTGAGCTCGATGCCCGACATCTGCGGCATCATCACGTCCGACACGACGACGTGCGGCGGGGACCGCTCGATCAGCCGCTGCGCCTCGAGGCCGTTCGCCGCCTCCATCAGGCGGTAGCCCGGGGACAGCAGCGAGCGCATGAACTGCCGCATGTCGGGGTTGTCGTCGACGAGGAGCAGCAGCGGCCTGTCCGCGCGCGCGGGCGGCGCGGCGCCCGGCGGCCCGGGCGGGCGGCTCGACAGCGCCCCGGCGCCCCGGCCGCCGGCGTCGGGCTCGATCTGCTGGGCCGCGAGGCCGTCGGGCGACGCCTCCGAGGGGGGCAGCGAGCTGAGCCAGCGCCGCGTCTGCGCCGTGCTGGGCGCGCTGGTCAGGTCCGGGCCGGCGTGGCGCTCCGCGGGGTCTCCCGCGCTCGCCGCGTGCTCCCGCGCGGCGCCCGGGGCCGACCGCGGCAGGCGCACGCGGACGGCCGTGCCCTCTCCGAGCTCGCTCTCGATCGAGACCGAGCCGCGCAGGAGCTCCGCGAACTGCTTGACCAGCGAGAGCCCGAGCCCCGTGCCCTCGTACCGCCGCTTCACCGAGCCGTCGACCTGGGTGAACTTCGAGAACAGCTTGCCGAGGTCGTCCCCGGAGATGCCGATGCCCTCGTCGCGCACGCACAGCTCGAACGAGGCGTCGTCGAGCGCGCGAAGCGCGACCTCGATGCGCCCCCCCGGGTGGGAGAACTTCAGCGCATTGCTGATGAGGTTGAGCAGGATGCGCTCGTATTTGTAGCGATCCAGCGAGACGGCGCCGAGCGCATCGCCGGTCATGGCGAGGGTGCGGCCCCGGGCCGTCGCGCTCGGCCGGATGTCGTCGAGCATCTGCGCGGTGAACCGGTTAACTTCGACGGGCTCCCAGTCGACCTCCATCCGCGCCGCCTCGGCCTTGGAGAAGTGGAGGAGGTCGCTCACGACGTTGAGGAGGCGCGCCGTGTTGCGGCGGATGAGCTCGAGCTCGTCGCGCACGTCGCGCGGCAGCGCGCCGTGCTGCGCGTCGAGGAGGCGCTCGAGGGGCGACAGGATGAGGGTGAGGGGCGTGCGCAGCTCGTGGCTCACCGTGGCGAGGAAGTCGCTCTTGGCGCGGTTGGCGCGCTCCGCCTCGTCCTTGGCGCGCTCGAGCGCGAGCTCGGTGAGCTTGCGGTCGGTGATGTCGGTCCACGCGCCGAGGATGCCGAACACCTCGCCGTCCTCGTCCTTGAGCGGCACCTTGCACGTGAGCAGGTACCGCTGGCTGCCGTCGGCCTGGCGCTGCGTCTCCTCGATGTTCAGCAGCGGCTCGCCCGAGGCCATGACGGCCTTGTCGACGCGGATGTAGTGCTCCGCCTCCTCCGCCGTCCAGGGCAGGTCGTGGTCGGTGAGGCCGATGATGTCCTCCGGGCGGCTCAGCCCCGCGCCGCGGGCGTTCAGCTCGTTCGTGCCGATGTAGACGCAGTCTCGGTCCTTCCACCAGATGCTGTAAGGAAACGTCGAGACGATGTAGCGTAAGAGCTGCTCTTTCTGGGACTCTCTCAGCTTCGGCGGAGTGCGCTTTCGCGTTTTCAAGTCCGACATAAGCAAGCCACGACGCGAGCGAATCCTGACGTGACGGCCAGCACGACGTTCCTGGCCAGCGACCCCAGCACGCCCCCCGTGCAGTCCGGCGCCGCGGAGGGCCGCGGGCGCACCTGGGATGCATCGGGCATCGTATCGCACCGGGCGGCTCGCGCGCAACCTGCCGAGGCCGCGGCCCCGCCGCGCGCGTGGTGAGGCGGGCGCGCGGCGGGGCCGGTGTCGCGGAGCGCCCGCCGGGTGGTCGGCGCGCCGTGCGGTGCGGGGCGTGTGATGGGTCGGTCCGCGAGATCGGGTCGGCGGGCCGCGATGAACGCCGGGCGGAGTGGGCCAGGGTCAAAGCTGGGATCGTTCAGCCGGGACAACCCGAGCTGCCGTGAGGCTCCCCGGTGCTCGACACCGGGAAAGGTCGATTCACACCGTGACGCGCGTGCCGTCGAACCGGGTAAACGTGAATCCCTCGAACGGCTCGCGGAAGGTCCGGCGCTCGTCCCGGAGCAGGCTGATCGCGACCTCCTCGCCGAGCGCCAGCGACGCCGCGGCGTCGGTGCGCCAGTGGATGCCCGCCCAGTTGCGTCCGAAGGCGTAGTTGGTCGCCAGCTTGTTCAGCTCACCGCCGACGGTGAGGGGCGGACCGCTGTAGGGGACCAGCCGGGTGGGATCGGCCGGATCGGGGACGAACGGGTCCTCGATCACGTGGTCCTCGTCGAAGAACGCCTTCAGGAGCGTCGTGTTGACGCCCGCGATGGCGGCCGCCCCGCCCGGATAGGACCCGTGGAGCGGAGCGCCCTCGGGGAAGGCCTGCGGCAGCAGGTAGCTGCCGAACACGTCGAACGTCAGCTCGACCGCCCGTGAGCTCAGGATGTCGCGGTGCAGCGGGTACTCCCGCGCATCGTTCGCGAGGCGGTGGTGGACCAGCCCGCCATACGCCTCGGGGCGGATGCTGCGGTGCACGAACCACTTCTGCCAGTAGGCCGCGCGGATCGCACGCGAGGTGCCGAAGGGGAGCAGGCCTTGCAGGTACGCGAGCGCGAAGGTCGCCGCCGCGGAGGCCTGCGTCTCCGACGTGAGGTAGGGGTTCGTGGGGCTCAGCGGGGCCGCGACGCCCCCCGGAACGCCCGCGTTCGCGCTGCGCGCCGCGCCGAGGAGCAGCGCCGCGCCCCAGAAGAGCGCCCCGCCGCCGTGCACGTACTCCGCCAGATCGCGGCCTGTCGAGATGTAGCGGCGGACCGGGTCGTACGCGATGGACCGGGTCGGCGCGAGCCCGTTCTGCACGGCGAGCCACTCGTCGTACTCGGTCTGGAAATCGTTGCCCGGCAGCGCGGTGCGGATCGCGCCGCCGAGGAGCTGCGGGCCATACGGGATGTCTCGCAGGAGGAACTGCGAGATGTAAGGGCCGTCGAGCACGCCGGGAGGGACCACGTGTCTGGCCGTCTTGCCCGAGCGGTCCCGGGTGTCGGCGTAGGTGACGCTGCCGCGGAACAGCGTCTCCAGCGTCACGCGGCCGCCGGCGCGCGGGCCCGTGTAGCCCGAGAGGCGGTCGATGTCGTCGATCGCGTCCGCGACATCGCTGCTGTCCGCGTAGCTCTCGAACGGGATGTCCCGCAGCAGCGCCTTCCAGTAGACCTCGACCGCCTCGGCGGCCTTCTGGGCGCTCGCCAGCGCGGGCGCCGGGGGCACGCCGATCTGGGGCGGGGTGGTGCCGATCAGGCTGACGGCGAGCGTGCCGACCGGATTGACCAGCTTGCGCGTCCCGCCGAGCGGGATGGCCTCGAAATCGTCCCATTCGCGCGAGGCGTGGGCCCTCGAGGCGATGCGGTAGGCGGCGAGGTCGACCTCGCCGCGGTCGTCGTGCGGCAGGCCGCGCGTGTCGGTCCCGATCTTGTTCCGATAGCGCTCCTCGTCGCCGTTGTCCGGGTGCGGCGCGATGGGCGCCTCGAAGTTGTCGACCGCCGCCTCCACGCGCACCCGCAGGGCGCGCAGGCGGAGCTCGTGGTCGAGCGGCGAGGCGCGCGGGTCGCGGCGCAGCGACTCGAGGCCGCTGAGCAGATCCTCGGCGCTCGGGCCCCGCGCCGCGCTCGCGACGCCGGGGCTGCCGGCGACGAGGCCTCCCGCCGCGAGCGAGCCCGCCACGCCCAGAAAGGCGCGCCGGCCTGTCGCCTTGTCGGCCCCCGGTCGCTTCGAGGCAGCCTCGGGGCTCGCGGGCTCCTGGACGCCAGGGGTCGATGCAGCGCTCCGGCGATCGATGTCGTGAGAATCGATGGTCATGGCGTAGAACTCCGTGGTTGCGTGGACCTTCGCGTCCGCCCGGCCGCCGCGTTCGCGGTCGAGCACCGATGAAAGCTCGGCCCATGAGCTCAGGCGGCGGCGTCCCATCCCGGAAGCGGACGGCGGTGACGACGCGCTTCCGGCGGCGCGCGCTACAGGCGGTGACGGGTCCGAGAGAACGACAGAACGATGAAGACGAGCACACCGGGCATTCCCGGGCGCATCCGTTTTATAGGATGAACGTCTACTATAACGGATAGACACAAGCAAGGACTTTGTTTTGCGGCCCACGGGCGGCGCTTCTGTCGTCCGCGGCCCGGTGGTATCGGGCGACAGGTGCGACAGAGAGGTGATGAGCAGGCGGGCGCCGTGATGGCGGACGGGATCCTCCGCGAAGCGCGGGCCGAAGACCTCGTAGGGATCCTGGAGCTCTATCGCGACCTCCACCCCGCGGACGCGCCGTTCCCTCCCGAGCCCGAGCTGTCGGCGCTCTGGGCGCGCATGCTCGCGCAGCCTGGGCTTCGCCTCTTCGTGCTGGAGGGCGGAGCGGCCCTCGTGGCCAGCTGCACGCTCGTCGTCGTCCCGAACCTCACGCGCGGGGGCCGGCCGTATGCGCTGGTCGAGAACGTCGTGACCCACCGCGAGCACCGGCGGAGGGGGTTCGGGGCGCGCGTCGTGCGCCATGCGCTGGCGGAGGCCTGGGAGGCGGGGTGTTACAAGGCCATGCTGCTGACGGGCTCGCAGCGGCCCGAGGTGCACCGCTTCTACGAGGCGTGCGGCTTCCGCGCGGGCGACAAGACCGGCTTCGTGGCGCGCCCCGGAGCGGCCGGCTAGCTCCGCCCGCCAGCAGTCCGGCCCGGCGGGCAGCAGTCCGGCCCCGGCGGGCCGAGCTTCTGGACGGCGGTCCTCCTCGTCGTCGCGCGTGCGCCCGAGCGCCTCGGGGCCTCGAGTGTGCTGCCTCTGCATTTCTATCACGGCCTGATACTAAACCACTTTTACTAATCAACCCTTACTAACTAAACCGGTCTACCTAACGCTTCCCGCCTATTTACAGCCACATTTGTGCCGTTCCTGGATTTATATCGACATTATGTCGCTCACATTTCGTTGATTAACTGAACCGGTTCATTTAGACTTCTGTTTGCAACGACCGCGCGGCGAACCGCAGCCATCCCGCCGTCGCTTCCGCCCACACGTCGTGATGGAGGACAGCGTGGCCTTTGCGCTTGGCGTCAATGTCTTGTGCCGCACAAGGAGTCGACATGAACTTGGGAGTGAGCCGACCGAGACAGAAGCCATGGGTCGGAATCGCGAGCCTGTGGGTCGCAATGCTGCTTCCTGGATGTATGGGACAGCTTGGTGGCGGGGACGGCGGCGGCGGCCAGGACTCCGAGGTCCCGCCGCTCTCGAACGACCCGTCCGTGATCGCCGCCGCCTGTGAGGCGGATAACGGTGCTCTTCACGTGGGCCTGACCAGGCTCCGCCGCCTCACGCGCGAACAGCTGAACAACGCCCTTCGCGATCTGCTCGGCGTCGAGGGGCGCCCCGCCGACGCGCTCGCGCCGGACGAGCGCATGGGGCCGTTTCACAGCAACGCCATCGCTCCGATCACGGATCTCCTCGTCCAGCAGGCCGCGGAGCTCGCGGCACAGGTGGCCTCGGAGGCCGAGGGGCGCATGGACCAGATCGCGCCGTGCAGCCTCGCGGACGACGATGGTACCTCGTGCGCGACCGAGCTCGTCGAGCGGCTCGGGCAGCGCGCGTACCGCCGCCCGCTGGAAGGGGACGAGATCCAGGGGCTCGTCTCGCTGTACGAGCTCGGCCGACGGTCGGGCGGGCCGGCGCGCGGCTTTCGCCTGGTGATCGAGGGACTGCTGCAGTCGCCGTCGTTCCTGTACCACGCCGATGTCGGCGAGTCCGGCCTCCCCTCTGCGGCCCCCGAGCCGATGGATGGCCACGGCCTCGCCTCGCGGCTCTCGTTCTTCCTGTGGAACTCGATACCCGACGACGAGCTGGTCGATCTCGCCACCGACAGCAGCCTGCTCGAGCGCGACGTGCTCGAGGGGCAGGTCGACCGCATGCTGCAGGACCCGAGGGCGGGCGCCACGATCGCGCTGTTCCACCGCCAGTGGCTCGGGCTCTCGGAGCTGCCCAGCGCGCAGAAGGACCACGAGCTGTTCCCGGCGTTCAACGAGGAGATGGCGAACGCCATGCTGAACGAGAGCGCCCGCTTCACGGATCACGTCGTGCGGCGGGGCGATGGCCTGCTCCGCACGCTGCTCAGCGCGGACTACACGTTCCCGGAGGGCCCCCTGTTCGACGTGTACGATATCGAGCCGCCGGACGGGTTCACGCCGGGAGACAAGGTGTCGCTCGATCCGGGCCGCCGCGCCGGGATCCTGACGCAGGCGGCGTTCCTCGCGCGCTGGTCTCACCACAACCAGACCTCCCCCATCCACCGCGGCATCGTCGTCCGTGAGAATCTCATGTGCCAGCCGCTCAGTCCCCCGCCGGCGAACGTCAACAACGTCCCCCCGCCGGTGGACGACGTGACCTCCACGCGCGAGCGCTTCGCCCAGCACGTGGCCGACCCCGGCTGCGCGGGCTGCCACCAGTTCATCGATCCGATCGGCCTCGGCTTCGAGCATTACGACGCCATCGGCAAGTACCGCGCTACCGACGGCCTCGGCGAGGTGAACGCGGCGGGCGAGATCACGAGCGCACGCGAGGACCTCGCCGGCCCGTACTACGGCGGCGTGGAGCTCGCGAAGAAGCTCGCGGGGAGCTCGGAGGTGGCCGACTGCGTCGCGAATCAGTGGTTTCGCTTCGCCCTGGGCCGGATCGAGAGCACGGACGACGCTTGCTCGATCCAGACCATCCACGAGGAGTTCAAGGCGTCGGGTGGGAACATCCGGACCCTGTTGTCTCAGGTGGCGCTGAGCGACGCCTTCCGCCACGTGCGGCTCACCGCCAGCGAGGAGTGACCGTCATGAACCGTCGAATGCACATCGGAACGTCACGCCGCCGCATGCTGCAGGCCCTCGGCCTCGGCGCCGGGGCGGCGGCGATGGGATCGCTGCTTCCGCTGATGAACGCCTCCGGGCAGGAGAACGTGCGCCCCAGGCGCCTCCTGCTCATCTTCGAGCCCGACGGCGCGCCGGCGCGGGACTGGAACAACGTGATCGACTGGAGGCCGCAGGGGTCGGAGCGCAGCTTCTCGCTGCACGCCATTCACGCGCCGCTCGAACCCTGGAAGTCGAAGCTGGTGATCCCGTGGGGGCTCAAGATGACGGCCGGCGGGGCCGGCGAGGCCCACGCCTTCGGCATGGCGGGGCTCTGGACGGCATCGACGCTGAACGGTCCGTCCTCCGGCGCGAACTTCGACGGCGGCAACGGAAACCGCACGGGCTGGGGGAGCGGCGCGTCCATCGACCAGATCATCGCCGGCGCCCACGGCAGCGGCCTGCCGTACGAGCGCGCTCCGGACGACCCGATGCAGGAGACGCCGTACCGCACCGTCGAGCTCGGTGTGCAGTGCCAGAGTCCGAACAGCCTGAACCGCATGATCTACGCCGGAGAGAACTCTCCGATTCACCCCGAGACGAACCCCAGGGCCGCGTTCAATCGGCTGTTCGCCGGGGTGACGTCGACGGGCGAGGCGCCCGCGAGCGATGAGGGGGCGGAGCGGGAGCGGACGGAGCGCAAGGCGATCGTCGACCTGCTCAAGAACGACCTCACCAGGATCCGCAGGCGGGTGGGCAAGGAGGACTACCACAAGCTCGACGCGCACCTCGAGGGACTCCTGGCCATGGAGCGCAGGCTGAACCAGACGGCGGGGCCCGCCGACCCGGCGCTGAGCTGCACGGTCCCGGAGGAGCCGGCGGAGACCCGCGGCCGCGGCTCGGAGTATCCGGCGGAGGTCAAGAGCATGATGGACATCGCGGTGGCCGCGTTCTCCTGCGACATCACGCGCGTCATGAGCCTCCAGCTCAGCTACGCCTTCAGCCATATCCTGCACTCGTGGCTCGGACACACCAGCGATCACCACACCATGTCCCACGACGGGCAGGACCGACGCCGGGAGCTCCAGGAGATCGACGCCTGGTACTCGGAGCAGATCGCGTACCTGCTCGGGAGGCTCGACGCCGTGAGCGAGGGCGACGGCACGCTGCTCGACAACACGCTCGTCGTGGTGGGCAGGGAGCTCGGCAGCACGGCGCACCGCATGGAGCGCGTCCCTTTCGTGATGGCGGGAGGCGCGCGCGGCGCCCTGAAGACAGGACGCTACCTCGATCACGACGGGGAGGACCACGCCAAGCTCCTGGTCTCGATCGCCCATCTCATGGGCCTCGAGACCAACAGCATCGGGAACCGCAAGCGCGATTCCGGCCCGCTCTCCGGCCTCCTGTGATCCGCCGGACGCGCGCCCGCACAGGTCCTCTGCTGTCGGCAGCATCGCTGCTCTCGGCAGCGGCGCTCGCCCTGGTCTTCCTGACTCGCCGGTCGCGCTCGTGACCTGACGTGGCCAATCACGGCACCGCGTGGCCGTCGACCCGGAGCTGGAACAGGAAATACGGCGGGATGCAGGCGCCCTCGCCCGAGCTCGTCCTGGCGCACACGTAGTCCTCGCGACAGGGATCCTCGGTCGAGCAGCGGCGCAGGCCGGCGGGCGCCACGTGGCGGCTCAGGCACTCGGTGAACAGCGTCCCGCGGGCGAGGCAGCGGTTGAACGGGTCGAGCACGGCGATGGCGCCGCAGACGCCCTCCTCCGGGAGCGCGCCGCAGCTCCCGGTGCACATGCCGCCCGGGAACCCGACAGGGCTCGTGTTGCACACCGCGGCCGGCGGGCACGCCCCCGCCCGCGCCGCCGCAGCGCGATCGCGGTGCGGATCGGCGTGCGGGACGACGGCGCCCACCTGGCAGGGATCGCCGATCTCCGGCGCCGCCGGCAAGCAGACGCCGACCGAGGTCCGGTCCTCCTGCGGCGCGTCGTACGCGGAGCACACGAGCCCTTCGGCGCAGGTCCAGCCCGCGAAGCTCGGATCGCCGAGCCCGCAGCGAGCGCCGTACCCGCCCCGCGCGCCGTCGCCCCGCTCGGGATACGGCACCTCGTCGTCCGGCGCGGCGCCGCGCGCGATCGCCTCGACCACCGCCCGCCGGCGCGGGAGATCGCCTGTCAGGTGCGCGGACTCGAAGGTGTGGAGCGCGTCGTGGGCCCGGGCAGGGTCCTCCTCGCCGAGCAGGTGGAAGCCGGCCACGGACCCGCTCTGGTGGCACCCGGGGCAGGTCATCTGGTCGAGCCGCCTGATCAGCCCCTCCGGCGAGCGGACGCGCGAGAGCCCGCCGAAGTCGACGCCGCCGAAGTCGCGGGGCTCGAACAGGACGCGGAAAGGCCGGTTGACCCGGCGCGCGAGCCCGTGCGGCGTCGCCGACAGCGCCTTCGTGGCGAGGAACTCGTCGGGCAGGAGCGCCGTCCCGCGGTCGAGGCGCGCGAGGTTCTCGGGGGCTGACAGCCATGCGCGCAGCCGCTCGCGCTGCCTCGGGTCGCGCGAGAGGCGGGCGACGTCGGGGGTGTTCTCGAGGGCGAGCGGCGCGTAGCGCCCCGCGCGGCCGTCCCAGCGGAAGGCGCGGAGCACGTACTCGGCGTGGCCGCCGAGGTCCGGGCGCACGGTGGACGGCCAGCGGACGCTCTGCAGGTTCACCACGAGCCGCGAGAGGTTTGCGCGGTCGACGGCGGGGCGGGCGAGCGGGCCCTCGGGCGAGGTGAGAGAGCGGGCGAGATCCGGCCCGGAGAGCGCGCCGGCGCGCGACCAGGCCTCGGCGAGCCGGCGGCACGAGCGCGCGTCATCTGCGGGCGCGGGCGCGAGCAGCTCGAACGCCGCGGTCATCGGCAAGCGCGAGCGCGCGCCGGCCGGGGACTTCGCGGCGTAGGCGAGCCGGTACACGAGGCGGGTCTCGCCGCAGCCGGAGGCGTGGAACGGACGCCTGTCCATGCGGTTCATGACGCCGATGAGCTCGAAGCGCGCGCTCTCCGCGGAGAGCCAGCGCTCGTCGAAGAGGCGGTGGGCGTGGCGGGCGACGCTGGTCCCGCTCCTCGGATCGGCGCGCTGGACCTGCCGCAGATCCTCCGAGAGCACGCGGGCCACCGAGGCGAGCTCCGCGGTGCGCGACAGCGCGGCGAGGGAGGCTGGCGCGCGCGGCGCCCCCGTGAGCACCGAGCCGAAGTCGAGCCCCGCGGCCTCGAGCGCGGCGAGCGCCGCGCGGTCCGTGATCCGCAGCAGGGGCTGCGCCGGAGGCGCGGGCTCCTGCGGCGCCGCGCCGGCCGCGGGTGCGCCCGCGGCCGCGCTGGAGGCGGGGGGCGGGCGGAACGGGCCGGAGGGCCGCTGCGCGGCGTCCCCTGCCCCGGCGACGTCCTGGCGCGGCGCGGAGGGGCGCTCGGAGGGCCACCGCGAGCACCCGGCGAGGCCGGCGCCGGCGAGCGCGGCGAGGACGAGGGCGAGGCGGAGCCGGCGGGGAGGCATGATGTCGACGCTACACCGGGCTGCGCGGCCGCGCGCAGCGTCTTCGCCGCCGCGCTGCGAGCGGGGCGGCTCGCGCGGTGCGGGCGGCCCGCAGCGGTCCTCGCCGGGAGTTTGCCGCAAGGCCGCCGAGGTGAATGTCCACCCGATCGCGGGCAACACACCGCGGCGGAGGCAAGGAGGATGAAACGTTCGATGGGGAGGCTCGGGACCGCCGTCTTCTGCGGGCTCATCATGCTGCGCGCGGGCGCCGCCTGGGCGGCCGGCGCGCCGTCCTGGGAGAGCTTGCCGCCGATGATCACCCCGCGCGGCGAGCACACGGCCACGGTGCTCCAGGACGGCCGGGTGCTCGTCGCCGGTGGGTATCCGGAGCTGGACGCGTTTCCGTACACGGACACCGAGGCGCTGAGCCTCCAGCAGGTCGAGATCTACGACCCGGCGACAAGGACCTGGTCGCCCGCGGCGCCGCTCGGTCGGCGGCGCGCCGGACACGCGGCCATCCTCCTGCCGAACGGCCACGTCCTCGTGGCAGGCGGCAGGCAGATCAACAAGCAGTACCCCGGGTCAGAGCTGTCCTCGGCGGAGACCTACGACCCGGCGAGCAACACCTGGACGGCTGCGGGGCCGTTGCCGCTGCCCCACCCCGAACCCTCGATGATGCTGGTAGGCGGCAGACCGCTGCTGATCGGCCTGGCCTGGAACGCGGCCCTGGTGCTCGACATGCTCAACGCGGCCGATTACGACCCGGACACGCGCACCTGGACGGCCCTGCCCACCTGCGACAACGGGCCCAGGCTCTTTCCCGTGAGCGCGACGCTGCTGCACGACGGCCGCGCGATGACGGTCGGACCCGGCTGCAGCCTCTATGACCCGGAGGCCCGGCTCTGGACCTGGGAGCACGGGGCCGTGCTCTCGACGGACCTGTACAGGTATCCTGTCGCCACGACGCTGCCGGGTGGCAGTGTGCTGGTCGTGGGAGGCACGCACGCCGGCCCGGACCCGGAGGTCCGCGCCTTCGCGCAGGTCTACCTGCCCGAAGAAGGGCGCTGGGAGCCCACGTCCGGGCCGTATGCGCCGGCCTCGTCGCCGTGCTCGCCGACGAGCGAGTCGCACATCAGCGGCATGCGCACATCGCTGCTCCCGAGCGGAAAGGCGCTGTTGACCGGAGGCGTGCAGCCCTGTTGGCACAGGGACAGGACGGGACAAGTCGCTCCCTTTCATGCGACCATCGCGCTCTTCGACGAGGCGACCCGCTCCTTTTCGCCCCTCGATCTGGAGCCGCCGGTCACCATGGCGCGCGCGTACCATTCCGTGACGCCGCTCCGGGACGGCAGCGTGCTGATCGCGGGGGGGTACGTCGATGGCAAGACCGCGACGGCCTCCGCCGTGCTCTTCCACGAGCGTTCGCCACGCGGCGTGGGCTGCGCGGCGGACAGCGATTGCGGGAGCGGCTTCTGCGCGGATTCGGTCTGCTGCGATTCAGCCTGCGCCGGCCCTTGCGACGCGTGCGCGGCCGCCGCCGGAGCGTCGCAGGACGGCGTCTGTACGCCGCTCGACGGCGGCGCCTGCGACGACGCGGATGCGTGCATCGCCGGGGGCGTCTGCGAGGCGGGCGCGTGCGTCGGCGGCGAGGCGGCGCCGGACGGGACGCCGTGCAGCGCCGGCGACGTGTGCTCGACGGCGAGCGTCTGCGAGGCGGGCGCCTGCGTGGGTTCGAGCATCGCCGTGTGCTTGCCGGCGGATGCGTGCCACGAGGCGCCGGCGTGCGACCC
Organism: Sorangium sp. So ce406; assembly: GCF_051474675.1. Classification (NCBI taxonomy): domain Bacteria; kingdom Pseudomonadati; phylum Myxococcota; order Polyangiales; family Polyangiaceae; genus Sorangium; species Sorangium sp. So ce406. Next base: position 209,901 of record NZ_CP150340.1, on the reverse strand, counting down.
CGCCGCCGGCTGCGCGGCGCCCGGGCCCGCGAAGCCTGACGGCGCGCCTTGCGACTTCCCGGGCACCGAAGAGGGGTGGCGCGCGACGGGGCGGATAGGCAGGTCCCTCGACAACTACGCTCCGCACACCACCGTACTCCTGGACGGCACGGTCCTCGTGATCGGCCGCGGCGTGCTCGACAATCCGAGCAAGAGCGAGGCGTTCTGGGTTCGCTATGATCCGAGCACGGGCGCATGGCAGCCCGCCGCGGCGATCGGCGACCCGTCGGAGGCGCACACACACACGTTGCTCCAGGACGGGACGGTCCTGGGGATCGGCGCGGGCTCTCGTGCGACGGGGTTCTCGTCGACGAAGCGGTTCGATCCGGCGACGGGCGTGTGGACGCCGGCCGCGCCCACGACCGCGCCGCGCTCGAGGCACACCGCCACGCGGCTCGCGGACGGCCGGGTGCTCGTCGCCGGCGCCGACGGAAGCTCCAGCGATGGCGGGAACAGCGCCGAGATCTACGATCCGGTCGCCGACGCGTGGACCGCGGCAGCGCCCATGAACGCTCCGCGACGGAACCACACGGCGACGCTGCTGCAGGACGGCTCGGTCCTCGTGGCGGGCGGAGTCGATCGGTCCTCCCCCCTGACGAGCGCGGAGGTGTACGATCCGGCGACCGACACGTGGACGCCCGTCGGCTCGATGGGCTGGGCTCGCAGGGACCACACGGCGACGCTGCTCGCGGACGGCCGGGTGTTCGTCGTCGGGAGCTCGAACGACGAGAGCGTCAAGGCAGCCGAGATCTACGATCCTGCGACGGGCACGTGGAGCTCGACGGGGGACATGGCCGCGGCGCGAAGGTCCCCTGGTGCGGCGCTCCTCGAGGACGGCAGGGTCCTGGTGACGGGCGAGGCGTTCGGCTCCGACGACGGAGCATTGGCCGCCGAGCTCTATGATCCGGGTAGCGGCACATGGGCGCTCGCGCCGGCGCTGGACGTCATGATCGGCCGTCACGCGGCGGCGCGGCTCCACGACGGCCGTGTCCTGATCGCCGGCGGCCGCATCGGTATGGCGAATGTGTATCAGACGATCGACAATGCGTGGCTGTACGAGCCGGCGCAGCCCGCGTCGCGCGGGAGTTGCCAGACGGGCGCGTGCGTGCCGGGGGGCGGCGGAAGCGGCGGAGACGGAGGAGGTGGGAGCGGAGAAGGCGGCGCCGGCGGAAGCAGCGGCAGCGTTGGCGGCGGCACGGGCGGAGACGGAGGGGGCGACGACGGCGGCGGTGCGAGCGGCGGCGGCGGTGCGGGCGGCATGGCGACGGGCGGCCATGGCGGAGACGCGAGCGGCGGCGGAGGCGGCAACGCGAGCAGCGGCGGTGACGCGAGCAGCGGCGGTGACGCCGGCAGCGGCGGCGACGCGGGCAGCGGCGGCAACGCGGGCAGCGGCGGCAACGCAAGTGCGAGCGGCGGCGGGGGCGCTGACGGCGAAGGCGGCACGGGCGGCGCTGGCACAGGCGGCCACGGCGGCGTTGCCACAGGCGGCCACGGCGGTGATGCCACAGACGGCCACGGCGGTGATGCCACAGGCGGCCACGGCGGTGATGCCGGCGCCACGGGCGACGCCACATCCAGCGCGACCGGCGCTGGCAACGATGCCACCTCGAGCAACAGCGCCGGCGCGACCAGCGCACAGAGCAGCGGCGGCGGCGATCTCCCGCTCCCCAGCGCAGGAGGGGGCGGCGGATGCAGCATGACGCCGCGCAACCAGGGCGAGCCGGCCTGGCTGTTCGCCCTCGGGGCGCTCGCCAGCACGCGCCTTCGCCGGCGCCGCGCGAGGAACAGCCGGCGAACGTGAACAAAACGCCTGCCCCGGACAGGGACGGCACACGGCCCTGCTGACATCCCGATCAGCGAGGGGAGCATTGAAATTGGCATCTCGGGTGGTCGCCATCCTGGGTCGGATCGGCCCGCCCGGGTCGCCCGCGCTCGATAGCGCTTCTGCGCCCGTCGCCGCGCGCCACCCCCCCATGGTATGACCCCGTCCCCATGGCGAGCCGCTTCTACGTCACGACGCCCATCTACTACATCAACGACGTCCCGCACCTCGGCACCGCCTACACGACGATCGCCGCGGACGTGCTCTGCCGCTACCACCGGCTGCGCGGCCACGAGAGCCGCATGCTCACCGGCACGGACGAGCACGGCCTCAAGATCCAGCGCGCCGCCGAGGCGCGCGGCATCGCCCCGGGCGCCCACGCCGACGAGATCGCCGCCGCCTTCCGGGCCACGTGGCCGAAGCTCGGCTGCGCTCCGGACGACTTCATTCGCACCAGCGAGGCCCGCCACAAGAAGGGCGTGCAGGAGCTCTGGCGCCGCATCCAGGCGCGCGGGGACATCTACCTCGGCCATTACGAGGGGCTCTACTGCGTCGGGTGCGAGGCCTACTACACCGAGAAGGACCTCCAGCAGCCCGGCAACATCTGCCCGCTGCACAACAGGCCCGCCGAGAGCGTCAAGGAAGAGAGCTACTTCTTCCGCCTCTCCCGCTACGCAGACGCGCTGCTCGACTTCTACAAGCGCAACCCCACCTTCGTGCAGCCTGCCAGCCGCCTCAACGAGGTAACGAGCTTCGTGCGCGAGGGGCTCCAGGATCTCTCCGTCTCCCGCACCACGTTCCAGTGGGGAATCCCCGTCCCCGACGACCCGAAGCACGTCATGTACGTCTGGTTCGACGCGCTGGCGAACTACATGACCGCCCTCAGGGAGCCGGAGGACAACACGCGCTTCTGGCCCGCGAACGTTCACCTCGTGGGCAAGGACATCCTCCGCTTCCACGCCGTCTACTGGCCCGCGTTCCTGCTCTCCGCCGGTCACAGCGAGGCGGAGCTCCCGCGGCAGGTCTTCGCCCACGGGTTCCTCACCTACAGCGGCCAGAAGATGTCGAAGACGCTCCGCAACACCATCAGCCCCGTCGAGGTCGCGGACGCCATCTCCGAGGCGGCCGCGGCGGCCCTGCCCGGCGGCCCGGCCGCGGCCGCCGGCGCGCCGCCCGTCGGGGTGGACGTGGTGCGCTATTGCCTCATGCGCGCGATCTCCTTCGGTCAGGACGGCGACTTCGGCCTCCAGGACGTCCTTTCGCGGTACGCCTCGGAGCTCGGCAATGCGCTCGGCAACCTGCTGAACCGGGTGCTGCCGTTCGCCGAGGAGGTCCCCGAGAAGGGGGAGCCCGGCCCGCTCGAGGCGGAGCTCGCCGGCGCGCATCGACAGGCCTCGTCGGCCGCGACCGCCGCGTTCGACGCGAACCAGCCGACGCGCGCGCTCGACGCGATCTGGGCGGCGATCGCCGCGGCGAACCTCTATGTCGACAAGGCCGCTCCGTGGGCGGCCAAGAAGACGGACCCGCGCCGCCTCGGCACCATCATCGCGACCTTGATCGAGCAGCTCGAGGCGATCAGCGTGATGATCTCCCCCGTGCTGCCGGTCGTGGCCGACAGGATGCGCGATCAGCTCGGGCTGCCGCCGATCGCGCCCGCGGTGGGCCACGATCAGTGGCCGCTCGACCCTCCTGCCCGGAAGCCTGGCGGGAAGCTCCGCCGGGGCTCGCCTATCTTCCCGCGCTTCGAGAAGGCGAAAGAGGCCGAGCTGCTCGCCCGGTTCGCCCCGCCCCCGGCCGACGCCGCCCCGCCGCAGCCCGACGCCGGCGCGAAGGCGGCTCCCGCCGCAAACGCTGCTCCCGCCGCAAACGCTGCTCCGGCGGCGGGGGGCGGCGCCGGAGCGCCCGCCCCTCCGGCGGGGCAGAGCAAGGCCCCCGTGGCGTTCGACGACTTCGCCAAGCTGGACCTCCGGATCGGCCTGGTCACGAGCGCCGAGCGCGTGAAGAAGAAGGACCGGCTGCTCGATCTGCGGGTCGACACCGGCGACGGCGCGCCCCGGCGCATCATCTCGGGGATCGCGGCGAGCTACGCCCCGGAAGAGCTGGTCGGCAAGCGGGTCGTCGTCATCTGCAACCTGCTGCCGCGCGACTTCGGCAAAGGGCTCGTGTCCGAGGGCATGTTGCTGACCGCAGAGGTCGAAGGGCGCGTCCGCACCATCACGGTCGAGGACGCCGCGCCGGGCACCCCCGTTCTCTGATGATACCCGTCTTCATGTAACAAAAATTACGATTGCGCGACATCGAAGCTCAAGGACGCCCCGAGCAAGCTCGAGTCTTCGAACGGCGACGTGAAGCTCCGATACCCGGGGTGAGGGGAGATCGCGGGCAGCACCCTCGCTGAGGGCGCGGCGGGCGCCGATGGCGCGGTGAGCGCCGAAAGACAGCGCACATCGGCGCCGGCCTGGCGAGGGCGCGGCGTCGCGATCGTGCTCCACGCGGAGTGGACGACGGCCCTCCCGGGTCGGGCGGCGCGCGTGCCCGGGGGCGTGCTAGAAATCTTCAATGCGCAATCGCCTTGGATCGAGGAGGCGGTGAGCATCTCGCTGAGGAAACGCGATGCCGTGGCGCTGTCCATGGCGATCGCGGCGCACCTCGCGCTCCTCGCGGCGCCGACGCGCGAGCGGCTCCCCGACCCACCTGCCGGGCCCCCCGCGCTCGTCGACGGCATCGACGTCGAGCTCGAGGAGCCGGGCTCGCAGGCCGCGGCGCAGCCGGCCGGAGCCGCGCCGGGCGCGAGCGAGCCCGAGCGCGCGGACGAGATCGGCAAGGCCGCCCCGGTGGAGAAGACGCAGGCGCCCGCGCCCGGCGCAGCGGCCGCCAAGGTGGCCTCCGTCGAGCGCGCGAGGCCCGCGCCGGCCGCCCCCGAGGCGCCCGCCGCCGAGCCGAGGAGCGCGCCGGAGCCCGCGCCGCCGGAGGCACCTGCCCCCGCGGCCGAAGCACCCCCGCCCGCCGTCGAGACGCCCCCTTCCGGGGCCGAGCCCCCCGCGCCCGTCGCCGAGGCGCCCGGACCCGCGCCGACAGCGCCGCCCGGCGACGAGTACGGCGGGCCGCCGTCTGCGGCGCCCCCCGCGGCGGGCGAGGCGATCGCGCTCGCGCCCGGGCTCGGGGCACCGCTCTGGACCGTGCCCGGCGCGCTCGCCGCCCCCGAGGCGCCGCGGGCCGCCCCGACCGCCGCCCCGCTCGCTCGCCCCGTCGATCCGGCCATCGCGGGCAAGGTCCTGAGCGACACGCTGCACAGCAAGGACAAGAGCGTGGGCATCAGCGTCCCGGCCGCCGGCGTGGTGGCGAGCACGCTGGCGGACACGGTGCGCTCCTCGGCCGCGCCCCTCGACGCCCGCGCGACGTTCGAGGTCAAGCTCGGCGCCGACGGCAAGGTCCTCGGCGTCCGGCTGGTGAGCGCGACGGCCGGCGACGGCCCCACGTGGGAGCGCATCGTGGGCGAGGCGAAGGGCGCGCTCGCCGGCAGCGCGCTTCAGATGGGGCCTGACCGGGCGCCGGTGACCGTGACCGTCAAGGTCCAGTCCAAGGTGCAATATCCCTCCGGCAGCAAGAAGAAGCCCAAGGCGGAGCTCGTGTGCGCCGAGGAGGTGCTCGAGAAGCTGCAGCAGGCCGTGGAGAACCCGAACCAGCTCGGCGAGGTGCGCGGGCGCGGCGACGGGCCGCCGCCGGCGGCCGATATGGATGATGAAGAGCGAAAGAGGGTCTTCTGCATCCCCGTCGGCCTCCGCGCCAAGGGCGATCTGTCCGACGTCGGGGCGCACAGGGTCAACGTGGTCTCGGCGTCCTTCGCGGTGAAGCGCGAGGGCGAGCGCGCGCTGCCGCACGAGGACATCCTGCCGGTCGACACGCGCGTGCCGTGGGCGCCCAAGGACCCGAAGAAGATGAAGCTTCCGCCGCGCCCCAAGAAGAAGTGGAAGAAGAAGCAGCAGCAGCCCTGAGGCCGCGTCTACCGACAACGGGGCGGCAGCTCCGGCGACGCCGGACGCGCGCGAGCGTCGGAGCGCCGGCGCGGGTCGCGCGCCTCTGCCGCGAGCCGTTCCAGCTTGGTATGCTCGGCGCATGCGCGCGGCGTCCCTTGCTCTGAGCTCCGGCCCGTCCGACCGTGCCACCGTCGAGGACTGGCTCGCCATTGCGGAGAGCGAGCGCGCCGAGCTGATCCACGGCGCGCTCGTCTACCACGCCTTCCCCGGCCCGCAGCACGGCTTCACCCAGGGAGGCATCTTCGTGAAGCTGTGGCCCTACAACCGGAAGGGGTCCGGAGGGGGCGGCCCTGGAGGCTGGTGGATCTCGCAGGAAGTCGACATGCTGCTCGGCGGCATCGGCTGCCGTCCGGACGTGGTCGGCTGGCGGAGGGACAAGCACGAGCGGGCGCCCGCGCCGGACGACCGAGGCGTCGTCACCGCTGTGCCCGACTTCATCTGCGAGGTGCTCTCTTCCTCGACGGCCCGCTACGACCAAGGTCCGAAGCGCGACGCCTATTTCCAGGCGGGCGTGCCGCACTACTGGCTGGTGGACCCGACCTACGAGACGCTGACCGTCCTTGAGCGGGCAGAGCGTGGTTATGTGATCCTGCTCGTCGCGAGCCCCGGTGATACGGTGCGCGCCGCGCCGTTCGACGACGTCGAGATCCCCGCGGCAGAGCTGTTTCTCGACCGCGGTGAGCCCGGGGCGTGACGGGCCGCTCCCCGCGACGCCGATCCCGGCCCCATCGCCCGGTCCCGCGTCCCTCGCCCATCGCGCGCCGCTCCTGTGTCACCCCGCGGCGGCGCTGCGCCTGCCCGGCTCGAAGCAGATCGGCAGGCGCGCGGGGCCAAGCACGTTGAGCGCCCTGCGCGGCTCCCACGGCTCCTCGCTCGCGAGCTCGAGGCCCCGCAGCCGCGAGAGGAGATCCGACAGCGCGATCCTCGCCTCCAGGCGCGCGAGCGGCGCCCCGAGGCAGAAGTGGATACCCTGCCCGAACGCGACGTGCGGGTTGGGATCGCGCCCGATGTCGAAGCGGCCAGAGTCGCGAAATTGCTGGGGATCTCGGTTCGCGGAGCCGATCACCGGCACGACCAGCTTCCCGGCCGGGATCACCTGGCCGTGCACCTCGACGTCGCGCCGCGCCTCGCGGAAGATCATCTGCACCGGCGAGCGGTAGCGCAGGACCTCCTCGATCGCCGACGGCAGGAGGTCGGGCGACCCGCGCAAGCGCGCGAGATCCGCCGGGCGCTCGACGAGGCACAGGATCGCGTTGTCGATCAGGTTCGTCGTCGTCTCGGTGCCCGCCGCGAGCAGGACCTGGAAGAAGCCCAGGATCTCGTCGTCGGTCAGCCGCTCGCCGTCCACCTCGGCCTCGACGAGGCGGGTCAAGAGGTCGTCCTTCGGCGCCCTCCGCCGCGCCCCGAGCACCTCCGCGAGGTAGCCCTCCATCTCCGCCTTCGCCGCGGCGTGCTCGCGCATCATCCGCTCCGCCTCGGCGCCGCCCGAGATCGCGTAGCTGAGGTTCACGATCGCCTCGCTCCAGCGCATGAAACGCGCCCGGTCCTCGAGCGGAATGCCGAGCATCTCCGCGATCACCATCATGGGCAGCGGGGCGGCGTAGTCCGCCGCGAGGTCCATCGCCCCCCGCTCGATCTGCTGATCCAGGAGCTCGCGCGACAGCTCCCGGATCCGCGGCTCGAGGCCCGCGACCGATCGCGCGGTGAAGGCCCGCAGGATGATGGCGCGGAGCTTCGTGTGGCGCGGCGGGTCCGCGAAGAGGAGCCAGTCAGGGGCCTTGCCGGTCACGGGCGTCACGACCGAGCTGAACGCCTCGTGATCGGTCAACGCCCGTTTCACGCCCTCGTAATCGAGGATCATCCAGAGATCGAGCGGCGCGACGTGGAGCACGGGAGAGCTGCTCCGCAGCTGCTCGTACATGGGATAGGGATCGCGCCGCGCCTCGTCCGGTAAAAGGTTCATCGCCAGGACCTCCGTCGTCGTGAACGGCCGGGAGCCGCCTCCGGCAGGAAGACGATGCTAGGCCATGCGGCAGGGGAAGGCACCGGCTCGCGCGCGCCGCGCCTCACCCGGTCCAGGCCGCCCAGACGTCGTCGCGCTCCACGCGCGGCGCGCGCTCGGTGACCAGCCTGGCGAACACCGTCGGGTGCGGGACGCTATCGAGGCCCACCGTCTTCCAGGGAAACACGGTCTGGCCCCGGAAGAAGGCGACTCGGCCCGACTGCAAGCGCACGAGAGACAGAGCGCTCCAGGCCACGTGGTGTCCGCGGATCGCGATCCCCTGCCCGTCGAGGCGCACCGGACCGAACGTCAGGGCCTCGCCCTCCGTGATCGCGCGCCGCGCGTCGTCCATCAGGGGACGAGAGCAGCACAGGAGTATCCGGCGGGCCACCTCCTGGCCGTCCGCGACCTCGACAGGCACGGAGCGCTGCGCGCCGGAGTGCTCCACGAGGCGGACGCCGCGGAGGAACACGAAGCTCCCGAACGGCGTCGAGCTGCGGTCGAGGTCGAACCATACCTCGTCCACGTCGTCGAACACCACGACCTCGCGCCCATCCCGGCGCGCCACGACGACGCCGTGATCGTGGAGCTCGATCCGCAGCCCGCGGTGGCGCAGCGCAGCGGACGCGAGCACGGCGAAGCCCGCGAGCCCGAACGGAAGCGAAAGGAAGAAGCCCTGCCAGCCGGCGATGACGGCGCCGATCACGCTCGTGAACACGAGGAGCAGCGCGCCCCGCGCGACCTGGAACAGCGCGAAGTTCCGGCGCTGCGCGTGAACCGAGCGGAGCTCGCCGAGGCGCTGATCCTCGGGAGGCGCCGTCGGGCGCTCCGCCGGCTGGCGGAAGGGGTGCGGCTGCACAGAGACGCCGTAGCACGGGCCCGGCCGCGGCCGCGAGTTCTGCGCGGGAGCGCCATTGCGGCATCTCCTCGATCGCGTCGCCGTCGCGCCATGACGCTCGCGGCGCGGCCGGCTGCGCCATGACGCTCGATGAAGACGAGGACCCACAGAGGGCCCGATGCTCCCGCGCCGCAGCGCTGATGTCTGCAGACCTCAATCGACCCGCCGCGGAGCCGCGCTGAACGGCAAAGTCGCCGCGCGCGCCGGCGTCGACGCCGCGCGCGTGCGTGCACACGGCTTGCATGGGCAGCGCTGCGAAGCCCGGATCGCAGCGCGCGCCGTCTGTCGAGGCCGCCTGGATTTCGGTCGACCGCCGTTCGAAAAGTCCACCGGCGGCATCCAGCGACGTCCTATAAGACGGCCGGGATTCGAGGCAGCGTGCCGTTCCTCCGCCGGAGGGAGCGGCGTTTCCCACAACTCGCCTGCGCGCCGGAGCAGTCCACGGCCGCTCGCCCCCATGCACTCAAAAGGTGATTCTGCGCATGAGAGCCCATTCTCCCCCTCGATGGATCTGCGGCGCCGCCGCGCTAGCCGCGGCGGCGTGGGCCGCGCCAGCGTCCGCTCAGGAGGCGGACGCGGAGCGCGGCCTCGCCCTCGACCGCTTCAGCCCAGCGCCCGCCGGCGATCGGATGTTCAGCGTGCCGTCGCCCTACGCGGCCTCGCCCAGGCAGGACGGCAGCCCGGCGCTCCACCTGATGCTGCTCGGCGACTACGCGCACAACCCGCTCGTGCTCACGCGCCTGGGGCAGGATGAGCCGATCGACTCCATCGTGGAGCACCAGCTCTTCCTGCACCTGAACGGCTCGCTCACGCTCTGGGACCGGCTCCACGTCAACGTCGACGTGCCGCTCGCCGTGCTGCAGGAGGGCGGAAACCCGAGCGCGGAGGGGCTCTCCTTCCCGTCGCCGAGCGGCGCGGAGATCGGCGATCTCCGGCTCGGGCTGCGGCTGCGGCTGCTGGGCGAGTACTTCGACCCGTTCCAGCTCGCCGTCGGCGGGTACATGTGGCTGCCGACCGGCAACGGCGAGCGCGGCTCGTACGTCGGCGAGGGGACGGTGCGCGGCATGCCCCAGATCATCGCCGGCGGCAGGGTCCCGCACCTCACGTGGTCGGTCGCGGCCGGCGTCGACCTGCGCCCCGCGCAGACGTTCGCGCAGGTGCGGCAAGGGCTGATGTTCAACGGCGGCGCGGGCGTCGGCCTGCTGCTGCTGCCCGAGGAGCAGCTCCAGATCGGGCCCGAGGTGACCGTGTCGACGGTGCTGGAGGATCCGGACGCGCGCAACACGAACGTCGAGGCGCTGCTCGGCGTGCGCTACCGCTTCGCGCCCGCGGTCCGCGACTTCGAGATCGGCGTCGCCGCCGGCCCTGGCTTCACCTCGGGCATCGGCACCCCGGACTTCCGCGCGGTCGCGATGCTCGCGTACTCGCCCGAGGTCCGGCGCGCCGACCCCGACCGCGACAAGGACGGCATCCCCAACGAGCAGGACGCCTGCCCGGACACGCCCGGCGTGGGCGACGCCGATCCGAAGAAGAACGGCTGCCCGCCCTCCGATCGCGACGAGGACGGCATCCTCGACCGCATCGACGCGTGCCCGGACACGCCCGGCATCGCGAACGACGATCCGAAGAAGCACGGCTGCCCGCCGCCCGGGGACCGCGACAAGGACGGCATCACCGACGACGTCGACGCGTGCCCGGACGAGGCCGGCCCGAGCAACGAGGACCCGAAGAAGCACGGCTGCCCGCCGCCGCCGGACAAGGACGGCGACGGCGTGATCGACGCGGAGGACGCCTGCCCCGATATCCCCGGTCTCCGCACCTCGGATCCGGCGACGAACGGCTGCCCCGGCGATCGCGACGGCGACACGGTGCGCGACGACAAGGACGCCTGCCCCGACGAGAAGGGCAAGCCCGATCCGGATCCGGGCAAGAACGGCTGCCCCGTCGCGGTGCGCGTGACCGAGCAGGAGATCGTCATCCTCCAGCAGGTGCAGTTCGACACCGGCAAGGCGACGATCAAGAAGGCGAGCGACGAGCTCCTCGACGAGGTCGCGGGTGTGCTGAAGGAGCACCCGGAGATCACCAAGATCGAGGTGCAGGGGCACACCGATCCGCGCGGCGGACGCGCGTACAATGTCAAGCTCAGCCAGGCGAGGGCGGAGTCGGTCACGAAGGCGCTGGTCCAGCGCGGCGTCGAGGCCGAGCGGCTCGCGTCGAAGGGCTACGGGCCTGACGTCCCGATCGCGGAGAACGACACCGACGAGGGACGCCAGAAGAACCGCCGCGTGCAGTTCAAGATCCTCGAGAAGAAGCCGAAGCAGCAGCAGGAGGCGCCGTGAAGAGACGTTGGGTCATAGGTAGTCTTGTCGGGCTCGCCTGCGTGGGCGGGCAGAGCGGCACCGCGCACGCCGCGCCCGCGCTGCGCGTGCAGGTCGATCAGCGGGGAGACTTCCTCCTCATCGGCAACACGCTCGGCCACGAGTGCGGCAGGGACGACATCGAGTCGCCCGTGCTGGGCGACATCGGCCCGTGCGGGACCAACACCGGCGACAGCGCGCCCGACATCTTCTGGCGCGCCGACTCGCCCGCGGAGGGCGGGGCGGAGGCGAGCGCCAGCATCACCGCGGCGCAGGCGCGCACCACCGCGGTGCTAGCGGTGCCGGCCGGCGCGAGGGTCACCCACGCGTACCTGTACTGGGGTGCGCACCTCGGCACCACCGGGAGCGCGGACGAGGCCGTCACCCTGGAGCGGCCCGGCGCGAGCGGCTTCTCCGAGGAGGTGACCGCCATCGACAGCGTCGAGAAGATCAGCTCGGGGCGCGTCTACTACCAGTCGGTCGCGGACATCACCGCCGTCGTGCAGGCGCAAGGGTCCGGCGCGTACCGGGTGAGCGGCGTCAACACCGCGAGCTTCACGAACAACAACTTCGACAACCACTTCGCCGGGTGGTGGCTGGTCGTCTTCTACGAGCTCGCCTCCGAGCCGCCGCGCAACCTCGCGCTCTTCGACGGGCTCGACACGGTGGCCAGCGGGTCGACCCAGAGCGCCACCCTGTCGGGGTTCGTGGTGCCGAACGCGGGTTACGACGCGAAGCTCGGCATCGTCGCGTTCGAGGGCGACGTGGCCTTTGATGGAGATCAGTTCTTCTTCAACGGAGGGGCCGCGCTCGGCGACGCTCTGAACCCGGCCGGCAACTTCTTCAACGGCACGCGGTCCTATCTCAGCATGCCGGTGTCGAACGTCGGGGACCTGCCGCAGCTCGCAGGGACCGCGGGGAGCATGGCCGGCATGGACATCGACGTCCTCGACATCACCACCAAGGTGACCCCTGGGCAGACCTCGGCGCCCATCCAGGCATCGAGCAACAACGACCTGTACTTCCTCGCCGGCTTCATCACGTCGATCTCGACCTTCAAGCCGGACTTCACGTCCTCCACGAAGACGGTCGAAGACGTGAACGGCGGGCTGCTGCTCCCGGGCGACGTGCTCCAGTACACGATCGCCGTCACCAACACCGGCAACGACGCGTCGACCAACACCGTGCTTACCGATCCGCTGCCCCCGGGCGTAACGTACGTGCCGGGCTCGCTCTCGGTCACAGCCGGCGCCAACATGGGCGCGAAGACGGACGCGGCCGGCGACGACCAGGGCGAGTACGACGCCGGGTCGCGCACGGTCCGCGTGCGGCTCGGCACCGGCGCGAACGCGACGGCGGGGGGCTCGCTCCCCGCTGCCACCGGCTCGTCGAGCGTCACCTTCCGGGTGACGGTCGACGCCGGCGCCTCGGGCCTCATCGCCAACCAGGCGGTCGTCAACGCCGCCGGACAGCAGGGCGCGCCGGCCGAGGACACGCCGACCGACGGCAACGGCCCGGCGGGCGGCGTGCCGCCGACGGAGGTCGTCGTCGACGCGTGCGAGACCGACGCGCAGTGCGCCGCGCCGACGCCGCACTGCGAGACGGCGGGGACGCCCAACACGTGCGTCGAGTGCCTCACCGACGCGCACTGCGGGCCGCTCACCCCGACGTGCGATCCCGACGGCAACACCTGCGAGTGCGTGCCCGCGGCGGCCGAGGTCTGCGGCGACGCGATCGACAACGACTGCGACGGGATCATCGGCAACGGCTGCGACTCGGACGGCGACGGCATCGACGATCCCACCGAGATCGCCGCCGGCACCGACCCGAACGACGCGGACAGCGACGACGACGGGGTGACCGACGGCGAGGAGCCGAGCTTCAGCGTGGACTCGGATGGGGACGGCCTCATCAACGCGCTCGACCCCGACAGCGACAACGACGGGCTCTACGACGGCACCGAGCTCGGCTCGCTCTGCGACAACCCGGCGACCGCGATCGGCGCGGGCCACTGCCGGGTCGACGGCGACGCCGGGGCGACGAAGACCGACCCGCTCGACGCCGACTCCGACGACGGCGGCGTGCCGGACGGGCAGGAGGACGTGGACCTCGACGGCGTCGTCGACGAGGGCGAGACCGATCCGAACGACGGCGACGACGACGTGCCGCCGGTGGACACCGACGGTGACGGGCTGAGCGACGACTTCGAGGAGACGATCGGGAGCGATCCGAACGACGCCGACACCGACGACGACGGGGCGCTCGACGGGCAGGAGCCGAACCCGGCCGACGACACCGACGGCGACGGGCTCATCAATGTGCGCGACGTCGACAGCGACAACGACGGGCTCTTCGACGGCACCGAGCTCGGCCTGGGCTGCGACAACGAGGCGACCGACGCCGACGCGGGCCACTGCCGCGCCGACGCGGACGCGGGGGCGACCAAGACCTCGCCGGTCGACGCGGACACCGACGACGGCGGCGTGCCCGACGGCCAGGAGGACATCAACCTCGACGGCGCGATCGACGAGGGCGAGCTCGATCCGAACGACGGCTCCGACGACGCGCCGATCGTCGACACGGACGGCGACGGGCTGGCCGACGAGCTCGAGGAGCTGATCGGCACCGACCCGAACGACGCGGACAGCGACGACGACGGCGTGATCGACGGGCGGGAGCCGAACTTCAGCGACGATCACGACGGCGACGGCCTCATCAACGCGCTCGACCCCGACAGCGACGACGACGGGCTGTTCGACGGCACCGAGCTCGGGCTGCCCTGCAGCAACGAGGCCACGGACGCGGGCGCCGGCACCTGCATCCCCGATGCAGATAACGGCGAGACGGTCACCTCGCCGCTCGATCCGGACACGGACGACGGCAGCGTGAGCGACGGCGTCGAGGACGCGAACCACAACGGCAGGGTCGACGAGGGCGAGACCGATCCGAACAACGCCGCCGACGACGCGGTGCCGGACGATCGCGACGGCGACGGGCTGAGCGACGCGGTCGAGGAGATGATCGGGAGCGATCCGGACGACGCCGACTCCGACGACGACGGCGCGCTCGACGGGCAGGAGGTGAACCCGGGCGACGACACCGACGGCGATGGGCTGATCAACGTGCTCGACGTCGACAGCGACAACGACGGGCTCTACGACGGCACCGAGCTCGGGCTGCCCTGCGACCAGGAGGGCACCGACGCTGAGGCGGGCCACTGCCGCGCCGACGCCGACGAGGGGGCGACCAAGACCTCGCCGGTGGACGCGGACACCGACGACGGCGGCGTGAGCGACGGCGACGAGGACATCAACCTCGACGGCGCCATCAACGCGGACGAGACCGACCCGAACAACGGCGAGGACGACGTGACGCCGGAGGACACCGACGGCGACGGGCTGAGCGACGCGCTCGAGGGCGAGATCGGCACGGATCCGGAGGACGGCGACAGCGACGACGACGGCGTGCTCGACGGGCGGGAGCCGAACTTCAGCGACGATCACGACGGCGACGGCCTCATCAACGCGCTCGATCCCGACAGCGACGGGGACGGGCTGTTCGACGGGACCGAGCTCGGCCAGGGCTGCGATCTCGAGGCCACCGACGCGGCGGCGGGCACCTGCATCGCGGACGCGGACCCCGAGACGACCACGAACCCGCTCGATGCGGACACGGACGACGGCAGCGTGAGCGACGGCGCCGAGGACGCGAACCACAACGGCAGGGTCGACGAGGGCGAGACCGATCCGAACAACGCCGCCGACGATGTGCCCACCGGCGAGACGTGCCGGCAGGACAGCGACTGCGGCGATGCGTCGAGCGGGATGATCTGCGTCGACGAGCAGTGCGAGGAAGGTTGCCGCGGTGAAAGCGGCAACGGCTGCCCGTCGGGCGAGGTGTGCAGCTCGACCGACAGCACGCCGGGCACCTGCGGGCCCGACTCCGGCGAGCCGAACGATCCGACCGGCATCTTCGCCGAGGGCAACGGCCTCTGCGCCGCGCGGCCCACGCCGGCCGGCAGCGGTCCGGGCGCGGCTGCGCTGCTGCCCCTGCTCGGCGCCCTCGCCGGCCTCGCGCTGCGCCGGCGGCGCCGCGCCTAGCGCAAGACAGCGGACCCACGGCCGCGCGTCCCCCGCCTGAGCTGGCGGGGCGACGCTCCCACGAGCGGCCGTGGGCGCCCCGCCTGCGCATCCTCCCCTGAAGATCATCACATCACCGGCGCGATCCGCTCGTCACAGCGGCTCGCCGCGAGCCAGCGGCTCACCGCCAGAGAGCGGCAGTGAGCGCCGCGGGTGGGGCGCTCCCACGACAGCCACGGTGGCTTGACAGCGGCGTCGGCGAGGGGCTCTCATCGATCGCGGACTCATGGCGACGAGCAGCCCGCCGCGTGCCAGCGTGACGCCCCTCGGAGCTGCGACCGCCGCCGCCGTGACATGGCGGTTCAAGGGCGAGCTCCGGGTGACCGCGATCGTGAAGGCCACGTTCGCGTTCGCCAGCGACACGGTGATGCCGCGCGTCGCGCCGCAGGAGATCATCCGGGCGGAGGTCCATCACGGCGCCAGGCCGTCGCGGAGCGTCCGGTTCACGACCGACCTGGTCCCTCGCCTGCTCCAGGCCGATGTGCTCTGGACCGGCCACGCGCACGCGCCGCAAGGCCGCCCTGTCGAGACGTTGCCTGTCCGGCTCGGGCTCTTCTCGTCGACCGGATGGACGCTGCTGGACAAGACGCTGATGGTCCGGAAGCGGGGCGGCTTCGTGCGGCTCCCTGTCGATCTCGAGCACGCGTACGGCGGGATCGGCTTCCCGGGGAACCCGTTCGGGGTCGGCTACGCGGAGGGCTCGGGCGAGCCGAACATCCTCGATCCGCGCGACGCGAGGCGCGTGGCCGGCTTCGGCCCGATCTCCCAGGCCATGCCTGTCCGCAGGCGGCTCCTCGGCGCGACCCCGCGCGCCCTGCTCGAGCGCGAGATCGCCGAGATCCCCGACGATCTCTCCTGGGAGTACTTCCAGGCGGCGCCGCCCGACCAGCGCGCGCCCTTGCTGCGCGGCGACGAGTGGATCGTGATGGACGGCCTGCACCCGAGCGCCCCGCGCGTGAGCATGCGCCTGCCCGGCGCGCGCGGCTTCGCGCGCGTTCACGGCCTCTCGGACCTCGGCGTGGAGGAGCGCGAGGCGCTCCCGCTCAGCGCCGACGTGCTGCGCATCGACGGCGACGAGCAGCGCTGCACGGTGACGTGGCGCGGCAGCTTTCCCGTGCCCGCCGAGGGCGCGCTCTCGCGGATGCGCATCCTGGCCGGCGTCGAGCTCCCGGGCGAGCCGATCGCGTGGCCCGCCCCGGGCGCCGCGATCCACAGCGCCGCGGCGGCGGGCCCGGGGCTCGCGCCCCGATCCGGCGCGGACGACGGGGACGACGCCGCCCTGGAGTCGACCCTCGCGATTTCCCCCGAGGCGAGCCAGACGGCGAGCGCGCGGCTCGACGGGACGGTCGACCTCCCGGAGAGGGCGGTCGCGCTGCTGCCGGCAGCGTCGACGCTGCCGTTTCGACCGGCGCCCGCCGGCGCCTCGCCGCAGGCGCAGCCCGCGCCGCTGCCGCTCGAGGCGCCGGTCGGCAGGTCGGGGACGGTGTCTCTGCCGAAGGAAGTCCTCGACTTCGCAGCGAGCCTGCCGGCGACCCCCTTCACGGCCGCGCCGCCCCCGGCCCTGCCGGCCGCGCCGCCCCCGGCCCCGCCGGCCGCGCCGCCCCCGGCCCTGCCGGCCGCGCCGCCCCCGGCCCTGCCGGCCGCGCCGCCCCCCGCCCCGCCGGCCGCGGCCGCGCCGCCCCCCGCCCTGCCGGCCGCGCCGGCCGCGGCCGCGCCGGCCGCGGGGCGCGCCTTCACCTGGTCCACACCGCCTCCCGAGCCGCCGCCCCCCGGGCCGTCCGCCGGGCCGCCGAAGCCCCCCGCGAAGCTCGACGTGAACGCCCTCCTGTACGGCATCGGCAAGAAGCGGAGTTGACGCACCGATGCGCGCGAGGACCGGGAATGGACCCCAGCAGAGCAGGAGCCCCTCGCGGGTGTGGAGGTTGACCCCGCGCCCTCGGCGCCAACTCACACCGCCGCCTGCGCGGCGCTTGTACCGGATCGGCCCTCCAGGCCCGACCTGCAGTGAAACGGAGGACGAGCGATGAACGAAGCCTCGGGGACGCTGGACGTTCGCATCGAGTCGGAGCGGGGGTCGTGGGACCACGTCCGGGTCCGCGAGCTCTCCGGGCGAGAGGCGATCTCGCAGCTCTTCTCGTTCGATCTCGACATCGTGATCGACGAGGGCCACGAGCTCCCGGCCGACGCCGCGCCCGGCGCCGAGGTCAGCCTCGTCTTCGAGTCCGAAGGCGAGGAGATCCGCCGCGTCTCGGGCATGCTCGGCCCCATCCGGGACCGCCTCGAGCCGCTGGCCGAGCGCCCCACCTGTCGCCTGCGGCTCGTGCCGCGCGCGTTCCGGCTCACCCTCGTCGAGACGCAGGAGATCTTCATGGACCGCAGCGTTCCGGACATCCTCCGGAGCAAGCTCGAGCGGCACGGCCTCGGCGCCGAGGACGTCGAGCTGCGGCTGCTCGAGAGCTACCCGGAGCGCGAGTTCGTCGTGCAGTACGGCGAGAGCGACCTCGCGTTCATCAGCCGCCTGGCCGAGCACGTCGGGATCAGCTTCTTCTTCGAGCACGAGGACGGCCGCGACAGGCTGGTCTTCACCGATCATCCGTCCGGCTTCCGCCCCGCCGCGGGCGCGGCGACGGTGCCGTTCCGCGCCCGCGGCGAGGCCGCGGGCGTCTTCGCCCTCGAGGTGACGACCGATCTGGTGCCCACCAACTACGTCGTGCAGGACTACAACTACCGCGCTCCGCAGCTCGACCTGACGGCCTACGCCGGCCTGGACTCGGGCGACGGCGGCGGCGTCGTCGAGTACGGCAGCCACGTCAAGACGCCCGAGGAGGCCCGGAGGCTCGCGCAGATCCGGGCCGAGGAGCGGCTCTCGCGGCAGCGCGTGTACGAGGGCAAGGCCAGCCGCGCGGCGCTGTCCGCCGGGCGGCGCATGACGCTGATCGAACACCCGCGCCTCCCGGGGCCCGAGGAGCTGCTGCTCGTCGAGGTGGAGCACGAGGCGCGCCTCCCCGCGTTCAAGGACGCCGGCGAGCAGAGCCCCTTTTACAGGAACGCCTTCCGCGCGATCCCGGCCAGCGTCGCCTACCGGCCGCCGCGACGGACGCCGAGGCCGCGCATCTCCGGCGTTGTCACCGGGGTCGTGCAGCCGGGGCCCGGGGGAAAGACGAACGGGATCGCGCAGCTCGACGCCGAGGGGCGCTACACGGTCCAGATCCATTTCGACACGGCGCAGCCGGGCGAGCAGAAGGCCTCGCGCCCGATCCGGATGGCGCAGCCCTTCAGCGGCATGGGGCACGGGATGCACTTCCCCCTGCGGCCGGGCACCGAGGTCCTCGTGGGGTTCGCCAACGGCGACCCGGATCGCCCGGTGATCCTCGGGGCCATGTTCCACCCGCTCGCGCCCTCGCCCGTGGCGGCGCGCAACGCCAACCAGAACCGCATCACCACGGCCTCGGGCGCCATGCTCGAGATCTCGGAGAAGCAATGACGAAGCCCACGACGGTCGGGGTTCACTTCCGCTCCGAGGCCGCCCCGGCCGGGGGGTTCACCGTGCTGGGGCTCCGCGGCGAGGAGGCGCTGTCGCGCCCGTACCGCTTCGAGATCGATCTCGCGTCGCCCGATCCCGCGCTGCCGCTCGACGACATGGCCGGCGCGGCCGGCGAGCTCGACCTCGCCGGCCGCGCGATCCCGGGGGTCGTGGCCGAGGTGGAGCAAGGCGGCGCGCTCGGCGCCGGCCGGTACGCCTACCGGGTCGCGCTCGTGCCGCGCCTCGCGCTGCTCGGCCTCGCGCGGCAGACGCGGATCTACCAGCGGCTCAGCGTGCCCGACCTGGTGGAGGCGGTGATCGCCGAGAGCGGCCTCGCGATCGAGGTGGAGCGGCGGCTCGAGGGCGCGTACCCGCCGCGCGAGCACGCCGTGCAGTATCAGGAGAGCGCGCTCGACTTCGTCTCGCGCCAGCTCGAGCAGGCGGGCATCAGCTATTTCATCGAGCCGCGAGGCGGGGCGGAGCGGCTCGTCCTCTGCGACCACCCGGGCGGCTTCCGGGGCGCGGTCGAGGCCTCCATGGGCGAGGGGGAGGCCGCCCAGGTGCGCGCGCTGCGCTGCCGGCGCCGGCTGTCGCCGCGCGCGCTCGTGCTGCTCGACTACAACGAGCGCACGCCGGAGGTGCCGCTCCAGGCCGAGGCCGAGGTCGACGGCCGCGGCTTCGGGCTGCTCATCGACGAGGGCGGCCCGTTCGCGACGCCCGAGGAGGGCGCCGCGCTCGCCGCCGCGCGCGCCGAGGAGCTGCGCTGCCGCGCGGCCGTGTACGACGGCGCGATCGGCGCGCCGCTCGCCGCGGGCGCGCGCCTCGGGCTCTCCGGCCACTTCCGGGCCGACTGGAACCGCGATTACCTGGTGACGCGCGCCGTGCACCACGCCGAGGCGGGCGACGGGCCGCGCTACGCCTGCGAGTTCGAGGCCATCCCGGCCTCGACGCGCTATCGCCCGCCGCGCACCACGCCGAGGCCGCGCCTCGAGGGCGCGATGGTCGCGCACGTCGACGCGCGCGGCCCGGAGGGCACCGCGGCGGTCGACGCCGAGGGCCGCTACCGCGTGGTGATGCCGTTCGACCTGAGCGGCGCGGCCGAGGCGCAGGCCTCGGTGCCGATGCGCCTGGCGACGCCCTACGGCGGCGCCGACGAGGGCATGCACTTCACGCTGCGCAAGGGCGCCGAGGTGCTGTGGACCGGCGTCGGCGGGGACCCCGAGCGGCCGGTGATCACCGGGGTCGTGCCCAACGCGAAGAGCCGCGTGGTGACGAGCGCCGACGAGGGACGCGGCCGCATCCGGATGCCGAACGGGGCCATGGTCGAGATGGGCGGCGGCTCCGGGCGCCCGCGCGCCCGAGGCGCCGACGGCGCGCCGGCGGCCTCGCGGGCCGGCGCCGACGACGCGCCGGCGGCCTCGCGGGCCGGCGCCGACGACGCGCCGGCGGCCTCTCGGAGCGGCGCCGACGGCGCGCTGCCGCTGGAGCAGCAGCTCGGCCAGGACGACATCACGACGACCGCGAGCGCCGCGGAGGACTGGATCCGCATCGCGGTACCGCACAGCAACGGGAAGTACAGCTACCTGCGGTACGGCGAGCACGCGACCGCGGCGGCCGGCAATTTCACCGAGTCCACGCGGCTCGATCCGGCGGACGGGTTCGGCGACGGCGGCTGGACGTGGTCGAGCCTCGATACCGGCTACGACATCAGCTCGGCCGAGCGCGACAAGGGGAGCGCCGCGCACTTCGGCTGGGCCGCGAGCGACGGGGTCTACGATCACACGGACATGAACCGCACGGTGGTGACCGAGGGGGACTACCAGTCCGTCACCGTGGGCAACCGCACCGACGTCGTCCTCGGGAACTACCGGCTCGTGATCCCCAGCCGGACGTTCGGCATGTACGACGCCGACTTCTACTCGATGACGTTCAGCAACGACTGGCAGGGCTGGCGCAAGACCCAGCGCAGCCACGTCTCGTCGGTCAACCTCACGTACGGCGACAACTCGAGCTTCTTCACCGGCATCAACTTCGGGATGAGCCTCGGCGGGAGCTACAACATCGCGGCGGGCGTGAACGGCAACGTCTTCCTCGGGCTCAACACCGGGATCACGGCCGGGATGACCTGCAACATCGCGTACGGCCCGGTGCTGGAGTTCGGCAGCACGAAGAAGCTCACCACGGCCGACGAGCAGGACATCAAGGCGCGCTCCAAGGTGCACCTGCGCGTGCGGGCCACCGACCAGCCGGCGATCGAGGCCGCGAAGCCGTGGGTGGCCGCGGTCGCGGCGGGCGCCGCGGGCGCGGTGTTCGGCGCGGGCGGCGCGGCCGCGGGCAAGGACGACCTCGACAAGGGCGGCGGGCTCACGGGCATGACGTGGGGCATCGCGACGCTCGGGGCGCTCGTCGGGTCGTACCTGGTCCACAAGCTCGCGCACGCGAACCCGCTGAACGACGCCGAGCTGATCATCGAGCCGACCCAGATCCTGCTGCGCTGCGGCGGACTGGCCGGCGCGACGATCAAGATCGAGCCCGCCGCGATCGAGCTCGCCTGTGGCCCCACCAAGCTCAAGCTCGACGCCCTCACCGGCATCAAGATGGAGACCGGGCCCGCCGTCCTGGAGATGCACAGTCAGGGCGCCTCCCTGCAGTTCGGCAACAACAACTTCACGGCAGATGCCGTAGGAGCCCTCATCCAGGGCCAGCAGCTGCAGTTCTTCTAGGAGATGCCCGCGCTGCAGGCGGGAGCGCGGCCCCGCGCGCGTCGAGAGCCGTCATGAAGATCGTCAACCCCACCCCCACGACGTTCGCCGCCATCTCCTGGCAGCTCCGGCCCCCGCAGTGGGCCCTGTGCCTCATCGCGAAGGGCACCTACCGCCTCTCGCCCGGCGAGCCGGCGATCCCGGCGGACGCCCCGGAGCCGCTGCTCGGCGACGTGTACGACGAGGACGACCCGCGCCGGGCCCTCCGCCGCGCGTCCGATTTCGCGCCCTTCAAGCCGAAGGCGGACCTCCTGCTGTCGGGGAAGGCGCACGCCCCCGGCCGCCGGCCCGTCACGTCGCTGCCGGTCAGCTTCGCCGTCGGCAAGACCTCGCTCGCGCTGCTGGTGACCGGCGACCGCCACTGGACCGATCCGGCCGCCGGCAAGCGCGCCGATCCGCAGCCGTTCGTCGAGATGCCGCTCGGCTTCGATCGCGCCTTCGGCGGCCCCGGCTTCGCGGCCAACCCCGTCGGCCGCGGCGTCTTCGACCCGGGCGAGCGCGACCCGCGGCGGCGGCCGCTGCCGAACGTCGAGGATCCGCGCGCGCCGGTCGACTCGCCCGCGGCGAGGCCGCCGCCCGCGGGCTTCGGGCCGCTCTCCGCGGCGTGGGCGACGCGCGCGAGCAAGCTCGGCACCTACGACGCGCGCTGGCTGAAGCAGCGCTGGCCGTTCTTCCCCGAGGACTTCGACTGGAGCCACTTCAACGCGGCCGTGCCGGCGCTCCAGGCCGAGTACCTGCGCGGCGACGAGGAGATCGTCTGCCTCAACCTGCACCGCGAGCGGCGCGAGTACCGCGCGCGGCTCCCCTGCGTCCGGATCCGCTGCTTCCTCGACGAGCTCGCGGGCGGCGCGGAGCGCCTCCGCGAGGTCCAGATGAACCTCGACACGGTCCACGTCGACCTGGAGGCCGGGTCGCTGTCCCTCGTGTGGCGCGGCCACGCGCCCGTGTCCGCCGAGGACCACCCCGAGGTGCGGCACGTGCTCCTCGCGAGCGAGCCGCTCGGCGAGGGCCGCCTCGCCGCCGCGCACTACCGCGAGCGGCTCGCGCTCGCGCTGCTGGAGGCGCGCTCCGCCGCCGCGCCCGCCGCGGGGGCGCCCGCCGCGGGGGCGCCCGCCGCGGGGGCCGCCGTCGCGCCGCCCGGCAACGACAACGACGGCGCGCCTCCCCTGGCCGGCGTCGACGACGCCGAGCTCCTCTCGCACATCCGCGCGACGCTCGAGAAGGGCGGCGCCCCGGCGGCGCTCGTCGCCGCCCTCGGCACGCCCGACGGCGACGCGGCGATCGAGGCGTGGCTCGGCGCGCTCGCCGGAGATCCGGCGCAGCTCGAGGAGGTCCAGCGCAAGACGCGCGAGCAGGTGAAGAAGGCGCTCGAGGCGCAGGGGCACGACCCGGCGCAGCTCGACGGGCTCGAGGAGCTCGACCGCGCGGACGCGGCCCGGGTCGAGGCGGCCCGTGCGGCCGCGGCGCCGTGGACACGCGAGCGCGTGGAGCTCTGCCTGTCGATCCAGGAGAGCATGGCCGGCGCCGACCTCTCGGGGCTCGACCTGTCGAAGCTCGACTTCGGCGAGGCGCGGCTCGCGCGCGCCCTGCTCGTGGGCGCCGACCTGACCGGCGCCCGCTTCGACGCCGTCGACCTCGAGGGGGCGACCCTCGCGCGCGCCAGGATGGCGGGCGCGCGGCTCCCGTCGGCCAGGCTGAGCGACGCGGACCTCTCCGGGGCCGACCTCACGGGCGCCGACCTGACCGGCGCGACCCTCGACAAGGCGCGCCTGGACGGCGCGGCGCTGCGCGGGGCGGACCTGACCGGCGCCGGCGCGGCCGGCGCCTCGTTCCTCGAGGCCGACCTCACCGGGGCGCGGCTCGACGGCGCGCAGCTCGCCGGCGCCCGCCTCGCGCGCGCGGCGCTCGACCGCGCCTCGCTCCGCGGCGCGGCGCTCGAGGGCGCGAGCCTCGAGGGGGCGCACGGCGAGGCGGTCGACCTGCGCGGCGCCGACCTGCGCGGGCTGCGGGCCTCGGAGCAGACCCGCCTGCCGCGCGCCCAGGCGCGCGGCGTCCGGGCCGACGGCTCGCGCTGGATGCACGCCGACCTGACCGGCGCCGACCTCGCGCTGGCGAGCCTGCGCCGCGCGGATCTCGGCCGGGCCGAGCTCGGCGGCGCCGACCTCCGCGGCGCCGACATGGCGGGCGCGGACCTGACGCGGGCGCGGCTCGGAGGCGCCCGCCTCGAGCGGGCGAACCTGCACGGCGCCCGCCTCGAGGCCGCCGACCTGCGCGGCGCCGATCTGCGCGGCGCGGGGCTCTACGAGGCCGCCCTGTGGCAGGCGCGGCTCGACGGCGCCGACCTGCGGGGCGCGCAGCTCGCGGCCACCTTGCTCACCAGCGATCGGGGCGCGACATGACCGGGGCCGCCGCCGCCGGGTTCGCGCGCGACAGGGACGATCTCCTGGCGCGCCTCGACGCCGGGCCGCTCGACCCGCCGATGGTCGTCGGCCTCGACCTGCGCGGCGTCGACCTCTCGGGCCGCGATCTCTCGGGCGTGCTCTTCAACGGCGTCGATCTGAGCGACGCCCGCCTCGCCGGGGCGAGGCTCACCGGCGCCGTCTTCCTCGCCGTCGCGCTCCGCGGCGCCGATCTGTCGGGCGCGCGCCTCGACGGCGCGGTGCTCGCGCGCAACGCGCAGCTCACCCGCGACGCCGCGGCCGCGGCGCTGCCGCTCGAGGCCGACCGCGACCTCGGCCCCGAGGTCGTCGATGCCCTGCGCGCCGCGGGATACGCGGGGTACCGGGCCGGGGCCACGTCGCTCGCCGGCGCCTCGCTCCGCGGCGCCGATCTGTCGCGCGCGCGGCTCGAGGGCGTCGATCTCACCGGCGCCGATCTCTCGGCCGCCACGCTGGCCGGCGCCGGGCTCGCGGAGTGCGCCCTCGACGGCGCCCGCCTCGACCGCGCGACGCTCGGCGAGGCCGAGCTCGACCGCTGCACGCTCGCGGGGGCGAGCTTCGTCGACGCCGAGCTCGCCGCGGTGACGCTCATCGGGGTCGAGCTCGCCGCGCTCGATCTGTCCCGCGCCCGCGTCGTCCGCGGGCTGCGCGCCCCGAACCAGGATCTGCGCCGCGCGGCGCTCCCGCGCGACCTCGCGGGCGGCGACCTCACGGGCGCGAACCTCGCCGGCAAGGACCTGTCCGGCTTCAACCTGCGCGGCTGCAAGCTCGACGCGGCCGATCTCGACGGCGCCCAGCTCCCGTCCGCCGATCTCGGCGGCGCCTCGCTGCGCGGCGCCTCGCTGCGCGGCGCGCGCCTCGCCGGCGCCGTGCTGAGCGGGGCTGACCTCGAGGGCGCCGCGCTCGAGCGCGCGAACCTCGACGGCGCCCGGCTCGACGGCGCCGGCCTGGAGCGGGCCGACCTGACCGGCGCGAACCTGTCCGGCTGCGATCTCTCCCGCGCCCGCCTGCGCGACGCCCGCCTGCGCGGCGCGCTGCTCGCCGCCGCCACGCTGCGCGGGACCGAGCTGACGGGCGCCGATCTCGCCGAGGCGTCGCTGCTCGACGCCACGCTCGACGGGGCGGAGCTGCGCCGCGCGGACCTCTCGGGCGCCCGCCTCGCCCGCGCCGCGCTCGTCGGCGTCGATCTCTCGCACGCCGTCCTCGCGGGCGCCGATCTCGCCGGGGCGCGCGTCGCGGGCGCGCGCCTCCGCGGCGCGGACCTGTCCGGCGCGAGCCTCCGCGGCGCGGCGCTCCAGCGCGCGCAGCTCGCCGGCGCCACCGTCGCCGGCGCGGACCTCTCCGGGGCCTCGATCGAGCAGACCTCGCTGCTCGGCCTCGACCTGCGGGGCGTGCGCCTGGCCGGCGCGCGGCTCGCCGGGAGCTCGCTCGTCGAGGCGCGGCTCGCCGGGATGGATCTCTCGAACGCAGCGCTGCGCGACTGCGATCTGTCGCGCGCGGAGCTCCGCGATGCGAAGCTCGACGGGGCCGATCTGACGCAGGCGAGCCTCGCCGGCGCCGACCTGGGCGGCGCCTCGCTCGTCTCGGCGCGCCTCGGGGTCGCGAACCTGGCGGGCGCCAGCCTCAGGGGCGCGCGGCTCACGGGCGCGGACCTCTCCCGGGCGTGCCTCGACGGGGCCGCGCTCGCGCGCGCCGATCTCGGCGGCGCGCGGCTCGACGAGGCGATGGTGCGCAAGGCGGATCTGAGCGGCGCGCTGCTCGAAGGCGCCTCGCTCGTCCACGCCGATCTGTCGCACGCCGACCTGTCCGGCGCCGACCTGTCCGGCGCCGACTGCCGCGCCGCGAACCTGCACCGCGCGATCACCGCGCGCGCGCGCTGGGACGGCGCCAAGCTCGAGGGCGCCCGCGCGACCGACCCGGAGCGCGCCCGCGCCGAGGACTGGCGCCCGCCCACCTCGCTATGAGCCGCCGACCACTGCTGCGAAGCCCCGACCCGAGGACCACCGCCATGCCCACCGCCGCCCTCCCTTCCCTCCCCGCCGAGCCCCCGCCCCCCGAGGCGCGCCGCGACGGCGCTCCGCCGGGCGAGCCCCCGCTGCGCATCGTGGCGCGCGCCGGCGCCTCGGCGTCGATCGTCGAGCGCGACGGCCACGAGGTCGTCGCGGTGCACGACCCGGCCGGCCGGCTGCTCTTCGAGTATGACGCGGAGACCGGCCGGGGCAGCCTCGTCGCGGCGGGCGGCCTGTCGCTCGCGGCGCCGGGGGGCGACATCGATCTCGTGGCGGGCGGCTCCATCCGCTGCTGGGCGGCCGGCGAGGTCGCGATCTCGAGCAGGAGCGGCGCGACCCTGGGCGCGCGCGCCGGGGGGCGGGGGGCGACGGTGCGGGTCGCGCCCGAGCGCGTCACCGTGGCCGGGGCGGCGCTCGCCGCCGTGGCCGAGCGCGGCGAGGTGCGCATCGACGAGGCGCGCTACGAGGGGCGAGCGCTCACCGCCGTGCTGGAGCGCGCGCACACCACGGTGGGCAAGCTCGAGTCGATCGCAGGGCGGGTGATCGCGCGCGCGGAGGACCTCTTCCAGGAGGTGCGCGAGCTGCACCAGCTCCGCGCCGGGCGGCTGCGCGCGCTGGTGGAGGACGTCATCGAGCTGCGCGGGCGCGAGGTGTCGGTGGACGCGCGCGAGGACGTGAGCCTCGATGGCCAGCGGATCAACCTCGGATAGGAGGGGCGGCGATGTTCCCTGTGACCACGATGCAGGCCGGGACCTGCCAGGCGATGCCGGACACGTGCAAGACCCCGGCGCCGCCTGGCCCGCCGGTGCCGCTGCCGTACCCGAACGTGGCGATGTGCAACCAGGCCGTGCCGAGCACCTGCTCGCTGAAGGTGCTGCTGGCGGGCAAGCCGGTGCTCACGAAGCAGAGCGAGATCCCGATGTCGACCGGCGACGAGCCGGGCTCTGCCGGCGGGGTCGTGAGCGGCAAGATCAAGGGGGAGGCGATGTACCGCACGTTCTCGATGAAGGTGAAGGCCGAGGGTAACCCCATCGTGTTCCACACCTGCTCGGTGGCGCAGAACGGCAAGAGCCCGAACATGCCGATGGGGGTGCAGGTCGCGCCGTCGCAGACGAAGGTCGTGGTGAGCGGCTGAGGAGCCGGGGGGCCGAGGGGCTGGCCGGGCGGGGCGCCGCCCTGGCGGGGTGTCGTCACCGCGTGGTGCACCGCAGCCGGTACGAGCTCGGGGCGGCGGGCGCTGTCGGGTGCCGGCTGGAGGTACACCTCACCCCGCGCGCGCTGCCCCACCAGGCCGTCGAGTTTCACCAGCTCGTGGTGCGGCCCTTGCCGTCCTCGCGGCGGATCGAGGAGGACGCCTTCGGCAACCGCTGCGCGCGCGTCGAGCTCGGGGGGCGCTTTGGCGCCGTCGAGGTGACGGCGCTCAGCGTGGTGCGCCTGGGCGAGGAGGAGGCGGCCGGCGACGGAGATCTCGGGCACGACTGGCGGGCGGCGGCGGCGCGCACCGCGGCCGCCGCGTCGGAGGATCCAGCGCTGCGCGCGTTCGTCGAGGGCACGGCGCGCGCGCCGCGGAGCGCCGCGATGGTCGAGTACGCGCGGGAGAGCTTCCACGAGGGCCGCCCGCTCGGCGCGGCGCTGGAGGACCTGGTCGCCCGGATCCGGCGGGATTTCGCCTTCGATCCTGGGGCCACCGCCGCGGACACCAGCCTCGCTGCCTTCTGCGAGCTCCGGCGCGGTGTCTGCCAGGACTTCGCGCACCTGGCCGTGGCGTGCCTGCGATCGATGGGCCTCGCGGCGCGTTACGTGAGCGGCTACGTGGCCGGCTCCGCCGCGGCGCCGTCGCGCGCCTCGCATGCGTGGGCGTCGGCGTGGTTGCCGTCGGGCGCCTGGTACGACCTCGATCCGACGGTGGGGCGCCTGGGCGCGACCGGTCACATCGTGCTCGGCTACGGGCGCGACTACGAGGACGTCGCGCCGATCCGGGGTACGGCCGAGGGGGCGCGCGGCGCGCGGCTGCGGACGGCGATCCTGGTGGCGCCAGAGGAGAGCGATTGAAGCCTCCCCGCTCCCCCTCACGCTCCAGACATCGGCCCGTCCCCCTCCGCGCGACGAACACCCTCTCTGCAGGGCTATCACATCGAGCTCAAGCGCATTGCCACAAGGCGCCTCTCGCTCCGCCCATCCCCCTCCGCGCGACGAACACCCTCTCTGCAGGGCTATCACGTCGAGCTCAAGCGCCTTGCCACAAGACGCCTCTCGCTCCGACCATCCACCCTCCGGCCGGCAACCCCCTCTCCGATCAAGCGCGTTGCTCCCGGGAACACCGTTTGGATCGCGCGCAACGGCTCTCAGCCTACCCGGCGGGGACTCGCGCGCCTTTCTGTTCCCCCGGGAATGAGCTTCGCTCCGCGGGCGTACGGCAGCCTGCATGAAAGACCACCCTCGCTCGTCACGCCGCGGCTTCCTCGGTGGAGCCGCCTCCCTCCTTCTCCTCGGCTGTGGAGGAGCACAGCGACCGCAGCCCGCCGAGACCCCGGGCGCGACCTCGACGAACGCGTCCCCGGCGGCGGCTCCCACCGCCTCTTTGCCAGCGGCCTCACCCGAGCGGCACGCGCAGGCCGCGCCGGCGCTCGCGCGCATCGAGGCGCAGCTCGGCGGCCGCCTCGGCGTGGCCGCCCTCGACACGGCGACCGGCGCCCGCATCGGTCACCGCGCCGCCGAGCGCTTCGCGATGTGCTCCACCTTCAAGGCGCTCCTCGCGGCGAACATCCTCGCGCGCGTCGACCAGGGCCAGCTCGCGCTCGAGCACCGCGTCCCGTACCGCCAAGCCGATCTCCTCGAGCACGCACCGGTGACGCGCGCCCGCATCGCCGAGGGCAGCCTGACCGTCGAGGAGCTCTGCGCCGCCGCCGTCGAGACCAGCGACAACACGGCCGCCAACCTCCTCCTCGCGCAGATCGGCGGCCCCGCCGGCCTCACCGCCTACCTCCGCGGCCTCGGCGACCAGGTGACCCGCCTCGATCGCGACGAGCCGGCCCTCAACTCGAGCCTCCCCGGCGACCCCCGCGACACGACGACCCCCGACGCCATGACCGACACGTGCCGAGCCATCCTGGTCGACGAGCGCGCCCTCCGCCAGGCGTCGCGCGCACGCCTCACGGCGTGGATGGTCCGGTCGACCACCGGCCTCGCCCGCCTCCGGGCCGGCCTGCCGAGCGACTGGACCGTCGGCGACAAGACCGGGACCGGCGCCAACGGCGCCGCGAACGACGTCGCGGTCGCCTGGCCTCCGTCGCGCGCCCCGATCGTCATCGCCTGCTTCGTCAACGCGCCCGCGGCGAGCGCCGAGGCGCGGAACGCCGCGCACGCGGAGGTCGCCCGGCTCGTCGCCGCGACGTTCGGCTGAGCCGGCGACCCGCCTCGCGTCAGTTCACGGTGGGCACGAACTCCGTACAAGCCTCTTCGATCGCCGTGAGCGCGTTCGTCAGGCCGTCCTCGAGACGCCCCTCGCACAGATCCCAGAAGAAGCCACGCTCGTCGGCAGCGAACGTGTCCACGAGACGCTGCAGGTTGTCGGCCTCATCCGCGCTGCCATAAGCACCGTCGCAGTCCGTCCTCCCGCCGATGCCGAGGAACACGACGTTCTTTGCCTCGCCCTTCGCGGCGACGAGCCGATCGTGGATCTGTTGCGGCCGCTGGGACGGAACGGGCTGCTCGTCCTCGTCGGTGATCGCCACCACCACGAGCAGCGCATCGTCGCGGAGGAACCCCGCGTTCTCGGCGGTCGAGAACGGCGGCTCCAGCGCGGCGG
Source organism: Sorangium sp. So ce406 (assembly GCF_051474675.1). NCBI lineage: Bacteria > Pseudomonadati > Myxococcota > Polyangiales > Polyangiaceae > Sorangium > Sorangium sp. So ce406. The sequence goes on along the minus strand of NZ_CP150340.1, from coordinate 180,067 downwards.
CGACGGCGGACGCGGGCTGCTCGTCGTCGCTGTCGCCGGTGCACTCGACGTCCTCCGCATAGAGATCTGCGGCGCACTGGAACTCGCTCGTGAGCTCGGAGCTCGTGCTCTCCATCCACGCCTTCTGGCTCTGGAACGAGCACTCGCCCGCGGCGCCGCGCGTGTGGAAGTTCGCGGGGAGGGGGCAGGCGTCCATCACGGCCGCGCGAAAGTCCTTGATGCCGCCGATCTGGAGCAGCGCCTGCGCGAAGGCCGGGAACACGACGTCGCGCATCGACGCCTTTTCCTCATCCATGCTGGAGGAGTTGTCGAGCGCGAACACGACATCGACGTGCTGGCAACCCGAGGAGTTCCCGTTGCCGCCCACCCCGCCGTTGGACCCGCCGTCCCCGTTGCCGAAAGGATCACCCCCCTGCCCGAAGGGGTCACCCCCCTGACCACCGAAGATGTCGCCCCCCTGCCCCTGGCCTCCTCCGGCGGTCCCGCTGCCCGGACCCGAGGCGCCCGCGCCGCTGTTCTGGTTCTGGCCCGAGCTATCGCCGCACCCCATGAGACCCACGATTCCTGCGCAGAGCGCCGCGTACCATGCCCTGAGCTCCATTCCTCACTCCTTCTCCTTCGGGGCGTCCTGCCCTACCTCTTCGTAACACGGTCCCATGCGACGTCTATCGCCGGAACGCTGATGGTATCATGCGCGTAGCGCTGGCTCCAGCGAATTGGCCGCGGGCGAGGCTGACCAGCGTCGCCGTCCCTACTGGGCCTTTGCGCAGACGAAGAGGGAACCTGGTCACCCTCAGTGCCGATGAGCCCGAAGGCACCTGAGCGAAACAGTCGCGTGCAATGGCGAGGCACCATCGCGGTGGAAGATTCCTCTCCCGCGTACGCCCTGACGTCCGCCTCCCCGGCACATGCCTGATCCGCGCCGACGCGGCGATCGCGAAGGCATCCTCGGCGCTCCGGCGCTGCGCCGCGACGGATGTCCACCAAAGAACGTACCGACCGGCGGCAGACCACTACGCGGCACTCGGGCGCGCACGCATGCGCCAGGGATGACGCGAGAGGCGGGGCCCCCTCGTCTCGCATTCCGGGGCCACCGGTGCTACACCTGCCGTTTCGCGAGGCTTCTCGCCCGGAGGAAGGGCGATGTCTCGAGCCCGCGCCCTGGATAGATCCACACCGCACCAGCGATGTAGAGAGACGGCAAAATGCCATGAGCAAGCCGTCTCCGACCGGCGCCTGGCTCTCCGCGCGATCTCGCTCACCTGCTCGCCCTCAACCACGATGATGAGCCCGGTACGCTCCCGGCGTGCGCCAGAGCAGCCCGCAGGAGGGCGCGCGCCGCGATCGGCCCGTCGGGAACGACTGCACCCTTTTTCAGCGGACAACGTAGGTCAGCGGGGCCCAGGGCGGTGTCCCTGGTATCCTGAGCGCAGACGTGTGCCACCGTATGCGGTTTCGGCAGGATCTGCGGGCACTGGCGAGCTGTGGGGCGCGGGCGGTGAATTCGGGCGAGCGGCAGACTCGACGGCTGGTCTGAAGTTGCTCGCTTCGCGGGAAGGGTACCGATGTAGGTTTCTTGCCCCCCTGTAGCGGTCCTCCGTAGCGTACCGCGCCGAGGAGAAACACCATGGAGATGCTGCTCGCCAGCGAGCGCCGCGTCACGCGCCGCGCCGCGATCGTGGAGTGCCAGGCCGTGCGCGAGCGGGGCTTCCGGCTGCTCGGGACCCGGGCGATCGACCTGTCCATCGACGGGATGCTCGTGCTGACGAGCGCCCGCGCGCTCACGGGCGAGCCGGTGATCGTCTCGTTCCGGCTCCCGGACACGGACCTCTGGATCGACGCGACGGCGACGATCGCGCGCACCGTCCACGGCCGGCGCGAGGGCGACCCGGGGCGCGCCGTGGGCCTGCGCTTCGACCCGCTCGACAGCGCGTCGGCCCGGCGCCTCCGCGCGGCGCTCGAGCGCTTCCCGCCGACCTACCCGTACCGCGCGCCGCGCGTCGATTACGCGGCGACGGCGGCGATGATCGCGCTGAGCTGACCGGCGCGCCTCACGGCCCGTATTGATCGCCCCGGCGCGGCTCGCCCCTCGAGCGACCGCCGCGCGACGTGTCCGTCCTGTCCACAGGCGCGCCGTCGCCAACGTTCATCCCCGAGGATGCATGGCGGGAGAGCGGCAGTCGCCTCCGGCGGAAGCATTGGCTCGCTGGAGAGCACAGCCTGCCAGCACATCCATGATCACCGCGCGCCGCTGCGGCCCTGCTCGTCCGTGCGACGAGCAGCCCAGCTCTCGCGCGTGACGAGCTCGGCCACGCGCGCGCGGACCTCGTCGCGGATCTCGCGCACGCGCTCCGCCGGCTTGCCCTTGGGATCCTCGAGGGGCCAGTCTTCGCGGCGGAGCCCTGGAACCACGGGACATACCTCCCCGCATCCCATGGTGACGAGCAACGTCGCCTGGCTCGCCAGCGCGTCGGTGAGCCGCTGGGGCTTCACGGCCGAGAGGTCGATCCCCTCCTCCGCCATCGCGGCGAGCACTTCGGGGTGGACGCGCGGGCCGGGCTCGGTGCCGGCCGACATGGCGCGCGCCCTGGAAGGGTCGGACAGCGCGTTGAACCACGCTGCGGCCATCTGGGAGCGGCCCGCGTTGTGGACGCAGGCAAAGAGCACTGTCGTCATGGAGCATCCTCAGGAAGCGCTCGATCGGACGGGACGCAGCACGCAGGCGCACAGCACGCGGCATCGTTCTTCGCGGCATCGTTCTTCGCGGGCATCGCGGGCTGGCTCCCCATCACGGCCGCTTCACCCTTGACGACGAACACCTCCCACGAGTTGCCGTCCGGATCCTCGACCCAGACCTTGTCCTGCACGGCATAGCAACAGGCCGTGTCCTCCTCCGTGAAGGTCTTGAGCCCCGCGGCCTCGAAGCGGCGCCTGGCCTCGATCACGTCTTCCGTGCTCGCGACCTGGACACCGAAGTGGCTCGCGTTGACCCCCGTGCGCGGCGCCTCCTGCATCGTGAGGTTCAACGACGGCAGCGCGAGGTCGAACTTCGCATAGCCGGGACGACGCTTGGTGGCGCCCACGCCGAAGGCCTTCTCGTAGAACGCGACCGAGGCGTCGATGTTCGAGACATTGAGAGAGATATGGGGCTTGAGGATGTTCATCGCGCACCTTTCTTCCAGAAACATCGAATTAGAGAAGAAAAAAAATTAGCAGCACGCCTTGCCGCGCTTGCAGCAGTCCTCCCACAGATACTCCGTGAGGGCGCGAAGCTCGTCGTAGGCAGCGCTGTAGTAGTGAAACGTCCCTTCCCCGCGTGTCCTCAGGATACCCGCGTCGACGAGCCGCTTCAGGTGATGGCTCAACGTCGAGGCCGGCAGCCCGACGTGCGCCTGGATGTCGCCGGCCGGAGCGCCCTCGGCGCCGGCCTGCACCACGAAGCGCAGGACAGCGAGCCGCACGGGGTGACCCAGCGCGGCGAGCTGTTCGGCGTGGCGGTCGAGCTTCGGCGGCACGCGCTACTTCTAACAATGTCGAAGCATGAGCGCCAGCGTCTATTTCGAAAAAATACGAAGTAGCCGGCCTCGTCCTGCTGTACGGGCGCAGGCCCCCGGTTCGAGCCAGTGCGAGCTGGAAGCTGAACGTGTAACCTCGCAGCGACAGGAGGGCTCGATGGCGATGATCGAAGTTGCTGGGCCGAACGCCGACCAGATCCAGTACTGGAACGAGGTCGGCGGACCGAAGTGGGTGGCGCTCCACGACATCATCTCGGCGCAGATCCGGCCGCTGGGCGCCCTCGCCATGGATCGCGCCGGGATCGCCGCGGGCGAGCGCGTCCTCGACGTCGGCTGCGGGCTCGGCGAGACCACGCTGGAGCTCGGCCGGCGCGTCGGGCCGGGCGGCTCCGTGGTGGGCGTCGACATCTCTGCGCCCATGCTGGAGCGGGCGCGCGCGGCGGCGCGGGCCGCGGGCGCCGCGAACGTCGCCTTCGAGAACGCGGACGCGCAGACCACGGCGCTGCCCGGGCCGTTCGACGTCCTCTACTCCCGCTTCGGCGTCATGTTCTTCGCCGAGCCCGAGGCGGCCTTCGCGAACCTCCGGGGGGCGCTGCGGAGCGGAGCGCGGCTCGCGTTCGTCTGCTGGCGATCGATCCAGGAGAACCCCTGGTTGCTCGTGCCGGCCATGACGGCGGCGAGGCACCTCTCGACGCCTCAGCCCGACCCGCACGCGCCCGGCCCGTTCGCGTTCGCCGACGCCGCGCGCGTGCGAGACATCCTCTCGCGCGCGGGGTTCGCCCACGTGCAGCACGAGCCCGTCGACCGGGAGCTGTCGGTGGCAGGCGGGCGATCGCTCGACGAGACCGTCGATTTCCTCCTGCAGATGGGCCCGGCCTCCGCGGCGCTGCGCCAGGCGCAGGCCGGGCCGGAGCTCGTCGAGCGCGTGCGCGCCGATCTGCGCGAGGCGATCGCGCCGTTCGACGGACCCGAGGGCGTGCGCATGGGCGGCGCCGTGTGGATCGTGACGGCGAGGGCGACATGAACGGGAAGGTCTGCATCGTCACCGGCGGCAACACGGGCATCGGCAAGGAGACGGCGCGCGGGCTGGCGCAGCGCGGCGCGACGGTGGTGCTGGCGTGCCGCGACACGGGGAAGGGCGAGGCCGCGCGCGAGGACATCGCGCGCACCACCGGCAACAAGGACGTGGAGGTGATGGCGCTGGATCTCGCGAGCAAGGCGAGCATCCTCTCCTTCGGAGAGCGGTTCCGCGCGACGCGCGATCGCCTCGACCTCCTGGTGAACAACGCGGGGGTGTGGTCGCGCTCGCGCAGCACGACCAGGGACGGGATCGAGGCGACGTTCGGCGTGAACCACGTCGGGACGTGGCTGCTCACGAAGGAGCTCCTCCCGCTGCTGAAGCAGAGCGCGCCGTCGCGGATCGTGATCCTGTCGTCGAAGCTGCATTACCGCGGGACGATGGTCTGGGAAGATCTGCAGTTCGAGCGGCGGACGTACAGCTCGGGGGCGGCATACAACCAGTCGAAGCTCGCGAACGTGCTCTTCACGAAGGCGCTGGCGCGGCGGCTCCAGGGCACCGGCGTCACGGTCAACGCCGTCCACCCAGGCGTGGTCGCGACGGAGCTCACGCGCGATTATCCGAAGATGCTGGTGAAGCTCTTCCAGCTGTTCCTGCTCACACCCGAGCAGGGCGCAGCGTGCTCGCTGCACGTCGCGACGGCGCCGGAGCTCGAGGGGGTGACCGGGGAGTACTTCGACGAGAGCCGCACCAGGCCCGCGGCGACGGCGGCGCTCGACGAGGCCGCGCAGGAGCGGCTCTGGGAGCTCACCGAGGCGCTGGCGTCGTAGTCCTCGCCGCGCGCCGGCCAGGCACGAACGCGAGGAGAGAATCGAGCGGCCAGGACGCCAGGAGAGAGAAGAGCTCGAGGAGGCCGGCTCTCCAATGCTCGCGTGGCGCCGGCGTCCCTGACTCCATTGTCGCGAAACCATTGTCGCGAAGCCGTAACAGGTGTCGCGGAGCCGTAACGGGCTGCGGCGTGCTCCCCATGATATCGAGCGGAACAGGATGCATGAGCCCGCTCTATCCAGCGACGCCGTGACGGCGCTCCCCGGGACGACCGCGACCGCCATGGCGTGGCGCACGGCCCGGGGGCAGCTTCACCTCACCGCGATCGTCAAGGCGACCTTCGCCTTCGCTCCGGATTCGGAGATGCCGGTCGTCGAGCCGCAGCCCATCTTTCGCGGGGAGGTGCACCACGGCAACAACCCGATCCGGGGCATCCGCTTCGCGAGCGACCTCGCGCCTTACCTCGGTCGCGCCGATGTGATGTTCACGGGGCACGCGTATGCGCCGCGCGGGACGAGGGCGCAATCGATGCACGTGCGGCTCGCGGTCGCCGACAGCAGCCGTATCCTCCTGGACAGGCAGCTCCTCGTCCGCGATCGCGACGGCTTCGAGCGGATGCCGTTGACCTGCGACCGCGCCGCGAGCGGCGTGGACGGGCAGGAGAACCCGTTCGGGAGGGGCCCTGACCCCGCCGCGGCGAACATCGTCGATCCGAGAGATCCGAGCCGCCCGGCGGGGTTCGGCCCGATCGCGCGGGCGCTGCCGGCGCGCAGGCGGCGGCTCGGCGCGACGCCGCGAAAGGCGCTGGAGGCGCCCGTCGTCGAGATCCCCGACGGCTTCGACTGGGGCTATTTCCAGGCGGCGCCGGAGGGACAGCAGATCGATCACCTGCGCGGCGACGAGTGGATCCTGCTCGAGGGGCTCCACCCGAGCTTGCCGCGGCTCGCCATGCGCCTGCCCGGCGCGCGCGGCACGGCGCGGATTCACGGCCTCGGCGGCTTCGGCGTGGCGGAGGGGATGCGCCTCGATCTCGTCGCCGACACGCTGCACATCGACGGGGAGGACCAGCGGTGCACGGTCGTCTGGCGGCGGAGCTTCCCGCTCCCGCACGCGGGCGCGCTCGCGGCGGTGCGCGTCGTGGCGGGCATCGAGCTCGCGGGCACCCCCGTCGCGTGGGCGCCGCCGCAGCGCGCGACGCGCGCCGAGGCCGCGGCGCCGGTGTCGTCGCAGCGCGGGCGGGCCGGCACCGTCGTCATCGTGGAAGAAGAGCCCGCGAGCGGGGCGCGCCCCACCGAGACGGCCTTCCTGCAGCCCGACGAGGCGGAGGCGGCCAGTTGCCGCACGGTGATCCCGTTCAAGGTGGCGCCAGCCCCGCATGCGGCCACGGTGGCGCTCGGACCGGACGAGGACGCAGCGGCGAGCGTGAGACACGCGCTGCCGTTCGAGCGCGCCCAGGCGTCGTGCGCCACGCCGCGCGCGAGGCTCGCGCCCTCCACGGACACGGCGCCGGCCGAGGCGGCGCCGCTGTCCATGGCCACGCCGCCCGCCGTCATGGCGCCGCTCTCCGCCGCCGCGCCGCTCTCCACGTTCGCATTGTCCCCTGACGACGACGCCCGCGCGTCTGCGTCCGCAGCGCTGCCATTTCCGGCGATCCAGACGACCATGGAGGAGCGACCCCCGGCGAGGCCTGCCCCCATTCTCGGCGCGACGTGGTCGACGGAGAGCGCGCCGCCCCCGCCGAGCGCTGCGCCCGCCTCGAGCGCGCTACCCGCGCCCTCCTCGTCGCCCCTCAGCGCCCCGCTGGCGAAGGCGCCACCCGCCCCGCCGGAGGACACGGCGGACATCGGCGTGGAGCGCTACGCGACCATTGCAGCGCAGCTCTCCGAGCGGCGCGCTTCCCGGGCCGACGTGCTGGGCGCACACGGGTTATCCGAGGCGCGCTTCGCCGAGATCGAGCGGCGCTGGACCGCCGCGATGGATGACGAGGACAGGCGCGGCGGGCACGCGCTCCGCGACGCCCACGACGCCGCGTACGTCAAGGAATGGGAGGCGCACCGCCGGCCCTTCGAGCTCGCCGACTATGCGCGGCTCACCGTGGCGGCCGAGCGCGGCCACCTCGCCGCCGCGCTCGATTCGCTCGGCATCCGCCGCACCCTGTGGGTGCGGCTGAAGCGGGTCTGGGCAAGGCGCCTCGCCGAGAGCCGGAGCCTCGCCGGCGGGCTCCAGCGCGAGCTCGCGCGGCAACGCGAGCTGCGGAGCACAGACGCGCACCGCGCGGCCCCGAACCGCATGCGCGCCCCCGGGTCCTGAGAACGACGCTCGTGCCGAGGTGCCGAGATCACGGGACACGCGGTGTTTCAGGCAGGGTAGAGGTGAGTTCGTCCCAGGCGAGCACCGCCTCGGGGCGCAGCGATCTCATGCGCGTCACGGTTCGACCGGATAGCCTGCGCTCGAACACCAGCGCCGCGTCGCCCGCGTACAACGTGCCGATGGAGTCGCTGGCCTCTTCGACCTCGTTCAGGGCGAGCGCCCGGGCGAGCTCACGGCCAAGCGGCGACAGCGCGAGCTGGGTCGGGGCTTCTCTGGGGTGGCCCCACAGCGCGAGCCGGGAGACGAACGTGCGCACGGAATCGCTCGTGCGCTCCCACTCGTCCCAGCTGAAATCGTAGCCCCACATGCTGCCGTCCTCCGTCATGCACGCGAGCGTATCGCGGTTGTCGAGGTCGTCCTGGCTCAGGAGGATCGCAGGGCCGCCGGGAGTCTGCTGAACGGGCCACTCCGCGGCGCTCCCTTCGGCGACGGCTCGCTCGAGCATCTGGATTCCGCCGAAGCGCTGGATCCGGTCGACGCTGCGCAGCCCGCCAAACGAGCTCTCGGCGTCCTCAGCCGCCCTGGCGAGCGCTTCGCTCCCACCGTTCTCCAGCACCCACGAGGCCAGCCGCGAGGGATCTCCTGGATCGTGCAGCCGGCAGAGCCAGCGCGACGCCGCCTCTCTCGCTCGGGGTGACAGCGGAAGGGTCATCGACGCTGGATCGACCGTCGCACAGAGAAACCCAACCACGCTTTGTCGAAACCGATCCCCCGGTGCTTCGAGCGGGAGATCGAGATGCCAGGCTTCGCCGTCCAGAGCCGCACGCCCGGTCGCATCGACGTAGTCGTCGCGAAAGTCGATCCAGGCAGACCCAGGCGCGCCAGGTGGCTCTCCCGCTGCTCGAAGCACCGGAAAGACGCACTGTAGCCGCAGCGCCGCGCACTCTTCGAGCCAGGGCCGCAGGCTGGCTGCCGTGGGCCCCAGCACCCGCAAGAACACGTCGTCCCGCAGAGCGAGCACCCCATCGCAGACATGCCACACGAAGCCGTGCTGGCGAGACGATTGGCTCGCTTCGCCGATCCGGCCAGCAACGCCCTTGACGAGGGCGCTCGTCTTGTCGAGCGCGGTGACCGGTCCCGTCTCCGGATAGAGGTTACCCAGACCGACGCGCACGCGAAGCTCGCACTTCGGAGCACGCCACGGCTCGAGCCTTTCGGCCACCTCGTTCAATTCCGAGGCGGAGACCTTGAGCTGTTTCGTTCCACAGAGAGACCGGAGCTCGGGGCCGAACATGCCCATCGCCGTGGTTCCGAGGAAGGGATGGCTGAATCGATTCTTCACGTCGGACCCCAGTCGTTGTTCTCGCCGGTACCTCCGAAGACGCCCGGCGTCATTCCGGCCACACGATTGCTGCGGCGCTGGATCTCCGCATCGGAGAGGTTATTGCGCCCTGCTGCCCGATCGGCCTCGAGCTGCTGTTGATACCGCGTCGCGTTGGCCCGACGAGCGTCATCGAGAGCTGCCGTGTTCCCCTGAGCGGCCTGCTGCGGCGTGCGGTCCAGCGGCGACCCCGCGCCTGCTGGCCTGAAGTTGAGGGGCGGTCCGCCTCTCGGGGGGGACGCGGGAATCACCTCGGGCTGCTGGCCCCACGCGAGCGCGGTCTCCGTGATGACACGCACCCTGCGGCGGCGGAGCTCGATGACGCGCCAGCCGAGCGAGTGGTTCCATCCATGGCCGAGGCCGTAGTCGCGGTCGCGCTGCGCGGAGCTGTAGGCGCGCTCGATCACGAGCGGGAACGCTCCCGGCAGCGCCATGTCGGTGACGGCGACGGTGTAGACGCGACCGGTGACCGGGTCCATGGGGTGCCCCGCCTGCGTTCCTCCCGCGCCGCCGTGCGCCGGGTTGGGGCAGCCGCCGCCGCTGCCCTGGCCGCAGCTCCCGGCGTTGCGTCCGCCGCCTTGGGCGCCGTTGCCGCCGTTCTTGCCCCCGGCGCCCTGGTCTCCGCCGGCCCCGTTGCCGCCCCGCCCGCCGCGGCCTCCGCCGCTACCGCCGCCGCCGAGGATGAAGACGCCGGGGTTCATTCCCGGAATGGCGGGGATGTTCGGAACCGGAGCTGTACGTGCCATGACGCGATGGTCGCGGAATGAGCCACGATGTCAATGCCAGCGGGCATGAGGAATGTTGCTCGGGCGGTGAAGCACGCGAGGTGGCGCCATCCTGCGGATAGCGCGCGGTGGGCAGCGGATTTCAGCACGCGCGCAACGCTGCATGACGGCCGCGGCGTTCTGTGGCGCTTCTGGGCGGCGCCCGCCGCGGGGATCGCGCGGAGGCTCGCCGGCGGTGTTCGAAGCCCGCAGAATGGCCCGCTGGTCTGTCCTCAGTCCCCCGGCTCGGCCGCAGCCTCGTGGAGCTCGCGGACGTCGAGCCGGGCGCCGATGGACGCGAGGTGCGCGACGTCGCCCTCGCGCGCAACGGCGGATGTGAAGCAGCCGCCTCCGTCGCGCGTCCAGACCTCCACGCTGCGCTCCCGGTGCGACACGAGCACGTACTGGCGCAACGAGGCGAGGCTCTTGTAGTGCTCGAACTTGTCGCCTCTGTCGTGCTCCTCGGAGCTGCGGCTCAGCACCTCGACGATGAGCGTCGGGTTCGTCACGGCTTGCTCGTCCTGGGCGTCGCGCTCGATCGGCCCACACACGACCGTGACGTCGGGGTAGGTGGCGAGTCCGGTCGAGGGCACGCGCACGCGAAGGTCGGAATCGTAAGCCCCATAGCGACCTCTGCGGAGCTCGGGAAAGAGGAGGCCGATGACCGCCGCGGCGAGCGCGGCGTGCTCCGGCGTGCCTCCCGCCATCCGTAGATCTGACCGTCGAGGTACTCGTGCTTGACGTTGCTGGACGCCTCGAGGGCCAGGTACTCGGCGTACGTGTGATGGATGCGATGGGCAGGGGCCACGATGGGCACGCAGTATGGCACAGCGAGCCGCGTCCGCCTCGCGCAGCGGGCGCGCGGGCGCGGCCGAGCGGCGGTGCGGCATGGCTGCATCCACGCCGCCCTCGACTGCGGCGGATCCGAGGATCTCGCGAGGCGAACGGAGAAGCATCGACGCCCCGGAACCGTCAGCTTGACCGCTCCGGGGGCGCCCTCGCGGCGCCAGCTGTGGAGCGTGCGCGCGCCATGCAGTAGGCTCACCACCATGACCGCCCGGCAGCTCCTGGTTCAACAGCTCGCTGATCTCTCCGATGAGGACGTTCATGCGCTCCTTCCCATCGTCGAGCGCCTCCGGGCCAAGCACATCGCCCTCGCGAACGCACCCGCGACGCAGGACACACCACCGCTGACGCCGTCACACCGGCGTCACCCCGAGCGGTTTGGACGGCTCGCCGGCTCCGCTCGGTTCGTTGATGATCTCGAGTCTCCCGTCGAGAACGCCGACGCGTGGACATGCGACGAGGAGAACCTGAAACCGTGATCGTGCTGGATACCCACGCCTGGTTCTGACTGGTCGCGTCTCCAGATCGCCTCTCCGAGCAAGCAACGATCGCCATTGATGGAGCAGACAGGCTTGGAGTCTCGGCAATGAGCTGCTGGGAGATCGCGATGCTCGCCGAGAAAGGGAGGCTCGAGCTCGACCGACCGGCACACCGATGGCTCGAAGACGCGCTCGCCAGCAGCGGAACGCTCCTCTTGCCGATCGATCCGGCCGTCGCAGCGCTCGCCGCACAGCTCCCCTTGCACGGAGATCCGGCAGACCGGCTCATTGTCGCGACGACGATCAAGGCCGATGCAGAGCTCATCACGAAGGATCATCAGATACGGACCTCCCGCCTCGTCGTGACCATCTGGTGATGATCTTCCGTACAGCGCCCTGAGCGAGTTACGCCCCTCGCGCGAGCCTCTCGCCGGCTGAGCCGCTGCTCGCCTCTTGGCACGACATCCGCATAGCCGGGCTGCCGCTGATCGCCACAGCCGTGGCCGGGGGAACGGCGCGGAGGAGACCCATGAGCCAGAGACCATCCGATCAATCCGTCCAGGTGAAGCCGCTCGCAGGGCACATCGGCGCCGAGATCCACGGCGCCGACATCTCGAAGCCGCTGCCCGACGAGGCCGTGGCCGCCATCCGCGCGGCGCTGCTGAAGTGGAAGGTCGTCTTCTTCAGGGACCAGCAGCTCGGCCACGCCGAGCAGATCGCCTTCGCGGCGCGCTTCGGCGAGGTGACGTACGCCCACCCGCACGAGGACGAGCCGTTCGACGAGCACCCGGAGATCCTCGCCATCGACAGCCGCCGCTACGACAAGCGCTACGGCAGGCGGTTCAGCTACGAGAACCGCTGGCACACCGACGTCACCGCGGCCGTGAACCCGCCGGCGGCGTCGATCCTGCGGGCGCACATCCTGCCGCCCTACGGCGGCGACACCACCTGGACCAACCTCGTGGCCGCCTACGAGGGGCTGTCCGCGCCGGTGCGCGCGCTCGTCGACGGGCTGCGCGCCGAGCACCGCTTCGGGCTGCGGTTCGCCCCGCAGGACCAGGACAGCCCGTACCTGCGCAAGGTGCGCGAGAACCCGCTGATCTCGGTCCACCCCGTGGTGCGCGTCCACCCCGAGACCGGCGAGCGCGCGCTGTTCGTCAGCCCCGGCTTCACCAGCCACATCGTGGGGCTGTCACCGCGCGAGAGCAGCGCGATCCTCGACCTGCTCTTCGAGCAGATCAGCCGGCCGTCGTACACTGTACGGTTCCGGTGGGAGCCGGGCAGCGTCGCGTTCTGGGACAACCGGGCGACGGCGCACCTCGGGCCGCAGGACCTCGGGCACCTCGACGTGGAGCGCGTCCTTTACCGCGTGACGCTGACCGGGGACATCCCGGTGGGGGTCGACGGGGTGCGCTCGGAGATCGTGGCCGGCGAGCCGTTCGGCAAGCGGCCCCCGAGCAAGCTGAAGGCCGCCCGCAAGGACAAGGCGCCCGAGGCGGAGGTGCAGGCGTGACGGCCGCGGGCGCGGGCGTCGAGAGGACGTCGTTCCTCGGTCCCCGGGGGACGGTGGAGGCGGTGCAGGTGCGCCCCGCGACGGGCGGGCGCTCGCCGACGGCGGCGGTGCTGATCCTGCACGAGGGGCTGGGGCTCACCGCCCACACGATCGAGCTGGCCAGGCGCTTCGCGCAGGAGGGATACCTGGCGTTCGCGCCGAACCTGTACTCGCACGACCCGGCCCACCGGACGTTCACCGAGGCGGAGGTGGCCCGCGGCGTGGGGCTGCTGCGCGCGGCGGATCGCGACGAGGTGGTCGCGCGGCTGCCGGCGGAGGAGCAGGAGCGGCTGAAGAAGGTGTTCGCGTGGTTCAGCGGCCGCGATACGTCGACGTACCTGCCCGACGCGAGGGCCGCGGTGGCGCACCTGGCCGACCGGGCCGACGTGCGCCCGGGGGGGATCGCCGCCGTCGGGTTCTCGCTGGGCGGGGGGCTCGTCGGGCAGCTCGCGGTGGGGGGCGTGGAGCTCGCGGCGGGCGCGGTCTTCTACGGGCAGGCGCCGCCGCTGGAGCAGGTGAAGAGCGCGCGCTTTCCGCTGCAGGTGCACTACGCGGAGGACGATCCGGCGATCACGCCGAGGGCGCCCGCGGTGGAGGAGGCGTTCCGGGCGGCGGGGCGGGAGCTGATCGGGTTCGTGTACCCGGGGACGCGCCACGGGTTCTTCAACGAGACGCGGCCGGTGTACCACGCCGAGGCGGCGCAGCTCGCGTGGCGGCGCACGCGGGAGTTCTTCGCCGAGCGCACCGGGAGCGCGGCGCAGCCGCGGCCGCAGGCGGTCGCCGGAGAGGGCGCGCGCGCGGCGGGGTAGGCGGCGGCTCAACCCGGGTCGGCCGGCTCAACCTGGGTCGGCCGCCTCAACCTGGGTCGGCCGCCTCAACCTGGGTCGGCCGCCTCAACCTGGGTCGGCCGCCTCAACCTGGGTCGGCCGCCTCAACCTGGGTCGGCCGCCTCAACCCGGGTCGGTCACCTCAACCCGGGTCGGCCGCCTGGCCGGTCGCCTCGTCCGTGGCATGAAGCCTGCCCGTCGGCCGGCCATGACCGCCTCCCCCCCCATCGCCGAGAGCAACGCTCCGAAGCCCATCCACACCGATGACGACGGCCTCGTCGCCGGCGCCGTCACCGTCCCCGCGCCGGCCGGCGACCTCCCCGGCTACCGCGCCCACCCCGCCTCCGGCGGCCCCTTTCCCCTGGTGCTGGTGATCCAGGAAATCTTCGGCGTCCACGAGCACATCCGCGACGTCGTCCGCCGCCTCGCGAAGCGCGGCTACTACGCCCTCGCCCCGGACCTGTTCGTCCGCCAGGGCGACCCGAGCCGCCTCGGCACCATCGACGAGTTCCGCGCCCTCGCGGGCCGCGTGCCCGACCAGCAGGTGCTCTCCGACCTCGACGCGAGCGTGGCCTTCGCCGGCGCCTCCGGGAAGGCGGACGTCGACAAGGCGGCCGCGCTGGGCTTCTGCTGGGGCGGGCGCATCACGTGGCTGTACGCCGCGCACAACCCGTCGCTGAAGGCCGCCGTGGCCTGGTACGGCCGCCTCACCGGCGATCGCACCGAGGCGCACCCGAAGCACCCGATCGACGTCGCCAGCGCCCTCCAGGTGCCCGTCCTGGGCCTCTACGCCGGCCAGGACCAGGGCATCCCCCTGCCGACCGTCACCGAGCTGCAGGACGCCCTCCGCGCCGCCTCCGCGCCCGGCGCGGCGCGCTCGGCGATCCACGTCTACCCGGACGCCCCGCACGCCTTCTACGCCGACTACCGGCCGAGCTACCGCCCCGAGGCCGCCGCCGACGCGTGGCAACGTCAGCTCGACTGGCTCGCCCAGCACGGCGTCGCCTGACCGCGACGGGCCCGCCCCCCCGCCCCGGCGGCCGCTGCTGCCCCGGCAGCAAGCTGCGCCTCCGCTGCTACTCCGCGCGCACCCGCGCGCTCCCTCGAGACGCCCCCCTCGCCCCCCGGCTCCCCTGATCGAGTAGCCTCGCGCGATGCGCGCGAAGCTCCGGGACACCGAGATCTACTTCGACATCGACGGCATGGGCCTCGTCCCCGACGGCCCCGAGATGCGCGAGAAGCCGGTGATGTTCGTCGTGCACGGCGGGCCGGGCGCCGACCACTCCTCCCACAAGGCCGGGATGACGCCGCTCGCCGACCGGGCGCAGCTCGTCTATTTCGATCATCGCGGACAGGGCCGCTCGGCGCGCGGGCCGAAGGACACCTATACCCTCGAGAACAACGTCGAGGACATGGAGGCGCTGCGCCTGCACCTCGGCCTCGATCGCATCGCGGTCATGGGCACCTCCTATGGAGGCATGGTGGCCATGGCCTATGCGCTCGAATACCAGCAGCACATCTCTCACCTCATCCTGGTGGCCACGGCGGCCAGCCACCGCCTCATCGACCGGGCGAAGCAGATCGTCGCCGAGCGCGGCACGGAGCGGCAGAGCGCGGCGTGCGAGCGCCTCTGGGCCGGCGCGCTCGAGAGCGACGCGCAGTTCGCCGAGTTCCTCGAGATCATGGGGCCGCTCTACTCGACCACCTTCGATCCGCAGAAGGCGGCCGAGTCGAGCGCGCGCACCATCTACAACGTCGAGGCATGGAACGTCGCCCTGGAGCGGTTCATGCGCACGTTCGACTTCACGCCGCGCCTCCCCGAGATCGAGGTGCCCACCCTCGTCATCGCCGGCCGGCACGACTGGATCTGCCCGCCCGATCTCTCGGAGGAGATCGCGCGCCTCATCCCCGGCGCCGATCTCCGCATCTTCGAGCGCAGCAGCCACTCGGTGCGCGCCGACGAGCCGCGGGCGCTCCTCGACGCCATCGCCGGCTTCCTGGTCTACAAGCGGTAGCGCGGACAGCCACCCTCGCGCGGCGTGCCAGGCGCGCGCTACTGGACCCCCGCCTTCCGCATCGCCGCGGGCATTCGCTGGACGATGACCGCCCCGACCTTCTTCCCCACCTCCCCGCTGATCTCGGGGAGCAGCTTCGCGGCCTTCTTCCCGACAGGCGTGTTGTAGAACTTGATGAGCTCCTTCAGCTCATCGGCGGTGAACTTCCCCGCATAGATCTCGACGTTCCACTGGACGAGCTCGTCGTACGGCAGCACCTCGGCGACGACCGCCTTCAGCTTCCCGGCGTCGCTCGCGGAGACCTTCGCGCCCGCCTGCTGCATCGAGGCCCCCATGTTGGACATGAGCTGATCGAGGAGCGCGTTGTAGACCTCCTTCGGCATGACGAGGTGCGTGAGCTCCCGCGCGAGCTTCTTCTCTGCCTCTCCGGCCTGTGCGCTGCCGAGCGACACGAGCGAGAGCGCGATCACGACGGAGAGCGAGACGATCCAGGAACGAAGCGCATGCTTTCTCATGCTCCTCCTTTACCACGGATGCCCCGCCGCCCGCCTCGGGCTCGATCCTCGGGGGCGCCGCGCGCTCACGCACACGCGCGCACGCGCGCCGTCGGCGCCTGTTCACGCCAGCGTCACCTCGTCGCCGACGCGCAGCGCGCCGGATTTCGTCTCGTGGATGTAGTTCTGACCGAAGTTGAGGTCGCCGCGCTTCTCCGGGTCGCGCCGGTAGGTGGCGAGCGTGCGGAGCGGCTCCGGGCCGCGCTCCGCGGTGCGCTGATCGGTCGTCGTGACCACGCAGCGGGCGCACGGGCCGCCGGCGCGGAGCACGACGTCCCCGATGCGGACGCGGCCCCACCGGTCCTCGTCGAAGGCGGCGCACCCGCTCACGACGAGGTTGGGCCGGAAGCGATCCATCGGCACCGGCGCGGCGCCGCTCTCCTCGAGGTGCGCGTTCAGATCGGCGAGGGAGGCCTCGGAGATGACGAGCAGCGGGAACTCGTCGGCGAACGTCACGACGTCCTCCGGGCGCGCCACCGAGGGCCGGAGGACGGGCCGGCGGAACGCCTCGCCGATGCGCACGAGCCGCGCCGGCTGCTCCAGGGTCTCGCTGAGCCACGCGGCGGCCTCGTCGCCGCAGTCCTCGGCCTGGAGGCCGGTGCTGTTCCAGACCTCGACGGTGAGCAGCCGCGCGCCCTGCGCCGCGCGCGGCACGGAGACCGGCGCGCGGCCGGCGGTGTGGAGCGTGAGCGAGCTCGGGGAGAGCTGCGTCTCGATGAGCGCCATGCGCGGCAGCGGGCGCTGCGTGAGCGGCTTGCCGTCGGGGTCGGCGATCATGAACCGCCGATCGCCGGCGAGGCCGAGCTCGTCGAGGGACGCCGCGTCGAGCGCGATGCCCCGGCAGCCCTTGACGGGATAGATGTGGATGGCCGAGATACGCATTGCGGCGCTTATACCACGCTCCGCTCCGCGCCGACGGCGCCCTCGTGGGGACATCGATAAGGCGGGGCGACGGGCGCCTCGCTCAGGCGCCGCGCAGGCGCCCCTCTCGCATCCGCCCGGCCCGATGTTCGAGCGGCAGTGGAGACATGGAAGTGCGACGGGGACGAGGGGAATCGATGGCCAGCGGGTCGGTGCGCGAAGAAGAGCTCTCAGGGTGAGCACCTGGACAGCCGGAAGCGCTGTAAAGGGGCCAACGGCGCGGGAGAGCTGCGCAGGGGCACGGCCCCTGGGAACAAGGCTTCCCCGGCTGGCGCATCGCAATGCGCCACCAGCAGTGGGCGGCAGCCACGCGTGCTGTCCACCGAGGCTGCCGCGCCCCCCTCACGCCTTCACGCCACGTCCTGCCCCTCCGCGATGCCGAGCACCTTCCGCAGGTCCATCCCCGCGACGATCTCGGCGTTCTGCTGCACCCACTCGACGAGCACGGGGCGCAGCGCACGCGCGATCTCTTCCTTGACCAGCCCCTCGACCGCGCTCGGCCCGAGGCGCTGCGGGTCGAGCGCGACGCCGCCGCCGGCCGCCAGCGCCCCGAACAGGCGCACGAGCGACTCGACCCCCGCCGCCTGGCCGGCCGCGCCGAGCGGCTCCACCCGCTCGACCGCGATGTCCCCGCCGCGATGCACGACGAAGCGGCGCAGATCCGCCTGGTCGGATCCGTTCTTGCGGAGCACCGCGGAGGAACAGTCGACCTCGATGCGCCGCACACGCGGCGCCGTCTCGATCTGTTCCCGGGTTCCCTCGACATCGACGCTCGCGGCGATCGTCGCGCCGGCCGGGATGCAGAACCCGTCCGGACCCACCGCGCCCGCGAGCTCCTGGCGCAGCGTCAGCCGCGCGGAGAGGCGCGCGCCGCGGACGGGGGGACCGCCGCCGCCGGACTCGAGGTTCGAGAGCACCTGACGCACCGTGAGCACGAGATCGCGATCGCTCGTCGGGTCGTATGGGGGCATGGCCATGGGCGTCGAGGTGACGAGATCGCGCATGAACGCGCGGGCCTCGTCCTCGGCCGAACCCTTCCCCACCCGGACGAGGCCCCCCGTGTAGAACACGTTGGGGGCCATGGCGCCCGTGCGGAAGTCGTACTCGACCTGCTGAAGCCCCATGTCGCCGAGCGGCGGCGGCAGGTCGATGACGAGGTACGGCTCGAACGCGACGCGCAGGAGCGTCGGCGCGAGCGTCAGGCGGAGCGCCGTGGCGCTCGACGTCGCGAGGGCGGCCACCCCGGTGCGCTTCAGGATGGTGCGCGCGGGGAGCTCGAACGAGATCGAGACCGACTCGAGTTCGATCCACGAGGGCAGGAAGCTCCAGGCCATCCCGGGATCGTACACCCTCCCCTCGCCCGCGGAAGGGCCGCCTATTGACCCGCCGCCCGGGGCGCACCCATCATGTCCCACATGAATGCAGAGGAATTCCTCGACGAGCTCGATCGCAAGGTCGGCGAGCGCCTCGCCCACATCGGCGCCGCGGCCGGCGCGGCCGAGCCCCGGAGCGGCATCGGCGTCCCGGAGCTGCTCGCGACCGCGCTCAAGAAGGAGCTCGAGGCGACCGAGGAGGCCGCGCTCTGGCTCACCACCGAGACCGACGTCGAGGTGAAGCTCGCCCTCGCCCGGCAGTGCGGCGACGAGGCGCGGCATTACCGGCTCATCGCCGACCGCCTGCGCGCGCTCGGCGTCGACCCGGCGGCCCTGCCGGCCAGGTTCGGGTCGCCCACGCCGATGTACGCGTACCTGAAGGGGCTCGGCTCCACGGTCGAACGCGTCGCCGCGGGCCAGTTCACGCGCGAGGCGCTCGCGAAGGTGCACAACCAGGCCTTCATCGAGTACTGCGAGGCGCAGGGCGACGCCGAGACCGCGCGGCTCTACCGCGACGTCATCCAGCCCGACGAGGGCCACCACCACGAGATGGGCCGGCGGCTGCTCGCGCGCCTCGCCGTCACCGACGAGGCCCAGGCCCTCGCGCGCGCCGCCGCGCTGCGCACGCTCGAGATCGCCGAGGAGCTCCAGGAGATCGCGCGCATCAAGATGGGTGTCTGCCGGGCGCCCGGGTGCTGACGCGGCGTCACCCAGGTGCGAGAGCTCTTTCGATCCGTGTGGTCCGAACCACGAGCACCGCACGCACCTCGACGCGTCCGGATGGACTGGGTCCTCCTGGCGGCGTTCGCCGTGGTCGGGCTCCTCGAGGCCACGTTCCGATCCGATCTCCCATGGCGCGCCGCTTCGCTGGTCGTCGGCGTCGGGCTCTCGCCGACGCTGCTGTGGCGGAGGACCAGGCCGCTGCAGATGGTCGCGATCGCGTTTGGCCTCGTCACGGCCATGAAGCTCGCGGCCCTGGCTGCCGGCAGCGAGCCGCCAGGGCTGCACACGATGGCGTACATGCTGCTGCTTCCCTATTCACTGTTCCGGTGGGGGACGGGCCGTGAAGCGATCATCGGATTGTTGATCATGGCGGCCGCGGCGTCGTTCGATCTGATCTCCACCCGGGCCGAGATCGGTGACATCATCGGGGGATCCGCCGTCCTGAGCTCGACCATGGCGCTGGGCGCGGCCGTGCGCTACCGGGATCGCGTGCGCCTGCGAGAGCTCGACGAAGCCAAGCTGGCCGAGCGAGAGCGCCTTGCCCGCGACCTGCACGACACCGTCGCCCACCACGTATCGGCGATCGCGATCCGCGCGCAAGCTGGCCTGGCAGCCGCGTCGGCGCGCCCCGAGGCGCCCGTGGACGCGCTCCGCGTGATCGCGGACGAGGCGTCTCGCGCGCTCGGGGAGATGCGCACGATGGTCCGGTTCCTCCGCCGGGACGAGCCGGCCGAGCTCGCTCCGAGCCCGCGGATCGCCGACATCGAGCGGCTCGCGAGCCCGTCCGCCGCAGGACCGTCCGTCGAGGTCAAGCTGACCGGGAGCTTCGACGGGCTGCCGTCCTCGGTCTCTGCCGCGATCTTTCGTATAGCGCAAGAGTCGATCACCAACGCCCGCCGGCACGCTCGCCACGCGACCCGCATTGACGTCGACGTCACGACCGACGACGCCTCCGTGCGTTTGCGGGTCACCGACGATGGTCATGCGGTCCCTGCTCGCCATGCCGCGTCGAGGGGGTACGGTCTGGTCGGCATGATCGAGCGGGCGGAGCTGCTCGGCGGCACGTGCCACGCGGGCCCGGGCCCACAGCGCGGCTGGACGGTGACGGCTGTGCTGCCCCGGAATGGACGGTCCACATGAGCATTCGAGTCCTCGTCGCCGACGATCAGGAGATCATCCGCACCGGGCTCAGCATGATCCTCGACGCCCAGCCCGACATCGAGGTCGTGGGCGTCGCCGCCGACGGACACCAGGCCGTGAAGCTGGCGCTCGCCCTGCGCCCCGACGTGTGCCTGTTCGACGTTCGCATGCCCGGGATCGACGGCATCGAGGCCACGCGACGGCTCGCCGGCCCCACGGTCGACCGGCCGCTCGCGGTCGTCGTGATCACCACCTTCGATCACGACGACTACGTGTATGGCGCCCTCAAGGCCGGCGCCCGCGGCTTCTTGCTGAAGGACGCCGGTCCCGACCTGCTCGCGCAGGCGATCCGCGCCGCGGCCAACGGCGACGCCTTGATCGCTCCGAGCGTCACCGCCCGCCTCCTCTCCGCGTTCGCCGCCTCTCAGCCCAACCGGCCACGAGCGCAGCCCGGCGAGGCCCTCACCGCCCGCGAGGAGGAGGTGCTCCTGACGGTGGCCCGCGGGCGAACCAACGCCGAGATCGCGGACGAGCTCCACATCAGCCTCAGCACCGTCAAGGCTCACATCGCCAGCCTCATGACGAAGCTCGGCGCGCGCAACCGCGTCGAGATCGCCCTCTGGGCCCACGAGACGGGTCGCGTTCGGGACTGACCCGTCGGACCGGCGCCGGGGGGTGCACCTGGCCGAAAGTAGGACCTCCCCATCGGACTCCTGGTCGACCGAGCTCTGGCCTTAGCGCCAATTGTGCCGCACCTGGGGCGGTGGCTAGGTTCGCTTCATGACGAACAAGAGCACCACGACCCCCTCGGCGAGGCGAGACTGGCTCGTGCCCGCGTCTCTGATCGGCCTCAGCGCGGTCCCGGTAGCTGCCGGTGCGTTTCGCATGATCGAGCTGAGCGCCGGCGGCGAGGTCACCCCTGACAACGCGCGCTTCTTCGCCGCGCCCCTGCCCATCGTGCTGCACATCCTCAGCGTCAGCGTGTTTGCGGTCCTGGGCGCGCTCCAGTTCTCCTCCGGCTTCCGCCGCCGGAGACCTCGCTGGCACCGCGCGGCGGGGTGGGTCGTGGTCCCGTCAGGGATCGTCGCTGCGGCTTCCGGTCTATGGATGCAGGCGCGTTACGAGCTCCCCGAGGGCGACGGCGACGCTCTTGCCGTCCTCCGGCTGCTCTTCGGCTCGGCCATGTTGACGTCGCTCCTCCTCGGCGTTGTCTCCCTCTGGCGGCGCGACTTCGTCCGCCACGGCGCCTGGATGCTGCGCGGCTATGCCATCGGTCTGGGCGCAGGGACTCAGGTGCTGACCCACCTGCCCTGGGTGTTGCTCGCTGGACAGCCGAACGAGGGCGTAAGGGCGCTCCTCATGGGCGCCGGCTGGGTGATCAACGTGGCCGTCGCAGAGTGGATCATCCACAGGGGCCACAGGGGATCGATGACTCCACCGGCACCCGCCAGGGCCGTCGTCCAGCTCCCGCACGGGCCCTCTCAGGTCGCGTGACAGGGCAGGTGAACGAGGCGCCATGAGAGCGCTCGTTCATGCTCGGCAGGGGCCTCTCGCTCGCCGCGCCCGCTCACTCGACGGGGAACACGGTCCAGCCCTCGAAATCCTCGCACGTCGCGCCGCAGGCGCCGACGAAGCGCGCGGCCGGATCGAAGAAGCCGTCCTCCGGCGGCGCCGCGGCGCCGCTCAGCGCCGGCGAGCCCGGCGCGAGCGACAGGTCGAGCGAACGCCACGAGGCGCCCCGGATGCCGGCGGCGGATGAGTCGTCCATCTCTCGGTTCATCCATACCGGATCCATGATCCACGGGTCCTCATCGTAATCTGTCGAAGAGTCGCTCTCCTCGAAGTTCTCTTCGTTGGCGAAGATGGAGTGCGTCACCTCGATCCGCTTCCGACGGGCGTTCACGGCGGTCCGATCATCGACGATCTCGATGCCCGACTCGATGAAATCGGCCACGAGCACGTTGTGCAGGCGCGCTCGTGTGCCGGTGTCGAGCTCGATGCCGGCCCACCCCTGGTCGGCGGCGGGGTTGCCGAGGAGCGTGACGTTGTACAGCTCGGGGTTCGACGCCAGCGAGTCGCTGCTGCCGTCGTCGCTCCCCTCGATCCCGCTCTCGTGAGCGGGCGAGTCCGTCCTCAGCCCGGCGAGGAATTGCCCCTTGCCGCGCCAGCCGTACTCCCAGTCGAAGCTGTCATCCTCCCCGCCGACCACGAGGACGTGCTTCATCCCCACGGCGCCACCGACGACGTAGACGCCGTCGTCCATGAACTGGACCACTTCCACGTGGTCGATCACGGTGCCGCGCCCGACGCCGATGAGCTCGAGCCCGGCCATGTACTCGTCCCCGAAGAAAGCGCGACCGGCGAACTCGATCCGCGTGTAGCGCAGAGTGCCGCTGTCCTCCTCGTCGTCCTCTCCGCCGCAGATCAGAAAGAGAGCGCGGGGCGGCGCGCGGGGCGCCCACGTCCCGTCGGGCTGGTTGATGCGGGCTTTGCCGCAGATCAGCAGCCCGCCCCAGTCGCCGGGGCGCCGCCGCGCGTGCGCGCTCGTGAACACGACCGGCGCCTCGCGGGTGCCATTCGCCAGGATCCGCGCCCCGGGCTTGATCACAAGGAGGCTTTCGTCGTCGGCGAGGACGGTCGTGCCGGCCTCGACGGTGAGCGTCGCGCCGGCCTCCACGACGACGGGGCCGCGCAGCCGCGGAGGCCGGCGGGGCGTCCATGTGGTGTCGGCGTCGATGCTGCCCGCGACCTCGAGCTCGCCACCACCGCCGTCTCCCCCGCTGCCCTCCCCGGACGGCCGTGGTTGTCCAGGTCGGATGCCGAAGACCACGTCGCACCCCGCCGCGCCGAGGAGGGCTGCGGCGCCCACGAGCGCGCGCACCGCGCCAGCAGAGCGCATCAGAACCGTCCTCCGAGCGAGAAGCCGGTCGGCCCGAGGCCGACGTGGAGCATCGGCCGCGCCCCGGCGCTGGCGCCGGGCGACCCGGAGGTGAACCAGAGGACGCCGGCCGCGGCCACGGCTGCAGCCCCCGCGATGAACACGACGGTGCCGGCCCGCGCGACGTCCAGGGCCTGGTTGCGGATCATGAGCCCCTCCGGGTCGCAGAGATCGCCGTCGCAGTACGCGCCCGAGTCCTCCTGCCGCGCGCGCGCCGCGAAGCCCAGGCCGGCGGACACGCCCATGCCGACCACGCCGATGCTGGCCACGACGAGGGCGACGCGCCGCTGCGCGGGCATGCCGGCCGCGGCCGGGGGCGCCGGCGGCGCAGCCGGCGGGACGCGCGCGGCCGCGGGCGCGGCGCTCGCGGCCGGCGCGCTCGCGGGCGCCGCGGGCGGCGCGCTCGGCGCCGGCGGCGCCTCCGAGAGCGGCGGCACGGCCACGGTCACGGTGCCGCCGGACGGCTCGACCGTGACCGCGCCCGACCACGGGAGCCTGCCCGGCGCGCTCGCTTCGACCGTGTAGGTCCCGGGGTTGACCGGCACCGGCGTCCCCCAGAGCACGGGGCTGACCTCCTGGCCGTTGCGCCGCACGGAGAGCCCCGGCGCGGCGCTCGCCGCGGGGACCTCGACGAGCAGGCGCGAGAGCCGCGCCTCCAGCGCCGCCGCGGCCTCGCGGGCCTTCTGCTCGCGGTCGGGCTGGCCGTTGCGGCGGGCCGCGTCCGCCGCCTCGCGGTAGGTGGCCCAGGCGCTCGCGCTCTGGCCGAGCTTCTCGTAGCAGGCGGCGAGGTACAGCAGCGTCCCGACGCCGGCATCGAGCCGCTGGCTCTCCGCGAGCCGCGGGCACGCCTCATCGTACTTGCCCTGCTTCATGAGCTCGATCGCCTGCTGGAAGAGGAGCTCCGCGGTCGCCGCATCGGCCCCCGCCTGCGCGCGCGACAGCCCAGGGACGGCGGTGAGCAGGGCGGCGCCCGCGAGCGCGACGGCGCCGCGCCGGGCAGCGAGGCGCCAGCTCATTTTCGCGATCCGTAATCAGGGACAGGGGCGTCCTGGGGCGCGCCGCCCGCGGAGGCGGACGCAGCCGGCACGGGAGCGGCGGCGCGCGCATCGGGCTGCGGCGCTCCGACGCGCGGGGAGGCGCCGCGGGGCGGCGGGGCGGCCGCGCGGGGGCGCCCTGCCGAGGCGACGGGAGGAGCGGCGGGCTCCGCGGGCTCGGCGGCGCGCGCCGCCGCGGGGTCGCGCTGGGCCGGGAGCGGCTCGGACGCACGCGGCGCCGCGTGCGGCTCGGGCGCCGTCTGTTCCCGGAGACCCTCGGGCGCAGACGGCGCCGGGGGCGGTTCGGACACAGGCCGCCCCGAGGGCCGGTCGGGCGCGGCCAGCGCCGCAGGCGAAGAGGGCACGGCCGTCGGCGTGTCCCCGGTCTCGGCGGCCGGGTCCCGGCGCTCCGGGAGCAGCAGCGCCACCGCGGCCAGCCCCGCCAGCGCCGCGGCGCCGCCGGCGAGCCGCAGCCCTCGGGGGCGCCCCCGAGGCGCCGGCGGCTGGCTGCCCGACCACGGCGCGGCCGTCTGCGTCATGGTCGGCGCGAGCGCGAGCGTCGCGCCAGGAGCAGCCGCCGGATGGGGCGCGTCGCGACCCCAGACCGGCAGGCCGGCGTCCGCTGCCTGCGTGTCGCCGACGGGCGCCGCCGGCACGGTGGTGGAGTTGGCCGGCGTGCTTGCGGAGCGGACGGGGGCAGGCGCGGTGGTGGACATCGGCAGGCTGCTCGCAGCGCCGGCCGGGGCGGCCTCCGGCGCCTGCGGCGCAGAGGGAAGCGAGCCGCGCCCGCTCGCCGCGGCGAGCGTCGCCTGGGCGCGCTCCACCAGAGGCCGGCACCGCGCCGGGGCGAACGGCGCGAGCGCCGCCGCGAGCTGCGCGACGTCCTGCCACCGGTCCTCCGGCCTGCGCTCCAGGCACCGCATGATCGACCGGCTCAGCGCTTCGGGCAACCCCGCGCGCAGGGAGGCCAGCGGCGCAGGGAGCTCCTGCGTCACGAGGAGGATCAGCGCCCCGAACGTCTCGGCCTCGAACGGCAGCTTGCCGGAGAGCGCCTGGTAGAGCGCGACGCCGAGCGACCAGATGTCGCTGCGCATGTCCACCGCGCGGGACGAGCGCATCTGCTCGGGCGACATGTAGAGCGGAGAGCCCACCAGGGCATTCTGGCTCGTCAAGCTGTCCGCGCTGATCTCGTCCGCCGGCGCCACGAGCTTGGCGATACCGAAGTCCAGCACCTTGACGAGCGGGCTGCCGTCCGCGCGGCGCACGACGAAGAGGTTCCCTGGCTTGATGTCCCGGTGCACGATCCCGCGCGCGTGGGCCTCGGACAGCCCCTCGCAGATCTGCACGCCCATCTCGCACGCCTCCTCGATCGGAAGCGGCCCCTCGGCCCGGAGCCGCGCCGAGAGGTCCGTTCCCTCGAGGAGGTCCATCACCAGGTAAGGGAGGCCTCCGTCGAGCGTGTCGACGTCGAGCACCCGGGCCACGTGCTCGCTCCGCAGGCTGCTCGCCGCGCGCGCCTCCCGCAGGAAGCGCGGTACGCTCCCGTCGCGCTTCGCCGCCTCGGGCAGCACGAGCTTGATCGCGACGCGCTGGTCGAGGACGAGGTGGTGCGCCTCCAGGACGGCGCCCATGCCGCCCGCGCCGATCACCCGGACGATACGGTACTTCCCCCTCAGGACGTCGCCTGGCTGAAGCGGAAGATCATCCGGCATGCTCATGCGCTGCCTTGTCGGCGATGGCCCCGGCCGGCGAGATTATCGGCGCGATCGCGGGGGCGCAAGCGAAAGGCTCTCGGCGTTCAGCTGCCGGGATCTTGCCGGGATCTGCCGTGGATCGCGGACCGGCGGCGAGGACGGGAATGGCGAGGGCACCTGGTCGGCGTCCCCCTGCGCCGTCTGCGCGCCCTCGAGGCGTCCAGGGGCTACCTCCTCGACGCGGCGGCGCTCGAGCGCGAGCTCTTCCGAGGCGGTCGCCGCGTCGGCGCGGTCGACGTGGCTAGGCGGGCTTCCGGGCCCATGCGCCGAAGACCATGTCGCTGATGTACGTGGCGTTCGCCTTCGTCCGCTCCTCCATGAGGCGCTCTTCGAGCGTGTCGACGTCGATCTCGGCCTCGGTGGCGACGCCCCGCTGCACGATGCGGGGCAGCATCGCACGGACGATCGCGACGGTGCGGTAGCGTGTCCGGGGCGTCTGCACGACCGCCTCCGCGCGCACGCGCACGACGTCGAGGCCCGCCTGCTCCAGCACGGCCGCGAGGTGGAAGCCCATGTGAATGTCGGCGCCCTCTCGCTCCACCGTGCGCCAGATCCAGTGAGACACGCGCTCGTGGAGCGGGAGCGGCGCGACGCTCGCCGGCACCATCGTGGCGTCGTGCTCCTGAAACACCACCACACCTCCGGGGCGCAGGGCGCGGGAGAGGCTGCGCACGGCCGCCACGCCGTCGGGCTGGTACATCAGCACGCGCCTGCCGACGACGGCGTCGAAGTGGCCGTGCTCGGGCGCCAGCGCGCCCAGGTCGCCCTCGGCGAAGGTCATGTTCGAGAGACCGAGCTCGCGCGCCCGCTCCCGCGCCGCCGCGATCGAAGGCGCGTCGCGGTCGACGCCCACCACCTGCCCTTGCGCCCCGACGAGCTGCGCGATCATCCGCGAGACATCCCCGCGACCGCAGCCAGCGTCGACGACGCGCATTCCGGCGCCGATGCCCGCGTCGGCCAGCAGCCGTCCCGTCATCTCGTCCACCACGTCAATCAGCATCACCACGACGTAGCGCGCGCGGCGCCTCCGCGGGAGGGCGCTGTTTCATGCCGGATTGGCGGATCTTTCGGTCGCTCGTACCGCCGGCCCGCCGCCTGGTCCTCCCCGCGACGATGACCGTGTCCACGCCGCTGCGCATCGCGTGATCAGGGACGAGCTTCCGGGACGCGGCGCCAGCCGGC
The DNA here is from genome assembly GCF_051474675.1 of Sorangium sp. So ce406. NCBI lineage: Bacteria > Pseudomonadati > Myxococcota > Polyangiales > Polyangiaceae > Sorangium > Sorangium sp. So ce406. The sequence continues at coordinate 152,913 of NZ_CP150340.1, read as the reverse complement.
GCGCGCCCGCGCCAGCGGCCCGGCGCTAGGTGGGCGCGTAGATGACCAGGTTGCCGTCGCACTGGACCACCAGGAACGCTCCCCGGTGTCCCTGGGTGTTCGACGACCACTTCGGCTGGCCCGCGTAGTCATAGAGCACGAGGTTGCCGTCCGCCTGCAGGATCGCATGCTTGATGGCCTGCCCGGCGGTGCCGGTGGACCACAGCGCCTGCGCCGGCACCCGGTACAGCACGAGGTTGCCGTCGTCCTGCATGATGAGGTGGTACTTGCGGTTCGCGGAGTACACCCCGTAACCACGGTTCAGGTAGTCGCCGGCGAGGAGCTTGGTCTGCGGATCGCAGTGCTCGCTGGACTGGAACGTGTTGCTGGCCCACACGGGCTTCACGGCCTGGGCCCGCGCGTCTCCAGCCTGCATCAGGGCGACGCCGAGGCACGCCGCGGGCAGCAGCGCCCGCCGAACGAACTGCACAGCTCCGATCATCACAATCCTCCTTCCGATGGCCTTGCTTCCGATGGCCTCGCTCTTCTTTCCTGCCTTCTGCGGAGATCCGGGTTGACGCGCCCACGCCAGGGACAAGCACGCTCGCGCGCCGTCCGGTGGGCTCACGGATCTTCCTGTCGTGTCGAATCGATCGCGCAAGGCAAGAGGCAGACCGCAAGGACAATGCGCCGACAGAGCTCCCCCAGGCGAACGGCGTGAGCGCCTCGCGCGGCGCGGACCGGAGCCGCAGCGCGCTGTCGCTTCCCATCGCATGATCGCCAGCCGCACACCCGGCCGCGCCGCCCCGACCGGCCCCCGCCGCGACCGGAAGCGCGCGTGAGCCGCCTCGACCGGCAGCGCGCGTGAATGGTCGCTCCGGATCGATCGCCTGGAGTGCGGCCGCGGAGACGGCGCCTCCGAGCTCGACCTCGCCGGGCGGCTCCCCGAGGGGCACGGGACGGTCGAAGCGCCGCGCCGCCCGAGCGACCAGGGCGGGAGCGGCCGCTCCGATCGGGTGAACGCGCGCCTGCCCGGCCGCCCCGGCGGTCGCGCGGCGCGTTCAGGACACCAGGGCTCGGCGCGTCAATCCCTGTTCCGAGGCCCATATGCGGGACGGCCCGACGTGCGAAGGTCGCTCAATCCATTCAACCTCTGGATACCAAGGTTGCCTCTTTGTCGCGAGATGCCCCGCGGCGAGGAGCAGACCGGTTGACCGAAGGGGGGTTCTCATGAGCAGATTTCCGGGGGACAGATCGTTCCGGGAGGTGGCCCGGTTCACCCAGGATTGCGGGGCGATCTGCACCCATGCAAGCCAGTATTGCCTCGAGATGGGCGGCGCTCACGCCGACGCGACGCACGTACGGTTGCTCCAGGACTGCGCCGACATCTGCGAGGCGGCCTCCAAGCTCCTCCTGCGCAGCTCGCCGCAGCGCGCCCAGATCACGAGCGCGTGCGCGGCCCTCTGCGATCTGTGCGCGGCGAGCTGCGACAAGCTCACCGGCGATGTCCAGATGAAGACGTGCGCCGACGAGTGCCGCCGCTGCGCGGCCGCGTGCCGGCAGATCTGACCCGGCGGGGAAGCGGCGTCTCTCTCCTTGACCGTCCGGCCTCGGACGGGCGCGGCCGGCGCCATGCTTGGGACTGGAAGGTGGGACGACCATCTCATCGAGCTTCCTCAACCTCGCCTGAAGTGACCTGCGCTTGAAGCGCCGAGACGCGAACAGCAGAAGCAGCTCCTCGCGTCGCGGCCGCTCCTTCCCTTGGATTGACCCATCCCCTGGCTTTCCCCACCTCCTGCAGGCCGCCTTCCACCTCGACCGCTGCGCCAGCCGAGCCGCGCCGGCGCGCGCCGCTGGCGCTGTCATGGTGGCTGCCGGCGTCCATTCGCTGTCTCGAGGGTAGCGAGCTGCGATGCGCTCGTGATGGAAGGGCGCGCCGCGCGACCTTTCATGCAGATCCGTCGACGCGCGCCGTGACGGGGAGCTCGCCTGGGGCGTGATGATCTCCTTGACAGCGGCAGGGGGCATGCCGTCTGCTGGGCCGCGCTGAAGACAGGAGGTCTCCGATGATCACGCTCTATGGCTTTCCGTTGAGCAATTATTACAACAAGGTGAAGCTCTCCCTGCTCGAGAAGGGGGTCCCCTTCGTGGAGGAGGTGGCGCCGCCGTCCCAGGACGCGGCGTACCTGGAGAAGAGCCCGCTGGGCAGGATCCCGTTCATCGCGAGGTCGGGATCGGCTGGCTGTCTCATCGAGTCCCAGGCGATCATCGAGTACATCGAGGCCATCGGACCGAAGGAGAGCCGCCTGCTGCCCGCCGACCCCTGGGAGGCGGCGCAGTGTCGCGCGATCATGTCCGTCATCGACTCCAGCATCGACACCCCGGTTCGCCCGGTGCTGCCCGCGGTGCTCTTCGGCCAGAGCGCGGCGCCGGATCAGGTGGCCCGCGCGGAGCAGGGCGTCCTGCGCGGCATCGGCGCCCTCCAGCGCATGGCGAAGTTCAGCCCCTATATCGCCGGCGCGGAGCTCACCTACGCGGATCTCGCCGCGATCACGGTCATGCCGATCGCCAGCGTGGTGCTCAAGGCGCTCACCGGCAAGGACCCTTACGACGACTGGCCGCAGCTCCAGAGCCTCTTCGCGCTGCTGCGGCAGCGCCCCCACGTCCAGAAGGTCGAGGCCGAAGCCGCCAGGGCGTTCCAGGACTTCATCGCCAGGCGCAAGTGACGCGCTCGATGTAGTGAGATCTGCGCCCGCCGCCGACCAGCGCGTCGATGCGACCCCGAGCGCGACGGGCCGCAGGGACACGCGCCCACGGACCGTGGTATCGTGCTCATGCAATCCTGCGTGACACACGCGTCCGCCGGAAGTCCTCGCCGTCTCGGGGGTCTCGCGCCCGACATCATCGTGATCCCGGGGTCTGCGGCCCACGCGCGGCGGTGAAAGGAGAGCTATGCACAGGCCCTTTGCATTCGTGCTCGCTGGCACATTGCTTCTTGGCTTCTCGTCGACGGCTCACGCGAAGCGCTCCATCCTCGTCGAGGGCGCGCGGCTGCACGGCGCCAACGGGATGAACGTTGGACCGGATGGCAAGCTGTACGTCGCGAGCTTCCTCGGAAACGAGATCGCCGTCGTCAACCGCAAGAGCGGCGCCGTCGTGCGCCGGCTCGACGGGTCGGACGGGGTCGATGGCCCCGATGACCTCACGTTCGGACCGGGCGGCTCGCTCTACTGGACCTCGCTCATGACGGGGAACGTCGTGCGGCGCTCGCCGTCGGGCGACATCACCCAGCAGTTCGTCGCGCCCGGGGTCAACCCCATCACCTTCTCCGACACGGGGCGGCTCTTCGTGGCCCTCGATTTCCTCGGTGACGCGCTCTACGAGGTCGATCCCGCGCTGTCCGATCCGCCGCGCCTCATCACGCGCAACCTCGGCTTCCTGAACGGCATGGACTGGGGCCCCGACGGCCGGCTGTACGGGCCGATCTGGACGCAGGGCCGGGTGGTCAGCATCGATGTGGACTCCTGCACCGACGCGGTCGACCCGGAGCTGGAGTGCGATGTCCAGACGGTCGCGGACGGCTTCTTCATCCCCGCGGCGGTCAAGTTCGACGGGCTCGGCCGGCTCCACGCGGTCGATCAGAACGGCGAGGTGGTGCGGATCGACGTCGCGACCGGCGACACGGAGGTCCTCGCGGTGCTCCCCGCCGGCCTCGACAACCTGGCCATCGACGCGCAGAACAAGCTCTATGTCTCGAGCGCCGCCGACGGCTTCGTCGTCCGGATCGAGCCGAACGGGCAGGCGCGCACGCTGCTCCCGGGCGGCATGATCCTGCCCGGCGGCGTGGCCGTGGTGAGCCAGGGAGGCGCCGAGTCGGTCTATGTCGCAGACCTGGCGTCGCTGCGCGAGTTCGACGGCGACACGGGCGCTCCGCTCGACGTGACGAAGTCGTTCCTGGGCGTCACGGAGTTCCACGCGCCCGCCACGGTGTACGCGGACGGCGCGTCGCTGATCCTCAGCGCGTGGTTCGCGGGCGTCGTTCAGGTCTACGACCCGGCGACGGAGACGGTCCTCGAGACCCACACCGATTTCGCCTCGCCGCTCAACGCGGTCCGGCTCCAGGGAGATCTCGTGGTGGCCGAGCTCGGCGCGGCGCCGGGCGCGGCGCGCGTCGTCCGCAAGACCAGCGGCGGACTCGAGACGCTCGCTCCGATGACCGTGCCCTCGGGCCTCGCCGTGTCGGGCGGCGATCTCTGGGCCGCCGACTGGGCCACGGGCGCGGTCCTCCAGCTCGTGTCCGGCGGCGTGACGCTCTCCCCGCCGTTCGAGGTGGCCGCCGGCCTCGACCAGCCGGAGGGGATGGCCGTCGATCTCGACGGCACCCTGCTCGTCGTGGAGAGCGGCAGGCGCCGGCTCCTGCGCATCGATCCGTCGACCGGGCACACCACGGTCGTGGCGAAGCGCCTCGAGGTGGGGCTCGACGCGATCACCGCGACCGTGCCGACCTTCGCGATGAGCAGCGTCGCCGTGGGCCCGTCGGGCGCGATCTACGTCTCCGGCGACGAGGGCAACGTCCTCTATCGATTCTGAGGGGGATCACCCGCGCCCCCACGTCATCGATAAGAAGTGTGAAGCGAACCCGGTCACCGGCGGCGAGGGCTGCCGGATCAGCGGCCTCGCTCAACGGCCCTCCGGTGCCCCGGGGCGGGCGTCGTGAATCGACCTTGACATTCGCACATCGTTTTGGTTCTCCCTCCTCCTTCGCGGTGAGGCTGCGGAGATCGGGCACTTCGGGCTCACAAGGAGGCAACCGTGGCGGATCGTCAGTTCATCCAGGTTCGCGGCGCGCGCGAGAACAACCTCAAGGACGTCTCGCTCGACATCCCCAAGCAGAAGATCACGGTGTTCACCGGCGTGTCTGGATCCGGCAAATCCTCGCTGGTCTTCGACACCATCGCGGCCGAGGCGCAGCGCCAGCTCAACGAGACCTTCACCGCCTTCGTGCAGGGCTTCCTGCCGCATTACGGTCAGCCCGACGTCGACCGCATCGAGCACCTGAACGCGCCGATCATCATCGATCAGAAGCGGGTCGGGGGCGGCTCGCGCTCGACGGCGGGCACCTACACGGACATCGCCGCCCTGCTGCGGCTGCTGTTCTCGCGCATCGGCCAGCCCCATGCCGGGGCGGCCTTCGCCTTCTCGTTCAACACCCCGCAGGGGATGTGCCCGGAGTGCGAGGGCATCGGCAAGACCGTTCAGCTCGATCTGGACAGGCTCCTCGATCGCAGCAAGTCCCTGAACGGCGGTGCGATCCTCCACCCGGATTTCAAGGTCGGCAAGTGGATGTGGAAGATGTACCCGCTCTCGGGCCTCTTCGACAGCGACAAGCCGATCGAGGACTACACCGCCGAGGAGCTCCACGCCCTCCTCCACGGCGCGGACGTGAAGGTCTCCTTCGGCGAGTTCGGCTCGAAGTACGAGGGCCTCGTCGAGCGCTTCACCCGCATGTACCTCAAGAAGGACGCGGCGGCGATGTCCGAGCGAAACCGCGCGGTCTTCGAGCAATTCACCACCTCGCAGACGTGCCCGGTGTGCCGCGGCGCGCGGCTCAACCAGGCCGCCCTCGAGTGCAGGATCGACGGCCGGAACATCGCCGAGCTCTCCGACCTCGACGCGACGGAGCTCATCAGGTTCCTCCAAGGCCTGACCGATCCGGTCGCCGTGCGGCTGAGCGCCAGGCTCATCGAGCGCTTGCAGCACCTCGTGGACATCGGGCTCGGTTATCTGAGCCTCGGCCGGGAGACCTCCACCCTGTCCGGCGGCGAGTCGCAGCGCGTGAAGATGATCCGGCACCTCGGCAACAGCCTGACCGAGATGCTGTACATCCTCGACGAGCCCAGCGTGGGCCTGCACGCGCGCGACGTCGCCCGCCTGAACAGCCTGCTCCAGAAGCTGCGCGACAAGGGCAACACCGTGCTTGTCGTCGAGCACGATCCGGACGTGATGGCGATCGCGGACCACGTGGTCGACATCGGCCCGAAGGCAGGGGTGCACGGCGGCCGGGTGGTCTTCGAGGGGAGCCATGAGGCCCTCAAGGAAGCTGACACGCTGACAGGCAAGTTCCTGAAGCAGCACCTGCCGATCAAGCAGCAGGTGCGTCAGCCCACCGGACAGATGGTCATCAAGGACGCCACCCTGCACAACCTGAAGAACGTCACCGTGGGCATTCCCACCGGCGTGCTCACGGTCGTCACCGGGGTCGCCGGCTCCGGCAAGAGCACGTTGATCAACGATGTCTTCCTGGCGCAGCACCCGGAGGCGATCGTGATCGACCAGTCCCGCGTGACGGCGAACAGCCGCTCGGCCCCTGCCACGTACACCGGGATCATGGACGACATCCGGCAGGCGTTCGCGAAGGCCAGCAAGGTCAGCGCGTCGCTCTTCAGCTTCAACTCGGAAGGGAGCTGCGAGAGCTGCAAGGGTCTCGGGGTGGTGTACACCGATCTGGCGTTCATGGAGGGCATCGTCTCCACCTGCGAGATCTGCGAGGGCAAGCGCTTCAAGGCCGAGGTGCTGGCGTACACGCTGCGCGGCAAGACGATCAGCGACGTGCTCGACATGACCGTGGAGGAAGCTCTGGCCTTCTTCTCTGAGAAGAAGATCAAGGCCGTGGTCAAGGCGATGAGCGACGTGGGGCTCGGGTACCTGAAGCTGGGCCAGCCGCTCAGCACCATGTCGGGCGGAGAAGGGCAGCGGCTGAAGCTCGCCACCGAGCTCCACAAGCAGGGCAGCGTCTACGTGATGGACGAGCCCACCACCGGGCTGCACCTCTCCGACATCGGCCTGTTGATGGGCATCATCGACCGGCTGGTGGACGCCAGGAACACCGTCGTCCTGATCGAGCATCACCTCGACGTGATCCGGCAGGCCGACTGGATCATCGATCTCGGCCCGGAAGGGGGCAGCGCCGGCGGCGAGGTGCTGTTCGAGGGGCCGCCGCAGGAGCTGAAGCGCTGCGAGCGGAGCATCACGGCGCGGTTCATCTGAGGTGACCGCACGGGGGGCGAGGCGCTCGGCGTCCCCGGGCGGAGGGTCCTCCGCGCGTTCATGATCTTCCGCCGGCCGAGCCGCTCAGGCGGTCAGCGTCCGGTGTAGGAAAAAGTCTTTACTATCGTGACCTCCTCGGTCTATGACGTCGCCTCGCCCCGAGCGGCGCCGCAGAGAGGACATCTCGGCGGCGGCGCCCCCCTTGCACCACGCGCCGAGCCCCGGACGTGCCGTGTGCGAGAGCCGCGAGCGGTGTGGTCTGCCAGCTCGATGACACGAGCTCGGATCACCAGGGCACGACGCGTGGCACGCCTGCAGGAGCGATGCTACGTTGCCGGTTTTGATAGCCGTCCTGCACATCCGGAGCGGCGTGCTGCAATGTCAGGCGCTCTCCGTACATGCGCATAGGGGCAATGCTTATCAGCGCAGCGTGAGGGCGGCGCACAGGGCGTGTAGAGCACGGCCTCGCGAGAGGCCCTGAAGGAGATCCTTGCGATGAGGCGAATGACCGGCGTGGCATTCCTTTTATCCGCTGCTGCATGCAGCGTCGCCCACGATGGCGCGGGGCTGGACGAGCCGACGGCGGAGGGGCGAATCAACCTCGAGATCAGCGGGCGCTACTCGGTGTCGATCCGCGTGGATGATCGGGGGATGTCCCACGTCACCGCAGGGGACGAGGTGGCCGGTTACGGCGGCCTTTGCTACGCGATGGCGCGCGACCGGCTCTTCCAGATGGACGAGCTGCGCCGGAGCGCGCAGGGGCGACTCGCGGAGATCTACGGGCCCGGCGACGACAACAGCGTCCTCGATCAGGACCTCCTCGCTCGCGCGCAGAACCTGTCCGCGTTCGCCGCAGCGCGCTACGCGGCGGCCGCCTCGCGGACGAAGCGCATCCTGCAGGGGTGCGCCGCGGGCGTGAACCAGTACATCGCCGACGCGAAGGCCTCCAGCGGCGGGCTGCCGATCGAGTTCCAGACGCTCGGATATCAGCCGGATCCGTGGACCCCCGAGGACAGCGTCCTCGCCTACATCTACGTGGGAGTCACCTTCGACACCCTGACGTGGTTCACCAAGCTCGAACGTGCGGCCGTCGCGGCCATCGCCGGGACGGAGGTCGCGACGACGCTGATCAAGGAGGCCCCGGACACCGTGTCGATGTTCGACGCGGCGGGCAACCTGAACCCGATCTCCCAGTTCCTCGTCCCGCCCGGCGCGAGCGCGCCGACGGCGACCATCGTCAACCCGCCGCCGCCGTCTTGCCTGGCGGAGGCGCGCCGGACCGTCGGGCAGGCCCCGCGCATGGCGCTCGCCAGCGGGCGCGCGAGCAACGCGTGGGCCGTCGACGGACACCTCACCTCGACCGGCAAGCCGCTCCTCGCGACCGACCCGCACTTCCCCCACACCACCCCGTCCGCCGTCTATGTGGCTCAGCTCAAGGTGACCGGGCAATACGACGTGGCAGGGTGGATGGTGCCCGGGTTCCCCGGGTTCCTCAGCGGACACACCGAGCGCATCGCCTGGGTGCCGACCTACTCGCTCTTCGACAGCGTCGACCTCTACGTGGAGACGCTCCGCGCGGCGTCCGGAGGAGGCCAGGAGGTGCTCGTGGGCGGCCAGTGGAAGCCCGTCACCCGGCGCGTGGAGACGATCCGCGTGAAGGGGCAGCCGAACGTGCAGCGGACGTTCCGCGTGACGCCCCACGGGCCTGTCCTCAACGACGGTCTGGAGGGGCTGGAGTCGTTCGGCACCCTCGCGCTCAAGTCGACGGCGGGCCAGCCGGCGTGGAAGGTCGACGGCTTCTTCGAGATGCCGGCGGCGCTGAACTGGACGCAGTTCAAGGCGGCGGCGCTGAAGCAGAGCATCGGCTGGAACTTCATCTTCGCCGACTACGAGGGCACCCACGGCCACATCGGCTACCAGAACTCGGGCCTCGCGCCGCAGCGCCAGAGCCCGCTGAACGCGCTGTATCCGGTGCCGGGGACGGGAGGACACGAGTGGACCGGGTACGCCACGAACGCCGAGCTGCCCTCGGTCTACGATCCGCCCTCGCACCTGCTGGTGACGGCGAACCACCGGATCGTCCCGCGGGGCTATGCGCCGCAGGGGCGCCCGGTCCACCTCGCCAACTACTGGGACATGCCCTGGCGCGCCCAGCGGATCACCACGCGGCTGACCTCCGCGACGGCGCCGCTCACGCCGCAGGACATGGCGTCGATCCAGCTCGACACGCAGACCACGATCGGTCTGCCGCTGCGCGACAGCTACGTGGCCGCGCTCGGGCGCGTCGGGCTGCCGGCGGACGATCCGAGCGCCGCCGCGGCGGTGGCGGCCCTGCAAGCGTGGAACGGGAGCGCGGCGGCGAGCAGCCAGGGCGCGGCCGTTTACGAGATGCTCACGTTGATCCTGCTGCGCAACCTGGTGAGCGACGTGATCGGCCCCGACGAATACGCGTCCTTCGCGCCCAGCGTGTTCCTCACGAACCAGCTCGCCGGCTTGATGGACGCCCTCGAGAACCCGCGCGCGCCGTACTTCGGCATCACCGCGGGCGTCGATCCGGGGGCGGCGCGGGACCAGGCCGTCCGCGCGGCCCTGGGCCAGGCAGACGCGATGCTCCGCGACGCCCTGGGCTCGGACGTGAGCGCCTGGACCTGGGGCGGGATCCACACGCTGACCTACAACCACCCGCTCGCGGGCGACGACGCGCGCTTCGCCATCGGCAGCTTCCCCGCGGAGGGCGACGTCGCGACGGTGAACATCGGCGGGTGGTTCGGGAACATCGGTGTCCTGGGGCTCCCGCCCGGCGAGTTCGAGGGTGCAGGCGGGGTGTTGGCCGCGCTCGATCAGGACTCGCTCAGCGCGACGCGGATGATCTGGAACCTCGCCCCGCTCGACGGCTCGCTCGGGGTGATGAGCACCGGCATCAGCGGGGATCCGCGCACGTGCCACTACGCGGATCACGCCGAGGCGTGGAGGTCGGGTCAGATCTTCACGGTGCCGTTCACGTCCGCGGCGATCCCCTGAGTCGACGAGGGCCGGAAACCAGGCACTACGGCTTCGCGCGGAAGGTCGGGGCGCCACGCACGGCGATCTTCTCCTCGTCGATGGGCAGCTCCTTCCAGGGCTTCACTTCCTGCAGGAGGCCGAAGTCGAAGGACCAGAAGTGCGGTGCGCTCCCGGGCTCGAGCAGGGTGCAGCAGTAGTCGGTCACGGACCCGAACCATTCCACCGTGATCGCCTCGCTGCACGAGAGAGAAATATCGTCCTCCACCACGCGCCAGGGCACGACATCCATGGATTGCAGCCGACGCGCCCTGGACTCGGCTGCGGGGGCGAACCGGAGCTCATGCTTCAACCGCCGCCGATTCGCCCCGGATGCACCTGCGCGAACGAACCGGGTATTGCCGAGATGCCCCCACTTGTTGAAGCTGAACTCCAGCTCCAGACATGGCCACACGGGCAGACGATAGAACATCCTCGTGGTCCAGAACTCGGAGTCCTCCACCGGCGCCGGCGCGATGCGCCGGGGCGCCCCGAGGAATCGAGGGATCACGTCGGCTTCACGCAGGCCCCCGTCGTTCCCTTCGCGGAAGCTCAGGCCCACGTCCGCGACCATCGCGTTCGCCGCGTCGACCTCCGATGGATCGACGCCCAAGAGCTTCAGGCCCTTCGCCCTGCCCGCTCTGTTTCGCATCTGCGACATGAGATGAACCTGATATGCAACGACAGGCCTCATGGCCACACCCCCGTCTCATCACATGAGAATCCGCACGTCTCGACCACGCGTCGACGTCCGCCGACCGCCCCTGCCGGCCCCTTCCGGCGAGCGCCGCCCGCGCGGGCGGGACCGGACGCCCCGGGCGACGCGCTACCCGGCCAGCAGCTTGTCGCGAAAGAGCTGAAGGACCCGGTCGAGCGCGGCGCGCGTCGGCTCGCCAGGAGCGTCGATGAGCCCGCCGGTCAGCACCGAATGGTGCTTCTTGAGGGGCCCCTCCGGGTGCCCGTCGGCTTGCTCCAGCTCCACGGCGACGAACCCTTCCCCGAGGCGCTCGCGGAGGAGCTGAAATCGCTCCCCCGGCACCAGGGGATCGCCCTTGAAGCGCAGCCCGATCACCCGGAGACCCTCCCGGTCGCAGCGCTGCGCCACCGCGTCGAGGGTCGCGGCGTCACAATCGATGGTCCGCCGCCCACCCTTCGTGAGCGCGACAGGGAGCGACGGCTGCGACATCACGGGCGCCAGCACCCGCGCGTCCGCCGCCATCGCGAGCGCGAACCCGCCGGTGAAGCACATCCCCACGACGCCCACGCCCGGCCCGCCGCAGCGCTGGTGCTCCGACGCGGCGAGGGCCCGGAGCCAGTCGACGACAGGCGACGAGCGCCCCGTCGCGAACACGGTGAACTCCTTGCTGATGCAGGCCCTCACCATCGACGAGAGGGCGTAGAGCGCGCCCGTGACGCCCGGTCCCAGCGGGTCGCGTCCAGGGGTGCCGAAGAGGCTCGGCAGCACGGCCGTGCAGCCGAGCGCCACGACCCTGTCGGCGAACCCGAGCACCTGGGGAGAGATCCCGGGCATCTCGGTCAGCACGAGGACGGCAGGCCCCTTCCCTTTACGATAGACGTCATGCGCGACGCCTTCATGCGTGAAGCGCTCGCGCTCGAAGGTGGCTAGATCGCCCTCCGGCGCCTTGGGTTTGCTCGGTGCGATCACGAGAACACTGCATCACACCACGTGCGCGCGGTAAAGCCCCTCTCCAGCGGAGCTCCAATCCGTCCACGGTCGAGCGCCCATGGAGGAGCCATGGATACGGCGTCGCGAGTTGGCATCGCTCCTCCAGCGGCAGGAGCGGCTCCGGCTACACCTCGGCGGAGCGCTTCCCGGCATCGCCGGCCTCCGCAGGCGGCGCCGCCGGCGGGAGCGGGGTCGCCCCGCCGATCCACGCGAGCGCCCTCCGCAGCCGCTCCTTCGCGTCGCCCTCGACCACATCGCCGTGGGCGACGACGACGCGTTCGAAGTCCCATGCGAGGATATCGGCGACGCTCCGCGCGGCCGCGGCGCGGTCCCTCATGAGCAGGCGCCACACGTGGTCCTGCGCGGTCTTCTTCCAGGCGCCGCCGAGCCAGAGGAAGACCTTCATGCCGAAGTTGCGGACCTCGTGCACATTGAAGAGGAGATCCGTCACGACGAGCGTCCGCGACCGCGCGTGCAGGAACACGTGCTCCGTGATGTACGGCACGCCCTCCACGAGGCGCACGCCGAGATCGTCGCCGATCTCCGGCGCCACGCCGGACCGGGGGAGCGGGGTGAAGCGAAGGCCGGAGAGCTTCTTCTCGAGCCCGGGCGCCCCGAGCACGCTCGCGCGCGGCCAGCGCTCGGAAGCGGCCTTCAGGAAGAGGTGGTGGAGGCGGCTCGGGGCGACGAGGGCGCGCACCTCGCCGAGCGCGTCGATCGCGGCGGCGGCGGCGTCGTCGAACGCGAGCGGCGAGTGGATCACGATGCCTCCGTCGGCCCGCCTCACGACGGTCGTCCGCGACGGCAGATGGCCGAACGGCATCCTGAGGTCCTTCTCGTACGCCCACACGTCCTCGGCGATCGCTCGGAGCACGCCGACATGCAACGCGCGCCCGGCCGCTCCGTCAAGGCACCTCGACGCGCCTCGGAAGCGGGCTTCTTGCTCGACGACAGCCCGAGCGAGGCGCGGCGAGGGGCGGTGTTGCTGATGATGTAGCGCGCGAGCTCGGCGTGCTGGATCTGGGACCAGCCCCCGAGATCACGCTGGATCTCGAGGGCCTGATTTCACATCCACATCCGCGCCACCACGCCGTACGTCCCGGGCCCCGGGGACATGCCGACGTCGCCGCCGCCGAGGAGGATCTGATGCCCGGAGATCACCCGCACCGTGTGCAGCACCCCGAACTCGCCGAGGTCGACGGGGAGCACGCCGCCGTCGCCGAACGCCGGGTCGAGCGCGCCGCCGCACGTGTACCGCGCGAGCAGCGGCGTGGCCGCGTCGCCGCCGTTGCCCGCGACGACGACGGCGCCGCCCGGGAGCAGGACCATGTCCTCGGCCAGATCGTCGCCGCCGGTGGTCGGCCACGCCGCCACGCCGGCCTCGCCGAACGCGAGGTCGGGCGCGCCGTCCGGGAGGAAGCGGCGGACCTGGAAGTCGCGGGCCCCCGCGGCCCCCGCGTCGCCGGCCACCACGACGGCGCCGCCAGGCGAAAGCGCGACCGCGACCGCGCGCTCGTCGATCCCGGGGTCGCCGGCGACGATCACGCCCCGGTCGCCGAAGGAGCCGTCGAGCGCGCCGTCCGGGAGGAGGCGCACCACGACCATGTCGCGCTGGCCGTCCCGCTCGGCGGAGCCCACCACGACGAGGCGACCGCGGAGATCGATCGCGACCGCCTCGGCGACCGAGGAGGGCCCCAGCGCCACGCTCCGGTAGCCGTGCGGTCGCGCGAACGACGTGTCGAGGGCGCCGTCCGCGGTGGCGCGCGCGATCAGCAGGCGCCCGTCGCGCTGGCCCACGGCCACGATCCGGTCGTCGCGCGCGACGAGGCCGGCCCGGATCACCTCGTCTCCGCCGAGGTCGAGCAGGCGCTTGCCGCCGTCGCCGAAGCTCGGGTCGAGCGACCCGTCCTTCGCGTACCGCGCCAGCGCCACGTCCGCCGAGCCGCCCCCGAACCGATCGCGCCAGCCGACGGCGACGATCGCGCCGCCGCGCTGGTCCCCGACGCCGGCCAGGTACACGTAGTCGCCGGTCGAGGCGGCCCACGAGGTCATCACCATGCCGCCGTCTCCGAACCCGGGGTCGCGCGCGCCGTCCCCGGTCAGGCGGGCGACGCGGAAGCGGACCCCGCCGAGCCCGCCCTGGCCCCAGCCGCCGGCGACGATCTCGCCGCCCGCGACGTCGAGCCTGAAGAAGCCGCCGTCGTCGTCGGCGCCGAAGCGCACCCGCGCCATCCCGGTCCCCTCTCCCCCGAACGAGGGGTCGAGCTGACCGGCGAGCGCGCTCGGCTCCGCACCCGCGCAGCGGAGGGCTGCGCCGGCGGGCGGCGCGCTCGCGGCGGGCTCCTCGGCGAGGAGGTGACTCGGGACGAGCAGCACGACCATGGCAAGAAGAGATCTCATGAGACGATCTGTTGGGCGCGCAGCGGGTGGTGTCAAACGCGGCCGACAGCGGCCACTTCGCGGTTCCGCCCCGGCACGCCGGAGCCCTCGGGACGCCGGCTCAGGAGCACGCTGACGCCTCGAACGGATGCTCCGCCCCCCTCGCGCTCACGCGCCGTGTCGCCCTCCCCCACCCAGCCGAGCATGACACGAGGTCCACGCTCGGCGCGCCCGGCAGCCACGGTCGTGCCCGCCGCCGCAGCGATCCTCCGCCCGGCGCCGCGGCGGCGCGTGGCATCCTCCGTGCACTTGCCGCAGCCGTCGCGCCGGCGCTCGTCGCAGCGCGCATCGAGGGCATGTATGCCGCTGCAGATCGAGGAGTACGCGCTGATCGGCGACACACAGACGGCGTCGCTCGTCGGGCGCAATGGCTCGATCGACTGGCTCTGCCTGCCGCGCTTCGATTCGGCCGCCTGCTTCGCCGCCCTGCTCGGGGCGCCGGAGCACGGCCGCTTCAGGATCTCGCCGAAGGACCCGGCGCCCCGCGTCGAGCGCCGGTACCGCGAGGGCACGCTCGTCCTCGAGACCGAGTTCACCACGGCCGAAGGCGCGGTGCGGGTCGTGGACTGCATGCCGCCGCGCGGGAGGGCGCCGGACGTCGTGCGCCTCGTCGAGGGCGTGCGCGGCCGGGTGCCCGTCTCGCTCGAGCTCGTCATCCGCTTCGACTACGGCTCGATCGTGCCCTGGGTGCGCTCGGTCGGCGGGGCGCTGCGCGCGGTGGCCGGGCCCGACGCGCTCATCCTGCGCGCGGGGGTGCCGCTGCGCGGCCAGGGGCTCACCACGGTGGCCGACTTCGACGTCCACGAGGGCGAGCGCGTCCCCTTCGTGCTCACGTGGCACCCGTCGCACGAGCCGCCGCCCGAGCCGCTCGACGCCGAGCGCGAGGTCGAGAACGCCGAGGCGTGGTGGCGCGCCTGGTCGAGCCGCTGCACGTACGCCGGCCCGCGGCGCGAGGCGGTCGTCTCGTCGCTCATCGCGCTCAAGGCGCTCACGCACGCGCCCACCGGCGGCCTCGTCGCCGCGCCGACGACCTCGCTCCCCGAGCGCATCGGCGGCGTTCGCAACTGGGATTACCGCTACTGCTGGCTGCGCGACGCGACGCTCACGCTCTACGCCCTGCTGCTCGGCGGCTACAGCGACGAGGCCGCGGCCTGGCGCGACTGGCTCCTGCGCGCCATCGCGGGCGACCCCGCGAAGCTCCAGATCCTCTACGGCGTCGCGGGCGAGCGCCGGCTGCGCGAGATCGAGCTCCCCTGGCTGCCGGGCTACGAGGGGTCGAGGCCGGTGCGCGCCGGCAACGCCGCTGTCGCGCAGCTCCAGCTCGATGTCTACGGCGAGGTGATGGACACGATGCACCAGGCGCGCCGCTCCGGCCTGGCCCCGGAGCCCGAGGCCTGGCGCCTCCAGCGCCGCCTGATGGATTTCCTCGAGTCGAGCTGGCGCCGGCCCGACGAGGGCATCTGGGAGGTGCGGGGCGGGCCGCGCGCCTTCACCTACTCGCGGGTGATGGCCTGGGTCGCGTTCGATCGCGCCGTGAAGAGCGTCGAGCAGCTCGGGCTGGAGGGCCCAATCGAGCGCTGGCGCGCGCTGCGCGGCGCGGTGCACGCCGAGGTGTGCGAGAAGGGCTTCGACCGGGGCCGCGGCACGTTCACCCAGTCGTACGGCAGCCAGGAGCTCGACGCGAGCACGCTGCTCATCCCGCTCGTGGGCTTCCTGCCGCCGGACGATCCGCGCGTCGTGGGCACGGTGCGCGCGATCGAGCGCGATCTCCTGCGCGGGGGCCTCGTGCTCCGTTACCCGACCGGCCCCGGGGGGACGGCCGACGGCCTGCCAGGCGACGAGGGGGTGTTCCTCGCGTGCAGCTTCTGGCTCGCGGACTGCTATGCGCTCATGGGCCGCGCCGCCGAGGCGAGCGCGCTGTTCGATCGGCTGCTCGCGCTGCGCAACGACGTCGGTCTGCTCTCGGAGGAGTACGATCCCGCGAGCGAGCGGCTGCTCGGGAATTTCCCCCAGGCGTTCAGCCACCTCGCGCTGGTCGGCACCGCGTTCAACCTGTCCTCCGACCGGACCGGTCCCGCTGACCAACGATCCCGTTGAGGGCCGGGCGAGCGGGGCAGCTCTGTCGGACGCCGGGCCCGGCGCGCTACCGGATGATCGGCTCGCAGTTCGTGTACTCGAGCGTCGTGAACATGAGCTGTGATCCGGGGCTCCGGCGCTCGGCGAAGAAGATGTCGATCGGGTACTCGCCCCCTTCCTCGAGGCCGTCCCGGTTGGCCAGCTTGTCGAGATCGAGGGTCGACGAGGTGGGCACGTGGACCCCGCCCTGATCGATCGCCAGCTTCCTGTTGACGAACACCCAGATATCGTCGTCGCCGCCGAAGATGAACACGTCCCCGCGCCTGTACCTGAACGTCATGTGGAGCTCGAACGTGAAGCTGTAGTTGTGCTCCTCCCCCTGATTGCCCCAGCTCCGGTCGTCGTCGTCGATGGGGAAGAATGCCTCATCGAAGAAGATCCGCAGATCGTTCTCGGTCACGTCGATGGGGACGGTGTACTTGATCGACCGGTTCACCCCCGGGACGTCCCGGAACCACTGGGCGAACTCCTCGGGTCCGGTCGTGTACCTCGTCGGTCCGGCAGCGGCATAGACGGGCTTGTCGTCCTCGCCGAGCGACGACTTGACCATGCGCCTCAGCGTATCTTCCCCGGTGAAGCTCTCGAAATCCGGGTGTCCGCCGGGCTTGTCGGCCGACTTGAAGTCGCGCACGACCCCCTCGAGCCGCGGCTTGCAGCCGGCTTGCCCGCCGCTGCCCGACGAGGCGCCCTCGCGCGGGCCGCCGCCGGCCCCCGGAAACTCGCCGGTCCCCGAGGAGGAGAGATCGCTCCGCCTGGCGATGTTCTCCGGGGTGGCGTTACACCCCGTGACAGGGAGCACCAGCGCGGCGGCGAGGAGGAGGCGACGGTCGAGCATCTGCACGCGCGCGTCATCGTGTCGCGCGCCCGCTCCCGTGACAAGCGGCGCCGGCCGCCGCGACGGGCGCTTTGCTGACACGCGCACACGCGCATGACACGCGCACACGCGCACGCGACACGCGCGCGTCGCTATCCCCCGAGCAGCGCCCGCGTCCGCTGCTCGGCGCGGCGCCCCTCGGCGGTGAGCTGGTCGATGAACCGCTCGATGATCGGACTCCGCCGGAAGTTCTCGCGCGTCATCAGCTCGACAGGCAGCGGCTCCACCTCGGCGATCTCCACGTCGAGCCGCGAGCGCGCCACCTCGGTCAGCGCCAGCGCCGGCGCGAGGCCGATGCCGAGCCCGCCCGAGACGTACGACACGAGCAGCGACACGCTCGACACGTCGATCGTCGAGATCGGCCGGATCCGCTCGCGATCCAGGTACGCGTCGAGCATCCGCCGCCCCACGCTGCCGGGCGCGAGCCGGAGCAGCGGCTCGTGCCGGAGCCGCTCGCGCAGCGCCGGCGGCTTGCCCTTGAGCCGCGGCCCCACCCAGAGGAACGGCTGCACGAACAGCGGCTGCTTCACGAGGTCGCCGCCGGCCGACGACGCCGACGCGAGGCCGAGGTCCACCTCCCCGCGCTCCACCCACCGCGCGGCGTCCACCGAGTTCGCCGTCGTGATCGCGAACCGCACCGGCGCGCGCTGCTCGAGCATCTGGCGGATCACCGGCACGAGCAGCCCCTTGCCGAGGTAGTCGCTCGCCGCGAGCCGCAGCGTCGTCGACGACTCCCCCGAGAGCTCCGACAGCAGCTCGAACACCCCCTCCGCCTGGTCGAACAGCCGCGTGATCGCTCCGAGCGCCGCCTCGCCCGCCGGGCTCAGGCGCACGCCGCGCCCGTCGCGCTCGAACAGCGCCACCCCGAAGTGCTCCTCCACCCGGCGCACCTGCTGGCTCACCGCCGACGGCGTCTTGTGCAGCCGCCGCGCCGCCTCGGCGACCGAGCCCGACCGGGCCACCAGCAGCACATCCTCGAGCGCGGGGAGGAGCGACGCGTCCATGTAGCCTTACTTAACCCATCGTGAAAAAAGTTTCATTCGACTTAATCCTCCCGTTCCCGCATAGTCCTCCCGCCAGCCTGACGCTGCGCGCGACGTCAGAGCGCCCCGGCTGCCTCCCCGCGGAGGCCGCCTGCGCGCGACGCCAGCGCGACGGCGCCCGGGCCGGTCCGCTTCGCACGCCGTCCCCTTCAGCCGCGTTCAGCCGCGCCCCGAGAGGCCATCATGGGCAAGAGTCTCTATGACAAGGTTTGGGACCTCCACAAAGTTCGCACGTTGCCGAACGGCGAGGACCAGCTCTTCATCGGCCTTCACCTGATCCACGAGGTGACGAGCCCCCAGGCGTTCGGGATGCTCCGCGACCTGAACCTGCGCGTGCGCATGCCCGAGCGGACGTTCGCGACGCTCGATCACATCGTCCCCACCGACAACCGCAAGCGGCCGTTCAAGGACTCGCTCGCCGAGGGGATGGTCGACGCGCTCAAGAAGGCGTGCACCGAGCAGGGCGTCACCTTCTTCGACCTCGAGTCCGGGCGGCAGGGCATCGTGCACATCATCGGCCCCGAGCTCGGCCTCACGCAGCCCGGCATGACGATCGCGTGCGGCGACTCGCACACGTCGACGCACGGCGCGTTCGGCGCGATCGCGTTCGGCATCGGGACGACGCAGGTGCGCGACGTGCTCGCCACGCAGACGCTGAGCCTCCAGCGGCTCAAGGTCCGGCGCATCCAGGTCGAGGGCAAGCTCGGCCCGGGCGTCTACGCGAAGGACATCATCCTCGAGATCATCCGCCGGCTCGGCGTCTCCGGCGGCACGGGCTACGCGTACGAGTACGGCGGCTCGACCATCGAGGGCTTCTCGATGGAGGAGCGCATGACCCTGTGCAACATGTCGATCGAGGGCGGCGCCCGGGTCGGGTACGTCAACCCGGACAAGACGACGTTCGATTACATCAAGGGTCGCCCCTACGCCCCGGCGGGCGAGGCGTGGGACAGGGCGCTCGAGTACTGGCGCTCGATCGCGTCGGACGATGACGCGCGCTACGACGATGTCGTCCGGATCGACGCGAGCGAGATCGCGCCGACGGTCACCTGGGGCATCACGCCGGGCCAGGCGATCTCGGTGAAGGAGAACGTCCCTGCGGCCGAGGACGTGGCGAACGAGTCCGAGCGGGCGCTGATCCGCGAGGCGCTCGAGTACATGCGGCTCGAGGGCGGCAAGCCGATCGAGGGGACGAAGATCAACGTCGCCTTCATCGGCAGCTGCACGAACGGCCGGCTCTCGGACTTCCGGGAGGTCGCGCGGCGCATCCAGGGGCACAAGGTCGCGCCGCACGTGCGCGCGCTCGCCGTCCCCGGGTCGATGGATGTCGCGCGCGCGGCCGAGGCCGAGGGGCTCGACAAGGTCTTCCGCGAGGCCGGCTTCGAGTGGCGCGAGCCGGGCTGCTCGATGTGCCTGGCGATGAACCCCGACAAGCTCATCGGCGACGAGCTGTGCGCGTCCTCGTCCAACCGCAACTTCAAGGGCCGGCAGGGCAGCCCCACCGGCCGCACCGTGCTGATGAGCCCCGTGATGGTCGCCGCCGCCGCCGTGCGCGGCGAGATCGCCGACGCCCGTGACGTGTTCGGAATCTGACGACGCTCGCACCCGAGGGAGATCCCAATGGCACTCGACTTGATCCAATCCGTCACCGGCCGCGCCGTTCACGTTCCGGGCGACGACATCGACACGGACCGCATCATCCCCGCGCGCTTCCTCAAGTGCGTCACGTTCGACGGCATCGGCGAGCACCTGTTCCGCGACGTCCGCTTCGACGAGCGCGGCCAGCAGCGGGAGCACCCGCTGAACGACCCGCGCTTCGCCGGCGCCACGATCCTCATCGCCGACCGCAACTTCGGCTGCGGCTCGTCGCGCGAGCACGCGCCGCAGTCGATCGCCAAGGCCGGCTTCAAGGCCGTGATCGCCGAGAGCTTCGCCGAGATCTTCTTCGGCAACTCGACGACGCTCGGCATCCCCTGCGTCTCGGTGACCCGCGAGCACCGCGCCGCGCTCGTGGCCCGCGTGAACGCGGACCCGTCGACGCCCGTCACGGTCGACCTGCAGGAGCAGGTCGTCCGGGCCGGCGACCTCGCGGTCCCCTTCACCATCAAGCCCGGCGCGCGCGAGTCGCTGATCCGGGGCACCTGGGACCCGATCGCCCAGCTCCTCGAGGGGGCCGACGAGGTCCAGAAGGTGGCCGCGCGGCTGCCCTACATCCAGCAGCGCGCCGCCGCCCAGTAGGCGCAGCCTCCCGCGCCGCTGGCGCAACGTGACACGGAGCCACCGCTCCCGCGCAGCGACACCCCTCCACACGCCTCACCTGACACGGCCTGGCGCAGGGCCGCCCGGCACCGCCACCCTCCCCTGCGCTGGCCCCACTTCCCGCTGTCCATTCCGCCCGTTGTGAGCCGGCACGCCCCCGCGGCGCACCTGGCTCAACGTGGCACGTTACCGACGCTCGCCGTCACACGGCGGCCCTGGCGCGCGCCGCTTCTGCCCGCGGCGGAGGTCGCGCGCGGCCCCGGACGCGGCCGGAAAGCGCCGAGATCGTCCGCCACCGGCGCGCGGCGTGGCGGCCGGACGGACGTGGCATGTCGGGTGCTTTATCTCCGGACGAGCTCTCCGAGTCGGCGCTGAGAAGCCGCGGAGCAGCAGCGCTCCGCATGCCGCGGCGCAGAGCCATCGTTGCTTGATCGCGTGTCTGCCACAGACACGCAGGACGGAGTACACCCATGCGATTCGCGATCTTCTCCTCTCTTCTCTCGCGCTCGTCGACCGCGCGCTCCTCGCTTCAGGGGCTCATCGCGCTCTCTGCGCTCGTGGTGCTCACCGGCGCCAAGGGGCAGGGCTGCGGGGGCGTGGAGGAGCCGCAGCCGCCGCCCGATCCCGACTGCGGGCCTGGCTTCCACTGGGAGACGGTCTGTTCGCCGTGCGACGTCGGCGAGATGTGCGAAGCGCAGTGTGTACCTGACGACCGCTGTCCTCCGGGATGGCTCGAGCAGACCTCCTGCGGCGGCGGCGTCACCACCACCACGGGCCAGGGCGGCTCGGCCGGCGGCGTCGGCATGCCGACCCCGGTCGATCCGGGGTGCTGGACCGAGTGCGTGCCGCCGCCTCCGATGTGCCCGCCGGGCACCTACGAGCAGGTCGTGTGCGGCGGCAGCTCGACCAGCAGCACCACCGGCGGCGGCGGCTGGGGCAGCGCCAGCGCGAGCGGCGGCGGCTGGGGCATGGGCGGCTCTCCCGGCGACGCCGGCGCGGCGCCGCCTCCCGACATGTGCTGGACCGAGTGCGTGCCCATGGAGCCCTGGTGCCCGCCGGGCACGACGGCGCATACCGTCTGCGAGGAAAGCACCAGCGTCAGCGTCGGCGTCGGCGGCACGGGCGGCGCTGACAGCAGCGGCGTCGGCGGCTCCGGCGCGTGGGACGGCGGCGGCGGCGCCGGCGGGGACACGGCCCGGCCGGCCCCCCCCATCGGCGGTTGCTGGACCGAGTGCCTCCCGGTGGAGCCCACCTGCCCGCCGGGCACGCGGGAGGAGACCGTGTGCGACGGCGGCAGCAGCGTCACCGTCGGCGTCGGCGGCACGGGCGGCGGCTCGGGCGCCAGCGAGTGGGGCGGTTGCTGGACCCAGTGCGTGCCGGTGGAGCCCACCTGCCCGCCGGGCACGAGGGAGCAGACCACCTGCGACGACGTCATGGTCGCCACCGCGGGCAGCACCGGCACCGGCTACGGCGGCAGCGGCGGCAGCGGCGGCGCGTACCCCGGCGGCGGCTGCTGGACCGATTGCGTCCCGGTGGAGCCCTTCTGCCCGCCGGACACCATCCCCGCGACGGTCTGCGAGGACCCCATGCCCGGCACGTCCGGCAGCAGCGGCTCCGGCTACGGCGACGGCGACTTCGCGTACCCCACGCCCGGCACGAGCGGCAGCAGCGGCACCGGCTACGGCGGCAGCGGCGGCTCGTATCCCGGCGGCGGCTGCTGGACCGAGTGCATCCCGGTGGAGCCCTACTGCCCGCCGGGCATGATCGAGCAGCAGGTCTGCTCCGGTTACGGCAGCACCGGCACCGGCACGGGCGGCATGGGCGGGTACCCCGGCGAGTGCTGGACCGAGTGCGTGGACGCGCCCGCCTGCCCCCCCGAGGCGATCGTGCGGACCATCTGCGAGGAGCCGAGCGGCGGCGGCGCCTCCGGCCCGGTCTGCCGGACCGAGTGCGTCCTGATGCTGCCGTGACGCGGCGGACGCGAGCGGCGCGAGCGGCGCGAGCGACCCCTCCCGCCCGCGGGAGGATCGCTCACCGCTCCGGGTGAAGAGACAGACACGGAGAGCGCCAGAGGGGATTCCAACCCTCTGGCGCTTTTCGCGTACCAGCGGTCAGCGACGGCGCCGGGGCGTCCCTCCGCGGCCCGCTCCGCGCCGACGCGATACGCCCGTACGATTTTGCGAAGGACGACCGGGCCCGACCGCATCCAGGGGCAGGAGGCGGTCCCATGAGCCTGGCCCACCCATCAGCATCCCTCTGCCGGGGCTTCAGGCGACCCCTGTCCCTGCTGATCCTCGCGTGCGCGGCGCTCCCCCTCGCGGGGTGCCCCCTCCAGGACGCCACGATCGCGCGCGCGGACGACGAGCCGTCGCCTTCCGGGACGCCCGCCCCTCCCCCCCGGGACGAGCTCACGCACGTCGAGGACCCGGAGAACGCCGGTGGGGGGACGCCCGGCGCGGGCGGCGGCAGCAGCCATGTCGGTGAGGGCGAAGCCCCCGCCGACGAGGACGCCGGCAACAGCGCCGACGGAGACGCTCCCGGCAGTTCCAATGCGGTCCTGTGCACGGCGAGCTTTCCCATGGTCGTGCGGGACTTCCCCAAGAAGCACCCGGATTTCGGGCCCTCCCAGACCACGAACGGGAGGAACGTCGAGGCCAAGAGCGAGCTCGAGAACGGCAAGCCTGTCGACGCGAACCCGCCCGCCGACGGCATCAATCAGGACGACAGCTTCGACGAATGGTTCAAGGACGAGCCGGGCGTCAACATGACGTTCAACCGGGTCATCCACCTCGACCTCTGGAGCACCGGCGGCCACCTGGGCGGCAGAGACTTCTACTTCCTCGACGGCGCCGGCTTCGGCAACGAGGGCGAGGCGCACAACTTCGGCTTCACGGTGGAGTTCGAGCTGCCGTTCACCTACCGGGTGGGGGCCTTCTTCTCCTTCGACGCGAGCGACGATGTCTGGATATCGATCGACGACACCATCGTGGTCAGCCACTCCGTGCGCGACGGGGTGAACGGGACGACCGTCCGCCTCGACGACGAGGCCGCGAGGCTCCGCATGAAGCCCGGGTCGAAGCACAGGCTCAAGGTCTTCTACGCCGAGCGAGACGGCCGCTCCTCGGTGTTCCGGCTGAACACCGCGCTCGACGTCCCCTGCGAGCCGACCGTCGAGTGATCCGCCCGCGGGGCGGGGAGGAGCGCCCCGGCGTCAGCCCGCCCGCGGCGCGGCGCGCGCCGCCTTCGCGTACCTGAAGTCGAAGGCCCACGCCGGGAACACCGTGGCCGCGAAGCCCGCGCCGAGCCCGTAGAGGACCTCGTCGAGCGGGACGCCGAGGAGCGCCCTCCCCGGCAGCAGCACGCTGGGCCGCCAGGTGCGCGCGAACACGCCGGGCACGAGCGCGGCGAAGACGAGGCACAGGCCGAGGTACAGGGCCGCCGACAGGAGCGCTCCGAGCAGGCTCGGCACGAGCAGGTCGCCGCGCGCCGCGAGGAGGGCCGCGGCGACCGCCGCCATCGCCGCCACGGCGGCGTAGAGGATCGGCACCCCGGCCGCGAGCAGCGCCCCGGCCAGCGCGAGCACGAGCGCGATGGCCGCGGCCGCCCTCAACCCCGGTCGGGCCGCCCTCCACCACGTCGGGGCCGACGGGGACGCCGGCGGGGCGCAGGGCACCGGCGTCCGGCGGAAGACCACGGCATAGGCGGTGGAGGAAAACGCGCTGAGCCCCACCAGGAACAGGACGTCCTCGACGCCGAACCCGATCCGGTCGGCCAGGTCGAACAGGAACTTCGGGGTCCAGTACGCCGGATAGAACAGCCGCTCGGTCGCCGCGAACGGCAGCGAGGCGAGCGCCGTCCGCCGCATCAGGGCGCGCAGATCCGGGCGCGCGAGCCAGATGGCGCCCGCCGGCACGAGGAAGAGCACCGAGAGCAGCAGGAACTCGTGGGTCATCGCGCCGCCCTCCTCAGCGCGCGGCGTTCGCCAGCCACGCCGTGACGGCGACCAGCGACAGCGTCGCCGCGCCCGCGGCCCCCACCCGGACCAGCAGGAGCCGCGAGCCGGGCGGCGCCGGCCGCGCCAGCAGCACGACGAGCGCCGCCGCCGCCGGGATCAGCAGGCCCGCGCCAGGGCGCAGGCCCGCGGCGCCCAGGCCGACCGGCGCGAGCAGGAGCGACAGCGCGTTCAGGAGCGCCACGCGCCGCGCGGCCCGCTCCCCGCCCAGGCGCACGGGCAGCGTCCGCTTGCCGCTCTCGCGGTCCGAGGGCTCGTCGGGGAGCGCCGTCGCGATCGCGCAGGCGAGGTGGCCCGGCAGCAGGCACGCGAGCAGCGCGACGGGGAAGCGATCGAGGGCGCCCCCCTGCGCGACGTAGCCGTAGAGCGGCAGGACCGCGCCGACGCCCACCATCTGGAGCAGCTCCCCGCCGCCGCGGTACGAGAGGCGGAGCGGCGGGTAGCTGTAGGCCCAGAGCAAGAGGAGCGCCGCGATCGCGAGGGGCACGAGGAGCGGCGCCGCGGGGGTCGACACGGTGACGGCGAGCCAGGCCGAGACGGCCACGAGCGCCGCGGCGCAGCCGGCGGCCGCGGCGCCGAGCGCGCGCGGCGAGAGGCGCCCCTCGACCAGCACGCGCGAGCCGCCCGAGAACGGCGTGGCGGTGCGGTTGCGGCGGTCGGTCTCCTGGTCGGCGACGTCGTTGGCGTAGACGATGAAGAGCTGGTCGAGCAGGCCGAAGAGGTGGACCGCCGCGAGCGTCCCGAGGTCGAGCGGGCGGCCGGCGGCCCGCGCGCCGAGCACCTGCCCGAGCAGCAGCGGGAGCGCGATGGTCGGCTGCGAGGCCAGCCGCGACGCGCGGATCCAGGCCCCGAGCGCCCCCGGCCTGGCGCTCATCGCCGATCGGCCCTCGACAGGCCGAGGCGCTCGGCCAGCTTGGCGCGCAGCTCGGTGAACGGCAGGTCCCAGCGGCGCTCGCCGTCGAGGCGCCACGCCTTGAGCGGGATGAGGTCGACCTGGGCGAGCAGGTGGTGGAGCTGCGACTCCTCGCGCGGCTCGCGGATGAACGAGAAGGGGTTGCGGAACTCCCGCCCGTTGAGCTGCGAGTACTTGCGGTCGTTGCTGGCCACGAGCTCGACGAGCGCCTGCTGCCGGCCGTCGAGGTAGTCGAAGAACGCGAGGTCGAACGGCCCGACGCCCGCGCGCTCGTCCGGCTTGCGCATCACCCAGCGGGCCCAGTCGTAGCCGTAGAGGAAGTCGTGCGCGTAGCGGAAGCGCAGCTTCGACTTGTTGCCGAAGCCGAGGCAGAGCGCCACCACGCGCCGGGAGAAGTCGCCGATCGCGGGCGCGCTCCCGGCCTGCCACATGCAGCAGGCGAGGTAGTCGAGGTCCCAGAAGATGTTGTCGGGGAAGTTGTCGGCGACCGCGCAGATCACCTCGCCGAGCGCGCGGACGAAGGCGCGCGCGCGCTCGGCGTCCGCGCTGCCGTCCACGACCTGCTCGACCAGCGCGACGGGGGTGGGCGCGCACGGCCGGCCCGGGGCGACCGAGGCGCGCGCGCCGAGCAGCGGGGTGAGGCGCGCGAGCTCGTCGCGCGCGTCGTCGGGGAGGACCGGGATCCCGGTCACGCCGGCACCCCGCCGGCGCGGAGCCCGGCGGCGAGCACCGCCGCCGACAGCGCGGCCGTCCCCCCCCAGATCGCGCGGTGGAGCTCGCGCTTGTAGGCCGCCTGGGCGGCGAAGGCGTTGGTCACCGCCGCCGGGCTCCTCGCGACGAGCCGCGCCCCGAAGTAGAGCGCGACGGCCGCCGCGGGCGCGACCGACCACGGCGGCGGGGCGGCGTCGTCGAGGAGCGACGCCGCGGGCCAGAGGGCCGCGCCGAGGCCGAGCAGGGCCTCGGTCGCGCGGCGCGTCGCCGCGTTGCCGAGGAGCGTGGCCACGGTGCGCTTGCCGCCGGCGCGGTCGCTCTGCTCGTCGGACAGGCCGCTGGCCAGGGCGCTCGCGAGGGCGCAGAGGAGCAGGCCCGGCAGGAGCGCGGCGAGCCACGCCGGCGCCCACGCGCCGCACTGCGCGTAGGCGTGCAGCAGCGGGAGGACGCCGCCGACGCCGGCCATCTCGAGGAGCTCGCCGCCGCCGCGGTAGTTGAGCCGGAGCGGCGGCAGCGTGTAGGCGCCGAAGACGAGCAGCCCGAGCGCGGCCAGCGGGAGCAGGAGCGGGCGATCGAGCGCGGCGCCCGCGCCCCAGGCCACGAGCAGCGCGGCGCCGCCCGCCCCGAGGCCGGCGAGGAGGAGCGCGTGGGCCGGGAGGATGCCGTCCGGGATGGTCTTGGGCGAGCAGCCGTCCGGGAACATGCGCCGCTTGAGGGCGTCGACCTCGCGGTCGCCCCAGTCGTTCAGGAGCACGACGAAGGCGACGTCGGCGACCATCCACAGCGCGCCGAAGGCGAGCGCGCCCGCGTCGATCCGTCCGGCGACGGCGGCCCCCACGGCCTGCCCGCACAGGGCGGGGACGAGCACCTTGGGCCAGCTCGCGGGCTTGAGCGCGTACCACCACCGCGCTCCACGGCTCATCGACTCGACGCGCATGGATCAGGTCCTCCTGCTGCTAGCACAAGAACCTCCGCGCTTTGCGGCCCACATGAGGTCGCTCCGCGAGGGGAGCGGCCTCCGCCGGGCGCGGGCGCCCGCGACGGCGCGCCCCGGGTCGAGCCCGGCGGCGCGTCGGTGCGGCGTTTCCTTCGCCGCCGATCTGGGCCACCTTATCCCCCCGACAGCCTCGACACGCGACCTCGTGCGCCACGCCCTCCCCCCCTCCCTGATCCCGGCCGGCGCGCCCCTGCGCCGCGGCCCCGAGCAGCGCCTCGGCCCCGCGCCCGCGCGGAGGCGCTCGTGAGCGCCGACGCGGCCCGGGGGCGCGGCGCGCGGGAGCTCGCGGACGAGCCCGCCCGACGCCGCATCCGCGAGGACCTCCGGACGACGCTCGTCGTCGAGGCCGCCGCGGGGACGGGCAAGACGACAGCGCTCGTGTCGCGGATCGTCGCCGTGCTGCGGAAGGCGCCCGAGGAGGGCGGCGGCACGCTCGACCGCATCGTCGCGGTCACCTTCACGGAGAAGGCGGCGGGCGAGATGAAGCTGCGCCTCCGCGCCGAGATCGAGCGGGCGCGCGGCGACGCGAGGTCCGGGCCGGCGGAGCGCGCGCGGCTCGACGAGGCGCTCGCGCACCTGGAGGCGGCCCGCATCGGGACGATCCACTCCTTCTGCGCCGACCTCCTGCGCGAGTGGCCGGTCGAGGCGCGCGTCGACCCGCTGTTCCAGGTGGCGGCCGCGGACCAGGCCGAGGCGCTCTTCGATCAGGCGTTCGACGCCTGGTTCCAGCGCACCCTGAACGACCCGCCCGAGGGCGTGCGCCGCGCCCTGCGCCGGCGCCCGCGCGACGGCGCGCAGGGCCCGCGCGATCTGCTCCGGGGCGCGGCGTGGAAGCTCGCCGAGCACCGCGACTTCACGCGCCCCTGGCGCCGCGATCCGTTCGACCGCGAGCGCGCCATCGACGAGCTCATCGATCGCCTCGCGGCGCTCGCGGATCTCGGCGCCGAGGCCGACCGGGACGGCGACTACCTCGCCCAGAGCCTCAGGAACCTCGACCGGTACCTCGCGGAGCTCCGCCGCCGCGAGGAGGTGACCGGCGGGCGTGACCACGACGGGCTGGAGGCCGAGCTCGGCGAGCTCGCGCGCTGGAAGGAGTGGCGCTGGAGGGGCTCGGGCAAGGCGTTCGGCGCGGATCTCTCGCGCGCCGAGGTGCTCGCGCAGCGCGACCGGGTGAAGGTCGAGCTCGACGCCGTGCTCACGGCCGCGAGCGCCGACCTCGCGGCGTGCCTCTCGCGCGAGCTCCGGCCGCCGATCGAGGCGTACGACGCGCTCAAGGCGCGCGCCGGCAAGCTCGACTTCCTCGACCTCCTCCTCTGCGCCAGGAACCTCCTCCGCTCGAGCCGCGCCGTCCGCGAGGAGCTGAACCTCCGCTTCTCGCACCTCTTCGTCGACGAGTTCCAGGACACCGACCCGCTGCAGGCGGAGATCCTGCTCCTGCTCGCGGCCGACGACCCGGCCGAGTCCGACTGGACGCGGGCGCGCCCGGTGCCCGGGAAGCTCTTCGTCGTCGGCGATCCGAAGCAGTCGATCTACCGCTTCCGCCGCGCCGAGGTCGCGCTCTACGAGGCGACGAAGGCGCGGCTCGTCGCGTGCGGCGCCAGCGTGCTCTACCTGTCGACGAGCTTCCGCAGCGCCCCGTCGATCCAGGAGGCGGTCAACGCCGCGTTCGCGCCGCTCATGCAGGGGGGCGAGGGCGACGGCGCGGCGAGCCAGGCGCGGTACGTCGCGCTCGAGCGGTTCCGGGACGACCCGGTGGGACAGCCGACGGTGATCGCGCTGCCGGTGCCGCGGCCTTACGGCGACTACGGGAAGATCTCGGATTTCCGGGTGCGGCAATCGATCCCGGACGCGGTGGGGGCGTTCGTGCACCACCTCATCCACGGCGGCCGGGGCCCGGGCGAGCGGCGCTGGACGGTGACCGAGCGCGAGCGCCCGAACCAGCGCGTGGCGCTCGAGGCGCGGCACATCTGCCTCCTGTTCAAGCGTTTCCAGACGTTCGGGGAGGACGCGACGCGCGCGTACGTGCGGGCGCTCGAGGCGCGGCGGATCCCGCACGTGCTCGTGGGCGGCCGGTCGTTCCACGATCGCGAGGAGGTGATGGCGGTGCGGAGCGCGCTGCTCGCGATCGAGTGGCCGGACGACGAGCTCAGCGTGTACGCGACGCTGCGCGGGCCGCTGTTCGCGCTGACGGACGACGTGCTCCTCCTGTACCGCGACCGGTTCCAGCGGCTGCACCCGCTGTTCGAGGCGGACGAGGCGGCGCTGGATCTCGCGGTGGAGGGCGGGGCGCGGCCGCTGCGGGAGGTCGCGGAGGCGCTGGCGGTGCTCGGGCGGCTGCACCGCGAGCGCAACCGGCGGCCGATCGCGGACACGATCGGCGGGCTGCTCGACGAGACGCGCGCGCACGCGGGCATCGCGATCTGGCCCACGGGGGAGCAGGCGCTCGCGAACGTGCTGCGGGTGATGGATCTCGGGCGGCGGTTCGAGGTGGGCGGGGCGACGTCGTTCCGGGCGTTCGTCGAGCGGCTCGAGGCGGACGCCGAGCGGGGCGAGGTGGCGGAGGCGCCGGTCGTCGAGGAGGGGACGGAGGGGGTGCGGATCATGACGGTGCACCGGGCGAAGGGGCTCGAGTTCCCGGTGGTGATCCTGGCGGATCCCGCGTCGCCGGCGGTGCATCAGAACCCGTCGCGGCACGTGGATCCGGCGCTCGGCCTGTGGGCGGAGCCGATCGCGGGCTGCGTGCCCGCGGAGCTGGTCGAGCGCCGCGACGAGGTGCTGCGCCGCGATCGCGAGGAGGCGGTGCGGCTCGCGTACGTGGCGGCGACGCGGGCGCGCGAGCTGCTCGTGGTGCCCGCGGTGGGCGACGCGCGCCCCGGGGACGGCTCGAGCGACGGCTGGCTCGACGTGCTGCACCCGGTGCTCTACCCGGCGGCGCGCGCGCGGCGGGACGCGCGGCGCTGCGAGGACCTCGGTTGTCCGCCGTTCGGGACCGACACGGTGCTGGAGCGCCCGGCGCGGTGCGAGGCCGACGAGCGGGACGCGGTGGCGCCCGGCGAGCACACGCCGATGGCGGGGTCGCACCGCGTCGTGTGGTGGGATCCGAGCGCGCTCGACCTGGATCGCGAGCCGGAGGCGGGGCTGCGGCAGCAGCGGATCTTGCAGGCGGACGCGGGCGCCGCGGCGGCGGCAGGGGGCGCGCTGGGCGGAGAGCTCGGGCAGCGCGGGCACGAGGTGTGGCAGGAGGCGCGGCAGCGGGCGATCCGGGACGGCTCGGTGGCGGCGGTCCGCGTGAAGACGGCGACGGAGATCAGCCACGAGGCGACGCTGGCGGCGGCCGAGGAGGCGGCGGCGGGCGCGGGCGCGCGGCAGACGAGCGGCGGGGCGGAGCGGGGGAAGCGGGCGGACGCGCTGCCGGTGATCTCGTTCGAGCAGACGGCGATCGCGCGCGAGGGCCGGCCGTACGGCAAGCGGTTCGGGACGCTGGTGCACGCGGTGCTGGCGGAGGTCGATCTCCGGGCGGGCGAGGACGAGGTGCGCGTGGTGGCCGCGGCGCAGGCGCGGCTGCTCGGCGCGCCGTCCGAGGAGCTCGACGCGGCGGTCGCCGCGGCGGTCGCGGCGCTCGAGCACCCGCTGCTCCGGCGCGCGGCGGAGAGCGCGGCGCGCGGCGCGTGCGAGCGGGAGACGCCGCTGCTCCTGCGGCTCGAGGACGGGACGATCGCCGAGGGCGTCGTCGACCTCTCGTTCCGGGAGAGCGTGGGCGACGTGGGCGTCTGGACCGTTGTCGATTTCAAGACCGGCTCCGACGCGGGCACCGCGCACGCCGCGCAGGAGGCGCAGGTGCGGCTCTACGTGCAGGCGATCGCCGAGGCGACGGGCGAGAGGGCGAGGGGGGTGGTGCTCCGGGTGTGAGGGGCGCGGGCGCGCGTCGGCGGGGCGCCGCGGGTGGTATGCTCGTGTCATGGGTTCGAGGGCGACCGCGGAGCTCCTCCAGCCTGAGCTGATGACGCTCGAGCAGTGGGCCGACCTGGACGAGGACGAGCCCGGCGAGCTGATGGATGGCCGTCTCGTGGAGGAAGAGGCGCCGACGACGCTGCACGAGGCCGTGGTGAGCTGGCTGATCGAGGTGCTGCGCGCATGGGCTCGGCCGCGGGGCGGCTGGGTGTTCGGATCGGAGCACAAGCTCGCCGTATCGGCGCAACGCGGACGCAAGCCCGACGTGTGCATGTACGCCCCGGGCACGCGCCTTCGAGGCCGGGACGCGCTCTCCCGGATCCCCCCGGTGGTGGCGATCGAGGTGCTCTCGCAGCGGCCGCGCGACGTGCGGCGCGACCGGATGGAAAAAGCGCTCGAGTATGCGCGGTTCGGGGTGCGCTGGTACTGGCTGGTGGATCCGAACGCGCAGCTCGTCGAGCTGTACGAGCTCGGGTCCGATGGGCATTACGTGCACGTGCTGCCCGCCTCGCAGGGGAAGGTGTCCGTGGAGGGCCTTGAGGGGCTGGAGCTCGACCTCGACGCGCTGTGGGCCGAGGTGGCGCCGCTCATGGATGACGAGGAGACGGGGGCCGAGCGCGGCGACGCGTGAACGGGAGCCCGTCAGGCCGGCGCAGGCGCTGCCGCGGGCGCGTCGGCCGGCTTCGCGTCGGCTGGCTTCGCGTCGGCCGGCTTTGCGTCGGCCGGCTTCGCGTCGGCTGGCTTCGCGTCGGCCGGCTTTGCGTCGGCCGGCTTTGCGTTGGCCGGCTTCGCGTCGCCCGGCTTCACGTCAGCCGGCTTCGCGTCGGCCGGCTTCGCCCTGGGGCGCCGCTTCTTCGGAGCCTGCACAGCGCCCAGCGGCGCAAACAGGGCCTTGTAGGTCCCCTCGTCCTCGTCCCAGGCGGCCGCGGCGTGCTTCTTCAGCTTCCGGAGCGCCTTGATCCATGCGGGGAGCAGGGCGTCACGGTCCGCGAGCGCCTTCGCCAGCGCGGCCTGCGGCCTGGTGAGCCTGGTGAGCGCCTCCTCGAGCGCCGCGGTGTCCTTGACGAGCTTCGCCGCGGCCCTGGCCACATCGCTCGGCGGCTTTTTCCTGAGGAGCGCGGCGACGAGCTCGCGGGCGGCCCTGGGCTCGGCGGCGTAGGGGAGCGACGTGAGCTGGCTGGGAGAGCGCGTGGAGTAACCGGCGAACGGGTTCTGCCGCTTGCCGAGGCCGGCACCCACGGTCTTGTCGGCGAGCGTGCCCACGCTCTCGTCGAACGTGTCGTCGGCGGCGCCCACCGCGTCGAGCGCGGCGTCGCGCTTGTCGCGCGCGGCGTCGGCGCGCGCCGCGGCCGCCTCGTACTCGGCGTGCGCCTGCTTGAAGGCGGCGAGGTGCGGCCTGACCGGCGCAGGGACGGCGACGTCGCCGAACCGATCGAGGACGGCGGCGCCGTAGCTGCGGTTCTCTCCGATATTTGTGTTGCCCATGCGAGTGCTCCTTCGCGAGAGGGTGTTGGGTTGACGGAGCCTGGAATCGTTGCGACGACAGAGCGCGTCGCAAGCGGCTCAGCAAGGTCCCGACGAGGCCGGATGACGCCACCCGCGGGCTCGATCGGCGAAACCGGGGCCGGGTGACGCCACCCGCGGGCTCGAACGGCGAAACCGGGGCCGGGTGACGCCACCCGCGGGCTCGAACGGTGAAACCGGGGCCGGGTGACGCCACCCGCGGGCTCGAACGGCGAAACCGGGGCCGGGTGGGGGCGGAGAGCGGTCCCGAATGGCAGAACCGGAGCCGCGTGGCGGCAAGCGCGGCGCAGAACGCCGCGACCGGGGGGTAGTCGGGCCGAGCGGCTGCCCGGGAAGCGATCTCCCACGTGCCGCAGAGCAAGCCGTCGATCGCAATTCCAGATCACGGCGCTGACATCCCCGGAACTCAGAGATGGAGCCTCGCCGCCGCGCCGCGCGGCGCCCGCTGCGTGCCATCCCCATGACGCCGACCCCTCATGACGCCCTGTTCAAGTCCACGTTCAGCCAGCCGGAGCACGCCGCCGCGGCGCTCCGTCAGGTATTGCCCGCTGCCCTGGCCGCCCGCATCGACTTCGCGTCGCTGGCGCTGCAGTCCGGCAGCTTCATCGACGAAGAGCTCGCCGCCAGCCAGAGCGACCTGCTCTTCTCCGCCAGGCTCGCGGAAGCGCCGCTGTTCATCTACGTGCTCTTCGAGCACCAGAGCACGACGCACCCGCTCATGGCCTTCCGGCTGCTCGAGTACATGGTCCGCATCTGGAAGGGCCACCTCGGGCGCCACCCCAGGTCGACGCGCCTTCCGGCGATCTTGCCGGTGGTGCTGCACCACAGCGACACAGGCTGGACCGCGGCGGTCACGTTCCAGGACGTGGTCGACCTTCCGCCGGAGGTGCTGCGGCTGATCGCCGCATATATCCCGCACTTCCGGTTCGTGCTGGACGACATCAGCAAGGAGACCGACGAGGCGCTGCGGGCGCGGGCGATGACGGCGCTCGGGCGGCTGGTGCTCTGGTGCTTCCGGCACGCGCGTCGCCCGGACGAGCTGGTGGCGCGTTTGTCGGGCTGGTACGAGCTGGTCCGGGAGGTGCGCGGCGCGCCCGGCGGTGGGGCTGCGCTGTCGCGCGTGTGGCGGTATATCTTGAACATCGCCGACCCGGCCCAGCCAAGGGAGCTGCTGCAGCGGCTGCTCGTGGCGGCGGGGCCGGAGGCCGAGGAGGAGATCGTGACCATCGCAGACTACCTTCGCGAGCAGGGCCGCCTGGCGGGCGAGCGGGAGGGCCGCCTGGCGGGGCAGCGAAGCACGCTGCTCAAGCAGCTCCGGCTGCGCTTCGGCGAGCTGCCCGAGCCGGTCGTGGCGCGCGTCCGCGCCGCCGATGCCGCGCAGATCGAAGGGTGGACCGAGCGCGTCCTCTCCTCGCCCACGCTCGACGACTGCCTGACCGAGCGTTGACGCAGCTCCTCCGGCTCCGCTCGGTACGTCGCGATGCTCCCCCATCAGCTCGTCGCTGTTGCCATTGCCTGAAGGAGCTCACTCCCCAGCCCCGTGATCCAGCGCGCTCGCCGTAAGATCCCGTAGGCTCCCGTGTTTCATGCCCATGAACGCGCCTGCCTTGCTCCGCTGCTCTCTGCTGCTCCTCTCGATGGGCTGCGCCGCCAGCGAGCCGGCCCCCGTGGGTCCCCCTGGCCCGGGCGCCGACGACCCCTGCGCGCCGGGTGGAACGCTGCGGCCCACCCGCCGCAACATCGTGGCCACCACCGTCACGCCGGACGGGCAGGTCGTCGACTGGATCCCGATCGCCTCCCAGACGCCCGACGGCAAGATCGCTTCCCCTCCCCCGCCTCGCACACCTCCCCCGCCGGCGGCGAGCCCGGGCGGCGCCGCGCCGCCGCGCTCTCCCACCGAGCCCTCGCTCCAGCTCGGGCCGAGAGGGCCGGCCGGAACGGTGCCGGTGCTCCGCCCTCGGCGACCGCAGTGCGATTGCCTGCCCGGCTACGTCCAGCAAGCCGATGGCTCGTGCGCGGAGCTCGCCTCGCGCTGCTCGGGGGAAGGCGCGATGGCGTCCGGCAAATCGTTCACCGTCTGCTGCCCGGGGCTCGCGCGCGTCCCCGCGATGGCTCGCGTCGACGGCCAGTGCGTGGTCACGGCGCCCGACGCGCACCTCTGCGCGAAGTGCGGCGACGGCGCCTGCGGCGCGGGCGAGAACGACTGCAACTGTCCGGGCGACTGCCACGCAACCAGCCCGGGCCCTGGCGGCGGTACCGACTGATCCCCCAGCGCCACGCCGACCCCGACGGACGCTCCGCGACCCCGACGGACGCCCCGCGCCAGGAGCGCTTGTCTCCCTCGACAGGACCACCGTTCTCCATTACCAGCATCGCATCGCCCTCGGCTGTCATGGCAGAGACGCACCTCCCCTCCCCCGAGCCCACCGCCCTCCGCGCACGCCCGCCGCGAGGCGCTGCCGCGGAGGCGCGCTCCCCGGAGTCCACGACACGGCCCGTCCGCCCATGAGCGCCCTCCTCGCCACCCTCGAGCGGTTCTACGACGCCGTCCCTCGACGGCACGCGGACGCCGAGGACCACGGACCGCTGACCCTCTTCACCCGCCGCGGCGACGGCTGGCCCTACTATGCCCGCCCCACCCTCGGCCGCCGCGGCCCCGTGTCGGCCGAGGACGTGGCCGCGGTGCGCGCGCGTCAGCGCGAGCTCTCGGTCCCGGAAGCGTTCGAGTGGGTGCAGGAGACCACCCCGGGGCTCGACGCCGCGGCCGAGGCCGCCGGCCTGTACGTCCGTCGCTGCCCGCTGCTCGTGCTCTCCGGCGAGCCCGTCCAGGTGCCTTTGCCGGCAGACATCTCGCTGTCGATCGTCACCGCCGAGGATCCGGATCTCGCCGCCATTCAGGCCGTCGCGCTCGTCGCTTTCGGCGCGCTCAGCACCGCAACGGGCCCCGCGGGACCGGCGGAGCGCGACGCCACCGCGGCCGCGCTCCCGGCCGGACACGCGGCCTCGTGGCGCGCGTCGCTGGTCGAGCGGACGCTGGTGCACGCCGCCGCCCGCGGTCGCCACGGCGCCCTCACCGGTCCGCTCTGCGCGGGCAGCTACCAGCACGCGGAGGGCGTGGCCGAGATCGTCGGCGTGGGCACGCTGCCGGCGGCCCGCCGGCAAGGGCTCGCCGCCGCGGTCACCGCCATCCTGGCCCGCCACGCCCTCGACGCCGGCCATCGCACGGTGTTCCTGTCCGCCCAGAACGACGATGTCGCCCGCGTCTACGAGCGCGTCGGCTTCGAGCGCGTGGCCACCGCGTGCATCGCCGAGCCGCCGGAGCAGCCGTAGCGCAGCGCTCCGCCGCGACCTGCGTCAGCCAGGGGCAGCGTGGTAGTCCGGCCCCTCTTCCCCGCGCAGGATCTCGGTCTCGACGACCGACGCGTCCCGCAGGTGCGCCACCGCCCCGAGCTCGCCGTCTCGACGATACGCCGAGAAGGCCTGTTCGTCAGGGAAGGTGACGATGTGAACCTCCTTCAAGCGGAGCCCAGCGCTGTCGGGCGCTGTCACCACGGTCCGCTCGATCGCGCCGCCATACCGGGCCATCACGGCCGCCGCCTTCCTCTCGTAGGCGCGGAACGCGTCGAGCGCCTCGCACCGCACCGTGAGGATCACGACCAGCGTCATCGGAACACCCATGCTCGCGCGACACCGCCGCACGGGCACAAAAAAAAGAGCGCCCATTCGACGGAGGGGGGGGAAACCGTCACGGGCGCTCTGCCCCACGTGATTAGCAGGATGCGGGCCAGGGAACGACACCTGGTTTTCCGCGCGTTTTTTCCTGGGAGCTCGACGTACCCCTTTCGTTCCTGAAATCGAGGCGTGCAATCCTGAGCTCTCCCGGGAGAGCCGGTATCCAGAGCGCCTGTCCTTCCCCACCCCGCGCGCACCGTGGAGGACACGCCTCGAGAGCGGCCGGCTCCGGAGCGCCGGCCCAGCTCCCGCGGCCGCCGCGCTCGACTCGGCGCGACAGCGGCGCGCGCCCGCGTGCGTCGTTGACATCGCCGCCAGGATTGCTCCAATGCGTGCGCCCGCTCCACGCGTGTCCGGACGAGGAGGCATCCGATGCGGCACTTTCTGACCACGATGGACTATACCCGCGCCGAGATCGAGGGCCTCCTCGAGCGCGCGCAGCGCTTCAAGCGGCGGCCGATCGAGCCGCGCCTCCAGGATCGCACCATCGCGCTCGTCTTCTTCAACCCGTCGCTGCGCACGCGCACCTCCTTCGATGTCGGCATCCGGCAGCTCGGCGGCCACGCTGTCGTGCTGGAGCCCGGCCGGGGCGCGTGGCCCATCGAGTTCGAGGACGGCGCCGTGATGGACGGCGAGCCCGAGGAGCACGTGGCGGAGGTCGCCCGCGTGCTCTCGCGCTATGCCGACCTCATCGGCGTGCGCGCGTTCCCCAGGTTCCAGCGCTGGGAAGAGGATCGCCAGGACAAGGTGCTCCAGAGCTTCGCCCGCCACGCGACCGTGCCCGTCATCAACCTGGAGACCATCACCCACCCCTGCCAGGAGCTCGCGCTCGCGCTCGCCATGAAGGAGCGCCTCGGCCGCCTCGACGGCAAGAAGTTCGTCCTCACCTGGACGTACCACCCGCGCCCGCTCAACACCGCAGTCGCCAACTCCGCCGTCCTCATCGCCTCCAAGCTCGGCATGGACGTCACCCTGCTCTGCCCCGGCGAGGAGTACCACCTCGACGACCGCTACCTCGACGCCGCAAGGAAGAGCGCGGCGGACAACGGGCGGAAGCTCACCATCACCTACGACATCGAGTCCGCCTACCGCGGCGCCCACGTCGTGTACGCGAAGAGCTGGGGCGCGATTCCGTACTTCGGGCGCTGGGAGCAGGAGAAGCCCATCCGCGACAAGCACAAACACTTCATCGTCGACGAGCAGAAGATGGCGCTCACCGCCGGCGGGCTCTTCTCCCACTGCCTCCCGGCCCGGCGCAACGTCAAGGTCACGGACGCGGTGATCGACTCGCCCGCTTCCATGGTCATCGATGAAGCCGAGAATCGGCTGCACGTCCAGAAGGCCGTGATGGACCTGCTGGCGAACGGGTGGTGACCACGATGGGCTCGACGCAAGACGTCATCGTCCGCCTGCTCAGGAACCTCGGCAGCCGCAAGGAGGTCGAGCAGTACCTGAAGCAGTACGCGGCGGTCGATCAGCAGAAGTTCGCCGTCATCAAGGTGGGCGGCGCCATCCTCGATGAGGACCTCGAGGCGCTCGCGACCTCGCTCGTGTTCCTGAACCAGGTCGGCCTGTACCCGATCGTCATCCACGGCGCCGGGCCGCAGCTCGACAGGGCGCTCGCCGAGGCGGGCATCCCGACCGAGCGCGTCGACGGGCTGCGCGTCACGACGCCGCGCATCCTGGAGGTCGCCCGCCGCGTCTTCCTCCGCGAGAACCTGCGGCTCGTCGAGGCGCTCGAGGAGATGGGCACGCGCACGCGGCCGATCACGGCGGGCGTCTTCGAGGCCTCGCTGCTGGACGAGGGGCGCCTCGGCCTTGTCGGCAGGGTGGAGCGCGTCCATGTCGACGCGGTGCGGTCCAGCCTCCGCGCGGGGCACCTGCCGATCCTCGCCTGCCTCGGCGAGACGCCGGGCGGGCAGATCGTCAACATCAACGCGGACGTGGCCGCGCGCGAGCTCGCGCTCGCGACGCAGCCGTTCAAGATGATCTTCCTCACGAGCGCGGGCGGCCTCCTCGACGAGCACGGGCGCATCATCTCGGCCGTCAACCTCCAGGAGGACTACGCGGGCCTCATCGCCCAGCCCTGGCTGACCGACGGCATGCGGCTCAAGCTGCAGGAGATCAAGCTCCTGCTCGACGGCCTGCCGGCGACCTCGTCGGTCTCGATCACCGCGCCCGATCACCTGGCGAAGGAGCTCTTCACGCACACGGGATCTGGCACGCTCGTCCGCCGCGGCGAGCGGATCCTGCGGCACGACACGCTGAACGGCATCGACCGCGGCCGGCTGCGCGATCTGCTCGAGGCGTGCTTCGAGCGGAAGCTCGACGAGCACTACTTCGACAAGAAGCCGTTCTACCGCATCTACCTGTCCGACTCGTACCGGGCGACGGCGATCCTCACGCTCGACGCGAAGGACAAGGCGCCGTCGACCCCGTACCTCGACAAGTTCGCGGTGACGACGGAGGCGCAGGGCGTGGGGATCGGCGGCTCGCTCTGGACGCGGATGAAGAGCGAGAACCCGCGGCTGTTCTGGCGCGCGCGGAACGGCAACGAGATCAACCCCTGGTATTTCCAGCAGGCCGAGGGCAGCTACCGCAACGAGAACTGGACGGTGTTCTGGTACGGCCTCTCGAGCTTCGACGACATCCGCGCCTGCATCGATCACGCGCTGTCGCTGCCCGCGACCCTGCGCCAGCACGGCACGGTCGAGCTCTGAGGGCGCGCCCCCCGGCGCGGCGCGGTCGTCGCGCCGCGCTCGGGCTCAGGACGACGCGCCGCCGTCGCGCTCCGGCACAGGGCGGATCAGCCTCGTTGTCGTCGCGCCCGCCTCGGCGGGGGGCTCGCGCGTCGCGCCGGCCGGCGCGTCCGACCGGGATGTTTCCGGCGGCTGCGACGGCGGGGGGCCCGACCTCTTGTCGGCGCCGCGCCCCTTCGCAGGCCGCCTGGACGATCGCTTCGGCTTCGCGGGCGCGCCGAGCTCCTCCGGGGGGCGCGGCTTCTTGAGCGCGCGCGGCGGCAGGAGCTCGGAGTCGACGGCGACCTTCTTCGCCATGAAGATCGCGGCGTCGAGCCGGTAGAAGCTGCGCTTTCGATAGAACCTGAGCGCGCCGATGTTGTTCTCGGCCACCTCGAGCACGAGGTGGGTGCACCCGTGGATGCGCGCGAGGTGCTCGAGCTGCTCGAGCATGAAGGCGCCGACGCCGCGGCCCTGGTACTCGGGGTGGACCGCGAGCTCCTCGACGAAGAGCGGCCGCATGTCGTGCTTCGTGAAGTACCGCTCGTTCATCCAGTTGTCGGTCCCGGTGATCTCGAACGCGCACTCGGCGTAGCCGACGATCTCCTGGACTTCCCCTTGACGGACCTCGAAGAGGAGCTGCTCGACGCCTTCTTCCTCGTAGACCTCCAGGAACCGCTTCTTCGAGCGTGGCCGCTGGTACTCGACCGTCTCCCGGTTCACGTCGCGGAACACCTTCTTGAGAAACTCCCAAACGCGGTTCAGGTCGCGTCGGTGGATCCGGCGTACGTGGATGAGGCTCTCCTCCCCGGTGCCGGGGGAGCTCGGTGGGGCCTTGCTCATTGTCGCGTGCAGTCTACAGGAGCCAGGCGGCAAGGGCACATCGCGACGAGCGCCAGGCTTGGGGGGAGTCGAGGAGAGGTCTTGCCGAGCTGCCCGGCCCGGTGGGGCGGCGGGGACGCGTGCCCCCGCCGTGTGACCAGGCCTACTGGTGGCCGCTGACCTGCTGGAGGCGCGCGTTGATGACGTCCCAGTTCAGGCCGGAGAGCACGTTGGCCACGTAGTCCGCCTTCTTGGTCTGGTAGTCCGCGAAGTAAGCGTGCTCCCAGGCGTCGATGGCGACCATGATATGCGTGTTCGCGAACAGACCCACGTCGTGCTCGGTCCGGACGAGGTTATTCAGGAGCTTCTTCTCCTGATAGTCGTACACGAGCACCGTCCAGCCGTGGGCGCTCAGGAGCGACGCCTTCGCGTCGGCCAGCCAGTTATCGAAGCTGCCGAACGACGACTCGATGAGCTGCTTCGCCTGGGCGCTCGGCTGCGTCGAGCCGTTGCCGATGTTCTCGAAGTAGAGCTCGTGCAGCACCGTGCCGTTGAAGGCGACAGGCTCGCGGCGCTTGAGCTCGCTGTACGCGTTGTACGAGTAGTTCGGCGCGCTGCGGTCCGCCTTGCCGAGCTGCTCCCAGATCTCGTTCAGCTTCTTCACGTAGCCCTGGTACAGGGTGAAATGCGCCTTGAGCTGCAGATCACTCAAGCCCTTGGCGTTGCCGCCGAGGAGATGGTCGAAGTTCTTCGGTTCGCGGGCCATGGGTGCCTCCTGACGAGTGCCGCGAGCAACGCGTGCCGCGGGGTTGGGTGGCCGCTCTACCGCTGCTGCTGTCCGGTAGCAACCCTGCCGTGCGCGTGACTCGCGGCCACCTCGCGGCGCCGGTCCGCCCGAGATCCATGCGGGAAATCCGTACGGCGCCGAGCCCCTCCCCGCGAAACGTTGAACGCCGCGCCCGTTTCGGTCGATACTCCCGGGACTTGCTGTTCCTTCACGCAAGGAGGCGACCTCGTCCCATGCCGGCTCGTACACAGGGAACCCATCCGACGGCCGCGCTCGCGGCGGCGCTGTGCCTGCTCGGCGCAGCGGCGCGCGCAGAGGCGCAGGAACCCGCGAGACCCGAGGGGTTCGCGCTCGACAGGTTCCAGCCCGCGCCTGCCGGCGACAGGATGTTCGGAGTCCCGTCCGCCTACACAGCAGGAGACACATCACCGCACATCATGATCCTCGGCGATTATGCCCAGGATCCGCTGGTGTTGCGGCGGGAGTCGGGAAACGAGGAGTTCGACGCCGGCAAGGTCGTCGGCAGCCAGCTCCTGCTCCACCTGAACGCCTCGCTCTCCCTCTGGAAGCACCTCACGGTGAACGTCGATCTGCCGCTCGCGCTCCAGTCCGGCGACGGCGGGGCCGCCTCGGGGGCGCTGCTCCCGCAGCCGTCCAGCAGCGCGCTCGGCGACCTCCGGCTCGGCGCGCGCGCGACGCTCTTCGGCGGCTACTTCGACCCGTTCCAGATCGCCATCGCCGGCCACGTGTTTCTGCCGACCGGCAGCCCCGAGGCGTACTCCGGTGACGGCAGCGTGCGCGGCGGGCCCCAGCTCATCCTCGGCGGCCACCTCGATCGCGCGGTGTGGTCGCTCGCCGCGGGGCCGGAGTTCCGGTCCACCCGGCAGTTCGCCAACGTCGAGCAGGGGATGATGGTGCACTGGGGCGCCGGCGTCGGGCTGCTGCTCGACGACGAGCGGCGCCTGCAGATCGGGCCGGAGATCACCGGCTCGGTCACGGTCTCCGACGTCCAGCAGCGCACCACCAACCTCGAGGCCCTGCTCGGCGGGCGCTACCGCTTCGCCGACGACTTCGAGGCCGGGCTCGGCGTGGGCCCCGGCCTCACCGCGGGCGTCGGCACGCCGTCGTTCCGCGCGGCGGCCCTCATCGCCTACTCGCCCGAGGTGAAGCCGCCCGTGAAGGACCGCGACGGCGACGGCATCCCCGACGCGGACGACGCCTGCCCGGACGTCGCGGGCGTCGGCAGCGCGGATCGCGCGAAGCACGGCTGTCCGCCGCCGAAGGACGCGGACCACGACGGCATCCTCGACGCCGTCGACGCCTGCCCCGCGGTGGCCGGCGTCGCCTCGCCGGACCCGAAGAAGAACGGCTGCCCGCCGCCCGGGGATCGCGACAAGGACGGCGTCCTCGACGACGTCGACGCGTGCCCGGATCAGGCCGGCCCGGCGAGCGACGACCCGAAGGCGAACGGCTGCCCGCCGCCGCCCGATCGCGACAGCGACAAGATCCCCGATCCCTCGGACGCGTGCCCGGAGATCCCCGGCGTCGCCACGACCGATCCGGCCACGAACGGCTGCCCGGGCGACACCGACGGCGACGGCATCCGCGACGACAAGGACGCCTGCCCGAACGAGAAGGGCAAGGCCGACGAGGACCCGAAGCAGAACGGGTGCCCGGTCGCGGTCCGCGTGACCGAGACCGAGATCGTCATCCTCCAGCAGGTGCAGTTCGACACCGGCAAGGCGACCATCCGGCCGGTGAGCGACGAGCTGCTCGACGAGGTCGCCGGCGTGCTCAAGGACCACCCCG
This sequence comes from Sorangium sp. So ce406, assembly GCF_051474675.1. Lineage (NCBI taxonomy): Bacteria > Pseudomonadati > Myxococcota > Polyangiales > Polyangiaceae > Sorangium > Sorangium sp. So ce406. Next base: position 110,414 of record NZ_CP150340.1, on the reverse strand, counting down.
AGATCCTCAAGATCGAGGTCCAGGGCCACACCGACGACCGCGGCACGCGCCAGTTCAACACGAAGCTGAGCCAGGCCCGCGCCGAGTCGGTGCAGCGGGCGCTCGTCGAGCGCGGCATCGCGGCCGATCGCCTGCAGGCCAAGGGGTACGGGCCTGACGTCCCGATCGCGGAGAACAAGACCGAGGCGGGGCGCCAGAAGAACCGGCGCGTCCAGTTCAACATCGTCGAGAAGGCAAAGAAGCAGCAATAGGGCTGGAGGCTTCGATGGCAAAGCGATTGGCATACACGGGGCTCACCAGCGCCGCGCTGCTCGGGGCGCTCTCGGGGACCGCGAGCGCGGATCCCGTCAACCGGGTCCAGGTGGCGCAGCGGGGCGACTTCGTCCTCATCGGCAACACGCTCGCGCACGACTGCGCCTCGACCACGCCGGCGCCGACGCTGGGGACGGTCGGGGCGTGCGGCGCGAGCGCGACGCTCAGCGACTCGGCGCCCGACATCTACTGGCGGTCCGACAGCCCCCTCGCAGGGCAGGCCGAGGCGAACAACACGATATCTCCCTCGGCGGCCCGCAGCACCGCGGTGCTCAGCCTCCCGGCGGGCGCGCGGGTGACGCACGCCTACCTCTACTGGGCGGTGAGCCGCTCCTCGGGCACGGCGGATCTCACCGTGACCCTGGATCGGCCCGGCACCTTCGCCTCCGACGTGACGGGCACCCTGTCGGGCGAGGCGCTCACCGGCCTCACGCACTCGCAGGCGGTCGCCGACGTCACCTCGATCGTGCAGACGCGCGGCGCGGGGGCCTATCGCCTGAGCGGCATCCTGAACGCGGCCGCCCTCAACGGCGTGACCCAGGCGTTCACGTTCGCCGGCTGGTGGATGGTCGTGCTCTACGAGCAGACGACCGCGCCCGCGCGGAACCTCGCCATCTTCGACGGGCTGGATCCGGTGATCGACGGCGCGACCGTGGGCTGGACGATCTCGGGGTTCGTCGTCCCCTCGGGCGCGGGCCCGGCGAAGCTCGGCGTCATCGGCTACGACGGCGACAGCTCGACCGGCGACGCGCTCGAGTGGAACGGGACGGCGCTGTTCGACGCGCAGAACCCGGCGAACAATTTCTTCAACAGCTCCCGCTCCTTCCTCGGCGCGCCGGCGTCCACGGCGGGCGACCTGCCGCGGCTCACCGGCGGGCCGCTGAGCATGAGCGGCATCGACATCGACGTCGTCCAGGTCCCGCCCGATCTGCTCAGGGCCGGCGACACCGACGCGCAGATCGGCGCGGTCGTCTCGGGCGCCGACAGCTACCTGCTCGGCGGCATCGTCACGTCGGTGCCGACGCTCCTGCCGGATCTCTCCACCTCGAGCAAGTCGGTCCTGGACCTCGACGGCGGCGGCGTCTCGCCCGGCGACACGCTCGAATACACGATCATCGTCGCGAACACCGGGGACGACGAGGCCGCGGGGGTCGTGCTGAACGACCCGCTGCCCGCCGGGGTCACGTACGTGGCGGGCTCGCTCGAGATCGCGACGGGCCCGAACGCGGGCGGCGTGACCGACGCGGCCGGCGACGACGAGGGCGAGTACATCGCCGGCTCCCGGAGGATCCGCGTCCGGCTCGGGAGCGGCGCCAGCGCGGCCAGCGGCGGCTCGCTCGGCGTCGGCGAGACCACGACGGTGCGGTTCCGCGTCACCATCGACGCGGGCACGAACGACGAGATCGTGAACCAGGCGCTCGTCACCGGGCAGAGCCCCGAGGGCGGGGCCGCCCAGGAGTACCCCACGGACAGCGACGGCGCCGCGCCGGGCGCGCAGCCCACGGCGATCCTCGTCGACAGCGACAGCGACGGCCTCAGCGACGGCGACGAGATCGACGCCGGCACCGATCCGAACGACGCCGACTCGGACGACGACGGCATCGCCGACGGCGACGAGCAGCTCTGGGACCGCGACACGGACGGCGACGGCCTCGTGAACGCGCTCGACGTCGACAGCGACAACGACGGCCTCTTCGACGCGACGGAGATCGGCCTGACGGACTGCAACGGGCCGGGCACCAACGCGCTGGCGGGGCACTGCGTGCCCGACGGCGACGGCGGGGCGACGACGACCGAGCCGCTGGACGCGGACACCGACAACGGCGGCGTCCCCGACGGCTCGGAGGACGCGAACCTGAACGGCGTGCTCGACCCCGGCGAGACGGATCCGACGGCCGGGCACGGCAGCGACGACACCCAGAACGCCGACTCGGACGGCGACGGGCTCAGCGACGCCCTCGAGGAGTACCTCGGCACGTCGCCGACCGACGCCGACTCCGACGACGACGGCGTGCGCGACGGCGACGAGCCGAACCCGACCGACGACAACGACGGCGACGGGCTGATCAACGCCCTCGACATCGACAGCGACAACGACGGCCTCTTCGACGGCACCGAGCTCGGCCTCGGCTGCGCCGGGCCGGGCACCGACGCGGCGGCGGGCCACTGCAGGCCGGACGGCGACGCCGGCGCGACCAAGACGTCGCCGCTCCGGGCCGACACCGACCGCGGCGGCGTGACCGACGGCTCGGAGGACACGGATCTCGACGGCATGGTCGACGCGGGCGAGACCGACCCTCGCGCCGGCCAGCACGCCGACGACCGGCTGATCACGGACAGCGACAGCGACGGGCTGAGCGACGCCCTCGAGGCCGCGCTCGGCACGGACCCGAACGACGCCGACACGGACGGCGACGGCGTGCGCGACGGCGCCGAGCCGAACCCGACGGACGACACGGACGGCGACGGGCTGATCAACCCGCTCGACGTCGACAGCGACAACGACGGCCTCTTCGACGGCACCGAGCTCGGCCTGGGCTGCGACGGGCCCGGCACCGCGCCGTCGAGGCGCTGCGTCGCCGACGCGGACGCGGGCGCCACGAGGACGTCGCCGCTCGACGCGGACTCGGACAACGGCGGCGCGAGCGACGGCTCGGAGGACGCCAACCTGAACGGCGTGGCGGACAACGGCGAGACCAACCCGACCCGCGGCCACGGCGACGACGACGGCGGCAACGACGACGCGGACGAGGACGGGCTGAGCGACGATCTCGAGGAGACGCTGGGCACCGATCCGGGCGACGCCGACACCGACGACGACGGCGTGCAGGACGGGCAGGAGCCGAACCCCAGCGACGACACGGACGGCGACGGCCTCGTCAACGCGCGCGACGTGGACAGCGACGACGACGGCCTCTTCGACGGCACGGAGATGGGCCTCGGCTGCGACGGCCCGGGCACCGACGAGGCGGCCGGCCACTGCACGGCGGACGCCGACAGCTCGGTCACGACGTCGGCGGTGAACCGCGACAGCGATCGGGGCGGCGCGACCGACGGCTCGGAGGACGCGAACCTGAACGGCGCGATCGAGGCGGGCGAGACCGATCCGAGCGCGGGCCACGGCGGCGACGACGCGCAGAACGGCGACGGCGACGGCGACGGGCTGAGCGACGATCTCGAGGTGTTCCTCGGATCGGATCCGGCGGATCGCGACACCGACAACGACGGCCTGCTCGACGGCGACGAGCCGAACCCGAGCGACGACGGCGACGGCGACGATCTCGTGGACGTCCTCGACGCGGACAGCGACGGGGACGGGCTCTTCGACGGCACCGAGGCGGGGAAGGACTGCGCCGACACGGACACCGACCCCGAGGCGGCGAGCTGCACGCCGGACGCGGACGGCGGGCTCTCGACCACGAGCGCGGTGGATCCCGACACCGATCGCGGCGGCGTCGTCGACGGCGAGGAGGACCTGAACCACAACGGCGCGGTCGACGAGGGCAGCGCCGAGACCGATCCGAACAACGCCGGCGACGATCGCGGCGATCGCGACGGCGACGGGCTCTCGAACAGCGAGGAGACGGCGCTCGGCACCGATCCGGACGACGCCGACACCGACGACGACGGGGTGATCGACGGCGAGGAGATCGAGCCCGGCGCCGACACGGACGGGGACGGGAAGATCAACGCGCGCGATCCCGACAGCGACGGCGACGGGCTCTTCGACGGCACCGAGATGGGCAAGGACTGCTCGCACGAGGACACCAACCTCGACGTGAAGACGTGCGTGCCCGACGGCGACGGCGGGGAGACCACGACCGATCCGACGGTGGCCGACACGGACGGCGGCGGGGCGATCGACGGCGAGGAGGACGCGGACCACGACGGCGTTGTCGACGCGGGCGAGCGGGATCCGAACGACCCTTCGGACGACGTGCCCCCGGTGTGCGAGGAGGACAGCGATTGCGGCCCCGGGATGGTGTGCGACCAGGCCACGAAGGAGTGCGTCGCGGGTTGCCGCGCTCCGGACGGGTCGATCGGCCCGTGCCCCACGGCGCCGCCCGGCGAGGGCGTCGTGGTGCAAGGCGGCGGCTGCGCCTGCACGGTCGGCGCGGACGACGACGGCGGCCGCTCGGCGCCGTGGGCCCTGCTGGCGATCGGCGCCTGCGCGGCCGCGCTGCACCGGCGCCGCCGGAGCTGAGCGCGCCTCCTCGACGGCGCCCCCGACGCGGAGCCGGCGGGGGCGCCGGTGTTGCAAGTCAACGGGAACACTGAACTATTCGAGAACCTTGCACGCGAGGGCGAGCCCATCCGAGGTTGCGCCTGGCCCCAACCACGTTGCGCCCGGCCCTCGCTGCCCCGCCCGACGGGCGCGGCCCCCACGAACCCCCGGCCCGATGCGCCGCGGGTTGCCATCCGCCGTCCGTGGTCTAACGATAATTTTTCACGGGAGAGTGCATCTTGCTCCGACCTTCTGATTCCGTCGTTCGCGCCATCACGATCGATGGCGCCTTTCGCGTCATCACCGCGCTGACCACCGAGACGGTGCGCGGGGCCATCGCGGTGCAATCGGCCTCCGGCAAGACCGCGCAGCGGCTCGGAGAGCTCATCACCGGCGCCATCCTCGTGCGCGAGGCGATGGCGCCGAACCTGCGGGTGCAGGCGATCATCAAGGGCGCGTCCGGCAACGGGACGCTCGTGGCCGACTCGCACCCCGACGGCACGAGCCGCGGCCTCGTCAACCTGGGCAAGGGCGCCGCCGACGGGAGCGCCGTCGAGGTCGGCGCAGGGTCGCTGCTGCAGGTCATGCGCACGCTGCCGAGCGGCATGCTCCACCAGGGGGTCGTCGAGGTCCCGGCCGAGGGCGGCATCTCCGGCGGCCTCATGGCGTACATGCAGGAGTCCGAGCAGGTCGTCTCGATGATCGCCGTGGCGACGCTCCTCGGCGAGGACGGCGTCGGCGCCTCCGGCGGGTACCTCGTGCAGCTCCTGCCCGAGGTCGAGCGCGGCCCGCTCATGGTGATGACCGAGCGGCTGAAGGACTTCGAGCGCCTCGACGACGTGCTCGCGCACGAGGGCGCCTCGGCGGACGTGCTGCTCGAGGAGCTGCTCCACGGCATGCCGTTCTCGCGGCTCGACGACTCGCCGCTCAGCTTCAGCTGTCGCTGCAGCGAGCTCCGGGTCATGACCACGCTGGCGAGCCTGCCGAGGAGCGACATCGAGGAGATGGTCGAGGACGGCAAGATCCTCGACATCCGCTGCGACTACTGCGGCAAGGACTACCAGGTCTCGCCGTCGCAGCTCCGCTCGCTGCTGACGACGAGCTGACCGCCGGGCGGCCAGCGCGCCCGCGCGCGCCCGCCGGCGCGGCGCTCGTCACGCCGGCTGGCGGGGCGAGAGGCCGCGCATCACGAAGCCGATGACCCGCTCCACCTCGACCTCGTCGTCCCACGCCGCGTCGGGGGCGACGAAGACGCGGTGGAGGATGTACCCCGCGAACGTCGAGGCGACGCACCGGAGGACGAGGGGCGGCGGCCAGTCGACGATCTGCCCCTCGCGCTGGAAGCGCTCGATCAGCGCGAGCCCCTTCGCGAGGAACGGCGCGTACACCCGGCTCATGACGCCGACCCGCAGCTCCGCGTCGAACGGCAGCTCCTGCGCGAGGATGCGCACGAGCCGCGGGTGCTCGCGCACGAAGGCGATGCGCTCGGCGAGGAGCGCCCGCAGGAACGCCTCGAAGCTCGGGTACGTCGCGTTGAAGAGCGGGTCCATGGACCGCGCCATCGCGGGCCCCACGAGCTGCTCGATGGCGGGGCCGAGCACGCCGAGCAGGAGATCCCTCTTGCTGGGGAAGTACTTGAAGATCGTCGCCTCCGCGACCCCCGCGCGCCGCGCGATGTCCCGGGTCGCTGTCCCGTGGAAGCCCTGCTCCGCGAACGCGGTCACCGCGGCCTCGACGATCTTCTTCTGGGCCTCGGTCAACGTGTCGCTCGAGCGCGCGCGTCGGCTCATCGGCGTCCTCTCTGCTCAGCGCTGCGCGGCGCCGGCCCTGCGGGTGAAGATCCGGTCGAGCGCCCGCCCGAGCGCGCGCTCGTCGAGCGGATCGCTGCGCACGCCGATGTAGCCGTCCGGCCGGACGAGCACGGCGGCCTCCGTGTCGACGCCGTACGCCGCGTGGGCGTGCCCGTCGGGGTCTGCGTACCCTCCGCCGTCCGCGCGCGCGCCGATGACCAGGACCTTCACGTCCGGCCCGCTGCGCTGCGCTGCGAGCTGCCGCGCGCGCTCGCGCGCCGCGCCGTCTGCCGGCTGCCGGCCGGTGAAGAGCAGCAGCGTCGATCCGAGGCCGCGCATCGCGTCGAAGAGGTGGACCTGCTCGCCTGCCTCGTCGCGCAGCACGGCGTCCGGCGCGCGGTCGCCGGCGCGCGGGCCGCGCGCGGGCGCGGTCCCGATCTGCACCGACAGGGGGCTCTTCCGGTAACGGATCTTGAGCTGGGAGACGAACCCCACGATCCGGCGCTGCACGGCGGCGATGCCGAAGGCGCGGGACACGAGGCGCGGCGCGACAGCGCGCAGCGTCCGGCCCACCGGGCCGTGGCCGGCCAGGGCCCCGAAGAGTCGGTCGGTGAAGGCGACCAGCCGGCGGGCCACGGGCAGCCGCTCCACCTCGTAGGTGTCGAGCACCCACGCGGGCATGCGGCCCTGCTCGACGGCCGCGAGCTTCCACGCGAGGTTGTAGGCGTCCTGGATCCCGGTGTTCATCCCCTGCCCGCCGGCCGGGCTGTGGATGTGCGCCGCGTCTCCGGCGAGGAACACGCGCCCGTCGCGCAGCCGCGTGGCCACGCGGTGATGCAGCCGGTAGCGCGAGAGGACGATCGCCTTCTGTACCTGGAAGGGCACCGGGATCATCTCGCGCATCATGCCCTCGAACTCCTCGAGCGAGGGCGGGGCGCCGTGCGCAGGCGGCGCTTCCGGCCGGATGAGGATGATCCGGAACCGATGGCTGCCGGGCACGGGAAAGGCTGCTGCGACGCCCCGGCGCGACGGGCTGAGGTAGATCTCGCCGTCCGGCAGCGGCCAGTCCATGACGAGGTCGCCGAGCGCGCAGTGGTCGTCGTAGGTGTCGCCCTCGAAGCCGATGTCCGCGCCCTTGCGGACGGCGCTGCGCGCGCCGTCGCAGCCGAGGAGCCACTTCGCGCGCACCTCTTCGGCGCTCCCGTCGGCCCGGCGGAGCGTGCAGGTGACGCCGTCGCTGTCCTGCGCGTAGGAGGCGAGCTCGACGCCGCGCTCGAGCTTCACGCCGAGCCCGGGGAGCCGCGACGCCAGGACGCTCTCGGTGTCGAACTGCTGGATGACGAAGACGCCGGGCACGGGCGTGGCCAGCTCCGGAAAATCGAAGATGGGCAGCCGCGCGCGCCGTCCGCCCGCGAGCAGCACGTTGAGCCCCTCGACGCGACGGGCGTGCGCGAGGGCTGCGTCGAGGAGCCCCATGGCGCCGAAGAGCTCCATCGTGCGCGTCTGCACGGCGAGCGCGCGCGAGTGATCCGGCGGCGGCGTCGTTGCCTTGTCGACGATCCGCACGGTGAGCCCCCGCCTGGCGAGCTCCCCGGCCATGGTGAGCCCCGTCGGCCCTCCGCCGACCACGAGCGCGTCCAACGCTTCCGTCATGGCGTACCTCCCCTATAGTGAGTGAGTGCTCACTCACTATAGGAATGCGGGCGTGGTTGGCAAGGCCACGCCGTCTCCCGCGGCCGTGCCCGCTCGGGGCGATTCATGCGAACGTCGCCGCATGGAAGAGGTCCGCGTGAACGTCTACATCCACGCCCCGGTCGAGCGCGTCTTCGACGCGGTGGCCGACCACGAGAGCTTCCTCCGCTCCGGGTCCAGCACCCACACCAAGGTCATCCGCCCGGGCCTCACCGAGCGCAACGGCCTCGGCGCCCTCCGCGAGGTGCGCGCCGGCAAGCGGATCCGCTACGTCGAGGAGATCACCGCCTTCGAGCGCCCCGCCTCCTTCGACTACCAGATCCTCGAGAGCACCCAGCCCCTCCGCCACCACGGCTCCCGCCTCCGCTTCACCCCGCGCGGCGACGGCACCGAGGTCGACTGGACCTCGCGCTTCGAGATCCCGCTCCCGCTCGTCGGCCGCGTGCTCGGGCCGCTCTCCCGGCAGATCTTCATCGCCGTCTTCACCGAGCTGCTGCTCGCCGAGAAGGCGCGGCTCGAGGCCTCGCCCCCCGGCAGCGCCGCCTGACGCCGCCCGTCCCGCCGCCCCGCCGCCCCGCCCGGCCGCCCTGCTCAGCCCCGCCCGGCCGCCCTGCTCAGCCCCGCCCGGCCGGCTGCCGTCCGGACCTCGCGATCGCGTCGATCGTCACCGCCGCGAGGAGCGCCGCGCCGGTGACCATGAACTTCACCGACGACGGCAGCGCCAGCAGGTCCATCCCGTTCGAGATCGATCCGATCAGCAGCGCCCCGGTCAGCGCCGACCACACGGTGCCTCGCCCCCCGAACAGGCTCGTCCCCCCGATCACGGCCGCCGCGATCGCGTTGAGCAGCACGTCGCCGCCCCCGGACGACTGGTTGACCGCGAGCAGCCGCGACGTGGCCAGGATGCCCCCCGCGGCCGCCAGCGCCCCGCACAGCGTGAACACGGCGACGCGGATCGCGTCCACGCGGATCCCCGCGCGCCGCGCCGCCTCCGCGTTGCCGCCCACCGCGAGGATGTGCCGCCCGAACCGGGTCCGCCGGAGCAGCAGGTCGAACCCGATCACGAAGCCGAGCAGCAGCAGCAGCGCGAGCGGCACCCCCCGGTCCGCGTTGAGCAGGCCGACAACGGCCGGCACGAGCGCGAGCACCCCCGCGACGCGCGCCGCCATGGCGCCCCTCGACAGCGGCGGGAGCCCGGCCCTGACCCGGCGCCGCAAGGTCATCGCCTGGCCGACGATCACCATCCCGACGCACACAGCGCCGAGCGCCCACCCGAGCGCGGGAGACAGGAACGTCCCCGCCAGCCCCGAGATGAGCGGATCATAGACGTTCACGGTGCCCGTCGTGCCGAGCACCCACAGCAAGGCGCCCTGCCACGCGAGGAGCCCCGCGAGCGTGACGACGAACGACGGCACCCGGAACCGCGTGAACCAGAGCCCCTGCGCGAGCCCGATCGCCGCGCCGGTCGCCACCCCGGCGAGCAGCGACAGCGCCGGGCTCACCCCGTGCTGCACGTTCAGGATCGCCATCACCGCGGCGCTCATCCCGCTCACCGCGCCGACCGAGAGGTCGATCTCGCCGAGCAGCAGGACCAGCACGATCCCCACGGAGATCGTCCCCATCGCGGCGATCTGCAGCACCAGGTTCGTGAGGTTGCGCGCCGAGAGGAAGTTCTCGTTCTGGGAAGCGAAGATGCCCCAGATGAGGACGAGCCCGAGGAGCACCGGCAGCGAGCTCGCGTCCCCCTGGCGCAGGCGCCGGGCGATCGCCGAGAGGCTGCCCGCCTCCGGCGGGGCGGGGGCCGCCATCTCGCCGGTCTGTCCCGAAACACCCATCACCCTGCCCTCCGTGGCTCCGCGACGTCTGCGCCCGTGATCCTGCCGACGACCTGCTCGCGCGAGGCGGCGCTCGTGGCAAACACGCCGGCGAGCTGGCCGAGGCGGAGCACGACGATGCGGTCCGAGACCTGGAAGACGTCGGCGAGGTTGTGGCTGATGACGAGGACGCCCAGCCCCTGCTGCTTGAGGCGCGTGATGAGCTCGAGGACCTGCCGGGTCTGGGCGACGCCGAGGGCGGCGGTGGGCTCATCGAGCATGACGAGCTTGGCCTCCCCCATGACCGCGCGCGCCACGGCCACGGACTGCCGCTGTCCGCCCGACAGCGCGGCGATCGGCGCGCGGACGACAGGGATGTTCACGTTGAGCGTCCTCAGCACCTGGAGCGCGCGCTGCTCCATGTGCTCTTCGTTCATGGTCCGCGAGACGGGGTCGATCTCCTCCCTGCCCAGGAACAGGTTCGCGACCACATCGAGGTTGTCGCACAGCGCGAGATCCTGATACACGGTCGCGATCCCGAGCCGCGAAGCGTCCTTGGGCCCTCGCAGCGCGACGGGCTGCCCGGCGAACCGCATCTCGCCGCCGTCGGGCGGGAAGATGCCCGCGATGGTCTTGATCAGGGTCGATTTGCCGGCCCCGTTGTCCCCGACGAGTGCCACGACCTCGCCCGGGAAGACCTCGAGGTCGACCCCCGAGAGGGCCTGGACCGCGCCGAACCGCTTCCTGATGCCGCGCAGTTCGAGGATCGGAGTTCGCTGCGCGGTGCTCATGGGCGCCCCGGGGAGCTCCGGACCTAGAGGATGCCCGCCGCCTTGCAGGCCTCGGCGTACTGGTTCGTGCAGATCTGCTCGCTCGACCAGAAGGCGTCGGCGATGACCGTGTCCTTCAGGTTCTCCCTGGTGACCGCGAGCGGCACGAGGAGCACCGAGGGGACCTCCTTCTTCCCGTTGTCGACCGTCTTGCCGCCGGTGATGTCGGTGGGCACGGGCTTGCCCGTGGCGAGGTGGTACGCGATCACCGCCGCGGCCTCCGCCTGCGGCTTGATCGCCTTGTACACTGTCATGTACTGCTCCCCGAGGAGGATCCGCTGGACGGCGGCGAGCTCGGCGTCCTGGCCCGTCACGGGCGGAAGGGGCTTGATGCCGGCGGCCTTCATCGCGGCGATCGCCCCGCCCGCGGTCCCGTCGTTGGCCGCGTACACGCCGTCGACCTGGTTGTTCAGCGCGGTGAGCGCCTGGGTCATCTGGTCCTGCGCCTTGTCGGGGCTCCAGTCCGGCGTGTCGTACTCCTTGACGATCTGGGCCTTGCCGTCGAGCGCGCTGTGCGCCCCCTTCTTGAACAGCATCCCGTTGTTGTCGGTCGCCGCCCCGTTGATCATCACCACGCGCGCGGTCGGCTTGTTGCCGAGCGCGGTGAGCAGCGACTCGCCCTGGAGCCTGCCCACGGACTCGTTGTCGAACGAGACGTAGTAGTCGATGGCGTCCGTCCCGGGGACGAGGCGGTCGTAGGCGATGACAGGCACCTTCTGGGCCTTGGCCTTGGTCGCGATCACGGCCGCCGAGGCGCTGTCGACCGCGTCGAGGACGAGCACGCGGGCGCCGTTGGTGAGCGCCGCCTCGGCCTGGGCCTGCTGCTGCGACGCGTCCTGGTTCGCGTTGCTCGCGAGGATCTGGCAGTCCGGACAGAGGGCCTTGATCTTGGCCTCGAAGAAGGGGCGGTCCTTGGACTCGTAACGCGCCGTCTTCGACTCCGGGAGGAGGAGGGCAATCTTGATCTCGGCCGGCTTGCTGGCCTTGTCGCCCGCGGCTGCGCCCTTGTCGCCCGCGGCTGCGCCCTTGTCGCCCGCGCCCTCTTGTTTCTGAGAGCACGAGGTCAAGACGAGGGCACTCAGGGCCCACGCGCCCAGTCGACCGCTGATCGCATTGGTCTTCATGAACTTTTCCCCTGAACGTGAACTGCCGCGGGCCCGACCTATACCCTCACTGGAGCTTGCCGTCCATAGCGGGGTGCCCGTGGAGGCATGACGCGTGCTGTCACCGCGGGTGTCGCCGGCGTCAGCGTCGGCGACATCGCCCCCGTCGACCCGAGAAATTTCTCGGCGTCGGCGCTACCGTACGGCGAGCTTCCGGGCGGCGGACTTCCCCGGTGAAAGAAGGGTGAATGGCCTCGATGCGAGAACCGAACTTCCAAGCGCACCATCTCCGGACCGTCTCGCGCCTCGTCGAGCGCTTGAGCGCGGACCCGTGCTCCGTGGCGATCATCATCGGCGGTTCGCAGGCGAAGGGCCTGGGGAAAGAGACGTCCGACGTCGACTTCTGCTGGGTTGTCACCGACGAGGAGCACGAGCGGCGTCGGGCGACCGGCGCGCTGGTCTACTGCGCCAGCGACGAAGGCCTCGTGGACTATCCAGGCGGGTACGTGGACGGCAAGATCGTCACCCACGACTTCCTCCGGAAGGTCCGTGACCGCGGCAGCGAGCCGGCGCGCGCGGCGTTCCTGGGCGCGATGGTCGCGTGGTCGCGGCGCCCGGAGATCGACAGGGTGGACGAGCTGGTGCGCGCGATCGCGACGTACCCGGAGCACGAGCGCGCTCACAAGATGCAGGGCTTCATCGCCCAGCTCGAGGCGATGCGCTATTACGTCGAGTCAGCCGAGCAGCACGACAACCGCTATCTCCTGAACTGGGCCGCGTGTCGCGCGGTCCTCTTCGGATACCGGCTGATCCTGGCGCACAACCGCATCCTGTATCCGTACCACAAGTGGGTGAGGGCCTTCGTGACGGACGCGCCCGAGAAGCCCGAGGATCTCCTCCGCCTCGCCGACGCGCTGATCGAGGCGCCGGGCAAGCGCACGGGCGAGGCGTTCTTCCAGGCGGTGCTCTCGTTTCGCGACTGGGATAGACCCGCCCAGTGGCAGACGCGCTTCATGGATGACTCCGAGCTCAACTGGCTCCACGCGCCGCCTCCGCTGGAAGACGCGTGAGGCGGACTCAGCGGACACCAGAGAGGGAGAAGCTCTCGATGTCGCCGGCAACGTCCGCGTAGCGCGAAACACACGCAAACTCGCGCCGAACTCAGGTGGCAAAGCGTTCTGGTACCAGCAGAAAGTTCCTACGCAAACCCCTTGCTGGTGCCAAGTGGATCTGGCTAAACTGCCGGTCTCAACTTCTTTCCGTTCGACCTTCGGACCTGGTCGGGCGCTCGCAGGAGTAATCAAGATGCGACCGATGCCGAGGTGTGCGTCTCTGCTCGGCCCTACGACGTCCATCACGCTCTCTGCCGTCTCCCTCCTGGTGCTCGCGGCGTGCGCCGAAGGCCAGAATCTGGAGGGCGAGAGCGCGGGTGGCGGGAACGTCGCCAGCTCCAGCTCGGTGGGGGTGACTTCCTCCAGCTCGGTGGGGGTGACCTCCTCCAGCTCGGGTAGCGCGGGCTCCACGGTGTCGACGACGAGCAGCTCCGCGACGAGCAGCTCCGCGAGCACCGGCGGCGACGGTGGGGCCGGGGGACTCGGCGGCGCCGGCGGGGCTGGAGGCGACGGCGGTGCCGATGTCACCAGCACCACGGCGAGCAGCTCGGTCAGCACCACGGCGAGCAGCTCGGTCAGCTCCACCACGGCGAGCAGCTCGGTCAGCTCCACCACGGCGAGCAGCTCGGTCAGCTCCACCACGGCGAGCAGCTCGGTCAGCTCCACCACGAGCGCGTCCAGCGGCGGCGGCGGTAGCGCCACGAGCACCACCACGAGCGCCTCCACCGGCGGCGGCCCCACGGGCGAGCTCGAGGTGCAGTATGCCGTCCGGGAGACCGCCGCCAGGGTCCAGGGCCTGTCGTTCAGGGTCCAGGTCAGGAACACCGGAGACGAGGCCATCGCCCTCAGCGACGTGACGATCCGCTACTGGTTCACGGCGGACGGCGCCACATCGGCGTTCGTGGGCGAATGTGATTTCACGCCGATCCCCGGCGGGTGCGCCGGCATCACCCCGACGTTCGCCACGACGTCTGGCACCGAGGCCGATCGCTACCTCGAGCTCAGCTTCTCCTCGGCCGCCGGCAACCTCGCCCCGGGCGCCACGTCAGGAGAGGTGCAGATCCGCATCCACAGCGCGACCTACGAAACCATGACGCAGACCAACGACTACTCCTTCGACGCGACGCTGACCGCCTTCGCGCCCTGGGAGCAGATGACCGCCTACCGCGACGGCGAGCTCGCCTGGGGCACAGAGCCGTAGCCCCCGCACCTGTCAGGCCGGGAACCGCTCGGCACGTCCCCGACGTTCGCCTCCCCGTTCTGACGTTCTCCTCCCCGGATCTCCTGGAATCTGGCCGCGCGCGCCTCCTCCACCGCGAGGGGGGCTGTCGTCGGGTTCGGCCGTATGGCCCACATCTCGCTTACCCGGTCGCCAGGCGTCGAAGCGCTGCGAGCTCCGGACAGGGAGTTCAGGGCCTATCCCTGGCCCGCCCGACCATGACATCTGGTTTTCCAGGGCGTGTCACGCGCCCGGCGCGCCCCCGCGCGCCCGGCGGTGCCCCGTGGCAGGCTGTCACGGCGCGCGCTCGCGCCACACCCTGCACACGCCCTCGCCCGTCCGAGGTCGCGGCCGTGTAACCAATTTTCCAGGCAATTACGTCCTGCCGTCGTTCACGAGGTCGTCCGCTCCGTCTGGAGACGGACAGCGCAGACGGCACCATCCTTGAATGGGATCCGCTCGGATCCCGATTTATGAACGCCACCGCGCTCGCATTCAATTCCCCTCCATCGTCCCACACCCGGCCATCGCCGGCCCCGACACCGAGCGAACCGCCGCGGAGCGGACCGCGGTTCGGCCTCGACGGGTTCGAGATGCTGAAGCGGCGGGCCGCCGACACGCCTGGCCTCATCAGCTTCGCCGGCGGGCTGCCCGCGCCGGGGGAGTTCCCGCGCTCGAAGCTCGCGGCTTCGTTCGTCCGCGCGCTCCAGACCCCGAGCTGCCCGGCGCTCCAGTACGGCTGGCCCGAGGGGGACGAGGACCTGCGCTCGTGGATCGCCGGGCAGCTCCGCCGGCGCGGCGCCAACGTCGCCCGGGACGACATCATCGTGACGAGCGGCGCGCAGCAGGCCGTGTCCCTCGCGGCGCAGATGGTCCGCGGGCCAGGCGCCAGGATCGGCGTCGACGCCGAGAGCTACCCCGGCGCGATCGATCTGTTCCAGGCGCTCGGCATGAACGTCGTCGACGACAGGAGCCACGCGGACGCCTATTACCTCATGCCCGCGATCTCGAACCCGCGCGGACGCAGGCTGTCGGCTCACGAGCGCGCAAAGGTCCTCTCGACGCTCCGCCCCATCATCGAGGACGACGCCTACGCCGATCTCTGCTTCGACGGCGCCGCCCCGCGCCCGCTCCTGGCCGAGGCGCCCGATCGCGTGTTCCACGTGGGGACCTTCTCGAAGACGCTGTGCCCCGGGCTGCGCGTCGGCTGGCTGGTGCCGCCGCGCGCGCTCCGGGCCGATGTCCTCAAGCTGAAGCAGGCCGCCGATCTGCAAGCCGCCAGCCTGCCGCAGGCCATCCTCGAGGACTACCTCCGCAACGAGGACTTCGATCAGCGGCTCGTGCGCCTGCGGGAGTTCTATGCACGCCGGGCCGCCCGCATGGAGCAGGCGCTCCGCCGGTACCTGCCCGGCTGGCGGTTCGAGGCGCCGGCCGGCGGATTCGCGATCTGGGTCGAGCCCGACGCCGAGCCGAACGAGGCGTTCTTCCTGGCCGCCGCCATCGAGCACGGCGTCGCCTTCGACCCGGGCTCGCTGTTCCGGGCGAGCGGCGCGGTCCGGCCGTTCGCCCTGCGCCTGTGCTTCTCGTCCGTGTCGCGCGACGAGGAGCTGGACGAGGGCGTGCGCCGCCTGGCGAGGTGCTGGGCCGAGGTGGCTTGACCTCCTCTCGGCGTCTTCCGTTTCTTCCCGGCCAATAAGCGTCCTCCGCGCGGGCGCCGCTCGGCCGGCGTGGACAACGCGGTCGCTCGCCCCAGAGATCGCCGGGGGACATGAGCACCGCACACCGCCGCTCGACGCTGGTCGGGAGGACCGCGCGACGCGCGCGGCTCGCGTGGATCACCCCGCTCCTCGCGGCGCTGGCGGCGCTCCTCGCGTCCGCGTCCCGCGCGCGCGCACGGGAGATCTTCTTCGATTACGGAGATCACGCGCGCGCCGAGGAGGCGCTCGAGTTCTCCGATATCCACCCTTCTCGCATCGTATATTCCGAGCTCGGTTGTCCGAGCCGCCCTGTGTGGCTCGAATTCGAGGCCGCGCGGGGAGATTCGCTGCTCGTGCAGCTCGGCACGCCGGCGATCGCCGCGCTCCGCCGCGAGCGCCCGTCGCTCGCGCTGCTCGGCCCCGGATTGCCGCGGGCGGCGGCGCTGCCCTTCGAGGCGCCCGCGGGCCGCGGCGCGCGGATCTTCACGACCGCGAGCGTGGGCGCCCCGACGGTGGTCCGCGATCCCTTGACCGAGGCCCGCTCCTGGCTCCTCCTCGAGCGGCGGATCGAGGTGCCGGAGAGCGGGCGCTATCACCTGGTCGCGTGGAGCCCCGAGGAGCGCCGCGTGCGGCTCTGGATCGCCGTCGGCGAGGAGCCGAGCGACGACACGAGCAACGTCGACGACCCCGTGGAGCGCGTGGCGGCGTTCCACCAGGGCTGGACGGCGCCCGACCTCGGCGCGCCGTGCGCGGCCACGAGCCTCCCGGCCCGCGCGAGGCCTCCTGCGCCCGCGGGCGGCGCCTCGACGGCGTCCTGCGCGCACGCCGCCGCCCCCGCGCGCGGCGCGCTGCCCGCCCTCGCGGCGGCGCTCGCCCTCGCGGCGGCGCGGCGTGCGCGGCGCCGCGGCCCGTCACGGCGGTGACCGGGCTGCCCGGGGGGCATCGCCGCGGGGGCGCTCGCTGGCCGCGGGGACGCTCACTGCTCGAGCGCGCCGCCCGGCTTGTGCGGGACGGGCGGGCGGCGCTCGAGCAGCTCCCGCGCCGCGGCGCGGACGACGGCGGGCACGTCCGGCGCCGCCACGAGCTGCATGAGCTCGGGCCGCAGCAGCAGACGCACCATGGGCACCGCGATCTCCGGCGGCGCGCCCGGGTTCTGCACGATCGCCATGCGCACCCGCGAGCGCTGGGGCCACTCCGGGTGCCGCGCGATCTCGGTCACGACCTCCGGGATCGCCGGGCGCCGCGCCGCGAGGCGGACGACGTCGTCCTCGGTGAGGCGCGGGTTCCCGAGCAGGTTGCGGATGACGAGCGGGTGCGGGTCCCGGAGCAGGGCGTCGAACGCGGCGCGCGTCGGCCGCCGCGCGAGCGCGCGCCGCTCGCCGAGCGTGAGCGCGCGGCCGGCGCCCGACGCGGCGACGTGGCGCTCGTCGGGCGCCGGCGACGTCGACTGCGCCTCGTGCCGCCGCGGCTTGCGGCGCAGGAGCCGCGACAGCGACAGGAGCGCGCCCGAGGCGGCGAGCTCGCGGAGCTGCTCGACGCGCTCGGAGAGCGCCGGATCGGCGAGGACCGGCACGGCGGCGCCGAGCACGTCGCGCGCGACGGGACTGGCCTGCTCCGCGTCGCGACAGAGGTCGTCGAGCGCGCGGGCGATGGAGGGGAGGTCGTCGCGCAGCAGCTCGCTCCGCACGTAGGCGACCCGCAGCCGGAGCTCCTTCAGGGAAGAGACGGCTCGCCTCCATCGCTCCGCCAGCGGATCCACGCGGTCAATCTAGCTCGCCGGCGCGCCGGCGAGGAGCGCGCCCGGCAGATCGCGGTGCGCGATGTTGGGGGGACGGTTATCCTGCGCCGCGCCAGAGGGGATGGTGTAAGCCGGATCCCCGATCGTTCACAGGGAGCGGCGCGCGCCGGTCCCGCCTGAAAGGGAGGAGTCGCATGTCCGAGAAGGTTTCATTCCCCGCGAAGAACGGGTCCTCGGCGACCGGCGAGATCGTCTGGCCGAAGCAGGCCGGCAAGGCGCCCGCCGTCGTCCTGATCCAGGAGTGGTGGGGCCTGAACGACCACATCCGCTCGCTGCTCGACCGCCTCGGCGCCGCGGGGTTCATCGCCCTCGCGCCCGACCTCTACCACGGCAAGATCACCAGCGACCCGGCCGAGGCCAACCGGCTCATGACCGAGCTCGACAAGCCCCGCGCCCTCGAGGAGATCGCCGGCGCGGCGCGCTTCCTCGCGGCGCACGAGCGGTCGAACGGCAAGGTGGGCGTCATCGGGTTCTGCATGGGCGGCGCGCTGAGCTTCGCCGCCGCGGCGACCGTCCCCGAGCTCGCGGCCGTGGTCCCCTTTTACGGCGTCCCGAGCCCTGCCCCCGACTACGCGCGCGTCAAGGCGCCGATCCTCGCCCATTTCGCCGCGCGCGACGCGTGGGCGACGCCGGCCGCCGCCGAGGCGATCCGGAAGGAGCTCACCGCGCGGGGCCAGTCCATGGAGCTCCACGTCTACGACGCCGACCACGCGTTCGCGAACGACACGCGCCCCGAGGTGTACAACCCCGACGCGGCCAAGATCGCCTGGGAACGGAGCATCGAGTTCCTGAAGCAGCAGCTCGGCTGAGCGCGCCGGCGCGGCCCTCGCCGGCTGGGCGCGCGCGGACGCCTCGCCGCCATTGCCTCCCCGGCTCGGCGCGCCGGGCCGGCGCCGCGCCGCCGCATCGGCCTTCTTTGCCGTCGCGCAACGAACCCTGATATACACGCTTACATGGCCCTCCCCCCGGTGCTCCCGGGCTCAACGCAGCAGGCGGAGTCGCCGATCGACCGAGCGCTCTCGCTCGCGCTCGCAGGAGAGCGCGACGCGGCGCTCCGATGGGCCGCGGCGCTGGTCCGCCACGATCCGACCATGCCGTCGGCGCTCTGCCTCTGCGGGCGCCTCCTCGGCGAGCTGAACCGGCACGAGACCGCGCGCGAGGCGTGCTCCACCGCGGTCGTCCGCGCGATCGACCTCGAGAACCTGCCGCTCGCCGTCGCGGCCGCGCGCGAGAGCGAGCGCTTCGGCGGCGATCCAGGGCCCGGGCTCGACCTCATCGCCGCGTCGTTCTGCAAGGACTCGCCGCGGCTCGGCGAGGGCGCGCCGCCGCCGCCGCCCCTGCCCACCGCGGAGGCGTTCCAGCCGCTCCCCGCCGTGCTCACCGGGGCGCTCCTGCTCAACAAGGCGACCGAGATCATCCACGACGCGACCCGCAGGCTCGCCGCCCAGGCCGACCACCCCGGCATCGCGCCCCAGCCGGTCTTCTCGGCCGTCGGGCGCGACGCGCTCCGCGCGCTCTGCGCGGCGTTCACGCCGGTCTGGGTGGCGGCGGGGACGACCGTCATCGAGCAGGGCGCGGCGCGCAGCGAGGCCTACTTCGTGGCGCGCGGCGAGCTCGAGGCGCGCCGCCGCCGCGGGAGCGAGGAGATCGTCCTCGCCCGGCTCACGAACGGCGCGATGTTCGGCGAGATGGCGCTCCTGTCGCGCGCCCCGCGCACCGGGAGCGTCGTCGCCAC
The DNA here is from genome assembly GCF_051474675.1 of Sorangium sp. So ce406. Classification (NCBI taxonomy): domain Bacteria; kingdom Pseudomonadati; phylum Myxococcota; order Polyangiales; family Polyangiaceae; genus Sorangium; species Sorangium sp. So ce406. The sequence continues at coordinate 91,087 of NZ_CP150340.1, read as the reverse complement.
GCGGCCGTCCATCGTGCTCGAGGTGAAGCGCGACGCGATCGACGATATCGCGCAGCGCGAGCCCGAGGTCAGCGCCGAGCTCGCCGACTACTGCCGCGACCGCATGGTGGAGAACCTCGTCCGCATGAGCGACGTGCTCCGCGTCGTCCCGGAGGCCGACAGGCCCGTGCTCGTGAAGCGGTTCCGCACGCGGACGTTCGAGAAGAACGAGCGCCTGCTCGTCCAGGATGAGCGGCCCCCCGGCCTGTTCCTCATCGCCTCCGGCGAGGTCGCCGTGGTCCGGCGCGACGCCGCCGACGGCCCCCGCGGCGAGCCGCTCGTGCTCTCGACCCTCGGCCCCGGCGACGTCGCCGGCGAGATCGCCATGGTCCTGCGACGCGCGGCGAACGCGGACGTCATCGCCGTCCACCCCACCGTGGCGCTCTACCTGCCGTCCACCGAGTTCATGGGTCTGGTCGAGGATCACCCGGCCGTGCTGGCGCAACTCTACAAGCTCGCCGTCCAGCGCGACGACGAGACCACGAGCATCATGGCCGAGGAGGTCTCCGTGGCCGAGGACTTCGTGTTGATATAGAGTACCGCCCGGCCCGAAAGACCAGAAATGAACGACGGTTGCGCAGAGTTTTTGTTGTTGTTCCCCCTGTGCCGCTGTGGTTCAAACTCTCTCCTGCACGGCGTTTCAACCTGTTCGGTGCTCTAGCAGCGTCCTGAGAGCACGCGGCGCGTGGGCCGATTGACGCCTCGCGCTATACCTCGTAGACTTTCAGTCTATCTGTCGTTGTTGTTGAACAGCACTGAACAATCACCAGCGTAGGGTAGGCCACGCGCGCACACAGGTCCTGCGACAATGACGACGAACGCGTTCGGGCTGGAGGGGCAGGTGCTGGTCGGCCGGTATCGGCTGATCCGCCCTCTCAGCTCGGGCAGCATGGGCACCGTCTGGCGCGCGGACGATCTCACGCTCGGGTCGCCTGTCGCGATCAAGATGCTCGGCCCGCTGTACGCGAAGGACGAGGCGGTCCGCGCGCGCTTCTACCAGGAGGCGCAGGCGGCGGCGGTGCTCCGCAGCCCGAACGTCGTGCAGATCCTCGATCACGGCGTCGACAACGACGTCCCGTTCATCGCGATGGAGCTCCTCGAGGGCGAGGATCTCTCGCACCGGATCGAGCGCGTCGGCCCGCTCTCCCCGGCCGACACGGCGCGCATCTTCGCCGACGTCGCGCGCGCGGTGCGCAAGGCCCACGACGCCGGCATCGTCCACCGCGACCTCAAGCCCGAGAACATCTTCCTCGCCCGCGACGACGACCGCGAGGTGGCCAAGGTCCTCGATTTCGGCGTCGCGAAGACGCCCCTGTACGGCAACGAGGGCATGGGCACGCAGGCGGGCGTGCTGATCGGGACGCTCCCGTACATGAGCCCCGAGCAGGCCCAGGGCGCGTCCGTCGATTACCGGTCGGACCTGTGGGCGCTCGGCGTCATCGCCTTCGAATGCGTGTGCGGCCGGGCCGCGATCACGGCCGAGGCGCCTGGCGCGATGATCCTCGAGATATGCAGTGAGCCGCTGCCCGTCCCCTCGCGGGTCGCGCCCGGGCCCGTGCCGCCGGCGTTCGACGAGTGGTTCCTGCAGGCGTGCAGCCGCGATCCGGGCGCGCGCTTCCCGTCGGCCACCGCGATGGCCGACGCCCTGCGCGCCGCGCTCCTGCCGGGCGAGGCGCAGGAGGTCGGCAGGGCCTCGCTGGCGTCCGGCGTGCTCGCCGGGCCGGTCTCGGTCCCGCCCGCCTCGGCGCCGCCGGTCTCCGGCCCGCCGAGCGGCGACGCGGCCCCGCAGCCGAGCCTCGTCCTCGAGGAGGCCGAGGTCGACTGGAGGCCCCGCCGCACCGCGCCGGTCGCCGTCGCGCTCGGCCTCGCGGCCTCGGTCGTCGGCGTGTGGCTCTTCGTGGGCCGGGGCGCGCCGGACAGCGGCCGGGCCGCGCCCGAGCAGCCGCCCCGCGCGGAGTCGCCGCCGGTGGCGATCAACGCGCCGACGCCCGCCGCGCCGACGCCCGCGGCGCAGACGAATGACGGCCCCTCGGCCGAGGCGGCTCCCGCCAGGGAGGCGCCCGAGGTCGCGCGCTCCCCGGAGCCGAGCGGCGCGACCGCCGTGACGCCCGCGCGCGAGGAGGGCTCCGCGCGCGCTCGCGGCGCCCCCGCCCCCGATCCGGCCGCGACGTGGACGTCGCGCGCGCTGTCCGGCGCTTCAGCGCCCGCGCGGCAGGGCAAGGCTGCCTCCTCCGCGCAGCGGACCAGGACGCAGGGCGCGCCCGCGGGCTCGCCGCCGGCCGCCGGCACGGCGGCCTCCGCGGACAAGCGTCTCGGCTTCTGAGAAAGCGAATGAACGGTCGATCGAGGGCCCTTGGGACCGCAATCATCGCGCTCGCGCTCGCGCTCGCGGCGCCTTCGCGGGCCGCCGACGTCGACCCCGCCACCGTGAACGCCGCCCGGGCCCTCGCGGAAGAGGGCCTCGCCCTCTTCGACAAGGGCGACTACGCGGCGGCGCTCGACAAGCTGGGGCGCGCCGACGAGCTGATCCAGGCGCCCACCATCGGCCTGTATGCGGCGCGCTGCCTCGAGCGGCTCGGGCGGCTCATCGAGGCCTCCGAGCGCTACCTGCAGGTGAGCCGCATGCAGCTCGACGCCTCGGCCAGCGACGTGTTCAGGACGGCGGTCGCCGACGCCGAGAAGGCGTACAACGATCTCAAGCCGCGGATCCCGAAGCTCGCTGTCGGGGTGCGCGGCGCCCCGGAGCGCGAGGTGCAGATCACCATCGACGGCAAGGTGGTGCCGCCCGCGCTCGTGGGGGTCAGCCGGCCCGTCGATCCGGGCAAGCACGTCGTCGAGGGCGCGTGGGCTGGCCGCGTCGTCCGGCAGGAGATCGCGCTGCCCGAGCGCAACGAGTCGGCGGTCACGCTCGAGTTCCCCGGCGTCCCCCCGAAGCCCCCTGCTGTCGTCCCGCGGCCCGCCCGCGCCGCGCCGGACACCGCGCAGCGCGTGTTCGGCTGGACCGCTGTCGGCGCGGGCGCGGCCGGGCTCGTCGTCGGGGGCATCACGTTCGGCGTCGCCAGCGCGCTGCGGGGCGATCTGATCGATCTCGGATGCTCCCGGCGGGTCGAGTGCCCTGACACGCCGCAGACGCGCGACAAGCTGGACTCGTACAACAGCGTGCGCCTCGTCCCCGCGCCGTCGCTCATCGTGGGCGGCGTGCTCGCCGCGGGCGGCGTCGCGCTGCTCCTCACCGTGCCGTCCGCGTCCTCGGCGCCGAAGCCCGGCGGCGCGGCGGCCCGTGCGTGGATATCGCCGTGGGGCGCGGGGATCGCGGGGGTCTTCTGATGGAACGCAGCGGTTTGCTGATCGTTTGCGGCGCGCTCGGCGCGGCGGGCGCGCTGGTCGGGTGCTTCGACAAGGGCGTCCTCCTGGCGAACACCGGCGGCGGAGGCACCGCCGCGCAAGGCGGCGGGGGCGGCGCGGGCGGCGCGGGCGGCGCAGGCGCCGAGGGCGGCGCGGGCGGCGTCGGCGGCCAGGGCGGCGCGCCGTCGACCTCGTCCGAGGGCGGCGGGGGCTGCGAGCCCTGCTATGAGGGCCCGGCCGGGACCGAGGGAGTCGGCGCGTGCAAGGGCGGCTGTCGACAGGGCGGCACGTGCGAGCGTCAGGTGGTCCCCGGGGCCGAGGACTGCGCGACGCCGGAGGACGAGACGTGCGACGGCGGCAGCGGCACGTGCGACGGAGCGCCCACGTGGAGCGTCCAGATCGGAGGCAGCGGCGAGCAGCGCGGCCTCGACGTCACGTTCGACGGCGGGGGGAACATCCTTGTCGCCGGCAGCTTCTCCGGGCGGACGGACTTCGCCAATAGCCTCGGCTCGACCGACGGCTTCGTCGTGAAGCTCACGCCCGAGCGCGGCCAGAGGGACTGGCCCATGGTGTTCGGCGGGTCGGGCACGGATCTCTGCAGCGCGGTGGCGCGCGACCGGAACGACAACGTGATCGTGGCCGGTCATTTCGAGGGCACCGTCAACTTCGACGGGACGACGTTCACCAGCCAGGGCAGCGACGTGTTCGTGGCGAAGCTCGACCCGGGCGGCACCCTGCTCTGGATCAAGCGCATCAGCGGCCCGAACTCCGATAACGCGTACGGGGTCGCGGTGGACTCGGAGAACAACATCTTCGTCGCGGGTATGTTCTCCAACTCGGCGAACGTGCTGGATGAGACGACGATGAGCGGCGGCGGCGGAGAGGACATCTTCGTCGTGAAGATCGACGCGGAGGGCCACCACGTCTGGAACAGCCATTTCGGCGACACGAGCCCTCAGGCCGCGCTCGACGTGGCCGTCACGCCCGACGACAACGTGGTCGTGGCCGGCCGTGTGGCCGGCACGGTGCGGTTCGGACAGGACGTCTATGTCGCGACGAGCCACGACGCCTTCGTGGCGAAGCTCGACGGGACGACGGGCGTGCCGCTGTGGTCCAGGGGCTTCGGCGATACAATGGATCAGGAGTTCACGAGCGTCGCGGTGGGCAAGGACGGGAACATCGCCGTCGCGGGAAACACGAAGGGGGAGATCCGCGTCGGCGGATTGCCCCTGCCCTACGGCGGAGAGACCGACGTGGTCGTCGCGGCCTTCAGGGGCGACGGCACGCACCTCTGGAGCCATACCTACGGCGACGGGGAGGATCAGCGAGCGCTCGGGGTGGCGGTCGACCAGGCGGGCAACGTCCTCCTGGTCGGAGACTTCGAGAGCAGGATCGATTTCAAGAAGCGGCTCCTCACGTCGAACGGCGGCTTCGACGCCTTCGTGGCGAAGCTCGCGCCGGCCGACGGCGAGACGCTCTGGGCGACGTCGTTCGGCGACGGAGGGGAGCAGCGCGCCGCGGCCGTCGCCGTGGACCCGCTGGGGAACATCGCGTTGACCGGCAACTTCAGCGGCAGCATCGATCTCGGGGGCGATCCCCTGACGAGCGTCACGGGCCAGGACGCGCTCGTCGCCAGGCTGCAGCCCTGACGTCCACGCCGCGCCGAGCGCGCCGCGCCGGCCCGCGATCGCGCCCGGATGTCGCGCGCGCGGCTGCCGAGCGGCTCGCCGCTGCGACGCACACGCGGGCCAGGTGCGATAGAAGGTTCAGCTAGGAAAACGCCATCAGGCCAATCCCGAACAATCATTGTGCTGCTGTCCGAGAGAGGCTTTCGCGTGAAGCGATGACCCGGCTCGGAGGCGATGCGCTGAGAGAGATGCATTGTGCCTCATCGAGCATCAGCGGATCTCCATCGCTGTTCGGTCAACAGGCACAGTGGATCAATACGCCGAGCAGGGGCAGGACATCGGTTGGACCAGGGGAACACAACGCAGTCCGGGTGAGCGCTCCGTGTACCAGCACGATTGATCCACCCGGATCAACCGCGACTCGCTCCCTCCACCGCGGCTCGCCGCTCGAGCGCCGCAAACGCCGCGCCCCGACGCTGCGCTCGCTCGCCGGAGCGTGAACGTTCACGAATGGCGGGTTCGTCGCACCTGGCACCACACTTGCCTCGCGAGGGGTCGCTCACGGAGGAAGAGGAGGAGGTCTCGCGCGATGATCAACAACCAAGACGGCCCGGGAGCGCGTTACTACCAACATGCGCCCCCCAGCATCGCGCCGGTGGCGGCGAGCGTGCCGCCCATGTCGATGACGGGGGACCTGGATCGCGAGCTCGAGGCGCTCGCCCAGGGGGTGCGGCAGAAGCGGCGGAATCGGCTCGTGTTCGGGATGGGGCTGATCATGGCGGCCGCGGCGGCGGTGGCGGTCACCACCTTCGCGGGCAAGGTCCAGCAGGCCGAGGCCGCCCAGGCCGAGGCGGTGGCCGCCCGCATCGCCGAGCAGGACCGGATCGCGCAGCTCAACCTCGATATCGAGGAGCGCAACAAGAAGATCTCCGAGCTGACCCTCGCGCTCGAGACCGCCAAGAGCGACGCGGAGAAGGCGCAGAAGGCGTTCGCCGCGTACAAGGCCGCGGAGGAGGCGAAGGCCGCCGGCGGGGATGAGGAGCAGGAGGTCGACGCGAAGGCGTCGAAGCTCCCGCTCCCGGCGAAGGCCGTCGGGGTCAAGCGCGGCCGGGCGGCGATGGCGGCGGCCACGCGGGGCGCCCGCGCAGGGGCGTCGGCGAAGAAGGCCGGCAAGTGCGTGTGCAAGCAGGGCGACCCGCTCTGCGGCTGCCTGTGAGCCCTGGCTCGCGGCTCATCCTCTCCAGACGAAACTGACAGGACGGAGGCGCCGGCGAGGCCCGCGCGGCGAGGGCCGCGCGGCCGGACCGGGGAAGCGGCGCGCGGCCGAGGCGCGCCGCGCGGGGAGCGCGGCGCCTCGGCCGAGGCTCACGGCACGTTCGCCGCGCCGGGCGTCATGGTCGCGGAGAAGGCCCAGTCCGAGGCGGCCTCGTTCGTGTCCGTCCCGTTGGGCAGGCGGCAGAGAGAGCCGGGCATGGCAGCCGAGTTGCTGTCCGCCACCGAAACCGGCAGGAAGGTGCCCTCGACGAGGCTCACGGTGGTGCCCTCGATCGCGACAGCGGTGATGGCCCCCTCGTAGGAGAGCGCGTCGATCAGGCTCCCCGTGGCGGTGTTCATGAGCGCGATCCCGTCGGGGGCCCCGTTCTGCACCCGGTCGGTCTGCCCGCCGTCGAAATCGATCTTCAGCGCGCCTTCCGGCACCGCGACGGCCGTGCTGCCGACGACGAGGTACTGGCCCGCCGCGAGCGTCCCGGCAGGGCCCAGGTCGAACGTCTCGTAGACGGCGTTGCCGTTCCCGTTGACCAGCACGAGCGCGTGACCGGCGAGGTCCACCGGCGCGCCGGTGCCGTTGTAGATCTCGATGAACTCGGCCCCGTCGGTCATCGCCTGATCGTAGTCGACCTCGTTGATCACGAGCCCTCCCGTGGCCGTCACGGTCCCGACCGTGGCGGTGAGCGAGCTCGATCCGAGCGTCGCGGTCACCGTGGCGCCGGCCGCCGAGCCGCCGTCCACGTAGTCGAACGTGGCGCTCTGCTGCCCGCCCGGGACCGTGACCGATGCAGGGAGGGTGCCAGCGTCCGCCGGGTCGAGCGCGAGCTCCACGAGGGTGCCCCCCGGCGGCGCCGGGATGTCGAGCGTCACGGTGAACGACACCGTGCCGCCGGGCGCCACCTCGGCCGAGGCAGGCTCGAGCGAGGCCAGCGCCGGCTCCTCGGCCGGGTCGAGGACGCGCACCGTCGCGGTCAGGCTCCCGTCGCCGAGCGTGGCCGTGAGCGTCACCGCCTCGGCCGCCGCCACGCCGTCGAGCAGCACGGGGGCGCTCACGGCGCCCGCGGGCACGGTCACGCCGCCGCCCACCACCACGAGCGCCGGATCCTCCGACGCCACCGCCACGAACGTGTCGGCCGGCGCAGGCCAGGAGAGCGTCACCGCGAGCGGCTCCGGCAGAGCCGGCGCGGCGGCCTGTCCGACGTACGCGAACGACGCCGCCGGCCCGAACGCCGCGAGACGTGGAGGGCCCAAGACCAGGTCCTCGGCGCCGCGCGGCTCCACCTTCGAGTTGTCGTTGCGGAACGTGAGAATGCCGCGGATCCGCGCGAATTCGTGGCCGACAGCGGGGAACGGCGCCGCCCTGTACAGGAGGTCGTCCACGCGCAGATCGCCCGCGACGATGAACTCGTAGTACATGGCGTCGAGCCCGATCACGGCGACGTCCTCCACCTCGACCAGGACCCCCTCGAGCTCGGCCGCGCGCGGGCCGCCGGTGGCGATGTCCGCCGGCGCGACGCGCTCGGGCGCCGGCGGCGCCTCCCCGAGCGACGCGACCACCTCGGTCACCGCGGAGCCGAGCTGGATCTGGCCGTAGAAGGTCGAGACCACCGCGCTCGTGATCCGCACGCGATCGCCCACCTTCACGGCGTTCTCCGGGCTGTACACGTAGACGCCCGAGTAAGCCGCCGCCGTGTAGCCCGGATCGCCCGGCTTCACCTGCACGAAGAAGCCGCTGCCGTGCCGCCCGGTCACGAGGGCGTTCTGCAGGGCCACCGTCGCGCCCTCGGCGACCGTGCCGTTCTTGATGTCGTAGATCGACACCGTGCAGCCCCGCGCCCCCGGGTTCGCCTCCGCCGGGCAGGCGTCGCACGGGTCGCCCTTGCCGTCGCCGTCCATGTCGGCCTGCTCGGCGTTCTGGCGGCCAGGGCAGTTGTCCGCCTCGTTCAGCACGCCGTCGTTGTCGCTGTCGTCCGGGTTCAGCTCCGAGCAGACCTCGCTGCCCGCGTCGAGCGGGCACGCGTCGCAGGCGTCGCCCTCGCCGTCGCCGTCGAAGTCGGCCTGGGCCCCGTCGTCGAGCGGCCGGACGGGGTTGAAGACGCCGGGGCAGTTGTCCGCGTCGTTGGCGATGCCGTCGCCGTCGCGATCGTCGTCCGTCGGCTCCCCGGTGTACACGGTCGAGCCGTTCACCGAGGCGTTCACGGGCGCGGTCGCGGCCCGGGACGGCGTGCACAGCGGCTCGCGCTCGGGCTCGCCGCAGAAGAAGGCCGGGTAGATCTCGCCCGCCGCCTCCTCGAGCTCCGCCAGCGTCATCCCGATCTCGTCCTGCAGGCAGACCTGCTTGGAGGCGCCGCACACATCGAGCGCGTCGCACGCCTCCTCGCCCCTGACCGCGGACACGACGGCCGCGTCGCCGTAGAGGACCTTCCCGCCGCGCATCACGAGGACGACGTCCTGCGGCTCGGCCGCGACGATCGCGCGGTGGCCGTCGCGCTCTGCGCCGTCGAAGATCGCGATGTCCGCGACCTTTCCCGCGGCGAGCGCGCCGATCGCGTCGTCCGTGGCGGTGATCGCGGCGGCGTTCCCGGTCACCATCGTCCACAGCTCCTCGTCGGTGAAGAAGCCGTCGTAGTACGTCTCGTTGAGCGACGCCGCGCACCGGAGCTCGCGCAGGAGGTTCATCGAGCCGGTCGCGATCCAGTCGGTGCCCAGCGCGATCTGCACCCCGAGGCGGGAGGCCGCGGTGACGACCGCGGTGTCGCCGTAGAGGGTGATGTTGGAGCGCGGAGACCAGATGAGCGCCGTGCCGTTCACCGCCATGGCCGCGTAATCGAGCGCGGTCAGGCCGATGCCGTGGATGTACGCGCTCTGCGGCAGCAGCACGTCGTTCGGCGCGGTCTGCAGACAGACGAACTCGTTGCGCGCCGACGCCTCGATCCCCTCGGCGACGTGCGGGCAATAGGCGTCCTCTCCCGCGATGTCCTCCCGCGTCACCATGCCGCCCGAGTACCCGCAGCCGCTCGCGAGCTCGCGGCCGCTCGAGTCGTCGAGCGGGAAGGTGTCGAAGTTGACCGGCTTCTGTCCCAGGCCTTCCTGGTCGGCCCGGTCCAGGTTCCGGAGCAGCCCGGTCGCGCTCCCGGCGCCGACGATCGACGTGGCGCCGCCCATCAGGAAGCGGAGCTCGCCCCACCGGATCTGCGCCTGGTTGGCCGAGCCGGGGGTGTCGATCGACGTGTGCTCGTTGTTGCCGGTGCGCCAGTCGTGCCGGTGCTCGTAGCGCTCCTCGGTCGGCGTATACGGGCTGTTCTGCGTGAACGTGATGTGGTCGTGCGTGTTGATCAGCGCCGGGGAGACGACGCCGCTCGGACACGTGATCTCCGTCGCGCCCGCCGCCTCGCAGTCGCAGCCGACGCACGCGATCTCCCCTCGCTCGTCGACGAGCACCCGCCCGCCGCGGAGCACCGTGCCCGGCGTGAGCACGACGCCCCGGATCAGCGTGGCGCCCGCGCCGGGGACGACCTCGCACGTCCCCTCCCCGAGCGGCGCCAGCTCCTCGCACACGATCTCCCGGGGCGGCGTCTTCGTGCAGTCGCCCTCGCAGCCGTCCCCCCCCGCCACGTTCCCGTCGTCGCATTGCTCGCCCGGGTCGAGCGCGCCGTCGCCGCAGCGCGGGGGCACCTCGATCTGGCACTCCGCCGAGCAGCCGTCGCCGTCCGCCGTGTTGTCGTCGTCGCATTGCTCGCCCGGGTCGAGCGCGCCGTCGCCGCAGCCGAACTTCGGCGACTCCTCGAGCTGGCATGTCGGCGAGCAGCCGTCGCCGTCCGCCGTATTGCCGTCGTCGCACACCTCCCCCGCGTCGACCACGCCGTCGCCGCATATACCGGAAGGGTATTGCCCCCCGCCGTCGTCCCCGCAGCCATTGAAGAACAAAAGGCCCACGAGCACGGCCATCAGCCGCGCGAAGCGCACCGACGTGTGAGGCATGCCGTTAATGTAGGCGATGCCAGCGCCCGCCGCTGTTTCCGTTACGTGACGAGCCCGTCAGATCCGCCGTGAGCGCCTGCATCGGAGGGCGAGCCCACCGACGCCAAACAACGCGAGCCAGCCCACATCCGTCTGCCCTCCGAGGCCGCCGGGCGCGCCGGCGGCGAGGCTGCACGCGCTTTCCCGCCGCTTTCCATCGATCGGCCGCCCCCCGGTGCCGTTGCCGACGGGTTGCACCGGGGAGCCGCTCACGCCGCCGCTCGACCCGTTGCCCCCGTTACCGCTGCCGCCCCCCGGCGCCTCACCTTCCCCGGGCTCGCAGCCGTTGGCCGACGCGCGGAGCGCGGCGAGCGCGAGCTTGGCGGCGCCGGTCTCGTCCACGAGGCCAAAGGACGCGTCGTCGCTCACCGCGTCCTGGAAGCCGGCCCAGACCACGCCGGCGATGTCCTTCCGCGCCGACAGGAGATCGAAGGCTGCGGTCAGGTTCGCCGCCTGGCGCTCCTCGCCGACGAGCCCCGTCGCCCACGCCATCCCTGTCACGACGCCCGCGCTCTCGTCCCCCGCCTGCACGGCGACGTCGCGCACCTCGTCCAGATAGCCGGTGATCGCGGCGGGATCGATCTCGCCGAACTGGCTCACGAACATCTGATGACCGACGTAGGTCCACGGATACCGCTCGCCGTAGGTCGCCTCGAGGTCGTCCCAAACGCGCTGGTCGTAGAGCTCGCGCAGGTAATCGACCGGTGGAGACGGCACCTGGGCGTCGTCCGAGACGAGCAGGCCGCCCGTGATCAGCGAGAGCTCGCCGGCGTTGAAGAGCGCCTCGTTGCGGACGCGGATCTGGGCGAGGATCTGCGCGAGCACGCGCGGCAGGACGTAGGTGCAGCCGGCGTTCGCTGGGTCGGCCGCGGCGTCGCGGTTCACCGCGCAGTTCGGCTGACTCCAGATCTCCCAGCGGACGACGTCTCCGGCGAACCGCGTCATGAGCGCCTCTGCCGTGTCGGCGAACTCTTCCACATAGCGGTTGTTGCCGTCCCCGTCGCGGTCGTCGTTCCAGCGGTCCTGTCCTCCCCGGACCGCGCGGTGGGAGAGCAGCCCGAGCGGCTCGAGGCCCGCGTCGAGCACGGCGTCGATGACGGCCTCGTACTCGTCGAGCTTGTCGTCGTCCCACGCGTCGTCACCGTCGAGCTGGAACTCGACGCGCACGGCGCCCGCGCCCGCGCGCGCGAGCTGCTCCACGCGGTCCTCGTCGAGGATCACCTTCCCCGCCTTGACGGCCGCGCCGGGGTCGACGCCATAGAAGCTGCACGGGACGCCCTGCGCTCCCAGCGCGGGCGGCGCGACGAAGAGCGCGGAGGAGGCGGTAAGAGCGACAATGGCTGTACGCATGTTTCGAGGATAGCTGGCGCGCGCACCTCGACCAAGAAACGACCCCGGCAAGAAGCGTCCATGCTAGGGAAACGCGTCGCATGGCTTCCCTGGAACAAGAGATCGAACAAGGGCGGGGACCCGGGCTGGAACTGGACGACGAGCGCGGGCGCGTCGACGTCGCCCCTCCGGACGGCGAGGTGGACGAGGCGGGCGGCGGCGAGCGAGAGGCGCCTCCCGCCCGCAGCTTGCGCGAATGGCTGAGCGGCGCGCCGCTCTCCGGCCGCCTGCACCTCGCGATCGGCCTCGTGCTGCCGGCCGTCCTCCTCGTCGCGAACATGGTGCGGGTGCGCTCGTTCACGATCGACGACGCGTACATTTCGTACCGCTACGCGCGCAATTTCGCCCGGGGCCTCGGGCTCGTCTACAACGCCGGCGAGCGCATCGAGGGGTACACGAACTTCCTCTGGACCGTGCTGCTCGCGGCCGGCATCAAGGTCGGCCTCGACCCCGACGTCCTCGCGAAGGTGCTCGGCGGGCTCGCCGCCTGCGGCTCGCTCGGCGCGCTCTACCTGCTCGCGAACCGGCTGCGCCCGCTCGGCGCGATCCCGTGCATCGCCACGTGGCTGTTCGCGAGCTCGATCGTGCAGAGCGGATATGCCGTCTTCGGCCTGGAGACGCCGCTCTTCGTGCTGCTCGTCCTCGCCGGCACAGAGATGATGTTCCGCGAGCGCGACCGGGGGACCGGCTTCCCGTATTCGGGCCTCGTCTTCGGGCTGGCCGGCCTGACGCGCCCCGAGGCGCCGATGTTCCTCGGCATCCCGATGCTCTTCCTCGGCCTGCGCTTCTTCGGGCGGCAGAACATCCTGCGCGGCGTCGTCTTCGCCGCGCCCATCGCGCTCCACATGCTCTGGCGGCACAGCTACTACGGCACGTGGCTGCCGAACACGCTGAGCGCCAAGACCGGGAGCCTCGCCCAGCAGCTCGCCGGCGGGCGGCACTACATCGGCGAGTACGTCGAGCACACGTGGCCGGTGCTCCTGCTCGCGCTCTTCGGCCTCTGTGTGGCGATCGTCTCGCGGCACCGCGACGCGCTGTGCGTCGGGGCCCTCGCGCTCGCGGTGGCCGGCTACGTGCTCCTCGTCGGCGGCGACTGGATGCCGTTCTACCGCTTCATGAGCCCGTTCGAGCCGTTCTGCTTCCTCCTCGCGGGCCTCGGCGCGCGCTCGCTGCTCGAGCCGATGCTCCCCGCGCTCGCGGCCCGCGCGCAACCGGGACACGCGCGCGCGGGCGCCGGCCTCGCCCTCGCCGCGGGCGCCGGGCTGCTCGTGGCCGGCTGCATCGTCGCGCTGGGCGCCTTCCGGGCGCAGCGGATCGACCGCGCGCAGCACCGGATCCTCGACGACGACAAGCGGTTCTGGGACAGCGCCGCCGGCGGCGCGGCCGCGTGGTTCCTGCAGCACGGCCAGCCCGGCGAGGTCGCGGTGGGCGACATCGGGTACATCGGGTACGCGACCGACTATCCGGTGCTCGACCTGCTCGGGCTGGTCGACCCGGTGATCTCCAAGCTCCCGGGCGGTTACACGCACAAGACCGGCCCTGGCTACGTGCAGCGCGTGTTCGACAAGGCGCCGCGCTACTTCGTGTTCGTCGGCGGCGCCGACACGTGCGACAAGCTCCCGTTCCCGGCGCAGGAGAAGCTCCGCAAGGACCGGCGCTTCCGGGGCGTCTACGACGTCGCCGGCATGGTGCGTCACAGCAAGGACGGCTACTGGTGCATCTTCGAGCGGCGCGCCGATGCGCCGCCGCCCCCCGCGGCCGCCGCCCCCTGAGCGCGGCCGCCCCCCGCGGCGGCCGCGCCCCGAGCGCCGCCGCCGCCCCGCCGGTGCGCGCGACCCCACCATCGCGCCACGCGACCCCACCATCGCGCCACGCGACCCCACCGTCGGTGCGTGAGGTTTGCTAGCATCGCCGCCCCATGCCCTGGCTCTGGTACGTAGGTCCCCTCGCGTTGCTCGTCGTCTGGTACCTGACCGGCTTGCGCGGTCGGCACGAGTCGCGGCGCGACGCCGAGCTCGTGCGGTGGCGCGCGCTGATGACCCCGAAGCCGACCGAGCGCCGGTCCGGGGCGCACGGCCGGAAGACGACCGCCGAGGTCGCCGGCCCGCGTCCGGTGCGCTCCGCGCCGTCCAGCCTCGAGCGGATGCTGCAGGAGACGGGCGGCGGCGGCGTCATCGCCCGGTACGAGCTCGTCCCGAAGCTCGCCTATGTCGCCGTCGTCGGGCCGGACGCGAAGAACGGCAGCGAGTACCAGGTCGTCCTCGCCAAGCTCGCCAAGCCCGCGCCCCGGCTCACCGTGTGCCCGCTGCCCGTCGTCGACGGCAGCCGCGCCCCGAACACGGGCATCCAGTTCAAGAAGGACCCGGAGTTCATGGAGCAGTTCCTCGTCGAGGGGGCCGAGGCGAAGGCCATCGGCCGGTGGCTCTCGACCCGCGCCCGCGATGCGCTGCGCGACTTCCCGGACGCGTGGCTGTTCGTGCAGGACCGCGTCATGGCGCTCGCGGCGTACGGCCCGGTCGACGCGGAGCGCCTGGAGGAGCTCGTGATCGCCGCCGACGCGATCTTCGCGGAGCACGGCAGCGATGGCGCTCCTTCCCTGCTCTTCGAGGGCGACAGCGAGGACGAGGACGACGCTGACGAGGAGGATGACGAAGACGAGGGCGACGAGGACGACGACAGCGACGAGGACGAGGCGCCTGCGTCGGCCCCCGCCGGCTCCGCCAAGCAGGGGGCGCCCGCGTCCGGATCGAGCCGGCCTGCCCCGCGCAGGTCGTAGCGCGCCTCCCCGCGCCGGCCGTCCTCCGGGCGCGCGCGCCGCCCGCAGCGCGCCACGACATCTCCCTTCATCCCCCGCGCACCTCGGCCGATATGCCATCTCGCGGCCGCGGACGGCGCCGTTCGGCGGCCACAGAAGCGCCGAGGCGTGTTAGTCATCGCAGCCGGGCCTGATTGAACGCGAAACCGCTGCTCTCCTCCGCCGTCCTGCTCTCGCTGTGGCTCGCGGCGCCGTCGGCCGCCCCGGCAGAGAAGAACGGTTGGGTCCAATCCCAGGGCTCCCGCGCGGAGCTCGAGCTCGACGTCCTGAGCAAGTCGGCCGACTGGTCCATGGACGACGTCGACGCCGAGGTGAGCACCTTCGGCCTGAGCTTCGCGCTCATCGGCCAGCTCGCGTGGCGCGGCCGGCTCCACCTCGACGCGGAGCTCCCGCTCGCCTACGGCAGCGTCTCCGCCTCGTTCCGGTCGACGCGGCTCGGCGTCGACGAGAGCAGCAGCGCCGGCAGCCTCCTCTTCGGCAACCCCACGCTCGGCGCCCACTACGCGCGCGACCTCTCGCGCAAGCTCGCCGTCTTCCTCGGCGGCTCGCTCTCGCTCCCCGTCCTCAGCGACCCCAACGCCGACGCGCGCGCCACGCTCCAGGCGACGCTCCCGGCGCGCGCCTTCTTCGACCTGCACCGGCTCATCCCCCAGCACTTTCCCATGAGGGTCCGCGGCGGCATCGAGACCGAGCTCGCCACGCGGCTCGTCTACCGCGCGGACGCCGCGGTGATGCTCGCCCTCCCGACCAGCGGGGGCGACACCGAGCTCGTGCTCGAGCAATCGAACGAGCTCGAGCTGCGCACGCAGGGCGCCTTCGGCGGCGGCCTGCGGCTGCAGACGGCGCTGACGCTCACCCAGGAGGACCTCGCGCAGGTCGCGCTGGAGCCGTTCGTCGTCTACGCGCCGGCGAAATCCGCCCTCTACGGCCGGGCCGGGCTGCTCGTCGCGCTCGACCCGTCGCTCGGCTTCGGCCTCGCCGAGGACAAGATCGCCACGCTGCGGCTCGCCGTCGGCCACAGGTTCTGAGCGCGCCCCCCGCCGCCCGTCGTAGGCTGCGCGGACAGGGAGCGCGCGGGCGAAAGGCGGGTGGGGCGGCGATGGGCGAGCATCAGGTCTCCGAGCAGGTGAACGAGGAGCAGCTTCAGGCCTTCATGCGGGCGCTGCTCGACGACGTGGAGGCGCTCGAGCAGCTCCTCCGCGACGACCGCATCGAGTCGGGCGTGCGCCGCATCGGCGCCGAGCAGGAGATGTTCCTGGTCGACCGCGCGCTCCGGCCCGCGCCGCTCGCGCCCGAGGTGCTCGATCGGGCGGCCGACGCCCGGCTCACCACCGAGCTCGCCCGCTTCAACCTGGAGGCGAACCTCTGCCCCTTGCCGTTCGGCGGCGACTGCCTCCGGCGGCTCGAGGCCGAGCTCTCCGACGTCGTCGGCCGGGCCGCCGAGGCCGCGCGGGCCGTCGGCGCCGACGTCCTGCTCGCGGGCATCCTCCCCACGCTGCGCGCCGGCGATCTCCGCCTCGAGAACCTCACGCCGTCGCCGCGCTACCACGAGCTCAACCGCGCGCTCCTCCAGCTCCGCCAGGGCGACTTCCGCGTGTCGATCCACGGGCTCGACGAGCTCGAGATGACGCACGACAACATCCTGCTCGAGGCGTGCAACACGAGCTTCCAGGTCCACCTCCAGGTCGGCGCGCGGGAGTTCGCGCCGCTCTACAACCTGGCCCAGGTGGTGACCGCCCCCGTCCTCGCCGCCGCCGTCAACTCGCCGCTGCTCCTCGGGCAGCGGCTCTGGCACGAGACGCGGATCGCCCTCTTCGAGAGCTCGATCGACACGCGCCCGACCGATCGCGACGTCCGGCAGCACCGGCCGCGCGTGCACTTCGGCGACGGCTGGGTGAGCGAGGGCGCGCTCGAGCTCTTCCGCGAGGACATCGCCCGGTTCCGCGTGATCATGACCGCCGAGACCGGCGAGCCCCCCGCGGCCGTTCTCGCGCGCGGCGAGGTGCCGGACCTCAAGGCCCTGCGCGTCCACAACGGCACGGTCTATCGCTGGAACCGCCCCTGCTACGGCGTCGCGGACGGGGTCGCGCACCTGCGCGTCGAGAGCCGCGCGCTGCCCGCGGGCCCCACGGTCCTCGACGAGGTCGCGAACGCCGCCTTCTTCTTCGGCCTCATGTCCGGCCTCGCCCCCGAGCACCCGCGCGTCGACCTCGAGATGCCGTTCGAGGACGCCAAGGCGAACTTCTTCGCGGCGGCGCGCCACGGCCTCAAGGCGCAGCTCACCTGGTTCGGGCAGAGCCTGCCCGCCGCGGAGCTCGTCCTCTCGCGCCTCCTCCCGGCCGCCCGCGCGGGCCTCTCGGCCGCCGGCATCGACGCGGCGGACGTCGACCGCTACCTCGGCGTCATCGAGGAGCGCGTGCGCCGCGGCCAGACCGGCGCCCAGTGGGCGCTCGGCTCGCTCGCGTCCATGGCCGGGCGCGGCACCCCGGAGATGCAGCACCGCGCGCTCTGCGCCGCGATGCTCGCCCGCCAGCAGGAGGAGGCCCGCGGCGGCGGCGCGGCACGCCCGGTGCACACCTGGGAGCCCGCCGCGCTCGAGCCCGACCTCGACCTCCTGCGCGAGAGCTACCGGACGGTCGGCCAGTTCATGTCGACCGATCTCTTCACGGTGCGCCCCACGGACATCGTCGACTTCGCCGCGAGCGTCATGGACTGGCGCCACGTGCGCCACGTGCCGGTCGAGGACGACCAGGGCCGCCTCGTCGGCGTCGTCTCGCACCGCGCCCTGCTCCGCCTCATCACCCGCGGCGCCGCGGCGCCGAACGGCGCTGCCCCGCCCACGGTCGCGTCCATCATGCGCCCCGATCCGGTGACGATCGCGCCCGAGACGCCGACCCTGGAGGCGATGCGGATCATGCGCGAGCAGCGCGTCGGCTGCCTCCCGGTCGTCGCCGGCGAGCGGCTCGTCGGCATCGTGACCGAGCGCGATCTCCTCGACGTCTCGGCGAGGCTGCTCGAGGCGTTCCTGCGCGATGGATGAGCGGCCGCGCGTGGCGGCGGAGTGAAGAAATCGCGGCGGAGTGAAGAAGGAAACGCAAAGGCGCAAAGGCGCAAAGGCGCAAAGGCGCAAAGACGCAAAGACGCAAAGGCGCAAAGGCGCCATAAGAAGCCGAGACAAGATCTTCTCGAGGTCTTCTACGTCTCTTTACGTCTCTTTACGTCTCTTTACGTCTTTTTGCGCCTTTGCGCCTTCGCGCCTTTGCGTTCTGACTCTTCACTCGCGACCGACCGCTATCCAGAACCGACGCGCGGAGCAGCGCTCCGCGCGCGGCTCACAGGTCGCTGACCTCGGTGCAGGTCATCGCGTCGCCGCGCGCCTGGCAGTCGAGGAGCGTGCCGGTGGTCTTGAAGAAGCCCTGCTTCGAGCGCGTGATCTGGTAGTGCGTCCCGTCGATCTGCCGGATGCTCGTGTAGGCCCCCTGACAGCCGACCGCGCCGAGGCTCGCGAGCATCACCCCGAGAATCAGAGTCTTCTTCATTCGCCAGCCTCCGTGATCTCGACCTCGCTGCACTCCGCCTTGCCCGGCGCATCAGGGCACATCCAGATCGCAGGCATGTTGTTCTTGTGCCCCGTGACATACACGTAGCCCGGGCCGGCCGGCGCCGAGCCCGTGGCCCACGTCGCACACCCGGCCATCGCCGAGGCGCTGCAGACCAGCAAACCGAATTGAATGAATTTCCGCATGGCCCAACACACTATTGAGGTGCGCCGGTGTAGGCCAAATTCACGACAGCGATCGTCCGGCCGTCCTACCTGCATCCTCACGACGCGTGTTCCCCCTCGCGTGTTTCCCGCCGCGCGACGTGCGTTGTCCACGTCGCGCCCCTCCCCGGGCGAGGTTGACACGTCGCGTTAGCCCACCTAAGGGATCTCCGCCCGACCGGCGTGCTCTGGCGAGCCGGGATCCGGGGGACTGCGCGGGGGCGCGCGGGGCAGGCCCGCGGCGGGCTCTCCGGCAGCGGAGGAGTCGGCATGGCTTCAGGCAAGAAGGGCAAGGGCGGCGGCAAGAGCGGGGGGGCGAGCGACGGCAAGGGCGAGGGGGACCGCGTGGCGGTCGTCGCCGGGCTGCGCACGCCGTTCACCAAGGCGGGGACGTCGCTCAAGGCGCTGCGCACCGTCGATCTCGCCACCACGGTGGTCAAGGAGCTCATCCAGCGCAGCGAGGTGAGCCCGCGCGACGTCACGCTGGTCGTCTACGGCCAGGTGGTGCCGACGCTCGACTGGCTCAACATCGCGCGCGAGGTCGTGCTGCGCACGGGCCTGCCCAGGGACATCGACGCTTACAGCGTCTCGCGCGCCTGCGCCACGTCGCTCCAGGCCATGACGAGCGCCGCCGAGGCGATGCTCTCCGGCCAGCACGACGTCGCGATCGTCGGCGGCGCCGACAGCATGAGCGACGTCCCGCTCGGCGTCTCCCGCAAGCTCGCCGGCGCGCTGACCGAGCTCCAGAAGGCCCGGACGCTCGGCGCCCGGCTGCAGATCCTCTCCCGCCTCTCGCTGAAGGACATCGTGCCGCCGGTCCCCGGCTTCTCGCGCGAGCCGACCACGGGCGAGCAGATGGGCGAGGCCGCCGAGAAGATGGCGAAGCAGAACGGCATCTCGCGCGCGGAGCAGGACGCGATCGCGCACCGCTCGCACACGAACGCCGCGCGCGCGTGGCGCGACGGCACGTACGCGGCCGAGGTCATGCACGTGATCCCCCCGCCCTACGACAGGCCTGTCGAGCGCGACAACGTGGTCCGGGACGACTCGACCCTCGAGGCGTACGCGAAGCTGTCGCCGGCGTTCGACAGGCGCCACGGCACCATCACCGCGGGCAACGCGTCGCCGCTCACCGACGGCGCGAGCGCGCTGCTCCTGATGCGCGAGTCCAGGGCCAAGGCGCTCGGCTACCAGCCGCTCGGGTACGTCAAATCGTGGTCCTACGCCGCGGTCGACCCGGGCTGGCAGCTCCTGATGGCGCCGGTCTTCGCCGTGCCGCGGGCGCTCGACAGCGCGGGCCTCTCGCTCGCCGACATGGATCTCGTCGACATGCACGAGGCGTTCGCCGCCCAGGTCGCGTCCAACCTGAAGGCGCTCGCGTCGCCGTCGTTCGCCGCCGACAAGCTCGGCCGGTCCGAGGCCGTCGGCGAGGTCGACCCGGAGAAGCTCAACGTGAACGGCGGCTCGATCGCGCTCGGCCACCCCTTCGCGGCGACGGGGGGGCGCATGGTGCTCTCCACGCTCCGCGAGCTCAAGAAGCGCGGCGGTCAGCACGCGCTCCTCACCGTGTGCGCGGCGGGCGGCCTCGGCGCCGCCGTGGTCCTGGAGGCAGCATGACGACGACGTTCAACCACGCGACGCAGGCGCCCGCGGAGCGCGGCCCGCTCTCCCTCGACGTCCGCGCCGACGGCGTGGCGGTCATCACCTACGATGTCCCGGGCGAGGCGGTCAACACGCTGAAGCCCACGTTCGCCGGCGATCTCGAGCAGATCACGGCCCGGATCGCGGGCGACCCGCTCATCAAGGCGGCCATCCTCGTGTCCGGCAAGGCCGACACATGGATCGCGGGCGCCGACATCGACATGCTGAAGAGCGTCACCACGGCCGCGCAGGCCGAGGCGATCTGCCGCGCGGGCCACGAGGCGGTGCTGCGGATCGTGCGCTCGCCGAAGCCGATCGTCGCAGCGATCCACGGCGCCGCGCTCGGCGGCGGCCTCGAGGTCGCGCTCGCCTGCCACGCCCG
Organism: Sorangium sp. So ce406; assembly: GCF_051474675.1. Classification (NCBI taxonomy): domain Bacteria; kingdom Pseudomonadati; phylum Myxococcota; order Polyangiales; family Polyangiaceae; genus Sorangium; species Sorangium sp. So ce406. The sequence goes on along the minus strand of NZ_CP150340.1, from coordinate 70,796 downwards.
CGTGCTGAGCGACGACAGGAAGACGCTGCTCGGCCTGCCCGAGGTGCAGCTCGGCCTGCTCCCCGGCATCAACGGCCTGCAGCGGCTGGCGGAGCGCGCCGGGCTGCAGGCGGCGCTCGACCACGGCCTCACCGGCAAGAACATGCGCCCCTCGAAGGCGCGGCAGCTCGGCGTCGCCGACGACGTGGTCCCCGCGGCGATCCTGCAGGAGACGGCCGCGGCGCTCGCGCTGAAGCTCGCTGCGGCCGGCCCGCCGTTCCGCCCGGCGCCCGCCGCGAAGAAGGGGCCCAAGCTCGACCCCGCCGCGCTCACCCGGGTTGCCCTCGAGCAGAATCCGATCGGTCGGTCTGTACTTTTCCAGCAAGCACAGAAGAAGACGCGGGAGAAAACCGGCGGGCATTATCCGGCGCCCGAGCGGATCATCGAGGTGCTGCGGACCTATGCGGAGCGGGGCTTCGAGGCGTCGAAGGACGTCGAGGCCCGGGCGTTCGGGGAGCTGGTCGTCTCGAGCACGGCGCACCGGCTGATGGAGATCTTCTTCGCGACGACGGCGATGAAGAAGGACACCGGCGTGGACGACCCGTCCGTGCAGCCGAGGAAGGTCGAGAAGATCGCGATGCTCGGCGCCGGCCTGATGGGCGCTGGCATCGCCTATGTCAGCCTGAACGCCGGCATCGCGGTGCGCCTGAAGGACCGCGACGACGTCTCGCTCGGCCGCGGGCTCAAGTACGTGACCGACATCCTCGGCGAGCGGGTGAAGAAGAAGCAGATCACGGCGCTCGAGCGCGATCAGAAGCTCGCGCTGCTCACGACAACGACCGACACCTCGGGCCTGCGGGGCGCCGACCTCGTGATCGAGGCGGTGTTCGAGGATCTGGCGGTGAAGCACGCCGTCGTGCGCGAGGTCGAGGCGAGCGGCAAGGACGACGTCATCTTCGCGTCGAACACGTCGTCGATCCCGATCGCGCGGATCGCGGCCGCGTCGCGGCGTCCGGAGAACGTGGTCGGGATGCATTACTTCAGCCCGGTGCACAAGATGCCGCTGCTCGAGGTCATCCGTACGGACAGGACCTCTCCCGAGGTCGTCGCGACCGCGGTGGCGGTCGGCAAGCGGCAGGGCAAGACGGTGATCGTCGTGAACGATGGAGTCGGCTTCTACACGAGCCGCATCCTCGGTCCATACATGAACGAGGCGAGCTGGCTCCTGGCCGAGGGGGTCGCGATCGAGCAGGTCGACCGTGCGCTCGTCGCGTGGGGCTGGCCGGTGGGCCCGCTGGCGTTGCTCGACGAGGTGGGCATCGACGTGGCCGCGCACGTCGGCCCGATCATGATCGAAGCGTTCGGCGAGCGGCTCGCGCCGCCTCCCACGATGGCCAAGCTGGTCTCCGACGACCGGAAGGGCCGCAAGAACGAGCGCGGGATGTACCTGTACGGCGCGGCGGCGAAGAAGCGGGGCAAGGGGAAGCACGCGGACGAGAGCGTGTACGCCGTGCTCGGCCTGCCGGTGCCGCAGGCGAAGGGCAAGCCGCCGGTGCCAGTCGAGGAGATCCAGATGCGGTGCTCTCTCCAGCTCGTGAACGAGGCGCTGCATTGCCTCGGCGAGGGCATCCTGCGCAGCCCGCGCGACGGCGACATTGGCGCGATCTTCGGCCTCGGCTTCCCGCCTTTCCGCGGCGGCCCGTTCCGTTACGTCGACACCCTCGGCGCCGCGGAGGTGCTCCGCCGCATCGAGGTCTACGAGCGCCGCTTCGGCAAGCGCTGGACGCCCGCCCCGGCGCTCGTCGAGGCGGCCAGGACCGGTAAGCCCTTCTACAACTGAAGAGAGAGAAAGATTTAACGCAAAGGCGCAAAGGCGCAAAGGCGCAAGGAAGAGACAGAGAATTTCTTCCCCTTGCGTCTTTGCGCCTTTGCGTTTCAAATTCTTCATTCTTTCACCACGCGCCGTTGCTCTCGACAACAGCGGCCACGTCGCTGGAGCTCCCGTGGCCCGCGCATTGCTCATCTCCCCGGCGAGGGCAAACCGCGCGGGAGGGGGCCAGTCATGCGGAAGTGCGTTCGCGACGCCGTGGTCGTCATCACCGGGGCGTCCTCGGGTATCGGCAGGGGAGCGGCGATCGCGTTCGCGCGGCGCGGCGCGCGGGTGGTCATCGCCGCACGGAACGCGGCGGCGCTCGAGGAGGTCGCCGCCGAATGCGCGAGCGTCGGCGCGCGGGCGCTCGTCGTGCCCACGGACGTGCGGGACGAGTGCGCCGTCAGGGACCTCGCCCGCGCCGCGTGTGAGGCGTTCGGCCGGATCGACGTCTGGGTGAACAACGCCGCCGTGTTCCTCTACGCGCGCGCGGACGAGGCGCCCTACGAGACCTACCGCCAGGTCATCGAGACGAACCTGCTCGGCTACGTGCACGGGGCGCGCGCCGCGCTGCCCTATTTCCGCAGGCAGGGCGCCGGGGTGCTCATCAACAACGTCTCTGCCCTCGGAAAATTCGGAGCGCCGACCATGAGCGCCTACGTGGCCTCCAAGTTCGGTATCCTCGGCCTCACCTCCTCCCTTCGACAGGAGCTCTCCGGCGCCCCGGACATCCACGTCTGCTCGCTCCTGCCCTCGGCGGTCGACACCCCGATCTACCAGCACGCCGGCAATTACACCGGCCGGGCCGTCCAGCCGATCCCGCCGGTGCTGCGCCCCGAGCAGGTCGTGAAGGCGATGGTCTCGCTCGCCGAGCGGCCGAGGCCCGAGGTGTACGTCGGCGGCGCGGGCCGCTTCACCGCCACGGCGCTCGCCCTCTTCCCGGGGCTCACCGAGCCGGTGATCGCCGCGTACGTGACGAGGGCGACCTTCCTCGACCGCGCGGCGCCCCACACCGACGGCAACATCTTCGAGCCCATGAAGCACTGGAACGGGATCAGCGGCGGATGGCGCTCGACCTCGGGGATCGCCGCGCTCCTCGACGCCGCCCGCGCGGCCGGCCGGCTCGCGCTCGCGGCCTCGTCCGCGGTGATCGAGCGCGTCAGGCCACGATGACATCGCCGCGCTGGCACCTTCCGTACGCGATTCCCCAGCCGTCCTGACGCGTCGCCGTCCCCGGCGTGTCTCCCAACCTCGGGACTCCTGTGACGTGTTCTCCACGGACTACCGGCATGCTGCGCCCACCGAACGATTCAATCGAGATAAGGAGGCGCAACGATGAGCCGTTATGTGGCGCGCACGCTCCGAAGCGATGACTTTTCGACGCTGATGGACCTGGAAGCGGCGCTCTTCGGAGGCGCGGGCGAGGGCGAGCTCGGGCGGTATTACATCCGTCTCTGCTGCGACTTCTTCAGGGACTCCTGCTTCCTGGTCGAGGCCGCGGGCAAGCCCGCCGGCTACCTGCTCTCCTTCGCACGCGGCAAGGAGGTCTATTGCACGACCCTCGCCGTCCTGCCCGAGTACCAGGGCTCGCGCGCGACGCACACGCTGCTCCGCGCGTTCGTCGGGTCGATCCTCGGATGGGCCGAGTCGTGCTGGTTCACCGTCGAGGAGGACAACCACGCCGCGCGGGCGCTCCACGCCATGCTCGGCGCCAAGGAGATCGAGGTCCGCCCCGATTTCTACGGCACCGGACACCCGCGCATCATCTCGCGCATCGATCGCGACGCGTTCCTGGCCCTCAGGGGCCGCTTCGAGCGCGTGGGGCTCATGGATCGCGCCGAGGCGCGCGAGCCGCGCCCGGCGGAGAGCGGCGGGATCGCCGCGGTGGCCTGAGGCGGACCGACCATGACGACCACCGCTCCGCTGGACGACGTCCGCCGCCCCGGGCCGGGCGACCGGCTTTGGACCGAGGCGCTGTCCGTCGCCAGCCGGGTCTCCGGCGTGATGGGCCTCGCGCTCGACACCGCGGTCCGGACCAGCCTTTTGCCCGAGCTGCCCGCCCTGCGCCATCGAGAGAGAGCCCGCCTCCTGCACGGGACCGCGAGGGAGCTCTGCGCGCTCCATGCCCTGCGCGTCCACGTCACCGGCGCCCTCCCCGCGCCGCCCTTCGTGATCGTGGCGAACCACGTCAGCTACCTCGATCCGATCCTCCTCGCCTCGCTCACCCCCTGCACCGCCATCGCGAAGCAGGAGATCGGCGGCTGGCCGATCATCGGCGATCGCGCCCGCGAGCTCGGCGTGCTGCTCGTCGACCGCCGGCGGCCGGAGAGCGGGGCGCGCGTGCTCCGGAGCGCGCTCCGCGCCCTGCGCCACGGCGTCCCGGTGCTGAATTTCCCGGAGGGCTCCACCACCCGGGGAGAGGAGGTCCTCCCCTTCCGCAAAGGCATCTTCGGTGTCGCCCGGATCGCGGGTGTCCCCGTCGTGCCCGCGGCCATCACCTACGACGCGCCCGAGCTCTGCTGGGCCGGCGACGACACCTTCCTTCCTCATTACCTCCGCTTCTCCAGGCGCCGCGAGGCGCGCGCCTGCATCACCTTCGGCCCGCCGCTCGGCGAGCACGGCGGCGCGGCGGACGTCGCGGCGCGCGCCCGCGCGGTGATCCTGGACCTCTTGAATCTGTAGGAGATCTCATGTCGCAACAACGAGCAGCCGCCTACCTGAGGCACGGGCAGACGCCGTTCTTCCGCCTCCCGACCGCGGCTTTCCAGGAGTCCGGCGCCTCGGCCTACGCCGGCGCCGACGCGGTAATCCTCGGGGTCCCGTGGGATGGGAGCGTCACGTACCGTCCGGGCACGCGGTTCGCCCCCTACGAGCTGCGCCGCGTGAGCGCGCTCGTGCAGTCGTATCACCCCGGCCACCGCGTCGACGTGTTCCGCACGCTCACCGTGCTCGACGGCGGCAACGTGCCTTTCCCCCCGTTTCACGCCGACTCCGTGCGCGAGCAAGTCCAGGCCTCGGTCGACGAGGTGCTCTCCGCCGGCGCGATCCCGTTCGTCGTCGGCGGCGATCACTCCATCGCGCTCCCGGTGCTCCGCGCGCTCTCTCGCCGCCACGGCCCGGTCGCGGTCGTCCACGTGGACGCGCACCTCGACACAAGCACCTCGGAGGTGTGGGGAGAGCCGTTCCACCACGGCACCCCGTTCCGCAATGCGATCGATGAGGGGCTGATCGGCCGGGGCGATCTCCATCAGGTCGGCGTGCGCGCGACGTGGGGCCACCCGGAGGAGGGCGCCTTCGCGGCGCACGCCGGGGCGACCCTCTACAGCATGGACCGGATCGACTGGGACGGCGCTCCCGCGGTCGCGGCCGCCATCAAGGCTGCTGTCGGCGAGGCGCCCGTCCACGTGTCCTTCGACATCGACGGGATCGACCCGGCCTACGCCCCGGGCACCGGCACGCCCGTGCCCGGCGGGCTCAGCGCACGCGAGGCGATCCAGCTCCTCCGCGGCCTCGCGGGGATCAACCTGGTGGGCATGGATCTCGTCGAGGTGTGCCCCGCGCTCGACCACGCCGACATCACCCTTCATCTCGGCGCGCACCTCCTGTTCGAGGGCCTCGCCCTCGCCGCGATGAAGAAGGGCAATCTGAGCGTCGGGCAGAGCGTCAGGCAGAGCGCTCAGGGCCAGGGCGGCCAGAACGCGAGCCAGAGCGCGAGCCCGAGCGCGCTCAGCGCTCGTCGGACCTGAAGCGCATGACCTGAATCTCACGAAGCCGACGATGGCGGCCAAGCTGACGAGGACGACGGCGAGGAGGACGAGAACGAAGGCGACGAGAGGGAGAACAGAACCGCCCCGAAGCGCAGCGCGGCGGCTCAATGCGCTGGCGCCAGTCGCCACTCCGGTGTCACATCAGAGACACTGGAATGACACGATCGCCCGCTCTCTCCGGCCGCTATGCCGAGCTTCTGCACCTGGACGACGCCTGGACGCGCCTCGCGCGCGCTCACGGCGGACGGGAGATGACGGTCGGGACGTCCGCCGATGGGAAGCCGCTGCGGCGGTTCGATTTCGGCGATCCGCTGGGCCCGACGTTCCTGCTGACGTCGCTCATGCACGGGATCGAGGTGATCGGCGGGCTCGCGCTGCTCGATGCGGTCCGGTCGATCCTGGCGAGCGGAAGGGCGGGCGCCGCGGCGCGCGCGCGGCTCGTCGTGTTGCCGGTGGTCAACCCCGACGCGTTCGCCGAGAACCTGGATCGCCTCCGCGGCGAGCGGCTGGCGTCGCAGCGGTGCAATGCCCGCGGCGTGGACCTGAACCGGAACTTCGCGCCGCTGTCCCCGTCGCGGCCGCTGCACCCGTTCGCGGGCTCGCGGCTCCGGTGGTCGCCGCACTACACAGGTCCCCACGCGTTCTCGGAGCCCGAGTCGCGCGCCGTGCGCGACGTCGCGCTGGAGACGAGGCCCGCGCTCGCGCTCGGCTTTCATAGCTGCGGCAACCTCCTGCTCTATCCCTGGGCGCACACCGACGCGCCCAACCCGCGCGGGCCGCTCTACCGGGCGCTCGGCGACGCCTTCTGCCGCGCGCTGCCGCGCGATCGGTACGAGGTGCGGCAGGCGGCGCACTGGTACCCGACGATCGGCGACATGGACGACTGGCTGGACGCCAACCTGGGCACCCTCGCCCTCACGGTGGAGGTCAGCCGTCCCGCCCGCTCCTTCCGCGATCTCCCCCGGCTGCTCAACCCGTTCTGGTGGCTGAACCCGCGCGAGGCCGACGAGGCGATCGACAACGTGGTCCCCGGCGTGGGCGCGCTCCTCTGCGACGCGCTCGACCGCGGCGTGGGCAGGGCGGCCCCGCAGCCCGACGCGGCGCCGGCGGAGCTCCTGGCAGACGCCGCGGAGTGACGCGCCCGGCGCGCGCTCCCGCGGTCCACCGTGCGCCGGAGAGCGCGCAGTCCGGCACATCCGCGCGCGCTCTCCGGGGCGCGGTGGACCGCCGCCCCGCGCTGGCCGGAGGGGAGCCGACGGCGATCGCTGTCGAATAGTGCCAGTCCCGCGCGTGGCATCCACTATCCTTCCGGGTGTGAGCGCCGCCTCATCCCGCATGCCGACGACCCTCCGGGTCAGCCCGAGCGCGGCGGAAGGACCGGCCAGCGCGGACGAGTCCGACATCTGGCAGCACGTCGCGGGGGAGGTCGTCGACGGCAAGTACCGGCTCCTCCGGCCGCTCGGGCGCGGGGGCATGGCCGAGGTCTGGCTCGCCGTCCACGTCACGCTCAAGACCGAGCTCGCCATCAAGTTCCTCAGCCTCGCGCTCACCGGCGACCCGGATCGGTGCCGCACCGTGCTCGAGCGGTTCCGCTTCGAGGCGCAGATCTCGGCCCGCCTGGGCGCGCGCACGCGGCACATCGTCGCCGTGCACGACGCCGGCATCCACGACGACGTCCCCTACCTGGTGATGGAGTACATCCGGGGGCGGACGCTGTTCGCCGAGCTGAACGAGAAGGGGCCGATCGATCCGGGCCGCTTCGCGGACGTGCTCGATCAGATCGCTGACGCGCTCACGGTCGCGCACGACATGGGCATCGTCCACCGCGACCTCAAGCCGTCCAACGTGATGCTCCTCGACGAGCCCGGCGCGGCGCTCACCGTGAAGGTCGCGGATTTCGGCATCGCCAAGGCGCTGCACGGCAACCTCGGCCTCGATCGGCCGCGCGAGACGGACGCCGACGTGATGCTGGGCTCGCCGAACTACATGAGCCCGGAGCAGCTCGCCACGCCGCTCTCGGTCGACGCGCGGGCCGACATCTGGGCGCTCGGCGTGCTCGCCTACGAGGTGCTGACGGACTGGCCGCCCTTCCAGGGCAACACGATCGCCGAGCTCATCGTCGCGGTGAGCACGCGCGATTTCGAGCCCGTCACCAAGGTCCGGCGGTCGCTCCCTCAGGGGCTCGACGGCTGGTTCACGCGCGCCCTCGCGAAGGATGCGGCGCAGCGGTTCGCCTCGATCCGCGAGATGGTCCAGGCCTACCGCGCCGCGCTCTCGGCGCCGCCGCCGCCGCCGCCCGAGCCGCCCGCGGAGGTCCCGCTGGCGCGGCGGCCGGCGGCGATGGTCGCGGTGGCGGTGGCGTGCCTCGGCACGCTCGTGGGCGCGACCGCGCTCGCGTGGAGCCTGCTCGACCCGCCGCGCGCGGATCGCCCTGCGCGGCGCCTGTCCCCCGCCCTGCGCGGCGCGCTCCAGGAGGTCGCGCTGCGCCCGCCGCCGCCGCGACCGCCGCAGCAGCCGCCTGGCGCGGCGGGGCAGCCTGCCGAGGCTCCGACCGAGGAGTCCGCTCCGCCCGCCCCGGCGGCCGCGCCTGGGCAGCCGCGCGGGGCCCAGCCCCGTCCCGCCGGTGGCGGGGCAGCTCCCCGCGCGACGGCGACGGCCGCGCCCTCGTCGCCGCCCCCGCCCCCCGCGTCCCGGCGCCGCAAGGAGATCGACAAGAGTGAGATCCTTTGAGCGACAGCTCCTCACGCTCTGCACCGCCGCCCTGCTCGCGGCGGCGCCGGCGCCTGCGCTCGCCGCCGGGGCCGAGGAGGACGCGAAGACGCTGTTCGCCCGCGGCCGCGAGCTGCGGGGCGCCGGCCAGTGCGAGCAGGCGATCATCGCCTTCCGGAGCGCGCTGGAGATCTACCCCGAGGGGCTCGGCGCCCTGCGGAACATCGCCGAGTGCGAGGAGGCGCTCGGCCTCTATGCCTCGGCGCGGCGCGACTGGTGGGATCTCCGGCGCGCCGCGCTCCAGTCCACCGAGGCGAAGTACGCGGGGTGGAGCGAGGACGCCGAGCTCCGCTACCGGGCGCTCGGCAGCAAGGTCGGGACGTTGACCCTGAAGGTGCAGGGCGCCGAGGGGCGGCAGGTCCAGGTGGCGCTGGACGGCAAGCCCCTCGACCCAAGGCTCCTCGGCGTCGAGCTCGAGCGCGATCTCGGCGCGCACACGGTCGAGCTGTTCTACGGCGGCGCCGCGCCGCTCACGGAGCGGGTCGAGCTCACGCCGGGCGCCCAGCGGGTCGTCACGCTCACCGTGCCCCCGCCGATCACGGCGCGCGACGCGCCCGCCGCCCCGGGCGCGCCCGCCCCGCCGCCGTCTTCCAGCGCCGTGCGCACGGGCGGCTACGTCGCGCTCGGCGTCGGCGGCGCGGGCGCGATCGCGACCGTGGTCGCGCTGGCGGTGCGCGCCGGCGCGGTGTCCGCGGTCGAGGAAGGCTGCTCCCCGGCCGGCGACGGCGCGTACGTGTGCCCGCCGTCGCTCCAGGGGGACTACGACACGGGCAGGACCGCCTCGACGCTCGCCGGCGTCTTCGCCGGCGTCGGGCTCGTCGGCATCGGCGCCGGCGTGACGCTGCTCCTGCTGAGCCCTCCCGGCCCCGCGTCGGCGGCGCAAGGCGCGCCCGCGTCCGCGGCGCGAGGCGCGCTGCAGTCGGCCGAGCTCTCGCTCGCGCCGTGGCCGGGCGGCCTCGGCTCGCGCCTGCGCGTGAGGTTCTGACGTCGTCGCGCGAGCGCGCGCAGCGCCCCGGCGCGGCGGGCCGAGCGCCCTCGACGCGCGCGCGGCGCGTCCACGCCGCGCGCGCGCAGCGGCGTCCGTGACGCGCGGGTCGGGCGCGGGCCTTGCCTCGTCCTGCCGCGAACAGGAGCTGACGTCTGCGCGTGCACAGGGCGCACTGCCCTCTCGAGCCGCGCCCTGACGAGGTCGCGCGCCGCGCGGCGGCGTGAGGCAGCGCTCGCCGGCGGCGGAGGAGCTCGTCGGCCCTCGCAGGCGGGCTGACCCAGTGTCCGGAGGGGAGGAGTGGTGCCATGACGATGCTCGAACCGATCTCCGAGGTGCCGCCGCTGGCCGAGCGAGCCCGGCCCGGCAAGACCAGAGGACCGGCGCAGCGCTGGCTCTCCACGCTCGGCGGCAGCGCCCTCGTGGCGTACGGGCTCGCGCGCCGCAGCGTGCCCGGCCTGCTGCTCGCGCTCGCGGGCGGCGCGCTGATCCAGCGCGGCGTCTCGAGCGGCGAGAGGCCGGCCCGCTCGCCCGACGATCGCGCCGCGCCGCGCGCGCCGCTGCTCCGCGTCGGCCAGCGCGCCGGCCGCCTGATCGGCGCGCTGGCGCCCGCGACGACGCGCGTCTCGCGCTCGGTGACCATCGCGCGGCCCGCGGACGAGCTCTACCAATTCTGGCGTAATTTCGAGAACTTGCCGCGCTTCATGGAGCACCTCACGCGCGTGGAGGTCATCGACGGCAGGCGCTCCCTGTGGACGGCGAGGGCCCCCGGCGGCGGGTCGGTGTCCTGGCAGGCGGAGATCATCGACGTCCGGGAGAACCAGCTCATCGCGTGGCGGTCCCGCGAGCCGGCGGACATCCACAACGCGGGCTCGGTGCGGTTCATCCCGGCGCCTGGCGGCCGCGGCACCGAGGTCCACGTGACGATCGACTACGCGGCGCCGGCCGGCGCGCTCGGCCGGGCGGTCGCGAAGATCTTCGGCGAGGAGCCGGATCAGCAGCTCCGGGACGACCTCCGCCATTTCAAGCAGCTCATGGAGGCGGGCGAGATCCCGACGATCGAGGGGCAGCCCAGCGGCCGCAGGTCGGCCGTGCTGAGGGGGTGAGGCGTATGCGCGCGCTCTGCTGGAACGGGGTGAACGATCTCCGCGTCGAGACGGTGCCGGATCCGCGGATCCTCGCGCCGCACGACGCCATCGTCCGCGTCCGCATGTCGTCCGTGTGCGGCTCCGATCTGCACCTGCTCGACGGGTATGTGCCCACGATGAAGAAGGGGGACATCCTCGGCCACGAGTTCATCGGCGAGGTCGTCGACGTCGGCCCCGACGTGAGCAAGCTGAAGAGGGGTGATCGCGTGGTCGTCTGCTCGATCGTCGGCTGCGGGCGCTGCTTCTACTGCGAGCACGAGCTCTGGTCGCTCTGCGACAACTCGAACCCGGGCCACGCCGTGCTCGACGAGGCCTACGGCGACACGACCGCGGCGATCTTCGGCTACAGCCACGCGTTCGGCGGCATCGCCGGCAGCCACGCCGAGTACGTCCGCGTCCCGTTCGCCGACCAGGGCGCCTTCAAGGTCCCCGACGGGGTCCCGGACGAGCGCGCGCTGTTCGTGTCCGACGCCTTGCCGACGGGCTACATGGGCGCGGACCTGTGCGGGATCCGCCCCGGCGACGTGATCGCGGTCTGGGGCGCCGGCGCCGTCGGGCTGATGGCGATCCTCAGCGCCTACCTGCTCGGCGCGGAGCGGGTGATCGCCATCGACCGGATCCCCGAGCGCCTCCGGCTGGCCAGGGAGCGCGGCCGCGCGGAGGTGCTCGACTGCGACGAGGTCGACGTGCACGAGGCGCTCCGCGACATGACGGGGGGCCGCGGCCCTGACGCGTGCATCGACGCGGTCGGGATGGAGGCGCACGGGAGCGGCCTCGAGTACGCCTACGACCGCGCCAAGCAGGCGATGCGGCTCGAGACGGATCGTCCGATCGCGCTGCGCCAGGCGATCATGGCGTGCCGCAAGGGGGGCACGGTGTCGATCGTCGGCGCCTATGGCGGCTTCATCGACAAGTTCCCGCTCGGCGCGGCCATGAACAAGGGCCTCGTCTTCCGGATGGGGCAGCAGCACGGGCAGCGCTACATGCCGCGCCTGCTCGAGCACATCGAGCGCGGCGAGATCGATCCCTCGTTCCTCGTGACGCACCCGATGCGCCTCGAGGACGGCCCGCGCGGATACCAGCTCTTCAAGAAGAAGCAGGACGGCTGCGTGCGCGTCGTCTTCACGCCGGCGGCCACGGCGAGCGCCTGATCCGGCGCGGCAGCGCGACGATCGGCGCCGCGCGCCGTGACACGCCGCCTCTGCCGCACTCGGACGAGCTCATCGTCACGCCGGTGCGCGGGGACGGATCTCGCCCGCGCGCGGCGCCCGCTGGCGCGCGGCGCTGAGCTTGTCTTTCCGCCCCGGGGCGCTACCCCTTCTCGAGGCGAAAACGCGCGAGACGCAGAGGTCGAGATGAGCTCACGACGAAACAAGATCCTTGGTTCGGTTGCAGGGAGCGGCGCGGTCGCCGTGCGCGGGGCGGCAGAGGCGCTGTTCTCGACGGCGGGCAAGGGGCTCCTCGACGAGGGCGCGCGGGAAGGCCTGCGGCGCGCGATGGTCGAGAACACCACGGCGGTCGTGGACGCGTTCGCGCCGGGGCTCTCGCTGGGCTCGCAGGCGACGGCGGCGGCGAAGATCATCGTCGATCAGGGCGGCAAGCAGGCGGGCGCGCTCGTCGTCCACGAGGCGGCGCGGCAGGCCGGCCAGGCGGCGCTCGCCGACGGCGCGTCCGCTGCGGCGGCCAAGGCGCTCGCCCGCGAGGCGATGAAGACCGCCGGCCGGGAGGTCCTGAAGGGCGCGGGCAAGGCGGCCGGGATCGGGTTCGTCATCGAGGGCGCCTTCGGCGCGTACGAGGGGATCACGGCCTACCAGCGAGGCCAGATGACCAGGAAGGAAGCGCTCGCGCACGCGGCCCAGGAGGCCTCGACGGGCGCGGTCGCGACCGGCGCCGGCGTGCTGCTCGCGGCGGGCCTCGTCGCGGTGACGGGCGGCGCGGCGGCGCCCCTCGTGTTCGCCGTGGGGGCGGGCGGGGCGATCGGCGCGAAGCAGATCCTGCGCCGGCTCATCGGCCGCGCATCCGCGAAGGTCCAGGTCCCCGCCGGTTCCGACGGATCCCAGGCCGGGTGAGGCCAGGAGGGTCGCGTGAGCTCCCGACAGGCGCTCTCGCGACGCGACAGGCCCGCTGACCTCCTCTGCTTCCGCGCCAGCGCAGGACGAGCCTCGTGACGCGCGGGGTCGACGGCTTTCGCCGGACCGCTCGCTGACATACATAATCCTCATGCGACGACGCGTCCCGAGGCGATCGTTCCTGCGCTTCGGCGGGGCGGCGGTCGCGACGCTGGCCCTGCCGTTCTCCCTGATCTTCTCGCGAAGGACGCGGTCCCGGGCGGTCGGCCGGTTCGGGCCGCTCGAGCGCGATCCCGCGGGCATCCTCGATCTTCCGCCGGGCTTCACTTACCGGATTCTCGAGCGCGCCGGCGCCGACATGGACGACGGCTATCGGGTGCCCGGCCGACCGGACGGAATGGGGTGCTTTCCTGGACCCGACAGCACCGTCGTCCTGCTCAGGAATCACGAGAACGGGCCGGCGGACAGGGCGATCGGCCCTTACAAATCGGGCCAGAGCGCGCCGGCGGAGGCGTACGACGCCGCCAGCATGGGCGGCGTCACGCGGCTCGTGCTCGACGCGGCGACGTTCGAGCGCCGCTCGAGCAACCTCGTGCTCGCCGGCACCAACCGGAACTGCGCGGGCGGCCTGAGCCCCTGGGGCTGGCTCACCTGCGAGGAGAACGTCGACGCGCGCCACGGCTACGTCTTCGTGTGCCCGGCGACCGCGTCGCGGGTGGCGCCGCCGCAGCGCCTGACGGGCTACGGCCGCTTTTACCACGAGGCGGCGGTCGTCGATCCTGCGACGAGCGTCGCGTACCTGACCGAGGATCGCACGGACGGCTGCTTTTACCGCTTCAAGCCTGCGGACCCCGCGGCGCCGTTCCAGGGCAAGCTCCAGGCGCTCGGCGTCGTCGGGGAGCGCGGCGTCGACACCTCGGACTGGGCTCCGAGGGATCCGCGCGCGATCGCGTGGGTGGACATCGACGATCCCGATCCGAAGGACGACACGGTCCGGAAGCAGGCCCGGGCCAAGGGGGCCGCCGTCTTCCGGCGCGGCGAGGGCATCTGCCTCTCGCAAGGCGCCGTGTACTTCAGCGCGACGACCGGCGGCCCGGCCGGCGCCGGGCAGATCTTCCAGGTGGTCCCCGAGGGAGACGGCGGCACGATCGAGCTCCTCGCGCACGCGACCGATCGGGACGCGCTGGACATGCCCGACAACATCACCGTCGCTCCCTGGGGCGAGCTCTTCCTCGTGGAGGACGGCCCGCTCGGGAACTTCGTCCGAGGCCTGACCGTGGACGGGCAGGTCTTCGACTTCGCGCACAACGCGCGGAGCCTCGGCGAGCTCGCCGGCGTGTGCTTCTCGCCCGACGGCAGGGCGCTGTTCCTGAACATGCAGGAAGACGGCCTCACGCTCGCCGTGACGGGCCCGTTCCCCGGCGTCGCCGCCGGTCCCGGCGGCCCGCCCGCGCCGGGCGCCGGCTAGCGCGCCAGGGCGGCGCCCGCGCCGGGCTCCGGCCAGCGCGTCAGGGCGGCGCCCCTCAGAACGGCGGCGGCGCCGGGTCGCCCGCCGGCAGCGGCCCCGGCTCCGGCGCGTGCTCCGACTCGGCGGGCGTCGGCGGCGCTGTCGCCGCTCCCGGCGCTGCCGTGGCCGGCTGTGGCCCCTCGCCCGGCGCCGGCACGACGCCCTGCAGATCTTCCGGAGCGCCGCCGTCCGGGGCCTCCGCGCCCGCGTCCGCCTCGGGGATCGGCGCCTCCTCGGCCGGCTCCGTGCCGGCGACGAACACCTCCTCGATCGCGTCTTCCTGCCCTTCGCGCGCGAGGAGCCCCGTCGCCGGATCGATCTTCACGCGCACCACGCCGCTCGGCACCGGGAAGTCGGCCGCCGGGCGCTTCGCGTGCGCCTGCTTCATGAAATCGACGAATGCCGGCAGCGCCGACGTGGCGCCCGCCTCGCCCTTGCCGAGCGGCGCCGCGTCGTCGTAGCCGGTCCACACCGCGCAGGCGATGTCGGTCGAGTAGCCGACGAACCACGTGTCCTTCGACTGGTTCGTCGTCCCCGTCTTGCCGGCGATCGGCCGCCCGAGCGAGCGCGCCTGCCTCGCGGTCCCGGTCTGCACGACCGACGTCAGCAGGCTCGTGAGCACGTACGCCTCGGCCTCCTCCATCACGCGGTGCGCCGGCGGGCGCGGCGGCAGCGGGATCTCCACGCCTCCGGGCCCGACGATCTTCGTGATGAGGACCGGCTGCTCCTGGACGCCGCCCGCGGCGATGCTCGCGTACGCGGCCGCCATCTCGCGCGGCGTCACCTCGTACGCGCCGAGCGCGAGCGACAGGTCCGCGCCGAGCTTCGACTGGACGCCGAGCGCGCCCGCGAAGGCGACCACGTTCGAGGCGCCGACGCGCGACAGCGCCGACACCGCGGCCACGTTCACGCTCTGCGCGAGCGCCTCGCGCAGCCGCGCGGGCGACTTCCCCTCGCTCTCGTCGTGGTTCTGCGGGTTGTACCCGGAGACGACCGACGGGTTGGTCTCCAGGATCGTCGCCGGCGTCAGCGTGCGCGCGTGGATCCCGTAGCCGTACACGAACGCCTTGAACGTCGACCCTGGCTGCCGCCGCGCGAACGTCGCGCGGTCGAGCCCGCCGCGCACCGCCTCGTAGCTGCCGACGAGCGCGACGATCTCGCGCGTCCGCACGTCGATCGCGACGAGCGCCCCCTCCGGCCCGAGCTCGAGCCGCATCGGCACCGGCGCCGCGGGCTTCGCCGCGCTGCCCCCGGGCGCGGCGCGGTTCGCCTCGCCGGCGGCGGCGTCCTCGTCGTCCCCCTCGGCCGGCGCGGCGGCCGCGACGACCGGCTCCGGCGCCGGGCCGATCAGGCTGACGCGCACCACCTTGTCGACCTCGGCGAACTTGCTCGGCACGAGCCCGTTCGGGTTGTACCGCTGCGCGCCGCGGAGCGAGACCGTGCCCTCGACGGTGCCTACCCGCACGGACAGCGTCCCTCGAGCGTCGTCGGCGCCCGTGACGATCCCCCGGAAGACCTTGTGGCCGGAGGGCGTCCCCTCGAACGGCGCCGGCTCCTTCTTGGCCCGCGCGAGCGGCCCGAACAGCTTGTGCCGCTTCGCGTACGCGTCGAGGTTCTTGCGGACCGCCGCGCGCGCCGCCGCCTGCATCGCCGGATCGATCGTCGTCGTGATCGTGTAGCCGCCCTGCTGCGCGGCGGGCCCCGCGACCTCGCGCAGCACGCGCTGCGCCTCGGAGACCACCTCGGGCGCGAGCTCCGCGAGCGACTCGGTCTCGATGGCGAGCACCACCGGCTCACGCTTCGCCTGCTCGACCAGGATCTCGTCCGCGAAGCCCTTGCGCTGCATCTGATCGAGCACGAAGTCGCGCCGCCCCACGGCGCGCTCGAGGTTCACGCGGGGCGAGTACACCGACGGCCCCTTCACGACGGCGACGAGCAGCGCGGCCTCGGCGAGCGTCACGTCGCGCACGCCCTTGCCGAAGTAGTACCGGCTCGCCTCCTCGACCCCGTAGCGGCCGTGGCCGAAGTAGATCTTGTTGAGGTAGAGCTCCAGGATCTCGTCCTTCGTGAGCTCCTGCTCGATCCTGCGGGCCAGGATGATCTCGCGCGCCTTGCGGCCGTAGGTCCGGTCCGGCGTGAGCAGGACGTTCTTGACGACCTGCTGGGTGATCGTGCTCGCGCCCTGCCTCGTCTGGGTCGAGCGGAGGTTCACCGCGAGCGCGCGGAGCATGCCGAGGTAGTTCAGCCCTGCGTGCTCGTAGAAGCCGGCGTCCTCGGCGGCGAGCGCGGCGAGCTTCACCTGGTTCGGGATCTCGCCGATGCGCACCACGGTGCGTCGCTCGGTGAAGAGCTCGCCGAGGCGCGTCCCGTCGCGCGCGAGGATGCGCGTCACCTGCGGGGGCCGGTAGTCCTTGAGCTCGCGGGTCGAGGGCAGGTCAGCCTCGTAGTGCTGGACGACGAGCACGACCGCGACGCCGGCGAGGACGAGCAGCGCCGCGAGCGCGATCCCGATGCGCTTCGCCCAGGTCGCGAGCCGGGCGTTCCTGTCCTGCGCGGCCGCCCCGTCCGGCGGGAGCGGCGCGCCCTCGAGGTGCGGCGCGCTGATCGGCCGCGCCCCCGCGCTGATCCGCTGCGGCGGCTCGCTCCCTCGCCCCGGCGCCCCGGACCTCCGCGCCGGCGGCTCCGACGCTACCCGCGGCGGCTCGGACGCCCGCCGCGGCGCCTCCGACGCCCGCCACGCCGGCTCCGACCCATGCCGTGGCGGCTCCGACCCGCGCCACGCCGGCTCCGACCCATGCCGTGGCGGCTCCGACCCGCGCCACGCCGGCTCCGACGCGCGCCGCGGCGGCTCCGATGTCCTCCGCGGCGGCTCCGAGGCGCGCCGCGGCGGATCGGCCTTGCCGATCGGATCGTTCCCGTTTCCCCCAGGGTTCCCTGATTGCTCCGAGGCCATGACGCCGTCCCCGTGAACGCTGGCGCATGCGATGCGCATCCAGAGCGCCCGGCGCGCCGGCGCGGCGACGCTAGCACGCCCGCGCGGGATCGCCTCGATCCTGGGGCGCAGCGGCCGCGGATCAGCCCTGGAACAGCCGCATGGCCACGATGGTGATCAGGATGCCGGCGATCAGGCACCCCGCCGCGATGCCGACGAGCAGCAGCGGCTTCGCCTCGGCCCTGGCCGGCGTATCGGCCTTGGTCGGCGTCTTGGCCAGGGGCGCGGGCGCCGGCTTGGCGGCCGGCGCCGGCGGCTGCTGCATCATCTTCACCGTCTTCGCCGGCGACTTGAACGTCGACGCAGGCGCCTTGTTCGCCTGGAGCGCGGCGGCGTGCTGCTTCGCCGCCTGATCGAGCACCGCGTTCGCGTTCTTCGGCATCATCGCCGTGTAGCCCTTGCCCGCGCCGCCCGCGAACGGCTTGAGCGCGTCGGCGAACTCCGCGGCCGACTCGAACCGGTCCTCGGGCCGCTTCTCGAGCGCCTTGCCGAGCACCGCCGCGAGCCCGTGCGGGAACTGCTTCCCGGGGACGCGCTCGTCGAGCGGGATCGGGTTCTTGGTCACGTGGTGCTGGATGTACTCCATCGGCGTGCGCGCCTCGAACGGCAGCTTGCCCGTGAGCACCTCGTAGAGGATGGTCGCCAGCGAGTAGATGTCGCTGCGCGCGTCGAGCACCTTGCCCTGCGCCTGCTCGGGCGACATGAACTCCGGCGTCCCGAAGACCATGCCCTCCTGCGTGAGCATCACCGACCCCGGCCTGAGCTCGCGCTCCGTCACCTTCGCGAGCCCGAAGTCGAGCACCTTCGGGTAGTCCTTCAGCCCGCCGTTGGTCGACAGGAAGATGTTCTCGGGCTTCAGGTCGCGGTGCACGATCCCCTGGATGTGCGCTTCCTGCAGGGCGCCGCAGACCTGGATGAGGATCGGGATCGCGCGCTCGACGGGCAGCGGCCCTTCCTTCCGGACCACCTGGTTCAGGTTCTTGCCCTCCAGGTACTCCATGACGATGTACAGCGAGCCGTCCTCGAGCTCGCCGTAGAGCAGCACCTTCACCGTGTTCGGGTGCGTGAGATGACTCATCGCCCGCGCCTCGCGGCGGAAGCGAGAGACGAGATCTTTTCGGTTCGCGAGCTTGGGGTGGAGGATCTTCACCGCCACCATCCGGTTCATCGCCGGTTGTGCGGCCTTGTAGACCGACCCCATGCCGCCGGAGCCGATCTTCTGAAGAATCTGGAACTGCCCCCCGAGCAGATCTCGACCGATGTTCGGGTCCGGACCGGCGGCCATGCGTGGAGCGGGAAAATACCACGCAACCCACCCGTATCGTCTATGACCGAAGCAGCCGACGCGTCGATCGCGCCGTGACAGGACAAATGACCGCAAAACTGGACGCCCCCGGGGCGGCCGAGGCGCTCGGGAGCCCGCTCCTCGCCGCCGCCGGCTTCTCGCACGCCTTCTTCACCCGGCGCGGCGGGGTCAGCGCCCCCCCGTGGGACACCCTGAGCTTCGCCGTCGCGCTGGGCGACGATCCCGCCGCCGTGCGCGAGAACCTGGAGCGCGCCGCGCGCCGCCTCGGGATCCCTGCGGCGCGGCTCTACTACCTCAGCCAGGTCCACGGCGTCGCGGCGCGCGTGCTCACCGGCGACGAGGATCGCGACGACGTCGTCCGCGAGGTGGGCGACGTCACCCTCTCGCGCGTGGCCGGGGTCGGCTGCGGCGTCCGCAGCGCCGACTGCGCGCCGATCCTCCTGGCCGACCGCCGGAGCGGCGCCGTCGCCGCGGTCCACAGCGGCTGGCGCGGCACCGTGCTCCGCGTCGTCGTGGAGGCCGTCCGCGCGCTGAGATCGCTCGCCGGCCTCGACGCCGATCTCGTCGCCGCGATCGGCCCGCACATCGAGGCGTGCTGCTTCGAGGTCGGCGACGACGTCGCCGCCGAACTCGCCGCCTGCTCCGCCGCCGGCGGATCCGCCGTCGTCCGCGGCGCCTCCGCCGCGCGCCCGCACGTCGACGTCCGGAGCATCCTCAAGGCCCAGCTCGCCGAGGTCGGGCTCGACGCGGCGCGGATCGACGACGTCAGCGGGTGCACCGCGTGTGACCCCGCCCGCTTCTTCTCCTACCGGCGCGACGGACAGCGGAGCGGCCGGCTGCTTTCCGCGATCGTCGCCGGCCGTACCATCATCGGCTAGAACGGTCCCATGGTCTCGCTCGCGCGCGACTCGTCGCCGATCGTCCTCGCCATGGTGGGCCTGCCCGCCCGGGGCAAGACATCCATCGCCCGCAAGATCGCGCGGTACCTCTCGTGGCTCGGCCACCCCACGCGGCTCTTCAACGTCGGCAACTACCGCCGCGCGCACCTCGGCACCGCGCAGCCGCACCAGTTCTTCGACCCCGACAACACCTCGGGCCGCCAGGCGCTGCTCGGCATGGCGATGACGGCGCTCGACGACCTCATCGGCTGGCTCAGCTCCGGCGGCGAGGTGGCGATCTACGACGCCACGAACAGCACCCGCGCGCGCCGGAACCTCGTCACCGAGCGCTGCCAGGCGCACGGCTTCCCGGTCGTCTTCATCGAGTCGATCTGCAACGACGAGTCGATCATCGAGACCAACGTCCGCGAGACGAAGCTCCGCTCCCCGGACTACCAGGGCGTCGATCCCGAGGCGGCGCTGCGCGATTTCCGCGCGCGCATCGCGCACTACGCCCGCGCGTACGAGCCGCTGGGCGAGCCCGAGAAGAGCTACATCAAGATCATCGACGTCGGCCGCCAGGTCGTGCTGAACCGCATCCACGGCTACCTGCCGGCGCGGCTCGTCCCGCTCTTGATGAACATGCACCTGACGCCGCACCCGATCTGGCTGACCCGCCACGGCGAGAGCGTGTTCAACGAGAAGGGCCTGCTCGGCGGCGACTCGGATCTCAGCGCGCGCGGCGACGAGTACGCGAAGAACCTCTCCGTCTTCATCCGCGAGCGGGCCGGCGACGAGCACGTCAACGTCTGGACGAGCACCCTGCGCCGCACCATCCAGACCGCGCGCCCGATCACGCAGAACCACGTCGCCTGGCGCGCCCTCGATGAGATCGACGCGGGCGTCTGCGAGGGCATGACCTACGAGGAGATCCGGCAGCAGATGCCCGAGGTCTTCAACGCGCGCGCGGCCGACAAGTTCCGCTACCGCTACCCGCGCGGCGAGTCGTACGAGGACGTCATCCAGCGCCTCGACCCGCTGATCATCCAGCTCGAGCGCCAGCGCTCGCCCGTGCTCGTGATCGGCCACCAGGCGGTGCTGCGCGCGCTGTACGCGTACCTCGTGGATCGCCCGGCGCCCTCGTGCCCGACGCTGCCGATCCCGCTGCACACCGTCATCGAGCTGACCCCCACCGCGTACGCCTGCGAGGAGCGCCGCTTCCAGCTCGCGCCCGCGGTCCAGGGCGGCGACTCGAGCACCGCGCACCCCTGACGCGCGGCGCGGCCGCGCCGCGGCCCCGCGCGCGCTCGCCCTGGATCAGCGCTCCCGGCTGATCAGCTTGCGGAGGAGCTCCAGCGGGTGGAACGGCAGCATCGCGGCCATGTCGCTGTCGGTGCCGGCGCGCTCGAGCACCGCCCGCACCGCGGGCGCCACGATCCCCATCGGATCGATCCGCTCCGCGATCGCGCGGAGGGCGCTGAGCGCCGCGCGCCCCGCGTCGATCCCGAGCGGGATGGCGAGGGCGGCGGGCACCGGCGCGAGGATCACGTCGCGCACCGCCACCGCCCGGGCCCAGGCGCCCGGGCTCGGGTCGACCTCGAGCTTCCGGATGGTCTCCGCCTCCGCGAAGCAGCCGAGCGACAGCTCCCCCGCCCGCTCCTCGATGGCGCGCGAGAGGTGCCGGTAGTCGCGGCGCCAGTCGCCGGCGAGCAGGCCCATGTCCTTCCGCACCTCGTCCGGCCCGAGGATCAGGTTGATCCCCCGCGCGTCGCGGCGCATCGCGACGCTCGTCCACAGCTCCCCGCCCTCGAACAGGCCGATCACCATCGTCTTGCCGACCCCGGCGAGCGACTCCAGCGTGCCCCGCACGACGCCCGGCGACGGCATCGGCACGCCGCGCAGCCGCGCCGGCCAGACGTCGATCCTCCCGGCGAGGACCTCTTCGCGCGCGAGCTGCAGCAGGAGGAGCGACTGCGCGATGAGGTCGTCGCCGCGCCGCATGCGCGCTCCGAACCGCTCCACGATCGCCTCGAGGGCGCCCGCCTCGATCACGGCGGCCCAGCTCGCGTGGTGGCGCGCGGCGAGCTCCTCCGCGGTGCGCGGCGGGGCGCGCTGCGCGTCGTCGATGCGGAGCCGGCCGGCGTCCGTGTGCATGAGCTTCCTGAGCCTGCCGCCCGCGTGGACCGCGACGACGCCGCCGCGCGGCCGGTCGGCCTCGCGCGTGTCGCTGCCCGCGCGCCGCGGCCTGAACAACGACAGCACGCGGACCCAGTCGGTCGCGGTGAACCCCTCGAAGCGCACGTCGGACGACAGCACGGGGCGAGCCTACCCCCGGCGAGCGCCGCGCGCGAGCGTCAGCCCGGCGCGGCGGGCTACGCCCCCCACCAGAGCATCTCGTGCGCCTGGGTCTCGCCGCGGACGGGCACGATCACCCGGATCTTCTGGCCCTCGACCTGGACCACGTGCGCGGGGAAGCTGTCGGCCGGGTAGTACGCGGACTTCACGAAGCCGCTCGCGTCGAGCCAGAACAGGTGCACCCCTTCCGCGGTCGCCCCGTGCATGAGGAGCATCCGCCCGCCGCCGAGCAGCGCGAACTCCATGCTCTTGAACCCCATCTCCTCGAACCGCTCGGGGGACGGGAAATCCTCGCCGACCGACCTGAGCTCCGGCAGGTGCGCGCGCAGGTGCTTGTAGAGCGTGTCGTACCGCACCTTCGCGAGCTTCGGGATCCGCCGGTCGCCCGCGGCGATGATCGGGAGCTGCTCGGCGTCGAAGGTCGGCACCTCCACGTGGGTGCGGTAGCGATCCACGAGCCTCCCGCGGCCGATCTCCTCGTCGCTGAGCGCCTTGAGCCACCACTGGAAGATCGCGAGATCGCCCGTCCCTGCCCGCGACTCGAGCCGGACCAGCGACTCCCACAGCGGCCTCCGGACCAGCCATTTTCCGCCGTGGTTCCTGGCGACGCACGCCCCGACGTAGAGCGCCCCGTGCGTCACCAGGGTGACAATCATGGGCGGCTCCCCCGCCCCGCTCCTCGTCGGCGCGCCGTCAGCGTCCCGCGCGCCGTCAGCGTCCCCCGCGCCCTTTGCCGGCGCGAGCCAGGCGTCGCGCCGCTCGCGCGTCAGCGCCGCGCCCAGGCGGTGGACCGAGGCGTCGGAGAAATCGAGCCCGAGGTCGGGCGCGCCGAACGCCCCGGGCGCGAGCCGGGCGAACACCTCCGCCGCGTGCTCGATCTGCGCCAGGATCGACGGGTTTCCGGCGGGGTTCGCGTCGGTCGAGCGCGCGCTCGCCAGGTCGGCGAGCGCGTCGGGCGGGTAGTGCGGCGCGAAGAAGCGCTCGAACAGCTGTGCGGCCGTGATCGGATCGGCGGGCATGGCAGGATGGCCGGGCGGGCGGCCCGGCGCGGCTCAGAACATCTTCTTGCGCTTCGACGAGCTCAGGATGCCGAGCATCTCGCGGTACTTGGCCACGGTGCGGCGGGCGATCTTGATGCCGTCCGTCTCCTCGAGGATCTTGACGATCGCCTGGTCGCTGTACGGGTTCGACTTGTCCTCGGCCAGGATGATCTTCTTGATCGCCTGCTTGACGCTCTCCGAGGCGATGTCCTCGTCCGCCACCCGGTGGATGGATGAGTTGAAGAAGTACTTGAGCTCGAAGAGCCCCTGGGGCGTGTGCACGTACTTGTTCGACGTCACGCGGGAGATGGTCGACTCGTGCATGCCCACCGACTCGGCGACGTCCCTGAGGATCATGGGCTTCAGGTAGCCCACGCCGCGCTCCAGGAACTCGCGCTGCTTCTCGACGATGCACTCGGTCACCTTGATGATCGTGCGCCGCCGCTGCTCGATGGCCCGGATCAGCCACTGCGCGCTCCGGAGCTTCTCGCTGATGAACTCCTTCGCCTTCGGATCCTTGAGCATCCGCTGGGCGAGGTTCTCGTTGATGTAGAGCCGCTGGAGCCCCTTGTCGTTGTCGGTGACGACGAACTGATCGCCGTCCTTGATGACGTACACGTCGGGGGTGATGGCGATGGTCTTCTCGTCGACCTCGGCGAAGTTGCGCGCCGGCACGCTCTCCAGCTTCTGGATCTCCTGGACGGCGTCGTAGACGTCCTCCAGCGGGATCTTCAGCGCCTTCGCGATCGCGGGGAAGTTGCGCCGCTCCACGTTGTGGAGGTGGTCCTTGATGATCGCCATCTCGATCGCGTCGAAGCCGAGCACCTCCGCCTGGACCCGCAGGCACTCCGACAGATCGCGCGCGGCGACCCCGACCGGGTCGAAGCGCTGGATCATCGCCAGCACCTCCTCCGCGTCCTCCGGGTGCAGCTCCGCCTCCCGCGCCAGGTCCGCGAGGCAGAGGTCGGGCCCCTTCGTCCCGTCCGGACGTTCGCCCCCCTTGAGGTCGAGGTACCCCTTCTCGTCGAGGTTGCCGATGACGAGCAGCGCGAACTGCCGCTCGTTCTCGACGAAATCGCTCATCTGGAGCTGCCAGAGCAGGTGGTCGCGCAGGTTCGACGGCTTCGTCAGGTTCTGATCGATCGGCGGCAGCTCCTCGAAGCCGCCCCGGTGCGCCGGCATTGCCTGCTGGAGCTGGCGGTTTTCCAGGAATTGCTCCCAGTCCACCTCCTTCACCCGCTTTTCCGTCTCGCGCGCCGCGATGTCGGTGTCGCGGTCGAACCGCTCCCCGTTCTCGAGCCGCTGCTCCGTCGGCAGGTCGGCGTTCCTCCCCCTCTGATCCCCCTTCTCCCCGTCCCGCGCCTTCGGGTCGGTCATGTCGTCCGCGAGGACCGGGTTGCCGTCCAGCTCCTTCCTGATCTCGTCGACCAGCTCGAGCCGCGAGAGCTGCAGCAGCCGGATGGCCTGCACCAGCTGCGGGGTCATCACAAGCTGCTGGGACAGCTTGAACTGGAGCTTCATCTCCATGCCCATGAGGAGCTCCTTCTCTCAGTTCGCCGCCAGCGCCACCCGCCGAAGGGGGGCCGGGGCATTGCGCGAGGTTCGTGCCATCGAGTGTTTCATTGGTGGCCTCACCCCCAACGTAGCATCGAACGGGGCAGCGGCCCGGGTCTTGCTTTCACGTCTGCACCAAAAAATAGCGCAGGGCCTGGGTCCTGCACGGCTGAACACAGTGTCAGCCTCTGGACCACGGCAGGATTTTTTCACCCTGCCTGGGAGCTCGCTCGCAACCTGTTTGGATTGGCCCCCGTCAACGGATCGTTGCACTATCGCCGGCCGATCGGGAGGCTTGAAATCCCGAAAGGTTGGGCGAAGGCGCGATGGAACGGCCGAAGGTGCGCGGACCTACGCTGGGGGACGAGGCGGTGCGCGGCGACGTCTCGCTGGACGCCGACAAGGAGCGGATCCTGTCGCGCTCACCGTTCGCCCGCCTGACGTCGCCGAGCCGGCATGCGCTGCTCGAGATCGGCAGGTTCGAGCGGCTCGCGCGCAGGCAGAGCATCGTCCAGCAGGGCGCGCCGGCGCGGCACCTGGTCCTGCTCGGGGCGGGGCGCGTGAAGGTCGAGCGCGTCGCCGACGGGCAGGTCTTTCCGCTCGGGCACCGCGGGCCCGGCGACCTCGTGGGCGAGAGCGCGCTCGCGGGCGCGACGGTCGCGTCCGAGAGCGCGACGGTGCTCGACGAGGGGGACGCGCTCCTCGTGCCGCTCGCCGGGCTCGATCGGCTCGTCGCGGCCGACCCGGCGATCCGCGCCGCGCTCGCGGCGGCGCTCGTGGCGCGCCAGCTCGAGACCGAGGCGCGCCTCGGCTCGCTGCTCCTCTGTACGGTCGAGGCGCGCCTGCTCGAGTTCCTCCGCGCCGCCGCCAGGCGGTGGGGGCAGCCTCACGCCGCCGGCGAGCTGGTGTCGGCCCCCTTCACGCACGCCGACATCGCGCTGCTCATCGGCTCCACCCGCGAGACGATCACCCTGCTGCTCGGCAAGCTGAAGCGCGCCGGTCTGATCTCGTTCGACCGGCGGCGGATCGTCATCCGGGATGGCGAGCACCTCGAGGCGCGCGCCGCGTCGACCTGACCGTCCGCCCGGAGGGGCCGCTGCGCGTCCTGCGCTGGAGCCGGACCACGGCGCCGCCGCGCGCCTCGACGGACGCGCCGCTGCGCGCCTCGACGGAGGCCCCGCGCTGTGCGACCGGAGGGACCGCCGCGTCGAGGGCCACCCCGCCGGCGGCGCGCACGCCTCGCTCGCCCGGCCCGCTCCGCTCCGCCTTGCCGAGGTCGCCGCGGACGAGCCGGAGGCGGGGAAAGACCCCGGACTTCGTGGAGGGCGGGGCGCCGAGGTCGACGAAGATCGTGCTGAGGAGCCGGCCGAACGCGTACGGCTTGAGCAGCACCTCGCTCACGTCGTCCGCGCCGTCGCACGAGACCGGCTCGTCGGCGCAGAAGACGACCCGCCGCGGCATCGTGCCCTCGCGCCGCAGGCGGCCCAGGATCTCGCGGGCGCTCTTCGTCCCGGGGGCGAGATCGATCAGCGCGACGTCGTAGACGCGCTCGCGCGAGAGGGAGATCGCGTCGTCCAGGGTCGCGGCCGGGCTGACGAGGGCGCCGCGGTTGCAGAGGAGGAGCGCCGTGGCCCTCCGGAGGACGTGGTCCTGATCGAGGAGGAGAACGTTCGGTTGGTACGTCATCGGTATCCCTGCGGCTTGCAGTCGAATTGCGCCGCATCGACGAGGACGGCCACCAGCGCGCTCCCCGTCGTTCAGCGGCAGCATCCGCGTCCGCGGACGGTGCCCCCTCTTCGCAACGCACGTGCCGACGCCGGGCCGCCGCCGCCGCCCGGCCCTCGTCGGCCCCGGATCTCGGCGTCAAACGCGGCCCTTCGCGCGACGCCGCGGGTGGGGCTGCCCCGCGGCCCCCTCGACCGTCGCTGTGCCCGTTTCGCGCTCCTCGCGCGGCGCACCTCCGCCCCCGGCAACGACCGCGACCCCATGCTGTCGGCTCGCCCACCGCGCGCCTCCTGGCCGGTGCGCGGTTCGTGCGCACGGGCCAGCCCAGGTTTGCGGCCCCTCCAGGGCGGCGCCGTCCGCCGATCCGCCGGATGCTCCAGGTTCGACCCCGGCGCGAATCTCACGTCCCGGCTGCTCGAGCATCCCCGCCCTGACGCGATCGGCGCACCGCGGCAATCTCATTTTCCCGCTTGATGAGGCTGGCGTGGGGTGCCACAAGCGTGCGCGCGCACGAGTGGCGGAATCGGTATACGCACCGGGTTTAGGTTCCGGCGCCGCGAGGCTTGGGGGTTCGAGTCCCCCCTCGTGCACCACGGCATGAACTCGACCGCCTCGGGCCACGGCGCGCCGTAGCTCTTCCTTCAGCAGGGGCGGCACCCCGGGGCGGTTCGGGCCGCGCGTGGGACCGGCTGGGCACGTGGGAGCTGGTGCGCGTCCACGCGACCCGCGCGCCCCGACATGCCGGCGATCGGCGGCGCCCTGGCGGTGGAGCGGCGGTCGGATCGCCGCGGCGGCGTTGTCGACGGCGCGCGCGGTCCCGGAATTGCGCGGCGCCCGCGGCGCGACTACGTTCGCGTTCCTCGGCCGGACCCTTTCCTCCCACCTGACCGCCGCGGAGCCAAGGCACGTAAAGATGTTCACTTGGGCGATGAAGAAGATTTTCGGCACCTCGCACGAGCGTGCCATCCGCCGCATGCGACCCCGGGTCGAGGTGATCAACAGGATGGAGCCGGAGCTGCAGAAGCTCTCGGACGCCGAGCTTCGGGCGAAGACCGCGGAGTTCAAGGAGAAGCTCTCCAACGGGGCGACGCTGGACGACATCCTGGTCCCGGCGTTCGCTGTCTGCCGCGAGGCGTCGAGGCGCGCGCTCAAGATGCGCCATTACGACGTGCAGCTCATCGGCGGCATGGTGCTCCACAACGGCAGCATCGCCGAGATGCGCACCGGCGAGGGCAAGACGCTGGTCGCGACGCTCCCCTGCTACCTGAACGCCCTCGAGGGCAAGGGCGTCCACGTCGTCACGGTGAACGATTACCTGGCGCGGCGCGACGCCGAGTGGATGGGCAAGCTCTACGGCTTCCTCGGCCTGTCGACGGGCGTGGTCGTCAACCAGCAAGGCGACGCGGAGAAGCGCCAGGCCTACCGCTGCGACATCACGTACGGCCAGAACAACGAGTTCGGCTTCGACTACCTGCGCGACAACATGAAGTTCTCGGCGCTCGAGTACGCGCAGCGCCCGCTCCATTACGCGATCGTCGACGAGGTCGACTCCATCCTCATCGACGAGGCGCGGACTCCGCTCATCATCAGCGGCCAGGGGGAGCGCTCGAGCGACAAGTACCGCACGATCAACGAGGTCATCCCCCAGCTCCGGAACGAGGAGCATTACGCCGTCGACGAGAAGGCGCACTCGGTGACGCTGACCGACGAAGGGGTGGAGACGGCGGAGCGGCTGCTCTCGGCGCTCAAGGTGCTCAAGGGCACGAACCTCTATGATCCGGTGAACCTCGAGACGCTGCACATCCTGAACCAGTGCCTGCGCGCGCACACGCTCTACAAGCGCGACGTCAACTACATGGTGCGCGAGGGCAAGGTGCTCATCATCGACGAGTTCACCGGCCGCGTCCTCGCGGGCCGCCGGTGGTCGGACGGCCTGCACCAGGCGGTCGAGGCGAAGGAGAACGTCCGGATCCAGGAGGAGAGCCGGACGATGGCGACGATCACCTTCCAGAACCTCTTCCGGCTCTACAAGAAGCTCTCCGGGATGACGGGCACCGCGGACACGGAAGCCTCGGAGTTCCACAGCACGTACAAGCTCGACGTCGTCATCATCCCGACGAACAAGCCGGTGGTCCGCGTCGACTACGAGGATCTCGTCTACAAGACCGAGAAGGAGAAGTTCACGGCGGTCATCAACGAGATCCTCGAGAAGCACGAGCTCGGCCAGCCGATCCTGGTGGGCACGACGAGCGTCGAGAAGAGCACCGCGATCAGCCGGATCCTCACGAAGCGGGGCGTGAAGCACAACGTGCTGAACGCCAAGCACCACGAGAACGAGGCCTACGTGGTCGCGCAGGCGGGCCGCAAGGGCGCGATCACGGTCTCGACCAACATGGCGGGTCGCGGGACGGACATCATCCTGGGCGGCAACGCGGAGATGCTCGCGAAGCTCAAGTTCAAGGAGCAGAACCGCCAGCCCGAGGCGGAGCCGGAGGCGTTCGAGGCCCTGGTCGAGGAGCTCAAGAAGGAGTGCACCGCGGAGGGCAACGAGATCCGCGAGATCGGCGGTCTGTACATCCTCGGCACCGAGCGGCACGAGTCGCGCCGCATCGACAACCAGCTCCGCGGCCGCGCCGGCCGCCAGGGCGACCCCGGGACGTCGAAGTTCTACCTGTCCCTCGAGGACGACCTCATGCGCATCTTCGCCGGCGATCGGGTGAAGAACCTGATGGAGCGGATGGGCATGCCGGACGACGAGCCCATCGAGCACCCGTGGGTGACGAAGAGCGTCGAGAACGCGCAGAAGAAGGTCGAGGAGCGCAACTTCGACATCCGCAAGAACCTGCTCGAGTACGACGACGTGATGAGCGCGCAGCGCAAGACGATCTACGACATGCGCCAGTCGCTGCTCGTCGGCCGCTACTCCCCCGAGATCCTCGACGAGGAGGGCAAGCCGACGGGCGAGAAGCGCGCCATCAAGCCGCTCGCGTCCATCACCGAGCTGGTCCGGCCGGACGTCGGCTACCTGCTCGGGATGTTCGCGAACGACCCGGTGATGCCGCTCGACGCCGACGGCAACCGCCGCGAGATCGTGCGGAAGGACTTCGAAGCGACGGAGCGGTTCGTCGAGCTCGAGAACCTGCAGCGCGAGATCTACACGCGCTGGGGCGTGAAGGTCGACCTCGAGCCGCGCGCCGACAAGGTCCTCGAGATCTACGACGAGTGCGCCGAGCTCGTGCCGCTGGCGCTCACCGAGCAGCGGGAGCGGCTGCTCGATCTGATGGACCGCATCATCGGCGCCATGGTCGAGGAGTCGTGCCCGCCGCGCAAGCCGCCGGAGGACTGGGACTGGGGCGGCATCTTCCAGGGCTTCCGCGAGCACTTCGGCGTCGATCTGCCGGACGACGTCTCGCACATCGGCGACCAGGAGACGCTGGCGCGGGACCTCTACGAGCGCGCCGAGAAGGCCTACGAGAAGCGCGAGGAGGAGATCGGGGTCGAGCTGTCGCTGCGCATCTTCCGGCACCTCTACCTGGAGGAGCTCGACAAGGCCTGGGTCGATCACCTGACCGACATGGACCACCTCCGCGACGGCATCGGCCTGCGCGGCTACGGGCAGAAGGACCCGAAGCAGGAGTACAAGAAGGAGGGCTACAACATGTTCGTCAACATGGTGGCCCGCGTCTCCTCGAACGTGGTCACGAAGCTCTTCAGCGTGAACGTCCGGCGCGCCGAGCAGGAAGAGGCGCAGATCGAGGCGGCCGATCGGCGGCGGCACGAGGCCGCGCTGCTCGACGCTGTCGCGCAGCACGAGGAGTCCCTCCCGATCGGCGCGAACCCCGCGCCGGCGCTCGCGCAGCCCGCGGTCACGCAGGAGCAGGAGTGCCCCTGCGGCAGCGGCAAGCCCTTCAACACGTGCCACGGCGCCGAGGACGAGGCGACGGTCTGAGCCGACCCTCCTGCCTGCCCGCCTGACAGGACGCGATCTGGGTGCGAGGGCCTTCACCAGGCCCTTGCTCCCGCGTCCGACCCCCGCATGAACACCGGCGGAGGGCCGGTTCACCGGCCCGGGGAGGCAGGGCCATGAAGATCTTCATCGATTCGGGGGACATCGCGGAAATCAAGGAAGCGCAGTCGATGGGGGTCATCGACGGCGTGACCACGAACCCGTCGCTCCTCGCCAAGGGAGGCAGGCCGACGCGGCAGGTGATCGCCGAGATCTGCGAGGTCGTCGACGGCCCCATCTCGGCCGAGGTGGTGGCGGTCGAGAAGGACGCGATCCTCCGGGAGGGCCGCGAGCTCGCGAAGATTCACCGGAACGTGGTGGTCAAGGTCCCGCTCATCGACGAGGGGCTCAAGGCCGTCCGGATCCTCGCCGCCGAGGGCATCAAGACGAACGTCACCCTCTGCTTCTCGGCTGCGCAGGCGCTCCTCGCGGCCAAGGCGGGGGCCACGTACATCTCGCCGTTCGTCGGGCGCGTCGATGACGCGGCGGGCGACGGGATGGACCTCGTCCTGCAGGTCGTGACCATCTACCGGAACTACGGCTTCCCGACGCAGGTGCTCACCGCGAGCGTGCGGCACCCCGTCCACTTCGTGCAGGCCGCCATGATCGGCTCGCACGCCGCGACGATGCCGCTCAAGGTCATCAAGCAGCTCACGAAGCACCCGCTGACCGACGTCGGGCTCGCGCAGTTCCTGGCGGATGCGAAGAAGATACCGGAGCTGGTATAGCGATCCCGTGACCGAGAAGCGCAAGGAGAGCTCTGGGACGAAGCGGGGCGGGAGCCGCCCGGCGGCCCCCGCGGTCGTGTCGATCACGACGCAGGGCGGGCCGTTCAAGGGGGTGTCGACGGCGGTCGTGCGCCGGCGAGCGAGCAAGATGCTCGACCACCTCGCGCTGAAGGGCGTGGAGCTCTCGGTTGCCCTCGTGAACGACGAGGCCATCCACGAGCTGAATCGCACGTACCGGCACAAGGACAAGCCGACGGACGTGCTCGCCTTCCCCCTGATCGAGCAGCACGGCGCCGCTTCCCGTCGGCGCGGCCGGCGCGGTCCCGTCGATCCGTCGGCGTGGAGCGGGCTGCTCGGCGACGTGATCGTCTCGGTCGATACAGCCGCGCGGCAGGCCGCTGAGCGCGGTCGTCCGTTGCTCGACGAGATCACGATGCTGCTCGGGCACGGCCTGCTCCACCTGCTCGGCTACGACCACAAGACCGACGCGGAGGAGCGGGAGATGACGGCCTTGACCCAGGAGCTCGAGGCCGTCGCGGCGTCACGGGGCAGCAGTCCTACTGGAATCCGGCCTCGCACCGGCGTCGCGAGGCTGAATAAGTCAGGGGCACACTGACTTATCCCTTGCGATGCGAAACATCGCTTGTTAAACGGACGCCCCCTTTCGACTTGGAGGAAACATGCCCGGTTCGAACAAGCTGACCAAGGCCCAGATGATCGTTGGTCTTGCCGAGGCCACCAACCTCGACAAGAAGT
Source organism: Sorangium sp. So ce406 (assembly GCF_051474675.1). Taxonomy (NCBI): domain Bacteria; kingdom Pseudomonadati; phylum Myxococcota; order Polyangiales; family Polyangiaceae; genus Sorangium; species Sorangium sp. So ce406. The sequence goes on along the minus strand of NZ_CP150340.1, from coordinate 39,362 downwards.
CCGTGGCCAGCGTGCTCGATGCGCTCGGCGAGCTGGTGAAGAAGGAGCTTGGTCCGGACGGACCGGGCGAGGTCACGGTTCCGGGCCTCGTGAAGATCAAGGCGAAGGAGACCCCGGCCACGCAGGACCGGGAGGGCATCAATCCGTTCACGAAGCAGCCGATGACCATCAAGGGCAAGCCCGCGAGCCGCAAGCTCCGCGCGGCGCCCGTCAAGGCGCTCAAGGACGGCTGAGCGGCACGTCGGCTGCAGCTTGCGTGGCCTCATCGGGCGACGCGAGCTCCGGCGCCGCTTCGGTCGGGCGCGCAGCCGAGGTGATGTCCCGAGCTTCGGGCGAGGCTTTCGCCGGGGAGCGTCGTGCCCTGAGCGCGCACGCGATCACCGCGAGGACGATCAGCGACGCGAGCGGGGCATCACCCAGGCGGGTGTAGAGCGTCAGCGGCGTGTCCCTGATCGTCGGGCTCGCGAACGTGATCTCCGGCGCAGCGCCCTCGCTGCGGCTGCGCACCACGCCGCTCGCGTCGATCCAGGACGTGACGCCCAGGTTCACGGCGCGCACGAGATCGCGGCGCAGCTCGATGGCGCGCATCACCGCGAGCCTCGCGTGCAGCTCGGGCTCGGCGCTCCCGGTGAACCAGGCGTCGTTCGTGATGTTGACGAGGAGGTTCGGGGTGAGCGTCGCGGTGATCCGCCGCCCCACCCCGGAGAGCGTATCCTCGTAGCAGTTGAGCACGCCGATCCGGAGCGAGGGCCCCGGCTCTCGCGGGAGCGTCAGGGCGCGCGGCTCCGCGCCCGGGATGAGCCCGCCGCTCTTCTGGAAGATGCGCCTCAGCCAGGGCAGGTAAGCGCCGCCCGGGACCGTCTCGCCGAACCAGAGGAGCTGCAGCTTGTCCTGCGTCGGCTGCATGCTCCCGTCCGGGAGCACCAGGGTCGCGGAGTTGTAGCTGTTCCGCTCCTCGACGCCGTCGGCTGCCTTCATGGGGGCCGCCTGCGTGATGAGCCCGGCGAGGATCGGGCCGCGGACGCCCGGCCCCAGGATCGCGCGACCGCCGCGCGGCGCCTGCCGGGCGCTGTGCGGGAGGGGGTAGGGATACGCGGCCTCGGGCCAGAGGGTGAGCTCGGCGCCGGCGGCCTGGGCCTCCCGGGTGAGCTCGTGCAGCGTGCGCAAGATCCGAGGGTGGTTCTTCGGCTGCCACCGCTCGTGGGGCCCGACGGCCTGGTTGACGAGCGCGACCCGCGCCGTCGGCAGGCCGGCGCTCGCGCGCTCCACCGCGGCCATCCGCAGCGCGCCGTGGACCGCGAGCAGGCCGAACAGCCCGGCGCTCGCGAGCGCCGGGTAGACGACCGCTCGGGACAGGTGGGGGCGGGCGGACCGCGGCTCCTGCGTCGATACGCCCGCGAGCGGGCGCCCGCCCGGCGCTCTCCCGAAGGCCGCGAGCCCCGCGCGGGTGAGCAGGGCCGCCCCCACGGCGAACAGCACGGAGACGCCCCGCTCGCCGATGAGATCCGCGAGCTGGACGAGCGCCGGCCAGGGGCTCATGAGACCGGCCGGCGTCCAGCCGAACACGGTCGGGAGCGCCACGGCGGCGAACACGCCGACCGCGAAGGCGAGCTCGAGCGGGGCGCGCAGCCGCCGGAGCAGGACGCTCGTGATGCCACCGCACACGGCCCAGACCAGCGACTGGGCAGCCGCGAGCAGGACCAGCGCGAGGTACGAGGCAGCCGCGCCGAGCGGCGTGAAGCGCTGGATGACCTCGGGCACGAAGCGCAGGCCCACGATGCCCGCGGCCGTTCCCCAGGCGGCGCCGCGGCCGAAGGCGCGCCAGAACGTCGGCGCGTCGTGGACGGCGGCCGCCAGCAAGGCGAGGCCGGCGATGACAGCGGGATAGAGATCCGTGGGCGGGGCGGTAAGGGCGAACGTCGCGCCGCCAGCGACGGAAAGGAGCAGCGGGGCGCGGCCGCGGAGCGCGCGTAGGGTCGGGGCCGTGGGCACGACGCGGCGTTATACCGCGTGGAGAGGGCCCGGACCGCGAAGGCGGGATGGAGGGGAGAGAAACCGAAGCGAGCCGCGCCCGGTCAAGGCGGGGAGGAGGCTACGACGCGCAGTTCACCAGTAAACGCTGAGCCCACCACGGAAGAGGCCCCCGCCCGACGTATCGGTCGTGCGGCCGGTGTCGCGATCCCTGAACTCGGGAATGCGCCCGTCGTCCGTGCGGCCGCGCACGAAGCCGAGCGCGTCGATGTTCAGGGCGAGACGGGGGGAGAGCCGGAACTCGAGGCCGATGCCGCCGTGCGCGCCGAAGTAGTCGTACTCCGTGTTCGGGACGAACTCCTCGCCGCTGACCGCCTGGCCCGTGCGCTGCTCGACCTCGGCGTGCGACATGTTGAGGCCGCCCGTGAAGTAGAACTGCGTGCGGCTGCGCGGGTTGACGAACAGCATGCCGCTCAGCGAGAGCGGCATCTCGCTCCGCGGGTTGCCGTTGTAGTCGATGCCCGCGAGGAAGTCGGCGCCGAGATCGAGCGCGAACGCGGGGACGGGCCGGTAACGCAGGCTGATCCCGACGCCGCCCATCCCGGCTTCGTCGGCCCCGCCGTGCTCGCGGCCCATCATCAGGCCCTCCAGGCGGAAGTTGACGCCCCACTGGCGCCGCCAGCGCTTCTTCGGCGGCGGAGGCGGCGCTGGCGGGGTCGTGCGGCGCACGATCACGCGGGGCGGAGGAGCGGTCCCGGGCGCCACCACGATGACCTGCGGGGGCTGGCCCGAGGGCGAGGTCTGGTAGACGACGACCGGCGGCGGGGCCGGGCGGGTCGCGCGCCTGCCCGGCGGCGGGGGCGGGGCGGGCGGCGGTGGGGGCAGCGCCTCGGCGGGCGCGGCCTCGGCGGCGGGCGGCTCCGCAGCGGCATCGGGGGGCGGCTCCACTTCCTCGCAGAACCACGCGCCAGGAGGACAGTTGTTGTTCTCCTGCGCGAGCGCGCTCATCGGCGCGGTCATCGCCACCGCAACAAGGGCATGGGTCAAGCAACGGCGCATCGGGCGACTCCTCTTCGGTGCAGGGAAGTTAGCAACCGGGATGCCATCGACCATCTCGCTGGACTGTCGTCACCATGGCCGCGAAGCACGCCGGCGTGCATCGGCCGCCACGGCGCGCTGTGGCGGAAGGTTCACACGCGCGCCGTCCCGCAGGGTACTAGCTCGAACGGCAAACGTCACGGCGCGGCCGCCCCCGTCGGCAGCCCTGCCAACATCGAGAGCAATCGGATTCATCATGCCTACGGTTACGTTGAAGCAGGGTCATGTTCGACCTGTGTGGTCGGGGCATCCCTGGGTGTTCGCTCAGGCGATCGCGCGCATCGAGGGCGGCGCCGTGGCCGGCGACGAGGTCGTGGTCACCGACCCCTACGGCAGCGTGCTCGGCCGCGGGCTCTACACCCCGCGCTCGGCCATCCCGGTGCGCATGTACACGCGCGAGGACAGGCCGATCGACGCGGCGCTGTTCCGGCACCGGATCGAGCGCGCCATCGCCCACCGCCGCGAGCTCGGCCTGCCCGCGCGCGCGCCAGGCCACGAGACCGACGCCTTCCGGCTGGTCCACGCGGAGGGGGACGGCCTGCCGGGGCTGATCGTCGACCTGTTCGGCGACGTGGCGGTCGTGCAGCTCGGGACCATCGGGGTCAAGCGCCGCGAAGGGGTGATCTTCGACGCCCTCCAGGCGGCGCTCTCGCCCCGCGCGATCGTGGACAGGACCCCTGAATCGCTCGCGAAGCTCGAGGGGTTCACCGCCGACGCCGGCGTGGTGCGCGGCGATCCCGGCCTCGACCAGCTCCGGTTCGTCGAGCGAGGGCTGCGCTACACGATCCCGCTCGCCCTCGGTCACAAGACCGGCTTCTACCTGGACCAGCGGACGCTGCGGACCCGCGTCGAGCAGCTCGCCCACAACCGGCGCGTGCTCGACGCCTTCTGCTTCGTCGGCACGTTCGCCATGGCGGCGGCCCGCGGCGGGGCGAGCGAGGTGCTCGCGATCGACGAGAGCGCGACGGCGCTCGAGGTCGGGGCGGAGTGCGCGCGGGAGAACGGGCTGCTCGAGCGGATCACCTTCACGCGCGACGACGCCCGCAAGGCGCTGCAGAACGCGTCGAGGCAGGGCGGCTTCGACCTCGTCATCTGCGACCCTCCGAAGCTGGCGGGCACGCGCGCGTCGAAGGACGCCGCGCTCACCGCGTACCGGCGCCTCGCGGCCGGGGCGTGCCGCGCCACGCGGCCGGGGGGCGTCCTCGTCCTGTGCTCCTGCTCCAGCGCCGTGAGCCTCGACGACCTGACCCGGGTGCTCGCGCTCGGGGCGCGCGACGCGCGCATGCAGGCCGCGGTGTTCGACCGGCACTTCCAGGGCGGGGACCACCCCGTCCCGTCCGCCTTCCCCGAAGGCCTCTACCTGAAGAGCCTCATCGCGCGCGTCGACGCGCTCTGACGACCGCCCGATGGAACCCCTCTCCCTGCTGACCCCCGACGCCGCCCGCGCCCTCGCGGGGGTGATCTTCGACCTCGACGACACCGTGCTGGACCACGGCGCCCTCACCGAGGCCGCGTACGGAGCGCTCTTTCGTCTGCGCGAGGCCGGCCTGACGCTGATCGCCTGCACCGGCCGGCCCGCCGGATGGGGCGAGGTGATCCAGCGGCAATGGCCGATCGACGCGACCATCGCCGAGAACGGGGCCATCGCGCTGGTGCGCGGGCAGGCCGGTCCCTCCGCCAGCGCCGGCCGCCAGGGAGGGCTCGCCCGGAGCGCCGACGGCGGCCGCGTCGCCCTGCTCGACGGGATGAACCGCGAAGCCCGGCGAGCCCAACGGGCCGAGCTCGTCGCGCTCGCCGATGACGTGGTGCGTCGTTTTCCTGCGGCGGCGCTCGCGGACGACAACGATCAGAGGGTGACCGACGTTACCATCGACATCGGAGAGCACCGGCAGGTCCCGCCGGAGGACGTGCAGAAGATGCGCGCGGAGCTGCGCGAGCGCGGGGTGAGGACGCTGCTTTCCAGCGTCCACCTCCACCTCACCCGTGACCCGTCCGACAAGGCCACGGGGGTCGTGCGCCTGCTCTCGACGCGGTTCGGCGAGGATCCCACCCGGGCGCGGTACCGTTACGCCTTCGTGGGCGACAGCGGCAACGATGGCGTCGCTTTCGCCGCATTTGCGTTGACCTTCGGGGTCGCCAACGTCCGCGCCCACCTCGGCAAGCTGTCGGTGCCGCCGCGGTTCGTGGCCTCGCTTCCCATGGGGCGCGGGTTCGCAGAAATCGCACACCGGATCACCGAACTGCGGAAGAATGCACCCGCGCCGTGATCCCCGCGCGCGCGAATGTGCCGCGCGCTGCGATCCGCCCCACACATGGAGCACGTACCCTAGCCGCGAAACGCACCGAAGGAATAGGATCGAGCTTTCGGGAGGAGCATGCCTCCCAACCCTTTACAGGGGCGCGTGTTCTCGGGGACCATGACCTTGGTCCCTCGCCCGCCAGCGGCAGCAGATGGCGTTTCGACCCCCGACCCCCGGCCTCCTCGTCGACAACAAGTACCGCCTCGCGGAGCGCATCGGCGGGGGCGGCATGGGCGACGTGTTCCGGGCGGAGCACGTGCTCGCAGGTCGCGCCGTTGCGATCAAATTCCTTCACCCCGAGCTGGCGGACAACTCGGAGCTCTCCCACCGGTTCTTCCAGGAAGCGCAGGCGGTCAACCGGATCCGCCACCCGAACATCGTCGACGTGATCGACGCGGGCGTCGGCGAGCTCGGTCCGTACATCGTGATGGAGCACCTCGACGGCGAGTCGCTCGGCATGGCGCTCGCGCGCTTCGGCCGCCTCGACATGGAGGCCGCCGTCGGGGTCGCGATCCCGGTGCTGGAGGCGCTCGACGCCGCGCACCGCGCGGGGATCATCCACCGCGATCTCAAGCCCGAGAACATCTTCATCGCCTTCGATCCCAGCCGCGGCTCGGCCGTCGTCCGGCTGCTCGACTTCGGCATCGCCAAGGTCCTCGACTCCGACGGGCCGTCGCCGCGGACGCGCACGGGCGTGGTGTTCGGCACGCCGGACTACCTGTCGCCGGAGCAGGCCACGGGCGATTCGCCGCTCGACGGGCGGAGCGATCTCTTCTCGGTCGGCGTCCTGCTCTACGAGGTGCTCACCGGCACGCGGCCGTTCCGCGCGCCGACCGCGGTGGCGACCGCGTTCCGCGTCGTGCACGCGGAGGTGCCGACGCTCGCCTCGGCGGGCGTGACCGTCGACCCGCGGCTCGAGGCGATCGTGCAGCGGCTCTTGCAGAAGGATCCGGCGAAGCGCTTCCAGACGGCCGGCGACGTCGTCCGCGAGCTCGAGCGCGTCGCGGCGGACGCCGCCCGGCGGACGGCGGCGCTCGGCAGGCTGATCAACGTGCAGCGGCGGATGGCCCTGAGCCTGGGGAACGCGCCGGAGAACGAGCGCGATCGCCTCTCCTCCTCGCGCGACCGCTCGCGCGTGGGCACGCCGTTCGACGTGAGCACCGCGCCGCCGATGCGCATCTCGCCGCCGCTCGTGTCCGGCGGCCGCGTCACCGAGGCGCCGCCGGGCATGCGGCCGTCGTCCGAGCCGGCGAAGCCAGCGCCCGGCGCGACGCTCTCGAACGCGCTGCGGAACCGGGGCTCAGAGCCCACCCTGCTCTCGCAGCGCGGCGAGTCGTTGCCCACGGTGCGCAGCGCCGATCTTGGCCTCCGCGCCGAGCCGACCGTGCGCAGCGCCGACTTCGGCAACCTGATCAACCGGCAGCGCGACACGCGGCGGCCCAACGTGACCCCGGTCCGACCGCTGCCGGCGCGCTTCGCGGGCCAGTACCATGTGCGCGGCCCCGTGCTGCGGAGCGTCGACCGCACCATCGTCGACGAGTACGGCAGGAGCGCGCGCGACGAGGTCGTCGCGCAGATGCCGCTCCGCTACGCCGACGACTTCCGGCACGACTCGATCAACGCGCTCGTCGGGTACGATCTCGAGGCGCTCGATGCCTACATGGAGCTCGCGACGTCGCTCGTCCTGCGCGATCTCGAGCGCTGGCGCGACATCGGCAGGCTCGGCGTCGGCGGCGAGCTGCACAGCCTCGTGCGCACGCTGTTCGCGCGCCCGCTGACCGACATCGCGTCGCTCATGCGCCGCGGGACGTCGATCTGGTCGCGGCTCTTCACGTTCGGCTCGTGGCGCGTGGCGACCGGCCCGACCGGTCGGGTCACGCTGCACATCGGCGACTTCGACCCGGCCTCGCTGCCGCTCCGGCTGTGGGTCGTGGGGATGGTCGAGGAGACGGCGCGGCGCGCGTCCGGCGGCGGCGTGAAGGTCACGATCACGCTCGGCGAGCTCGGCTTCACCTCCGAGCTCGCCTGCGAGATCAGCCTGTAGCTCGGCGCGTCGGTCGCGCCGCTCGCCGGCCGCGCCGCGCGCCAGGGACCCTGCTGGGTGTGCCCGCCGCTCCTCGGCGGGACGCGCGGGACGCGCGCGGCGCCGCGTCTGTTTCGGGCGTCTTCAGGAAGGCTTGCGGGCGCGGTAGCACGCCTGGCAGAACACGTCGCGCCCCTCGACCGGCTTGAACGGGACCTCGCCCTCGGAGCCGCACGACTTGCACGTGATCGAGAAGGTCGGACGGTTGCGCGGCGCGCGGGGCTGCTGCGCCGCGCTGCGGGTCGGCGCCGCCGCGCGACGCTCGCCGGCGAACGACGGCGCGCGGTAGTTGCCGTCGTCGCGGGCAGGCGCGCCGCCGCGCGGGCGCTGAGGGTAGTGGCTCGGCACCGTCCAGGCGGGCGTCAGCCCGGAGTACGCGTCCTGCATCGGGCTCCGGTACTCGTTGACGTCGCCCGTGTAGCGAGGCTTTCGAGGCTGTCCGCCGCCGCGCGGAGCGCCGCGGTATCCACCGGCGCTCCGGGCCGCTCCGGGGCGCTGGTGCTGCGCCGCGCGCGTCGTCGACGCGCTCTCGTGCTCCCCTCGATTGTCCTTGCGCGCGCGGCGGCAGGTCCGGCACCGCTTGGGCGGGGCCGCGAGCTTCCGTTCGGCGTAGACGGCCGCTTCCGCAGCCGAGAATAGGAACGACGTGCCGCAGCTCGCGCAGACAATATGCTCGTCTCGATGCTGTTCCATGATTCCTCTTTCATCAGGCCGACGGGCCTCGCAGGCTCACGGGCTCGGGTGACTCGCGTGACTGGAGCGCCCGGGAGCTGCCCCCGCTGCGCTGGAGAAGCGCACTTTACGCGGGGGATCTGGATGATACTGGTGGGATCGCCCTCTTGATGGGGCACGGGAGCGCCTACGGTGACATGCTTGTCAGGGCGGTCAAGCGTGCCGCCTCCACGCATCGCCGGGATCGATCGCGCGGCGTCGAGGCTTTGATTTCGACGCTCCTCACGATACCATCCGCGCGACTTTCACCGAGGAGCACAGCTCCTCCCGTACTCCTCCTCCTCCCGTGACGGACCACGGGCATCACCCGCCCACGCAGCGCCTCGCAGCCAGTCGAAGCAATGAGCCATCCCTCCCTGCACCTCACCGCTCGTGACTTCGACGCGTACGCCGCCGAAAAGGCGACCTCGAAGGCCTACTCGCGCCCTCGCCTCGAGGTGAAGCAGCGCGCGCTCGCCTGGGCGCGCGGCGTGGTCGCCCGCCTGGCCGAGCTCGGCATCTCCGTCGACGTCCACGGCTCGGACGAGCACCCCTCGATCCGCAACAAGCACCGAGCCGACTGTCAGTGGGTCTTCTTCTGGCGCGACCAGGCCGCGCGCGACGAGCTCGATCGCCTGCTCGATCGCGGCCGCTCGATCTCCGAGGCGATCGACGATCCGAGCCCCTACACGCGGCACGCGTTCCTCGCCTTGCGCATCTCCGAGGGCGAGGTGCAGGTGTGCTTCGCGGTCCACCCCGACGCGAAGGTCGACGTCGACAACCTCCGGGCCCGCGTCTCGGCGACCGAGGACGCGACCGGCGAGCCGGCGTCGCCGCTCGCCGCGGAGCTCACGAGCGCGCTGCACGCGCTCCCGGAGCAGTTCTCGTTCGGCGCCGGCGGGGGCGAGCGCGTCGCCTGCAGCGCGGCCACGCCCGACGCGATCGCGGAGATGCTCCGCCGCGCCGCCGACGGGCAGGTGCCGCTCTGGATCGGCTGGGCCGTCCCGCGGGAGACGGCGGAGGAGCACGCCGACATCCTCGACGAGCAGCTCGAGGACGCGCTCGTCGCGCTCGCCCCCATCTACCGGCTGGTCGCGTGGTCGCGCGAGAACGACCGCATCGCGCTCGACCACAAGCTCGAGGGCATCGAGCAGGAGCGGGCGCGGGCCCACGCCGAGCTCGAGGCCGAGAACGAGCGGTGGCGCTCCGAGCAGGCCCGCGCGCGCGAGCGATCGATGGAGCAGGCGCGGGCGCGCGGCGACGAGCGCGTCGAGGCCGCCCTCCCCGCCCGCCGGCCGACCCTGGCGACGCTGTTCAAGTCGACGAGCGGCGCCGGCGCCGGTCGCGGCGAGCAGCGCCCCGCGCCGAAGCACGGCGGAGAGGGCGCCGCTCCGGCCCGGCGATCGCAGCACGCCGAGACGGAGCAGCAGGCGAAGGCCGAAGCGCCCCGGAGGCCGTCGGCCGAGCAGGCGCCGCGAGCGCAGCGCGCGGCGCCCGGCGAGCCGGACGCCGCGGCGAGGATCACGCCGGAGCCCGCGAAGGCCGGCGTGCTCGAGAAGGGCAGCCGGGTCCGCGTGCTGCGAGGGCCCTTTGGCGACAAGATCGGCGTGGTGAGCGAGCTCGACGGGCGCGGAGGGGCGCGTGTCCTGCTCGGCCTGCTCTCGACGAGGCTCGAGATTGACGACCTCGAGCTCGTCGTGGAGGGCAGAGAGCGCCCCGCCCTCTCCACGTCGCACCGCAAGCCGCTCGCCCCGACGCCGCGCAAGGCGCGCTGAGCGTCGCCCGCGCGGCTCTCCCCGAAATGATCAAGCGCGATCCTTCAACCTACCCCGTCGGCCTCGGCGCCCAGTTCCGCGACAAGCTCCCGCTCTACCTGGCCGGCGCAGCGCTGCTCGCGACGCAGCAGCTCCTCATGGCCAAGCGGGACTTTCTCGTCAGGGACGCCGTCGACGCGGCCGTGAACCTCCAGTCGACCGAGGCCTCGCGGGCGGCGCTCATCATGCTCGGCGTGAGCGTGGGCGCGGCGGTCATGCGCGTGTTCTCGCGGGTCACCGTCTTCACCGCGGGCCGCAACGTCGAGTACGAGCTCCGTGCCGTCCTGCTCGCGCGCCTGCACAAGCTCGGGCCGGCGTTCTTCCGCAAGATGCCGACCGGCGACATCATGAGCCGGGCGACGAACGACCTGACGCAGGTGCGGCTGCTCCTCGGCTTCGGCCTGCTGAACGTCGTGGGCTCGCTCTTCGCCTTCGCGAGCGCCCTGTACGTGATGCTCAACATCTCGAAGAAGCTCACGCTGGCGGCGCTCGTGACGATGCCCGCGCTGATGCTCGTCACCCGCTCGTTCTCGACGAAGCTCTTCATCCGCACCCGCGACAACCAGGAGGCGATCGGCGCCATGAGCGACCGCGTCCTCGCGAGCCTCGCGGGCGTCAGGGTCGTCCGCTCCTTCGCGCTCGAGGCGTCCGAGATGGCCGCGTTCTCCAACACGAACCAGGCCTACCTCGAGAAGAGCCTCTCCCTCGCCAAGCTGCGCGGGTCCATGGGGCCGCTCATGGGGGCCATCAGCTCGGTCGGCGTGCTCATCGTCTTCTGGTACGGCGGGCAGCTCGTGCTCGACGGGCAGATGACGAGGGGCGACTTCGTCTCCTTCTGGCTGGCGCTGCTGCGGCTCACCTGGCCGGTGCTCGCCCTCGGCTTCGTCGCGGCGATCGTCCAGCGCGGCCGCGCCGGCTACGCGCGCCTCAAGGCCATCTTCGATGCCGTCCCCGAGGTCGTGAGCGGCCCGACGCCCGCCCCCGAGGCCGTCCGCGGCGCGATCGCCGTCAAGGATCTGACGTTCTCCCACGGCGCCAGGAAGGTGGTCGACGGGGTGAGCTTCGAGATCGAGGCGGGCAGGTCGCTGGCCATCGTGGGCCGCACCGGGTCGGGCAAGAGCACCATCGCCACGCTGCTCGCCCGGCTCATGCCCACGCCGCGCGGCACGGTGTTCCTGGACGGCATCGACATCTGCGATCTGCCCCTGGAGACAGTGCGCGCGAGCGTCGGCTACGCGCAGCAGGACGCCTTCCTCTTCTCGACCACCGTGGCGCGCAACATCGGCTACTCGCTCGACGATCCGGACTCGCCCGCCTCGTTCGAGGTCATCCGCGCGGCCGCGGCCGAGGCCGAGGTGCTGAACGAGGTGCTCTCGCTGCCGGACGGCTTCGACACGGTGGTCGGCGAGCGCGGCGTGCAGCTCTCCGGCGGGCAGCGCCAGCGCGTGGCGCTCGCGCGCGCGCTCGTGCGCGAGCCGAACGTCCTCGTCCTCGACGACCCGCTCTCCGCCGTGGACGCGAAGACCGAGCAGGCCATCCTCGCGGCGATCGAGCGGCAGGCCGCGCGGCGGACCGTCATCCTGATCACGCACAGGGTCGCGGCCGCGCGGCGGTGCGACGCGATCGTGGTGCTGGAGCAGGGCCAGGTCATCGAGCGCGGCACGCACGACGAGCTCGTCCGCGCGGGCGGGCTGTACGCGTCGTTCGCGGAGGAGCAGCAGCTCGAGGAAGATCTGGCGACCTTCGAGGCGCCGGCCTCGCAGCCGGTGGGGCTCTCATGACACAGCCGGGACCGGAAGAGGGCGCGACGATGCGGGCCCGATCGAGCGGCGGCTCGGCCGCGGGAGAGGCCGGCGCGCCCCCGCGGCGGTCGGCGCAGGCGGCGACGGACAGGGCCCGCGGGGCGAAGAAGGCGAGCCGCACCGAGGACGTGCTGAGCCGCTTCCACGAGGAGACGCAGCTCGGCGAGGCGTACGACGCGCGCATGCTGCTGCGGCTGTGGCCGTTCGTGCGCCCGCAGGGCAAGCACCTCGCGCTCTCGCTGGCGCTGCTCATCGTCACCGCCTCGCTGGCGCTGCTGCGTCCGCTCATCATGCGCGACGCGCTCGACGCCTTCGACGCGCCCGGCGGGCTCGATCACCTCACGCGCGCCGGCATCCTGCTCACGGGCATCATGCTCGTGGAGCAGTCGCTCGCGTTCCCGCAGCTCTACCTGATGCAGCTCGCCGGCGCGCGCGCGATGGCCGACCTGCGCATGCGCGTCTTCGGCTTCCTTCACACGCGCCGCCTCGGGTTCTTCGATCGCACGCCGGTCGGCCGGCTCGTCACCCGCGTGACGAACGACGTGGACGCGATCGGCGAGATGTTCGCGTCCGGCGCGCTCAACGCGTTCGGAGATCTGATCCGGCTCGCCGTGATCGTCGTCGTGATGCTGTCGCTCGACTGGCGCATGTCGTTGCTCGCCTTCGCGGCGGTGCCCCCCGTCGCCCTCGGCGTCAACTGGACCCGGCGGCGGATCCGCGACGCCTTCCGCGAGGTGCGGTCGAAGACCGCCAGGATGAACGCGTACCTCAACGAGCAGGTGTCCGGGATGGCCGTCGTGCAGGCCTACGCCCGCGAAGAGCGCTCGGCCGAGGAGTTCGACGAGATCAACGCGGCCTACCGCAGCGCCAACAACCGATCGATCGTGCTCGACGCCACGCTCGACGCCGCCATCGAGATGGTATCGAGCGTCTGCATCGCCGCGGTGCTCTGGTACGCCGGCGTGAAGAGCCTGAAGGAGCAGGTCTCGTTCGGGACGCTGTTCGCCTTCGTCGCGTACATCGACATGTTCTTCGTCCCGATCCGCGATCTCTCGGCCAGGTACACGCTGCTCCAGTCGGCGATGTCCGGCGCGGAGCGTATCTTCGAGCTGCTCGACAACAAGGACGAGGACGCGACGGCGATGGCGGCGAGCCGTACCGGCGCGGCAGTGGCCGCGGACGAGGGCGTCGCGTTCGAGCTCGATAACGTCGTCTTCGGCTACAAGCCGGGCGTGCCCGTGCTGCGGCAGGTCTCGATCGCGGCGAGGAGCGGCGAGAAGATCGCGCTGGTCGGCGCGACCGGCGCCGGCAAGAGCACGGTCGCCTCGCTGCTGCTCCGCCTCTACGACGTCGAGGACGGCGCGGTGCGGGTCTTCGGCCGCGACGTCAGCGCGTACCCTCGCGACGAGCTGCGCCGCAAGTTCGCCGTCGTCCCCCAGGACGTGTTCCTGTTCCCCGGCACGGTGCTCACCAACATCGCGGCAGGCGACGCGATCCCGGATCGCGCGAAGGTGGTGAGCGCGCTGAACCGGATCGGCGCCCTCGATCTGTTCGAGCGCCGTGAGGGCGGCCTCGACGGCGTCGTGCTCGAGCGCGGCAGCAACTTCAGCGCCGGCGAGCGCCAGCTCATCGCCTTCGCCCGCGCCCTCTACCGCGACCCGCCGATCCTCATCCTGGACGAGGCCACGGCCAACGTCGACAGCGACACCGAGGCGCGCCTGCAGCGCGCGCTCGAGGGAGCCATGGAGGGGCGCACCGCGCTGATCATCGCGCACCGCCTCTCGACGATCCGCGCCGTCGATCGGATCGTCGTGTTCCACAAGGGCAGCGTCGTCGAGCAGGGCACGCACGAGGACCTGCTCGCCGCCGGCGGCGTCTACAGCAAGCTGTACCGGCTTCAGTTCGCTCGTCAGGCGGCGGCGCACGCGTAGGCTCGCCGCGGGAGGCGCGGCCAGGGCTCGCGAGACGAACGCCGCGAGCGCTGACGAGCACCGCGCTCTCCCTGACCCTGCGGCTGCGCGCTCGCTCAGCCGGGATCGCCGACGTAGCACCGCGCGCCAGCAGCGCCGCCGCCCGCGCCCGTCGCGCCTTCGTCGGCGCCCTCCGCGCCGCCGGCGGTCCCGGTCGCGCCGTCCTCGGCGCCGCTCTCGCCGTCCGCGCCCTCTGCGCCGCCAGCGACCACCCGAAGCCAGTACTCGGAGCAGCTACCGTTCATGACGACCAGGTGCTGATCGTCGACGCAGATCACCTCGGCCTGGTTACCCGCCGCGTGCGCCAGCGTCCCGCCGCTCCTCGTGCCGTCGCGCTCGAACGACAGGTACACCTGCCACCACCGCGGCCGCTTCCCGAGGTGATGCTTGAGCGCATACCGCATGCCCCCCGGAAAATGGAGGAGCTCGCCGTCCGGCGCCGAGGTCTCGTAGACGCCTCCCTCGGGCACGGCCTCGGTGAACTCGATCGGCTGGTTCTCGCTCTCGGAACGATCGCACCTGTTCGGCGAGCACCCCGCCGCGAGCGCGGCCGACGCCCCCACCGCGCACACGGCGGCCCACGTCGAACGTCGCGCCGCACCCCCGCGCTGCATGGCTCAGCCGAGCCAGCGCGCGGCGTCGAGCGCGTGGTAGGTGAGGATGAAGTCCGCCCCGGCGCGCCGGATCGACGTGAGCAGCTCGAGCACCGCCCGCTTCTCGTCGATCATCCCGCGCTCCGCGGCCGCCTTGATCATCGCGTACTCGCCGCTGACGTTGTACGCGCCGAGCGGCAGCGTCGTCACCTCGCGCACGCGCGCGATGACGTCGAGGTACGCGAGCGCGGGCTTCACCATGAGCATGTCGGCCCCCTCCTCCTCGTCGAGCGCCGCCTCGCGCAGCCCCTCGCGCGCGTTGCCGGGGTCCATCTGGTAGCCCGCCCTGTCGCCGAACTTGGGCGCGCAGTCGGCCGCCTCGCGGAACGGCCCGTAGAAGCCGGACGCATACTTCACGGCGTAGGAGAGGATCGCCGTCCCCGTCAGCGACTCGGCGTCGAGCGCGCGCCGGATCGCGGCGACGCGGCCGTCCATCATGTCGCTCGGCGCGACCACGTCGGCGCCCGCCTTGGCGTGGACCACCGCCGCCCGCGCGAGCACCTCGAGCGTCGCGTCGTTGTCGACGTCGACCGCCCCGGACGCGTCCTGCCGCAGCAGCCCGCAGTGGCCGTGGTCGGTGTACTCGTCCACGCACACGTCGGTCATCACGAGGAGCTCCGGCGCCGCGTCCTTCATCGCCTTGACCGCGCGCGGGACCGGGCCGTCCGCGTCGTAGGCGCTCGTGCCCGACGCGTCCTTGGTGCGCGGGAGCCCGAACAGGATCGTCCCGCCGATGCCGAGCTCCTTGCAGAGCCGCGCCTGCGCGGCCGCGGCGCTCACCGGGAGCTGCGAGACGCCGGGCATCGTCCCCACCGGGCGAGGCGCGTCGAGCACCTCGTTGAAGAAGAGCGGGAGGATGAAATCTCCCGGGTCGAGGGACGTCTCCCGCACCAGGGCGCGGAGGGCGGCAGAGCGACGGAGCCGGCGCGGTCTCTTCGTGGGGAACACGGCGGCGGAGCATAGCAGCCCTTCGCCCGCGAGGACCGCTCCGGTCGCGGCGCGCGCGATCCGCGGATCGCGGAAGCCGGGCGAATCGGCTAGTGTTCGCCCGAAACCGCCCGCATGAGACAGGCCCCCTACTCCCCTTCGTCCGGCCGCGCTCGACCTGCCGCGCGCGGCGCGCGTTCCCGGCGCCGGACGGGCGCGGGCATCGCTCAGCGGTGCGCCGCTCCAGGGCGCGCGGCCGGGCGCGTCGCTGTCCCGGCCCGCGGCGAGCTCCTCTCTCCCGACAGCGGGACGGTGTCGTCGTCGTCCGCCGCAAACTCGTCGTCCGGCTGCACCGCGGGCGTCGCCGCGTCGGCGACCGTGACCATTGCGATGTCGGACAGCGGACACCACACGGTCCACGCCTCATTGCGGACGAAGCTATCGAGCGGGACCACTCCGCTCTCGATACCTCGCGCGAGCTGGTCGAGGTTGACCGGCCCGACCGATTGCTCCCCGTTGCTGACGTACCATCGGTCCGTAAAGCCGCGCTCTGAGCCCCGCAGCTCCTCGAACAGTTTCACAGATCTCATCGAATGGACTCCAGAAACCGCCGGACGTTGAATCGAACGGGTGCGATTCTATACCCTTAACGCACCGAGTCAACATCACTGCAGAATCGATAGGACAATCAACGTCTGCCATGAATGAGCGACAGAACGATGAGAGTTTGACGGCGCTTTCCGGGCGTCACGGAGCCTCCGAGGAGGGTCAAGGCGTGGGGGCCGCGCGCGGGGGGCCGGGCGCGGCCAGGCCAGGCGTCGTGTACCTCGTCGGCGCCGGCCCGGGCGATCCGGGGCTCTTCACGCTTCGCGGCGCCGAGCTCCTCGCCACGGCCGACGTCGTGCTGCACGACGAGCTCGTCCACCCCGCGTTGCTGGACGGCGTGCGGGAGGACGCCGAGGTGCGCTCGGTCGGCAAGCGCGGCGGCGACCGGGTGCTGAAGGACGCAAAGCAGGCGGAGATCGACGCGGAGCTCGTCGCGCTCGGGCTCGCGGGCCGCAGCGTCGTCCGGCTGAAGGGCGGCGATCCGTTCCTCTTCGGGCGGGGCTCCGAGGAGGCGGAGGCGCTCGCGCGGGCCGGGGTGCCGTTCGAGGTGGTGCCGGGCGTCTGCTCTCCGCTCGGCGCGACGGCCTACGCCGGCATCTCGCTGACCCACCGGAACATCGCCTCCAGCGTGATGATCGTCAGCGGCGTCACCCGGGCGGGCAAGGCCTTCGACTGGAGCGAGCTCGCCTCGGTCCGCGGGACCATCTGCGTCCTGATGGGCATGCAGGCCCTCGACGCCGTGGTCGCGGGGCTGACAGGGCCGGGGCGCCGCGATCCCGCGACGCCGGCGGCCGCCATCCAGTGGGGCACGCGGGCCGACCAGCGCGTGGTCTCCAGCCGCCTCGACGAGCTGCCCCGGCGCGCCAGGGAGGCAGGGCTCCAGAGCCCCGCGGTCATCGTCGTCGGCGCCGTCACCGGCCTGCGCGACGCGCTGCGCTGGTTCGACCGGAAGCCGCTGTTCGGCAAGCGGGTGCTCGTGACCCGGCCGCGCCACCAGGCGCGCTCGACGTCCAGGCTCATCCGCCTCCGCGGCGGCGAGGCGGTGGAGCTCGCGACCATCGAGATCCACCCACCGCCCGACCCCGCGCGCGTCACCGAGGCCGTCCGCGGGCTCTCCGGCTACGACGCCGTCGTCTTCACCAGCGAGAACGGCGTGGCCTGCTTCTTCCGGGAGATGGAGCGGCTCGGCCTGGACGCGCGCGCCTTCGGCTCGGCGCGCCTCGCCGCGATCGGCGCCGGGACGGCCGCCGCGCTCGCCGCGCGCGGCGTCCGCCCTGACATCATCCCGGGGGAATTTCGCGGCGAGGAGCTCGCGCAGGCCCTCCTCGCCGACCCGGCGCTGGCCGAGCGCCTGTCGGTGCGCCCTGCGTCCCGGGTCCGGGTCCTCATTCCCCGCGCGCTCGTCGCCCGTGAAGTGCTCCCCGAGCGCCTCTGCGCCGCGGGCTGCGAGGTCGACGTCGTGCCCGTCTACGAGACCCGCCCCGCGTCGGCCGGGCGCCGCGAAGAGCTGCTCCGAGCACTCTCGGCGGGCGAGATCGACGTCGTGATGCTGACCTCGAGCAGCACCGTCGACAGCCTGTGCGAGCTCCTCGGCGAGGGCGCCGCGGCGCAGCTCGACCGGGTGCTCCTTGCGAGCATCGGGCCGATCACGACCGCGACCGCCGAGAAACGGGGGCTCCGGATCGGCGTGACCGCCGAGGTGAGCACCACGGCGGGTCTCCTGGACGCGCTGGATCGATACTTCGCCGCGCTCCAGGCTGCCCCTGCAAGCGCAGACCGGTGACGTGCTGGTCGCGCGTGTGCGGCCAGCGCCACCGCAGAAAAGAAAAGAGCGTCGCAGCGGACCTGGGGGGGGAAGGTCTCCGCCGCGACGCTCGGCATCCCTTTCAGCATGAGGCGTGCCTGCACCTTCCCGTAATGAATTCAGCCACTTAGAATGTACCAACAGGAGATTCCTTTCGCTCCTGCGCGTTCATGGCGACAGGCATGCTAGGAATTTCCTTACGCAGCAATACGACGCTGCGCGCACAACAGCACGCCTCGAACCCGAGCAAACGTACAGGGCCACAGACGGACAGCGCCTGTGGGCCGAGCTCCTTCAGGAGCCGCTCTGTCACTCGAACGTCGCGCGAACGACGAGAAACTTGTTGTTGAGCTCGAGAGAGGTGAGCTTCTCGAAGAAACGAGGGTTACCGAGCTCGTTCGAGAGCGAGCTGGTGCGCCCGTGCTCGGTGACGAAGTAGAAGGTCCTCACACCCTTCTTCTTCTGTTCATTGATGTAGTCCTGGAACTTCTTCCCGCTCGACACGAATGCCGGCAGCTTGTTGCCCGCATAGAAGTTCTCGCCCTTCCAGTTCAACTGGTAGGCGACGAGCGGCCCAGGGATCTCCTGGCTCGCGCGCATGTAGGCGAGCAAGGTCTCGCGCTGTCCCCAGTGCGGCGACGTGCGCACGAAGTAGACGTCGAGCCCCCACGCCGTGAACGCGACGGCGAGCGAGAGCAGCGCATAGAGGACGTGGCGGCGAAAGCGCGCGACCATCAGCAGCAAGCACAGGACCGCCGCGGCGATGGTGAACGCCCACAGGGTCGCGGAGAAGTCGAGCGACTGCGGCCAGGGACGCTTGTAGTTGTACGTGAACAGGTGCAGCAACCTGGCCTGGCTCGGCTGCCCCTCGCGGGCCATCGCGAGGTCGCGCCCGACGAAGAAGACCAGGATCGCAGCGCCGACGGCGACCGCGCCGAGCATCGCGCGCTCGTAGACGACCACGGCGCTGGAGCGCGCCGACGGCGGCGCCGACGAAGCGTCGCTCCAGCCACGCGCGAGCCCGCGCGCGCCGCCCTGGAGGCGCAGCATGTCGTCGAGCAGGATCCCCGTGAGCATCGCCGCCGGCGGGACGGCCGGCAGGATGTAGTGGTGGAACTTCGTCAGCATCAGCGAGAAGAGCGCGAAGCCGAAGATGAACCACATCGCCAGGAACACCGAGGCGTCGCTCTGGCGGACGTCGGCCGAGGCGGGCTCACCTGAAGATCCCCCCTCCCCGGCCGCTGCCCCTTCGCGCCGCCTGAGCCACCACACGAGCGACGCGGGCACGAGCCCCGTCCACGGGAACATCGCGTAGCCGAGCTGCCACACGTAGTAGCGGAAGCTCACGTCGTCGCCCTCGTTGGTGTCGTGGACGTGCGTGAACGCGCGCTTGAACATGTCGTGGAACAGCAGCCTGTCGGTGAACGGCTGCCCGTGCCGCGCGTACATCGCGACGAACCAGGGCAAGGCGACGCACGCGAGCACGAGCAGCCCGATGGGGATCTCCATCTTGAGCAGGTCGCGGTACCGCCGCGAGACGACGACGTAGCCGAGCGCGCAGAGCACCGGGAGGCCGAAGCCCGCCGGCCCCTTGGCCATCGTGGACAGGGCGGCGAAGAACCACGCCGACAGGAAGAGGAGCCGCTGGACGCGCCGCTCGCCCCAGCTCGCGTACAGGACGATGCCGAGCGTCTGCGCCCAGATGAGCGCCTGGAGCGCGGGCTGCAGGCCGGGGAGCACGGGCAGCACCGACCGGCAGGCCTCGTTGCCGGGGAGCCCGCAGTTGCCAGGGGAGCCCGAGCTGAAGACGTCGCCGTGGAGGCGCACGCCGAACGGCGCCGGCTGGATCTCGACGTGCCGCGAGAGCAGGTAGAGGATCTGCGGCAGCGCGCAGGCGATGATCGCGCCGAGCACGAGGTGGTAGCCGGAGACGCCCACCTTGAGCACGCCGAGGTCGACCTCGTAGACGCGCGCCTCGCGCGCCTCGTCGGTGTGGATGCCGAGCAGGAGCAGGGCCATCGCCGCGGCCATCGTCGCGACGAAGGGCATGTCCGTCATCGTCTGGTGCGAGACCAGGAACCACTGCGGCATCGTCGCGAGGACGACCCCCGCGAGCAGCCCCGCGCGTCGGCTGAAGATCGTCGCGATGGCCTTGTAGAGGAGGTAAACGGCGACGAGCGTCAGCGCGAAGATGGGCAGCCTCACCGCCCACTCGGGCCACGGCGTGCGCCCTTCGGCGACGGCCGAGAGCATCTCCCCCGATCGGTAGCGGACGCCGAGGGCCGCCATGGCGAGCGCCTGCATCCAGAAGTCGAGCACCGGCTTCGACCAGAACCAGCCGTCCTGCGCCCACCAGAGGGAGATCCAGTCGTTCCGCGCCAGGATCTCGCGCGCGACCTCGCCGTAGTGCGTCTCCCACGGATCGGTGAGCGAGTGGCTCCCGAGCATGGGCAGGTAGAGCAGCGTGACGAGGGCGACGAGCCAGAAGCCATGCCGCCGGAGCAGCGGGCGCGGCGCGCCCGTCTCGTCGAGGCGACCGGGGCCGAGGCGCTCGCCGATCCGGAAGGCGCCCACCACCGCCGTGAGGAACGCGGCAGGGATCGCGATCGCGGGTACCGCCAGCGAGATCAGCGCGGGCGCGCCGTCCCGCGAGAGGGAGAGCGGCGAGAAGTAGCCCGCCACGGTGAGCGTGATCAGCGCGAAGGACGCGGCGAGCCCGCCCCCGAGCAGCGCGAGCGGTCCGAGGAGATCGCGGATCCCGACGCGCGCGGCGACGCGCTCGGGCGGGTCGTCGAACGTGCCGAGCAGGTCGAGCAGGCCGAGCGTCGCGACGCCGACCCCGAGCGCGCCGAGCGGGACCCCCCAGCGAAACTGGGGCGCGAGCGCCATCACGACGAACGCGAGGAGCGAGCCCGCGGCGAGCACGGCCGCCCCGCGAAAGCGGAGCGGGTTGCCCTGGAAAACGAGGCGCTCCTCGTCGGCGTCAGGATCGACGTCGTCCGTACCGGCTCCGCCGTCGTCCTCTGCCGCCTCGCCCTCCGGAGAAGGAGCGCGCAGCGGAGAGGCGACGCGCGGCTCGGCGGCGCCGGAGCTCTCCGCGTCACCTGCGGCCGCCTGGTCGCCCGCGGTCATGTCGTCGCGGGCGTCCGCGATCGCGCCGCTGCTCTTGTCGTGCGTGTCGTTCATGGCTGCGCCGGACGCGGAACGAGGCGCGGGCCTGGCGTAGCAACTCCACGTCCCCGGGCAAAGCAGCGGCCGCGTGCTCGCGCGCGACGGACCGCCGCGAGCAGCGCGCGGCTACTTCGTCAGGCGCGCGATCTCTTCCTTGATGATCGTCTCGGCGAGGACCGGCACGACCTCCCAGACGACGCGCTCCACGACGTCGCGGGACAGCGCCATCACGGCCTCCACCTGATCGGCGGAGAGGCCGAGCCCCTCGAGCTTGCCCGCCATCTGGCCGTTGACCTGCGCGGAGGCGGAGGCCGCGACCGCTGCGGGCCCGGACGCCGTCTTCGGCACGCCGGAGACCGGCGTCGGCGAGAAGGCCATCGTCGTCTGCGGCAGGCCCGACGGCGCGCCGCCCGGCGCCGCCGCCTTGACCGAGGCCTGCGCCGGCGCGGCGCTGGTGGTGGCCGGCGCGTTCGGCGTGTAGATGAGCGTCTTCGCGCGCTGGAGCGGGCTCGCGGCGGCGCCGGCGGGCTGCGCTGCAGCGGCCGCGGGCTGCGCGGCGGCCGCAGGCTGCGCGGCGGCAGCGGGAGAGCGCGCGGGCGCGGACGCCGCCGCGGCAGCGGGAGCCGCGGCAGCAGCAGCCGCGGCCGGCTTCGCCTCGCCGCGCGACGCCAGCAGCTTCTTGACCTTGTCGATCATCTGCTGCGTGTCGAACGGCTTGTCCATGTGGTCGTCGGCTTGCGCGCTCGAGCCCTTCGCAGGGTCGAACGGGTTCTGCTTGGACGACAGGATCAGGACGGGCGTCGCCGGGGATGCCTGCTTGATCGCCTTGCACAGCTCGTAGCCGTTCTTCGGCTCGAGCGTGACGTCGGCGATCACCAGGTCGGGTTTATCGCTCTTGAGCTTCTGCAGCGCAGCGTCGGCGCTGCTCGCCGTCACGACGCGGAAATCCTGACCCGCAAAGGTGATTTCGAGCACTTTGCGCATGGTCACGCTGTCGTCTACGGCGAGAAGGGTGCTGGCCACGAACGGGTCTCCTCTCAGATGGCGAGAAAGCGATGACGGCTCTGGATATCTTCGGCTCCGGTCGCGCGATGTGTCAACATTCGCGGTGTATTTCGCCCCGCGGCCCCGCGGATGAGCGTTTTTTCACGCCGGTAGAGCCCGGCCCCACGCTGGTGGCGGGGCCGAGGCGCCCCCTCACGAGCCTCTCATGCGCCCGCCCCGACCCGCCCCTCCCCCGCCCCAGGATCACGCCGAACCGACCGCCGCCGACCCGACCGGGCCGGTCCGACCCCCGCAGGACGGCCGCTGGACGGTTCCGGCAGCGCTGGACCGACGGCCGCTCGACGGCGCGATCCGGGCGCTCGCCTCGGTCTCGTGGTCCGACGCGCGCCGGCTGATCGAGACCGGCAAGGTGCTCGTCGGGAACGTCGTGGCGACGAGCGCCCGGCGCCGCGTGCTCAGCGGCGAGCGGATCGAGGTCCGCCTGAGCGCGCCGCGGCCCGAGACCGTGCGCCGGCGCAAGCTCGAGGTCGAGCTCGTGGTCTACGCGGACGCGAGCGTCGTCGTCGTGAACAAACCCGCCGGTGTGAGCACCATCCCGTACGGCGACGAGGACCCCGCGGAGCAGGCCGCGACGCTCGACGCGCTGGTGCGGGAGGTGCTGGCCCGCCGCGACCGCCTGCGCGGGCGGGCGCCGCTCGGCGTGGTGCAGCGCCTCGACAAGGGGACGAGCGGGCTGCTCGTCTTCGCGCGGACGCTCGCCGCGAAGAAGCACCTCGCGCAGCAGCTCCGCGTCCGCTCGATGCACCGGCAGTACCTCGCGCTCGCGCACGGCGCGGTCCCGCGCGGCACCCACCGCAGCTACCTCGTCGAGGACCGCGGCGACGGGCTGCGCGGCTCCGCGAGGGAAGGCCGGCGCGAGGGGCAGCTCGCGGTGACGCACGTCGAGCCGATCGAGACGCTCCGGGGGCTGGACGAGGCCGGGGCCGCGGGCGTGACGCTGGTCGCCTGCCGCCTCGAGACGGGGCGCACGCACCAGATCCGCATCCACCTCGCGGAGGCCGGGCACCCGCTCGTCGGCGAGACGGTCTACGTGCGCGACCACCGCGGGCCAAGGATCCCCGCCCCGCGGTTGATGCTCCACGCGGCCGAGCTCGGCTTCAGCCACCCGTCCGACGACCGGCCGATGCGGTTCCAGGCGCCGCCGCCCGCCGACTTCGACGAGGTGCTCGAGCGGCTCCGCCAGCCGCGGCAGAAGGGCGCTACTTGACCTTGCCGCGCGCCTCGCTCATCGCCGCGGCGGTCGCGTCGACGAGCGGCATCACCTTCGCGTAGTCCATCCGCGTCGGGCCGAGCACGCCCACGGTCCCGGCCACACGCCCGTTCTCCATGTACGGCGCGGCGACGAGGCTGAGCTGACCTCCGCCAAGATCGCCCGCCTCGCTGCCGACGAAGACGGTGACCTCGCCCGCGCCCGCGGCGAGGGTCCGGTCGAGCAGATCGACGAGCTCCTCGCGCTCCTCGAGCGCCTTCATCAGCTTCTTGAGGCGGTCGACGTCGGCGTACTCCGGCAGGTCGATGAGGCGGTTCTGCCCCTCGATGACGACCTCGCTCCGCCGCGTCACGTCGGCCGTCGCCTTGCTGCCGAGCTCGAAGGCGCGGCGCCTCAGCGCGTCGATCTGGAGGCGCTCATCCGCGAGGCGGCGGGCGAAGAGATCCCGGATCTCGCCCAGCGTGCGCCCCTCGATGACGTCGGCGAGCAGGTTGTGGATCCGGGTGAGCTCCCCCTCGTTGATCGCCTCGCCGACCGAGATGAAGCGGTTCTCGACCGAGCCGTCGGCGAAGACGAGCACGGCGAGGAGCTGCCCGGGCTTCGTCGGGATGAAGCGAAGCTGGGCGAGGGCGCGGATCTCCGCCCGCGGCGCCGCGACGACCGCCGCGGCGCCCGACAGCTCCGAGAGGTAGCGCCCCGTCTCGCGGAGCGGGTCGCTCGCCACCGTGTAGATCTCGGTGAACCGGGCGGTGAGCTCGACCTGCTGCTCGGGGGAGAGCGACCGGAGCTCGACGAGCGCGTCGATGAACAACCGGAGCGCGCGATCGGTCGGGATGCGCCCCGCGGAGGTGTGCGGCTGGTGGAGGTAGCCGGCCTCCTCGAGATCCGCGAGCACGTTGCGGATCGAGGCGGCCGAGAGATCGAGCCCGTACTTCCGCGCAAGCGTCCTGCTGCCCACGGGGTCACCGGTCGCGATGAACTCGGTGACCGCGGCGAAGAGGATCTTTCGAGCGCGATTGGAGAGATCTCCCATGTCAACTGCGTGCGGCGCGTACGCGCGCTGCGGCGGCTACCTGGACCAGGGACTGCCCGGACCGGGAAGCCATGCGGACCGGGCCTTCGCTCCCATACGTCAAGACGCGCGGGCGGGCGCTGGGCCCACGGATGCGCATGGGGTCTATTTTGAGGCGATCGCGCGGCCCGGTCAAATAGCGCGGTAGGATGGGCGCGGCCGCCGCGCCGGAGGCCGCGGTTCCCGCGGTTCCGGAGATTCCTGGTCGCCCGAGGTTCGCCTGGTGAACCTGGGCTCCCCAGGAGCGCGACGCGCGGCGAGGCCACGCCAGCAACGATGCCGTCCGCACGCCACGCCGCCATCGCCTGCGCGCTCGCCCTCGCGCTCGGCCCGCTCACGACGCTGCCGACCGCGCAGGGCAAGCCGAAGGTGAAGTTCCATCAGGACTGGGCCAGGCACCCGTCGGCGCGCTACGCGGCGATGAGCGCGGAGCAGTGTCGGGAGGCGCTCGCGCGGCGGAAGATCGCGTTCGAGCCGGTGCGGCGCGCGCCGGGCGTGCTCGCGCCGGTGCGTCTCATGCAGGGGGTCGGCGGCGTCCTGTACCGGACGGCGGAGCCGGCCCACCGGCGCGCGGACAACCCGAACGACGTCTTCGACTGCCGCCTCGCGCTCGCGCTCTCGGACTTCAGCCGGATCCTGCGCGTGCACGACGTCACCGAGGTGCTGATGTACTCGGCGTGGCGGCCTCCGTCGGCGATGTGGCCCGAGGGCAAGCTGGCGACGAGGCACCCCGGGGGGCTCGCCATCGACGCCTACCGGTTCATCAAGCGGCGCGTCGGCGACGCGTTCGCGGAGGAGTGGCTCGACGTCGAGCGCGACTTCGTCGGCAGGCGCGGCGCGCCGGTGTGCGGCGAGGGCGCAGGGAAGCCGGCGACCCGCGGCGCGGCCGGCAAGGGGACGCGCGGCCTTCCAGCGGACGCGGCGGCGCGCGAGCTGCGCTCCATCGTGTGCGAGGCCGCGGATCAGCACGTCTTCACGTCGATCCTCACGCCCAACTACGACCGGGCGCACAAAAATCACCTGCATCTCGAGGTGACCCCCGGCGTCCAATGGCAGCTCGTGCGCTGATCCGGGAGGGGCGGCCCCCCCGGGCGCAAACCCGCTCTCGCTCCGAGGTCGACCCGCTATGTTAGCCCGCGTGACCGCACGAAGACCCCCGCCCCCCCGCGCCTCTGCCGCGTCCGCCGCCCTGGCGCTCGCCGCCATGGTGCTGTCGTTCACGTTCGTGGGCTGCCCGTGCCTCAGCGGCCCCGTGAACGCGAGCCCAGGCCTGCGGTGGTTCCTCTTCTCGAACTTCGGCGCCAGCAAGATCTGCCCCGAGATGCTGAAGAGCGGGGTCGCGCTGCGCCTGCAGGACAGGTCGTCGTCCATCGGGCGGTTCTTCCCGATGCAGTGCTCGTACGACGTCAACGACGCAGCGCAGACGGTGACCGTGCACATCGCCGGCACGGGGTACGGCTACATGCAGCCGGCGAAGCGGGTGGGCTTCTCGCTCACGACCTCCGTCGAGTACCGGCCCGACTTCCAGATCGCGGGCGACGACATCTACGTGTGGGGACGGCTGAACCGGATCGTGCAGGGCCCGAGCTTCCAGCTCGGCTACGTCGAGAACCCCGTCATCGACGTGATGGCGAACGTCCCGCCGTTCGGGGGGCTCGCCAACCTGCTCGGCAACCAGATCGTGGCGGGCGAGATGACCCGCGGGTTCACCGTGGTCTACAACGAGGAGACCGGGAAGGACTTCACGCTCGGGATCCTGATGCCGCCGCAGCGGCCGCACCACCCGTTCGAGGTGGAGGACGACGAGCGGTACACGTTCGCGAACGAGGTCATCGAGGTGCACGCGCACCAGCGCGACTACCTCGGGCCGTTCGAGGTCGCCGACGTGGACCAGGCGCTCTACCTGAAGGTGAGCGTGCAGGGCGCGCCCGTGGACATCATGATCGTCGACAAGCCGACGGGCGACGCATGGCGCGAGGCCTACCAGACCGGCAAGCCGCTCGGCCCCCCGCCCGGCCCGGTGCAGGCGGGTGGCCCTCTCCAGCCCGGGATCATCGAGACGCGGCGCTACGCGCTGCGCCCCGGTCTCTACTACGTCGTCATCGACAACACGTCGGCGGCTGGGCTCGTCGCGCCCCCCGTCACGCTGCTCAGCCCCCTCGGAGGGTCGGCCGCGCAGGTCAGCTACATGGCGCAGGTCGGCGAGTGACGCCGGAGCCGGCGAAAGGGTAACGCCGTCAGGGGATCAGGGAAGGCGCGGCGCGCCGAGCAGCGTGGCCGCCGGCCTTGACGCGGTTCGCCGCGAACGGGATAAACTCGCCATGGCCGTCATCGCGAGAGAGGGGGACAGCGTGACCCACGTCGACAAAGTTGCCCTCGACCGGCTGCGCGCTCGCCTCCAGGCGTACATGGCCAAGAAGGGGCTGAGATCGACGGCGCAGCGCCGGTTGATCGTCGACACGTTCTTCTCGGGCGCCCCCCACATGACCATCGAGGATCTGCTCACGGAGGTGCGCGCGCGGGACCGGGGCATCGGGTACGCGACCGTGTACCGGACGCTCAAGCTGCTCGCGGAGTGCGGCGTGGCCTCCGAGCGCCGCTTCGGGGACGGCCTCAGCCGCTACGAGCTGGCCGACGACGCCAGCACGCACCACGACCACCTGATCTGCCTGAGCTGCGGGAAGATCATCGAGTTCGAGGAGCCGCGGATCGAGGCGCTCCAGGACGAGATCGCCGCGAAGTACGGCTTCGAGGTGACCTGGCACAAGCACGAGATGTACGGCGTCTGCCTGGAGTGCCGCGAGGGCGACGCCAAGGACGACGCGGACCCGGACGTCTCGTAGCCCGCCGCGCGGCGAGGCCCCGGAGGCGGGCCCGCGCGCGGCGCTCAGCTCTTCGCGTCGAGCGCGCGGGCGTGGACGACGGCCATGACGCCGCCGAGCAGCGAGGCGATGGGCGCGTAGGCCGGCGGGAGCACGAACGCGGAGATGACCGCGGCGCCGACGAGCGCCGGGGCGACGCTCAGCGCGAGGCCGACGCGCGCCTCCAGGCGCGTGCGGTGCGCGAGCGCCAGGGACAGCGCGGCGTCGCGGACGTCGTCCGAGGCGAGGACCACGGAGAAGTCGGCCGGCGCGGAGCCGGCGGCGCCGAGGGCCACGGAGACGTCCGCGGCGCCGAGCGCGGCGTCATCGACGCCCGCGTGGCCGAGCACAGCGACGCTCGTGCCCGCGTCGATCAGGCGGCGCACCTCGGCGCCGCGATCCGCGGGGAGGATCTCGGGGCGGATGTGGTCGATGTCGAGCGAGCGGCCGATCGCCTCGCACGTCTCGCGCGCGTCGCCCGACATCAGCACGGGCTCGATCTGCGCGTCGAGCAGGTGCTGGATGGCGGCCCGCGCCCCGGGGCGGAGCCCGTCCTGCAGGCCGATGACGCCGACGAGGCGAGCGCCCACCGCGACGAGCACGACCGTGCGCCCCAGCGCCTCGAGCTCGGCGACGCGGCTCTCGGCCGCGGCGATCGAGATCCGCTGCTCGAGCATGAGCGCGCGGTTGCCGACGCAGAGCTCCTCGCCCGACGAGGTGACGGCCGTCACGCCGAGGCCGGGGTGGAAGTTGGGGTTGCGCACGCCGTCGGGCCGCAGGCCGCGGGCGCGGGCGGCGCGCACGATCGCCGTCGCGACGGGGTGCTCCTCGGTGCGCTCCGCGCCGGCCGCGAGCGCGAGCACGTCGCTCGGCGTGAGCTTCTGGCCGGTCGCCTCGAGCTCCGCGAGCTCGGGCTCGCCGAGCAGCAGCGTGCCGCGGGCGCAGAACACGGCGACAGAGACCCGACCGGCGCGGTCCCAGGCGTCGGCGCTCTTGTAGACGATGCCCCGGCGCAGCCCGAGCAGGATGCCCCGCGCGACGTGGACCGAGGCGATCGAGGCCGTGATCGCCGTGGCGAGCGCGGCGAGCACGGCGGTCGCCGTCATCGCGATCTCGACGGGCGCCCGCCCGGCGACGAAGGCGGAGAGCGCGGCGATCGCCGCGGCGCCGAGCGCCCAGCGCTCGGTCAGGGCGCGGGAGGCTTGCGCGATCGGCGCGAGGGCGTCCGCGCGCCGGCGGGCGTCGAGCAGCACGCGCGCGACCGCGCGATCGCCGCCCGAGAAGGTGCAGGCGCCGACGAGGCGGCCCCGGACCACGGTGGCCCCCGCGATGATCGGGTCGCCGTCGCGGCGACGGGCGGGCGTGGCGGCGCCGATCCAGGGGAGCACCTCGACGTCACCGCCCGTGACCACGAGGTCCACGGGGACGACCTCCCCGGCGTCGACCTGGACGCTCTCGCCGGGCCGCAGCTCGTAAAAGAGCGCGTCGCCGGCCTCCTCGGCGGCAGCGTCATCGCCGCCACGGGGAAGAGCCCGGTCGGCAGGCGCCGGGCTCTGCGCCCACGCGCCCGGCGGACGGCGCGCCGGCGTGGAGAGCACCGACCCGATCCAGGCCCGCTCCGCGAACACCCGGTGACGCGCGCTCTCGATGAGCCAGGCGCTGATCGCGCTGGCGGTGGCGATGACGCCCGCGAGCGACGCCGCCTCGGCCGCGAGCGCGCGGTCCTGGCCGAAGAGGGCCCAGACGGCGGCCACGAGCCCCCCGAGGACGGGGGCGATCATCGGCGCCGGGTGCGGATCCGTGCCGTCGCGCGCGGTCGTGGCGGCGCGGCCGAGGAGCATCCCCGCGCTCACCGTGGCGAGCACGATGCGCGCGCCGATGACGAGCTTGGCGTCGCCGGCGAGCGTGAGCGCGACGGCGAGCGTCCCCGCGATGATCGCGAGCACGAGCAGGAGCGCGCCGATGTCCCGCGCCTCGATCGACTCGTAGCGCGGCGGCTCGTCGCTCAGGATGGTGTTCCCGATCGGCTCGAGCAGCGCGCGGTCGTCGTCGAGTACCGGCAGCTCCGGGAGGCGCTCGTCGAGCGACACGGGCGGGAAGGCGTCGACGATCGGCGCGTCGAGATCGGCGGCGCGCGAGGGGCCGTCGTCGGCGCCTGCCCGCGGGGGCTCGGCGCGCGGCGCGGCGGCGTGAGGCCCCGCGACGCCGGGCAGCGCCCCCGACGAGAGCCCTCGGGCAGGAGCGCCGGGGATGGGCACGCCCGATCCCGCGAAGCCGGCGGGCCGGCCGTCGCCCGGCGCGGGCGTCGCCTCCCCGAGGAAGGCGTGGCGGCACCGGGCGTTGCAGAAATAATGGAAGCGCTGATCGAAGATCGCGACGTGCCCGGCGCGGAGCGGATCGATCAGCTTGCTGCAGCCCGAGCACGGGAGGGGCGCGACGGCGGGCCCGGCTGCGCGCGAAGAGACCACCTCAACCCGCAGCCGGCATCTCGGAGAGCGCGGCCTCGACCTCGGCCAGGGCCTCGTCGATCTGGGCCTCGCTCACGACGAGGGGCGGCGTGAACCGGAGCACGTTGCTGCCCGCGACCGTGAGCAGCACGCCCCGGTCGCGCGCGCGGCCGAGCGCCACGCGCGTGTCGACGCCCGGCGCGAGGATGAGCCCGCGGAGCAAGCCCCGCCCGCGCTCGCCGACGCACACGTGCGGCAGCTTCGCCGCGATGGCGGCGAGGCCGCGGCCGAGCTGCTCGCCGCGCTTCACGGCGGCCTCGCAGAGCTTCTCTTCCTCGATCACCGCGAGCACCGTGCGCGCCGTGGCAGAAGCGAGCGCGTTGCCGCCGTAGGTCGAGCCGTGCGAGCCCGGGGGCAGCGCGCTGTTGAGCCGCTCCCGCAGCACCAGCGCGCCGATCGGGAAGCCGCCGCCGAGCCCCTTCGCGAGCGCCGCCGCGTCGCCCTGGACGCCGTCGTACGTCGCGCCGAGCCAGTGCCCCGTGCGCCCGATGCCGGTCTGCACCTCGTCGAGGAGCAGCAGCGCGCCGTGCTCGTCCGCGATGCGCCGCAGCTCGGTCAGGAAACCGGGCGGCGCGGGCAGGACGCCGCCCTCCCCCTGCACCGGCTCCACGAGGATCCCCGCGACGTCCGGGCCCATGGCGGCGCGCACCGCGGCGACGTCCCCATAAGGCACGTGCGTGACGCCCTCGAGCGAGGGGCCGAAGCCCTCGCGGTACTTCGGCGTCCCGGTCAGGGCGACCGCGCCGAGCGTGCGGCCGTGGAACGCGTTCTCGAACGCGATGATGCGGTAGCGCTCCGCCTGCCCCTGGTTGAAGAAGTGGCGGCGCGCGAGCTTGAGCATCGCCTCGTTCGCCTCTGTCCCCGAGTTGCAGAAGAAGGCGCGGTCGAAGCCGGTCTTCGCGCAGAGCTCCTCGGCGAGGCGGAGGTTCTCGGCGTTGTAGAAGTAGTTGGAGACGTGCATGAGGCGGCCCGCCTGCTCGGCGATGGTCGCCACGAGCCGCGGATGAGCATGGCCGAGCGACGCCACCGCCACCCCGGCGTACATGTCGAGGTACCGGCGCCCCTCCGTGTCGAAGAGCTCGCAGCCCCTGCCGCGATCGAGGACGAACGGCGGCTGGCGGTAGTTGCCGAGGAGGTGCTTCTGCGCCGCGAGGAGCGGCGAGGTGGCGGGCGTCGAGGCGTTCGCCGGAGGCGGTTCGCCGGCGGGGCTGGTGGCGATGCTCATGGGGCCCGATCTAACGCCGGGCAGGGGGTCGGAGCAAACGGTCGATGCACGCCGGCCGCGGATCGCGGAGACCCGGGCAAAAACTGCCTGAAACGCGCTTCGGGAGCGCGTCCGGAGCGCCCGTGCGCCGGCCCCCGGGCGTCCCCGGCCGATCCGGGAGGCGCCGCCGATCGAGCGCGCCGGCGCTCGCCGCCGGTCGCCGCCGGTCGCCGCCGGTCGCCGCCGGTCGCTGGCAATCCCTGGGCCTGCCGATTGCCAGCGGATCGCGGCTGGTTATAGTGCCGCCGTCCTATGAGCGATTCGGAACAAATTGGGTCGAGCCAGAACACCGAGGAGCAGGCGGAGGCGCAGGCGGAGCGCGCAGAGCCCGCAGAGCAGCGAGCCCCCACGCCCGAAGACAAGCTCGGCGAGGTGCAGGCCGAGGCCGCGCGGATGCGCGAGCAGCTCCTGCGCACCGCCGCCGACTTCGACAACTTCCGTAAGCGCTCCCGGCGCGAGGTCGAAGAGGCGCAGCGCCGCGGCCGCGAGTCGATCCTGAAGGAGCTGCTCCCGGTCTTCGACAACCTCGAGCGCGCCGCCAGCCACGCGGAGAGCGCGCCCGACGTGAAGTCGGTCGCCGAGGGCGTGCGGATCGTGGCGAAGCAGTTCGTGGACACGCTCGATCGTATGGGCATCAAGCGCATCGCCGCGGTCGGCAAGCCGTTCGACCCGAGCGTGCACGAGGCCATCCAGCAGATCGAGTCGACCGAGCACCCGGCCGGCGTCGTCATCGCGGAGGTCCAGCCGGGGTACATGCTCGGCGATTACCTGATCCGCGCGGCGATGGTCGTCGTCTCGAAGGGCTCGCCCGGCGCGTCGTCGACGTCCGAAGCGAACTGAGGCGCGTCGCCGCGCGGCGGCTCCATCGGCGCACACCTCCCGCGCCGCGCGCATCATGGCGGTGCGCCTCTCCGTGATCTGCTGTGCCCCGCCACCTCACCGCACGATCTCCCCAAATATCGCGGGCGCCAAGATCGTCTCCCCACCCGGCGAGCATCGAGGCCTGTAGTATCTTTCGCCGCATATGGGGAAGGTGATCGGCATCGATCTCGGGACGACGAACTCGTGCGTGGCGGTCGTCGAAGGGGCAGGGGTCGGCTCGGCGAACGACGTGCGGGTCATCCCCAACGCCGAGGGCGCGCGCACGACCCCCTCGGTGGTCGGCTTCCCCGCGAGCGGCGAGCGCCTGGTCGGGCAGGTCGCGCGGCGCCAGGCGGTGACGAACCCGCAGAACACCATCTACGCGGTGAAGCGACTGATGGGCCGCAAGTTCAGCGCGCCCGAGGTCAGCAAGCAGATCTCGCTCGCCCCCTACAAGATCGTCGAGGCGCCGAACAGCGACGCGTGGGTCGAGGTCAAGGGGCGCAGCTACTCGCCCCCCGAGATCTCCGCGATGATCCTCGGCCAGATGAAGCAGGTCGCCGAGCGGTTCCTCGGCGAGCCGGTGACGGAGGCAGTGGTCACCGTCCCCGCCTACTTCGACGACGCGCAGCGACAGGCCACGAAGGACGCAGGGCGGATCGCCGGGCTCGACGTGCGCCGCATCATCAACGAGCCGACCGCCGCGGCGCTCGCGTACGGCCTCGACAAGGTCAAGGCCGAGACGATCGCGGTCTATGATCTCGGCGGCGGGACGTTCGACATCTCGATCCTCGAGATCGCGAGCGGGGTCTTCAGCGTCAAGGCGACCGGCGGCGACACCCACCTCGGCGGGGAGGACTTCGACCAGCGGCTCATCGACCTGCTCGCCGACGAGTTCGAGGGCAAAAACCGCATCGATCTGCGCCGCGACCGCATGGCGCTGCAGCGGCTCAAGGAGGCGGCGGAGAAGGCGAAGCACGAGCTCTCTTCGTCGCTCGAGACCGAGATCAACATCCCCTTCATCGCCGTCGGCCCGGGCGGCGGGCCGCTCCACCTCGAGCGGACGATGCGGCGCAACGAGCTCGAGATGCTCTGCGAGAGCCTCATCCGGCGCACCGTCGACGTCTGCCGCGCGACGCTCGCGGACGCCAAGCTGCCCGTCTCCGCCGTCAACACGGTCGTCCTCGTCGGGGGCATGACGCGGATGCCCGCCGTGCAGGCGGCGGTGCGCGAGTTCTTCGGCCGGGAGCCGAACAAGGGCGTGAACCCGGACGAGGTCGTCGCCGTCGGGGCGGCGCTGCAGGGCGCCGCGCTCTCGGGGCACGTGGACGAGGTGCTGCTCCTCGACGTGACGCCGCTGTCGCTCGGCGTCGAGACCGGCGGCGGCGTGATGTTCAAGCTCATCCCGCGGAACACCACGATCCCCACCGAGCGGAGCGAGATCTTCACGACGAGCGTCGACAACCAGAGCTTCGTCCCCGTGCACGTGCTCCAGGGCGAGCGCGAGATGGCCGCCGACTGCCGGAGCCTCGCCCGCTTCGAGCTCACCGGCATCCCGCCCGCGCCCCGCGGGCTGCCCAAGATCCAGGTCACCTTCCGTATCGACGAGAACGGGATCGTCCGCGTCGAGGCGCGCGATCTCGGGACGGGGCGGGTGCAGGAGGTCCGGGTGACCCCGACGAGCGGCCTCACCCCCGACGAGGTCGACCGGCTCGTCTCGGAGGGCGAGCGTTTCAAGGAGACCGACGCGCTCCGCCGCGAGCTCGCCGAGCTCCGCAACCAGGCGGAGACCCTCGTCTACACGACCGAGCAAGCCCTCGAGGGCTACGGGGATCTGCTCGACGCCGAGCTCCTCGGCGAGGTCCACGCCGAGTGCGCCGCGCTGCGGAAGCTGCTCGACGGCGGCGGCGACCTCGACGCGCTCCGGGCCGCGTACGCGCGCCTGGAGGGGGCGGCGTTCCGGATCGCGGAGTCGATGTATGGAGGGGACGATGACGCCGGCGCGAACAAGGCCGTTGAGACGTGACGCGCGGCCGGTCGACGCGGCCGGAGGGCGAGCGCCGGCTCGCGCGAAGGCCGCCGGTCGTCCCCTCCGGAGCGCCGCGCGCGCTCTAGGCGCAGGGCTCTGCGGGGCGCAGGCGGGACGATGCTGAACGAGACCTTCGGACGCTACCGCCTGCTCGAGCGCCTCGGCGAGGGCGGCATGGCCGAGGTCTTCAAGGCCAAGAGCTTCGGCGTCGAGGGGTTCGAGAAGGTCCTCGTCATCAAGCGCATCCTCCCCAAGCTGGCGGAGCAGGGGCGCTTCGTGGACATGTTCGTGCACGAGGCCAAGCTCGCCGTGCGCCTCTCGCACGCGAACATCGTCCAGGTGTTCGACCTCGGCCGCGTCGACCACCCGAACGGCGACCCGACCAGCTACTTCATCGCGATGGAGTACGTCCCCGGGCTCGACCTGGCGACGCTGCTCGCCCGCTGCCGCCGATCGAAGCGGCCGATCCCGCTCGGCATGGCCGTCTTCATGGCGGCCGAGATCGCGAAGGCGCTCGACCACGCCCACCGGCGGCGCGACGAGCAGTCGCGTCCCCTCGGCATCGTCCACCGCGACATCTCGCCCCAGAACATCCTGCTCTCCTGGGAGGGCGAGGTGAAGGTCACCGACTTCGGCATCGCGAAGGCGACGCAGTCGATGACCGAGGAGGAGGTCGGCGAGAAGCGCGCCGGACGCATCCGCGGGAAGCTCGCCTACATGAGCCCCGAGCAGTCGCGCGCGGGCGCGATCGACGGCAGGAGCGACCTCTTCTCGCTCGGGACGGTGCTCTACGAGATGCTCGCCGGCTCGAACCCGTTCACGGCGCCGACCGCGTTCGAGGTCATGCGGCGGCTCCAGGCGAGCGAGTATCCGCCGCTCGCGCTCGTGCGCCCCGACGTGCCGAGGCCGCTCGTCGACATCGTGAGCACCATGCTCGCGAGGAGCGTCGAGGATCGGTTCCCCGACGCCGGGCGGCTGCACGAGGCGCTGCTCGGGTTCTTCTACGCGACGGGCGAGCGGTTCGGGGCGAACGATCTCGCCGAGTTCCTCGCGCCGTTCCACGAGGAGAAGGGGGGCGCCGAGCTCGAGGCGAGCGCCGTGCTCGAGGAGGAGCCGATCGGCGCCAACGAGCGCACGCCCGTCGAGGTGCCGCACACGACGAGCACGCGCACCCGCACCGCGTCCGGGCTCCTCCAGCTCCTCGAGAAGGCCGACAGCAGCCCGGCCACGCGCGGGCTCGGCGAGCGACGCGAGGTCACGGCGCTCGTGCTCATCTTCACGGGGTCCGGGGAGGACGCGGCGCGGCGCATCGCCCGCGCGCGCGAGGTGCTGGCGCGCCACGGCGCGCTGCTCCTGGAGGAGGAGGCGTCCCAGCTCGTCGCCATCTTCGGGCTCGGCGACGCCGACGGCCGCGACACCGAGGCCGCTGTGCGCGCCGCGCTCGTGATCCTGCGCTCGCGCGGCGGGGGCGCGGCGGTCTCCGCCGGCATCCACCTGTCCCGCATCCTGGTCGACAGCGTCGGCGCCCCGATCCGCGACGAGCGGCTCACCTCGCTCATCGCCTCCGCGCAGGCGCTCGCCCGCGCGACCGAGTCTCAGGTCGCGGTGTCACACCTCACCGGGCGCGTCCTCCGCAACGCGTTCGCGACCGAGGAGCTGCCCGGCGCGGGCCGGACGGCGCCCGAGGGGGGGCGCGTGGTCACCTCCGCGCACCCGCCGGACGGCGCCTACGGCCGCTTCGTCGGACGCCGCGACGAGCTCAAGCAGCTCGGCGATATCCTCGCCGCCGCCACCAGGAAGCGCGCGCAGATCGCGGTCATCCAGGGCGAGCGCGGCATCGGAAAGACGCGGCTGCTCGCCGAGATGGAGCGGCGGCTCTCGAAGGGCGACTACAACGTCGGCGTCTACGTCGCGTCGTGCCCGCACAACGGCGCCGACGTCCCGTGGAGCGGCCTCACCGCGATGCTGCAGGTGCTCTGCGGCATCCAGGAGGGCGACGACGAGGAGCGCATCCGCGCGGTGCTGCCGCGGCTCCGGGCGCTCGGCCTGCGCGAGGACGAGTCCGCGGCCGTGCTCGGCCAGCTCGGCGCGTCGCTCGCCGACCAGCGCGCGCCGCAGGGGACGAGCGCGATCCTGCGCGCCGCCTTCCCGCGCATGGTGCAGAGCCTCTGCGAGGACCGGCTCCACTGCTTCGCCTGGGACGACGCGCAGGCGATGGACCAGCTCACCGCCGAGACGCTCCTCGCCACGGCCGGCCGCGCCGGCGGGCTCCGCGCCGTGCTGATCCTGGCGACGCGCAGCGACCCGCCGCCGCTGCTCGAGGCGCACCCTCACTTCTACCGGATGCAGATCGGGGAGCTCTCGGACAACGACGGCGCGCGCCTCATGTCGGCGCGCATCGGCGCGACGCTCCTGCCGCCCGATCTGCTCGCCTTCTGCCGCGAGCGCGCCGGCGGCCACCCGCTCTTCCTGGAGGAGCTCATCAAGGAGCTGAGCGACTCCGGCGCGCTCAGCGTCTCGGGCGGCGTCGTGAAGGCGCGGCTCGACGGCGCGTCGGCGGTGCCGCGCTCGCTGCGCACCCTCATCGCCACCCGCGTGCGGCGGCTCGACCCGAGCGACCGCGCCGTGCTCCAGGCCGCGGCGATCCTCGGCGATCCGGTGCCGACCGAGGTCCTCGCGGCGCTCCTCCAGCAGAAGCTCTCGGTCGTGAACCGGGCGATCTCCGGGCTCGCGACCCGCGACCTCTTGCGGCTCAAGGGCCCCGCGCAGGCGAGCTTCGCGTCGCCCATGCACGGAGAGATCGTCCTCGACGCGATCCCGCCGGAGCTCCGCCGGGAGCTGCACGCCGCGGCCGCGGCGGCGTACGTCGCCGTCGTCGGCGAGGACAGCGCCGAGCACGCCGAGCGCATCGGGCAGCATTTCTATCAGGCCGGCGACCGCGACCGCGCGGCCACGTTCTACGCGCGGGCGGCGCTCCACAAGATCCGCGCGAGCCAGCTCGACCCGGCGCTCCGGCTCATCTTCCAGGCGCTCGATCTCGGCGACCACGCCCGCCGCGCGCCGGCGGAGCTCTCGGCGTGGCTCGGCGCGCTCGCGGACGTCGTGGTGCGCGTGCGCTCCGCGCCCGATCTCGGCGACGTCGTGGCCCGCGCGCAGCGGCGCATCGACGAGGCCGGCACCCCGGAGCAGAAGCTCCGCGCGCGCGTCGACGTGGCGCGCGCCCTCGGCGCGGTCGACCTCTTCGCGGACGCCTACGCGAGGCTCGAGGAGGCGTACGCCCTCGCCGGCGACCGCGAGGACCTCCGCCGCAAGGCGCTCGCGTGCGAGACGGAGATCGGCGTCAGGACGGGCGACTACGCCCGCGCGGTCGGCGCCGTCGAGCAGCTCGAGGCGATGGGCGAGATCGACGACGCCAGGCTGCTGCTCGCGATCTCCCAGACGCGCGCGGCGATGGGCGACATCGAGGCGGCGCTGCGCGCGCTCGATCGGGCCGAGGCGCTCGCCGCGCCGGGCGATCTCGCGGCGGCGAGCGAGCGCGAGAAGCAGCGCGTCCTCGTGCACGTCTTCCTCCGCGACTTCGAGGCGGCGGTGAAGACGTCCGCCCGCGCCGTCGACCTCGCCCGGTCCGCGGGCATGCGCTTCGAGACCGCCGCCGCGCTGCACAACCTCGGCGACGCGAGCCGGCGGCTCGGCGATCTGCCGCGCGCCTACGCGGCGCTCACCAAGTCGAGGGAGCTCGCCGAGGAGAGCGGCCACGAGCGCCTCGTCTCGATCAACCGCGCGCACCTCGCCTACCTCGACGGCCTGAACGGCGCGGCCGGCGCCGTCGATCTGCTGCGCGAGCTCGCGCGCTACGCCGACGCGCGCTCGTACCGGACGGACGCCCTGGAGGGCCGTTACCTGCTCGGCGCCCTCCTGAAGCACAGGGGCCTCGCGCAGGAGGCGCGTCGCGAGCTCGCGGAGGTGCTCGAGCTCGCCTCCGCGTACGGCAACAAGCTCATCGCCGACGACGCGCGCGCCGCGCTCTCGGAGATCTGACGTCCCGGCGCCGTGTCGGCGCGCGGACGCGGGCCACGCATTGGGCGGGGCCCCGGAGGAGCCGCCCGCGCGCGGCCGGGGAGCGGCGGCAGGAGGGGGAGCAGGTACGGCGCGCGGCGCGCGCCGATCTCACTCGTCGGCGAGCTTCTTCTCGAGCGCCTCGAGGTGGGCGCGGACCTGCGGATCGGAGTCCCGCTGCGCCTCGATCTTGCGGACCGCGCTCATCACGGTCGTGTGATCGCGGTTGCCGAAGGCGCGCCCGATCTCCGGGAAGCTGCACTTCAGCCGCTGCTTGCAGAGGTACATCGCCACGTGGCGCGCGAAGGCCACGCTCTTGTGGCGGTCCTTCGAGGTGAGGTCGATCGAGCGCAGGTGGAAGTGGTGGCACACCGCGCG
The DNA here is from genome assembly GCF_051474675.1 of Sorangium sp. So ce406. Classification (NCBI taxonomy): domain Bacteria; kingdom Pseudomonadati; phylum Myxococcota; order Polyangiales; family Polyangiaceae; genus Sorangium; species Sorangium sp. So ce406. The sequence goes on along the minus strand of NZ_CP150340.1, from coordinate 1,149 downwards.
CTGGATGTCCTCGACGCTCATCATCTGCGCCCGCGGCGGCGACGTGGCCGTGATCTCGGCGCGCGCGAACGGAAGGTCCACCGGGCGGCCCGTGAGCGAGCTCTTGGCCGCCAGCCGGATCAGCGTCCCCTCGAGCTCGCGGACGTTCGAGCGGACCATCTGCGCGAGGTAGAGCGCCACGTCGTCCGTGAGCGCGATGCCCTCGAGCGCCGCCTTGTTCCGGACGATCGCGACGCGCGTCTCCAGCTCGGGCACCTGGATGTCGGCGACGAGCCCCCACGAGAACCGCGAGACGAGGCGCTCTTCCATGCGCTCGAGGTTCTGGGGGTACTTGTCGCTCGTCACCACGATCTGCCGGTCGAGCGTGTGAAGCGCGTTGAACGTGTGGAAGAACTCCTCCTGCGTCTGCTCGCGCCCGGCCAGGAACTGGATGTCGTCGACGAGCAGCACGTCGCAGTTCGACCTGTAGCGCGCGCGGAACTCGTCCATCCGGTGGTGCTGGATGGCCGTGATGAAGTCGTTCGTGAACTTCTCGGCCGAGACGTAGATGATCCGCGCGTCCGGCCTGCCCTCGAACACGCGGTGCGCGATCGCGTGCATGAGGTGGGTCTTGCCGAGCCCCGTGCCGCCGCAGATGAAGAGCGGGTTGTACCGGCGCCCCCCGCCGCCCGCGGCCGCGATCGCGGCCGCATGCGCGAGCTGGTTCGAGGGGCCCACGACGAAGCTCGCGAAGGTGTGCTTCGGGTTGAGGTCGTCGGGCAGCGACGAGACGCGCCGCAGCTGTGGCTCAGGGCGTGGCGCGGGCGCGGGCGCCGCGCTCGTCGGGCGCACCACGAGCGCCCGCGGACGCACGGGGGTGAGCTCCACGCGCCGGGCGACCGGCGAGTCAAGGTGCTGATCGACCGTCCACGCAACCTGGACCGACCAGCCCGTGAGCTCGCGGATCTTGTCCGTCAGCGCAGGCAGGAAGTTGTCCCTCACCCACTCGAGGACGAACTCGTTCTGCACGCGCAGCGTGAGCACGCCGTCGGTCAGATCATCGAACTGAACTCCGCCAAACCATTGATCAAAAGTTGCGGGAGAAAGCGCCCGCGTATGCTCGATCGCCCGATCGAAAATTTCGCGCGGCTCGTGTTTCGGAATCGTCAT